>NZ_JBSKBS010000005.1:0-97487 GCF_055778765.1 Streptomyces sp. DSM 120436 | reverse complement strand
TAGGTGTTGTCGTACCGAACCTGAGACCGGTGTTTTCGCTGGTCAGGCATAGGTTTGGTGCTCCCGTGGGAGGGGTGGCCTGTCGTGTCATCGTTCCTGGGAGGTCGTGGATGCCGTCGGTCGTGGGGTTGCTCGAGCAGCGCGAGCTGGGTGCTCGCCGTCGTGTGGACGAGCTGCGGGAGGAGGCCGACCGCGTCCAGGCCGAGCTGGCCGTGGCCGAGCGGGAATGGAAGGAGTGGGTCATCGCCCGCTCGCGGGTCGGCGAGGTGCTGGGTCCGGTGGACGAAACCGCAGATCACGCACGGACCGAACGGGTGATGCCGGCGCAAGGGCAGGCAGAGGAGGCATCGCCAGCGTCGACGGCAGCAAAGCCGAAGGCGCAGGTGCCGGTGTGGCGCGAGGGGCTGGACGCGACCGTGCTGTCGATGGACTACCAGCGCATCCTGCAGGCCCTCGCGGACCGGCATCGCCTCCGTCAAGGGCCGCTTACCTGCCAGGAAATGGCCGTCTTGTTCGGCCTGGACGCGGTGCCGTCGAAGGTGGAGGCGCTCAGGTCGAAGGCGAAACGCCTGGTCGCGCGGGGCTGGCTGGCCGAGCGTCAGCCGGGCCGGTTCACGCTTGCGCGGAACGTGAGCGGGTCAGACGGCGGGTCATGATCATGGTCATCGACCAGTAGACCATCGCCTCGGCGCTGGTCGTGCGGCGTTCGTAGTCGCGGACCAGGCGACGGCTTCGCATCAGATGGGCGAAGAGCCGCTCGACGATCCACCGCTTGGGCAGCACCACGAAACCGCGTATGTCGTCGCTGCGTTTGACGATCGCCAAGACCAGGGCGAACACGGCCAGGCAGTGCTCGACGAGGCTGCCGGTGTAGCCGCCGTCGGCCCAGACCAGCTCCAGCCGGTGGCGGGCGTCGGCCACCTGGGCGAGCAGCGCCTTCCCGGCGGCACGGTCTCCGATGTCCGCGCTCGTGACCATGACGCCCAGCAGCAGGCCGAGGGTGTCGACCATGACGTGCCGCTTGCGTCCGTTGATCAGCTTGCCGCCGTCGAAGCCACGGCTGTCGGCGCCGACGACGGCGTCCGCCTTGATGGACTGCGAGTCGATCACACCGGCCGTCGGCTCCACATCCCTGCCCGCCTTCTGGCGGACCCGGTCGCGCAGCCGGTCGTGGAACTCCCTGACCAGCACGTGGTCGCGCCAGCGGCGGAAGAACGCGTAGACCCGGTCCCACGGCGGGAAGTCGGCCGGCATCGCCCGCCACTTGACGCCGTTGTCCACGAGATAGCGGATCGCGTCCAGTATCGCCCGGTGGCAGTACGCCTCCGGCTGTCCGCCCCGGCCCCGCATCCAGCCCGGCACCGGCAGCAGCGGCCGGACCACAGCCCACTCCGCGTCCGCCATGTCCGAGGGATACCGCCGAACACGTTCCGGGTGATCGGCCGCATTCCCGAACCGGTGAGCGACACAATCACAGGACGGAGCAGCCGACTTGAACTCCACCGGCGTGAGCACGTACAACTGCGGCAACAGGGTCTCCTGGATCTCGGTTGGCTTCGCAACCCCGAGCTACCAAGAGGCCCTGCCTTCATGCCCACGGCCAGTCGCGATCACCCGATCGAGACTCCCGTTCGACGCCCACCCCTCAAGATCGGAACGACAACAGCTTCTTACATCGAGGGTGTCTCCACTCGGTCGGTCAACGACCTGGTCAAAGCCCTGGGGGTGGACACGGGGACGTCCAAGTGCGAGGTCTCCCGGATCTGCGCTGCCCTGGACGAGCCGTTGACCGCGTTCCGCACCAGGCTGCTGGACCGCGCCCGCTTCCCCTACATCTACCTCGACGTCACCTACTGCAAGGCTTGGGGCCACCACCAGATCGCCTCCCGGGCCGTGGCCATCGCGACCGGCATCACCGAGGACGGCGGCCGGGAGGTCCTCGGCGTGGTCCTGAAGGACGCCGGCGAGATGGTCGCCGCGACGATCCGCACGATCTTCGCCCAGCCCAGCCAGAGCGTGGTGAGGGCCCAGGTCGATACCGTCACCGACATGCTCGGCAGCCAGTTCCCACGGGCAAACAGATGCTGCTGGAAGCCAAGGACGACCTGACCGCCTTGGCTGATCCAGTCGACGAACCCGCTGGAGCGGATCAACCGGCCGAGCACATGCCCGCCCTGGCTGACACGACTGAGGGCCGCGAGTGATCACGCCGGGGGTTTTCCGGCGTGGCTGGTGGGGTTCGTCATGCGGGCCACGGCACGGTGACGGCGGTGACGACGTGTCGAGCGTCACCCCCGGCGTGCCAGCGTCCGGTGAACCGGCTGATCCGGTCTCCGGCGACAATTGGTCCGGGCACGGTCAGGTCGGCCGTGAAGGTGTGACGTTCCGGATCGGGCGTGATGATGCATTCCGTGAAGTCCAGCCAGCGGCCGGTCAATGGGAACCACGCTTTGTAAACGCTCTCTTTCGCGCTGAACAGCAGCCGGTCCCAGTGTATGCGAGGGTGGGTGACGGCCAGCCGGGTCAGGGCTATTCGCTCCTCGGGGAGCGCGGTCAGCTTTTCCACGCCGTCGGGCAGAGCGGCGTGCGGCTCGGCGTCAATCCCGATCGAGGCGAATGTGGCGCGATGAGCTACCGCCGCCGCTCGGTAGCCGTCACAGTGCGTCATGCTGCCGATCACTCCGTTCGGCCACTGCGGTGCACCCTTGGGGCCCGGCAGGATCGGTCCGGGGGGCACTCCAATCCGTCTCAGCGCGGTGCGTGCGCAGAGACGGACGGCGGCGAACTCGCGGCGGCGCTTGTCGACTGCGCGGGCCACGACGGCAGCCTCCTGCGGGTGCAGGTCGATGTGCAGTGGGTCGGTGAACAGCTCGGAAACGGCGACACCGGATGGAAGGAGGGCGTTCAGCAATCCGGTGTCGTCGGCTCCGGTGGTCACGGGTGACCACCCGCTTGCTCAGTGTGACGAATATCGCAAATCTTGTCCACTGCATCCTCCAAATTCGACTCACGAGGCGGGTGGTGGGGGCCCCGGCATTCTTCGGTGTGTGCTGCACGAATGACCGTCTTGCCCGTTCCTTGATCGGCGGTTGGTCACGCTCGGTAAGGCGAAAAGTAACCGCAAGGCGCTGTAGACGGGAGTGATCCACTGGACTACGTTCTGCATGCAGCGGATGACACAGGGGAGTTTTCTGATGCAGATGAGTGTGGGTTCTGGCCCGTTATATCACCGAATATGGGGGCCAGGCAGGTGGCAGCACGGCTACGCACAGCTCCCCGGTCACCACCCCTCCGGTTCTGCCTCGTGACCGCCCGGCATGTCGTTCTGGGCCTGCCGACGCTCGCCACCGGTGGCCTCTCCGAGAACTGGCTGTTACGCGAGTCCGGCGACCTGCACTGGTCGTTGATCGGTGAGTACTTCGGCACCTCGGTCAACAAACTCGCCGATGCCGACGGCACCCGGTTACTTCCGGCCTTCGTCCGGGTCCGGCACACTGCGAGCGCCTCGCTCGCCTCTTTCGCCGAGCTTGACGAAGGCGAGATGAGCGGTGAACTGACCAGACTGGACGACCGGCGGTTCCTGTCCGACATCCGGTTCGCCACCGGTACGGCACACGTCGACGTCCGGCTGCTCACCGTCTTCGTCCGCCGCTCGGACCGCAACTGGCTGGTCCCCGGAGTCCCACAGCTCCCCGGCTGCCTGCCGGCCCGTGAACCGGACGCCGACCAGCTTGCCTTCCTGCACGACTTCCAGGCGCAGAGCGGGCGCCACCTGGACGGTCCCGGGCTGCACACCGAGCGTTACGAACTCAACCCGGTCGTCGACGTCAACGCCCTCGGCCTGCTCTACTTCGCCTCTTACCCGCACATCAACGACCACGGCGAGCGTCGGTACCTGCACTCGCTGGCGCCAGGCGGCGAGTGGGCCACCGCGGCCGCCACCGTCAGCCGCGACATCGTGTATCTGGCGAACTGCGGCGCCGAGGACACCGTGCGATACCGGCTCGACGACCTGCGCCTGGAGGACGGCCACCGGGCGGTGCTGACCTCGACGCTGCTGCGCGAGGACGACAACAGGCCGCTGGCCCGGATCGAGACGGTCAAAGCACTGCGCGGGCCCAGCGTGTTCGGCGACCTCTGGGGTAACACCGTCACCACCCGCGCCGCGACGGCCCGGCCGGACCCGGCGCCCACGCCCGACGACCTGGACGCGGTGCTGCTGCCGCTGCTGGAACAGGCGCTGGGTCGGCCCGCCGGCTCCCTGACCGCCGACGACGACCTGCGGCGGTACGGCCTGGACAGCGTCGCGCTGGCCGAGGTCGTGGCGCTGGCCCACGACGAGCACGGCCTGCAGATCGATCCCAGCGCCATGTTCCAGGCCTTCACCGCCGCCGCCATGGCACGGGTGATACGCGGCGAAGACCGCGAGCCCCAACCGGTCGCCGCCACGGCCGCACCGAAGCCGGACGCCTCGGCGCCGATCGCGGTGATCGGCATGGCCGGACGTTTCCCCGGGGCGGACAACGTGGGTGAGCTGTGGGACCTGCTCGGTCGCGACGAGGACGCCGTCGGCGACATCCCGATCGACCGCTGGGACACCGCCGCGCACCCGGATCTGGTGGGACGGGCGGCGCTGCTCGACGACATCCGCCGCTTCGACCACGAATTCTTCGCCATCAGTCCCCGCGAGGCTGCGCTGATGGATCCCCAGCAGCGACTCATGCTCGAGGTGGCGTGGGCGACGGCCGAGGACGCCGGACAGGATCCCACCACGCTGGCGGGCAGCCGGACCGGCGTCTACACCGGGGTGTGCCACTCCGACTACGCCACCGTTCTGGCCGAGCACGCCGGTCGCGACGAACCGCACTTGAGCGTCGCGGTCTCCCCGTCGCTGGTGGCCAACCGGGTCTCGTACGCCCTGGGCCTGCGCGGCCCGAGCGTCACCGTGGACACCCTCTGCTCGTCGTCGCTGGTCGCGGTCGCCCAGGCCATCGCGGCGCTGCGGGCCGGCGAATGCGACCAGGCCATCGCGGGCGGCGTGAACGTGCTGTGCGACCCGGGACAGCACGCGGCGTACCAGCGGGCAGGTGTGCTGAGCCCACGCGGACGCTGCCACACGTTCGACGACGGCGCCGACGGCTACGTCCGCGGCGAGGGGGCGTGCGCGTTGCTGCTCAAACCCCTCGACCGGGCGCTCGCCGACGGCGATCGGGTGCACGCGGTGATCCGCGAGGTGGCGGTCAACCACGGCGGGCAGGCGCAGTCGTTCACCGCGCCCAACCCGGAGGCCCAGGCCGACCTGTTGGTCAGCGCATACACCACGGCGGGCGTCGACCCCACCACCATCGGCTACATCGAGGCGCACGGCACCGGTACCCGGCTGGGCGACCCGATCGAGGTGTCGGCCATGGTGGTGGCGTTCCGCCGGCTGTACGCCCGCAGTCAGCACCCGATGCCGGACGCGCCGCACTGCGGCATCGGATCCATCAAGACCAACATCGGTCATCTGGAGGCCGCCGCCGGTATCGCCGGAATGATGAAAGTCATTCTCGCGATGCGCCACCGGACCCTGCCGGCCACCCGCAACGTGCGCCGGACGAACCGCATGATCAACCTGTCCGGGTCGCCGTTGCGGCTCCAGCTGGAACAGGCCGCATGGGAGCCGCCGCCCGGCGGCGGCCCCCGCCGGGCCGGGGTCAGCTCGTTCGGCATGGGCGGCACGAACGCGCACGCGGTCCTGGAGGAGGCACCGCCCGCCGCCGAGGCGCTGCCGGCCGGCCGGGTGGCGGTGCCGGTGTCGGCCCGCACCCCGCAGGCCCTGCGGGACGCGCTCGTCGCGCTGCTGAACGTGGTGCGGTCACCGCAAGCGCCCCCGCTCGCCTCGATCGCTCGGACGATGAGCACCGGCCGGGCCACGCTGGCCTGCCGCGTCACCGTCACGGCGGCCGACCTCGGCGAGCTCGCGGACGCGCTGGCCGCCGCCGTCGACGCCGAGCCGCTCACCGGCGACGCCGGGATCGAGGGCCCGGTGCCAGCCGCCCCCATTGTGTCGCTGCCGACCTACCCGTTCCGCCGGGACCAGCACTGGGCGGCGCCCACTGCCGCCCCTCAGTTCCTCACCGCGGCCTGGCAGGACGCGCCGCCACCCGCGCCGGCTCAGCGCGGCCGCTTCCTGGTCCTCACGACGGACCCGAACCTGGCGCCGACGCTGTTCGGCGACGACGCCCTCGCGCATCGCCCCGGCGATCCGCTGCCCGCCGTGCCGGGCCTGGTCGGCGTCGCCGATCTGGTCGACTGGAGCGAACCGGGCGCGCTGGTCACCGAGCGGATCGAGGTGCTGCGCGAAGTGCTCGGCCGGCATCCGCGTACCGGCCTGCGCTGCCTGCACGTCAGCGGCGCCCGCCGCTCGGCGCTGGCTGGCTTCTACCGCGCCGTCTCCGGAGAACTGCCCACGGTGGTCTCCCGCACCGTCCGGGTCGACGGTGACTTTGCGGACCTGGCCGCCGCGGTCGCGGCCGAGAGCACGGCCGACGACCAGGAGACCGAGATCGGGTACGCCGGCTCCCGGCGGCGGCGCCGCGTGGTCGGGTCCGCCCAGCCCGGCGACTTCGACCCGCTGACCGGTCTGGACCGGGGCGCCGTTCTGATCACCGGGGGCGTCGGCGGAATCGGCCTGCGCCTCGCCGAGCACCTGGTCGACCGGGGTGCGCGGCACCTCGTCCTGATCGGCCGCTCCGCGCTGCCCGCCCGCAACCGTTGGGCGTCCCTGGTCGCCGAGCCGTCGACCGACCCGCTGCTGCGCGCGCGCCTCACCGCTCTGCTGGCCCTCGCCGACCGGGACGTGAAGCTTTCCGTCCACACACATGCGCTGAACGACGTGGGCACGCTGCGCCGACTGATCAACCGACATCGAAGCCGCGCCGGCGGGATCGCGGCGGTCTTCCACTGCGCGGGGGTCATGCACCAGCCCCGGTCATTCCTGGCCAAGACGGCCAGCGAGATCGGTGACGTGCTGCGGCCCAAACTCGCCGTCGAGACACTGTGGGCGGCGTTCGGCAGCCGTTTGCCGCGGCTCATGGTGTTGTTCTCCTCGATCGCGGCCGGGTCGCCGCGGCTGGCCGGGGGCTATCTGGACTACGCCGCGGCCAACAACGTCCTCGACGACTTCGCCGAGGCGCACGCGGAAGAGCCCGGGTGCGTGGTCCGGTCGCTGCGGTGGCCGCTCTGGCGGGACGTCGGGATGGGCGAGCGGCGTACCAGCGCCGGGACCGAGCTGGGCATCCCCGACCTGGCGGAGACCGACGCGCTGCGACTGCTCGACCTGGCGCTGCGGGTGCCGGGCGAGCCGGTTCTGCTTCCCTGCCTGACTCGCCGGACGACGGCGCCGGCCGACGACCTGTTCCGGGCGCCCCGGCGTGCCCCCGAGGCGGCCCCGGCGCCGGTCACCGCTCCGGCGGACGGGCCGGAGCCGGACACCATCGACTGGCTGGCCGACGTGGTGGCTCGGACCACTCGCACCGATCGGTCCCTGCTGCGGCCCGACACCAACCTCGTCGACCTCGGCGTGGACTCGTTGCTGATGGCAGAGCTGGTCCGCGATCTCGAGGCGGCGCTCGGCGACGTTGTGGATCCCAGCCTGCTCCAGGAGCATCCGACACTGGCCCGGCTCGCCGCCGCGCTCACCGACGGAGGAGTGCGCGCCCCGGCCACCGGCCCGGTGGCGTCCGCGGCGCCGGCGCGGACGCCCGCCGCGGACGGCGTGCCGATGCGGATCGCGGTCATCGGGATGGGCTGCCGGCTACCCGGCGCCGCCGACCCGGGACAGCTGTGGCAGGCACTGCTCGCCGGGCGGGACATGGTCGGCGACGTGCCGGCGGACCGGTGGGACACCACGGCGCTCTACCGGCCGGACGGCGGCCCCGGGTTCAGCCAGAGCCGGTGGGGCGGCTTCCTCGACGACGCCGCCCTGTTCGACCCGGGCTACTTCGGCTTCGACGACGAGACGGCACGGCAGCTCGACCCCCTGGTGCGCAAGACGCTGGAGGTCGCCGTCGAATGCGTCCACGACGCCGGGTACACCGACGAGGAGTTGCGCGGCCGCCGGGTCGGCGTCTTCGTCGGCGGCCGGACCGGCAACCACCGCGAATACCTGCGGCCGCTGACCCGCGAGTCCATCGTCGGGATCAACCAGAACTACATCGCGGCGCACGTGTCGCACTTCCTCGACCTCGCCGGGCCGAACCTCGTGGTCGACAGCGCGTGCTCGTCGGCGCTGGTCAGCGTGCACCTGGCGGCGCAGAGCCTGATGCTGGGCGAGTCCGAGATGGCGCTGGCCGGCGGCGTGGACCTGCTCCTGGACGAGGAGCCGTATCTGATGCTCAGCGCCGGCAAGGCGCTGTCACCCACCGGACGCTGCCGCACCTTCGACGAGTCCGCCGACGGCTTCGTCCCGGGAGAGGGCGCCGGGCTGGTGATGCTGAAGCGTCTCGACGACGCCGAACGCGACGGCGACCGCATCCTCGCGGTCATCGAAGCGTCCGGTGTCAACAACGACGGCCGCACGATGGGCCACACCACCCCGAACGGGCACGCCCAGCGGGCGCTGATCACCGATGTGCTCGCCCGCGGCGGCATCGACGCGCGCACCATCGGATATGTCGAGGCGCACGGCACCGGCACGATGATCGGCGACCCGATCGAGTTGCAGGCGCTGACCGCCGTCTACCGGCAGCACACCGGCGACCGGGAGTACTGCGGGATCGGCAGCGTCAAGAGCTCGATGGGCCACCTACTCAGCGCGGCCGGGATCGCCGGATTCATCAAGGCCGTGCAGACGCTCCGGCACGGGCTGATCGTCCCGACCCTGCACTGCGAGCGGCCCAATCCGCGGTTCGCGTTCGCCGAGTCACCGTTCTTCCCCGCGCGCACCACGACCGAACTGCCCGCCGGCAGCCGCGTCGCGGTCAGCGCCTTCGGATTCGGCGGCACCAACGCCCACGTCGTACTCGGCCCCGGCGCGCCCGAGGGGACCGGCCGGGCTCCGCTCCCGCCACCGGGGTACCGGCGTCGCCGGTACTGGCCTCGCCGTGCCGAGATCCGTACGAGTCCCGTCCGCCCCGCCGCGAGACCGGTCCGGTCGGCGCGCCTCGATCTCACCGTCACGCCGGTCGCGGCCCCCGCGCTCGACCGTTCCCACCGCTGAGCTGCGACCACGGGGAGAGAACACGTGGACCGTCTGGCTGTTCGCTGCCTTCTTCGGCTGACCGGGGACAACCCGATCGTCGACGATCACCGCGTGCACGGGGTGCGCACGCTGCCCGGGGTGACCTTCCTCGACATCGTGTACCGCCTGCTCGGCGAGCGCGGTATCGAGCCGGGCGGCGCCGGGCTCAGCGACGTTCTCTTCGTCGAGCCGCTCACCACCACCGAGGACTTCGACCGGGAGGTCACGGTCCTGCTCGAACCGGACGGCGACGTAACACGTGTCACGGCGACCAGCCGGCGCGTTCACGACGGCGCTCCGGCCGACGACGGGCAGACCACGCACTTACGGGCCATCCTCCGCGTCGGCCTGCCGGCCCTGACCGGAGCGCCGAGTCCGGCGGGAGCCGCACCGCCGCGCGACATCGGCGAGGTCTACACGATCGGCAGGTCGGTCGGGATCGAACACCGTGACTTCATGCGCTGTCACGGCACGATGCGGGTCGAGACCGGCGCGGTACGGGCGCAGCTCGCGCTCGGCGCCGAGGCGCGGGCCACGGCGGACGACTTCATGCTGCACCCGGCCCTGCTCGACGGGTCGACCATGCAGGCGTACGCGCTGGCGTTCGCCGGGGCCGGAGCCGACGAGCGGCCGCTGATTCCCCTGCACATCGGAGAGTTCCGCGCGGTGCGGCCGCTCGGCGACACCTGCACGGTGGAGATGCGGCTCACTTCGGCGGGCCCGGCCGCCGACATCGTCAAGGCCGACATCGACCTGTACGACGCCTCGGGCGCCCCGGCCGCCCGATTCACCGGCCTGGTCCTCAAGCGGGTCCGCTCCACCGAGGCGATCACCCGGCTCACCGCCTCGGCGACCGCGGCACCCGCGCCCGCGGCCGCTCCCACGCCCGCGGCGGGCGCCTCGCTGCGCGCCGAGATCGTCGAGCTGGTCCGGCAGGTCGCGGCCGACCCGGACCTGCTGGAGGTGGAGGGTGACCGCGGCTTCTACGACCTCGGTCTGGAGTCGACGGACCTGCTCGCCCTGGTGCGCTCCTTCGAGGAGCGGTGGAACATCACGCTCTACCCGACGCTGCTGTTCGAGTACCCCACCGTCGACGCGGTCACGGACCACCTGGCCGGCCTGATCCCGGACCGGCCGCGCACCGAGGCACGGCCGCCCGACAACACCCCGGCGACCACCGCCTGCCTGACCGGCACATGGCAGTCGGCGGCCTGGCCGGACCCGCCGTCGACCGGGTCCCTGCTGGTCATCGGCGACGCCCGGCTGCGGCCGGATCAGATCACCGCCCGGCGCGGCCCGGCTTTCCGGCGGCTGGGGGAGCGAGAGTACGAGCTGCGCCCCGGCGCGCCGGACGACCTGCGAGCCCTGCTGGCCGACCTGCCCGGCGCCCCGGACTCGGTCGTGCACCTCGGCCCGCGGGCCGGCGACGACCTGCCGGAGGGGGTGGAGACCGCCTGCCGGGAGATGCTGGCGCTCGCCCAGGTGCTGCTGGACGCCCCGGTGCCGGTGGTGCACGTCGCCCAGCCGCTGGTCGCCGCGGCGGTGGCCGGAATGGCCCGCACCATCCGTCTGGAGCAGCCGCGCCTGGCCGTGACCGCGGTGGAATGCGCCGGCGACCCCGATCCCCGGGCCGTTCTCGCCGAACTGTCCGGCCACGGCGAGACCTGGGTCCGGCACGACGGCGGCCGGCTCGTGCGTCGCTACCGCGACGCGGCGCCCGGCGGCACGCGGCCGCTCCGGCCCGGTGGTGTCTACCTGATCACCGGTGGCGCGGGCGGCCTGGGCCGGGCGCTCGCCGCGTCCTTCACCGCACAGGGCGCCACGGTGGTACTCGCCGGGCGCACCCCGCCGAGGGAGGTGCCGAACGCCGAGTTCGTACGCGCCGACGTCACCGTGGCCGCCGACGTGCGGGCCCTGGTCGACGGGATCGTCGCCCGGCACGGCCGCCTCGACGGGGTGGTGCACGCCGCCGGGGTCCTCAGGGACGGCCTGCTGGCCGGGAAGTCACCGGACGACCTGTCGGCGGTGCTGGCGCCCAAGGTGCGCGGCACCTTGCTGCTGCACGACGCGACCCGCCATCTCGGCCTGGACTTCTTCGTCGCCTTCTCGTCGGTGACCGGTGTCGCGGGCAACGTCGGGCAGGCGGACTACGCCGCGGCGAACGCCTTCGTCGACGCCTGCGCACGTGAGTACGGATTCACCTCGGTCGCCTGGCCGCTGTGGGCGGACGGGGGCATGCGCACCGACGCGGCGACCGAGGCGGTGTTCCGGCGGCAGGGCCAGGTACCGCTGCCCACCGACGAGGGCCTTGCGATCCTCGACGCGATCCGGGACCACCGGGGCAGCGAGGTCGTCGTACTGCACGGACGACCCGACCACGCCCGCCGGGCTCTGGAGCTGCGCGAGCCGGAGACCAGTTCCGTGGCCACGATCCCAGAACCATCCGTGGCCGCAATTCGCGACGCCTCCGCGACGACCGTTCGGGAACGCCTCGCGGCAACCGCGGGCGATCCGCAGCCGTCCGGCCGGGACATCGCCGTGATCGGCGTGGCGGGCCGCTATCCGATGGCTCCCGACCTGGACCGGTTCTGGGCGAACCTGCTCGACGGACGCGACTGCGTCACCGAGATCCCGGAACAGCGCTGGCGGCTGGCCGGCTTCTTCGAATCGGAGCGGGCCGCCGGGCGCTCGTACAGCAAATGGGGCGCCTTCCTGGAAGGGATCGACGAGTTCGACCCCGCGTTCTTCCGGATCACCCCGCGCGAGGCCGAGGGCATGGACCCGCAGGAACGGTTATTCCTCCAGACCGCGTGGCACGCGTTGGAGGACGCCAGCATCCCCCGCGCCGCGGTCGCCGGCCGGCCCGTGGGCGTGTTCGCCGGCGTCATGTTCACCCAGTACCAGATGCTCGGCCTCGGCGCCGAGGACCGGCTGCCGGTGCTGCCGACGTCGTTCACCTCGGCGGTCGCGAACCGGGTCTCCTACTTCCTCGACGCGCGCGGTCCCAGCCTCGCGCTGGACACCATGTGCTCGTCGTCGCTGACAGCGCTGCACCTGGCCTGCGAGAGCCTGCGCTCCGGAGAGAGCGAACTGGCGCTGGCCGGCGGCGTGAACCTGATCGTCCACCCGTACAAATATCTGCACCTGAGCCAGGTCGGGTTCGTCTCGACGGACGGGCGGTGCCGGGCCTTCGGCGCCGGCGGCGACGGGTACGTTCCCGGTGAGGGCGTCGGTGTCGTCGTCCTCAAACCCCTGGCAGCCGCCGTGGCGGACGGCGACCGCGTGCTCGCGGTGATCAAAGGCAGCGCGGTCAACCACGGCGGGCGCGCCAGCGGCTTCTACGTCCCGAACCCGACGGCGCAGGCGGACGTGATCCGGCAGGCGCTGCACCGCGCCGGCGTGGACCCGGCCACGGTGAGCTACCTGGAGGCGCACGGCACCGGCACCGCCCTCGGTGATCCGGTGGAGATCTCCGCGCTCAGCCAGGTCTTCGGAACCGGCGGCACTCAGCTCGGCTCGGTGAAGTCTGGCATCGGGCACCTGGAGTCCGCGGCCGGCATCGCCGGGCTGACCAAGGTGCTGCTGCAACTGAGGCACCGCACCCTGGTGCCCTCGCTGCACGCGCGACCGGCGAACGAGGCGATCGACTGGGAGCACTCCCCGCTCAGCGTCCAGCAGGACGTCGGCCCGTGGCACACCACCGGCGACGTGCCCCGGCGCGCCGGCATCAGCGCGTTCGGCGCCGGGGGCAGCAACGCCCACCTCGTCGTCGAGGAGTACCCGACACCGGCACCGGGCACCGGAGACGGCCCGCAGGTGGTGCTGCTGTCCGCGCGCACCCCGCGGGCCCTGCGCCTGCTCGCCGAGCGCTACGCCGAGCTGCCCGCCGGGGACCAGCTGGCGGACCTGGCCGACGCGGCCGGGCTCGCCGGCGCCGACCGGGACGCCTCCTTCGAGGAGCTGGGCCTGGACGCGGACGATCTGCGCCGGCTGATGCAGGCCGTGGCCGCCCGAAGCGAAGGACAGCCGCCCCGGGTGGACGCCCAGTCGAGCCTGTCCGCCCTGGCCGCGGCACTGGGCGGCGGCGTCTCGCTGGCGGACATCGCCCACACCACGCAGGTCGGGCGCGACGCGATGACCGAGCGGCTGGCCGTGGTGGCCGCCGACGTCGAGGAACTCCGCGCGGCGCTGCGGGGCTTCCTGAACGGTGACGAGTCGCGCGTCCACCGGGGACGCGCCACGGAGCCGGTCGACACGCCCGCGTCGGCCGACCCGGACACGCTGGCCGCGGCCTGGGTGAAGGGCGCCGCCCCGGACTGGGGCGTGCTGCACCGCGAGCGGCGGGCCCGCAAGATCTCCCTGCCCGGCTACCCGTTCGAGCGGGTGCGCTGCTGGGTCGGGACGGGCACTGACGGAACCGGCGCCACCGGCCAGGGCACCGCTGATGCGCCCGGCGCGGCGGCGCCGCACCCGGAGCCGGTGTCGCTGGGCGCCGACGTTCCGCGGTGGGAGCCCTGTCCCGCCCCCGAGCCGGTGACGCCGGACGGCCCGGTCGTGGTGCTCTACGCACCGGAACGGACGAGACTGGCCGCCGAACTGGCCGCCCGGCATCCCGGCGCGCAGCTCGTCGAGATCGGCGGCCCGGTGACCGCGGACCCGCGGGTGGTCTACCTGCTCACCGGCCCGGCGCTCACGGCCGGATCCGAAGCCGCGCGGGTCGCCGGCGGGGAAGCGGCCGGCGTCCGGGCGCTGGCCGCGTACGCCCGCCGCTGGGCCCGGCTGCCCGAGATCGACTGGATCGTGGTCACCGCAGGGGCGGCCGCCCCGCCCGGACGGCGGCTCACCGACCCGTACGCGGCCGGGGTCCACGGCTTCGCCCGGGTCCTGGAGAACGAACACCGCAGGTGGTCCGTCGCCGTCGTCGACCTCGACCCGGCCCACCTGACCGCGGACCTGCCGGCCCCGGCGCGGCGCGGAACCCGGATCGCCTACACCGGGACGACCGCGCACCGGCAGGTGCTGGGCGAGGCCCCCGCCCCGCACGGCCCCGAGCTGCTGCGCCAAGGCGGCCGCTACCTGATCGTCGGTGGCGGCGGCGGTATCGGCCTGGCCCTGGCCCGCAAGCTGGTCGTGGAGTGGGACGCGGAGGTGGTGCTGGTCGGCCGCCGGGAGCGTCCTGACCTCGCGGCCGAGCACCGGATCCGCTACCTCCGCGCCGACGCCTCCGACGCCGGGCAGCTCGCCGCGGTACTGCAGCAGGCTGGCCAGGTGCACGGGATCATGCATGCGGCGATGGCGCAGCGCTCCCGTCTGGTCCGCGACCTCTCCGACGACGACCTCACCGAGAGCCTGGCGGCCAAGTCCGGTGTCGCCGCCGCTCTGGTGGACACGATCGGCGCATCGGAACTCGACTTCCTGCTCTTCTTCTCCTCCGCCCAGTCCTTCCTCGGCGAGCCCGGCCTGGGCAACTACGCGGCCGGATCAACCTTCCTGGACGCCTACGCGCACACCCTCGACGAACGCCTGCCGTACCCGGTCCGGACCGTCGACTGGGGCTTCTGGGGCACGGTCGGCTCAGTCGCCACCGAGAAGCACCGCGCCGAACTGACCGCCGCCGGATTCCACTCCATCACCCCCGACACCGGCTTCACCGCGCTGGCCGAGGCGCTGCGCCGGCCGGCTCCGCAGCTCCTGGTGGTGCCCGGCACCGCCGCACTGCGGGAGCGGATGACCCCCAGCGAAGGGACGACACCGGCCGTGACACCTGCCGACGGGCTGTTGACCAGCGCCGACCTGCGGGTCGTCGACGACTTCCACGCCGTCGACGAGAAAATGACCGCCCTCGCCCGCGGTGCACTGCTGGCCGTGCTGCACGAGATGGGCGCCTGGGACGGACCCGACCCGGACGCGGCTGAGGTCGCCCGCCGGGTGGGTGTCACCCCCCGCTACGACCGCCTGCTGCACACCCTGCTGACCATGCTCGCCGACGACGGCGTGCTCACCGTCCACCAGAACCGGTTCCGGCCGGATCGGGGCGCGCTGACCGAGGCCCTCGCCGGTGGGCACGCCGAGCGCCTCGGCGAACTGGCCGCGGCCAATCCGGCGTCCGCGGTCTTCGTCGAGCTGCTGCGCCGCTGCCTCGACCGCTACCCGATGCTGCTCCGCGGCGAGTTGCTCGCCACCGACCTGCTGTTCCCCGCCTCGGGCACCTCCGCGATGGAGCGGATCTACCGGGACAACCCGATCAGCGACCTGTACAACGACGTGCTCACCGCGAGGCTGCTGGAGCACGTCGGCCGCCGCCGGGAGCAGCTGCGCCCCGGCGAGCGGATCCGGATCGTCGAGGTCGGCTCGGGCACCGGCGGCACCACCGCCGGTCTGCTGCGCGCCCTGGCTCCCCACGGCGAGCACCTGGAGTACTGGTACACCGACCTGTCGGCGGCGTTCCTGGCCCACGGCCGCCGAGAGTTCGGCGCGCGGTACCCCTTCGTGCGGTTCAAGCGCCTGGACCTCGACACCGACCCGGTCACCCAGGGCTTCCCCGCGGACGCCTTCGACCTCGCTGTCGGCGCGAACGTCCTGCACGCCACCTCGGACGTGAGCCGCGCCGTGCGGCACCTGCGCACCGTGCTGCGCACCGGCGGGCAACTGCTGCTCAACGAGCTGACCACGGTCACCCTGGCTGCCACCGTCACGTACGGACTGTTCGACGGCTGGTGGGCACACACCGACACACACCTGCGGCTGCCCGGATCACCGCTGCTGGACGTGGCCGGCTGGAACGCGGTGCTGACCGGCGCCGGCTACGACGGGTTCCGGGCCCTGCCCACGGACGGCGAGACCAGCCGCAACTTCCAGCACGTCGTCGTGGCCGCCGCCGCGGCACGAGCCACCGAACCGGCACCGGCGCCGGCACCCGGGCGGGTCACGGCGCAGCAGGCCCTGGCACACGACGGCGCCTCGTTCACCGCCGAGCTGCTGGCACTGACCTCGGAGGCCTCCGGCATCCCCGTCGAGGATCTCGACCTGGACACCGAGATCGGCGACTACGGGTTCGACTCGGTCAGCTACAGCCTGCTCGCCGGGCGGCTCAACGACACCTTCGGTTTCGACGTGACGCCCACCCTGTTCTACGAGACCGCCACCCTGCGCGCACTGGTCGCCCGGCTCGACCGGGACTACGGCGCCACCCTGCGGGAACGGTATGCGCAGGTCGTACCGGAGACGACGGAAGCCGAGGCGCCGCTGCGCCCCGCGCCGCGGACCGGAACCGACGACCTGATCGCGGTGATCGGGATGGCCGCGCGGCTGCCCGGCAGCCGCGACCTGGACGACTTCTGGAACCATCTGGTCGCCGGGGACGACCTGGTCACCGACGTGCCCGCGGACCGGTGGGACTGGCGATCCCTGCCCCCCGACGTACCCGCCCGGCGCGGCGGCTTCATCAGCGACGCCGACATGTTCGATCCGCTGTTCTTCGGGATCTCGCCGCAGGAAGCCGCCGGCATGGACCCCCAGCAGCGGCTGCTGCTGGAGGGCGTGTGGACCGCGCTGGAGGACGCCGGCCTGCCGCCCGGCACGCTCGCCGGCCGGCCGGTCGGGCTGTTCGTCGGCGCGGGGTCCAGCGACTACGACGAGATCCGGCGCCGCTCGGACGTGCCCGTCGATGCGCACGCGGCCACCGCGACCGCGCACTCCATCCTGGTCAACCGGGTGTCCTACCTGCTGGATCTGCGCGGGCCGAGCGAGCCGGTCAACACCGGCTGCTCCAGCTCCCTGGTCGCGATCCACCGCGCCGCCGCCGCGATCCGCTCCGGGGAGTGCGACGTCGCGGTCGCCGGAGGCATCAACCTGATCCTGTCGCCGCACAACCACCTGCTGCTCAGCCGCACCGGCATGCTCAGCCCGTCCGGGCGGTGCCAGGCGTTCGACGCCCGCGCGGACGGATTCGTCCGGGGAGAAGGACTGGGCCTGGTCGTACTGACCCGGGCCGGCGCGGCGGGTCGGCACCGGGTTCGGGGGCTGCTGCGCGGCTCCGCGGTCAACCACGGCGGCCGGGCCCGGTCGCTGACCGCGCCCAACCCCGCCGGGCAGGCCGCGATGATCGTGCGCGCCTACACGGCGGCCGGCGTCGACCCGGCCACCGTGGGATACCTGGAGACCCACGGCACGGGCACCGAGCTGGGCGACCCGGTCGAGATCAACGGGTTGCGGCTGGCCTTCGACGAGCTGGCGCGCCGTCACGGCGGGCTGCCCGGCGAGCCGTTCTGCGGGCTGGGCGCGGTCAAGGCGAACATCGGGCACCTGGAGTCCGCCGCGGGCATCGCCGGGCTGCTCAAGGTCCTGCTGGCGATGCGCCACGGCATCCTGCCGCCGGTGGCCGGGCTCGGGGAGCCGAACCCGCACCTGCGGCTCGAGGGCAGCCCGTTCCATCTGATCCGGCAGGCGACACCCTGGCACCGCCCGCCGGGTGGTGGCAGGCGCCGCGCCGGGGTCAGCTCCTTCGGCTACGGCGGGGTGAACGCCCACGTCGTGGTGGAGGAGCCGGCCGATCCGGCGGTCCCGGCGGCGCCGGCCGGTCCGCTGGTGTTCCCGCTCTCGGCCCGGACCCCCGAGGCTTTGCGCCGCTACGCGACCGCGCTGCGCGCCGCCCTGGACTCGGACGTCGAACTGGTGGACGTAGCCCACACGTTGCAGCATGGCCGGGACGCGATGACCGAGCGGCTGGCGGTGACCGCCGCCGACCGGCTGACGCTCGTCGCCGCCCTCGGTGCGGCGATCGACGGCACCGGCCACCCCGCGCTGGCCCGCCCCGATGGCGTCACACCGGCCGACCGGTGGGTGGCCGGAGCCGAGGCCGTCTGGCCGGACACCGGCGGCACGCTGATCCCGCTGCCCACCTACCCGTTCGAGCGACGCCGGTGCTGGATCGGCGCGCGGCCGGAGGAGCCTGGCGCACCCGGCGAGCCCGTGGGCGCCTACGCGCCGCGCTGGCAGCGCATCGCGGACGTGGGCACCCGCCCGCCGGCCGACGGACCGGTCTGGCTGCTCGGCGGCGACGACTACCCGGCGAGCGACGTGCACCGGGTCACCTCCACATCGCTGGAGTCGCTGCCCACGCCCGCCGTCGTGCACGCGGTCGTCACCGGCGGCGAGCCCGCGGTCCGGGAGCTGTTCCGGGTGATCCGGCATCTGCAGACCCGGCCGGCCGGCGCGGGCGAGCTCACGCTGACCGTGGTCACCCGCGCCGCCGCGGCGGTGGACGGGCCGATCACCGACCCGGTCGCGGCGGCCGCGCACGGACTGGTGAAGTCGGCCCGCCGGGAGTGCGAGAGGTGGCGGATCAGCGCGATCGACGTCGGCCCCGGCGACGCCACAACCGTCGCCGCCGCCACGCCGGGCGACTACGCGCTGCGCTCGGGTCGCTGGTACCAGCGGGTGCTCCGGCCGCTCGACGACACCGGCGCCCGGCCGGTGTTCCGCGACGGCGGGACTTACGCGCTGGTCGGCGGCGCCGGGGACGTCGGCCTGGACCTGGCCGAGCACCTGGTCCGGGAACACCGCGCGAGGGTGATGCTGATCGGCCGGACCCGCCCGGAGGGCGCCCGGGCCGCCCGGATCGCCGCGTTCGACCCGACCGGCACGTCCGTGGAGTTCCACCAGGCGGACGCTCGCGACGCGGAACGGATGCGGGCGGTGTTCGACCGGGTCGGCGTGATCCACGGCGTGGTGAACGCGGCAACGGTGGCGCGGGACCGGTCACTGGCGGCGCTGGACGAGGACTGGTTCGCCGAGGGGCTGAACGCCAAGACCCGCACCACGCTGGCGGTCGCCGAGGCGATCGACGGCCGCGACCTGGACTTCTACGCGATCTTTTCCTCGCTGCAGTCGTTCCTGGGCAATCCGGGCCAGGCCGCGTACGCCGCCGCCTGCACGGCCCAGGACGCGATCGGGCAGACACTCGCCGCCCGGCTGCCGTTCCCCGTCCGCGTCCTGAACTGGGGGCCGTGGTCGGGCTCGGCGCTCACCGAGCGCCACCGGGACCGCCTGGCCGCAGCCGGTCTTCATCCGCTCCCGCCCCGCACGGGCATCGAGGCACTGGCCGGCGTGCTCGGCCGACAGGAGGTTCAGGTGGTGGTCGTGTCGGGTACCGAGAAGGCGCTGGCCGGAATCGGCGTGCGGACGCCCGACCCGGAGCCGGCTCCGCCGGCAGTTACGTCGGCCGTTCCGCAGCCCGTTTCGCCGGGCGCCGAACCGTGGCGTACGGCGGTGGCCGCCGACCTGCTGGCTCTGGTGTGCGGCGTGGCCGGGCTGAGCGCTGCCGAGCTGACCGAGAACGACCAGCTCAGCCGGTTCGGCTTCGACTCCATCATGTACACCAAGCTCAGCCACCAGGTGAACGTGCGCTGGGACCTGGACGCGACCCCGGCGGCGTTCTTCGGGGTGGCCACCGCAGGCGAGCTGGTGGCGAAGATCATCGAGGAGTACGGGGAAGAGCTGGCCCGCCACTACCTTCCTGCGGCACCCACCACTCCGGCCGCCGCTCCGGCTTCGGCTGTGCCACCCGGGGCCGTCTCTTCTTCTTCCGGGCTCCTCCCGTCTTCCGCGCCCGTCCCGTCTTCCGGGCTTCTCCCTGCCTCCCGGCCCGTCCCGTCTTCCGGGCCGGTCGCGGACACCGGAGCCGCCGGGGTGGCGGAGCCCGCCGGTGCGGACGGCGTCGCCATCGTCGGCATGGCCGGTCTGCTGCCCGGCTCGGACGACCTGGACGAGTTCTGGGCCCACCTGGCCGCCGGCGACGACCTGGTCACCGAGATCCCCGCGGACCGCTGGGACTGGCGGCGCATCCACGGCGACCCCGAGCCGGGGGAATTCCGCACCACCGCCCGCTGGGGCGGGTTCTTGCGCCGAGTGGACCTGTTCGACGCGGACTTCTTCGGCATCTCGCCCACCGAGGCGGTCGCGATGGACCCGCAACACCGGCTGGTGCTCGAAGCGACCTGGACGGCCATCGAGGACGCCGGTATCCGGCCCTCCGACCTGGCCGGCACCGACACCGGCGTCTTCGTCGGCAGCAGCACCTACGACTACTTCGAGCTCCAGCACGCGCTGGGGGTGCCGCTCGACGGGTACAACACCGTCGGCCGGGCGCACGCCATCCTGTCCAACCGGGTGTCGTACCTGCTGGACCTCCACGGCCCGTCCGAGACGATCGACACCGCCTGCTCGTCGTCGCTGGTCGCCGTGCACCACGCGGCGGAGGCGATCCAGCGGGGGGAGTGCACGGTCGCGCTGGCCGGCGGCGTCAACGTGATCGCGTCGCCGACGCTGTTCGTCGACATGAGCCAGGCCGACATGCTCAGCCCGGACGGCCGCTGCCGCGCCTTCGACGCCCGCGCCAACGGCATCGCCCGCGCCGAGGGAGTGGGTGTCGTGGTGCTCAAGCGGCTCAGCGCGGCCCTCGCGGACGGAGACGTCATCCACGGCGTGCTGCGCGGCAGCGCGATCAACCACGGTGGGCGCAGCAACTCGCTCACCGCGCCGAACCCGGCCGCCCAGGCCGCCTGCATCGTGGCGGCGCACCACCGCGCCGGGACCGACCCGCGCACGGTGACCTACGTGGAGACCCACGGGACCGGCACCGAGTTGGGCGATCCGGTCGAGATCGAAGGCCTCAAGACCGCCTTCCGGCGGCTGTACGCCGATCACGGCACCGACGGCACCGGGCACCGGGTCGCGCTCGGCGCGGTGAAGAGCAACACCGGCCACCTGGAGGCGGCCGCCGGCGTGACCGGGCTGATCAAGGTGCTGCTCGCCATGCGGCACCACGAGCTGCCCGGCAATCCCCACCTGGAGACGCTCAACCCGTACCTGCGTCTCGACGGCAGCCCGCTGCACGTGCTGCGCGACCGTGAGCCGTGGCGGCGCGTCACCGGCCCGGACGGCACCGAGGCGCCCCTGCGCGCCGGGCTGAGCTCGTTCGGTCTCGGCGGTGTCAACGCGCACCTTGTGCTGGAGGAGTTCCGCACCCGGCCGAGCGCCGGTCGTACCGGGCCGTACCTGTTCGTGCTGTCCGCCCGCGACGCCGAACGGCTGCGTGGCAACGCCGAGAACCTGGTCCGCTGGGCGCGGGACACCGACGAGGTGGACCCGGCCGCCCTGGCCTACACGCTGCAGACCGGCCGGGAGGTCTTCACCGAGCGGCTCGCCGTGGTCGCGGACGACCTCGCCGGGCTGGTGAAACGCCTGGAGGAGTGGCTGGCCGGTGTGACCGCCGACGGCGTCAGCGCGGGCGACGGGCAAGGGACCGGCACGGCGCTGCTGCTGGACGGCCCCGAGGGACGCCAGTACCTGCGCACCGTGGTGGCGGCCGGCAAGCTCGACAAGATCGCCCGGCTGTGGGTGGACGGCGTCGCGATCGACTGGGCCGAGCTGTGGCCGGGGGAACCGATCCGCCGGGTTCCGGCGCCGACCTCCGCCTTCGCCCGGCAGAGCTACTGGATCACCCCCGGGCCACGATTCGACCAGGCTCAGGCCGCCGCGGCCGGGCTCGCCGGAATCGCTCCGGATCAGGTCACCGAGACGTGGCCCGAGCCCGCGGCGGCCGTACCGGCACCTCCGTCCGGGCCGGCATCCCCGTCCCAGCCGGCACCCCCGTCCGAGCCGGTGCCGACACCGGCGGGAACGGATGCCGAAGGCGACCCGGAGGCAGCTGTGCGCGACCACGTCCGCACTCTGCTCGCCGCGCACCTGGGCATGGCACCGGACCGTCTGCCACCCGACCGGGTGCTGTCCGACGTCGGTGTGGACTCGCTGGGCCTGCGTCGCCTCAGCCGCCGCCTCGGCGCCGCCTACGGCGTCGACATCCCCGCCCGCATGTTCGGCGTCGGGCAGACCGTGCGCGCTCTGGCCCGGGCCGTGCACGACACGTACGGCCCTCTGCCCGCGGCCGCCGTGCCTGAGCCGACGCCCACGTCGGCCGCCGTGCCCGAGCCGGCGCCCACCCGGGCCGCCGCCAACGGAGTCGGCGCCCTGCTGGCCGGGCTGCGCGACGGATCGGTCACGGTCGAAGACGCGCTGGCCGAGCTGCGGCAGGGGAGTGTCCGATGAGCCCGGCGCTGCGCGACGTCCTCGCCGCGGTCGCCGCCGGTGAGCTGCCGGACGAGATCGCCGAGTCGCTGCTGCGCGGCCTGACCGATCCGGTGCCGGAGCCGGGGCCGTACCCGCTCAGCCGCGGCCAGGCGGCGCTCTGG
Source organism: Streptomyces sp. DSM 120436 (assembly GCF_055778765.1). Taxonomy (NCBI): domain Bacteria; kingdom Bacillati; phylum Actinomycetota; class Actinomycetes; order Kitasatosporales; family Streptomycetaceae; genus Streptomyces; species Streptomyces sp. DSM 120436. The sequence goes on along the minus strand of NZ_JBSKBS010000005.1, from coordinate 75,014 downwards.
GCGATCCACGCGAGCCGGCCCGGCACCACCTCCTACAACCTGCCGCTGGGGCTGTGGCTGGGCGACGGGATCGACCCGGACGTGCTCACCCGGGCCCTGATCGCCGTCGTGGAGCGGCAGCCGGGTCTGCGGATCGCCGTCCGACTGGACGGGACCACTCCGGTGCAGGAGATCACCGAGCGCCCCGCCGAGGTGGTCCGGCTCGACCTCGGGCATGTCACCGACGGGGAGTTCGCCGCGCGTATCCGGCGCCTGGTGCACACCCCGTTCGACCTGGAGCACGACCCCCTGCACCGGATGTGGCTGATCGCGGCGCCCGGTGGCCGGACACTGCTGCTCCTGGTGTTCCACCACATGATCACCGACGGGATCTCCAGCCACCTGCTGCTGCGCGACATCGTGGCCTGCCACGACGCACTGGCCCTTCGAGGCGTTCTGCCGCCGGTCGAGCCGGTCACCCCGTACCGTGAGTTCGTCCGTCGCCAGCGGGAACTGCTCGACGGGCCGGAGGCCGAGACACACCGCCGCTGGTGGCTCGACCGGCTGGCCGGTGCCTCCAGCGGTCCGGTCCTCGACGCGATCACCGATCGGCACCGGGGCGAGCCGCCCACCGCCGACACCGGCGCGATGGTGCAGTTCCGGCTGCCGGAGGAGACGTGGGTGGCCCTCCGCCAGGTCGCCGGCGCGGCCGGGCTGACCCCGTTCAGCGTGCTGCTGGGTGCCTTCGCCGCACTGCTGCACCGGCACTCCGGTCACCGCGACATCAGCGTCATGGTGCCGACCGACGGCCGGATCTCCGAGCGATTCGACCGCACCGTGGGCTACCTGATCAATCCGGTGGTGGTACGGGTCGACTGCGACCCGCAGCGCAGCCTCGCCGAGCTGATGACCGCCGTGCACGACCACATGGCGCAGGCCGAGGAGCACAGCTCCTACCCGTTCGCCGCCGTGGTCGGTGACCTGCGCCGCGCCGGCGGCACTGCGGTCTCCTTCGACATCGGCTTCTACCTGCAACAGGGCGTCGGCGGCGACCAGGACATGGCCGCCGGGCAGACCGTCTTCCAGGACGCCCTCGAACTGACCCAGGAGGGTGAGAACCCGCTGGTCGTCGAGGTGGTGGTGCGCGGGTCGGAGGCGTTGGTCTACCTCAAGTACGACCGTGAGCTGTTCGACCCGGCCACGGCCGAGCGCCTGGCCGAGCACTACCGGCTGCTGCTGGAAACCGTGGCCGCCGATCCGCGCCGGCCGATCGGCGATCTGCCCCTCATCACCGCGGCGGAACGCGCCCTCGTCGACCGGGCCAACGACACCCGTGCCGCCCGGCCGCGCGACGTGACCGCGGCCGACTTGGTGCTGGCCCGCGCGGCGTCGGCCCCGGAGCGCGTTGCGGTGGTGGACGCCGACGGTGCCACCAGCTACGGCGAACTGGCCCGGCGGGTGCACGCACTGGCGCGAACCCTCCGCGAATCCGGCGTGGGCCGCGGCGACCTGGTCGGTGTGCTGTCCGGCCGGCGAGCCGCCATGGTCGTGGCGATGCTGGCCGCGCACACCGCCGGCGCGGCCTACGTGCCGCTCGACCCGGACTTCCCGGCCGCCCGCCTCGCGCACATCTGCACCGACGCCGGTCTCGCCGCGGTCCTGGTCGACCCGGCGTACGCCGACCGCCTGCCGGCCGGGACACCCGGCGCCCGCATCCCGCTCGGTGACCCGGGCGACGCCGCCCCGGGCACGCCGGTCGCCTGCCACGACGACGATCTCGCGTACGTGCTCTACACCTCCGGATCGACCGGCCGGCCCAAGGGTGTCGAGGTCACCCACGGCAACCTGGTCAACTTCCTCACCGCGATGGCGGAACGGCCCGGGTGCGCCGCCGACGACGTGCTGCTGGCCGTCACCACGGCCGGGTTCGACATCGCCGGCCTAGAACTGCTGCTGCCGCTCACCCAGGGCGCGACCGTCCACATCGCGCCGGCCGAGGTCACCCGGGACGGCTTCGCGCTGGCCGGCCTGCTCGACAGCAGCGGCGCGACCATCGTGCAGGCCACACCGGCCACCTGGCAGATGCTGCTCGCCGCCGGCTGGAGCGGACGGGTACCCCGGCTGCTCTGCGGCGGGGAGGCGCTGAGCGCCGAGCTGGCGGCCGACCTGCTCGACCGCTCCGGCGAGCTGTGGAACATGTACGGCCCGACCGAGACCACGATCTGGTCCTCGGCGCTGCGGGTACGCCGCGACCGGCCGGTCACGGTCGGCACGCCGATCGCGAACACGACGTTCCACCTCGCCGGGCCGGACGGTGGCCCGGTCCCGTTCGGCGCCACCGGGGAACTGCTGATCGGCGGTGACGGCGTCGCCCGCGGCTACCGCGGCCGCCCCGAACTGAACGCCGAGCGCTTCGTCGAGCAGGACGGGCAGCGGCGCTACCGCACCGGAGATCTGGCCCGGTGGACCGAGACCGGCGAGCTGCTGCTGCTCGGTCGCGCCGACCGGCAGATCAAGCTGCGCGGGCACCGGATCGAGCTCGGCGAGATCGAGGCGGCGATCCGGCGTACCGGTGTGACCGGCGAGGCGCGGGTGGTCCTGCGCGAAGAGCGGCCCGGGCATCCGCGCCTGGTCGCCTTCGTCGTCGCCGAGCCCGCAGAAGCCGCGGCGATCGCCGGGCGGATCGAGGAGTGGCTTCCGGCGTACATGATCCCGTCCCGGACGGTGCCGATGACCGGCCTGCCGATGACCCCGAACGCCAAGATCGACGCGGTCCGGCTCGCCACCGCCTCCCTGGACGAACTGATCCGTGAGTTCGGCCACGCCGAGAGGCCGCGGGAGCCCCGGCCGAGCGACGGCGGCCGGTTGCTGGCCACCCTGCGGGAGCTGACCGCGGGTGTCGCCGGGGTGGCGCCGCAGGACATCCCGGTGGACCGGCCGCTCGGCGAGGCGGGCTTCGACTCGGTCGGTTTCACCCGGCTCGCGATGGCGGTCCGCACCCGCTTCGGCGTAACGATTAGCCCCACGCTCTTCTACGCGCACCCCGTGCTCAGCTCACTCGCGGCGCACCTCGGCGCCAGCAGCCCGGACACCTTCACCGAGACCGAAGCCGAGACCGCAGCCGAGCCCGAGCGGGCCCGGGCGGCGGCCACCGTCCGGGCCTGCGGGCCCGCGGTACCTCCTGAGGCCCTCGGCTACCCGCCCGTGGCGATCATCGGCGTCGGCGGCCGGCTGCCGGCCTCCGGGTCGCTGCACGAGTTCTGGACCCACCTCGCCGAGGGGCGCGACCTCACCGCGCCGTACCCGCTGGAGCGCGGCTTCTCCGCCCGGGTGTTCCCGGAACGCTTCCGCGGCTCGTTCGTGCGCGACGTCGACGCCTTCGACGCGGGGCGGTTCCGGATCTCGCCGCGCGAGGCGGCCCAGATGGATCCGCAACACCGGCTCCTGCTGCACGCCGCGGACGAGGCCCTGCTCGACGCCGGGCTCGTGCCCGCGGCACTGGCCGGCAGCCGTACCGGGGTGTTCGTCGGTCTCAGCGGCGCCGACTACCTGAGCCTGCTGGGCCCGGGCTCGCCGGAGATGGGCGATCACTTCCTGATCGGCAACGTCGCCTCGATCGCGGCCAACCGCATCTCCTACGTGTACGACCTGCACGGCCCCAGCGCGGTCTTCGACACCGCCTGCTCCAGCTCCCTGGTGGCCATCCACCGCGCGGCCCGCGCCCTGCACCTCGGCGACTGCGAACTCGCCCTGGCCGGCGGCGCGAACCTGCTGCTGTCCCCGCACGGCTTCACCGGCCTGCGCCGCGCCGGAATGCTCAGCCCCGACGGGCGGTGCAAGACCTTCGACGAGCGCGCCGACGGCTACGGGCGGGGCGAGGGCGTGGTCCTGCTGGCGCTCAAACTGCTGGAGCGCGCGATCGCCGACGGCGACCCGGTGCACGGCGTCCTGATCGGCTCGGCCGAGAACCACGGCGGCCACACCCACTCGCTGACCGTGCCCAACCCGCAGGCCCAGCGCGACGTCCTGCTCGCGGCGCACCGGGCGGCGGCGGTGCCGCCCGACACCATCGGCTACATCGAGGCGCACGGCACCGGGACGCCACTCGGCGACCCGATCGAGGTGGACGCGCTGCGGGAGGCGTTCGGGCAGCTCTACCGCGACTGGGGGCTGCCGGTCGTGGCGGGACGCACCGGGCTCGGCTCGGTCAAGTCCAACATCGGCCATCTGGAGGCCGCCGCCGGCGTCGCCGGAGTGGTGAAGGTGCTGCTGAGCATGCGGCACCGCCTGATGCCCGGCCTGGCCGGCCTGGGCACCCCCAACCCGATGATCGACCTGGTCGGCAGCCCGTTCCGGCTCCAGGCCGAGGCACAGCCCTGGGAGCCGCCGGACGGCGTGCCGGCACGCGCCGGCGTCAGCTCCTTCGGCATGGGTGGCAGCAACGTACACGTCGTCGTGGCGGAAGCGGAGAAGCACTGATGGGTAACAGCACCGAGGACCGTGCCGCCCGGCTGGTCGTCCTGTCGGCCGGCGGCCGCGACCAGCTCGACCGGTACCGGGCCGAGCTGGTCACCTGGCTGCAGGCGCACCCGGAGGCGCCGCTCGACCGGATCGAGAGCACCCTGCGCACCGGCCGCGAGGAACTGGCCGAACGTCTCGCCGTGGTCGTGACCAGCATCGCGGAGCTGACCGAGCGGCTGCGCGACGGCACCGGGGTGGTCACCGGCACCGCCGGGCCTGCCACCGGCAACCCCGTCCAGGCCTCGGATCTCCATGAGGCCGCCCGGCTCTGGGTCGCGGGTACCCCGGTCCGCTGGCCGGAGCAGCCCGGTCGGCGTCCGGCCCGGCTGTCGTTGCCGCAGCCGCCGCCGGCGACCCGCCGGTACTGGATCAAACCGCCCGCCGCCCTCACCGCCGAGCCGGCCGAACGGCTGCTCACCGGCGACGAGTTCTTCCTGCGTGACCACGCGCTGGGGCAGGTGCGCATCCTGCCGGCCGTCGCGGCCCTGGAGTTCGCCGTCGACGCCGCCGCCCGCGCCGGGCACGGGCGCGCCACCGGCGTCGAGAACGTCCTCTGGGCCCGGCCGGTGCTGTTCACCGGCGAACCGGTCCGGGTACAACTGCGCTTCGCGCCCGTCGCCGACGGTGTCGCCTACGAGCTGCGGCGCGTCGACGGCACCCCGGACGGCGAGCTGTGCTCCACCGGAACCCTGCGTTTCGGCGCCACCGCACCGGCCCCGCCCCTCGACCTGGCCGCGATACGCGCCCGCCTGCCACGGACCACCTCGGCCGACGACTGCTACGCGGTCTTCGCCGCGCTCGGCGGCGGGTACGGACCGAGCCTGCGCGGGCTGCGGTCCATGCGTTCCGTCCAGGGCGAGGCGCTGGCCGAGGTCGCCGTGCCCGACGCCGCGGACCTGCCGTTCGACGACTTCACCCTGCACCCGTCCCTGCTGGACGCCATGCTGCAGGCGGCGCTCTGGACCGCCGCCGACCCGTCCGCGCCCCGGCCCCGCGAACTGCCCTTCTCCATCAACCGGGTGGAGATCCTCGGGCCGCTGCCGGAACACGGGTACGCCCATGCCGTCGCCACCGCGACCGGCCACGACATCGCACTCGCCGACGCCGAGGGCCGCATCGCCGTCCGTCTGCACGGCGTGGTCACCCGCGCCGTCAAGGATCCGGCCGACGCGGTGGACACCCACCTGCTGGCGCAGCGCTGGCAGGACGCCCCCGCTCGCCGCGGCGCCCTCGCCGCCGACCGCATGGTGATCCTGGGGACCGGTGAGGACGGGCCCTTACCGGACTCCGGCCCGCTCGTGGTGGTCCGCCTGGGCGACGACGACCCGCTGCCCGGCCTGGTCGGGCTCTTCCGGACCTGGGCCGCGCAGCCGAACCGGCAGCCCATCCGGGTGCTGCACGTGTTCCGCCCGTCCGGTGCGGCCGCCGACGCCCGCCTGCTGGCTGTGGACGGCATGGCGCGCAGCATCGCCAACGAGCACCCGGACTTCCGCGCCGCGGTGATCACGACCGACGGCGCCGACCTGCGGGCGGTCGCGGACGCCGAGGCCGCGGCGGACCACGAGTTCCGGGTCCGGTACACCGCTGCCGGCCGGCAGGTGGCCCGATGGGAGCCGATCGTCCCCGCCCCCGTCCCGGCGCCGCTGACGCCTGCCGGGACGGTGCTGGTCACCGGCGGCGCCGGCGCGCTCGGCCGGCACCTCGTCAGCCACCTGGGCCCGTCGGCCCGGTACGTGCTCACCGGCCGCTCCGCCGACGCCGACCTGACCGCCCTGCGCGCCGCCGGGCTCGATGTCCACTACCTGCCCTGCGACCTGGGCGCGCCCGGTGCGGCCGAGCGGCTGGTCGAGCGCATCCACCAGAAGTTCGGCCCGTTGCGCGGGGTGCTGCACCTGGCCGGAGTCACCCGTGACTCGTTCCTGCTGCGCAAGACCGACGAGGACATCGCGGCGGTGCTGGGGCCGAAGGTCGACGGCACGCTCGCACTGGACCGGGCCACGGCCGCGGACCCGCTCGACTTCTTCGTCTGCTTCTCCTCGATGTCCGGCGCGGGCAGCCCGGGCCAGGCCGACTACGCGTACGCGAACCGTTTCCTCGACGCGTTCGCGGCCTGGCGTCGCGGCAGCGACCGCCCCGGCCGCAGCCTCAGCGTGCTGTGGTCGCTGTGGGCCGACGGCGGCATCCGGATGGACGCCGACGACACCACCCAGGCCCGCATCGCCCGCCGCGCCGGACTCCGGCCGCTGCCGACCGCGGACGCCCTGCGCGCGTGGGACCGGGCGCTGGGCCACGACGGCGATCACGTGCTCGTGGCGCACGGCGAGCTGGATCGCATCCGCGGCCTGCTCGACGCGCCGTCGCCGGTTCCGGTCCCGGCGCCGACGGCCGCCACCGGGCCGGCCACCGCGGCCGCCGAGGACTTCCTGCGCGGCGTGCTGGCCGAGGTCCTCGAGTACCCGCCGGAGGACATCGAGGCGGACACCGCGTTCGAGCAGTACGGCATCGACTCGCTGTTGATCATGGAGCTGACCCGGCGGCTCGAGGACCACTTCGGATCACTGCCGAAGACCCTCTTCTTCGAATACCAGGAACTGCGCGGGCTCGCCGGCTGGTTCGCCGAGCACCACGGCGGCCGCCTCGCCGAACTCACACCGGCACCGGCACCGGCACCGGCGTTGGCGCCGGTCGTGGCGGCCGCACCGGATGCCGCCCCGAGCGGCGACCGTCCCACGCCGCCCTCCGCGGACGCCCCGGAGCCCATCGCGATCATCGGCGTCGCGGCCCGGTTCGCCGAGTCCGACACCCTCGACGAGTTCTGGGCGAACCTGCGAGCCGGCCGTGACCTGATCACCGAGATTCCGGCGGACCGCTGGGACTGGCGCGACTACGACGAGGCCACCCCGGCGGACCGCGCCGCCGCGTACAGCCGGTGGGGCAGTTTTCTGCGCGGCATCGACCGGTTCGACCCGCTCTTCTTCGGCATCTCCCCGCGCGAGGCGGAGATCATCGACCCGCAGGAGCGGCTGTTCCTGCAGACCGCCTGGCACGCCATGGAGGACGCCGGGCTCACCCGGGCCGACCTGCGCGCCCGCCGCGTCGGTGTGTACGCCGGCGCCATGTACGGCCTCTACCAGCTCCACGAGGCCGCCGACGGCCGTATCGGCGCCTCGTCGCACGCGTCCATCGCCAACCGGGTCTCGTACACCCTGGGCGTGACCGGCCCCAGCCTGGGCGTGGACACCATGTGCTCCTCGTCGTTGACGGCCATCCACCTCGCCGTGCGTGACCTGCGCTGCGGTGAGGCCGAAATGGCCCTCGCCGGGGGCGTCAATCTGCACGTCCACCCGTACAAGTACCGGTTCCTCGGCCAGGGCAGCTTCACCTCCAGCGACGGCCGTTGCCGCAGCTTCGGCGCGGACGGCGACGGCTACGTGCCCGGCGAGGGCGTCGGCGCGGTGCTGCTCAAGCCCCTGTCGGCCGCCGTCCGCGACGGCGACCACATCCACGGCGTCATCCTGGGCAGCTCCGTCAACCACGGCGGCAGAACCAATGGCTTCACCGTGCCCAACCCGGTCGCCCAGAGCGACCTCGTCGAGCGGGCACTGGCCGAGGCCGGGTCCGCCGCCACACTCGGATACCTCGAGGCTCACGGCACCGGCACCGCACTCGGCGACCCGGTGGAGATCCGGGCCCTGGCCCGCGCGCTGGGCGCCTCCGGCCTGCCCCGGGGCAGCCTGCCGATCGGCTCGGTGAAGTCCAACATCGGCCACCTCGAGTCGGCCTCCGGCATGGCCGGGCTCTGCAAGGTGCTCCTGCAGATGCGGCACGGGGAACTGGTGCCGTCGCTGCACGCCGACCCGGTCAACCCGAACATCGACTTCGACTCCACGCCGCTGCGGGTGCAGACCGAGGTGGCCCCGTGGCCGCGCCGGGACGGCCTGCCGCGCCGCGCCGGGATCAGCTCGTTCGGCGCGGGCGGAGCCAACGCCCACCTGGTCGTCGAGGAGTACGTTCCCGGGCCGGCGCCGGCCGCCGCACCGGGCCCCTGGCTCTTCCCGCTCTCTGCCCGCACCCCGGAGAGCCTGCGCGCGCTGGCCGAGCGGCTGGCCGACGCCGTGGAGAACGGCCTCGCCGACCGGCTCGCCGACGTGGCATACACGCTGCAGCACGGCCGCGAGGCCTGGGCCGACCGCATGGTGGTGCTCGCTGCCACGGCGGACCAGCTGGCCGATCGGCTGCGCGCGGGCACCGGAACCGGCGTGTGGACGGGCAGCGTCCGCGGCCGTGGTGCCTCCCGCGCCGCCGCGCCAGCCACCACGGACCCGGCCGGCCTGGCTGCCGCCTGGACCGCCGGCGCGACCGTCGCCTGGCCCGGCACGGGGCGGCGGCTGCCCCTGCCCGGCTACCCGTTCGAGGAGCTGCGCTGCTGGCTCACCGAGCAGATCTGGGCGCCGCCGCCGGCGGCCGGCCCGGCCACGCATCCGCTGCTGGACGAGATCGAGCCGGCCGGCAGCGTGGACGGCCTGACCTACCGCACCGCCTTTTCCCCCGCGCACCCGCTGATCGACGGGCACCGCGTCGGCGACCTGCGCCTGCTTCCCGCCGCGGCGGTCCTGGAGATGGCCCGGGCCGCCGCCGCGCACGCCGGGTACCCGGCGCCGGTCCGGCTGCGCGACGTCCGGTGGCTGCGTCCGCTCGTGGTCACCGAGGCCGCAGCCTCTGCCCGGACCCGGCTGCGCCGCGACGGCGCCGGCCTGGCCTTCACCCTGCTCGGCGACACCGGCGACACCGGCGACCGGCTGGCCGAGGGCGTTGTCGAGGCGTTGGCCGACGACGTGCCGGAGCCCGTACCGGTCGAGCTGCTCCGGGCAACCCTGCCGCACCGGCACGACGGCGCGGACGTCTACGCCGACCTGGCCGGAGCCGGCCTGGTCTACGGTCCGGCGCTGCGCGCCGTCGAGTGGATCGCCGCCGGCGACGGCGAGGCGCTGGCGAGTCTGCGCGTGCCTGCCGAGGCCGCCCGGTTCGCCGGCTGCGCACTGCCACCCGCGCTGATCGACGGTGCCCTGCACACGTTCGCGGTGCTGCGCGACCGCGCCGGCGGACCGGCGATGGTGCCGTTCGCGCTCGCCGCCGCCGAGGTGTTCGGGCCGCTCCCCGAGCAGGCGTACGCCCATGTGCGCGCCGTCGGCCCGGACCGGTACGACCTGACCCTGACCGACCCGGCCGGCACCGTTCGCGTCCGGCTGCGCGACCTGTCCTTGCGCCCGGCTCCCGCACCGCGGACGTCCGGCGCCGGGCCCAGCGTGACCACCGGGCCTGCTGTGACCACCGGGCCCGTAGTGACCGCCGGCCCCGCCGTGACCGAGCGACCGGTGGACGACCTGATGTACCTGCCCCGCTGGTCCCCGGCGCCGGCCGAGCCGTTGACCGCGCCCGGCTCGGACACCTGGCTGATCCGGCCGTCCTCCGCCGCGCCGCTCGCTGCCGCCCTCGCGGCCCGGCTCGGCGGCTCCGTCACCGAGATCGAGCCCGAGCACTTCACCGCCCCGGCCGGGCGCCCCGGCCACGTGATCGTGCTCTCCGGCCCGGCGCAAGGGCGCACCGACGACCCGGCCGCCCTCGACCTCGCGCAGGAGCGCGGCGTCCTGGCCCTGTTCCGCGTCGCCAAGGCGCTGCAACGGTCCGGCGCACCGGTACGGCTGACCGTGGTCACCGAGGCCGCGCTGAGCACCGGCACCGAGCCGGTCCGCAACCCGTACGCGGCCGCTCTGCACGGGCTGGCCCTGTCCCTAGCCCAGGAGCATCCGCGCTGGCGGGTGGCCGTGGTCGACCGCTCCTCGGCCGACCCGGTCTCCGCGGATGTCCTCGACGTGCCGGCCGGCGGCCCGTACGCCCTGCGCGCCGGTGTCCTGTACCGGCGGAGCCTGGTCCCCGCCGCCGCCACGGCGACGCGCGAGGCGATCCGCCACGGCGGGGTCTACCTGATCCTCGGCGGTGCCGGCGGACTCGGCCTGGAGCTCACCGAGTGGTTGGTGCGCGGCTACCGGGCCAAGGTCGTGCTGGTGGGGCGCAGTGAGCTCGACGCCGACCGCCGCGACCGGCTGCGCCGCCTCGACCCGGCCGGTGAGCTCGTCTCGTACCGGCGGGCCGACGCCACCGACCCGGCGGCGCTGGGCGAGGTGGTCACGGGGGTCCGGGCCGAGCACGGCGCGCTGCACGGGGTCGTGCACGCCACCATCGTGCTGCGCGACCAGACCGTCGCCACGATGACCGAGGACACCTTCCGGGCCGTGCTCGACGCCAAGACCCGTACGTCGGTGGCACTGCACCGCGCCCTGGGCGCCGCCGACGGGCTCGACTTCGTCCTGTTCTTCTCCTCGGCGGTGGCCCTGTCGGGCAGCGCCGGGCAGGCCAACTACGCCGCCGGATCGACGTTCGAGGACGCGTTCGCGCACCATCTCGACGACGTGCTGGCCGCCCGCTCGGCCGTCATCAACTGGGGTTACTGGGGCACCGTCGGCATCGTCGCCGACGACCGGCACCGCGAGCGCCTGGCCCGGACCGGGATCCACTCGATCACCCCGGCCGAGGGCATGGCAGCCGTGCACGACGTGCTGGGCCGTACCGATCGGCAGGTCGTGGTGATCAAGGCGACCGCCGAGGTGCTCGCTGCCGCCGGAGTCGAACGGCCCGCCGCTGAACAGTCCGACGATGAGCTGGCCCCCTCGGCGGCAGCGCTGCCGCCGGTCGCCCGGCTGTTGACCGAGACCGACCAGGCGCGTCTGGACGAGGTCGTGCTCGGCTGGCTGTGGGAACTGTTCCGGGGCGAAGGGGTGTTCCGGACGGTCGGCGAACGGTGGAGCGCCGACGAACTGCGGCGGCGTCTGCGGATCGCCGACGGGCAGTCCCGGCTCTTCGCCGAACTGCTGCGCGTGCTCACCGTCGCCGGTTTCCTGTACGACGACGGCAGCGCGCTGACCGCCACGGACCGCCCGGCCCTCACCGACCCGGAGAACGAGCTGGTCGCGCTCTGCGAAGGGCAACCCGCGCTGAACCGTATCGACCGGCTGCTCAGGCCCTGCATGCACCACCTGTTCGGGGTGCTCCGCGGCACCGTCCGCGCGACCGAGGTGATGTTCCCCGGCGGATCCACGGAGCTGGTGGAGGGCGCGTACCGGGGCAGCCCGGTGGTCGACCGCGCCAACGAACTCGTGGTCGCCGCCTTGCTGGACCGGGTGGGCCGGCTCGGCGGACCGGTCACGGTCGTCGAGGTCGGCGCCGGAACCGGCGGCACCACCGCGAGCCTGCTGCCCGCCCTGGCCGCCACCGGCGCGGAACTGACGTACGTCTACACCGACATCTCGCCCGCCTTCCTGCAGCACGGCCGGCAGAGGTTCGCCGAGCGCTACCCGATGGTGCGCTTCCAGCAGCTCGACATCTCCGGCGACCCCCTCACGCAGGGCTTCCCGCCCGGCGGCGCGGACATCGTGGTCGCGGCGAACGTCCTGCACGCCACCCCGGACCTGCCGCACACTCTGCGCGCGGTCGCGATGCTGATCAAACCCGGCGGGCACCTGGTGCTCAACGAGGCCACCAGCAACGTCGTCACCGCCACGCTCACCTTCGGTCTGCTCGACGGCTGGTGGCTGCACCGCGACACCGGCCTGCGCCTGCCCGGTTCGCCGCTGCTGTCCGGACCCGGCTGGCGCACCGCGCTCGACCTGGCCGGATTCGCCCGCAGCCGGGCTTTCCCCGCCGACGAGGGGCTCACCCAGCACGTCGTCGTCGCGGAGACCGGCCCGGCCGGGCCGGCGTCCGTCGCCGCACCCACGGCGGAGCCGGCGCCGGCGCCCGCGGCCGAACCGGCGCCCGCGCCGCATGCCGGCGGCGAGGGCCGGCTCGTCGAGGCCGCCCGTGAGTATGTCAAGGACGCGTTCGTCCAGGTGCTCCAGGTGCCCCGGGACCGGCTGTGGCTGGACGAGACGTACGAGAACTTCGGGGTCGATTCGCTCACCGTGCCCCGGATCGCCGACCTGCTCGCCGAACGCATGGGCGATCTGCCGGCCACTCTGCTGTTCGAACGCCCGACCATCCGCGAGGTCGCCGACTACCTGGTCGAGCGGTATCCGGACAGCGTGCGGGCCCTGGTGCCCGACGAGCCCCGGCCCGCGCCGGCCCAGGTCACCGAGCGTGCCGGACGGCCGGCGGAGACGGCGCCCGCCGCGGACACCCGGATCGCCGTCATCGGCGTGGCCGGCCGGTACCCGCTCGCCGACGACGTCGACGCGTTCTGGACCAATCTGCGAACCGGGCGGGACTGCATCCGCGAGGTGCCGGCCGGGCGCTGGGATCCGCGGACGGCGCCCGAGGTGAACGGCACACCGGTCAGCCGGTGGGGTGGCTTCCTCGACCGCATCGACGAGTTCGACCCACGGTTCTTCCAGATGTCGATGCACGAGGCGGAGTTGACCGACCCGCAGGAGCGGCTGTTCCTGCAGACGGCCTGGCACACCCTCGAGGACGCCGGCTACCCGCGGATCCGGCTCCGGGGCAGCCGCGTCGGGGTCTACGTCGGCGTCATGTACGGCCACTACCAGCTCTTCGAGGACGAGCGCGGCCTGGCCGGCGGGATGGGCTACGCGTCGATCGCCAACCGGGTCTCGTACGCGCTCGACCTGCACGGCCCGAGCCTGGCGGTCGACACCATGTGCTCGTCGTCGCTGACCGCCATCCATCTGGCCTGCGAGGCGCTGGCCGCCGGAAGCGCGGACTACGCGCTTGCCGGTGGCGTCAACCTCACTCCGCACCCCCGCAAGTACCGGCAGCTCGCGGCCGGCGGGTTCACCGGCGAGACCGGCCGGTGCCGCAGCTTCGCGGCCGGCGGCGACGGCATGGTCCCCGGCGAGGGCGTCGGCGCGGTCCTGCTCAAGCCGTTGGCCGCGGCCGAGCGCGACGGTGACCGCATCCTCGGCGTGATCCTCGGCAGCGCGGTCAACCACGGCGGCAAGACCGGCGGGTACGCGGTGCCCAGCCCCGGCGCCCAGAGCGAGGTCATCACGAGCGCGCTGCGGGCCGCCGGCGTCGAACCGGCCGGCGTGTCGTACGTGGAGGCGCACGGCACCGGCACGGCGCTGGGTGACCCGGCCGAGGTCGCCGGACTGGCCCGGGCGTTCGGCGACCGTCCGGCCGGCTCGATCGCCATCGGCTCGGTGAAGTCGTCCATCGGGCACCTGGAGTCGGCGGCCGGCATCGCCGCCCTGACCAAGGTGCTGCTGCAGATGCGCGCCGGGGAGCTGACGCCGTCACTGCACGCCGAGCAGCTGAACCCGGCCGTCGACTGGGCGAACGTCCCGTTCCGTGTCCAGCGGGAGACGGCGCCGTGGACCGGCCCGCAACCCTTGCGCGCCGGTGTCAGCGCCTTCGGCGCCGGTGGCTCCAACGCCCACCTGGTCGTCGAGCAGTACCGGGCCGAGCCGCGGCCCGGTGTCGTGCCGGTGCCGGCCGTGTTCCCGTTCTCGGGGCGCGACGCGCAGGCGCTGCGCCGGGTCGTCGAGCGGATGCTGAGCCGTCTGCGCGGCGAGCCGGGCGCGACCGGCCTGGCGGAGATCGCCGCGGCCGCCGGGGTGCCGGTCGGCGCCGTCGACGAGCCGCTCGACGAGCTCGGCCTGGACCCCGCCACGATCATGCGGCTGGCCGGGCGGGACACCGCCCTGCACTCCGGTGCCGTGCACAGCGGATCGACCCTGCGACAGCTCGCCGCGGCCCTGCCGGACGCGGACATCGACCTCGGCCGCCTGTCCTACACGCTGCAGATCGGGCGTGAGGCGATGGCACACCGGCTCGCCGTGGTCGCCCACCGCACGGACGAGCTGATCGACCAGCTCGACGCCTTCCTCGCCGGGCGGCCCGCGGGCTGGACCGGTGTGGTGACCACGGAACCGGGCGCCCCGGTCGCACCGAGTGCGGATCCGCACGACACCGCCCGCCGCTGGGTGCACGGCGAGGTGATCGACTGGGCGGGCACGCCCGGCAGCGCGCCGGAACCGCTGTCACTGCCCGGGTACCCGTTCGAGCCGGTCCGCTGCTGGATCCGTGCCGCGGCCCCACCGGCCGCCACGCCGCCGCCCACCCGGCCAGCCGGCTCCTCCGGCCCCGCGCTGACCACCGTGCTGCGGCTGGTCAGCGGGGTCAGTGGCTACCCGGTGGCAGACCTGGACCCGGCCGCCTCGTTCCACGACCACGGCCTGGACTCGCTGGCGTTGCTGAGGCTGGCCGGTGACGTCTCCGCGGCGTTCGAGGTACCGGTCGGCCCGGACCAGTTGCTGGCCACCCCGACGGCCGCGTCCCTGGCCGACTGGCTCGCCCGCGAACACCCGCGGGACGTCCCCGCGCGACCCGCGACGCCGGAACCGGACGACCCGGTGGTGATCGTCGGCATGGCCGGGACGCTGCCCGGCTCCACCGACCTGGACGAGTTCTGGGCCGCCCTGGAACGCGGCGGCGACCTGTTCACCGAGGTACCGGCCGACCGGTGGGACGCACGGGAGCATCACGGCGACCCGGCCGCGCACCCGGAACGCACCCGGGTGACCCGGGCCGGCTTCATCGGCGGCATCGACCGGTTCGACCCGCTGTTCTTCGGCATCTCCCCGCGCGAAGCCCGCTGGATGGACCCGCGGCAGCGGCTGCTGATGCGTACGGTGTGGGCCGCGCTGGAGGACGCGGGCATGGACCCGGGTGATCTGGCAGGCAGCGACACCGGGCTCTTCGTCGGCGTCGGCTCCTCCGAGTACGCCGAACTGATCCAGCGCTCCGGCGCCGCCACCGACGCCTACTCGTCGACCGGCCTGGCCCCGTCGATGCTGGCCAACCGCATCTCGTACCAGCTCGACCTGCACGGTCCCAGCGAACCCGTGGACACCGCCTGCTCCAGCTCGCTCGTCGCGCTGCACCGGGCGGCGGAGGCGCTGCGCCTCGGACGGTGCGGCACGGTCATCGTCGGCGGCGTCAGCCTGATGCTGTCCCCGGTCACCTTCGCCTCACTGGAACGCGCGGGGATGCTCAGCCCGGACGGCGTGGGCCGGGCCTTCGACGCCGACGCGGCCGGCTACGTACGCGGCGAGGGGGTCGGCGCCGTCGTCCTCAAGCGGCTCAGCCGGGCGCGCGCCGACGGCAACCCGATCCTGGCCGTACTGCGTGGCACCGCGGTCAACCACGGCGGCCGCGCCAACTCGCTGACCGCGCCGAACCCGCGGGCACAGGCCGACGTGATCCGGCAGGCGCACCGGGAGGCGGCGGTCGACCCGGCGACGATCGGCTACCTGGAGACGCACGGCACCGGCACGGTCATCGGCGACCCCGCCGAGACCAACGGGCTGCGCGAGGCGTTCGCCGACCTCTACCAGGACTGGGGTCACGACGCGCCGGCCCGGCCGCACTGCGCGCTCGGCGCGCTGAAGAACACCATCGGCCATCTCGAGCCGGCCGCCGGCATCGCAGCGGTGCTGCGCGTTCTGCTGTCGATGCGGCACGGCCGGATCAGCGGCGACCCGCACGGGCCGCGGCCGAACCTGCATCTGGGCCTGGAGGGCACCCCGTTCGAACTCGCGACCGGGCCGCGGGAGTGGGCGCCGCCCGCGCCCGGGGTGCCACGCCGGGCCGGGGTGAGCGCCTTCGGGTACGGCGGAGCCAACGCGCACGTCGTACTCGAGGAGTACCCGGCCGAGGAGCCGGTTCCGGCGCCGGGACCGGTCGTGTTCGTCCTGTCCGCCCGAGACCCCGAACGGCTGCGGGCGTACGCGCGGTCCTTCGCCGACCGGCCGGACCGCTGGGCGCACGACCTGGCGGGCACCGCGTACACGTTGCAGGTCGGGCGTGGGGCGTACCCCGAGCGGCTGGCGTTCGTCACCGACTCCGCCGAGCACGCCGTCGCCACACTGCGGCGTTTCCTCGCCGGTGACACCGCGGGCATGCACACCGGGCGGGTCGAGCGGGACGCGGACCGCACCCCGTACGACGGCCACGGCGACGACGAGACCGCAGCCGCCTGGGTCCGGGGCGCACAGGTGGACTGGCATCGCCGGTGGGCTGCCCCGCCGCGTCGGCGGTCGCTGCCGACCTACCCGTTCGCGCAGGAACGGCACTGGTTCACCGACGGCACGCCTGCCCGGCCGGTCAGCTGCTTCACGGCGACCTGGCAGGACGAGCCGGTCCCGGCGGCCGGCGAGCACCCGGGCCGTGTACTGGTCCTGGGCGATCTGCCGGTGCCCGGCGCGGTGCACGTCCGCGCCGGCACGGAGTACCGCGACGAGGGCTCGGTGATCACCATCCGGCCCGGCGAGCAGGACGACTACGCGCGGCTGCTCGCCGAGACGCCGGCCCGGATCGTCCACCAGTGGCCGCTGCTTGCACCCGGCCGCGACGATCTGGGGATCGAGGCGATGTTCCGGATCGCGAAGGAGCTGACGGCCGGCGGCGCCCGCACTCCGATCCGGATCCAGGCGCTGGTGCCGGAGGACGCGCTCGCAGAGGCGTGGGGCGGGTTCGATGCGTCGTTGCGGGCCGCGCTGCCGGGAACGACGTTCAGCGTCGTCCGGGTCGACGGTGCGGGCGACACCTCCGAGCTGCTCGCCGAGATCGCCGCGCACCGGCTGTCGGGCCCGGCCGTGCGGCTGTCGCCGTCGGGCCGGACGGTGCGGGTGCTCAGCGAGATCCCCGCCCGTCCGGTGCTGCCCTCGCCGCTGCGTGACGGCGGCGTCTACCTGATCACCGGTGGCCTCGGCGGGCTGGGTGTGCTGCTGGCCCGAATGCTGCTGTCACGTGGCGCCCGGGTGGCGCTGACCGGCCGCTCGCCGGCTGCCGAGCGGGCCGAGCAGCTGGCGGAGCTGCGCGCGCACGGCACCCTCGAGTACTACCAGGCGGCCGTGGAGGACCGCGACGCGATGACCCGCGTCGTGGCCGAGGTGATCGCCGACCTGGGCGGCCTCGACGGGGTGTTCCACCTGGCCGGCACCGCGTCGCGCAACCCACTGCCCGGCAAGGACGTCGACGAGCTGCGGGCGCACCTGCGCGCCCGGATCACCGGAACCAGGGTTCTCGACGAGGTCACCCGCGACCTGCCGCTGGACCTGTTCGTGCTCTACTCCTCGCTGGCCGGGCAGCTCGGTGACTACGGCCTGGTGGACTACGCGGTCGGCGCTCGCTACCTCGACGGGTTCGCGGACTTCCGGGAGCGGGACCGTCTCGCCGGCCGCCGGCACGGCCGTACCGTGTCGGTGGACTGGCCGATGTGGCGCGCCGGCGGCATGCACGTGGACACCGATGACGAGCGCCGCTACCTGGCCGGCACCGGCTTCCGCTACCTGGAGACGGCCGAGGGCGAGCAGGTGCTCGACCTGGCGCTGCGCCTGGACCGCCCGCAGGTGGCCGTCCTGCCCGGTGACCCGGCCCGGATGCGCGATCTGGTCGCCGGGATGCGCCTGCGCGACGACGGCGTGCCGGTCCTCCCGGCGCCGCCGCCGACTCCTGCGCCGACCGTCGCCGTCTCCCCGGAACTGGCCACGCAGCTCCGGGAGCTGATCGGCGAGATCCTCGGGATCACCCCGTCCGCTCTCGACCTGGACGCTGGCTTCGGCGAGTACGGCCTGGACTCCTTCGGCCTGCAGAACCTGGCCGCGGCACTGGCCACCCGCTACGACGTGACCGTGCCGACGACGACGCTGTTCGGTGCCAACACGATCACCAAGCTCGCCGCGCACCTGGCGGACGAGCTGCCCCCGGCGGCCCCGGTCGCTCCGCAAGCCGAGCCCGCTCCCGCGTGGTCCGAGTCGGCACCCGCACCCGCACCCGCACCGGCCGAGCCCACGCCCGCACCGGTATCCGTGCCGCACGGCGTGTCCGTGCCGGACGGCGTGTCCCTGCCCGCGAGCGGCTCGCGGGCCGCGGATCAGGTCGGTCACGAGCCGATCGCGATCATCGGCCTGGCCGGGCGGCTGCCCGGCGCCGACGACCTCGAATCGTTCTGGCGGCACCTCGCCGACGGTCAGGACCTGATCACCGAGACGCCCGCCGACCGATGGGACTGGCGGGAGGTCGCCCGCCGCTTCGGCGGTACCGCTCGCTGGGGCGGTTTCCTGACGGGCGTGGACCACTTCGATCCGCTGTTCTTCCGTATCTCACCGGCCGAGGCGCAGGCCATGGACCCGCAGCACCGCCTCTTCCTGGAGCACACCTGGGCCGCGCTGGAGGACGCCGGGTGCCGCCCGGACCGGCTCGCGGGCGGCCGGGTGTGCGTCTTCGCCGGGGTGCAGTTCACCGACTACGAGTCGATGGTGCTGCGCGGCGAGCACGTCAACGCTCACGCCGGCACCGGTCTGGCCCGCACCATGCTGGCCAACCGCATCTCGTACCTGCTCGATTTGCGAGGCCCGAGCGAGAGCGTCGACACCGCCTGCTCCAGCTCGCTGGTCGCCCTGCACCGCGCCGTGCGGTCGCTGCGCGCGGGGGAGAGCGAACTGGCCATCGCCGGCGGGGTGAGCCTCGTGCTGTCCCCGCAGACCGTGGTCGCCGGCAACCAGCTCGGCGTGCTCGCGCCCGATGGCCGGTGCAAGGCGCTCGACGAGCGGGCCGACGGATACGTCAAGGGCGAGGGGGTCGGCGTCGTCGTGCTCAAGACGCTGTCGCGGGCCCTCGCCGATGGCGACCGGGTGCACGCGGTCATCCGCGGCAGCGCGGTCAACCACGGTGGCCGCGCGTCGTCGCTCACCTCACCGAACCCGCTCGCCCAGGCGGACCTGCTGGTCGAGGCATATCGGGACGCGGATGTGCCGATCGAGACGGTGTCCTACGTGGAGCTGCACGGCACCGGCACCGCCCTGGGTGACCCGGTCGAGATCGACGGCCTGATCCGTGCCCAGCGCACGCTGGCCGCCGGGCCCGCGGTCACCTGCGGCATCGGCACGGTCAAGAGCAACATCGGGCACCTGGAGCCCGCCGCGGGCATAGCCGGCGTGATCAAGGTGGTGCTGGCGATGCGGCACCGGCAGCTGCCGCCGACCCTGCACCTGTCCCGGCTCAACCCGCTGATCGAGCTGGACGGCACCCCGTTCGAGCCGGTCCGCGAGACCCGGCCGTGGGCGCCGAACGACGCCGACGGCACGCCCGTGCCGCTGCGCGCCGGGGTCAGCTCGTTCGGCTTCGGCGGGGTCAACGCCCATGTCGTCCTGGAGGAGCCGCCCGCAACGTCCGCGCCGGTGGAGTCGGCCGAGCCGGAGATCTTCCTGCTGTCGGCGCGGGACGAGGCCGCCCTGCATCGGTATGCCCGGGCACACTGGACCTTCCTCGGCGACCAGCAGCCCGCGCTCTCCTCACTCGCCCACACCTCGCAGGTGGGCCGGGTTCCGATGCCGGTGCGCCTGGCCCTGGTCGTCACGTCCGTGGCCGAACTGCGGGACCAGCTGGCCGCCTTCCTGGCCGGTGACATCGAGGCGACCACCGTGACCGGCGCCCACGACTGGCTCACCGAGCCGGAGGGCGTCAGCTACCTGCGCCGGCTGGCCCGGGAGGGGCGGCTCGACCGGATCGCCCGGCTCTGGCAGGACGGCGCGGCCGTGGACTGGGCCGCGCTGCGCACCGATCGGCCCGCCCTGGCATCCATGCCGACATACCCGTTCGCACGGGAACGGCACTGGCTGACGAGCCCATCCGCCCCGCCGCCGCAGGACGATGCGCGACGCCTGCTGGCCAAGGCGTGGGAACCGGCGCCAGCGTCGTCCGGGCCGGCGCCGCACGCACCGGTGGTCCTGGTCCGGGCCGAGACCGAGGCGCTGGCGACGGCGGCGTTCGGTGACGCGGCCCGGGTGGTCCGCCTGGACGACACGGACGAGGAGACCGGTCTGCGGGCCGCCGCGTCGATCGGCCGGGCGCCGGTCGTGATCGACCTCGTCGACCTGTCCGCGGTGCCGGTGTCCGACGTACGCGTCGACTGGGCCCGCATCGTGCTGGCCCGCGAGCTGATCGCGGCGAACCGGACCGCCGGCTTCGCGTATCTGCACATGACCCGGGGACTGGTGTCCTTCCGCGCGCACAGCCCGACGCTGCGAGGAGCGGCGTTCGCGGGACTGGTCCGGATGCTCTCCGCCGAGTACCGCGGGGTGTTCGCCCGTACCGTCGACGTCGACGTCATGGACCCGGACGCGCTGCGGGACGTGGCCGCCGCGGAGCTGGCGGCGACCGACCCGGTCACCGAGGTGTGCGTGCGTGACGGCGCCCGGTACACGCCGGCGCTGCGTCCCACCGGCAACGCCCCGGCGCCCGCCCGGTGGTCGGACGATCTCGCCGGGCAGCCGGTGGTGATCACCGGCGGAACCGGCGCGCTCGGCCGCCTGCTGGCCGCCGAGCTCGTCGAGCGGGGAGCGGACCGGCTGGTCCTGCTCGGGCAGTCCCCGCTGCCCGCCCGCGAGGACTGGGCGGAGCTGCTGACCGCGCCCGACACCGATCCGGCGCTGGCGGCCCGGCTGCGCGACCTCACCGCGCTCGAACGCCCCGGGGTGCGCCTGCTGATCGAGAGCGTCCCGCTGGAGCGCGCCCGGGAGGCGCTGGACCGGATCCGGCAGGAGTGGGGACCGATCGCCGGGATCGTGCACTGCGCCGGTCTCGGTGTGATGACCGACCCGGCCTTCGTCGGCAAACGCACCGCCGACATGCGGCGGGTGCTGGAACCGAAGACCACCGGCTTGCAGGCGCTGCTGGACGCGTGTGCGGACGACCCGCTGCGCTTCGTGGTGCTGTACTCGTCGGTCGCCGGTCAGGTGCCCGCGCTGGCGGCCGGGATGAGCGACTACGCGCTGGCCAACTCGGTGCTGGACCGGGTGGCCGAGTACCGGAGCGCCACCAGCACCGGTACGACGGTCTTCCGGTCGGTGCAGTGGCCGAGTTGGCAGGCGGCCGGCATGCCGGAGGTGGACACCCCGGCGTACCGAGAGCTGGGGCTGCGGACGCTCAGCCCGCGGGACGGCGTGGCGCTGCTGGACGCGGCGCTGGCCGGGCCCGACCCGGTCGTGCTGCCGTGCCTGGTGGACACCACCCGGTTCGACGCCGACGCCCTCCTGACGGTCGCCACGCCCGAGCCCCCCGCGCCGGTCGCCGCCCCCGAGGCCCCCGCGCCGGTCGCCGCCGCGGACACGCCCATGGCGCACGGGACCCGGACCGGTAACGGCGTGCGAAGGCTCACCGAGGTCTTCGCGGCGACGCTGCGCCTGGACGCCACGCAGATCCGGCCCGACGCCGACTTCGCCGACCTCGGTGTGGACTCCATCATGATCGCCCAGCTGCTCGCCGCGCTGGAACGTGACCTCGGGGTGGTCGCCGAACCGTCGGCGCTGCTGGAGAACCCGACCATCGCCCAGCTGTCCGCCGCCCTCGACGATCAGATGCCGGACCAGCCGGTGCCCGAGGAGCCGGAGCCAGTGCGTACGCCGGACCCGGTGCGTACGCCGGAGCCGCACCTCCCGCGGGTGGAGCAGCCGGAGCGGGGCATCGCGGTGGTGGGCATCGCCGCCCACTTCCCCGGAGCGCCCGACCACGCCACGTTCTGGCGCAACCTGGTCGGCGGCGTGGACTCGGTGACCGAGGTGCCGCCGTCGCGCTGGGATGCCGATCGCTTCTGGCACCCGGCCCCGCAGCCCGGCAGAACCGTCAGCAAGTGGGGCGGATTCCTGGACGGCATCGAGGACTTCGACCCGGACTTCTTCCGGCTCGACCCGGCCGGGGCCGCCCACGTCGACCCGCTGGTGCGGCAGTTCCTGGAGGCCGGAGCGGAGTGCCTGGCCGACGCGGGCCTGACGCCCGCCGAAGTGGCCGGTCGCCGGGTCGGGGTCTTCGCCGGCGCCCGGGCGGCGAACTTCGGCGCGCACCATGCCGCCGCGACGACCCACTCGATCAGCGGCATGGCGCAGAACTTCATCGCCGCCCACCTCTCGCACTACCTCGACGTGCGCGGCCCCGCCGTGGTGGTCGACAGCGCCTGCTCCTCGGCGCTGGTCGCGGTGCACCTGGCCGCGCAGAGCCTGCGCACCGGCGAGTCCGACCTGGTGATCGCCGGCGGCGTCGAGATCCTGCTCGACGAGGTGCCGTTCGTCGGCATGAGCGGCGCGGGGGCGCTGTCACCCAGCGGCCGGTGCCACACCTTCGACGAGCGCGCCGACGGCATCGTCCTCGGCGAGGGCGTCGGCGCCCTGCTGCTCAAGCGGGCTGAGGACGCGATCCGCGACGGCGACCGGGTGTACGCGGTGATCGAGGGCAGCGCCGTCAACAACGACGGCCGCACCATGGGCATCACCACGCCGAACCCGAGGGCGCAGCGCGAGGTCATCGAGTCCGCACTCGCCGCGGCCGAGGTGTCACCGGCGCAGCTCGGTTACGTCGAGGCGCACGGCACCGGCACCATGATCGGCGACCCGATGGAGCTGAAGGCGCTCACCGAGGTCCTGCGCCAAGCCACCGACGAGGTCGGGTTCTGCGGTGTGGGCAGCGTGAAGACCAACATCGGGCACACGCTCAGCGCGGCCGGGATCGCCGGCCTGATCAAGGTGGTGCTGTCGGTGCACCACGGGCAACTGCCGCCGACCTTGCACTGCGCGACGCTCAACCGGCGCTTCGCATTCGACCGGTCGCCGCTGTTCCCGGTCCGCGAGCTGCGGGACTGGACCGGGCGGGACGGCGTACGCCGGGCCGGGGTCAGCTCGTTCGGCTTCGGCGGCACGAACGCCCACATGGTGGTGCGCCAGGCCCCGGACGGCCACGTCCCGCGGCGTGAACCGCTGGACCCGCCGCGGTATCGGCGGCGCCGGTTCTGGTTCGACGTGCCGGTGCCGGCCTCCGCCAACGGCAACGGGCGCCACGACGGCCCGACGCCGCCGGCGCCGTTCTTCCAGATCCAGTTCTGATGCGCGGGGGAGAGAACCTGATGGACTCCTTGGACGGGCTGACCTGTACCGTCGTGATCCGGGGCAGCGACCCCGTGCTGCGCGACCACCGTGTGCACGGCACCCGGATCCTGCCCGGGGTGTCGTTTCTCGACATCATCCTGCGGGTGGTGCGAGCCCGGGGCGCCGATCCCGGCGGTGTCGAGCTGCGCCGTGTGCTGTTCCGCAACCCGGTCGCCGCCGGGCCGGACTTCGACACCGAGCTGACGCTGCGCTTCGCCCGCGACGACGGGCACTTCCGGGTGTCGGTCACCGGCACCCGCAGCCCCTCCGGGCAGAGCGAACCGGTCCTGGACTGCCAGCTGTACCTGGGCCTGCCGTTTCCGCAGCGCCGGCGGGACCTGGAGGCCCTGCGCGCCGCCGCACGGCAGAGCGTCGACATGGCCGACCTGTACACGACGGTCCGCGCGACCGGTATCGAGCACGGCGAGTTCATGCGGGCCGTCGGTACCCTGCACGCCGGGCCGGACGACCTGCTCGCGGACCTCTCGCTGAGCGCCCAGGCCGCCGAGTACGCCGAGTACTTCCACCTTCATCCCGCGGCGCTGGACTCCTCGACGCTGCTGCCCACCCAGTTCGCCGAGGCCGTGCCGGGCGACGAGGCACGCCCGTACATCCCGATGCTGATCGAATCGGTCCGGGCCGCGGGACCGCTGGGCTCGCGGACCCTGGTGCACGCCACCCCGCCGCGCCCGGCCGGGCCCGACGGCGACCTGACCACGTGTGACCTGGAGTTCCACGCCCCGGACGGGACCGTCGTCGCCTGGCTGCACGGCCTGACCTCCAAACGGATCCGGGACGCCGCGGCGATCACCCGCCTCGAGGCACGCCCCCCGGCGGCGCAGGACACCGACCGGATCGTCCGTGAGCTGATCGAGGCGAGGACCGGCCGCGCCGACTTCGACGAGACGGCCGGGTTCTACGAGCTCGGCCTGGACTCGACGGCGCTGCTGGGGATCGCCGCCGACCTGGAACGGGTCTTCGGCGTCGACTTCTCCCCGACCCTGCTGTTCGAGCACAACACGTTCACCCTGCTGGCCGACCACCTACGGCAGTACGAGGTCGTGGCGGCCCCGCCCGCGGGACCGGTGACCGAGACGACCGCCGAGACCACGACGACCGCCGATACCGAGGTGCCCGCCGAGGTGGTGTGGTTCGAGGCGTCCTGGCACACGGCCGCCCTGCCGCCGCCCGGAGCGCCTGCGGCGCACTGGGTCACGACCGGCGCGCACAACCGGGCGGACTGGCCGTCCGCGCTCGCGGACACCGCCGCGGCCGGTGTGCTGTGGCAGCCCGCCGATCCGGCCGACCTCACCGGTGAGGCGGTCGCGCTGAGCGAGTTCCTGGCAGCCGCGATCCGCGCGGGGCGGAGCAACCTGCGGCTGGTCTGCCACGTCGAGGACGACGACGCGCCGGTCACCGCTGTCGCGGGCCTGTTCCGCACCGCGGTGCGGGAGAACCCGGGCATACGGGCCGCGGTGGTCCGTTCGCCACGCCGGGCCGACGCGCTGGCCGAGCTGGCCGCCGGGGCACCGGACGTGGAGGTGCGCTACGCGCACGGCACCCGCCGGATCCGGCTCGCCCGGCCCATGCCGGCACCGGCGGACAGGGCGTCGCTGCGAGAGCGCGGCGTCTACCTGATCACCGGAGGGCTCGGCGGGGTCGGGCTGGCCCTGGCCCGGCATCTGGCCCGGTCGGTACACGCCCGGCTCGTCCTGGGCGGCCGCACCCCGGCCGATCCGTCCGTGACCGCCGAGCTGACGGCCCTCGGCGCCGAGGTGGTCACGGTGGTGATGGACGTGACCCGCGCGGACGACGTGGACCGCGCGGTGCGCACCGCGGTGGACCGCTTCGGAGTGCTGCACGGGGTGGTGCACGCCGCCGGCGTGCTGCGTGACGGGTTGCTGGCGGGGAAGAAAGCCGATGACGTACGGGCGGTGCTCGCCCCCAAGGTCGACGGCGCCCATCACCTCGAGGCGGCCACCCGGCGCCTGAGCCTGGACTTCCTGGTGCTCTGCTCGTCCACCGCTGGCACCTGGGGCAATCCGGGTCAGGCCGACTACGCGTGCGCGAACGCGTTCCTGGACCTGTTCGCCGGCACCCGCCGCGACATCGTGTCGGTGGGCTGGCCGGCCTGGGCGGAAGGCGGCATGCCGGTCGATGACGCCGCGCTGCGCCGGATGGGCCTGCGGGGGATGGAGACCCCGGCCGCCGTCGACGTGCTGCTGGCCGCTGTGGGCAGCGGCCGCTCCCACGTCGTGGTCCTGAACGGGGACGCGGCCCGGATCACGGCCGAGTTCACCACGCCGGAGGCGGACCCCGAGCCGGTCGGCACCGACGACGACGCGATCGCCGTAGTGGGCATCAGCGGCCGCTACCCGATGGCCCGCGACCTCGACGAGTTCTGGGCGAACCTGCGCGACGGCCGTGACTGCGTCAGCACGGTGCCGGCCGACCGCTGGGACCACGCGGCGATCTACTCCGAAGACCGCCGGACGCCGGGACGCTCGTACGGCAAATGGGGCGGGTTCATTTCGGGGGTGGACGAATTCGACGCGGGGTTCTTCCACATCTCGCCGAACGAGGCGGCCGTGCTGGACCCGCAGGAGCGGCTGTTCCTGCAGGAGGCGTGGCACGCGTTCGAGGAGGCCGGCCATGCGCCGTCGGCCTGGCGCGGCCGGTCCGTCGGCGTGTTCGCCGGGGTGATGTACAACCAGTACCAGCTGCACGGCGTCGGCGCGGAGCCAGGCCCGGTGCCCTCGTCGTTCAGCGCGTCGATCGCCAACCGGGTGTCGTACTTCCTGGACCTGCGCGGACCGAGCATCGCCCTGGACAGCATGTGCTCGTCCTCGCTGACCGCGCTGCACCTGGCCGTCGAGGCCATCCGCCGGGGGGAGTGCGAGGCGGCCCTGGCCGGTGGCGTCAACCTGGCCGTGCACCCGAACAAGTACCTGCTGCTGAGCCAGTCCTCCTTCCTGTCCACCGACGGGCGTTGCCGCGCCTTCGGCGAGGGCGGGGACGGCTACGTGCCCGGCGAGGGCGTCGGCGTGGTGCTGCTGCGCCCGCTGCGCGACGCGCTGCGCGACGGCGACCATGTGCACGCCGTCATCCGCGGTACCGCGGTCAACCACGGCGGCCGTACCGCCGGGTTCTCCGTGCCGAACCCGGCATCGCAGGCCGCCCTGATCGCCGGGTCGCTGCGGCGCGCCGCGGTCGACCCCGCCCACCTCGGCTACCTGGAGGCGCACGGCACCGGCACCAGCCTCGGCGACCCGATCGAGGTCGCCGCGCTGGAAGAGGCCTTCGACCGGATCGGCGCCGGCCCGGGTCCCTGGCCGATCGGGTCGGTCAAGTCGAACATCGGGCATCTGGAGTCCGCGGCCGGCGTCGCGGCGCTCACCAAGGTCGTACTTCAACTGCGCCATCGGGAACTCGTACCGTCGTTGCACGCCGACCCGCTGTCCAGCGCGGTGCGGTGGGAGACCGCACGGTTCCGGGTGCAGCGCGAACGGGCGCCGTGGCCGGGACGCGCGGACGTGCCGCGGACCGCGGCGATCAGCTCTTTCGGTGCCGGCGGGGCCAACGCGCACGTCGTCCTCGCCGAGTGGCCGGCGCCGCCGGCCGTGCCGGAACCGGCCGAGCCGCGGCTGTTCGTGGTGTCCGCCCGGGACACCGCCCGCCTCGACGAGAGCGTGGCCCGGCTGGTGACCCACTTGGAGGGCGCCGGCGGGGACGTGGCCGCGGTCGTGACCGCGCTGCTGACCGAGGTCGGTGCGACCGCGGCACGGCCCGACCTGCCGTTCGCCGAGCTGGGCTTGGACTTCCCGCAACTGGCCGACCTCGCCCACCGTATCCAGGCGGTGTTCGGAACCCGCCCGGCGATCGACGGAGAGACCACCGCCGAGGGCCTGGCCGCCGCCCTGACCACGGCGGCCGTCGCGATGGATCCGGCGGCGCTGGCGTACACGTTGTGGTCCGGGCGTGAGCACCTGGACGAGCGGCTCGCCGTCGTGGCCACGACCACCGCCGAACTGGTGACGGCGCTGCGTACCGGGGTCGGCTGCCATCGGGGCCGCCGGCGGAAACCGGCCGCCGCGGTGACCGGTGACGACCTCGACGCGCTCGCCGCCGCCTGGGTCACCGGGGCCGAGATCACCCCGCCGATGCCGGCGCGAGCGCGCCGGCTGTCGCTGCCCGGCTACCCGTTCGCTCGGGACCGGCACTGGGTGACCACCGGCACGGACCCCGGCCGGGTGCGGGCCGACCTGGTGGAGCTGCCCGGCGGGCACGTGCTGTCGGCCAGGATCTCGCGGGACGGCCACGGCTGGCTGGCCGACCACGCCGTCGACGGGACCACGCTGGTGCCCGGCACGTTCTTCGCCGACCTGGCCCTACAGGCCGGCGCCCGGCTCGGCCGGCCGGTCGTGGCCGAGCTGGTGATCGAGGCGCCGCTGCCGTTCGGCGACGCCGACCTGCGGCTCACCGCGGCCCTGCCCGGCGACGACGGGCGGTGCGCCTTCGAGGTGCACGCCCGCGCCGCCGGAGAACCGGCCTGGACCCGGCACGCGACGGGCGCGCTCGCCCCCGCAGGTGGCGTCGCGGCCGAGCCGCCACCGCTGCCCGGCGACGCCGAGGAGCTCGACCTCACCGGCTTCTACGACCGGCTGCCCGGCTACGGTCCCGCCTTCCAGGGGCTGCGCCGCGCCTGGCGGGCCGGCGACACCGTGTACGCGGACGTCACCGTGCCCGGCGGTGACGTCGGCCCGTACGCCGTGCACCCCGTTCTTCTGGACGCGGCGCTGCACGCGGTGGCTCTCGGCGGATTCGTCCCCGGCGGCCGGGCCCACCTGCCGTTCGCCTGGTCCGCGATCCGGGTCGCGGCGAGCGGCGCGGTCGCCGCGCGGGCCTGCGTCGCCCCGGTCCGGCCCGGTGTCGTTTCGGTGCGGCTCACCGATGCTGCCGGCGGGCTGGTCGCCTCGGTGGACGCGGTGACCCTGCGCCCCGCCGGAGCCTCGGCCGACCCGCTGTACCACGTCGACTGGGTGCCCCTCGACGACATCGGTCCCGGCTCGCCCGGCCGGTACGCCGTCGTGGGCCCGGACCGGGACGGTATCGGCGCCGCGCTCACCGCCGCGGGCGTGACCGTGACCCGTGCGGACACTCCGACGGCGCTGACCGAACCCGCCGAGGTGGTGATCGTGCCGGTCGCCGCGACGGGGACGTCGGCGTCCGCCGCGTTCGAGCTGACCCGTGACGTCCTCGCCCATGCCCGGCTCTGGCTCGGCGAGACCCGCTTCGGCGGCGCCCGCCTGGTCTTCGTGGCCACCGATCCGGGCCCGGCCACGGCCGCCGCATGGGGGCTGCTGCGCTCGGCGCAGTCCGAGCACCCCGGCCGCTTCGGTCTCGTCGAGCTGTCCGGCACGGACGCGGCGCAGATCCTGCCGCGCGCCCTGGCCACCGGCGAGCCGCAGTTGGCGGTCCGCGACGGGCGGGTGCTGGCGGCCCGCCTGGTGCGCGCCCCGGCCACCGAGGCGCCGCCGCCGCGCCGGCCGGGCACGCTGCTCGTCACCGGCGGCAGCGGTGGCCTCGCCACCCCGGTGGTACGTCACCTGGTCGCCGAACACGGATTCACCGACGTGCTCCTGGTCAGCCGCAGCGGGCGCGTCCCCGCCGGCCTCTCCGGGCTGACCGCGCGGATCGAGCCGGTCGCCTGCGACGTCGGTGACCGGGACGCGCTGGCCGCGCTGCTGGCCGGCCGGACGATCGGCACCGTGGTGCACGCCGCCGGGGTGCTCGACGACGGTGTGGTGACCGCGCTGGACGCCGACCGGCTGGAGACCGTGTGGCGGGCCAAGGCCGATGGCGCCCACCACCTCCACGAGCTGTTGCCCGAGGCCGAGCTGGTGCTCTTCTCCTCGGCGGCCGGCGTGCTCGGCGGGCCCGGCCAGGGCAACTACGCCGCGGCCAACGCGTATCTGGACGCGCTGGCCCGGCACCGGGTCGCGGCAGGTGGCCGGGCGGTCTCGGTGGCCTGGGGGCCGTGGGACCTCGACGACGGTATGACCGCCGACCGCGAACGGCTGGCCCGCGCCGGCCTCGCACCGCTGACGGTCGAGGCGGGACTGCGCCTGCTGGACGCCGCCCTGGCCGGTACGGAGCCCGAGGTGGTCGCGCTGCGGTGGGGCCCGGGCACCCCGGCGGTCGTGCCCCCGATACTGCGCGGCCTGTTGAGCGCCGCACCGGCCGTCGTCGCCGACCCGGGCCTGGCCGGGCTGGGATCCGCGGAGCTGCGCGCCCGCCTGTCCGGCCTGGTCCGCGGCGAGGCCGCGGCCGTGCTCGGCTACGCCGGTGCCGCCGCGATCGACCCAGGGCGCTCCTTCCAGGAGCTGGGGTTCGACTCGCTGAGCTCGGTGGAGTTCCGCAACCGCCTCGGCGCGGCGCTCGGCCTGACGCTGGAGGCGACCCTCGTCTTCGACCATCCCACCCCCGGCGACCTGGTGGAGCACCTCGCCGGGCGGTTCGACGGCGGCACCGGCGGGGCCGACGACCTGCCGGCGCTGTTCGCCGACTTCGACCGCCTCGCCGCTGGTCTGACCGAGGCGGCCACCGACGAGGTGTTCCGCGGCCGGGTGGTGCAACGGGTGCGTGAGCTGCTCACCGCCCTGAGCCCGGCGACCGCCGAGGCGCCGCTGGACCTGTTCGCCACCGCCACCGACGACGAGGTGTTTGCCCTGATCGACGCCGAGCTCGGCAGCCCCGTACCGGGTCAGGAGGACCGATGAGCAGCGAGGACAAACTCCGTGACTACCTGCGCCGTGTCACCGCGGAGTTGCAGGTCACCCGCCGGCGGCTGCGGGAGGCGGAGAGCCGGTCCGCCGAGCCGATCGCCCTGGTCGGCATGGCCTGCCACTACCCGGGCGGCGTCGAGTCGCCCGAGGACCTCTGGTCGCTGGTCGCCGAGGGCCGCGACGGCATCACGGGATTCCCCCGCGACCGCGGCTGGGATGTGGACGGGCTGTACCACCCCGACCCCGACCACCCCGGCACCTCCACGGTCCGGGACGGCGGATTCCTGCACGACGCCCCGGCCTTCGACGCCGGCTTCTTCGGCATCTCGCCGAAGGAGGCGCTGTACACCGACCCGCAGCAGCGGCTGATCCTGCAGACCTCGTGGGAGGCGGTGGAGCGGGCCGGCCTCGACCCGGCGGCGCTGCGGGACACCCGTACCGGGGTGTTCACCGGGGTGATGCACCACGACTACCACGGCGCCCAGGGCGGCGGCAGCGTCGTGTCCGGGCGGGTCGCCTACCAGCTCGGGCTGCGCGGCCCGGCCGTCACCGTGGACACCGCATGCTCGTCGTCGCTGGTCGCGCTCCACCAGGCGGTCCGCGCCCTGCAACGCGGCGAATGCGACATGGCGCTGGTCGGCGGGGTCACCGTGATGGCTACGCCGAGCGCGTTCGTCGAGTTCAGCCGGCAGCGCGGGCTCGCCCCGGACGGGCGGTGCAAGCCCTTCGCGGCGGCCGCCGACGGCACCGCCTGGTCCGAGGGCGTCGGGGTGCTGGTGCTGGAACGGCACTCCGCCGCGGTGGCTGCCGGCCACCGGGTGCACGCGATCGTCCGCGGCGTCGCGGTCAACTCCGACGGCGCCAGCAACGGCCTGACCGCCCCGAACGGTCCCGCGCAGCGCCGCGTGATCCAGGACGCCCTGGTCGACGCCGGCCTCACCCCGGCCCAGGTCGCGGCGGTGGAGGCGCACGGCACCGGCACCCCGCTGGGTGACCCGGTCGAGGCGCAGGCGGTGCTCGCGGTGTACGGCGGCGACCGCCCGCGACCGCTGTGGCTGGGCTCGATCAAGTCCAACCTCGGGCACACCCAGGCCGCGGCGGGCGTGGCCGGGATCATCAAGATGGTGCTGGCCATGCGGCACGGGGTGCTGCCGCGCACGCTGCACCTGGACCGGCCCACGCCGTACGTGGACTGGTCGGCCGGAGCGGTCGAGCTGCTGGCCGAGCCGGTGCCGTGGCCGGCCGGCGACGAACCGCGCCGAGCGGCCGTCTCGTCCTTCGGCGTCAGCGGCACCAACGCGCACGTCATCTTGGAGGAGCCCGCGGCGGCCACCCCGGCACCCGGCACCGAGCCCGCAGCGTCATGGCCGTGTGCCTGGGCCGTGTCCGGCCGGGCGCCCGCCGGACTGCGCGCCCAGGCCGCAGCGCTCGCCGCCGATCTCGCCGCCCGCCCCGACCAGGACCCGCGGGACATCGCGTCGTCCCTCGTCACGACGCGGACCGCGCACGAGCACCGGGCCGTGGTCTGCGCCGCCGACCGTGACGGACTGCTGGCCGGTCTCGCCGACGTCGCCGCCGGACGGCCGTCACCGACGGTGGTGGAGGGCGTCACCGGAGCGCCCGGTCCGGTGGCCTTCCTCTTCCCCGGCCAGGGATCGCAGTGGCGGGAGATGGCGGTGCGGCTGCTGGAGAGCAACACGGTCTTCCGGGACCGGATCGCCGAGTGCGAGGCCGCGCTCGCGCCGTACGTCGACTTCGAGCTGACCGCCGTACTGCGCGGCGAGCAGGACTACGACCGGGTCGACATCGTGCAGCCGGTGCTGTTCGCGATGATGGTGGCCCTGGCCGAGGTGTGGCGTTCGGTGGGCGTGACCCCGGCCGCGGTCGCCGGCCACAGCCAGGGGGAGATCGCCGCCGCGTACGTCGCCGGTGCGCTGACCCTGCCGGACGCCGCCCGGGTGGTGGCGCTGCGCAGCCAGGCGCTGGTGGAGCTGTCCGGCCTCGGCGGCATGATGTCGGTGGCGCTGCCCGCCGAGCAGGTCCGCGAACGCCTGCGCGCCTGGGACGGGCGGCTGTCCCTGGCCGCGGTCAACGGCACGTCCTCGGTCGTGGTCTCCGGTGACGGTGACGCCCTGGACGAGCTGCTCGCCGAGCTGGAGGCCGAGGGGGTACGGGCCCGTCGGGTGGAGGTGGACTACGCCTCGCACAGCGCGCACGTGGAACGCGTACAGGACAGGGTCCGCGCCGCGCTGGCTCCGGTGGTCCCGCGCCCGCCGGCCGTCCCGTTCTTCTCCTCGGTCGAGGGCCGGTGGATTGACGGCGACGACGCGTTCGACGCCGACTACTGGTACCGCAACCTGCGCGAACCGGTCCGTTTCGACGAGGCCGTCACCGCACTCGCCGGCCACGGCTGCACCACGTTGCTGGAGGTCAGCCCGCACCCTGTGGTGGCCACCGGCGCCCAAGAGACGGTGGATGCGATCGGCGCCGAGGTCGCCGTCCTGCACACGCTGCGCCGCGACGAGGGCGGACCGGACCAGCTGGTCCGGGCGCTGGCGCAGCTGCATGTGCAGGGGGTCCGTCCGGACTGGTCCGCGGTGTGGCCCGGGGCCCGGCCGGTCGAGCTGCCCACCACCGCGTTCGTGACCGAGCGGTACTGGCTGCCGGCCGGCGGTGGAGACCCGTCCGCCCTGGGCCTGGACGCCGTCGAGCATCCGGTCCTGCGGGCCGCCGTGCCCGGGGCCGACCGGCTCGTGCTGACCGGACGGCTGTCGGCCGCGACCCACCCGTGGCTGGCCGACCACACCGTCGAGGGGCATGTCGTGTTCCCCGGCGCCGCCATGGTGGACCTGGTGTCCCGGGCCGGTGACGAGGCCGGTTGCCCGGTGATCGACCAGCTGACCCTGCTCGTTCCGGTCGTGGTGCCGGAAGACGCCGAGGTCCGGCTGCGGATCGAGGCCGGCGAGCCCGGTACGGACGGCTCACGGGACGTGACCGTACAGGGCCGGGTCGGTGCCGGTGGCTGGACACTGCACGCCACCGCCGTCCTCACGCCCGGCGGTGACCCGCCGCCGCCCGCGGCGACCGCCTGGCCACCGGCCGGCGCCGAGCCGCTCGACGTGGACGAGCTGTACGCACGGCTGGACAGCGCCGGACTGCGGTACGGGCCGGTGTTCCGCGGCGTCCGCGCACTGTGGCGCGACCGGGCCGGGGACCTGTACGCCGAGGTCGTGCTGCCCGGCGCCGAGCCGGGCGGGTTCGGCATCCACCCCGCGCTGCTGGACGCCTGTCTGCACCCGCTGGCGCTCAGCGACCTCCGCACCGGGGCGCAGGACCGGCCCGCGCTGCCGTTCGAGTGGACCGGGGTCCAGGTGCACGCCGTGGGCGCGGACACCGTCCGGGCCACGCTCACCGGCGCCCGGGACGGCGCCGTCCGCATCGAGCTGACCGACCCGGCGGGGACGCCGGTCGCGTCGGTGCGGTCCCTGGCGCTCAGCCCACTCCCGGACGGCGCACTCGGCCTGCCGGACCGCGGTGACCTGCTGCTTCCGCAGTGGGCGCCCCTGACGCTGCCGGACAGTCCAGCCGCCGGGTACGCGGTCCGCGATCCAGCCCTCGCCCGGTTGCTGCGGGTGTCGCCGAGCGACGACGTCGCGCCGTTCGTCCTGGTGCCGGCCCCGTCCGGCCCACCCGCCGCGGCCGCCGAGCGGGCGCTCGCCCTGGTGCAGGAGTGGCTGGCCGACGAACGCCGGGCCACGTCCACTCTCGTCGTGGTGACCCGGCGGGTGCTCGACGATCCCGGGGAGGCCGCGACCGCGGCGCTGGTGCGCTGCGCCCAGTTGGAACATCCGGACCGCTTCGCGGTGCTCGACCTCGCCGACGACGATGACGCCACCGTCGCGGCGGTGCCGGCCGCGCTGGCCGCCGGCGAGCCGCAGGTGGGCCTCGCCGCCGGCGCCGCCCGGGAGCTGCGGCTGGTCCGGGTCTCCCCGACGGGCGAACCGGCCGGCGACCTCGGCACCGTCCTGGTGACCGGTGCCTCCGGCACGCTCGGCGGGATCGTCGCCCGGCACCTGGTGCACGACCTGGGCGTCCGCGACCTGGTGCTGGCGAGCCGGCGCGGGCCGCAGGCCCCGGAGGCGGCCGCCGTGGCCGCGGAGCTGACCGCCGCCGGTGCGCACGTCGCCGTGGTGGCCTGCGACATCGCGGACCGGGCGGAGCTGACCGCGCTGCTCGACACGACCACCGTCGACACCGTGGTGCACGCTGCCGGGGTGCTCGACGACGGGCTGGTCGCCGACCTCACGCCGGAGCGGCTGGCCCGGGTGCTGCGCCCCAAGGTCGACGCGGCCTGGCTCCTGCACGAACTGCTCCCGCAGGCCCGGCTCGTCCTGTTCTCCTCCGCGGTGGGTGTGCTCGGCGGTCTCGGCCAGGCGAACTACGCCGCGGCCAACGCCGCCCTGGACGCGCTGGCCCGGGTACGCCGGGCCGCCGGGCTGCCGGGTGTCTCGCTGGCCTGGGGCCTGTGGGCCGACGAGAGCACCATGACCGACGGTGCCGACCTGGCCCGATTCCGCCGCTCGGGGTTCCCGCCGCTCCCGCGCGACGCCGCCCTGGCCGCGCTGGACGCCGCCCTGACCGTCGCCGAGCCGGTACTCGTGCCGATCCGGCTCGACCCGGCCGCGCTGCGTGCCACGACCGACGCCGTGCCGCCGGTCGTGCGGTCCCTCGCCGGGACGCCGGCGCGGCGTACGGCCACCCGCGGCGGTGCCGCCGACTCCGAGTTGGTGGCCCGGCTCGCCGGCAAGAGCCCGGCCGACCGGCACCGGGTGCTGCTCGAGCTGGTGCTGGGGCACGCCGCCGCCGTGCTGGGGCACGCCTCACCCGACACGATCGACCCGGACCGGGCGTTCAAGGACGCCGGGTTCGGCTCGCTGAGCGCGGTTCAGTTGCG
Organism: Streptomyces sp. DSM 120436; assembly: GCF_055778765.1. Lineage (NCBI taxonomy): Bacteria > Bacillati > Actinomycetota > Actinomycetes > Kitasatosporales > Streptomycetaceae > Streptomyces > Streptomyces sp. DSM 120436. Next base: position 39,786 of record NZ_JBSKBS010000005.1, on the reverse strand, counting down.
CAACCGGCTCTCCGGTGCGACCGGGCTGCGGCTGCCGGTCACGCTCGTGTTCGACCACCCCAACCCGGCCGCGCTGGCCCGGCACCTCGGCGACCGCCTGGCCGGCGCGGAGCAGCCGAGCGCCGCCCCGATGGCCGCCGGCACCGCGGACAACCCGGTGGTGGTGGTCGGTATCGGCTGCCGGCTGCCCGGCGGGGTCCGCGGCCCGGACGACCTGTGGGACCTGCTGGTCTCCGAACGGGACGCGATCGTGCCGTTTCCGGACGACCGCGGCTGGCCCCTCGCGGAGCTGCACGACCCGGACCCGGACGCGCCCGGCACCTCGTACGCCCGGTCCGGCGGGTTCGTCTCCGGCGTGGCCGAGTTCGACGCCGCCTTCTTCGGGGTGTCGCCGCGGGAGGCCGTGGCGATGGATCCGCAGCAGCGGCTGCTGCTGGAGACCGTCTGGGATACGTGCGAGGACGCCGGCATCGACCCGGACACGCTGCGCGGCACCGGTACCGGCGTGTTCATGGGCGCCATGTACCAGGACTACGGCCGGCTGCTGGAGGGAGCCGCGGCCGAGGGGTTCCTCGCGCCGGGCGTCGGCGGCGGCGTGCTGTCCGGAAGGGTGGCGTACACCTTCGGGCTGCAGGGGCCGGCCGTCACCGTGGACACCGCCTGCTCGTCGTCGCTCGTCGCCCTGCACCTGGCCGCACAGGCGATCCGGGCTGGAGAGTGCGACCTCGCGTTCGCCGGCGGGGTGACCGTGCTCGCCACGCCTGCGGTGTTCGTGGAGTTCAGCCGCCAGCGCGGGCTCGCCGCGGACGGCCGGTGCAAACCGTTCGCCGCGGCCGCCGACGGCACCGGCATGGGCGAGGGCGTCGGCGTGGTCCTGGTCGAGCGGCTGTCGCGGGCCCGCGAGCACGGTCACCAGGTGCTGGCCGTGCTGCGCGGCAGCGCGGTCAACTCCGACGGGGCGAGCAACGGGCTCACCGCGCCGAACGGCCCGGCCCAGGAGCGGGTGATCCGGGCGGCGCTGACCGCCGCCGGGCTGAACCCGGCCGACGTCGACGCGGTCGAGGCGCACGGTACGGGCACCGTCCTCGGCGATCCGATCGAGGCGCAGGCGGTGCTCGCGGTGTACGGCGGCGACCGCCCGCGACCGCTGTGGCTGGGCTCGATCAAGTCCAACGTCGGGCACACCCAGGCCGCGGCCGGTGTGGCCGGAGTGATCAAGGCGGTGCTGGCGCTGCGGCACGGCGTGCTGCCGCGCAGTCTGCACATCGACGAGCCGTCGCCGCACGTGGACTGGACCGCCGGCGACGTGGCGCTGCTGGCCTCGGCGCAGCCCTGGCCACGGCACGAGGCGCCGCGGCGCATGGGGGTGTCCTCGTTCGGTATCAGCGGCACCAACGCTCATGTGGTGATCGAGGAGGCGCCGCCGGCGACGGACGCGGAGGAGGAACGGCCGGTTCTCGACGGGGTGCCGTGGCTGCTGTCGGCACGGTCCGAGGCGGCGTTGCGCGAGCAGGCCGCCCGCCTGGCGGCGACCGCTGCCACGGATCCGTCGGCGGTCGCGTACGCGCTGGCCACCACCCGCGCCGTCCACAAGCACCGGGCGATGGTCACCGGCGCGGACGAGACCGCGCTGCGGACCGGGCTGGCCGCCCTCGCCGAGGGGAACACCGTGCCGGCCGTGCTGCGCGCCACCGCCGCGCGGCACCGGCTGGTCCTGGTCCTCACGGGCCAGGGCAGCCAGCTGCCCGGAATGGGGCGCGGACTGTACGAGACGTTCCCTGAGTACGCGCGGGCCTTCGACGAGGTGAGCGCGCACTTCACGCTGGACACCCCGCTGCAGGAGGTGGTGTGGGGTGACGGCAGCCTGCTCGACCGCACGGAGTACACGCAGCCCGCCCTCTTCGCGCTCCAGGTGGCCCAGTTCCGGCTGGTCAGCGCCTGGGGATTGCGGCCGGAGATGCTGATCGGCCACTCGATCGGCGAGCTGTCCGCGGCGTACCTGGCGGGCATGCTCACGCTCGACGACGCCGCCACGCTCGTCACCGCCCGAGGGCGGGCCATGGCGGGGCTGCCGGCCGGTGGCGCGATGGTGTCCGTCCGTGCCGCCGAGGCGGTGGTCCTGCCGCTCCTGGCCGGATATGCCGACCGGGTGTCGATCGCCGCGGTGAACGGCCCGGACGCGGTCGTGCTCTCCGGGGACGAGGACGCCGTGCTGGAGCTCGCCGGCGTGCTGTCCGACCGTGGGCATCGCACCCGCCGGCTGCGGGTCGGGACGGCGTTCCACTCGGCCCGGGTGGAACCGGCGCTCGCCGGGTTCCGGGCGGTCGCCGAGGCGGTCACGTTCCAGCAGCCCCGGATTCCGATCGTCTCCACGGTGCGGACCGACGAGAAGATGATCTCGCCGGCGTACTGGGTGGACCAGTTGCGTGGCTCCGTTCGCTTCCTCGACGCGGTGCGGGAGGCGGGCCGGGCGGGTGGTACCGCGTTCCTGGAGCTAGGCCCGGACGCGGTGCTCGCTCCGGCCGTCCGCGCCTGTCTGCCCGAAGTGCCGGTTCCCCCGGTGGCGCTGGCCCGGCGGGACCGCCCGGACGTCCGGGCCGCCCTCGGCGCGCTCGGCGCCCTGCACACGTACGGGGTGCGCGTCGACTGGCCGGCGGTGTACGCGGGCCGTGAGCCGCAGCGCAGCCCGTTGCCGCGGTACGCGTTCCAGGGCCGCCGGTACTGGCCCGAGCTGGTACCACCGGCCCCGGTCCCGGCGCCCCGGCCCGCATCCGACGCTCTCTGGTCGGCGCTGGGCTCCGGCGACCCGGCGGCCGCGCTGAGCATGCTCGGCCTGCGCGGCGACGAGACACCGCACCAGGTTCTCGCGGCCGTGGCACGGTTGCGGCCCGGCGCCGGTACGACCCGGCGACCGGTGCGGTGGCGGCTGGTCCCGGACGCCGCGCCCCCGGTCCTGGACACGACCGTGGCGCTGGTGCCGCCGCCCGGCGACGACCCGGAGCTGACCGATGCCCTCGCCGGCGCGCTGGCCAGACACGGCGCCCGGGTGACGGTCGACGCCACCGAGCGGCCCGATCTGGTGATCGTCCTGCCCGGCGCCGAACCGGCCGGGATGCCCGGGGTGCCGTTGTGGGTCCTCACCCGGGACGGCTCGCTGCCGGTCGCGGATCACGTCGTCGACCTTCCGCCGGAGATGGATGCCCGGGCCCGGGCCCGGCTGTGCGCCGTGATCGGACAGGGGCACACCGCGGCACGGATCCGGCCGGAGGGTGTGTTCGTCGCCGAGTACGCGGACGAGGATCCGGCCGATCCGGCGCTCCTGGACGAGGCGGTGACCGAGCCGCCCGCGGGCGTCGAACCCTCCGTTGCGTCCGTCAGGTCCGGTCCGTCCGGCGGATTGCGGGCGGCGCTGGCGAGGCTGCCCCGCGACCGGTGGGACGCCGAGGTCTTGACCGGGGTGCGGGCGCTGGCGGCGGCCGTGCTGGGGCACGACTCGGGCGCCGAGATCGGCGCCGACGACGAGTTCTTCGATCTGGGACTGTCCTCGGTCACCGCGCTGGAACTGCGTGATCACCTGGGCGCGCTGACCGGTCTGGAATGGGCGGCGGACGTGCTTTATGAATGCCCTACTCCGCAGGCCCTCGCGGATCTCGTGGTTGCGCGAATGAGCGAGGAGGAATAGTCGGCTAGCTGACGAATTAGTCATCCATTTCGGCGTGGCCCGTAAGGGTCTTGCCTGCTGGGGCATGCCAAAAAATGCTCGAAAATTGCCTGGAAAATCGAGGTGGACAACGCCTCGATTGGTGAATAGCATCGGCGAAGAACGGCTCCGGCGATGCGTGAAAAATTGCCCTGCATTGACCTTTAGATATTCAGGAGAATTGCCAGATGCCAAGCCCTGCCGTGTGGAATGTGGTGCTCGACGCAGCATCGGACGCCGACGTAGTGCTCGCCACCGACTTCCCGGTGACGGGCCGCAACGAGGGCGGTTTCACCGACCTGACGCCCAGCCTGGGACTGGACTGCGCCCTGTGGCAGACCGTCGCCCCGGCCCGGGTCCCCGGCCCCGGCATCGACCAGGACGAGTACCTCGCGCCCTGGCTGGCCGAGGTCGCCGCGAGCGGACGTACGGTCCGGGCGGTCCTCGGCTACTGCGCCGGATCGGTCTTCGCCGGTGCCCTGGCCGAGCGGATCGCCGCCCGGCAGCCGACGGCGCCGCAGGTGGTGGTCTTCGACCCCGAACTCGTCGACGTGCCCACCGTCCACCTGCAGTTCGGCCGGGTCATCGGCAACATGACCGCCGTGCTGACCCCGGCCGAGGTCGACGAGCTGGCCGGCGCGGCGGAGCGCCTGGCCGCCCGGCCCGGAACCACACCGGCCGAGTTCGCCGCCGAGCTCTACGCGATCTTCGAGCCGATCGGCTCGGCCGCGCTGCGCCGCGCCGGCCTCGACGAGGGCTACGCCGGTGAACTGGTGGCACTGGTCGGCTCGTTCATGACCTATCTCGGCGTCGCCGCCGGACTGGACCCGCGTCCCGGCTGGTCCCGGGCCACCGTCATCACCTCGGCGAGCCCGGCCAGCGGACTCAACCGGATGCGCGCCACCCCCGGCCTGGCACCGATCGGAGTCGCCGACGAAGTCCGGTTCGAGGTGGAGCACCGCGACCTGCTGCGTACCCCGGAGGTCGCCACGACCGTGGCTGGCCTGCTCGGCGCCGACTCGCAGGCCCGCCGGTGACGGCCGGCGCCGCGGACGCCCACGTGCGCGCCTCGCGCAAGGAGACCGCCCTGTGGCTGCTCGACGACCTCGTGCCCGGCAGCGGTGCCAACAATCTGTCGCTGGCCTTCCGTGTCGTCGGCCGCCTCGACCCGACGGCCCTGGCCGCGGCACTCGACCTGCTGCCACGCCGGTACGAGGTGCTGCGCACGGTCTTCCACCGCACCGACGACGCCCTGACCAGGACCATCCTGCCCAGCCTCCACATCGAGCCGGAGCAGGCCGCCGGGCACGGTGACGAGCGCGGCACGCTGACCGCTTTCGTGGCCCGCCCGTTCCGGGCCGACGGGAGCCCGCTGCTGCGCGCCCTGCTGCTGCACGGCCCCGACGAAGACGTCTTCTGTCTCGCACTGCACCACGCCATCGCCGACGTGCAGTCCACCGCCCTCCTGCGCGCCCAGCTCGTCGAGTTCTACGAGGCGGCGCTGGCCGGCCGGACCCCCGAGCCGGACCCGGTGCCCGCCTGGCACGAGCCCGAGCCCTCCGAGCAGAGTGTGACGTTTTGGCGCGACACCATGGCCGGGTTCCGCTCGTCCGGCTTGGAGCTGTGGTGCGAGAAGCCGGCCCCGGCAACCACCACGCTGGAGGGCGACGAGGTCACCCACGTCCTGTCGCCCGAGGCGCACGAGGTCGTCCGGCGGCTCCAACGCGAGCTGCGCGCGCCCGAGTCGGTCGTCCTCCTCACCGCGTACGCGGTGCTGCTGGCCGGGCACGGCGCCGGCCCCGACCTGACCATCGGATCGCCGGTCAACACGCGCGGCCGGGAGGCGGCCGGGGCGGTCGGCTACCACAGCAACCTGGTCACGCTGCGCCTGCTGACCGAGCGCACGGCCGGTTTCCGGGAGCTGGTCGGCCGGGCGCGCCGGGTGTTCATGGAGGCGATGGCTCACGCGGACATGCCGGCCGACGAACTGCTCGACGTGATCGAGCGCGACGGTTCCGGCTGGCGCAACGTGTTGTTCCGCCATGTGTTCAACTACGTGCCGTTCACCGCCGACCAGCGCACCTTCACGGTGGCCGGCGCCGCGGCGGAACTGGTCGTGGTCGAGAACGGGTTCAGCCAGTTCGACCTGGAGTTCTTCGTGACCTCCGACCGTGACAGCGCAACCGTGCGCGCGGCGTTCTACACCGGAGTCCTGGACCGTGCGGACGTCGAGCTGATGGTCCGCCGCTATGACGCGCTGCTGGTCGCCGTCGGCGCCGCCCTGGACACGCCGGTCGGCTTGCTGTCGATCTGGTCGCCCGAGGACCGCGCGATCATCGAAGCCGCCAACACGACCCACCAGCCGGTCGACCTGACGTCGGTGCTCGCCGGATTCGCCGAGCGCGCCGCAGCCGATCCGGACGCCCTCGCGGTCCGGGACGGGGACCAGCGGGTGAGCTACGGCCGCCTGTGGTGCGCCGCCGTGCACACCGCCGAGCGACTGACGGCGGCCGGTGTCCGCCCCGGCGACGTCGTCGCGCTGCTCGCGCCGCGAGGTGCGGCGCTGTCCGCCGCGGTGTTCGGCACGTGGCTTGCCGGAGCGTCGTACCTGCCGCTGGACCCGCACCACCCGGCGGAGCGGATCGCCTACCAGCTCGACGACGCGGGCGCACGGGTGGTGGTGACCGGCGACGGGCTCACCGCGCCCGGCGACCGGCGCACGATCCCGGCCCCTGACGTCGACACCGCCCCCACCGTCCCCGTAGACGCCGGCGCGGCCGGCGTGGCCGGGCCGGACGACCTCGCGTACGTGATCTACACGTCCGGATCGACGGGACGGCCGAAGGGCATCCCGATCACGCACCGGAGCCTGGTCAACCACATCACCGACTACGCGGTGCGCTTCGGCGTCGCTACGACGGCGCGGCCCACCGGCTGGCTCAGCACATACAGCTTCGACACCTCGTCGCTGGAACTGATGATGCCGCTGCTGCACGGCGGCCACACGGTCGTGCTGCCCGACGAGGCCCGCACCGACGGAGCCCTGCTGGCCGAGGAGATACGCGCCCACGACATCGGATTCCTCCAGGCGACACCGACCACCTGGCGACTGGTCGCCGACCGCATCACCGATCTGGTCGCCGGCCGCACACTGCTCAGCGGCGGTGAGCCCCTGCCCGGCGGGCTGGCCGCGACCCTGACCGCGGCGGGCGCCGAACTGTGGAACGTCTACGGCCCGACGGAGAGCACGATCTGGGCGACCGCGGGCCGGGTACCGACGGATCCCGGCGACCGAGTGGACGTGGGGACGCCGATCGCCAACACCCGGGTCTTCATCGCCGGCCCGAACGGGGAACCGTTGCCGATCGGCCTGCGCGGCGAGCTGTGCGTCGCCGGAGTCGGTGTCGCCTCCGGCTACCACGGACGGCCCGACCTCACCGCCGAGCGCTTCGGGGTGAACCCCCAGTGGGGACGCTTCTACCGCTCAGGAGATGTGGCGCGCTGGCGACCGGACGGCCGCATCGACCTGCTGGGCCGCATGGACCGGCAGGTGAAGCTGCGCGGCAACCGGATCGAGCTGGGCGAGATCGAGGCGGTTCTGTCCGACCACCCGGACGTCGAGGCGGCCGCCGTACTGGTGGTCGGCGATCCCGCCGCAGACGGCAGCCTGGCCGCCTTCGTCCAGGTGCCGCACCGGCCCGAGGCGGTGGAAGAGCTCTGGGAGCACGCCCGGCAGCGGCTGCCACGCTCGGTGGTGCCGCACCGGTTCCTCGCGGTGGAGGCGTTCCCGCGCACCGGAAGTGACAAGGTCGACTACCTGGCACTGGCGAACCTCGCCGCGCGACAACCGGCCGCGGCCGGCGGCGACACCGCGGGACCGGCCGGCGGCGACGCGCTCACCGCCACCCTGACCAAGCTCTTCGCCGAGTTGCTCGGTCGGCCGGACCTGGACGCCGACGCCCACTTCTTCACCAGCGGCGGCCACTCGCTGCTCGCCGCTTCGCTCGCGCAGCGCATCAAGGACGAGACCGGCGTCCGGCTGGCTCTCACCGACGTGTTCGAGAACCCGACCCCCGCCGCGCTGGCCGGCCGCCTGCGCGGGCTCGCGTGAGCGACCGAACAGGACCCCTCACCATGCTGACACCGGTCTTCCTCTTCGCGGGCCAGGGCTCCCAGTACCACGGCATGGGCCGGTGGCTCTACGGTGCCGAGTCGGTCTTCCGCGATGCCCTGGATTCCCTGGACGCGGTGGTGCGCGATGTCCACGGCGACTCGGTCATCGCCGCGATCCATGGCGATGGCCGCGGCGCGGAGACGGCGATGACCCGCCTGTCGCTCACGCAGCCGGCCATCTTCATGGTCGAGTACGCGCTGGCCCGCACGCTGCGCGCCCGCGGCTTCGAGCCGGAGCTGGTGCTCGGCGCCAGCCTGGGCGAGGTCGTCGCCGCCACGGTGGCCGGCATCTTCGACCCCGAGGAATGCCTGCGCTCGCTGCTGGACCAAGTGGCGCTCTTCGAGGCGGAGTGCCCGCGCGGCGGGATGCTGGCGGTCCTCGCCGACGCCGCCCTCGTCGACCGCGATCCCGCGCTGGCCGGGGCACATCTGGCCGCGATCAACGCGCCGGACAACTTCGTGCTCGCGGGCACGGCCGACCGGCTCGACGACATCGAGCGCCACTTGAACGCCTCAGGTGTGCTCTGCCAACGGCTTCCGGTGCTGTACCCGTTCCACTCACCGCTGATCGACGGCGTGCGCGGCGCGTTCACGAAGCTCGTGGGCGCTCTCACCCCGCGACCCGCCACGATCCCGCTGATCTCCGGAACGACCGGTGCCGAGGTGCACCACCCCGACTCGGACCACTTCTGGCGGGTCCTGCGCGAGCCGTTCGACCTGTCACGAGCCCTCGAACCGCTGCTGGCCCGCGACGATCTGCTCTTCCTGGACCTGGGTCCGTCCGGGTCGATGGCCAACCTGGTGCGGGCGCGGCTTCCCGAGGGCAGCCGGTCCCGGGTGTTGCCGCTGCTCTCCCCGTACGCCCGGGACGAGGTGCTGTACCAGGCGGTGCTCGACACCCGCTCGCTCCTCGCCGCACCGGCTCGACGAACCGAGGTGACCACCATGACCAATGAGACGCCCGTGGCCGACCCCGCCACCCCGGGCGACGGCTTCGACGTCTATGTCTTCCCCGGCCAGGGCGCTCAGGCCAAGGGAATGGGCCGAGACCTGTTCGACCGGTTCCCCGAGCTGGTCGAACGGGCCGACGCCGTCCTGGGGTACTCGATCCGTGAGCTGTGCCTGGAGGACCCCGGCCGCAACCTGCGCGACACCCGGTACACCCAGCCCGCCCTGTACGTGGTCGACGCCCTCACCTGGCTGGCCGCCCTGCAAGAGGGCGGCCGCCTGCCCGACTACCTGCTCGGGCACAGCCTCGGCGAGTTCGCTGCCCTGTTCGCCGCGGGCGTGTACGACTTCGAGACCGGGCTGCGCCTGGTCGCCGAACGCGGCCGGCTGATGGGACAGGTCACCGGCGGCACGATGGCGGCGGTCTCGGCCGTCGACGCCGACCTGGTCCGGGAGGTGCTGCGCGACAGCGAGCTGTCCGGACTGGACATCGCCAACTACAACGCGCCGACCCAGACCGTCATCGCGGGCCCGGCCGACGCGGTTAACCGTGCGCTTGCGCTGTTCAAGGACAAGGGCGCCCGCTGTGCCCCGCTCAACGTCAGCGCCCCCTTCCACAGCCGCTACATGGCGCAGGCCGCGGAGGAGTTCGGGCGCCTGCTGGACGCCACGCCGTTCGCCGCCCCGAAGATCCCCGTGATCAGCAACGTCGACGCCCGGCCGTACGCGCCGGACGCCGTGGCCGCCACGCTGCGCCGCCAGATCGTCTCCCCGGTGCGGTGGACCGACAGCATCCGGCTGCTGATGGGCCGAGGTGACTTCCGGGTCCGCGAACTGGGCCCGGGGCAGGTGCTGACCAAGCTGATCGCCCGGATCCGGGAGGAGGCCACCCCGCTCCGACCCGAGCCGGAACGAACCGTGGCGCCGACCGGGCCGGTCGGTGCTGCGGCGCCGCGGGGCGTGGAGCTGGGTTCGGCGGAGTTCCGGCGCGACCACGGGGTCCGGCACGCCTACGTCGCCGGCGGCATGCACCACGGCGTCAGCTCCGTCGCGTTGGTCGCCCGGCTGGCCCGCTCCGGCCTGCTCGGCTGCTTCGGTGCGGCCGGGCTCCCGCTCGCGGACGTCGCCGACGCGATCCGCGGCATCCGGGCGGCAGCCGGGGCGACCGCGCCGTTCGGGGTCAACCTCACCCATGACCCGTTCAATCCGCGCGCCGAGGCCGACATGGTCGACCTGCTGGTCCGTGAGAACGTCCGTCTCGTCGAGGCGGCCACGTACGTCGAGGTGACCCCCGCGCTGGTGCGGCATCGTCTGACCGGGGCCCGCATCCTCGCGGACGGCACCGTGCACGCCCCACGCAAGCTGCTGGCCAAGGTGACCCGCCTGGACACCGCCCGCCTGTTCTTCGCGCCGCCGCCGCGCTCCCTCGTGGCACGGCTGGTCGACGACGGACTGCTCACCGCCGAGGAGGCCGCGGCCGGCGAGCGGATCGCCCTGGCCGACGACATCTGCGCGGTCGGCGACGGAGCCGACTACACCGACCAGGGCGCACTGCCCGCGCTGCTGCCCTCGGTGCGCCGGCTGCGGGCGCAGCTCGGCGGGGTCGCCTCCGGCGTACGCGTCGGAGGTGGCGGAGGCATCGGCTCTCCGGAGTCGGCCGCCGCCGCCTTCGTACTGGGCGCCGACTTCATCCTCACCGGATCGATCAACCTCTGCACCGCCGAGAGCGGGCTCAGCGAACCCGCCAAGGACCTGCTGCCCGACCTCGACGTGCACGACACCGCGTACGCCCCGTACGGCGCGCTGTTCGAACTCGGCGGCCGGGCCCGGGTGCTGCGGAAGGGCGTCCTCTTTCACGTACGCGCCGGCAAGCTCTACGACCTGTGGCGCACCTACGACTCCTGGGACGCCGTGCCCGGCCAGATCCAGTCCCGGGTGGAACGCGACTACTTCGGCGCGGGTTTCGAGGAACTCGCGTCGCGGGTCGTCCCGGCCGGCGAGCCGGCCGACCCCAAGCGGCGGATGGCCCTGGTCTTCCGCTGGTACTGCGCCCAAGCCCAGCGGTGGGCGATCGAGGGCACCCCGGAGCGTGTCGCGGACTACCAGGTGGCCTGCGGGCCGGCGCTGGGCGCCTGCAACCACTGGCTGCGCGGCACCCCGTACGAGGCCTGGCGCGACCGGCACGCCGACGAGCTGGCCGACCGACTCATCACCGAAGCCGCCGAGATCGTCGGGTCCACCGGCGTTTAGCAAAGGAGAGCGTTGTGTCCGAGACCGTTCGTCCCGTCGACGGCCTGCCCATGACCCGTGGCACCTGCCCGTTCGACCCCGCACCCGAACTCGCCGAGCTGCGCGCGGAACAACCGGTGGCCCGCATGGTCTTCCCCGACGGCCACCTCGGCTGGCTGATCACCGGCTACGACCAGGTCCGCCGGCTCCTCGCCGCCCGGAGCATGAGCTCGCGCGGCGACCTGCTGCGAACGCCGATCCCGCTGCCGATGGCCGGGAACCGGACCGACTTGGCGCCGGGGATGTTCACGGCGATGGACCCGCCGGAGCACACCCACTACCGGCGTCGGCTGACCGCCTGGTTCTCGGCCCGCCGCACCCGGACCATGGAGCCGAGGCTGACCGAGCACGTCGAGCTGTATCTCGGCAGGATGATCGAGGAAGGCGGCCCCACCGACCTGGTCGCCGCGTACGCCGAGCCGGTCGCCGGGCTGGTGATCTGCGAGCTGCTCGGTGTTCCCGCCGACCGGCGTGACGTGTTCGTCAAGGGCATCAAGGCGCTGTTGACCGTCCACTCCAGCGCGGAGGAGGCGATCGCCGGCTGGCAGAACGTCGGTGGGCAGCTGATGGACCTGATCCGTGCCAAACGCGAAGAGCCCACCGACGATCTGCTCGGCACGCTGGTCGCCGACGGCGATCTCAGCGACGAGGAGCTGGCGACCATCGGCAGCGTGCTGCTCGTGGGCGGCTACGACACCAGCAAGAACATGATCGCGCTGGGCACCTTCGCCCTGCTGGCGCATCCCGACCAGTACGCGGCGTTGGCCGCGGACCCGGGCCTGGGCGCCAACGCGGTGGAGGAACTGCTGCGTTACGTGACGGTCATGCACGCCGGCTCGATCCGTGCGGCAGGCACCGACATGGACTTCGACGGGCACCACCTCACCGCAGGCGACGCGGTGTCCCTGTCGCTGGCCGCGGCGAACCGGGACCCGGCGCTCTGCGACGACCCGGACCGCCTCGACATCACCCGGCCGCCGGTGGCGCATCTCTCGTTCGGTTACGGCATCCACCAGTGCGTCGGGCAGCAACTGGCGCGACTGGAACTGCGGATCGCGTTCGAGGCGCTGGCCCGGCGGCTGCCCGAGCTGCGTCTGGCGACACCCGCGGACCAGGTCCGCACCAACCCCGAATCGATTATCTACGGCGTCCACGAGCTGCCGGTGACATGGTGAACGGAGACCACCCGGTGTACCGAGAGATGCTCAAGTCGAAGATTCATCGTGCAACGGTGACGCAGGCGGACCTGCACTACGTCGGCTCGCTCACGCTCGACTCGACGTTGATGGCCGCCGCGAACCTGCTGCCCGGAGAGAAGGTCGACGTCGTCGACATCGACAACGGCGCCCGGCTCAGCACCTACGTCATCGAGGGGCCGGCCAACAGCGGCGTGGTCGGCATCAACGGCGCAGCGGCCCGGCTGATCAGCCCCGGCGACCTGGTGATCATCATCTCGTACGCGGCGATGACCGAGGAACAGGCTCGCGCGTACCGGCCGAGTGTGGTCTTCGTCGACGGCGGCAACCGACCGCAGAACGTCGGTTCCGACCCGGCCGAGGTGCCCGACGGCGCCGACGACCTGATGCGCGGCGACACCGTCGACGCGTGACCGCACCGATCCGGCGAACTCGGAGACCACAATGAGCCAACCCGATGTGATGACCGCCTTCACCGCCGGTCTGGCGGACATCAACCTCGACGAGTCCAGAGCACCCCGCTCGGGGGTGAAGGCCGCCGGGATGAAGTCGGCCAGTTCCTCCATCTACGACATGGCGGCCACCCTGTCCGGTCGCGGCGAGCTGTGGAACTGGGGGATGCACGACCCTGATCTGGCAGCCGAGATCGAGGCCCGGCTGCCCGGGTTCACCGAGTTCGGCACCGACGGTTTCAGCGAGCAGCTCTACTACCTGGCTCTGCGCGATCTTCCGGACGGCTTGGACGGGTGCGCCGGCCGGGCGGTCCTCGAGGTGGGCTGCGGGACGGGCGAGGGGCTCAACTTCCTGTCCCGGCTCGTTCCCGGCGCCCGGATGACCGGCCTGGACCTGTCGCCGAAGGCGATCGCCCGGGCCGAGGCCACCCTGGCGCGGGGCGAGAGCCTGCGCTTCGTTCATGGCGATGCCGAGGAGCTGCCGTTCGAGGACTCCTCGGTGGATGTGCTGATCAACATCGAGAGCTCGCACACGTACCCCGATCTGGGCCGTTTTCTGCACGAGGCCGCGCGGGTGCTGCGTCCGGGCGGGGCGCTGTCGCACATCGACGTGTTCACCCGTCCGCGGCTGCGGACGATGCGCGGGATCACCGAGGAGATGCCTCAGCTGAAGTGGATCACCGATCACGACGTCTCCGGCGAGGTCCGCGCCGCGGTGCGCCGCCGGATGGCCCCGGGCAGCCGCTTCCGCCGCACGCTGGACCGGCAGCGGATGAACCCGTTGGTGCGCACGATCGCCACGCACAGTCAGATCCTGATGTTCGGTGGCATGTTCGCCGACTACCGGCCGCCCGCCTCGATCAAGGTACTCAGCCGGCTGGGCATCGTGCCGTGGATGAGTGGCCTGCCGATGGAGAGCTACCGGCACCAGGTCGCCGTCCGAGTGTGAGGGGGAGAAGTGACCGTACGGCTGTTCGCCGTCGCCGCCGAGACCGAGGACGGCCTGCTCGCCGCGATCCACGGGCACGCCGACCGGATCCGCGCCGGCCGGGATCTGCCCTCGCTGGCCCGGTACTGCCACGACGCGGCAGCCGGGACGACCGGCCTGGCACACCGGGCCGCTCTCACCGCCGAGTCGTACGACGACCTCGCCGCGGGCCTGGACAAGCTGGTGCAGGGGTGGGCCGACCGGACGTCGGCACCGTCGCTGTCCCGCCGACTGGGCCTGGTGTTCGTCTTCGCCGGTCAGGGCGCTCAGTGGGACGGCATGGGCCTGGAGCTGCTGGCCACCGAGCCGGTGTTCTGCGCGGCGCTGCGGCGCTGCGACGAACGGGTACGTGAGCTGGCCGGCTTCTCGGTGATCCAGCAGCTGCGGGCCGGCCCGGCGGCATCGCGTCTCGGTGAGATCGACGTGCTGCAGCCGACGATGGTGTCGTTGCAGATCGCCCTGGTGGCCCTGTGGCGCAGCTGGCACGTGGAGCCGGACGCGGTGACCGGGCACAGCATGGGCGAGATCTCCGCCGGGTACGCGGCCGGAGCGCTCAGTCTCGATGACGCCCTGCTGATCGCATGCCGCCGCAGCGCCCTGCTGCGGCGCATCGCCGGCCGGGGTGCGCTGGCCACCACCGAGCTGTCGCCCGAGGCCGCACACGCCCTGGCCGACGCCAGCGGAGGCCGTATCTGCGTCGCCGGGGAGAACAGTCCCCGCTCGACCGTGCTGGCCGGGGACACCGCCACGCTGACCGCTCTGGTCGAGGACCTCGACCGGCGCGGCGTCTACTGCCGGATGGTGCGGGGCACGGTCGCCTCGCACAGCCACTACGTCGACGAACTGCGCGACGACCTGGCTACGGCGCTGCGCTCGCTGAGCCCGGTGCCGTCACGGGTGCCGATCTACTCGACCGTGACCGCGGCGCCGGTGCCCGGCACCGAGCTCGGGCCAGAGTACTGGATGCGCAACCTGCGCGAGCCGGTCCGGTTCGCCGCCACCACCGGCCGGCTGGCCGAGGACGGCCACGAGATCTTCGTCGAGGTCAGCACCCATCCGGTGCTGCTCAGCAGCCTGCGGCAGACGCTGGAGAGCGCCGGACGGCCGGGGGAGGTGCTGCCCTCCGGCCGCCGGCGGACCGAACGCCGGGCCATGCTGTCGTCGCTCGGCATGCTCTTCACGTATGGCCGCGACCCGCACTGGCCGACGTCCGCCCCGCCGGGGCCGGCGCTCACGCCCTACCAGGCCGCCGTCCTGGAGGCCGTCCGGTGCCCGCGGTCCTCGCCGGTTGCGGCGGGTTCAGGATGACTGGCCGGGCCCGACGAGGGAGACGAGCCGGTAGGCGCCCGACTCGCGGTGCAGGAAGCCGTCGTCGACCAGGAACCGCCGCAGCGAGACCGGGTCCACGGTGGTGCCCTCGCACCACGGCCGCAGCAGATCGGTCACGGTGCGCTCGTCGTACCCCCGGTCGGCCTCGAAGGTCGTCGCCGCGACGTGGTCCAGCACGGCCCGCCGGGTCTCGTCGTCGTCCTCCGGCAGCCGGACCAGCACCGTGCCACGGACGTAGCCGCGCAGCCCGGGATCGGGCTGTTCGGCCTCCGCCTGCTCCTGCAGGCGGAGGCCGGCGGTCTCGGCCGCGGCGCCCAGGGCGGCCTCGTCGACGGCCAGCCGGCCCGGGCCCTGGGCGACGACCAGTCCCTCGCGCAACAGCCGGCCGATCGCCGGGGCGGCCTCCGGGGCGGCGAGCCCGGTCGTGGCGAGGATCTCCGCGGACGTCGACGAGCCCAGGGCTATGGCCGAGAAAACCCGCCGCAGAGCGGAGTCGGAAAGGAGAATGGTGAATGTCTCGGGCGTCATCGTCCCCGTCGCTTGATCTTGATGGTCTCCAGGTCGGTGCAGACGGACCGCAGGTCGCGCACATCGGCGCCGAGGTCCCGGACGGCGGCCGTGGCCAGTTTCTCGGCCCCGGCGACGACCTCGTCGATCTTGTCCTCGGCGTCGGCCTTCACGACACAGCGGAAGGTGAAGGTGAGCAGGGTCCGCTCGTAGGTGACGGTGCCCTCCTCGGTGAACTTCGACTGGAACAGGTCGTGCTTGTCGGCCACGGCCAGCAACTTGGCGCGCTGGTCGTCGTCGAGCGGCGCGAATTTGCCGTAGACGATGATCTGGTAATTCTTGCGGGGCATGGTGGTGGTGCTCCTCAGGTGTCGGGGGGACGGGGACGGTCAGGACACTCCCAGGCGCCGCGGTTGCCGCGGCAGCAGGAACAGCAGGCAGATCACCGCGGCCAGGCCTGCGGACGCCCAGTAGAGGGCTTCGCTGAAGGCGGCGGTGAACGTCCCGGAGTTGATGTCGGCCAGGGCGTTTCCGATCACCTCCTGCTGGGCGGGGTCATCGGTGCCGAGGGCGCGGCAGGTGTCGGGCACGGCGGTGAGGTCGGCCTGGTCGTGGGCGTCGACGGCGCAGGCGCGGATCTCGGCCTGCTGCGAGGCGACGGCCGGGACGCTCGGCAGCACCCGGTCGGCCTCCGTGCCCGCATGGGAGGCGAGGCCGGAGAAGAAGATCGCACCGATGATCGCCACGCCGAGGGCAGCGCCGAGCTGACCGGCCGCGTTGATCAGGCCGGACGCCGCGCCCGCCTCCCGCGGCTCGACGTTGTTCAGGGTCAGGCCGGTCAGCGGAGCCAGCAGCATGCCCATGCCGGAGCCGAGCAGCAGCATCGGGACGACGGCGTGCCAGGAGGTGATCGATTCGCCGGCCAGGTCGGCGATCCACGCGTACAGCAGAAGCCCGGCCATCATCAGCAGCGCCCCGGCGAACAGGCAGTTGCGCCCGTAGAGGGGGAACAGCTTGCGGACGGCGAGGTTGCCGGCGATCGGGACGCCCAGCGAGAACGGGATCGCGGTAAGACCGGTGTGCAGCGCCGACCAGCCGAGACCGCCCTGCAGGTAGAGCGTCCAGCTGAGGAAGAAGCCGGCCGGGATGCAGCTGAACAGCAGCTGCGCGCCGACCCCGGCACCGAAGGTCCGGATCTTGAAGAGGGAGAGGACGACCAGGGGCGACCTGTCCTTGGCGGTCTTGTACCGCTCGTAGTACACGAACGCCACGAGGACCGGCACGGAGGCCATCAGCGAGGCGATGCTCCAGGCCGGCCAGCCGAGTTCGCGGCCGTGCAGCAGGGGCAGCAGCAGCAACAGCAGGCCGGTGGTCACCAGCACCATGCCGACCAGGTCCAGCCGGGTGGCACGGGGCGACTTCGACTCGCGCATCCACATCGCGCCGGCGATCAGGGCGGCCGCGCCGAACGGCAGGTTGACCACGAAGACGGTCCGCCATCCCAGGCCGCCCGGATCCCAGGAGACCAGCACGCCGCCCAGCAGCGGTCCGGCGACGATGGCCAGGCCGATCATGCTGGCGTACAGGCTGACGACCCGGCCGATCTCCTCCGCCGGGAAGGTCACGTAGATGATCGCCAGGACCTGCGGCACCATGATCGCGGCGGCGATGCCCTGCAGCACCCGGGACGCCACCAGGACTTCGGCGCTGGGGGCGAAGGCGCACAGGGCCGAGGCCACGACGAAGCCGGCGACGCCGGCCAGGAAGGCCCGTTTGCGGCCGAAGATGTCGCCGAGACGGCCGCCGGTGATCAGCGTGACCGCGAAGGACAGGGTGTAACCGACGTTCAGCGCCTGGACGGCGGCCGAGGAGGCGCCGAGGTCCTCCTGGATGCTCGGGATCGCCACGGTGACGATGTTGACGTCGAGCAGGTCCATGAAAGTCGCGGCAAGCAGGACGATCAGCGCCAGCCAGCGCTTGGGGTCCGGACCGTCGGCGGCGACGGGCGGTCCGAGAGCCGCTTCCGCCGTCGTCGACTTCGCTTCCTCGCTCACGGGGGGTACTCCAGTTCTTCGGTATGGCGTGGCCGGGAGAAGGGACCGGCCGACGGCTCAGGGAGTGGTGCCGCTCTCCGGGGCGGGCGGACCGGTGGGTTCGGTGGTCCCGGCGCGGGCCAGCGCGGTCCACGACCGCATCAGCAGATCCACCACGTCCATGACGCCCCCGGCCGGGCTCTCGCCGGCCGAGAGCACGCGCTGGATGGAGAGCCCGTCGTCCAGGGCGTGCACGATCAGGGCGAGCAGCTCCACCGGCGCGGGCGGGGTGACCGAGCGGGCGGCGAAACCCTGCGTGAGGGCCTGGGCCATCGCCTCGCGGGAGCGGCGCTCGCGGTCGGCCAGCACGGACAGCACTGCAGGATCGCGCATGCCGTAGAGCCACAGCTCGGTGCGCAGGGCCAGCCAGCTCGCGAAGTTCTTGTCCCGCTCGCGGTGCCAGGTGCGCAGGTGCTCGATCGTCTCCTCGAACGAGCCGGCGTTGGCGCTGAGTGCCTGTACCTCGGCCAGTTCGCGCTCGGTGCGCTGCTCCAGGAGGGCCAGGATCAGCTGTTGCTTGCCGTCGAAGTTGCCGTAGAAGGCGCCCCGGGTGTATCCGGCGCGTTCCACGATCTGTTCGACCGAGGTGCCGTTGACGCCGCATTCGGCGAACAGGTCGGCAGCTGCCTGCAGCAGCTCCTGGCGCGTGATTTCCCGGCTCTCCTGCCGGGTGAGTCGTTTGCTGATGATCGGCCTCCTTCCGAGAACTCAGATACAGTACCGCATTCTGATACAGTCATGTATCTGAATGCTGCCTGGTTCAACCCGGAGTGTGCCGCACCGCTCGCCAGCGGCCCCCGTCAACACCCGGATCAGCGTTGTGAAGCTAGCGAATGGGGATGTTGGTGACCGGAACATTCGATTGGACGGACGTCGAGTTCGACCTGTCCGACGTCAATTTCGTGACCGACCGCGAGGCAGGGGAACGCTGGACAGGAGCGCCCCGACCGGTGTGCCCGGGCCGCTTCTCCGACGGCAACGACGTCTACGTCGTCACCCGTTACGAGGCGGTCCGCAGCCTGTTCGCCGATCGCCGGGTCAGCAACCACCCGCCGGAGGGCGTCCACCTCGACAGCATGCGCCGCCGCGGCGTGCCCGAGGAACTGCTCAAGTACTTCGA
This sequence comes from Streptomyces sp. DSM 120436, assembly GCF_055778765.1. Classification (NCBI taxonomy): domain Bacteria; kingdom Bacillati; phylum Actinomycetota; class Actinomycetes; order Kitasatosporales; family Streptomycetaceae; genus Streptomyces; species Streptomyces sp. DSM 120436. The sequence continues at coordinate 20,991 of NZ_JBSKBS010000005.1, read as the reverse complement.
CTCGACGATCATGACGATGGTGCCGGAGGACCACCGGCGCGTGCGGTCCCTGATCGACCGGGCGTTCTCGGTGCGCCGGGTCAAGTCCCTGCGCCCCCGGATCGAGTTGCTCGCGGACCAGCTGCTCGACCGGATGGACCCCGAAGGCGAGACGGACCTCGTCGCCGAGTACGCCCACCCGATCTCCACCACGGTCATCTGCGAACTCCTCGGCGTCGACGACGAGTACCGCGACCAGTGGCTGAAGTGGTCCGAGGCGTTCACCACCTTCGTCCGCCCCGACCCGGAGATCCTGCCTCCCGCGCTGCACGGCATGGTCGACACGGTCATCCGGCTGATAGGCGCGCGCCGCGCCCAGCCCGGCGACGACCTGATCTCCGACCTGGTCCAGGTCAGCGACGAGACCGAGAAGCTCGACGAGGTCGAACTCGTCGCTCTGGTCCTGGTTTTGGTGCAGGCCGGCCTCGACACGGTCCGGCACTCGATCTCGCTCAGCTTCTTCAACCTCCTGACCCACCCCGACCAGCTGGAGCTGGTCAAGACGCAGCCGGAGAACACCGTCCGGGCGGTGCGCGAGCTGATGCGCTACTCCGGCCCGATCAAGATGGCCCTGCCGCGCTTCGCCGCGGAGCCGATCGAGATCGACGGGGTGACCATCCCCAAGGACGGCCAGATCCAGCTCGTGGTCGGCGCCGCCAACAACGACCCGGAGCGCTTCACCAACCCGCGCGTCCTCGACGTCACCCGCGCCGACAACCCGCAGCTCAGCTTCGCCGCCGGCGACCACTTCTGCCCCGGGGCGTCGCTGGCCACGGCGGAGACCGAGATCGCGCTCAACAAGCTGTTCGCGCGCTTCCTCGACGTGCGTCTGGCCGCCGACCCCGACGACGTCGGCCCGCGCTTCTTGAAAGCCGTCACACGACTGCCCGTTCGGCTCGTGTGACCACCGTTTCCATGCCCGACAACGACCAGCAGGATGAGTTTTGTTGCAAAGAGTATTAGGAACGCAGTACCTGACCCCTCTGCGTGAGGGCGGATCGCTGCCCGGCTTGGTAGAAGCCGACAACGACGGCGTCTACGTCGTGAAGTTCCGTGGCGCCGGCCAGGGCACCGCGGCCCTGGTCGCGGAGATCGTCGTCGGCGAGCTCGGCCGGCGACTCGGCATCCGCGTCCCCGAACTCGTCACCGTCGACATCGACCCGGAGATGGCGCGCCGCGACCCCGACCAGGAGATCCAGGAGCTGTTGCGGGCCAGCGCCGGCGAGAACCTGGGCATGGACTTCCTGCCCGGGTCGGTCGGTTACGACGGTATCGGGTGGGAGCCGCCCGCCGAGGAGGCCGCCAGGATCTACTGGCTGGACGCGCTGACCGCCAACGTCGACCGTACCTGGTCCAACCCCAACCTGATCATCTGGCACCGCCAGCTCTGGGCCATTGACCACGGTGCCGCACTGTTGTTCCAGCACTCCTGGCCGGCCGTTGCCGCCTGGGCCGAGCGCCGGTACGACCTGTCCCAGCACGTGCTCGCCGACCTGGTCGCCTCCCTCGAACCGGCCGTGCTCGCCAAACTCGACGCCGAACTCGCCGAGACGGTGACCGCCGAGGCGCTGACCGAGATCACCGCCCTGGTCCCGGACAGCTTCCTGCTGGGCATGAACTCCGTACCGCAGGACGCGAATCCGGCCGACCTGCGGCAGCGCTACGTCGACTACCTGCTCACCCGATGCGCCGGCTCCCGCGCGTGGTGGCCGCAGGAGGACGCATGACCACCGCCACGCCGTCCGTCCTCAGCTTCGACTACGCCCTGCTGCGCGCCGTCCCGCGAGTCGACCGCAGCGAGCAGATCAACGTCGGGGCGCTGCTCTACTGCCCCGGCGCGGACTTCCTCGGCGCCGCGGTCCACATCGACGCCGACCGGCTTCGAGCGCTCGACCCCGACATCGACATCGACATGGTCACCGCGGCCCTGGACACCATCCGCGCGGTGTGCGCGGGCGGCCCCGAGGGCGGCCCCGCCGGGGCCGGCACGCGCGGGGAGCGCTTCGGCTGGCTCACCGCACCCCGCAGCACCGTGATCCAGACCAGTCCCGTGCACGGCGGGCTCACCACCGATCCGGCCGCCGAGCTCAAGCGCCTGATGGGACGGCTCGTGCACTGACCCGGGCGGCGGCCCGCCGGTCCCCCTGCTTCCGCAGTCGCGTACACGGAGGAACACAGATGCAAGACATCATCAGCGCCGTTCTCGACCCGGACACTCGGCCGGAGGACTTCACCGCACTGCCCGTCCCGGAGAGCTACCGCGCGGTGACCCTGCACGCGGACGAGGCCGAGATGTTCGTCGGAGTCGCGGCGCAGGACCGTGATCCGCGCCGGTCGGTGCACCTCGACGAGGTCGCCGTTCCCCAAGTCGGGCCCGGTGAGGCGCTGGTGGCGGTGATGGCCAGCTCGATCAACTACAACACCGTGTGGTCCTCGCTCTTCGAACCGTTGGCGACCTTCACGTTCCTGGCCCGGTACGGCCGCCGCTCACCCCTGGCCCGTCGTCACGACCTGCCCTACCACGTCATCGGCTCCGACCTCTCCGGAGTCGTGCTGCGCACCGGGCCCGGCGTGTTCGCGTGGAAGCCCGGCGACGAGGTCGTCGCGCACTGCCTGTCGGCCGAGTTGGAGGCGCCCGACGGGCACAGCGACACGATGCTCGACCCGGACCAGCGCATCTGGGGGTACGAGACCAACTTCGGCGGCCTGGCCCAACTGGCGCTGGTCAAAGCGAACCAGCTGATGCCTAAGCCGGCGCACCTGACATGGGAGGAGGCGAGCACGCCCGGTCTGGTCGCCTCCACCGCGTACCGGCAGCTGGTCTCCCGCAACGGCGCCCAGATGAAGCAGGGCGACAACGTGCTCATCTGGGGCGCATCCGGCGGCGTGGGGGCGTTCGCGACGCAGTTCGCGCTGGCCGGCGGCGCGAACCCGATCTGCGTGGTGTCCAGCCCGGCCAAGGCCGCCATCTGCCGGGCGATGGGCGCCGACGCGGTCATCGACCGCGCCGATGAGGGCTACACGTTCTGGAAGGACGAATACACACAGGACCCGGCGGAATGGAAACGGTTCGGCCGCCGGATCCGGGAGCTCACCGGCGGGGAGGACCCCGACATCGTCTTCGAACATCCCGGCCGGGACACCTTCGGCGCCTCGGTGTACGTCACCCGCAAGGGCGGCACCATCGTGACCTGTGCATCCACCTCCGGCTACCGCCACGAGTACGACAACCGCTACCTGTGGATGTCACTCAAACGGATCGTCGGATCGCATTTCGCCAACTACCGGGAGGCGTGGGAGTCCAACCGCCTCATCGCCAAAGGCAAGATCCACCCCACCCTTTCCCGAACGTACGCCCTGGAACACGCCGGTCAGGCAGTCGACGACGTGCACCGCAACCGGCACATCGGCAAGGTCGGCGTGCTGGCCCTGGCACCGCACGAGGGGCTGGGCGTCCGCGACACCGCGATGCGCGACAAGCATCTCGACGCGATCAACCGATTCCGGCAGACGGAGTCGTCGCAAGACCGTGAACTCGTATGACCGGCGATCCCCGCTGAACGAGGAGACACCACGTGCCCGTACGCGACCGCGACCCGGAGCTGCTGCCCCGATCTACCAGCAGACCGGGGCAGCGGGCACTTCGGCCGGGAGCTGCCGGACCTGAAGTGGGAGAGCACCAAGCGCGCCCAGAGCCTCAAGGACATCGCGTCCTGAACCGCACGCCTTCATGGAGGGGAAACAAATGATCAACAAAAACCTCGTCACGGTCCGCTCCGACGCCGATCTCGACCGAGTCTGCAATCTCCTCGAACAGGATGGTGCAGTCGTCGTGGAGGAGTTCCTGGACCCCGACACCCGACAGGCCCTCTGGGCCGACCTGGGGCCCGCGCTGGAGAAGTTCAGCTACGGCGACAATGATTTCTCCGGCCACAAGACCAAGCGGATGTCCTCGCTGTTCGCCCGTAGTCGGCATATGGCCACCGTTGCGCTGCATCCGTTGTTCCTCGGTGCTGCCCGCCGGCTCATTCAGCAGCCCGTGCCGGTGTGGTTCAGCGGTCAGCAGGTGAACATCTCACCCAACATCCAGGTCAGCGCAACCCAGGTGATTCAGATCTGGCCCGACGAGGGTGCGCAGTGGCTGCACCGCGACGATACCTCTCACCTGCGGCCCTACCCCGCCCCCACCACCCGGGTCCAGGTCATGGTCGCGATGACCGATTTCACTGCGGAGAACGGCGCGACCATGACGATCCCGGGAAGTCACCGCTGGGACGACGAGCGGGCACCCCAGCGCGACGAGGCGGTGCCGGCCGAGATGCCGGCCGGATCCGCGCTGATCTGGCTCGGCGGTCTCTATCACGGTGGCGGGCGTAATGCGTCCACCGAGCCGCGTACCGGGCTGACCCTGTCGTATATCGCCGGGAACATGCGACAGGAGGAGAACCAGTATCTCGCGGTGCCGATGGATGTGGTCCGCGAGTACCCCGAAGAGTTGCAGCGTCTGCTGGGCTACGACGTCTGTCCTCCGTTCCTCGGCTGGTACGAATCCAGTAACCCGCACACCCTGCTCGCCGAGCGCGCCGGTTGACGAGTTTCCCGTGTCGGCCGTCATCCGCCTTCGACTTCCGAAGTTGAAAGACTGAGGATCTCGGCTTCCCTTCCCATGCGCGCTGGCCGGCCTCTCCCCCAGTAACGGGTAGCACCTCGCTGTAGCCGTCGGAGCGGGACCAGCATGAAGATCTGGTAGGCAGCAGTGACGACGATGACGTTGTGCCGCTTGGAAAGTGAGCCTTTTCCAACCTCACGCTGATGCGTGGTGAAGGACGAGGACGGCCTTCACCACGTCGGTGATTCGGTTGGTGCTGCAGCGGAGCTTCCGCAGGAGGCGCCAGCCCTTGACGGTGGCCATGGTCCGCTCGCCGAGGCAGCGGATCTTGGCGTGGGTGGTGTTGTGGCGACGCTTCCATCGCTTGAGGCGGCGGCCCCGAAACGGTACGCGGACGGATCCGTCGGCGCCTTGATATGCCTTGTCCGCCCAGCATTTGAGTTCCGCATCGGCGAGGGCTTCGATGATGCCGTGCTGCCGCGCGGCGGTCAGGTCGTGAGTCGAGCCGGGCAGAGCCGGCGAGGCCCAGAGCAGCCGTCCGAACGGATCGGTGAGAACCTGGACGTTCATGCCGTGGCGTTTGTGTTTCCCGCAGTAGTACGGGGTGTCGGCGGCGATGCGGTCGATCGGCAGCAGGGTGCCGTCGAGGATCACGAACGCCTTCGTCCGGATCGTCTTCATCGCCTCGGCCAGGGACGGGGCGAGGGCGGCCAGGGCCTCGACGGCTTCACGTATGTAGCGGTAGACGGTCGCGATCCCGATGTCGAACCCGGCAGCGAGCTGGGCGTAGGTGTCACCGCACCGTAGACGGGCCAGGGCGAGCAGTGCCTGACGTGCGGCGGGAAGGCGCCGCCACCGCGTTCCGATCTCCTGCCGCCGGGCTGCCAGTTGTCCGGCCAGGAACCGCAGGGTGCGGCTGGACAGATCAATCGAGGACGGGTAGAAAAGCACGCGAAGCTCCTGGCGGATAAGGGTGATCTTGGTCGAGAACCCGTCTACCAGGAGCTTCGTCGTTGCGCAGGACAGTCAAACTCGCGGTCAGACACCGCAGCTTGAAAAGAGCTCACTGCCCCCGTCGTGGCCGATGGGGCGCTGGTGGAGTGGGTGCCTGCGTCGGTGCGGCGTGTCGCGGTTTCTCATGAAATCTGGTGGAGTCTCAGCGGCCGGAAGTGGTTGGGTCCTGCTCAATGCTTCGCTGACACGGCCCGGCACAGTGCGAGGCGCAAGGTCCGAGTCGCAGGCGCGGTCTGGCCCGCGTGGCGTCGAGTGGTGGAGGTTATCGCGGTGGCTGGTTATGGGGCGCTTTCCGACGTGTACGAGTGGCTGATCGGGGACGACAGGTTGACCCCCGCCAAGGCAGCCGCGGTTTACTACAGCGATGTCGTGGGCTCTGTGCCGCCCAATGCGCGCGTCCTGGACTGCGCGTGTGGAACCGGCCAGCTCGCCGTCGGTCTCGCGGGTCTTGGCCTTGACGTGGTCGCCGCAGACGCCAGCAAGGGGATGGTTCGCCGGACCGAGAAGGCCGCCGACGAGCAGGGTGTGGCGCTTCGAGCCCTCCGCGCGAGCTGGGACGAGCTGCCCGAGCACCTGGAGGACTCCACGTTCGATCTGGTGTTTTGCGTCGGCAACTCGCTCGGGCACGCCGAGGGCGCAGCCGGGCGCCTGACCGCACTGGAAGCGATGTCGGGGCTGCTGAATCCGGGCGGACGCCTTGTGCTCCACTCACGCAACTGGGAGCTCGTGCGCTCCGCCGGCTCACGGGTAGACGTCCGCGATCGGCTCATCCGCCGCAACGACCGCGATGCGGTCGTCAGCTACTACTGGCAGATCGAGCAGCGCTGGGAGCAGGAACACTTCCTCGAGATCGTGGTCGCTCAGATCGAGCCGGATGGGTCGGTGCGAGCCTGCTCGGAGCGGTTGTCCATCTGGCCCTACCGGTACGAGGACCTCGTGGCGCAGTTGCGTGTCGGTAACGGCGCAATCGTGGACCAGAGGCAGCGGATGAAAAGTGGACCGCTTGTCAGTTGATGTTGGTCATTCCCTGGTGTTGGCGGCGGGGACCCGTCCGAGGTCGCGGCCGCGCATGCGGTAGCTGTCTCCCTTGAGGGAGACGACTTCGGCGTGGTGGACGAGGCGGTCGATCATGGCGGCGGCGACGGTGTCGTCGCCGAAGACCTCGCCCCAGCGGCCGAAGGGTTTGTTGCTGGTCACGATGACCGAGGCCCGCTCGTAGCGGCCCGAGATGAACTGGAAGAACAGGTTCGCGGCCTCGGGCTCGAAGGGGATGTAGCCGACCTCGTCGACGATGATCAGCGGGATCCGGCCGAGCCGGACCAGCTCGTCGTCCAGGCGGCCGGTCTCGTGGGCCTTCGCGAGGCGGGCGACCCACTCGGCGGCGGTCGCGAACGCGACCCGGTGACCGGCCTGACAGGCCCGGATCCCCAGACCCGTGGCCAGGTGCGTCTTGCCCGTGCCGGGCGGGCCGAGGAAGATCACGTTCTCCTTGCCCGCGACGAAGTCGAGGGTGCCCAGGTGGGTGATCGTCTCCCGTTTCACCGACCGCTGGTGCTCGAAGTCGAAGTCCTCGAGCGACTTGCGGGAAGGGAACCGGGCCGCGCGGATGCGGCTCTCGGCGCCGTGCGCGTCGCGGGCGGCGACCTCCCGCTGCAGACAGGCCGCCAGATACTCCTCGAAGCCCCACTGCTCGGCCTTCGCCCGCTCCGCCAGCCGGGAGGCTGCCTCCCGCAGGGCCGGGGCTTTGAGGACCCGGGTCAGATAGGCCAGTTCGGAGGTGACGTCCCGGCCTGACGAGGTGGCCGTGGTGGTGGTCATGCGATCTCCTCCTCCTTGCCGAGGCCGCCCTCGATGACGCCGAAGATCCGGTCGTAGGTGTCCAGCGACCGCTGTTCGACCTCGACCTCACCGTCGTCGGCGGCGGGTTCCTTGCAGGCCGCCAGGCGGGCGGCGCCGGCCGCCGCGGAGTGGGCGGGGTCGGTGATGCTCTGGTGGCGGGCCCAGCAGCGGACGTGCCGGGCGACCTCGGTGCCCTCGCAGAACACCAGGACCTCGTCCAGGCCGGCCTTGACCTCGATCCGGCGGCCGATGGCGAGAGGGTGGACGGAGTAGTCGCAGGTGTCGACACGGACGTAGTGGTCGCGCGGCAGCCGCAGCGACGTGCGCCACCAGCCCGGCGGATCGACCGGCGGCAAGGGCAGCATCCCCGCCCGATCCGCGTCGATGCGGTCGACGGGACGCGCCTGCAGAGTGCGGTGGACCCGGCGGTTCGCCCGCCGCAGCCAGTCCTCCAGCTGAATGTTGAAGTCGGTCGGCGAGGCGAACACCCGCCCGGGCAGGAACGAGGTCTCCAGATAGCCGTTGGCCCGCTCGACCAGGCCCTTCGCCTCCGGATCACCCGGACGGCACTGGATGATCCGGATTCCCAGCAGTCCGGCGAACGCGGCGAAGTCCTCCGTCAGCCGCGGCCGCCCGCCCCGCCAGGAACCGACCGCACCCTCGTTGTCCCAGACCAAAGCCCTGGGAACCGCTCCGAGCCCTGACAGCAGCCGCCAGTGCCCCGCGATCAGATCCGCAGCCGACCGGGTCGGCAGCATCCTCGCCATGATCCAGCGCGAGTAACCGCTGACCATCACCAGGACCGGTGGGCTGCCGGTCTGCCCGAACCCCAGCGGAATCTCCGCCGACGGGAACCACAGATCGCACTGGACCAGCTCACCCGGCTCATAAGCCGTCCTGGACGCCGGGTCCGCCGGAACATAGTCCCGGCGCAGGTCCCGCAGCCGGTCCCGCAGGACCGTCATCCCCCGCTGCCAGCCAATCCGCTCGGCCACCACCGTTGCCGGCATGTCCGGCCAGACCTCGAGCAGTTCCCTGATCCTCGGCTCGACCTCATCCACGACCGATCCCTTCGAGGCCCGCTCGTACTTCGGCGGCCGGTCACTGGACACCGCCCGCCGCACCGTCGTCCGCGAGATCCCGAGCTTCCGAGCAATCGCTCTGATCGGCATGCCCTCGGACCGGTGCAACCGGCGGATCTCCGCCCAGTCCTCCACGCTGATCACCCTTCCTCCCTGCCTGGCTCAACGAGCCAGACGGTTCAGACGGGCCACTTTTCATCCGTTGGAGGTGGCACGTTTTCAGGCGTTGCCGACATCAACCTGAACCACCCCAGGTCACGGCTACACGATGGCCCACGTCTACTGAGACAGGTCACCGGGTGAACCGACGGATCTTCTGAGGGGTCGAAGCGCCCTTGCTCGAGCTGACTTGAACGCTCGCGGGCAAATTCGCCCGTGCGTCCCGGGTTACGGCCCGGTCAGGATGTCGTGGCCTCCGATGCGGCGCCAGATGATGTGCGGTGTGCCGGGGCGGCACGCGGGCCCGTACTCCCACGTCGCGCGTCCTGCGGGACCGGTGCCCATGGACCAGGTCAGCTCGTAGACGCCCGGTGCTCGCTGGACGCGCTTGACGCGGAGGCCGGCGCGGAAGTTGCCGGTGCGCAGGTCCTCGACGAAGGCCGCCACGGTGCGGCGGAATCGACGGCGCTGCTCTGGGGTGAGGCGGTCCAGGTCGGCGGCGAAGCGCGGCAGGGTCTCGTAGGTGGGCACGGCGAACCTCCAGGACGCACGAAGCCCCCGGCCGGAGTCGGCCGGGGGCGGTGGTGGCTGTTCGTGTTGAAGGGCGTCGGTGACGCGGTGCGCTCAGCGGTGGTGGGCGGCTGGGGAAGTGGTGCGTTGGTGCGCGTTGGATGACGTTGGAGTCGGCTCGGGGCGGATCGCATGGTGGATGCTGTTGGGGTGGTCGTGGCGCAGTATTCGCACGGCCCGAGTCAGAGGCCGTAGCGGTCGTTCATCAGGTCGTTCCACCTCTGCACGTTGGGCAGGTCGTTGGCGCAGGCGGTGCAGTGGGGCAGGTAGTCGGTCCGGGTGGGGTACGGCACGTTCGAGTGGACGGTGACGGTCGGGCGCAGCGTGAGGGGGCGGCCGCACAGCGGGCAGAGGTCTCCGTGGAAAAGGTTCGTGTTCATGCGGCGGACTGTGCACACACCGGCGGCTTACCGTCTCGGGCTGGCCCGGCGGCCCGCCTGGCGGGCGCTCCGGTAAAGATCTGGTGATGCCCTCCCGCCCGGCGGGACTTACCCGGGATCGCGCTTTCTCGCAGGTCAGCGCCGGGTTTCCATGGGCCGATGATCAGCATGTCGGAGGTTCGCCCGGGAAACGGGTGGCGCTATCTCTTCCGCGGTGTGATGGTCGGCGACGGCCACCGCACGGCGGGCACACCGCTGCGCGCCGCCCAGGACGAAGCCGGTGTCCCACCCGGCGTGTGGAAGGGCCGGGGCCTGGCCGCGCTCGGCCTGGCGGCTGGAGACGTGGTAACCGAGCGGCAGGCCGAACTACTCCTGGGGGAAGGCCGGCACCCGGACGCCGACCGGATCGAGCGCGAGCTCCTGGCGCAGGGCAAGACCCCGGAGCAGGCGAGGCGGGCGACCGTGCTGGGCAGGCCCATTGAGCACAACCGCTCACCGAAGACCGACAAGGCCAAGGAGCGCATCCCCTGGCTGGCCTTTGACCTGGTGTTCCGGCCCCCGCCGACGGCACACATCGCGTGGGCCCTGATGGACGACGAGCACCGCCGGGTGCTGGAGCTGTGCGACGGGATCGCCCGCGACAAGACGCTGGCGTGGCTGGAGGAGTCGGTCGCGAAGATCCGCTGGAAGGCCGGCGGCAAGGAGCGCGACCGGGTCAAGGACGGGCTGGTCGTCGCGGTGTTCCGGCACTACGAGTCCAGGGCCACGGAATCGAGGCCGCTGCTTCACGCACACGCGGTGGTGTCGATCCGTGCCCGGCGGCCGCACGACGGGAAGTGGGGCAACCTGTCGGCGGACTCGCTGATGACCCACATAGTCGCCGCTGACACCCTCTACACCCTGTACTTCATGGAGGAGGTGTCTGCCCGGCTCGGGTGGGCGTGGGAGCCGCGCGAGGTGACACCCGGCCGCAGGCACGTCATGGAGGTCGCGGGCATCGACCAGCGGCTCATCGGCTGGCAGTCGACCCGCCGCCAGCAGATCGAGGACGCGCTGCCCGTCCTCACCGCCAGGTACGAGGAACGGCAGGGGCATGCGCCGGGGGAGAAGGCCGGCTACGCGCTTGCCTGCCAGGCCGCCGACCAGACCCGCCCGCCGAAACGCACCGAGCTGTTGTCGCTGACCGAGCTGCGGACGCGGTGGCGGGAATCGGCGATCCGGGCGTTCGGCGCCTGCACCGTCTACCGGCTCGCCGAGCGGGCGCGGGCGGCGGCCGCGGCGGTGTGGGCGCGGGTGCGGCCGGTGGTCGACATCGCGCTGGCGGCCGTCGACGTCGTCGCCGTGGTGTACGTGATGCGCGGCGCGTTCAAACGCCACCACCTGCTCACCGAAGCCCGCCGCCACCTCTCCTACGTCCTGCGCGGCCGGCCCCACGAGCCGGGCCTGGACGAACGAATCGTGCAGACGGTCGTCGACGACTACACCCGCCCGGCGAGCTGGCGGATGATGACCGCCGACCTGCGCGCCCTCTACCCGCGCGACACCGAGGACCAGGCCGTGCTGCGCCCGCTGACCCGCAAGCGGACCGCCCCGCCGTACGAACGAGCCCGCCTCGCCGCCGACGCCCTGGCCACCCGGGTCCACGCGGTGCGCCGCGCGGAGCGCCTGCACTCCCGTACCCGGCCGCGCACCGTCGCCGTGCCCACCGCCTCGAGGTCGCACCCGCGGCCGTTCCGCACCGGCCCGAAGAACGGCCGCCTCCTGGAGCCGGAGACCGGCGTCGACACGGTGGAACGGACGCGCCAGACCTTGGAAGCCGCCGCCGCGCAGGTGGCCGCCACGCTCCAGGACAGCCGGCGGGCACGCGAAGCCGCCCACGGCCCCCGCCCGCAGCCCACCCCGGCGACGACCCCGCCGCCGCACACCCAGCAACCCGGCACCCAGCACACGCCGGGCCGAACCACAGGAGGAGTCACGTGAGCACCCCGGAAGAGCGCCCCAACCCCGACGACGCCCTCGCCCGCGCCCGTGCCGCCCGCGAGCAGATGGCCGCCGCGCTCGACGAGGACCAGGAGCACGAGGCCGATGAGCCCGTGCGATGGCAGCCGATCTGGAAGCGGCCCCGGACGCCGAAGTCGAAGGCCGCGAAGAAGGCGGAACTGCGTAAGCAGCGGCGGAGGCTCCAGGACGCCGCCAAGCGCAGACTCGCCGCAGGAAACTCACGCCGGCCCCGTTCCCAGCAGAGCCGGATCGGCAACGCTGCCGCGCGCCGGGATGCCCGCGCCCTGTCCCGGGTGCGGCACTCCAACGCCTGGCTGTGGTAACGATGCCGGGCACCGTCCACTGAGTGGAGTCCACCCGATGTCGCGCATCGCCACCGGATGCAGAACACCGAGTGGGCTCCACCCGGTGGACTCCACCGAGTGGACTCCACTCCGGTGCGCCGGACGACGATGGACGCCACTGTGGTGCGCTCCGCGATGGTGCGCCACCGCACCCGGTGCGCCGCACCACCCGACGATGCCCGGCACCCTCGCGCGCGTCGGTGCGCCGCACCCGATGCTCCGCACCGCACCGGTGCGCCCGCAGTCGGCCGCCCTTGTCCGGGTGCGGCCGGACGCGCACGACCCCTTGTCCGGCTCCGCTACACCCCCTTGTCCAGCTCTGCTACCGCGACGTTTTCCCTTGCCATCGCCGGTTTCGGCTCGCGATCAGGTCGCGGTCAAGGGGGTGTGTGATAGAGGAGCCCGCCCGGCCGTGGCGCGCCCCGGCGCGGTGCGGCGATGTCGGGAGACCGCACCGCGGCTCCCGGCGGTGTGGTGCCGTGGCGCGGTGGAGCGCACCACGGTGGTGCGGTGGTGCGCCGGGAATGCGCGCCGGACCGCACCACCGCCGTCGCGAAGGTGCGGCTACGCGGTGGTCCGGCGCACCGGGTGCGCTTCCATTGCCTGCTTCATCCCTGCGGCCTCCAGCTGGCGCAGTACGTCGGCGACGTCGCCGTGCTCCTCGGTGAGGATGTTCTCGGTGAAGCGGACGATGGTCTGGGCGATGCCCGGCGGGAAAGCCAGGCAGGCGCCGTCGCCGTGGCACAGGACCTCCAGGAGCAGTCGCCCGAGCGCCGCTGCCAGGAAGGAGTGCGCACACGGCTCCCCGTCGCAGTCGTCCACGGCGGTGACCGGGATGAAGATGCGCGCGGCGACGTCCAGGAGCAGCCGGCGCAGCTCCGGGCCCGTGTCGTTGGCGACCGCGCAGGCGGTGTCGATGTCCCCGGCCTGCAGCGCCCGGATGTAGTCGAAGGCGTCGGCGACGTCCTCCGGCTCCATCGGGGCGAGCGGCGTGGTGACGGTGTTCTCGGGCATGACAGCTCCTCACGTATGGGCCGCCTTGCTGATCGCAGCGACCTCGAAACCACTTTCGAACTGCGGCCCTGTGGACAGAGTCCGGCCGTCGGGCGGGGGAGAGAGCCCCCCGCGCCATTCGCGGCACCCCCCTTGTCCACCTCCGCTACCTGCGACATCCCGCGCCAAAAGGGGCAGCGCCCGGGGGAGGAGAGATCTCCGTCCCCGGGCGCTGCCCGGATTTCCGGCTCAGTTCAGGCCGTAGCCGCTCCGAAATCCCGCGCCGACGTTCTTACGGATGTCGTCGAGGAACTGGTGGACCTGGTCGACCTCCTGCATGCACTCGATCAGGAACCCGGCCGCGATCCACGCGGTGTGCGCCCCGGCCCCGCTCGCGAGGCACCACCGCTTGAGGTACCGGCTCGTCACCGTCACCAGCTTCCCGGTGACGTACGCGGACTCGCAGTCGGCGTGCTCATCGGGCACGACGGTGAGGTAGTCGGCCAGCAGCAGCGCACCGAACTCACCGATCAGCCGCGCCAGCTCCGGGCCGTCGGCGTGGAACTCCGCCAGCGCGGCCTTCTCCTCCTCGCTGCCCTGCTCCCGCCAGACCAGCTCCACGTAGTCGCAGGCCCGCAGGATCTGCTCCGGGGCGAGCTGGGGCACCTTCGGCGACGTCGTCTCCATGACGGCTCCTTGCTGTTCGCTGGCCGGATGCCTGGTGCGCCCGGCCGGTCGCCCTACGGTGCGCGCCCGGCCCTGTGGACAGAGACCGCGCTCCAGGACACGGTGCGGGCGTGACTCCGGTCACGGACAAACTCGTACTGCAAGGGGCGGCCAAGGAGGAATCGGGCGCAGGTTGTCGGTGGCAGTCAGACGACGGTCAAGGGGTGCCTTCTCACGGTGGCTCCGGCCCGTGCGCAGATCCGCGCGCGGGCCGGACGACTGCCGACCCGGCCTTGTGCGGCCGGAGAAACCCGAGGACGCGATGACCACCGCACCCGACCCGCACACCCCGCCGGCCCTGGCGGACACCGCTGCGACGGCAAGCCCCGCTCCGAGCCCCGCGACAAGCCCCGCTCCCAGCCCCGCAGCCTCCAGCCGCCGTCTGACGGTTGTTGCTGATCAGACCCCCGATTCACCTGCCCCGGCCGGTTGCAACTCCTCTTCTCCAGGTACTGATGTACCTGGAGAAGCGTCCCGGCCCCGGAAGGCCGCGGCGACGAAGGCCGGCGCGGACCTCCGCGGCGAGGTCCTGCTCACCCTCGCCCGGCTACGCCTGGCCACACCCCGCCAGCTCAAGGCACTGCTGCTGCCACACCAGCAGGACACCGACCACGTCCGCCGCGCGCTGCGCAATCTACTCGCCGAATCCCCGGCCCTGGTCGGCCGGACCCACCGTGCCCAGCAGAGCTACTGGTACTGCACCCCGGCGGGCCTCGCCGAAGCCGCCGCCTCCGGTGAGCTCGCGTCGCCGGTCGGCCGGACCACAGGCAAGCGCATCGCAGCCAGCAAGACGGGCCTTCGGGAACACGGCCTCGCCCTGGTCGACACCGTCATCGCCTTCCACCAGGCGCAGGTGGCCGATCACGCCGACTGGCGGGTGGAAGTCGCCCACCCCACCCCGGCCGGGAACCTGGTGCCCGACGCCGTGGTGCTCCTGGCCAACGGCTCCAGCGCGTTCGTGGAGATCGACCGCACCATGTCCTACGCCAGCCTGCTCGCCAAGCTGGAGCGCTACGACGCCTACCGCAACGCACCGGCGTCCGGGCGCGGCAACGCCGCCCGCCCCCCGCGCAACCACTGGCAGGAGACCTACGCCGGTCCGTCACTGGAACGGCCCTTCCCGCTGCTGCTGTTCGTCTTCGCCCCGGCCAAGCGCCGCGCGGCCCCAGAAACGAGGGAGGCCGCCTTCCACGACCGCGCCCGGCCGAACTGGCAGATCACCGTGGCGACGACGACCCTGCACCAGCTCACCCATGACGGGGCCGACCGGCCGGTGTGGCGGATCGTCGGCCGCGGTGAGGACCGGCGGGTGCTGGCCGCAGCGCCCAAGCCGCGGTGAGCACAGTGGGCCCGGCCTCCGCTCAGGCCGGGCCCGCCGGCTCTGCCCGGTTGTCGGTGGCGGCTGGGAAGCTGACCGGATGAACGGAGACGAGCAGCTGCTGAACGGCCGCGTCTACGGCGCGGAGCACGACGACCCCAACCCCGGCCCGCTCCCGCACCGGACCTACGCCGAACTGGTCGGCGGCCCGCTGGACGGCCTGCTGCTGGACATCCACGGGTGGTGGACCGAGGAGGTCGACGACGGCGGGCATCGGCAGTTGTCGGGGTCTGACGGGACTGACGGGATCCAAGCCGTAGGTTCCCCGGTGATCCGTCCGGGCCAAGTGACGCGGCCGACGGCCGACGCCCACAACGGGTGCCGGCCGTCGGCCGTTTAGCAGGACGCCCTGCTAAGTGGATCTACCCGCCGAGCGCCCCGATCACCTGGCCCACGATCTCGACCATCGCCTGAGCGCCGGGCGCTGCGTTCAGCGCCAACATGATCCGCTGCCCAGCACTGAGCCGAGCCTGAGGACCCTGCTCGGTGTCCTCGAGCACTTCTACGTCGACCAGGAAATCCTCCCGCTCGGCCGTCGGCAGGGTCGTGGCGAAGTCGCGGAGCTGCCGCACAAGGTCAGCCAGCTGATCGGTCTGCACCCCTACGTTCTGGGTCACGTTCATGCCCTGAGCGGCCGTACCGCCGTAGACGTTCTGCGTAAATACCGGGCCCGCGGATGCGGGAGTCTGCTCGCTCACGTACTGGTTCACCTTCTGTCCGGACATCGCGCAGAGCTCTCCGCGCGGCGTCAGCGTCAGCGTCGTGGGATGGCCCTCAGCGGGTGTTAGCACCGCCAGGCCGTAGTCGCGAAGGCCTCGGGCGGCACGCAAGACCACCGCAACCTTCAGGTGCTCACCCAGGTAGAGCGTGGTCGCGACGAACATCTGCAGCTGGACAGCGCCATCCGGTGACGCGAATGCCTGGGCAACCAGGCGATCGAGAACATAACCGAATCGAGCGACGTGGTTGTCACGTTCAGCCAAGATCCGATCCGCCTCGACCAGGCCGCTATCAGCGATCGCAGCATCCAAGCAGCCGGGCACCTTCAGCACCGCGACATGGCCTCGTTCCTGGAGTAGCCAGGCCGCTTCCTCCGCCCACTGGAGGAGGGTCTCATCGTCGCCAGCGAACTCCTTGACACTGACGTACTCGCCTGCCCACCGATTGGTACGGTTGCTGAGCCAGATCAGCAGCACGTCAGCCACGTCCTCGGCCGTCATGAGTCCTCGGTATTCCGCTCGACCGCCGACGTACCGATCAGTCGTCATGGAGCGAGTGTAGGTCGAGGGGGCGGGCCGTCGGCCCTGTCCGGTGGGCTGATCCGGCGTCAGCTGCGGCGGCCCGAAGAGCAGCAGCCGGAGAACATCGAGGGCGCTCTCGCGACGCTCAGCCTTACGGGACCAAACCGCCGGCAGTATCACGACGACGGTCAATGCGAGCAACGCCAGCCGCGGCGTGCGGGCCGTCAGAGCCTTCAGGAGACCTTCGGAGGACAGCACGATCGAGACCCCTCCAGGAGTCTCGGTGTGCCATCACCGGGGTCTGCAACTGATCTGCTGCGGGCTACCTATGGACTTCTGGTGCCGATGGGAGGCACCTCGGCAGTACCTGGACCACCGATCGTCCATCTTACGGTCTGGGTGTGAGACCTGCCGCTCCTTCTGTACTGCTCGTACGCGTCGCGGAGGTGGGCGGCCGCCATACCCATTCCACCTTCGACGAGCTTCTCGCCTTCATAGAGGCGCTTGCGGACCGACCGAGTCTTCGGGCCGAAAACCGTCGATGACCACGTCGTCGACCCGGTGGGCGTACCTGCAAGGAACAGATCGTGCCCTTGCTGGTCACAGTGGAACCCGTCAAGCACTCCGGCAAAATCGCCCCGCACGATGCTCTCCAGCAGCAGCTTCTGCCTCGGTGTGCCTTCGGTAGTTACGATCAGTAGAGCGTCGCTGCTCGGTGGTGCCTCCACAGCGAAGGCTCGGATACGCCCGCACCGTCCGCCCTGACTAGCGCACCGGATCTCGATTGCAATCGGCCTTCCTGCCCAACGCGTGGTGTCGCGCATCCGCTTCAGGGTCAAGAGTCACCACCCACCTCGCAGTCGACATTGCTTAGGCGCCTGCGCTGCCCTCGGCGCAGGCGCCTGCGAGAGCAAGCCTATTCCTCAGCCTCGTCCCTCACATGCCTCATTCAGCACAACTGCTTTGAGATGGGACGTCACTTGACAAGCCTAGATGGTCTTCTCCGAGGCGGCCGTCGGTGCCGTACTGATCCTTGACCGCTCGGCCTGGTGGCTGGTCCTGCAACGCGTCCAGGAGCTGCTAGCTACGCCAATCCCCCGTGCCGAGGCGCAAGAAGCCACACCCCGACCCGTCACCCGGGATCGCGCTGAGACAAGGCCTCGGACCGTGGGCGAGGCCGCGAAGCGTTGATCGCGCTGCTGGAAGCTGTCGCTTCCGACCGGGTGAGCACAGAGACGTCGCTGTCTTGATCAGGGGCATGATGCACTGGCAGATAGAACGCGCGGTGCCCAGGGGGGATGCGCCGTTACATGAATTCGTGGGGGATGTCGTGACGCTGATCGATCTTGGGCTGGTCGGGCCTGCCCAGAGCGATGACCTGTTCCATTTCACTGGACGGAACGGCAACCGCCCGGTCCATGTCCCCGAGGAAATACGCAACATGACGCCCCAAGAGCGCTTGGACGCGATCCTCGGAACACGCACTCTGCGGGGGTTCCCGCCCTTCGGGACGGCGCAGGCGTGCATCTGCTTCTCCGAATGCACGCCGGCTCATCTTGCCCACTTGGTCCTAACACGTGGTTTCTCACCCTGGGGCGTGGTGGTCTCTCGTTCTGCCGTTCTCCGTCTGGGTGGTGGGAGCGTTGCGTATGTACCGGACGCCGTCTACTCCTACTTCAAAGCCCGGGGCCTAGAACACTGGGCTGTACGCACTGGCTCGGACTCGGTCTGGCTACACGAACGGGAGTGGCGCCTGCCCATCCACGGCGCGGGAGTGAACCTGGTCAACATCCGCGCGATCCTCATCGGTGACCCAGGCTGGCGCCCCTCCCTCGTACCGACCGGCGACTGGCGTAATGGGGAGACGGGCGAACTGCTGTCCGGCCCGGACGGCAATCCTCACACCAGGCCTGTTGAAGCTCTCCCCCATCTGTGGCAGTCCCATGAGATCTGGGTGTGGGATGCATCAACAAAGACCGTGGCCAGGAAGCCTCCAGGAACACTGTGCTGATCACCTCCGCCCGGCATCCGCCGAAGGCAGGCGGAATGAGCAAAGTGACGGCAGCCGTGCACGGAGACATGGCGAGTCTTGGAGGTCGCACTCTGAGGCCAGGCGCGGTCCGTGCGAGGGACAAGAAGGAATCTCAGATGACTTGTGATGCCGTTAGATGTCATTGTGCAGAGCGTGGATCACCTTTCGCACCATGTTCTGCGGGCCCTCTGGTACATCAACGTCGCGTCATCTCAAGGTGTGGCAATCACCCCCAAGGACGTCGACCGAGTTGCGACCGAGCCGCCCCCGCGGGACGCCGTCTACGAGTCGTTGTTGAATCCATTCGCCGGAGTGCTTCCCAAGCAGGTGGTCACTCGCGCCGAACCAGTGGCCGACTACCTGGTCACCGTCGGATGGGCCGTGAACCTCGATGGGATGCGGCTGACCGACCTCGGACGCGCGATGCTGCGGGCAAGCGGAGCCAAGGAGCAGTTGGAGGAGGCTCAACATCCGCTGGTGAACGACTTGGCCCTCAGCCCGGACGACCCACTCGTCTACACCGTGCTTACCCGTCGCCTGGCCGCAGCTGGCGCTGGCTTGCTTGTCGACCCGTACTTCAAGGCCGAGAACCTGCGCTGGATCTTGGAAGCCACCTCCATCCGGCGCATCCTGATCTCTAAGAAGGCTAGTAACAAGGAGCGACCGATCATCGCCGTTGCCTTGGCCACCCTGCCCAACGGCCGGGACATCGAAGTACGGGCATCCCCCGACAAAGAACTGCACGACCGTCGTATCGTTGCTGCTGACGGGTCAGTTCAGCTCATCGGTACGTCCATCAACGGCATAGGACGGCATGCGACCTCACTGGTCACTCCGGAGTCGGGTATCGCGAAGGTGTACCGAGAGGGCTCTGAAAGGTTGTGGGCGGCAGCGGAGAAGATCGAGCCGCAGTCTCCCACGAGTCCGATCGATACCCCCGGAGTCGGGGCGTAGCGCATAGAGGCATAGCTCTGATCAACGAGAGCTATGCCCTATTCCCTGTCGCGTTGGCCAGCTGCCTGCCGAGGGACAGCGGCTCGCCGACGTCGTTCTGCGTGAGACGGAGCGGGTGCTGCTGACCTACGACCCGGTCCGTGCCTACGAGGTGCTCCTAATCGAGGCCAAGTACGGCGCCCCGCGATGGCCGGCCTTTGCCCACACCTACGGCTTTGACCCGGCCCGCCCGGTGCATGGGGAGGTGGAGGCGCTTAGCCGGCCGAACTCCGTGCCTGGTCGTCGCCGCCGTTGACTCGTACGTCGACCGCGACGTCCTCGCGCAGCAGACGGCCGGGAGGGACAGCAGCACCGCGCTCTGTCTGAGTTCCTCGGTGGATGGGACAGGGGCAGCGTAGGGAGTCCGTCTGAGCCGTCAGTACGTCTCGAAGTCGGGTTCCCAGTCAGGGTCGGGCTCTTCTGAATCGTTGAGTATCTGGCCCTTGATTCCGGCGAGGACCAGTTCCCACGTCGTGAGTGTGAGACCGCACAGGCGGCACCCGAAGTGCCGGGGCAGAAACCAGATTGCACCATACTCGCCCGACTTGTCCCGGTCGCTTGCGAAGCCGGTGTGTCCGCACGCGGGGCATTCTGCGGGTACGGCGATCGGCCATGGAGCGGCAGTCGGCAGCGCGGAGAGACTGCTGACGAGTTCCTCGATTTCGGCTTCAGACAGGCGCCGGGTGGTCTCGGCGAAACGCTCGCGGGCCTGCCGGAGTTTCGCCTGGTACCGGATCTCCATCTCGGTCATGGCCTGGGCCACCAGCGCGGTGCAGGCTTCGAGGTGCGTGTCCCAGAAGTTGTCGGGCTCTGCCGACAGGGCCTTCAGCAGGGCATTGATGTGCTCGATGCCCGCGGCCAGGAGTGCGCGACACTCGGTGACGGGCTGGCCCCACCCCATGTGGGTGATGCCGTTGCGGGACTCGCGTAGTTCCTTGAGCTTGGCAGGCACCTTGTGCTCGGGGCCGAGGAGCTGGGCTGCCCTGAGGATGGCCCCCTCGCCGCCGATAGTCTTGAGCCCGGCGCGGCCCTTCTTCGTCCTGTCTTCGTTCCCGCTCAGGACCAGGAGGTCGTCCACGCTCGGCTGCCTCTCCGACGCGAGGAGCACGGGAGCGATAGACGCCAGGTACGCCTTGGACGCGTGTTCTACTGCGACCGCCATGTGGTGCACGGCGAAGTCCTGGTCGACGGGCTCTTCCAGGTACGCGTCGACAGCCGTACGCGCCCACTTCCGGGCCGATATCAGCAGCTGCTCGTGGATTGCTTCGTGCGACATGCGAACCAAGGTAGGAGCGCGGCGTAAGAGTGCACCGCGAATTTGGCTGCCGGAGCAAGGTGAACGGGCAGGGTGGAATCGTGTCCCGGCGTCGCTCATCATCATGGGATGGGGGAACAGATGGACATGGCGCTGCTGCGAAGGCTGATCGACGGTGTGCTCCTCACGCTGTACACGCGCTACACGGCGAAGGAACTGCCGGCGCTGTGCGAGCGCCTCGGGCTTCCCGTGCCCAGCGGGGGCAGCACCAAGCACGAGCGCTTGGTGGCCAGCCTGAACGCCTGCCCCGGCGACCGCCTGCCGGATGTCGCTAAG
>NZ_JBSKBS010000004.1:0-140201 GCF_055778765.1 Streptomyces sp. DSM 120436 | reverse complement strand
GGTGGAACCTGCGCACGGTGATGACGTTCCATCAGAAAGTGGAGGAGGCGGCAGCGTTCGCGGAGAAGCTGCCCGAGACGGCCGCCGAGCTGTACGCAGGCGACGCCTCCGACGACGACCTGGCGAAGGCGGACCGGCTCCCCGCGTCGTCGATCGCCGCGGAGTTCTACGAGCTGGAGGCCGGCCGCCACGTACCCCCGGACCGCGTCTGGTCGGCATGGCTGTGCGGCGACCACCTCGTCACCGAACGCCGCGAAGTGATCCGGCAATTCGCCAACGGGATCGATGCCACGGGCCGCCGGGTGCACCGGGCGTTCCTGGCAAGCTGCCGCGTCCTCGGGGAAGGCGTCGACATCACCGGCGAACGGGGCGTGGAAGCCATCTGCTTCGCCGACACCCGCAGCTCCCAGGTCGAGATCGTACAGAACATCGGCCGCGCGCTCCGGCCCAACCGTGACGGCACCACGAAGGTCGCGCGGATCATCGTGCCGGTCTTCCTGGAGCCCGGCGAGGACCCCACCGACATGATCGCCAGTGCCTCGTTCCGCCCCCTCGTGGCCGTGCTCCAGGGCCTGCGCTCCCACGATGAGCGCCTGGTCGAGCAGCTCGCCTCCCGCGCCCTCACCCACGGACAGCGCAAGGTCCACCTCCGGCGCGACGAGGAAGGGCGGATCATCGGAGCCGGCGGTGAGGGTGACGGCGGGGACCAGGAGCAGCGCGGACTCGGCGGCGCCGCCGAGTCCGCGCTGCTCCACTTCTCCTCTCCCCGGGACGCCGCCACCATCGCCGCGTTCCTGCGCACCCGGGTGTACCGGCCGGAGTCCCTGGTATGGCTCGAGGGCTACCAGGCCCTGCTGCGCTGGCGCAGGGAGAACGAGATCACCGGCCTCTACGCCGTCCCCTACGACGTTGAGGTCCGGGTCGGCGTCACCAAGGACTTCCCCCTCGGGCGGTGGGTGCACCAGCAGAGGAAGGCACTGCGGGCCGGGGAGCTGGAGCCGCGGCGCAAGGAGTTCCTGGACGCGCCCGAGGCCGGGATGGTCTGGGAGCCCGGCGAAGAGGCGTGGGAGACCAAACTCGCCGCGCTGCGGTCCTACCGGCGGGCCACCGGGCACCTCGCCCCCCGCCAGGACGCCGTCTGGGGCGAGGGCGAGGCGATGGTGCCAGTCGGCCAACACATGGCCAACCTCCGCAGGAAGGGCGGCCTCGGGAAGAACCAGGAGCGGGCAGCAGAGCGCGCAAAGCAACTGGCCACGATCGACCCGGACTGGAACTGCCCCTGGCCACTCAACTGGCAACGCCACTACCGCATCCTCGCCGACCTGGTCGACGCCGACGGCAGTCTGCCCGATATCCAGCCGGGCGTGCTCTTCGAGGGTGACGATCTTGGCAAATGGCTCGTGCGAATGCGAGAGGCGAGCACCTGGGCGCATCTGTCCGCCGAGCAGCAGGAACGGCTGTCCCGCCTGGGCGTCAAGCCCGCCCAGGCGCCACCTGGGGCCCCGGCAGCCGGGCGTGCGACGAAGGGCCCGAGCAAGGCGCAGCAGGCGTTCCAGCGCGGCCTGAAGGCCCTCGCGCAGTGGGTTGAACGGGAAGGCGCCGACCGGCCGGTGCCAAGGGGCCACAGTGAGCAGATCACGGTCGACGGCGAGACGGAACCGGTGGTCGTGAAACTGGGCGTATGGGTCTCCAACACGAAGTCGAGGCGCGACAAACTCACCCAGGAACAGCTCGACGCCCTCGCAGCGCTGGGGGTGGAGTGGGCGTAGCCGCCCTGTCATCGGCGCTCCCCGGGCTCTCGTAGCCGACGTCGGCCGGTGCGATCAGTGGGGCCCAAGGAGCCGCACGGCAGCCCGTCGCGGCTGGCTGGCATCGGCGGCAATACGCACAGCTTGACCGGTTCTTGACTCCTGAACGGATCATTCCTCACAAAAGCTTGCCTGCGGTCACCTGATTCCAACGGGGGAGGAACCATCGTGAGCGACGGAGGAGCAAGGCAGAACAAGCGTGGACGGTTTGTCAGGCGAGGCACCGTGGGGCTGGCCGTGCTCGCCCTGGCTTCCGCGGGGCTGCTCGCCGCCGGCCCGGCGTCCGCGTCCAGCAGCGGCGCGGCTTCGCCCGCCGGCCGGCTCATGATGCCGGGCAGCGGTGCCCAGAAGAGCGCGGCACCGCAGGGCGGTGTCAGCATTCAGTCGGTGTACAACCTGCCCATCAGCGGCGGCTACGGCCAGTGGAGCGACGACCCGTCCGGTTCCACTCCAGGCGACGCGATCAAGGCGTGCGACACCTCGGCGGACGGCTGGGGCATCGAGACCTGGCTCGACTACGACCGGGACGGGTACGTGGACCGGATCGCCTCCACCCGCGGGCACAATTCCCCGTACTGTTCGCCCTGGGCCACCGGCAACCTGCCCGAGAGCATCCCGGTCGACATCGCCGTCATCCAGGTCAAGGGGACCCAGACAGGCGCCTGGGCGCAGTGGGTGGCGTACACGTGAGTGAGCACGCCGGGCACGCCTGACACACGCACGGCGGGCCTGCGCGGGCAGTTCGCCTGCGTCGTGGCGAGGCCGGGGGTGCTGCCGGGAATGCAGTAACGGGGGGCGGCGCGGCGGCCCTGTGGTCCTGACGGTGTCCGCGGACCGTGCCGGAAGGCTGTGGCAGATCGCAGAGATGTGCGCGCGGTGCGCCGCCGCGGTCCGGCTCGGCGTATGGGTCTCCAACACGAAGTCGAGGCGCGACAAACTCACGCAGGAACAGCTCGCCGCCCTCGCAGCGCTGGGGGTGGAGTGGGCGTAGCCGCCCTGTCATCGGCGCTCCCCGGACTCTCGTAGCCGACGTCGGCCGGTGCTGTCCTGGAAATGCCGGAACCGGCGGTCAAGGGTGCACAGCGTGGGAGAACTGACGCTACGGGCTGCGGGGTGCTGGCCCTGTCGGCCGGCCGCTTGGGGAGGCGGACGTGGGACAGATCGAGCAAGGGCTGGAGCGCGCGTTGCGCACCCGGCCCGTTTCCTCAAGCACCGAGGCCCGTCTGCGGTTTCTGCTGGCGACGCACCAGGGTTCCACCCGGAGGGTAGCCGCCGTGCTGGGAGTGTCACAGCGCACCATGCAGCGGTGGGTGACAAGGAAGCCCGGAGCACGGCGCCCGCCAGGCCCGCTGAAGGTCCAGGCGATCAAGGAAGCGGTCCGGGCTCGGTGGCAGCCCCGAATACGGGCCCGCCGGCGTGCCCGGGCCGAAGCGGAGGGCTTCGTCTTCCACACCCGGGCACGGTTCGGGTTCGCTGCTGCGGCAGGATCCTCGGACGATCCGCGGGTGCGGTGGATCACCCAGTACCTGCCGGGAGAGGTCGCCCGGGAGCTGTTCGCCGCCCGGGACGTCGGCGCGGGCGAGCAGCAGCAACTGGTGATCCTCGCCCGCGTGCGCTCGGGCATGCCTACTTCCGCGACGGGGGCGACGCGGTCATGGCCTGCATATCGCCTTCACTGACGTGGAGTTCGCCGACTTCTCAATCGGATGACGTCCTCGCCGCCGGGAATTCGCGAGGCAGGCGGCCGATCCCGCCGTCGAGGGCGTTCAGCCCCGAGAGGGCTTCTCGCACACGCCCAGCATTGCGTCGTACTTCTTGGCTTCCTGCTGTTCGTGCCAGTCCCACTCGACGCGGCCGGCCCGGTCGGTCCGCCTGGCGGCGGGAGGCTGCGGCGGGCGTAGCCTCGCCGTCTCCGCCAGGCGCAGCAGATGCGTACGGTCCCCGGGCGCGGCGAGCAGTGCCTGATCGTCGCCGGGTACGAGGCGGGCGAAGCAGGCCGCGGCCCGAAGGAAGACCCGCGCCCAGCCGGGTACGGGGTAGGCGGCGCAGCCGTCGGTGTAGCGGGCGCGGTCGTGCAGGGCAAGCGTGGCCGCGGCCTCGTCGTAGTCGCGAAGGCGTGCGGTGGCGAGCTGCTGGAAGGAGGCGCCAGTGAAGAGCGCGGCTGCCAGGGCTGCGGCCAGGCGGGGGTGAGCGGTCGAGTCGGCCAGGCGGCGGGCAACTTCCCGGGCAGTGTGCGCGGTGAGAGATGCGGGCTGTGACCGGTGTCGCCAGGCGATCGGCGGCGGCGTGCACGGGGCGGCGCAGGGAGTAGGGCTGTCGTAGGAAACGAGGCGGTCCAGAGCGGGCAGGGTGAGCCATCGGCTGGCCGGCCGGGCCGGTTGGTCTGCAGGCAGGGGTTCGGCGGCAGGCGTGCCGTAGTAGTGGCGGCGGGCGGCCTGGAAGTCGGTGGTGATGGTGTGGTCGGCCGTCTGCAGGGCCTGGTGCAGGGCGGCGGGCAGGCGGGGGCGGTGACAGACCAGGGTCAGGTGGATCCCGGTGAGTGTGCGCAATTGCAGGAGGCGCATCGCACGGCGGGCGGTGAGACGGTGCGCGCGCAGCACGCTCAGCCGAGTGACGGGAAGGGCAGTGATCCAGGCGGTGGCGGCTTCCCAGACAGGCTGACGACCGCCGGGGAAGCGGCCGGGGAGCAGGGACGGTCTGCCCAGAGCGGCGAGAAGGTCGCGGGCGAGACCGGTCTCGCTGGTGGTGCCCGGGCCGGGGCGCAGGGTGATCCGGCCGGACAGTGAGCGTTCTCAGCGTTGCCTCTCCAGGGTGAGGACTGCTTTGGCGATGACCGTCATGCGGTTCGGGCTGCAGCGGCTTCGGCGGAAGATCCGCCAGGACTTCAGCCGGGCGACGCCTCGTTCGACGGGAGCGCGGGCGTGGGCGAGTGCGCGGTTCAGCGTCCGTTCGGTTGGCGTGAGTTCGCCCTTGGGCGGGCGTCGGATGGCGGTGGTGACCCAGGAGCCGGCGCCGATGTAGGCGCGGTCGGCGACGATCGGGATGCCCTGGCGTTCGCAGGTCCGGATGATGCGGTGGGTGCGGGCTGTGGTCAGGTCGTGAGTTCGGCCCGGCAGGGCTGGCGAGATCCACAGCAGCCGGCCTTCGGAGTCAGTGAGCTTCTTCAGCGTTGCCTCTCCAGGGTGAGGACTGCTTTGACGATTGACGTCAGGCGGTTCGGACTGCAGCGGGCTCTGCGGAAGATGCGCCAGGACTTCAGTCGCGCGACGCTTCGTCCGACGGGTGCTCGTGCCGCTGCCAGGGCCCGGTTGATCGTCCGCTGGGTCGGGTTGAGGTCCTGGTGCGGAAGTCGTCTGATCGGTGTGGTCACCCATGGGCCGGCGCCGATGTAGGCGCAGTCGGCGACGATCGGGCACGCCTTGGCGTTCGCAGATCCGGATGATGCGGTGGGTGCGTGCTGCGGTCAGGTCGTGGGTACGGCCCGGCAGGGCGGGCGAGATCCACAGCAGGTCGCCCGCAGGACCGGTGATGACCTGCACGTTCACGCCGTGGCGGCGGTGCTTGTGGGAGAAGTCGGCCCGGCTGTCGCCGACCCCGTCGCACTCGGCGAGCGTTCCGTCGAGCAGGACGTGATCGGGATCGGCTTCCCGCAGGACCCGCAGCAGTCCGGGCACCCGGCGGGCGAGGTGGTCGAC
Source organism: Streptomyces sp. DSM 120436 (assembly GCF_055778765.1). NCBI lineage: Bacteria > Bacillati > Actinomycetota > Actinomycetes > Kitasatosporales > Streptomycetaceae > Streptomyces > Streptomyces sp. DSM 120436. Next base: position 134,698 of record NZ_JBSKBS010000004.1, on the reverse strand, counting down.
GACGGCGGTGACGTAGGCGTGGGCGGTGGACTCGCTGATCCCGAACCCAGCAGCGATTTTTGCCAGGGTGATGTGTTCGCGCAGGTACACCAGTGCCACCATCGCGCGCTGGGACGGGCGGAGCTTGCAGCGACGGTCCCCCTCACGGGTGACGATAAGCATGGTGACCCACTCGACCAGAGCGTGAGGCAGGTCGAGTGAGGCAGGACAGGGAACCAACGAGGCCCCTGCGCTGATGAGTTGAGACGCCGAACACCTCTCTCAACGGCACAGGAGCCTCGTGCGTTGCGGGACACCGACCAGTCACCCGATCAGCGGCCACTCTGAAAGAGCTCAATGACCCCACGCCCCTAAACCGCCACCGACCAGCATCAACACACCCCACGCCCGCTGTCTCTCACCCCACTGCCCCGAAATCGAGAAATCGCAGCTGTACGCGGCGGCCCGCGCCGGTCTGCCGACGCTGGCCGACGTCGGTTACACCGGCGCCGGCAAGGGCATCCACACCCCCTTCCGCCCGCACCCCGACATCGCCTCCCCGCTCGCGCCGGACACCCGCGCCCACAACCGGCTCCTACGCGACATCCGAGCCCTGGGCGAACGGGCCGCCGCCGAGCTCAAGCAGCGCTGGCGCGCGCTGCAGCACCTCACGCTCAGCCCCAGCCGGATCGGCCGCATCGCCCAGGCCGCACTCGCCCTCAACAACTCATGGAAGTGACAACCGCTGAGAAAACGCCACTGAGGGGAATTTGAGCTTCACAACCGCCAAGATCAGCCATTCCAATTCTCCGACTCGTCCGGTTTGACCGTGCAGAAAAGCCTTTCGGTGGACGGTTGGCGACTGTTGCCCGGATTGCCCCATGAGGCATTTCCGGTCACTCTCTGAAATGGTCTGTTGGCCCCCTCATCAGCCCTGGTTACAGTCCATCTCGCCTCCAGGAAGCTGTGGAGGCGCGGGCACTCCCGACGCACACGGTTTCCAGGCCATGAGGTGCGCCGGGCGCGGTGCCCGCACCGACCAGCGGAAGGACATGCTAGTGAAGTTCGGAGTCGCCCGCACCAGTACGGTCACTGCGTGCGCGATACTCGCTCTCAGCGCCGGCACACAGCACGCCGTCGCCTTGACGGCGAGTGACGACCTGCCGACCGACGAAATGCTGATCGGCGTCGAGATCGAGGGAGAGGAACTCGAGGAGGACCTGCCCATCCCGGACGAACCCGAGGACCTGGTCGTGCCCGAGCCTGACCTGCCCGAGAAAGAACCGAACGACTCGACCCTGGGACTCCAGTGCAAGCCCGGCTGGTTCTTCAAGATCACCCAGAACAAGAAGAACACCATGTCCGTCAAGTACAAGACCTTCGTCGATAACGCATCGAACAGTCCCATTGACTTCAAGTTCGTTTCCAAGAAGTCCGGGACGACAGAAGTCGGAGGGTCGGTCTCCATCAGCAGCGAGGTAAAGGTCGCGGTTTTCGGCTCGATCAAGGCGGAAATCAACGCCAGCGCCAAGAAGAGCTGGACCTCGGAAATCGGCGTCGAGACCTACGGCAAGGTTCCGGCGAAGACCATCAGGTACGGCGACTACGGAATCTTGAAGGAGAACGTCTACGGCTACAAGTACTACCGCGGCAGCGCCTGTCAAAAGTCCGACAAGAAGTACATGACCGTCTGGGCCCCCTATCGCGAAGGCTGGCGTGTCAGCTAGCCCACCGCGCCCGGCCCTGACAGGAGAGCTGGGCACCCCGCCTTCATCACTGGAGACCTCGTTGCGCCGCTACACACTCATCGTCGCCGCCGTGGCGGCATCGTTCCTCCTCGGCGGCTGCTCCGGTGAGCCCGGGGCGAAGGGTCCGGATCCCGCCGGTCCGACGGCTTCGCCGGACCGGCCCTCAAGGACACCCGGGACACCGACCCCCGGCCTGGACCTGCCCGGGAACGCTCGGGTCCTGGTGCCCGAGACCACCGGTGACACCGACCGGGACCTGCCCGCGTTCACGCCGGAGGCAGGCGTCTACACCATCTACGCGCGGTGTGAGGGCAGGGGCAAGGTGTCGATCGTGAGACGGGACAGCAGCAAGCCGCACCCGGTCGCGTGCAACGATGTCCTCACCGTGGGCCTCGTCTACGTGGAGAAGAAGGTGCAACACATCCGGATCAAGGTGGCCGATGGGGCCGCCGCCTGGAACGTCGCGGTGGTCTCCGGGAACCATCAGTCCTGAAACCCGGCGTACCGGTGGCCCTGCCGGGCGGGCACCGCGGACGGCCGGGCCGGTGGGCGGCCACCGGCCCGGTCGCGTCGTACCCGTCCTGCCCCTGACGCGCAGGTCCACGTACGGCCGGTCGACGGCGTCGACCACGACCAGGTCGTGACCGAAAGCCGGAGCAGTCGCCGCATGAACCGTTCCGGGTTCGGTAGGGACTCGATCGTTGAGAGGATCGAGTCATGGCACGTCCTTCTCCCTACCCGCTTGAGCTGTGCCGTCGTGCGGTGCGCATGGTCGCCGAGGTGCGGCCCGACTACGACACCGAGTGGGCCGCGATGAAAGCGGTCGCCCAGAAGCTGGGCATCGGCACGACCGAGACCCTGCGCAGTGGGTACGGCAGGACCAGATCGACGTCGGCACCCGGCCGGGCACCACGACGAAGGAATCCGCCGAGCTGAAACGGCTGAAGAAGGAGAACGCCGAGCTGAAGCGGGCGAACGAGGTCCTCAAAGCCGCGGCGTCTTTCTTCGCGGCCGAGCTCGACCGGCCACACACACGCTCGTCGCCTTCATCGACGAGCACCGGAACCGCTTCGGCGGCGTCGAGCCGGTCTGCCGGGTCCTCACCGACCACGACTGCAAGATCGCCCCGTCCATGTACTACGCCCACCCCAAGCGCCAGGCCATGCCGGCTGCCCGCACCGTCCGCGACCGCGAGCTAAAGCCCCTGATCCAGGATGCGTACGAGGCCAACTACCGTGTCTACGGCGCCCGGAAGATCTGGCGACTCCTGAACCACCAGGGTGTCGCGGTGGCCCGTTGCACCGTCGAACGTCTCATGCGCGAGCTCGGCATCACCGGCGCGGCTGGCTGTCCAACGTTGCCTTCACCACTCCCGAGCGCCTCGTCCACCGCATCCGGCGAGGACTGCGACACATCCAGTACCGCAGCGATCTCATCGACGGCTGCCTGGCCGAGACCGGCCTGACCATCAGACCCGGATGAAGCCTTGCGACACCACGAGTTCAACCTCAGTAACCGTCATCGTCGTTCTGTATCAACCGGGCTCGGAGCAGCGATCGGCATCGGCGTGGTCGTTGTCGCCCTGCTCAACGGGCTGATGAGCAGGTAGCCTTCGGCCATCCACCCATGCGGATACGCGAGCGAGCCCGGACCGCATCGGTCCGGGCTCGCGGGCTGTTCGGGGCGCGGCTGCTACAGGTCGAACTCAATGTGCTCGATGTCGGTGAAGCGGACCTCTTCCAGAGACCCGGCGCGGCGGCCGCCGTCCTGGAAGTACACCTCCTTGAGCCCTTCGGCGGTGATCTCCTTCAGCCGCTGGTCGCTGGCGCCGGCCTGCTGGGCGTCGAAGAGGCGGGCGGCGTACTGCGGCGGCAGCGCGACGGTCAGATGCCGGGTCCGGGCGTCGTCGGTGGAGCCGACCGGCGCGGTGTAACCGATCCGGGCGCGGGTGTCGATGACGATGCCGCCGGTGGTCGCCGCCTTCTGCCGGGCCTTGGCCCGGATCTGCGGCTGCCACCGCTTCTTCACCTCGCGTTCCAGGCGCGCGGCGAGCTCCGGGCGGGGCTTTTTGATCTGGTCCTTCACGTACCGCTCGACGGTGCGCTGGGAGATGCGCAGCATCTGGGCAACCGCCTTCGTGCCCTTGAGCTGCTTGACCAGGTACCGCATCTGTGCGGGCGCGCTCTTGGGTGCGGGGCGGGTGAACGCTTTTTGCACCGCGGCGTCCAGGCCGTCCCCGAACAGGCTCATCGTGGCCTCCTCCTACTCTCCGTTGTCGATGTCGGTGACGGTGCCGTCCTTGATGTACCGGGCGAGGTTGAGTTCCGGCGCGTTGAACCGCTCGCGGACCTCCTCGCCCCACAGGACGGTCTGAGTGCCCTCGTGCTTGACCAGGCCCGGGTTGATGCCGAGCTTGAAGCCGCCGGGCAGCGGCTTGCCCTGCCGATAGGGCAGGAAGTCCAGCGGGCTCTCGCCGCCTGCCGCGTAGACGACGCAGTCGGACAGGATCGCGACGGGGTACTGGCCGGTGAATGCCGCGTGCTTGACGATCTTGCGGTGCAGGTTGATGCGGGTGCGAGAGATGACGGCCGCCCGGATGTCCGGCCGCCAGGTGGGCCGGGACAGGGCCCGCCACGGCTCGCCCGGCCGCCAGCCCTCGCCGCGCGGGCGCTCGCGCAGCTTGCCCAGGCCGCCCTTGACCGTTGCCTTGATCGCCGAGACGACGATCGCCAGGTCCGGGTCGCGGTCCTTGTAGCCGTCCATCGCCGCGAGGAAGTCCTCCGGTGACAGGTCGGCGTCGACGCCGAGGTCGGCCATCGTGGCGAGGTAGGCGTCGCGCAGCCGCTGGTACCAGGCGTCCAGGTAGCGGCCGTTGTCGTACCGGACCCACGCCTCGAGCGGGCGCACCTCGTAGCCGAGCTCCGCCGCGTAGGCGACGGTGGGTGTCGCGTACCAGGCCGGCCCTTCCGGGCGCTCGCCCTTCGGCGTGAACGGGGAGGGCAGCAGACTGCCGTCCAGCTCCACCCACTCCTTGCCGACCTTCACCTTCGACAGGTCGACGTGGGACAGGTCCACCAGCCACGAACCGGGCAGCTTCGGGTCGAACCCGGGGGTCTTGACGTGCGTCGCCTCACCGAGGCCGACGTTCAGACCGTTCGCGCCGGCGGCGAAGGCCATGTTCACGTCGATGCCGACCAGGTACCGCAGCGTGCACTCGGCATCCGTCATCGGCCGCGCCCAGTCGTACGCCTCCTCGAACAGCTTCTCCGCCGGGCCGCGGACGTGGAAGCGGGGCAGGCCCTTGAGGACCGGGTGGCCGTCGGGGACCTCGCACGGCGGCCAGTTCATCGGGTCGATGGCGTCCTTCCCCAGCGAGCCGGGGTTGTGCTCCGAGGTGCGCTTGCCGTTCCCGTCGGGCGCGGTGGCGCGGGTCGGCGGGTGCAGCGCGGTCATCAGCTCCAGACCGGTCACGGCCGTGGAGCCGCGCGGCGTCATCACCCGCGAGGCGTAGACGCCCAGGACGCGTGCGAGCTCGGCCGGCGGGAGCTGCCCGGCCTCGCCCCAGTGCCTGGTGTCCAGCGCGCGCCAGGACGGGATGCACAGCTGCACGCAGGCCCGCTCCGAACCGGTCGCCGGGCGGTAGATCCGCGCCCACGGGCCGAAGCCGCGCTTGGTCAGCTTCCACTCCGTCCGTGCGAGCTGCTTGATGACCTTGTGGCCCTCCGGGATCCGCCCGGCGAGCCGTTCCTCCTCCGTGAGCGTGACGGGCAGGCCGTAGCGCTCCAGCGCGGACGGAGTGAGGACGATCAGCGGATCGGCGTCCTTGCCCGGCCCGGACAGCTTCGGCGCCCCGAGCTTCGCCTCGCGCAGCGTCCAGTCCACCAGGGCCGGGATGCTCTTGGCGGGCACGTCCAGGACCAGGCCGCCGGTGCAGTACGCCAGCACCTTGCCGTCCTCGGCGTCGACGACCGCCAGCGGACCGTTCTCGAACCGCGGATCGGCGGAGCCTGCCGGGGTGCCGGCCGGGGCCGCCTTCTTCACACCCGGGCGACGCGACGTCGACGACGGCTCGGTGGTGCGCGCCGGACGGGCCGCGGCAGCCGGAGCAGCGGCGACAGGGGCAGGGGTCTGGATGTTCTCGGTTGCAGTCATGACCGCGGCCCCGGACGCCTGGCCGGTGGACGGAGTCCGCGCTTTCGCCGGGGCCGTCTCCTGCGTCTCAGGACGGCGCGACCTGGCGGGGCGAAGGGACTCGACCATGTCGCCGATCAGAGCGTCCGGAACCTCCGTCATTTCACCTGCCGAGTCGGACGCGCGGGTGAACGCGGCGGACACCGGGGCAGCCGGCTTCTCCGGCGTCGCGGGTGCGGGGTAGAGCTCCGCGAGCTGCCGCAGCAGCCGCGCGTACGCCTCACGCTCGGGGCCGCGTGGATCGGTCGGCTTCTTCGTCGACTCCCAGGCGGACACCGTGGCCCGGCGCACCTTCAGCGCACCGGCGACTTCGTCCAACGTCAGACCGTGCGCGACCCGCAGCCGCTTGCGCTCCTGAGCCGGCGGCAGCGGCGAGCGGGACGCGACCAACGCGTCGACCGCGTCGAACAGCTCGGACATGAAACACCTCCTGATCCGCACCCTACCCCAGCAACCGCACCCATAGCGTACATCTACCGTACAAAAAGCGTATGAATGGCGTTCGGGAGGGCCGGGGTTCTCCTGGCCAGGGGAGGGCCGGAAAACACCGCACCGCACCAGGTCATCCCGGGGAGATACGGGCGGTCGCATGCTCGGGGCGATCAGGGGACCATGTGGGGGGAGGGGAAGGACGCGTTCGGCGACGCCATGAAGGAACTGGAGGCGATACGACAGCACCTCGTACGCCTCGTACGCCTCGATCGCCTCGACGATCCGACGGTGGGGCTGACCGCACTGCACAGCGAGGTCACCCGGAGTCGCCTGGAAATCCTTGAGAAGATCGAGGGAGCGGCTTTGTTCACGGGTAGCGACAGCAGTTGTTCACGGGTCCGGGAGGCACCCCGATCCGCGGTCGGGTGATGTTACCGAGGCCGCGACGAAGGGCTACCGCATCCGTTACACGCTCGCCACCAAGCTCGTGAACGAACTGGTCGAGGCGGCTGACGAGAAGCAGCTGAACAAGACCATCGCCCGATATGACCGCGTCGGCCTTCTCCGCATCGACGAGCTCGGCCGTGCGCCACGAGGCGCTGATGGATCTCGCGGAACGAGAGGCCCGCCGCCGGTCCTCACAGGGGCCGGTTGAAGCTGGAGGCAGGCTGAGCCCCGGGTTGGGGGTGAGGCCGGAAGCAGCCTCGACAACGTAGGGGCGGACCGACACCACCAGACGGTTCGTGCCCGCAAGCGAAGACGGAATGGGTGCAAGGAGACTGAACCAGTGGTTGACGTCCCGTGAGTCGCCAGCGGCCTGCCGAACCTGGTGGATGGGCCGCTTTGCAGGGCTGGAGAGTGCTCTGTCCGACGGCCTCTCCTCTCCCGCCGCCTTTGTCCCATGGGTTTCGGGAGGCCCGGACCAAGACTGCGATGTGCGGTCCGTGGCGATTGAACCATTCAAGATCACTAACTGCTGTCCAAAGTGCTGACGCATCGCTGCTGCTTCAAGCGAACGAAGCCGACCGGCTTTGTTCGCGGGAACGAGAGCCATTCGTCGACGGCTTCCGGAGTCGCCGCGCGCCTCGGCGTCATGATCGATGCCGATGGCTTCGAAGATCACCCGAAGGTCGCTTTCACCCTGTTCGTTCCGGCGAGACCTCTCGGCCGGATCGCGTCCGCCGGGTCCGGTCAGTCGAGCACACGCAGCACCAGCCGCACGGCCCCCGTGACTCCTCGCCAGATCCAACCGAACAGCCCTGCCGCAGCAGCGACGTCAGCGGCGTCTGCAGCAGCGCCCGTCCAGTCCGCCCCGGAGCGGCACCGGGAACAGAAACGGGGCCAACTGCGCTTTCGCGCACCGCACTTCTTGCACATCGCCATGATCCGATTCTCTCCCACCACTGCCCCCCTCCCCCGTCACCTCCTGAATGCGGCCGACCGCGCGACTCCCAGCCCGGCCCACCGACGTCAGCGCACGGGAGCCCCAGCGGATGACGTGTCCGGAGGAACCCGCTGCTGCGAGCACCCCGGCAAGCAGCCCCGCCTGGATGCCGCTCGAGCAGTACGCCGAGACGGTGCCGAAGGCCACCTGTTCCGCGTGCCGGTGCTTCACCGACGAGGACGACCGGCCGCGTCAGCTGCACTCCGTCTACTCCCCCGATCATCCCTGGCAGCTGGTGGGCGGAACGGTGGATGCGGGGGGAGCGGCCCTGGGAGACGGCCGTGTGCGAGTGCCGGGAGGAGGCCGGCCTGGCCCCGCCCGGGTCGCCCCGGCTCCTGGCGGCCGTGTACGGACTGCCCGGCGCCCAGTGGCCCTACAGCACGATCGGGCTGGTCCTCTACGGCGTCCGGCTCACCGCGGCGCAGATCCGCGGCATCACCCTGAATCCACAGGAACACGACGAGGTCCGTGTCCTGCCCCTGGCCGGGTGGAAGGCGCTGATGCCGCCCCGCGACTTCGCGCGCCTGAACGAGGTGGCGAAGGCCCACCGTGTCGGTGAGGCCGCGTACTTCGGCACCTGGGACTGGGAGAACGAATGAGCAGCGGCATCGTGTCGGTGTCCGGCCGGAAGGTGGCCGCGGTCGCCCTTCGGGAGCGCGACGAACCGCCGACAACTGATCGCTGCACAGGTGAGGGCTGCCAGCGCGGCATACAACAAGGTCGAGCGACTCCAGGCCGCAGTGCCGTCAGACGACACAGCACATTCAGAACCCGTCCCGTGACGACCGATGACGAGGCGCGTCCGGTGCTGTCCGCAGCGGTGGGTTCCTGGCCCGGTGAGCACAGTGATTGCGCACCCCTCAGGCTCGGTTCGTGTGGTCCCGGCTGAGGGGAGGCCACGGAGGATGTCCAGCGCTCGCATGGGGGTGAGAAGGCGGGCGGGTGATTACGGCGTAATCACCCGCGTCGCAGGAGTGTGGCAGCGCAGGGAGAGGGCGCGCGTGAGACCGGCAGTGACAGCCGGGGCAGGATCCGTCCTGCGGCGATCGGCCCTGCCGCGCACCACTGACGTCGGACAGGTCGGCTGTGCCGGTCACATGCGCTCGGGTGAGCCGGACGGGCTGTTCGCTGCGGCACCCCGTGAAGCGGGGGGAGTCCGTCACCGTGCGCTCGCGCACCAGCGGGCCGGGGAGGCGCGAACCACTGAGGCCGTTCCGTGGAAGCCGCCTCCAGGCGGGGCTCCTGCTGGAAGGCGCGGTCCGTCATGGCAGGCGATGGGACACATCGCTGACGGAGCGGCCCGGTTCTCCCGCGGTTGCCGCACCGCATGACCGTAGGACGGGGACGCGCCCAGGCGCTGGTTCGCACTCGCCGAGCGGCAGACGGACCACCACGTCCGCGCGCGGCCACATCGGGGTCTGACACAGCCGGCGGGGGAGTGTCCCACGGTGACGGTTCTTCCCGTGGACTGTGGGGGAAGGCCTCCCACCGGATGCGGCGGCCCCTGAACAGCCGGGCGGGACGATCCGCACGGATCCTCTGACGGCGGAGACGGGCGTGCGGCGTAGTGCGGCAGCACCCGGGCTCGTGGCCGGGCTCGTGGCCGGGCGCCGTGCGGAGAACCTGTCCGGGCTTTCCCCGCCTGTCGGCGCCGCACCCTCGCCGCCGGTGATTACGCCGTAATCACGCAGGCGGTCACCGACACACATCAACTTGGCCTAACTAACGTGTCGATGTCGTCCTTGATCATGGACGTTAGTATGGTGTCCCACATGAGTTCGCCAGCCGCCTCCAGCGACCGCGAGAAGGTCGTCTCCAAACTGCCGGGATGGCTCCGGCAGAACCTCAAAGTCAGAGCCGCTCAACACGGCATCGAGATCCAGGCCGCCGTCGAACAGGGCATCAGCGCCTGGTGCGATCTGGCCTCCGCCACTGCGCCGATCGACACCGCCGGCGCCGACTCCTTCGCCACCTTCCTGCCTCCCGGCCAGTGGGAAGAGTTCCGGAAGACCGCCGCCGACCGGCGCGTCTCACTCATCCAGGGACTCGCCCAGTCCGTCCAGTTGTGGCTCGACACCCATCCGGCCCCGGACATCGAGCGGCCTTCCATCACCCGCCGGATCATCGTCTGCAACCAGAAGGGCGGAGTCGGCAAGACCGCCATCACCGCAGGCCTGGGCGAGGCGCTGGCGGAAGACCCCAACGTCCTGCACCCCGTCCGCGTGGCCAAAGCCCTCACCCAGGCATTGCGCGCCAGCGAGGCCCACCCCGAGGGAGCCGAGCCGGGAGACGACCCGCTCGACATCGAGAGCCTTCCCGGCCTCGGACTGCGGGTACTCCTCGTCGACTTCGACCCGCAGTGCCACCTCACCAACCAGCTCGGCGCCGCGCCCCTGCCCATGAACGGTGACAGCCTCACCAACCACATGGCAGGAGACCCGAAGGGTGACCTGAGGGACCTCGTCGTCTCCGTCGACGACGACACCTTCAACGGCCGGCTCCACCTGCTGCCCGCCTGCAACGACGCATTCCTGCTCGACGTGCGGCTCTCCGCCGTGCGCGCCCGGGAAGCCGCACTCGAGCGGGCCCTCGCCCCGCTCGAAGCTGATTACGACGTAATCATCGTCGACTGCCCGCCCAGCCTCGGCCTCAGCATGGACGCCGCCGCCTATTACGGCCGCCGTCGTGACGGAGAGAACCCCGGGCAGTCCGGCGCCCTGATCGTCGTCCAGGCGGAAGACAGCTCCGCCGACGCGTACGAGCTCCTCACCACGCAGATCGACGACCTGCGCAGCGACCTCCAGGTCGACATCGACTACCTCGGCATCGTCGTCAACCTGTACGACTCCCGTCGCGGCTACATCGCCACCTCGTCCCTCCAGGGATGGGTGGACATAAAGGATCCACGAGTCGTCGGGCTCGTCGGAGACCTCAAGGAACAGAAGGAAGCCGTCCGCGTGAAAAAGCCCCTGCTGTCCTACGCCCCCAAATCACAGCAGGCAGTCGGGATGCGCGCACTCGCCAGGGAGGTCTTGTGAGCAAGGCCGATCAGCTCGGTTCCGGCCGGTTCGGTGGAGTGGTACGTCCCATCAGCGCACGCCGTCAAGCCGTCGCCGCCGCGACCGGCGTGCCCACCGAAGGCGTCGCCCCGCCCACAGAGCTCCCTGTCGACCGCATCAGCCTCAACCCGGACAACCCCCGCTCCACCCTCGGAGACCTCACCGACCTCGCCGGCAGCCTGAGGACCCACGGCCAGAAACAAGCGATCACGGTCATGAACCGCGACGCCTACGTCAAAGCCAACCCCGACCGTGAGGCCGACCTCGAACCCGACACCACCCACGTCGTCATCGACGGCAGCAGCCGTCTCGCCGCCGCACGCGAAGCCGCGCTCCACACCGTCAAGGTGATGGTCAGCGACGACCAGGGCAGCACCTCCGAAGAACTCCTCGAGTCCGCCCTCGTCGCCAACATCCACCGCCAGAACCTCGAAGAGCTCGACGAAGCCCGCGCTCTCCAACGACTCCTGGCCATCCACGGAAGCCAAAGGGCCCTCGCCAAGCGCCTCCACCGCTCCCAGGGCTGGGTGTCCCAGCGTCTCGCCCTGCTCAACCTCACCCCTGAGCTGCAAGCGCGCATCGGAGAGGAACCCATCGACCTGCTGCGCGCCGTCGGCAACAAACCAGCGGACCGACAAGAAGCGGCTCTGCAGGAACTGAAGGCGGAAAGAGCGCGCAGGGAGGAGGTGCGCACCCCCGCGGAGCGCGGGACGCAGCCGGTGACCGGCACGCTCACAAGCTCCAGGGACAGCGACGCCGGTGATTACGGCGTAATCACCGACCCCGTGGGCGACGGCGGATCACGCGGACACGAAGCGGCGAACCCACCGCGGACGCCGAAGAAGTCAGCCGCCACAGAGCGACAGACGATTCCCACGCCGACGGTCACGGAGCACGAGGCGCCCGCCGCTGAAGCGGGGAAGGCCATGCCGTCCGTTCCCGTGCAGGCCGCCACTGCTGCGACGGCGGCTGATGCGGGAGAGCAGCCGAAGCGGTTCCCCTACGAGGACGGTGTCTACGCGGCACAGCACCTCATCCACAAGATGCCGCCCGAGGAGCTCAACAAGATGCTGGACCTGCTCGTCAAGCACAGGGACAGCCAGGCTGCCCACACCGGCTGAACCCGTCACAGCCGACGACCGGCCTGACCGAGTAGCCGACACACCACGGGGTCGGCCCCGCTTCCGAGGGGCCGACCCCGTCCGTTTCCCACCTCGGTCAGGGCCCGGCGAGGACAGCGCGAAGACCGTCCAGGGCCGACACGGGGGACGCCGGCGAGGTCGAGCGGCCCGCTCATGGCCAGGGACGTACCCGCCCGACCGCCGGACGGGTCAGCAGACCGAAAGGGGCGTCCCGAGGTCGTCGCTCGAGTGCGGCGCGGACCGGACAACGGACTCCTGGCGTTCTCGCACGGCCCGTCCGGAACGGTCCACCCCACCGTCCGGCCCGGAGACGCCGTCATGGCGTCCGCGTCAAGACCTTCCGTGGCGCCGGCACGAGTGAGACGGTAAGCTGTTCCGCGAAACCTAGACACATTGAGGCCCCCGCTCCGGCGGGGGCCTCAATGGTGTGCCGTTCGTGTCACGAGCGGGACGACCTGCGCCGCGACAGGCCGCGGGCCGTCGACAGGCTCAGCACCTCCGCGGTCCCTTCGTCGGTCCCTTCGTCGGTGCTCCTGGGCGGCTTCGAGCGAGCGGACGCGCTCCTGCGGCCCAGACGCTTTTCCCTCTTCTCCTGCTCGGCCTGGGCGACGGCGGCGTCGTAACGCTCCTGGTAGTCGTCGACGTCGAGACGGTCCGCAGGGTCGAGCGCCCCGATCGCCTCCAGGTGCTCGGTGACGCTGCGCGCGCCACTGATCATCGGGTTGAGGTAGTAGATGCCTTTGGCCTGGCGGAACACCATCTTGGCGAGGATCAGGGCCTGCAGGCCCCGCCCCACCATGGAACGGTGCACGTCCAGGGCTTCGGCCAGCTCCTCCTCGGTGACCAGGCAGCGCCCTCCCGGCTCCTGGGTCCCCAGGAGCTGGAAAAGCACTCGGTAGGCGATGCCCGGCATCGCGGGCATGTAGGCGAAGCCGTTGAAGGTGCCGTATGTCAGCTCCGGCGGCTCCGGGTTCGCAGACGCTGCAGTCCTCATCCTCACTCCTCCGGCTTCTTCTCCGTGCGCTTGCGCTTGCGCGTCCTCGCCGAGGGCCTGGGCAGTTTCGCGCCCGGAAGGGCCATGCCCCTGAACTCCTCCGGAACGTCGGGGTCGAGTACGAACTCGTTGAGCAGACTCAACTGTTCCACCTGAACCTTGACTTTCTTGGCAACCGCCCCGCGGACGGGTTTCTCGACCAGCCGGTAGCCTCCGCGCAGGGTCACCGCAGGCTGCAGCTGGATCGCCCCCTTCTTCGGAGAATAGGCCAGCCCCAGCTTCTTCAGTTTGGACTGGGCCCGCGACACCTGGGCGGGGTCCATGTCCAGCTCGGCAGCGATCTCGGTCTGCTTGAGCTCGACCGCCCCGCCGACTTCCTGGCTGCCCATCATGTAGAGCAGTACGCACAGGGTGACGTTGTCGTCCCTGAAGTACTTGGCCGCCCAGCGCAGGAACTCCAGGCTGTCCTGAGCGAAGTACTTGCCGACGAAGTCGCCGGCGGTGACCGGGGGCTTGACCTCTGCGCTGTGGCCGACCGGCAGCTCCACGAGGTTTTTCCTCGGACCGAGTGTTCCCGCGTAGGGGCTGCTGGGACTCGGCGCACGAGGCGGGGACGAGCCGGGGACCCGGCGGGGATCCCCTTGAGGCTGTGCGGACATGACGCTATGTGCTCCTCAAGATCGAAACCTAGACGCGGAGCACAGTAGTGATTGCGCATATAGATAGCAACGACGCGACCTATCTGCGCGTTGGGCGTGTCGAACATGACTCCGGAGTCAAGTTCGCGAGGGTTCTGAAGCCTGTCGCGGAATTGCGCATATAAGTCGCAATGGATACGGGGCACCTTGACTCCAGGCTCAACTTACGCAGGTCAAAAATGACTTGGGAGTCATGTTCTGAGGCCCTGTCACCCCCTCTGACCTGCGGAGATGCGATCCTCTCTATTCTCTATAAGCGCGGGTCCGTCTCCGAGTGCCCCCTCCGGGCCTATGTCGGGAGTCATCTGTCCGCCGTCGTCGACAACAGTGGTGGCGGCCGGTGGTACCAGGGGCCTTCGCCGGCCCCTGGACCCCGCTGCCCCCGGCACTCCTCGACGCGAATCCGTATCGTCGTGGCGTGCACCGTTCGCGTCGAGGAGCACCGGGGTTGTGGCTCCGGTGCGTGGGGAAGCGCCTCGTGACCGGTGTCTGAGCGAGGGTCGGCCTGGCCCGCACGGAGGAGTTCAGCGGGGTGGAAGTCCTCGTGCTCCAGGATGCGGGGGGCTTCGAGGACTGACTGACTGACTGACTGGCCGAGCACGACATCCGGAGAGCGGGGGAGTGCCGGTCAGGGTTGCGGAGAAAGTGTCGGGGACCGCGTCGGGGACGGATGACCAACTGAGCTATGTGGGGCTGTGCTGGGGCTGGGTCCCCGGGCAGCGTGGGCGCCTGGACGACCGGTGTCACCTTCAGAAGTGCGGGTGCGGCGGTCAAGGAGCCCGTGGACTCGGGTGAACGCCGAGAAGGCCACGGAGCCGGCGGCGGCCAGACGGGGAGGCCAGGCCCGCCGAGGGCCGACGGGACCGGCAGGACGGCCGCTGGAACCGCGCCTACGGGTGGCAGGTGACGGCTGGTGTCGGACGAACACCAAGGGACGGGCTTGCTTCACAACAGGCGCCGCACGTCCCCTCGGCCGCCTACGGCGCGGGCACGTCATCGTCCGAGGCCGCTCCGGGAAGCCGTCGCGGAGGAACGAGGTCGGTCGGCCCGGCGCCTGAACGAGCGGATCGGGTCGTCGGGGCACTGTCGTGGCGGTGGGCGTCCGCGCCGTCCTCCTGTTCACCTCGGCGATCGCGCATGCGAGGGAAGTACCGGACGCGGAACGAGAGATCGGCTGGACGTTCGGCCTGACGGCCCTGTTCACCGCCGTGCTTGTGTCGGCGGCGGGGCTCGTGGTGGCCCGGGCCGGGAACCGGCGGGAGACACCCGGGCGGTTCCCGATCACGGCCGGGGTGTCCGGCGTGCCGGTCCTCTTCCTCCTGTCCCCCGGAGTGCTGTCCCCCGGAGTGTTGTTCTCCGGAGTGCCTTGACGGACACCACTGCTGAGGGCTGCCTCCCCACCGTGGTCACCGGTGGGACGATCCCGGGGTGTCCGGTGTGATCACGGCTTCGGACCGCCGGAGGACCGGTCCCGGTGCCGTCCTCGACCCCGGGGCTCGCGGCGCGGTCGCCCCGGTGCGCCCTGCGTGCAGGAGCGGGGAAGGCCGAGTCGCTTCTCGGCCTCGGAGGAAGCAGCAGGCCGGAGCGGTCCTCCGGGCACATCAGCGACCGAAGCGACCCAAGCCTCGAACATGAGGTGCGCCGGTGCGCCGCGAGGGTGCGCTCGCGCGTCACGTACAGGAACTTTGAGTCGCTTCAGTCGCTGTTCTCCGCGCCGCACTCCTGTGACCTGCGGGTCCGCGACGTGGCGGCCAGCTACCGGGAGAGGTCCGGCCGTCGGGTCGGAGTCGGTTCGGCCCCTGGGTCCGGGCCGGTTCGGCCGGTGGGGCCCGCCGTCCCGCCGGTCTGGCTAGTCTGTCTCCGTCGCTCAGTAGCTCGGGTTGCTGACGAAGGGGGTGCGCATGGCCTCTGGGCTGAAGGAGTCCCACGGTCGGGCGGCGCGGCAGGCCGCCGCCGGACGGTCGCTGGCGATCGCGCGGTGGTGTGCCGGCCGGGGCTGGCCCGTCCACCCACTCGCTCCGGGACGCAAGACCCCGGCGGGCAACTGTGGCACCTGCCGGAGGCCGGGGCACACCCACCGGGGCTGCGGCTGCCCGGCGGCCGGTCGTTGGTGTCACGGATTCCACGCCGCCACCCTGGACCCCGCGCTGATCGAACGGTGGTGGGGCGCCAATCCGGGACTGGGCGTCGGGATCGCCTGCGGCCCCGCCGGCCTGGTGGTCCTCGACATCGATGCGCACGAACGCCGGCTGCCGGGCCGGGAAAGGCTGCTGCCCGGTATCGGGATCTCCGCGAGCATCGACCTGACCGGGCTGGCCAACGGCTTCCACACGATCGGCGTGCTGGCCGCTCTGCGGTCCTCCCCCAGCCCGGCGGACGACGGGACGACCCTGCGCGTGCGCACACCCTCCGGAGGCCTGCACGTGTGGTACCGGGCCCATCGAGGGCACCGCTGGCAGTGTTCCACCGGATCGGGCAGCCGAGCCCTGGCCTGGCAGGTCGACGTGCGGGCGCACGGCGGGTACATCGTCGCCCCCGGCACCGTGACCGAGGCCGGGATGTACGAGCCGGTGGGGGCGGTGCGCGAGCCCGCGCCGCTGCCCGGGTGGCTGGCGGAGGAACTGGAGCGCACCGGGCACCTGCCGCCCACGAAGGGGCACGGGGCCAGGCCGGTGCCGCCGCGGGCCCGGCAGGCCGTCCTCGCGGCGGGAGGCGGCCACGGAACCGTGAGCCGGGCACTGGCGCCGCTGCTCGGGGAAGTGGCAGCCTGCGCGGTCGTACCCGAAGGGGCCGCCTTCTCCGAGAAGTTGAACCGTGCCGCCTACACGGCGGGAGGGCTGGTCGCCGGCGGCCACCTCGACGCGGACGAGGCGGAGCGGATGCTGCGGGAGGTCGCCGGGCAGGCCCGGCCGGGGCAGGAGCGGCGCAGCACCGCCATCATCCGCAGCGGTCTGGACGCGGGACTGCGCCGACCACTGTCCCCGGGAGGGCACCCGTGAACCGTGCGGCGGCCGGACCGCTCGAAGCCTCCCGGCGGGGGCGGGCCACGCCCGCCCGGAGAGGGACGAGAACACGCCTACGGCGCCTGTGGGGCGTGATGCCACAATGAAGAACGTCCGGGTCACCTGGTCACGTACCTTCGGGGCCGCCCGGTTCGCGAAGGAGTGGGACCGGTGGCTCCCTTGGAGGAAGTGACGGCCGATCGACACACGTCCGGTTGCGGCATCGGTCTGGTGGTTGACGAGGAGACGGCGTGAGCTCCCTCATCGCGGAGGACGAACTCGTGCACGAGGCCGGTTTCGTGTGGCTGGAGGACATCGGCGCGCTCGACTACGTCCGTCAGAGCCTGGACCGGCTGCCCACCCGCCGCGGCAGGCCCGCCTACCACCGTGACGGCCGCATGGTCGGCTACGCCCTGCTGCGGCCCGACGCCAAACCGTCCCGCTCCTCGGGCACCTTCCGCCGCCGGGTGTTCTGGCTGCTGCCGCACGACCGCGACACCGAACCCGACGGCCTCTACGCGACCGGCGCACCGGCCGAGGCGGTGGACCCCCGCACCCTGACCCCCGGCAGCAAAGGACGCAAGACCCAACGCTCCGAGGGCGTACTGGTATAAGCAGCCGTCGGCGGCTGAGGGACGCGCTCACAGGTGGGAGCCACCGCTGGCGTCGAGGCACTGGCCGGTGATCCAGCGGGACGCGTCCGACGCCAGGAAGGCGACGACGTCCGCGATGTCGGCCGGCCGGCCGATCCGGTCGAAGACGGACAGGGCGGCGAGTGCCGCGGTGTCTTCCGCCGTGGCCCGCTTCCGCGCGTTCATGTCGGTCTCCACGAACCCGGGGCTGACCGCGTTCACCGTGATGCCGCGCGGGCCGAGTTCCTTGGCCAGTGCCAGTGTGAAGGTGTTGAGGGCGCCCTTGGCCATCGCGTACGCCACGGACTCGGGGTACGCCACCCGCGTGGCCGCCGACGAGACGGTGACGATCCGGCCGCCGTCGCGCAGGTGCTTCAGGCCCCGCTGGACGAGGAAGAAGGGGGACCTGGTGTTCACGGCGAACAGCCGGTCGAACAGCTCGGGTGTCACCTCGTGGATGCGTGCGGGTCCGCTGATGCCCGCGTTGTTGACGAGAATGTCGAGGTCCGGCTCCCTCCCGTGGGCGGCCAGCCCTTCTTCCAGCCCGGCGTACAGGGCTTCGACGTCGCCGGGCACACCCAGCTCGGCGCCGACGGCGAAGGCTCGGCCGCCCTCCTCGGCGATCAGCTCCAGGGTCTGCCGCGCGGCCGCCTCGTTCCGGCCGTAGTGGACCGCGACCAGGGCGCCCTCCCGGGCCAGCCTGCGCGCGATCGCCCTTCCTATTCCGCGGCTGGCCCCGGTGACGAGCGCGGTTCTTCCGGCCAGTGCCCCCATGTCTCCACTTCTCCTGACGGCCGGTGGCGTCGCCGCGAGGCCGGGCCGGGCACACGCCGCCACCGGGAACGACCAGTACCTGCGACGGGGACCGGGCGAGGGCGGACCTCCCCGCGCGGTGCCCGGACGGGCGGGGAGGTCCGAGGACGGTCAGACGGTGGACGAGGCCACGGTCACGGTCGAGCGGAAGACGACGTCCTCCGCCTGGCGGCCCTGCACGAGCACGGACTCCCTGCCCGGTTCCCCGCAGGGAACCTGCCGGGCCTCGACGGAGCAGGGCGCGTCCAGCTCCACGTAGCGCACGAAGTCGGTCTCGACGCTCAGCGGCGGCGAGACACGGCCCAGCACGACCGTCGTCGCCTGCCGGGCCGCCTCGATCAGCGCCATGCCGGGTACGTGGTCGACCGGGTGGTCGAAGAGCACGGGGTGACGGACGTCCGTCCGCAGCTGCCAGCGGTTCTGGGCTTCGGTGGGGGCCAGGACCACGTCCATCGGCAGCAGCCGGCCCACGGTCTGCGGAGGCAGCGGAGCCTCGAGCGGAAGCTCGGGGCAGCCGCTGCTGAGGTGGCGTCGGCCACGGACGCGCCGGTAGACGGCGGGGGACATGCAGGTGAAGTACGCGCTGCCCGTCGCCACGACGTGACCGTCGCGACGGAGCACCGCCTCGAGGCGGCTGGCGACGAGGCGGCCGCGTTGCCGCTTGGTGCCGAAGAAGGTGACGTCGAGGTCGACGGAGGCCGGCGTGCTGCCGACGAGAAGCCGTTCGGGGCGCACGCTGAAGTTGAGATTCCACATGAGGAAGTGATGACCCAGGGGCACGCCCAGCTCGGCGTGGCACAGGAGGACCCCGGCCTGGCGGATCGTCTCCGCTGCGATCAGCGGATCGTGAAGGCCCTGGACGGCGGTGAAGAAGCTGTGGCCGCGGGGCCACTGGGCGGTCACGGTGAAACGACTGGCGTCCCGGCGCCGCCAGTCGGTGAGCAGGACCTCGGCGACGCTGGCGCGGTGAACGAGTTCCTTCGGGACGGCGGCGGTCAAGGAGGGGTAGCGGAAAAGTCCGGCTTTCGCCGACATCGCCATCTCGTTCCGAAAGAATGGTGCGCTGGATATGGGGCGTTCGGTGTGGAACGTGCTCGCGGACATAGCTGCTTCCCTCTGAGCGGCAGTGGCGCAAGTGAAAGCCGGCCAACCCGGCAGCCCGAAGGTACCTACCGTCCGGTTTACTTTCCAGCCACAGGGGTCATTTCGGTCGGAAAAAAATCGGAGCTGTTTAATCCGGTTGGATCGGCCGGATCGCGTCAATCGCGCCGCGTCGGCGTCTCCTGAGGTTGACGGCGGTCCTTGACGAGGTGACGGGTCGCCGACGCCCCCTCTCCGACTCGGGGGAGGGGGCGTCGACGGCGCTGGGTCTCGAGCGGTTCTCAAGCGATTCTCCACCGTGCCGGCCGGGTTCCGGAGGACCGGTTCCCGAACCGTTCCGGACACCACCGCCTTCGCGCCGCGCGGCTTCGTCCTCACCGGGGGACCGACCGGACGCGGGTGCGCGTGCGGCCGGTGACCCGGCCGACCGGGCCACCGCGTCGGGCATCGAGGGCTGCGCGACCTGCCGTGCGGAGGGTGGGCGTCCGGCTCCCGGGACGCCGGAGAGGCCGCCGCCCCGTCCGGCGGTGCCGCCCCCCCCCCCCCCCGCAGGGACCGGTGCGCCCGGCCGCGGGACGGAGGAGGCCACGGCACGGTCCGCCGACCCCGTGGCACGGGTGTCGGGTGAGCCGGTCGGGTCGGCTGCGGACAGCCGGCCCGTGGCCGACCGGCGGTCGGCCCACCCACGGCCCACCCACGGGCCGGCCACGGGCCGCCGAGGGGCGTCCGAGCGGCCCTCGGCCGTGGGCCGGCCAGACCTGCAGCCGTACGGGCTGCGCAGCCGCGGAGTCCGCCACGTGCGGCCGTGCCCGTCGGGCTGAGCTCTCCGCCGCACTCGCACCGCCCGACGTGCGGTGGGCGGTCGCGAACAAAAAGGCACCGAGGTCTTCCGGCCCCCTCGGTGCCGGCCACTCCGGTTGCACCTCGGCCCGGGGCGGGACGGGCGCCGCAGCGGGCTCCCGCGGCCATGGCCGGATCCCGATCCTCTTGATGATCGATAACGGCCGAACATTGACAAACCGACTGCGCTGTTTTTACATCGAGAGCGCCTGGGCGCCGCAGCCCCGGCATGCCGGCCGAGACGCGGAGACGGAACCCGATCCGCGCGACCGATGGGGGAGAAAGTGGACATCAAGGTGCTGGGCGCGCTGTCGGTGCGTGAGAACGGGGTACCGATCCTGCCGACGGCGCCCAAGCCGCGGCAGGTGCTGGGCCTGCTGGCCCTCCACGCCGACCAGGTGGTCCCGGTGGCGGCCCTGGTGGACGAGTTGTGGGGAGCCGCCCCGCCGCGCAGTGCCCGCACCACACTGCAGACCTACATCCTGCAGCTGCGCGAACTGATAGGCGCCGCCCTGGCCTCCGCCGGGAACGAGCAGTGCACGGCCAAGGACATCCTCACCACCGTTCCCGGCGGCTACCGCCTGGAGACGCGGGGCGGCACCGTCGACTGGCGGGAGTTCGAGCGCCGCGCCGGACTCGGTTACCGGGCCATGGACGCCGAGGACCACGCGGGCGCGGCCCGCCAGCTGGCCGACGCCCTGTCGCTGTGGCGGGGCCCGGCCCTGGCCGACGTCCAGGCCGGCAACCAGATCGAGATGGAGACCAGTCGGCTGGAGGAGGCGAGGCTGTGTGCGCTCGCCCAGCGGATCGACGCCGACCTGAGCCTGGGGCGGCACCGGGAACTGCTCCCGGAACTGACGGTCCTCGTCTCCCGGCACCGGATGCACGAGAGCCTGCACGGCCAGTTCATGCTGGCGCTGCACCGTGCGGGCCGGCGCGGTGAGGCCCTCGACGTCTACCAGCGACTGCGCACCACGCTCGTCAGGGAGCTGGGCCTGGAGCCCTCCGCGCCGCTCAGCCGGCTGCAACGCTCCATCCTGACGACCCGGCCCGACGCCGCGGTTCCGGTCCCCGCCGTGAGCGGCAGCGGACCGTTCGCCGGCCGGGCGAACTGACCGACGGTGACGGCCGGGCGCCGCACTGCCGCCTCCCGCCGGTGACCACCGGCCCCGCGGCGCCCGGTTCCGGGCGGCGCCGGCGGGACGGCCTCACCCCCGGGCGGCGTACAGGTCGAAGGTCGACGTCCGCCGTGCATCGGCAACGATGTCAAGACGCGGGTCGACGGAGAGCATCGCCTGGTACATCCGCTGCAGCTGAGGCGAGGGCTCCACACCCAGTTCGTGGTTGAGCCGCTGACGCAGCCGACGGTAGACGTGCAGTGCGCTCTCCTGCCGGCCGGACCGGTACAGCGCCACCATGGCCTGCGAGTGCAGGCCCTCGTGCTGGGGGTGGCGCGCTATCAGATCGGTCAGTTCGGCCACCAGTTCGACATGGCGTCCCAGGCGCAGCTCGGCGTCGATCCGGCGCTCCCTCGTGACCAGACGGGACTGCTCCAGCCGCAGCACCTCGATCTCGAGGACCGGGCCGACCTGGACGTCGGCCAGGACGGGGCCCTCCCACAGGGCGAGCGCCTCGCGCAACGAGGAGGCCGTACGCGCGTCGTCGCCGCTCTCGAACGCACGCTGGCCCTCGGCCACCAGGCGGTCGTACCGGTGCACGTCGACCTCCTGGGGGGAGACCTGCAGCAGGTAGCCGCCGTAGCGGGTGGCGAGCATGTTCTTGACCGTGTCGGCCGCCTCGGGTCCCATGGCGGCGCGCAACATGCGGCGCAGCTGGAGAATGTACGTCTGGAGCGAGGTCAGCGAACCCTGCCGCCGGTCGGTGCCCCAGACCTCCTCCATGAGGGTGGACACCGGTACGACCCGACCCGGATTGAGCGCGAGCAGTGCCAGGACCTGGCGGGGCTTTCGCGCGGTCGGGACGATCGAGGCTCCTTTCACTTCTGCATGCAGTGCACCCAGCATCTTTATGTTCATTCTTCCCCCGTGCCGTTTCCGAAGCTTCCGACTCGGCGCTCCGTCAGACCTCAAATAGTGTCTGCTCCTCGTTTTATCCGGATGTTCTCGATGGCCGATCACTAGGTATCCTCCAGTCTTCATGGAGGATTTCACCAGATGGAATCAAGCATTCCTCCATCGGTCCGTGAGCGGGGGATCCCGCACGTCGCCGACGCGGTCCCGGCAAGGGGCCAGCGAGCGGCAGGAACACGGAGGTGCCTGTTCCGAGGTGGGCCCGTACTGCTAGTTTTCCTGCCATGGCGAAGAAATCGGGGAACACGGCCGCCCTCCCTGCGGGGAGACCTCTCCTCCCTGCAAAACCGTCGGTCCTCCCGGCGGGAACGGACGGTTGTGAACACCTGCCTCCGGAAACGGCCGCCCGGTCCGGCGGCCCGGGGGTGGGATCCGTGTCGCACAGGCCGAAGCCGGGGTTCTGAGGTCTCGTTGAATTTTCCGTGCGAGGGTGGGATGGAGTTTCGGATTCTGGGTTCCGTGCAGATCTGTGACGACCGCACCGGCCAGCGGATCGTGCCCGCGGGCGCCAAGCAGCGCGCCTTGCTCGGGGCTCTCGTGGTGAAGGCCGACCAAGTGGTGCCCTCCGACCGCCTCGTCGACGAGTTGTGGGACCAGCGGCCGCCGGGCAACGCGGCCAACGCCCTGCAAGCCCACGTGGCCCGCCTGCGGCGGCTGCGGCCGGCGGCCGTCGGCCCTGGAGGGCAGCGGCACGAGTGGCTGGTGACCCGTCCCACGGGATACCTGCTGCGTCTGAACGGCGCCGAGACCGATGCGCAACGCTTCACGCGCCTGGCCGCCGAAGGCCGGGCGCTGATTCCCGCCGATCCCGCCGGCGCGGCCGACCTCCTGCGCGGGGCCCTCGGCTTGTGGCGGGGCGCGGCCCTGGAGGGCAGCGGCCGCGGCGCCATTTGCGCGGCGGAGGCCTCACTGCTGGAGGAGAGCAGACTCGTCGCCACGGAGGCCCTGTACGACGCGTGCCTGCGCGCCGGCCGCGAGGAGGAGATCACCGGCGAACTGGAGGAGCTGACGGTCGCCCATCCGCTGCGGGAGCGGTTCTACGAACTGCTGATGACCGCACTGCACCGGTGCGGTCGGCAGGCGGAGGCCCTGGTCATGTACGAACGGGCGCGCCACAGGCTCCGGCGCGACCTGGGGATCACTCCGGGACCGGCGCTGCGCGGCCGCATGGAGGCGATCTTGCACGGCAGGGAGGACGCCGACACGGAAGCGGACCCCGTGGAGGGCGCAGCCCACCGGCACGACGACACCGACGTACGGATGCTGCGCGACGAGGTCGCCTGGCTGCGCCGCCGCGTCGAGCGGCTCTCCCAGGAACAACGCGACCTGGGCGGTCGGCTCGACCGGCTCATGGCGCAGGAAGTGCCGAGCCTTTAGGGAGGGACGGAATGCCGGGACGACGGTGCGCCCGTGCGACGGCTCCCGCCCGTGCGGCCGGAGCCATCGCACGGGCCCCCGGGGCCTGCTTCCGGGCGGGCCCCGGCGCCCGCACCGCCGCCCCTCGCCGCCGTTCTCCAGATGAGCACGAGCGGACCGCGAGCCATGTCAGAAGTTCGTCAGGCCGTTGACGGAGAATCCCGCCACGATGTGCCGGAAGGGCCGCCCTCCGGGACCCGGTGATCTGCGATCCCGCCCGGAAGGCGGCAGCGGCCCGAAGGAGGGCGAGACATGACGGGGTGGAGCCGTCGGCTGCGGGAACGGGTCAGCCCCCGCCGTCCGGCAGTGACCGCAGGTGCTCCGGGACCGTCCGTGCCGGTGGCCCGGCCGCAGCACGACGCGCTGCTCGACTCCTGCGCGGACCGGCACACCGGACGGCACGTGGAGCAGGTCTGGTGGTACTGGCACGGACCGCTGGACACCCAGCGGTTCACCGCGGCCTGGCAGTCCGTCGCCGACCGGGAGGTGATCCTGCGCGCCGCCTTCGAACGGGAACCGCAACCGCGCGTCGTCTTCCACGACGACGCCCGCACGGAGGTCGTGCGGCATCCGGCGGGCACCGTCGACCGGGACGAGCTCATGGCACGCGATCGGCTGCGCGGCTTCGACGTGGGCCGTCCCGGCCCGCTGCGTGTCACCCTCGTCGATGTCGGCGAGGACGCCCGCCCGGCGGCGCTCCGCGGTTCCGCGGAGGTCACCTGGGTCCTGCTCACCTTCCACCGAGGGCTGCTGGACACCCGGAGCGTGTCCGTGCTGCTGGACGAGTTCAGCCGGGCCTACCTCGAAGGCGGCGTGCTGCCGGGCGGCGAGCGCCGGCCGGACATCCGTGACTGGGCGCACTGGCTGGAGCGTCAGGACATCGCCGCGGCGCGGGACTTCTTCAGCCGGATCGCGCCCGACGGGCCGCCCGCCGTGCAGCCCGCTCTGCCCGGACCCCGGACGCGGCAGAGCGGATGCGGCCGGGCCGAGACCCGGCTGGACGCCGCCGAGGCGGACCGGCTGCACCGGTGGGCGGCCGCGCGGGGTCTGCCGGACTCCAGCGCCCTGCACGCCGCGTGGGCGCTGCTGTTGTACCGGGCGGCGAACGCCACCGGTCCCGCCCCGGTGGGCTTCGGCATCACCGTGTCCGGGCGCGGCATCGCCCTGGACGCCGTCGACCGGCTGGTCGGGCCGCTGCGCAGCTGCCTGCCGATGACCGTGCGGGTCGACCCGGCCCGGCCGGTGATCCGGCTCCTGGAGACCTTGCGCGACCGGGCGCTGGACCTGGCCGCTTACGAGTGGACCTGTATGGAACAGGTCCGGGAGTGGACCGGTCGCCCGGAGCCGGGCCGGCTGCTGGACACCGTGGTCTCCCTGGAGACCACCCCGCAACCGCCCGCCGGTCTGCGGGCCAGGCTCGCCGCCACCGGCGTCCGGTTCGGGGAGCGGCACTCCAGCGGCGCGCACAGCCTCCTGCTCACCGCCCTGCTCGCCCGGCCCGCCGACGACGGTTCGCTGATCCTGACGGCCGTCCACGACCGGGCCCGGCTCTCCGACGCCGATGCGGGCCGGCTGGCCGACCAGTGCGCCCGTCTGCTGCGCCGTCTGCCCGCCGCCGGGGAGAACGAGACCGTCGCCGAGGTGCTGGCCGTGCTCGGTGAGGACGAACCGCCCCGCGCCGCGCCGCCGCAGCACGGCACACGGGACTGACGCATCCGGCCCCTGGCCGACCGGGGGCCGGGGGAGCGACTGAGGGCGAGTGACGGAACACGGCGTTCCCCGGCTGCCGTCCGGGAGGAAAGACGCAGGCAGGAACGGTCTGCGCGGCGGGAAAGCGACCGAAGCGACCAGGGCTTCGGGTATATGAGGACACCAGCATGCGTGCGTGTGCGTCATATATAGGGAACTTCGGTCGCTTCGGTCGCTGCGTCGTCCTGAAAACCGCTGCCACCTGTGCTGTTGTCCGGTCGCGGAGGGCCTGCCCCGGCCCCTCGGTCGCTGCGGTCCTCTCCTGGATCGCTGGACCGGCGCGTGCGGTCGGGCCCGCCGGGGTACGCCGCCGACGACGGGACGGCGCGAGGAACCACGGTGCGGCGGACGAAGAATGGCCGAACTCCGTACCTGTGCGGGCCGGAGGGCGAAGATAATATACCTTCTGAGCGGTTTGTTTCTGTGAGCTGCACAGATCTGAGTTTCGCGGTTCGGCGAAGGGAGTTTCCAGTGGCCCAGCAGGAGCGTGCGGTCAGGACCCGCCGGGCAATACTGGAGGCGGCTGCGGTCGCCTTCGCGGAGCACGGGTACGCGGCGGCGACGGTCGCGGACATCCTCAGGACCGCCGGGGTGACCAAGGGCGCGATGTACTTCCACTTCGACTCCAAGGAGGCGCTCGCCAGGGGCGTCCTGGAGGTCCAGACGGAGCAGGCGCTGCCCGAGCAGGAGATCAAGCTGCAGAAGGTGGTGGACGCCGCGATGGCGATGGCCCACCGACTGGTGCACGAGCCCCTGCTGCGGGCGGGCGCCCGGCTCTCGGCCGACCCCGTCGCGGCCCGCAGGCACCACGGCAGTGCCTGGCCGCTCTGGGGCGACCTGCTGACGGGGCTCCTGACCGAGGCTCACGAGCGGGGGGAGACCCTGGTGCACGTGGTGCCGCGGGAGGTCGCCGAGCTGGTGGTCGGCGCGCTCAACGGAGTGCACCTCTACTCCCAGCTGGAGACCGGTCTCAGCGACGTCGAGACCCGGGTCTCGACGCTGCTGAGGCACTTGCTGCTGTCCGTCGCCCGGCCCGCGGTCCTGGCGCGTCTGGACGTGGCCCCGGACCGGGGGGCCAGGGTGGTGCGCGAGGCGGCCCGGATGCCTGCGTCCGCTTGAGGCCCGCTCGCGAGGACCGGCCCGGCGAGTGGCGAGGGGGAGGGGCATCGGCCTGCGCATGGCCGTGGCACGCAGAGCCGGCGGTGCGCACGGGGCCGACGACACGTGGGGCTGTTGCCGGCTGCATGTCGTCGGCCCGTGCGCCGTCCGTGCGCCGTCCGTCCGCCGCCGCGAGCCGGTCCCCGGCCGATGGTCCTCGCGGGGCGTGAGGCACGGCAGTCCTCGAGTGGTTCTCGAGCGGTTCTCTGGTTCCCTGATCCACCGTGGCCCGGGTTGTGGAGGGGGAGTCGGTTGCACACCGGTTAAAACAGCGCGAGAGGTCTCTTACCCCAGTCGTGGAGGGTCGTCGCCCCCCTTTGGACGCCCGTTTTGCCGGAGTTGGCACGAGAGGATCGGCGGAAGCGGGGATGCCCCCAGGTGAGGGCCGACGCCGTGCAATCGTGCCAAGTCCCCATGGCGCAGGCGGAGAAGACAGTTCTCTTCGTACATGCATGCGATCCAATAAAACAGCGCAACTGGTTCGCTATTGACAAACCGTCTGGCCTGTTTTGTACTCGTGTGGTGCTGATGGCAGCGCACTCACCGAGGGGGCAACGGCGTGCAGATCGACGTACTGGGCACACTGGACGTGAGAGCCGGCGGGGAGTCCATCACTCCCACCGCTCCGAAGCCCCGGCAGGTACTCGCCCTTCTGGCGCTCCACGCCGACCAGGTGGTTCCGGTTTCCGCCCTCATCGACGAACTGTGGGCGGGCCGCCCGCCGCGCAGCGCGCGCACCACGCTGCAGACCTACGTCCTGCAACTGCGCGACCTCATCACGCTCGCACTGGAGAAGGGGGCGTCCGACGCCGGCCCCGAGGGCCTGTCGCGCCGCAGGGCCAAGGACGTCCTGGTCACCTTACCCGGGGGGTACATGCTCGTCTCCGGAGGCGGGACGAGCGACGTCCGGGATTTCGAACGGCTGGCGGGCACGGGGTACCGCGCGCTCGACGCGGGAGACTTCCAGGGGGCCTCACGCCTGCTGCGGGAGGCACTCGCCCTGTGGACCGGCCCGGCCTTCGCCGACGTCCAGACCGGTGCGCGGCTGGAGATAGAGGCCCGGCGGCTGGAGGAGAGCCGCCTGTGTGCCCTCGATCAGCGCATCGAGGCCGACCTCCGGCTCGGTCGCCATCGTGAACTGCTCGCCGAGCTCACCGTGCTGACCAGTCGTTACCGCACCCACGAGAACCTGCACGCCCAGTTCATGCTGGCGCTGCACCGTTCGGGCCGACGCGGTGAGGCGCTCGACATCTACCACCGGCTGCGCGGCACCCTCGTACGGGACCTGGGCCTGGAGCCCTCGCCGCGGTTGCGCCGGCTCCAGCAGTCGATCCTGAAGGCCGCGCCGGAGGCTCCGCTGACGGAGGACCGGCAACCGCCCGCCACGGCTTCCCTGCCCCTCCCGCGTGAGAGCGGCATGTGTCCGCCGCGCTGAACGGACGTACGGGGGGCGGGCGGTGCCGTAGCGGCGCAGATCACCGTGACCCCGGCTATGGCACCGCGCGATAAGTGGGTAGCCTCAAACCAAATGATTAAGTTACTGCTTAGTAGGCGACCTTCGCCGGTTTGAGGAGCCCGCTCATGCAACTCGTCGCGATCATCGTGTCGTTGACCCTGATGGTGGTCGGTAGCGCGCTGTTCTGCCGCGCCGCCTCGCAGATCCTTCAGTTCCTACGGCTCGGCCAGCCCGTCCCGAAGGGCCTGCGGACCGACCATCCCTACCAGCGCAGCGTGACGCTGGCCCGGGAGTTCGTGGTCCACACGCGCATGAACCGCTGGGGCGTCATCGGGGTGGCGCACTGGTTCGTGGCGGTGGGCTTCTACACGCTGCTCCTGACCCTGGTCAACGCCACCGGCCAGCTGTTCCACCCCGACTGGGTGCTGCCGGTCCTCGGCCACTGGACGCCCTACAACGCGTTCGTCGAGTTCCTGGGCACGATGACGGTGCTCGGTGTCCTGGTCCTGATCGTCGTCCGGCAGTTGAACCGGCCCTCGGCTCCGGGCCGCAAGTCGCGCTTCACCGGCTCCAAGTCCGGCCAGGCGTACTTCGTCGAGACCATCATCGTCATCGTGGGCACCTGCATCGTGGTGCTGCACGCCCTGGAGGGCGCGCTGCACCACGTGGACCACTACCAGGCGTCGCACTTCATCTCGTATCCGCTCGTCGAGTGGTTCCAGGGGCTGAGCCGGCCCACCCTGGAGAACCTGGTCTACCTGTTCGCCGGTCTGAAGATCAGCACCTCGTTCGTGTGGATGATCGTGGTGTCGTTGAACATCAACATGGGGGTGGCCTGGCATCGTTTCCTGGCGTTCCCGAACATCTGGTTCAAGCGTGAGGCGGACGGTTCCACCGCGCTGGGTGCGCTGCCGGTGATGACCTCGGGCGGCAGGCCGATCGATTTCAGCGATCCCGGTGACGACGACGTCTTCGGCGTCTCGCAGGTGGAGCAGTTCTCCTGGAAGGGGTTGCTGGACTTCTCCACCTGTACCGAGTGCGGGCGGTGTCAGTCGCAGTGTCCGGCGTGGAACACGGGCAAGCCGCTCTCGCCGAAGCTGCTGATCATGTCGCTGCGTGACCACGCGCATGCCAAGGCGCCCTATCTGCTGGCGGGTGGCGGCAGGACCGTGGAGGGCGAGGAGAGGGCGTCGGCGGAGCAGTTGGCCGGTGTGCCGGCCGCCGCGCTCGCCGAGGCCGGGCGTCCGCTGGTCGGCACCGCCGGGGCTGTGTCCGAGGGCGGCTTCGCCGCGGGCGGTGTCATCGATCCGGACGTGCTGTGGTCGTGCACCACCTGCGGTGCGTGCGTGGAGCAGTGTCCGGTGGACATCGAGCACGTCGATCACATCGTCGACATGCGCCGTTATCAGGTGATGATCGAGTCGGCGTTCCCGTCCGAGGCGGGCACGATGCTGAAGAACCTGGAGAAGAAGGGCAATCCCTGGGGTCTGGCGAAGAAGCAGCGTCTGGAGTGGACCAAGGAGGTCGACTTCGAGGTCCCGGTCGTGGGCAGGGACGTGGAGGACCTGTCGGAGGTGGAGTACCTGTACTGGGTGGGCTGTGCCGGTGCGCTGGAGGACCGTGCGAAGAAGACCACCCGGGCCTTCGCGGAGCTGCTGCACATTGCGGGTGTGAAGTTCGCGATCATGGGCGGTGACGAGAAGTGCACCGGTGACTCCGCCCGCCGGCTGGGCAACGAGCCCCTGTTCCAGGAGCTCGGCATGGAGAACGTGATGTCCCTCAATGCCGCGTTCGGCGAGGAGACGGACGACGAGGGCAGGGTGACTGAGGCCTCGCGCAAGCCGAAGTCGGCGAAGCGGATCGTCGCGACCTGTCCGCACTGTCTCAACACCCTGGGCAACGAGTACCCGCAGCTGGGCGGTGACTACGAGGTCATCCACCACACGCAGTTGCTGCAGCACCTGGTGGACGAGGGCAGGCTGATCCCGGTCACCCCGGTGGAGGGTCTGATCACCTACCACGACCCGTGCTACCTGGGCCGTCACAACAAGATCTACACGCCGCCGCGCGAGATCATCGGCAAGGTCCCGGGTCTGCGCAACGAGGAGATGCACCGTCACAAGGAGCGCGGCTTCTGCTGCGGCGCCGGCGGCGCCCGGATGTGGATGGAGGAGCGGATCGGCAAGCGCATCAACGACGAGCGCGTCGACGAGGCCCTCTCCCTGGATCCGGACATCATCTCCACCGCCTGCCCGTTCTGCCTGGTCATGCTGACCGACTCGGTCAACGGCAAGAAGAACGAGGGCAAGGCCAAGGAGTCGACCCAGGTCGTCGACGTCGCCCAGCTCCTGCTGGAGTCCGTCAAGACCCCCGCCGGCCCGGCCGGCGAGGAGGAGCCGGAGCCGGCTCCCGAACCGGAACCGGTGAAGTGACGCACACCGCGCAGTGAAGGGGCCGCCTCCGGGCGGCCCCTTCGGCATGATTCGGCCAAGTTTTCCAGGCTATGCATAAACCGTCTACGCGGTTTGTTAATCTGAAGCGGCTTATGCGTGATCGGCATTCGGCGTCGCGTTGTCCGGGAGGCGGCACATGGTCAAACAGGCGCGGGCCGCTCGCACGCGGCGTTCGCTGATACGGGCGGCGGCCGAGGTGTTCGCCGAGGTGGGCTTCGTGCCCGCGTCCCTGGGCACCATCAGCGAACGGGCCGGTGTCAGCAACGGGGCACTGCACTTCCACTTCGCCAACAAGAGCATGCTCGCCGAAGCGGTCGAGGCAGAGGCAGCCGAGAGCATCCGCCGGATCACCGAGGCGGCACAGGCCCGTCAGCGGGACCCGCTCCAGGCGGTCGTGGACGCCTCGCACGAGCTGATGAGTGCCCTCGCCCAGGACGTCATGGTCCGCGGCGGCTTCGAGCTCGCCGGTGACATCGCGCGCCGTGCGAGGTCCCCGCTGCGGGAGGAGTGGCAGCGCTGGGTCGAGGACGGCCTCCGCCGGGCCGAGCGCTGCGGGGAGCTCGCCGAGGGGGTGTCCTGGGCCGACGCCGCCCGTGTCGTCGTGGCCGCGACCGTGGGCCTGGAAGTGCTCGGCGCCAAGGACGCCTCCTGGCTGTCCCACCAGAACGTGACCCGGTTCTGGGAGCTGCTGCTGCCGCGGTTCGCCGACCGGCGGCACCTGGGGACGCTGGTGTGCTCCGGCACACAGCCGCGAACGGCCGTCCCCGCACCGGCGCGCGCACAGCTCACGCATCCCGGTCCGTAGGGGCCCGGGTCCCCACGACAGGGCCGGCCCCGATGCGCACGGGGACCGGCCCCGTGCGGCCCCGCTCTCGGCAGAAGGCTCCGGCGGAAGCCAAAAGTGCCCGGGGTGAGACGCCCGGACCGGGGAACGCTCCCTGCACGGCCCGCTTCTCCCGGCCGGGACCCGGGGTGTTCACTCCCCGCGTTCCTCCCGGCCCCCCTCCCCGTGCCCGGTCCTTCGAGGATTGCTCGAATGCCACTGAAGAAACCGGTGCCTCCGACCGGGGTACGGCTAGCGTGCAGCATCGCCGACGACTTTCCGCCATCGGCGGTGCCCGACGACGAACGGAGGGAGCCATGGAGATCCAGGTCTTGGGCCCGTTGTCCGCAGTCGTGAACGGAGACTCGATCGTCCCGACCGCGGGGAAACCCAGACAGATCCTTGCTCTGCTCGCGTTGTATCCAAGCCGTGTCGTGTCCGTCTCGACGCTGATGGAGGAGATCTGGGGAACGGAACTGCCGCAGAGCGCGATGACCACGCTGCAGACGTACATCATGCAGCTGCGCCGCTACCTCGGTACGGCGATGGGACCCGGCGCGCCGGGCGCGGCGAAGGACGTTCTGGCCACCCGGCACGGCGGCTACGTGCTGCAGATCCCGCCGGAGTCCGCGGACGTGTACACCTATGAGCGCCTGGTCGCCGAGGGCCAGGAGGCCTTCGAGAAGGGCGAGGACGAGCGGGCCGCCCGCTGCTTCCGGCAGGCTCTCGCCCTGTGGCAGGGGCCCGCGCTGGTGGACGTGCGACTCGGTTCGGTCCTGAGCATCGAGGTCACGCGGCTGGAGGAGTCCCGGCTGATGACCATCGAGCGGCGGATCGACGCGGATCTGCGGCTCGGCCGGCACGCGGAACTGATCGCCGAACTCACCGACCTGATCGCCCGTCACCCCCAGCACGAGGGCCTGCACGCCCAGGCGATGGTGGCCCTGTACCGGTCCGGACGGCAGGCGTCCGCCCTGGACGTGTACCGGAAGCTGCGGACGGGACTGATCGAGGAGATCGGAGTGGAACCCTCGCCGCAGTTGCAGCGCCTGCACCAGGCCATGCTCGCGGTCGATCCCGAACTCGACGTGGTGGCCGGTCCGCGCCGCGGCTCCACCTTCGACCGGTACGCGGCCTAGGTCCGTCAGGCGGATCCTGCCGGACGGACCCGCGGCCCGTGTGCGCCCGGTCCGACCGGTGGTCACGGCAGGCATCCGTTGCCGTACCGGAGTCCTGCGGCGGCCCGGGATCCCGGCCGCCGCCCTCCGTCTGCGGCGCGGTTCGCGGCTGTCTGTGCATCTTGAGGTCTGCCCCGTGGCATCGGGCGTGTGCGTGAGGGAGGACGGCATGGCGGACGAAGAGCCGGTGCGACTGCACTGCTTCGCACGCTCCGGTGAGGGCCTCCCCGTCTTCGACGACCGGGCGGCGAGCGTCGGCTCCGGTGTGCAGCCGGTCCCGGTCCCCCTGCCGGACCGCACGAGGCGGCGGACCGAAACCCCGACGACCGCGTACCGGGCCCTGCCCGCCGACGTCCTGCCTCAGCTCACCGTCCCGCACCCCGGCCCGTGCGCGCTGTACGGGCACGGACTCGGTGCGATGGTGGCGCTCGCCGTGGCCCGTGCCCTGCACGAGGTCCGCGCCGGGTCCGGTGCTGCTCGCCTCCGGGGCCTGTCCTTCGCCGCACATGCCCCTCGGACCGCCCGGGGCCCGGCGGCCGCCGGGCCCGGCGACGCCGCCCGCCGTGAGCGGCGGGAGCGCCGCGCCGTCCGCTGGGGACGGAAGGGACCGGGGCCGTGCCGCCCTCCCGGCGCCCCCCGCCGACCTGCAACTGGCCCGCGCCCCGCAGGAGTCGGTCCGCAGTCCCTCCCCGGTCGGCCCGCTGACCGTTCCGGTGCTGGTCGTCGCCTCGCGGGAGATTCCCCTGGCTCCGCCCGCGGCAGCCGACGGCTGGCGCCACTGGACCACGGGGCCGGTGTGGTCGCGCCCCGTCCCCGGGCGCCACTTCCTCGTACGGGGTGGTCGCGGACTGCCCCGGTTCCTGGGCCAGGCCCGCCGCATCGCCGGCAGGCTGGTCCGGGAGCCGGCGCCCGTCGGCT
Source organism: Streptomyces sp. DSM 120436 (assembly GCF_055778765.1). Lineage (NCBI taxonomy): Bacteria > Bacillati > Actinomycetota > Actinomycetes > Kitasatosporales > Streptomycetaceae > Streptomyces > Streptomyces sp. DSM 120436. Next base: position 101,382 of record NZ_JBSKBS010000004.1, on the reverse strand, counting down.
GATCCGTCGTCGGCCATCGGATCCGGGTCCCCGTCCCGCCGTCCGGACCCGGTCCGCGTCCCGGACGGCGCGCTGTGAAGAGAAGTGTTCAGATGTCTGGTGAGCGTGTGGGCAGAGCGAGGCACCGCATGCACGTGGAGGCGCCCGCCGGCGTGGTCTACGCGGTGCTCGCCGATGCGGTCAGGCTGCCGCTCTGTTTCTCCGCGAGCGTCCACGTGGAGCGGCTGGAGCTCGACAGCGAGCGGGAGCGCCTGCGGGTGTGGTCCCTCCTGGACGGGCGGCTGAGGTCGTGGACCGCGTCGCGGCGCCTGGACCCGGTGGAGCGCCGCATCGAGTTCCGGCAGGAACGCTCCGCGTCCCCGCTGGAATCCATCACCGGCGCGTTGAGCGTACGCGACCACGGGCCGCGCGACGCCGAGCTCGAACTGCAGTACGGCTTCAGCACCTCCGGCGATCTTCCCGACGAGGCGGCGTGGGCGGCGTGGTGCGCCGATCTGAACCTCCGCACGCAGCTCACCGACCTGAAGCGGTTCGCCGAGCAGTGGACGCGTCTGGACGAACTGGCGCTGTCCTTCGAGGACTCGGTGCGCATCCACGGCCCGGCCGAGCTGGCCTACGACTTTCTGTACCGGGCGGGGGACTGGACCGGGACGGTGCCGCACATCGTGCGGGCCGGTCTCACCGAGGCCGCGCGCCCCGGGTGCAGTGCGTGACGCTGCAGACGCTGACCGGGCGCGGCTCGCAGACCACCGAGTCGGTGCGGATCTGCTTCCCGAGCGCGGGCCGCATCGTCTGCGAGCGGACCGTGGTCCCCGACCTGCTGTCGGCGCACACCGGCGAATGGCCCGTCGTCCCGGACGAGACGGGGGTGACCGTCACGGGGAGGCAGAGCGTCGTGCTGCGGGAGGAGGACATCGCCGCGGTGCTCGGCGAGAGAACCGGCCTCGCACAGGCCCGCCAGTACGTGCGGGCGGCACTCGGCTCGGAGTGCCTGGTCCTGCTCGCCCTGGCCAAGCAGCACGCCGAGAGCGCCGTGTGCATGCGGTGACGTCCGGCCCGGTGCGGTGCCTTCGTACGGCATGGTCGAAGGGTGACGACGGCGGGCCTTTGGTGCGGCCGGTGACGTCCGGGACGAGCCCAGGCGTCACCGGCCGCACGGACCTGACCGGCGGGTACGGGGGTGACCCGGGGTCAGGAGCGTGTTGCCTCCGGCTGCTCGGAAGGGCTGCCGGCGGGCGTGTCCTCGGAGGCCGGCAGGGGACCGCCGCGCAGCAGCAGGGCGCTGACGACGGCGCCGGCGGCGAAGATGGCGGTGCACCACCAGAACACCGTGGTGTATCCCTCGATCGACGCCAGGGAGAGCTGCTCCGGTGTCGGCTGCCCCTGCACATTGCTCCTCAGCCAGTCGGTGGTGGCGGTGGCGGCGATCGTGTTGAGCAGGGCGACGCCGATCGCACCGCCGATCTGCTGGCCGGTGTTGACGCACGCCGAGGCGATGCCCGCGTCCTCGGGCATCACGCCGGAGGTACCGGTGCTCAGCACCGCGGCGAAGATGAGACCCATGCCGAGGCCGGCCACCATGGTCGGGCCGAGCAGGTGCGTCGCGTAGCCGGAGTCCGGACCGATCCGGGTCAGCCAGGCCATGGCGGCCGCGGTGAGCAGCAGACCGGCGGTGACCAGCGGCCTGGGGCCGGTCTTCGGCATCAGCTTCACGCCGCCCACGTTGGCGCCCACACCGGTGAGCACGATCAGCGGCAGCAGCGAGACGCCCGAGACGATGGCCGAGTAGTCCAGGTCGGTCTGCATGTAGTAGATGAGGAACAGCATGACCCCGAACACGCCGGTTCCGACGAACAGCACGGCGAGGTAGGCGCCGCCGCGGTTGCGGTCCAGGACGATCCGGGGCGGCAGCAGCGGCTGCGCGGTGCGCGTCTGCCAGAACGCGAACACGGCCAGCAGCACACCGCCGAAGGCGAGGAATCCCCACGTTCCGGGGGTGCTCCAGCTGTCGTCCGCGGCGTTGGAGAAGCCGTAGACCACGGAGAACATGCCGCCCGTTCCCAGCAGCACACCGGGGAGGTCCATCCGCGCGCCCGTCCTGGGCTGCTTGTGCAGCAGCATCGTGCCGCCGACGAACGCCACTCCGGCGAAGACCAGGTTGACGTACATGCACCAACGCCAGTTCAGGCCGTCGGTCAGCACACCGCCGATGATCAGGCCCAGACCCGTACCGCTGGCCGCGACCGCACTGAAGGCGCCGAAGGCCTTGGCCTTCTCCTTCGGGTCCGTGAACGTGGTGGCCAGCAGGGCCAGGCAGGCCGGTGCCAGCATCGCGGCGAAGACGCCCTGGCAGGCGCGGGCCGTCACCAGCATTCCGAAGCTGTTCGCGGCACCGCCGACGGCGGAGGCGATCGCGAAGCCGGTCAGCCCGGTGAGGAAGGTCTCCTTGCGGCCGAACAGGTCGGACAGCCGTCCGAAGAACAGCAGCAGGCCTCCGAACGGCAGCGCGTAGGCGGTCACGATCCACTGCCGGTCGGCGTCCGTGAACTCCAGCGTTTCCTGCGCCGACGGCAGGGCGAGGTTCATCACCGTCAGATCGAGGCCGACCATGAGGTAGGCGGTGCAGACGACGGCGAGGATCAGCCACCGCCTTGGGTCCACGGCCGCCCCCGAGCCCGGCCCGGCCGTGGGGGCTGCGCTTGTCTCCATGGTCATCTCCTTGTTCACGTCGCATCGGGCGGACTGAGGCCCCATCCCCAAGACGGTCACGTCGGCCGGTCTGTGACATGGTCCTGGTGAGCCGGGCCGGATGGCCGCATCGATCACCGGTAACCGGAGGATGCCCCGGCCCTCAGGCCGGGGTGGGGGCGCCGCCCGCGTGATCGGGACCGGGAAGCCGGTCCCAGAGACTGCCGAGGAACTCGGCATTGACCCCGGCACGCTGCGACAGCCACGCGCGGGCCGCCGCCACCGCGCTGCGCTCAGCCGCGACGGCGCTGCGCCCCTGGAGGACCGGGGCACCGGGGAGCGGCGGGAAGCGGCCGGGACAAGAGGCCTGCCTGGATTCTTGCAGACCCGGCTGATGAAAGCCCTGGAGGAGGTCGCAGCGCCCCGGCGGTGCGTGGTCGTCTCCAGCGACGAGAGCCGGGGCAGCTCCGTCAAGCGGGCCGTGGACGTGGTCCTCGCCGACCCGCGGACGGCGCACCCGGCGCGACGTCAGCGACCATAGCGGCGTTCCCGCGCCGCGTACGAGCGCAGCGCGCGCAGCAGGTCTATCTGCCGGAACGCTGGCCACAGGACCTCGACGAAATGCACTTCCGCGTAGGCGGACTGCCACAACAGGAACCCGGACAGCCGCTGCTCGCCGGACGTGCGGATGATGAAGTCGGTGTCGCGGCCGGCCGGGGAGTACAGGTTGTCGGAGATGTGCTCGAGGTCGAAGTTCTCCGCCAGCTCCTGCGGGTCGCCCCCGGCGGCGGTGTGCTTCTCGAACGCGGTCTTGACGGCGTCCACGATCTCGCGTCGGCCGCCGTACCCGACGGCGACGTCGACCTTGAGCCCGGTGCGGCCGCTGGTGCGGGCGGACGCGTCCTTCAGGACGCGGGCACTGTCGCCCGGCAGCAGGTCCAGTGCGCCGATGATCTCGATCTGCCACGGCTCGTCGGCCGCGCAGATGCTCTGGACCGTCTCCTCGATGATCTCGATCAGCGGCCCGAGCTCGTTCGCGGGCCGGTGGAGGTTGTCGTCGGAGAGCATCCACAGTGTGACGTGCTCGATCTTGGCGGCGTCGCACCAGCGCAGGAAGTCACCGACCTTCGTCCCGCCGACGCGATAGCCTTCACGCGGGTCGTCGTGCCCTGCGCTACGGGCCCACCGGCGGTTGCCGTCCAGCATGATCGCGACGTGCCGCGGCCGGGGCAGGCCCTCCACCTTGCGAGCCAGGCGCCTGACGTACACCGCTTCCAACGCCGCGCGAAGCGCCCTGAGTGCCACGCCGTGTCCCTTCGATCAGCAACCACCGGGGTCCGAGCGCCACAGTATCGCCACGGAGGCCGCCGGAAAGGACGTTCACCCGTGCCCCCGACGGATCCCGCCACCGCCCGGTCCCCGTCGAGGAGACGTCCGGCGCCGACCGGTGGCGGCTGCGGCCGCACGTCTTCCGGGACGGGCGCCTTGAACTCGTCCCGGACGGGCGCCTTGAACTCGTCCCGCACGACCACAGGCGCCCCTTCGCCGTCCACGTCCTGACCGGCGGGTACGGCCCAGGCGCGGGACCGGCGCGTCACCGGCCTCGAGGCCCTTCACGTGAGCGTGAAACGCTTGGCGGAGTGCGAGAGCTTGCCGCGGAAGGGCTCGAGCGTCCGGGCCCCGCCGCCCGTCCGGGCCCGCCCGGCTCGAGGGCGGCCTTCCTGCTGTCCGGAATCGTTGCCCGAGCCGGTTCCTTCCAGGCAGTGGCGGCGGCGGGCGACGACCGACGCGGGGCGCCCGGGCCCAACCGCCCCAGGTCACGGAGCGGTCAGGGTCAGTTGCTGCGGTACGCCACCTGCGTGGCGGGGCGCGAGAACTCCTGACGCCAGGTGCCGTCGAGCTGCACATCGGCCAGGGAGGCACGGGCCTTGTCGACCAGGGACGCGATCGTGCGCTCGACGGTCGCCTTCACCCCGGTCTCCTCCAGGACCTTCCGCAGCAGCTCGCCGTCCCCCGGCTGGTCGTCCCTGCGGTCCAGGAGGTCCCGTACTCGCCGGTCGCGCTCCACGGCCAGGGCGGGGAGCAGCGTCATCTTGTGCTCAGCGAAGTCCAGTCCGGTCGGCTTGCCCGTGTCCTCGGTGGAACCGAAGACGTCGATCAGGTCGTCACGCAGCTGGAACGCCTCACCGAGCGCCAGGCCATAGCGTTCGAAGGCGGCGGCCCTGTCCGGCCGCCCGGCGAGTGCGGCACCGAGCTCCAACAGGCGGTGAGTCGTGTAGCGGCCGGACTTTCGCACCGCGACCCAACGGGAAAGCACGGGGTCGACCACGCCCTCGGCGGCGACCACCATGTCCAGGTGCTGGCCTATGACCGGTTCGGCCCGCAGTTCGTTCCACACCGTCCGGACCGGGGCGGGCAGCCGTGCGGCCAGTTGATCGGCGTAGACGAAGGCCAGATCGCCCGCGAGGACCCCGACGCCCTCACCGAAGCGACGCAACTCCCCCTGCCAGCCGCGCGCCCGGTGCTCTGCGGCGAACGCCTCGTGGACAGTGGGCCTGCCGCGGCGCAGCGAGGAGTTGTCGGCGATGTCATCCTGGATCAGGATGAAGGTCTGCAGCAGCTCGAGCGCGGCTGCGGCTTCGACGGCGACCGGGTCGGAGGGGGCTGCCGCCGCGGCCAGGGAACCGCTGAGGGAGAACACCGGCCATAGTTGCTTGCCGCCGCCCTTGATGAATGCGGCGAGGGCCTCGGCCGGTTGAACCGCCCGGGGGTCGATACCGAACCAGCGAGACCGCTCCTGCGCGAGGAAGCTTCGCAGCCGCTCCTAGTACTCCAGCAGCGGTTCGCTATCTGGCCTGGTCAGAGGCATTGTCGGGAGTGTAGTTGGCTGCTGGCACGTCAGGGGCTGTCTTGCCGGACCGCCCCTCCAACGAATGACATCGTCGTCGGTAGTGACAGTGCCGGGCCACGGCCTGACGCCTTCGCCGCCATCGCGACCAACTCAGCGCATGGATGCGAAGGGGCGGGCGGGGCCGGTGGGCGGGGTCAGTTGCCAGCAGCCGACGGACTTCTGCCACGGTGAGCGGGACCATGGTGGAACCGTTTCTGCGCCCCCCTTTGCCGCCGCCTGGGCCGCCGTGACCGCGAGAAAGGCATGCGCGAGCATGGCCAGGGTGATGTGCCTCATCCATCCGACGTAGCGGCGGACTTCGTACTGGTCCAGGCCGCACTCGTTCTTCGCAGCCTGGAAGCATTCCTCGATCGCCCACCGACGTCCGGCAACGCGCACGAGCTGGTCGACACCGGCTCCCACCGGCGCGTATGCGAGGTAGTAGGCGACCTGATCGGGTCTGCTGATGCTGCGCCGGGCCAGCGCCCAGCGGTGATGGGCGGGCCGCTCACTGTCGAAGTCCTCGATCACCGGGAGCTGGACGGCTGCCCAGTCATAGACGCGCGGGCCCTTGGCGCCGTCGCCGCACGAACGTTGCTCCCATGCCTCACCCGGTGCCTGGCTGAAGAGATAGTCGATCCGGCCGAAGCGGGGCACCGGCTGGGACTTCGGGACGGCGAGCACATAGCCGACGGCGGTTTCTTCCAGTACCCGCCGAAAGCGCCACTCCTGGCCGTAGGCGGCATCCGCGGTCACCCAGGCGATCGGCAGCGGCGAGGCGAGTGCGCGCAGCACCATGGCCCTGGCCAGTTCTGGTTTGGTGGCGAAGACCCTCTCATCAGGAATCTTGGCGGCGCGGCAGCGTTCGCGGTCGTCCGTCCAGGACTTGGGCAGATACAGTTCGCGGTCCACCAGGGCGCGTCCGTGGGTGGTGGCGTAGGCGGCGAAGACACCGATCTGGCAGTTCTCGGTGCGGCCGGCGGTGCCGGAGTACTGGCGCTGGACACCTGCGGAGGTGGTGCCTTTCTTGACGAAGCCAGTGTCGTCGAGGATGAGGACTCCGTCGGCTTCGCCGAGTCGTTCAGCGACGTATGCCTGCAGGTCGTCGCGGATGTCGTCGGCGTTCCAGGTAGCTCCGTTCAGCAGCCGTTGCAGGCCGTCGGGGGTGCGGTGGCCTGCGTGTTCGGCCAGCTGCCAGCCGTTCTTGCGGCCGACCGGGCCGAGCAGGGCACGGACGTAGTCACGCATACGGCGTCGCAGGTCGGCACGGCCGAAACGGTGGCCGATGCGCAGGAAGAGGTCGTCGAGTTCACGGTCCCAGGTCGCGTCGGCAAGGTCATCGATCACGCGGGAAGACTGCCCTCGTCACAGCGCAGACAGTTTTCGATGTCATTCGTTGGAGGGGCGGTCCGGCAAGACAGCCCCTGACGTGCCAGCAGCCAACTACACTCCCGACAATGCCTCTGACCAGGCCAGATAGCGAACCGCTGCTGGAGTACTAGACGCGGGCGAGCACGTCGGCGCGGGTCTGTTCGATCAGGACGGGGTCAGCGGCGTGGGGCGGGGGCAGGGTCGTCACGGCGGTCCTTCTTCGCTGGGGGGAGGCGAGCGGATCGGTAATCAGATACAGACGTTTCGGGTAGCCGGGTCACCGGAGCGGAATTCTCTGAGCTGTTCAGCAAGAGAGCCCCGCCCGCCCGAGGCTGCTTCCGCGACTTCGAATGACCGATGACTGCAAAAGCAGCCGCTATGATCACCATATTCTTCAGGATGTACTGACCCTCGAGGGTGCCGATACAGAAAGACTCCCAAGTCTTTCTCGGGAAAATGAAGAGCGGAGTGAACGTACCCGCCATATGTCCGAGGAGCGTCATGATCGTCAGAGGGAGTGCTCTTCCACTGATCAGGAGTATTCCGATCACGGTCTCCAGCGCCCCGGTCAGTACGGAAGCAACCGTTCCCTCGATGATCCCGAACGTCAGCCGCTCCACGGTTTCCGCGGCCAACGCCTCCGCCGGGCTGACTCCCGGGAAAAGCTTGGGAACGCCGAACCACAGGAAGATGACGCCTATGGAGATCCTTAGTGCGGTAATTCCGAATGAGGCACCGATGCCCTCAAGGAAGCGTGCAGCCTGTCCATAGATACGCATGGGCCTCGTCTCCCTGGAGGAGTCTCATTCTCGGATGATTTCCTTTGAGGTTCATATCCCGCCTACTGTGACGCGTGGTGCGGATGTGGCAGGTCCGGAAACGAACGAGGCCGCCGGCCGGTGAATCGAGACGGAGGAATCTCGATCCACCGGGCCGGCGGCCTCGTTCGTCATGCGCTGGTGTGGTGGGGCTGTCAGAGTGTCATGCCGCGTTCCAGTACCGTCAGCGCCCGGTCGATGGTCTCCAGCAGGTCCTCCTGCTGACCCCCGTCGGCCCAGTCGAAGATCACGTGGGTGAGTGCGCCGCAGACCGCGCCGGCCACGACTCTGAGTTCCAGGTTCTCCTTTGGCCGCCCGGTGCGTTCCGCCAGCGCCCGGCGAAGCATCTCGACGTTCCGGTCCATGATCACGTGCATCTGGGCCCGCAGCTCCGGCACCTGGCTGATGAGCTGCAGCCGCCGGATGAGCTCCCGGGGGGGCTCCTGGTACAGCCCGTGCATCGATCCGGTGATCGCCTCCCGCACGGCGACCAGTGGCGGCTCCGATGCCGGGCGTTCACGGAGGGCCTGCTCCATCAGGGCATCGTGCTCGGCCGTGAGCACGATGTCCTCCTTGGTCGGGAAGTACCGGAAGACGGTACTGGAGGAGACCTCTGCGGCTTCCGCGATCTGCTCCACCGTGGTGCTGTGGTAACCCTGTTCCTCTATGAGCCGGAAAGCCGACTCGCGGATGGCCTGGCGGGTGCGCATCTTCTTGCGTTCGCGCAAACTGACGCCGGCCCCCGTGGCCGCGGGGGCCCGCCCCCGGTCGGGGGCGGGTTCCCGCGTGGACGGTGCGGTGTGGTGCGTTCCGGAGGAGGACATGGTCGTCATTGTCCTGCGTTGACGTCCGCCGGGGCGAATCCCGCGTCGTCGGACGCACGCTCCACCGGCTCCTTCTGCCCCGCCTTCTTCCTGTTGTCGGGGATGCAGACCGCGGTGAGGACGGCGGCCAGGGCCGCGGCGATGCCGCAGATGAGCAGCACCATGTTCATTCCGGAGACATAGGCCTCGTTCGCCGACTGGGTCAGCTGGGGCAGATCCAGCCGGTCGGCGACGACGTGCGCGGAGACCACGGACTCATCGGCCACGTCGGCGGCTGCCGCGGGCAGCCCCTCGGTGTTGAGTTGCTCGGTGAACCGCCAGCTCAGCAGACTGCCGAGGAGCGCGACGCCGAGAGCACCGCCGACCTGGCGCAAGGTGGTGAGCAGTCCGGTGCCGCTGCCCGCGCGGTCACGGGGCAGCGCGGCGAGCGCGGCGTCCAGGGCCGGCACCATCGCGAAGCCGAAGGCGAAGCCCGTCATGGTGAGCCACAGGGCGGTGTAGCCGTAGCCGTCGGAGGCGTCGGTCTGGGCACCGAGCAGCAGGGAGACGGCAAACAGCACCATGCCCAGGCTGACCACGACCCGGTTGCCGAAACGCTCCATCAGCTTCGGCGCCGCCTTCGCGACGACCAGCAGGCCGACCATCATCGGGGCGAGCCGCAGCCCGGTGCCGAACGGGTCGTTGTCCTGCACCGCCTGCAGGTACTGCGGCAGCACGAACAGCAGACCGGTGACGACGAGGGTCACGATGACGGCCACAAGCGCGTTCCACCCGAAGGCACGGTTGCCGAGGAGGCTGATGTCGATCATCGGGCGCTCGGCCCGCCGCTCACGCAGGACAAGGCCGCAAAGGAGCACGACGGAACCGGCCAGCGACGCCACGACCAGTGTGTCACCCCAGCCCCGGCTGGGCGCCTCGATGATGCCGAAGACGAGCGCGCCGAGGCCGATGACGCTGAGCGCCGCGCTGAGCACGTCGACCCGCGGGGCAGCCGGGTCCCGGGTCTCGGGGATCAGCAGCGCGCAGGTCACGATGCCGATGGCGACCAGCGGGATGTTGATCACGAAGATCGAGCCCCACCAGAAGTTGTCGAGCAGCCAGCCGCCCAGCAGCGGCCCGAGCGGCATACCGATCGAGGCACCCGCCGTGACCGCGCCGATCGCCTTCGTCCGGTCCTTGTCGTCGAAGAGCGCGGGGATCACGGAGAGCGCGAGCGGCATGACCAGCGCGCCGCCGACGCCCATCAACGTACGGGCCCCGATGACCACGTCCGGGGTGTCGGCGAACACACCCAGGATGCTGCCGGCCATGAAGATACCCAGCCCTGTGACCAGCAGCTTGCGCCGGCCGAAGCGGTCACCGAGCAGCCCCGCGGGCAGCATGAGGGCCGCGAAGACGACCACGTACGAGTCCACGATCCACTGCAGCTCACCGGTGCTCGCGCCGATGTCCGCCGCCATCGTCGGCAGTGCGACGTTCAGGATCGTCAGGTCGAAGCCGAGCACGAGAACGCTGACGACGATGCCGACGAGCGCCCACCACTTCGCCTTTTCCTGGTCCATCATCACCCCTCCACATGAGAGTCACTATCAGTAAAGCGTGACCCGCAGCATAGTGTGACTCTCTTTTGTGTGCCACAACCACACTTGAGGATCGCTTGAACTCCGGTGGAGGTGTGTGCGGGACGAGCCCGGGCCGCCGAACGTCCTCCGGCGGCCCGCTCGGCGTGCTGGGCGATCACCGAGGCTCGGGGACCATGAGGAGCCGGTGGGGATGCAGCGTGGTCTCCGCTGCCTTGCGGACCTTGCTGCCGGGCTTGCCTCTCAGGCTCCACCCCTGCACCACCGCGGTGAGGAGGACTTCCAGTTCCAGCCATGCGAAGGGCTCTCCGATGCACCCCTTCGCTCCCGTCCCGAAGGGAATGTAAGAGGCGTCATCCGGGCGCGGCCGTATGGAAAGCCACCGGTCGGGGTCGAAGCGATGCGGGTCCGGATACCGGTTCGGGTCCCGGTGCAGCAGATACGAACTGAAGACGACGTTTGTACCCACGGGCAACGCGTAATCACCCAGCGCCACGTTCGCGATGCTCTTCCGGCACGTGATCCACACCGGCGGGTAGAGTCGCAGAACCTCCATCAGGAACCGCATGGTGTAACCGACCGGGCAGTCCCCCTGACCACTGCCGGGGCTTCCGCTCGCCTTCTCCGCCAGATCCTTGAGGAGGTTCTCCTCGACCAGGGGGTTCTCGGAGAGCACATGCAGGGCCCAGGACATCACGGACGCCGTCGTGACCGTCGCCGCGGTCAGCATCATGACCGCCTCTTCGACGACCTCGTCCGGCGTCAGGACGGGATTCCCGTTCTCGTCCGAATCCGACAGGAGTGCCGTGAGGTAGCCCGCCGTGGAGTCCGGCGAACGCAGCTGGTCCGCCACGCAGGAAGCGAGAAGGTCCCGGAAGTTCTTCTTCGCCTGGGCCAGCCGCCTGGCCGGCACCTGCTGCGCCGCTCGGGACGCCGCCTTACCGTAGAGCGGCTTCCTGATCATTTCCCAGGAGAGCACGGACAGGCTCTCGCTGAGTGCTGCCGACGTCTCGGGCGGCAGTCCCTGGAAGACGGTGTCCGTCGCGATCGCGCAGGAGACCCGGCACATCTCCGCCTGGACGTCGACGGTTTGGCCGGCTCGCCATGAGGTCACCACATCACGGGCGTGGCCGTGCATGATCGGAATGTAGTCGTCTACCTTCGACGCCCGTAGATACGGATTCGCCAGTCGCCGGTAGTGGCGGTGCATGACCTCATCCTCTGTGAGGAGCCCCACCCTGCTCAGGTTCCTGGCCTTACGGAAGAGTTCACCCTTTCCGTAGCTCTTGCTGTCCTTCACCAGGATCCGGCGCACTAGGACCGGGTCGTTGACGAAAACGGCATCGACGCCGTCCACCGTCACGTGGCGGAACGGACGACCTCGGAGGAGGTGCTCCATTCGGCTGAATTGAAAGGCCGGGTTGCCGTTTTCATCCGAGGCGCTGGGGCATGAGGTTGTCGAGTTCGCATGACTCTTCAAGGCGCTCACCTCTCGAGCGGAAATTCTGCTGAGAACGCATGTAAAACGGCATCGGCCGGAAGCGACTTTTGTCGCTTCCGGCCGATGCCGTTGTTCAGTTCAGTTCTTCAGTTCAGTTCTTCAGTTCACTTCGAAGGGGCGCACTACGCGTCCAGGTAGCGCTGGATGGTGGGGGCGAAGGTGGCGACGAGCTCGTCCTCGGACGCCGACGCGACCGGCTCCATCTTCAGGATGTAGCGCAGCATGATCACACCCACGACCTGCGCCGCGATCGCGTTGAGGTTCAGCGGCGGCGCCTTGGTGATCGCCCCCACCCGTTCGACGATCAAGGAGGTGAAGTGGTCGCGCAGCTGTGCCGCGCCTTCGTCGCTGGTGGCCGCGGAGCGGATCTTCTCAAGGAGCTGAGGCCTCATCTCGGGGTTCTCCCAGGCTCCCAGGAACGTACGGAAGAGCTGCTCACCAAGCTGCTCCTGCGGCGCGGCGAGGGCCTCGTCCGAGCGCGTCTTCGCGTACGCGGCCAGCTTCTCCGAGCCCACGTTCTCCACCTCGGCAGCTGCGGACATGAATCCTCCAAGTGTCTTTTTCTAGCGCTTGTCTGGTGGTGAAGCGCGAAGGCGGCGGGTCTTTCGTCCCGGCGCCCGCCGCCGCGGCGGGGTCAGTTCTTGACGTTGCCCTCGACGTGCCGCTGCACGAACTCGTAGGCCAGGTCGCCGAACTGCTCACCGAATTCGATGGACCTCTCGATCGTCTTCCGGAAGTGCACCCCGCCCCACAGCCGGCTCATGGCACATTCATTTACGAAGTCGGTCCAGGTGGGCCAGTGCAACTCGAGGTCGCGGGCGGGAGTGACCCCCGGCTCCACCAGCGTCGAGCCGGCGGGAACGGTAAACTTCCAGTCCAGGACGTCACTGCCGAAGTAGCGCCGTGCCGCCTGCGCCTCGGCGGAGCAGAGCACCGCGGAGCCGGACGGGTATTCGGAGTGATCCCCCACCTTCAGGTAACTGGTCCACTCGTTGGCGGGAATGTCGTGGACCGTCCCCTTGCCGGGTCCGCCCCAGGCGGTCACCTTGCTGCGGCCGTACACGTACCGGATCGCGCTGACCGGTCGCACGGCGTCGTACTTGATCTTGTGGTGCCAGGCGGCGATCATCGGTTCGAACGACGACAACACGTGCGCGAGGAAGTAGTGGGCCCAGCCGTGCACGCCCAGCTCGCGGTCGTGGCGCCGAGCAAGGACGATCGTCGAGTGGCCGACGCCCCACACCTTGTTGTCGAAGACCTCCGCTATCACCTTCTGCCTGTCAGTGAGGTTGGCCGACGCTTCCAGGACCTCGTCCACCGACTGCTTGTAGGCGCGCGACCGGGTGTGGTCGATGTGCGTGGGCGGAGCGAGCTTGAACTGGCTCGGGTGCTTGAAGGAGTAGGGCTTGGCCAGACGGATCTGCGGGGTAACGAAGCTCTGGACGGTGTAGATGCCCATGTCGCCCGCCCCCGGGCCGAGGCGGCGGCGGTGGGGCCCCACCTGCGGCTGCCAGCGCGAGGGGTTGACCAGCTCGTAGGCAGTGTTCACGGGCCGGTAACCGGTGTAGTCCGCGTAGGGCGTGGGGTTGTACCGGCGGCCGCCCTCGGTACCAAGCATGTTCATGCCGTCCCGCCGGCGCGCCGCGATGACGGCCTTGCCGGCCAGGTTGCCGATGCCGACCGGACTGGTCGGGTTCTCCGACTCGTCGTCGGGGTTCAGGCCGAGCACGGTCAGGATCTGCCGGACGGTCGGCACCCGCTCCTTCACCACAGCTTTGACCACCTGGTACGTGGCATATAGGAGGGCGATGTTCATGTTCCGGTTGGTGGCGGACTCGCTGGAGGGGCGGCGGCCGATCTGGGAGTACACGCCGACCGCAGTCGGGTGGTAAGGCGCCACCGCGTCGAACCACGCGACCGCCGTCAGGTGGTTGACCCAGACGAACATGGTCACGTCCATGGGGGCGAAGACGTCCGCGGAGGGCGACACCCCGGCGTTCTCGTCGTTGGGCTGCAACCACTCGATGAAGTTGTCGGTGTCGAGATTGAAGTCGATCTGCGGCGGCTCGGCGGCGGCGGCCGTTCCGCTGTATCCCAGGGTCAGCGCAGCGGCACCGCCGACCCCACCCAGCAGCAACGACCTGCGCTGCAGGGGGAAGCCTGAGGCGGGAGAACGTCCGAACGTCGTCATGCGTTGGATCCTTTTCTTCACGAAGGGGTCTACGCGTTCAAAGCGAGGTCCTCGGAGCAGGGCATGCCTGGGAGATCGAGCCGGTGGCCCCCCACCTGAGTCGTGAACTCCGTCCACGATGTGCGAGAGGAGTTCGGCAGACCGCCGTCCGGGCCCTTGCCGGCCCCGGCGCCGATCACCGCTTCGAGACGGGTGACGCCGAAGTGGTCACCACTGCTGTTGCCGCTGTGTCTGCTCTTGCTGTGTTTGCGCCGCCAATGGCGCGAGATCCGGCGGCGACAACATTAAAACAGCACAACCGGTCTGTCAATACAAAACCGCTCGTCCTGTATTTATTGTGCAGGGAACCGAGGACGAGAGCTCGCTCGACGCCCAAAGTCCCAATTTTTCAACGTAGTTCAAGTGATCCAGCAGGCGCCCTGCTGGACATCCTGGGATCCAGTAAGACGACCGACACCGCCGGGAGTGATCGATAAACAGACCATCAAGGCGGTTACGATCCGGTGCATGCCAGGCGTCCTGCGCACCACTTCGTCGCCCTGACGGCCCGACGAACGGAGCGGGAACCGCAGAACACAGGCGACGACCTGCGCAGGAAACGGCGGGCCCCGCACACCGGAGCGGGGCGGACGGACGTCGGCGCCTCAGCAACGTCCGTCCGCCTCCGATGCGGTCGCTCAGCGCCTGACCTTGCCCTTGATCTGCTTCTGCACGAACTCGTAGGCCAGATCGCCGAACTGCTCACCGAAGACGACGGACCTCTCGATGGTCGTCTTGAAGTGCACACCGCCCCACACCCGGCTGATGGCACAGTCCTTGACGAAGGAGGTCCACGTGGGGAAGTGCAGCTCGATGTCCTTGGCGGGGGTGATACCCCTCTCCACGTCCGTCGAGCCAGCGGGGGCGACGTACCTCCAGTTCAGGACGTCGTCGTCGAAGAAGCGCCGCGTCGCCTGCGCCTCGGCGGAGCAGAGCGTCGTGGAGCCGGAGGGGTAGTCGGGGTGGTCCCCCACCTGCAGGTAGCTCTGCCACTCGTTGGCGGGCATGTCGTGGACCGTCCCCAGGCCGGGTCCGCCCCAGCCGCTCACCTTGCTGCGGCCGTACACGTACCCGACCGCGCTGACCGGTCGCACGGCGTCGTACTTGGTCTTCTGGTACCAGGCGGCGATCAGCGCGTCGTAGATCGCGGTCGAGTTCGTCACGAACAGGTGCACCCAGCCGTCCAGGTCCAGGTCGTGGGCGTTGGCCGCCGCCTTCCCCGACTGCCCGATGCCCAACAGCTTGTTGTCGAAGAACTCCGCCTTCACCTTCTGCTCGTCGGTGAGCGCGGCCGACGCCTCCAGGATCTCGTCCACCGAGCGCTTGTAGAGGCGCATGTTGGTGTGGTCGGTGTGGTTGGGCGGGGCGAGCTTGAACTGCTTCGGGTCCCGGTAGGAGTGGGGCTTGACCAGCCGCATCTGCGGGGTGACGAACTGCTGGATGATGAAGACGCCCTTGTCGCCCGCGCCCTCGCGCAGGTTGCGGCGGCGGTGGGGGCCCAGCTGGGGCTGCCAGCGTG
The DNA here is from genome assembly GCF_055778765.1 of Streptomyces sp. DSM 120436. Lineage (NCBI taxonomy): Bacteria > Bacillati > Actinomycetota > Actinomycetes > Kitasatosporales > Streptomycetaceae > Streptomyces > Streptomyces sp. DSM 120436. Next base: position 85,961 of record NZ_JBSKBS010000004.1, on the reverse strand, counting down.
AGGGGTTGGTCAGCTTGTAGGCCGTGTTCACGGGCGCGTAGCCGGTGTAGTCCTCGTAGGCCCGGCCGTGGTACTTGCGACCCTCGTCGCCAAGCATGTTCATGCCATCGCGCTCGAAGTGCTTGACGACGGCCTTGCCAGCGAGGTTGCCGATGCCGATCGGGCTGGTCTTGTCCTCCGACCCGTCCTCGGGGTCCAGGCCGACCGCGACCATCAGTGTGTGCAGCTCCGGGAGCCGGTCCGGGATCAAGCCCTTGATCACCTGGTAGGTGGCGTACAAGGCGGCGATGTTCTTGTTCCTGTTGGTGGCGGCCTCGCTGGCGGGACGGCGAGCGATCTGCGAGTAGAAACCCACCGCGGTGGGGTGGTACGGCGCTATCGCGTCGAACCACGCGACCGTCGTCGCGTGGGTGAACCGCATGAGCAGGGTCACGTCCATGGGGGCGACGAGGTCTTCGAAGGTGTTCCGGTCGGCGTTGGAGACCAGGTCCCGGATGAAGTTGTCCTTGTCGAAGTCGAACTCGATCGACGGCACCTCCGCGGCGCGCGTGCCGGCGACAGCCGTACCGGTGGTGCCCAGGGTGCCCAGCGCCACGGCCGAGGCACCGCCGGCCCCGGCTACCAGGAGTGACCTGCGCCGCGGGGAAATGCCAGAGACGGAAGAAAGTCCGGAAGTCTTCATGCCTGTCCTTAGTTCCTGAGGAAGGGGCTGCACACGTCCAAGGCGTGGCCTCACCCTAGGGAGGCCACGCTCGAGAACGAGTCGACTCGGATCGGCGTTCAAGGCCGTCAGGCCGTGGTGAGGGCGAGGCGGCACTGGCGAATAGAGCCGATTCGGTTCGGGTTGTGATGATGTACGCAGGGTGCGCCGACGTTGCTCGGTCTCGGTTCCGGCCCTCTCCGCGGAAAGCGGAGCGGTGTTTCCTCGAGGGATCCTGTAGACCGCCGCCAGCGTTCATGTATCCGATGTCGTCCAGGGCGGGGCGGCCGGGAGCCGGGCCGGGTACCGGACGACCGGTCGCGAAACGTCGGGCACGGTGGAGTACGGCACCGTGTGAAGTCCTCCGGCGGGACTCCGTTGAGAAATCCGCAGGAGGGTTCTTGTGAGCGGATCACGCCGCGAGGGTGAGGCTGCGGCCCCGCGCGCCGTCGGCTGCCTCGGTACGCCTCGGTCCCAGCGGACAGGACCACGGCCGGCGAGCGCGAAACGCACCCGGACGAGCGGCGTTTCGCTGGGCCTGCGCTGCTGACACCGGATGCGTCCCGGAGCAGGTGCCTTTTTGGCCTTGCGGCCCGTCGTGAAGGCGGCCTGGGTCAGGCCCGGTGCCTGTGCGTCGCGTCCGCTGTGGTGGGTTCCGGTGCCGGCGGGGCCGACCAGGCCGGTGCCGCGGTCTTCGCGGGCAGCCGGGATGCGGGCGGCGGCGACGTGTCCGGTGTCCACCACATGCTCGCGCGCTTTCGGTCCCCGCTCGGCCGGATGCCGGTGGATCGCCGCGGTGACCTCGGTGTCGTTAACGAGGGCGCCGGTGGTCCCCACGTGCGTGATCAGGTGGGGTGCGTCCGGCTCGCGGGTCCCACTCGGGTGGACCTCGTGGCCGCACCGGCCCGGGCCGCGTTCGATGCCGTAGTGGGTGTCCGCGTCATACGGCGAGGAGAGCCGGTCCCCGGCCGGCGGACGTTCTCCTTCTCCGGGAAGCGGTACTCGGGCATCCGGCCGGTGCGGCGAGTGGGGTCCCCCCTCCCGCCCGAAGAGCCTGGGGGAGCGTGCCGGGCGTCGCGACGGGGTGAACGTCACCTGCCGGGGCACCAGACCCAGCAGAAGCCTCCAGTCCATGTGCGCCCGCGACGGAGACCGGCAGGAGGGAGTTCTCCGGACTCCCTCCTGCCGGAGGCTTCGGACGCCGTTCAGGAGGCGGATCGGCCGGTCGGGCACCCGCTCAGTTCATTCCGCTGGGAAAACCTCACCGACCGACGGCGCGTCATATCTCCTCTTTGTGGAGCGCCATCCACATCTTCCGCTGGATGGGAGAGAGCTGATAGTACGCGGCAACATCCAGGCATTCCCCGTCGGGCGTCCACTTGACGGCCAAGAGGTTCACCCGGTCTCCCACATAGGTGTACGGAGCGCTCTTGGCGAACTTCTCGATTCCCGGTTCGACCGGAGAGGCAAGCGCCGTCGGATCCAGGCTGCGGGCCGGCGGCGGGGCGTAGCAGATCCGCACGATCTTCGAGGACTCCCAGCCGAGGGTGACGTTGACCCTGAACGACTTGTGGGCGAACTCCAGCATCTGCTCGTTCGGTTCCGGCAGTCCGACCTCGCGCAGCAGCGACAGGATGGTCTTCGGATCGCGGCCCTCCTCGGAGATCTGCGTGAAGTACAGGTTGATCGTCTTGCGCCGGTAGTCGAATGCGATCATCGCCACGTCGTTCAGGCCGTGACGGGCGAAGAAATCGAGGTTCTCGGCCACAGCCGGCGGCATGGACGGGAGCTCGGCGAGTTTGGCTACGGCTTGCAAGTTCTGCGGGAAGTGCGCGTAGATCTTCTTGAAGCCGCCGGTGACGCCGCAGTCGATCAGGTGCTCGCTGACGGGGAACCGCTCCTGGACCTCCGAGAGCAGGACCCCGACAGGATGGTCCGTCTCCGGCACGAACCCGTTCGCCAGGGCGACGGCATAGGGGTCACCGCCCTCCGGAGGCACGTTGATGGTGTAGTCGAGTTCTCCCGCGTTGCGCTCGCCGGTCTGCACGGTGAAGGAGATCCCGGCCTCCGCGAGCTTGTCCCCGTCGGGGAAGTAAGCGTTCAGGATCGGCACGACCCGGTCACGCGAACAGGCCGCCCCCACCAGCCGAGCTGATTCCTCAATGGCCGAATACACATCTTCGACCACGGTGCTTCCGGACATCGGTCCTCCAGGTTCCGGTTCAGTTCTGCTTTCCAGGTGTCCGTATTCAGCCGATCACGCGATCTTCATCGCGCGCAGGACGGCCTGTACGGAAATGACGTCCGGCGGTTCTCCAGGCACTCCTTCTCCTTATCCGGCAGGCCGAAAGTGGTCACCCGAAGACCGGGAAAAGCCCTGTGCGCGTTCGAGTCGGTCGACCCACCGCCGTGACGGTGGGCCGATGCCGCGTCGCGCTCACTTCCCCAGCTGCTCCTCGAACCGGCGGGCCAGCTCGGTCCGCTGCACCTTCAGCGTGGCGGTGCGAGGCAGTTCGGCTTGCGGAATCTGGACGGGGTCGGCGAGCTGGGGGAATTCGGTGACGGCCGCTCGCCATCGGTTCCGGTCCAGCGGCGCGTCGTCGTGAGTGCAGATCACCGGGATCGGCTCGGACTGCGGACCCTGTACGACGACGAGCTCGCTCAGCTCGTCGAGCCTGCTCAGCACGACGTCCTCGACCTCCAGGGAGCTGTGCAGCCCGGGAATCATGTCCACCTCACGGTCGAGCATGTGCAGGCAGCCGAATCTGGTGCGGTAACCGACGTCCCCGGTCCGCCACCAGTCGCCGTCCCGGTTGGCGTCGTACCGTTCCTGCTCGGCCCAGTAGGTCTTGGCCAGGCCGTCCCACGCGACCTCGATGAAGCCGGGGTTCTGCTCGGACGGAGGCCGGCCGTTCCGGCTCACCACGCGGACCTTGGCGCAGCCCTTCGGCATGGCCCAGCCGACGCAGCGCCCGTTCGCCTTATGGGCGGAGCCGCGGAAGTAGGCCCGGCCGACGGCGGGCCCGACCTCACTCTGCCCGTAGATCTGGAAGAACAGCGCCCCGCGCCGCTCGGACGCGTTGAGCAGCCGGCTCATCGTCCGGGGGTGTATCGCGTCGAACGTACTGCTGAAGCACTTCACCGACGCGAACGGCAGTCGCGGGTCCTCGGCGAGCCTCTCCCACTCCATCAGTGCGTTGGGCAGCGCCTCGATGAATCCCGGCCGGTTCCTGAGGAACAGCTCGGCGACGTCGTCGGGGTTCGACTCCTTCATCAGCAGCACCGGCAGCTCCTTCAGGAGGGCCAGGGCCATCGCCGCGACCATCCGGGAGTGCACGAACGCGATGTGGACCGCGACGGTCTCCTTCTTCCGCATCAGGGACAGCAGGCGCCACTGCGGCTTGAGGCGGACGCCCTGAGTGCGGGGCGTGTGCACGACGAGCTTGGGAAGCCCGGTGGTGCCGGAGGTGTGGGTGATCACGGCGGGCGCGTTGATCGGCCGGACGACCGGTTTGACCCTCGGCGCACCAGCCAGTCCGGCGAGCGGGACCGCCCCCGGCCGTTCGCCGCCGACGGCGATCACCCGCCTGGTGAGGTCCGCGAGCGGTACCTCGGCCAGTCCGTCGAGCTTGTGCACGTCGGTGATCAGGCTCGGCTGGTCCACCCGCCCGAGCAGAGCGCCGACGGTCGCGGCGTCCAGGGCGGGCGACAGCATCACGACGACCGCCCCGATCCGGGACGCCGCAGCGGCGAGGAACCAGATGTCGGCGTTGGCGGTCTTGTGGATCACGACGTGTTCGTCGGGGCGGACACCTGCTGCCCACAGGCGGGCCGCCAGATCGTCCACGTGGTCGGCGAACTGGGTCACCGTCAGGCGTCGGCCCGTCTCGGGCAGGGCGTCCAGGTCGTGGTCCAGGATGATCGGCGTCGACCCGTTCACGGCCGCGGCCATCTCCGGCAGAAGACCGATGTGAAGACCGCGCTTCTGTATCGATGTGTAGGCGATGGAGCCCTTCATGGGTGACTGTCTCCTTTGGGCACGCTGCGAGAGCGACGCCGCACTATGCGGAAGCCGTGGCGGAGTCGGCCGACGCCATCAGGTTCAGTCGGCTGCGGGGGCGGAAGCGGTAGTACGCCTGGAGCTTGTAGTACTCCTCACCGGCCGACGTCATGGCGGCGTAGACCATCTTGGGGTCGTCTGGGCCGTACGGATAGCTCTTCAGGAACTGCTCGATCTTCTGGCCGAGTCGAGCGGGAAGTCCCAGCGGATTGCGGGTCTTCACACCGAAGGCGACCCGCTCGATCTTCGGGGAGTCCCAGTTCAAAGTGGTGTACATGCCGAACGCCTGTCCGCAGAACCGGAGCATCTGCTCGCTCGGTTCCGGCATTCCGATGTCCCGGTGCATGGCCCGGACGGCCTCCTGTTCGAGGCACTCGGCGGGCGGCTCGGCGAAGTACACGTTCATCGTCCGACTGTGGTAGTCGATTCCGATCACGTCCGCCTTCTGGTCCAGGCCGTAGCGGGTGTAGAAGTCGGCGTTCTCGACCAGGCTGCGCGGCATCGACGGGATGCCGGCGAGCTTCGACAAGCTCTGGTAGTCGTCGCCCGGGAAGTAGACCCAGATCTTCTTGAATCCGGCGACGACTCCGGCGTCGATGCCGTAACTGTCGATGGGGCATCGTTCCTGAAGGTCCGTGAGGAGGTCGTCGATGGGCTGGCCGGTCTGGGTGGCGAGGCCCTTCGACAGCGCGCGGACATACGGGTCGATGTCCTTCGGCAGGGTGAACCGGAAGTCGAACTCGCCCTCGTGGCGCGCGTTGGTGGCCACCCTGAAAGCGATGACGGCCTGCGGGAGCGCGTCCTCGTACGCGGTCAGGACAGGCCAGACCGTGTCACGCGAGACGGCCACGTCCAGCAGGCCGGCTGACTCTTCGACGGCCGAGTAGAGACTCGCCGCATCAACTTTTCCCGACATACTTTCTCCAAGCGTCGTTTCGGGACCGGGGTACGTGTCCTACGTGGCGCGGCGCGTGGACGACGCGTGGGTCCGGAGCGTGGCACGAAGGACTTCCGCGACCCGTTCGACCTGGTCCATGCTCAGTTCGGCGTGCATGGGGATGGCGAGGTTGCGGCGGAAGAGGTCCGCCGAGACCGGGCACGTCTGCTTCGTCTCGAACACGGGCTGCACGTGCGTCGCCCAGGTGCCGTGCCCGCAGCCGATGCCCTGGGCGCGCAGGTCCGTGGCGACCGCCGCGCGGTCCACGGTGTGATCCAGCGTCACCATGTAGGACTGCCAGGCGTGCGTGCGGTCCTCGGGCACCTGCGGAAGCGTGAGGAGTTCCTCGTCGGCGAGCAGTTCGGCGTAGCGTGCCGCCACGGCCCGGCGGCGCTCCAGCAGCTCGTCGATCCGGCCGATCTGCACCTGCAGGATCGCCGCGGCGATGTCGGACAGCTTGAAGTTGTAGCCGATCTCGGTGAACTCCGGGATCGGCAGGCCGACGACCTGCGCCTGGTCGAAGATGCTGCCGATGCCGAAGGACGACCGCAGCCTCGCGTCCGCCCCGACCGCCGGGTCGGAGGCGATCAGCGCACCGCCCTCACCGCTCGTGGCCCCCTTGCGTCCGTGGAAGGACAGACAGGCCACCTCGGCCAGCGCGCCCGCCTCGCGCCCCTGGTACGTCGCGCCGACCGCGCAGGCGGCGTCCTCGATGACGAACAGCCCGTGGCGGTCGGCGATCGCCTGCAGCGGCGCGTAGTCCGCGGGCATGCCGAGCGTGTCGACCGCGATCACGCCGACGGTCCGCGGACCGACCAGGTCCGCCACCGCCTGCGGGTCCACGGTGCCGGTGTCGGCCCGCACGTCGGCGAAGACCGGCGTCGCACCGACGTAGCGCACCGCGTGGGCGGGCGCCGGGAAGGTGTAGTCGGCGACGATCACCTCGTCGCCCGGTTTGACGCCGAGCGCGAGCATGGCCAGGTGCAGCGCGGCACCGCAGTTGCTCACCATGACCGCGTCACCGGCGCCGTAACGCTGCTTCAGCCGGGCTTCCAGCGCCTTGCCCCGCGGGCCCTGACCGGCCGGCCAGCCCGAGGCGAACACCTCTGCGACCGCCGCCAGCTCCTGTTCGCCCAGGCTCGCGTGGACCAGGGGGATCGTGTTCGTGTTGCTCATCTCCGTTACGCTCCGCGCTCCGAGGTCGACGACGGGGGAGGAAGAAGGGTGGGGGGTTCGTAGCGGAGCGGGGTGATCTGGCTGACGTCGTAGCGCCGACGCATCTGCTCCACGGCCTCGGGGTCCACCGCTCCGCCGGCCGCCCAGATCTCCGCGATCTCCTCGAAGTACTCCTCGTGGTAGGGCGACGGGTAGCACTGGAACAGCATGCGCGCCGGCGCGTCCGAGGCGTTCCTGAACGCGTGCGGGACTCCCGGGGGGACGAACATGCAGGCGCCCTCGGTCGCCCGGACGGCCTTGTCGCCGTCCGGGGACTCCCAGTCGTGCCAGGAGTCCCCGGTGCGCCTGGTCGGCTCGAACGCCAGGAGCTGCAGCTCTCCCTCCAGGACGTAGAAGAACTCCTGCGAGTCCTTGTGGGTGTGCGCCCCGACGTCGAACCCGGGCGGCACGACCACCTCGAAGATCGATACCGAGGAGCCCTGCGCCTTGGTGGCCTTGAAGGTCACCTCCTGCGCCTTCGTGATCAGCTTCCGTCCGTGGCCGGGCGGCACGATGAGGCCAGTCATGCGATCTTGTCCATCTCTGCCGGTGTCTCGACGTTCCAACGGCCCAGCGCCATCTCGGCGGTGATTCCGGGGCCGAACCCCGCGATCAGGCCGGTGGCGTCGGGCTTCGGGGCGTCCTCTTCGAAGAGCCTGCGCGCGGCCTCGAGCACCACGGCGCTGGCGATGTTCCCGTACTCGGTCAGGGTCGCCCAGCTGTGACGGAACACCTGGCGGTCGACGTCGAGGAACTTGGCGAGGTCGTCCAGGATCCGCGGACCGCCGGCGTGGATGATGTAGAAGTCGAGGTTTCCGACGTCCCAGCTGTGGTCCTTGGCGAACTCCCGCAGCACCGGGGCCAGCGGTTCCATCGTCCCGGGCACCCGGCGGTCCAGCTGGAAGTGGAAGCCCGTGTCGCGCACGGAGTAGGAGATCCAGTCCTCCGTGTTCGGAATGAGGTAGGAGGCGTTGCGCTCCAGTTCTATGCCGACGCCCCCGTTGCCCCGCACCACGGCGGCCGCGACCGCGTCGCCGAAGAGTCCGTCGGACAGCAGCGAGCCGATGTCGTCCGCGTCGGGCTGGTAGCACAGCGAGCACAGCTCGCACGACACGATCAGGACGTTGCTGCCGGGGTGGGCCGTGCAGAAGTCGTGGGCCCGGTTGATCGCCGCCCCGCCCGCCGCGCACCCCAGCTGTGCGATGGGTATCTGACGGGTCCCGGACGGGAACCCGAGCGTGTTGATCAGCCATGCGGTCAGCGACGGCATCAGGAAGCCGGTGCACGACACATAGATGATCGCATCGATGTCACGTGCCGCCACGTCGGCGTTCTTCAGGGCCTGTTCGACGACCTCGGGGGTGCGCTTCTTGGACTCGACCTCGTAGATGCGGTTGCGTTCCGTCAGGCCCGGGTGCGTCAGCGTCTTCTCGATGGGCTGGACGATGTGCCGCTTCTTCACCCCCGTGTTCCGGATCAGCCGCAGCGCCAGAGGAAGCTGAGGCTTTCCACTGTGGACTCTTTCGGCGAATTCCAGAGTCTCTTCCATCGTGATGACGTATTCCGGAGCACTCACCGCGGGCTTGCACAGCCTAGGCATGTCTGGGGTCCACTTTCTCTAGGTCTGCCTTCTATACGTGAAGAGCCTTTCGCGCACTCCCGGTGCTGCCCGGCCGGACGACAGCGGGGTCGGCCGCACGTGCGGCCGCGGCGCTTCGCGCTCGGTTTCCGGAGGCCTTCGGGAACGCCTGCGGGCGTCACGGCGCAGAGGACCGGAGTGCGCGGTTCGGTTCGTTCGCCGGTGCGGCCGGCCGTCGTCGGCGCCGGGCGCGGGCCCGGTGCCGGCTCCCGCGCCGTCACGGGCGGTCGGGTGGCCGTCACGGGCGGTCGGGTGAACGCCGTCCGGGAGCCCGCGCGGAACCCCGTGGAGAGAAGGCCTGGATGGGAGGGCGGGTGAAGAACACCGCTCGAAGTCCTGCGAGCGTCCGTACGGTTCCGTCCGGACGGGGCGTCACATGCCCGGCGTGAACTCGGCCTCGCCCGCACGCCGGTGGGCGCGGTACTCGATCCGCCGCCGAGTCACAGAATTTGGGCAGGGAAGGCTTGCTGAAATAGTGACACGGGTCGGTCACCGCGCCAAGGGCGTCTCGAAGTGACGTGGGTCACGCGGGTTGACGGTGTGCGCACACGGCCGGGTGAGCCGCCTTGTGGCGAACTGCCCCGTCAACCCGTCGTGTTGCGTTCCGGCGGCAGGATCAGGGTGGGTTCGAGGACGACGCGGGGGGCGGGTTCCTCGGGCACACTCGCGAGCGCGTGCCGCACCCCCCGCTGCTGGCGCCATCCGGCCTGGGCGACCACCACGGCGACGTACGGGATGAGGACGGCGCCGACCAGGGCGCAGACCGCGAGGGCGGGCCAGCGGCTCCAGGTGAGGGCCATCAGGACCACGCAGCCGCTGCGCACCAGCATGGCCACGAGGTAACGGCGCTGGCGGCCGCGCAGGTCCTGGGTCAGGCCGGCGCGTGCCCCGGTGATGGACTCGGCCCGGGGTTCGTCCCGGTGCCGCCATGGGGTTCTGCTCATCGGGCCTCCGTGGACACCGGCAGGTGCGCCGGACGACGGGAAGGGGAACGGGACCCCGACGCCTCGACGGGGAACCCGCGCGGTGCGGGTGCTCTCCTGCTCTGCGGGCCGCGCGCACCGGGGCGCTCGGCCGGGTCGTCGTCGTGCGGTCGGCCGCCCTCGCGGACGGTGGGACGACGGCGGCGCGGGTGACCGTCCCTGATCACCCGCGCCGCCGTCACCGGTCCTGCCCTTCGCCGTGGGCCGCCGGGTCAGTTCAGTTCCTGGTCCGGCTCCCGCTGCGGGACAGGGCGCTGCGCCGCCGGCTCCAGGTGGCCGTTGGGCGAGTGACCGCCGTGCTCCCAGGCCTGCTCCAGCTCCTGCAGCGTCGGCTTCGCTACCTGCTCGCCGTACAGCCAGTGGCTGAGCTTGTGGCGCAGCACCTGCTTGCGTCCCTGCGGGTTGGGCACGCCGTCGTGCTCCTTCGCGGGCGCCGGCAGCGGCTTGTAGTCCTCCCTGGCCAGCAGCCTGTACTCGTGGCCGCGGTCGATGCGCTCGTGCACCTCGACGAACTCGCCGTGCGGCAGCCTCTTGATCCTTCCGGTCTCGCGGCCGTGCAGCAGCTTGTCCCGCTCCCGCCGCTGCAGACCCAGGCAGATCCGCTTGGTGATCACGTACGTCAGTGCCGGGACCAGGAAGATCCCGATCCGCACCGACCAGGTGATGGCGTTCAGGGACAGGTGGAAGCGCTCGGCCAGGACGTCGTTGGCACCGCCGAAGAACAGCACCAGGTACAGGGAGACGAACGCGCAGCCGAAGGCGGTCCGCGTGGGGTGGTCGCGGGGCCGGTCGAGAAGGTGGTGCTCGCGTTTGTCCCCGGTGACCCACGCCTCCAGGAACGGCCACAGGGCGATCACGGCCATCATCAGCGTGGGCAGGATGACGGCGGGGATCAGGACGCTGAGGCTGAGGGTGTAGCCGCCCGGCAGGACGACCTCCCAGGGTGGCATGGCCCGCAGGGCGCCTTCGAGGAAGCCCATGTACCAGTCCGGCTGCGACCCCTGGGAGATCTGGTCGGAACGGAAGGGGCCGTACTTCCACACGGGGTTGATCTGGGCGATGCCCGCCATCAGCGCGAGCACACCGGTGACCAGGAAGAAGAAGCCGCCGGCCTTGGCCGCGTAGTTCGGCATGAAGGGCTCGCCGACGACGTTCTTCTCGGTGCGGCCCGGACCCCGGAACTGGGTGTGCTTGTGGTAGAAGACCAGGATCAGGTGCACCGTGAGCAGGGCCAGGATGATCCCCGGGACCAGCAGGATGTGCACGGGGTAGAGCCGGGGCACGATCTCGGTTCCGGGGAACTCGCCGCCGAACAGCAGCATGTGCGCGTACGTGCCGACCACCGGGATGCCGAGCGTGATGCCCGAGGCGATGCGCAGGCCGGTGCCGGAGAGCAGGTCGTCGGGGAGCGAGTACCCGAGGAAGCCCTCCAGGATGACCAGGACGAGCATCACGAAGCCGATCAGCCAGTTCAGCTCACGCGGCTTGCGGAACGACCCGGTGAGGAAGTGCCGCAGCGTGTGCAGGCAGAGCGCGCCGATCATGACCAGGGCTGACCAGTGGTGCATCTGGCGGATGAACAGGCCGCCTCGTATCTCGAAACTGATCTCCATGGTGGAGGCGAAGGCCTCCGTCATCAGAATGCCCTGCATCGGCTCGTACGGACCGTCGTAGACGACCTCGGCCATGCTCGGGTCGAAGAACAGGGTGAGCCAGATCCCGGTGAGGATCAGGATGACGAAGCTGTAGAGCGCGATCTCCCCGAACATGAAGGACCAGTGCTCGGGAAACACCTTGCGGACCAGGAACCGGAAGTGGTAGATCCCGAGCCGCCCGTCCACCCAGTCGGCGACGCGTTCACCCTTCGGCGTCTCGGTCCGCGTGCCCTGCGGCGCCGTTTCGGTCGTGCTCATACCCGTGCGCCCTCCCCTCGCCGCTCGGCTGTCACAGGCACACCCGGCCCGGCCGGCACGCGGCCGGGGGTCCAGGTGGCCTGCCGCGGCGCTAGCGGGCCCGTGCCCTGGAGCAGCTGGAACGCTATCGACGCGCGCCGTGGCCGGACAACCGGCCTTGAGCCGGAACCCGGTCGGAACTCAAGCGTTTCTCGAGCGAGTTGCGAGTCTCGGGGGTGCATATCGGCCGCCTTCGTCAGCAACAGGCCATGATAGACACGGTTGTTACCCGAGCGCAGCACCTGATTTCGGCCTAACTGCGCCCGTATGAAGGCTAGTTGATTCATTCCTCTCATACGAAAGAGCGTAGGACCGTGCCGGCGGAGGCTTGCAGCCGGGTACGGCGTGCCGTGCGGTCCCCGGCTACGGTGCTCACGGTCTGCGCCGGTCGTGGGAGGGCGCCGCGGCCGGCCAGTGCGGCACGGCGCCCGCGGTGGTCCTGGGCGGGGGAGCGGAGCCGGGGAGGGGGCCGGCGACGGGGGCGTCCGCGGCGGCGGAGCGGCGAGGACGCGCGTTCGGGCCGTGGGTGGTGCTGGGCGGCGCCGCCGCGACCGGACCGCGCGGGCCCCGGAGCACGGCCCGCAGCACACCCGGCCGCACCGCGGCGGCGGGCGGGGCGGCCGCCTGCCGCAGTTCCAGGAGCAGCCTCGCCGCCCGCGGATCGGCGGTCGCGGCCGCCGCGACCCGGGCGGCGTACCGCCTGCCGAGCCGGGCGCGTACTCCGGCCGGCGACCCGTCGGCCGCGCGAAGACCGCGGATGCTCGTCCGCCAGGCGGGGGCCAGCTGGTGGGCGAGGGCCCGGCGCAGCCGGTAGGAGAGGCCGACCGCGGTGCCGTGGGCGGCGAGCATGTGGTCGAGGAGGAGGGCGGACTGCACCGCTGTCGTCATGCCCTGGCCGTGAGCCGGGTCGAGGGCGGCGAAGGCGTCGCCGACCACGAGGAACTGGTCCGGCCAGCGGCGCATCCTCTCGTAGTGGCGCCACCGGTTCCCGGTGCGGTCGCAGCCGTAGACCGGCCCGAGGGGCGTGGCGGCCTCGAGCACCTCGCGCAGTAACGGGTGGCGCAGGGCGCCCGCGGCGCGCAGCAGCCCGGCGTGGTCGGCGGGCGGGCGTTCGCCGGCTCCCGCGGACAGCGTGACCGACCAGCGGCCGCCCTCGACGGGGTTGAGCACGCCCTGGGCCGGATCGTCGGCGGAGGCCATGAACCACAGGCTCTTCCAGTCGGCGACATGGCCGACGGGCGGGGCGAACACGGAGGTGGCGTACGTGGTCCTGGCCTCGGTCACCGTTTCCGCGGGCGACCCGTAGCCGAGCTCGGCGAGCCATTGGGGCGCACGCGAGCCGCGTCCGGTGGCGTCCACCACGAAGTCGGCGGAGAGCAGGCGCGGGGCGCCCCACCCGCCGGGCGCCTTCCGGTCCCGGCCGCGCACCCACACGCCGGTGACGGTGTCGTGGCGGCCGGGCAGCAGGGAGACGGCCTCGTGCTCCTGCAGGAAGGTCACCTTGGGGTCGGCGCGCAGCCGGTCGCGCACCACCGCGTCGATCAGGTCACGGCTCGCGCTCAGCATCGACAGGCCGGAGTCGAACCGGGGCAGCCAGCCGCCCGGGCCGAGCAGCAGCATGTCCTCGGGCATGCGGACGCGCACCGCTCCCGCTTCGGTCAGGTCCCGGCCCACGCCGGGGAACAACCGCTCCAGGCCCTGCTGGGCGTCCGCCGTGAGGCTGTGGGTGTGCCGCGCCTGGGGGACGCCCCGGCGCCGGGACGGTCCGCGGGGCACCCAGTCGCGCTCGAGCACGGTGACCCGGTCCATGAAGTTGGCCAGGGCCCGCGCCGCGGTGAGCCCGGCGATGCCCGAGCCGATGACCACGGCGTGACCGTGGCCGTCGCCCTCGTCGATGACACCTGCTTCGGGCATCAACTCGCCTCCCCTCCGCGTGGGTTGTGGTTGCATCATGCGGTGCGCGGCCGCCCGCGCGACAGGATTCGACCGGCCGGGGGTCACGAGTTCGAGCGACTGTCGAGGCAGCCGCGAGGAGACCTCGAGGAATGCTCGAGCGGAGGCGGCGGGAAGCCGTGGCGGTGGGGACTCGGCGGGTCCGGACCGCCGCTGGCGGCGGCGGTCCGGAGGGCGCCGGCGACTCCACGCGGCCCGCGGCCGGGGACGCGTGGCCGGTGCGCGCGCGGACCCGGCGTCGCCTCGTGGAGCGGCACGCCGCCACGGCGACCGGGGGGCGTCGCGCCGACGGGCGGCCCCGGACTCGCGTCCCTCCCGCGGCGGAAGGACCCGGGCACGGCGGGAGGACGGCCGCGCGGGGCCGGCCCCCTCCCGCAGCGGCGCCCCTCGCGCATCGGCCTCCTCCGTCACGGCGCCGCGGTCCGCGAGCGCACCGGCTCCGTGAGCGCCCGGTCGACCAGGGGACCGGCGAGACCGGTGTAACCGGCCGGGTCGAGCAGCGCGACCGCCTCGTCCCGGCTCAGCACGCCGGTGAGCTGCGGAAGTTCGGCCAGTACGTCGGCCAGCGGCCGGCCGGTCCGGGCGGCGAGCAGCGACGCCCGGGCCAGCAGTTCCCTGGCCGCCGCCTTGCCCAGGCGCGGCGCCAGGACGGCCGAGACCCGCTCGGAGACGAGTTGCCCACCGGTCGCCTCGAGGTTGGCGCGCATCCGCTCCGGGTGGACGGTGAGTCCCCGCGTGAGTTCGACGGCCGTGTGCGCGGCTCCTCCGGTGAGCCGCAGGCACTCGCGCAGCGGCTGCCACTCGGCGTGCCACATTCCGGCCGAGCGCTCGTCCTCGGCGGGCAGGCTCTGGAGCAGCACGGTGGCCAGGGCGGGCACCTGGAGGGCGGCGGAGCGGATCAGGGTGGCGAGCACGGGGTTGCGCTTGTGCGGCATGGCCGACGAGGCACCCCGCCCGGCGACCGCGGGCTCGGCCACTTCGCCGACCTCGGTACGGGTGAGGACCAGCACGTCCGCGGCGATCTTGCCGAGGGCCCCGGCCGTGTGGGCGAGGGCGGCTCCCAGGTCGGCGACGGGCGTGCGCAGGGCGTGCCAGGGCAGTACGGGGGCGGCCAGCCCGGTCTCGGCGGCGAAGGCGGCGCCGAGTTCGTCGAGCACGGCCGTGGGGTCGGAGTCCTCGCCCGCGTACTGCAGATAGCCGGCCAGGGTCCCGGCTGCGCCGCCGAGCGCCACCGGAAGCCCTCCGCGGGCGATCCTCTCGAGGCGGCCGGCCGCCTCCAGGACCAGGCTGCGCCACCCGGCCGCCTTGAGCCCGAAGGTCGTGGGGACGGCGTGCAGCGCGAGGGTACGGCCCGCCATCACGGTGTCCCGGTGATCGGCCGCGAGGCCGGCCAGGGCGTCGGCCACGGCCCGCAGGTCCGCGAGGATCAGGCGCAGCGCGCGTGCGGCCACCAGCATCGCGCCGGTGTCGAGGACGTCCTGGCTGGTGGAACCGCGGTGCACGTACTCGGCGGCCTCGGGGGAGCGTTCCGCGACCACTGCGGTCAGCGCCTTGACCAGGCCCACGACCGGGTTGGCGGTCTCCCGCGCGGCGAGCGCCAGCTCGCGCACGTCCAGCAGGTCGGCGCGGGCGGCGGCCGTGATGGCCTCGGCCGCGTGTGCGGGCACCGTGCCGCAACGGGCCTGGGCGCGGGCCAGGGCCGCCTCCGCGTCGAGCATCGCCTGCAGCCAGGCGCCGTCGCCCACGGCCGACTCGACGGGGGTGCCCGCCCGGACCGGTGAGAGCAGCCCGGCGTCCAGGTGGTCGGGCAGGGGTGTGCTCCGCCGGGGCTCCTGCAGGGAGGTCATGCGTCCGCCTTCGTGCTCGGGGGTGTGGTCGTCGGGGCGGTGGCGGGGCCGGTCACAGGGGCGCGCGGTCGCCGTGGCACGGCCGCCGCCGCGGGCACGGCGAGGACGGCCGCCGCGATGGCGTCGGAGTCCTCGAGGGTGACGGAGCCGACGCCGGGCCTGATGCCGGCGGCGGTCACCCAGTGCACGGACTCGGTGGGCACCCCGTAGGCGAAGCGCCGGGGATGCGGTACGCCCCGGGCGTCGATCAGGTGGTAGGGCCGTTCCGACACGGCGAGGCCCCCCGTCTCGTGGTCCGCGCCGCCCGTGTCGCCGTCGGTGTCCGCCGCCGCGCGGGGAATGCGGTGAGGACGGCACTGTCCGGTCCGCAGCAGACGGTTCATCAGCGGGTCCGCGGTGCGCCGCAGGTCGATCTCGGGCAGGCGGGCCTCGATGAGGACCTCGGCCCGCACCCGCACGCCGGGTATCTCGCTCGACGTACCGGTGAAGCAGGGGCCGAGCGGATCGTGCGCGTCCGCGGTGACGCGCAGTCCGGGACCGGTCACGTCGAGGACGCCCGCGTCCATGAGCGCGGCCATCTCCTCGATGCGGGACACCGGCGGGCCTATGGACAGGTAGGCGTTGAGCGGTGTGTACCAGTGGTCGAGGTCGTCACGGTGGGAGGCGGCGGTCAGGCCGGCGTGGTCGACGGCGAGCCGCACCTCGTTGCGCAGGTCCCGCAGGACGTCGAGCGCGGCCTTGACCGGTCCGCTCACGTTGCCCTGGCGGGCCAGCCGGACGTCCTCGTCGAGGTGGTCGCGCAGCCAGCTGCGGAAGGCGGCCGGGTCGCCGAGGGCGCGGGCGTCGTAGGGGCGGGCGACGCGCTCCCAGTCCCAGCGCTCGGCCGGGCCGATCCCGGCCTCGTCGAGGAGCCGGTCCTCCTCCGGGCCCGCCTCGGCGCGCAGGAACCGCTCGGTGAACTCCTCGCCGGCCGAGGCGGGTTCGCCGCGTGCGGCGAGCAGGGTGGCGTAGTAGACGCCGCGCACCTCCTTGGAGATCAGCGGCCACAGGTCGGCGGCGAAGTCGATGGCCGCGCCGCGCGGCTCCCGGGCACGCAGCGCCGCGACGTACCCGGCGGTGAGGAGCCGGGGGAAGTACCGGCCGTGGGGGCCCTTCTCGTTCTCGCCGCGCGCCTGGTAGGGCACACCGCGCCGGGACCCCGCGTACAGGCGCGGCTCGCGGCCCGAGGGCCGGTAGACCAGGCGACCGCCGGCACGGGTGAAGACGCCTCCCCGGCCGTGGGTGAACAGCGCCATGTAGTCGAAGAAGTTGAGCCCGAGTCCGCGCAGCAGCACGCTCTGGCCGGGCCGGACGCCCGACAGGTCCACGTCGGCCGGGTTGGCGGGGGCCACGTACGTCAGCCCGTGCCGGGCGGCGAAACCGGCCAGCTCCCGCTCCGCGGCGGTGGGCCGGACCGGTACGTGGCCCTGGGCGAGCACGACCGCGGACAGACCGGTCAGCCGGGTGCCGTCCTCCAGGAGGACGGTCTGGGGTCCCGCGTGGCCCGATGCGGGGTCGGCGTCCTCGAGGGCCACGGCCCGTACGCGATGCGTGCGCACCGTCACGTGGGCGGCGGCGTCCGCGACGACGCGCCGGAACGCCCACGTCAGGTAGCAGCCGTAGAGGGCGCGTGTGGGATAGGAGTCGGGGCCCAGAGCGCGCGCCTCGGCGAGGACCTCGTCGCCGACGGTCTCCGGGCCGGTGCCGAGCGTGCCCGCCTCCACGGCCCTGGCCCACTGGTACAGGCTCGGCCCCTCCTCCAGCGGACCGTCGATGCGGACGCTGGCGTCGGTGTAGACCGTCACCTGGGAGGCAACGGTGTTCATCAGCAGGTGCCGGGACTGCGCAGGGCGCCACACCCGTCCCGAGCCCGGCGGGTCCGGGTCGACGACGTGCACGGTGACGGTGTGCCGGCGGGGTGACTTGCGTTCCTGCGCGCAGAGCCGTTCCAGTACGGAAAGGCCCCGGGGACCGGCCCCGACGATGCACACCTCGAGGGGTGCCGCGGTGCCGCCTCCGGCAGGCGGGGCGGGTGCGCGGGTGCTCGCGCGTCCGGGGGGAGAGGGGTCGTTCGGGGGAAACTGAGCGGCCGCCGTGACGAGCGGCCCTGCGGGGAGTCCGGCGCTTCCTGCGCGGTCTCCTCCGTGCGTACCGTCCACAGTGCCTCCTTCCTGGGCCACCGTCGGCGCAGGGGCTCAACCAGGACTCGCTTCCGGGTGGAAGTCGGCTGGAGGGGGACGAGCGCTCGGGCGGGGAGGGCCGGCTCCGGAAGCCGATCACCGCGGGCGCGGACCGCCGGGCTGCTTTCGCGAGCGGGCCCGAACGAGGCTGTATCGGGACTCGAGTCTCCGGTCGGGTAATTGGACTGCCCGCCGAAGAGCCGTTCCGTTCATGCTCTTCGGGCTCACACATTTTCACCGGACTGGACCGGGCGGAGAGCGGAGCATGGAGTTTCTTCACGAAGGCGATCAACCAGGGACAGGGAATGCCGCGTCGGCTCCGAAATGGACACGGGGTGTTCATGTGGCGTACAGAGGTCATGAGGGCGAGCCGACTCATGACGGAGTTCCGATGAGGCCACTCTCATGCCCCGGAGGTCATGCCCGGGAAAGCCGCGCCGCCGCCGGATCCGTTCTGTGCGTTCCCTGCATCAAGCGGATGGAACGCAATCTGCGCGCACTCCCGGGGCTCCATCAGGAATGCCTGCACCACGTGTCGCCGCCGGCTCGGCAGACGAATCCGACCAAGGTGTCGGGAAGCCGACGGCGCGACTACATGGACATCTCGGTGCTCGACGCCCGTCACAACATCCTCGCTCTCCTCGAGTCGTGGTCGAGAACGGTCGTGGAGCGGCTCGGAACCACCGCGCCGCGCCGCACCGTCCCCCACCTGGCGCGGTTCCTCACGCTGCACCTGCAGTGGATCACCGCCCAGCCCTCGGCGGTCGGCTTCGCGGAGGAGATCGAGGGTCTCGTCGCCGAACTGCGCCGGACCATCGATCCCGACCCGAGCGACGTCCGGACGCTCACCAGGAAGTGCGTCATGGACGACTGCACCGGGACGATCAGCGCCTCTCCCCTGAGCGGCGGAAATACGGGAAACAGCATCTCCTGTTCTTCGGGTCATTCATGGAAAGTTCACGAGTGGCTCGGTCTCAGGAAACTCATGGAACGGCAGCGAAAGGGTGTCACCGCATGATCAAGCCCCCGAGTCACAGGCTCGTTCCCACAAAGGTGGCCGCACTCGCCGTGGGCGTGTCCGAAGCGACGATCCGCAAGTGGGTGAGCCGCGGGAAGATAACCCGCTACGGCGCGCCGCACCGTCGCTCGGAGTTCGATATCGAGGAACTGACGGAGATCGCCCTGCAGCGTCGGCCCTGATCCGGCGGCGGGACATGTCGGGCAGCCGGTTCCGGTGCGGGTGGTGCGGCGGCGTTCCGTCTGTGCGGACTGCCCGCCGCACCGTGGCGTCCCGCGCCTCGGGCGGTCCGCGCCGGGTGTCCGTTCCGCCGGCGCCCCCTGTGCGGGGTCGCCGGCTCCGGCACCGCCGTCGGACCCGCCGGAGGCCGTCGTCGCTCCGCGGACGTGTCCGGCCGGCCGCGACGGCGGTCCCGGCGGCCCGGTGACGGCCCCCGCCCGGCCGGGCGACGGGGGCGGCGGCCGGCGCCGGCAGACCGCCGAAATCCCCGGCGGGACGGGCGCGTTCGCCTGCGCCGGCCGCGGCATCCGTCCGGCGTGCCGCTCCGGCGCGAGGCTCGGCGGGATCTCGCCCGAAGTGACCCAGGTCACTTCTTCCCGGTGTTGGCGTCACGGCACCACCGTGTCACTATTCACCCACGTCTCCCCTGCCCGAAAGCTGTTGCGAAGCAGGGGGCGCGTGCCGTGGCCGCCGGTCCGCGCACGCCGAACCGGGCCGCCGCCCGCACGACGCCGGCCTCTTCCGCACCCGATGAAAAGCCCGCCCGGGCGTGCGGTGCCGGCTGCCGCGGCGTGCGGCGGTCTCGCGCCACGCGCGGGCGGACCGGGCCCTTCCCCCCCCCCGTCCGCGCAATCCCGTCCGGTCCGTGCGCGCCGTCGCACGCGGGACGGGACGCGTGAACACCCCCGCCGGGACGGCGCCGCGCGGTGCCGACGGCCGGCGGACGAAGTCCCCCGCCGCGTGCGGTGGTCCGGCGGCCGTGGCGGTCCCCGGGGAGCGGCGCCATCCGGCGGCCCGCTGCTCCACCCCTGAGCGGCCGTTCCGTGAAAGCTGCGTGCTTGTGCGGACACGGCCCCGTCCGACGTCCTGCTTCATTCCTTTCTCAGACGATGCGGTCCCCATGCAGAAAAGACAGAGGGAGCTGAGTGCGTTGACCCTACCGAGCTCAGTGGAGGAGATGTCAGAAGGCCACCGGGCCCGTTCGGTGGGCATTGGTCGCGCTCACGCCAAGGTCATCCTGCTGGGGGAGCACGCGGTCGTCTACGGCGCCCCGGCGCTCGCCCTTCCGGTTCCGCAGCTGACGGTCACGGCCAACGCCGGATGGTCCTCCCGCCTCTTCGAGGGCCAGGGCGACTTGTCCTACACGATGACCGGTTCCCCGTCGCGGGCGATGGTGACGCAGAGCTCCGACGGCCTGCGCCGACTGTTCACCGAGTTCAAGGCCAGGATGGGCGTGTCGGGCAGGCCGCACCTCGACGTGCTCCTCGACAGCGCGATCCCGCTCGGCCGGGGGCTCGGCTCCAGTGCGGCCAGCTCGCGTGCGATCGTCTTCGCCCTCGCCGACCTCTTCGGCCTCGAGCTCCCCGAGGACACGGCGTTCGACCTGGTGCAAACGGCGGAGAACATGACGCACGGCCGGGCCAGCGGAGTCGACGCCCGGGCCGTCGGCGCGTCCGCCCCGCTGCTGTTCCGGGCGGGCGAGGTCCAGCAGCTGAAGATCGGCTGGGACGGCCTGTTCATCGTCGCGGACAGCGGCGTCGCGGGCAGCACCAACGAAGCGGTCGAGCTGCTGCGTGAGAGGTTCCGGCACCGTGCCGGCGCACAGGAGCGGTTCGTCGACCGGGCGTCGGACCTGACCCGCGCGGCCCAGCAGGCCCTCGCCGAGGGCGAACCGAAGGACCTCGGCTCGCAACTCACCGACTACCACCGGCTGCTCCGCGCGGCAGGGCTCAGCACCGACCGGATCGACGCGCTGGTGGAGGCCGCGATCGAGGCGGGCGGCCTCGGAGCCAAGATCACCGGCGGCGGCCTGGGCGGCTGCATGATCGCCCTGGTCCGGCCGGAGCAGGCCAGGGCCGTCACCCGGCGGCTGCACGAGGCCGGCGCCGTACAGACGTGGGTCGTACCGCTGAAGGGGCTCGACAACCATGCGCAGTGAACACGCCACCCCGGTCCGGCCGCGGGAGCAGGACACCGCGGGAAGCGCCACCGCCGTCGCGCACCCGAACATCGCCCTGATCAAGTACTGGGGCAAGCGCGACGAGCGACTGGTCCTTCCCCGCACCGACAGCTTGTCGATGACGCTGGACATCTTCCCGACGACCACCCGCGTCCGGCTCGTTCCCGGGGCCGGGAGCGACGACGTGACGTTCAACGGCGTCCCCGCGACGGGCGAGGCGCACCGGCGCATCGTCGCGTTCCTGGAACTGGTGCGGGAGCGGGCCGGGCTCGCGCACCGGGCCGTGGTGGAGACCGAGAACACCGTCCCCACCGGAGCGGGCCTGGCCTCCTCCGCCAGCGGGTTCGCCGCCCTGGCCGTCGCCGCGGCCCGCGCGTACGGGCTCGACCTCGACGCCACGGCGCTGTCCCGCCTGGCCCGGCGCGGCTCCGGGTCGGCGTCGCGGTCGGTCTTCGGCGGTTTCGCCGTCTGGCACGCCGGCACCGGCACCGGCACCGACGCGGACCTCGGCTCCTACGCCGAGCCGGTGTCCGTGGCGGACATCGACCCGGCGCTGGTCATCGCCGTGGTCAACGCGGGACCCAAGGCCGTCTCCAGCCGGGAGGCCATGCGCCGGACCGTCGCCACGTCCCCGCTGTACGGATCGTGGGCCGACTCCAGCCGGGCCGACCTGGCGGAGATGCGGACGGCGCTGCGGCTGGGCGACCTCGAAGCGGTCGGGGAGATCGCGGAGCGCAACGCGTTCGGCATGCACGCGACCATGCTGGCGGCGCGCCCGGCGGTGCGCTACCTGTCGCCCGCCACGCTCACCGTGCTCGATCTGGTGCTCCGGCTCCGGCGGGACGGCGTGCCGGCCTACGCCACCATGGACGCCGGCCCGAACGTCAAGGTGCTCTGCCGCCGCGCGGACGCGGACCGGGTGGCCGAGGCCGTACGCCGTGCCGTCCCGGACGGCGCGGCGTACGTCGCCGGACCGGGGCCGGGCGCCCGCCTGCTGGACGAGGCCGGACGATGACACGGCAGGGCACGGTCGTCCGGCGCGCGCCGGGCAAGCTGTTCGTCGCGGGGGAGTACGCGGTGGTGGATCCCGGGAACCCGGCGATCCTGGTGGCGGTCGACCGGCACGTGACGGTCACCGTGTCCGGCTCCGCCGACGCCGACACCGTGCTCTCCTCCGACCTCGGCACGCAGCCGGCGCGGGCACGGTGGCACGAGGGCGGGCTCGTCGTGCGCGGCGAGGACGGTGCGCGACGGGCGCGCGCCCTCGCCCACGTGATCGCGGCGATCGAGGTCGTGGGCCGGCTGCTGGCCGAGCGGGGCCTGCCGGTGCCCGCGCTGGACGTCTCGGTGGGCAGCCGCCTGCACGACAACGGCAGGAAGTACGGCCTGGGTTCGAGCGGCGCGGTGACCGTGGCGACCGTTGCGGCCGTGTCGTCCTTCTGCGGCGTGGAACTGTCCCTCGAGGACCGGTTCCGGCTGGCCATGCTCGCCACGGCGCGGATCGACGCCAAGGGCTCCGGCGGGGACCTCGCCGCCAGTACCTGGGGCGGCTGGATCGCCTACCGGGCGCCCGACCGCGCCGCCGTACTCGACCTGGCGCGGCGCCTGGGGATCGACAGGACACTGCGCGCGCCCTGGCCGGGTTTCGAGGTGCGCAGGCTGCCGCCGCCCCGGGGACTGGCGTTGGAGGTGGGCTGGACCGGCGAACCGGCCTCCACCGCGGATCTCGTGTCCGACCTGCACCGCCGGACCTGGCGGGGCACCGCCTCCCACCGGCGGTTCGTGGAGGCCACCACCGACTGCGTGCACGCTTCGGTCGCCGCGCTCGAGGCCGGGGACCGCCGGGGACTGCTCGAGCAGATCCGCCGGGCCCGGCGGGAACTGGCGCGCCTGGACGACGAGGTCGGCCTCGGGATCTTCACGACCAGGCTGACGGAGCTCTGCGCCGCCGCCGAAGCCGTCGGAGGCGCGGCCAAGCCCTCGGGGGCGGGGGGCGGCGACTGCGGCATCGCCCTGCTGGACGCCGGAGCGGCGTCGGACATTTCACACGTACGGAAGCGGTGGGAAACGGCCGGGGTGCTGCCCCTGCCGGTCCGTCCCGCCCCGGAAGGGAACGAGAAATGATCGCTCAGCGCAAGGACGACCACGTACGGCTCGCCGTCGAGCAGCAGCAGGAGCACAGCGGACGCAACCAGTTCGACGACGTGTCGTTCGTCCACCACGCCCTGGCCGGCATCGACCGGCCGGACGTGTCCCTGGCCACGGCCTTCGCCGGCGTCTCCTGGCAGGTGCCGCTCTACATCAACGCGATGACGGGCGGCAGCGTGAAGACCGGCATCATCAACCGGGACCTGGCCATCGCCGCCCGCGAGACCGGGGTGCCCATCGCGTCGGGATCCATGAGCGCGTACTTCAAGGACCCCTCGTGCGCCGACACGTTCCAGGTGCTGCGCACGGAGAACCCCGACGGGTTCGTCATGGCGAACGTGAACGCGACGGCATCGGTCGACCAGGCACGTCGGGCCATCGGCCTGCTGGAGGCCGACGCCCTGCAGATCCACGTCAACACGGCCCAGGAGACGGTGATGCCGGAGGGCGACCGGTCGTTCTCCTCCTGGGTCCCGCAGATCGAGAAGATCGCCGCGAACGTCGACGTCCCCGTGATCGTCAAGGAGGTCGGCAACGGGCTGAGCCGGCAGACCGTCCTGCTGCTGCGGGACCTGGGCGTGCGGGTGGCGGACCTCGGCGGCCGGGGCGGCACCGACTTCGCCCGCATCGAGAACGGCCGGCGGGACCCCGCCGACTACGCCTTCATGCACGGCTGGGGGCAGTCCACCGCCGCCTGCCTCCTGGACGCGCAGGACGTCGGCATTCCCGTGCTCGCCTCCGGCGGCGTGCGCCATCCGCTCGACGTGGCCCGTGCGCTGGCGCTCGGCGCCTCCGGCGTCGGCGCGTCCGGGGGCTTCCTGCGCACCCTCCTCGACGGCGGCGTGCCCGCGCTGGTGTCACAGATCTCGACGTGGCTCGACCAGCTCGCGGCGCTGATGACCATGCTCGGCGCGCGTACCCCCGCCGACCTGGCGCGCTGCGACCTGCTGGTCCACCGCGACCTTCGTTCCTTCTGCACGGACCGGGGCATCGACACACGGCTGCTCGCCCAGCGGTCCGGCTCCGCCGGCACCCTCCACAAGACGACGGGAGCACATGATGACTGACGCGCACGCGATCGCCGGAGTCCCGATGAGGTGGGTGGGACCCGTGCGCATCTCGGGGAACGTCACCACCACCGAGACCCAGGTGCCGCTCGCCACCTACGAGTCGCCGTTGTGGCCGTCGGTGGGCCGGGGAGCGAAGGTCTCCATGCTGGCCGAGAAGGGCATCGTCGCCACGCTCGTGGACGAGCGGATGACACGTTCGGTGCTCGTCGAGGCGACGGACGCGCAGACCGCGTACGCGGCCGCGCAGACGATCGAGGCGCGCATCGACGAGCTGCGCGAGGTGGTGCGCGGCTGCAGCCGGTTCGCCCGGCTGATCGGCATCCGGCACGAGATCAACGCCAACCTGCTCTTCGTCCGGTTCGAGTTCTCCACCGGGGACGCCTCCGGCCACAACATGGCCACCCTCGCCTCCGACGTGCTCCTGCAGCACCTGCTGAAGACGATCCCGGGCATCTCCTACGGATCGATCTCCGGGAACTACTGCACGGACAAGAAGGCCACCGCGGTCAACGGCATCCTCGGCCGCGGCAAGAACGTGGTCACGGAACTGCTCGTGCCGCGCGACGTGGTCGAGGAGGTCCTGCACACCACGGCCGCCAAGATCGTCGAGCTGAACATCCGCAAGAACATGCTCGGCACCCTGCTCGCCGGCGGCATCCGCTCGGCGAACGCCCACTTCGCGAACATGCTGCTCGGCTTCTACCTGGCCACGGGCCAGGACGCGGCCAACATCGTCGAGGGCTCCCAGGGCGTCGTGATGGCCGAGGACCGGGACGGAGACCTGTACTTCGCCTGCACGCTGCCGAACCTGATCGTCGGCACGGTGGGCAACGGCAAGGGCCTCAGCTTCGTGGAGACGAACCTGACCAGGCTCGGCTGCAAGGCCGACCGCGAGCCCGGGGAGAACGCGCGCCGGCTCGCCGTCATCGCGGCGGCGACCGTGCTGTGCGGTGAGCTCTCGCTCCTGGCAGCACAGACGAACCCTGGCGAACTCATGCGCGCGCACGTCCAGTTGGAACGCGACGACAAGACAGTAAAGGTCGGTGTTTAGGAGATGGCCAACGATTCCGCGATCGGAATTCACGATCTGTCCTTCGCTACCACCGAGTTCGTCCTGCCCCACACGGAACTCGCCGAGCACAACGGCACCGAGATCGGCAAGTACCACGTGGGCATCGGCCAGCGGTCGATGAGCGTGCCCGCCGCCGACGAGGACATCGTGACCATGGCCGCCGCCGCCGCGGCCCCCGTCGTCGCCCGGCACGGCGCGGACCGCATACGCACGGTCGTCCTCGCGACGGAGTCGTCGATCGACCAGGCCAAGGCGGCCGGCGTGTACGTGCACTCCCTGCTCGGCCTGCCGTCGGCCACCAGGGTCGTCGAGCTGAAGCAGGCCTGCTACGGGGCGACGGCCGCCCTGCAGTTCGCCATCGGCCTGGTGCGGCGCGATCCCGCCCAGCGGGTCCTCGTGATCGCCAGCGACGTGTCCAAGTACGAGCTGGACAGCCCGGGCGAGGCCACCCAGGGCGCGGCCGCGGTGGCCATGCTGGTCGGCGCGGACCCGGCCCTGGTGCGCATCGAGGAGCCGTCGGGCCTGTTCACCGCCGACGTCATGGACTTCTGGCGGCCGAACTACCGTGAGGCCGCACTGGTCGACGGGCAGGAGTCCATCGCCGCGTACCTGCAGGCGGTGGAAGGCAGCTGGAAGGACTACGGCGAGCAGGGCGGCCGCCCGCTGGAGGAGTTCGCCGCGTTCTGCTACCACCAGCCGTTCACGAAGATGGCCTACAAGGCCCACCGCCACCTGCTGAACTACTGCGGGTACGACCCCGACAAGGACGCGGTCGAGCGCGCCGTCGGACGGACCACGTCGTACAACACCGTCATCGGCAACAGCTACACCGCGTCGGTGTACCTCGGCCTCGCCTCGGTGCTCGACCAGGGGGACGACCTGACCGGCCGGCCGGTCGGCTTCCTCAGCTACGGATCCGGCAGCGTCGCCGAGTTCTTCGCCGGCACCGTCGTCCCGGGGTACCGGGAGCACCTGCGGACCGCGGCGCACAACGAGGCGGTCGACCGGCGCAGGCCGCTCGGCTACGCCGACTACCGCGAACTGCACGAGCGGTCCTTCCCCACCGACGGGGGCGACCACCCCACTCCGTCGCAGACCACCGGACCCTTCCGGCTGGCCGGGCTCAGCGGTCACAAGCGCATCTACGAGAAGCGCTAGAGCGCCCGCGGGCCGGGGCCCCGCGGGCGCCGGCCCGCACGTGCAGTGCACGCAGTGATTTCCACACTCTTGAAGGGGGGCAGCCGCATGAGCGACGTCAGAGTCCTCGGCACGGGTGCCTACGTGCCCGAACGGATCGTCACCAACGACGAGGTCGGCGCGGCAGCCGGCGTCGACGACGCCTGGATCACCCGTAAAACCGGAATGAAACAGCGACGCTGGGCCGCGCCCGGCCAGGCCACCTCGGACCTGGCCGCCGAGGCAGCCCGCGCCGCGCTCACCTCGGCCGGCGTCACCGCCGACCGCCTGTCCGCCATCGTCGTCGCCACCTCCACACCCGACCGGCCCCAGCCCCCCACCGCCGCCTACGTCCAGCACCACCTCGGTGCCGCCAACGCCGCCGCCTTCGACGTCAACGCCGTCTGCTCCGGAACCGTCTTCGCGCTCTCCGCCGCCGAGGGCATCCTCGCCCGCCAAGGCGGCCACGCCCTCGTCATCGGCGCCGACATCTACTCGCGCATCCTCAACCCCACCGACCGAAAAACCGTCATCCTCTTCGGCGACGGCGCCGGCGCACTCGTTCTGGGCGCCACCGGCCAGGGCCCGCGCATCCGCCACATGACCCAGCACACCTTCGGCGAGCTATCCCACCTGATCCATGTCCCCGCCGGCGGCAGCCGCCACCCCTTGGACCACCCCGCACTCGACGCCGGCCGGCAGTACTTCGCCATGACCGGACGCGATGTCGCCCGCTTCGTCACCGACCACCTCCCCCCGCTCACCAAGCAGTTCCTCCACGAGGCCGGCGTCACCCCCGACGACATCCGCCACTTCGTCCCCCACCAGGCCAACGGACGCCTCCTGGAAACCGTCTTCACCGACCTGGCCCTGCCCAACGCCACCATGCACCAGACCCTCACGCACTACGCCAACACCGGAGCCGCCTCCCTGCCCATCACCCTCGACGCCGCCGCCCGCCAGGGCGCCTTCCACCCCGGCGACCTCGTCCTCCTCGCCGCCTTCGGAGGCGGCATGGCAGCCGGGCTCGCACTGATCGAGTGGTGAAGGGACCACACCGGCCCGCCCTGCCCGCAGCCGACGAGGACGGCACGCACGGCGGAGGCCGGCCAGGCCGTCGACCCGGCTCCGTGCCCCCGTGCACATCCCCCTGCACAAGGAGAAACGTGTGACTGCACAAGTACCCCCCCGGTCGGGTGCGGACCGGGAGCCGTCCGCCACCGCGCGCCGCACCAGTGAGGAACTGCTGCAGCGCGTGGAGCGGGAGCTGCGTTCCTTCCTCGCGGCCGAGCGCGACGTGTGGGCCGAGGTGGACGAGCGGGCCGTCGTCGCCATCGACGCGCTGTCCGACCTGGTCGCGTCGGGCGGCAAGCGCATCCGGCCGGCCTTCTGCGTCACCGGTCATCTCGCCGCGGGCGGTGACCCGCAGGCCCCCGGGATCGTGGCGGCCGCCGCGGCTCTCGAGATGCTGCACGTCTCCGCCCTCGTCCACGACGACATCTTCGACGCCTCCGCCCAGCGGCGCGGCGAGCCGACCGTCCACGCGAAGCACTCCGCGCTGCACGCCCGCCATGGGTGGCAGGGCGAGTCGCGCCGGTTCGGCGAGAGCGTGGCCGTACTCGTCGGCGACCTGGCCCTGGTCTACTCGGAGCAGCTGATGTCCCGGGCGCCGTCGACGGTGGTCCCGGTGTGGAGCACGCTGCGCTCGGAGCTGATGATCGGTCAGTACCTGGATCTCGCCGCGGCCGCGGAGTTCTCCGTCGACCCCCGACTCTCCCGGCTGATCGCCCTGGTCAAATCCGGCCATTACACCATCCACCGGCCGCTGGCCGTAGGGGCGAGCGTGGCGGGACGTCCCGACCTCGCCCACGCCTTCAGGGAGTACGGAGAGGCGGTGGGCGAGGCGTTCCAGCTCCGCGACGACCTGCTGGACGCGTTCGGGAGCTCCGCGGACACCGGAAAACCCGCCGGACTCGACTTCAGCCAGCACAAGATGACCCTGCTCCTCGGCTGGGCGATGCAGCGGGACGAGCACATCCGCAGCCTGATCACGGAACCGGGACACCCTCCCGCCGAGGTGCGCGGCCGCCTCCTGGACACCGGTGTCCCCTCCGACGTCGAGAAGCACATCGCCGACCTCGTCGAGCGGGGCTGCAAGGCCATCGCCGACGCGCCCGTGGACCCGGTGTGGCGCAGCGAACTGACGGACATGGCCGTGCGGGTCGCCTACCGCAGCGCCTGATGCGCGACGCCGGGGAGAGAACGCCCCCGCGCACACCGGGCAGAACCGCGCGTTCCCTCAAGGGGCCGGCGCCGCGTGCGGGACCCTCAGCCCGCGGATCTCCACGGGGGCCGTCCTTCTCCGGTCCGGCCCGCCCGGGTCCTTCCCGGGGCCGCCCCGATGAGACCGCCGGCCGGACCGGCCGCACGCTCCTCGGGGCGCCGCCGCGCGGCGGTCCGCGGTCCTGGACCGCCGCGGGGACGCCGGCCGGCGAAGGCCCGGTGCGCGTGGCCTGCGACGTCGCGTCCACGGCGGACGTCCCGGTCGGGCAACCGGTGTGCGACGGGATTCCCGGGACCGGCCGGGACCACCGGTCGGCCGGGGGCTCCCGTGGCGGGCCGGCGCCGCTCGGCGTCCGGTCACCGGGCATCGCGCGGGGCGCGGACACGGCCCGCGCGCAGCGTGCCGGCGACGGCGGCGGACCGGGGACGGCAGCCGGGGCCGCGGACCGACCGGTGGGCGCGTGACGACCGAGAACCGTTCCCCCGCCCCGTGCGAGACCTCCCCGGAGGACTTCCGCAGCCGGCGGGCCCTCACCGCAGGCGGATTCCCATGACGACCTTCTCCTTCGAGTTCTTCCCGCCCCGTACCGCGGCCGGCGAGCGCACCCTCTGGGACGCCGTCCGCCGCGTGGAGGCCCTGCGCCCCGACTTCGTCTCGGTCACCTACGGAGCCGGGGGCTCCTCACGCGACCGGACGATCGACATCACCAGGCGCATCGCGGCCGAGACCACCCTGCGTCCCGTCGCCCACCTGACCGCCGTCGGCCACTCGGTCGCCGAACTGCGCCACATCATCGGCATGTACGCGGACGCCGGCATCCGGGACGTGCTGGTGCTGCGCGGCGACCCGCCGGGAGACCCCCGAGGCCGCTGGACGCCGCACCCCCAGGGGTTCACGTACGCGTACGAACTCGTCGAACTCGTGCGGTCCCTGGGCGACTTCGTGATCGGGGTGGCCGCCTTCCCCGAGATGCACCCGCGTTCACCGGACTGGGAGAGCGACATCCGGCACTTCGTGGCGAAGTGCCGGGCCGGTGCCGACTACGCCATCACGCAGAGGTTCTTCCGGGCCGAGGACTACCTGAGGCTGCGCGACCGGGTGGCGGCCGCGGGCTGCGACATCCCGATCATCCCGGAGATCATGCCCGCCACCGACGTGCGCCAGATCCGCCGCTTCGCCGAGCTGTCCGGCGCCACCTTCCCGGAGGACCTCGCCCACCGCCTCGAGACGGCCCGCGACAACCCGGCCGAGGGACACCGCATCGGTGTGGACCACGCCACCGCCCTGGCGGAACGTCTCCTCGTCGAAGGCGCCCCCGGACTGCACTACATCACCCTGAACCGCGCCACCGCCGCCCTCGACATCCACCGCGCCGTCCGGCACTCGGGGAGCGTCGGCGTCCACTGAGCCCGGGCACTTCCCGGGCCGCCCGCCGGCGGACCGGCGGTCAGCCCCCGGACCGGCGTGCCTGCCTCACCGCGCGGTTGACCTCCCAGGCGTCCGCCACCGGGCCCAGGTGGCCGAGCTTGTCGGGGTTGATCACCGCGCGGATCGTCTGGATCTGCCCGTCGAGCACGTCGAGCGTCCAGGTGTTGAGCACCTTGTCGTCCTGGGCGCGGAAGATCGCGCCGGGCTGGCCGTTCACCTCGTGCCGCTCCAGCGTCACGTCGACCAGCGCCAGCGTGGGGAAGACCGAGGCGAGCAGCCGGGTCACGTTGTCGGCGCCGACCACGGTCCTGGCGAGCTGCGGGGCCTTGCCGCCGCCGTCCCCGACCAGGGAGACGTCGGCGGCGAGCAGCTCCCGCAGCCCGTCGAAGTCGCCCTCCCGCAGGGCGTCGAAGAACCGCGCCGCCAGCCTGTCCCGCTCCTGGCGGTCCGCCTCGAACCGGGGGCGTCCCGCTTCCATGTGACGCCGCGCCCGCACCGCGAGCTGGCGGCACGCCGCCTGGGACCTGCCCACCGCGGTCGCGACCTCGGGAAAGCCGAACCCGAACACCTCCCGCAGGACGAAGACCGCACGCTCGAGCGGGCTGAGCCGTTCGAGCAGCAGCAGGGCCGCCATCGACACCGATTCGGCCAGCTCGGCCGACCGGGCCGGATCCTGGGCGGGATCGGTCAGCAGCGGCTCGGGGAACCACGGGCCGACGTACTCCTCCCGCTGGAAGCGGGCCGAGCGCAGCACGTCGATGGAGATCCGGGTGACCGTGGCGGAGAGGAAGGCCTTGGTCGACTTCGGCTGCGTCAGGGAGGTCTCGTAACGCAGCCAGGTCTCCTGGACGGCGTCCTCGGCGTCACTCACGCTGCCCAGCAGCCGGTAGGCGATCGAGAACAGCAGGGGCCGCAGCTCCTCGAACTCTTCGGTCCGCGTCATGCCAGCCCCTCCCTGAAGCCTTGGCGCCACGAAGGGTAGCGCAGCTCCCAGCCCAGTTCCCGCTTGGCTTTGGCATTGGAGAACCCGCGTCCCTCGGTCATCATCGTCACCATCGCCTCCCCGGCCAGCAGCCGGCCCAGCCACCTGGGCACCCGCAGGGGCCGCTTCGCCCCCGCGCACTCCGCCAGATGGGGCAGCCACTCGCTGACCGGGGCGGGCTCGTCGTCGACGATGTTGAACACGCCGTGCGCCTTCTGCTCCACCGCCAGGACGGTCGCGTTCACCGCGTCGTCGAGGTGCACCCAGGAGAAGTGGCCGGTGCCGGCTCCGACGAGCGGCAACCGCCGCCTGCGCACCAGCTCGACCCGCTCGTCGACGACGGACGGCCCGTAGAGCCCGCCGTACCGCAGGGCAGCGCCGCCCGCCGTGACGATGACCTCCTCCAGGCGCCGGACAGCCTCCGCCGTCCTGTGCGCCGTGGTGTTCTCCTCCGGGTCGAGCGGGTCCTCCTCCGTCTTCACCCACCCGCCCTCCCGGATGCCGTTCGCGACGCCGGTGCTGCGTACGACGAAGTGGGCGACCCCGGTCGCCTGGGCGGCGGCCAGCAGGTGGTCCGTGCCCTCCGAGCGCAGGTGGTTGGTGGTGTCGAACCACCGGTCGGGATGCTTGATGTCGGCCTTCTCGCCGCTGACCACGGCCATCTGGTGCACGATCACGTCCGGCTGGGCCATGGCCACCGCCTCGCCGACCGCCACCGCGTCCAGCCCGTCCATCACGACCCCGTCCGCGCCGAGCCGCGTCAGCAGGCCCAGCTTGGCCGTACTCGTCGTCGTCGCCGTCACCCGGTGGCCACGAGCCACGAGCCGCGGTACCAGCCGCCTCCCTATGGCGCCGGTCCCGCCCGCCACGAACACCCGCATGATCACCAACTTCCCGCCACCGGCATCTGTCTCCTGAACCTGAGACGAGTCAGCCCGGCCGTCTGTGACATGGCGCGGAAAGCCGGCCTGCACGAACGCGTCCCACAGGCGCCGGGAGCCGCCCCGGCGGCCATCGGGCCCCCGGGCCGCAGCCGTGCCCGCGGCCGGACGAGCGGCGGTGGGCCCGTGGCGCCGGACGGCGACTTCGACCGGCCGGTCCTCCTCCGCGCCGGATCCCCACCGCCTCCGAACCCTCCCGGCGGTGCGTCGAAACGGCCTCCCGCGCCGCGCGCGCCGGGCGACGGGCCCCTGCGGATCCTTCCGGGCCGGACCGGCACGGCCGTGACGCCGCCCCGCCGCCGATGACGGCGTCGCCGCGGCCCGGTGTCCACAAAGCGGCGCCGAGTGCTCCCCGGCCAGCGGCGCGGACGGGCGGACACCGCGATGCCCGGGCACTGCCGGAACCGTCCTGCCGCGGCGCCGGTCCCCGGCCGACGGCACCGGCAACTCCGGTCGCCGGGCCGGCCCGCCGACCCCTGACAGCCGTGTTGACGCTCTGTTCTGGTTACCTCACCTGACTCCTTCTGCCACATTCGTTTCGCTAATCTGTTTCAATCGTTCGGTCGCTAGAGTCGCTGTGGGGGATGCGGATGGCTGCTGAGCTGCGGATTCGGCGCAGCGACCCAGGAGATTCAGGCATCCGCCAGGCCACCTCTCCCCGGTCGGCCCAGCTCTTCGTCCCCGGCAGCGGGCGGGCGTGGCGGTGTCTGCTCCTCCCGGGAGGCGCCGCATGACGGCCGGCGGTCAGCACGGTCTCTTCGACGCGCGGGCGGTCGCCGGGCAGATCCTCGCCCAGAGCGCGCTGGAAGCCCGTGAGCGCGGGGAGACCGCCGAGGCGGTGGCCGCGGCCGGGGGAGAGGTGACGCCGGCCGGGCTGCTTCCGGACACGCTCAGCGACCGGGGCAACGCCAAGCTGTTCGTCAGGCTCTACGCCAACGACTACCGGCACGTGCCGGGCCTCGGCTGGTTCCGGTGGGACAGCACCCGCTGGCAGATCGACGAGGACGACACGGTGCTGTGGGCCGCCGGAGACCTGGCGGAGTCCCTGGCGGTCACCGATCCGCGCGGTGTGCACAGCACCAGCGCGTTGCAGCAGCACCGGCGGCGGGCGTTGAGCACCAGCGGCATCAACGCGATGCTGGCGCAGGCCAGGACGGCGCCCGGCATGGTCCTCAACGCGGCGCTGCTGGACGCCGACCCGTACGCGCTGTGCACACCGGCCGGGATCGTGGACCTGCGCACGGGACTGCTCCGGACCCCGGACCCCGACCGGGACTTCCATTCGCGCTCCACCACGGCCGCCCCCCGGCCGATGCCCACGCCCCGCTGGCACCGGTTCCTCACCGACACGTTCGGAGAGGGCCGGGAGGGCGTGGAGATGATCGACTTCCTGCAGCTGCTGCTGGGCTACTCGGTGACGGGGGACGTGGGCGGGCAGGTCATGCCGTTCCTGTTCGGTTCGGGCAGGAACGGCAAGTCGGTGCTGCTGGACGTCTTGATGAAACTGCTCGGCGACTACGCGGACGCCGCTCCGCCGGGGTTCTTGATGGCCCGTCCGTACGAGGGGCATCCCACGGACCTCGCGGAGCTGCACGGGCGCCGGGTCGTCGTGTGCAGCGAGGTCAAGCCGGGCGACCGGTTCGACGAGGCCCGGGTGAAGCTGCTGACGGGTGGCGACCGGATCAAGGCGCGCCGGATGCGGCAGGACTTCTTCAGTTTCGAGCCGACGCACAAGCTGTGGCTGCTGGGCAATCACCGGCCGGAGGTGGGCACCGGGGGGTTCGCCTTCTGGCGCCGCATGCGGCTGATCCCCTTCGAGCGCGTCGTGCCCCACGATCGCAAGATCGACAACCTGGCGGACGTCCTGGTGACCGAGGAGGGGCCGGGCATCCTCAACTGGCTGATCCTGGGCGCACGCCGTTACCTGGGCGGCGAGAAGGACCTCACCGGACCCGAACGCGTCCGGATCGCCACCACCGCGTACGCGGAGACCGAGGACCACACCGGACGCTTCCTGAGCGAATGCTGCCGGCTCGACGGGAGCCTCAGAGCGGAACAGGCCCAGTTCTACGCGGCGTACAAGGCGTGGTGCCACCGCGAGGGGGCCCCGGCCGTCTCGTCGCGCGCCTTCGCGGCACGGGTCCGGGAGACGGTGGGGCTGGCGTCGCCCAAGGAGATGATCCTGTCCAACCAGCGCAAGTACTACCCGGGCATCGGTCTGGTGGTTGACGAGGAGACGGCGTGAGCTCCCTCATCGCGGAGGACGAACTCGTGCACGAGGCCGGTTTCGTGTGGCTGGAGGACATCGGCGCGCTCGACTACGTCCGTCAGAGCCTGGACCGGCTGCCCACCCGCCGCGGCAGGCCCGCCTACCACCGTGACGGCCGCATGGTCGGCTACGCCCTGCTGCGGCCCGACGCCAAACCGTCCCGCTCCTCGGGCACCTTCCGCCGCCGGGTGTTCTGGCTGCTGCCGCACGACCGCGACACCGAACCCGACGGCCTCTACGCGACCGGCGCACCGGCCGAGGCGGTGGACCCCCGCACCCTGACCCCCGGCAGCAAAGGACGCAAGACCCAACGCTCCGAGGACGGGCCCTCCCGGCAGCCGTGCGCGAGCCGGGCGTCACGCTGCCGCTGCGGCCGGCGCCGGCCGTCCGCGCCCCCGGGCAGGCGCTCGGGGACACCATGAAGAAACCGGCCATTCGGTTTGATAGGATGGCGTCCCCTCGCGTGCTCGCGCGGTGGGACACGCGGCGGGGACATCGGCACCCGCAGGCACCGTGCGCCGGTCCGCACGGCTCGACGTAGGCGGTCCCCATGGTTTTGCGGCACTTGCGTCTCATCGCGGTGAACATCGACGGAGTGCTGCTGAACGACACGTTCAGCCCCGTTATCCACCGGTTCGTGGCCGACCTCGGCGGTGTCTACACCGCCGAGGTGGAACGCGCGCTGCTGTCGCAGCCGCAACTCGAGGCCGCCGCGGCTCTCGGCATCCCGGGGGTCACGCCCGAGGAGGTCGTGGAGGCCTACTTCCGCAGGCGGGAGGAGTACCTCCGGGAACATCCCGTACGGGTGCTGGACGGCGCCGGCGCCCTCCTCGGCCGGCTGCGCGCCACGGGGGCGGCCCTGGTCTGCTACGGCGGGCTCGGGCGCTCCCATTTCGACCGTCATCTGGGCTCGTACGCGGAGCACTTCGACGGCCCCCGGTACGTGTGCACCGACGGGTTCCGTCCCGGCGTCCGGGAGATCGCCGAGGACGTCTTCGGGCTCCGGTGCGACCAGGCGCTCTTCATCGACGACGTGGCGCGCGTGGCCGAGGCCGCACGGGCCCTGGGGGCGGCGTTCATCGGGCATCCGACCACCTACGAGCACAGCTTCCAGCGGCGGTTGATGCGTGAGGCCGGGGTCCGTCACCTGGTCGGTTCGCTCGACGCGATAGACGAGCGGTTGCTGCGCACGGTGGACGCCGAGGCCGCGGCCGGATGTCCGTGACCGAAATATTGGCTCAACTTTGACTACCCGGTAAGGTACAATCCGGACGGTTTGTTTTAATGTGAATCGCCGCTTCGGAGCGCGACGAACTCGAAGTGAGGTCCCATGGCCCAGCAGGAACGAGCGGTCAGGACCCGCCGCGCAGTACTGGAGGCAGCCGCCATTGTCTTCGCGGAGCACGGGTACGCCGCGGCCACGGTCGCGGACATCCTCAAGACCGCGGGA
Source organism: Streptomyces sp. DSM 120436 (assembly GCF_055778765.1). Lineage (NCBI taxonomy): Bacteria > Bacillati > Actinomycetota > Actinomycetes > Kitasatosporales > Streptomycetaceae > Streptomyces > Streptomyces sp. DSM 120436. The sequence goes on along the minus strand of NZ_JBSKBS010000004.1, from coordinate 50,439 downwards.
GTGACCAAGGGCGCCCTCTACTTCCACTTCGACTCCAAGGAAGCGCTGGCCAGGGGCGTCCTGGAGATACAGACGGACCAGCCCCTGCCCGAGCACGAGATCAAGCTCCAGGAGATGGTGGACCTCGCCATGACGGTGGCCCACCGGCTGGTGCACGATTCGATCCTCCGGGCCGGCGCCCGGCTCTCGGCGGATCCCAACGGCCGCAAGCACTACGGCAGCGCTTGGCCGATGTGGGTCGACATGCTGACGGAGATCCTGGCCGAGGCCCGCCGACGCGGGGAGACCCTGCCCCACGTGGTGCCGCGCGAGGTCGCGGAGATGCTGGTCAGCGCATTCAACGGCGTACAGCTCTACGCCCAGCTCGAGACCGGCCTGAACGACGTCGAGCAGCGGGTCTCGATCCTGATGAAGCACCTGCTGCCCTCCATCGCCTCCCCCGCGGTGCTGATGCGACTGGACGTGGCCCCGGACCGCGGGGCACGCCTGCTCGGCGAGTCGGCACCCGTGCCCGAGCCGGTCTGACACGTCGCCTCCAGGAAGAGCCGAGGCTGTCTTGAGCCCTGCGATGCACTGTGGGTCGCAGGGAAGGAGGGGCCGTGGACAGTGCCGGGGACAAGATGGTGGCCCTGCTGAGGATCGAGCGCGGGCAGGCAACCGAGGAAGAGCTCGCCGCGGTCGCCGTGACGCTGTTCTCGGTGGTCTCCAGACGCGGGGACGGAGCCAGGAGCGCTGACCGGGGCCGGTCCGCCGCGCACTGGCACCGGCCGTGGCGCACCGGGGTCTACCGGGCGCCGCACAGCTGGAGATGACGTGCCCGCCGGGCGGTGCCGTGGCCCAGCCGCCTGCTTCCCGGACGGGAACCGCGCCAGCGGTTTGTTGTTGCGGCGTGCGCCGTCCCCACGGGCCGCGTCCGCGTCGACCGAGAGGAAGAGGACTGTCATGGCGACGGTGATGGAACCCTCCGGGCTCCGGGCGGGGCCGGCCGATGCGCGCGGACGCGTGGCCGAACTGCACGAGATCCGTGCCGGGGCACTGGCCGGGCCGAGCGAGAAGGCGACCCGGGCGCAGCACGCCAAGGGGAAGCTGACTGCGCGGGAGCGCATCGAGCTGCTGCTGGACGCGGGGTCGTTCCGTGAGGTGGAGCAGTTGCGCCGGCACCGGGCCTCGGGTTTCGGTCTGGAGGAGAAGAAGCCCTACACCGACGGTGTGATCACCGGCTGGGGGACGGTGGAGGGGCGGACGGTCTTCGTCTACGCCCATGACTTCCGGATCTTCGGCGGTGCGCTGGGGGAGGCGCACGCCACGAAGATCCACAAGATCATGGACATGGCCATCGCGGCCGGTGCGCCGCTGGTGTCGCTGAACGACGGTGCGGGCGCCCGGATCCAGGAGGGTGTGTCCGCGCTGGCCGGGTACGGCGGCATCTTCCAGCGCAACACCAGGGCGTCCGGGGTGATCCCGCAGATCAGCGTGATGCTGGGCCCGTGCGCGGGCGGTGCGGCCTACAGTCCGGCCCTGACGGACTTCGTGTTCATGGTCCGTGAGACCTCGCAGATGTTCATCACCGGCCCGGACGTGGTCAAGGCGGTCACCGGTGAGGAGATCACCCAGAACGGCCTGGGCGGCGCCGACGTGCACGCCGAGACCTCGGGTGTGTGTCACTTCGCCTACGACGACGAGGAGACCTGCATCGCCGAGGTGCGCTACCTGTTGTCGCTGCTGCCGCAGAACAACCGGGAGAACCCGCCGCGGGTGGAGGGTTCCGACGCCGCCGACCGGCGCAGCGAGGTGCTGCTGGACCTGGTGCCGGCGGACGGCAACCGCCCGTACGACATGGCGAAGGTGATCGAGGAGATCGTCGACGACGGCGAGTACCTCGAGGTCCACGAGCGGTGGGCGCGCAACATCATCTGCGCGCTGGCGCGGATGGACGGCCAGGTCGTCGGCATCGTCGCCAACCAGCCCCAGGCCCTGGCGGGGGTGCTGGACATCGAGGCCTCGGAGAAGGCCGCCCGCTTCGTGCAGATGTGCGACGCGTTCAACATCCCGATCCTGACCTTCCTGGACGTGCCCGGCTTCCTGCCGGGTGTGGACCAGGAGCACGGCGGCATCATCCGGCACGGCGCGAAGCTGCTGTACGCGTACTGCAACGCCACGGTGCCGCGGATCAGCCTGATCCTGCGCAAGGCCTACGGCGGCGCGTACATCGTCATGGACAGCCAGTCCATCGGCGCCGACCTGACCTATGCCTGGCCGACGAACGAGATCGCGGTGATGGGCGCGGAGGGCGCGGCGAACGTGATCTTCCGCCGGCAGATCGCCGAGGCCGAGGATCCCGAGGCCATGCGGGCGCGCATGGTCAAGGAGTACAAGGCCGAGCTGATGCACCCCTACTACGCGGCCGAGCGCGGGCTGGTCGACGACGTGATCGACCCGGCCGAGACCCGCGAGGTGCTGATCCGTTCGCTGGCGATGCTCCAGACCAAACACGCCGACCTGCCCTCCCGCAAGCACGGCAACCCGCCCCAGTAGCACCTGCGCGCGACGGACGGGCCGCGGTGCGGGTTCCTCACGGCCGCTGCGGCCGCTCGTCCTGGAGGTGCGGGACCGCGAGTGGGGTGCGGCTGCCCATGTTCAGCCGCACCCCTCCGTACGGCCATGTGCACCCGGAACAGCGGAGGGGGAGGGGCGAGGCGAGGACACCGAAGGTGTGGAGCGCGAGGCGGGGCATGCGCCCCCCGAGCGGAGGAGCCGAAGGGCGCGTCCGAGCGCGGATCCGCACAGGACCGAGCGAAGGCGGTCCCGTCGACGGGCCTGCCGGAGTTGCGTTTCGACCTCTTACGCGGCCGGTGCCTGCGTGCGCTGGGACTGAGCGTCGGCTCGGCGTACCTCGCCCGCGGCGGACACCATTAGGCTGCACGCGCGCCCCGACACCGTCTCCCGGCGGCCGGAGCGCATCACCGAACTCCTCGGCAGCGACTGGCAGAAGCCGGGACAGGCCCTGGAGGTGCAGCAGGCGCCGCGGTTGCAGCGCACCCGGGGGGTGCTTCCAGGACCGGTCCCCGTACACCCGACGAGGGACGGTGAGCCGGGTCGGGAGGACCGGCCGGAGGAGCCCGACGACCGACCGGAAGAGCCCGGACTGCCGGAAATCGTCGCTCGTTGGCTGGTCCACACCACCTCAGGGCGACCAAGATCGGTGTACCTGACAAATAGCCCGTGGAGTTCCGGACCGCCCCTGACGGGAGCACGGACGCTGGTGGTGCGGCGAGCGGACGAGCCCGCCGGACGAGCAGCTCACGAACGGGAGCATGAACCGAGTGAACAGCATCGTAGCCAACGCCCACCCGGCTCCGGCCATCCACCAGAGCACGACGCCGCGTCGCCACACCGACGCCATCCCCACCGTGACGCCCGAGGACGCGCGCTACCCCGACATGATCAGGGGTCACGGCAACAACCGGCACGTGGCCTCTCCCGAGGCGATCCGCCTGCCCTCCACCACCGGGCAGGTCATCGAGATCGTCCGGGAGGCGGTCCGCGACAACAAGCGCATCGCGGTCCGCAGCGGCGGCCACTGCTTCGAGAACCTCGTCTTCAACGACGAGACGGAGATCATCGTCGACCTGCGGCTGATGGACCACGTCGGCTTCGACGACGACCGCGGCGCCTTCGTGGTCGAGCCCGGCGCCACGCTCCTGAAGATCTACGAGACGCTGCACATCGGCTGGGGCGTCACCCTCCCGGGCGGCGGCTGCTACGCCACGGGTGCCGGCGGCCACTTCTCCGGCGGCGGATACGGCATCCTCTCGCGCAAGCACGGCGTCCTCAGCGACCACCTCTACGCCGTCGAGGTCGTCACCGTCGACGAGCGGGGCGAGGTGCGCGCCGTCGTCGCCACTCGCGACCCGGAGGACCCGAACCACGACCTGGCCTGGGCCGTCGCCGGCGGGGGAGGTGGCAACTTCGGCGTGGTCACGCGCTTCTGGATGCGCAGCCGCGGCGCCGAGGGCAGCCCGGGCGACCTGCTGCCGAAGGCGCCGTCCACCGTCTTCTCCATCTTCGCGGCCTGGTCGTGGCAGGACATCACCGAAGAGGCCTTCGCCACCTTCATGACCCGGTACGCCGACTGGTCCAGGACCCACGGCAGCCTCGACTCGCCCTACATCGACATGGGGCACTGGATCTTCCTGCAGCACGCCGACTCGGGCACCTTCAACGTGGTCGCGCAGATCGACTCGACCGTGCCGGACGCCCGCAAGCTGGTGGACGACTTCATCGCGTTCGTGTCCGACGCGCTGGGCGTGCAGCCGCACCGCACCAACATCACGGAGCAGCCGTTCCTCAAGGCCACCGCGCAGACCATGACCGCCGGCGAGACGATCACCAGCCCCAGTCTGCGGACCTCCCACAAGTCGACCTACATGAAGGACGCCTTCCCCGAGCACCAGGTGCGGACGATCTACCGGTACCTGACGAAGACGGTCAATCCCAACCCGTACAGCTTCCTGGTCATCAACTCCGTCCGCGGACAGATCAGCGCCTTGGACGACCACGCCACCGCCGCGGCCCACCGGGACGCCCTCTGGCTGGTCTACTTCGAGTCGTACTGGCACAGGGCCGAGGACGACGAGCGGAACGTCACCTGGCTGCGGTCCTTCTACCAGGACCTGTACGCCGACACGGGCGGCGTCCCGGTGCCGAACGACGTCACCGACGGCTGCTACGTCAACTACCCGGACAACGACCTGAGCGACCCCACGTTCAACCGGTCCGGGGTGTCCTGCTACGAGCTGTACTACAAGGACAACTACCCGCGGCTGCAGCGCGTCAAGGCGAAGTGGGACCCGCGGAACTTCTTCCGCCACCCCCAGTCGATCGAGCTGCCGGACAGCTGAGCGGCACAGCACGGGCCGGGCGGGCGCGCGGCGCCCCGCCCGGCCCACGCGTTCGTGGCGCGCCGTACGACGGCACGCCACGCCGTCCGCGGGTCGGCTCCCGGCGTCACCCCTTCCGTCGTCGCCACGGCTGCCCCGCCCCGGCCCCGGCCGCCGTCGCCGTCGTCGCCGTGGTCCGGCCCGGCACCGGGTCAGGAGGCCTGCCGCGCCTGCGGGGCCGCCGCGGAGAGCACGGCGACGGCGTGCGCGGCCGAGACGAGGGTGGTGTGGCGGTGCCAGCCGCTGTAGGAGCGGCCGACGTAGTCACGGACGCCCACCTGACACGTCACCTCGTCGAAGTCGCGGTCGACGCGGCGCGCGGCGTCACCGAAGCGCAGCACCGAGGCGGCCGGATGGGGCAGGTCGGTCAGCCACATCTCGGCCGGCCCGCGCCGTCCCGGAGCGTTCACACCGACCAGCGACAGCGGTGCCCCGCCCGGGCCTGCCCCCGGCACCCGCACCCCGACCGCCGCCACCAGCGCGGTCCTGCGGACCGCGGGCAGCGCACGTGAGACGGTCTCCAGGCGGGCCATGGGCCGGAACAGGGCCCGCGCCGCCTGCATGATCTCCGGAGCGGTCAGCAGGTGCGCGCCGTGCCCGGTCAGTGCGGGATCGTGCACCGTCAACGGCAGGTCGCCGTGGACCCGCACCATGGCCGGGAAGCCCATGGCGCGCAGGCCGCGCACCGTGGCGGCGGGGTCGGCCTCCTCGATGTCGACGACGACCGGCTGCGCCGGCAGCTCCCAGGCGGCCAGGCTCTCCCGGCAGGCCGTCAGCACACAGTCGCCCAGCGTCTCGGGCCCCACCTCGCACGGGATGGAGGCTTGGTTGCGGCGCAGCCCGTCCTTGATCCAGGCCTGCGGCAGATGCAGCCGCCAGCTGAACGGCGCCGTGATGGTGCCGGCGACGCCCCACACCCCCACGGCACGCTGGGCGTTGAGCGCCTGTCCCTCGTCGACCGAGAAGTACCGGCTGACTCCCACCGAGTGACGCCCCACCTTCGGGATCGTCATCAGGCGCGCGACGTAGGCCTGCGGCGGCGCGAGGCGGGTCAGGTACCCGGCCAGGGACCGGCGCACCGGAATCCAGTCCCAGGTGGAGCTGCAGATGAAGTGATGGAGGCTCTGGCCGGTGCTGCTGCCTTTCAGCGCCGCCATGTTCCGTATCGACTTACGGCCGCGGGTGGAGAGCAGTCCGTGGACGTACTCCATGCCGCGGCGCCGCTGGTCGCTGCGGCGCAGCGTCGCAAACAGCTCCGCGCCCAGGTCGTCGAGCGCGTCCCCGAGCACGGCTTCGGGCCGAATGAGAGCAGTACTCATATGACTCCTCGGTCGATTCCTTTCACGCCCTGCGGACCGCTCAATTCACGCCGTGCGGTCGGTTCGATTCACGCCGTGCGGTCGGCTTCACATTAGGAGTCGGAGGTAGCCGTAATGAATGACAAGGGCCTGGCAAGGTTCAGCGGTTGGGGCGCCCTCGGTACATGACTGCTTCGAGCCCGAGCACCCTGAGACGGTTGACCGGTGACACACCTGGACAGCACAGTCTGCTGGGGAGTTGAGCCACGCAGCGGAGACGGGTGAAAATGGGACGCACAAAGAAGGTCATCCTCGCCGAACCGCGCAGTTTCTGTGCCGGTGTGCGCCGGGCCATATCGATTATCGAGCTGGCGTTGGAACGCCATGGAACTCCGCTTTACGTGCGCAAGGAAATCGTGCACAACCACTATGTGGTGCGGCAGCTGGAACAGCGCGGCGTGCGGTTCGTGGACTCCGAGGAGGAGGTGCCCGAGGGGGCGGTGTGCGTGTTCTCCGCGCACGGCGTCTCGCCCCAGGTGCGGCGCAACGCGCAGGCCCGCCGGCTGGACGTGATCGACGCCACCTGCCCGTTGGTGTCCAAGGTGCACCAGGAGGCCAAGCGGTTCGCCCGGGAGAGGCGCACGCTCCTGCTGGTGGGCCACGCCGGGCACGAGGAGGTCGAGGGGACCTTCGGGCACGCGCCCGACCGCACGGTGATCGTGGAGACCGTGGAGGATGCCGAGCGGCTGGACCTGCCGGCCGACACCCCGGTGGCCTTCCTCACCCAGACGACGCTGTCGGTGGACGAGACGCGCGACATCATCGAGGTGCTGCGCCGCCGCTTCACCGATCTGCGGGGTCCGGGGACCGACGACATCTGTTTCGCGAGTCAGAACAGGCAGGACGCCGTCAAACAGGTCGTGCCGCGCTCGGACCTGATGCTCGTGGTCGGTTCCCGGAATTCCAGCAATTCGCTTCGGATGGTCGAGGTGGCGCGGCGGCTCGGTGTTCCCGCCTATCTTGTCCCGGACGTCACGGAATTCGACGAGAGCTGGCTTGAAGAAGTGTCGGTGGTGGGACTGAGTGCAGGTGCCAGCGCCCCGGAGATCCTCGTCAACCAGGTTCTGGAAAGGCTCGCGGAACTCGGTTACCGCGATATCGAGATCGAGCAGGTGGCGCAGGAGGACGTGGTTTTTCATCCGCCGACGCACCTCATCGACACGGCGAAGGCCGGCTGACCGGCCGGACAGGAGAGGGAGCAATTGATGACGACCGCGGTGACGGACCGGATCACAGTGCGCGACGCCCGTGCCGAGGTGCTGCGCAGGGCCGAGCGACGTCTCGGCGAGCTCCTCGCCGACGAACGCGCCCGCTGGAGCGGTGTCGACGAACGGGGGGCGGTGCCCGTGGACACGGTGACCTCCCTGGTCGACGCGGGCGGCAAGCGGCTGCGCCCCGCCTTCTGCGTGACCGGGTACCTGGCCGCGGGAGGCGACCCCGACGATCCGGCGGTGGCGGACGCCGCCTCCGCCATCGAGCTGATCCACACCGGCGCACTGCTGCACGACGACGTGCTCGACGCGTCCGACACCCGCCGCGGGGCCCCCGCGGCGCACGTCCGGCACGCCACGGTCCACGCGGAGCGCGGCTGGCGGGGCGAGTCACGCCGCTACGGCGAGGGCGTGGCCCTGATCTCCGGTGTGCTGGCCATGCTCTACGCCGACCGCCTCACCCGCGACCTGCCGCCGAGCGCCCGTGACGTGTGGGGCGAGATGGTCACCGAGATCCAGGTCGGCCAGCACCTGGACGTGGCCGTGGCCGCGGAGGGGGTGATCGCGCCGGAGCTGTCGCGGTGGATCGCGATCTGCAAGTCCGGCCGCTACAGCATCACGCGTCCCCTGCTGCTGGGCGCCGCGCTCGCCGGACGGCCCGACCTGACGGCCGCGTTCGAGGAGTACGGCGAGTGCCTCGGGCTCGCCTTCCAGCTGCGCGACGACCTCATCGGCGCGTTCGGCGACAGCACGGTGGCCGGCAAGCCGGTCGGACTGGACCTGGAGCAGCACAAGATGACACTGCTCCTCGCCGAGGCCGCGGAGCGCGACCAGCAGGTGCGCCTGCTCGTCAACCGCCCCGAATGGGACACCGCGGCGCTGCTCGACCTGCTCGGCGAGAGCAGGGCCCGGATCGAAGAGCGCATCGACGCGCTCGTGGAACGCGCCGGCGCGGCCCTCGACCAGGCCGCGATCGAACCGGTGTGGCGGGAGGAACTGAGTGAGATGGCCTTCGAAGTCGCCTACCGGGACCGGTGATCGCATGCCGTTGCTGGAGACCGTGCACGGCCCGGAGCGCCTCCGGGAACTGAGCGCGGAGGAACTGGTCGCGCTCGCCGCGGAGATCCGCGCCTTCCTCGTCGACCGGGTCTGTGCGACCGGCGGACACCTCGGCCCCAACCTCGGGGTGGTGGAGCTGACCCTCGCCCTGCACCGGGTCTTCGACTCGCCCCGCGACCGGCTGCTGTGGGACACCGGTCACCAGGCGTACGTGCACAAGATCGTCACCGGGCGGGCGGCCGGGTTCGACCGGCTGCGCCGGCAGGGCGGCCTGTCCGGCTACCCGAACCCGGCGGAGTCCGAGCACGACCTGGTGGAGAACTCCCACGCGTCCACGGCGCTGTCGTACGCCGACGGCCTGGCGCGCGCCGACGCCCACCAAGGGCGCACCGACCGGGCCGTGGTCGCCGTCATCGGCGACGGGGCGATGACCGGCGGCATGGCGTGGGAGGCCCTGAACAACATCGCGGGCGGACCGGACCGGCCGCTGGTCGTCGTGCTCAACGACAACCAGCGCTCCTACGCCCTCACCCAGGGCGGCTTCGCCGACCACCTGGGGAAGCTGCGTGCCGGACAGCAGGGCGTCCCCGGCCTGTTCGAACAGCTGGGCCTGGCCTACCTCGGCCCGGTCGACGGGCACGACGTGCCGGCGCTGGAGGAGACGCTGCGCCGCGCACGGGACCTGCGCAGGCCCGTCGTCGTGCACGTGGTCACCGAGAAGGGCCGCGGGTACACGGTGACGGAGTGGAACGAGCTGGACCGGGGCCACGCCATCAAGCCGATGGACCCCGAGACGGGCCGGCCGCTGCAGGGTTCCACCGGGCCGTCGTTCACCTCCGTCTTCGGACGCGAGCTCGTCCGCATCGCCGAGCGCCGGCCGGACGTCGTGGCGATCACGGCGGCCATGCCGGAGCCGACGGGGCTGCTGCCGATGCAGGAGCGCTTCCCGAAGCGGGTCATCGACGTCGGCATCGCGGAGCAGCACGCGGTCACCATGGCCGCGGGCATGTCCCTGGGCGGCGTCCACCCGGTCGTCGCCATCTACTCCACCTTCGTCAACCGCGCCTTCGACCAGCTGCTGATGGACGTGGCGCTGCACCGCAGGGCCGTGACGTTCGTCCTCGACCGGTCCGGTGTCACCGGCGACGACGGTCCCAGCCACAACGGTATGTGGGACCTGTCGGTGCTCCAGGTGGTGCCGGGGCTGCGGATCGCCGCTCCGCGGGACGGCGCCCGCCTCGCCGAGCTGCTCGCGGAGGCCGTCGAGTGGGAGGAGGGCCCGACCCTGGTGCGCTTCCCCAAGGGCCCGACGGGCGACGACATCCCCGCCAGGACGACGTTCGCCGGCATCGACGTACTGCACCGCGCGGGACCGCTCGACGTGCTGATCGTCTCGGTCGGAGCGCTGGCCCCGGTGGCGCTGCAGGTGGCCGAGGTGCTGTGGGCGCAGGGCATCGGCGCGACGGTCGTCGACCCGCGCTGGGTGACGCCGGTCAGCCCGACGCTCGCCGACATGGCGCGCCGGCACCGCCTCGCCATCACCGTCGAGGACAACAGCCGCACGGGTGGCGTGGGTTCGGCCGTCGCCCAGTTCCTGCGCGACGAAGGGGTGCGCACGCCGACGCGGGAGTTCGGCATCCCCCGGCGCTTTCTCCGGCACGGCAGCCGCGCCGAGGTGCTCTCCGGCTGCGGACTGACCGCGCAGGACATCGCCAGGGCCGTGGTGGAGGAGATCAGTGGTCCGGTGCGGGACCGCATCGACACCGGAAGTGTCTACTTCCAGCAGGAGACGGCCCGCCTCATCGAGCAGGAACGCGGAGGGGAGACACGATGACGACGGTCGGTCTCGGAATGCCGTCGGTCAGGCCGGAGGCGGTTCTGCCGCCGCTGGCCCGGCGACGCGAGTCCCGCCGGATCATGGTGGGTTCGGTGCCGGTCGGCGGGAACGCGCCGGTGTCGGTGCAGTCCATGACGACGACCGTGACCGCGGACGTCAACGCCACGCTGCAGCAGATCGCCGAACTGACGGCGGCGGGCTGCCAGATCGTCCGGGTCGCGGTCCCCTCCGCCGACGACGTGGCCGCGCTGCCCGCCATCGCCAAGAGGTCGCCGATCCCGGTGATCGCCGATATCCACTTCCAGCCCAAGTACGTGTTCGCGGCCATCGACGCCGGATGTGCCGCCGTGCGCGTCAACCCGGGGAACATCAAGAAGTTCGACGACAGGGTCGGTGAGATCGCCAAGGAGGCGGCGAACGCCGGCATCCCGATCCGCATCGGCGTCAACGCCGGCTCGCTGGACCGCCGGCTGCTCGAGAAGTACGGCAGGGCCACCCCGGAGGCGCTGGTCGAGTCGGCGCTGTGGGAGTGCTCTCTCTTCGAGGAGCACGGCTTTCGCGACATCAAGATCTCGGTCAAGCACAACGACCCCGTGGTCATGATCGCCGCGTACCGGCTGCTCGCCCGGCGCTGCGACTACCCCCTGCACCTCGGGGTGACCGAGGCCGGTCCGGCCTTCCAGGGCACGATCAAGTCCGCGGTGGCGTTCGGAGCACTGCTGTCCGAGGGGATCGGCGACACCATCCGGGTCTCCCTGTCGGCGCCGCCGGTGGAGGAGGTCAAGGTCGGCACGCACATTCTGGAGGCGCTGGCCCTGCGCGAGCGGGGTCTGGACATCGTCTCCTGCCCCTCCTGCGGGCGGGCACAGGTGGACGTGCACACCCTGGCGGAGAAGGTCTCGGCGGCGCTGGAGGGGTTCCCCGCGGCGCTCCGGGTGGCCGTCATGGGCTGTGTCGTGAACGGGCCGGGCGAGGCCAGGGAGGCCGACCTGGGCGTGGCGTCCGGCAACGGCAAGGGACAGATCTTCGTGAAGGGGAAGGTGATCAAGACCGTTCCGGAGTCGCAGATCGTCGAGACGCTGGTGGAGGAGGCCGTGCGGATCGCCGAGGAGCGCGGCGAGTCGGTCGACGGGGCGGGGCCGGTGGTCGTCACCCCGTCCTGACCCCACGCCCCCTTCGTGCCGACGACGGTCCGCGGGTCGCCCGCGGGCCGTCGTCGCGTGCCGGGGAGTTGACATTCTCCGTGGCCCTTCAGGAAGGTTTTGCGTCAACCAGCCGTGCCCCGCTCGCGTCCGCGACGGCGCGCCACCGGCTCGGGCAGCGGCCCGACGGCAGGGAACGCACAAGTGGCCCGGGGGTGTCGAGCGGCATCGAAACGGGCCGCGCCGTACTGCGGGAAGCGGTGGCCGGAGAGGGTCGGCCGGAAACAATTCGCCCAAGCGCGTGGCTGACTTACCGTGGCACTGTCCGGAACAGGATGAAACGGGGGTGACTGCACGTGGTGTGCGGCAGATGTCGCACGCGGCCACGGACGGGAGTTCCCGCGCCCGGCAGACTGAGACGGAGCGTCCGGCTCCTCGGCTACGGCGCGGTTCCCGTCCTGCCGTCCCGCGACACCGACGTTCCTCCGGCTCCCCCGAGGTGTTCCCGCGCCGGGTCATGGTGGGCACGGTGAGGAACACCTCGGCTCGTCCTGCGCACGGGCTTGCCGGAAACCAGTGGGATCGATTCATCACGTGTGTCCGTTGATCCATAGGGGCTGCCCATGTACGCGATCAGTCCGAGCACCACCGTTGACGACCTCAGCGCCGGCGGACCGGGTCCGCTCACCGTCGCCAGCCGCTGCCTCGTGGGCCGGCAGGAGGAGTGGGCCGAACTGCGCGGACTCCTCGGCAACCCGGCCGTCCGCGTCGTCACCGTCACCGGCCCCGTCGGAGTCGGCAAGAGCCGGCTCGCCGCGGCCGCGTACGCCGACGTCGCCCAGTCCTTCGAGGACGGCGGCTGGGTCGTCGACCTGAACGACGTCCACCCCGGCCAGGACCTCGAGGTGCTGCTCGCGGAGACCCTCGGCCTGGAGACCGGCACCGGCCGGCCCGTGCACCCCCTGCTGCGCGCCTACCTCCAGCCCCGCCGCTCCCTGCTCTTGCTGGACGGCTGCGACCGGATGCGCGCCGCGCTCGTACCGGCCGTCACCCGCCTGGTCAACGACTGCCCCGGGCTCACCGTCCTGATGACGGGGAACGAACGACTCGGCATCTACGACGAGGTGCTGCTGCGCCTGCGCCCGCTGGAGCTGCCCCCGGCCGACCGGGAGCCGGACCTGGACGAGCTGCGGCAGATCCCCTCGGTCAAGCTGTTCGTGGAACGCACCGTCGTGAGCCGCCCCAACTTCGCGCTCACCGAGCACAACCGCGACGCGGTGGTCCGGCTCTGCCGCCGTACCGACGGCCTGCCGATGGCCATCGAGTTCGCCGCGTCCCGCATGAAGATGCTCTCCCCCCAGCGCCTCCTGGACGAACTCGACACCAGCCTCGACGCCCTGTCCGGGACCGAGTTCGACACCCTGTCCCGGCACCGCGGCATGGGCGCCGCCATCGCCCGCCAGCTCGACACGCTGGACAAGGACGAACGGGCCCTGCTCAGACGGCTCGCCGTGTTCCACCGGGCCTTCGACCTGCCCACCGCCCAGGCGCTGTGGTCGGGCGGCGTCAGCGAACTCCAGCGCCTGCTGGAGAGGTTCGTCGACAAGAGCCTGCTGCACACCGAGGAGTGCTCCGACGGCGAACTCATCATCTCCATGCTCGGCCTGACCCGGCAGTTCCTGCTGGAGGAGGCGCACACGCTGGGGGAGGACCGGGAGCTCTCCGCGGCGCACGCCGCGTTCTGCGTCGACCTCGCCGAGAGCGCCGAAAGCGGGCTGCGCGGCCCCGACCAGAGCTGGTGGCTGCTCGTGATCGACTACCGGCGGCAGGACCTCACCAGCGCGCTGGACTTCCTCGCGCGCACGGGTGACACCGCGGGCCTGGTCGCGATCGCCGTGAACCTGCGCGAGTACTGGCGGGCCCGCGGGGAGATCAAGGAGGGCATCACCCGGCTGCGGGCCGGACTCGACGACGCCGGCGGTCTCACCCCGGCCCAGCGGGCCAGGGGGCGCCTGGCGCTCGCCGAACTCCTGCTGGACGCCGGCGAGACGACGGCGGCCGAGGACTGCCTCGGCAAGGCCCGTGCCGCGTACGAGGAACTCGGCGACGCCGCCGGGGTCGCCGCCTGCATGCGCGGCGCCGGGCTCGTCGCACTGCGGCGCGGGGACCTGGTCGAGGCCGACCGCCGTCTCGAGGACTGCGTGGCCGCCGCCACGGACGACGACGGGGCGGAACGCGCCGAGGTGCTGCGCGTCCTCGCGGAAGTCCGCCGTGCCGAGGGCGACGCGGCCTGCGCGCGCAGACTCGCCGAGGAGGCGCTGGAGTTCTTCGAGCGGCAGCGGGACGTCCGCAACATCGTGCTCACCCGTCTCGTGCTGGGCGACGTGGCCTTCGCTCTGGGCGATCAGGACGGCGCCGTCGGCCTGTACCGATCCGCCCTGCGGGACATCGCCGAGCTGAGGCACCTGGCGCTGTGCGCGCTCGGCCTGGAGAAGTTCGCGCTCCTGCTCACCCGCAGCCGGAGCCAGTCGATGGAGACCTGGCGCCGGGCGGCACGGGCCCTGGGAGCGGCGGCGGGCATCCGGGCCGCCACCGGCTGCGTCGCGCCCGCCCCCGTGCGCATGGAGGTGGACGCGGTCACCGCCCTCACCCGGGTGCGCCTGGGCGAGGAGGAGGCAGCGAAGCTCGCCGCCGAGGGCCGGCAGTCGCCGCCGGAGGCCGCGGTCACCGCCGTACTGACCCCTTCCGGGAGCGTCGAGCCGGACCGCGCACCGGACGGCGCCGGCAACCCGCTCACCCCGCGGGAGCGGGAGGTGGCCGAACTGGTGGCCAGCGGCCTCACCAACCGGGAGATAGCCCGCCGCCTCGGCATCGCCGAGTGGACGGCCGTGAACCACGTACGCAAGATCATGCGCAAGCTGGCGTGCACCTCACGGGTCCAGGTCGCCAGCTGGATGACCAAGCAGGACTCCGCCCGCCGGAGCCGGCCGACGGCCTTGTGGCCCGCCGGCGCGCGCGCCTCCCGGGTCTAGAGAGCCCGCGGACAGGCGTCAAAGACGGGGTCCGGCAGGCGGAGCGGCAGTGGTGCCACTGCTCCGCGCACCGGGCCCCGCACGCTCAGAACCAGTGGTGCGCCACGTTGAACAGCAGCACACAGGCGACGGTCGTCCGGAAAACCACCACGCCACGGGAGCGCGCCAGCAGCGCGTGGCCGTCGCGCAGGAAGGAGACGTACTGGCGCAGCCGCAGCGCCATCAGCGGCACGGTCGCCACCACGAACCAGCCGGGAATCCACCCCGCGGCGTACGGTCCGAGGATCACCAGGAGGTTCACCGCCGTCAGCGCCCCCAGGAACACCTGGTTGCCGCGCTTCGACGTCATCACCGCGACGGTGCGCCGGCCCACCGCCGCGTCCCCGCCGATGTCCTGGGTGTTGGAGTAGCCGGATATCAGCAGCTGCCCGAACCCGAACAGCAGCGCCTCCACCAGCACCAGCGCGGGAAGGTCACCGAGGGTGAGGGAGTAGGGAGACAGCACGAACGCCGTGGCGGAGAAGAGCAGCAGCAGCTCGCCGAGCCCGACGTAGCTGAGCTTCAGACCCCACGAGTACTGCGGGCTGAAGACGAGCAGCAGCGTGGTGACCACCACACCCCACACGGGCGCGTGCGGTGCCGCGAGCACCGCCACCAGCCACCACAGCGCCCCCCACCCCAGGGCCACGTACCCGAACCGCTGCGCGTGGTGCACGGTGAGCTCGCCGGTGAGCAGCGGCTTGCGCTTGACCGGCCGCAGCTCGGTGTTGTCCTCGGAGAGGTAGTTCGCCGTGTCGCTGCCGTCCTTGACACCGGTCACGTCGTCCAGCGTCATGACCGCGGACAGCACGCCCACCTTTCCCAGAGCGAACACCAGCAGCGTCAGGAGCACCTGCCCGTCCAGGCGGGCACCCGGCTCCATCGCGGTCCACACGATGAGCAGCGCGAGGAAGAAGTCGAGGACGAACTGGAACTTGACCAGCCTGGCGTACCTGCCGAGTCGCTGCAGAACGCCTGCATCGGGGGCCACTTGCATACCCGTAGCCGCCATGGAGTGAGTCCTTACTGTCGGGCCGGGAACGCCCCTTCAGAGCGTCACCGCGGCGGTGTTGAGACAGGCGAGCAGTGAACGCGCCTGCACGTTGACGTACCGGCTGTGCCGCACCAGCGCGTTGAGCTGCCCGGGCGTGATCCAGCGGAACCCCGCAGGCGGCTCGGTGGGTGCCTGCGACTCGTCCGCCTCGACGAACAGGTAACGGCTCTGCGCGTGATGGAAGCGGCCGCCCTCCTCGGAGTGCACCGCCTCGTAGCGGATCTGCTTCTCGTCGGCGCCGAGCACCAGGTCGAGGAAGCGCGGGCGCTGTGCGGGGCCGAGATGGCGGTGATTGTCCGGCACGCACTGCACCGTCGGCGCCAGCTCCAGCGTCTCCAGGAGGCCGCCCTCCGGGAGGGCCCGCGCGAGCAGGTGCGGGACACCGCCGAAGCGACGGGTCACGAACGCCGTGACCCCGAGACCGAGGGGTTCGATCAATGGCTGGGTCCACTGCGCCACCTCCCGGCCGGCGGCCTCCACCGCGACCGCCATCACTCGGAAATAGCGTTCCGGCACATGGTCGACGGACCAATCGCCGCGCACCCAGTTCGTCACCTCGGCGAGCGGCACCGACCGCACCCGGCGGTCGTGGCGGGAGCGCTCGGCGGTGATCCAGGACAGCACCCCCAGGTCGGAGTGGAGCGCTCCGGTCTCGGCCGGCTGCACCGGGGCGCAGGCGAGGACGGTACGCGCGTCCATGTTCACCACGTTGTCGAGGCGCAGCAGCGCCCCGATCTGCCCGAGGGTCAGCCAGCAGAAACCGTCCTCCAGCGGGACCTCGCCCTCCGCCTCCACCAGCATGTTCCGGTTGGCCTTGCGCAGGAACCACGAGCCGTGCTCCGACTGGAGCACATCGGCGATCACCCGCTCCGGTGGTACGTCCAGGAAGTACTCGAGGTACTTCACGTCCGCGCCCCGGTGCACCTTCGTGTAGTTGCTGCGGGTCGCCTGCACGGTCGGCGACAACTGCACCAGGTTGGGGTTGCCCGGCTCCATCTTCGCCTGCATCAGGAAGTGCAGGACGCCGTCGAACTCCTTGGCCAGGATGCCGAGGATGCCGACCTCCGGCTGGTTGATGATCGGCTGGCGCCACTTCGGGACCGGGTTCTCGGGATGGGTGACGTGGATGCCTTCCACCGTGAAGAACCGGCCGCTGCGGTGCACGAGGTTGCCGGTCCCCGGTGCGAAGGACCAGCCGTCGAGATCGGCGAACGGGATGCGCTCCACCCGGTACCGGTGGGTCCGCGCGCGCTCCGCCAGCCACGGCACGAGCTCCTCGGTACGCGGACCGCGGCCGTGCGCGGCGAGCGCCGAACGGATGAGGCGGTCCGGTCCGGCCGCCTGCTCGTCGCGGCTGCGCAGGACCGGCGCCGGCGTGCTCATCGGGCCGCCTCCGAGGTGGCGGCGCGCTTGACGTCCTTCCACCAGCCGGGGTGGTCCCGGTACCAGTCGACGGTCTCGCGCAGACCGCGCTCGAACGGCACCGCCGGCTCGAAGCCCAGCTCCTCGCGGATCTTCGTGCCGTCGAGGGAGTAGCGGTCGTCGTGCCCCAGCCGGTCGGCCACCCGGCGGACGGCGGACGCGTCGGCGCCGCACAGCTCCAGCAGCTGGTGGGTGAGCTCCAGGTTGGTCCGTTCGACCCCCCCTCCCACGTTGTAGATCTCCCCGGCCCGGCCCTTGGCGCGCACCATCTCCACGGCGCGGCAGTGGTCCTCGACGTGGATCCACTCGCGGACGTTGTGCCCGTCCCCGTACAGCGGCACCGGCTTGCCCTCCAGGAGGTTGGTGACGAAGAGCGGGATGAGCTTCTCGGTGTGCTGGTAGGGGCCGTAGTTGTTGGAACAGCGAGTGATCGACACGTCCAGCCCGTGGGTGCGCCAGTAGGAGCGGACCACGAGGTCGGAGGCGGCCTTGGACGCCGCGTACGGCGAGTTGGGCGCCAGCGGCCAGGTCTCGGTCCACGACCCGGACGCGATCGACCCGTAGACCTCGTCGGTGGAGACGTGCACGATCCGCTCCACGCCGGCGAGGCGCGCGCAGTCGAGCAGCACCTGGGTGCCCATGACGTTGGTGCGGACGAAGTCGGCGGCGGCCGCCACGGAGCGGTCGACGTGCGACTCGGCCGCGAAGTGCACGATCGAGTCGTGGCCGGGCAGCAGCTCCCGCAGCAGTCCGGCGTCGCAGACGTCGCCGTGGACGAAGTCCAGACGCTCCGCGCCGACCGGCAGGTTGGCGAGGTTGCCGCTGTACGTCAGCTTGTCGACGACGGTCACCCGGGCGCCGACGGCCTGCGGATAACGGTCGTCGAGCACGGCGCGCACATAGTGCGAACCGATGAAGCCGGCGCCGCCCGTGACCAGGATTCTCATGATGCGACCTCCACCCGGGAGTCGTCCCCGACGATCAGCCGGTGCCGGCGGGCGGCCGTCACCGAGGCGGTCCTGCCGATGAGCGAGCCGCTCAGCCCGCGCAGGCCCGACAGTGAGGACCCGTCCTGCACGATCGAGTCCTCGATGAGCGTGCGCCGCACCGTGCAGCCGGCGCCGATCGCGGTGTAGCGCCCGAGGCGGCTGTCCTCCACCACGCTCCCGGGGCCGATGTACGCCGGCCCCTCGATGCTGGAGCGCACCACGCGCGCACCCGGGGAGAGCACCACCGGACCGGTCAGTACGCTGGCGTCGTCCACCTCGCCGCGCCGCTGCGGACGCACCTCGTCCAGCAGCCTGCGATTGGATTCGAGGACGGCGTCGACGTTCCCGGTGTCGGCCCAGAAACCGAAGTACTCGCTCGCCCTCACACAGGCTCCGTCCTCCACGAGCCACTGGATTGCTTCGGTGATCTCCAGCTCGCCGCGCGCACTCGGCCGGATGCTGTCGACCGCCCGGTGAATGGCCGGAGTGAAGAAGTAGACGCCGATCAGGGCGAGATCGCTGCGCGGTACGGCCGGCTTCTCGGCCAGCCGGGTCACCGTGGCCGACTCGTCGATCTCGGCGACCCCGAAAGCCCGCGGATCGGCGACTTTCTGGACGACGATCTGTGCGTCCGGCCGCTGCGCGGTGAAAGTCCGCGCGATTTCCGTGATTCCCTCCGCCAGGACGTTGTCGCCGAGGTACATCAGGAAATCGTCGGAGCCCAGGAATTCTCGGGCGATCAGCACGCAGTGGGCCAGTCCGAGGGGTTGTGCCTGGTGGATGTAGGTGATGCGGGCGCCGAACCGGGACCCGTCGCCCATCGCCTCACGGATCTTCTCCGACCGGTCGCCGACGATCACACCGATATCGGTGATGCCCGCGGCCAGAATGTTGTCGATGACATGTTCCAGGACCGCCTTGCCAGCGACCGGAATCAGCTGTTTCGGCGTGGAATAGGTGAAGGGCCGAAGCCGGGTTCCCATCCCGCCGGACAGTACGAGAGCCTTCACTTTGTCCTTCCGGATCGATTCTTCGGCCAATGGGTGATGTCCGTAGGATTTTCCGGGAGTGCATAAGTGAGGCTAACGGCGCCGCCGTGGAGGTCCGTTGATATGTTCTTGGACTCTGTCATGTCCTGCTCGACGTGACGCACTCTGTGCTATTCACTCGTGCCGGAAGGGAAATCCGGCCGGCGCCGCCGGGCACGGGAGGCGGGGCGCCGAGCCGGTGCACGGGGCGGGGCGCCGCAGTCGGCGCCGTGCGGGCCCGGGCGCGTGCCCGGCCGCACGGCCCGCGGGTCACACCTGCTCGCCGGCCGGCATCTCCTGCGCCGCCTCCTCGGGGCTCAGCGTCCCGCCCCGTTCGTAGGCGGCGGTGAACCGCTCCTCGCCCAGCCGCTCACGGGCGTCCGCCGTGATCCGGTCCACGTCGTCCCGCTCGCCCTCGGGCAGGGGAGTGCCCACGCGTGCCCGGGCCGCGGCGGCCGCGCCGAGCAGGCACGCCGCCCGCTCGGCGCGGCCCGCCAGGAGCTGCGCCCCGGCCAGACCCTCCAGACCCAGGGCGACCGCGCGGGGATCACCGGACTCCTGCGCCACCCTCAGGCCGTCCCGCTGCAACTCCAGGGCGGTCCGCGGGTCACCGCGCAACTCCGCGACGAACCCGAGCTCGGCGAGGATCAGCGAGGGCACGCCGGGCTGGTAGCCCATGCGCCGGTGCACGTCGAGCACGTTGCGCAGGTGACGCTCGGCGGTGTCCAGGTCGCCCTCCCGGCGGGCACCCATGGCGAGTCCCATCTCGGCGAACTGCTCGCCGAAGTCGTCCGACTGCTCCACGGCGAGCCGCCGGGCCCGCTCGTGGTACTCCCGGGCCATCGCGTAGTCCCGGGTGAGCAGGGAGGTCCGGCCCAGCCCCGAGAGGTGGAACGACACCTCGGGCCACAGCTCCAGGTCCTCCGCCATGCGCAGCCCGTCGCGCAGCAGCCGCCCGGCCTGCGGGTAGTCCCCGACCACCTCGGCCAGCGTCTGCAGCGGCACCATGGCCCGCAACTGCCCCCACCGGTCGCCCAGTTCGCGGAAAATCTCCAGGCTCTGCTCGCCGTACCTGCGCAGCGCGCCGAACTCGCCGCGCAGCTTGGCGATGAACGCCCGGCTGCTCAGCGCCGCCGCCGTGCCCCAGCGGTCCTCCAGCGACCGGAACGTCATCAGCGCCCGCTCGACCAGCTCCTCGCTGGGCCCCAGGTCCCCGACGCCGTACAGGTTGGACCCCAGGAACCACCGGGCGTGCGCCTCGCCGCCGGGGTCGTCCAGCTCCTCGTAGGGGCGCAGCGCGGCGCGGTACTCGGCGATCGGGTCCTTGCCGCCGCCGAGGAGCAGCCTGGTCCCGCCCAGCCAGGCCGTCGCCTCGGCGACCGCCGGGGTGACCGGGGTCCGCGGCACCAGGGCGAGCGCCGCGGTCAGGGAACGTTCCGCCTCGCGGTTGCGGCCGCGCAGATACCAGTACCACGCCAGGGCGTTGACCAGCCGCAGGGCCCGCTCACCGTCCCCGCTGTGCACGGCGCTCTCCAGCGCGGTGCGCAGGTTCGCCGTCTCGCTGTCGAGCCGGCGCAGCCACTCCCGCTGCCCGTGACCGCGCAGATGCGGCCTGGCCCGCTCGGCGAGCGCGGTGTAGTAGGCGCGGTGGCGCAGGCGCAGCGCCTCCAGCTCACCGCTCTCGCGCAGCTGCTCCAGGCAGTACGCCGTGACGGACTCCAGCAGCCGGTAGCGCGGCCCGTCGACCCCGTCGGTCATGACCACCAGGGAGCAGTCCACCAGGCGGGCCAGCTGGTCCAGCACCTCCGTGTGGTCCACGCCGGCGCCCGCGCACAGTTCCTCCGCCGCCGCCAGCGAACAGCCGTCGGCGTGCACGGCCAGGCGGTGCAGCACCGCCCGCTCCCGGCTGCTCAGCAGGCCGCAGCTCCAGTCGATGACCGCGCGCAGCGTGCGGTGGCGCGCCGGTGCGTCACGGGTCCCGGCGGCCAGGAGCGTGAACCGGTCGTCGAGACGGGCGGCCAGCTCCTGCACGCCCAGGGCGCGGACCCGGGTGGCCGCCATCTCCAGTGCCAGCGGGATGCCGTCGAGGCGGCGGCAGACGGAGACCACGGGGGCGACGGTCTCCTCGCTCAGCCGGAAGCGGGGAGCGGCCGCGGCGGCCCGCGCCGCGAACAGCTCGACGGCGCTGAACCGCAGCACGTCCTCGGTGCTCAGACCCGCGGCGGACTGCGGCAGGTCCAGCGGAGGCACCTCCACCAGCTGTTCGCCGCCCACGCTGAGCGAGGTCTGGCTGGTGGTCATGATGTGCAGCCGCGGCGCCGCCCTGAGCAGCCGCACCGCCAGCTCGGCCACCGGCTCGACGACATGCTCGCAGTTGTCGAGGACCAGCAGGGCCCGCTCGTCGCCGAGGGCGTGCACCACCCGCGCGGTGGAGGAGAGCGGGTCACCGTCGGGGGAGGGGGAGGAGGTGATGTCGTCGCGCACGCCGAGCACCGCCTCGACCACCTCGTGCACCTCCGTGGCCGACGTGGCGGAGCGGTCGAGGGAGGCGAACTCCGCCAGCCAGACACCGCCGGGGAACTCCGGGCCGACCGCGGCCGCGGTCGCCAGGGCGAGCTGGGTCTTGCCCACGCCGCCCGAGCCGGTGAGGGTCACCAGCCGGTGCCGGCCGACGAGTGCGCGCAGCCGCCCGATCAGCGCGTCCCTGCCGATCAGGTCGACCGGCGGGGCGGGCAGGTTCGTCGGCGGCCGGGCCGCGGTGGTGCTCGGCGACGGTGCGGCCGCCAGGGCCGGGCTCTGGGTGAGGATCGCCTGGTGCAGCGCGGCCAGCTCGGGGGAGGGGTCCACGCCCAGCTCCTCGGCGAGCCGCTCGCGCAGCTCCTCGTAGCTGGTGAGGGCGGCGCTCTGCCGGCCGGCGAGGTACAGGGCGCGGATGTGGGCCGTACGCAGCCGTTCCCGCAGCGGATGCGACCCCACCAGGTCTGCCAGCTCGTCGGCGACCAGGGCGTGCTCGCCGAGCTCCAGCCGGGCCTCGGCCTGCTCCTCCAGCGCCGTCAGCCGCTGCTCCTCCAGGCGGTCGGCGGCGGTGCGGGCGAACTCCTCGTCGACGAAGTCGGCGAACGCCGGCCCCCGCCACAGGGCCAGCGCCTCGGTCAGCAGGTTCGTCCGGGTGCGGGGATCGGTGCTGCGGCGGGCGCGGGCCGTCAGGTCGAGGAAGCGGTCGGCGTCGACGGACCCGGGCGGGACCACGAGCTCGTAGCCGGGCGGGCGGGAGACCACCAGCTCCCGGCCGCCGGGCACGGCGTCCTCCAGGGCCCGGCGCAGCTGCCACACCTTGTTCTGCAGGACGCCGACGGGGTTGCTCGGCAGCTGCTCGCCCCACAGGTCGTCGATCAGCCGGTCCACGGACACGGGCCGGCCACGGTGGATCGACAGCGCGGTGAGCAGAGCACGCACCTTCAGCTCCGGCACCCGCACCGGCCGCCCCTCGTCCGTCCACACCGCCAGCGGGCCGAGCACCCCGAAACGCATGTGATCACGCTAGCCGAACCGGACGGCCCGCGACAGGACGATGCGGCGCGAGGACGCCCGGGAGCCACCGGCCGGGAGCGCCCGGAAGGCGATCGGCCGCGGGTGACCGAGCGCGCCGGCCAAGAGGCGCCGGCCGAGAGGCGCCGGCCGAGAGGCGCCGGCCGAGAGGCGCCGGCCGAGAGGCGTCGGCCGAGAGGCGTCGGCCGAGAGGCGCCGGCCGAGAGAGCCGAGAGGGCCGAGAGGGCCGAGAGGGACCGAGAGCGGACCGGGAGCGGGCCGGGAGCGGTGCCGGGCACCGTGGGAGCCGAGGAGCCGAGGAGCCGAGCCCACGGAGGGGAACCATGCCTGAGCCGAAACTGCGGGTGTCCGTCATCATCGGCAGCATCCGCAACGGCCGATTCGGGCCCACGCCGGCCCGCTGGATCGCGGACGAGGCGGCCAAGCGCGAGGATCTCGCCGTCGACGTGATCGACCTGGCGAAAGTGTGGCTGCCCGACGTGCTGCCGGCGGACGAGCACGCGGAGCGGCCGGCCGCCGTCCAGGACCTGGCGCCGTGGCTGGCCCACGCCGACGCGTTCATCATCGTGACCCCGGAGTACAACCACAGCTTCCCCGCCTCGCTCAAGAACGCCATCGACTGGTACGTCGACGAGTGGAAGGCCAAGCCGGTCGCGTTCGTCTCCTACGGCGGCATCGCCGGCGGTCTGCGCGCCGTCGCCCATCTGCGCGAGATTCTGCCCGGTCTGCACGCCGTGACGGTCCGTGACTCCGTCACCTTCCCCGAGTACTGGAACCGCTTCGACGAGCAGGGCCGGCCGGTGGACGCCGCGGAGTGCGAGGCCGCCGCCAAGACGATGCTCGACCAGCTGACCTGGTGGGGGCGCACCCTGCGCGACGCACGGGCCGTACGGCCCTACCCCGGCTGACGCTCCCCGCACCGTTCCCGTGGTCCGCACCACACCGTCCCCGACCCTGGAAGGACACCCATGTCATCTCATGTCTCCCCGGCGACGCCGGTGAAGGCAGGGACCCGTGAGTGGCTCGGTCTCGCCGTGCTCGCCCTGCCCACGCTGCTGCTGGCGCTCGATCAGAGCGTGCTGTTCCTCGCGCTGCCGCACCTGGCGGAGTCCCTGCACCCCACCGGCACCCAGACGCTGTGGATCATGGACATCTACGGCTTCATGATCGCCGGTTTCCTGGTCACCATGGGAACGCTCGGCGACCGGATCGGCCGGCGCCGGCTGCTGCTGATCGGCGCCACCTTCGTCGGCGCCACCTCACTGCTGGCGGCCTACTCCACCAGCGCCGAGATGCTGATCGCCACCCGGGCGCTGCTCGGTGTCGCCGCGGCCACCCTGATGCCCTCCACGCTCGCGCTGATCAGCAACATGTTCCAGGACCCGGGGCAGCGCGGCCGGGCCATCGCGGTGTGGGCCAGCTGCTTCATGGCGGGCACCGCGCTCGGCCCCATGATCGGCGGCGTGATGCTGGACTACTTCTGGTGGGGTTCGGTCTTCCTGCTCGGCGTCCCGGTCATGGTCATCCTGCTGATCGCGGGTCCCGTCCTGCTCCCCGAGTACCGTGACCCCGACGGCGGCCGGCTCGACCTGTTCAGCGTCGCGCTCTCGCTGGGCACCATCCTGCCGGTCATCTTCGGCCTCAAGGAGATCGCCCGCTACGGCTGGCAGCCGCTGCCCCTGCTGGTGATCGCGGCCGGCCTGGCCGTCGGCGTGGTCTTCGTCCGCCGCCAGACCCGGCTGACGCACCCGCTGCTCGACCTGCGCCTGTTCCGCTCCGGCGCCTTCACCTCGGCGCTGCTCGTGCTGATGCTGGCGATGGCCACCATGGGCGGCAGCTACCTGTTCATCACCGGCTTCCTGCAGATGGTCGAGGGCCTGTCGCCCACCGCCGCCGGCATGTGGATGGTGCCGTCGGCGATCGCCTCGGTCGTGGCGGCGATGATCGCCCCCAGCCTGACCAAGCGGCTGTCCATGGGCCTGGTGATCGGCGGCGGTCTCGCCCTGACGACCGTCGGCTACCTCCTGGTCGCGTTCGTCGACCCGGTGGGCGGACTCCCGCTGCTGATCACCGGCTTCGTGATCGCCTTCTTCGGCACGGGACCGATCGGCGCCCTGGGCACCAACCTCGTGGTCAGCTCCGCCCCGCCGGAGAAGGGCGGTTCCGCCGCCTCCCTGTCCGAGACGAGCGGCGAGTTCGGCGTCTCGCTCGGCGTCGCGGCCTTCGGCAGCCTGGGCACCGCGCTCTACCGCGGGGACATCACCGTCCCGCAGGGCGTGTCGGCCGAGCAGGCCCAGGCGGTGCGCGACGGCTTGGAGGGCGCGATCGTCGTCGCCCAGGAGCTGCCCGCGGACCTGCGCGACCAGGTACTGGCCGCGGCGCGCGAGGCGTACACCGGCGGGCTGAACGTCGTCGCCGTCGTCTGCGCCTCGCTCATCGCCGTCACCGCGGTGCTGGCGGCGACCCTGCTGCGCAAGGTGGGCGGCGCCCCGCCGGCCGAGGACGAGACGGCCGCCGCCCGGCAGGAGTCGGTCCCGGCCGGTTCCTGACCGCCGGACGTCCCGGCGCGGGCCCTTCACCACCCCGGTGAAGGGCCCGCGCCGTCTCCCCGCGCCGGGACATGCCGCTGACCTGACACATGAGGCGGTCCGCTCATGGACCCCCCTCCCCGGCCGTCGACAGCATGGACCCGTGCCCTCGCGTTCCCCGGCGCGTCAAGCCGCCCGCCCTCGACACGCAAAGGAATCCGTCCATGATCCGATGCCGAATCTGCGGTGGCCCGGTCGATGAGTTCCTCGACTTCGGCCGGCAGCCCGTCTCCGATTCCTTCGTGACGCCGGAGACGGCGGGCAGCGAGTTCTACTTCCGGCTGGCCGCCGGTGTCTGCACCGAGTGCACCATGGTGCAGCTCGTCGAAGAGGTGCCCCGCGAGAAGATGTTCCACGAGGACTACCCGTACCGCTCGGCGGGCTCGGCCGTCATGCGGGAGCACTTCGAGAAGTACGCGCACCGGCTGCTGGACGGCGAACTCGCCGGTGACGACCCCTTCGTGGTGGAGATCGGCTCCAACGACGGGACCATGCTGAAGACGATCGGCCGGGCCGGCGTGCGCCACCTCGGCGTCGACCCCTCCGCGCAGGTCGCCGAGTTCGCCAAGGCCGCAGGCGTACGGGTGCGCACGGACTTCTTCCAGGACTCCAGCGCACGCGACATCGCCGCGGCCGACGGACCCGCCGACGTGATCTTCTCCGCGAACACCGTCAGCCACATCGCCTACATCGACTCGGTGTTCCGGGGCGTGGACGCGCTGCTCGGACCCGACGGCGTCTTCGTCATCGAGGACCGCTACCTGGGCTCGATCATCGGGCAGAACGCCTTCGACCAGATCTACGACGAGCACTTCTACCTCTTCTCGGTCAGCTCCGTGCAGGCCATGGCCCGGCGCTTCGCCTTCGAACTGGCCGACGTGGAGCCGCTGTCCGTGCACGGCGGGTCCATGCGGTACACCATCGCCCGTCCCGGACGGCGCACCGTTTCCGCGGCCGTCACCGAGCACATCGAACGCGAGCGCGAGGCCGGCCTGGGCCGGCCGGAGACCTACCACCGCTTCGCGCGGCACGTGGAGAAGAGCTGCCGCGACCTGGTGCGGCTGCTCACCGACCTGCGCGAGCAGGGCCACTCGGTGGTCGGCTACGGCGCCACCGCGAAAAGCGCCACCGTCCTCAACCACTGCGGGATCGGCCCCGACCTGGTCCCGTTCATCTGCGACAACACCCCGGCCAAGCAGGGCCGGCTCGCCCCGGGCACGCACATCCCCATCCGGCCGTCCGAGCAGTTCTCCCAGCCCTACCCCGACTACGCCCTGCTCTTCGCCTGGAACCACGCCGAGGAAATCCTGGCGAAGGAAGGAGAGTTCCGGGCCGCGGGCGGCAAGTGGATCCTCTACGTGCCCGACGTCCACATCGTCTGATCTCCCGCCAGGGACCACATGACGGGCCGTGAAGGCCCCCGATCCCCAACCGGAAGGTGTCATGAGCAAGTACGCAGGCAAGAAGGCCGTGGTCACCGGCGGCACGCACGGCATCGGCATGGCCGTGGTGAAGAAGCTCCTCGACGGCGGAGCGGAGGTGCTGCTCACCGGTCTCAACGAGAAGAACATCGAGGCCGCCCGCGCCGAACTCGGCCCGCGCGCCCACGTGCTGCGCTCCGACGCGGCGAGCACGTCCGACATCGACGCCCTCGGCAGGGCGGTCGAGGAGACGCTGGGCGAGGTCGACTTCGTCTTCGTCAACGTCGGTTACCTGAAGTTCGGTTCCCTCAGCCAGGTCACCGAGGAAACCTACGACCGCATGTTCGACACCAACACCAAGGGCGCCTTCTTCACCGCGCAACGGCTCGCGCCCCTGGTCAGGAACGGCGGCTCGTTCGTCTTCACCACCGCCGTCGCCGTCGGCATGGGCTTCGTCGCCACCAGCGTCGGCACCGGCATGAAGTCCGCCATCCGCGCCTTCTCCAAGGTCTTCGCCTCCGAGCTGCTGCCCCGTGGCATCCGCGTCAACACGGTCAGCCCCGGCTTCACCGACACCCCCACCATGGGCATCGCCGAGATCTCCGACGAACTGCGCGCCGCCAACATCAAGGAGGGCGTCGAGCTGACCCCCATGCGCCGCTTCGGCACCCCTGAGGAGGTCGCCGACGCGGTGCTCTTCCTCGCCTTCGACGCCACCTTCACCACCGGCGTCGACCTGCCCGTCGACGGCGGCCTCGGCCAGGGCCTGGAGTGGCCGCACGACGAGATCGTCGAACACTGACCCGGTCGGACCAGCAGACGGAGGTGGAGCGATGACCAGTCGCACACAACGCACCAGGACCGCGGTGATCGGCGGTGGCATGGCCGGCTGCGCCGCCGCCCGTCAGCTGCTGCGCAGCGGCCGCGAGGTGGTCGTCTTCGAGGCGGCGGACGGACTCGGTGGCCGGGCCCGCTCCTGGCACCGCCCGGAGATCGAGCCCGACGTCGGTATCAACCTGATGTACGTCAGCTTCTACAAGCTGATGACCCAGCTCATCAAGGAGTACGGGCTGGAGGACGAGCTGATCCGGATCTCCAGCAACGTCTGGATCTCCGACCACGGCAAGGCCGTGCCGCTCTCCTCCGACTCCCCGCTCAGCCTGCTCAGCTACCGGCACGTCAAGCTGCGCGACCGGGTCGCCTTCCTGCTGACCACCCTCGCCCAGGTCGCGCGCAAGAAGAAGCTCGACCTGTTCGACCCGGTGAAGTCGGCCCCGTTCGACGACGGACAGAGCGCCGCCGACTGGGGCTGCCGGCGGGTCTCCAAGCGCGGCTTCGACTTCCTGCTGCGCCCCCAGATCGAGGGCTTCTGGAACTTCGCCTGCGAGGAGATCTCCGCCGTCCACGCCCGTGCCCTGCTCGCCTGGATGGGCGGCTCCGGCTTCTACGTGCTGCGCAACGGCATGGAGATCCTCGCCGAGAAGAACGCCGAGGGAGCCGACCTGAGGCTGTCGTACGAGGTCACCGGGGCACAGCAGGACGGGACCGGCATCGTCGTCAGCGCCGTGGGCCCGGACGGCACCCCGGTCACGGAGGCCTTCGACGAGGTCGTCGTCGCCACCCCCGCGCCGATCGCCGCCAAGCTCGTCGCCGCGCTGCCCCCGCAGACCGTGGGCGAGGAGACCCGCCGGTTCCTGGAGACGCAGAAGTACGAGCCGGCCCTGTCCGTCTCGTTCCTGGTCGACAAGGGCGCCCTGCCCGCCGAGGCGCACATCGTGGCCGGCGGCCCCGAGGACCCGCCCCTGCGCAACATGATCACCTATCCGCGCACGGTGCGGGACGAACAGGGACGCCCCGTCGAGAAGCTCCTCGTGTTCACCTACCCCGGCCGCGCCAACACCCGCCGCCTGCTCGGCCGTCCCGCCGAGGAACAGTTCAGCGAGGTGACCAAGATGCTGACGTCGCTGTGGCCGACGTTCCCGGTGGAGAGCGCCGAGCCGTTCCAGATCGCGGAGCGGCCCTACGGGTTCCCCATCCCCGCGCCGGGCCGCTACCGCCGCTCCGTGGCGGTCCTGAAGGAGCAGCGTCCCCCGGTCGTCTTCGCCGGCGACTACTTCAACTCCCCCACGACGGAAGCGGCGATGCTCTCGGGAGTCCGGGCCGCCGCGGCGCTCACGAAGGCAGGTTGAGACAGCCCATGAAGGTCCTGTTCATCCCCGGAAACAGCCCTTACCCGATCTTCTCCCACACCCCGCTCGCCACGGCCGTACGCAATGCCGGACACCAGGTGTTCATGGGCGGCATCGACTGGGTGCTGCCCAACATCGCCAGCGTCGGCCTGCCCGCCGTGAAGATCTCCCCGGTGTCGATGGAGGAGGTCAGCGCCTTCATGGGCGCCATGCCGGACGACCCGGCCGAGCAGCTCAAGGCGGTGGGCCGGGTCTACGCCGAGATCGCCGTGGACAGCCTGGACCGCCTGCTCGACCTGGCCGACCGGTGGCGCCCCGACCTCGTCGTCGGCGGCGGCATGTTCTACACCGCCCCGCTGCTCGCCGACCACCTGGACATCCCCAGCGTGCGCCTGGAATGGGACCGCATCGACTCCCGTGCCTACGACCCGGGCGCCGAGCCCGTGCTCGCCCCGGTCCTCGCCGAACTGGGCCTGCAGAAGCTGCCCGGCCCCGACCTGTGGCTCGACGTGTGCCCGCCCAGCCTGCGGCCCGACGACGCGGTGCCCGCCAAGCTCATGCGCTGGGTCCCGGGCAACCCCCAGAAGCCGCTGGAGCCGTGGATGTACACCAAGGGCGACCGCCCCCGCGTCTACATCACCGCCGGGACCCGGCTGTTCAGCGGCGAGGGGCTGCGCGACATGGCGCGCAGCGTCGGCAAGCTCGGCGCCGAGGTCGTGGTCGGCGCCCCCGAGGTCGTCGCCGCGGAACTGCGCGACGAGGTGCCCGAGGCGCGCATCGGCTGGGTGCCGCTCGACGTACTGGCCCCCACCTGCGACGTCATCATTCACCATGGGGGCGGCGGCACCGACATGACCGCCCTGAACGCCGGCGTCCCGCAGCTGATCGCCCACCCCGAGTACCCCACCACCGCCACCCGCCGGATCGTCGAGTACGGCGCCGCCACCCTGGTCGAGTCGGGCGGCTACGAGGAGATCAACGCGGCCTGCGAGCTGCTGCTGAAGGAACCCTCGTACCGCGAGCGGGCGCGGGAGATCTCCCGGGAGATGGCCCAGCTGCCCCCGGCCCACGAGATCGTCCGCGACCTGGAACGCCTGGTGGCCGACCGGACCTGAGCCGGCCGGCAGGCCCCCGGCCCCTGCGACAGGAGAGGAGAACGCGGTGCGTATCGCCGCGACGGCGATCCCCGGGGCGTATCTGGTGACCCCCGAGCAACTGCCGGACGAGCGCGGCGCCTTCTGGGAGGGCATGCGCGCCGACAAACTCGAGAAGGTGCTGGGTGAGCCGTTCGTGCCCCGGCAGATCAGCTACTCCGTGTCCCGCCGCAACACCCTGCGTGGCATCCACACGGTGGCCGTGCCGCCCGGGCAGGCCAAGTACGTCAGCTGCGTACGCGGCGCGCTGCGCGACGTCATCGTCGACCTGCGCATCGGCTCACCCACCTTCGGCCGGCACCACGTCTGCACCCTCGACGCGGCCTCCGGCCGCTCCCTCTACATTCCCGAGGGCGTGGGCCACGGCTTCATGGCACTCAGCGACGACACCTGCATCTGCTACGTGATGTCGACCGTCTACGAGCCGGGCACCCAGATCGACATCGACCCCTTCGATCCGGAACTGGCCCTGCCCTGGGACCTCACCGAGGAACCCCTGATGTCCCCGAAGGACAGGGCCGCGCCCGGCCTCGCGCAGACCCTGGCCGCCGGGGTGCTGCCCCGCTGGAACCAGGAGACACCGTGACAGACGTCCTTCGCGTCGGCGTGCTCGGCAGCGCGGAGATCGCGCGCCGCCGGATGCTGCCGGCCTTCGCCCGCTCCGCGGCCTTCGAGGTCGCCGCGATCGCCTCCCGGGACCCGGACCGCGGTGCGGCGGCCGCCGCACCCTACGGCGCGCGGGTGCTGCCCGACTACGCCCGGCTGATCGAGGACGGCGACGTGGACGCCGTCTACGTCCCGCTGCCGCTCGCCCTGCACGCCGAGTGGGTCGAGGGGGCCCTGCGCGCGGGCAAGCACGTGCTGGCCGAGAAACCGCTGAGCACCTCCCCGGAGGTGAGCGCGGACCTGTTCGCGCTGGCCCGCCGCCGCGGCCTGGTCCTGATGGAGAACGTCATGTTCGTCCACCACGGCCAGCACGCTCGGGTGCGCCGGCTCGTCGCACAGGGCGCCATCGGCGAACCGCGTTTCCTCCAGGCGACGTTCACCGTGCCCCGGCGCCCGGCCGGAGACATCCGCCACCGCCCGGAACTGGGCGGTGGCGCCCTGTGGGACACCGGCGTCTACCCGGTGCGCGCCGCGCAGCTCCTGCTCGGCACCGGCCTGACCGTCGTGGGCGCCGTCACCACGGCCGCCGCGGGCTTCGACGTCGACACCTCCGGGGCCGCCCTGCTGCGCCGGCCCGGCGACGGCGTCGGTGTCCAGCTGTCCTACGGCCTCGACCACGCCTATCGCAGCTCCTACGAGATCAGCGGCAGCTCCGGCCGGCTGACCCTCGACATGGCGTTCACCCCGCCCGCCGACCATGTCCCCGTGCTCCGGCTCGACGGCTCGTCCGGCAGCCGGGAGCTGCGGCTGGAACCCGAGGACCAGGTGGCCGGCACCGTCGCGGCGTTCGCCGAGGCGGTGCGCCGCGGCGCCGTCGACACCGAGCACGAGCGGGCCACGCTGGAACAGGCCCGGCTGCTGCGCGACATTCTCGACAGCGCGGCCGCGGCTCCGGCCTCCGCGGCGGCGCCGGCGCCGGCTCCGGTGCCGGGCGGCTGAGCCCCGCGCCGGGCGGCGCGCACACGACCGAGCGGCACACGGTCCGGCCGTGTGCCGCTCGGTCATGAGGCGGAGAGACGGGTCGGGCGCGCGGGGCCGGTCAAGGGGCGGCCCCGAAGGCCGGATCGCGCGGGCCGGTCAAGGGGCGACCGTGCCGCGGCGATCCGGCGGGGACGGCGCTCAGCCGGCGTTACCCCCGACCGTGTGCGCGGGACCCAGCTCCTCCATCTTGAACTCACCCGTGGGGAAGCTGGGCGTGGGCAGCGGATCGGGGTAGGCGGCCTCCTTGCGCGGCGGCTGCCGGCGCACATAGGCCGCCCGCGCCTTGAGCGCGGCGTCCACCGCCAGCCGCAGCAGCCGCGACGGCTCGGACACGCCGAACGCCTTGCGCATGTGCGGGGTCAGGAGCGCGGGCAGTGCCGCCGCCGCCACCTTGCGTCCCAGCGGCTGGAGCCGCTTCGGGAGCCAGGCCGCCATGGGCTCGATGACCGTGTTCCGCAGCACCTGCCACAGCGTCACGGCCTCCGGCGAGTACGCGAACGTCCGCTCCACGTACTCGTCGTGGAACCGGGCGAACTCCTCGTACGAGCCCGGGATGTCCTTCAGGCCCATGAACTCGCCCTGCTCCCGCATGTGCAGGTACGCCGCGGTCCGCTCCTGGTCGGTCAGCGGCCGCCAGCCGTACCGGTCCACCCAGCGGATCTGGATGAGCATGCTGGTGGCGAGGACGAACAGGTACTCCTCGTTGCTGATGCTCCACTGCTTGTTCTCGTCGCTGATGTGGCGGACCGCGTTCTTGTGGATGCGGTTCATCTGCCGGACCGCAGCCCGGCCGCGCTCGTCCTTGAACCCGCGCCGCACCATCTCCAGGCTGATGAGGGCGAAGTGCTCCATGCGCCGCTGCGTGTTGTGGGTCAGCTCCCCGGTGCGCACCAGGAGCGCGGCCATGTGGGGCGGCGCGACGCTGTTGCAGAACGCCAGCGCGCCCGCGACGCTGAAGTCCCACGGGAACTCGTAGCCCATGTCGAGCCACCAGATGCGGCTGTACTCCTCCTTGACGTCCATGCCCTGGATCTCCCGGAGTCGGGCATACCGTTCGTTCCTGTCGATGGCCATGGTGCGGCCTCTCCTCTCGACGGTCACCTCGGAAAACAGCAGGTCGGCTGACGCCCGGGCCGTACGGCCGTTGCGCCCGTGCCGGTGGCGGGGGAGCAGCGGGACGACGGCATGCCGACCCGGCGCAGCAGCTCGGCCGCCGCCCCGTCGAGCTCCGGTGACGGCGGCACCGGCACCGCGCCGATGCGGGTCGTGGAGCAGGCGAGCAGGGTGATGCCGAAACCGACGGTCTTGTGGATCCCCGCCGTCGTCTCGCCCATCCGGAAGCGACGGGTCGGTACGGGCCGCCGTCGGCCGGTTCGATCCCGAAGCCTCGGATGCTCCCCTGGTCGGCGCCCGCCTGGGACGGCGCCATCCAGCGGAACGCACGGCCCCGCCCGGCGGGACGACACGGGCGTCCGCGTACCAGGGGCCACGGACCGGGGGGCCCGGGCGACGACGTCCTCACTGCGCAGGCTCTCCCCGCGGCGGCACCGCGCCGACTGTCGCGGGCCCTCCGGAAATCCATTCACCGCCCTGGCACTCGGGGCTCCGTCCGCCGCTGCGGGGGGAGGCCGTCGACCACGTCGTGGACCTCTTCCGGACTCGCCTCGACGAGGGTGTCGGCGCTCAGTCCGAAGAGAGGGCTCTTTTCGGTGAGGGAAGTCATGTCGAGAGCGTCGCAGCATCCCCGGCGGGCCGTCAGACACTCGACCCCGGATTAGTCAGGTCCGCAACGGAACTGGTGCGTCCGCTCCAGGGGCCGCCGCCGTCGTGCGGGGTGCGGCCGTCAAGGGGTCCCGTCGCCCAGGGGGCTGGCCGACGGGACGGCCTTGCGGGGCGGAGCACGGCGGGACGCTCGCCGGGTCGGTCGCCCGGCCGGTCACCGGACTCCGGGCGGGCGGACCCCCGGACGGCGGGAACCGTCTGCGCCTGAGCACTCCGCGGCCCCGCCTCGCGCTCCGCGCCCCGCCACCGCGCCCCCGCCCCGCATCCGCCGCGGACCTCCCCCTCGTGGTGCAAGGCGGTCCTGCCGCGCGCCTTGCCCTCCTCCACGAGGCGGTGGGCCTCCGCCGGACGACCCGGGCGCCGGTGCGCGCCGCCGTCAGCACCAGGGCGCCGCCCACGTTCCCGCCCGCTCCCACGACGACCACCGTCTCACCGACCCGCAGACGGCCGTGCGTGAACAGCCCCGCGTACGCCGTCACGGCCGGACGGGCCACGGCCACCGCAGCGGCCGCCGGCACCCCGGCGGGCAGCCGGTACAACCGGTCCGCGGTGACGAGCGCCCGCCGGGCGGCGGCGCCCTGCCGCCCGGCGTGCCCCAGGCTGTTGCACCAGGACCGGCCCCCGACGGAGAAGCCGGTCAGGGCCGGTCCGGCCTCGGCCACGGTGCCCACGAGGTCCCGCCCGATCACGAACGGCAGCGGCACATCGGTACGCCAGGCGCCCGACCGCACGAAGGCGCCGACATGGTCGACCGCGCTGACCTCGACGTCGACGAGGACGTCGGCCGGTCCCGGCCGCGGCGTGGGCAGCTCGCCGTACCGGATCACGTCCGGCGAGCCGAACCCTTCCACGCAGGCGGCGATCATGGTGCCGGTCCTGCCGCAGCCGCGATCCCCGAGCCTGCCGACGCGTCCACAGTGCGTCACCTGACCCGGCCCCGCATCACCACGACGTGACGGACCGAGAGGTTACTTGACATAGATGCGGGGCTCCTGTGTCAGCCCTGCCGGGCCGTGGGCACGCTGGGGCCGCTTGGCAACCCACAAGGACGCCCTCGCCGAATGGAGCTGCACGTGAGTATGTTGAACAGGCGACGGTTCATGGCCGGAGCGGGCGCCGCTGTGGCCACCTCCGGGACCGTCGCCGCACTCGGTACGCTGTCGCCCGCCGCGCACGCGGCCCCCGGGACCGCCTCCGGCGCGATCCCGACCGTCAGACCCGGTGACCCCCGGTACGCCGACATGGTGTCGGGCATGAACGCCCGCCTCGTCGGCACCCCCGAGGCCGTCCGGCTGCCCGCCACCACGCAGCAGGTGGTCCAGGTGGTGCGCGAGGCCGTCGAAGCCGGCAAGCGGATCGTGGTGCGCAGCGGCGGTCACTGCTTCGAGGACTTCGTCTTCAACAAGGAGGCCCAGGTCATCGCCGACCTGCGGCTGATGAACCGGGTCGGCTACGACGAGCGGCGGCGCGCCTTCTTCGTCGAACCCGGCGCCACCCTCCTCGACATCTACGAGACCCTGCACAACGGCTGGGGCGTGACGATCCCCGGCGGCGGCTGCCACAGCGTCGGCGCGGGCGGACACTTCGCGGGCGGCGGTTACGGCGTCCTGTCCCGGGCGCACGGCATCGTCATCGACCACGTGTACGCCGCCGAGGTCGTCACGGTCGACCGCAAGGGCCGGGTGCGGGCCGTCGTGGCCACGCGGGAGCCGAACAACCCCCACCGCGACCTGCTGTGGGCGCTCGCCGGCGGTGGCGGCGGCAACTTCGGCATCGTCACCAAGTACTGGCTGCGCAGCCGCGGCGCCAAGGGCGACGACCCGAGCCGGCTGCTGCCCCGGCCGCCGTCCCGGGTCGTCTACACCCAGGTCACCTGGCCCTGGGAGCAGATCACCGAGGCCGGCTTCACCAACCTGCTGCGCAAGTACAGCCAGTGGTCCAAGGACAACGCCTCCCTCGACTCGGAGTACCTGGACCTCGGGCACTGGCTGTTCCTCAACCACGTGTCGGCCGGCACCCTCTTCCTCGTGGCGCAGATCGACGCCGACAAGCCCGGCGCCCAGCAGCGGATGGACGCCTTCGTCGACTTCCTCAGCGACGCCATGGGTGCCCGGCCGAACTGGCACGACTCCCAGAACCTGCCGTTCATGAAGGCCACCACCTACAGCACCACCGGCGGCGAGACCCTCAACAACCCGAACCTGCGAACCTTCCACAAGTCCGCGTTCGTCAAGGACGTCTTCCCGCAGCGCCAGATCGACGCGCTGTACAAGCACCTGACCCGCAAGGACTACAACAACACCTACAGCTACATCGTGCTGGCCTCCGCGGGCGGCCGGATCAACGAGCTGGGCCCGCACGACACCCCGGCGCCGCACCGCGACTCGCACCTGGTGATGTTCTACGAGTCGTACTGGCACCGCGCCGACCAGGACGAGGCCAACATCGCCTGGCTGCGCGACATCTACCGCGACGTGTACGCCGACACCGGCGGCGTCCCCGTGCCCAACGACGTCACCGACGGCTGCTACATCAACTACCCGGACAACGACCTCAGCGACCCCGAGTTCAACAAGTCCGGCATCCCCTGGCACCAGCTCTACTACAAGGACAACTACGCGCGGCTGCAGAAGGTCAAGGCCGCCTGGGACCCGCGCAACGTCTTCCGCCACCGGCAGTCCGTCGAGCTGCCGGGCAGGTGAGCCTCCCGCCACACGAAGCGGGCTGTGCGGCCGGGACGGGGCGCACGGCCCGCTTCCGCGCCGCGTCCGTCCCGGCCGGCCCCAGGACCCCGGCCGGGACGGAGCGGACCTCACAGCAGCGCGCGCGCCTCGGCGATGAGTTCCACCTGCCGCTCCCAGTCACCGCCGTCGACCAGCAGGTCGAGATGATCGGCGCCGGCCTCCGCGTACGCGGCGAACCGCTCCGCGGCCTCCTTCGGGCTGCCGCCGATCGGCACCAGTCGCGCCTCCTCGGGTGACAGCCCGTACATGTTCACCAGGCTCTCCTCGAACGCGGCGCGCGCGGAACGCACCGACTCCTCGTCACCGAGCCCGGCGTGCAACCACACCGTGGTGCTCGGCGCGGGCCGCCCCGCCTCCTCGGCGGCCTCCCGCAGCTTCGCGACGCCGCGGGCCACCGTCGCCGGGGAGACCATCGACGGCAGCCAGCCGTCCGCGTGCAGCGCGGCCCGCCGGATCGCGCTGTCGGAGTTGCCGCCGACCAGCACCGGCGGCGCCGGCACGGCCGGTGCGAGCGTCAGAGCGGTGCCGTCCGGCAGCGTCGTCTCCTCGCCGGCGAGCAGCCCCGGCAGCAGCTCGAGGGAGCGCACCAGCCGTGTGTTGCGTCCCTCCGCCGCGGCGCCCACGGCCTGCCAGAACGGAGTGCCGGGGGCTCCGCCCGACCCGACACCGAGGACGACCCGGTTGCCGGACAGATGCTGCAGCGTGCCGATCTGGGCGGCGGTCCAGGCGATGTTCCGCAGCGGCAGCACCAGGAGGCTGAAGCGCAGGTCGACCCGCGTGGTGACGGCGGCGGCGGCCGAGAGCGCGACAGCGGCCTCCAGGGCCGGCGCGCCGTTGCCCATGATGAAGTCGGACACGGACACGGAATCCAGACCGGCCTGTTCGACGTGGCGGGCGCCGGCCGCTATGCCTGGGAAGCCCTTCGGCGCCAGGTCGGCCATGGTGGGCAGGGAAATGCCGACTTTGATCGCTGGCAAGACGTCCTCCGTGTCGCATGACGAATGGGAACGCCACCGCCGGGGCGGACCACCGGACCCCTCCGGGGATCTGACCGCATGGCGATGGCCGTTGCAGCGTAGCGACGCAGGGCGGGCCGGACCGGGACGATGCCCGCACTATGTCAGCTTGCCTCCCCGCCGGACCGGCGCCCCGCATCACGCGCACCGTGAACGGACACGGGACGAAGCCCTGGGTGCCGCGTTGCCCCGCGGTCACGCGCCGGGGTCCACTCGTGCCGTTGTCAGGCAGACGCCGGGGCGCCGGGACCACCCGGCTCAGCGATGCCGGCGGGTGTTCGTGGCCAGGACGACTCTGAAGTCACGACCGGCACGACTGTTGTGGCCAAGGACCCTGTCGCCGCCTTTCAGGGGCGGGAGCCGCTACCGCCCGGACCGCAACGCGTCGAATCGCATGAATCCCGTGAAGCGGGCCGCGAATGAGGGCGAGACCTGGTCGTCGAGTGAATTCCGTACGCCCGCCATCACGTTGGAATCGGGTTGTCCGAACACCTCGAAGCGTTCCACCCGGCAGTGCTTCATCACTTCCCGGATGTACGGCTCGGACATCTTCCAGTGCGCGCGGACGGAATCCGAGTCCCGGTACATCTGGAAGCTGTGTGCGAGCAGCTTCTGCTCGTCGATGAACACCTCCACCATGACCTGGGGACCGTGCTCCTCCACGAACCGTACGGCTCGCTCCGTGGCCTCCCGGTAGGCGTCCAGATGCCCTTCGGTGATGCGCATGGTGTTGCGGAAGAGGAGAATTCCGCTGTCCGGTGCGTCCACGTTGTCCATGCCTTCAGCCTCCACGGCGATTGCTCTTCGGGTCACGACATTCCAACACGTTCCCCGAGCGGCGCCCGCGGACTCGCCCGGAGCCCCGCCCGCTGGCGGACATCACCCGACGGTCGTCCCCCACAACTCGGGGTACACCCGCGGCGCGGCTTTCACTCCCCGCAAATGACAAAGCGAGCGTGTGCGAGAGGAGCCGGCGGAAGGCCACTGAGCGACTCCGCCGGGGATCCTGAGTGCGGTGCCCACTTGCCTTGTCGCCACCAGCACCCCCATTTCAGTCCACGGGTATTGAGGCACTGAGCTGTTTCCAACCTCAATTCGAACAGGTCGGACGCAGGGTGAGGACGGCCTGAACCAGGCTGGTGAGGCGAGTCGTGGAACATCGCAGATGATGCCGTGGGCTCGCGCGGCCTTGATGTCGTGGACCGCGCCGGGCAGTGCAGGCGATGCCCACACCAGTTGCCCGGCGGGACCGGTGATGACCTACACGTTCATGCCGTGCTTCTCGTGTTCCCCGGAGTGGAAGGGCCGGTCGGCCGCGATCTCCCCCAGCCTTCGGCCGGGAGGTGCCCCCGGTCGATCGGCGGCAGCGTGCCGTCCAGGATCACGAATGCCTTGGTGGAGGCGGTGCGGGCCGCAGTCCGCAGGCCGGAAGCCGGCGCGGCGAGGACCACGCCCGCAGCAACCGCTGCAAGCGCTGAACACTTCGCGAGACACCCGCTGCAGGCGGTCGCGAGCCGGCAGGCCGGCAACGACGATGAAAGGCGGATCAGCGCGCCGGCTCAGACGTGCCTCGCGCCTGGTCGCGGCTGGCGACCACCAGGTATCCATCGCTCTCGGGGTCGAAGGTGGTGGACTGCACCGTGAGCCCGACGCTCCGCAGCTGCGCCACGAGGTCCTCGTACCGGTAGGGCCAGATGGACAACCGCTCCGAGCAGGCGCGCACCGCCCCATCCGGCTCGATCCGGGCGACCACGATCTCGAGGAAGTGTTCCTGCTCCCAGCGCTGCTCGATCTGCCAGTAGTAGCTGACGACCGCATCGCGGTCGTTGCGGCGGATGAGTCGATCGCGGACGTCCACCCGTGAGCCGGCGGAGCGCACGAGCTCCCAGTTGCGTGAGTGGAGCACGAGGCGTCCGCCCGGATTCAGCAGCCGCGACATCGCTTCCAGTGCGGTCAGGCGCCCGGCTGCGCCCTCGGCGTGCCCGAGCGAGTTGCCGACACAGAACACCAGATCGAACGTGGAGTCCTCCAGGTGGTCGGGCAGCTCGTCCCAGCTCGCGCGGAGGGCTCGAAGCGCCACACCCTGCTCGTCGGCGGCCTTCTCGGTCCGGCGAACCATCCCCTTGCTGGCGTCTGCGGCGACCACGTCAAGGCCAAGACCCGCGAGACCGACGGCGAGCTGGCCGGTTCCACACGCGCAGTCCAGGACGCGCGCATTGGGCGGCACAGAGCCCACGACATCGCTGTAGTAAACCGCGGCTGCCTTGGCGGGGGTCAACCTGTCGTCCCCGATCAGCCACTCGTACACGTCGGAAAGCGCCCCATAACCAGCCACCGCGATAACCTCCACCACTCGACGACACGCGGGCCGGACCGCGCCTGCGATGCAGACCTTGCGCCTCGCACTGTGCCGGGCCGTGTCAGCGAAGCATTGAGCAGGACCCAACCACTTCCGGCCGTTGAGACTCCACCGGATTTCGTGGGAAACCGCGACACGCCGCACCGACGCAGGTCCCCACTCCACCGGCGCCCCATCGGCCACGACGGGGACCGCGGCCGGCAAGCGCGCGTTCACCGCCGGGCGCTTTAGGCGCAGCCACCCAAACTGATGGTGCCTCTCTGGCCGCCGCGCCGCTCACTCCCGCTGTCACTTCGAAGCGGCTCCCGCAGTCACGCGCACTGACAGCCCTGGGCGCCGGACGGGTTCAAGCCTTCGGTGAGCGGAACGGAACGCCGTCGTCCGGTGCAGGTGCCTGTTCTGCTTGCCTATCGTCCTGTTGAGTGAGCACAGCGCCGGCGAGGGCGAGCCTGGTCACCTGCTGGCGGAGCTCTTCGGTCTCGGCGCTCTGATCGGCAGTGGTCTTCCTCGGCTTGGTGACCGTTTCCCGGAGTCGTTTCTCGGTCTCCGGCACGTGGTGGGTCTCGACGCGGACGCGTTCGTAAAACTCGTTCAGATCGACGTGCCGTTTGAGGAGGGCCATGCGGTGGACATTGGTCCCGGCGGCGAGGGCGACGACGGTGAGGCTTCCGTTGGAAGCGGTGGTCTGTCCGGTCAGTGGTCGATCCACGGCCTCGCGGATGCGGACGCGCTCGTCCCGGTGCTGCTGGTTCACGTGAGAGCCTCGGCAGGGTGGGCGGTGCTGTCGTGGGCGGCGGCCGTTTCGCGGAGCCGGTGGGCGTGGGCCCGCAGACGTCTGCTGACCGGGTCAGGGGCATGGGCGGCGAACTGGTCCGGGCGGCGCGTTCGCGGAGTCGTCGGGCGTGGGCGTCGGTGCGGACGGTGCTGCCGCAGCCGGGTCGGCAGTCGTACTGCCGTGGGGCGGCCGCGCCGGTCGGCTGGTTGCGGTCGGCTCGCCATCCACAGCGCGCGTCTTCGCGAGGATCGACGCCGAACGCGTGACCCGACGACCGCGCCGATCCGGGCGGTGGACCGGGTGACGGGGAAGTCGGTACAGCTCACGCACACCGAGAACCAGGCGTTCTGGCAGTGGGCGATCGTGGAGACGCTCCGGCTGGCCGGCCTGCGTGCCGAGGAGCTGACCGAGCTGACTCACCTGAGCGTGCGCAACTGCCAGCGCCCGAGCGGTGACGTCGTCGCCCTGCTCGTGATCACGCCGTCCAAGAGCGACCGGGAACGAGTGATCCCGATGTCCGCGGAGCTGTTCCACGTCATCGCCCAGATCGTCCGCCGTCACATCAGCGCGCACGGCACCGTTCCGGTCTGCGTCCGCTACGACCTGCACGAAAAGGTCTGGAGCGAGCCCCTGCCCTACCTGTTCCAGAACGTGCGTGCCGGGGGGGATGCGGGCGGTGTCCACCACGACGATGTGGCGGATGATCCGCCGAGCCGCCGGGGGACTGATCGACACCGATCCACGGTTCGCCGAGGTGAAGTTCGCTCCCCACGACTTCCGCCGCCTCTTCGCGACCGAGCTCGTCAACGGCGGCCTGCCCATTCACACCGGCGCCGCCTTGCTCGGCCACCTCAATATTCAGACCACTCGCCGCTACGTCGCGGTCTTCGACGACGACGACGTCGTCCGTCACTACCAGCAGTTCCTCGACCGCCGACGAGCACAGCGACCCGAGAGCGGGTACCGCGAGCCGACCAAGACGGAATGGTCGGAGTTCAACGAGCACTTCGGCAAGCGCCGAGTCGAACTCGGCTCCTGCGGCGCCGCCCCGGAGCCGGAAGCTTTCTGATCATCCCCCGTACAGCCACGGGACGAGCGGGCTCGTACCCGCAACCACACGCGCGGGTACGAGCCCGCTCAACGGCCCCCACCGGCCCCGGCGGCTCACCGGCAAGGCGGTCAGCAGCGTTCGTAGCTGCCCCCGCCCGCCAGGTGGTCGTCGTAGATCCACCCGTAGTAGCGGCGCTCGTTGACGCTCTTGAAGGACACGTACGTCCAGGTGTTGCCGTAGTCGTTCGACACGTAGCAGTCGATGTCGACGAAGTACCCGCCCTGAAGCGTGATGACAGGGGCGCACTCGCCGTAGGGCCCCTTGCGGATGGGCGCCGTCCTGCCGTCGTCCTTGACCTCGTCGTAGCTCTCGAACGTGCCCTCGTTCCGCCACCCGCTGCAGGTGACGGCGGACGTGGAGGCGGACGCGGGCGCGACGGCGAGGCCGGCGCCGAGAACGGCGGCCGCGGTGGCACCGAGAACGGAACGTCGCAATCTCATTCGTTTTCCCCTCGTTTCCCCTGGTCGGGTGTGGTCCTGAACGGGCCTGACCGTCCTGTGGACGACGTGTCGCTACGTGTCGTCCCTGACCCACGTGCTGCACACCCCGGCGGGTAGGGTGCAGACGCGCAGGGTGATCTTGCTGTTCTCGCGCATGTCGTAGTTGCAGGTCGTGCTCCCCGTGGCGGCGCTCGCCGAGCACTCGCCCGCGCGGCCGTAGTTCGTGTACCACTCCACGTAGCTGTGGGAGCCCTCGTAGTGCTCCACCCAGACCTTGTCCCCGTAGCTGATGAACCCGCCCTCGGCGTAGCCGTTGTAGACGATCGAGTCGGCGTGCGCGGGAACGGCCGTCGCCAGAACGACGGCGCTCGCTCCCGCGACCGCGGTCATGAGCGTGCGCCCTCGCCAGTTCCTCATGTTCACTTCCCCCTCCAGAGTTGCCTCGTGCTCCGCCCCTGTGATGGCCGGACGGACAGACCGTCGACCGCCGGCAACAGCCGGCAGGTCATGACTCAGCGGTACTGGACCCAGAGTTGATAACCCCCGCTCACCCTGGGGCACATCCAGCTGATCCACCGCCCGTGGAACTCACCGGTGCTGCCCACGTCCTCGCACCGGGCGTAGTTGGAGTACGTGCCGTAGATGACGTACGGGTCCGCGGTCTGGGCCTGGACCGGGGCAGAGGAGGCCCCGAGAGCGAGAGCCCCTCCGAGGGCAATGCCTGTGAGAGCACGACGCATACGCACAGCCTGGCTCCTCATCCGTGAACTGGACGCCCGGGACAGACAAGTTCCGTCGCCTCGCAAGGCCGGACACCGTAAGCCCCGGGACCACTGAGCACTTTCAGAGTGGCCACCAGATGGGTGACGAGGCCGACACCCGCAACGCACGAGGCTCCCGTGCCGTTGAGAGAGGTGTTCGACGTCTCAACTCATCAGCACAGGAGCCTCGTTGGTTCCCTATCCTGCCTCACTCGACCTGCCTCACGCCCTGGTCGAGTGGGTAACCATGCTCATCGTCACCCGTGAGAGTGACCGCCGCTGCAAGCTCCCGCCTCACCAGCGGGCTCTCGTCGCCCTGGTCTACCTCCGGCGGCACGACACCCTCACGCAGCTCGCCGCGGGCTTCGGCATATCCGTCGGCACCGCCCACGCCTACGTCACCACCGTCGTCCGGCACCTGGCGGACAAGGCGCCAGGACTGCTGAAGGCACTTCGGGAGACGGACCCCGACTACGCGCTCCTGGACGGCACCCTTGCCGAGTGCGACCGGGTCGGCGACGGGCAGGCCGACTATTCGTCCAAGCACAAACGGCACGGCGTGAACGTGCAGGTCGTCACGGATCCTGCCGGGGAGGTCCTGTGGCTGTCCCCGGCGCTGCCGGGCCGGACCCACGACCTGACGGCCGCCCGCACTCACAAAATCATCCGAATCTGCGAACGCCAGGGCGTCCCGGTCCTCGCCGACATGGCCTACATCGGAGCCGGAGACTGGGTCACCACCGCCAAGCGCCGCCCGCCCAACGGCGAACTCACCCCCACCGAGCGGACCGTCAACCGGGCCCTGTCCGCGGCCCGGGCACCCGTCGAACGCGGAGTCGCCCGCCTGAAGTCCTGGCGAATCTTCCGCAGAGCACGCTGTAGCCCCAACCTCATGACTGTCATCGCCAGAGCCGTCCTCACTCTGGAGAGGCAGCGCTGAAAATGCTCACTGACCGGTGCCGGCCGCCCCACGGCTGCTCGGTCGCCGTGAGAAAAAATGCTCCGTTCGCCGGACGAGTACAAGATCCGCCGCTTGTCCCGGACAGAGCCCGGGCTGTCCGACCTGGTCAGGTCCCTGTCCGGGTTCCTGTCCGGGCACCGGATGGGCGGCACTGGTGAAGAGGCAGTCTTCGATCCCTGCACTATTCGCGCAGCGGGCCGCGGCAGATGGTGCGCCCAGCCCGCCGGATCGTCGATGCGGGAGCTACGCGATCCCTTTCAGGCCGTTGTCCAGGGGAGCCCGTCCTCCGGCATCTGGTGCACCATGGGAGAACCTGTACCCGCCGGGCTGCCAGAAGCCGAGGATCACGCTCGTCCTGCAGCGCAGCCAGCCGCCCTCGGTGTAGCCGAGCTG
Source organism: Streptomyces sp. DSM 120436 (assembly GCF_055778765.1). Classification (NCBI taxonomy): domain Bacteria; kingdom Bacillati; phylum Actinomycetota; class Actinomycetes; order Kitasatosporales; family Streptomycetaceae; genus Streptomyces; species Streptomyces sp. DSM 120436. The sequence goes on along the minus strand of NZ_JBSKBS010000004.1, from coordinate 6,438 downwards.
ACGGCCGTGGAGGTAGGCGCCGGCGTGCGGGGTGTCGGGGCGGACCAGGCGATGGCGATCATGTCGGGGCCGTGGTCGTCGCCGGGCCGGGTGCGCGCGTTCGATGAACGGGCCGACGCGCACGGCGGTATCCCGGGCGCTGCCGGGCGCTCAGGGCTCGGGGTTGCCCCGGGGGCGGCGTTGCGGTGCGGACGCCGACGGACTCATGTCCGGCAAATAGTGACGAGCGAAGAGCGTGGCGACCAGATCTCGTCGGCTGCGGACGCCCGTCTTGTCGAACACCGACTTCAGGTGGTCCTGGACCGTGTGCGGTGACAAGCCTGCACTGCGGCTGATGTCGGCTGTGGACCGCCCCCGCAACACCAGCGCCATGACGTCCCGCTCGCGAGGAGTCAGTCCGTACGCCGCGACGATCAGTGCGATGTGCTCAGCGGGACCGGCTCGTTCAACGACGACGGCGGTGCGGGCCGGGGCCGCCGTGGGTTCCTCCAGGCGCCAGGCGTGCAGCCGTACCCGGCCGTGCCTGCGGCTGTGCATCCACGAGGTGTGGGAGGCCGCGGCCCCTGCGGCCTGCACCGCCGCTGCCACCGCGTACACGGCGGGAGGCAGTCCGCGCTCCCCGGACGGCACGCCGTCGGCGGGCGCCAGGTCGTTGAACCACATGGCCACGGTGGGTGTCGCATGGACCACCTGGTGGTCGCCGTCCAGCAACACCAGTCCCGGCGCCGTCTCCGAGGCGTTCGCTTCGGCGAGCCGCGTCAGGTGCAGCTGGCGCAGTGCGTTCCCCAACGGCTGGACCAGCGACGCCGCCGCAGCCAGCTCTGGGGAGCCGAACGGGGGCGCGTCGTCCGCGCGTCCCATGACCAGGGCGCCCCATGCCCCGTGACGGTCCCGCAGCAGTACACGCAGCTCGTCGCGGAAGCCGAGGGGCCGCATGATGTCGCGGTACCGGGGGCTGAGGGCGAGGTTCCCGTTCGTCTCCCGGCTGAGCAGGCCCACCGGCGTCGGTCTGGCCGCCAGATCGGACAGGCCGTTGGCATCCCCCTCGCGGTACTCGATGTCGAGCATGCGCGGCATCATGGCGGGCGGCAGGCCGTCCCGGTAGTCACCGCCGGTGTTCATCAACGTCTGCGGATCCACGGTCAAGCAGGCGCACACGTCGAAGCGCAGCGCAGGCCGTACGACCCGTTTCACCGCCTCGAAGAACTCCTCGACGCTCCGCGCGGACTGCGCCGCCCGCGCCGCCGCGTCCCCGGTCTCGCCGGCCCGTCTTGCTCCCCCGTAGCGCCTCATGGTCCGAGGCTAAGCGTGCACAACAGTTCCCAAGCCCGGTTTGCGCAGGCAGCTGTGGCTCCGCTTACCGTTCCCGGGAACCGTCGACGTCCGGGGCGCGCGATCGACGCCCCGGTAGGGGTCAGCGGTTGTTGTGCAGGACGAGGTTGAGCTTCGCCCAGTCCTTGCCGCCGTTCTCCCCGTTGCGGAGCGTGATCTCGCTGACCGTCGAGGTCTGTCCCGCGGGGACGTAGCGGTTGAAGTCGTACTCGGCGTCGAGGTCGGTGTTGGTGTCGTTCGTGCCCTCGTAGAACCGCAGGGTCACATGGATCATGACTCCGCCGCCGGCGTCCGTCTCCGCGGACACATGCTTCTCCACACGGATCTCGCCCCCGCACGTGGTCTCCCACCACACCGACGGCGTGCGGACCTCGTTCACCCAGCCCTCGGAGGTGACGTTGCCGTTGCAGTACGTACCGGCGGCGAAAATACCCTCGTCGTCGCGGATCGTGTAGGTGCCGGTCAGAGCGACGTTCCGCCACACGGAGGCCGTGACCGCGTCACCCGCCGCAGACGGGGCCGCACCGGCAGCCGGAGCCCCCGCCACCGTCAGGCCAGCGGCCGCGGCCGCGGCCAGCATCCCCATGGTCTTTCTTCGCATGGACATCTCTTCCCCCTCGTTGTCGTCACCGAACGCGCCGAAGGCGGCTCACCGCCCTCGACCGGGTAAAGAGTGCCGCGGCCGGTCGGCGTATCCCATCCCAGACATCTGGGGGGCTCACCACCGGCGGGCTGTCGCCTTCGGGCTCCCCGTCGGCGCCCCCGCGCCCGGGGCCGGGCGCGGTCCCCTCGGTGGCCGGCCGCCGGCGGGGGCAGTACGGCGTCTTTTCCGTCGGCGTGGGGGTGTTTTGCTGTAGCGCGTCGACGTCATGGTCCGCATCTTGTGGAAGGTGTTCTCGGTGCTGGTGCGTAAGGGCTTGCTGCTCTTGTGGTCACGGACGGCTGAGGGCCGTTCGATGAGGTGCTCGGTGAGGGCGCTGAGGGAAGCCGGTCCGCACAGATGGAGCCTGGTCTCCCGCAGTGCCTTGCGGTGCAGTTGTTTTGGGGCTTGCCGATGAGTTTGCCGGCTGGTTCCGTGCGGTTGTGTTCGATCGTGCCGGCGTGCGCCTTTCGGTGGTGGGAGCGGACGAAGTGAAGCACGGTCAGGTCGCGCAGCGCCGCCTCGTGGAGCGGGTCGGCGAGCGGGAGTGCCGGTGTGCACGGCGGCCGGTGCGTCGGGGACGCGTCTTTCCCTACCGTGCCCCGGTTCTTCGGCGGATGCGGAGGCGAACGCGGCGAAGTTCTCGGTCCTGCCGCGCGCGGGTGCTCTTCAGCTTGTGCAGGCGTCTGGGGTGGTGCAGGTCGGACGGCAGGAGCTGCCGGCCGCTGCCTTTGGCTCGGGCATGGTGAACTGCCTGAGCAGGACCTGGGAGATCAGGTGCTGTCGTGATGTGTGCTGTGCCGTCGCCGCACACCGAAGTGTGCCAAGTGCCCCTCTGCGGTCGCTGAGGGTTTCCACCGGACCGCATCCGGCGGTGCCGCCGGCCGGCACGGCCTCGCACTCGTGCCGGGCGCTCACCGGACCGGCTCGGGCACGCTGGAAGGCGGGGCCGGCACGCCGGTCGCCGTCCACCTGTTCCCGCTCTTGGCCGGGCCGGGGAGCCACCGTGCACAGCAGCAGCCGGGACGAGATCCTCGGCACCGTCTGCAGCGGTCGCGACCCGGTCGTGTCCCTCGGTGGCGCCGGCGTCATCGGCCAGGCAGCCGCCCTGGACGACCCGGAGCCTCTCACTGAGTGTGGCTGTGTGTTCGCTTCTTGTGACATTCATTACCGCAGGGATCGCTGCACGAAGGCAACTCGCTCCGCATCGAACAAATTTGACGACAGGAAAGATTCTGCGCACCGCGACGTCACGAGCGCATGCTATGGCCTCGGGGTGTAGTCATGGCTATGAGTCGACATGGCAACTGGAGCCGGTGCCGGAGGAGGGGGGCACGGGACAGTCCCGAAAAGACCCTTTACTGTTGTCGGCGGAATTCGTTACGGAATATGTATTCCCCCTCCTTGGGAGTGTGCCCGTTAATCTTCCGCGAAGTAATTGCAGGTTCCCGTCAATGGTCACATGTTCGAAAGCCGGGCCTTTGCTCTGCGGTCGCGCACGCTTAGGGTGCCCTTGCTTACTCGTGAGACATGGCGAAAGGGTGATCATAAATGGCGAGGAGTGATCCTTCTGTCTTCGTCGGCGCCGGGTCGGCCTGGGCGCAGAACCTGACCTACAGCCCAAAGCGCACAAGTGGGTCTGCTGCCCGCCTCGCACCCCGCAGCGTAGGCTGTACTCCGGTTGGACCCCGGGTTTCCCTCGTGCTGGGGGTTCTTTTGAAGGAAAAACCCGTTCGCCGTGTCCTCGGCCGGTGACCGGTGGTTCACTGTACGGAGATCTGAGCCTTGGTGGGTCCAGATCGTTCGGAAGGCTCTGGGGTGTGGTGCTCTGGGGCCTTCCCGCTTATGCGGAACCTTTCATCTGGGTTCACGCACGCTCATCTGATACGAGTCGCGCGCATGTCGGAGAACATTCCTGAGTAATCAGCGATGTATGTCTGCATTCAACGGCCGCCCTTACTGAATTGACGGCTTCTGTGATGTGCGCCACTCACGCTTTTTGCGGGAACGTGCTGGGAAATCCCTCGCGGTGGGGTCTGTGCACTGGGAAAGCCGCCTGCAAGACCCTTGTGTGACTGGCGGCTTTGTCTGTGCTGGGGGTACGTTTGCTGCCTGACGTTCTCGCCCTGCGCCGCTCCGACACACCACACAGCGCCACGTCGGACGGACCCCCGCAGGAGGGGCCGCAGTACCGCTGGACCCACCAGGGTGCGCCCGCCTGCACGGGGGCGCACCCACCCATCACACATAAGGGACTCAGACCGTCATGCACCTCGCCGCCCGCGGTGGCCTCATCACCCGTACCCGTCGTATAGGCCGCCACCACGATGGGGTGACGCCCCGTCACCTCGCGTTGTCCGCCTGGGCCCGCGCGTCCGCGCGACGCCTCCCGCGCGCCGAGGGGGTGTAACAGATGCCCGTCAGCGCCGAAACCTCTCGCCTGAACGACCTGCTCCTGGGCCGCGGCGACATGCCGCCGGGCAGCTTCCTCAAGTACCTGCCGGCGCCTACGTGGACGTCGATGAGCCAGGACTGGGACCAGCGGATCCGCTCCTTCGAGCGCGACATGCAGCTCCCTTTGGGCCCCAACGACCGGGACGTCTTCATCATCGTGCAGGGATGCGTCCGCCAGGAGCGCTTCCCGCTCGGCCCCGGGCGGGGGACCCCCACAATCGTCCGGTTCCGCGGCATCGGCGAGATCGTCGGCGAGGCCAAGCTCATCGAGCCGACCTCCTCGGTCACCACCACATGCCTGTCGAGGACCTACGTCGTCCCCTGGCGCGTCAGCTACATGCACCTCCTGCAGAGCCGGCGTCCCGAAGTCCAACTTGCGCTGCTACGCAGCCTGGAGGACCGAAACCGCCGGGACGAGCGCGTCTACGCCACCTTCGCGCAGGCCTCGTTCCAGCGTGTCAGCGCGCTCCTGGCGCACCTGGCGGAGACTGCCGGCATCCCCGACCCCACCGTCACCCGCCGCACCACCATCATCGGCCCGAGCCAGAAGGACCTCGCCGCCGCGCTCCAACTCGGCGTCTCCACCGTGGAGAACGCCATCAGCAGCCTCCGGCGCCACGGCACGATCGACGCCGGATACCGTAAGTTCACCGTCCACGACCTGGACGCCCTGCACGACAGCGCCATCAGCGCCTGACCGTCCCATCTGGACCCACCAACTACACAGAGCCGCACTCACCACCCCGCTCGCGGGCGTGCGGCTCAGGCTCCGAATCAAGGAAAGAAGCAATGCTGCTCAGCTCCTTCATCAACAACCCCAGCGAGACCACCGTGGTCGTCACGGCGGCTTCCTCGCTCATCACCGGCTCGCTCGGCACCCTCACCGTGCTCAACGGCAGGCGGGTGCTCGCCTTCACGAAGGCGCTGCGCCGCAAGGACGAGGAGATCACCGAGCTCGCCGGACCCGCCGCGGCGGCCGACGAGCTGTACACGGAGCAGTGCCGACTGGCCCGCACGCCCAGCTACACGAGCGACTTCACCGAGATCACCCGTCTGGCCAACGCCATCAGCGGCCGCATCGAGCACACCGAGTGCCTCAGGGCTGAGCTCGAGCGCGTTGTCGAGTGCGCAGAGACGTACGCCCAGACCGCGCTGCCCGAACCCCCGGCGGCCGCCCGGATCTCCTGCACCGACGCCAAGACCCTCATGGCCCAGGCCATGAAGCAGGAGTCCGCCCGCGTCGCGCTGGAGCGGGCCATCAACGCCGTCAACCACAAGATCGCCGTCCTGCGGCGCGTCTGACCACGGAGGGGGCGGGGAGGGGCCGCACGGATGATCCGTGCGGCCCCTCCCGTTCATACGCCCGTGCGGCGTTGACTCTCGACGACGCTGACCGCGGGCGTTTCCGTACGAAGGACCGCGATGCTCACTGTGGCCGGGGCCGGGGCCGCCGCGAGGTGGAGGCCGGTGCCGCCGGTGTCGGTCGAGGCGAGGCTGCCGCTGTCGAGGTCGGTCGACGTGCCGTCCGTGGTCGGGGCAGGCGGTGCTGCCGGTTGTGCTTGAGGTGCTCGTGCTGGGTGACGGGTTCGGGGGCGCCGGGGGTCCGTCACCGGTGACGACTTCGACCGGGAACTGGGTCATGGCGTCACCGAACGATGCGGCGACCGTGTACGTGTCCGTGCCCTCATCGGCGGTCAGGGCCGGCGCCGTGGCTTTGCCCGGGTCGTCGGTCCTGAGGCGGGCGACCTGCTCGCCGTTCTCGAAGCGGGGGGTGTCGTTGCTGTCGTCCTCGAGGCGGAACTGGACCTTCGTGGCCCGGTGGATAGCCGGCGGGGGTGTCTTCCGTGGGCACGGCGAGGTGCTCGTGCAGCTGGTGGTGGGCATGGGCCTGGGCCAGGCCTGTCCGGAAGGCCTGCTCGGCCTGGAGGCTGTGGCCGCGCAGCTGTCTGGCGGGCCTTGGTGCGGGTGGAGTGCCATCGGCGGCCGGGGGGTGGGGGAGGAGGTCGCTGAGG
>NZ_JBSKBS010000003.1:0-8236 GCF_055778765.1 Streptomyces sp. DSM 120436 | reverse complement strand
CCCGCGCGGAGCGGGTACCACATCGCTGCGCGATGTGCAAGCGAACACCCGCGCTGCGCGCGGGTGTTGCGCTCCCGCTCCGCGTGAGCGCTAGCGGGTGGCTGCGCCACCCGCACACCCCGCCTGCGAAGCAGGCGGGGTGACGGTCCGTCCGCTGCGCTCCCGGACCGGCGGGACTTTGTCCCGCTACCAGGCTTGCGCTTCGCTCCAGCCTGGCCGGCGGGTCCGCTGTGCTCCCCCGCCTGACGGCCCTTCCTGCTGCGCCTTCAGGCGCCGTTGGGGCCCGCTAGCGCGGGCCAGCTAGTTACGAGGGGGTGGGGGCGCTCGTGCGGGTCGGATTCGTGTTGTGCCTCCTCAGATTGATGCAGCATGTATCGTTGGCGAAAACATGAGACACCCCTCAACCTCAGTGCACCGGCTCAGGAGATGAATGCTCGTGGAAAGAGAAGAACCTTCTACATTCTGTCACCCGGCGTGGGACGTGCTGGTCCCCGCACGCGCGGCCTATCTGGCCGCCGTATCACCTCACTATGACGAGGTCTTCTGGGATGTTGCGCAGCACGTCGAGCGTGCCGGCTGTCTTGGTAAGAGGGACATCGCTGCCTTGGTCGTGTGGAAACGCCTCTCTGCGCAGACCCGTTGGGTGACAGCTCTCATGTCGCTGCCCGACCGCCAGGTGCGAGCCGTCACCGAGCAGGCCGTCGCGTCAGTGCAGGACCTCACTCTTTCACTCGGTGAGGCGGCTCAGGCGGGGCGCAGTGCCATCTCTGAACTGCCGGGGTTCGTCAATGGTGACGCTCTCGCGTCGGCCATCCTGACTTCGGCAGTCCCCCACGCGGATGGCCGTCTACGACCGGCATGTCCAGCGCGCCATCGACCTGCTTGGGCTCACACTCACGGACCGTCCGGGCCGCTACGGCCGCTACATGGACCTCCTCGACACCCTCCTCAAAAACAGCGGAGGGTGCGCAGACAGTTGGACCCCGCGCGATGTCGACACTGCTCTGTACTGGGCTGGAAAGAACCCTGAGTAAAAGTAAGGATGAGAGAGTCGATGAAAAGATGCAGGGAAGGGATCTGAAATTGCAGAGGATCACTCTGAAGGAACACCAGGTTGACCAGAAATCGGCGTTCCGAAAATGGGTAGGATTTCCTGCAAGATCATCTGTGCCCCCGCGAGGTGCCCGGGGCACGATCGTGTCAGCGACCGGTTCGGGCAAGACGATCACGGCCGCCGCGTGCGCGCTGGAGTCGTTCGCCAACGGCCGGATCCTCGTGACCGTGCCCACCCTGGACCTGCTCGTGCAGACCGCCCAGGCGTGGCGCCTGGTGGGCCACCGCGCCCCGATGGTCGCGGTGTGCTCGCTGGAGAACGACCCGGTGCTGAAGGAACTGGGGGTGCGGACCACCACCAACCCCATCCAGCTCGCTCTGTGGGCCGGGTCCGGGCCGGTGGTCGTGTTCGCCACGTACGCCTCTCTCGTGGACCGTGAGGACCTCGACGCTCCCGAGGGCCAGCGGAAGGTCCGCGGGCCGCTGGAGGCCTCTTTGGCGGGCGGGGAGCGGCTGTATGGCCAGCGCATGGACGGCTTCGACCTCGCCATCGTGGACGAGGCCCACGGAACCGCCGGTGATCTTGGTCGTCCGTGGGCGGCGATCCACGACAACGCCCGCATCCCGGCGGACTACCGGCTCTACCTCACCGCGACCCCCCGCATCCTCGCCGCACCCCGGCCACAGAAGGGCGCGGACGGCCAGGAGGCGGAGATCGCGACCATGGCCAACGACCCGAACAGCACGTACGGCGCGTGGCTGGCCGAGCTGGGGCTGTCGGAGGCGATCGAGCGGGGCATCCTCGCGGGGTTCGAGATCGACGTGCTGGAGATCCGCGACCCCTCCCCCGTCCTCGGGGAGTCGGAGGAGGCGCAGCGCGGCCGGCGCCTGGCGCTGCTGCAGACCGCGCTCCTGGAACACGCGGCGAAGTGGAACCTCAAGACCGTTATGACGTTCCACCAGAAGGTCAAGGAGGCCGCCGCGTTCGCGGAGAAGTTGCCCGAGACCGCGGCCGAGCTGTACATGAACGACGTCTCGGGCGAGGACCTGGTGAAGGCGGAGGAGCTGCCGGAGTCGTCGATCGACGCGGAGTTCTACGAGCTGGAGGCCGGCCGCCACGTCCCGCCGGACCGGGTGTGGTCGGCGTGGCTGTGCGGGGACCACCTCGTGACCGAGCGGCGCGAGGTCATCCGCCAGTTCGCCAACGGCATCGACGCGGCCGGCCGCCGGGTACACCGCGCGTTCCTCGCCTCGGTGCGCGTGCTCGGGGAAGGCGTGGATATCACCGGCGAGCGGGGTGTGGAAGCCGTGTGCTTCGCCGACACCCGCGGCTCCCAGGTCGAGATCGTGCAGAACATCGGACGGGCCCTCCGGCTCAACCGCGACGGCTCCACGAAGGTCGCCAGGATCATCGTGCCGGTGTTCCTGGAGCCCGGCGAGGACCCGCAGGACATGGTCGCCAGTGCCAGCTTCCGCCCCCTTGTAGCGGTCCTCCAAGGCCTCCGCTCGCATGACGAACGTCTGGTCGAGCAGCTCGCCTCCCGAGCCCTCACCAGCGGCAAGCGCAAGGTGCACATCCGTCGTGACGAAGAGGGGCGGATCGTCGGGGCCGGCAGCGGCGAGAGCGACGGCGAGGACCAGGAGCAAGACAACACCGACGCCGCTGCCGAGTCGGCCTTGCTCCATTTCTCCTCTCTCCGGGACGCGGCGACCATCGCCGCGTTCCTTCGCACCCGGGTCTACCGGCCCGAGTCCCTGGTGTGGCTGGAGGGCTACCAGGCCCTGCTCCGGTGGCGGAAGGAGAACGAGATCACCGGCCTCTACCCCGTGCCCTACGACGTCCAGGTCGAAGTCGGCGTCACCAAGGCGTTCCCGCTCGGCCGATGGGTCCACCAGCAGCGCAAGGCGCTACGGGCCGGGGAACTGGAGGAACGGCGCAAGACGCTGCTCGACTTGCCGGAGGCTGGGATGGTCTGGGAGCCGGGCGAGGAAGCCTGGGAGTACAAGCTCGCCGCGCTCCGCTCCTACCGGCGGGCCACCGGACACCTCGCACCCCGCCAGGACGCGGTATGGGGCGAAGGCGAGGCGATGGTGCCCGTCGGCCAGCACATGGCGAACCTGCGCCGGAAGGGCGGCCTGGGCAAGGACGCGGAACGGGCAGCACAGCGCGCAAAGCAGCTGGCGGCCATCGACCCCGACTGGAACTGCCCATGGCCGCTGGACTGGCAGCGGCACTACCGCGTCCTCGCCGACCTCGCCGCCGACGAACCAGGCGGAGTGCTACCCAAGATCGCACCCGGCGTGCTCATGGACGGCGACGATATCGGAAAGTGGCTCCAGCAGCAGCGCAAACCGAGCGTCTGGGCGCAGCTGTCGACCGAGCAACAGGAACGGCTTTCCACGCTGGGCATCAAGCCGCTTGAGACGCCGTCTCCCGCCCCTGCGACTGGGCGGACGGCGCAGGGCCCGAGCAAGGCACAGCAGGCGTTCCAGCGGGGCCTGGCGGCCCTCACGCAGTGGGTGGAACGGGAAGGCCCGGACCGGCCCGTCCCCCGCAGCCACAGCGAGGAGATCACGGTCGACGGCGAGCCGGTGACCGTGAAGCTGGGCGTATGGATTTCGAACACGACATCGAGAAGGGACCGGCTGGACGCCATCCAGCTCGCCGCCCTCGCGGAGCTAGGCATCCAGTGGGCGGGGCCAGCGCTGGTGACCCAGGCCGTCTCAGCGGTGCGGCCGACTTCTTGACGGTTGGCCCAGTGTCCGGGCCCGTAGCGGGACCCGGGCAGTGGGCCAGCCGCATCGCCCTTCAGTGCCTTGCTCAGGCTCGATTGTCCACCGTCACGAAGCCCGCCTTCTCGTAGTACCGGTCGAAGTCCTCAGCCGGTTCCGCGTTGTGGACCAGGCGGGCGAATGCCCGCTCGTAGTGGGTGACCTCGTAGCGCGTCACGGCGGTCTTGCCGTCGCGCTCCTCGAAGATGGGCTTGGGCAGGGGCAACATGACGCGCCCGCCGTCGACGGCGGTCAGGTAGTGGCGGTCGACCAGTGTGCCGTTCCAGAAGATGTCGCCCACCTGATACCGCAGGGGCCCGTCGTCGGTGAAGGCGCTGTTCCAGTCGGGCGTCATGTCCGTCGCTACGACGATGCCCCAGGAGATGGTGAGCGCCACGTTCTCGCGGTACACGAGGGTGTTGCTGTGGGACTCAAGGTCGAGGGACCACTCCTCCGTCTTGTTCGCGCCCAGCGTGCTCCAGCGCTCCCAGCTGTCATGGAAAGTCGGTCCTGAACCAGCGCCCCAGCAGACGATGTGATGCCAGTCCGCGTTGGTGGAGCGCTCGATGATGCTGCGGATGTCGTCGAGTCGCATTTGCTCTGTTCCCTCCCCTGATCGGAAGGGGAATCGTACGGGATCACACCCACTTGGCGGCCGGGGGAGGGCCCCTGCAAGCTCGGCGCTGGAAGGCCGGCGCCTTCTTAATGCCGCGGCCACAGCCCCACTCCTCGGTGTCTTTCACCGCCGCTCCGGCTGGAGGTGACGGCAGCTTGTACGGCTTCCTCGTGTGGCGGAGCTATGGAGCCAGCAACTGGTCGAAGAACCCGTTCAGCATGAGCTTGGCAGCCTGTGGGTCCACGAACTCGGCGCCGCCAAACCGGTACACCTCGTACCCCTGAAGACGAATCCGCCGATCTTCTCGGACCATGTCGGCGTACAGGTCGGGTGCGGCCTTCCCATCGCGCGAGTAGTGCTCCTTCCCGTCCAGTTCGAGGACGTATCGGCGACCGCCGGAAGCGAGCATCAGGAAGTCCATCCGCTGCCGCGTCAGCACCTTGCCTTCCGCCCGTTGACTCCGCTGATGTTGCGCCAAGGGGTCGTAGTGGAGATACACCTGTGGCAACAGAGCAGGAAGGTCTCCGAAGCCTCGCTGCATCGCGTAATCCCAGTAGGTGTCCAGCATCAGCCGCTCCGGGGCGTTCAGTGACCCCCGCAGCCGCTTCAGGAGCGCCTGCAGCCTGGGCTGCTCAGGCATCCCGTACATGCCGTCCTGGAGGTGCCACCACTTGCTCAGTTCGCTCCAGGTGAGGCCCGCGGCTCCCACTGGGCGGTCATAGAGCAGGCAGTGGTCCTTGTTCTTCGTGATCTCGATGACACCACCCGCGACGTCCCTCCACACGATCTCTGGCTTCTGCGCCGCGGCGAAGATGAGGTTACGCAACTCGCCGCGCAGCCCCCGCAAGCCTCCGGTGAAGGTGGTCTGCTCGCGTCGTTCCAGCGCTGCGCGCGCTGGGGCGAAGACCCTGGTCAGGTCAGTAATGAAGCCGTTGTCGTGCTCCATCCGAAACAAGTAGTAGCCCTGCTTGTCGTGAAAGGGAACCTCGAACTCGATACCGAGGCGGCGCAGAACGGCCTTGAGACACCGTATGACCGCTCCCGTCTCCGAGTTGTCCATCAGTCCGTCGTGCTCAGGGTCCTGGGGCAAGTCGTCGATCAGCAGGTCGATGAGGGCGTGCGCAGCCTCTTCGTCACCGCCTGCGGACGGGGCGGTGCGAAGCTCGTTGATGGCCGCGCGATTCAACCTCGTGTACGGGTAGCGGTCACCCTGGACGGTCTCAAAAAAGAGTTTCTGCGACACGCTGTCCCCCTCAGCCCTCACCGACCGGCAGAACTCCGGACGCCAGCATGATGATCTCGCAGGCCACTGACATCAAGCAGGAACTTTTAAGGCCTTGCGTTGCGGTGGCAGGCACAGCCGACGGCACCTGCGGCAGGTCCGGCTCTCTGCGAGTGCCAGCCGAGGTAGACCCCGGCTTCGGCACTGGCACGCTGCTCAGGGCCAGTGCCGCAGCTCAAATCGGACCGTCCGCCTGGGCGCTGCACCTGATGGCCACACCCTGACCTTGGTCACCAGGTACGTGAGGTCGGCACCGTGCGCAGGGTCGCCAGGTCGATCCGGTGCTGGTGGTGAAGTCGGCATCCACGTCGCTCCCGCGACGCCTCTGGCCGGTGGCGGACTCTGCACGCCGAGACCGGGCACGTCCCGACCTCTCTCCCATCGATGGCCACCCTGCGGTCATCGGCGGCGTCGTGACCAGAACTGTGAGACCCACCAGCCTTGGGTTGACAGCCGCACTCAAGATTGACCGGCGCGCGGGCGGTCAATGAGCATTTTCAGCGCTGCCTCTCCAGAGTGAGGACGGCTCTGGCGATGACAGTCATGAGGTTGGGGCTACAGCGTGCTCTGCGGAAGATTCGCCAGGACTTCAGGCGGGCGACTCCGCGTTCGACGGGTGCCCGGGCCGCGGACAGGGCCCGGTTGACGGTCCGCTCGGTGGGGGTGAGTTCGCCGTTGGGCGGGCGGCGCTTGGCGGTGGTGACCCAGTCTCCGGCTCCGATGTAGGCCATGTCGGCGAGGACCGGGACGCCCTGGCGTTCGCAGATTCGGATGATTTTGTGAGTGCGGGCGGCCGTCAGGTCGTGGGTCCGGCCCGGCAGCGCCGGGGACAGCCACAGGACCTCCCCGGCAGGATCCGTGACGACCTGCACGTTCACGCCGTGCCGTTTGTGCTTGGACGAATAGTCGGCCTGCCCGTCGCCGACCCGGTCGCACTCGGCAAGGGTGCCGTCCAGGAGCGCGTAGTCGGGGTCCGTCTCCCGAAGTGCCTTCAGCAGTCCTGGCGCCTTGTCCGCCAGGTGCCGGACGACGGTGGTGACGTAGGCGTGGGCGGTGCCGACGGATATGCCGAAGCCCGCGGCGAGCTGCGTGAGGGTGTCGTGCCGCCGGAGGTAGACCAGGGCGACGAGAGCACGCTGGTGAGGCGGGAGCTTGCAGCGGCGGTCACCCTCACGGGTGACGATGAGCATGGTGACCCACTCGACCAGGGCGTGAGGCAGGTCGAGTGAGGCAGGACAGGGAACCAACGAGGCTCCTGCGCTGATGAGTTGAGACGCCGAACACCTCTCTCAACGGCACGGGAGCCTCGTGCGTTGCGGGTGTCGGCCTCGTCACCCATCTGGTGGCCACTCTGAAAGTGCTCAATGAGTGCGGCGAAGAAGCCGGCGAGCAGCGGCTGGGCGCGGTCTCGGTCGCGGAGTTCGTCGTGGCCGAAGCGGAACACCTCGTAGCCGCGGAACTTCAGGTCGCGGTCCCCGGCCATGATCGCGGCGTATTTCGCGCTGTCGGGTTCGGTCCCTTCGTTGCGGGTGTAGTGCTGCTTGCCGTCGACTTCCAGCACCACTCGCCGGTTTCCCGGAAGCAGCATGAGGAAGTCCATCCGCAGGTTCTGCATGGCGCGCGCGCCACGTTGGCGAAGGGTCTTGGGGTCCCAGTGCAGCCAGATCTCCGGCAGGAGCGCGGGCACGTCGTTCAAGTGGTCCCGATTGGCGTGGTGGTAGTGCCAGAACAGGTTCTTCTGGCCTGAGGATTTCGGCAGAGAAGCCTCCATCCGGCTGTAGAGGGCCCGCGCCGCCTGCTCCTGATCAGAGATATCCCGGGTTTCCTGCCACCAGGCCAGGAGGTCCCGCCAGAGCAATCCCTCCTTGCCGACGGGGCGGTCGTAGACCAGCACCTTGTCGTCGCTTTCGGCTACCTCGATGTCGTTGTCGAGGGCGCTGGTGAAGCGGATGTCGGGCTTGCCCAGGGTGGCGAAGATGAGATTGCGCGGTCGACGTGCGATGCCACGGCCGTGCTCGACGAGCTGGAATTGGGGGTAACCGCCTGCCTCTGCGTGCTGGATTAGCTGGGCGCCCACTGGGTTCAGGTGCCGGTTGGCCAATGCGACGAAGCGGCGCTGCGCCGGCTCGTCGGGCAGGACAGCAGAGGATGCCAGGCCCTCGAGGAAGTGGCCGAAGCGGGGGTGCGGTGCTTCGAAGGCACCGAGCTGCTCGAAGAGGTGCTCGGTCGTCCAGTCATCCGGGAACCGAATCACATGGCGCTCGATCTGGTTGCGCAGGCTGTTGGTCGTGGTGGTCCATCCGCCGAGCGGATCGTTGTCCAGGTGCCACAGTCGGCCCAGCAGGCCCATGAAGCGGTCCGGGTAGCCAAGGTGGTCCGACAGATCGAAGTCTCTGGCCAGCTCGCGCCTGGTCCGGCTCGGGACCTGCACGTGGTGGCGGCCGAGCCACAGAGCATCCTGCAGCGCCATCCGTTCGGCCTGGCCGAGCTCCTCCTGCTCAAGAACCGCCTTA
>NZ_JBSKBS010000002.1:1362500-2108460 GCF_055778765.1 Streptomyces sp. DSM 120436 | reverse complement strand
GGGGGTGCCTCTATGTCTTTCGTCAAGGCATCTCTGTCGGGTTTGGGGGGTTCAGGGGTGCTGGGGTTATGCGGCGAGCTCGACGTCTTTCGGTGTCCGGGATTCGTAGAAGGTGCCGTCGCGGAGCATGGCGAACAGGACGCTGATGCGCTGGCGGGCGAGTCTGAGGAGGGCCTGGGTGTGGGTCTTGCCGCGGGCTCGCTGCTTGTCGTAGTAGGTGCGGGAGGCGGGGTCGGCGTTCATGCAGGCGAAGGCGGACAGGAACATCGCCCGTTTGAGCTGCCGGTTTCCGCCCCGTGGCGCGTGTTCGCCGTGGATGGAGGTCCCGGACGACTTCGTGGTGGGGGCGAGGCCGGCGTAGGAGGCGAGGTGGGCGGCGGTGGGGAAGCTGGTGCCGTCGCCGACGGTGACCAGCAGGACGGCGGCGGTCCTGACGCCGACGCCGGGCATCGAGGTCAGGACCGGGGAAAGAGGGTGAGCCTCCAGCAGGGTGTTGATCTGGGTTTCCATCGCCCGGCGCTGGGTGTGGACGGCGGCGAGCGAGGCGGCCAGGGAGGGGATGACGAGGTCGAGGGTGCCGGTGCCCGGGACGGTGACGGTCTGCTCGTCCAGCGCGTCGAAGACGTCGTCAATCAGCCGGGTGGCCATGCGCGGGGCCTTGGGCCGGATCAGTTCGACGAGTCTGCGGCGGCCGGCTTTGCGCAGGGCTGCCGGGGATCCGTAGCGCTCCAGCAGCCAGGTGACGGCGCTGTGGTCCAGGCGGGGACCCAGGACGCGTTCCAGGCTGGGGTGGAACTGGGTGAGCAGGCCGCGTATCCGGTTGCTGGTGCGGGTGGCCTCGGCGGCGAGGTCCTGGTCGAAACCGACCAGGACGGTGAGTTCGGCGGTGATCTCGTCGGTCAGCTCCAGCGAGCGCAGGGTGTGCGGCATGGTGCGGGCCGCGTCCGCGATCACAGCCGCGTCTTTGGCGTCGGTCTTGGCCTCGCCCGGGTAGAGATCGGCGATCCGCCGCATCGCCAGTCCGGGCAGGTAGGCGACCTGGCAGCCCGCGTCCCGGGCGACGGTCAGCGGCAGGGCGCCGATCGAGGCGGGCTGGTCCACGATCACCAGCACCGTGCCGAACTTCGCGGCCAATTTGTCGAAGACGGCCCGCAGCTTCGGCTCGCTGTTGGACAGTGGCTTGTCGAAGACCTTCTTCCCTGCCGGGGTCAGGCCGTGCCCGTGATGGGCGCTTTTGCCGACGTCCAGGCCGAGGAACACGCCCACGTCTTCGGTGTCGAACATGGCACCCTTCCAGGAGTGTTGAAGGTGCCGGCCTCGGCGTCGGTGTCGTACTCGCGCATCCACGTTATGCAGACCTGCCATCCGCGAGCTGTCCGGCATTGCGCCGGACCGGATGGCGGCCGGACCTCTGATCAGCGTCTCCGACGGACACCCCTCGGGCCCGGTGACACCACCCCCCAGGTCATCGACTTCGACAGGGGGACACAGTCATGCCGGGCCCGGAGGCCAGCGGCCCTCTTGCAGGACCGCGAAAAAGATAACGGGGGCGCCTCAGGCGCCCAGCGGGTCCAGGACCATCGGGGCGATACGTCCTTCCAGCATGGCGCCGAGCCCTTCCACGGCGCACAGCTCGGGGCGCTCCGCGATGTGCACCGGCATGCCGGTCGCCTTGCGCAGCATCTGGTCCAGGCCCGGCAGCAGGGCGCTGCCGCCGACCATCATGATGCCGCGGTCGGCGAGGTCGGCGACCAGATCGGGCGGGCAGTCCCGCAGCACCTTGCCGATGCCGTCGAGGACGGCGGTGAGCGGCGTCTGGATGGCCTGCCGCACCGCCGCCGTGTCCACCTTGACCGACCGGGCGAGCCCGGTGGCGACGTCCCGGCCGTGGATCTCCGTGACCTCCGGCCCCTCCGGGGTCAGCCCGTTCCCCTCCAGCGCGAGCTGGAGCGGGCGGACCGACTGGCTCGGGAGCATCAACTCGTGCTGGTGGCGCAGGTGCTGCACGATCGCCGCGTCCACCGCCTCACCGCCCACCGGGATCCGCTCGGCCCGCACGATCGAGCCGAGCGACAGCACGGCCACCTGCGTGGCCGCCGCGCCGCACACCATGATCATGGTGGCCTCGGGCCGCTCCACCGGGAGCCCGCAGCCCACGGCCGCCGCGATCAGCGTGTCCACCAGCTCCACCCGGCGGGCGCCGAGCCCGACCAGCGTCTCGATCGCGGCGCGCTGGGCGAGCGGGTCCGCGTCGTGGGGGGTGCAGGCGGCTGCCCGCAGCCGGGGCTTGCGGCGCAGGGCGCGGCGGGTGCGGTCGCCGATGAGCTGACGCAGCATCCGCTGCGCCATCTCGATGTCGACGACGGTGCCGCCGGACACGGGCCGGACGACGCGGATGTAGTCGGGGGTGCGCCCGGTCATCTTCTCGGCGAACTCGCCGACCGCGATCAGCGCTCCGGTACGGGTGTTCACGGCGGCGACGGACGGCTGGTCGACGACGAGGCCGGCGCCCTTGACGTACACCCGGGTGCGAGCCGCGCCCAGGTCGACGGCGAAGTGGCAGCGGCGCAGCTGCTCCAGACTGGCGGTCACGGCAGTTCCTCCCGAGTGCGCGGCCGGAGGCCCGCCGGGCGGCGGGCCTGACAGCATCGTGGGCGCCGGGCGGGGGCGGGCGCCTTTCCTGGGGGGCCAGGCGAGGGGCCGCCGAACGGGGGTCCCCTCGGCCGGCGACGGCGCGGGGGGCGGCCGGAACTGCCTCAAAGGGCAGGTTCGCCGCACAACCCGGTGGACGTCCGGGCAGAGACCGGGCCGCCGGGCGCCGAACGGCGGATCCGCGCCGGCGGCTCTCCTGATAATGCTGCGGAACCCAGGTCACGACGGGCGACGGCCCCGACGTTCTGAAGAGGCGATCCCGTGAGTCCGAAGAAACCCCGCTCGGCGCAGAAGACCGACGAGCAGGCGCTGCTGTCTCCCGGCCCTGCCGTGACGTCCCGTACGGCCCCGGCGCCCGTGG
This sequence comes from Streptomyces sp. DSM 120436, assembly GCF_055778765.1. Lineage (NCBI taxonomy): Bacteria > Bacillati > Actinomycetota > Actinomycetes > Kitasatosporales > Streptomycetaceae > Streptomyces > Streptomyces sp. DSM 120436. The sequence continues at coordinate 2,105,447 of NZ_JBSKBS010000002.1, read as the reverse complement.
GGCTGAAGGGGCTCCAGGCGAGCGCCGGCAACGCCGCGGTCGTGCAGATGCTCCGGCAGGCCGGTCACCTGCGCGACGAGGAGCAGCACCGGCACACCGACGGGTGCGGTCACGCCCCGGCCGGCGAGCGGCCCGTGCAGCGGTCGGCGGTGCACGACGTCCTGCGCACCTCCGGACGTCCCCTGGACGACGCCACCCGCAGCGACATGGAGGCCCGCCTCGGCGCGGACTTCTCCGACGTCCGCATCCACGACGACAGCGCGGCCAGGGCGTCCGCCGCGGAGGTCGGCGCCCGCGCCTACACCTCCGGCAGCCATGTCGTCATCGGCGACGGCGGCGGGGACCCGCACACCCTCGCCCATGAGCTCACGCACGTCATCCAGCAGCGGCAGGGGCCGGTCGCCGGGACCGACAACGGTGCGGGGCTGCAGGTCTCCGACCCGTCGGACCGCTTCGAGCGGGAGGCGGAGGCCAACGCGGCGCGGGTGATGACCTCCGGCCCCGCCTAAGCTCCCCCCGGGCCCACGACCCCCCGCACCACCCCCAGCTCCACCAGGTCCTGCGGCCGGATGCGGAGGCCGTCCGCCGTGGCCTCCACCTCCTCCGCCGGGCGTTTCAGGATCGCCGCCGCCAGTTCCGGGGCGATCACCGAGAAGTAACTGTCCGGGGTGGCCCAGGTGTTGCCCGGCGCGGCGAGCGCCAGCGCGCCGCCGGAGCCGCCCTCGCCGACGACCAGCGTGGTCACCGGGGTGCGGGCGGCGGCGACGGCGTCGAACAGGTCCGCGATGGCCGCCCCCGCGCCCTGCCGTTCCGCCTCCGCGTCGTTGGCCGCGCCCGGGGTGTCCACCAGGGTCAGCACCGGTATGCCGAGACGGTCGGCGAGGCGGACCAGGCGGGCGGCGGTGCGGTAGCCGGCGGGGCGGGTGGCCGTGCCGGTCTGCGCCGCGTAGGCGACCGTACGGCCCTCGTGGTCGCCGAAACCGCAGAGCATGCCGTCGGGGTCGGCGCCGCCGCAGCGGTCGCCGGAGAGCGCGACGCGCGCGGTGAAGTAGGCGTCCAGGTAGGCGGCGGCGCGCGGGCGCCGGGGCGAGCGGGCCCGGCGGACCGCGTCCCAGCCGGTGGCCGGCAGGTCCGGCGCGCCCAGGGCGTGCGGCGGCGGGGCCGGTTCGGCGCGGGGGCGGGCCAGCAGCCGCAGCCAGCGGCCCAGGACGGCGCGCAGTTCCTCCGGCGGGACCAGCGCGTCCGCCGCGCCCGCCGCGACCTGCGCCTCGGCCGTGTACGCCGCGGGGTCGGCGTCCGGCGGGCGGACCCGGGAGCCGGCGAAGCCGACCTGCGCGCCGGGCAGGGCCAGGACGACGTCCGCGCCCGCGCCGAGGGTGGCCCAGCCGCCGCCGGTCGTGGGGTCCCGCAGCACGGCCACCCGGGGCAGCCCGGCCTCCCGGGCCCGCGCCGACGCGCGCGCCACCCGCTGCAACTGGGTCAGGGCGAGCAGGCCCTCCTGCATCCGGCTGCCGCCGGTGGCGACCAGGGACACCAGCGGCAGCCGGCGGTCGACGGCGTGCGCGTACGCCGCCTCCAGGCGGTCGCCGGTTCCCTCGCCGAGGGAGCCGCCGAGGAAGCCGAACTCGAACGCGATCAGCACGGCCCGTGTGCCCTCGACGTCCGCGACCCCGCAGACCACCGACTCGTCCTCGCCGGTGCGTGCGGCGGCGCGGGCCCGGGCGGCGTCGTAGCCGGGCCAGCCGAGCGGGCCGCCCGGCCTCGACCGCCGTGCCGGGTACGGCAGTTCGGTGAACACGTCGGTGACCAGGGCGAGGGCCTCGCGGGCCGAGGGGCGGTCAGCCATGGGTCAGCGCCCGCTTCATGATCTTGCCCATGTCGTTGCGGGGCAGCACGTCGAGATGGCGGACGGCCCGGGGCCGCTTGTGCGGGGCGAGGCACGCCGCCACGTGGTCCGCCAGCTCCTCCAGGCCGGGCGGCGACTGCGGGTCGGCCGGCACCACCCACGCCACGATCCGCTCGCCCAGGTCGGCGTCCGGCTCCCCGGTGACCGCCGCCTCCTTCACCCCGGGGTGTTCCAGCAGCGCGTTCTCGATCTCGCCCGCGCCGATCTTGTACCCGCCGCTCTTGATCAGGTCGGTGGCCTTGCGGCCGACGATGCGGACGTCGCCGCCGGGGTCGCGGACCGCCATGTCGCCGGTGCGGAACCAGCCGTCGGCGGTGAACGCCTCGGCGGTGGCGTCCGGACGGCCGAGGTACTCGGTGAAGAGGTTCGGCCCGCGCACCTGGATCTCGCCCACCGTCTCGCCGTCGTACGACGTCACCGGGGCGCCGTCCTCCTCGACCAGGCGCAGCTCGACCCCCGGCAGGGGCACGCCCACCGAGCCGGGGCGGGCCTCGGCGTCGACGCGGACGCTGGTGTTCATCAGCGTCTCCGTCATGCCGTACCGCTCCACGACCCGGGCCCCGGTCGCCGCCGTGATCCGCTCGTGGTCGTGCACCGGCAGCGCGGCCGACCCCGACACCAGCAGCCGCGCCCCGGACAGCGCCCGCGCCAGCTCCGGCTCGGCGGGCAGCGCCTCCGCCATGCGGTGGTACATCGTCGGCACGCCGAACAGCATGGTCGCGCCGTCGTTCAGCTCGCGGGCCACGCCCTCGGTGGTGAACCGGCCCAGGTGGCGCACCGAGCCGCCGCGGCGCAGCGGGCCGAGCGTGCCGAGGACCAGACCGTGCACGTGGAACAGCGGCAGGCCGTGCACCAGCACGTCACCGTCGGTCCACCGCCAGGCGTCGGCGAGGGCGTCCAGCGTCGAGGCGATCGAACGGCGGGGGAGGACCGCGCCCTTGGGCGGGCCGGTGGTGCCGGAGGTGTAGACGATCAGGGCGGGGTCCTCGGGATCCCGCTCCCGGTCGTCGGGCACGGAGGCCGGGCCGGCGCCGCGGGCCGGGTCCACGTCGACGCGGGGCAGGGCGGCCGGCGCGGCGGGCAGCGGGGCGCCGGGCGCGGCGAGGAGCACGTCGGGGGCGCTGTCGCCGAGGATGTGGCCCAGCTCCCGCTCGCCCGACCCCGGGTTGAGCGGGACCACGACCACCCCGGCGAGCAGGGCCGCCGTGACCGCGACCGCCGTCTCCAGGGCCGGCGTGGCCCACACGGCGGCCCGGCGCGCCCCCACGAGGTCCCCGGCCACCGCGCCGGCCGCGGCGGCGAGTTCCCCGTACGTCAGCGAGCGCTCGCCGAAGCGCAGGGCGGGACGGCCGGCGAAGGGGCCGGCCGGGCCGTCGGTGAGGGCCGGGAAGAGAGAGGACACGCGTCGTTCTCCTTGGGTCGCTGTCGTCGGACGGCCGCCGTGGCACGGCCCGGGCCGGCGGGTGCCCGCCGCGTCCAGGGTGTCCTACCTCCCGGCCGGGTACCACCGTCACCGGCCGCACCACCGCCGGCACCGCCGCGACGACGGTCCCGCCGTACGGAGGCGGAACTGTTAGCCTCTCGGTCGGTCAGCCGTTCGAGCGAGGAGTGAGTCGCCCGTGTCCCGTATCGCCCTCGTGACCTGTGCGCCTCAGCCCGACGTGGCGGAGGACCGGGATCTGCCGGTGCTGGTGCGGGCGTTGAACGAGGCCGGGGCGGAGGCGTCCGCCGAGGTGTGGGACGACGGCCGCGTCGACTGGGGCCGGTTCGACCTCGCCGTGATCCGCTCCACCTGGGACTACAGCTGGCGGGCGGCCGAGTTCACCGCGTGGGCGGAGCGGTGCGGCGCGCTGACCCGGCTGGCCAATCCGGCGGACGTGGTGCGGTGGAACGCCGACAAGCGCTACCTCGCGGACCTCGCCGGGGCCGGGGTGCCCGTGGTGGACACGCGGTACCTGGCGCCCGGCGACGCCGTCGATCTCCCGGACGGCCACGAGTTCGTGGTCAAGCCGGCCTCCGGCGCCGGCGCCCGGTTCGCCGCCCGCTACACCCCCGACGCGCACGAGACCGCCGTACGGCATGTGCGCCGCCTGCACGACGAGGGGTTCACGGCGATGGTGCAGCCGTACGTGCGGGCCGTCGACAGCGCCGGGGAGCGGGCGCTGCAGTTCTTCGGCGGGAAGCTGCTGCACGCCGGCAGGAAGGGTCCGGTGCTGGCCCCCGGCGCCCCCTACGACCAGCGGAAGACGGCCCACCCCGGGCTGACCGGCTGGACTCCCACGGCGGACGAACTCGCCGTCGCGGACGCCGCGTTGTCCGCCGTTCCAGGGGCGCCCGAGCTGCTGTACGCGCGGGTCGACCTGGTGGACGGCGACGACGGGCGGCCCCGGGTGATGGAGCTGGAACTGGTCGAGCCGAACCTGTTCCTGTGGCTGCACCCGGAGTCGCTGCCGGTCGTCGTGGAGCGGATCATCGAGGCGGCCGGCCGCTGACGGCCGTCCGCCGGAGCAGCCCCCGGGTGAATCCGGCGACCACCTCGTGACGGTCGCCCGCCGCGTCCGGGGCGGTGAGGGCCGGCCCCACCGGGCGGGCGCCGAGCCCTCCGGCGGGCGGGCCGGGGCGGGGCGCGGGCCGCGCAGCCGCTCGTGGGGCGGGATCCGGCGCGGGGGCCCGCGGGGGGCGGCGCACGCGGGTGACCGCGTGGTTTCCCGCGCCCCCGGGGGCGTTGCCCGTCCGGACGGGCTGTCGCTAGCCTGTGTTCGTCATGCCGATCGTCTGTTGGTATCTCGAACGCAGGCGCCGAGACCGCTAGGAGGGGGCCGGTCGTGGGACGACTCGTACCAGCCGTGACCCGGGCGCTCGACATACTCGAGCTCTTCCTCGACGGGGACGGCACGCTCTCCGCCCCCGACATCGTGCGCACGCTGCGACTGCCGCGCACCACCGTCCACGAGCTGGTCACCACGCTCGCCGCCCGCAAGTACCTCGTCCCGGTCGCCGGTCAGCCGGGCCGCTACCGGCTGGGCGTACGGCCCTACCAGCTCGGCGCCCGCTACGCCGAGCACCTGGACCTGGCCGCCGAGGGACAGCAGGTCGCCCGGTCCGTCGCCGAGACCTGCGACGAGACCGTGCACGTGGCGATCCTGGAGGACACCGACGTCATCTACATCGCCAAGGTGGACTCCACCCACGCGGTGCGGATGGTGTCGGCGGCCGGCCGCCGGCTCCCCGCGCACTGCACGTCCGTCGGCAAGATGCTGCTGGCCTCCCTCCCCGAGCCGGAGCTGGCCGCGCGTTTCCCCGACGGCGCGGAGCTGGCCGCGATGACCCCGAACAGCATCACCGACCCGGCCGTCCTGCGCGAGACCCTCGCGGACATCCGCACCCGGGGCGTGGCGGTGGAGAGCCGCGAATCCAACCCGGACGTCTCGTGCGTCGCCGCCCCGGTGCGCGACCGCACCGGACAGGTGGTCGCCGCGCTGTCCATTTCCGTACCGATGATCCGCTGGAGCGACGGGCGCCGGGCCGAGCTGGAGCAGCTCGCCGTGAAGGGCGCCGCCGAACTCTCCGAGCGCCTGGGCCACAGGAGCATGACATGACACACACGTTCGACGTCGCGGTCCGCGCGGAGGCGGAGCTGGGCGAGGGCCCCACCTGGGACCCGGCGGCCGGCCGGCTGCTGTGGATCGACATCCTGGGCTCCCGCGTGCACACCTACGACCCCGCCACCGGCCGGCGCACCGTGCGCCGCACCGAGCAGCACGTGGGCGCGGTCAAGCCCCGCGCGGGCGGCGGCCTGGTGCTGAACCTGCGGGACGGCGTCGGCCTGCTCGACCCCGACGACACCTTCCGCTGGCTGCACCGCGAGCCGGTCCCCGGCCGCCGGGGCAACGACGCCGCCGTCGCCCCCGACGGCAGCCTCCTCGCGGGCACCATGCGCTACGACGAGGCGCCCGGCGGCGGCACCCTGTCCCGGGTGACCGGCGACGGCACGGTCACCGTGCTCCTCGACGACGTGACGGTGAGCAACGGCACCGGCTGGAGCCCCGACGGCCGGCTGCTGTACTACATCGACACGCCCACCCGCCGGATCGACGTGTGGGACGTCGCCGAGGACGGCGCGCTCACGAACCGCCGTCCGCTCGCGGAGATCGAGGAGGGCGCCGGCTTCCCCGACGGTCTCACCGTCGACGCCGACGGCTGTGTCTGGGTGGCCCTGTGGGACGGGTCGGCGGTGCGCCGCTACACCCCGTCCGGCGCACTGGACCGGGTGATCGAGCTGCCCGTCCCGCGGGTCACGGCCTGCGCCTTCGGCGGCGCCGGGCTGACCGACCTCTACCTCACCACGGCCCGCGTCGGCCTGACCGCCCCGCACCCGCTCGCCGGATCCCTGCTGGTGGTCCCGGGCGCGGGCCGGGGCGTCGCCCAGCCCGCCTTCGCGGGCTGAGGCGGCCGGGCCTCACGACAGACCGGCCGCCTTGCGCTCCTCGGCCGTCAGCGGCGGGGCCGTCAGGGCGGGCTTCAGCGGCCCCGCCAGCGCCGCCACGAGCATCCGCGGGGTCAGCAGCACCCCGGGGCCCCGCTCCAGCGAGGTCACGTCGGTGACGCGCCGCGCGACGCGCCCGTTCCCGGTGGCCGTGTGCATCAGCCGGCCGACGTACGCGGCCAGCCACCGGTCCCGCGCGGACGGGCCGTCGTGGGTCGGTCCCGGGTAGAACACGTCCTGGCCCAGGGCGAGGTCCCAGGCCGCGCCCACCGGCCGGGCCATCGCGCGCTGTGCGCGGCGGGCCAGTCCCGGCGTCCCCCAGCCGTGCCGCAGCACCGTCGCGCGCAGCGCCGCCGCGCCGCGCGCCGCCACCGCCATGCCGTGGCCGTAGACGGGGTTGAACGCGGCGAGCGCGTCCCCGGCCACCACCAGGTTCTCCGGCCACGCCGTCATCCGCTCGTAGAAGAAGCGGCGGTTGGAGGTGGCCCGGGTGAGCGCCACCTCCGTCTGCGGGACCGCCTCGCCGAGCAGGTCGGCGATCACCGGGTGCCGCAGCTCCTCGCGGGCGAAACGCTCGAAGTCGGCCGTCCGGGCGGTGGGTTCGCCGCCCCGCGTGCCGAACAGGGTGACCAGCCAGCGCCCGTCCTCCACGGGCAGCAGCACGCCGCCGCGGCCGGGCCCTCCCGCCCGCGGGTCCTGCTGCACGTTGACGACCGGGAAGCCGCCCTGGGCCGCCTCCGGGGCGAGGTAGAGGCGGCTCGCGTACACCAGCCCGGTGTCGACCTCCCGGCGCTCGGGGGCGGGCAGCCCGGCGTCGGCCAGCCACCGGGCGGTGCGGGAACCGCGTCCCGTGGCGTCCACCACCAGACCGGCCCGCAGCGTGCGCTCGGCACCGTCGTCCGTCCGGACCCGGACGCCGGTGACGGCGGTGCGGTCGCCGTCGAGCGCGAGGACCTCGGTCCGGTCGAGCAGCTCGATCCGCCGGTCGCCGAGCACCTGGGCCCGCAGGGTCGCCTCCAGCAGGTCACGGGTGCACAGCAGCATGTGGTGGGACTCGTCCCAGCGCCGGTACCAGCCGTGCGGGGACAGCACCACCATGTTCGTGGTGACCGGATGGCGGTGGGCCCCCGCCGCCCGCAGCCGCTCGGTGACGCCCGGCACGAGTTCCTCCAGGGCGCGCGCCCCGCCCGACCACAGCTGGTGCGCGTGCCGTGCCTGCGGGACGCCGCGCCGCGGCTCGGGACCGGCGGGCAGCGCGTCGCGCTCCACCACGGTGACCCGGGCGAACGGGGCCAGGGCCCGCGCGGCGAGCAGCCCGGCGACGGATCCGCCGAGCACGACGGCGGTGGCGGGACGTCCGCTCGTGGACGGACGTCTTCTCTCTGGGACGGCGGGCACGCTCTTCGTTCTCCTGACCTGTCGTCGGTTCTCGGTGAGAGGGCTTCCCCCGGTCCGCGCCCGCCGTCCGGCGGGGCGGCCGCGGCGGTCACCGGGCCGGTCCCCCGCGCCCGGGGGGCGCGCCGCGGGGGACGGCCGCCGGGGGGCCGGCCGCGAGGGCGGCGGCCCGTGCGCGGACCGCCTCCACGGTGTGGGGACGGCGCAGCTCCCGGGAGACGGCTCCGATCTCCCGCAGCAGGTCGGTGGTGTCGGGGTCCTGGGTGCCCTCCTCGTCCGGCGCGCGGCGCCTGGCCTCGACGGCCTCCAGGATCGACACGGCGTTCGCCAGCGCCCCGGCGCGCTCCGGCGGGAACCCGAGACCGAGCGCGGCCTCGCGCGTCCGGTCACGCCGTTCCTCGTCGATGTGCCGGGCCAGCAGGAGCAGTTCGTCGCGGATGAAGGTCTCCCGGCGGATCAGGCGCAGCTCCGGGGTGGCGCGCAGCAGGAACGGCACACCCCTGCCGTTGGCCGAGCGCATCAGCAGGTACAGGGGCCGCAGCCGGTGGAGGGCGAGCCGGACGTGCCAGCGCTCGTGCAGGTACTGGCCGGCGTGCGGGAGGATGAAGCCCACCGCGATCAGGATGGCCGACAGGCAGGCGACGGGGGGCGCCAGGTCGGTGCTGAGCCAGTCCAGGTCGTTCCCGGTCCAGCGGGCGGCGACGGCGGTGAGCTTGGCGGCGTCGAAGACCAGGTTCAGCGCGTAGCCGACGCCCAGGAACTTCAGGCCCCACCGCAGCCAGGCGTCCAGCCCCGCGGTCTGCACCCAGTTCCACAGCAGCCGGCAGGTGATGAGGACGGCGACGGTGTGCGCGAGCAGGTAGAGCACGATCTGCTCGCGCATGAACGGCGTCGTGGCGTAGTACGTGTCCAGGTCCCGCAGCCGCTCCTCGGACGCGTCCGCGAGGAAGAACAGCACCCACAGGGCGACGATCACCCCGGAGTAGAGGGAGATCACCCAGCGCATCGCCCGCCGGGTGGCGGCGGAGCGGTCCGACAGCCCGTTGCGCCAGGCGATGATCAGCAGCAGGCAGGAGGCGCAGAACGCGGTGAGGAGGGAGTAGCACCACGGCGCCGAGATGTTCGGCACCCCCGTGACGCGGTTGACCCGGGCGATCGTGGTGGGCGCCACGAAGACGAAGACGGCGCAGGCGAGCAGGAGCAGCCCGCCCACCGCGCGCAGCAGCGGGTCCCGCCACAGACGGACGATGGTCGGCAGCTTGATGATCAGGGCCGCGGTGAGGACGCCCGTGGGGATCCAGAAGGAGATGTAGAGGTCGCCGAGGACGTCCGAGGGCGTGGCGGCGAGCGGAGCGGTCACCGGTGCGTTCCTCGCCGTCCGCGGTAGCCCAGGGCCCGTTGCAGGGGACCGGCGTCGGTCTCCCGGTCCTCCAGGAGGGAGCGCACGGCGGCGGCGATCCGGTGCCCGAACTCGTCGGCCTCGGCCTCGTCGGTCTCGCGGGAGCCGTCGCGGGCGGCCATGGCGAGCGCGGCGTCCCAGTCCGGTGTGCCGTCCGTGAGGACCCGCCGGGCCGTCACCGGGGCGTGGTGCCGGTGCCCGGCGTGCATGTGCCACAACTCGTGCCCGAGGATGACCAGTTGCTGCATGGCCTCCGCTCGCTCCTCCACGATGACCAGGTCGAAGTCCTGGAACTCCACCCACAGGCCGGTCACTTCGATCTCGTCGGGGAAGCGTTCGAAGCGCAGGACCACGGGCCGTCCTCCGCGCCGCGAGCTCATCTCCTCGCACAGCACCCGGCACGCCGCCCGGACGTCCGTGGGGGGACCGGGCCGTGCGCGGAGCGCGGCGGCGAGATCGCCGGCCAGGCGGCGCAGGGCGGCGCGGGCACGGGACCGCCGCAGCGCCGAGGCGAGCCGTACGGCCCGCGTCCGTGCGCCCGCGCCATCCATCAGGTCCTCTCGCCCGTGCGACCTCCGCACTCCAGGCTGTTCGAGCCTACGCGGCCGGACGTGTCCGCGTCACGCGATCCGGTGTCCGCCGGGCGGCCCGGGGCGGCCGTGCGCGGCGACGAGTTCTGTCCGGGGCATTGACGCGGTCCCGCCCGGCACCTACGGTCCCGTTCGAAGTTACGGGCGTCATCCGAAATCTCGAACACAGCGGCATTCCGCACACTGCGGCGTCTCGACCACAGCGGCATCTCGACCACAGCGACACCTCGGACACTCGATGAGCAGATGGGGCAGGGAATGGGACGACCTGGCCTGAACCGCAGGCAACTCCTCGCCGGGCTCGGCGGGCTGACGGTCGCCGGGAGCTTCGGCTTCGCGGCGCTCGGCACGGGGGCCGACGCGCTCGCCTCCGGCGCGGACACCCGGGTGCGCTACTGGAACCTCTTCAGCGGCGGCGACGGATACAACATGATCGCGATGCTGGACGCCTTCCGGGCGCGCCACCCCGGCATCGAGGTGAAGGACTCCACGCTCCAGTGGGGCAACCCCTTCTACACCAAGCTCGCCATGGCCGCCGCGGGCAACCGCGCCCCCGAACTCGGCGTCATGCACCTCGGCCGGGTCCCCGGCTTCTCGCCCGGCCGCCTCCTGGACCCCTGGGACACGGAGCTGCTGGCCCGATTCGGCGTGCGCGAGGCCGACTTCGACGCCGACCTGTGGCGGCGCGCCGTCGTCGACGGCAGGCTCTACGCCCTCCCGCTCGACATCCACGTCCAGCTCTGCTTCTACCGCAAGGACGTCCTGGACCGCGCCGGCCTGCTCGGCCCCGACGGCCGCATGGCGCCGGTGACGTCCGCCGAGGAGTGGTTCGACGTGCTGAGGGAGGCCAAGGGGGCGACGAGGAAAGGGCTCCAGACCATCGGCCTGTGGCACAACGACCAGAACTTCCAGTGGTGGTTCTTCGTCGCCTTCTACACCCAGCTCGGCGGCACCTGGTTCGACGACGCCAACGCGCGCGTCACCTTCGACACCGAACGCGCCACCCGGGTCCTGCAGTTCCTGCGCCGCCACCTCACCGACGGGTACGCCGATCCCGGCTACGGCGGCGGCGCGGGCGCCGAACAGTTCGTCAACGGCGCCCCGTTCGTGTGGGAGGGCAACTGGTCCGTGCCGGTCTTCGACTCCGCGAAGGCCGAGTACGGCGCCGTCCCCCTGCCGCCCGTCTTCGGCCGCCCCGCCACCCACGCCGAGTCCCACGCCTTCGTGCTGCCGCACCAGGCGGGCCGGGGCGGGGCCGCCGACGAGGCCGCCCACCGGCTCGCCGCGTACATCGTCCGGCACGCCCGGCAGTGGGCCGCGGGCGGCCACATCCCCGCCCACACCCCCACCCTGTCCACCCCCGCCTACCGTGCGCTCGAACCGCAGAACGAGTACGTGTCCGCGATGGACCACCAGGCCACCGAGCCCAAGGTGTGGTTCGCCGGCTCCACCGGCATCCTCGCCCAGCGGGTCGGCCCGATCGTGGTCTCCGCCACCACCGGCTCCGCCCGGCCCGACGCCGCCGCCCGCCGGATGAGGAGCGAACTCGCCGCCCTGCTCGCCTCCAGGAACCCGATGGACGGCCGCACCGCCGCCGAGGCGGGTGACGCCGCATGACCGCCACCGGAGCACGGACCGTCCTCCGCCCGGCCCGGGCCGGGGACGCCGCCCCCGCCGCCCCCGCCACCTCCGTCCGCCGCGGACAGGGCCTCCAGCACGGCGGCTGGTTCGTCGCCCCGTTCCTCGCCCTGTTCGCCCTCTTCGTCGTCTGGCCGCTGCTGCGCGGCCTGTACCTCAGCTTCACCGACGCCAACGTCTCCGGGGACCACGCCTCCTTCGTCGGCCTCGACAACTACCGGGAGGCCCTGGACGACCCGCTGATGTGGGAGGCCCTCGGCCACAGCGCGTACTTCACGCTGCTGGTGGTGCCCTGCATCACCGTCCTGGCGTTCCTCCTCGCGATGCTCGCGCACCACATCGAGCGCGGGAAGTGGCTGTGGCGGCTGTGCTTCTTCACGCCGTTCCTGCTGCCGTCCACCGTCGCCGCCAACCTGTGGCAGTGGCTGTTCAACCCCGGCACCGGCATGGTCAACCACGTCCTCGGCCTGGAGACGCCCTGGCTGACCGACAAGTCGTACGCGATGCTCGCCGTGGTCGTCACCACCCTGTGGTGGACCGTCGGCTTCAGCTTCCTGCTCTACCTCGCCGCCCTGCAGAACATCCCCGCGCACCTCTACGAGGCCGCCGCCCTGGACGGCGCCAACGCCTGGCACCGCGCGGTCCGCATCACCCTGCCGATGCTGCGCACCATCACGGGACTGGTCGTGACGCTGCAGATCCTCGCCTCGCTCCAGGTCTTCGACCAGGCCGTGGTGCTGCAGGACTTCGGGCCCGGCCCCGAGGGCTCCACCCGCACCTTCGTGCAGTACACCCTCGAACAGGGCTTCACCAGCTACCGCGTGGGCTACGCCTCCGCGATCTCCCTCATCTTCTTCGTGCTCATCGCGGCGGTCGCCCTCGTGCGGATGTGGCTGCTGCGCACCCGTGAGGAGGACGGCCGATGACCACCGCCGCCGTACCGCGCCCCCGCCGCCCCTGGACCCCCGGCCAGATCGTCCTCACCCTGCTCGGCACGGCCGTCTCCGCGGTGTTCCTCGCGCCGCTCGCCTGGGCGCTGCTCACCTCCCTGAAGTCCGAGACCGAGGCCGTGGAGGTGCCCCCGCACTGGCTGCCCGAGGACTGGACCGGCCAGGCGTGGACGGCCGTCCTCGAGACCGGCGACATCACCAACTGGTTCGTGAACTCCCTCGTGGTGTCGGTGTGCGTCACGGCCGTCGTGCTGCTGGTCGGCGCCCTCGCCGGATACGGCTTCGCCCGCACCGAGTTCCGCGGCCGGGCGGTGCTGATGGGCGTGGTGATGGCCGGCCTGATGGTCTCCCCGGCCGTGCTCGGCGTGCCCCTGTTCACCACCGTGCAGCAGCTCGGCATGGTCGACACCTACTGGGGCATGATCCTGCCGCAGTGCGCGCCCGCCGCGATGGTCTACATCCTCTACAAGTTCTTCCAGGGCGTGCCGCGCGAGCTGGAGGAGGCCGCGTTCATCGACGGCGCGGGCCGCTGGCGGGTGTTCTTCACGATCATCGTGCCGCTGTCCCGCCCGTCCCTCGCCGCGGTCGGCATCTTCACCTTCATCAGCTCCTGGAACAACTTCCTGTGGCCGTACATGGTCACCAACAACCCCGACCTGATGACCATGCCGAACGGCATCGCGACCGTCATGAACTCCTACGGCATCCAGTGGGCCCAGCTCATGGCCGGCGGACTCATGGCGGGCCTGCCGCTGATCGTGGTCTTCGTCTTCTTCCAGCGCCAGATCGTGGCGGGCGTCGCCCACACCGGCCTCGCCGGCCAGTGACGCGCCCGCCGCAGGACCCGATCCGTCGAGAGGACACGATGCGCACCGCCCGCTTCACCCTGGACCCCGCCTTCACCGTCGGCACGGTCGACCCCCGCCTGTTCGGCTCGTTCGTCGAGCACCTCGGCCGGTGCGTCTACACCGGCGTGTTCGAACCGGGCCACCCCACCGCCGACGCCGACGGCATCCGCGGCGACGTCCTGGACCTGGTCCGCGAGCTCGGGGTCACCGCCGTGCGCTACCCCGGCGGCAACTTCGTCTCGGGCTACCGCTGGGAGGACTCCGTCGGCCCCGTCGAGGACCGCCCGCGCCGCCTCGACCTGGCCTGGCGCTCCACCGAGACCAACCGCTTCGGCCTGTCCGAGTTCATCTCCTTCCTGCGGAAGATCGGGCCGCGGGCCGAGCCGATGATGGCCCTCAACCTCGGCACGCGGGGCGTCGCCGAGGCCCTCCAGCTCCAGGAGTACGCCAACCACCCCGGCGGCACCGCCCTGTCCGACCTGCGCGCCGAGCACGGCGACAAGGACCCCTTCGGCATCCGGCTGTGGTGCCTGGGCAACGAGCTGGACGGCCCCTGGCAGACCGGCCACAAGACCGCCGCCGAGTACGGCAGGATCGCCGCCGAGACCGCCCGCGCGATGCGCCAGATCGACCCCGGCGTGCAGCTCGTCGCCTGCGGCTCCTCGGGCCGCTCCATGGCCACCTTCGCCGAGTGGGAGGCCACCGTCCTGCAGGAGACGTACGACCTGGTCGACCACATCTCGCTGCACGCCTACTACGAGCCGCTCGACGGCGACGTGGACTCCTTCCTCGCCTCCGCCGTCGACATGGAGACCTTCATCGAGGACGTGGTGGCCACCTGCGACCACGTCGGGGCGCGCCTGAAGTCCCGGAAGAAGATCAACCTCTCGTTCGACGAGTGGAACGTCTGGTACATGTCCCGCACCGACGAGCAGGTGAGCGCCCTCGACTGGCCCGAGGCGCCGCGGCTGCTGGAGGACAACTACAGCGTCATGGACGCGGTCGTCTTCGGCTCGCTGCTGATCGCCCTGCTCCGGCACGCGGACCGGGTCACCGTCGCCTGCCTCGCCCAGCTGGTCAACGTGATCGCCCCGATCATGACCGAGCCGGGCGGCCCGGCCTGGCGGCAGACGACGTTCTTCCCGTTCGCCCAGGCCTCGAAGCACGGCCGCGGCGAGGTCCTCGACGTGCGCGTGGACTCCCCGACGTACGACACGGAGAAGTACGGGGAGGCGGACCTCCTGCACGCGACGGCGGTGCGGGGCGAGGACGGCACGGTCACCGTGTTCGCCGTCAACCGCTCCCGCACCGGGCCGCTGCCGCTGGACGTCGCGCTGAACGGGCTCGGCCTGACGTCCGTCGTCGAGCACAGCGTGCTCGCGGACGCCGACCCCGACGCCCGCAACACCCTCGCCGAGCCCGAGCGGGTGGTCCCGCACGCGGCCGAGGGCACCACGCTGGCCGGCGGCCGGCTCTCGGCCGTGCTGGAACCGCTGTCCTGGAACATGATCCGGCTGGCGTGACGCGGCCGGCCCGGCCCGGGACCCGCGCGCCCGGTGGGCTCACCTCCCCGGTGGGTCCACCGGCTCGACCGGGACGCCGCCGCGCGCCGCGCCCAGCAGCGTCAGCCGGGCCGTGCCCGGTCCGGCCGGGGTGGTCCCGTCGGACAGCACGGCCAGCGCCAGGGTGTTGGGGCCGCGGGTGCGCAGGATGCCGTTGGGCAGCACGAAGGTGTGCTGCGGACCCACGTCGTTGACGTACTGGCCCAGGTTCCAGCCGTTGAGGAAGATCTGCGCCCGGTAGGCGCGCTCCGGGTCGTCCTCCAGGGTGAGCCCGACCGACGCGTCCAGCTCGGGTTCGAGACCGAGCCGGAAGCGGGTGCGGTACCAGGTGACGCCCTGCCGCCGCTCCGCGCGCGGGAGTTCCACCACCCGCCAGCGGCGGTCGTCGTGGTCCGGCAGGTGCCAGCCGCGCCGTTCCCCGTACAGGCCGCCGTTGTTGAACGGGCCGGTCACCCGCTCCGGGTCGGCGGCGCCCCGGACGCGCCACTCGACGACGCGGTCACCGCCCGCGAACGCGGCGGAGACCAGTCCCCGGGCGGCCTTGTGGGCGTCCTCGCCGGGCTCCGTCCCGGCGTGCTGCATGGGCCGCACCAGCACGGACAGCACGTGCTCGCCGGGGGTGCGCAGCGCCCCGGGGACGGTGAACCGGGCCGTGGCCGTCCAGGTGGAGCGCGAGACGGTGTCCTCGTCGGGCGCCGGCATCCGGTGGGTGCCGAGCGGCCGGCCGTCCAGCCAGGCCATCAGCAGCCCCTGGGTGCCGGTGCTGTAGGAGAGCGCCACCGACCGGATGCCGCGCAGGTCCTCGACCCGCCCCCGGTACCAGACGTCGCCGTGGTGGAAGCCGTAGTCGTCCGCGAACAGCACGGGACCGCCCTCGGGCACGGGCGTGGAGCTGTGCGAGGCGGTGCGGTCGGCGACCGTCCAGGCCGAGTCGTCGAAGTCCGGGTCGGACTCCGGGTTCTCCGCGCGGCACCGCCAGCCGTCGAGGGCGGGCAGCGCCACCGCCCGCACGGCCGGCATCAGCCCCTCCATCACCCGGCTGCGGGCCCGGCCCAGGTAGGTGGGCACCGGCTCGCCGTTCCAGGTGACCTCGGCGATGCCGCGCGGCCCCCACACCTCCACGCCGGTCTCGATCGTGACGTCACCGGTCAGGTGGAGGGTGGAGTCGCGCAGTGCGGCCGAGCGCAGCACGGCGGGGCCGTAGACCACCAGCGGTCCGGCCGGGGTCTCGTAGGTCCACAGGCGCAGCGCGGTCTCGTCGTCGGCGAACAGCAGCACGAGGGGCGTCCCGGAGTCGCCGTCCTTGACCAGCACCCGGCTCAGGCCGCCCACGCCGAGCGGGACCACGACGTTCAGCCGGCCCCGGTCGTAGGCCCAGGCGGGCTCGGTGTCCGCGCGGTCGACGCCCGGCTGCTTCTCGCAGTCCAGCGCGAGCTGGGCGGTCTCCCCGTGACGGCCGACGAACACGGCCACGTCCTGCCGCCCGGTGGAGACGGAGAGCATCGGCTGGGCGGTGGTGTAGGCGAGCGTGCGGTGGCCCAGGCGGAGGTTCGTCGCGAGCAGCTTGGCGTCGCCCGCGGCCACGGTGACCGGCACCTCGATGCCGGTGCCGGGCAGCAGGGCGCGCACCTCCTCGTCGGAGTCGTTGCGCACCACGAGGAACCGCGCGCCGGTGTCCGGGTTGGCCAGGCGGCGCACCGTCAGCCGTCCGTCCGCGGCGCGCTCCCGGCCGTCGCCGGCCGGTTCCAGCCGGGCGAGGTCGGGCACGGTCCGCACCAGATGGCCGAGCTGCTGCACGGCGGCCATGTTCGGCGCCGGCCGGCGCGCCTCGTCGAGCACCGCCCCGTAGTCGTAGGAGGTGTAGACGCCCGGTCCGGGCAGCCAGCCCCACGACGTCCCGCCGAACCCCATGCCGGTGTGGTGCACGGTGACCCGGTCGGCGAGCGCGGTGAGATGGCGCCGCCGCTCGTGCGCCGCGTCATGGGTCTCGCGCACCCGCGCGTACCCCTCGCCGCCGGACAGCGCCCCGCCCCAGGCGTCGGCCGCCCCGCCCGCCACGGCGGTGAGACCGGCCGTGCGGGGCCCGTCGCCCCCGGCCCAGCCGTCCCCGTCCAGGACCGGCACGTCGATGCGGTCGGCGCGCACCGTCGCGTGCAGCCGGGCCCGGTGGGCGCGCGCCGCCGGGTCCCCGGCCGGCACCGGACGCCCGTCCTCCAGCCGGTACAGCAGCACCGTCCCGCCGCCCGCGGTGTACAGGTGCCGTACGGCGATGGCGTCGACGGCGGTCAGCCACGCCTCGGCGTGGCGCAGGTACTCGGGGTCGTCGGTGCGGGCGGAGCCCGCGGCGGCCGTCAGCCAGCCGGGGAGACCGCCGGCGTCCAGGTCCGCGCCGAGGTAGGGGCCGGGCCGCAGCACCACGTACAGCCGCTCCTCGGCGGCCACGGAGAGGAAGCGGTCGAGGTCCCGCACCCCGGTGAAGTCGTGCACGCCGGGCGCGGGGGAGTGGACGTTCCACGGCACGGGCACGTCGACCGCGTTGAAGCCGTGGGCGCGCAGCTTCTGCAGCACGTCCCGCCACAGCGACGGGCTCGGCAGCCGGAAGGGGTGCACCTCGGCGGACCACAGCACCAGGCGCGCGCCGTCGACCAGCAGGGAGTGCCGGTCGTGGGTCACGCGACGGCGCCGGCCGTCGGCCTCCGGCGGCGGGGGCGGCGGTCCGGTCGGCACGACGCGCGACCCCCGCGGGCCGGTCGCCGCCCCGCCGCTGCCGGCCAGCGCGAGGCCGAGCGCGGCCGTGCCGGCCAGGGCGGTGAAGGTGCGCCTGCTGAGCTCCAAGGGAGCGCCTCCTGGTCTGTGCCACAAGGGGTGCTGGTGGGCCATTCTCCCCGAACCGGAACGCCCCCTCGTCCATGCGGGAGCCCCGGCACGCCCGCCGCGTCCGCCGGCGGTGTGCGGACCGGGAGTGAAGGGCCGGAGCCGGCCCCGGCCGGGAGTCGCCCCCGGGAACGACCCGTCCGGGGCCGGCTCCATGGCCGTGGACCCCACGGACGGGGACATCAGCACGGTGTGGCACCCGGCGTGGAAGCGGTGCCCGGCGAAGTGACCTGACGGCGGGGTCCCGTACGGGAGCCGGCGGGCGGTCGGGGGAGACCCCGGCCGCCCGTCCCGCCGACGCGCGCCTACTGGCCGGGGCGGGGCAGGTCCGCCCCGTCCCGTGCGCCGTCGCGGTCGAGCAGATGGCGCGCGCGCAGGGCCACCTCGAGCGCGAACCGGTGGTCGGGGTCGGCGAGCCGGTCGCCCAGGTGGGCGTCCAGCGTCCGCAGCCGGTAGCGGACGGTCTGGGCGTGCACCCCCAGCGTCTCGCCGACCTGCTCGGCGGGCGCACGGGTGGAGACGTGCACCCGGAGGGTCTCGACGAGCCGGTCGCGCCGCTTGGCGGTCAGCCCGTCGAGCGGCGCCAGCTCGCGGGCGGCGAGGCGGTCGATCAGGGCCGGGTCGGACAGCAGCCACAGCGTCGTCAGATGGTCCTCGCAGCGGACCAGCGGGGCGTCCGGCACCACGCCGTCGTCGACGAGCTGCAGCATGCGGCGGGCCCAGCGGACGGAGTCCGCGGCCTGGGCGACCGGCACGGTCAGCCCCACCGCGGCACGGGTGCCGGACAGGGCCGTACGGAGCATCCCCAGGCGTTCGGGAGTGAGCTCGCCCGGCACGAGCAGATGCGGCTGCGGGATGTCGAAGTCGGCGAGGACGTCGCCGTCGAGCCCTGTCTGGATGTGCTCGGGGACCGGAGGGCGCAGGGCGACGAGGAAACACGTCCGGGGCAGTTCCCAGGCGGCGGACGCGCACAGTTCGGAGGCGGTCGTCCGGGGGAGCGGGGAGGCGGCCAGAAGGAGGTGTAAGAGCTGTCTTCGTAACGCGGACACCTCGGACGCGGCTCTCTCCCGCACCTCCGTGTACCCCTCCCGGGTCACGGCCTCCAGCTCCTCGACGTACGCGAACAGGGCGTCGGCGAAGGCGAGGACCGTGGTGGGGGAGAGGCTGTGCTGCCGTCCCAGTGTCTTGGCCCGGCGCAGTGCGATGCGTGCGCCGAGCCGGTAGGCGCCCTGGAGCACCTCCAGGTCACGCCCCTCGTAGGCCTCGACCCGGCCGAACCTGCGCAGGAGTTCGTCCCGCAGCTCCGAGGTCGTGCCGGGGTCGGCCACCCGGTCCACGAAGGCGGTGAGCGCCTGCTCGACGCCCTGGCGGATGGCGTGCCCGTCGGGGCCGTTGAGCAGCCTGCCGTACACCGGGTAGGCGCGGGTGACCTCGGTGCGTATCTCGTTCAGCAGCCCCGGCAGCAACGGCCGCATGATGGCGGCGAACTGCCGGGGGAGGGGATCGAGCGGCTCGCCGAGCACCGAAGGACGTTCGATTGAGGGCATGAGTGATCCCTTGCTCTCCGACCTGTCCGGCGGGGCGGCCGACCGGGTACGCCCCGCCGGACGGAGCCCGGCCGGGCCGCCGCGTGCACCGGTCTGAGCAGCCGACGGTAAGTCAACTTCGTTGTGTTGTACACATCTTGTGCAGGAACCGCTTCACCGTGAGTGGTGTGGTTCCCCGGGGAGGGCGGGCGTCCCCGGGGAGCCTGGGCGGGCCGGTGCGCGGTCCGTCACTTGACGGCGGAGTGCCAGTTCTCCGCCAGCACCTCGCCGGCGCGGGGGGCCGCGGTGCCGGGCGCATTGAGGCCGGTGAGGTAGGTCTGCGTGTTGTTGAGGGTGAGGCTGTTGTTCCCGGAGGCGGAGGGCAGTCCGGTCTTGGCGTTCACCGCCAGGTTGATCAGACCGATGTTCAGGCCGCAGCCGGTGGCGGCGGGGACCGCGAAGGTGCTGTCGTTCTGGGTGGAGCCGGTGAGGTTGATCCGGCTCATCTCGCCGGCCGGGTCGGAGGTCCCGTTCCCCTGGAAGAAGCTCATGTCGAACGCCGGGTAGTCGCGGTTCTCGGGGCGCAGCACGATCGGGTTGGCGGCCGTGCCGATGTAGCACTTGCTGCCGAGCAGCGGGTTCTCCAGGTGGATGCGGACCGGCAGGGCGACGATGGGCATGTCCGTCAGGATGCCCGCGGTCTGGTTGAAGTCGTAGGGCGCGCCGACCGACTCCATGGTCGCGGTGATCTTGTTGAGGCTGGAGTTCTCCAGCGACTCGCACAGACCCGTGATGACGGGTATGTCGCTCGGGCACATCAGGCCGAGCAGTCCGCCGGGCACGGTGGCGGGTTCGGCGACCAGCGCGCCGCCGGGCGGGGCCACCACGCTGCTGGTGCCGTCCGCGTTCTGCACGATGCCGATCTGCAGGTTCGTCTTCCCCGTGACCACGGTCGTGTGGCCCAGCTTGATGGTGCCGCTGGTGGAGGTGGAGACCACGCACTGCGGTGTCTGTGCGAGGCCGTCGGCGGCCAGCATCGCCGGCGCGTCCACCGGGCAGCGGGTGAAGGGGGCCCACTCGCCGTTCAGCGCGGGCTCGGCCGCGGTCGCGGTGCCGAGGGAGGCGAAGGCGCCCAGCGCGGTCAGCGCGGAGACGGTGGCGAGGCGGGTGCGGGTGGAGAACGGGGGCATCGGGGTGCCTTTCGGGGAGTGGTGAGGGTGGGTGGAGGGGCGCGGGAGGCTCAGCGCTCGGCGACCGGGATCTGGTAGGGCTGGAGGTCCTCCGTGCACTCGCCCCTGGTCTCGGGGGTTTCGAACACCGGAACGCTCGGCGTGCACGTCTGTCCCTGTATCTGCTTGATGTGGTTGCCGGGTCCGGAGACGGAGGCGGTGAGGAGGCGGTCGAGGTTCTCGCTGCCGCTGCCGCAGCCGGTGAAGGCGGGTATGGTCGCCTCACCGGTCAGCGGGCCGCCCGAGAGGAGCATGTAGCCGGTGACGTTCTCGCCGAACTTGTGCTCGCCCTTTCCGTACATGACCAGATGGTCGCCGGGGTGGTTCGCGGGGTCCGGATCGGTGGAGCGCAGCGGTTTCTCCGTCCGGCAGCCGGAACCGACCTCCAGGGGGACGCCGTTGACCTCGAGGTCTGTCACCCGGAGTCGCAACGGGACCCGGACGAAGGTCTCCGCCATGACGTCCAGCCCCACGTAGGTACTGGCGAATTCGATGGTCATCGGGCCGGTCTGTTCCAG
The DNA here is from genome assembly GCF_055778765.1 of Streptomyces sp. DSM 120436. NCBI lineage: Bacteria > Bacillati > Actinomycetota > Actinomycetes > Kitasatosporales > Streptomycetaceae > Streptomyces > Streptomyces sp. DSM 120436. The sequence goes on along the minus strand of NZ_JBSKBS010000002.1, from coordinate 2,084,526 downwards.
CACCATGGTGGCCGTCGTCGGGACGAAACCGAAGCTGAGGAAGGTGCTCCGGAAGGGGGGCGACTGCTTGCGCCCCTCGTGGTGCAGCTCGCCCTCGGCTTTGATCGTCACGACGAAATTGCCGTTCTCGTCCGGTTCGGCGAGCATCTCCTTCGTCTCGAGCAGCACGCAGGACACCGGCAGGAGCGAAGCGCCCTTCTGCTTCTTCACGTTGCTGTAGCCGGTGATGTACGCGTTCATCGACAGAGGCCCGAACGGGTTCTCCTCGGTGTAGGCGCAGGGCGGCGCGTCCCGGCCCGCCGCGGAGCCGGCCGGGTTCTCCGCCGCCTCCGGCGCCCGGTCCCCCTGCCGGTCCCGCGGTGTCCCGGAGGACGGTTCCGGTGTCCCGGGGGAGGCGTCGGGCGGGGACGGCGAGCCGCTCGGCTCCGCGGCGTCCGCACCGACCGGCACGGTGGCCAGCAGCCCGCCCTCCGGCGTCTTCCCGGCGGGGGAGCACGAGACGGTCAGCGACCGGGGGCCGACGGCGGTCCCGTCCGCCGCGCCGGGCGTCAGGTCGACGGTGAGGTTCCCGGCGGAGAACCTCAGTTCGCCGTGGCCCCGTCCGGTCACCGTCGGGACGTCACCCGTCGCGGTCAGCGTCAGAGGCCCGGACGCGGGAAGAGCGGTCGGCTGCGCGGTGCCGTGCCAGACCGCCTCGGCCGCGGCCTCCTCCTGGGCGACGCCCACGGTGAGACGGGTCGCGGCCCGCACGGTGGTCGCCTCGAGCGCGGTGAGGTCCGCGACCGCCTCGGCCGGCAGTTCCACGGTGGTGGTGACGCCGGTGGGCGAGATCGCCTCACCCCGCTCCGCCCGGCCGGGGAACTCCGCCGAGATCCGCACCGTCGACGCCCGTTCTCCCGAGGGGAGGGCGCAGACGTAGGGCAGTTCGGCGTCGATCTTCTGGGAGCCCGCGGCGGAAGCCGAGGCCGGGACCATGGCGGCCAGTACGACGAACGCCGCGATCGCCGTGCCCCTGGCGCGGACGCGGGAGGGCCGCGACGCGGCGGTACGGTTTCCTCTCAAAGCTGCTCCGCTCGAGTCGTCCGGGGGGTGTCCGGAATCGGGGTGCGGGGGCCGGCACCTGCCGGTTCCGGCGCGGGTGGCCCGCGAACGCCCGGCCGGGTTCGCCGGCCGGGCGTCCGCGGACGGGGGCGTCTTACGGGTTGGTGCCGACGATCTTCGGGATGGAGCCGTTCGACGCCTTGATGGCGTAGTTGCCCTTGAAGAGGGGCTTGGTGGCGGTCGTGATGACCGTGCCGCAGTTGACCGGGTTGGTGACGGACAGCTCACCGGCGACGCTGTTGACGGCCAGGATGCCGGTGGAGTTGGTGTAGGTGGCCGAGGCCTTGCCCTTCACCGTGAACTTGCAGACGCCGGCGGTCACGTTGGCCGTGACGTTGCCCACGTAGCCCTTGGTGACGCCGGCGTTGTAGTCCTGCGCGACGACGGTCCAGGGGACGACCGCCACGGTGGTGACGGTGCCCAGGACGCTGGTGCACGGGGTGGCGGAGGTGCCGAAGTTGATGGCGTTGATGGTGGCGACCTGGGCCGGGTTGCCGGTGTTGCTCGCCATGGTGCCCGAGGCGCTCGAGGTGGTGCACGTCATCGGGATGGTGGCGGTCAGCACGACGTTGCCGACGTTCGTCGCCGTGTAGCTGCCGCCCGGGGTGACGGTCCACGTCGTGGACGGCACCGCCGAGGCGGGGGAGAGGGTGAGGCCGAAGGCGGCCGTGGCCGCACCCGCCACGACAGCGGTCCTTCTGAAGGTCTTCTTCATGGCTCGGAAATCTCCTTGAGGGTTGACCGGCGGAGACGGGCCGTGGCCGACATGGGCGACGGAGCGTGTGTACGGCCCGCGGCCGGACGTGGCCTGTCCGTGAGCCATGACGTTACTGGCGGTAAACTTAGCTGAACAATGCGGCGGTCCAAGATTCTTTCAAAAAGGGAACAAGCTGTTTCCGGGGTGAGTGGTCCGCGGCTCACCTTACTCAGGTGCCGTCAAGGACGGCAGGTGTGCGCCGCTAGTTGCCCCTCATTACCCGAAGAGCTTCCGTTTCGCGCTCCGTGCTCACCGGCTGACAAGTTCCCGTGAGCATCTTGTGCTCTCGCTGACAAATTTCGGATGGTCGAAGAAGGTATCCCGGAAAACTCGGATCACGGTGTTGCCCGCCGAGGTTACTCGGCCGTAACGTGCCGGTGCGGTGCTCGGTTCCAGGTCGGCGGCCCTTGCCGGCCGGAGCCGCGACGGACGTCTTCCGGCCCTTCCTCCCTCGGATCGGGCGTCTGTCGGCAGGGTCTCGCGTGCCTCCGCGCCCCCCGGAGCGGTGGGACCCGGTCTGTCTCCCCGGAGACAAATGAGGGGCTGCGGTGTTGTCAGTGCGGTGACAGGTTCCGGGGGCCGGCGCGAATCCGGTGTCCCGCCCGTTGTCGATGGGCTCCGCATCGACTTAACGTGCGCCCGCGGCGCATATTCGACGGACGTCCGCTGGAGGTGATATGGGAATCGAAGTCGTGGTCGAGGGGCTGACGAAGTCCTTCGGCGGACAGAACATCTGGCGGGACGTGTCACTCACCCTCCCGGCCGGAGAGGTCAGTGTGATGCTGGGGCCTTCCGGCACCGGAAAGACCGTTTTTCTGAAGTCGCTCATCGGGCTGCTCAAACCCGAAAAGGGCCGTGTCCTCGTCGACGGGGTGGACATGGTGAACAGTCCCGAGAGGGATATCTACGAGGCCCGTAAGATGTTCGGTCTCATGTTCCAGGACGGAGCCCTTTTCGGTTCCCTCTCCCTTTTCGACAACATCGCCTTCCCGCTGCGTGAGCACACCCGCAAGAAGGAGTCCGAGATCCGCCGCATCGTCATGGAGCGGATCGAGGTCGTCGGACTGCTGGGCGCGGAGGGCAAGCTTCCGGGCGAGATCAGCGGAGGCATGCGCAAGCGGGCCGGACTGGCCCGCGCGCTCGTGCTGGACCCGCAGATCATCCTGTGCGACGAACCGGACTCGGGGCTCGACCCGGTCCGCACCGCCTACCTCTCGCAGCTGCTGATCGACCTGAACGCGCAGATCGACGCGACGATGCTGATCGTCACCCACAACCTCGACATCGCCGCCTCCGTGCCCGACAACATGGGGATGCTCTTCCGGCGCGAGCTCGTCACCTTCGGCCCGCGCGAGGTGCTGCTGACCAGCGACGAGCCGGTCGTCTCCCAGTTCCTCGGCGGCCGGCGCGAGGGGCCCATCGGGATGTCGGAGGAGAAGGACGCGGCCACCCTCGCCGCCGAGGCGAACACCGCCGTCCCCGTCGCGCCCCGGGTGATCGTCCCGCAGCTGGAGCCGTCGCCCGGCCTCCCGCCGCGCCGCGCCGTCGCCCGACGGCGCGACCGGGTCATGCGGATGCTCGACACCTTGCCGCCCGCCGCGCGCTCCGCCATCCGCGAGACCTACGCGCGGGACGCGCGGGCGGCCACCGTGACGACGCCCGTCGCCGGGAGCGGCGCATGATCAGCGGCGCGCTGCGCGAGACCGGCCGGCTCTTCGCGCTCGCCGCCGAAGTCAGCCGCGCCGCCTTCCGAAGACCCTTTCAGTTCCGCGAGTTCGTCGAACAGTTCTGGTTCGTCGCGAGCGTGACGATCCTGCCCGCCGCCCTCGTCTCCATCCCCTTCGGCGCCGTCATCGCCCTCCAGGTCGGCTCCCTCACCCAGCAGCTCGGCGCCCAGTCGTTCACCGGAGGCGCCAGCGTCCTCGCCGTCGTCCAGCAGGCGAGCCCGCTCATCGTCGCCCTGCTGATCGCCGGCGCCGGCGGATCCGCCATCTGCGCCGACCTCGGCTCCCGCAAGATCCGCGAGGAGCTCGACGCCATGGAGGTCATGGGCGTCTCCCCGGTGCAGCGGCTGGTCGTGCCCCGGGTGCTGGCCGCGATGGGCGTCGCGGTCCTGCTCAACGGCCTGGTCTCCGTCGTCGGCATCCTCGGCGGCTACTTCTTCAACGTCGTCATGCAGGGCGGCACCCCCGGCGCCTACCTCTCCAGCTTCTCCGCCCTCGCCCAGCTCCCCGACCTGTACGTCAGCGAACTCAAGGCCCTGGTCTTCGGGTTCATCGCCGGCATCGTCGCCGCCTACCGGGGCCTCAACCCGCGCGGCGGCCCCAAGGGCGTCGGCGACGCCGTCAACCAGTCCGTCGTCATCACCTTCCTCCTGCTCTTCTTCGTCAACATGGTGATGACGGCCGTCTACCTCCAGATCGTCCCGCCGAAGGGAGGCTGAGGTCCGATGGCCTCCCCGCTCGCCCTGCTCGACCGCTCCGGCGACCAACTGCTGTTCTACGCACGGGCCCTGCTGTGGATCCCGCGGACCCTGCACCGGTACCTCAAGGAGGTGCAGCGTCTCCTCGCCGAGGTGGCCTTCGGCACCGGCGGCCTCGGCGTCGTCGGCGGCACCGTCGGCGTGATGATCGCGATGACGCTGTTCACCGGGACCGTCGTCGGACTCCAGGGCTACGCGGCCCTCGACCAGATCGGCACGGCCGCGTTCACCGGATTCGTCTCCGCCTACTTCAACACCCGCGAGATCGCCCCCCTCGTCGCCGGTCTCGCCCTCTCCGCGACCGTCGGCGCGGGCTTCACCGCCCAGCTCGGCGCGATGCGCATCAACGAGGAGGTCGACGCGCTGGAGGGCATGGGCATCCGCTCCATGCCCTACCTGGTCACCACCCGCATCATCGCCGGCGTCGTCGCCATCGTCCCGCTCTACGCGATCGGGCTGCTCTCCTCCTACGTCGCCTCCCGCTACGTCACCGTCCTGTTCAACGGGCAGTCCCGGGGGACGTACGACCACTACTTCAACCTCTTCCTCTCCCCGACGGACGTGCTGCTCTCCGTACTGAAGGTGCTGATCTTCAGCGTGATGGTGATCCTCGCCCACTGCTACTACGGGTTCCGCGCCTCGGGCGGCCCCGCCGGCGTCGGTGTCGCCGTCGGACGGTCCGTGCGCAACGCCATCGTCCTGATCAGCGTCACCGACTTCTTCCTGTCGCTGGCCCTGTGGGGCGCGACCACGACCGTGAAGGTGGCGGGGTGAGATGAACGAACCCTGGGAACCCCGAGGACGGACGCTGCGCCGCCGGCTCGCCGGGGTGGTGTTCATCCTGGTGCCCGCCCTGCTGATCTGGCTGGCCGTCGCCGTCTACGACAAGAAGTTCACCGCGTCCGACCCGGTCGTGGTCGAGACCGACAGCGTCGGGAACCAGATGCACCCGGGCGCCGAGGTGAAACTGCGCGGTGTCGTCGTCGGTGAGGTCCGCGCCATCGACGCCACCGGCGACGGGGCCCGCCTCACCCTCGCCATGAAGCCCGGCACGCTGGACGCCGTCCCCTCCGACGTCCGCGCCCAGATGCTGCCGACCACGCTGTTCGGCGAGCGGTTCGTGGCCCTGGTGCCGCCCGAGGACCCCTCGCCCGAGCCGCTGGCCGCCGGAGCCGTCATCCCCCAGGACCGCTCCGAGAACGCCGTCGAACTCCAGCAGGTGCTCGACGACGTCCTGCCGATGCTCACCGCGGTCCAGCCGCAGAAGCTCGCCGCGACCCTGTCGGCCGTCTCGCAGGCCCTGGAAGGACGCGGGGAACGGCTCGGCCGGACGCTGAGCCTGCTGGAACGGCACCTGGAGGAGTTCAACCCGCACCTGCCCGCCCTCAACCGCGACCTCAGGGAACTCGTGAAGGTCAGCCATGTCTACGCGGACGCCGCACCCGACGTCATCACGGCGCTCACCGACTTCACCACCACCAGCGGCACCCTCGCCGAGAAGGAGGCCGAACTCGCCTCCACCCTCGGCACCACGACCCGGACGGCCGAGGACGTGACGGCCTTCCTGCGCGAGAACCGGGACAACCTCATCCGCCTCGCCGCCACCGGCCGGCCGACCCTGGAACTGCTCGCCGAATACTCCTCCTCCTTCCCGTGCACCCTGCGCACCCTCGCCGAGTTCGTCCCGGCCATGGACCAGGCGCTCGGCAAGGGCACCGACCGGCCCGGGATCCACGTCGACGTCACCGCCGTCGCCGCGCGCGGCGCCTACCGCCCCGGCCGGGACACCCCGGTGTACGACTCCGGCGGCGGCCCGCGCTGCCCCTCCGTGCCCTACGTCGGCCCGCTGCCCCGGCCCACCGCGCCGTCCGCCTCCGCCGCGGCCGCCGAGGACCTCGGGCCCGTCAACTCCCCGGCGGAGAACGACCTCGTCAACGAACTGCTGGCCCCCGCCGCCGGCGCGGCCCCGGGCGACCTGCCCGACTGGAGCAGTCTCCTCGCCGGCCCCGTCTACCGCGGTACGGAGGTGACCCTCGGATGACCGGTGTCGACACCGCGCACACCCGGCGCCGCCCGCTGACCGGACCGCTGCTGAAGTCCCTCGTCTTCGTGGTGGTCACCGCCCTCGCCACCACCGTGCTCGGCCTCGGCGTCGCCGGCTCCGGCTCCGGCGCCGACATCGGCGGCAGCGGCGGCCGTACCTACAAGGCCCTCTTCACCGACGTCACCGGGCTCCGGGACGGGGACAGCGTCCGCATCTCCGGTGTGGCGGTCGGCGAGGTGACCGACGTACGCGTCGTGCAACGGCGCCTCGCGCAGGTCACCTTCACCGTCCGCGAGGACCGCCGGCTGCCCCGCTCGACCACCGCCGCGGTGAAGTACCTCAACATGGTGGGCCAGCGCTACGTGTCGCTCGGCCGCGGCAGCGGCGACCTCGGCGGCACCCTGGAGGAGGGCGCCACCGTACCGCTGGACCGCACCACTCCCGCGCTCGACCTGACCCTCCTCTTCAACGGCTTCAAGCCCCTGTTCGAAGGGCTCTCCCCGAAGGACGTCAACGAACTCGCCGGATCGATCGTGCAGGTCCTCCAGGGCGAGGGCGCCACCGTCGACAGCCTGATCCGCCGCATCGGCTCGCTCAGCACCACCGTCGCCGCCAAGGACAAGGTGATCGGCGCGGTCGTCGAGAACCTCACCACCGTCCTGGACACCCTCAACGACCGCGAGGACAGCTTCGACGACCTCGTCGTCACCCTGCGCGCACTCGTCTCCGGCTTCGACGAGGACCGCGAGCCCCTCGGCAGGGCCGTCGCGGCCATGGGCGACCTGACCACCGTGACCGCCGACCTCCTCGACGACGGGCGCGCGCCCCTGAAGCGGGACATCCGCGAACTGGGCCGGCTCTCCCGGAACCTCGGCGAGCACACCCCGCAGATCGAGCAGTTCCTCGAGCGGACCCCCGCCAAGATGACCGCCCTGGCCCGGCTGTCCTCCTACGGATCGTGGTTCAACCTCTACCTCTGCGAGGCGCGAGTGAGCGGAGTGACCATGTCCGACGGTTCCGAGCCGCCGACCGGCATCGCGATCACCGAACCGAGGTGCCGCGGATGAGACGCCCGCTCATGAAGCCGGTCAAGGACCGCGACCCCGTCGCCGTCGGCATCGCCGGCCTGCTCGCCCTCACCCTGCTCGGCGGCCTCGCCTACGGCGCGGACCGGCTGCCGTTCACCGGCGGCACCGCCTACAGCGCCGACTTCTCCGAGGCGGCGGGCCTCGACGAGGGCGACGAGGTGCGCATCGCCGGCGTCAAGGTCGGCCAGGTCACCGGCGTCGCACTGGACGGCGCCAAGGTGAAGGTCTCCTTCACGGTCGACGACGCCTGGATCGGCGACCGCACCACCGCCGCCATCGCCGTCAAGACCGTCCTCGGCGACAAGTACCTGGCCGTCGACCCCCTCGGCTCCCGCCCGCAGGACCCCGACAGCCGCATCCCGGCGTCCCGCACCACCTCCCCCTACGACGTCACCCAGGCCTTCCAGGACCTCAGCAGCACCGTCGACGCCATCGACACCCGCCGGCTCGCGGAGAGCTTCGAGACCATCTCCGACACCTTCGAGGACTCGCCCCCCCACGTGAGCAAGGCCGCCACCGGCCTGTCCGACCTGTCCCGCTCGGTCTCCAAGCGCGACGCGGAACTCTCCAGGCTCCTCAAGGGCAGCGCCCGGTTCAGCAAGACGCTGGAGAACCACAAGTCCAGCTTCGAGACCCTCATCGAGGACGGCGGCTCCCTGCTCGGCGAACTCAGGAAGCGGCGCGCCGCCATCAGCGCCCTGCTCAAGGGCAGCCGCGACCTCGGAACCGAACTCGGCGGACTGGTCGAGGACAACGAGAAGCAGCTCGGCCCCACCCTCAAGGCCCTCGGCCGGGTGACCGGCGTCCTGGAGAAGAACAACGACCAGCTCGGCAGGACGCTCGCCCTGGTCGGTCCCTACTACCGCCTGGTCGGCAACACCCTGGGCAACGGCCGCTGGTTCGACAGCTACCTGTGCGGCGTCGTGCCCCGCGACTACCTGCCGGAGACCTCCCTGCCCGAGACCGGATGCCTGCCGCCGAAACAGCCGGCGGCGGCCCGGGGGAGTGGTGAACGATGAGCCGACGCAGAAAGATCCTCACCGGCCTGCTCGCCCTGGTGGTGCTCGCCGCCGGCGGACTGGCCGCCGCCTCGGCCCTCGCCCCCGACGGTGTCCGCATCACCGCCTACTTCGACCGCGTCGTCGGCGTCCACGCCGGCTCCGACCTGCGCATCCTCGGCGTACGGGTCGGCGAGGTGGAGTCGGTGCGACCGCAGGGCACCACCGTCCGGGTGGACCTCCGCCTCGACGAGGGGGTGAAGGTCCCCGAGAACGCGCGGGCCGTCGTCGTCGCACCCAGCATCGTCGCCGACCGTTACGTGCAGCTCACCCCCGCCCACAGCAGCGGTCCCGCCCTCGCCGACGGCGCCGTGCTGCCCGCCTCGCGCAACCGCGTCCCCGTCGAGATCGACCAGATCTACGACTCGATCACCGAACTCGCCGACACCCTCGGTCCGGACGGCGCCAACGCCGACGGCGCCCTGTCCGACCTGCTGCGGACCGGCGCCGCCAACCTGGAGGGCAACGGCGAGGCCATCGGCGACGGCGTCGAGGAGTTCGGCAAGGCGGCCAGGACCCTGGACGGGAGCAGCGGCGACCTGTTCCGGACGCTCCGCAGCCTCCAGACGTTCACCACCATGCTGAAGGACAAGGACAGCGACGTGCGCACCGCGCAGGAACGCCTCGACGAGGTCGTCGTCTTCTTCGCCGACAACAAGGACGACCTCACCGGCGCGCTCGAGGAACTCGGCAAGGCCCTCGGCCAGGTGAAGACCTTCGTCGAGGACAACCGGGGCGAGCTGAAGGAGAACGTCGACCGGCTCGTCCCGATCACCCGCACCCTGGTCGAGCAACGGGCCTCGCTGGCCGAGGCGCTGGACGTGGCGCCGCTGGCCGCCGGCAACGTCGTGAACGCCTACAACCCCGACACCCGCACCCTCGACGGCCGGGCGAACCTCAACGAGATCAGCATGGGAGGCCCCCTGCTGCCACTGCCCGTCGCCGACGCCTCCGCCACGAGCGGCGACGGGCCCTCGACCGGGGGGAAGGGGACGAGATGAAGCGCGGCACACACGGCCGACGGGCCGCCTCGCGGCTCGGACGCGGCGCGTTCACCACCGGCAGGGCCGCCGGCCTCACCGTGGGCGGACTGATCGCCCTCGGCCTCGGCTTCACCCTCGCCGTCGGCGGCGTCGCCGCCGCGCCCCGCGGCTTCGACGCCATCGAGGACCTGCCGCTGCCCGGCGGCGCCGACCTCGGCGACCACCCGTACACCGTCACCGCCGAACTCGGCGACGTGCTGAGTCTCGTCCCGCACTCCGCGGTACGGGTCAACGACGTCGCGGTCGGCCGGATCACCGGCATCGAGCTCGGCGACGACTGGGCGGCCCGCGTCTCCATGGAGATCAACGGCGACGTACGGCTGCCCGCCGACGCGACCGCGCGCCTGGGACAGTCCAGCCTGCTGGGCGAGAAGTACGTCCAGCTCGCTCCCCCGCCCGGCGGCGGGAGCGGCAGGCTGTCCGACGGGAGCGTCATCCCGCTGTCCCGCACCAGCCGCAACACCGAGGTGGAGGAGGTGTTCGGCGCGCTGTCCCTGCTGCTGAACGGCGGCGGCGTCAACCAGCTCAGGACCATCACGCGGGAACTCAACGCGGCGCTCGGCGGCCGGGAACCCGAGGTCCGCTCCATGCTCCGGCGGGTGAACACCCTGGTGACCGAACTCGACGACCACCGGGGGGACATCACCGACGCGCTCGACGCCGTCAACCGGCTCTCCTCCACCCTCGCCCACCGCAAGGACGACGTCGGGACCGTCCTCACCGGCCTCTCGCCCGGCCTGAAGACGCTGGAGAGGCAGCGCGGCTCACTGCTGACCATGCTGCGCTCCCTCGACACGCTCTCCGGCGTCGCCGTGTCCACCATCGACGCGAGCAAGGACGACATGATCGCCGACCTCAAGGCCCTCGCGCCGACGCTGAAGGAGCTCGCCGACGCCGGCGCGGACCTGCCCGACGCGCTCCAGGTGCTGGTGACCTACCCCTTCACCGACGAGGTGCTGAACGGGGTGAAGGGCGACTACCTCAACGCGTATCTGGGCATGGTCGCCGTGCCCGGAGCCGAGGTGATCCCGCCGATCGACGACCCGCTCGCCTCCACGGGCCCCACCCCCGAGGCGCGCGGCGGGGCGGGCACGGCCGGTGCGGGACGCTCCCCCGGCAAGGGCGGCCACGGGGCGACCGACCCGGGGGCCCCGTCCACCCCCGCCCCCTCCCCGTCGCCGTCGCGGGGTTCCTCCCCGCTGCCCCTGCCCTCCGTGTCCGCGCCCACCGCCGGCGCGGACACCGCACCGGCGTCTCCGGAGGCGGGTGACGGCTCGTGATCACCCTCGCCGTACGGCTGAAGAACCTCGCCTTCCTCCTCATCGCCGTCCTCGCCCTGTCCTACCTCGGCATCCGCTACGCCGACCTCGGCCGGTACGTCGGCGTCGCCGACCACTACACCGTCGACGTGCAACTGCCGCGCACGGGCGGCCTGTTCACTCACGCGGACGTCACGTACCGAGGCGTCTCGGTGGGCCGCGTCGGCCCCATCCGGCTGACCGACGACGGGGTCGTCGCCGAGCTGCGGATCAAGAAGTCCGCACCCCGCATCCCCGCCGACACCAAGGCCGTGGTCGCCGCGCTCTCCGCCGTGGGCGAGCAGTACATCGACCTGCGGCCGGAGAGCGACGGCTCCCCCTACCTGACGGACGGCACCCGCATCGACCGGACCGAGACCCAGGTGCCCGCCCCCGTCACCGACGTCCTCGCGAGCGTCGACGACCTGGTGCGGTCGGTTCCGCAGGACGATCTGCGCACGGTCGTCGACGAACTGGGCGAGGCCTTCGAAGGACACGGCGACGACCTCCAGGTGCTGCTCGACAGCGGCAGCGACTTCGTCAGGGCCGCCGACCGCGCCCTGCCGTCCACCGCCCTGCTCATCACCGACGGCGAGACCGTCCTGCGCACCCAGGCCCAGGAGGGCGAGGCGATCCGCGGCTTCGCCCGCGGGGCGGAGGAACTGGCCCGTGCCCTCAAGGGGTCCGACGCCGACCTGCGCCGCCTCCTCGCGGTCACCCCCGAGGCCGCCACCCAGGTCAGCGGCGTGCTGCGGGACCTCGACCCGAGCCTCGGCGTCGTGCTCGCCAACCTGCTCACCACCGCCGAGGTCGCCGTCACCCGGCAGCGGGGCATCGAGGAGCTGCTCGTGACGTACCCGGCGGCCGTCTCCGCCGGAGCCACCGCCGTCGACGGAGGGAAGCTGAACCTCGGCATGGCCGTCACCTTCTTCGACCCCCTGCCCTGCACGGCCGGATACGGCGCCACGCGCTACCGCAACGGCCTCGACCTCGGCACCGCACCGCCCCTGAACACCGGCGCGGCCTGCACCGCCCCGGCGTCGACGGGGAAGAACGTGCGCGGCGCGGCGAACGCCCCGAAGGGCGGCGCGGTGCCCGAACCGGCCCGCCCCGGCTCCCTGCCCTCCGGCAGCGGCGCGGCACGGCACGGTGGTGCGGCGCAGCACGGCGGTGCGGTGCTGCCCGGCGCGCTCGCCCTGCCCGGGCAGAGCGGCGAGGCGCCGCGCGACCTGACGGGCGTCCTCAGCCCGGCCGTCGGAGACGCCCGATGAGGCGGGGCCGGGTCCTCGCCGGGACGGGGCTCGCGCTGGCCCTCGGCTTCTGCGGCACCGGCGCGTGGACGTACACCCAGGCACGCACCGACGACGGCCTCGCGTACGGCAGGGAACGGGACGCGGCGCTCGCCGACGGACGCCGGGCCCTCGCCGTGCTCACCACGATCGACGCCTCCACGCGGCAGCGCGCGGAGCGCGGCGTCCGGGACTGGCGCGACGTCTCCACCGGCCCGCTGCGCGAGGAACTCGGCACCACCGGGGCCCGGACCGGGGCCTCGGCGCGCGGCACGGTCACCGAGGCCGCCCTCACCGCGCTCGACACCCGCTCCGGCACGGCGAAGCTCATCGCCACCGTCCGCGTCGAGGTCACACCGGCCGGGACGAGGAAACCGGCCGTCGACCGCAAGCGCCTGGAGGCGGTCCTGGCCCGCACGGGCGAGGACGTGTGGAAGGTGAAGGCGCTGAGCGCCGTACCGGTCGAGGGGGAGAGGGAGGACAGGGACCGATGACACGGACGTGGCCGGCGGCCCGCGGAACGGCTGCACGAGAGCCCGGTACGGGACCGGAGGGGCACGCGCGCACGGACTCCGCGGGCGCGCGCCCCGGGGAAGCCGTCGTCGCGGACGGAGGCCCGGGGGAAGGCATGGAGGGGGAGGACCCCGGCAGCGGGGGCAGGGGGACAGCAGGCCCGGGGGAGGGGCGTCGCGGTGACGTGCCGGCGGATGCGTCGGTCGGGGGGGACACCTCCGGGGAGCGGTCGTCCGGGGCGGACGCCTCCGGGGAGCGGTCCGTCGGGGACTTGGCCGGGGGCGTGCCTGGTGGCGAGTCCGGCGGGAGGCCTTCCGGGGGTGTGCCCCGTGACGGGTTCCGCGAGGGGTCGTCCGAGGGCGTGTCCGGTGGCGGGTCCAGCGAGGGGGCGTCCGAGGGCGAGCCCGGCGACGGCCTCGCCCACCGCCCGGGGAACCGCCGCCCGGCGGACCCCCGTCCGGGGAGCGGCCGTCGGCCGGGTCCGCGGCTGCGGCGGGCCGTCGCCGCGGGCGTCGCCGCGGCCCTGGTCGTCGGCGGCGGTGTCCTCCTCCACGCGGCCCACCAGCTGCGGTCGGCCGAGTCCGCCCGGAACCGGGCGCTCACCGACACCGAGGCCACCAGCCGGGTCGCGGGCGACGTCGGCAACGCCCTCGCCCGGATCTTCTCCTACACGCCCGACGGCACCGCCGCCGCCGAGCGCTCCGCACGCACCGTCCTCGACGGGCGGGCCGCCCGCCAGTACGCGACCCTCTTCGGCCGCGTCCGCCAGGACCTCACCGCGCAGCGCGTCACCCTGAGCACCCGCGCCGTCCGCACCGGTGTGGTGGAACTCGACGGCGACCGGGCCCGCCTGCTGGTCTTCCTCGACCAGACCTCCCGCAGGGGCGAGGACGCGGCCACCACCGCGGCGGCGCAGCTCACGGTCACGGCACGACTCGAGGACGACCGGTGGCGGATCGTCGACATCAAGGCCCGCTGACATGCGCGAAAGACGGGAGCACCCCATGGAACGACCGGCCCGCCGCCTCGCCGTGAGCCGCCTCCGGACGCCGTACGCGCCGGCGCTCGCCCTCGTCCTCGTCGCCGGCGGTTTCGCCGCGTGGGCGGGCCAGGACTGGTACCGGGCGGCCCACGACGACCGGGCCGCCTACGCCGTGCAGCGGGACGAGGCGCTCGCCGCGGGGGAGCAGGCCGTGCAGAACCTCAACACGCTCGACCACCGTGCCCTGGACCAGGGACTCGACCTCTGGGAGGCGTCGACGACCGGGGAACTGCACGAGCAGCTCGACGCCGGCCGGGCCGACTTCGCCGAACAGGTGAAGGAGGCGAAGACCGTCAGCACGGCCCGGGTGCTGTCCGGCGCCGTCACCGAACTCGACGACCGCGCCGGCCGCGCCCGGGTGCTGGTCGCCCTGCGCGTCACCGTCGAGGCGGCCGACGGGACGCGCACCGACAAGGACAGCCGCATGCTCGGCGAACTCACCCGGACCGACGGCCGGTGGAAGCTGAGCGCCCTGGGCCAGGCGCCCGTCGGCGGCGCACCGGCCGGCTGACCGGTCCGTACCGCACGAGCCGGCCGCAGCGAGGAGGACACCCCACCATGTCGACGACCCGTCACCACATCAACCGCCAGCGACGCCGTCAGGCCCGCGTCGCCCGCCCCGCCGCGACCGCGGCAGCCGCCGCCCCCCGCCCGGGGGGCACGGAGGGCGCGGAGGGCGCGGAGGGCACGGAGGACCGCGCCGGCACGCGCGGTGCGGCCGTCCGTACCGCCGTGCGGACGCCGTCCTCCCGGCGGGGGCCCGCACCGGCCGCGGACGAGGAGGGCGGGGCCGTCCGGTCCCGGCCGCGCCGTCCTCTGGGGCTGGCGGCGCTGTGCGCGCTGACGCTGCTCCTCGGCGCCTTCGCGGGCTACGCCCGCGCGGAGGCCGAGGCGCTCCGCGCCGAGCCCGCGCGGAGCAACACGGCGTTGACCGACCTCGCCCGCACCAGCGAGATCAAGGGGCAGGTGGCCGAGGCCGTCGACCGGCTGTTCTCCTACGACCACGCCGATCCCGGAGCCTTCGACAAGGCCGCGAAGGACCTCCTCACGGGCAAGGCCGTCGCCCAGCACCGGGACCTGCTCGCCGACGTCCGGAAGCGGGCCGACGCGCAGAAGGCGGTGATCACCACGGCGGTCACCGAGACCGCGGTCGAACGGATCGACGGCGACCGGGCCCGGGTCCTCGTCTACGCCGACCAGAGCAGCGTCGCCACCTCCGGCGAGCAGACGGACGGGAAGGGGGCGGCGCGGGACGACGGCGTGTACGCGGCCGCCATGCTCGCCGTGGACACCGTGCACCGCGACGGACGCTGGCTCGTCTCCGGCCTCGACACCTTCGGCCGCGGATGACCGACGCCCGACCGTCCCACCGGCACCGCACACCCGGGGGACCGCCCCTCCACCGGCCCCCCGGGGCCTTCCGCGCCTCCGGCGCCACCCCGCCTCCGCCCCTCGCACCTCCCGCACCACCGGCACACCGCCCCCTCGCATCACCGCACCACCCGCACCTCCGTGCCCCCGCACCACCCGCCCCTCCGACGGATCCGACAGGAGTGACGCCCATGTCCGTACGCCGATCCCGACGCCGGTACTCCGGCCGGGCCCGCAGGGGACTGCGCACGACCGTGCTCGCCGTGGCGGCCATGACGGCCCTGACCGCTTCCCAGGGACCCGGCCTCGTCGGGGACGTCGCGGAGGCCCGGGCCGAACCGGCGGGCGACGGCGGGGCGCCGCAGGCCGCGGGCGATCCGTTCGCCGAACTCGCGCCGCCGGGTGACGGCTCGTACCACACCGAACTCCCGCCGCTCCGCACCGTGCGGGCGGCCCCGGCCTCACCGGTGCTCCACCGGGAGGTCCGCGCCCAGTCGGGCGTCCCGGCCACCGTGCTGCGCGCCTACCGTGCCGCCGAGACCTCGGTCGCCAGGACGGACCCCGGCTGCCGGCTGTCCTGGGAGCTGCTGGCCGCCATCGGCAAGGTCGAGTCCGGTCAGGCGCGCGGCGGCGCGGTCGACCGGAACGGCACGACGCTCGGCCGCATCACCGGGCCGGCCCTCGACGGACGCGGTTTCGCGCTGATCCGGGACACGGACGGCGGCGCCCACGACGGCGACACCGTCTACGACCGGGCGGTGGGCCCGATGCAGTTCCTGCCGTCCACCTGGGCGAGCTGGGGCACGGACGGCAACGGCGACGGACGCGCCGACCCGAACAACATCTTCGACGCGGCGCTGGCGGCCGGCCACTACCTGTGCGCCGGCGACCGGGACCTGAGCCGCCCGGCGGACCTGGACCGGGCGGTCCTGAGCTACAACCGCTCCCGTGCCTACCTGCGCCTGGTCAGATACTGGCTGGCGTTCTACAGCCACGGGGTCCACGCCGTGCCCGACGGCAAGGGCGTCGTCCCCCGCAGTCCCGGCGCGGGCAGCGACACCCCGGCGACCGAGCCGGTCGGCGGCGAGAGCGGGCGCCGGGGTGGTGGCGGGGGCGTCGTCATAGGGCCGCAGCCCAGCCCCTCGGGCGGTCCCGGACCGTCCCCGCGCCCCTCCCCGTCCTCCCCCTCCTCACCGGACGCCTCGGCGCCCGCGTCGCCACCCGGTCCCAGCACGTCCCCGACCGGCACCCCGACAGATCCTCCGACCGGTCAGGAGCCCTCGGAGCCGCCCGTCGAGTCCCCGACCGAGACGGCCGAGCCCTCACCGGACCCGACCACCCCGGACCCCTGTTCCCCGGAGCCGGCCGACCCCGGCCCCAGCGCCGAGCCCACGGCCTCCCCGTCCGCCTCCGACACACCCTGCCCGACCCCGACGGAGACCTCGTCCGGGCAGTAGGGGAGACAGCCGCCGGCCGGCGGCTCAGCCCGCCTGCCCCATCCCCGCCGCGTCAGGCCGGCTCCGCGCCCCCGGCCGGCCCGTCGCCGGGGCCATGGACAGCCCGTCGGTGCCGCGCACCTGGGCCGCCGTCAGCCCGCCGCGCGCCGGCACGCCGGGCGGGGTGGGGCCGGTGGGCATCGGGGCGGGCGCCGGCATCGGCGCAGGCGCGGGCGTAGACACCGGCGCGGGTGCGGGCGGCGGGAACGCGGCCGCGGGGACGAGGGGCGGGGCGGCGGCCGGGGCGGGCTGCGCGGCCGGTTCCGGGAGCGGCGCCGGCTGCGGGAACTGCTGCGGCACAGGCTGCTGCGCGGGCTGAGACACGGGCAGGGGTTCCGGCCGGGGCAGTCCCGCCGCGGCCGGCGCCGGCATCCCGCCGCCCGCGCCCGCCGCGGGGGCGGACGCGGCGGCGGGGAGCGGCATGCCGGCGCCGGCGGCCGGAGCGGCGGCGAGCCCCGGGGCGCCGGCGGCCTGTGCGAGGCCGCGCGTTCCGGCCCCGTTGGTCTCGCTCACCAGGCGGTCCACCGCCGCCGTGCCCGAGCTGTAGCCGGTCCCCGTGGCCTGCCCGGGCGCGGCGGCTCCCCTCCCGGACGTCCCGTGGAGCACCTGTTCCAGGCCGGTCACCAGGCGGCGCACGTCGACCTGGGGGCGCACCACGAGACGCAGGAAGCGGCTGGACGAGCCGATCTTGTTGCCGCACTCGCGCACCAGGACGCGGTGCTCGGTGAGCAGTCTGTCGCGGACGACGGTCCCCTCGGCGCCCACGGGCAGCCGCACGAAGAGGAAGTTGCCCTGGGAGGGGTAGACCGTGAGGCCGGGCAGCGAGGAGAGCCGGCCGGACATGTCCCTCCGGTCGCGGCGCACCTGGTGCAGGCTCTGCGCGTACTCGGCGCCGTGCTCCTTCAGCATGAACACCACGTGCTCGGCGAAGGAGTTGAGGTTCCACTTGGGCAGCATCGAACGCACCCGGCCCGCCAGGGCGGGGTTGGCGACCAGGTAGCCGAAGCGGATGCCGTGCAGGCCGAAGTTCTTGCCGAGGCTGCGCAGCACGATGACGTTGGGGCGCAGCATCGCCTCCTGCACCACGCTCGGCTCGTTCTCGGCGTCGGCGAACTCCAGGAAGGACTCGTCGATCACCACCAGGTCCAGGTCGGCCATGGCGTCCATGAACTGCACGACCGCGTGCCTGTGCAGGAAGCCGCCGTCGGGGTTGTTGGGGTTGCAGATCACGGCGACCCGGGTGCCGCGGGCGCGGATGAAGTCGGCGTACCGCGCGAGGTCCAGGGCGAAGCCGCTGGACTCCTGGAGCGGGAACATGTCGACCCGCTTGCCGGTCTCCATCGGCTGGTCGGTCCAGCGGCCGAAGGTCGGCACCGGCACGGCGAGCGACTCGCGCACCAGCAGATGGTCGATCCAGGTGATCAGCTCGGTCGAGCCGTTGCCCATCGCCACGCACTGCGGCGGCAGCCGCAGCAGACCGCACAGCTCGGCGGTGATGGTGTCCGCGCTGCTCGGGTAGTACGTGATGATGTCGCGCAGCCGGGCCGCCATCTCCTCGAACATGGCGGGGGTGGGGAAGTACGGGTTGCACGGAATGCAGAAGTCCACCGGGCCGGCCCCGTCGCTCTCCCGCGTCAGCGCCGCCATCGACGGGCTGTGCGCCGCGGTGCTGCGGAACAACGAGGTGACGTTGCCGGCCAAGGGAACCTCCGTGTGCGGCGGGCCCGCCGGGGACGTGACGGGCCCGTCATGCCTGGGTGGCCCGCGCGGGGGAGCACGGGCCACCCAGAACTACGGATCCGGTCCGGGGGCCGTTCAGCAGGTGTGAGGAAAAGGTGAGGACGGCCCGTGACCGTGCTCACACCGAAGTCCTCGCACCGACGTGTTCACACCGGACGGCGGCTCACGTACCGAAGGTGTGCACCGTCGTCGTCCGGTACGTCTCACCCGGCCGCAGCACGGTCGAGGGGAACGCCGGCCGGTTGGGGGAGTCCGGGAAGTGCTGGGTCTCCAGGCACAGTCCGTCGCCCTGCCGGTACACCCGGCCGCCGCTGCCGGTGAGGGTGCCGTCGAGGAAGTTGCCGGAGTAGAACTGCAGGCCCGGCTCGTTCGTCGCGATGCGCAGGGTGCGGCCGGAGGACGGGTCGCGCAGGGTCGCCGCGTGCCCCGGGCGGGCGGTGACGCCCTTGTCCAGCACCCAGTTGTGGTCGAAGCCCTGCCCGTGGAGCAGTTGCCGGTGGGCGGTGCGGATGTCCCGGCCGACCGGCTTGGCCCGCCGGAAGTCGAACGGGGTGCCGGCGACCCCGGCCAGTTCGCCCGTGGGGATCAGTCCCGCGTCGACCGGGGTGTAGCGGGAGGCGGCGATCGACAGCTCGTGGTCCAGGACGCTGCCGCTGCCCTCGCCGGCCAGGTTCCAGTAGACGTGGCTGGTGAGGTTGACGACCGTGGGCCGGTCGGTGACCGCCTCGTAGTCGACGCGCCAGTCGCCGTGCCGGGTGAGGGTGTACGTCACCTTGGTGCGCAGGGTGCCCGGGTAGCCCATCTCCCCGTCGACGGCCGTGTAGTACAGGCGCAGACCGACGTCGGAGCCGCGGGTGAACGGCTCGACGTCCCACACCCGCTTGTCGAAGCCCTGCGCGCCGCCGTGCAGGCTGTGGTCGCCGTCGTTGACGGAGAGCTGGTACCGGGTGCCGTCGAGGGTGAAGGCGCCCTTGTCGACGCGGTTGCCGTAACGGCCGATCAGGGCGCCGAAGTACGGGCTGGAGGCGACGTACTCCTCCAGGGTGGCGAGGCCGAGGGAGACGTTGGCGCGCCGGCCGCGCCGGTCGGGGATCTCCAGCGACTGGACGATGCCGCCGTAGGAGAGGACCTTCATGCGGGTGCCGCCGTTCTCCAGCGTCCAGCGGTCCACCCGGGTGCCGTCGGCGAGCCTGCCGAAGGGTTCCCGGGCCGGCTTCCCCCGGCCCCCGGACGCGGCGTGCGCCGTCCCGCCCAGGGTGGTGGCGGCCACCGTGGCCGCGGTGGCTCCCGCGATGACCGTGCGTCTGTTCAGTTCCATCCGTGCCGCTCCCTGATGGGAAGGGGCCCCGCCGCGCGGCGGGGCCCGGGCTGACTTACGAACCGACCTTGCGCTTGTTCCACACGTCGAAGCCGACCGCGGCCAGCAGGGCGAGGCCCTTGATGACCTGCTGCCAGTCGGTGCCGACGCTGAGGAGGTTCATGCCGTTGTTCAGCACGCCGAGGACGAGACCGCCGATGATGGCGCCGAGGACGGTGCCGACACCGCCGCTCATGGAGGCCCCGCCGATGAACGCCGAGGCGATGGCCTCGAGTTCGAAGTTCAGGCCCGCCTTCGGCGAGGCCGCGTTCAGCCGGGCGGCGACCACCAGACCGGCCAGGGCCGCGAGCATGCCCATGTTCAGGAAGACGGAGAAGGTGACCTTCTTGTCCTTCACGCCGGACAGCTTGGCCGCCGGCAGGTTGCCGCCGATGGCGTAGATGTGGCGGCCGAAGACGGAGTTGCGCATCACGTAGCTGTAACCGACCACCAGCACGCCCAGGATCAGCAGCACGATCGGGGCGCCCTTGTAGCTGGCGAGCAGCAGGGTGACCGTGAGGATCGCGGCGGTGACCGCGACCAGCTTCAGCAGGAACAGGTTCCTCGGCAGCACGTCCAGCGAGAAGGACTTCTGCCGGCGTCGGTCACGGAGCTCCTGGAGCAGCACGGCCGCGATCAGCACGAGACCGAGCAGCAGGGTGAGGTTGTGGTAGTTGGTCTCCGGGCCGACCTCCGGCAGGAAGCCCATGCCGATCTTCTGCTCGCCCTCCGGGAACGGGCCGAGGGTCTGGCCCTCCAGGAAGATCTCCGTCAGACCGCGGAAGATGAGCATGCCCGCCAGGGTGACGATGAACGACGGTATCCCGCCGTACGCGATGAAGAACCCCTGTACGGCGCCGGCGACCGCGCCGATGGCCAGGCACAGCAGCACGGCCAGCGGCCAGGGCATGTCGTTCTTGACCATGAGCACGGCGGCCAGCGCGCCCACGAACGCGGTCAGCGATCCCACCGACAGGTCGATGTGGCCCGCGATGATCACCATCATCATGCCGATCGCGAGGATCAGGATGTGGCTGTTCTGCAGCACCAGGTTGGAGACGTTGCGGGGCAGCAGCAGGTCGCCGTCGGTCCACACCGCGAACAGCGTCACGATCAGGCCCAGGGCGATGAGCATGCCGTACTGCCGCATGTTGCGGCGCATGCCGTTCAGGACCAGCCCCCACAGTCCGCCGTCCGCGGCCCCGCCGCCCTTGCCGGACGGCGCCGGGGCCGGCGTCCTGGCGGTCACATCCGTGCTCATCGCGTCACCTCTTTGTCCTTCGTCATCTGGCGCATCAGCGCTTCCTGCGAGGCCTCGGACCGTGCGAACTCCCCGGTCAGCCGTCCGGCGGCCATGGTGTAGACGCGGTCGCACATGCCGAGCAGCTCCGGCAGCTCGGAGGAGATGAAGACCACCGCCCGGCCCTCGGCGGCCAGCCGGTCGATGACCGTGTAGATCTCGTACTTGGCGCCGACGTCGATGCCGCGGGTGGGCTCGTCCAGGATCAGCACGTCGGGACCCGTGAAGATCCACTTGCTGAGGACGACCTTCTGCTGGTTGCCGCCCGAGAGCTTGCTGACCGGCTCGAACACGGTCGGCGCCTTGATGTTCATGGAGGTGCGGAAGGACTCGGCGACCTTCCGCTCCTCGTGCTCGTCGACCACACCGGCCCGGGAGACCTTGTCCAGCGCGCTCAGCGAGATGTTCCGGTTGATGGTGTCGATGAGGTTGAGCCCGAAGTGCTTGCGGTCCTCGGTGACGTACGCGATGCCGTGCCGGATCGCCTCGGCGACGGTCCGGGTCCGGATCTCCTCGCCGTCCTTGAGCACCGTGCCGCCCGCGTACCGTCCGTAGCTGCGCCCGAAGACGCTCATCGCCAGCTCCGTGCGGCCGGCGCCCATCAGTCCGGCGATGCCGACGATCTCCCCGCGCCGCACGTGCAGCGACACGTCGTCGACCACCTTGCGGGACTGGTCGATGGGGTGGTGCACGGTCCAGCCGCGGATCTCCAGGGCGGGCGCCGCGCCCTCCTCCGGCCGGTGCGGGGTGCGCTCCGGGAAGCGGTGCTCCAGGTCCCGGCCGACCATGCCGCTGATGATCCGGTCCTCGGTGGTCTCCGGGGACTTCACGTCGAGCGTCTCGATGGTCCGCCCGTCGCGCAGGATGGTCACCGAGTCGGCGACCCGGCGGATCTCGTTGAGCTTGTGCGAGATGATGATCGAGGTGATGCCCTGCTTCTTCAGTTCCAGGATCAGGTCCAGGAGCTTGCCGCTGTCCTCGTCGTTCAGCGCCGCGGTCGGCTCGTCGAGGATCAGCAGGCGCACCTTCTTCGACAGCGCCTTGGCGATCTCCACGAGCTGCTGCTTGCCGACGCCGATGTCGGCGACCCGGGTCTCCGGGTGGTCGTCGAGCCCCACCCGGCGCAGCACCTCGGTGGCGTGCCTCAGCGTCTCGTTCCAGTCGATGAACCCGCGGGTGGCGTGTTCGTTGCCGAGGAAGATGTTCTCCGCGAGGGAGAGGAACGGCACCAGCGCCAGTTCCTGGTGGATGATGACGATGCCGCGCTGCTCGCTCGCCCGGATGTCCTTGAAGCGGCAGACCTCCCCCTCGAAGAGGATCTCGCCCTCGTAGGTGCCGTGCGGATGGACGCCGGAGAGCACCTTCATCAGGGTCGACTTGCCGGCTCCGTTCTCCCCGCAGACGGCGTGGACCTCGCCCTGCCGGACGGTCAGGTTGACGTCCGACAGCGCCTTGACGCCGGGAAAGGTCTTGACGATCGAGCGCATGTCCAGGACGGGTCCCGCCATGGTCGTGCCTTCCAATCCGTGTGGTCCGGCCGTTACTTGAGGTCGCTTTCCTTGATGTAGCCGGAGTCGACCACGGTCTCCCGGTAGTTCGCCTTGTCCACGGCGACCGGCTCCAGCAGGTACGCCGGCACCACCTTCGCGCCGTTGTCGTACGTCTTGGTGTCGTTGACCTCGGGCTTCTTGTCGTTGAGCAGCGCGTCGACCATGCCGGCGGCCACCTTGGCGAGTTCGCGGGTGTCCTTGTAGACGGTCATCGACTGGTCGCCGGCGATGATCGACTTCACCGAGGCGACCTCGGCGTCCTGGCCGGTGACGACCGGCAGCGGCTTGCTCGCGGTGCCGTAGCCGTCCGACTTCAGCGCCGACAGGATGCCGATGGAGATGCCGTCGTACGGGGAGAGCACCGCGTCGACCTTGGCGCTCTTGTACGACTTGGTGAGGATGTCGTCCATGCGCCGCTGCGCGGTGGCGCCGTCCCAGCGCAGCGTGGTCACCTGGGTCAGCTCCGTCTGGCCCGACCGGACGACGAGCTGCTTCTTGTCGATGTACGGCTGCAGGACGTTCATCGCGCCCTGGAAGAAGTAGCGGGTGTTGTTGTCGTCGTTGGAGCCCGCGAACAGCTCGATGTTGAACGGCCCCTTCCCGCTGCCGTCCGCCAGGCCCAACTGCTCGGCGATGTAGGTGCCCTGGAGCTCGCCGACCTTCTCGTTGTCGAAGGAGGCGTAGTAGTCGACGTTCTCGGTGCCGAGGATGAGGCGGTCGTAGGAGATGACCGGGATGTCGGCGTCGGCGGCCTGCTGGAGCACGTTGTTCAGCGACTTGTTGTCGATGGCCGCCACGATCAGGGCGTCCACGCCCTGCGTGATCATGTTCTCGATCTGGGAGACCTGCTGGTCCGGCTCGTCCTCGCCGAACACCAGCTTGGTCTTGTAGCCCTTGGACTCCAGGTTCTCGACGACGTTGTCGCCGTCGGCGATCCAGCGCTCGGAGGACTTGGTCGGCATCGCGATGCCGACGGTGGCTCCCTCGGAGCTGCCCTTGTCCTCCTGGCTGCCGCCCTCGCTGTTCTGGCCGCAGGCGGTCAGGGAGAGGGCGAGGGTGACGGCGGTGGCCGTCGCGGCGAATGCGGCTCTGCGGTTACGCATGGAGATCTTCCTTGATCGTCGGGCGAGTCGAGCGGGGCGGGCGACTCGGTTCGAGTCGGTGGTGCCGTGTACGAAGCGGTGACGAGGTGGTGCGGAAGGGCCGGACGCGCTGGGACCTGACAACGGGTGTGTTGGATTGTGCGCGTCTGTGTCTGCTTCTGTGAAGCTGCGTTTCCGGAACGTTATGACGAGATGTCGAACCGGCGCAGCTTTCCCGGCAGACGCGAACCGAGCGGCGCCATCCCGCCGCCGGCGCCGTGCCGCGCCAGCAGATCCAGCGCCAGCCGGCCCCGCCGCACCCGCTCCTTCGCCGTGGCGAGCGCGACCTCCCGCAGGTGGTGGCCGTACGGATAGATGCCGGGCGCCTTCGCCAGCCCGAACTTCAGGTACACCGGGGCGCCGCGCCGGATCAGCTCGGCCACCTCGTACATCCGCACATAACCGCCCAGGTCGTCGGGCGCCTCGATGTACATGTCCATCGGGGCCGCCGACACCCGCCGGATCTCGGTAAGGTGGTCGAGCGTCAGATCGCTCGGCACGTTGACCGAGTCCGCGCCCAGCCGCTCGTGCACCGCGAACGAGGCCGGGTTGACCGGCCCGATCAGCGCCGACACCTTCAGCGTGGTGTCCGCCGGGAGGACGCCCGCCGCCCGCGCCCGGTGCAGCGTCCACAGCACGCCCTCGTCGGCCACCAGCAGGCACTTCACGCCCAGTTCGGTGGCGCGCACCGCGTCCTCGACACAGCCGGCCACCGCGTCGTGGCCGCGGGCGCGCAGCCCGGCGCCCCGCGAGTCGGTCCGGGTGGAGCCGCCGATGTCCCAGGTGCCGCGCGGGCCGGTGAACAGGCAGAGCTCGACGTCCCGTTCGGCGGTCGCCTCGACCATCTCGGTGATCTCGGCGTCGGTCAGCATCCACACACCGCTGCCCTGGCTGATCCGGTGCACCGGCACGTCGAGGCGGGAGGCCTCCTTCAGCACCACCGCCAGCGCCTCGGGCCCCTCGCAGGAGGGGATCTCGGTGCGCCAGCGGCCGCCGCCGGGGAAGGAGTGCGGCGAGGCGTCGGCGGGGTCGGGGGCGGGTGCGCCCAGGCCGAGCGCGGTGAGCGCCTGCTCACCGGGTCTGCGGGGCGCTGTGGCGGAAGCGTCGGTCACAAGAGGTCCTTCGGTGTTCGTTCGACGGGTCGGACGAGGTTCGCGGCCCGCGGCACGGGCCGGCCGGGTCCGGGGCGGAACGGGAGGCGGGACGGGGGTGGGGCTCCAGGTGACGGGGGAGGAGCGCCGGTACGAGGACGACGGGGAAGGGACGCCGGTACGAGGGCCGTCGGCTCGCCCACGTACCGGCGCGGATCAGGGGCGCAGCAGGACCTTGCCCACCTTCGGATCGCCGGACCCCACCAGCTCGATGGCGTCCGGGAACCCGGTGAGCGGGAGTTCATGGGTCACCAGCGGCAGCGGGTCGAGCAGCCCGGCCGCGAACATCCGCACCGTGTGCGCCCAGGCGTCCGGCGGTGCGCCGAACACGGTGTGCACCTCCAGCTGCCGCACCACCAGGTCCGTCGGGTCCAGCCCCTCGGCGCCCGGCGCCGGGATGCCGGTGAGCACCAGCCGGCCGCCACGGCGCAGCAGCGCGGCGGCGGTACGGGCCGCGTCGGCGGACCCGGCCGTCTCGATCACCACGTCGACGTCGTCCGGAAGCGGCTGGTCCTTGGTGCGGAACGCGGTCGCCCCGAACCGCCGTGACAGCCCGGCCCGGTCCGGGCGGGTGCCGACCACCAGCAGCTCGGCGGGCGAGGCGGCGCGCAGGAACTGCGCGGCGAACATCCCCAGCGTGCCGGTGCCGACCACGGCGACCCGCTCGCCGGGCACCGCGCGCGCCTTCAGCGCGGCGGCGGCGACGCAGGCGGCCGGCTCCAGCAGCGCGGCCGCGGTCAGGTCGGCGTCCTCCGGCAGCGGGTGCAGCAGCCGGGCCGGCAGGGTGAGGGTGGCGGCCATCGCGCCGGGCCGGGTGAACCCGGTCTCCTCGTACCCGGCCGTGCACAGCGTGGTCTCGCCCGCGTGACAGCGGTCGCACACCTGGCAGTTGCGGAAGCCCTCGCCCACCACCTTGCGTCCGACCAGGCTCGCGGGCGCCCCGTCGCCCACGGCGGCGACGGTGCCGGACCACTCGTGGCCGGGGGTGAGCGGGTAACGGACGTACCCCTCGGGCCTGTTGCCCTGGTAGACCTCGCGGTCGCTGCCGCAGATGCCGACCGCGTGGACGCGTACCAGCGCCTCCCCGGCGGCGGGCGGCCGCGGGGTGTGCGCGACCAGCCGGTGCTGTCCGGGCGCCTCGACGACGACGGCGGTGCTCACTGTCCCGTCCCCTTCGGCCTGCGCTGCTCCCAGCCCTCGGCCCACAGGTCGAACCGGGCCTGCTGCTGCGGGAACTCGGCGGCGGCGTCGGTGTCCAGCTCGACCCCGAGTCCGGGCGCGTCGGACAGGTGGAAGCAGCCGTCCTCCGGGTCCACCACGGGTGCGCCCTTGACCACCTTCTTGATCTCCGCGTCGGCGAAGTCGTTGAAGTGCTCCAGGACCTTGAAGTTCGGGGTGGTGAAACCGACCTGGAGGGAGGCGGCGGTCAGCACCGGGCCGCCGACGTTGTGCGGGGCGACCAGCATGTAGTGGGTCTCGGCGGTCGCCGCCAGCTTGCGGGTCTCCCAGATGCCGCCGATGTGTCCGACGTCCGGCTGCAGGATGTCCGCCGCCTGGCTCTCGAACAGCTCGCGGAACTCGATGCGGTCGTGGATGCGCTCACCGGTCGCGACCGGCATGCCGACCTTCGCGGCGACCTTCTCCAGCGCCTTGAGGTTCTCCGGCGGCACCGGCTCCTCCAGCCACGCGGGCCGGAACGGCGCGAGCTCGTGCGCGAGGCGGACGGCGGTGGCGGGGGAGAAGCGGCCGTGCATCTCCAGCATCAGCTCGGCCTCGGGACCGATCGCGTCCCGCACCGCCTCGATCAGGGAGACGGCGTACGAGGTCTCCCGGTGGTCGAGTTCGAAGTGGCCCGTGCCGAAGGGGTCGATCTTCAGCGCCCGGTACCCGCGCTCCATCACCGCGCGCGCCGCCTTGTGGTACGCCTCCGGGGTGCGCTCGGTGGTGTACCAGCCGTTGGCGTACGCCTTCACCTTGTCGGTGACCCTGCCGCCCAGCAACTGCCAGACGGGGACGCCCAGCGCCTTGCCCTTGATGTCCCAGCAGGCCATCTCGACGACCGCGATCCCGGACATCACGATCTCGCCCGCGCGGCCGTAGTCGCCGTACTTCATGCGCCGGACCAGGTCCTCGACGGCGAACGGGTCGGAGCCGAGGACGTGGTTGGCCTCGGCCTCCCTCAGATAGCCCAGGAGGGCGTCGGTGTGGCCGAGCATCCTGGTCTCGCCGACCCCGGTGAGCCCCTCGTCGGTGTGCACCTGGACGTACGTCAGGTTGCGCCACGGCGTTCCGACCACGTGTGTGCTGATTCCGGTGATGCGCACGGCGGTTGCCCCTCGCTGCGGTGGTGGACTGGCATCGGGTGCGACGGTACGACGCGTTCGATATTTCGTCACACGTTCGAAATGCTGGCGAGACAGTAAGGACGGCGCGGCGAGGGTGTCAATGGGTCGCGCGCACAACGGTTTCGGCAGGTTCGAAAGCATTGCGCAAAGGTCCGCACCAAACCTTCACGGCAAGGCCTAGGAACCGGACCGTACCGGAACCTAACCTTCCCGCGTCATGGACTTCTGTCACCCGTGCCGACGGCACCTCAACGGCGCCCTGGCGTGCCCCGGTTGCGGCACGCCCGTCGAGACGCTGCGTGCCCGGCAGCGGACCGCGCCCGCGGACGGCGCCCCCGTCCTCCCGGGCTCGGGTGACGCGTACGACGACGGTGACGAGGAGCGCCCCGAAGGCGAAGAAGCCGACGCGGGCGAGGAGTCGGCGGCGGGCGCCGCGCCCCGTGGACGGCGTGCGGACCGGCGTCGGGGCGGGCGGCCGGAGCGTCCGAACGGCGTGGAGGGTCCGGAGGGTGAGGACAACGGTGTCGGACGGAGCCGCCGGGACCGCAAGGCGGCGGCCCACCGTCGTCGGCGCAACCGCACCCTGCTGATCGTCGCGGGTTTCGCCCTCGCGGCCGGCGGACTGAGCCTGGCCGAACTGGGACTGGACGCACCCGTTCCGAAGCCGCGTCCGGCGGTGGCGGGCGGGGAGTCGGTCGACGGGGGGTCGGACGAGGTCGGGCCGAGCGCGTCGGCGAGCGGGACCGCCCCGCGGGCGGAAGCGCCGGGCACGTCACCCGGCCCGGCGGCGTCGGGCTCCGCCTCCGCCTCGGTCTCCGCCTCCGCCTCCGCCCCCGAGGGCAAGGAGTCGGAGGGGGCGGAGGAGGAGACGGCGGAGGCGGCCGCGTCGTCCGCGCCTGCGGGGACGCCCACGGCCGACGCCCCGGCGACGCGGCAGCCCTCGCAGGGCCCGCCGGAGACGGACGCCCCCGCCGAACCGGACCCCACCACCGAGGAACCGGACCCGGAACCGGAACCCGAGCCGTCGGAGACGTGCAAGAAGTTCCTGTGGTGGTGCGCCTGAGCCCCGGGCGAAGCACGGGCGGCTCGCGGCGCCCGCCTCCGCCCGGCGGCCGGGCGCGGCGGCCCGCGCCCGGCCCCGCTCCGGTGCTCCGATCCGTCCGAGCCCGAGGGGCCACGCAAGGACCCGCGTCCCGCCCGGTCGGCGTCCGAGCCGTGCCGGTGTCCGTGAGCGGGCCCCGCTCCGGTGCTCCGATCCGTCCGAGCCCGAGGGGCCACGCAAGGACCCGCGTCCCGCCCGGTCGGCGCCCGAGCCGTGCCGGTGTCCGTGAGCGGGCCCCGCTCACCACTGCCGCAGGGCGCCCGGGCGGGCCCGCGCCCGGCGTCACCCGGGTGGGAGCACCCCGGCGCCGGGGAGCGGCCGGCCGCTCCCCGGCCCCAGCATCCGCCGCAACGCGTCCCGCAGCGCCACCCGTTCGCCCTCCGACAGTCCCGCGAGCGGCTCGCGGGCGAAGCGGAGGGATTCCTGGAGGCCGCGCGCCACCCGGCGTCCCTCCTCCGTCGCCGCCGCCAGCTTCACGCGGCGGTCCGCCGGGTCCGGGCGGCGCTCCACCAGACCGCGGGCCTCCAGCCGGTCCACGATGCCGGTGACGTTCGACGGCTCGCACTTCAGCCGCTGCGCCAGCCTCCGCATGGGCAGCGGCTCCAGGCTCAGCAGGCTCAGCAGCCGCGCCTGCGCGCCGGTCAGCGCGTGTCCGGCGGCGGCCTCCTCGTACTCCTCGTGGTAGCGCGCCACGACCGCGCCGATCAGATCGACGACCTCCAGGGTGAGATCGTCGGGACGGCTGGGCGCGGATCGGGGTGTGGCCATGCCGACCAGGGTACCCATGTGCTTGACATACTGAAATATTCAGCAGCATGGTTGTTTCAGGTACTGAAGCACTCGAGGAAAGGGCCTTCATGTCCGACACCCCCACGCCCCCCGCCACCGCCCGCGAATGGCACCTGGTGAGCCGGCCGGTCGGCTGGCCCGAGCCGGACGACTTCGCGCTCGTCGAGGCGGAGGTCCGCACCCCGGGCGAGGGCCAGGTGCTGGTGCGCAACGAGTACCTGTCCGTCGACCCGTACATGCGCGGCAGGATGAGCGCCGTCAAGTCCTACGTCGCCCCGTACGAGCTGGGCAAGGCCATGCAGGGCGGCGCCGTCGGCGAGGTCGTCGCGTCGAACGCCGAGGGGATCTCCGTCGGCGACCACGTGCTGCACTTCCTCGGCTGGCGCGAGTACGCCGTCGTGGACGCGAAGACCGCCGTCAAGGTGGACCCGGACGCCGCACCGCTGTCGACGTACCTGGGCGTGCTGGGCATGACCGGCCTCACCGCCTACGCGGGCCTGCTGCGCACCGCGTCCTTCAAGGAGGGCGACTCCGTCTTCGTGTCCGGCGCGGCCGGCGCCGTCGGCAGCCAGGTCGGCCAGATCGCCAAGCTCAAGGGCGCCTCCCGGGTGATCGGCTCCGCCGGCTCCGACGAGAAGGTCAAGCTCCTCACCGAGGAGTACGGCTTCGACGCCGCGTTCAACTACAAGAACGGCCCGGTGGGCGAGCAGCTCCGCGCCGCCGCCCCCGACGGCGTCGACGTGTACTTCGACAACGTGGGCGGCGACCACCTCGAGGCGGCCATCGGCTCCCTCAACCGGGACGGCCGCATCGCCGTCTGCGGCGCGATCTCCGTCTACAACAACACCGAGCCCGCCCCCGGCCCGAAGAACCTCGCCCGCCTCATCCAGACCCGCGGCCGCATCGAGGGCTTCCTCGTCGGCGACCACTACGACCTGCAGCCGCGGTTCGTGGAGGAGGTCGGCGCCTGGATCCGCTCGGGCGAGCTGAAGTACCGCGAGACGGTCGTCGAGGGCATCGAGAACAACCTGGAGGCCTTCCTCGGCGTCCTGCGCGGCGACAACACGGGCAAGATGATCGTCAAGCTCTGACGACGGGGCTCCCCGGAGCCGCCCTGGACCGCACCCGGCCGCACGACCCGTGCCGCCGGGTGCGGTCCTTTCCGCGGGCGAGCGCCCCGGACCTCCCGGGCGTCCGCTACGCGCCCCGCGGACCGTCGTCCCCCGCGGGGCCGCCGGCGTCCCGCTGGTGGCCGCGGCGGGCGTCGCGGTCGAAGATGCCGAGGATCTCGCACGGCCCGCCCTCCGCCCCGATCGCGTGCGGGGTCATGGTGGGGAACTCGGCGGCCTGATGGGTCTCCACGCGGTACCGGCGGTGGCCGAGCAGCAGGACCGCGGTGCCCGACAGCACGACCAGCCACTCGCGGCCCGGGTGGGCGCGCATCCGGGCCGGGTTGCCGGGCGGGGGAGCGGTCAGCCGCTGACGCACCACGCTCATCCCCGGGTGGCCCTTCACGGGCCAGCGCATCAGGCCGTGGGCGCCGTCGATCATCGGGCTGACGACGACGTCGTCGTCGGCGTTCTCCACGAGCTGGTCCAGGGTGGTGTCCAGGGCCCGGGCGAGGACGACGAGCTGGTCCAGGGCGAGCCGCCGCTGCCCGTTCTCGATCCGGCTCAGTGAGGACTGGCTGAGGTTGGCCCGGGTCGCCAGCTCCTCCAGGGACCACCCCTGCGCGACCCGCAGCGCACGGATCCGTTTGCGTACGAGGCCGTCCAGACCGCCGTCTTCTTGCGTCATGGGCAACAGCCTATGCCCCAGCCGCAATGGGAGCCTAGCGTCGCCGGGGAGCGGGGCCGGCGGTCCGCGCGACTGCCGCTCCGCCCCGTCCTCTTCGGCGGCCGGACCCGTCCCGGCGCTGATCCCGCACGCCCCTTTCCGGAGGAGAACATGAGCAGCGACCAGCCCTTCCGGGCGGCGGACGCACCACCGAGCGACGCCGGGGCGCCGGACGCGCGACAGCTGCGCGCGGTCCTGACCGCCGTGTCGATCGCGCTGATGGCCGTCGTCGCGTCGGTGTCCGGCCTGAACGTCGCCCAGACCCACATGGCCGTCGAGTGGGGCGCCTCCCAGACGACCGTCCTGTGGATCGTCAACGTCTACACCCTCGCCCTGGCCGCCCTGCTGCTGCCGCTCGGCGCGGTCGGCGACCGGCTGGGCCGCAGACCCGTGCTGATCGCGGGGCTGGTCCTCTTCGGCGCGGCCGGTGCGACGGCCGCGTTCGCGCCGTCGGCCGCCGTGATGATCGGCGCCCGGGTGGCGGCCGGTGCCGGCGCCGCGATGATCATGCCGGTCACGCTGGCCGTGATCACCTCCACGTTCCCCGAGGAGGAGCGCGGCAAGGCGATCGGCGTGTGGACCGGGGTCGCCGGGGGCGGCGGCATCCTCGGGATGTTCCTCTCCGCGCTCCTCGTGGACGTCGCGGACTGGCGGTGGCTGTTCGCGCTGCCCGTGGCCCTGGCGGCGGTGGCGCTGGTGGCGACCGTGCGGTCGGTGCCCGACTCCCGCGAGCGGCCCGCCTCCTCCTTCGACACGGGAGGCGCGCTGCTGTCCACGGTCGCCGTCGTCGGCCTGATCTTCGTCCTCCAGGAAGGCCCCGAGCGCGGCTGGACCGCCCCCATGACGCTCACCGGCCTCGCGGCCGGCCTGGCCGCCGCCGTCGCCTTCGTGGCCTGGGAGCTGCGCCGCCGCGACGCGGCGCTGCTGGACGTACGGCTCTTCCGCGAGCGCGGCCTGGCCGGCGGCTCCCTCACGCTGCTCGCCGTGTTCGGCGTCCAGGCCGGTGTCGCCGTCGTGATGTTCCCCTTCTTCCAGGCGGTGCTGGGCTGGTCGGGCCTGCTGTCCACGGCGGCGATGATGCCCATGGCGGTCACCATGATGGCGACGTCCGGACTGGCCCCCAGGATGGCCGCCGTGACCGGCGCCCGCTCCACCATGACGGCGGGCATCGCCCTGTCCGCCCTCGGCCTCGCGCTGATGGCCCTGTTCGTCTCCGCCGACGGCGGCTACCTGTCCGTGCTGCCCGGCACGCTCGCCATGGGCGCGGGCATGGGCCTGTCGATGACGCCCTCCACCGAGGCGATCACCGCCGCCCTGCCCCGTGCCCGGCAGGGCGTCGCCTCGGCCCTCAACGACATCACCCGGGAGTTCGGCACGGCCCTCGGCGTCGCGCTGCTCGGCGCGCTCGTGGCCTCCGGGTACCGCGCCGCCGTCGGCGACCGGCTCGACGGCGTCCCCCGGGAGGCCGCGGACACCGCGCGGGAAGGCGTCGCCAACGCCGTCGAGGTGGCCCCGGCCACCGGCGGACACGCCCAGGAGCTGGTGCGCGCCGCGCAGGAGTCCTTCGTGGAGGGCTGGCAGCGGGCCATGTGGGCGGGCGTCGCCGTCATGGCCGTCCTGCTGGTCCACGGGGCCCTGCGCGGGCCGGACGGCCCGCACCGCGCCGCCACGGACGACGAGGAGGCCGCGGAGACCGCCGCCGCCCGGTGACGCGGGGGCCCCGCCGCCCGTGACGCCCGCCCGGCCGGTCTCGTTGCACACGGCGGGGCCGCACCCTTGGACGTGGGGTGCGGCCCTGTCCCGTGGGCCCCGCGGAGCGCCCGCTACAGTCCTTCCCATGCGCGATCTGGTGGCCGGTTTCCGGTACTTGCTGAAGGGCCAGCGATGGGTCGGCCGGCACGGCGGACAGTACGGTTTCGGGCTGCTGCCCGGCCTGATCACCCTGGTGCTGTACGCGGCCGCCCTGGTCGCCCTCGCCCTGTGGGGCTCCGACCTGGTCGGCTGGGCGACGCCGTTCGCCGACGACTGGGCCGACCCCTGGACGGGCCTGTTCCGTGGCTTCCTCACCGCCGTGCTGTTCGCGCTCGGCCTGCTGCTGTCCGTGCTCACCTTCACCGCGGTGACCCTGCTCATCGGGCAGCCCTTCTACGAGAGCCTCTCCGAGACGGTCGACCGGGACGTCTCGCCCGACGGCACCGCGCCCGAGTCGGACCTGCCGCTGTGGCGGGAGCTGTGGATCTCCGCCCGCGACAGCCTCCGCATCGTCGCGCGGGCCGCCGTGTGGGCGGTGCTGCTGTTCGCGCTCGGGTTCGTCCCGGTGGCCGGGCAGACCGTCGTCCCGGTGATCGGCCTCTTCGTCACCGGCTTCTTCCTCACCGAGGAGCTGACCGCCGTCGCCCTCCAGCGACGCGGCGTCGAGGTGCGCGAGCGGCTGGCGCTGCTGCGGTCCCGCAAGACCCTCGTGTGGGGCTTCGGCGCCCCTCTCGCGCTGGCGTTCCTCGTGCCGTTCGTCGCGGTGTTCCTGATGCCCGGCGCGGTCGCCGGGGCCACCCTGATGGCGCGCGGGCTGCTCGGCGAGGAGACCGGGGAGGACGGCGCCGTCGGCGCGCCCGAGGAGGAGGGCGTCGACGCGTGACCGAGATCCTCGCCGTCGCCGCGATCACCGTCCTCGCGGTGATCGCCCCCGGCGCCGACTTCGCCATGGTGGTCCGCAACAGCTACCTCCACGGCCGCCGCACCGGGCTGCTCGGCGCCGCCGGGGTCGCCGCCGGGGTCCTGGTCCACGTCACGTACACCCTGCTCGGCGTGGGGCTGCTGATCGCCTCCTCGGCCTTCCTCTTCACGGTCGTCAAACTGACCGGCGCGGCCTACCTGGTGTACATCGGCGTGCGCACCTTCCGCACCCGCGCCGAGGTCACCGTCGACCTGGAGCACCGCACCGGCCTGACCCCGCTCGCCGCGCTGCGCACCGGGTTCCTGACCAACGTCCTCAATCCGAAGACGACGCTCTTCGTCGTCTCGACGTTCGCGCAGGTCGTCGGCCCCGGCACGCCGGTCCTCCAGCAGGCGGGCTACGGCCTGTTCATGTCGCTGGCCCACCTGCTGTGGTTCGCCGCCGTGGCGCTGTTCTTCTCCCATGACCGGATGCGCGGCCTGATGCTGCGCGGCCAGCGGGTCCTCAACAAGGTGATCGGGACCGCGCTGGCCGGCCTCGGCGTCAGCCTCGCGCTCGCTCCGGCGCACTGACCGCGACGGACACGATCGCGCGCACCCGGGCGACGACGGCCGGCCGGTTCCGCACGAACCGCGGGTCGGTCACCTCCGTGGTGTCGCCCGTCCCGGACGCCGGCACCGGCGCGGTCCCTCCCGCGGAGATCTCCGTCACGGCGGCGTCGTCGTACACCGGGAACCGGCCGAGGCCCGCCGCGGTGTCGCGTAACCGGCGTGAAGCACACCACGGTGCGGCGGGCCCCGGCCGACGGCCGCCGGAGCGGCGGGGGACCACCTTCGTGGCCGAATGTGAAGGATTCGTACGGTATCCGTTCCGTGACCCGGATCCCCGGCCGCGGGAGCGGTTCAGCGGTTAACGTCGGGTTCCTGCGGGTAACCCATGAACAGCCCCGGCCCGGGACCCTGACCCCGGACCGGGGCTCATGTGCGTCCGGGGTCCGCTGTGTCCGGATCCCACTGTGTCCGGATCCCGTGCGCAGGGCCGCCGCTACCGCACGGAGAAGCCGTACACCGTCTCGGAGCGGAACACCTCGCCCGGCCTCAGCACCGTGCTCGGGAAATCGGGACGGTTCGGCGAGTCCGGGAAGTGCTGCGTCTCCAGCGCGATGCCCGCCCCCGGCTCGAACGGCTCCCCGATGTGGTCCGCGGTGTACACCTGCAGGCCCGGCTCGGTCGTCGCCACCGTCAGCACCCGGCCCGAGCCGGGGTCGTACAGCTCGGCCGCCTCCTCGGGCGCCGGCGTCACCCCCTTGTCCAGCACGAAGTTGTCGTCGTAGCCGCCGCCCGCCTCGCGCGCCTCACGGAAGTCGTAGCGGGTGCCGGAGACGTCCGCCGGCCCGCCGGCCGGGATCAGCCCCGGACCGGACGGCGTGTAGCGGGACGCCGCCACCCGCAGCTCGTGCCCGCCCGCGGTGCCGGAACCGGCCAGGTTCCAGTACGTGTGGTTCGTCAGGTTCACATGCGTCGGCGCGTCCGTCACCGCCTCGTACGCGATGTGCAGCGCGCCCCGCTCGTCCAGGGAGTAGGCGACCACGACCTCCAGACGGCCCGGGAAGCCCTCCTCGCCGTCCTCGGCGACCAGCGACAGCCGCAGGCCGTGACCGGTCTCCGTGACGTCCCAGACGCGCTTGTCGAAGCCCCGCTCACCGCCGTGCAGCGAGTTCGGTCCGTCGTTCGGCGCGAGGACGTGCTCGGTGCCGTCCAGGGTGAAGCGCGCACCCCCGATCCGGTTGGCGTACCGGCCGATCAGGGCGCCGAGGAAAGGCTTCGGGTGCGCGAGGTAGCCGTCCAGGCCGTCGAACCCCAGCGCCACGTTCCCGGGCCGCCCGTCCCGGTCCGGCACCTCGACCTCCTGCACGATCCCGCCGTACGACAGGATCCGTACCCGTACGCCCGCCCGCTCCAGGGTCCACCGGTGCACCGGCGTGCCGTCGGGAAGTGTGCCGAAGAGTTCGTTCATCTGATTCCTTTCGTGGATACCTCGGCCTTCAGGCCGGGGAGGAAGCGAAACCCCTGTGGAGCAGGGCAGGAGGTGGGATTTCGTCGTCAAGGCGAAAGACCGTGCTGTAAGCGGTATTCAACACTTCACGAACAACCCTGCTAGTTCATGAGCCACGACCGCCGCTCACACGAAGCGGGCTTTCAAGTACCGCTTCCATCCGACCGGCGCGCAGGCAGCCGAGCTGCCGCGCACGTTCGGATGCGTGCGGACGGTCTACGACCTCGCCCTCCAGGCCCGCACCGAGGCATGGGTACTGCGGTCGGAGCGCATCAACCACAACGCCACCTCGGCGATGCCGACCGCCTGGAAGAAGACGGAGGAGCTGGCGTTCCTGAACGACGTCTCCTCCGTCCCCCTCCAGCAGTGCCTGCGGCACCTTCAGACTGCGTTCACCAACTTCTTCGGCAGGCGGGCGAAGTACCCCCGCTTCAAGTCGCGGAAGAAGTCCCGCAAGTCGGCGGAGTACACCACCTCCGGCTTCCGGTTCCGCGACGGGAAGCCGGCCCTCGCCAAGATGGCCGAGCCGCTGGACACCGTGTGGTCCCGGCCCCTCCCCGAGGGCGCGGCACCGTCCACGGTGACCGTGTCGCAGGACGCGGCCGGACGCTGGTTCGTGTCTCTCCTCGTCGAGGACCCGACGGTGAAGCCGCTGCCCGCCATGGACACGGCGGTCGGTATCGACGTCGGGCTCGACCATCTGCTGACCCTCTCCACCGGAGGGAAAGGCGCCGACCCCCGGCATGAACGCAAGGACCGAGCCCGGCTCGCCCTCGCTCAGCGCCGCCTGGCGAAGAAGCGGAAGGGCTCCGCGAACCGGGTCAAGGCCCGCCGGCGGGTCGTCCGCATCCATGCCCGCATCGCCGACCGGCGGCGGGATCACCTGCACAAGCTGACCCCTCGGCTCGTCCGTGAGAACCAAACGGTCGTGATCGAGGACCTGAGCGTCCGCACCATGGTCAGAAACCGGAGTCCGGCCCGTGCCACCAGTGATGCCGCGTGGTCGGATTTCCGGAGCATGCTGGAGCACAAGGCCCAGTGGTACGGCCGCGAGGTGATCGCCGTCGACCGCTTCTTCCCCTCCAGCAAGCTCTGCTCGAACTGCGGTGCCTTGCAAGGCGAGATGCCCCTGCACGTCCGTACCTGGACGTGTGACTGCGGGACAGTCCACGATCGGGACGTGAATGCCGCGAAGAACCTTCTGGCCGCCGGACTGGCGGTGTCAGCCTGTGGAGCCGGCGTAAGACCCCAACGGCGTACGCCGGGCGGGCAGTCGGCCGTGGAGCAGGAAACCCCACGGCGCGAGCCGTAGGAACCCCCCGCCTTCAGGAGGGGGGGAGGAAGTCAAGCGCGGAACCATAGGTCACGCCCCCGGCGCCGTGACCGTCCGGTAGGCGATCTCGGCGAGCTTGGCCTGTCCGGCGACGCTCGGGTGGAACCAGTCCCAGCGGCTCAGCTCCGCGGCGCCGAACCGGTACGCGTACACCTCGCCCCCGTCGGTACGGCACCGGCTGTCCTTCGCACACACCTCGCGCAGCACCTCGTTGTAGTCCTCCACACGCCGCTGCACCGTCGCCCGCCGCTCGGTCGCCGCCGCGTCCAGCGCGTCCGCGTCGCCCAGCATCGACGGGCAGATGCCCAGCTTCCAGATCTGCCTGCCCAGCGCGTTGGTCCGCCCCTGCGCCCACAGCCGCTTCAGGTCCGGCACGCTCGCCACGTACACCTGCGCCTTCGGCAGCGCCTCGCGCAGGGTGCGCATCGCCGCCTCGAAGTCCGCGCGGAACTCCTCCACCGGCGTCATCGCCGACACGCTCTCCCGACAGGCGTCGTTCGCGCCCACCATCACCGCCACCAGCTCCGGTTCACGCCGCACCGCCCGCGCCATCTGCCCCGGCAGGTCCGCCATCCGGGCGCCGGTCACCGCGTGGTTCCAGCTCCGCCCGGCCGCTTCGGCCCGCCCCAGCAGCCGTACGGCCAGACTGTCGACCTGCTCGCTGTCCCCCGTCGCCCACGACACCTCCGGACAGTCCGTCAGCACCGCGCAGGCGTCGAACCCCCGGGTGATGGAGTCGCCCACCGCGGCCACCGAGTCCGGGCGGGTGTCCCACAGCGGCGTCGGCCTGGCGGACGGCGTCCCGGAAGCGGCCGCACCGCGGACCTCCCCGCCGCCCGCGTCGCAGCCCGCCACGCCGAACGCGACGGCCGCCACCGCGGCGGACAGCGCCCGCGCGCGACGTCCCCGCCTCCACGTCGCCTGCCCCATCCGCCGCCTCCCCGAGCGTCCCGCCTGGTCCGTGCCGTCCCCCAACCCATAACAACGCACGGGAGTTCCCGCTCCTCCGACGGGCCCGCCCGGCGGTGAACCACGGCGCCCGCACAGGCGTCCTGCCGGGTGAACGGCACGACTTTCCCGTCACCGGGACGGACGGTCCGTCACACTCCCGGCTCCGTCGCACGGTAGCCTCGCCCTCAACGCGGCCCGCCGGGCCGTGACCGTTCCGCCCGATCGAAGACGACCCGCTCAGCCCGGAGGTTCCGGTGACGACTCGTGGAGTTCTGTACGTGCACTCCGCGCCGCGCGCGTTGTGCCCGCACGTCGAGTGGGCCGTCGCCGGGGTGCTCGGCACGCGTGTCAGCCTCGACTGGATCCGCCAGCCGGCCGCCCCCGGCACCTGGCGCTCGGAGTTCTCCTGGCAGGGCCAGCCCGGCATCGCCTCCAAGCTCGCCTCCGCGCTGCGCGGCTGGCAGATGCTGCGCTTCGAGGTCACCTCCGAACCGTGCCCCACCGCCGAGGGCGAACGCTACAGCTGCACCCCCGACCTCGGCATCTTCCACGCCGTCACCGGCATCCACGGCGACATCCTCATCCCGGAGGACCGCCTGCGCGCCGCCCTGGTCCGCTCCCGCGCGGAGGACACCGACCTGGAGTCGGAGATCGCCAAACTCCTCGGCAAGCCCTGGGACGACGAACTCGAACCCTTCCGCTACGCGGGCGAGGGCGCCCCGGTCCGCTGGCTCCACCAGGTCGTCTGAGGGGCGCGGGGGACTGCGCGCCCAGCCTCCGCCGGCCCGCCCGCAGCCATCAGGGGCGCGGGGAACTGCGCGAAACCCCCACCGCCCCGCACGCGGGCAACCCGCAGAAGAACCGGAAGGGGCCCACCTCCCCAGAGGTGAACCCCTTCCGCGAACCGCCCCGGGGGGCGATCAAACCGTCCGGAACGCCAACACCACGTTGTGCCCCCCGAACCCGAACGAGTCGTTCAACGCGGCGATCCGCCCGTCGACGGGCAGCTTCCGCGCCTCACCGCGAACGACATCCGCGTTCGCCTCGGCCTCGGGATCCAGGTTCTCCACGTTGATCGTCGGCGGAGCCACTCGGTGGTACAGCGCCAGCACGGTCGCGACCGACTCCACACCGCCGGCGCCGCCCAGCAGGTGCCCGGTCATCGACTTCGTCGCGGACACCGCGAAGTGGTCCGCGTCGTCCCCGAACACCTTCCGCAGCGCCTTCAGCTCGGCGATGTCACCCGCCGGCGTCGACGTGGCGTGCGCGTTCACGTGCACGATCTCCGCCGGGTCCAGGTCCGTGCGGTCCAGCAGGTTCTGCAGGGCGTGCGAGATGCCCCGCCCCTCCGGCTCCGGCTGCACGATGTCGTGCGAGTCGGCGGAGATGCCCTGGCCGACCGCCTCCGCGTAGACGCGGGCGCCGCGCGCGGCGGCGTGCTCGGCGGACTCCAGGACGACCACACCCGCGCCCTCGCCCATGACGAAACCGTCCCGGGCGAGGTCGTAGGGGCGCGAGGCGCCCTGCGGGTCGTCGTTGTTCTTGGACATCGCCATCATGTTGCCGAACGCGGCGATCGGCAGCGGGTGGATCGCCGCCTCCGTGCCGCCCGCGACGACGACGTCGGCGCGCCCGGTGCGGATCATCTCGATGGCGTAGCCGATGGCCTCCGCGCCCGAGGCGCACGCGGACACCGGGGTGTGCACGCCCGCGCGGGCGCCCACCGCCAGACCGACGTTCGCGGACGGGCCGTTCGGCATCAGCATGGGGACGGTGTGCGGGGAGACGCGGCGGACGCCCTTCTCCTTCAGCACGTCGTACTGGTCCAGCAGGGTCGTCACGCCGCCGATGCCGGAGGCGATCACCGCGCCCAGCCGGTCGGGGTCGACGTCCGGGATCTCGCCGGCCTTGCCCTCGAAGCCGGCGTCCGCCCAGGCCTCCTTGGCCGCGATCAGCGCGAACTGCGCCGAGCGGTCCAGACGGCGGGCCTGCGGCCGGGGGATGACCTCGGTGGGCTCCACGGCCACCGGGGCCGCGATGCGGACCGCCTGCTCGGCGGCCCACTCCTGCTCCAGGAGCTTCACGCCGGACCGTCCGGCGACGAGGCCTTCCCAGGTCGAGGCCGCGTCGCCACCCAGCGGTGTGGTTGCGCCGATACCGGTGACGACCACGGTGCGATTGGTCGAGCTCAT
Organism: Streptomyces sp. DSM 120436; assembly: GCF_055778765.1. Taxonomy (NCBI): domain Bacteria; kingdom Bacillati; phylum Actinomycetota; class Actinomycetes; order Kitasatosporales; family Streptomycetaceae; genus Streptomyces; species Streptomyces sp. DSM 120436. The sequence continues at coordinate 2,044,427 of NZ_JBSKBS010000002.1, read as the reverse complement.
CGGAATTCTTTCTCCAACGATTGACGAGGATGCGTACGGCGCCACCGCCGGGTGGCGGGACCGGGGGACTCCCGGCCCTGGCGGGGCTCACGCCCCGCGCGTGCTCAGGCCTGGTGCTTGAGGATGTACTCGGTCGCGTCGCCGACCGTCTTGAGGTTCTTGACGTCGTCGTCCGGGATCTTGACGTCGAAGCGCTCTTCGGCGGCGACGACGACCTCGACCATGGACAGCGAGTCGACGTCCAGGTCGTCGGTGAAGGACTTGTCCAGCTGGACGTCCTCAACCGGGATGCCGGCGATCTCGTTCACGATCTCCGCGAGACCGGCGACGATCTCTTCCTGAGTGGCGGCCATGGTGGCGCTCCTTCGTTGTGATTCCAGAGGGTGTGGCGGTGCTTTCTCCTGCACCGGAAGCATGATCCGGCACGGAGTGCCTAGGGGAGGGTAACGACAGTCGCGGCGTAGACGAGACCCGCCCCGAAGCCGATGACGAGCGCGGTGTCACCGCTCTTCGCCTCGCCGGTCGCCAGGAGCCGCTCCATCGCGAGCGGGATCGAGGCGGCCGAGGTGTTGCCGGTGGTGCGGATGTCACGTGCGACCGTGACGTGCTCCGGCAGTCTGAGGGTCTTCACCATCGAGTCGATGATCCGCACGTTGGCCTGGTGCGGGATGAAGACGTCCAGGTCGTCCGCGGTGATCCCGGCCGCGTCCAGCGCCTGCTGGGCGACCTTCGCCATCTCGAACACGGCCCAGCGGAACACCGCCTGGCCTTCCTGGGTGATCGCGGGAAACTTGAGGTCGCCCTTGCTGTCCCGGGGGAGCTCGGAGAGGTCACCGCCCCTGAAGCGGTCCCACGAGTAGGTCTGCTTGATCGTCTGGGCCTTGTCGCCCTCGGAGCCCCACACGGTCGGGCCGATGGCCGGCTCCTGCGAGGGGCCGACGATCACGGCGCCCGCGCCGTCACCGAACAGGAAGGCCGTCGCGCGGTCCTCCAGGTCGGTCAGGTCGCTCAGCCGCTCCACGCCGATGACCAGGACGTACTCGGCGGAACCCTCGACGATCATGCCCTTGGCGAGGGTCAGGCCGTAGCCGAAGCCCGCGCAGCCGGCGGAGATGTCGAAGGCGGCGGCCCTGTCCGTGCCGAGCCTGTCGGCGATCTCGGTCGCGATGGCCGGGGTCTGCGCGAAGTGCGACACGGTCGACACCACGACGGCGCCGATCCGCGAGGCGTCGATGCCGGCGTCCGCGATCGCCTTGCCCGAGGCCTCGACCGACATCGCGGCGACGGTCTCCTCGGGCCCGGCCCAGTGCCGGGTCTCGATGCCGGAGCGGGAGCGGATCCACTCGTCGGACGAGTCGATCGTCTCGAGGATCACCTCGTTCGGCACAATCCGGGTGGGACGGTAGCCGCCCACGCCGAGGATGCGCGCGTACGGGGCGCCCTTGCTGGGCTTGATCTTCGCCATGCGGTCGGCTCCTTAAGGGCGTCAGGCGGTGTGCTCGGCGACGAGCTCGCGGGCCGCGTCGAGGTCGGCGGGGGTCTTCAGGGCCAGCGTCCTGACGCCGGGCAGGGCGCGCTTGGCCAGGCCCGTCAGGGTGCCGCCGGGGCAGAGCTCCAGCAGGGCCGTGACGCCGAGCTCCTCGAAGGTCTCCATGCACAGGTCCCAGCGGACCGGGTTGGCGACCTGGCCCACCAGGCGTTCCAGCACCTCGGCGCCGGACGCGACCGTCTCGCCGTCCTTGTTCGACACGTAGGCGACCTTCGGGTCGGCGGGCGCGAGGGCCTTGGCGGCCTCGGCCAGCGTGTCGACGGCGGGGGCCATGTGACGGGTGTGGAAGGCGCCGGCGACCTGCAGCGGGACGACCCGGCGGACGCCCTCGGGCTTGTCGGCCTGCAGCGCGTCGAGCTGCTCCCTGGTGCCGGCGGCGACGATCTGGCCGGCCCCGTTGACGTTCGCCGGGGTGAGGCCCAGCTTCTCCAGGTGCGGGACGGTCACCTCGGGGTCGCCGCCGAGCAGCGCCGCCATGCCGGTCTCGGTGATCGCGGCGGCGTCGGCCATGGCCAGGCCCCGCTTGCGGACCAGGGAGAGGGCGGCGGAGTCGTCGAGGACGCCGGAGAGGGCGGCGGCGGTGATCTCGCCGACGCTGTGACCGGCGACCGCGCCGGGGGCGATGTCACCGAGTGCCGAGGCGGACAGCAGCCCGGCCGCGACCAGCAGCGGCTGGGCGACGGCCGTGTCGCGGATCGCGTCCGCGTCGGCCTTCGTGCCGTAGTGGGCGAGGTCGAGTCCGATGGCGTCCGACCACGCGGCGACGCGGTCGGCGGCACCGGGGAGTTCGAGCCATTCGGTCAGGAAGCCGGGCGTCTGGGAGCCCTGGCCGGGAGCGACGAGTACGAGCACTCTCACACTCTCTCTTGCGTACGGGCACGGCCGCCCGTGAGGACAAGGACGAAGAACCGGAGGGGGTTTTGTCGACCCTCCACAAAAGGCTAGGTCTGGAGATCACCATCAGCCAGACGTCCCAGGATCAGCGCGATCCGCAGGGTGAACGCCGAGCGTACATCGGAGGGTGACCATCCGGTGACGTCTGTCACACGTCGGAGCCGGTAACGAACGGTGTTGGGGTGAACGAACAGCATCCGCGCCGCGCCCTCGAGACTGCTCGCCTGTTCGAGATACACGCTGAGCGTCTCCAGGAGCGCCGCGCCGGCCTCCTCGAGCGGTCTGTAGATCTCCTCCACCAACTGCTCGCGCGCCGAGGGGTCCCCGGCGATCGCGCGCTCCGGCAGCAGATCGTCCGCCAGCACCGGGCGCGGGGCGTCCTGCCAGGCGGAGCACGCCTTGAGGCCCGCGGCGGCGGCCTGCGCGGACCGGGTCGCGGCCAGCAGGTCCGGCACCACGGGGCCGGCCACGACGGGACCGGCCGCGTACGGGCCGATCAGCGACTTCGCGACGGCCAGCGGGTTGTCGCTGCCGCCCGCGATGACGACGAGCCGGTCGCCGAGCACCCCGGTGAGCACCTGGAGCTTGGCGTGCCGGGCGGCCCGCCGGATGGCCTCCACGGTGAGTTCGGAGTCCCCGTCGGGAGCGGTGCCCAGCACCACGCACACGTGCTCCGGGGAGTTCCAGCCGAGCGCGGCGGCCCGGGACACGGCGCCCTCGTCGGCCTCCCCGCTGAGCACGGCGTTCACCACCAGCGACTCCAGGCGCGCGTCCCAGGCACCGCGTGCCTCGGCGGCCTGGGCGTACACCTGGGCGGTGGCGAACGCGATCTCACGGGCGTACACGAGGAGCGCCTCGCGCAGCATGTTCTCGTCGCCGGGGGCCGCCACCTCGTCGATGGCGGTCTCCATCACCTCGATGGTGGTGCGCACCATCTCCACGGTCTGCCGCAGCGTGATGGCCCGGGTCAGCTCGCGCGGCGCGGTGCCGAAGACGTCGGTGGAGATGGCCTGCGGTGCGTCGGGGCGCCGGAACCACTCGGTGAAGGCGGCGATGCCCGCCTGGGCCACCAGGCCGATCCAGGAGCGGTTCTCCGGCGGCATGGCCCGGTACCAGGGCAGCGTCTCGTCCATCCGCGCGATGGCCTGGGCGGCGAGACTGCCCGAGGACTGCTCCAGCCGCTTCAGCGTCGCTGTGTGCGGATGGGCGGGGCGTGCGGCGGGTCCGGGGGCAGTGGTTTCGGGTTCGGGCACGGGGACAAGACTGCCTCATCCGGACGGCGGACCGTGCCCCAGGGTCGCGCCCGCCCCCGCGTCCGTGCCCCGCGTCCGGGCCCCGGTGCCCCCGCCGTGCGCCGTCCCCGCACCCTCCGGCAGGGCCTACGGTGGGAGGTGTGATGGACGTCAGGCGAGCGAGCGAGCGCTACAGGGGCGGAGACCCGGCGGCGGGCATCGAGTCGTGGCACGCCCTCTCCTTCGGCCCCCACTACGACCCGGACAACCTGCGCTTCGGCGCGGTGATCGCCTGCAACGAGGAGCACCTGGGTCCGGGCGCCGGCTTCGACGAGCACCCGCACAGCCACACCGAGATCGTCACGTGGGTCATCGCCGGCGAGCTGACCCACCGCGACTCCACGGGCGAGGAGACGGTGATCCGCCCCGGCGACCTCCAGCGCCTCAGCGCGGCGTCGGGCGTCCGCCACGTGGAGCGCAACGCGGGCCGCGCCCCGCTGACCTTCCTCCAGATGTGGCTGGCCCCCCTGAAGCCGGGCGGCGAACCCCGCTACGAGGTCGTCCGCGGCATAGCCGACTCCACGCCGTACGCCCTCCCGGAGGCGGGCGCGATGCTGCACGTCCGCCGGCTGTCGGCGGGGGAGCGCACGGCGGTCCCCGCGGCGGCCCACGTCTACGTCCACGTGGTCCGCGGCACGGTCCGCCTCGACGGCGAGGCACTGAACCCGGGCGACGCGGCCCGCCTCACGGACGAGAAGGACGCGGAGGCGGTGGCGGTCACGGAGGCGGAGGTGCTGATGTGGGAGATGTCGGCGTTCTGACCCGGGGTGAGGAACAGCGACGGGGTACCGCGTGCACGACGTCATGGGCGGGTCCGTCGCCCTACGGGTCACGAGACGGTGACCTCATGTGTGACGTCCTGTGAGGTGCCGGTGCGGACACAGGGCGTCCACCGGTGGAGTGCGTCTGCGCACTGCGGCTGGACGACTCCGCTCGACCTTGTCATTTCAGCGCCGCCGGCAGGGGCGGAGGCATGAAGTACACCTGTCTCGACAGGGATCGACGCATGTGAGTGGAACGAGGGCGAGCCCCGCGAGCGGTTCGTCCTTCCTGCTCTGCGGGCAGCGGGGCGGGGCGAGAAGCGGATCCGTGAGGACGGCTGCGCGCGGGGTCGGCCCCGGCCTGTCGCAGACGACCGTGACGACGCGTTCGTGCCGCACCCGGCGGAGGAGGGGGGGCCGTGATGGTCGCCACATCGGCTGCCCCGCGTACTCGTTGGCGGGCCGAAGACGACGGCGGCGCAGCCCGGTGGCCCAGGGGGAACGCTGCCGCGCCCCGGGCCGCGTTCGTCGCCGCCCTCAGGGAACGACACTCTCACCGAAAAGCGTGAACACTTCGGGTCCCACTGTTCACGCAGTCACCTGCGGCACCGGGTACCCGCATGCCGCGAGGTGAACCATCAGGCGTGACTCCAGACCGGTGGGGCCCCGCTCCGGTACCGCCGCAGCACCCTGGACCCGTCCAGCGCGTACACGTCGGCTTCCCGGCCCCGCGCGATCAACTCCATGCGGCACAGCCTGCGGTGGGGGTCCGCGTCGACGCCAGCGCAAGCTACGGAGGCCAGCCGTAGTGATCCAGCGGGACGGGGGCGAGCGTAAGCGCGAGTTGCCGCGCGGTGGCGGGTACGGGAGGGCGTCGTCGGAACGCGTGGTGGCGTGGCGGAGGATGAGCCCGTGAGCGAGGACCACCGGGTGAGACTGACGGATTCGGAGCGCGAGGAGTGGGAGTACGTCCCGCATCGAGCGGTGGGGCCGCTGCACTTCGGTGTCGGTCGGGAGGAAGCCGTCGACGTCATGGCGGGGCTCGGATTCACGGCCCAGGAACGCGAAATCGTCCGGTGGAACGTTCATCGTTCGCAGTGGTGTGTTGAGTTCCGCCGAGCCGAATCGCGTGGACAGCGTCCGGCCCTCAAGAGCTACTTCGTCGAGGGCGTCGGACTGACCTGCGTGCTGGTCGACGGGGTGTGCGGTCCGCAGGTCGTCTGCGAAGGGATCCGGCTGATCGGGCGCGTGCCGACGGAGCTGGACGCGGAGTTGGAGGCGCACGCCGTCGAGCAGGGCAGGGGCATCTGGTTCAGCCCCTCAGGAGATCTGGGCTGGCCCGGGTACGGGTTCGACCGGGGCTCGCAGCGCACGGGTGACTCCGTCGTGAGCTGGGCGTCGTTCCACAACACGATGGGTATCGCGGGGACTTCATGGGACATCACACCAAAGGAGGTCTGGGGACACCGGTGAACCGGTGCGGCCGGTCGCCGTCCGGACAAGCCTCCGCCCCGGCAGGGGGGGATCACCTGCCGGGGCGGAGGGGGGGCGCTGTGCTCAGGACCTCAGAAGGTCAGGCCCCAGCTGTTGATGTAGCCCGTGTCGCCGGAGTAGCTGTCGGTGACGCGCAGCTTCCACGTGCCGTTGGCCGTCTCCGAGGAGGCGTTCACGGTGTACGTGGTGTTGATGTTGTCCGTGGAGCCGCCGGTGCCGGAGGACTTGAGGGTGTAGAGCGAGCCGTCGGGAGCGACGAGCTGGACCGTCAGGTCGCCTATGTAGGTGTGGACGATGTTCACCGGGACCTGGAGGGCCGAGGGGGCGTTGCCGGAGACGCCGGTGACGGTGATCGGGGACTCGGTGGTCGACCGGTCGCGGATCGAGTAGTCCGTGGAGTTGGTGAAGGTCTTGCCGGGCGGCGGGGTGGTGCCGCCGCTGCCGCCGACCTTCAGCAGGCGGTTGGGGGAGCCGCTGCCCGGGTTGGAGACGGCGCCGGAGACGGAGTCCGCGACCAGCGCGGAGGCGACCTGCGCCGGGGTGGCCGACGGGTTGTCCGCGAGGTAGAGGGCCGCGGCGCCGGCGACGTGCGGGGCGGCCATCGAGGTGCCGGAGATGGTGTTGGTGGCGCTGTCGCCGGTGTGCCAGGCGGAGGTGATGGAGGAGCCCGGCGCGAAGATGTCCAGGTTCGCGCCGTAGTTGGAGTAGCTGGCGCGGGCGTCGGTGGACGTGGTCGCGCCGACGGTGATCGCCTCGGACACCCGGGCCGGGGAACCGGTCGCCGTGGTGGACTCGTTGCCCGCGGCGACCGCGAAGGTGACGCCCGCGGCGATGGCGCGCCGCACCGCGTTGTCGAGCGTGGTGCTGGCGCCGCCGCCGAGCGACATGTTGGCGACGGCCGGGAGCACCGCGTTGGCGGCGACCCAGTCGACGCCCGCGATCACGCCGGCGGTGGTGCCGGAGCCGTTGTTGTCCAGGACGCGCACGCCGACGATGCTCGCCTTCTTGGCGACGCCGTACGCGCTGCCCGCGACCGTGCCGGCGACGTGGGTGCCGTGGCCGTTGCCGTCCTGGGCGACGTTGTCGCCGTCGACGGCGTCGTAGCCGTTGCGGGCACGCCCGCCGAAGTCGCTGTGGGAGACGCGCACACCGGTGTCGATGATGTACGCGGTGACGCCCTGGCCGGCGGTGTCGTCGTACGTGTAGGAGTTGTTCAGCGGCAGCGCGGTCTGGTCGATGCGGTCCAGGCCCCAGGACGGCGGGTTGGTCTGCGTGGCCTGGATGGTGAAGGCGCGGTTCTGCTCGACCAGGGCGACCGAGGGGTCGGCGGCCAGTGCGGCGGCCTCCGCCTCGGTGGCCTCGACGGTGTAGCCGTTGACGGCCTCGCGGAAGGTGTGCTCGACGTCGGCACCGTACTTCTCGGCCAGGCCCTTGCCCTTGGTGGAGGCGGCCTCGGTGTCCGGCTTCAGGGTGACGATGTAGCTGCCCTCGACCGCGTTCGGCGCGTCCGCGTAGGCGATCGCCCCCTGGGGGGATTCGGCGGAGTGCGCGGCGGGAGCGGTGAACAGGCCGCCCGTGAGAGCCGCCGCGGCGACCGCGCCGACGCCGGCGATCGATCTGCGCCTGGTGTTTCGCTGCACTGCCATCTGAGGGTTCCTCCTCGACAGGTGGGGAGTGTGGGGGTCGCGCCTCCTGGGGGTGAGGCGCCGCGCGGCGGGCGTCCGCACCGGGTCGCCGGAACGCACGTATGTCAGGCACATGCCAAGCGCGGACGATGTGACCGCGATCGCATTTGCCTGCCGCCAGCCGAAAGATTGAACGGTCTACGCGGATTGCACAAGGGGTGCTGACGTGTCTTAACCTCCGCGCCGCACAGGGGAAATGACACAAGGTCATCAAACGGTACGGAAACGCTGGGTAAACGAGATCACTGTCACAGTGAATTCACGGAACCGTGCCGCGCCGCACGTCACGTCCCCTTCGTCCGGTCCGGTACGGGGGATCCCCTCTGCGGAGCGACGGCCGCCTCGTCACGCGGAGTGCCCAGCGGGGTGGGGAGTGGACCACGCAGTCGCTCCATGAACCTTCGCCGTGCGGCAGACGTCCCACCGGTACAAGAGCACCGGACCGGTGACCGTCGACTCGGTCACCGGCCCGTGGCCCGGCCGGGCCGTGACGCTCAGTCCTCGTCGCGCAGCCTCGCCGCGAGAGCGGTCAGTTCCTCGACGAGCTCCGTGTGGCCGAGGGACGTCAGCCGGTCCGCCGCCGCCTCGATCCGCGCGAGGGCCGCGGCGGTGCGCTCCAGGTAGATGCCCTCCACGACACCGGCCAGGCGGACGCACTCCGCCCACTCCCCGGCCGGGCCGGAGTCCTCGCCCGGCTCCCCGAGCAGCCCGAGGGCCTTCTCCAGCGCGGCCAGCGCCTCGTCGTACGCACCGGCGTACGCGTTGACCCGTCCGTGCTCGTAGGCCAGGGCCGTGTCCAGGGAGCGGCCGTGCGCCTCGAAGCCCACGGCGCGGGCCTCGTCGGCGACCCGGCCGGCGTCGTCGAGGAAGACGCGGGCGCCCGCCAGGCCGTCGGGGCCCTGCCGGTGAGCCTGGAGACGGGCCAGCTCCCGCAGGGCGTTGCTGAGCATCTCGAACCGCGGGTCGCGGGCGTGGGCGGCCAGCGCCCGGTCCACCGCTTCCCGGGCCTTGCCGAACTCCCCGGCCTCGCCGAGCAGTACGGCGGTCTCCGCAGCGATCATGGCGTGGCTCCCCGGATCGTCGTCCCAGTCGGCCGACTCGGCCGCGAGGGCGACGAACTCCGCGGTGGCGGCCTTGAGGTCGTCACCGGCGCGCAGCGCGCGGGCGCGGGTCAGGCGCAGCTGGGCGACGAGCCGGTCGTCCAGCTCGCCGTCGACGACGTCCGGCTCGACGAGCAGGGAGTCGAGCAGCGCGATGCAGTCCTCGATCCGGCCCAGGTCGAGGCTGAGCTGGGCCGCGTTGCTGTAGGCGCAGAACGCGTCGAACCGGTTGCCCGCCCGCAGTTCCAGCTCCGCCGACCGCGTCAGGTGCCGCAACGCCTCGTCGGGGCGGCCCAGATGCAGGCACGCCTGCGCCAGTTCGCCGTGCAGGTCCGGGGCGTCGACCGCTTCGGCGGGCCATTCGGCGGTCAGCCGCATCCCCTCGCTGAGGCTCGCGTGGGCGGCCTCCGCGTCCCCGAGGCCGAGCTGGATCTTGCCGCGCAGGGAGAGGGCGCGGGGCAGGTGCCAGGCGGGCCCGTCCGTCCGCAGCAGCGCGACCAGCTCGTCCGCCTCGGCGTGCGCGGTGGGCAGGTCGCCGGCCATGGCGTGCGTGGTGGCCCGCAGCAGCCGGGCGGCGGCGATCTGCCCGGTGAGCCCGTGCCGGACGGCGAAGTCGTACAGCAGCTCCGCCTCGGCGAGGACCGGGGCCACCTGCGCCTTGTCCCCGGACGCCTGGAGCCGCAGGCCGCACGCGCTCACCCTCAGGCGCAGCAGCCGGGCCTCCAGGTACGGAGCGATCCCGGACGCCTGCTCGTGCAGCCGCACCAGCTCCGCGTGCGCCTCGGTGAACACGGCGGCCCGGGCGGCGGCCCGTGCCTCGGCGTCCGCGCCTTCGGCCTGCGCGCCTTCGGCGCCAGCGCCCCCGGCGCCCGCACCCTGGGCGTCCGCGCCCTCAGGCCGCGCGCCCTCGACGCCCACACCTTCGACGCCCGCACCTTCGGCGCCAGCGCCCCCGGCGCCCGCACCCTGGGCGTCCGCGCCCTCAGGCCGCGCGCCCTCGACGCCCGCACCTTCGGCGCCAGCGCCCCCGGCGCCAGCGCCCCCGGCGCCCGCACCCTGGGCGTCCGCGCCTTCGACGCTCGCGCCCTCGGCGTCCGCGCCCTCAGGCCGCGCGCCCTCGGCCTCCGCACCCGGCGGGGGCACCTGCGCCCCCGCCAGCACCGCGCTCGCCCGGGCGAACACCGCGTGACCCGCGAGCCCCGCGTCCTCGTACAGCCCCGCCGCCTCCTCGTACAGGGCCGCCGCCTCCTCGTGCGCGTCCCCGCGCTCCGCCAGCGTCGCCTCCTCCTCCAGCAGGTCGGCGCGCAGCCGCACCAGCGGGCCCGTCTCCGGGTCGTCCGGGTGGACGTAGTCGCGGGCGGAGACGAGGTCGCGCAGCCGCGCCCAGCAGGCGTGCGCGTCCGGGTGCCCCTGCTCGTCCAGCTCCCGCGCCCGCCTGATCAGGTCGGCCGGCGACTCGGGCAGGGTCTCGGCGGGCGCCGGGGCCGGAGCGGCCGGCGCCGGCGCCGCGTCCTCCAGGGTGCGCGGGCGCAGCGTCAGCTCCAGCGACTCCAGCAGCGGCGCCCGGCCGAGGCGGGTCCCGCGGCGGTCGGAGTGCGCCGTCGTGCCGTTGCGGGCGTCGAAACGGGCGGCCAGGTCGTCGGCGCGCTCGCGCACCTCGGCGCGCAGCGTCGCCACCGTCCAGCTCCGGCCGGGGAACCCGGCGGCGGGCAGCTCCCCGTGGCCCAGGGCCTCGACACGGGCGAGCAGCACCTCCACACCGGTGAGCAGGTCGAGCTGCTCCAGCGGCGAGTCCACCTCGTCGAACAGGTTGCGGTTCTCCGCCAGCAGCTCCAGGCCGCGCGCCTCGTTTCCGGTCAGCGCGCAGAACTCCAGGTGGCGGCCGACCTCCCCGGCCATCGACGGGTTGCGGCGGCAGCCGCGGTACCCCGCCAGGTGCAGACCACGCGCCTCGTCGGTACGGCCCGTGCGCAGCAGCGGCAGCAGCGCGTGCGAGATGGAACGGGCCGGCTCCTCCTGGCAGGACTCCTTGCCGGCCAGCACGGGCTCCCAGGTGCGCAGCGCCCGCTCGTCGTCGCCGGACGCCAGGTGGTGCAGGGCGCGGGCGCAGGTCTCGCAGGCCTCGCAGTCGCTGAGCGGGACGCGGGCCCGGCCCGCCCACAACTCGTAGGCCGGCACGGTGTCCTCACCGGTGTGGACGGCGAGCCGGTAGGCCTGCCCGTAGTACGGCTGGAGGTCGAGGCCGGCCTTCTCGTAGCGGTCGCGCATCTCCGTCAGCCACTGGCGCAGGCTGACCAGCGGTATCTCGGGCAGGCTGAGCAGGGCGCCGGCGACCCACTTGAACCGCCAGAACAGCTGGTGGCGCAGCCGGTCGTCGAACACGTCCGGCTGCTCGTCGAAGAGGTTCAGCAGCCGGGCGAACACGACCGGCGACTTCCGCGGCTCGGAGCCGTAGGTGTACGCCTCCTGGAGCTCCAGCAGGGCGTGGATCAGCGGTACCGGTTCGCCGAACAGCTCGGCCGCCTCGGCGAGTTCCTCGGCGGTGACGGTGCGGGTCCGGCCGTAGGGGCGGCGGTCGTTCTCCCGCAGCGCCTCGTACAGCTCGTCGGTGGTCTGGGGCGGGGTCTGCATCGTCAGCTGTCCTTGCGCAGGGCGTGGGCGAGAAGGTCGAGGAAGGAGCGGTTGATGAGGCTGGACTCGGCGGGCCTGAGCGGACGCCGGGACAGCAGCGCGGCCTGCCCGTACAGGGCCTCGGCGCTGGTGCGGGCCAGTTCCGGCTCGTCGATCGCGACGGCGGTGCGCACCAGCGGGTTGAGCTGGTTGAGGACGAGCTGGGCGCGCGGCGCCTCCTGCTGCAGGGCGCCCAGGATGTCGCCCCACAGGCCGCCCTCCTGCTCGCGGGCGAGCCGGGAGCGGGTGCGCTCGTGCCGGGCCTCCCGGCTGTCGACCAGCAGGGCGGGCGCGGACGCCGGCTGGAAGGAGCGCAGCGCCACGTCGCAGTCGAACACCGCGAGGGCGTCACGGGCCAGCGCCAGATAGGCCGCGGCGGCCAGCTCCGTCTCCCGGTCGACCGGGTCGAGGTGCGCGGTCAGGGTCGCCGGGTCGAGGTCGGCGACGCTCACCTCCGGCCGGATCTCGGGCAGCCGGTGCACCAGTTCGCGGTCGTAGGTGTAGCCGCCGTTGACCACGCCGAGACCGGCGGCCGACGCGATCGCCGCGACCTGCCGGAACTCCTCCACGCTGGACGTCACCAGCACGGTGCGGTGGGTGCGGGAGAACTCGTCGAGCGTGCAGTGCCCGTCGGTGGTCTCGAACGGCAGCCACGGCAGCAGCATCCGCAGGATCTCGTCGTCGTGCACGGCGAGCGACTTCACCGACAGGTGGTGGGCCTGGAGGAAGCGGTGCAGCAGCTCGGGGTCGCTGGCGGCGACGCGGGCGATCCACGCGCGCAGCTTCTCGGCCAGCGCGTCGCGCACCGCGGCCAGGGTGTCGTCCTCGTACAGGGACTCACGGGACGCCGTCGGGCGCAGGCTCTCCGCGTCGACGACGCAGCGCACGAAGAACGCCCAGTCGGGCAGGATCTCCTCCGCCTGCTCGGACAGCAGCATGCCCTTGACGTGCACCCGGTGGCCGTGACGGCGTCCGGCCGGCACCGCCTCCGGCAGCACGCACGCGATGCCCTTCAGCCCCACGGCCGGCAGGTCCAGCTCGATGGTGTCCAGCGGCGCGAAGCCGAACACCTCCTCGCCGTACCGGGCGAGCGCGCGGGACCGGGCGCCCGGAGTCGGGTACGTCCGCGCCCAGGGCGCCTCCTGAGGGTTGACCGGCACGGCGGGGCCGGAGCCGTCGTCGAAGGTCACCGGGTGCCGCAGCAGCGAGCCGAAGTGCCGTGCCAGGCCCCGCACCTGCGCGGGCGCGGTCCACTCGCCCGCGTCGGCGCGCGGGGTCAGGGTGACGGTGGTGCCGGGGGCGGGCCGGGCGGAGGCGGGCAGGGTGCGCACGGTGTAGCTGCCGTCGCCGCGTCCCCGCCACTCCACGGCGGGCGCGCCGGGCGTGCGGGCGGACCGGCTGACCACGTGGATCTCGTCCGCGACCAGGAAGCAGGACAGCAGGCCGATGCCGAACTGGCCGATGAAGTCGCCCCGTCGCTCGGCGATCCCGTCGGCCCGCTTGCTGCTGCGGCCGATCGTGGCGAGGAAGGTGTGCACGTCGGCCTCGGTGAGGCCGACGCCGTCGTCCTCGACGCGGACCACGGAGCGGTCGGCGTACAGCCGGATGCCGAACGAGCCGGCGGGCGCGGCCGGTTCGAGGGCGTGCCGGGCGGTGAGCGCGTCCACCGCGTTCTGCATCAGTTCACGCAGGTAGACGCGGGGGCTGGAGTAGAGGTGGTGGGAGAGCAGGTCGACGAGACCGCGCAGGTCCACCTGGAAGGTGCGGTCGGCAGTGTTCTCGGGCAGGGTCATCGGCGGTCCGGGGTGTGAGGGCGTGCGGTGGCGACGGGGGCGAGCCGGGGCTCAGAAGGCCTTGCGGAAGCGCGCGTACGCCTTCTGCGGCTCGGACATGTACACCCACGGCCACTCGGTGTACGCGCCCTCCAGCTCGCGGAAGACGTTCGAGGCGGTGCTGCTCCCGGCCAGGGACAGGGCCATGGCGAAGATGTTGTAGTCGCCCTGCCAGCCCAGGCGGCGCTCGTAGGCGCGGTGCAGGACGCTGCGCTCCGCCGCCTGCCTCAGCTCGGCCCGGATCTGGGGCTGCTGCAGGCAGTCGCCGTCGTCGGACTCCACCCACTCCTCGATGTACGCCATGGCGACGGCGCAGCCGAGCCGGTGGCCGTCGGGTGCGGCGGCGAACGCCGCGCGGGCGTACTCCAGGGCCTCCCCCGGCTCGCCTCCCCAGCGGGGCTGGAGCTGGGACAGCCACTCGAGGTGGATCTCCAGGTCGAGCGGGTCACGGCGCAGGGCGGCGTCGCGCCGGACCTCCGCGACCGGGGAGCCGAGCGACATGCCGCGCGCGGAGGTGAGCAGTTGGCGCCACGGCGTGATCCAGTCCGGACGCAGCTCGGCGGCCTCGAAGAGCTGCCGCTCGGCGACGCGGAGCCGCTCGTAGAAGGTCTGCCACTGCTCCCGCGTGACGTCCGCGGCACGCGCGCTGGTCCGGGCCTCCCAGCCCCACTTGATGTGCCGCGCCCCGGAGATCAGCAGGGCCAGGGCCCGGTGCTCCTTGTCCTCCTCGACGGCGCGGCCGATCCAGTCCTGCACCCCGTCCAGGTCGGCCAGCTGGCCGAGGACGCGGTGCTCGCGGCCCAGGTCGAAGGGGGTGAGGGCCGTCCTGACCGCCTCCCAGTCACCCGCGTCCGCGGCCTCCACGACGGCCAGCACACGCGTGTCCCCGAGGGCGCGCAGGACGTACGTCCCGTTCTTCCTGCGCGGCGCCGGCAGGGCGTACGGATCCGCCTCCGGTCCGCCCTCGCCCCTGCCGAACAACTTACCGAACATGTCGCGCCCTCCCCGGGTCCCGCGTGATCGTCCGGCGCATCATAGGGCGCGCCACCGACATCGCTTCCACAGGGTTTTCACACCGGCCCCACGCCAACCCCGCAGGTGGCGCCGGTGGTTGCGGCACATCCGGGCGGACGGCGGGAGTCAGCCGCGCAGTTCGGCCAGCACCGCGTCGGTGAACGGCGGCCACGCCTCGACCGCCCAGGGTCCGAACGCCCGGTCGGTGAGCGCCACGCAGGCCGCGCCCGCGTCCGGGTCGATCCACAGGAACGTGCCCGACTGGCCGAAGTGCCCGAAGGCGCGCGGCGAGGACGAGGCGCCCGTCCAGTGCGGCGACTTGCCGTCCCGGATCTCGAAGCCCAGCCCCCAGTCGTTCGGGTTCTGGTGCCCGTAGCCCGGGAGCACGCCCTTGGTGCCCGGGTACTGCACGGTCATCGCCGCGGCCACCGTCCGCGGGTCCAGCAGCCGCGGCGCCTGCACCTCGGCGGCGAACCGCAGCAGGTCGTCCACCGTGGAGACACCGTCCTTGGCGGGGGAGCCCGCCAGCGAGGTGGACGTCATCCCCAACGGCTCCAGCACCGCCTGCCACGCGTACTCGGCGAACGGGATCTCCGTCGCCCTCTCCACGTGGTCGCCGAGCTGCTCGAACCCGGCGTTGGAGTACAGCCGCCGCTCGCCGGGCGCGGCGGTGACCCGGTGCTCGTCGAAGGCCAGGCCCGAGGTGTGCGCCAGCAGGTGCCGGACCGTCGCGCCGTCCGGGCCGGCCGGCTCGTCCAGCTCGACCGCCCCCTCCTCGTACGCCACGAGCACCGCGTAGGCGGCCAGCGGCTTGGTGACCGAGGCCAGCGGGAAGCGGCGCCCGGCCGGCCCGTGCGTGCCCAGGACGGCGCCGTCCGCCCGTACCACCCCCGCCGCAGCGGTGGGGACCGGCCAGTTCTCGATCGACGCGAGGCTCTTCAGCGACATGCCGACGAGCCTAAGCGTTCACAGTCTGAGCTCCAGCGAAGGGTCCGGCCTGGGCGTGAACCCCAGCGACCGGTACAGGGGCTCGGCCTCCGGGCTGGCGGACAGCCGGACCCGCCCGGCGCCCCGCTCGCGGAACCACTCCAGCAGCGCGTGCATGCAGGCCCGCGCGTAACCCCGGCGGCGGGCGTCCGGGGCGGTGGCGACGCTGAAGACGTGGCCGTCGGTGCCGAGCGGGTTCCGCGCGTTGCCGATGCGGTAGTCGAGCGTGCCGGCCACCATCGCGGCGAGGGCGCCGGGCCGCTCCGGGTGGTCCACGACGAACACGGCGAAGGAGCCGTCCGCCGCCAGCCGGTCGCGCAGGCCCGGCAGGGACACCGCGTGCCAGGCGGTGGACGGGTCCGATCCGGCCAACGAGTCGATCATCACCTGGCGCAGACGCAGCACTTCCCCCGCGTCGTCGGGTGTCGCTCGGCGTGCGGAGGTCATGCCCGCACGATAACCGGAGAACCCCGGCACGTCCGCCCGATTCCGGCCGCGGCCGCTTGCCCGGAGCGCACTGCGAGGATCTAGCGTGGACGCCATGACGGTGACGGAGACCACGGACACCAGGACCGACACCTGCGCCGGGCCCCCGCGAGGCGGCCGGCGGCCGGACGGCAAGGACACGTACACGATCAGCGAGGTGGCCGCCCGCACCGGGCTGACCGCGCACACCCTGCGCTGGTACGAGCGCATCGGCCTCATGCCGCACGTCGACCGCTCCCACACCGGGCAGCGGCGCTACACCGACCGCGACCTCGACTGGCTCGCCCTGGTCGGCAAGCTCCGCCTGACCGGCATGCCGGTCGCCGACATGGTGCGCTACGCCGAACTGGTCCGGGCCGGCGACCACACGTACGCCGAGCGCTTCGAGCTGCTCGAGGCGACCCGCGAGGACGTGCTGGCCCGCATCGCCGAGCTCCAGGGCACCCTGGCCGTCCTGGACCGCAAGATCAGCTTCTACGCGGACGCCGGGCGCGCCCCGGCCGCGGAGGGGCCCGAGGACCGCGCACCCGGTCACGACGGCGCCGGGGAACGCGGGGAACCGCGCGGCCGGCCACGGCGGACCGGCGCCCGGGGGACGGATCAGAGCTCCGCCAGCAACTCCGCCTTCTTCGAGGAGAACTCCTCGTCCGTCACCAGCCCCGCCTGATGCAGTTCCCCGAGATGCCGGATCCGCTCGGCGATGTCCGCGGGATCCCGCCGAGCGGCGGTCACCCCGCCCGCGACCGCCGCCGGCGACGATATCGCCGGCACCGCCGCACCGTCCCGCGCCGCGGCCAGCACAGCCGCCGCGAACGGCAGTGACTCGTGCACGGGCCCGTACCCGAGCCCGAACACCACCGCGGCGGGGTCCTGGTCGGCCTGTGCCGGGGCCGGCACCGTCGTGTCCCGGCGCAGCAGCCGCAGATGGCCCTCGAACACCTCGGGCGAACGCCACTCCACCCCGCTCAGCTCGGAGACGGGGAAATGCTGGTCGCCGGCCTTCCACTTCGCCGAGGACGCCCCCGTCCAGAACCAGCGGAACGCCACCGACATGCCGTCGAACGTCGCCTTGCCGTCGTACGCCTTGAACTGCAGCGGCGGCTCGGGCACGGCCACCAGATGGCGTTCGGCGGGGCCCGACTCGGTGAGCCGGTCGCGCAGTTCGTCGGCGTAGTACTCGGCGAGCGTCTCCCGCTCGGCGGGCAGCACCAGCCGGTAGGGGTCGCTGCTCTCCTTCAACTGCCCGGCGGCCGCCTCCATCAGCGGGTCGGCTCCCGGCCGGGGCTCCAGCCGCAGGACCACGGTCCCGCGCTTCCCGGGCGTGAGGGTCACGCCCTCGATCGCCTCCAGCGGCACGCGCCGTTCACCGAGCGCCTGGAATAGCTTGGGTGTTCGAATCCCTCGTACGTAACGGATGAGCACGGAGTCGGACTCGAACTCCCAGGCGGCATGAAATCCGGCCAGTACGTCACCCATGCGGCTCATCGTATGCGGCACGAGCCTCCCCGTCCCCTCCCCCGTGTGTACCGCAGTATCCCCGCCTCTACGCGCGTCGGGTAGGGGTCGTACCGGACAAACCCGCCAGGCACGCCCCGTCCCGGTGTGCGCACGACACCGCCGTGTATGCGCCAACTCCGATGCCCGCGAAGTTCCGCAGGCTGTCCGTCCCGGGCGCGAAGTACCCGGCGTGCCCCTCGGCGTCACGGGCCGACAGCACCCGCGCGCCGAACCCGTCGGCCACCGGGTCGGCCCCGTGGCCCAGTCCGCCGAGCTCCAGGTAGGGCACGTCCTGGATCCAGTCGTCGGCGTCCCGCATCGCCCACACCCGGGCGGTGGTGCGCAGCTGGGAGGCGTTCTCCACCCGCATCCCCGGGCTGCCGGCCACGGCGATGTCGGACACCCGGTCCGGCAGCCCGTGCGCGGCCAGTCCGCAGACCACCGAGCCGTAGCTGTGGCAGAACAGCGAGACCGGGGCCGGGCCGGGCAGTCCCCGCACCATCGCGTCCAGCCGGCCCGCGCCGTCCTCCGCGCGCATCGCCGTGGCCGCGTCCATGCCGAGTCCGCTGGGCGCGGTGTAGTCGGCCCAGGCGATCACGGCCGTGCGGGTCGCGGGATCGGCGTCCCGCTGGGCCTCGTACAGTGACCTGGCCATCCCCGCGGGTGCGGAGTGCCTGCCGCGGGAGCGCTGGAAGGTGAGCAGGTCGGTGTCGACGCCGGGGACGACCACCGACACCCGCTCGGCCCGGCCCAGGTCGCCGAAGACCTCGGCGACCCGCCCGGAACCCGCCGGGTCGAAGGCGAGGATGTGCCGGCCCGGCCGCATCAGCGCCTCGATCCGGTCCGTCCTGCGGGCCGCCTGCCGCTGGCCCGCGGGCGTGAGCCGGCTGTCGTGCAGCCGTCGCAGCTCCACCGCGTGCGCCTCGGCCAGGGCGATCCGGTTGGCGCGGTAGCGCAGCTCGACCGGCGCGCCGTTCATGTTGCCGACGGCGAGCGGATAGCGCTCGGCGAGCCGCAGCCGCTGCGCGTCGGTGAGCGAGGCGAAGAACCGGGCCAGCCGCGTCGGCGCCGACTGCGGGTCGGGCAGCCGCCTCCCGGCCACCCGGCCGTCCTCCCACGCGGCGAGCGACGCCTGCAGGGGAGCGGGGTGGCGCTGATGGCGCCGTGCCGTCCAGCCGGTGGTCGCCAGCATCACGAAGACCACGAGGAGCGCCAGCAGCGCCCGCCAGACGTTGAGCTGAGGGGTGGTGTCGAAGGAAGTCACTGGAAGGACACATTAGGAGAACGGGAGTGTCTCGCGGGGGCCCAGTGACCGGGATCACGTTTCGTCGCGCCGATTCAGGGATGAGTCCGCATGCCGGTTCGTGACGGGAACGCGGAGGCGGGAACGCGGAGGCGGGAACGTGGAGGCGGGAACGTGGAGGCGGGGCGGGAGCCGGTCGCATCCGACGGTTTCCCGACGGTCTCCTGACGTGCCGCCGGAGCGGGTTCCGCCCGTCAGGGTGAACCGGTGCGGTGGCCCCTCCCCTCCGGACCGTGCCCAGGTCGCAGCGGGTCACGTCCTGCGCAGGGCACGGGGGAGGGCCGGCCGCGGCGTGCGGGCGGCGGTCACCCGCCGTACGCGCGGGGGGAATTCGTCACGGGAGCGGGGGTACCCGCCATGTCAACCAACCCATCAGGGAGTTGACGATGGCGAGCTTTGGACACGGAACGCGCAGGCACCCCCGCACCAGTGGCCGGACGTGGTCACGGTCCGGGCCGGATCGCGCGACGCTCGGGATCGTCGGAGCCATCTGCGCCGTCGCCGGTTTCTTCGTCCTGGGCATCATTCTCGGCCCGGTGGCGATGGTGTGCGGCTGGCTGGCGATGGGCCGCAGCTGGGCGGGCTCCCGCTCGGTGCCGGCCCTGATCGCCCTGGTCCTCGGCGCCATCGACACGCTCCTGGCCGTCATCTGGCTGGCCGGGGCGGGCGGCATCGGTTCCGGCATGCTCTGACACCCGGGCACCACACGGCTGAGCCCCCGGCGACGCGCCGGGGGCTCAGCCGTTTCCCCTGCCTACGCGTCGCCGCCCGCCGCGCCCGGGTCCGCGGCCGTCACGTCCAGCAGCTGGTACCGGTCGATCGCCTGCTTCAGCACCGAGCGGTCCAGGTGCCCCTCGCGCGCCAGCTCCGTCAGCACCGCCAGCACGATCGACTGCGCGTCGATGTGGAAGTACCGCCGCGCCGCACCGCGCGTGTCCGCGAAGCCGAACCCGTCCGCGCCCAGCGACTGGTACGTCCCCGGCACCCAGCGCGCGATCTGGTCCGGCACCGACCGCATCCAGTCCGACACCGCCACCACCGGCCCCCGCGCCGAGGCCAGCTTGCGCGTCACGTACGGGGTGCGCTGCTCCTCCTCCGGGTGCAGCAGGTTGTGCCGCTCGCACTCCACCGCCTCGCGCCGCAGCTCGTTCCAGGAGGTCGCCGACCAGACGTCCGCCTTGACGTCCCACTCCTCCGCGAGGATCTTCTGCGCCTCGATCGCCCACGGCAGCGCGACCCCGGACGCCAGGATCTGCGCCGGGTACGAGCCGTCCCGGCCCTCGCTGAAGCGGTACAGGCCCTTGACGATGCCCTCGACGTCCACGTTCTCCGGCTCCGCCGGGTGCTGGATGGGCTCGTTGTAGACCGTCAGGTAGTAGAAGACGTCCTCGCCGTGCGGGTGTTCCTCGGACGAGCCGTACATCCGGCGCAGCCCGTCCCGCACGATGTGCGCGATCTCGTAGCCGAACGCCGGGTCGTACGCGACGCACGCCGGGTTGGTCGAGGCGAGCAGCTGCGAGTGCCCGTCCGCGTGCTGGAGACCCTCGCCGGTCAGCGTGGTCCGCCCCGCGGTCGCGCCGAGGACGAAGCCGCGCGCCAGCTGGTCGGCCATCTGCCAGAACTGGTCCCCGGTGCGCTGGAACCCGAACATCGAGTAGAAGACGTACACCGGGATGAGCGGCTCGCCGTGCGTGGCGTACGCCGAGCCCGCCGCGATCAGCGAGGCCGTGCAGCCCGCCTCGGAGATGCCGTCGTGCAGCATCTGCCCCTGCGGGGACTCCTTGTAGGCGAGCAGCAGCTCCCGGTCCACCGCCTCGTACTGCTGGCCCAGCGGGTTGTAGATCTTCGCGCTCGGGAAGAACGAGTCCATGCCGAACGTGCGGTACTCGTCCGGTGCGATCAGCACGAACCGGCGGCCGATCTCCTTGTCCCGCATGAGGTCCTTCAGGAGCCGCACGAAGGCCATGGTCGTCGCGATGGACTGCTGGCCCGAGCCCTTCTTGACGCTCGCGTACGCCTTGTCGTCCGGCAGCGCCAGCGGCTTGCCGCGCACCACCCGGGTCGGCACGTACCCGCCGAGGGACCGGCGGCGGTCGTGCATGTACTGCATCTCCTCCGTGTCCGGCCCCGGGTGGTAGTAGGGCGGCAGCCCGGACTCCAGGTCCTTGTCGGGGATCGGCAGGTGCAGCCGGTCGCGGAAGTGCTTCAGGTCGTCGACCGTCAGCTTCTTCATCTGGTGCGTGGCGTTGCGGCCCTCGAAGTTCGGGCCGAGCGTCCAGCCCTTGATCGTCTTCGCCAGGATCACCGTCGGCTGGCCCTTGTGCTCCAGGGCCGCCTTGTACGCCGCGTAGATCTTGCGGTGGTCGTGACCGCCGCGCCCCAGGTGCAGGATCTGGTCGTCGGTCATGCCCTCGACCATCGCGCGCAGCCGGTGGTCGTCGCCGAAGAAGTGCTCCCGGATGTACGCGCCCGACTCGGTGGCGTACGTCTGGAACTGGCCGTCCGGCGTGGTGTTCATCTTGTTCACCAGCACGCCGTCGCGGTCCTGGGCCAGCAGCGGGTCCCAGGTGCGGTCCCAGATCAGCTTGATCACGTTCCAGCCGGCCCCGCGGAAGACCGACTCCAGCTCCTGGATGATCTTCCCGTTGCCGCGCACCGGGCCGTCCAGCCGCTGCAGGTTGCAGTTGACGACGAAGGTGAGGTTGTCCAGGCCCTCGCGCGCGGCGATGCTCAGCTGGCCCAGCGACTCCGGCTCGTCCATCTCACCGTCGCCGAGGAACGCCCACACGTGCGACCTCGAGGTGTCCGCGATGCCGCGCGCGTGCATGTAGCGGTTCATCCGCGCCTGGTAGATGGCGCCGATCGGGCCGAGGCCCATCGACACCGTCGGGAACTCCCAGAAGTCCGGCATCGACCGCGGATGCGGGTACGACGACAGCGCGTACGGCGCCTTCGACTTCTCCTGGCGGAACCCGTCCAGGTGCTGCTCGCTCAGCCGGTCCAGCAGGTACGCGCGGGCGTAGATGCCCGGCGAGGCGTGTCCCTGGAAGAAGACCTGGTCGCCGCCGTCGCCCTCGTCCTTGCCGCGGAAGAAGTGGTTGAAGCCCACGTCGTACAGCGACGCGGAGGACGCGAACGTGGCGATGTGGCCGCCGACCCCGATGCCCGGGCGCTGGGCGCGCGAGACCATCACGGCGGCGTTCCAGCGGGTCGCGTTCAGGATCTTGCGTTCGATCTCCTCGTTGCCCGGGAAGAACGGCTCGGCCCGGGTGGGGATCGTGTTGACGTAGTCCGTGCTGCGCATCTCGGGCACGGCCACGCGCCGGGCGCGGGCCCGCTCGATCAGCCGCAGCATCAGATAGCGGGCCCGCTCCCGGCCGCGCTCGTCGACCGCGGCGTCGAGGGAGTCGAGCCACTCCTGGGTTTCCTCGGGGTCGAAGTCAGGAACCTGACTCGGAAGGCCGCCAATGATGATCGGGCTGCGATCGGATGCGGAAGCCACGCTGTTCCTTACCTGTCAGAGGGCCGGAGAAGGGCCGCCGTCTCGCTCGTCACGGCCCGGTGTGCGCCGCTCCCATGCTCCACCCCGCGGCCGCGGACGTCATCTCTACCGAGAGGTAATCCCGCGCCGGGGCCGGTACGGTGACGCAAGGGGCGAGTACATGCGAGTCTCGTACCCACAGACGGTTCCCAAACGCCCAAACAGGGCACAAAGGTGTGGTGTCCATCACTGCTGACGAGGGCGGTGTGCCTGAAGTTGCGGTGACCCGGCCAGGATCGTCACCGTTTCGGCGGTCCGCACGGCCGGGTACTTGCGCGATCCGTCCCGCCCGTGTGGACTACGGCCAATGCTTCGCGCACGCGCGTGGCTGAGTTATTCCCAAGACATGATCAGGAGGCAACCCGTGAGCGCGACCGCGGACCACGCGGAGGAGCGGACGAACCCTGCCGCCAGGCTGGGGTTCCAGCCCGGGCAGGTGGTCCAGGAGATCGGCTACGACGACGACGTCGACCAGGAGCTCCGCGAGGCCATCGAGGGCGTCATCGAGAGCGACCTCGTCGACGAGGACTACGACGACGTGGCCGACGCCGTTGTGCTGTGGTTCCGTGACGACGACGGCGACCTGACGGATGCGCTGGTGGATGCCACCACGTACATCGAAGAGGGCGGCGCGATCCTGCTGCTCACGCCGAAGACCGGCCGGGACGGCTACGTCGAGCCGAGTGACATCTCGGAGGCCGCCACCACGGCCGGCCTGACGGCGTCCAAGAGCGTCAGTGTGGGCAAGGACTGGAGCGGCAGCCGGCTGGCGACCCCGAAGGCCGCCAAGTCGAAGCGGTGACCCACCCCCGGACGGGCCGGCGACGACGTGCGCAGCACGCGTCGGCCCGTTCGCGGGGCCCTCGTCCGGCCTGCGTAGGGTGGTCGCACGGCACCACCCCGGAGCGACGAGGACGACGATGACGATCCCGGTCGGCGAGCAGGCCCCCGACTTCGAACTCAAGGACAATCACGGCGCCCCGGTGCGTCTGTCCGACTTCCGTGGGCAGAAGAACGTCGTGCTGCTCTTCTACCCGTTCGCCTTCACCGGTGTCTGCACCGGCGAGCTGAGCGAGATCCGCGACCGGCTGGAGCAGTTCGCCGAGCGCGACGCCGAGGTGCTCGCCGTGTCCAACGACTCCATCCACACCCTCAGGGTCTTCGGCGAGCAGGAGGACCTGCCCTTCCCGCTGCTCAGCGACTTCTGGCCGCACGGCGACGTCTCGCGCGCCTACGGCGTCTTCGACGAGGGCAAGGGCTGCGCGGTCCGGGGCACCTTCGTGATCGACAAACAGGGCGTGGTGCGCCGCACCGTGACCAGCGCGATGGCGGACGCCCGTGACCCCGGCGAGTACCTCGCGGCGCTCGACACCCTGTGAGCGTCCGTCCCCAGGGTCTGCGGGCCCGGGGAACCCGTCACTAGGATCGACTCGTTGATCCGACATCCATGCACAACGGGGCATCCCGCCCCCGGGACACCAAGGGAGGACTCGTGGGAGTCAGCCTCAGCAAGGGCGGCAACGTATCGCTGAGCAAGGAGGCGCCGGGCCTGACCGCGGTCATCGTCGGACTGGGGTGGGACGTCCGCACCACGACCGGCACCGACTTCGACCTGGACGCCAGTGCCCTGCTGCTGAACAGCTCGGGCAAGGTCGCCAGCGACCAGCACTTCATCTTCTTCAACAACCTCAAGAGCCCCGACGGGTCCGTCGAGCACACCGGTGACAACCTCACCGGTGAGGGCGAGGGCGACGACGAGCAGATCAAGGTCAACCTGGCCACCGTCCCGGCCGACGTGGAGAAGATCGTCTTCCCGGTCTCCATCTACGACGCCGAGAACCGCCAGCAGTCCTTCGGCCAGGTGCGCAACGCGTTCATCCGCGTCGTCAACCAGGCCGGCGGCGCCGAGATCGCCCGCTACGACCTGTCGGAGGACGCCTCGACCGAGACCGCCATGGTCTTCGGCGAGCTGTACCGCCACGGCGCGGAGTGGAAGTTCCGCGCCATCGGCCAGGGCTACGCCTCCGGCCTGCGCGGCATCGCGCAGGACTTCGGCGTGAACGTCTGAGACGGGCACGTCCCGGGTACGCACCCGGGCGGGCCGTCCCGTACGGCCCTCGCCCGGGCGCCGCGCGCACGCAGCGCGCGGCGCCCGGGGACGCCCCCTCGCGGGGAGCGCAGGACCACCTGGAAGACCACCCGGAGGGGGACCATCATCATGGGCGTCACGCTCGCCAAAGGGGGGAACGTCTCCCTGTCCAAGGCCGCACCCGACCTCACGCAGGTGATGATCGGGCTCGGCTGGGACGCGCGCTCCACCACGGGCGCCGACTTCGACCTCGACGCCAGTGCGCTGATGTGCAGCGGCGGCCGCGTCATGGGGGACGAGTGGTTCGTCTTCTACAACCAGCTCACGAGCCCGGACGGCTCGGTGGAGCACACCGGCGACAACCTGACCGGTGAGGGCGAGGGCGACGACGAGTCCCTGCTGGTGGACCTCTCCAAGGTGCCGCCGCAGTGCGACAAGATCGTCTTCCCGGTGTCCATCCACATGGCGGACGAGCGCGGCCAGACCTTCGGCCAGGTCAGCAACGCCTTCATCCGCGTGGTGAACCAGGCGGACGGCCAGGAGCTCGCCCGGTACGACCTCAGCGAGGACGCCTCCACGGAGACGGCGATGATCTTCGGTGAGCTGTACCGCTATCAGGGCGAGTGGAAGTTCCGTGCGGTAGGGCAGGGGTACGCGTCGGGTCTGCGCGGCATCGCTCTAGACTTCGGGGTCAATGTTTCGTAAAGCCGCCACGGCGGCGGGGGAGACCCGTTCACACACATGGGGTAGCCAGTGGTTCTGAAAACCTTCGGCTGGTCGTTCGCGGTGACCGCGCTCGGCCTGGTCGCAGCATTCCTCTTCGGGGGGTGGACCGCCTTCGGGATCGTGGCGATCCTCTCGATCCTCGAGATCTCGCTGTCCTTCGACAACGCGGTCGTCAACGCCGGAATCCTGAAGAAGATGAACGCCTTCTGGCAGAAGATCTTCCTCACCATCGGCATCCTGATCGCCGTCTTCGGCATGCGGCTGGTGTTCCCCGTCGTCATCGTCGCGGTCAGCGCGCAGCTCGGCCCCATCGAGGCGGTCGACCTCGCGCTGAGCGACAAGGACCGTTACCAGGAGCTCGTCACCGACGCCCACCCGGCCATCGCGGCCTTCGGCGGCATGTTCCTGCTCATGATCTTCCTGGACTTCGTCTTCGAGGACCGGGAGCACAAATGGCTGGCCTGGCTGGAGCGGCCGCTGTCCAAGCTCGGCAAGGTCGACATGCTGTCGGTCTGCGTCGCGCTGGTCGTCCTGCTGATCTCCGCCGTGACCTTCGCCTCCAACGCCCACCAGCACGGCGGCGCGCACGTGGACAAGGCGGAGACGGTTCTGCTGTCCGGCATCGCCGGTCTGATCACCTACATGATCGTGGGCGGACTCTCCGGCTACTTCGAGAACAAGCTCGAAGAGGAGGAGGAGCAGGCAGAGGAAGAGGAGGAGAAGGCCGCACGCGCGGGCAAGCCCAAGTCGGCGATCGCCGTGGGCGGCAAGGCCGCGTTCTTCATGTTCCTCTACCTCGAGGTGCTGGACGCGTCCTTCTCCTTCGACGGTGTGATCGGCGCCTTCGCCATCACCAACGACATCGTCCTGATGGCGCTCGGCCTCGGCATCGGCGCCATGTACGTCCGGTCGCTCACGGTCTACCTGGTCCGCCAGGGCACCCTGGACGACTACGTCTACCTGGAGCACGGCGCGCACTACGCGATCGGCGCCCTGGCGCTGATCCTGCTCGTCACCATCCAGTACGAGATCAACGAGCTCATCACCGGTCTCATCGGCGTCGTCCTGATCGGCGCCTCCTTCTGGTCCTCCGTGCTCCGCAACAAGCGGCTCGCCGCGGCCGAGGCGACCGCGGGAGAGAAGACAGAGGTCTCGTCCGGGGTGTGACAGCCCTCCGGGTGAGGAACGCTCTCGACGGGGCGGCCACGAGGACCCGGTCCTCGTGGCCGCCCCGTCGGCCGTGCGGCGCACCGGCGCCCCGCGGCCACCGGCGGGGGCCCGACGAGTGGACATGGGGCGGGAATGGGTTTACTGGACGGACTGCGGCGCGGGCGGAACGACGACTTCGTCTCCGGCAACGCGGCCACGAACGCCATCGAGCTGACCAAGCGGCACTCACACGTGTCCCTGACCAAACAGGGCGCCGCCACCGGGCATCTGCGCATCAACCTGAGCTGGCAGATGCGCACCTCCGACTTCGGCGGCCTGCAGCGCGAGAGCCTGCTGCGCCACCCGTTCAAGGCGCTCAAGCCGCCGGAGGTCATCGCACACAGTCAGTCCATGGTCAACGTCGACCTCGACCTGGGCTGCCTGTACGAGCTGCAGGACGGCACCAAGGGTGTGGTGCAGCCCCTCGGCGGCTATCTGGGCGACGTCAACGACCCGCCGTACGTCAAGCTCAGCGGTGACGACCGGTTCGGCTCCGGCTCCGGTGAGACGATCTACGTCAACCTCGACCAGCGGGAGAACATCAAACGCCTGCTGGTCTTCGTCTACATCTACGACCAGACCCCGGCCTTCGACCGCACCAAGGCCGTCGTCACGCTCTACCCGAGCAACGGCCCGCGCATCGAGATCGCCCTCGACGAACGCCAGCCGCAGGCCCGCTCCTGCGCGGTGGTGCTGATCGAGAACGTGAAGAACGAGATCGTCGTGCGCCGCGAGGTGCGGTTCGTCTACGGCTTCCAGGCCGAGCTGGACCGCCTGTACGGCTGGGGCCTGCAGTGGGGCAGGGGCTCCAAGACCAAGCCCCACCGCTGAGCCGCGGGCCGCCCGGGGCGCCCCGGGCGCCTGTCGCGGTGCGCCCTAGCGTCCGATGAACTGCGGTCCCTGCGGCGGCAGCCGGAAGTCCGGGTCGGGCGCGCCCGTGGCCGGCGGCGGGAGGTCGTACCCCGCCTGTGCCGGCTGGGCGGCGGCCGTGGCGGGCGCGGGCGCCGGATAGCCGTACGCGGGACGGCTCGCCGGGTGCGGGTAGCCGTAGGCCGGCTGCGCGGCGAGCGGGGGCGGGACGGTCGGGGGCGGGGCGGTCGGGGGGTGCTGCGGGGGGTAGCCGTACGCGGGCTGCGCGGGCACTCCCGCGGGCGACTGCTCCGGCGGCAGCGGGCGGGACACCTCCGGGACCGGCGGCGCCGCCGGCATCGGCGGCACCGCCGGAACCTGCGGCTGCGTCACCGCGTCGGGCGAGACGCCCTCGGGGGCCTGCGCCGGGGGCTCGGGCGTGCCCGGCGCGGCGGGCGCCGGTGCGGCGGACGTCTCCGGTTCCTCGGCGGCCTCCGACTCGTCCACCGAGATGCCGAAGTCGGTCGCCAGGCCCCTCAGCCCGTTCGAGTAGCCCTCGCCGAGCGCCCGGAACTTCCAGCCCTCCCCGCGCCGGTACAGCTCACCGCAGATCAGCGCGGTCTCCTGGCCCGTCTCAGGCTTGACGTCGAAGTGGGCCAACGCCTCCCCGTCGGGGTTCTGCGCGTCGTACAGCAGGATGCGCAGCGCCTGGACGCGGTCGAAGGTCACGCCGTCCGCCGACGCCACGAGGAGGATGCGGCCGACACCGGACTCGACACCGGCGAGATCTGTCTGGATCGTGTCGGTCAGGCCCTCGGTGACGCGCTTCTTGCCGAGCCGCCACACCTTCCCGGACGGGTGCCGGGGCTGGTTGTAGAAGACGAAGTCCTCGTCGGAGCGCACGCGGCCGTCGAGACCGAGGAGCAGCGCGGAGGCGTCGACGTCCGGCACCCCCTGCCCGGGCGACCAGCGCAGCACGGCGCGTACCGTGGTGGCCTCGAGAGGAACGTTCGACCCCTTCAGCATCGCGTGCGTCATGCCGTCATCCTGCCTTCTCCGGCCTGGCCACGACAATGCGGGGGGTTGGTCCCGACATCACGGGGTTACCTGGAGTTCACGCCCGGCGGGAACCGCCGACACGGGCTTCTACGTACTATTACCGGCCACCTTCCGGTGTTCCACGGAGTCCACTACTGCCACGGGGGAGTTCAATGCGTCATTTCGGGCACATCGCCCCTGAGGTGCGGAAACGTCTCTTCTACCGGGAGCCCTGCGCGTTCACCGCCGACTCCCCGGCCCGGCTGCTGTCCGCGGCGCTCGGCGCCACGCTCTACAGCCCCGCCACCCGCCCCCGGCTCGCCGACGACGTCGTCAAGCAGGGTGCCCGCGGCGTGGTCTCCATGGTGCTGTGCCTGGAGGACTCCATCGGCGACGCCGAGGTCGTCGCCGGCGAGGAGAACCTGGTCCGCCAGCTCACCGACCTCGCCGCACGGCCCGGAGCCGACCTGCCGCTGCTGTTCGTCCGGGTCCGGGAGCCCGGGCAGATCGGCGACCTGGTCCGCCGCCTCGGCCCCGCCGTGGCGGTGCTGTCCGGATTCGTGCTGCCGAAGTTCACCGCCGAGCGCGGCCTGCCGTTCCTCGAGGCGCTCACCGCCGCCGAGTCCGTGAGCGGCCGCCGGCTGTTCGCCATGCCGGTGCTGGAGTCGCCCGAGCTGCTCTACCGCGAGACCCGCGTCGAGACCCTCGAAGGCATCTTCCGCGCCGTCGACAAGTACCGGGACCGCGTGCTCGCCCTGCGCCTGGGCGTCACCGACTTCTGCTCCTCCTACGGGTTGCGCCGCGGTCCCGACATGACCGCGTACGACATCCAGGTCGTCGCCTCCGTGATCTCCGACGTGGTCAACATGCTCGGCCGTGCCGACGGCACCGGGTTCACCGTGACCGGGCCCGTCTGGGAGTACTTCCGGGTGCAGGAGCGCATGTTCAAGCCGCAGCTGCGGCAGAGCCCCTTCCTGGAGGTGGAGGCCACCGCGCTGCGCCAGAGGCTCATCGAGCACGCCATGGACGGCCTGCTGCGCGAGATCTCCCTGGACCGGGCCAACGGCCTGCTCGGCAAGACCTGCATCCACCCCTCCCACGTGCTGCCCGTGCACGCGCTGTCCGTCGTCAGCCACGAGGAGTACAGCGACGCCCAGGACATCCTCCGGCCGGAACGCGACGGCGGGGGTGTACTGCGCTCCGCGTACACCAACAAGATGAACGAGGTGAAGCCGCACCGCGCCTGGGCGGAGCGGACCCTGCTGCGCGCCGAGGTCTTCGGCGTCGCCAACGAGGACATCGGCTTCGTGGAACTGCTCGCGGCGGGCCTGACCGAGTGAGCGAGGGGTCCGGCGGAGCGACCGGGAGGCCGGGGGGAGTGACCGGGGGGTCCGGGGGAGTGACCGTGGGGTCCGGCGCGGCGACCGGGAGGCCGGGGGAGTGAGCGGGGGGTCCGGCGGAGTGACCGAAAGGGAGAGAAGTGTGAACACCTGGTCCGGCACCTGGGTCGCCGAGCGGCTCGGCGTCGAGCTGGCCGGCGACGAACGGCTGCGCGGGCTGCTGGGGCTGGCGCTGCGCCGCAACCCCAAGCGGGCCCACCTGCTGGTGTCGAACGTCCTCGGCAAGCACGTGCCCCAGGCGCCGTCCGTGGTGTACGGACACGGCGTCGCGCTCGGCCGTCGGGTGCGGGAGCTGCTGGGCGAGGAGGCGGCCGGGCGGGCCGTCGTGCTCGGGTACGCCGAGACCGCGACCGGCCTCGGTCACTCCGTCGCCGACGGCCTGGGCGCCGCGCCCTGCCTGCACTCCACGCGCCGGCCGGTCGCCGGGGTCGCCGCCGCCGGCGGTTTCGAGGAGTCGCACTCCCACGCCACCTCCCATCTGCTGCTGCCGGAGGACCCGGCCCTGCTGGCCGGGGACGGGCCGCTGGTACTGGTCGACGACGAGTTCTCGACGGGCAACACGGTGCTGAACACCGTGCGCGCCCTGCACGCGCGGTATCCGCGGAAGCGGTACGTCGTCGTCGCGCTGGTCGACATGCGGTCGGCGGCGGACGCCGGGCGGCTGGAGGAGTTCGCCCGGGAGATCGGGGCGCGGATCGACCTGGTGACGACCGCGTCGGGGACGGTGCGGTTGCCTGACGGCGTCCTGGAGAGGGGGCAGGCGCTGGTGGCGCGGTACGAGGGCGCGGACCGCGGTGGGAGGACGGCCGCGGCGCCCACCGGGCCGCAGCCGCCCGGGGACCTCACGCGAGTGGACCTGAACTGGCCCGAGGATCTCCCCGACGGAGGCCGCCACGGCTTCACCCCCGCCCACCGCGCCCGGCTGGACGCGGCCCTCCCCGCCATGGCGGCCCGAATAGCCACCGCCCTTCCCGAGGACGCGCACCGCGTCCTGGTCCTCGGCTTCGAGGAACTGATGTACGCCCCCCTGCGCCTCGCCACCGAACTGGAGCGCACCACCGGCGCCGAGGTGCGCTACTCCACCACCACCCGCTCACCCGTCCTCGCGGTCGACGACCCCGGCTACGCCATCCGCAGCCGTCTCGTCTTCCCCGCTCACGACGACCCCGCCGACGGCCCCGGCGAGCGGTACGCCTACAACGTCGCGGGCGCCGGTTTCGACGCCGTCGTCGCCGTCGTCGACTCGGTCGCCGACACGCCCGCGCTGCACGCGCCCGACGGCCTGCTCGCCCGGCTCGCCGAACACACCCCGCACGTCCTCCTCGCGGTCGTACCGTCGTACGTGCCCACTGTGTCCGCCGTGCCCGCCGCCGCCCAGGACGTTCCCGAAAGGCCCGCCACCATGCTGCCCGAGCCCCTCCGAGGCCCCGCCTTCTCCTCGTACGCGCCCGAGGAGGTCGGCTGGCTGCTCCAGGACCTCTCGGACGTGACGCTGGAGGCGCCGACCGAGGAGCGCGAGGAGGCCATCCAGAGCGGCGGCGCCCACTACGCCGAGTCGCTGCCCGTGGAGTACCAGCCCAGCGAGCAGTACCAGCAGCTCTTCCACAACGCCCTGGACGCCTCGGCGGCCCGGCTGGCGCACGCCGTCGGCGTGGTCACCGAGACCGTCCTCGCCGAGCTCCCCCACTCTCGGCTTCGCTCGAGCGGGGGGACCCCCATGCCCCGCCCGGTGCTGGTGTCGCTGGCCCGCGCGGGCACCCCGGTCGGCATCCTGATGCGCCGCTGGGCGCAGCACCGTCATGGCCTCGACCTGCCGCACTACGCCGTGTCCATCGTGCGCGGCCGCGGTATCGACGCCAACGCCCTGCGCTGGCTGGCCGCCCACCACGACCCGCGCGACGTGGTGTTCGTCGACGGCTGGACCGGCAAGGGCGCCATCACCCGCGAGCTCGCCCAGGCCGTCGAGGAGTTCGAGAAGACCGAGGGCATCACCGGCTTCGACCCGGAGATCGCGGTCCTCGCCGACCCCGGCTCCTGCGTGCGCACCTACGGCACCCGCGAGGACTATCTGATCCCGTCCGCCTGCCTCAACTCCACGGTCTCCGGGCTGATCTCGCGCACCGTGCTGCGCGCCGACCTGGTCGGCCCCGACGACTACCACGGCGCGAAGTACTACCGCGAACTCGCGGACGCGGATCTGTCGGTGGCCTTCCTGGACGCCGTCTCCGCCCGCTTCGAGGAGGTCACCGAGGCCGCCTGCGCCGAGGCCAAGGACCTGCTCGCCGCCGACCGCACGCCCACCTGGGAGGGCTGGGCCGCCGTGGAGCGCATCAGCGAGGAGTACGGCATCCACGACGTGAACCTCGTCAAGCCCGGCGTCGGCGAGACCACCCGGGTGCTGCTGCGCCGGGTGCCCTGGAAGGTGCTGGCCCGCGCCGGGGCCGGAAGCGACCTCGACCACGTCCGCCTGCTCGCCGAGCAGCGGGGCGTTCCCGTGGAGGAGGTCCCCGATCTGCCGTACACCTGCGTCGGGCTGATCCACCCCCGTTTCACCCGGGGCGCGACCGGCGCCGACGGCACGGCGGTGAGCCGCTGATGTCCGTCATCGTCGCCAGCGACCTCGACCGCACCCTCATCTACTCCGCCGCCGCCCTCGCCCTGACCATGCCCGACGCGCGGGCGCCCAGGCTGCTGTGCGTGGAGGTGCACGAGAGCCGGCCCCTGTCCTACCTGACGGAGACCGCCGCCCGGCTCCTCACCGAGCTGGGTGACGAGGCCCTCTTCGTCCCCACCACCACCCGCACCCGCAAGCAGTACCAGCGCATCAACCTCCCCGGCCCCGCTCCGACCTACGCGATCTGCGCCAACGGCGGCCACCTGCTCGTCGACGGCGTCTCCGACCGCGACTGGCACGCGCGGGTGCAGGCCCGGCTGGCCGACGAGTGCGCCCCGCTGTCCGAGGTGCAGGACCATCTGCTGCGCACCGCCGACCCCGTGTGGGTGCGCAAACACCGGACCGCCGAGGACCTCTTCGCCTACCTCGTCGTGGAGCGGGAGCTGCTGCACGAGGAGTGGGTGAAGGAACTCGGGGAGTGGGCGGAGAACCGCGGCTGGACCGTGTCCCTCCAGGGGCGCAAGATCTACGCCGTGCCCAAGCCGCTCACCAAGAGCGCGGCCATGCGGGAGGTCGCCCGCCGCAGCGGCGCCGACCTGACCCTCGCCGCGGGCGACTCCCTCCTCGACGCGGACCTGCTCCTCGCCGCCGACCTGGGCTGGCGCCCGGGCCACGGCGAACTCGCCGAAGCCTCCTGGACGGCCCCCGACATCCGGTCCCTGCCCGAGCGGGGCGTCCTGGCGGGCGAACGCATCCTCCGCGAGTTCCTCCGCACCGTCCGCTCCCGCTGAGCCGGGCCCCGGCCGGGGCCCGGCCGGGGGATCACTCGGGGCGGCGCAGGATCAGGGTGTCGGCGGCCGAGCGATCGGGCCGGGCGTGCGCGGACGAGGTGTCGTCGGCCGCCCCGGCCTCGTCGGCGTCGGCGTCCGCCCCGCGGGAGCCGGCGCCCGCCGAGTCCCGTCCGGCGCGGCGGCTGCCGCCGCCCGAGCGGAACAGGCGTACGACCACGAAGGCCACCAGGGCCAGGGCGGCCGCGGCCAGCACCGCCTTCGAGTAGGTCGAGACGATGGACGTCACCTGGGTCCAGTTGTCCCCGAGCGCGTAGCCCGCGAGCACGAACGCGGTGTTCCATATCGCGCTGCCCAGCGTGGTCAGGCCGAGGAACAGCGGCAACGGCATCCGCTCCACCCCGGCGGGTATGGAGATGAAGCTGCGGAAGAGCGGGATCATCCGCCCGAAGAACACCGCCTTCGACCCGTGCCGCAGGAACCACGCCTCCGTCTTCTCCACGTCCGCGACCTTCACCAGCGGCAACCGTCTCGCCAGCGCCAGAGTCCGCTCCCGGCCGAGCAGTGCCCCCACCCCGTACAGGGCGAGCGCGCCGATCACCGAGCCGATGGTGGTCCACAACAGCGCGGCGATCAGGCCCATCCGCCCGTTGCTCGCGGCGAACCCCGCCAGCGGCAGGATCACCTCGCTGGGTATGGGCGGGAAGAGGTTCTCGAGCGCGATGGCGAGTCCGGCCCCGGGGGCGCCGAGGGCGTCCATGAGGTCGTTGACCCACTGCGGTCCGGCGTCCGTGCCCGAGGCCGCCGTGATCGTCTGCGCTGCGATGGCTGTCATGTCGTCCACGCTAGGAAATCGGAGCTGAAGGGTCGCTGAGGAAAGCCGCACGACCGGGTGCGGTTCCCCGCAGGGGGAAATGCGGTTTTCCGCAGTGTGTGCCCCCGACCGGCCCGGCTAGTCTCGCGATCATGCGAGTCATGGCGCGGCGTGTGGTGCGGTGCGCGGTGGGCCTGATGTGGGGGGCCGCCGCGGCGTCGTCGAGCTGCTCGGCACGGTCCTGGCCGGCCTGCTCCTCCTCTTCGACAAGCCCGGGCTGGCGGGTGGAGGGGGGAGGGCTACTCCCGCAGAGTGCTGGCTGCCCTCCGCTACCTGGGCACCGGACCCGCCGGGCCCGCCGGGCCCGCCGGCACGGTGTCAGCCGCAGCAGCCTCCGCCGCAGCAGCCCCCGCCCCCACCGCCCCCCGCGCGGGGGGCAGGGGCGGCAGCGGAGGCGGTGCCGCCGACCGCGACCGTGGAGAGGAGCTTGACCGTGTCGTCGTGACCCGCCGGGCAGGCCGCGGGAGCGGAGGACTCCGCCATCGGACGGCTCAGTTCGAACGTGTCGCCGCAGGTGCGGCAGCGGAATTCGTAGCGAGGCATGGGCACAGGTTAACCGGACCGGTGAGGAGTGGCCGGTCAGTTGGCGCCGGCACCCCGCTCCTCCCGGATCTGGGCCACCACACGGCTCGCGGTCTCCCGGACCGCCTCGGTCTCGGTGAGGAACTGCCAGTAGTCGGGGTGGCGGCCCTCCAGTCCGGCGACGGCGCGTTCCAGCCGGGCCACGGCGTCGTCGAGCGGGCGGGCGTGGCGCGGGTCGGGGGTGTTGCGGCCGGCCATGGCGAGCCGCTGGGCGTCCCGGATGGCGAACCGGGTGCGTTCGATCTCCTGCTCGGGGTCCTTCTGCACGGCGTTCAGCCGGCGCAGGCGGTCCCCGGCAGCGGACACGGCCTCGTCGGTGGTGTTCAGCAGGGCCCGCGCGGTGGACAGCAGGGCGGTGGCGTCGGGCCAGCGCTGTTCCTCACGGGCGGCCCGGGCCTCGGCGAGCCGGTCCTCGGCCTGCCGCACGGTGCGCTCGGCGATCTCGGGCACGCCCTGGAGGTCCTGCCAGCAGGCGACGGTGAAGCGCCGGCGCAGTTCGCTCAGCACGGGTTCGACCTGCTCGGAGCGGGTGGTGAGGGCCTGGGCGCGGGTGCGCAGGGAGACCAGACGGCGGTCGATCTCGGCGGCTCGCTCGGGCAGCCGTTCGGCCTCCACGCGGATCGCCTCGGCCTCGCGGGTGA
The DNA here is from genome assembly GCF_055778765.1 of Streptomyces sp. DSM 120436. Classification (NCBI taxonomy): domain Bacteria; kingdom Bacillati; phylum Actinomycetota; class Actinomycetes; order Kitasatosporales; family Streptomycetaceae; genus Streptomyces; species Streptomyces sp. DSM 120436. The sequence goes on along the minus strand of NZ_JBSKBS010000002.1, from coordinate 2,009,512 downwards.
CGCGCGCGGCCCGGTCCAGGGTGGCGGGCACGCCGTGCTGTCCGGCGCCCTGGTTCAGCTTGGTCAGCTCGGGGGAGAGGGCGGCCAGCCGGGCGGCGAGGTCGTCGGCCTTCAGCCCGGAGCCGCGGGTGGCGTCGAGGGCCTGGGAGGCGGCGAGCAGTGCCTGCCGGGCGCGTTCGACGGCGGGCGCGAGCCGGGCGAGCTGGGTCTCGGCCTTGTCGAGCAGCGGGCCGAGCCCGTCGGCGAACCGGTCCAGGTCCTGCTTGACCCGCCCCAGCTCGTCCTTGGCGGCGGTCAGGTCGGCGCGGGCCCGGGAGGCCGTCGAGGCGTCCAGGTCGTCGCGGTCGAGGTCGTGGGCGTCGACGGCGCCGATGTAGCGGTGGCTGGCCTCGTCGATGCGCCGGCCGAGCGCGGCGAAGTCCTCGACGGCCCGGTGCGCGGCGGGCGAGTCGTCGACGGCGGTGATCGTCTCTATGGAGATCCGCAGGTCGCGCTGGGCGGTGTCGAGTTCGTAGAAGGCGGCGGCCGCGGCGTCCTTGGCGGCCTGCGCCTCGGCGCGCTGGTTCTCCGCGCGCCCGCCGAACCAGCGCCGGGTGCCGCCCCCGGCGAACGCGGCGGGCAGCACCAGCGCCGCGACCAGCGGAAGGGCCGCGAGGACGAGCGCGTCACGCAGGGGTCCGGGGGCCCGGCGGGCACGCCGTCCCGCCGGTTCGGGAAGGGATCGGCGCATGCGAGGCACGCGCGGCTCCGACGGCGAGTACGGCTGTGCTGGTGTCGCCGTCACATCCCTCTCCCGTACTGTCGTTCGCCCTGCCCGTTGTCATTCTCCCACCGGTACAGGACGAACACACGGGCCCGTCAGTTCACCGTACGCACGGTGAGTTTGCCGTCGCCGGTGCGGGCGGTCACCACATGGGCGCTGGAGTCGTCGCGCGGTACGGACACGTCCTCGGCCCCGTCGCCGGTCGAGGTGTCCACGCGGTAGGCGCCACGGGGCAGCTCGATGGTCGTCGAACCGTCGCCGCTGCGGGACTCCACCCGGTCGGGCAGGGCGGTGAGGACGAGGTGCACGGAGCCGTCGCCGCTGTGGGTGCGCACGGTGCGGGAGGAGACCTCGGCGCGCACCGATCCGTCGCCGCTGCGCAGCTCCAGCGGGCCGCTGGTGTCGGTGACGCGGACCGAGCCGTCCTTGGTGCGGATGGTCAGCGCGTCGCGGAAGCCGCCGGCCCGGACGCTGCCGTCGTCGCTCTCGACGGTGACGGCGACGCCGCGCGGCACCTCGACGCGGTGCTTGGTGGAGCAGTCGGCGACGACGCCCGAGCACTTCTCGCGCAGCACCAGCCGGTCGCCGTCCATGGACCAGGTGACCTCCGGGTCGGCACCGAGGGCGACGGTGCCCTGGAACCAGCGGGTGACCGCGATCTCGCCCTCCGGTTGATCGTCCGAGGCGACGATCTCCAGGGCGGATTCGTCGGAGTCGACGGTCAGACCCGTTCCGGGCAGGTCGAAGGTGCGGTGGTCGGGCTCGTCGTCGTCGGCCGCCGACGCCCCGCAGGCGCTCAGCGCCGCGCCGAGCACCACGGCGGCCCCGGCGAGCGCGAGGCCACGCGTCCGTACGGTGCCGAGGACGCCGGAGGCGCGGGTGGACGCGGTGGTGCGGGTGGTGGTGGCACGGGCGGTGGCGGTCATGGCGGGCTCCCCCTGGGCGTACGGCGGGCGGGCGGACCGAACGACCGCGCGGTACGGCGGCGTCGGACGTCCTCGACCGTACGGAGACGGGGGCCGCGGGGGGATCCGGCCGACCGGCGGATCCGAGGTGGGGATATCCCCCCGGCCAGGGTGTACGGGGTCTTCAGCTGTTGCTCTTCCAAGTCGTGTGAGTGAGCGTGACCATGTGTGAGTGGGTGTCGCTGTCAGGGCATGGACCTCACGGAACGGGCGAGGGCGCGGGGTGTGCATCCGCAGACGGCGTATCGCTGGTTCCGTGAGGGGACGCTGCCGGTACCGGCGCAGCGGATCGGCCCGCGCACGATCCTCGTGAACGTCGGGGTCGGGGCCGCGCCCGAGGCGGTGGGCGGGCTGGGTCTTCATGCCCGTGTCTCCTGCCGTGACCAGAGGACCGACCTGGAGCGGCGGATCGCCCGGTTGTCCCGGTGGGCGGCGCGGGCCGGGCACCGGGTGGTGCGTGTGGAGGCGGAGATCACGTCCGGCGTGAACGGTGTCCGTTCCAAGGCCGGAGCGATCGTGCGGGGCATCGGACCGCCCGGGCCGGACACGGCGCCCGCGGGCATGAGGAAACCCGCCCCCGCGTCCCCGGACCACGGACACGATCCGTGGCGCCGGACGCGGCGCGAACGCGGGTGACCAGCGCATCCACAACCGTTCGGGACGCGCCCGTCGACCAGGCACGGGTCCAGGACCCACTCCTGCTCACTGGTGAGGAACGGTTTGCGGGACCGTGACCCCGGCCATGTAGGCTGTCCACTCGACCCGGGCGGCGAGCACGGGCGAGGGTGCGTAGCTCAGGGGTAGAGCGCCTGCCTTACAAGCAGGATGTCGGCGGTTCGAAACCGTCCGCGCCCACCCATGACAGGGGCCCCCGGAGCATCTCCGGGGGCCCCTGTGCCGTCGGGAGGGCTACGGCGTCCCCTTGGGGGCTACGGCGACCGCTCCTCGTCCGCGTTCCCCTGGACGTGCTTCAGCTGGACGTGCTTCAGCGCGGAGCGGGCCTGCACGCGGTCGGTGCCGGTGACCTCGGACCAGTAGCGGTGGGTGCTGACGAACACCGCGAGCTCGTGCTCGCGGCGCCGGAGCTTCTCGACCTCGGCCTGCTCGTCCTCGGTCCAGCCGGGCGAGGCGGGGCGTTCGATCTTGCGCCAGCCGTGGTCGTCGCTGAACCCGTCGAGGGGTTCGACCGACCAGGGGAGCCGCTTCAGCAGGGCCGACAACTCGGCCCGGACCTGATGCAGTTCCTCCTGACCGGCGAGGAGGTCACTCGGAAAGTCATAGGTCGCAGCCACGGCCCAATGATACGCCTGTTCGAATATGGGTGGCGAGTTGCGCAGGGGTCTTCACTTCGTGGCCCCGGGCGGCGGGAGGCGCGAGACTGGGGGCATGTGCCGGAGCATCAAGACCCTGCGTCCGCCCGCGCTCCCCGAGGAGGCCACGGAGGAGGACATCCGCGCCGCCGCCCTGCAGTACGTGCGGAAGGTGTCCGGCTTCCGGGCGCCGGCCGCCCACAACCGCGAGGTGTTCGACCGCGCGGTCGAGGTGATCGCCGAGGCCACGGCCGAGTTGCTGGAGAACCTGGAGGTCCGGGGCGCCCCGGGCCGCCGGGCGGCGAGCTGAGCGGCGTCAGCCGGCCGCTGATCCGCCGTCACCCGGCCGTTGAGCCCTCGTCGCCCGGCCGCTGATCCGCCGTCACCCGGCCGTTGAGCCCTCGTCGCCCGGCCGCTGATCCGCCGTCACCCGGCCGTTGAGCCCTCGTCGCCCGGCCGCTGATCCGCCGTCACCCCGCCCCGGGGGCTACCGCGCCTCCGACGTCCGCGGCTTGCGCATCAGGTAGCCCGCGCCCGCGCCCGCCGCGAACAGGGCGCCCACGGACACCGCCGTGGCCACCCAGGTGGCGCCGAGCCACTGGCCGCCCAAGTAGCCGAGGGTGACGCTGTAGCCGGCCCAGGACAGGCCCGCCAGGGCGGACCAGGGCAGGAAGTCGCGGGCGCGGCGGCGGGCGGCGCCGGCGCCGAGCGAGACCACCGAGCGGCCGGCCGGTGCGAACCGCGCGAGGACGACGAGACCGCCGCCGCCCCGGGCCAGCGCCGCACCGAGACGTTCCTGCGCGCCCCGCAGCCGGCTGGAGCGGGCGAGGGCCCGGTCCAGTCGGGCGCCGCCGCGCCAGGCGAGGCGGTAGGCGACCAGGTCGCCGAGGACGGAGGCGGTGGCGGCGCAGAGCGTCAGCACCAGGATGTCGGGCACGTAGGCGGCGGTGCTCGCGGCCGCCGCGGTGGCCGCGGCGATCACCAGCACCCCGCTGGGCAGCACCGGGAGGAACACGTCGAGCAGGACCGACAGGGCCACCACCGCGTAGATCCACGGGCTGCCGACCAGCGACCCGACACTCTCCACTCGCACTCCCCGTACGCCCCCGTGGGCCCGTGCCTGCCGCGCTGTCGCGGCGGAGGCGGCAGGAGTGGCAGGAGAGGCCGATGACAGCCATACAGCGTACGCGCGGCAAGTGACAGAAAGGTCACGGGGGGTTCGCGCGCCCGCCGCCCGCAGTTCGCGCGCCCGCCGCCCGCCGGCGCCCCGCGCCCGCACGAAGGCGCCCGCACACAAGGAATCTCCTCACCGAAGCGCCCGCACACAAGGCATCTCCCCACCAGAGCACCCGCACGCCAAGGCGCCCCCGCGCGGGCGGACGCACGTGCAGGCGCCCCCCGCGCGGTGTGCGGCGGGGGGCGCCCGGTGCGACTCGGTGGTGCCGTTGGGGAGGCGGGCGCCGTGGGGAGGCGTCGGCGGTCGTACGGGTGGGTGAGGCGGTGCGGTCAGGCGGCCACCGGGGTCTGCTCCGTCGGCCGTCCGTCCCGCGCGGAGGTGCGCCGGCCGAGCAGGCGGTCCAGGCCGAAGGCGCCGGAGCCGGTGAAGATCAGCAGGAACATGGCCCAGCAGTACATGGCCGCGCTCTCGCCGTGGTTCTCGATCGGCCAGAGGGCCTCGGGCTGGTGCACCTTGAAGTACGCGTACGCCATCGCGCCGGACGATATGAAGGCGGCGGCCCGGGTGGCGAGGCCGAGCAGGACGAGCCCGCCGCCGACGAGTTCGATCACGGCGGCGTACCAGCCCGGCCAGGCGCCGGTCCCGACGGCGCCGCCGTTGCCGTCCGTGCCGCCGAACAGGCCGAGCAGGGACACGGCGCCGTGGCAGGCGAAGAGCAGGCCGACGACCATGCGGAACAGGCCCAGGGCATAGGGCTGGGCGCTGGTGAGGCGTCCGTTCATGGGGGGTCTCCTTCGGTCAGGCCGGCCCCCGGACGAGGCCGGGTCCTGGGGCGGAACCGAGTCGGAATCCCACGTTAGGTGCGCGTAAAACTTGCTTGCAAGTTCAACATTTGGCCATGGCTTCAGCCCCCTTTGACCCCCTCCCGCGCGCCCCCGTCGCACGTCACCGCACGTCACCGCACCCCCCGCCGCGCCCCCTTGATCGGCGGAATGACCGGAACCGCCCCCCGTTGCACAGCGGACGCACAGGTGCCCGCGGGTCTCAGCGGCTCAACCGCCGTTCCGTCACGCGCCGCAGCCGCACCCCGGTCCGCTCCTGCTGGGCGTGCTCCAGCCGCAGCACCGCCGAACGCCCCCGGGTGGCCAGCGTCATGAGCTGGTTGCCGAACCACGGCCCGCCCGTCCTGCGCCAGTGGACCGGCGGCCGTCCCAGACCGCCGTGCCGCGCGAACACCCGGCCCAGCCCCCGGGCGGCGGCGCTCCAGCCGAAGCGGAAGCCCATCCGCATCGAGGCGGGGATGGAGTTGTGGACCGGGGAGCAGGTCAGCTGCACCACCCGTGCCCTCGGTCCCGCGCGCCCCGGCCACTCCGGCTCGGCGACGTAGGCGTGGTGGACGTCCCCGGACAGCACGCACACCGTGGCGGGTGCGTCCGGGCCGCTGCCCGCGTCGGCGAGCAGCTCCGCCAGCTCGCCGAACGAGTCCGGGAACGCCGACCAGTGCTCCAGGTCCGCCGCGCGCCGCAGCTTCTCCCCGAGCCGCGCCCAGCGCGGGCCCTTGTCGCCCCGGCACAGCACGGAGCTCCACACCTCCACGTCGTGCACCAGGTGGGGGAGCAGCCAGGGCAGGGACGTGCCGACGAGCAGGTGGTCGTAGGAGCCGCGGCCGTCGAAGACCTGGGCGCGCAGCCAGTCGGCCTCGCCCGGGTCGAGCATCGAGCGCCGCCCCTCCTCGAGCACCCGGGCCGCGCGGCTGTCCACCATGACCAGCCGCACCCGGCCGAAGTCGCGCCGGTAGCTCCAGCGCACGGCCGTCGCGTCGGCCTCCGCCTCGGCGGCGAAGGCGCGCAGCGCGGCGGTGCCGTCGGGACCCTCCCGTACGGCCGCGTGGACGGGGTCGGCGTCGACGTCGGCGGGGGAGAGGTTGCCCAGGTGCTGGTACACCCAGTACGACATCAGCCCGCTGAGCACCCGCTCCCGCCACCACGACGTGGCGCGCATGTCCTCGACCCAGGAGGCGGAGGTGTTCCAGTCGTCGATCACGTCGTGGTCGTCGAAGATCATGCAGGTGGGGACGGTGGACAGCAGCCAGCGCACCTGCGGGTCGAGCCAGGATTCGTAATAGAGGTGGGTGTACTCCTCGTAGTTTGCTACCTGGCTGCCGGGCGGCTCGCTCAGGTCGCGGCGCGCGGCGAGCCACTCCTTCGTGGCCTCGGAGGTCTCGTCGGCGTACACCTGGTCGCCGAGCAGCAGCAGGACGTCGGGCCGCTCGCCCTCGGGGTCGGCGGCGATGCGCTGGGCGAGGGCGTCCAGGGCGTCGGGCCCCACCGGGTCGGGCTCCCCGGTGGGCGGCGAGGCCCAGCGGCAGGAACCGAAGGAGATGCGCGCCCGGTCGTCGGAGGCGGGGGTGCGGATCACCGAGGGCGGGAGCGACGGGAACGGCTCCTCGGCGGACGGCCACACGCGCTCGCCGCCGACGACGACCTCGTACGGGGTGGCGGTGCCCGGGGTGAGGCCGGTGACCCGGACCAGTGCGTAGTGGTGGCCGCACACCTGGAAGGTGCCGGAGGTCCCGCCCGCGCCGTCCGGGCAGCGCACCTCGACGGTGCCCGGTCCGTCCGTCTCCGCCCAGACGGTCGCGGACGAGCCGTCGACGTACCTCAGCAGCGGTCCGAGCCGCAGTCCGGCCATGGTGACCCCTTCCTCCGTCGCCCCGTACGGTACGCAGCGACGGAGGCCACCGGGGAGAGTGGCGCACCCGGCGGTTCGGGCCGCGCTGCCTCAGCAGTTGTTGAGGTACCCCTGGAGGGCGGACTTCTCGGCCGAGTCGACGGCCAGGTCGTAGTGGTACTTCACCTGGACCCACGCGCGGACGTACGTGCAGCGGTAGGCCGTACGGGACGGCATCCAGGTGGCGGGGTCCTGGTCGCCCTTGGCCTGGTTGACGTTGTCGGTGACGGCGAGGAGCTGCGGGCGGGTCAGGTCGTTGGCGAAGGCCTGGCGCCGGGCGGTGGTCCAGGAGCCGGCGCCGGAGTCCCAGGCCTCGGCGAGCGGCACCAGGTGTTATCCGCACCTTCCTCGTGATGCCGCCGACGTCTGTGACGTGGCGTTGTGAGCCGTGTCTTCTCTGTGAGCGGTGCGTTATCCGGTACAGCGGTGAGGTGTCGCTCACAGAGAAGACAGTGGGGGTGTGGTGGCGGGTACGCAGCGGGTTGTCACGGAGGAAGGGGCGACGTGGACGGTCCTCGGCGAGGATTTCCGCGTCGCTGAGCCCGTGGAGCAGTACCTGGAGTACCTGAGATCGAGGGACTGCTCGCCCAACACCGTCAGGAGTTATGCGCGGGGCCTGGCCCTGTGGTGGACGTTCCTGGAGCGGCGGGCACAGCCGTGGGACGCGGTCGGAGTGAGTGAACTCGGCACCTTCGTCGGGCAGTTGCGCCGAGGCGGCGTGGCTGAGGACGTGGTGCCGCTCCACGACGGGACGAAGGCGGCCGACGCGACCGTGGCGAGCCGGGCCCGTGCGGTCATGGGGTTCTACCGCTACCACGCAGCGCGCGGTGTGGAGGTCGCCGGCCGACTGTACGAGACGGTGCAGGCCAGGCCGGGCAGCTATCTGCCGTTTCTGGAGCATGTGGCGCGCAGGAGCGGGCGTCGTTCGAGCGTGGTCAAGGTCCGTGTACGGACGAAACCGGTACCGGTGCTGCTCCCCGGTCAGATGGCGGCGATCCGCGACGCGGAGGCCTCCTGGGGCCCGGCGGGTGCGGTCTGGTCGGGCGAGCTGCGGTATCGCCTGCTCTGGGCGCTGCTGGAGGAGACCGGGCTGCGGCTCGGCGAGGCGCTCGGCCTGCGGCATCGCGACTGGAAGACCGGCACGGGTACCACCGCGCAGATCGAGGTCGTCCCTCGCGAGGACCATCCGTACGGTCTGCGCGCCAAGAGCGGCCACCGTCGCGTCTTCGTCGGGTCCGCCCTGGACCGCTTGTACGGGGACTGGGTCTGGGCGCTGTGCGAGGCCGGCGCCGACGTCGAGCTGGACGACTGGGACGACGCGTACATCTTCTGCAACCTGCACCGCGGGCGCAGGTTCGCCCCGCTCCGGCCGGAGAGCGTCTACAAACACCTGACCGCACGGAAGAAGGATCTACCCGGCTTGCCTCCGCACATGACACCACACTGGTACCGGCACACCCACGCCACGGCCCTGCTGCTGTCCGGCGTGCCGATGCATGTGGTCAGCCGGAGACTCGGTCACACGGACATCCAGACCACGATCAACACGTACGCCCATGTCACGGAGGACGCCGAACTGAGGGCGTGCGCGGACTGGCAGAAGATCACGCAGACATGGGGGGCCGGTCATGACTCCTGATCCGGCCGGGACCGTGGCCCTGCCGCAGCAGCGGGACGCGGCGCCACGGGTACGGGAGCGAAACCGGCGGGACAAGCGGGATCCACGGTTGCCGATCGCCGAGCTGTTCAGCGTGGAGCGGGCGAGGCGGCTCTGGGAGAGCCTGCCGGAGGAACATCGGCAGGATCACTTCGATGCCGCCAACATGCCCGAGGACTACCTCTCCGCGTTCAGCAGGCGGACGATCGACAAGGAACGCGGCTGGTTCACGCAGTCACTGAGCCTGCGAGGGCTGCCGGAGCCGATGCTGTGGGAGCTGGCCTGGTGCGTGCACCAGCAGGTCGCCGACGGATACAGCATCAACACCATGCGTATGGGGGAGCTGCGTCGCGGGCTTGTTCTCGCGGTGGAGCACGGGAGTCCGGCTGCGCGATCAGCGTGTTCGCTCACGGCTCTGACCCACGAGGAGTGGGGGCGGGAGGTCCGTGGGGCCTTGATGCGCACGAACGCCTCGGCCAGTTCCCACCTGCCGGTGTTCGTCGAGAACGGCCTGAAGCATCTCCAGGACCGCCTCGCCCACGCCTACCACGACGGCGAGTGGTGGCGTCTGAACGTCTGGAATCCGGCGCTGGACCAACGCATTCCGCAGAGGGAGCACGAACCGTACGGCCGGACGGTCGCGAACTTCAGCCAGCTGACCACGGACTGGTTCCGGGAGGCTGCGAAGTGGTGGCTGTCGGTGCAGTTGTCGACGGAACGGTACGTGTGGTCGTCGGTCAAGAGCCGCCTGGACCATCTGAAGCGGTTCCAGTGGTACATCGACCAGGTGGGATGCGTCGGCCCACACCTCGTGGACAACCCGGAGGAACTGCGGACCTGGCTACGGGGATTCGTGGACCTGCTCAACAACCACACGGCGATGACCGGCGCGAACAAGGGCGGCCGGCTCGCGAAGAACAGTCGGCGGGGCCCGCTGGTGACCATCGAGGCGTTCTACCGCTGGATGTACGACAACCGTGCCGAGGCCGTCAGAGTGCTCGGTGACCGCCGCTGGGGCACCCTCGGTGCGCACCACTCCGTGCTGTTCCGGCTGGAGGACAAGCCGCGGCTCACCAACCAGCCGCCGGACGACATGGCCCTGGAGGACGAGGTGATCAGCAAGATTGCCGCAGGTTCCGGAGTCCTCGCGGCTCCCAAGGGCGAGGGTGGCCTCGACGACCGGCAGGCTTTCCATGCGCTCATGCTGCTGATCCGGACCGGCCGGCGCATGAACGAGGTCCTGATGATGGACTTCGAACCGCTGCTTCCGCTCCTGACGGCGGGCGGGCAGGAGGGCAAGGAACCGGACGGATTCGTGGCCCGGCTCACCTACCAGCAGACGAAGATCACTGGCGGGGATCCACCGACGATCCCCGTCGACCAGGAGATCGTCGACATCGTCCGCCGCCAGCAGGAGTGGGCTCGGGAATTCATCGCCATCCAGGGCGCCCCGGAGGGAACGGATCCGCGCTACCTCTTCCTGCAGACCAAGAACAACCGGCTCGGGAGGAGGCCCTACGCCTCGGCGACCTTTCACAGTCGTCTCCGCGAGCTGACCAGGACCCTGGCGATCACCGACAGCGTCGGCCGCCCCGTCATGATCTCCAAGACGCACACCTTCCGACACACCCGGGCGACCGACCTGATCAACGCCGGGGTCCCGATCCACGTCGTCATGCGCTACCTGGGACACGTCACCCCGGCCATGACCATGCACTACGCGAAGACCCTGGCGGTCACGGCCGAGCGCGAGTTCCTCCGCTACAAGAAGGTGACCGCCGACGGCCGGACCGCCGAGGTGGACCCGAGCGACCTCTACGACCTCCTCCACCTCGACCGACGTGCCGACCGGGTGCTGCCCAACGGCTGGTGCATGCTCCCGCCCAGACAGGTCTGCTCCAAAGGCAATGCCTGCCTCACCTGCGACAAGTTCGTCACCGACGCCAGCCATCGCGACGAACTACAGCACCAGCTCGACCAGACCGAAGCGCTGATCGCATGCCGTCAAACCCAGTTCACCGCCCGCCACGGCGAGCCGATGGGTGAGGACAACATCTGGCTCGCCGGCCGCCTCGCCGAGACCCGCGCTCTGAACAAGGTCCTCGTCGCCTTGGACCAGGTCAGTGTCCACGAGGACGGGCAACTCCGGGCAGTTCGCGGAGCCGGCGCGGCCGATCGCCCTGAACCGCCGTCTACCACCCATCAGCAGGAGCCGTCCGCATGACGCCGCTGCCCGAACACCTCCGCAAGGCCACCAGCGCGCGAACGCAGGAAGCCGACAAGCGGGCCCGCGCCGCGCTTGCCGAGCTGGCCAAGGCGGGCAAGCCCATCAGTTTCACCGCAGTGGCCCGCCAGGCCGGGGTGAGCACTGACTTCCTTTACCGGAGTCCGGACCTGCGCACCCGGATCGAGCGGCATAGGGCCAAGACCGGACCGGTTCCGGCGGGGCCTGCGGATCCTCCGGGCGACTCCTCGACCTCGGCTGCCGTAAGGGCGCTGAGCGCCCGCCTCGCGCGGCAGAAGGAGGCTCACCGTGAGGAGGTGACGAGACTCCGCCAGGCGCTGGAGATTGCGCAAGGAGAGAACCTCGGCCTGCGAAGGCGTCTGGCTCGCTATGAGGCCGACTGAGGCCGCAGAAATGACCTGACCCTCCGGCCGGCCCTCCCCTAGGCTCACGGGGTGAACGACCGCATACAGAAGATCGTGACGCGCCTGCCCGAGCTGGAGAACGTGACCGAGGTGTGGGATGTGGCCGAGCGAAGGCTCGATCAGGGTGATGTCGCGTTCGTGGCCGATCTCGGCATCGCCCTGGCCGACCGATACGGTTCCTCCGCCGCTCAGGTCTGGCAGTACCGCAGTGTTTTCGACTGTCTCCTCCGCCTGCTGACTACGACCTCGGGCCAGGAGTACGTCGAGCAGGCGTTGCGGCTCGTGTCGGCCGTCTCGCCGGGCAATCGAAAGCTGGCCCGCTACGCGGCGTCCCTCCTCGCCGGTGGCCAGACCCCGAAGGACCTGGGCACGGCCTTCGTCGGCGGCGGTTCACGCGCGGCAGCCTCGGAGGAGCTGCGCGCCTGCCTGGTGCAGGAGCTGGTGCTCAGGGGGGTCGCGATCGCGGACTCGGCGGCGATCGAGGCATGGGCGACTTCACCGCACTGGAGCCATCATCCGCTCGCGGGGCTGCCGCTGGAGTTGTTGGTGACCGAGGAGATGCCACCTCTTCCGAGGTACTCAGTGGGCGGGGCCAGTCATTCGATGCCTTACTGGCCACAGGACGGCCCCGGTGCCGCGCTGGGCAGCGTCACGTCCCTGCCGCACGTGACCGGGACAACGACGGAGGAGTTCAGCGAGACCGCTGCCGCGGCGGTGGCCAACTGGGCGGAGGAGTCCAACGGCCGCAGCGAGGCCGGGACGTACGAGTCGGCGGAGCCGGTTGAGGCGGAGATCCTTCCCGGGCTGTTGGCGGCACTGGGGCTGGAGTGCCTGAGCGGCCTTGGGCCAGGCAAGCGCTTCACCCTCTCCGCCTGTCGACCGGACCACGCTTGGCGCATGCTTTTCGCGGCGGCATCGGCCGGCGGCGCGTACAACGACGGTGTCTACGGCGCTTATGGGCGACTGGCCGCCTGGCGTTCCCTCACTGCCCTGTCCGGAGCCTCCACGACAGCGCCGGTCGGCGAAGTGGAGAGAGCCGTCCAGGAATGTGACTGGTACAGCTTTGGGGCCGCCACGGAGTGGTTCGAGCGCGTGGCGTGGGACATAGGGCTGGTCTCCGTCGCCCCGGGGGCTCGGCGCATCGCTGTGCTGGCAGCCACGGACACGGACTGAGCCCGCTAGCGCCGTCTCGTCATTCCTGAGGTTTCCTGCCGTGCTCAGGTATGACCACGTCCCGTGAAAACCGAGTGGGCAGTAACAGCCACTGCGCTCCGAAGAGCTCGGTGGCGCATGTCGAAAGGGAGATCGGGGTCACGAACGTGCCTGGCGTACACGCGGAAGCTCATGGGCTGATCATCTCGCGGTCGTCAGTTGTCGGCGATATGCCGTTGACCTTTTGAGCTGCGAAAACACCGATTCAGATCGTCACAGCTACGGATACCAGGTGGTCGATGTCCACGTCGGAGGCGGCGGACCAGGTGGCGCCGTCGTACGGGGAGTACCAGCGGCCGCTGGTGGCGGCGCAGGCGGAGTCGGTGACGACATCGGTGCCGTCGCGCTTGAGGACCGTCTCGCGGGTGTTGCAGCTGCCGCTGACGGTGCTCCAGTGCGGGAACAGGTCGCGGTCGTAGCCGGTGCGGCTCTCGGTGCGCACGGGGAGGGTGGCGAGGTAGCCGCGCGCGGTGGCGGCGCTCACCGGGGTGGGGAGGGCGGCGGAGGCGGCCGGGGCGTTGAACAGCCCGGCGGAGGCTATGAGTCCGGTGAGCGCCGCGGCTATGCTGAGCCGTCGACGCGCGTAGAGCTTCGACATGCGAACTCCCTTGAGGGGTGCGGGTGTTGGCGTGCGTGCAGGGGGATGCTCGCGACGCCGTGTTGCCGGGAGGCGAGGGTCCGGCAAGAAGTTAATGACGTGCTCATGACATGTCTACGGCCCTGGTGTGGAGTTTCCGCGCACGGTGGTGCGCGGCCGGGCCCGGCGTCCGTCTCCCGGGTCCTGGCGGGCCTCGCGTACGATGGACGGCGCAGAAGGGGAGTAGCCCTGTGTCGGACCGTCGACATACTGCTCAGCCCGCCTGAGCCGGCGCCCGGAGGCAGGCCCGTGAGGGGCCTGCCGGCGAGACCTTCGGCAAGCAGTGCACGCCCGCGCCGTACGGCACGGGCGCCGAAGTGTGCTGCCGTGCCGAGGCGTCTTGCGCGCAAGCTCATCGCTCTCGGCGGGGCGGCCCCGACCGATTGAGGAACCGTTGATCAGCCTGACCGTGACGGCCGTCGTCTTCGGCGTCGTCTTCCTGGCCGAACTGCCCGACAAGACCGCGCTCGCCGGTCTCGTCCTCGGCACCCGCTACCGCGCCTCGTACGTCTTCGCCGGCGTCGCCGCCGCCTTCGCGGTGCACGTCGCGCTGGCCGTGGCGGCGGGCAGTGTGCTGACCCTGCTGCCGCAGCAGCTCGTGCACGCGGTCACGGGTGTGCTCTTCCTCGCCGGCGCGGCGATGCTGCTGTTCAAGAAGGACGAGGGCGAGGAGGAGATCCGCAAGCCGGAGGACCAGTCCTTCTGGAAGGTCGCCGGGGCCGGGTTCATGCTCATCCTGGTCGCCGAGTTCGGCGACCTGACGCAGATCATGACGGCCAACCTCGCCGCCCGCTACGACGACCCGCTCTCGGTGGGCCTGGGGGCCGTGCTGGCGCTGTGGGCGGTGGCCGGTCTCGGCATCGTCGGCGGCAAGGCGCTGATGAAGCGGGTGCCGCTGAAGCTGATCACGCGGATCGCGGCGCTGCTCATGCTGGGCCTGGGCGTGTGGAGCCTGTGGGAGGCGGTCGCCGGGTGACCGGGGTCCGTCCCGTCGGTGAACACCCGGTGGGGACGGTGGCGGGACGTGGGGTACGTTTTGTACCGTGGATGAACAAAGTGGCTCCCGCCCGTTCTCCCTGACCGGCGGGCGGGGCCGCTCTGTCCCGCACGGAATCCGTTCCCACGGTCCGCACGGGGTCCGTCCCCACGGTCCCGTACAGGATCAGCCCCCGCGGTCCCGCACCCCCGCCTTGGAGCAGCCGATGACGGCCACCACCGCCGTACTCCCCGCCCGCGCCCTCCTGCTGGACATGGACGGCACCCTCGTCAACTCCGACGCCTCGGTCGAGCGCATCTGGCGCCGCTGGGCCGAGCGCCACGGGCTGGACGGCGACGAGGTCATGAAGGTGGTGCACGGCCGACAGGGCTACGCCTCCATGGCCCTGCTGCTGCCGGACCGGCCCATGGAGCAGAACCACGCGGAGAACGCCCGGCTGCTCGCGGAGGAGACCGCGGACACCGAGGGCGTCGTCGCGATACCGGGCGCCCGTGAGTTCCTCGCCTCCCTCGACGGGCTGCCGCACGCGCTCGTCACGTCGGCGGACGTCGCCCTGTCCACGGCGCGGATGGCCGCCGCCGGGCTCGAACAGCCCGCGGTGCGGATCACCGCCGAGTCGGTCGGCGCGAGCAAGCCCGACCCGGAGGGCTTTCTGAAGGGCGCGGCGGAGCTGGGCGTCGACCCGGCCGACTGCGTCGTCTTCGAGGACTCCGGCGCGGGGATCGCCGCGGGGCGCGCCGCCGGGATGCGGGTGGTCGGCATCGGCCCGCGGGCCGGCTTCCACCAGCCGGACGTCGTCGTCCGGGACCTGACCCAGGTGCGGGTCGAGCGCACGCCGGAGGGGACGATCCGGCTGCACGTCTCCGCGTGAGGGGCGACCGGCGGCGCGGGCCTGTCAGGGCGCCTGGGTCTCCGTCTCCAGGCGGCTGCGGGTCTGCGGGCCGTACACACCCAGTTCCTCGGTGATGCCGCGGGACCACTGGTAGTGGCGCACGCCTTCCTCCACCCGGTGGCTGTACCGGCCGTCGAGGTCACCGTGGTACAGCCACAGCCGGCGCAGACGCTGCTGGAGTTCGACGACCTCCGGTCCCCGGTCGCCGCGCCGCAGCACGGGGGCGGCGCCGACCGGCTCCTCCGGCTCCGGGGCCGCCGCGGGCGCGGAGGACGCGGCGTCGGCCGACGGGGTCGCCGACGGCTCGGCGGACGCGGACGGGCTCGGCGCGGAACTGGACGCCGAGGGCGACGGGGACCCGGACGCGCTCGCACTCGCGCTCGCGGAGGGGGAGTCCGACGCGGACGCGGACGCGGTGGGGGAGGCGGACGAGGCGTCGGGGGACGGCTCCGCCGAGGGGGCCGCGGACGACGCGTCCGGCACGCTCGCCCTGATGTCGTCCGGTGCGGCGGTGTTCCGCGACGGCGTGTCGTACGAGAACAGCCCGCTCGCCCAGCCCGCCGCGCCCAGGACGGCCACGACCGCGCCGGACGCCGCGATCAGCGCGCCGCGCCTGCGGCGGTCGCGCGGCGCGGCGGCGCCGGGCCGGGGGACGGCCGTTCCCGCGGGCGCCACCGCTTCCACGGGCACCGCCGCTTCCGCGGGCACCGCGCGGAGCGGACGCGTGGCGTCGTCGAAGAGGCCCAGATCGTCGGCGTTCGGCCGTGCGGTGCCGGGGGCGAGGGGCGTGGGCAGCACGGACGTGCGGTCGTCGGCGCCGGGGGCGACGGTCTTCCCCACGGCCGTGGCGTCGTCGGGTCCGGGTGCGGCTGCCGGGGCGCCGGGCGCGGCCGCGGCGCCGGACTTCCCGGTGCCGGGCGCAGCGCCGTCGGGGCGGACGGCGCGCAGCGTCATGGTGGCGTCGGGCGCCCCCGGGCCGGCGGCTTCCGCCGGCGCCCGCCGTCCGCCGGGCGCGCCGGTGCCGGCCCGGTCGGCGGTGGCGGGTGCCGCGTCGGTGTGGCCGCCGGTGCGCGCGGCCCCCGCGCGGGGTGTTCCGGTGCGGGGCGTCGCCCCGGCGCCGGCGGCTCCCCCCGCTCCGGCTCCCCCCGCTCCGGCTCCCCCCGCTTCGGACGCGGCCGCGGAGCCGGGCGCTGCCCCGCCGGTCTCCGTGGCGTCGGGGTGTACGGCCTCCGGGGCCGCGGTGGCGTCGGGCGCTCCCGCACCCCCGCTCACGGGTGTCCGGGAAGCCCCGGGCGCCTCGGGGGCGGGCGGCGCGCCCGGTTCCGTCGCCCGGGGCGACCCGTCCGGCGTAGTGCTGCCCGGACGGCCGTCCAGGTCGACGTAGGGGCGTATCCGCAGGGGGTCGAAGTCCTCCGCCGCGGCCGCCTCCGCCGTGCGGGCGTCGCGGAGGGCGTCGGAGGCGCGTCGGGTGCAGCCGCACGACGGAGTGTTGTCGGTGTTCCTGGGCGCACCGCATTCCGGGCACGGGTGCCCGTCCGGCTGGTCCACGTGTCATCCCTCCCCTCGCGAACTCCAGAGATTATGCAGATCATCTTCACACTCGCGTTCGCGCGCCCCCGGAATGAGAACTTCCGGTAGGACTCGACAGGCCATATGCGGTCACTCCGACCACGATGGAGGGTGGAACGAGAACCTCTGGAGGTCTGCATGGCCGGGGACGCGCACCGTTCGGAGTCGGACACGGGACCCGCACGGCCCGCACCGCCGGACGGTTCGACGGGGACGGGCGGCGCCGGCGAGGACCAGGTGTCCGGCGGCGTCCTGCTGTCGATCGGCGCGCTGCTGCTCGGCCTGCTGCTGGCCGCCCTCGACCAGACGATCGTCTCCACCGCCCTGCCGACCATCGTCAGCGAGCTGGGCGGCCTGGAGCACCTGTCCTGGGTGGTCACCGCCTACCTGCTGGCGTCCACGGCCGCGACCCCGCTGTGGGGCAAGCTCGGCGACCAGTACGGCCGCAAGCGTCTCTTCCAGACCGCCATCGTCATCTTCCTGGTCGGGTCCGTGCTGTGCGGGGTGGCGCAGGACATGGCCCAGCTGATCGGGTTCCGCGCGCTGCAGGGCCTCGGCGGCGGCGGACTGATCGTGCTGTCGATGGCGATCGTCGGCGATCTGGTGCCGCCCCGCGAACGCGGCCGCTACCAGGGCCTGTTCGGGGCGGTGTTCGGCGCGACGAGTGTGCTCGGGCCGCTGCTCGGCGGGCTGTTCACCCAGCATCTGAGCTGGCGCTGGGTGTTCTACGTCAACGTGCCCGTCGGGATCGTCGCGCTCGCCGTCATCGCCGCCGTGCTGCACATCCCCCGCCGGTCGGCCAAGCACGTGATCGACTACCTGGGCACCTTCCTCATCGCCTCCGTCGCCACCTGTCTGGTGCTGGTCGCCTCCCTCGGCGGAACCACCTGGGCCTGGGCGTCGCCGCAGATCATCGGACTCGCGGTGCTGAGCGCCGTGCTGATCGTCGCCTTCGTGGCGGTGGAGCGCCGGGCCGCCGAACCGGTGCTGCCGCTCAAGCTGTTCCGCGTGCGGACCTTCACCCTGTCCGCCGTGATCAGCTTCATCGTCGGCTTCGCGATGTTCGGCGCGCTGACCTATCTGCCGACCTTCCTCCAGGTGGTCCACGGCATCAGCCCGACCCTGTCCGGGGTGCACATGCTGCCGATGGTGGCGGGCATGCTGCTGTCCTCCACCGGCTCCGGGCAGATCGTCAGCCGCACCGGCCGCTGGAAGGTGTTCCCGATCGCGGGCACCGCCGTCACCGCCGTCGGACTGCTGCTGCTCCACCAGCTCGACACGCAGAGCTCCACCGCGGTGATGAGCGCGTTCTTCTTCGTCTTCGGCTTCGGCCTCGGCCTGGTCATGCAGGTCCTGGTGCTGATCGTGCAGAACGCCGTCCCCTACGAGGACCTCGGCGTCGCCACCTCCGGGGCGACCTTCTTCCGGTCCATCGGCGCCTCCTTCGGCGTCGCCGTGTTCGGCGCGATCTTCGCGGGCCGGCTCGACGACCAGCTCACCGCCGCCCTCCGCGGCGCGGATCTGCCGCCCGGCGTCTCGCCCGGGACGCTGGAGGCCGACCCGCGCGGCATCGACGCGCTGCCGCCCGCCCTGCGCCCCGCCGCGCTGGACGCCTACTCCACGGCCATCACCGACGTCTTCCTGTACGCCGTGCCGTTCGCGCTGCTGGGCTTCGCGCTGGCCTGGTTCCTGAAGGAGGACCCGCTGCGCGCCTCGGTCACCGCGCCCGACGTCTCCGAGACCCTGGCCCCGAACCCGGTGGAGCGCTCCTCGCACGACGAGGTGTGCCGCGCGCTGTCGGTGCTCGCCACCCGCGAGGGGCGCCGGGAGATCTACCGGAGGATCACCGACCGCGCGGGCTACGACCTGCTGCCCGCGTCGAGCTGGCTGCTGCTGCGGATGCGCCGCCACGGCTCGGTGGAACCGGCCCGGCTCGCCGAGCGCAACCCCGTCCCGCTGGACGTCGTCCTGGAGGCGTCGCGGCAGGTCGAGAGCCGGCACCTCGCCGTGCGCCGGGGCGTGGACATGATGCTCACCGACGAGGGCCGGGAGGTGAGCGAACGGCTGGCACGGGCACGCGAGGAGTCGCTGGCCGAGCTGCTGGGCGACTGGTGGGAGGCGGACCGCCCGACCGACCTGGTGCAGCTCGTGCACGAACTCAACGACGAGCTGTGCGGCTCCCGTGACGAACGCCCCCGGGGCGCCCGCGCGGTGACCCCGGCGCGCTGAGGGCCGCCTGCCCGCCCGGGCTCAGGCGAGCCGCTTGGCGAACCAGTGCTCGGCGTACGGGTCGTCGTTGTGCGGCTCGGTCTCCGTGTAGCCGAGGCGGGCGTACAGGGCGCGGGCCTCGACCAGGTCGCCGCGGGTGTCCAGGATCATCCGGCGGGTGCCGCGGGCCCGCGCCGCCTCCTCGGCGGCCCGCACCAGCAGCGCCGCACCGCCCCGGCCGCGCAGCCGCTCGTGCAGGAACACCCGGGTCAGCTCGGCGGCCGTGCCGTCCGGTGACAGCCGGATCCCGGCGCTGCCCGCCGGCGCGTCCGCGTACCGCGCGATCAGCAGCAGCCCGCGCGGCGGGACGAGGTCGGCGCCCGAGGTGGCGGCGATCTCCCGCTCCAGCTCGTCCGGGTCGGTCCGGCGTCCCTCGTGCAGCAGGTACCAGCGGTCGCTGACCTCCGTGTAGTACGCCCGCCAGAGCGCGAGGGCGGCGGGCGAGTCGGGGCGTTCCGGGGCGACGGTCCAGGTCATGGCGGCATTGTCGGTCCCCGACAGCACGTCCGCGCAAGCGAGTTGGGGCGGCGGGGGTGCCGGCGGCGGGCGCGGGCGTCTGCACCGCGCAGTTTGTGCGCGGTGCATCGGGCAACCCGATGGGCGAACCGGCTCGCGAGGAGTGCCGGTTGGGACGAGAACCCCCGGAAGGCATCATGTCCACTGGCCTGATCATTGCGTTGATCGTGATCTTCGCGGTCGTTGTCGCCGTCGCGGTCGTCCTGACCCTGCGCGCACGCGGCCCGCGACACGGAGCGAACCTCAAGCGGCGCTTCGGCCCCGAGTACGAGCGTGCCGTCGCGCGGCACGACGGGGACACCAAGGCCGCCGAACGGGAGCTGGCCGAGCGCGTGGAGCGCCACGGCTCCCTCCAGGTACGGCCGCTGGAGCCGGCCGAGCGCGAGCGCTACGAGGCGCGCTGGACGGCCGCGCAGGAGCGGTTCGTCGACGCCCCGCGCGAGGCGGTCGTCGAGGCGGACCGGCTGATCGCCGAGCTCGCCGGCGCGCGCGGCTTCCCCGCGGGCGGGCAGTACGAGGAGCAGGTCGCGGCGCTGTCCGTGCACCACGCCCACCACGTCGAGGGCTACCGCCGCGTGCACCGCGTCGCGCGGGCCCACCCGGACGGCGCGCACGACGGCAGCGCCGGCACGGAGGAGATGCGCGAGGCGATGGTCGAGGCGCGGGCGCTGTTCGAGGAACTGGTCCGGCCGTCACGGCACGACGGCGCACGCCGTGGCGTCGCCGGCGGCCGTGCCGACGCCCCCGCCACCCACCGCGGCGGGCAGCGCACCCCGTCGCTGCTGCACCGCCGCCAGGCGAAGGAGAGCTGATCGTCATGCCCGACGCACCCCGTCACACCCAGGACACCTGGATCCCCCGGAGCCAGGGGGCCGCCCCGGACGCCCCGGCCACCGGCCCCGCCTCCGCGGACCCCGGCCACGAGGCGGCCACGCTCGACCGCAAGACGGACGCCGCCCGTGCGGGGGACGCCTCCCCGAGCCGTGGGGGCGCGGACCCCACCGCCGGCTTCGGCGGCACGGACGCCCCGCGCGGCACGGACACCCTGCCGGGGGGCACGGACACCGCGCACGGCGCGGGCAGCGGATCCCCGGTCCGCGGGCACGACGGTACGGAGACCTCCGCCGCCCCCCGCGGCACGGACACCGGTTCCGCCGGGACCGGGAGCCCGCTGGTCGCCGCCCACCCGCAGACCGGCGCCCCCGGCGCCGGCGCCCGCACGACCGACCGCACCACCGTGCCCGGCCCGGACGGCGCCGGCGCCCACACGCCCGGCACCGGCCCGGACGGCGCCGGCGCCCACGGCTCCGCACCCGGCGCGAAGGGAGGGTCCGGGCACACCGGTCACCACGGCCCCGAGGCCCGTCTGCTCACCGACGACACCTGTGACCGCCTCTCCGCGCAGCTCCGGCAGGCCGTGGCCGGGTTCGTGGACCGGCCGCGGGACGCCGTCGAGGAGGCGGACCTCGTCCTGCACGAGCTCACCGAGCGGCTGACCGACGCGCTCACCGAGCGCCGCCGTGCCCTCGCGCAGAACTGGCGGACGCCCGCCCAGGGCGACCCGAAGGACGGTTCCGCGCCGGCCGCCGACACCGAGCAACTGCGGCTCGCGCTGCGGGACTACCGCGAACTCGCGGAGCGCCTGCTGACCGTCTAGCGGCCCGGCCCGCCCTGGTCGCCCTGTCCGTCCGACGCCGCCCGGCGCTCCCGCCACCGGCGTACGACGTCCTCGACGTCGTACGGCTTCTTGCCCAGCGGGGGGCCGGGCGGCGGCTTGAACATCATGTCGCTGATCCTCGCGTTGATCTCCGCGAGGATCTTCCGCACGATCCGCTCGGAGGGGGCCGCGAGCGCCGCCTCCAGCGCGTCCTCGGCCTCCTTGCGCAGGGCCAGCGTCGGCGGCAGCACCGACATGCCCTCGCGGGCCATCTTCCGCTTCACCCACCACAGTTCGTCGTAGGCGTCCTCGACCTCGCGCGGCAGCGGCCTGCCCGCGCCCTCGAGCCGTTCGAACTCCCCGCGCGCGTCGGCGTCGCGGATCTGTTTCTCGACCCAGCTTTCGAAGTCGACGCCGGGTGGCTTCCGCTCGGTCATAGGGCCATTGTGCCGGACGCGGTACGGCCGGGCGTTTTATCATGCGGCGGCGGGCAGCCGATCCGGCCGCTCCGGCCCCCGGGACCTCTCAGGAGGAGCGCACGTGCTCGAACTCACCATGGCCGCGGTGTCCGCGGCGGAAGCGGGCGCCACGGCCGGGATGCTCATGGCCGACGCGCCCAGCGAGCCGGGCACGGTGCTGCGGGTGGGCAGGGACGCGTCCCTGTGCCGGCTGACGACGCCGGACGACTGGCTGTTCGTGTCCCGCGCGCACCTGGAGTTCCGGTGCGCGCAGGACGGCGGCTGGCACCTGACCTGGCTGCGCGGCTCGCTGCCCGAGCCGTCGTCCGAGGTGCGGCTGACCGTCGGGGAGCACACCCGGCCGGTCGCGTACGGCGGGACCGTGCCGCTGCCCCGGGGCGGCAGCGGGGAGATCGTGATCCAGGACCGCACCACCCCGCGCAGCGTCAACGTGGGCTTCTACCACGAGGTGTGAGGCGCCCGTACGGCTCCGCTCACGCCACCACGCGCGCCAGCGCGAACCCGTCGTACCCCTTGGCTCCGACCGTCTGCAGCGCCGTGGCGTCGAGCCGCGGGTGGCTGCCGAGCAGGTCCAGGGCGGCGCGGGTGCCCACCACGTCCGGGTCGGTGTTCGCGGGGTCGGCGATCCGGCCGCCGCGCACCACGTTGTCGAGGACGATCAGGCTGCCCGCGGCCGTCAGCCGCAGCGCCCACTCGACGTAGTGCGGGTTGTTCGCCTTGTCGGCGTCGATGAACACCAGGTCGAACGGCGGCGGGTGCTCGTCCGCGAGCTTCGGCAGCGACTCCAGCGCCGGACCGACCCGCACCTCGACCCGCCCGGCGAGACCGGCGCGGGCGATGTTGCGGACCGCGACCTCGGCGTGCCGGGGGTCGTACTCCAGGGTCACCAGCCGCCCGTCGGCGGGCAGGGCGCGGCCCAGCCAGATGGTGCTGTAGCCGCCGAGCGTGCCGATCTCCAGGACGCGCCGGGCGCCCTGGAGCCGGGCGAGGAGCCGGAGCAGCTTGCCCTGCAGCGGGGAGACGGCGATGGGCGGGAGGCCGGCGGCGTCGCTGTCGCGCAGCGCCGCCGCCAGGGCCTCGTCCGGGTCGTCGCCCAGGAGCTGCCCGGTGAGGTGGTCGTCCACCGCGTTCCAGGTCCGCGCCTCGCTCATGCGGGTGTGCCTTCCGTCGGGCCGGCCGGTCCTGCCCGGCCGGATCGGCTGTCGAAGATACGGGGCGCGGCGCCGGGCCGTCAGACCTTTTCCGGGTGTGTCCCGGGCTCGAGTGACGGCGGCGAGCCGGGCAGCGGGCGGCCCGCCGACTCGGCCATGCGCCACACCGCGAACCCGCCGATCACGGCGGCCGCCATCATGTAGTAGGCGGGCATCATCACGTCGCCGGTCGCGCCGATCAGGGCGGTGACCACCAGCGGGGTGGTGCCGCCGAACAGGGACACCGAGACGTTGAAGCCGATGGACAGCGAGCCGTAGCGGACCCGGGTGGGGAACAGCGCGGGCAGCGCGGACGGCATCGCGGCGGTGAAGCAGACCAGCAGCAGGCCGAGCGCGCCCAGGCCGGCGGCGACCGCGAGCAGTCCGCCGTCGCGGATCAGCAGCAGCGCGGGCACGGACAGCACGAGGAACCCGGCGCAGCCGGCCGCGATCACCGGGCGGCGCCCCACCCGGTCGGTCAGCGCGCCCGCGAACGGCTGGACGGTCATCATCAGCACCATCACGCCGAGCACGACGACCAGGCCGTGCGTGGCGTCGTAGCCCAGCTCGCCGGTGAGGTAGCTCGGCATGTACGACAGCAGCATGTAGTCGGTGACGTTGAAGACCAGCACCAGGCCGACGCACAGCAGCAGCGCGCGCCACTGGCCGGTGATCATCTCGCGCAGCGGCACCTTCGGGCGCTCGGCCTCGGCCTTGGCGGCCTCGGCGGCGAAGGCGGGCGTCTCCTCCAGCCGCATGCGCAGGTAGAGGCCGATGACGCCCATCGGCCCGGCGATCAGGAACGGGATGCGCCACCCCCAGGAGAGCAGGGCGTCCGTGGACAGCAGCGCGGTCATCAGCGTCACCAGGCCCGCACCGCCGACGTACCCGGCGAGCGTGCCGAACTCCAGCCAGCTGCCGAGGAAGCCGCGCCGTTTGTCGGGGGCGTACTCGGCGATGAAGGTGGAGGCGCCCGCGTACTCGCCGCCGGTGGAGAAGCCCTGCACCAGGCGGGCCGCCAGCAGCAGGACCGGGGCGCCTACGCCGATCGCGGCGTAGGAGGGGATCAGGCCGATGGCGAAGGTGCCCGCGGCCATCATGATCATCGTGAGGGCGAGGACCTTCCGCCGGCCCACGCGGTCGCCGAGCGGGCCGAAGACCATGCCGCCGAGCGGGCGGACCAGGAAGGCCGCGGCGAAGGCGCCGAACGTGGAGAGCAACTGGGCGGTGGGGTCACCCGAGGGGAAGAAGACCTTGCCCAGGGTGACGGCGATGTAGCTGTAGACGCCGAAGTCGAACCATTCCATCGCGTTGCCGAGCGCGGCCGCCTTCACGGCGCGCCTGACGAGTGCGGGGTCGGTGACCGTCGGGGGACCGGCGGAGGGGTCGGACGCCTGTGCTGTGCCGGCCGTGCCGGGGGCGACGGAGCGGGGGGCGACGGGAGCAGTCGACAAGACTTCGCTCGCCTGCCTTTCGTCGGGGACGGGGACGGGTCCGCGCGGCGGCGCTGTCGGGCGGGCCGGAGCCAGCGACGATAGGCGGCGTCTCCCCCGTCACGTACCGTACGGAGATAGATGCATATTGCATGAAAATGCGCCGTGTCCAGGCATGCAGCGGCCACCGGGGCCGCCGCTCCGCATGGCCGGTTGTGATGCTTCTCGCGTCCCGCCGGGGCAACTCCGTCCCCCTCGGACTATCGTCATCCGGACAAAAGAGAGCGGGCCGTCAGGTGAAGCGGCGGCGTCCGGCGTCCTTGTCGAGGGGTGCGCGCCTCGTAGGCTGCGCACGACGAAGCCCCCGCACGGGACGCGCGGGGCGAAATCGGGGCGGGAGGCCGACGAGGCGTGGCGAATGCGGAACACACTGGGCGACCGGCCGAGGCTTTCGGCGCGACGGCCGTGGACGGCACCCGGGCGCGGCTGCGGGCGGCGCGCCTCGGACTGTGGCTGGTCGCCGCGGTCCTCGCGGTGCGCCAGGTCGCCCTCGTCCTCACCACCCCGAGCGGTGAACGCCTGACCGACCTGGGGACCTGGGTGGGCCCCGAGGGCGTGCTGCACGTCAGCGGCTCCCTCTACGACTCCACCGAGTTCACCGGCACGCCGTTCGGCGGGCTGGTCCTCAAACCGCTCACCAGAGCGGCCGAGCAGGCCCTCGGCTGGGGCTGGACCTTCGGCACCCTGCTGCTCGTCGTGGCCCTGGCGCTGATCGCCGTCCGCGCCCTGCCGCAGCCGGTCGGCCGGCGCACCGCGCTGCTCGCCGCGCCCGTCGCGGTCAGCCTGCTCATGCTGTCCCTGCCGGTGCGCAACACCCTCTGGCTCGGCCAGACCAGCATCATCCCGGTGCTGCTCGTCCTGCTCGGCTGCTTCGTCGCGCACGGGCAGCGGGCGGGCGGCGTCCTCGTCGGCGTCGCGGCGGCCCTCCAGCCGACCCTGCTGCTCTTCGCGCCGCTGCTGTGGCTCACCGGCCGCCGCCAGGCCGCCACCACGACCGCCGTCACCTTCGCCACGGCCACCGCGCTCGCCTGGGCCGCCATGCCCCAGGACTCCGCCACCTACTGGGTGCACCACCTGGCGGGCGCCGGCCTCGGCGGCCCCGCCGACGCCCTCGCCAACCAGTCCCTGCACGGCGCGCTGCTCCGCCTCGGCCTCGAAGGCCCGCTGGAGATCGCCCTGTTCCTGCTGCTGGGCGCCGCCGTCGTCGCCCTCGGACTGAAGCGGGCCGTCCACTACGCCCGCGACGGCCAGCTCCTCCTCGCCGTCGGCATCACCGGGTGCGCCGCCATAGCGGTGTCCCCGACCGCCTGGCAGCACCAGTTGCTCTGGGTGCTGCTCACCGTCGTCGGCCGGGTCGGCACGCGCGCCCGCGACCGGCTGGTGTGGCCCGTCGCCGTCGTCCTGGTGATGACGCTGCCGGCCAAGATGATGCTGCCGAACATGGCGTTCCTGCACCCGCTGCGGGACAACGTGGTGCTGCTCGCCGCGCTGGCCGCCGCCACCGCCGTGCCGTTCCTCAGCCGCACCTCGCCGTACTTCCGTGACCCGGTGCCGACGCCGTACGCCCCGCCCGTGCCGGCCCGGTTCGCCTTCGTGCCGCTGCTGCCGTTCCTGCGGCGGGTGCTGATCCGGCCGAACCTGCTGCTGGAGCTGCTGCTCATCCGCGTCACCTACGCCGGGTACGCCAAGGTGCGGCTCGCCGCGACCGGCGGCAGCAACTCGGCGGGCCGAGCCCGCGCCGAGGAGCACGGCCGGCAGATCCTCGACCTGGAGCGCGTGCTCCACCTGGACATCGAGTACGCGGTCAACCACGCCGTGGTGAAGATCGGCTGGCTGCGGGAGTTCTTCGACTTCTACTACACGTCGTTCCACTTCGCCGTGCCGCTGACCGTGCTCGGCGTGCTCTACTGGCGCCGCCCCGTCCATTACCGCTGGGCGCGCTCCGCCCTCGGCTTCGCCACGCTGCTCGCCCTGGTCGGCTTCTGGCTGTACCCGCTCGCCCCGCCGCGCCTGATGCCGGGCCTCGGCATCATCGACACGGTCCACGGCGTGCAGGACTTCTCCCAGCCCGACTACGGCACGCTGACCGCGCTCACCAACCAGTACGCGGCGATGCCGTCGCTGCACTTCGGCTGGTCGCTGTGGTGCGGCCTGGTGATCGCGATCATCGCGCCCAAGGCGTGGATGAAGGCCCTCGGCCTGCTGCACCCGTTGTTCACGGCCGCCGCGATCGTCGCCACCGGCAACCACTGGATCCTGGACGCGGTCGGCGGCGCGGTCGTCGTCGGCGCCGGCTTCGGCCTGACCTACCTGTTCCAGGGCCCGCGCGCCCGCACGGTCACGGCGGCGGCGGAGAAGGCGGTGGAGACGGAGAAGGCGGTGGAGACGGAGAAGGCGGCGGAGACGGAGAAGGCGGCGGAGACGGAGAAGGCGGCGGAGACGGAGAAGGCGGCGGAGACGGAGAAGGCGGCGGAGACGGAGAAGGCGGCGGAGACGGAGAAGGAGGAGAAGGAGGTCAGCAGCGGGCCGCCGGCGCCGGAGAAGGACCGTACTCCGAGCTGATCCGGTACGCGCCGGGCGCGGACACGGTGAGCCGGGTGAACTCGCCCGCGCGGGACAGGCATCCGCCGCCATCCACCCGCAGCCACGGCGAGTACGCGATCCGCACGGTCACGGTGCCGGGCCGCGCCACCCGCAGCACCAGCTCCGCGCCGGAGGTCCGCACCACCGACCCCGGCGCGGACACCAGCGGGACGGCGTCCCGGACCCGGAACACCTGCCAGTGCGCGTCCCGCCAGACCGGCACCAGCCAGTCGGGCCGCCGCTCCCGCACCAGCCGCGCCTCCTCCTCGGCGAACCCGTCGGGCTTGCCGTCGTGCAGCACGACGAACCCGACCGCCCACCGGTCCAGCCACGCCCGGTAGGAGGCGGCGGAGAACGAGCCGTCGTAGAACAGCCGGGCCCGCTCCACGTCGAGCTGCCGGTTCCAGCCCCGCGCGAGGTGCACGTGCGGGGCGAGCGCCACCGCCTCCCGGTGGTTGCGGGCGGGCACCGCCTCCACTCGCGTCCGGTCCGCGCCGAGCGCCTGAAGGGCCCGGACGACGCCGTCCGTGTGCGCCGCCCAGGCCGGGACGTCCGTCGACACCTTCAGGTCGTCGACGGTCTTCTTGCCGGTCCACCCGGCGGAGAACACCAGCGCCGCCACCAGCAGGGCGCGCCGCACCGGCCGCAGCCGCGGCTGCGCGAGCAGGGCCACCAGCAGCGCGACCGGCGCGGCGTACTCGGCGAACCGCTCGACGTTCGTGCCGATGGGGGAGGGGATCAGATACACCAGCACGGTCCCGGCCGCGTAGACGACGCCGCTCCACCGCGCCACCCGCCAGGACGGCGGGGACAGCACCGCGACGGCGATCCCGAGCGTCGCGGGTATCCCTATGCGGCCCGCGGGCATCAACTGCTCGCCCTGGAAGGGGAACAGCAGACTGGTCGCGCCCACGACCAGGGCGGGCGGGACGAGCAGGGCGACGGCGGGACCCGGCCGCCGCACCAGCGCGTACCCGGCGCCGACCACGGCGAGGAACAGGCCCGCGACCGGGGACGCCATGGTGGCGAGGGCGGCGTGGGAACCGGTGAGGACGAGACGTCTGCGCCCGGTGAGGTACAGGCACGCGGCGAGCCCGAAGGCCACCCCGAGGGCGAACGTGGTGCGCCCCGAGGCCACGTTGCCCCACAGGCCGAGCGCCGCGAGCAGCGCGGGAGCGAGCGGCCGGCGCGGCAGCACGCGTCCGATCAGCACCGCCGCGATCCAGGTGGCGGCCACCCCGGACGCCACGGTGAGCGCCCGCACCCCGACGACCGCCATCAAGTACGGCGATATCAGGCTGTAGTTGGCGGTGTGCATGCCGCCGTACCAGAAGAGGTTGTACGCGGAGGCGCCGTGCCGCGTGGCGAACCCCGCCCACGCGTCCTGGGCGGCGAGGTCACCGCCGCCGGTGGCCAGCACGGCCCACCACAGCGCGTACAGCGGCAGCACGGGCAGCGTGGCCAGGAGCGGTACGCGATGACGCCGGCAGAAGGCGCGGAGGGGCGACCTTCGCGGCGGAACCGGGTCGGGGCGCTGGATCAGGGCGAGGTCGGCAGAGGGCACGATCATGAAGACGTCATACTCCGTACCGGCGTTCACTCCGCAAGGGGGGTCCCGTCACCCGTCGTTGACGGATGGGATGCTCCTCGGACGACGGATCGACCGGAGACCTTCCTCGCCCGTCTGCGGACCGCGGCCGTCGGCGTCCTCGAACGCTTCCCCGCCGGATCGAGGCCCGAGACCTGCGCCCTGTCCTTCCGTGTCCGGCGGATGGACGACGGCCGCCGCCCTCACGTGGCCATCGGGCACACCACCGAGAGCCGGTACGAGCGGGAGCGCGACCCGGACGACGGCGGCGAGGCGCGCTGGAACTACGCCTACTGGCCGCTCGAGGGCTTCGAGAGGCTCGGCAACGTCCCCGAGGACCCGGTCGGCAGCCAGGTGTACGTCGAGGAGGTGCGGCGCCTCGGCGCCTGGTGCGACGGCGAGTTCGACCTGGACCGGGTGCTGGACGACGGGGACGTGGCCGCCCGGGCCCGCCTGCTGCGCGCGCACTTCCGCGACGCCGTGATCGGCCTGGTCCGGCACCTGCACGCCGACGGGGTGATCGAGCGCGTCCTCGGCCGGCCGCTGCCGGGCGTCGTCTTCGACCTGGCACGCCCCGGCTGGGAGGCGCACGCCACCGGGGCCGCCGACCCGCCCGCACTCGTCGAGGACTTCATGGCGTGACCGCGGGCGGCCGGGGAGACCTAGCCGTACCGCCCTGTGAGGCCGGGGACGCCGACGGCCGCCCGCACCGCGCCGGGCGGCCCCGGCGGGCGGCTCCCGCTCGTCCCGGGCCGGACGCGGGCGCTGGGCCGACCACAGGCGAAGGCGGCGGCCCCGGGGATCAGGGGGTCGCCGCCTTCGGTACGGGGGGTGGCCGGGGTGATCAGTACCAGTGGTTGGCCTGCCAGAAGGACCAGGCGTCACAGGCGCTGCCGTAGCGGTCCTTCATGTAGTCCAGGCCCCACTTGATCTGGGTGGCCGAGTTGGTCCTCCAGTCGGAGCCGGCCGAGGCCATCTTGGCGGCCGGGAGCGCCTGGACCAGGCCGTAGGCGCCGCTGGAGGCGTTGGTGGCCTGCGGGTTCCAGCTTGCTCTCGTGCGCCACGATGTTCGAGAAGCACTGGAACTCGGCCGAGTTGCCGATCATCTTCTTCGCGGTCGCCTGGGCCGAGGCGGCCGAGGCGGGCGCCGCCGTGGTCGCGGCCTGCGCGGGCGCGGCGGCGATCAGCGTGCCGCACGTGGCGGCCGTCAGGGCGGCGCCGGCGAGGGCCTTCTTCGGGGTGGCGACGGAGCGGAGGAGGGAAGCGGCGGACACAGGCGGCCTTTCGGTCGGAAGCGGGGGAGTCGCGGCCGCGCCGGGAGGCGGGGCGCACGGCGGCGCCGCGACCCGTGGGGGACGTCGGCGCCCGGCGACCGCTCCACAGAAACAAATCCGGCGTTTGCCCGCAAAGGCCCCTTTTACTACCGGCGGTCGGAGGGGGGTGGGTCCCCATGTCCGCCAGGTCCGGTTTCGGGCGGGCTGCCGCCACCTGACTCCGCCGCCCGCCTACGGTGCTCCTTCGTATGTGACCCGGGTCATGTGGGGTGCTTCACCGACTCGTGTGCGCGGCGCGCACGCACGCCTACCGAGGGGCGTCGGCGAAGGTGACCGGCGCCTCGAAAGCGGCCCTGCGCGTGGCGCGGCGCAGCGCCCGCAGCACCGTCGCCCCGACGGTGAGCGTCAGCACCACCGTGATCACGGCCCGCCCCAGGTCCCAGCCCAGGGAGGTGGCCAGGCAGTACACGACGAAGCGGGCCAGGTTGGCGGACACCGGGTCGTCGCCGTTGAAGGCGATGCTCGAGGCCAGCTCCCGCATGAAGGGCCAGCCCGCCATGTTCATCACGGTGCCGTAGGCGAAGGCGGCCAGGAAGCCGTACACGGCGAGCATCCAGACCTCGACGCGCCCGCGCAGCCGGTCGGGGCCCGGCAGGAGGCCCGCGCCCATGGTGAACCAGCCCATCGCCAGCATCTGGAACGGCATCCAGGGGCCCACCCCGCCGGTGAGCAGCGCGGACGCGAACATCGTGACCGAGCCCAGGGCGAAGCCGAACCCCGGTCCGAGGACCCGGCCGCTGAGCACCATCAGGAAGAACATGGGCTCCAGCCCGGCCGTGCCCGCGCCGATGGGGCGCAGGGCCGCGCCCACCGCCGCGAGGACGCCGAGCATCGCCACCGCCTTCGCGCCCAGGTCCGACTCCGACAGGGCCGCCGCCACCACGGCGACCAGCAGGACGAGCAGCCCCGCGAACAGCCACGGCGCGTCGGCGGCGTGCGCGTTCACCGCCGACTTCGGCGGGGCGAGGAACGGCCAGCCGAACCCGGCCACGCCCACCGCGCTCACCAGCGCCAGCGCCAGCCAGGAGCGGGGGCCCAGACGCAGGGCGCGGGCCTGGCGGTCCGCCGGCCGCGCGGGGATCGGCGTGCTCATCGCTCCAGCGCCTCCTTCACCTGGGCGACCGTGAGCCAGGGCTGCGGCGCCAGGATCTTCGCCACCTGCGGGGCGAACGCCGGTGACGCCACGACCACCTCCGCCGACGGACCGTCCGCGATCACCTCGCCCTCGGCGAGCAGCACCACCCGGTCCGCCAGTTCCGCCGCCAGCTCCACGTCGTGCGTCGCCATGACGAGGGCGTGGCCCCCGGCGGCCAGGCCGCGCAGGATCGCCGCCAGCCGGGCCTTCGCCGCGTAGTCCAGGCCGCGGGTCGGCTCGTCGAGCAGCAGCAGGGGCGGCCGTGCGGCGAGCACCACCGCGAGGGCGAGGGTGAGCCGCTGGCCCTCGGACAGGTCGCGGGGATGGAGGTCGTCGGCCACCGACGGCAGCAGCTCGGTGAGCAGCGCGCGGCAGGTGCCGGGCTCCGCCTCCGCGTCCCGGTCGGCGGCCGCGCACTCCGCCGCCACCGTGTCCGCGTACAGCAGGTCCCGGGGCTCCTGGGGGACCAGGCCGACCTTGCGGACCAGGTCGCGGGGGCGGGTGCGGTGCGGGACCGCGCCGCCGGTGCGGACCGACCCGGAGGACGGGGGGACCAGCCCCACCAGCGCGCCGAGCAGCGTCGACTTGCCCGCGCCGTTGCGGCCCATGAGCGCGATCGTCTCACCGGGCGACACCGTGAGGTCCACGTGGGTCAGCGCCCGCACGCGGTCGCGGCGGACGGCGAGGGACCGCACCTCCGCCACCGGCTCGGGGGCGTCGGCGTTCTGCTTCCTCGCGCGTGTGAAGCGGCGCTTCACCGGGGGCGCGGGCCGCGGCGGGGCGGCGTCCCGCCCGGGCCGCTCCCCCTCCAGACGCTCGCGCAGCGGCGCGGCCCTGCGGCGGGCGTCGCGGACCGTCAGGGGCAGCGGGGACCAGCCGGCCAGGCGCCCCAGCTCGACCACCGGCGGGCAGACCGGGGAGACCGCCATGACCTCCGCCGGAGCGCCCATCCACGGGCGCTCACCGGGGCCCGGCAGCAGCACGACCTGGTCGGCGTACTGGACGACCCGCTCCAGGCGGTGCTCGGCCATCAGAATCGTGGTGCCGAGGTCGTGCACCAGGCGCTGGAGGACCGCCAGGACCTCCTCGGCGGCCGCCGGGTCCAGGGCGGACGTCGGCTCGTCCAGGACCAGCACCTTCGGGTGCGGGGTGAGGACGGAGCCGATGGCCACCCGCTGCTGCTGGCCGCCGGACAGCGTGGAGATCGGGCGGTCCCGCAGGCCGGCCAGGCCCAGCAGGTCCAGGGTCTCCTCGACCCGGCGGCGCATCACGTCCGGCGGCAGGCCCAGCGACTCCATGCCGTAGGCGAGTTCGTCCTCTACGGTGTCCGTCACGAAGTGGGACAGCGGGTCCTGGCCCACCGTGCCCACCACGTCGGCGAGTTCGCGCGGCTTGTGGGTGCGGGTGTCGCGGCCCGCGACCGTGACCCGGCCGTGCAGGGTGCCGCCGGTGAAGTGCGGCACCAGTCCGCTGACCGCGCCCAGCACCGTCGACTTGCCGACGCCGGACGGGCCCACCACCAGGACCAGTTCGCCCTCGGGGACCTCCAGGTCGACGCCTCGCACGGAGGGCTGTGCCGCGCCGTCGTAGGTCACCGACACGTTCTCGAAGCGGATCACGGGGTCGGCTCCTCGCGGGGGTCGCGGACCGCCTCGGGGGCGGGGGTGACGAAGGCGGGCAGCAGACCGATGAGCACGGCCGCCGCCGGCCACAGGGGCAGGGTGGGCGGCTCCAGCGGGACCACACCGGGGTTCAGGCCCCCGGGGTCGAGCGAGCCGGCCAGGATCAGGAGCGCCGCCACGGCCGCGCCGGACGCGGTGACCAGCCAGGCGCGGGCGTCCCACGGGTCCGGGCGGTAGCGGGTGCGCAGGGTGCGCCGCCCGCCGAGCCGGAGGCCCGCCAGCGCGGACACCAGGCCGGCGAGCAGCACGGGCAGCCCGTACCTGCCGCCCTCGGCGGTGAGCAGCCCGTACGTCCCGGCGCAGACGCCGAGCAGGCCGCCCAGCGTGAGGGCGGCGGTGGCGCGCCGCACGGCGGGCGGCACCTCGGCGGTACGGCCGTACCCGCGCGCGTCCATCGCGGCGGCCAGGGACACCGAGCGCTCCAGGGCGCCTTCGAGGACCGGGAGCCCCACCTGGACCAGCC
This sequence comes from Streptomyces sp. DSM 120436, assembly GCF_055778765.1. Taxonomy (NCBI): domain Bacteria; kingdom Bacillati; phylum Actinomycetota; class Actinomycetes; order Kitasatosporales; family Streptomycetaceae; genus Streptomyces; species Streptomyces sp. DSM 120436. The sequence continues at coordinate 1,976,566 of NZ_JBSKBS010000002.1, read as the reverse complement.
CGCGCACGCCCTTGTCGGGACGCCCGCGCAGGCGGCGGGCGGCGCGCAGCCGCCGTACGTCGGCGATCAGGTTCGGCGCGAAGGTCAGCGCCACCACCACGGCCACCCCCAGCTCGTACAGGGCGCCCGGCAGGGACTTCAGCAGGCGGGACGGGCTGGCCAGGGCGTTCGCGGCGCCCACGCAGATGAGCAGCGCGGCCAGCCGCAGCGCGTCGTACAGGGCGAAGGCGAGGCCCTCGGCGGTGACCCGGCCGCCCAGGCGGATGCCCTGCGCCCAGTCGGGCAGCGGCACCTCGGGGAGCGTGAACAGGGTGTGGGTGCCGGGGATCGGCGAGCCGAGGACGACCGCGAAGGCGAGCCGCAGCACCAGCACGGCGGCGGCGAGCTTCACGAAGGCGCCGTAGGAGCGGGCCCACGGCGTGTGCGGGCGGCGGACGGCCACGACGTACCCGGAGACGGTGATCAGGAGGGCGAGCAGGAGCGGGTTGGTGGTGCGGGTGGCCGCGGTGCCCAGCGCGAGGGCCCACAGCCACCACGCGCCGGGGTGCAGCGGGGCGCGGCGCGCGCGGGGGACGGGGACGCCGACGGGCGGCGCCCCCCGCTCCGGGCGCGGCCGGGCGAGGCCCGGACGCCCGGAGCCGCGTGACTCACGCACGGCGGCGGGCCTGCCAGACGGCCGCGGCGCCCAGCACGACCACCACCGCCGCACCGGCGATCAGCCCCACCGAGGGCCCGGAGCCGCCGTCGTCCGGCGCGGAGGTCTCCTCCGTGCCGGACTCCGTGCCGGGGGCGGACTCCTTCCCGCCCCCGGCCACCTGCTCGCCGCAGCCCTTCGCCGGATAGCCCGCGATCGCGCACAGCAGCGCGTTGCTGTCGTAGCGCAGCGGCTCGGCGACCGAGGCCAGCGCCTCCGCCGCCGTGGCGTCCTCCGGCACCTGCGCGCAGGCCGTGCGGCCGGCCGGGGGCCGCTCCCCGGACGGGGCGTCGGCGGGCGTGCCGAAGTCGAGGACCAGCGCCACCCGCTTCGTGCCGTCCTTCGCGGGCGTCCGCGCGCAGATCGCGTCGAAGTCGGCGGTGCCGCGCGGCTTCGCGGCGTCGCCGGAGTCCTCGCTGACCGAGAAGCGGAAGCCCTGCACATCGCCGTCGGCGGGCCGGGACAGCGACGGCCCCACGGTGGCGTACGTCCACGCCGAGCCGTCCCGCTCCCAGAAGGACCAGTAGCGGTACCCGGCGGCCTGGGCCTGGCCGGCGCCCGCCAGCAGGAGCGGCAGCGCGGCCAGGAGGAGCACGGTGACCCGGCGGATCACGGCTGCCGCCTCTTGGCGCGGGCGGCGATCAGGAAGCCGGCGCCGACGGCCGCGACCAGACAGACGCCGCCGGCGATCCACCACACGACGGACGCGGAGCCCGCGTTCTCCTCGTTCTCCTCGTTCTCCTCGTTCTCCGCGCGCCGGTCCGCCGCCGCGCGCTCCTGTGCCGGGCCGGCGGCCTGGAGCTGCTTCACCAGGTCGGCGCCGCCGAAGGCGCGCGGGTCCGCGCCCGTCGCGTGCGCGGCGAGGATGAGCTGGGCGTAGGCGCCGGGCCCGTTCTGCGCGGCCCAGTCCACGGCGTTCCTCTCCAGCCAGGCGAGCGACTTCTCCGCCTGCGCCGTGTCGCCCCGCGCGGCGAGCGCGATCACCGCGTCGGCGGTGTTGCCGTAGTCGGGCTGCTCCTCGCCGCCGGGCGTCGGGGCGAGGAGGTACCCCTTGGCGGCGAGCGCGTCGGTGAGGTGGGCGGCGCCGTTGGCGGCGGCCTGCTCCGGGGTGGTGGCCCTGACGCAGGAGCCGGCCGCGGCGCCCTCGCCCTCGCCGGGCTCGACCAGCAGGCCCTTGCCGAGCGCACCGAGCACGCCCGCCGCCGTGGCGTCGGCGTTGGCGGCCAGCGAGCCGTCCTTCTCCGGCTGGAACGCGAACGCGCCCGCGCCCTCGCCCGTGCAGGGCAGCTCCAGGCCGAGCAGCGCGTCGTAGGGGGACTTGCCGCCCTTCTTCACCGCGCCGGGCTCCTCGCCGGCGGCGGCGAGCGCGCCGATGACGACGGACGTGGAGTTGGTGTCGCTGGCGCCGCCCGCGGTGTAGCCCCAGCCGCCGTCCTCGTTCTGCACGGACTTCAGCCAGCCGACGGCCTTCTCCGTGACGGCGTCGTGGCCGCCGAGCGCGACGAGCGCCTGCACGGCGGCGGCGGTCTGGTTGGTGTCGACCGTGGTCTTCGCGTCGCACGCGGCGGACGGGTCGGCCCGGAACGGCGCGAAGGAGCCGTCGGCGCACTGCTGGCCGGCCAGCCAGCCGACGGCGGCCTTCGGCGGCTCGACGCCGGCGGCGTGCTGGGCGAGCAGGGCGAGCGACTGGCGCCACACCCCGTCGTACTGCGGGTCGGTGTCGCCGTACAGCGCGGACGGCAGCGCGGGCCGGGACGGTGACGGGGACGAGTCGGCTGCGGCCGGTGCGGCGGCGCCGAGGACGGCGACGGCGGCCAGCACCGCTGCGCTGCGGCGGACGTTCATGACGGGCGGGTGCCTCTCCCTGAAGAGGGCCGGGCAGCGCGGGACACCCCGGCGGCTCGGCTCCGTATACCTCGACGGTGCCCGTGCGTCGGCGGAATGCCGGGCACGTGAGCCGGTCACGATCCGTGCGGGGCATTCCGGCTCACCGTCTCGCGACGGCTCACGGTTGCGGGTCAGCGCCGGATTCGCACCGGCTTCCCCCCGTACGACTGTGATACGACGCGGCCACTCTACCCGCCCGTCGAACGGGCTTCCGGGACGGTCGCGTGCGCGGGGAGGGGCGGGGACACGGGGGGTGACGGGGGTCACGGCATCCGTGGGACGGCCCGCACCCGTGGGACGGGTGCGGGCCGACGGGGCGGGGCGGGGCAGGTCAGGAGGCGGTGCAGGCCGCGTTCGGGTCGCCGGGGCCGCCGGGGTCGCCCGGGTCACCTGGAACGCCGCCCGGCGCGCTCAGCACGGCGTCGTACACGGGCTTCTTGTCGCAGGTGTCGTCGCACAGCAGCGGGGTGCCGCTCGCCCGCCACGAGTACTTGTCCGGGACGCCCCCTACCGTGATGCCGGCGCCGCGGCTCACCGCCGGGCAGGCGCGGACCGCGGTCCCGTGGCCGGCCGCCTGGGCCTGGCCCGAGCCCCCGATGTCCAGCTCGGTGATCTGGACGTCCACGCCGGGGTCCGCTCACGCACGCCGGGCGTCGAGGCGGTCGAGGAGCCGCCGGCGGGAGGGGCGGGCGGCGACGCCGGAAGCGCTGTCGAGAATTTCGTCACGGCTGGTCGGAGGCCGGCGGCGCCGTCAGGTCGATCAGCCGGCACACCGTCTCGATGTCCGCGCTCACCTGCGCGATGGAGGCGCGCCCCGACAGCCAGGTGATCAGCGTCGAGTGCCAGGTGTGCCCGACCACCCGCACGGCCGAGAGCTGCTCGGGCGTCGGGTCGGCCAGGTCCATCGCGTCCAGGACGATCGCCGTCGTCCGCCGGAAGACCTGCTCCACCTCCGCGCTCACGCTGCGGTCCGCGAAGATCAGCGCCCGCACCATCGCGTCCGCCAGGTGCGGGTCGCGCTGCAGCGCGCGGAACGCCCGCATCAGCGTCCCGGCGACCCGCTCCGCCGCCGTCTCGCCGGCCGGCGGCTTCTTCCGCAGCGTCGCGTGCAGGTGCTCCAGCTGGTCCTGCATCGTGGCCACCAGCAGGTGGATCTTCGACGGGAAGTACCGGTACAGCGTGCCGAGCGCCACCTGCGAGGACTCCGCGACCTCGCGCATCTGCACCGCGTCGAAGCCGCCCCGCGAGGCCAGCCGCGCGCACGCCTCGAGGATGCGCCGCCGCCGGGCCTCCTGCCGCTCCGTGAGCGGGGCGGCCGGGTCGGCGCGCCCGGCGTCCGGCGCCGCCTTGGTCCTGTGGGCATCCGCGGGCATGGGTCCGTCCGTGACAGTCGGTGAGGATCGATGATCGGACAGCATGGCACGGCGTCCGCCGTGGCGTGAATCACCTGATCCACCGCTGCCGGCCTCCTTACCTGCCGGTAGATTCGGATCCTCCGAACGATCAACTCTGAAACTTGTTCTAGATCGGCGTCCCGTCGTACTGTCGCGGGACAGCGCAGGCAGAAGGGGGCCCCGCAGTGACCGCTGAGGCCAGTCAGGCCGGGCCCTCGGCGGGCCCCGCATCCGACGGCTCGCGACCGCTCCGCATCGCGCTCCTCACCTACAAGGGAAACCCGTTCTGCGGCGGCCAGGGCGTCTACGTGCGCCACCTCTCCCGCGAACTGGCCCGCCTGGGGCACCGCGTCGAGGTCATCGGCGCCCAGCCCTACCCGGTGCTCGACGAGGGGTACGACGGGCTGAGCCTCACCGAGCTGCCCAGCCTCGACCTCTACCGCCAGCCGGACCCCTTCCGCACCCCGAAGCGCGACGAGTACCGCGACTGGATCGACGCCCTCGAGGTCGGCACCATGTGGACCGGCGGCTTCCCCGAGCCGCTGACCTTCTCGCTGCGCGCCCGCCGCCATCTGCGCGCCCGCCGCGGCGACTTCGACGTCGTCCACGACAACCAGACCCTCGGCTACGGCCTCCTCGGCGACCTCGGCGCGCCCCTGGTGACCACCGTTCACCACCCCATCACCGTCGACCGCCGCCTCGAACTGGACGCCGCCGGGACCTGGCAGCGCCGCATGTCCGTGCGCCGCTGGTACGGGTTCACCCGCATGCAGAAGCGCGTCGCGCGCCGGCTGCCGTCCGTGCTCACCGTCTCCGGCAGCTCCCGCGCCGAGATCGTCGAGGACCTCGGCGTGCGGCGGGACCGCGTCCACGTCGTCCACATCGGCGCCGACACCGAGCTGTTCTCCCCGGACCCGTCCGTCGCGGTCGTCCCGGGCCGGATCGTCACCACCTCCAGCGCCGACGTGCCGCTGAAGGGCCTGGTCTTCCTCGTCGAGGCGCTCGCCAAGGTGCGCGCCGAGCAGCCCGACGCCCACCTCGTCGTGGTCGGCAAGCGGCCCGCCGAGGGCCCTGTCGCCCAGGCGATGGAGCGCTACGGCCTCGAGGGCGCCGTCGAGTTCGTCAAGGGCATCTCCGACGCCGAACTCGTCGACCTGGTGCGCTCGGCGCAGGTCGCCTGCGTGCCGTCGCTGTACGAGGGCTTCTCCCTCCCGGCCGCCGAGGCCATGGCGACCGGGACCCCGCTCGTCGCCACCACCGGCGGCGCCATCCCCGAGGTGGCGGGACGCGACGGGGAGACCTGCCTGGCCGTGCCGCCCGGCGACGCGGGCGCGCTGGCCGCCGCGCTGACCCGGCTGCTCGGCGACGCCGGCCTGCGCGCCCGCCTCGGCGCCGCCGGACGCGAGCGCGTGCTGGCCAACTTCACCTGGGCACGCGCCGCCGAGGGCACCGTCGCCCGCTACCGCGAGGCCATCGAGACCGCCCGCGCCGGCCGGGGCGAGGCCCCGCACGGGACGGCCCCGGACCGGCGTACCCCGGCGCCCGCGGACCTCGACCTCGTCCCCGACGCTCCCGCGGACACGGGCGGCGTACCCGTGACCGCGGCCGACACCTCCGACCGTGAAAGCAGGGCCACGTGCTGACCGTCGACTTCTCCCGGTTCCCGCTCGCCCCGGGCGACCGCGTCCTGGACCTCGGCTGCGGCGCCGGACGGCACGCCTTCGAGTGCTACCGGCGCGGCGCCCGGGTCGTCGCGCTGGACCAGAACGGCGAGGAGATCCGCGAGGTCGCCAAGTGGTTCGCGGCGATGAAGGAGGCCGGTGAGGCGCCCGCCGGGGCCACCGCCACCGCCATGGAGGGCGACGCCCTCGCCCTGCCCTTCCCCGACGAGTCCTTCGACGTGGTCATCATCTCCGAGGTGATGGAGCACATCCCCGACGACAAGGGCGTGCTCGCCGAGATGGTGCGGGTCCTCAAGCCCGGCGGCCGGATCGCGATCACCGTCCCGCGCTACGGCCCGGAGAAGGTCTGCTGGACCCTGTCCGACGCCTACCACGAGGTCGAGGGCGGCCACATCCGCATCTACAAGGCGGACGAACTCCTCGCCAAGATCCGCGAGGCGGGCCTGCGCCCCTACGGCACCCACCACGCCCACGCCCTGCACTCGCCGTACTGGTGGCTGAAGTGCGCGTTCGGCGTCGACAACGACAAGGCGCTGCCGGTCCGCGCGTACCACAAGCTGCTGGTCTGGGACATCATGAAGAAGCCGCTGGCCACCCGGGTCGCCGAGCGGGCGCTGAACCCGGTGATCGGCAAGAGCTTCGTGGCCTACGCGACCAAGCCGCACCTGCCGCGCGTCGAGGCGGACGCCACGTGACGACCTCCCGGCCGGCCGGCGACCCCCGCACCCCCCGCCTCGAACACCTCGTCCTCACGGGCGTGCTGACGGCCGAGCAGGCGGCGCGGACCGTCGCCGGGATCCTCGCCGTGCAGCGGGAGGACGGCGCCATCCCGTGGTTCCGGGGCCACCACCTCGACCCGTGGGACCACGTCGAGGCCGCGATGGCGCTGGACACGGCGGGCGAGCACGAGGCGGCCGAGCGGGCCTACCTGTGGCTGGCCCGCCACCAGCTCGACGACGGCTCCTGGTACGCGGCCTACGCCGACGGCGACCCGCACGACGTCACCGACCGTGGCCGGGAGACCAACTTCGTCGCCTACATCGCGGTCGGCGTGTGGCACCACTACCTGTCCACCGGCGACGACACCTTCCTGGACCGCATGTGGCCCGCCGTCCGCGCGGCCGTGGAGTTCGTGCTGACGCTCCAGCAGCCCGGCGGACAGATCGGCTGGCGGCGCGACGACGACGGCACCCCCGTCACGGACGCGCTGCTCACCGGCTCCTCCTCCATCCACCACGCGCTGCGCTGCGCCCTCGCCATCGCCGACCAGCGCGAGGAGCCCCAGCCGGGCTGGGAGCTGGCCGTGGGCGCGCTGCGGCACGCCATCCGGCGCCACCCGGAGCGGTTCCTCGACAAGAACCGCTACTCGATGGACTGGTACTACCCGGTGCTGGGCGGTGCGCTGACCGGCGCGGAGGCGAGCGAGCGCATCCAGGAGGGCTGGGAGCGGTTCGTCGTGCCCGGCCTCGGAGTGCGCTGCGTGGTGCCCAACCCTTGGGTGACGGGCGGCGAGTCGGCCGAACTGGCCCTGGCCCTGTGGGCCACGGGTGAGTCCGACCGCGCGCTGGAGGTGCTCCAGTCCATCCGGCACCTGCGCGACCCGGAGAGCGGCCTGTACTGGACGGGGTACGTCTTCGACGACGACGCGGTCTGGCCGCGCGAGCTGACCACCTGGACGGCCGGCTCGCTGCTGCTGGCCGTCGCCGCCCTCGGCGGTCACGAGCCGACCTGCGCGGTCTTCGGCGGGGACCAGCTGCCCAAGGGCATGGACCCGGACTGCTGCCCGGACGTCTGAACCGCCCGGCCGGGGCGGCCCGGTTCAGTGGCGGCGCAGGCGGCCGGTGATGGCGTGGCCGGTGAAGAGGTGGACGGCGGCGGCCGGTTCGTAGCCGAGGACGACCCGGGCCCGCTTCTCGTCGAAGGTGCTGTGTTCTCCCGGGGGTGCCCCCCCGGACCCCCGGGTCCCGCGACCGGGCCGGGGGTCGGGGCGGTCCGGTTCAGTGGCGGCGCAGGCGGCCGGCGATGGCGTGGCCGATGAACAGGTAGACGACGGCGGCCAGTCCGTAGCCGAAGACCACCCGGGCCCATTCCTCGTCGAAGGTGAACAGGTCCCGCGACCAGGCGGCGAGCCAGTTGGCCGCGTCATGGACGAACTGGACCAGGTCGTTGGCCCGGTTGGCGTCCAGCAGATACATCAGAATCCACAGTCCGAGGATGAAGGCCATGACGTCCGCGATCACCGCGATGACCCTTCCCGCGGAGGTGGAACCAGAGCGATATCGAGGGGACATGATGTCCGTCTGGCCCCGAACGCCCGCTTGAAACCAGCCTCGTTCGCGGACCGCGCACGCGAACGGCCCCCCGCCCGCAGGGGCGAGGGGCCGTCGGGGACGGGGCCGGGGCTCAGCCGCGCTGGATGCCCGACGTGTCCTGGAGGACGCCGCGGCGGCCGTCCTGCGTCTGCGCGACCAGCGCCTGACCGCGCTGCTCCACCGCCAGGTACCAGGTACCCGGGGCCAGTTCGGCGATCGGCGTGGGCGAGCCGTCCTCGGGGAACAGCGGACGCGGCACCGGCACGGCGAACCAGAACGGGGAGAAGTCGGGGGCGGAGGGCGGCGCGGCCGGCTGACCCTGCTGCGGCTGACCGCCGTACGGCTGGCCGGGCTGCCCCGGCTGGCCGCCGCCGAAGGACGCCTGCTGGGCGCCCGGGTAGCCGTAACCGCCGGGCGGCTGCGCGCCGTACGGCTGCTGCGGGGCGGCGGGACGGGCGGCCGGGAGCAGCGCGCCCTTGAGCGCCGGGACCAGCGGCGTGGCCACGGCGGCCGCCGCCATCACCAGCGTGGCGACGAGGGCGAGGATCACGCCCAGGCCCGCGTCGGGGCCGTCACCGGCGCCGTCGAAGTTGTCGAGGCCGCCCGCCGGGTCGAAGACGTTGCCCAGCGCGCTCCAGGCGGCGAACACCGCGAAGGCCACACCGAACGGCGCCAGCTCCAGACCCGCGACCTTCGGCGCCTGCGGCAGGCCCCGGGCGAGGACGATCAGGGCCGCGGCGATGAGTCCCGCCAGCACCACGCTCAGCAGCACCGGACCGCTCGCCCACAGGCTGGGGATGTCCGTGCTGTCCGGGGCGCCGTCGATCGAGTACAGATCGAGGAACGACGCGATGAACAGCAGTACGGCTGCTCCGATCACCACGCCGTCGCCTCGAGTGAGGGAGCGGATATTCACTTCAGGTCCTTGTAGGTCGTCTCGTCGTCGGAAGAGGCGTCGCTGTCACCATGTCGCCCCGTAGGGTGGTCCGGTGTGAAGCGCGGGGTGGCCCCTGATCGTACGGAGGACACTATCGTCCGCGGGACCGGGCTGTCCGCCCGGACCAGCGCGCCGATCCCTACCCGCGCAGGAAGCTCACGATTCCCTCGGAGATCCCTCGCGCCGCCTTCTGCCGCCACGCGCCACTGGTCAGCAGCGCCGCGTCCTTGCTGTCGCGCATGTTCCCGCACTCGACGAACACCTTCGGAACCGTTGACAGATTGAGACCGCCCAGGTCCTTCCGCGTGACGAGTCCGGTGCCGCCGCCGATGTAGTTGGACGGCGCGGTGCCGGTGACGCGCACGAAGGCGCCCGCGACGCGTTCCCCGAGTTCGCGCGAGGGTTCCACGATGGCGCGGGTGTCCGCCTCACCGGCGTTCACCTCGCCCGGCAGGATCACGTGGAAGCCGCGGTTGCCGGCGCCGGAGCCGTCGGCGTGGATCGAGACGACGGCGTCGGCCTTCGCCGCGTTGCCGATCCGGGCCCGCTCGTCCACGCACGGCCCGAACGGCCGGTCGCCGTCCTGCGTGAGCCTCACCGTCGCGCCCTGCTTCTCCAGGACGGCCCGCATCCGGTGGGCGACGTCCAGGGTGAACTCCGCCTCCGTGTACCCGTCGTCGGTCGACGTGCCGGTGGTGTCGCACTCCTTGCGGTGGGTGCCGACGTCCACCTGGCGGTTGATCTCGGCCGTGTGCTCGAAGTTCGCCGGGTTGTGCCCCGGGTCGATGACGACCACCTTGCCCTTGAGCGGGCCGGCCGCGGCGGGCGCCGACGCGGAGGGCGCCCGCGAGACGGGGGAGCCCTCGTCCCCGGCGGACGGCGAGGCGGCGGCGGGGGAGGAGGCGGTGGGCGACGGCGTACGGGACGCGGCCGACGGGGAGCCCTCGGCTCCCGCGCCCGCCCCGTCGTCGTCCGTGCCGCCGGTGGCCGCGTAGACGCCCCAGCCGAGCAGCCCGCCGCAGACGAGCGCGGCGAGGGCCACGGTCAGCGGACCGCGGCGGGACCGCCGCCGCGGGGGCGGATCGAAGTCGGGACCGGTGTACGACACCCAGCCACCCTAACGGTGCGCGGCGGCCGCACCCGTACGGCGCAGGACGCGCAGCGAACCCGTGGCGGAGACCTCCGTGAACTCCCCGGACGCCAGGGCCCGCTGGTGCACCCGGTACGGGGCCTGCCCGGTGAACTCGTCCACCGGGTCGGGGAAGACGTCGTGGATGACGAGCAGTCCGCCCTCGGCGACGTGCGGGGCCCACCCCTCGTAGTCGGCGCTCGCGTGCTCGTCGGTGTGGCCGCCGTCGACGAACACCAGGCCGAGGGGGCGCGCCCACAGGGCGGCGATCTGCGGGGAGCGCCCCACCAGCGCCACCACGTGCTCCTCCAGACCCGCCCGGTACAGGGTCCGCCGGAAGGAGGGCAGGGTGTCCATCACGCCCAGCTCGGGGTCGACGGTCCCCGGGTCGTGGTACTCCCAGCCCGGCTGCTGCTCCTCGCTGCCGCGGTGGTGGTCCACGGTGAGGGCGGTGACGCCGGCCGCGCGGGCCGCGTCCGCGAGCAGGATCGTGGAACGGCCGCAGTAGGTGCCGATCTCCAGCAGGGGCAGCCCCAGCCGGCCGGCCTCGGCCGCCGCCGCGTACAGGGCCAGGCCCTCGTCCAGCGGCATGAACCCCTTCGCCGCCTCGAACGCGGCCAGGATCGCGGGCCCCGGCGCCTTCACCACGGGGGACGCCTCTTCGGGGGTCACAGAAGTTTCCACGGGGCCATGCTGCCGCAGGGCCTGGCGGGGACGGCGAGGGGGGGGTGACGCCGAGACGCCGTCCGGCCGGCGCACGCCCCCGCGTCGGGGCGCTGCCCGGTCGCGCGGGCCCGGCTTGTGCGGAGGGGGGCCGTCCACCGGGCGGCATCGTGAAGAGGCGACCGCGCTCGGTCCGGGGGAGGAGACGGGTGTCCGACGAAATGCCGATGCGGGTCGCGCGCGGCGGTTGAGAACATGACCCTCATGCTCGAAGCCCCCGACACCACCCGCGCCCCCGCCCGCTCCGCACCTCCCGTGTGGCTGGTGGTGGCGCTCGCCTGCGCCGGCCAGTTCCTCGTCGTCCTCGACATCTCCGTGGTCAACGTGGCGCTGCCCTCCCTGCGCACCGGCCTCGCGCTGGACGAGCAGGGCCTGCAGTGGGTGGTCAACGCGTACTCCATCGCCTTCGCGGGCTTCATGCTGCTCGGCGGCCGGGCCGGCGACCTGTGGGGACGCAAGCGCATGTTCCTCGTCGGGCTCGGACTGTTCACCCTGGCCTCACTGGCCGGCGGGCTCGCCCAGGAGGGCTGGCAGCTGCTGGTGGCGCGGGCCGTGCAGGGGCTCGGGGCGGCCGTCCTGGCGCCCTCCACGCTCACCCTCGTCACCTCGGCGGTGCCGGAGGGCGCGGCCCGCGCCCGCGCCATCGCCACCTGGACCGCCGTCGGCGCGGGCGGCGGCGCGGCGGGCAGCTTCGTCGGCGGGGTGCTCGTCGAGGCGCTGTCCTGGCGCTGGGTGCTGCTGATCAACGTGCCCGTCGGAGCGGTCGTGCTGGCCGCCACCGCCCGCTGGATCACCGAGAGCCGCGCCGGGCACGGCCGCCGCCTCGACCTGCCCGGCGCGGTGCTCGTCACGGCGGGCCTCGCCACCCTGGCGTACGGGGTCTCCCAGACCGAGGCCGTCGGCTGGACGGCGGTGTCCACCGTGGTGCCGCTGTGCGCGGGGCTCGTCCTCGTCGCGCTGTTCGTGCTCGTCGAGGCCCGCGCCAGGTCCCCGCTGATGCCGCTCGGCCTGTTGAAGCTGCGGTCGGTGGCCTCCGCCAACGTCGCCATGTTCCTCAGCGGCTCCGCGATGTTCTGCATGTGGTTCTTCATGACCCTCTACGCGCAGAACGTCCTCGGCTACACCCCGCTGGAGGCCGGACTGGCCCTGGTGCCCAGCTCCCTCGCCGTGATCATCGGCTCCAAGGTCGCCCCGCGCCTGATGCGGGCGACGGGACCGCGCGCCGTGGCCGTGCTCGGCACGCTCGTCGCGCTGGCCGGCTTCGCCTGGCAGTCCACGATGACGGCGGACGGCGACTACCTCACCGCGGTCATGTTCCCCGGCGTCCTGATGATGCTGGGCGCGGGCCTCGCCGGCACCCCGCTGGCCTCCCTCGCGACCTCCGGCGCGGCGCCCGAGGAGGCCGGGGTGGTCTCCGGCCTGGTCAACACCTCCCGGACGATGGGCGGTTCCCTCGGCCTCGCCGTCATGGCCACCCTCGCGGCGGCCCGCACGGACGGCCGCGACACCCCGGAGGCCCTCACCGAGGGCTACGCCCTCGTCTTCACCACCGGGACCGCCGTCCTGGCGGTGGGCGCCGTCCTGATGTGGGTGTGGCTGCCGCGCGCCCCGGCGAGGCAGCCGGGCTGAACCGTCCCGAGGGCGGGGTCCGGCCCCGGTGTCACAGCCGGTCGCGGGCCTCGTGCCCGGCCCGTGCGGTGACGCGTGCCCGTCCTGCCGATGGCCGCGGACCGGCGGTGCGGACCGTGGTGGTGTGCGGACCGCGGACCCGGACGGGCGCGGGCGGGCGGCGAGGCCGGCGGCGGTCGCCCCGCCCGCGGACTCCCGCAGTACGTCGCGGGTGCGCGGGCGGGGAGCGGGCGGTGAGCGGGCGGTGAGCGGACCGGGCCCGGCGCCGCGCGCCGCCGCGGTCATCAGGCCGGGCGCCACCCGCCGCGCCATGACGTCCCCGGCGCCGTACGGACGCGTGGTGGACGCCGGGTGGACGTAGAGGTTCCCCGGACGCGGGAGCGGCCCCGGTCGTCGTCCGACGACCGGGGCCGCTCTTCCGTGCCGCCCGCGGAGGGCGAGTCCGCCGGCCCGGTGTCAGGCGGCCGACTCCACGCGCTCGTTCTCCTGGGTCGGCTTGCGGTGCCGGCCGCGCGGGGACGTCTCGGTGTCCTGCGTGGAGACCGGCCCCCGGTGCCTGCCGTGACCCGCGGCGACCTGCTCGTGCTCGACGGTCTGCGGCTCGTGCGTGATGACGTCGCTCATCGGAAGGAATTCACCCCGTAAACATGATCTTTCCTACAGCCGGGCGAGTCTAACCGGCCCACCGCACCCCGGATCCAGGCGGCCACGCCAACCGCCGCTAGTTCGTTACAAGCCGCCCGAGGGGTGCCTGCTGGAGCGGGACGGGACGGGGCACGTCGGCCAGGGAGTGGAGGTGATGGACGGTCATCTCCGTTGTTCCGGTCGGCAGTTGGCCGGTGAACGGCTCCTGGCGCGGAGGTGAGGGCTCCGCGTCCGCGGCGACGCCCCGGGGCGGGTCGCCCTCCGGCCGCCGCCGCTCCCCCGGCATCGTCAGCGTGGCCACACCGCAGGGCGCCGCCCCGGTGGAGCAGGGGAGTCGCAGCGTCCCGGACGCCGTCCACAGTCCCGTGCCGGTCAGCCAGCCCGCCGGGGCGGGGACGTGGTGCACGCGCCGTTCGGCGGGACGCCACAGCCCGATCCAGCCGGCGCCGCCCGCCCCCTCGACGCGCAGCGCCACCGCGCAGCCCTCCGGGCTCAGCACCTGCCCCGGCTGCACGGCGAACGGAGTGACCGTGCGGCCCGCCAGCCGCAGGCACCCGGGGAACCGCACGGGCAGGGTGCTGCCCAGCACCCCCCAGCCGAGCCGCTCCTCCCCCGGGGAGGGCGCGTCCGAGCGGATCAGCAGCAGACCGCTGTCCGGGTCGGCGAGCAGGACCCGGTCGTCGCTGCCGGGGGTGATCTGCAGCAGCGGGGACACCTCGCCGCCGCGTCCGAGGTCGACCACGACCGACTTGGTGCGTCCGCCCGCCTCCCGGTCCAGGGCCAGTATCCGGCCCTCGCGGTCCAGCCACACCCCGCCCGAGCAGCGGCCGGGGATCTCCGCGACCCGCTCGGGCCCGGACGCGCCGCCCGCCACCAGCCACACCGCCGCCGCGTCCCGGCCGGCGGCGAGGGCGTACGCCCGGCGGCCGTCCGGGGCCGGGGGCAGCAGCCGCAGCCGGGTCCGCCCGTCCGGGCACGCGACCGTGCCGAGCGGCAGCTCGCCGGTGCCGGGCCCGGTCGGGTACAGCAGGGAGAAGGCGTGCCGCCCGTCCACCAGCCGGTGGATGAGGACGCGGCCGTCGCTCAGGGGCTGTACCTCGGTGCCGGGCTCCTCCGGCTGGTTGCCGGGCAGCGGCACCGCGTACGGCTCGGGGCCGTCCAGGGTCCAGCGCTCCGGGAACAGGGAGCCGCCGGCGAGGGCCAGACGGGCGGCGTAACAGCCGTCCGCGGTGATGGCGCAGCCCGCCCGTCCCGCTCCGTTCTCGTGTGCCGCCGCAGGTTCGATGGCGCAGACCGTCATCTCTCGGTCACCTCCGGTGACGAACGGTAATTTCCGCGGACGGAGGCGGCGGACCGGAGGGGCGCGCTTCACACGTACGGGTGCTCCAGGAACGATTCTGCCGAGGAAGCGCGGGTCGTGTGCTCCACGGGTGCGCGCCGGGTGGTCGCCGGGTGCCGTGCCGTGGCGCACCACGGGCGCGGTGCGGGACCGGGCGGGGCCGGATCCGGTACTGCCGTACGAAAGGGCCAGGTAGCCTTGGCCGCGTGCCCCGTCTGTCAGAAGTCATCGCCGCGCTGGAGAACCTGTGGCCCGCCGGGCGGGCCGAGTCCTGGGACGCGGTCGGCACCGTCGTGGGGGAGCCGGACCAGGAGGTCACGCGCGTCCTGTTCGCCGTCGACCCGGTCCAGGAGACCGTCGACGAGGCGGTGAGGCTCGGCGCCGACCTGCTGGTCACCCACCACCCGCTCTACCTGCGCGGCACGACCACCGTCGCGGCCTCCACCTTCAAGGGCCGCGTGGTGCACACGCTCATCAAGAACGACATCGCGCTGCACGTCGCCCACACCAACGCCGACACCGCCGACCCGGGAGTCTCCGACGCCCTCGCCGGCGCGCTCGGCCTCAGGGTCGTACGGCCCCTGGTGCCGGACCCGTCCGACCCCGAGGGGCGACGGGGTCTGGGCCGCGTCTGCGAGCTCGACCCGCCGCTCACCGTGCGCGAGTTCGCCGCCCGCGCCGCCGAACGGCTGCCCGCCACCGCGCAGGGCGTCCGCGTCGCCGGCGACCCGGACGCGCCGGTACGGACGGTCGCCGTCAGCGGCGGCTCCGGCGACAGCCTCTTCGACCACGTCCGGGCGGCCGGCGTCGACGCCTTCCTCACCGCGGACCTGCGCCACCACCCGGCGTCCGAGTTCATGGCGGACCGCGCCCACCGTCCTCTCGCGCTGCTCGACGCGGCGCACTGGGCCACCGAGTGGCCCTGGTGCGAGCTGGCCGCCGCCCAGCTCGACGAGATCTCCGACCGGCACGGCTGGAACCTTCGGGTCCACGTCTCGCGCACGGTCACCGACCCCTGGACCGCCCACGCGGCGTCGTCCGGTGCCCACCCGTCACCCACCGCCACCCTTCCGGGGAGCGCCGCGCGCGCCCCTCTGGATTCCGACACATCTGGAGCCCCCAACTGAACGCCGAGCCCGCCGACCAGATCCGTCTCCTCGACGTCCAGGACCTCGACGTCCGCCTCCAGCAGCTCGCGCACAAGCGGAAGTCGCTCCCGGAGCACGCCGAGATCGAGTCGCTGAACCGGGACCTCGCCCAGCTGCGCGACCTGCTCGTCGCCGCGCAGACCGAGGAGAGCGACTGCGCGCGCGAGCAGACCAAGGCCGAGCAGGACGTCGACCAGGTGCGCCAGCGCGCCGTCCGCGACCAGAAGCGTCTCGACTCCGGAGCCGTCTCCTCGCCCAAGGACCTGGAGAACCTCCAGCGCGAACTCGTCTCCCTCGCCAAGCGCCAGGGCGACCTGGAGGACGTCGTCCTCGAGGTCATGGAGCGCCGCGAGTCCGCCCAGGAGCGGGTCGCCGAACTCACCGAGCGGGTCGGCTCCGTCCAGGGCAAGATCGACGACGCGACCGCCCGCCGGGACGCGGCGCTGGAGCAGATCGACGGAGAGACCGCCTCCGTGACGAAGGAGCGCGAGGTCGTCGCCGCGTCCGTGCCGACCGCCCTGCTCAGCCTGTACGACAAGCTGCGCGAGCAGCAGGGCGGCATCGGCGCGGCCAAGCTGTACGCGCGCACCTGCCAGGGGTGCCGTCAGGAGCTGGCCATCACCGAGCTGAACGAGATCCGCGCCGCCGCCCCGGACACCGTGGTGCGCTGCGAGAACTGCCGCCGCATCCTGGTCCGCACGGCGGAGTCGGGACTGTAGGGGAGCAGCGGGGCTCACAGGGGACCGAATCCGATGCGGGAGTTCGTCGTCGAGGCGGACGGCGGGTCGCGGGGCAACCCGGGACCGGCCGGTTACGGGGCCGTGGTGAGCGACGCGGCCACGGGGGAGACCCTGGCGGAGGCGGCCGAGTACATCGGCGTCGCCACGAACAACGTCGCCGAGTACCGGGGCCTGCTGGCCGGCCTGCGCGCCGCGCGTGAGCTGGACCCGGAGGCACGGGTCCACGTCCGGATGGACTCCAAACTCGTCGTCGAGCAGATGACGGGCCGCTGGAAGGTCAAGCACCCGGCGATGAAACCGCTCGCGGCGGAGGCCGCGACGGTCTTCCCGCCGGACCGGGTCACCTACGAGTGGATCCCCCGCGCCCGCAACACCCACGCGGACCGCCTGGCCAACGAGGCGATGGACGCGGGCGAGCGGGGCGAGCCCCGGTCGCCCGCGGCCGGCCGCGCCGGCCTGGACACGCCCCCGGCCGTGCCGGCCCCCGAGGGCCCGCCCGGTGACGCGACGGCGGGAGCGGCACGGGTGCGCGCGGCGATGGCGTCGGGGACGGGGAGCGCCGTGGCGTCGGGGACGGGGAGCGCCGCGGAGCCGGGCCAGCCGGGGCCGAGGCGGCGTCCCGCAGGGGCGAGCGGTGCCGGGGCCGGTGGTTCGGGTTCGGCGGGCACGGATCGGTGGCGTGGCGGCGAGGGCGCCTCCGCGGAACGGGATGCCGGCGCCTCCGACGCGGCGGGAAGCGGCTCCGCGACCGCCGACGCCGACCGTCGCGCCGTGCAGGCCGTCGCCACCCCCTCCTCCGGGTGGGCGCCCGCCGACATGGGGGCGCCGGCGACCTTCGTGCTGCTGCGGCACGGCGAGACGCCGCTCACCCCGCAGAAGCGGTTCTCGGGCAGCGGGGGCAGTGACCCCTCCCTCTCGGACGTCGGGCGCGAGCAGGCCAGGAGGGTCGCGGCCGCGCTCGCCCGG
Source organism: Streptomyces sp. DSM 120436 (assembly GCF_055778765.1). Taxonomy (NCBI): domain Bacteria; kingdom Bacillati; phylum Actinomycetota; class Actinomycetes; order Kitasatosporales; family Streptomycetaceae; genus Streptomyces; species Streptomyces sp. DSM 120436. The sequence goes on along the minus strand of NZ_JBSKBS010000002.1, from coordinate 1,959,341 downwards.
CGCGGCACCGTGCAGGCGGTCGTGGCCTCGCCCCTCGCCCGCACCCGCGAGACGGCAGGGATCGTCGCCGCCCGGCTCGGTCTGGACGTGGCCGTGGAGGAAGGGCTGCGGGAGACCGACTTCGGGGCCTGGGAGGGCCTCACCTTCGGCGAGGTGCGCGAGCGGTACCCCGAGGACCTGAACGCCTGGCTGGCGTCCCCGGACGCCGAACCCACCGGCGGCGGCGAGAGCTTCGCGGCCACGGCCGCCCGCGTCGCGGAGGCACGCGACAAGCTGCTCGCCGAGTACCGGGGCCGCACGGTCCTGCTGGTCACCCACGTGACCCCGGTCAAGACCCTGATCCGGCTCGCCCTGGGCGCCCCGCCCGAGGCGCTGTTCCGCATGGAGCTGTCCGCCGCCTCACTGTCCGCCGTGGCGTACTACGCCGACGGCAACGCCAGCGTCCGCCTGTTCAACGACACGTCCCACCTGCGGTAGACCCGGCGGGTCCCGCCCGTCTCCCTACAGCGCCGCCGCCTCCCGCGCCAGCCGCTCCACCCGGTCCCAGTCGCGGGCGGCCACCGCGTCCTCCGGCAGCATCCAGCTCCCGCCGACGCAGCCCACGTTGGGGAGGGCCAGGTACTCCGGGGCGGTGTCCGGCCCGATGCCCCCGGTGGGGCAGAAGCGCGCCTGCGGCAGCGGTCCCGACAGGGACTTCAGGTACGCCGTGCCGCCCGCCGCCCGCGCAGGGAAGAACTTCATCTCCCGCACCCCGCGCTCCAGCAGCGCCATCACCTCCGACGCCGTGGACACCCCCGGCAGGAACGGCACCCCTGACGCCCGCAGGGCCGCCAGCAGCGTGTCCGTGCACCCCGGGCTCACCAGGAACCGCGCCCCGGCCGCCACCGCGCCCCTCGCCTGCTCCGGCGTGAGCACCGTCCCGGCCCCGACCACGGCCCCCGGCACCTCGGCGGCGATCGCCCGGATCGCGTCCGGCGCGGCCGGGGTCCGCAGCGTCACCTCGATCGCGGGGAGTCCGCCCGCCACCAGCGCCCGCGCCAGCGGCACGGCGTCGGCGGCGTCCTCGACCACGGCCACGGGCACCACGGGAGCCGGCCCGAGCACCGAGAAGGAGGGGGCGGCGCCCGTGCCGGGCACGCCGGACGACGGCAGGGGAGCGTTCATGGCGCTCATCCTGCCGTCGGCACGCACCCTGCGCAAAGATCGTTGCGCATGATGCAACAGCGCCCCCGGAGGGGCTCAGTGCACCTCGTCCACCAGCACGTCCAGCGCCCACGCCCGCCCCGCACGGGCCGGCGCGGCGGCCTCCACCGCGTACCCGAGGTCCCGCAGCGCCTCCACCAGCTCCGCCGGGCCCTCCGGCGCGGCCCCGGCCGTCAGCAGGCTCCGGACGATCCGGCCCTTGGTCGCCTTGTTGAAGTGGCTGACCACCTTGCGGGTCGGCGCGTGCAGCACGCGGACCGTCGCCGTACGCCCGGCCACCTCGCCCTTCGGCTTCCACGCCGTGGCGTACGCGGCCGAGCGCAGGTCGAGGACCAGCCCCGACCCCGCGGCCTCGGGCAGCGCCTGGGCCATCGGCGCCCGCCAGTACGCGCCCAGCGCGCCCAGGCCGGGCAGCCTGACCCCCATCGAGCAACGGTAGGAGGGGATCCGGTCGGTCACGCGGACCGCGCCCCACAGCCCGGAGAACACCAGCAGCGACCGCGCCGCCCGCCGCTTCGCCGCCGCGTCGAGGGAGGCCAGGTCCAGGGCGTCGTACAGCACCCCGGTGTAGATCTCCCCGGCCGGGCGGGCGCCGGCGGTGCGCAGCTCGCGGTTCTTCGCGACCTCGCCCCGCAGGCCCTCGCTCAGCCCGAGCACGTCGCGTGCCTTGTCCTCGTCGCCGGAGCAGAGGTCGACCAGCTCGGCGAGGACCTCCTCCCGCGCGGCGTTCAGTCCCGGCAGCGACAGGGACTCCGTCCGCAGCGGGGCACCGCGGCCGGAAGCGGCCTTGCCTTCGGACGGCGGCAGCAGGACAAGCACACGTACTCCTTCGGTCGAGCTCGCCTGTCAGGGTACGGCGTGGCCGGCCGGCCCCGGTCCGGCGGCGGTGAGCGCCCGTACCAGACCGTCCGCGTCGTCGGCGTGGAGGCGGACCACGCGCACGTCCCGGGTCCGGCCGAAGAAGGACCGGTGCGTGACCGGCTCGGTGAGCTCCACCGTCACGGTCGTCCGCGAGCCGACCGGGAGGTTCAGCTCGCCCTCCGCCGGCGTGTGCGTCATCCGCAGCTCGCGCCGGACGGACGCGATCCGCTCCCGCGGCAGGCGCAGGTCGACGTGGACGGCGCGGCGGACCCGCAGACCGTCGGGCCCGAGGACGTGCGGGCGGACGACGGAGGCGGCGTACAGGGCGACGACGAGGACGACGGTGTACACGTCCAGGAGGAGCACCACCGCGTGCAGCACCGGCCAGTCGCTCAGCAGCACGGACATCACGACCGTCTCCACCACGCACACGAACGCGAGCCCGGACATCATGGCCGCCTCCCCGCGCGCGTACCCGAAGGCCGTGCCCCCGCGGGTGCCGTGCGTACGCCGCGCCAGCCACAGCGCGAGGCTCACCATCAGCCGCGCCTCGTGCCGCACCAGCGTCCGTACCGCCCGCACCGTCGCTCCCGTCACGGCGCCCCTCCCCTGACCGCCCGCCCGTGCGGAACTCCCGCGCACCGTCCCTCCGCTCACGTCCGTCCCTGCGCGACGATCCGCAGCGCCCGGCGGAAGGCCTCCGCCTGGGCGGGGGCGAAGTCCGCGTAGAGGGCGGCCAGGAAGCCGTCGCTCTCGTCGAGGACGACGTCCTCGGGCAGCAGCTCGGCGGGCACGCACTCCGCGAGCGCGCGGGCGGCCTCCTCGACGCGCGGGTCGTCCGGACCGGCGCCGGCGAGCTCGTCGAGCAGGCGGTACACGGTCACGGTCCGCTCCGTCCCGCCCGGCGTCCCGACCACGCCGCTCACCGTCCCCATCAGCCGCTCCCGTTCCTCCGGCGGGGCGGAGGTCTCGATCAGCGCGAGGATCTCGCGGTCCTTCGCGGCCATGGGGGAGTCGGTCAGGTGGGCGGTGTCCCGGAAGAGCGCGGCCAGTTCCGGCGAGACCGGGCCCTCGGCGGCCGCAGCGCCCTCCGACTCCCGCAGCGTCCGCAGCCGCGCCCGCCGCTCCCGGACCGCCTCCTCCTGCCGCGCCAGGTCCTCGTCCAGCTCCGCCAGCACCTCGGCGAGGTCCTTGCCCGCGTCGTCCGCGAGCACGTCCCGCACCTCGGCGAGCCCGAGCCCCAGCTCGGTCAGCCGCCGGATCCGCGCGAGCACGACGGCGTGCCGCAGGGTGTAGTCCCGGTACCCGTTGCCGAGCCGCTCGGGCTCCGGCAGCAGCTCCAGATGGTGGTAGTGCCGCACCGCCCGGGTGGTGACCCCGACGGTCGCGGCGAGTTCTCCGATCCGCATGCCCCCAGTAGAGACGTTGACGTCGCGGCAGGGTCAAGCGAACGCCGTGGCGTCCGACGGGGGGCGTGCTCCTGTGCCACGATCGAGGGAACGGTTCCCGATCCCCCGGACAGGTGATCACCCGATGGTCCGGTCTGGCGAGCGACCGAAGGAGGGGGCGCGTGCTCGGGGTGACCCCGGCGGCGTACCGCAACAGCGTTCAAGACCCCGGACGCTGACCCGGCGGACACTCCCCGCATGACCGCACGCGGCTGGTTCCTGTTCTCCCTGATGGGAGTGGTCGGGGGCATTCCCTATCTGATGATCAAGGTGGCGGTGGAGGAGGTGTCCCCGTCCGGGGTGGTGTTCGCGCGCTGCGCCGTGGGCGCGCTGCTGCTCCCCTTCGCCCTGCGCCAGAGCGGCCTCGTCCGGAACGTGCGGACGCACTGGAAGCCGATGCTGGCGTTCGCGGTCATCGAGATCGTCGGCCCCTGGTACACGCTGACCGACGCCGAACGCCACCTGTCCAGCTCCACGGCCGGGCTGCTGATCGCGGGCGTGCCGATCGTCGGCGTCGTCTGCACGGCCGTGGCGTTCGTCGCCTTCCTGGAGCTGATCAAGGAGGCCGGCCCGATCCGCGCCTCGGTGATCACGTACGTCAACCCGGCGATCGCGGTGGCGGCCGGCGCGCTGTTCCTGGACGAGGCCCTGACCGGGACGGTGCTGGCCGCCTTCGTCCTGATCCTCACCGGATCGGTGCTGGCCAACGTGCGGGAGCGGAAGCCCGCCGCCCGGCGGGTACCATGGTCGGCACGGCAGACGAGCCGGGCGGACGGCCGCGTGGAGTCCCCCTAGGGGGCTTTCCGAGGAACGTCCGGGCTCCACAGGGCAGGGTGGTGGCTAACGGCCACCCGGGGTGACCCGCGGGACAGTGCCACAGAGAACAGACCGCCCGGCGCTTCGGCACCGGGTAAGGGTGAAACGGTGGTGTAAGAGACCACCAGCGCCTGGGGTGACTCAGGCGGCTAGGTAAACCCCACCCGGAGCAAGGTCAAAAGGAAGCACCCCGGTGCTTCTGCGCGGACGACCGAGGGCTGCCCGCCCGAGTCCGCGGGTGGACCGCACGAGGCCGGTGGCGACACCGGTCCTAGATGGATGGCCGTCGCCGGCGGGACCGCGAGGGCCCGCCGGAACAGAACCCGGCGTACAGCCCGGCTCGTCCTGTCGCACCCCCTCCGGCCCAGGTCAGAGGGGGTGCCCACTCTGCCGTTCGGCTCCGGGGCCGAGCGCTCGGCGACCCGGTTCGCCTTCGGCTGTTCTCCGCCGTGGCCTCGCACGAGGGCGGGGAGGCGTGCGGGTGCGACATCTCCGACGCCGGCGCCTCCCGGCCCGCCGTCTCCCCGCCTGAGGAAGCTGAGGGAGGCCGGGCCGCCGGCTTCCGAGCGGCGCGGCGCCTGGGGCTGCTACCGCGTCGAGCCGTCCGTGCTCGCCGCCGTGGGCAAGCCGCTGACGACGTCGGCCGTCGCCCGACGACCTCGGACGGAGACGGAGCGGGACGTGGTGCGCGGGACGTTGACCGCGATGGTCGTGCCGCCGGTGGTGGAGCGCGCGGTGCTGACGCCGGCGGTCTTCTACCGGGCGGGCGTCGACGAGGGGCTTCGCCGTCCTCGACGAGAGCGGGGCGGTGCTTCGCCGGGTGGCGGCGGGCCGGGTCTCGGGCCGGTGCGTGGACGCGGGCGTCGTCGCGTCTCGATCACGGCGACCGTGTCGAGACCGGCGTGGTGCAGCGTGCGCTGGACGGCGCGACGGGCGCCGTGGACCGTGAGCGCCGCGGGCTTTGGCCGCAGCGTGGCTGTCCGCAGCAGCGCGTGGGCGCACGCTGTCGGCGGAGCGGGGAAGGGTCCGGCTGCCATGGCGACCTCCTGGTGACCCGGATGCGTTGCCCTGTGCCTCCGTGGTCGCCCCCTGCGTGCCCTGATCAGTCGCGCACCGCCGCCCTGGCCGCGGGGGCGGGCCGGGCGCCGGTGAGGCGGGCGTCCAGGGGGCGCGACAGGAACGTCGAGACGTGTACGCCCGACGGTGCGACAGGGGGAGGGCCGTTGCGGGTGCCCGGGATCAGGTCCACAGTGCCTGCGCGAGCGCGACGCCGAGGAACGCCGCGCCGGGCCCGGCGACGACGCTGGCGATGACGTTGGCGGCGGCGAAGGACTTCGCCCCCGTCTCCGCGAGCCGCATCGTCTCGTAGGAGAAGGTCGAGTAGGTGGTCAGTGCCCCGCAGAACCCGGTGCCGACCAGCAGCCGCACCGAGTCGGGGGCGGCGCCGTAGATGACCGCTCCGGTGAGCAGGCCCAGGACCAGGCAGCCGGCCACGTTCACGGTGAAGGTGCCCCAGGGGAAGACGGTGTCGTGCCGCTTCCGCACCGCCAGGTCGGTCAGGTACCGCAGGGGTGCGCCGACGGCGGCGCCGGCGATGACCAGCAGCCAGGTCACTGCGCGCGCTCCTCGCTCCGGCCGACGTAGCGGATGACCTCGCGGTCGTCGAGGATCACCAGGCTCTCGGTGACCAGCTCGTCGAGCTGCGGGAGGAACGCGCGGACGCGGGTCTCGGCGTCGACGACGAGGGCGACGGGCAGGTCCTCGCTCGGCGACAGCAGGCGGCTGGCGTGGATCGGGGAGGAGGCGCCGGAGCCCTCGGTGCCGCGGAACACCGACGCCCCGGCGAGCTCCGCCTTGTGGGCCCGGTGCGCGATCTCGGTGTACAGCGGCCTGTGGCGCCGGACGTCGTTCTCACCGGTGAAGATCGTCACGCGCAGCGCGCGACCGGTCAGCCTGGTCATGCTTGCCTCCACGCCACGATTCGGCGCGTCGCCCACATCGCGCTCCCTGCCGCCGTCAGCGCCACCAGCGGCGTCAGTCCCAGATGGGCCAGCCCCGTGCCCGCCCGGCCGGCGTCGACCAGCTGCTGGACGTCGACCGCGTAGGCCGAGAACGTCGTGAACCCGCCCAGCACTCCGGTGCCGAAGAAGGGCCGCACCAGCCGGTGCGCGGTCCACACATCGCTGATGACGACCATGAACACGCCGATCACCGCGCAGCCGGCCGTGTTCACTGCCAGCGTGGTCCACGGGAAGCCGCCGCCGTCCGCGGGCCACAGCAGCGACGCGCCATGGCGGGCCGAGGCGCCGATCGCTCCGCCCAGCGCCACTGCGGCCACCACGGAAAACTGCGTCCGCCACGGTCCGGGGCGCTGAACGGGTACAGGGAGGTCGGCGTCCGGGTCGGTGGGCTCACCCACGGCCGGGAAATGCGGCGGCTTCATCAGGTACACGTCTCCTACTCGCCAGGCGCCCCATTCTCAGGGCGCGCGTGAGCGCAAGTAGGGACCGTTGGCGGCAGCTGGTGCCGCGGTTCGGGTACGGCGGGCCCCACCGCCGCGCGGCAGCCCCGTGCCGGAGCCGCCGCCGACGACCAGGGTACGGCCGCCGGCGACGTGCTGAACGTCGCCGTGCTGGGGACGGCACGTCAGTCGGACGCTGCCGTCACCCAGCCGAGGCGCAGCAGGCCGGCGGGCATGTGGGTGATGCGGGCGAGACACAGCAGCAGCACGCAGGTGGCAGCCGTGGGCACGGCGTGCCCCGCGTCCGGCTCGCCGACCACAGCGGGCACGCGCACAGAGCCGGAGTGAACGGCGGGCCCCGTCGTAGACTCGGTAGCCGATATCGGTTTCGTCACTGCCCTCACGGGCGGGGAGGCGGGGTAGAGGTGCGGGAGTTCCAGCGGGGTGCGGTGCGGCTGCACATCCTGCATCACGCGGCCGAGGAGGAGGTCCACGGCGCGTGGATGACCGAGGAGCTGGCCTCGCACGGCTACCGGATCAGCCCCGGCACGCTGTATCCGACGCTGCACCGGCTGGAGGCGGACGGCCTGCTGACCTCGGAGCAGCGCGTCGTCGACGGCCGTACCCGGCGTGTCTACAAGGCGACCGAGGCCGGGAAGAAGGCCCTGGCGGAGGACCGCAGGGCGCTGGCGGAGCTGGCCCGCGAGGTCTTGGGCGACGACGCACCCTGATCCTCCGCGTACCGCCGCCTCGGCCGGTTCGGCGGCTCGGCGGGTGAGGCGGGCGTCGAGGGAGCGGGCGCCGGCGCCGACCAGGAGCAGCAGGCCGCAGACGATCTCGGAGAAGCCGTCGAGCGGGGCGAGGAAGCCGGGGGCGGGGATGCCGGCCTCGTCGAGAGGGGCGTCGGCGGTTTCACGCCTCCGTGGAGCGAGCGTGTCGGCGGGTGTCAGCCGCCGACGGTGCTTCCGGCGGGCGGGTCGAGCCGGCCGAGCCGGATCAGGACCAGCAGGGCGGCGTGGTGGAGGGCGAAGGGCGGGAAGCCGCGGGTGGAGGCGAACTTCATGAACCAGGCGATGACCGCGTAGCCGGCGAGGCCGCCGACGACGGTGGCCATGAGGGTGGGGATCCGGGCGACGCGGCTGCCGTGTTCGCCGATCTCGGCCAGCGCGTGCGCGCCGGAGGCCAGGCCGCTGGGCCGGGGCGCAGGGGCAGAGCGTGGCAACGCGATCGGGCGGCGCCCGGCTCGACGCCGGGGCGCCGCCCGATCGGGTGATCAGACGGACCGTAGGAGTGGTCAGCTGCGCGCGGCGGACCTGCGGCGGACGCCGTACCAGGCGGCGCCGGCGGCCAGGACCGCGGCACCGGAGAGCACGGACGACACGGGCAGCGCGAAGGCCAGCACCAGGCAGCCCGCCAGGCCGACGACCGGAATGACCCGGGCCGGGCGGCCCTCCTCGGGGGCGAGGGTCCAGGCGGAGGCGTTGGCGACGGCGTAGTAGACCAGGACGCCGAAGGACGAGAAGCCGATCGCCCCGCGCAGGTCCCCGGTCGCGGCGGCCACGGTCACAACAGCGCCGACGACCAGCTCGGCGCGGTGCGGGACCTGGAACCTGGGGTGGACGGCGGACAGGGCGTGCGGCAGGTGCCGGTCGCGGGCCATGGCCAGGGTGGTGCGCGAGACGCCGAGGATCAGGGCGAGCAGGGAGCCGAGCGCGGCGACGGCCGCACCGACGCGGACGACGGGCACGAGCCGGTCGGCGCCCGCGGCCCGCGCGGCGTCCGACAGCGGCGCCGCAGCCTCGGCCAGGCCGTCCGGCCCCAGCACCATCAGGACGGAGACAGCGACGACGGCGTAGACGACGAGGACGATGCCCAGCGCGATCGGGACCGCCCTCGGGATGGTGCGGGCCGGGTCGCGGACCTCCTCGCCCAGGGTGGCGATGCGCGCGTACCCGGCGAAGGCGAAGAACAGCAGTCCCGCAGCCTGGAGCACTCCGCCGAAGGTCGCGTCCGAGCCGACGTCCAGCCGGGCCGCATCCGCCCCGTCGGAGGTGAGGGCGGCGACCACCACGGCGGCGAGCACCGCCAGGACCACGGCCACGATCGCGCGGGTCAGCCACGCGGACTTCTGCACCCCGGTGTAGTTCACCGCGGTCAGCGCCACCACCGCCGCGACCGCGACCGCGTGCGCCTGGCCCGGCCACACGTACGAGCCGACGGTGAGCGCCATCGCCGCGCAGGAGGCCGTCTTGCCGACCACGAACGCCCAGCCCGCCAGGTAGCCCCAGAACTCCCCGAGCCGCTCGCGGCCGTACACGTACGTGCCGCCGGAGGCGGGGTAGCGGGCCGCGAGCCGGGCCGAGGAGGTGGCGTTGCAGTACGCGACCACCGCGGCCAGGGCCAGGCCGATCAACAGCCCGGAACCGGCCGCCCGCGCGGCCGGGGCAAGCGCTGCGAAGATCCCGGCGCCGATCATCGAGCCCAGACCGATCACGACGGCGTCGGGCACGCCGAGCGTCCGCCGCAACTCCTCCGGGACGCTGCCGGCGGTCGATGGCTTGCTCATGGGCACACTCCTCGGCGACACACGGCCGCACGCTTTACGGCTTCCGATATCGGCAGACGATATATGAGCCCGGAGCAGTTCCATGGCCGAGCCCAGCGCTGCGCGTATCCGAGGAAGGGCCGGCGGCCCGCTGGGAGCCGGCCGACAGCGAGGCGCGGGTCGCTGTCGGCCGGGAAGCGGACTAGCGCGTCGGCGCTCCGTCAGGCGTGGTGAACTTCCGGCGCCAGGCGAGGGAGACGTGGACCAGCCCGATGAGGACGGGGACCTCGATGAGCGGTCCTACGACGCCGGAGAGAGCCTGGCCGCTGGTGACGCCGAAGGTGGCGATGGCGACCGCGATGGCCAGCTCGAAGTTGTTGCCGGCCGCGGTGAACGCGAGGGTGGCGGTGCGGCCGTAGGCCAGGCCGATGGCCTTGCCGAGGGCGAAGGTGCCGAACCACATCACCGCGAAGTACACGAGCAGCGGCAGGGCGATCCGGGCCACGTCCAGCGGCTGCGAGGTGATCGTCTTTCCCTGGAGGGCGAAGAGGATGACGATCGTGAACAGCAGCCCGTACAGCGCCCACGGCCCGATCTTCGGCAGGAACTTCCGCTCGTAGTTCTCGCGACCCGTCTTCCGCTCGCCGATCCGGCGGGTGAGGAAGCCGGCCAGCAGCGGGACGCCGAGGAAGATGACCACGTTGAGGGCGATCTCCCCCATCGAGACGTCCAGGTGCTCGCCGTCGCCCAGGCCCAGCCAGCCGGGCAGCAGGTCGAGGTAGAACCAGCCGAGCAGGCCGAACGCCAGGACCTGGAAGACCGAGTTCAGCGCGACGAGGACGGCGGCGGCCTCGCGGTCGCCGCAGGCCAGGTCGTTCCAGATGATGACCATGGCGATGCAGCGGGCCAGGCCGACGATGATCAGGCCGGTGCGGTACTCGGGCAGGTCCGGCAGGAAGGTCCACGCCAGCGCGAACATCACCGCCGGACCCAGGACCCAGTTGATGACCAGCGAGGAGACCATCAGTTTGCGGTCGCCGGTGACGGCGTCCAGCTTGTCGTAGCGGACCTTGGCCAGGACCGGGTACATCATGACCAGCAGGCCGAGCGCGATCGGCAGGGAGATCCCGCCGATCTCCACCTTCGCCAGCGCGTCGTTCAGTCCGGGGATCACCCTCCCGAGCCCGAGGCCGACGGCCATGGCGATGAGGATCCACACGGCGAGGTAGCGGTCGAGCGTGGAGAGCTTGGCGACGACCGAGGATTCCTCGGCCGTCGCGGGCGCTTCGGTGCGGGTCACGGGCAGGCCCTCTTGTCGCGGGCGGCGGTACGGGCCTGTTCGGCCAGGTCGGCGAACTGCCCGGCGAGCTGGGCGATGACGTCCGGGCGCAGCTTGTAGTAGGTGAAGCGTCCGCACGGCTCGGTCTCGACGACACCGGCCTCGCGCAGGACTCTCAGGTGGTTGGAGAGGTTGGTCTGCTTGGCGCCGGTCTCCTCCACCAGGTGGGTGGTGCACAGCGTCTCGCGGGCGAGCAGGGTCACGATCTGGAGCCTGAGCGGGTCGGCCAGCACCCGCATCAGATCAGTGTCGACTGACGTCATCATGGGCTGATACTGTCACATCATCCAACGCTGATACCAGTCGGGGCTGACCCGTAGGTCCGTCGAAGAGGTCTTCCCGTGTCCGCCGCTCCCGCCCCCGCCCTGCCCGACGAGCGCCTGGCCGCCGGCGCCGCACGGCTCGCCGCCCGGCACGCCGGCCGCTTCGCGCCCGAGACCGTGCGGGGCCTGCTCACCGACTCCTGCCGGCGCCTGGCCGAGACCGCCTCGGTGACCACGCACCTGATCGTGCCGGCCGAGCGCTTCACCGCCGAACGCCTCGACGCCCTCGCCCACGTCCGGAGCGCGCCGGGCTCAGGGCTGTCACGGGTGCTGTTCGCGTGCAGCCGCGACGCCGGCCTCTCCCAGCTCGCCGCCGCCCTCCTGCGGCACCGGGCGGGCGGCCGGGGCGCCGTCTCCTCCGCGGGCGCCCACCCAGGGCCCGGGACCGAGCCGCACATCGCGCAGGTCCTCACCGAGGCCGGCACCGATGCGGCCGACGCGTCCACGAAGCCGCTGACCGGCGAGGTCGTCCAGGCGGCGGACACCGTCATCACCACGGGCTGCGGCGACGCCTGCCCCGTCGTGCCCGGCCGCCGCTACCTGGACTGGCCCGTGGCCGATCCCGACGGCGCCCCGATCGCAGTCGTCCGCGCCACCCGGGACGACATCGACCGCCGCATCACCGACCTGCTCGCCGGCCTGCCGAGCACCTGAAACCCCTCGCACCACCTGCCACTCACCTTGTGAAGGAAGAACGCATGTCCTCCGCCCCGCTCGCCTCCGTGCTGTTCGTCTGCGTCCACAACGCCGGCCGCTCGCAGATGGCCGCCGGCTTCCTCCAGCACCTCGCGGGCGACCGCATCGAGGTCCGCTCCGCCGGATCCGTCCCCGGCGACCGGGTCAACCCCGCGGCCGTCGAGGCGATGGCCGAGGCCGGCATCGACATCTCCGCCGCCACGCCGAAGATCCTCACCCCCGAGGCCGTACAGGCCTCCGACTACGTCATCACCATGGGCTGCGGCGACGCCTGCCCGATCCTCCCCGGCAAGAAGTACCTCGACTGGGCCCTGGAAGACCCGGCCGGCAAGGGCGTCGACGCCGTCCGCCCGATCCGCGACGAGATCAAGACCCGCATCGAGGCCCTCATCGCCGAGATCGACGCCCAGCAGGAGACGTGAGCCCCGTGACACAGCCCGGCCAGGTGCGCGAGGTCGTCATCATCGGCTCCGGCCCCGCCGGACACACCGCCGCCCCCTGCACTGAGCTTCCCCGGCCGGTCAGGAAGGGGGATCAGGCGTCGTGGTTGCGGGGGACTCGGATCCGTCTGCACCCGGTGCGTCTATGCCCAGCGACACCAACCGCAGGTCGGCTTCGGGCCTCGCCACGGAAACATGGTGTCCGGGCTGTCCGGGCGCGATCCATTCCGTCAGCCTTTCAAGGTAGGCCCGCACCGTCACGCCTTCTGCCGCGGCCGCCGCCGCCAAGCGGTCGTACGTGGCGGTCGAGACGCGGAGGTCCCTCTCAGGCATCGGCCGACTGCCTCCCCTCGGCCAGCAGGTCGAGCAGTTCCTCCGCCCACGACGGGTCGTAGCGGTCGAGGCGGGGCAGGCCCCCCTTGTCGGGATCGCCCGTCCACCGGACGTGGGCGCCGGGGTTGTGGACCGCGTACCCGCCGGGCGCGAACAGGTGGGGGCTGCCCTGGACGTCGGGCCCCTGGGCGACGCGGAACTGCTCGTGGATCTCCGCGCGGCCGGCGCCGCGCTCGAGAGCGCGGGCCAGGGCCTGTTCGTCGACGTGCTCACACCCCGCCGCGACGTCGAGGATCTCGGAGGGAATGCTGACGCACCGGCTCTCGACGTAGAACGCGTGCCGCAGTCCGGCGTCCAGTTCGTCGCTGCCGCGCAGGCCACCGACGGACGGGTCCTTCGCGGCCTGGACGGCTTCCATCGCGGGCAGCATCGTCGAGGGGTAGTCGTACTCCCGCCCGGCCCACGGACGCCAGCCGAGGTCGGGACGGTGTGCGGAGATCACCACGATCTCGGGCTCCACGATGAACTTGGGCGTGGGCTGGTGGTTGAACAACTCCAGCGGGAAGGCCCGGTGGTCGATCAGGAGGTCCTGCTCCCGTGCCCGGGCCGCGGTGCGCAGCGTGTGCAGGGCGAGGGTGGCCCAGGGACACCCCAGATCCGACCAGACGGTGACGGGCCGCGGCTCAGGGGCGGCGCTCATGATGTCCTCCTCGGTAGCGGGACCACACCGGGGTCCTCGCGGTGTGTGCCGCGTCGTGGAATCCCATGGTGCCGCGTGTGCGGCGCCCGGCGCCCGATGCCGGCGCCACTTCGTCAAGTCGCCTGGCACCGGGCTCCGCAGGGGCGCCCGCCGGCCAGGACGGTGGTCCGGACACCTTCCGAACCGTGCGCTCCGGACAGGGATCCGCGGAGGGAAGGAGACGGTGGTGGCCCGGCCACCACTGTCCGTCACAAGTCCTGTGCTCGGTGTACCTGGGGCGGGGACCCCGCCTGCCGCACATTGGACGGGCAGCCCTTCGGATCGTCTTCGTCTACACCCGATGGAGAGTCCGTTCATGAGTGTGGTCGCGCTGAGCCCTGACCAAGCACAGAGTCTGACCAGGCACGAGCCGTCATGCGCACCTCCGTGCAGCGTGTCGCTGCCGGAGATGTGTTCACTGCTGTTCGCCTCCCTGCCCCGCAGTGACCAACGCCGTAAGGGCATGGACTACATACGTGGTTTGCTGGAGGTGAGGGGACGCAAGTCGATACGCAACATCGCCGCGCTTGTCGGGGGACAGGCGACGGAGCAGAGTCTGCACCACTTCATCAGCGACTCGAGCTGGGACTGGGGCCCGGTGCGCCGGGCACTGGCCCGGTACACGGCGAGTGTGGTCCCGCCCCAGGCGTGGGCGGTGCGGCCCATGGTCATACCCAAGACCGGGCGGCACTCCGTCGGAGTGGAGCGGCGCTTCTTCCCGGAGCACGGGCAGGTGCTCAACGCCCAGCAGGCCGTGGGCGTATGGGCGGTCGGTGAGGAGGCGAGCGTGCCGGTCAACTGGCGGTTGCAGCTCTCCCCGGCCTGGTTGGCCGAGGACCGTCGGCGCCGCGCGTCCATACCGGACGACGCGTCGGCGGAGACCCTCGGTGAGTGCTCGCTCCGGGCCTTTCTGGAGACGACGGCCTGGCGACTGCCGTCCCGCCCCCTGGTGATGGACGCCCGCGGCGGTGACATCACCTCGACGGTGTCGCAACTCCTCGGCCGGGGCACGCAGATGATGCTCAGGGTGAACGACTCCCTGCGGCTGTCGGTGAGGGACCCCGCGCTGAAGGGCTTCGACACCACCCCCAGACCGGTGTACCAGATCATGAGCGCGAGCCGGGGCCTGCAGCGGCCGGTGGTGTGGCCGGGCGACGGCGCGGGGACGGTCAGGTGCTCCGGGCTCGTCACCGCCGTACGGGTGGCACTGCCCGCCCCTGCGGGCCGGCGGGCCGGCCGCGGGTACGGTGACCTGCTTCTGCTGGGACTGGGGAACAACGACCGGCGCCGGCCCCGGGAGGTGTGGCTGACCGACCTGACGTCGGTTCCGCCCGCGTTCCTGATGCGGTTACGGGGGATGATCTCCCGGGTCGACCAGGACCTCGCCCACGGAGCCGACCAGGTGGGGATCCGCGACTTCGCCGGACGCTCCTACCGCGGCTGGCACCGCCACGTCACCCTCGCGTCCGCCGCGCACGCCCTGGCGGCCCTGGGCGACGCCGACGACGCCGAACTGGGTTATGCGTCCTGAACCCCGGCCGACTCGTCGCGTTCCCGCAGCACACGCCGTATCCGGGACATGCGGAGCGCGAGCTGGATCTCCAGGGCGCGTTCGGGCTTCTGCCAGTCCGAGCCGATCAGCTCACCGATGCGCTCCAGCCGGCGGGCCACGGTGTTGGGGTGCACGTGGAGTTGCTCGGCCGCGTACGTGGGGCTGCCGCCGGTGTCGAAGTAGGCGTCCAGGGTGCGGATCAGTTCCGTCAGCCGCTGCTCGTCGTAGTCGAGCACGGCCCCTATGGTGCTCTGGATGAACCTGTCGGCGTCCACGTGGTCCGACAGCAGTAGCCCCAGGAACCCCAGCTGGTGAGTCGAGGCGGAGGTTCCTGCGGCGCCCAGGGCGGTCATCGCGTCGAGGCAGCGTGCCGCTTCCCGGAACCCGTGGAGGATCGCACCGGGGTCCGACACGGGTCCGGAACCGCTGACCGTCGGCGGACCGCCGGGCAGGGACGACAGCTCGTCGTGCACCGTCCGGGCGGCGGCGCCCGGGTCGGTGCCCGGCAGCAGCAGCACGATGTCGCTCTCGTGCGTCGTCTGGAGCCCGTTCAGACGGCGTGCGCAGGTCGATGCCCGGCTCACCGCGTGTGCCTGCGCGTCCCCTTCGACGCGGGCGATCACGACGACGTGCGGCTGATCGAGTCCGATGCCCAGCCGGCGGGCGCGCCGCTCCAGCTGATCCCGGGTGCGAGGCACACTGATCAGCAGGTCTTCGAGCAGTTCGTCCCGGCACTGCCCGTTCACAGGGCCTCGGCCTTCCTGCAGGGACAGCAGCACCGCGACGACGCGCGCCGCGTACCGCAGCAGTTCCTCGGCGCCGGCGGTCAGGGCCGGACCGGCCTGGACGTACAAGGCGCCCAGGTGGTGACTGCCGGCGAGGACCGGCACGGACCAGATGCCGTCCTGCAGAAGGACGGGGGCGGGATCCAGCAGGACACCGGTGGCCTTCTTGGCGCGAGCGAACGCCTCGCCGCGCCCGGACAGGTCACCGGCCGCGGCGATCGTCGTACCGTGCGGGCCGCACAACAGCACCGGAGCTCTCAGTCTGACGTGGCACTCCTCCACCAGCAGCTGCGGGGCACAACCGTCGAGCACCAGGGCGAGCAACGCCCCCTGGGCCTCGGTGAGCCCGCGTGCGCAGGCCAGGTCCGCCTCGGCGCGCGACAGCCGCTCCCGCAGGGCCGACATCTCCGCGAGTGTCTCGTCCAGGTACACGGCCCGTGACAGCGCCACACCGCCGATCTCGGCGAGCATGTTCGCCAGTGCTATCTCGTCCGCGGAGAAGTGGCGCACGCTGCGGTCCGCCACGTGCAGCGATCCGGCGAAGTCGGTGCCGCGGCTCAACGGCACGGCGAGCACGGCGTGCAGGCCCTCGGCGCCGATCCACCGGTCGAGCTCGGCGGCGTGCCGGAAACTTTCGTCCGTCAGGTAGTCGGAGGTCCACAGCGGCGCGCGGTGTGCCAGTACCGCGGCCGCGAGCCCGGCTCCCTCCGGTAGTCGCAGCCGCGTGTTGAGCATCGAGACGTGACCGTCGAGCGAGTGCAGCCGGAACGCCCCGTCGTCGTCGGTGGCGGGCAGGGTGACCCACGAGACGTCGGCGCCGAGCAGCAGCCGTGTCCGGCGGGTGATGATCTTGAGGGTGTCCTCGACCGTGTGCGGGCTCGCCAGATCGGAGGCGGTGTCGACGAGCGCGGCGAGGGCGGCGCTCTGCTGCTGACGACGCTCGAGCCGGGCCTGGATGCCCAGGGCCAGCCGTTTGACCCGTTCCACCGTGTGCAGGTCGGCGCCGGTCACGCCCTGTCTTCGTGCCTCCTCGACCACGGCTTCGAACCGGTTCGCCGTCCCCTCACCGGCCAGGAGGCCCAGCAGGGCCAGCACTGCCGCCACCGCTTCGTCCTTCGTCCCCGACACGAGGTCCTCCGGTGTCTCGATTCCCAATCGCTGGCAGTGACGGTGCACGAGGCCGAGTCGCACGGGCCGCAGCCCCACCGGTGCAGCGGGGGAACACCCGCGCGCATTGCGCGAGCCGCGCCCGCGAACCGAGAGCCACAGCCTCTCCCCCCGTGGTGGCCTGGGGGCCTGCGGACCGCCACGACGGCGGCCGAGCAGGCTCACGGCTCGCTTTCCCCCAGGAACCCCCTTTGGAAGTATGCCAGTTGACGCATGCAGTGAGATTCCGGGAAACGGGTGTGTGCCGTCACACCCGTGTGGTGTGACGGCACGCCCGGATCGGGGCCGCCGCCGGTCAGAGCGACAGGAGCGAGACGATGGCGGGGCCGAAGGCGGCGCCGAGGAGATAGGCGAGGTTGAACATACCGATGGCCGGGGGGCGTTGGGCGTCGGGGACGGCCGAGGTGGCGTGCACTGCGAACGCTCCCTGGCCCGAGGCCGCCGCGATCGACGTCAGGGCCTGGGCGGCCAGCAGGACCGCGGCGGAGGTGCCGACGGCCGCCAGCACCGCTCCCGCGAGGGCGAGCCCCACCAGCGCGGTGATCACGACCCGGCGTCCCGCCCGCGCCGCCGAGACCGCCACCACGAACCAGGACAGGGCGCCGCCCAGCAGCAGCGGCCACACCATGGCGACGCCGATCTCGCTGGTGGACCACGACGTGTGATCCTCCAGCCGCTCTGGAATCGCGTACATCATGCCGAAGTTGACCACCGCCAGGCACAGCGCGAGACCCGCCGCGACCAGGAAGCCCGGGGTGCGGACGAGGACGGCGGGGACGAAACCCCGCGGCCGTGCGCGCATCCGGGCCGCCAGCAGCCCCGCGGCGAGCACGGAGCAGACCCCGGCCGCCAGGGGCTGGTGCGGCACGAACACCAGCGCGGTGACCAGCGCGGTCAGCAGCACCGCGCCCAGCGGGTCGAACGGCTCCCGGGTGACCGGGGCGCCGCGCGCGCACCGGGCCACGGCGAACGGCACGGCCACGACGCTCAGCACGGGCAGCGCGAGGGTGGCCTGCCAGGACAGCAGGTCGTTGACGAGGGAACCGGCCAGCGGGGCCGTCGAACCCACCACGGCGAGCGAGGCGGTGACCAGTCCCATGGCGCGGGGCGAGCCGGCCAGGCTCATGGCCGTCGCCGTGAGGCCGGCCGTGCCGAGGCCCATCAGGGCGGTTCCCAGGGCGAGCACCGGCAGCACGGGGACGCCGGCCACCAGACCCGCCCCCAGCAGGACGAGCAGACCGCACGCGGTGAGGGCGGTGCGAGCCCCCCGGCGGTCCAGCAGCCCGGCCAGCAGCGGCGTTCCGACGGCTATGCCCCAGCCGAACGCGGTCACCGTCCAGGTGGCGGCGCCGGTCGAGACGTCGAGGTCCCGCGCGGCGTCGTCCAGGACCAGGGCGGGGCCCGCGATACCGAAGGACAGCGGGCCGGCCATGAGGGCCAGCCAGAGGGCCGCGGGTCCGTGGAACGGGCCGCGGATGTCGGTTGCGTGAGGTTTCCTGCCCGGCGCGGCGGGACCCTGGGCGTCGGACTCGGCGAGTGAGTTGCTCATCGGTGCTCCCTGAGCGGTCGGTCGTCGCTGGACCACCCTGGCCCGGTCCGGCGTGCAGCCCTTCGGGGGAGAAGGCGCCGGCCGGGCCAGGGAGCCGGGGATCGGGGCAGGAGGGAAGCGGGGCGGGGCGGGCGCCGGCCGGGAGCCCCGCTGCCGCCTGCCCGGGGGATCAGCCGTCCAGTGTCGGGTAGTCGGTGTAACCCCGGTGGTCGCCTCCGTAGAAGGTCTCCGGGTCGGGCGTGTTGTAGGGGCCGCCGGCCTTGATCCGCGCGGGCAGGTCGGGGTTGGCGAGCCACAGCGAGCCGATGCTCACCGCGTCGCACAGGCCCTCCGCGAGGACCGCCTCGGCGGCCTCGGGCGTCACCGCGGCCTCCTCGCCCGTGGCGTGCGGGTTGAGGATCAGGACGCCCGGCCACTCGCGCCGGATCAGCTTCGTGATGTCACGGCCGCCGAACTCCATCAGGTGGACGTAGGCCAGGCTGAGCGGCGCCAGGGCGCGGATCAGGGCCGCGTACAGCGTGGCGGAGTCGCTCTCCTCGATGCCGTTGGCCGTGTTGGCGGGGGAGAGGCGGATGCCGACCCGCTCGGGGCCGATCGCGTCGCTGACCGCCTGGGCGACCTCGACGGCGAAGCGGATGCGGTTGTCGACGCTGCCGCCGTAGGCGTCGGTGCGCAGGTTGGTGTTGTCGGCGAGGAACTGGTGGATCAGGTAGCCGTTGGCTCCGTGCAGTTCCACACCGTCGAACCCGGCGTCCATCGCGTACTTGGCGGCGGAGACGTGGTCCTCCACCGCCCGGGCGATGTCCTCCAGGTCCATGGCTTTGGGCGTGGGGTGGTCCAGCATGCCCTCCGGCGTGTACATCCGGCCGCCCGAGGCCACCGCGGAGGGGGCCAGCGGCAGCGCGCCGTCGGGGTAGAGGCTCGGGTGCCCGACACGGCCGGAGTGCATGATCTGCACGAAGATCCGGCCCTGCCGCTCGTGCACCGCGCCGGTCACCCGACGCCATGCCTCCACCTGCTCGGGCGTGTGCACGCCCGGTGTGTCGATGTACCCCTGCCCGATCACGCAGGGCTGCGTGCCCTCGGTGATGATGAGGCCCGCTCCGGCGCGCTGTCCGTAGTAGTCGGCCGCCAGCGGGGTCTGTACGCCGTCCCTGGCCCGGCTGCGCGTCATCGGCGCCATGACGAGCCGGTTGGGCAGCGTCAGCTTGCCCAGGGGCAGCGGTTCGAAGAAGTGGCTCACGATCTCCTCCATCAGGGAACCGGCTTGTTCCACACCGTAGGAAGAGGGGAGGTCAGGCCGAATCAGTAAGATTTCTGAAACCGGATACGTACGTCGGCACGGCTTGCCTACCGGTGGGCCGCATCACGGGGAGTGGGGGCACCTACGTGCTGTACGGCAGGTCCACCGAGATTGCGGCGCTCGAAGAACTGACCGTCCGGGCCCGCGAGGGACGCAGCGGCGCCCTGGTCCTGCGCGGTGAGGCGGGCATCGGGAAGACGGCTCTGCTCGACCGGGCGGCGCAGTCGGCGTCGGCGGCGGGCATGCGGGTCCTGCGGGTCACCGGGGTCGAGCCGGAGGCGGACCTGGCCTTCGGCGGGCTGGTGCAGCTGCTGTGGCCGGTGCAGGACCGGCTGGACGGGTTGCCCGAACCCCAGGCGGACGCCCTGCGGGCGGTCCTCGGGGCGGGCCGCACCCGCACGCGGGACAGGTTCCTGACCGGGCTGGCCGTGCTCACGCTCCTGGCGGACCTGGCCGAGCAGGGGCCGCTGCTGTGCCTGGTGGACGACGCCCAGTGGCTGGATCAGGCCACCTCCGACGCGCTCCTCTTCGCCGCCCGCCGGCTCGCCGCCGAGCAGGTGGCCATGGTGTTCGCCACCCGGGACGAGGGGTTCGCCGCCCCCGGGCTCGCCGAACTGCGCCCCTCCCGGCTGGACACCGGCGACGCGGTGAGTCTCCTCGCCGACCTGGGGCTGCCCCCCGCTTTCCGGGACCAGGTCATCGCCGAGTCCGCCGGGAACCCGCTGGCGCTCATCGAGTTCGGCGCCGCCCGCCGCGACGACCCCGGCAGCTTCACGCCCGTGACCGTCGCCGACCGGGTGTTGTCGTCGTACCGCACCCAGATCGCCGCGCTCCCCGAGAAGACGCGGCTGGCGCTGCTGTTCGCCGCGGCCGAGGGGCGGGGCGACCTGCCGCTGCAGATGAAGGCGGCCCGCACGCTCGGCGTGGGTCTGGAGGCCCTGGAGGACGCGGAGCGGGCGGGGCTGGTCCAGGTGACCGAGAGCACCGTCGTGTTCCGCCACCCGCTGATCGGGACCGCCGCCTACCAGGGAGCCGTACTGGCCCGGCGGATCGCCGTCCACCAGGCGCTGGCCGACGCCGCGGAGGACCCCGACTGCCGGGCCCGCCACCTGCCGCTGGCCACGACCTCACCCGACGACGAGGTCGCCTCCGAGCTGGTCGCCGCCGCCGAGCGGGCCGCCGACCGCAGCGCCTACGCCGCCGCCTCGCTCCTGCACCAGCAGGCCGCCCGGCTCACCCCCGACCGCCGCGCCCAGGTCCGCCGGCTCACCGACGCCGCGACCTGCGCACTCAACGCCGGCCACGTCGGTCAGGCCCGGGACCTGGCCGAGCAGGCCGAGCGGTCGACCCCGGAACCGGAGGACCTGGCCCGGCTCGCCCCCGTACGGGCCGCCGTGATGTTCGAGTCGGGGGACCAGCGCGAGGCCGCCCGCCTGCTGCTGCGGCGGACGCACGCGGCCGGTCCCGGCCTCGGGCCCGCCATGCTCCGCACCGGTGCCACGTACGGCTGGTTCGCCGGCGACGCGGACTCCGTGCGGGAGGCCGCCGAGCGGCTGGCGTCCCTCGGGGAGGCCGACCCGATGGTGGAGGGCATGGCCCACCTCGTCGACGACGACTACGCCCGCGGACTGCCCCTGCTGGAGCGCGCCGTCGCCGCCGGCCAGGGCGGCTCGGACGCGGCGCGCACGCGCGCCCTGCACAGTGCGATCCTGCTCGGCGACGATGCCACGGCCATGGAACTGGCC
This sequence comes from Streptomyces sp. DSM 120436, assembly GCF_055778765.1. Taxonomy (NCBI): domain Bacteria; kingdom Bacillati; phylum Actinomycetota; class Actinomycetes; order Kitasatosporales; family Streptomycetaceae; genus Streptomyces; species Streptomyces sp. DSM 120436. The sequence goes on along the minus strand of NZ_JBSKBS010000002.1, from coordinate 1,938,036 downwards.
GCGGCCGAGGTGGTCCGCTGCCGCGCGCAGGGCCTCATCGGGGCCCTGCCCCAGGCCCTGCACCTGCTGGCGGAACGCCAGGTGCTGGCCGGGGCCCACCGGGACGCCGAGGCGTCGGTGGCCGAGGCCGTGGAGATCGCCCGCGACACCGGGCTGCGCGAGCGCGTCGCCTGGCTCAACGGCGTTCCCGCCCGGATCGCGGCGATCGAGGGCGACGAGCAGCGCTGCCGCGACCTCATGCGGGACGTCCCCGACGTCGGCCGGGTGGCCGGTGAGAGCGCCCTGAGCCTGCTGGAACTGGCGCGCGGCGACTACGAGGCGGCCCTCGGCCGCCTGGAGACCGCCGTCGGCCCGGGACCGCAGCGCCACATGGCGATGGCCATGGCCACCGTCGCCGATCAGGTGGAGGCCGCGGTACGGCTGGGGCAGTCCGAGCGGGCCGAGCGGCCGATGCGCGCCTTCGAGGACTGGGCGTGGGCCGGCCGGCAGCCGTGGGCGCTGGCGGTGGCCCACCGGTGCCGGGCGCTGGTCGACGGGCGCGAGGAGGACTACCGGGAGGCGGTCCGGCTGCACGGACGGGGCCGGCGGCCCTTCGAGCGGGCCCGCACGGCGCTGCTGTACGGGGAGTGGCTGCGCAGGGCCCGGCGCCGCAGCGAGGCCCGTGACACGCTCCGGTCCGCCCTGGAGGACTTCGAACGGCTGCGCGCCCTGCCCTGGGCGGAGCGCGCGCGTGCGGAGCTGCGGGCGGCGGGTGACGCGACGGCGAGCGCCAAGGCCGCCGCGGAGAACGTCCTCGACCGGCTGACCCCGCAGGAGCTGCAGGTGGTCCGGCTGGCGGCCGGCGGCAACAGCAGCCGGGAGATCGCCGCGCAGCTGTTCCTCAGCCGCAGGACCGTCGAGCACCATCTGTACAAGGCCTATCCCAAGCTGGGCGTCGGCTCCCGGCGGGAACTGGCCCGTCTCAACCTGGTCTGAACGGGGTGGATCTGACAGAGATGGTTCCGATCTGACAGATCCGCGACGGCGTCCGGGCCGCTCGCGGACGAGGCCGGGGCCTCTTTGCCAGAATCCCTGACCATGATGCGTGCTGCCTACATTGAACAGCTCGGATCTCCGGACGTCATCCGTTACGGTGATCAGCCCACGCCGGAACCGGGGCCGACCGACGTCCTGGTGGACGTCACGGCCGTCTCGGTCAACCACGTCGACACCTTCGTGCGCTCGGGCGCCTGGCGCACCCCGCTCACGTTCCCCTTCGTCATAGGCCGGGACCTCACCGGCACCGTCGCCGCGGTCGGCACCGGAGTCCACCGGTTCCGGCCCGGCGACCGGGTGTGGTGCAACAGCCTCGGCCACGACGGCCGTCAGGGGGCCGCCGCCGAGCGGGTGGTGGTGCCCGTCGACCGGCTGTACCGCCTGCCGGAGGGCGCCGACCCGTACGAGACCGTCGCGCTGGCCCATCCGGCCGCGACCGCCTACCTCGGCCTGTTCACCCACGGGCGGCTCCGCTGCGGCGAGACCGCCGTCGTGGTCGGCGCGGGCGGGAACGTCGGGAGCGCCCTGGTGGTGATGGCCGCCGCAGCGGGCGCCCGGGTCGTGGCCGTCGCCTCCGCGCGGGACGCCGGGTACTGCCGCGGACTCGGCGCCGACCACGTCATCGACTACCGGGACCCCGACGTGCCCGGGCGCATCCGCGCCGCCGCCCCGGCGGGCGCCGACCTCTACCTCGACGCCTCCGGCACCAACGACCTGGAGACCGCGGTGGACCTGCTCGCCGGGCGGGGGCGGATCGTACTGCTCGCCGGACTGCGCTCCCGGCCCGTGCTGCCGGTGGGGCCGCTGTACCTGAGGGACCGTTCGATCCACGGCTTCGCCATCTCGCACGCCACCGCCGGGGAGCTCGCCGAGGCCGCCAGCGCCGTCAACCGGCTGGTCGCCGACGGCCGTCTCCGGCCCCGGGCGATCGAGCGGCTGCACCTGAGCGACGCCGCCGAGGCCCACCGCCGGCTGGAGGAGGGAAAGGTGCACGGAAAACTCGTGCTGAGCGTCACCGGCAGGGCCTGATCCGGGCGGGGCGCGCGACGCCGGTGAAATGCGGGAATTCAGACCTGACAAATGAGAAAGCCGCTCTTTGACCGGCGTCGGGCAGCCTCGACAGAATTCTGCACATGACCCAGTCAATCATCGACACCTCGCCGCTCTTCGAGCTCAAGGCCGACATTCACATTTCCGCGACCCCGCTCGAGGTCTACTCCGTCGTCAGTGATCTGCCGCGCAGTGCCGAATGGAGCCCCGAATGCCGGGGCGGCACGTGGGTCTCCGGCGAACCGTCCACCGTCGGCGCCGTCTTCCGCGGCGAGAACCTCCGCAGCGAGGACGTCGTCGCCTGGGCGCCCCTGGTGCGCGGCGTCTGGCACACCGAGTGCCGCATCACCGCCGCCGAGCCCGGCCGCACCTTCCGGTGGATGATGCTCACCCACGCCCGCGAGGACCAGGAGAGCATCTGGGGCTTCGACATGGCGCCGGCCGAGGACGGCTGCGTGCTCACCCACCACTTCCGCATGGGCCGGGCCACCGCCGGCATCCACAAGATCGTCGCCGACCTCGACGAGGACGACCGCAAGCGCTTCGTGGCCGACTGGACCGCCAAGCTCGAGCAGGACCTCGACGCCACGCTGAAGCGCATCAAGGACGTCATCGAAAAGCGGTGACAATTCTCGCTGATCCGTACGGGAGCCTGAATTCAAACGGCCCGCCGCACGGCTGGGGAACAGTCACGGCGGATGAGAGGGTGGGCAGATGTTTCTCCAGCGCATCGGAAACAAGGGAATTCGGCTGGGCACGCTCTTCGAGCGGGCCGCGGCCCGGCACCCGGCGAATCCCGTGATTCTCGACCATGATCTCGACGTCGCTCCGGAGCGCGGGCGCCGCATGACGCTCACGGAGGTCGCCGACCTCGTCGACGACCTGGCCTCCCGGCTGTGGGCGGCCGGCGTCCGGCCCGGGGAGCGCGTGGTCGTCCACAAGACCAACGGGTTCGACATCACGCTCCTGGCCTGCTCCACGGCCAGGATCGGCGCCGTCCCGGTCCTGCTGTCCCCGAAGCTCGACGGCACCACCGTGTGCGAGCTGGTGCGCCGCGTGGACCGGCCCCACCTGGTGACCGACCAGGACAAGCTGGACCACCACCTGCCCGCCGAGATCTTCGGTCTGGCCCGGCAGGTGCTCCTGGCCTCCGGCGACCACGACGAGGCCGTCACGCTCGCCTCGCTGGCCGGCTCGGCCCGGGTCGCCCCGGTGACCATGCCCCCGGACCACCCGACGCTGGTCACCCACACCTCCGGCACCACCGGAACGCCCAAGCTGGCGGTGCACACCGGGCGCACCTTCCAGGCCCGTTACCGCCCCCAGGGCACCGTGGCCTCCCTGGTGGGCCGCAGCGAACCGGTGGCCATCCACGTGTCGTTCGTGCACTCGCGGATGTTCACCGCCATGCCCATCACGATCCTCCAGGGACACCCCATGATCATCCTCCGGGACGACGACCCGGAGGTCGTGGCCGAGGTGTTCCGCCAGGCCCCGCCGGGCCTGATAGAGGCGCACCCCAACACGTTCCTGCGCTGGGAGGTGCTGGTCGACGACCCGCGCCGGCCGCTGGCGAACGTGAAGTACTTCAGCAGCACCTTCGACGCGATCCACCCGCGCACCGTGCACCTGATGCTCAAGGCGTCACGGCGCGAGTCGCCGCAGTTCGTGCAGATGTACGGGCAGAGCGAGGTCGGCCCGATCGCCGGGCGCACCTACTCCAAGAAGCGCGGCGCGGACGCCGACGGCCGCTGCGTGGGCTCCCCGTTCCCCGGCATGACGGGCGTCCGGGTGGTCAGCCGGGACGGCAGGCGGCCCACCAAGTCCAACCCCGGCTACATCGAGGTGCGTTCCGACGGGCGGATCGTCACCTACCTCGGCGAGCACGAGCGCTGGGAGAAGCAGGCCGACGGCGAGTGGTGGCGCATGGGCGACCTCGGCTACCGCACCAAGTGGGGCTGCCTGCACCTGCTCGACCGGGAGGTCGACGAGATCGAGGGTATCGACAGCACCCTGGAGATCGAGGACACCCTCTTCGCCCGGATACCGGAGCTCGTCGAGGTCATCATCGTCCCGGACGAGGACGGCAGGCCCCTGCCCGTGGTGTGCACGCGAGACGACAAGCCGCTCGACCTGGCGGCCTGGAAGTCCGCGGTGGCCGGTCTGCCCGCGATGGCGGAGCCCGTGCAGTGGAAGCTCGACGACCTGCCGCAGACCGCCACCACCAAGATCAAGCGGCTGGAGCTGGCCCGGCTGCTGAAGGCGGAACGGACGGACGCGTAGGTCCCGGATCCCGCACCGCCGCCCCCTCGGGGCGCGGGCCCATCCCCCCCGTGGGCCCGCGCCCCCACCACCCCCCCGCACGGCGGCCCGGCGCCACCCTCCGGGCCGCCGTCCCCAGCCGAGGAGCTGCCCCCGATGACGGCACTGCGCGCCTCCCGACGCCGGATCGAGCACTGGGATCCGGAGGACGAGGAGTTCTGGGAGCGCACCGGCAAGCACGTCGCACGACGCAATCTCGTCCTGTCCGTCCTCTCCGAGCACATCGGGTTCTCGATCTGGAGCATGTGGTCGGTCCTGGTGCTGTTCATGTCCCCGGCCATCGGCCTGGGATTCACCCCGAGCGAGAAGTTCCTGCTGGTGGTCACCCCCACCCTGGTGGGCGCGCTGCTGCGCCTGCCGTACAGCCACGCCGTGACCCGTTTCGGCGGGCGCGACTGGACCGTCTTCAGCTCGGTCCTGCTGTTCGTCCCGGCCCTGCTGGCGCTGTACTTCGTCCAGCGGCCCGGCACACCCCTGTGGGTGTTCCTGCTCGTCGCCGCGACCGCCGGCGTCGGCGGCGGCAACTTCGCCTCCTCGACCACCAACATCGCCCACTTCTTCCCCCGGCGTCACCAGGGCTGGGCGCTCGGCCTCAACGCCGGCGGCGGCAACCTGGGCGTCGCCGTCATCCAGCTCGTCGGCCTGCTGGTCATCGCCACCGCGGGCGACACCCACCCCGCCTACGTGATCGCCGCCTACCTGCCGCTGATCGCCCTCGCCTCGGTGCTCGCGGCGCTCGGCATGGACAACGTCGACACGGGCCCGGCCCCGACGGGCGCGCTGCGCGAGGCGGTGGGCAACCCGCACACCTGGTGGATCTCGCTGCTGTACCTGGGCACGTTCGGCTCGTTCATCGGGTACGGCTTCGCCTTCGGGCTCGTGTTGCAGAACCAGTTCGGCTCGACACCGCTGGAGGCCGCCGGGTTCACCTTCCTCGGGCCGCTGCTCGGCTCGCTGTCCCGCCCGCTGGGCGGCCGGCTCGCCGACCGCTGGGGAGGCGCCCGGGTCACCTTCTGGAACTTCCTCGCCATGGGCGCCGGCACCCTCCTGCTGCCGGTCGCCTCGGCGCACGACTCCCTCGCGCTGTTCGTCGCCGTCTTCACGGTGCTGTTCGTGCTCAGCGGGCTGGGCAACGGCTCCACGTACAAGCTGATCCCGGTCGTCTTCGCCGGGCAGGCGGAGGCCGCCGTCACCGCCGGCCACGACGCGACCGAGGCCTTCGCCCGGGCCCGCCGCCTGACCGGCACGGTCATCGGCATCGCAGGTGCCGTCGGCGCGCTCGGCGGCGTCGTCGTCAACCTGGCCTTCCGGGCGTCCTACGGCAGCCGCGGCACGGGCGAGCCGGCCTTCTGGTCCTTCCTCGCCTTCTACGCGGTGTGCGTGGCCGTCACCCTGCTGGTCTACCTGCGCACCCCGCACGGCACCCCGGCGGGCGACGCGCGGCAGGCGCGGCGGGCCGGACGGAGGGCCGCCGAGTCCTCGGAGGTCACCCGTGCCTGACAGCGCGCCGCGCACGAGCGTGGCCACGCACTGCCCGTACTGCGCCCTGCAGTGCGGCACCCGCCTCGGCCACGGCGCCTCGGGAACCGTGGTGGAACCCTCCGACTTCCCCGTCAACGACGGCAGCCTGTGCCAGAAGGGCTGGACCGCGCCCGCGGTGCTCGACGTCCCGGACCGGCTGCGCCGGCCGTTGCTGCGGGGCCCGGACGGCCGTCTCGCCCCGGCCGACTGGGACACCGCCCTGGACACGGTCGCCGCGCGGCTGCGGCGCATCCGCGACGAGCACGGCCCGGACGCGCTCGCCGTGTTCGGCGGGGGCGGCCTCACCAACGAGAAGGCCTACCTGCTGGGCAAGTTCGCCCGGCTCGCCCTCGGCACCAGCCAGATCGACTACAACGGCCGGTTCTGCATGTCCTCGGCCGCCGCGGCCCAGAACGCCGCCTTCGGCCTGGACCGCGGGCTGCCGTTCCCCGTCGCCGACCTCGACGCGGCGGACACGATCCTGCTCGCCGGCGCCAACCCCGCCGAGACCATGCCCCCGTTGATGCGGCACCTGCGGAAGGCGGACCTGATCGTCATCGACCCGCGCCGCACCAGGACCGCCGAACGGGCCGCCCTGCACCTGCAACCGGTGCCCGGCACCGACCTCGCGCTGGCGCTGGGACTGCTGCACATCGCCGTGAGCGACGGCTGGTGCGACAAGGAATACGTCCAGGAACGGACCACCGGCTTCGACGCGGCCTGGCGGCGCGCCGTCACCTGGTGGCCCGAGCGCGTCGAACAGGTCACCGGCGTCCCCGCCGCCGAACAGCGCGCCGCCGTGGAACTGCTGGGCCGGGCGCGCCGCGCCTACGTGCTGACCGGACGGGGCGCCGAGCAGCACAGCAAGGGCACCGACACCGCCGCGGCCTTCATCAATCTCGCCCTCGCCCTGGGCCTGCCCGGCGTCGCCGGCAGCGGCTACGGCTGCCTGACCGGACAGGGCAACGGCCAGGGCGGCCGCGAGCACGGGCAGAAGGCCGACCAGCTCCCCGGCTACCGCATGATCACAGACCCGGAGGCACGGGCCCACGTCGCCCGGGTCTGGGGCACCACACCGGACGCCCTGCCCGGCCCCGGCCGCAGCGCCTGCGAACTGCTCGACGCGCTCGGCACCGAAGGCGGCCCGCGCGCCCTGCTGGTGTTCGGCTCCAACCCCCTGGTGTCCGCGCCCCACTCCGCCCATGTCGCCGACCGGCTGGCCGCCCTCGACCTGCTGGTGGTGGCCGACTTCGTGCCCTCGGAGACCGCACGGACCGCCGACGTCGTCCTGCCGGTCGCGCAGTGGGCCGAGGAGGAGGGCAGCCTGACGAACCTGGAGGGCAGGGTGCTGCGCCGCCGCCGGCTGCTGCCCCCGCCGGAGGGCGTGCGCACCGACCTGGAGGTCCTGCACGGCCTCGCGGTCCGGCTCGGCGAACCGGCCCACCGCTACCCGACGGCGCCGCGCCAGGTCTTCGACGAACTGCGGCGCGCCTCCCGCGGCGGCACGGCCGACTACTCCGGCATCACCTACGAGCGGCTGGACGCGGGGGAGGCCCTGCACTGGCCCTGCCCCGAACGCCCCGGCGGGCAGCCGCACCCCGGCACGCCCCGCCTCTTCCTCGACGGCTTCGCCACCCCGGACGGCCGCGCCCGGTTCGCCGAGGTCGACCACCGCGACCCGGCCGAGACGCCCGGCGCCGACCACCCCCTGTACGCCACCACCGGCCGGGTCCTCGCCCACTACCAGTCCGGCGCGCAGACCCGCCGCGTGCCCGAACTCAACGACGCCGTCCCCGAGCCGTACGTCGAGATCCACCCCGACACCGCCGAACGCGCGGGTCTGCGCGAGGACGGCCTGGCCCGCGTCACCTCGGCCCGCGGCACCACGGTCGCGCGGGTCAGGCTGGTCGGCAGCATGCGCACGGACACGGTGTTCCTGCCGTTCCACCACCCCGGCGCCGGCCGGGCCAACCTGATCACCGGCACCGCCCTCGACCCCCGCAGCAAGATGCCCGAGTTCAAGGTCTGCGCGGTGCGGGTCGAACCCGGCTCCGACGCACCGTGAGGCCAGCCATGACCGCCCTGCACCACGTCCTCGTCGTCGGCCACGGACCCGCGGCGCACCGGCTCGTCGAGCGGCTGCGGGCGCACGGACACCGCGGCCCGGTCACCGTCCTCGGCGCGGAGCCGCGGCCGGCCTACAACCGGATGCTGCTCACCTCCGTCCTCGACGGCACCCTCGCCGCCGGGGACCTGGAACTGCCCGCCCCGCCCGACGGCGTGCGCGTCAGGCCCGGCGTCACCGCCACCGCCGTCGACCGCGCCCGCCGCCTGGTGCGCACCGACACCGGCGAGAGCCTCCGCTACGACCGGCTGGTGCTCGCCACCGGCGCCCGGCCGAGGATCCCGCGGCTGCCCGGCGTACTCACCGCGGACGGCCGGCTCACCGAGGGCGCCACCACCCTGCGCACCGCCGACGACGCCGAACAGCTCGCGGACGGGCCCGTGGTGGTGCTCGGCGGCGGCGTGCTCGGCACCGAGACCACCCTCGCGCTGCTGCGCGCCGGCCGCGACGTCACCCTCGTGCACCCCGGGCCGCACCCCCTGCACGACCGGCTCGACGACACGGCCGGCGCCCTGCTCGCGAACCGGCTGCGCTCCGCCGGCGCCCGCCTGCGCACGGGGCGCGTCGCCGTGGAGTACCGGCCCGGCAAGCTGGTCCTCGACGACGGCGAGGTCCTGCGGGCCGACGTGCTCGCGCTGTGCACCGGAGCCGAACCCGAGACCGCGCTCGCCCGGCGCGCCGGACTGGCCGTCCGCACGGGCATCGTCGTCGACCGGCACCTGCGCACCACCGATCCGCGCGTCCACGCCCTGGGCGACTGCGCCGAGTTCGGCGGCGAGGTGTCCGGACTCGTCGGCACCGCCTGGGAACAGGCGGAGAGCCTCGCCCGGATCCTCGCCGGCCACGACACGCACCACCGCGCCGGCCGGCCCGTGCTGCGGCTGAGGGCGCCCGGCCTCGACCTGGCCTGCCTCGGCCCGCCCGACCCGCCGGGCGCCACCCGGCACATCACGCTGTCCGACCCGGCCCGGGGCCGCCACGCCGCGCTCGCCCTCGACGGGGACCGCGTCGCGGGCGCGGTCCTCATCGGCCTGCCGCGCGCCACCGCCGCGCTCGCCCAGTTGTACGCGCGCGAACTGCCGGTGCCGTCCGACCGGTTCGCTCTCCTGCTGGGCACCGCGGCCGGCGCGCACCCCGCCCGCGTCGAACTGCCGGACGCGGCGGTGCTCTGCCACTGCAACCACGTCACCAAGGCCGACCTGCTGCGCGCCTGGCGCGCCGGTGCCCGCGACCTGACGGGGATCGCCGCCGCCACCCGTGCCACCACCGGCTGCGGCGGCTGCGCGGACGACGTGCGCATGGTCCTCGCGTCGGCGACCGGAGGGGCGGGAGGGGCCGGAACACCGTCGACCGCAGCGCCGGCGACCGGAGGGAACAGCAACCCATGACCCGCGCCCCGCGCACCCTGGTGGTCGTCGGACACGGCATGACCGGCCACCGCCTCGTCGAGCACCTGAGGGCCCACGACCGGCACGGCGCCTGGCGTGCCGTCGTCCTGGCCGAGGAGCCCCGCCCCGCCTACAACCGGGTCGCCCTGTCGTCCTACCTGGAGGGCAGGAGCGCCGCCGACCTCACCCTCGCGGACCGCGCCTTCCTCACCGACCCCCTGGTGGAGCTGCACACGGCCGCCCCGGTGACCGGCATCGACCGGCGGGCCCGCACGGTCACCACCGCCGACGGCGCCGTCAGACGCTACGACGCCCTCGTACTGGCCACCGGGTCCCGGCCCTTCGTGCCGCCCGTCCCGGGGCGCGACCTGCCCGGCTGCTTCGTCTACCGCACCTTCGACGACCTCGACGCCCTCCGCGACACGGCACGCGAGGGCCTCCCCGGTGTCGTGGTCGGCGGGGGCCTGCTCGGCCTGGAGGCCGCCAACGCGCTGCGGCTGCTCGGCGTCCGCCCCCACGTCGTGGAACTCGCGCCGCGCCTGATGCCGGTGCAGCTCGACGACGGGGGAGCACACGTGCTCGCCCGGCTCGTCACCGGTCTCGGACTGCGGGTGCACTGCGGCACCGCCGTCCGCGAGATCCGCCCGGCCGCCGACGGCCGGGTCGGCGGGGTCACCCTCACCGACGGCACCGCGCTCGACGCCCGGCTGGTGGTGTTCTCCGCGGGCGTGCGCCCCCGCGACGAACTGGCCGGGCCCGCCGGCCTCGCCACGGGCGGACGCGGCGGCTTCCTCGTCGACGACCTGTGCCGCACCGAGGACCCGCACATCTGGGCCGTCGGCGAGTGCGCGGCCGTCCGGGGCCGCACCTACGGGCTGGTCGCCCCCGGCTACCGGATGGCCGAACTCGTCGCCGACCGGCTGCTCGGCCGCCCCACGACGCCCTTCGCCGACCCCGACACGGCCGCCAAGCTCAAACTCCTCGGCGTCGACGTGGCCAGCTTCGGCGACGCCCACGCCGAGACCGAGGGCGCCGTGGAGTACGTCCTGCGCGACGACACGGCCGGCACCTACGCCAAGCTCGTCCTCGACCCCGAGGGGCGGGTCCTGCGCGGCGGTGTGCTCGCCGGTGACACCGGCGCCTATCGCACCCTGCGCGCCCTGACCGGCCGTGAACTGACCGCCCCGCCCGACCGGTTGCTGTCCGCGCCGGGCCCCGGCGGCCCGCCGCCCCCGCACCGTGCGGCGGACGCGGCCTGACTTGACGGAGTAGTGACCGGCGGTTGGCGGCCGGCCCGGCACCGGAGCGACGATCACTGTGGCCCCGTGGTGCGCGCCGCGCCGCCCCTGACGACGCCGAGGCGGGAAATGAGGTTCACCAGATGCCCAGTCGCACAGTGGTCGTCCGGACGACGACGGGACGAGTGGCCGGAGAGCGGGCCGACGGACTGACCGTCTTCCGGGGCGTGCCCTACGCGGCCCCGCCGGTGGGCCCGCTGCGGTTCTCCTCGCCCCGGCCGCCCGAGCCGTGGCGGGGCGTGCGGGACGCCACCGCCTTCGCGGCCCCCTCCCTGCAGGGCGACTACCTGCCCGACAGCAGCGAGGACAGCCTCTACGCCAACGTGTGGACCCCGGACGTGGCGGGCCGTCTGCCGGTCCTCGTCTACATCCACGGCGGCGGCTGGATGCTCGGCGCGGGCAGCGAGCCCGACTACGACGGCGCCCGCACCGCCGTCCACGGCCGCATGGTCGTCGTCAACTTCAACTACCGCCTCGGCGTGTTCGGCTGGGGCCTGCACGAGGACCTCACCGACCCGCGTACGGGATCCTGCGCGAACTGGGGCCTGCAGGACCAGGCCGCGCTGGTGCGCTGGGTCCGCGACAACGCCGCCGCGTTCGGCGGCGACCCGGACAACATCACCGTCTCCGGCACCTCGGCGGGCGGCTCCAGCACCTGGCAGCTCGCTCTGCTGCCCGAGCTGCGGGGCATCATCAAGAGGATCATCCCGATCAGCGTCAAGCACGTGTGGGAACCGGCCAGTTCCACCACGCCCGGGGAGGCCCGCAGGGTCCACCGGCACCTGGCGCGCCGCTTCGGCACCACCGTGCCGGGTCTGCGCGCCGTACCGGCCGCCGAACTGCGGGACGCCTTCGACGAGGTGTACGGGGGCAGCCCCACCGAGCGGTTCGTGCAGGGCGCACGCGAGTACCGCGGGCCGATCGTCGACGGGCGGTGGATGCGCGGCTACGACCACGCCCTGCCCACCCCGCGCATCCCGATGATGCCCGTCTACTGCCGTACCGAGGGCTCCTTCTTCACCACCGGACCCGGATACCCCTGTCCCGGCCCGCACCCGGCCGACGACACCGGACTGCGCGCCGCCGTCCGCGAGGTCCTCGAAAAGGGTGCCGCCAAGGTCACCGACGAGCAGGTGGACGACTGCGTCGCCCACTACCGGCGGGCGTCCGAGGCGGAGGGCCTGCCCCGGGACCCGGTGTCGGTGTGGACACAGGTGTGGGGCGACGGGCTGTTCCGCTACCAGATCGTGCGGCTGGCCGAACGGCACGCCCGCGAACGCGACCCCGCCGCCTCGCCGCAGTACCTGATGGAGTTCTCCCACCCGCTCAGGCCGCCGTACGCCGGCACCACCCCGCACGAGGCCGTCGCGAAGTTCCTCTTCGGCACGTTCGCGCTGCCGGCCAACGCACCCGCCTTCGGGGACGGACCACTGGAGCGGCGGATCTCGGACACGCTGATCGACCTGGTGGCGGCCTTCGCCCGCGGCGGGGCACCGAGCAGCGAACACGCGCCCGACTGGCCGGTGTTCAGCCCGGACCGGCCCACCGTGATGGTCCTCGGCGGCGAGCGGGTGGCGCGGGTCGGCACGGTGTCGGCCCAGCCCCACCTGACGTACTGGGACCGCGCCGGCTGGGTGCCGCGGCCCTGAGCACCACTCCATCCCCCCGCCCCACACCACCACAGGAACGAAAGGACTGGGACTTCGATGTGCGGACTCGCAGGCTGGGTCGCCTACGACCACGATCTGTCGGTACACGGCGGAACGGCCTCGGCCATGACGGAGACGCTGGCGTGCCGGGGCCCCGACGACCGCGGCGTGTGGATCTCACCGCACGCCGTCCTCGGGCATCGCCGGCTCTCCATCATCGACCTGGAGGGCGGCCGCCAGCCCATGCACGTCACCGGTGAGGACGACGGCCTCCCCGTCCTCGTCTACACCGGCGAGGTGTACAACTACCGCGAGCTGAAGGAGGAACTCGTCGGCCTCGGCCACGCCTTCCGCACCTCCAGTGACACGGAGGTCGTCCTGCACGCATACCTGGAGTGGGGCGAGCACTTCGCCGAACGCCTCAACGGCATGTACGCCCTCGCCCTGTGGGACCCGCGCACCGAGGAACTCCTCCTCGTCCGTGACCGCATGGGCGTCAAGCCCCTCTTCTACTACCCGACGCCCGACGGCGTGCTGTTCGGCTCCGAGGCCAAGGCCATCCTGGCGCACCCCGACGCCGAGGCGGTCGTCGACCGCGAGGGCCTGGCGGAGATCTTCGCCATCATCAACACCCCCGGCCACGCCGTCTTCAAGGGCATGCACGAAGTGGTGCCCGGCACCGTCGTGCGCTTCCACCGCGGCGGCCACACCACCCGCACCTACTGGCAGCTTCAGGCCCGTCCGCACACCGACGACCTCGACACCACCGTCACCCGCGTCCGCGAACTCCTCGAGGACATCGTCGAACGCCAGCTCGTCGCGGACGTCAAGGTGGGCACCCTGCTCTCCGGCGGCCTCGACTCCAGCGCCATCACCGCGCTCGCCGCCAAGGTCTTCCGCGACCAGGGCAGGCAGGAGCGCATCAAGGCCTTCTCCATCGACTTCAAGAACAACGAGGAGAACTTCCGCGGCAACGGCATCTGGAGGGACCCCGACACGCCGTACGCCGTCGACGTCGCCCGCCGCTCCGGCGCCGAGCACGTCATCGTCGAGCTGGAGAACCACCACGTCCTCGACGAGGACGTGCGCATGCGGGTGCTGCGCGCCCAGGACCTGCCCATCTCCACCGGCGACATGGAGCACTCCCTCTACCACTTGTGCAAGGCCCTCAAAGAGCAGGTGACCGTCGCCCTGTCCGGCGAGACCGCGGACGAGCTCTTCGGCGGCTACAACTGGTTCTTCGACAAGGAGGCCGTGGAGGGCGACACCTTCCCCTGGTACGACGCCTGGCGCCGGCTCGGCGGTCTGGACACCATGAAGGAGATCGGCCTCTGGGACCGGCTCGGCCTCGACGAGTACGTCGCCAAGCGGTACGCCGAGGCGCTCGCCGAAGTGCCGCGCCTGGAGGGCGAGTCCGCCGACGAGGCGCGGATGCGGGAGCTGTCGTACCTCAACATCAGCCGCTGGGAGAACTTCCTGCTGGACCGCAAGGACCGCATCAGCATGGCCGCGAGCCTGGAGGTGCGGGTGCCGTTCACGGACCACCGGCTGGTGGAGTACGTCTTCAACGTGCCGTGGGCCATGAAGACCTTCGACGGCCGCGAGAAGAGCCTGCTGCGCGCCGCGGCGGGCCACGTCCTGCCCGAGTCGGTGCTGGAGCGCAAGAAGAGCCCCTACCCGTCCACCCAGGACGTGGAGTACGTGCGGGCCCTGCGCGCCAAGGTCGAGGCCCTGCTGGACGGTTCCCCCGTGCTCGACCTCGTGCCGGCCGAGGGCATCCGCAAGCTCCTGGACGAGCCCGTCGAGTCCTACGCCGGTCTCGGCGGCCTGTGGGGCATGCGGGCCGTGATGGAGCGCCTGGTCGAGTTCGACGCGTGGGTGAAGGAGTACGACGTCCGCGTGGAGTGGTGACACTTCCACCGGCGCGGCGTGCGGCGCACGGCACCCGGACGGGCCGCGCGCCGCACGCCGTGCGATCCGACCCACCTCTCGCACCGGCGGAAGGACGCTCATGGACACTTCAGGCCTGCCCCTCGTGGTCGACGACTCCCCGGAGTGGGGCAGCAAACAGCTCGACCTCGACGCCTATCTCGCCCGCATCGGCTACCGGGGGCCGCACGAGACCTCCCTCGCGGCGCTCCGCGCCCTGCACCGAGCCCATCGGGACTCCGTCTGCTTCGAGAACATCGACATCGTCCTGGGGCGCACGGTCTCCCTCGACATCGACGCCGTCCAGCGCAAGATCGTCCAGGCGGGCCGCGGAGGATACTGCTACGAGACGAACCTGCTGTTCGCCGCCGCGCTGGACTGCTTCGGCTTCCCCGTCACACGGCTCCTGGTCCGCATCCGCGAGGGCAGTGACAAGCGCCGGTTCCGCTCCCACACGGCCCTGCTGGTGCGGGCGGAAGACACCGTGTGGCTGGCCGACCCCGGCTACGGCTACGCCGCGCTCATCGAACCCATCGCCCTGCGACCCGAAGAGGAGAGCACCGTCGACGGCTGGTCGTGGCGGCTGACGACCGAGGACGGCCACTGGCTCCTGCAGTACCGGCGGCCCGAAGGCTGGTTCGACGTCTACGCCTTCCGCATCGAACCCCAGTACGCCGTCGACCTCCAGGCCGCCCACTACGTCAGCTCCACCCGCCCCGGCTCGCCCTTCGTCGGGCAGCTCGTGGTGCAGAGGGCCCACGACGAGGAACGGTACCGGCTCAAGAACAACGAGTTCATGACCGAGTACCGCAGCGGCGAGCAGCGCCTGCGCCTCCTGCGCCCGCACGAGACCGTGGACGTCGTGCGCACCGTGTTCGGGCTGCCGCTCACCGCGGAGGAGGAACGGCTGCTGCACGGCTTCCTCGCCGCCCGGTGGTGACGGGCGTGCCACCGTACGAGAGCTCCCCGCCCGGAAGGCGGGGAGCTCTCGTACAAGGGTTTCAGGCCTTCACCTCTCGCGGGGCCGGCACGGCTTCCACGACCCCCTCCGGGGTGCGCCCGCCGGTGCCGACGACCGCCCGGGCGGCCTCCGTGCAGAGCGGACGGCGTGCCGCGGCCGGCGCACGCCACCGCCGGTGCGGATCACCCGCCGGCGGCGGCCGGCCGGGGTCCCGGCCGATCCGCCGCACCGCCTCGCCGCCTCGCCGCCTCGCCGGTGTCGGTGTCGGCGTCGAGGAAGACCACCGGCAGTCCGGACAGCGGCGCCCGGGTCCGCGGATCGAGGACCGTCCCGCCGCCCGGCGCGGGCTCGCCGTCGTCGGCGAAGATGTCGGCGATGGTGCGGCCCTGCCCGGCGACGATGTCGTCGTCGGTGTCCCGGTGGCCGACGCCGAGCCGCTCGGCCAGCAGCCGGCCCACGGTGGACTTGCCCACGCCCATCGGGCCGGTCAGAACGAGTCGCGGACTCACCGGATCGCCAGGTTCTCGAGGTACGAGGTGACGTTGCGACGGGTCTCGGCAACGCTGTCACCGCCGAACTTCTCCGCCACCGCGTCCGCCAGCACCAGCGCGACCATCGCCTCGGCCACGATCCCGGCGGCCGGCACGGCGGAGACGTCGGAACGCTGGTGGTGGGCCCGCGCGGCCTCACCGGTGGTCACGTCCACCGTCCCCAGAGCACGCGGCACGGTGGCGATCGGCTTCATCGCCGCACGCACCCGCAGCAGTTCACCGGTGGACAGACCACCCTCGGTGCCACCGGAGCGGCCGGAGACCCGCCGGACCCCCTCGGGCGTGTTCACGATCTCGTCGTGCGCCTCGGAGCCGGGCACCCGGGCCAGCTCGAAGCCGTCGCCGATCTCGACGCCCTTGATGGCCTGGATGCCCATCAGCGCACCGGCCAGCCGCGCATCGAGCCTGCGGTCCCAGTGCACGTGCGAACCGAGACCGACCGGCACCCCGTGGGCGAGGACCTCCACCACACCCCCGAGGGTGTCACCGTCCTTGTGCGCCTGATCGACCTCGGCGACCATCGCCTTCGACGCGTCCGCGTCCAGACAGCGCAGCGGGTCGGCGTCCAGCCGCTCCACATCCGCCGGCGTGGGGTACACGCCCTGCGGCGCCTTGACGGAACACAGTTCGACCACATGGGAGACGATCTCCACGCCGGCCGTCTCCTTCAGGTACGACCGGGCCACCGCGCCCAGCGCCACGCGGGCGGCGGTCTCCCGGGCGGAGGCGCGCTCCAGCACCGGCCGGGCCTCGTCGAAACCGTACTTCTGCATGCCGGCCAGATCGGCGTGACCGGGACGCGGGCGGGTCAGCGGGGCGTTGCGGGCCAGACCCGCCAGCACCTCCGGGTCGACCGGGTCGGCCGCCATGACCTGCTCCCACTTGGGCCACTCGGTGTTGCCCACCATGACCGCGACCGGGGAGCCCAGGGTCAGCCCGTGCCGGACACCGCCGAGGAAGGTGACCTCGTCCCGCTCGAACTTCATCCGGGCACCACGACCGTAGCCCAGCCGCCGCCTCGCCAGGTGGTCCGCCACCATGTCCGTGGTGACCGGCACGCCGGCGGGAAGACCCTCCAGCGTCGCCACGAGTGCGGGACCGTGGGACTCACCCGCGGTCAGCCAGCGCAACCTGCTCAACGGTGCCGCGCTCCTTTCCCGTCGCGTGGAGGAGAACCTCCTCGAGGAGGCCGCCGACGATGCGCACGCCGTCCTGGGTGAGCACCGACTCGGCGTGGAACTGCATCGACGCGAAGTGCGGGCCGCGCAGCGCGTGCACCTCACCGGTGTCGGGGTCGCGGCTGACCTCCACCACGCCCACCCCCTCGCACTCGGCCTTGTCCTCCTCGGCGCGGGCGGCGAACGTGTTGTAGAACCCGACCCGTTCCCGGGCCCCGAACAGGTCGATCTCCCGCTGCACGCCCTGGTTGGGCACCGCCCGGCGCACCAGCGGGAAACCGAGCAGCGTGCACAGCGTCTGGTGGCTGAGGCAGACGGCGAGGAACGGGCGCCGCTCGTCGAGCAGGGTGCGCACCGTGGCACGCAGGTGCGCGATCTTCGGGTGCTCGACGTCACGCGGATCGCCCGGTCCGGGCCCCATCACCACGAGGTCGTAGCCGTCCGTGGAGTAGGGCTCGTCGAAGCGGCGGACCGTCACCCGCAGCCCCAGGGAGCGCAGTTGGTGGTCGAGCATGGACGTGAACGTGTCCTCGGCGTCCACGACCAGCACGCGGCGTCCGCTCAGCTCCGGACCGGGCCGTGCCCCGGAGCCGTGACCGGCCAGCCAGAAGCCGGCGAGGGTGGCGTTGCGCTGCTCCAGCGCCGACCGGACCCGCGGATGGTCCGCGAAGCGGGTCGGCCCGTGGCTCTCGACGGCCGCGAGCAGACCCGCCGCCTTCGCCGCGGTCTCGGCGACCTCGCTCTCCGGGTCGGAGTGCCGTACGAGCGTGGCGCCGACGCCGATCCGCAGCCGGCCGGTGGCGTCGATGTCGGCGGTACGGATCAGGATGGAGGAGTCCAGGGCCCGCCCGCCGTGCTCGTCACGGCCGATCAGCGCGACGACACCGCTGTAGTAGCCGCGCCCCTCGGGTTCGTACCGGTTGATGACCCGGCAGGCGTTCTCCAGCGGGCTGCCGGTGACGGTCGGGGCGAAGAGCGTCTCGCGCAGGATGTCGCGCGGGTCGTGCGTGCTGTGCCCCTCGATGAAGTACTCGGTGTGGGCGAGGCGGGCCATCTCCTTGAGGTACGGCCCGACCACCCGGCCGCCCTCCTCGCAGATCCGGGCCATCATCTTCAGTTCCTCGTCCACGACCATGTACAGCTCGTCGGCCTCCTTGCGGTCGGCGAGGAAGTCGAGCACCTCCGGCAGCGCCGGGCCCGTGGCCGGGTAGCGGTAGGTGCCGCTGATCGGGTTCATCACCGCAAGGCCCTCGCGCAGGCTGATGTGCCGCTCGGGGGTGGCGCCGACGAGCGTGCGCGAGCCGGTGTGCACCAGGAACGTCCAGTAGGCGCCGCTCTCGCGTTGCAGCAGGCGCCGGAAGACTGCCAAGGCGTGCCGCGGGGTGTAGCCGGTGATGTCGGCGGTGTAGGTGCGCTTGATGACGAAGTTGGCGCCCTCCCCGGTGCCGATCTCGTCCTTGACGACCCGGCGGACGGTGTCGGCGTACTCCTCGTCCGGGACGTCGAAGCGGCCGCCGGACAGCGCCACGGGCAGGTCGGGGATCCGGGTCAGCACCTCGGTGACGGGCACGGTGGCCTGACCGGTGACGGTCATGGCCAGCAGCGGCGTGCCGTCGTCGGGGCAGTCGAATCCGCGCTCGGCGATCTGCCGGTAGGGCACGAGGGCCAGGACCTCGTGGCGGGGACCGCCGGATGTCTCCGAGGCGTCGGGCAGGGGAAGGTCGGCGAGGGTGCGCGGCTCGGTCGTCTCGCCGACGACGACGTCCAGCACGCCCGGCCCCGTCGTCTCGGGGCGGTGCAGCAGGGCGTACGCGGCCGGTGGCCGGTCGCCCAGGATCCGGCCGAGCAGGTCGCCGCTCGCGGTGCCGGTCATGCCAGGACCTCCTTGGTGGTGACGACGACGGCGCAGCGCTGCGCCGCGTACTCCAGGGCCAGCCGGTGGTGGTACTCGGAGAAGTCGGCCACGGCGTCGGCCACCAGGAACGGCTGGATGTCGTGGGTGAACGCCTCGACGGCGGTCATCAGCACGCCGACGTGGGCGTACACGCCGCACAGCACCAGTTGGTCCCGGCCGGCGGCGCGCATCCGCTGCAGCAGGTCGGAGCGGAAGAAGGCGCTGTAACGCCACTTGGTGAGCTGCCAGTCGCCGGGGGCCGGGGCCAGTTCGTCGACGACCTGCCGGTCGGCGGGGGCGGTGCGCATGCCCGGGCCCCAGAAGTCCTTCAGCAGGCCCCGCTGTTCGTCGGTCATGCCGCCGGGCTGCGCCGTGTACGCCACCGGCACGCCGAGCCCGGCGCAGTGCTCGCGCACCTGCCGGGCGTTGCCCACGAGTTCCTCCCGCAGGCCGTCGGGCAGGGGCCGCAGGAAATAGCGCTGCATGTCGTGCACCAGCAGGACGGCGCGGTCCGGGTCGACGGACCACTGAGCCACGTTGCCGGGTACGTCGCCGGCCGTCGGCATCGGGTAGGGGGTGATCTCGGGTATGCCTGCCATGGGTTGCTCTCCTGGTCGCCTCAGGTCGGTGGGGGTCGGTGCTCAGGCGCCGAGCGCGGCGCCGCCGTCGACGGTGAGTTCGTGCAGGGTGATGTGGGAGGCCTCGTCGGACAGCAGGAAGACGACGGCGTCGGCGACGTCCGAGGGGCGGGCCACCTTGCCCAGCGGGATGCCGACCCGGAACGCGTCCAGCTGCCCCTCGATCGTGTGCTCCGGGCCGGACTCGTCGTGCCACATGGAGGTGAGCATCGGGGTGCTGGTGGAGCCCGGCGCCACCACGTTGCAGCGGATGCCGTCCCGGGCGACCTCCAGGCCCAGGCTCTTGGTGAACATGGTCGCCGCCGCCTTGGACGCGGCGTAGGCGGCCATCTGCACCCGCGGGGTGGCGGCGGCGTTGGACGCCACGGTGACGATCGCGCCCCGCCGGCGCGGCAGCATGCGGTTGACGACGGCCCGCGACATCAGGAAGACGCCGGTGGCGTTGACGGCGAACGTCGTCGTCCAGTCCTCGTCGGTGAGGGTGCGCACGGTGCCCAGGCGCAGCACGCCGGCCCCGTTGACCAGGTACTCCAGCGGGCCGAGGCGCTCCTCGGCCACGCGGACCACGGCGTCGACGTCGGCGGCGCTGGTGACGTCGGCGGGCAGGGCCTGCGCCTCCAGGCCGTCCGCGCGCAGCTTGTCCACCACCTGCCGCAGCCGGTCGGCGTCGCGGTCCACGGCTCCCACCACCGCGCCGCGTTCGCCGAGGGCGCGGGCCACCGCCTCGCCGATGCCGCCCGCCGCCCCGGTGACGAGTGCGACCTTTCCGTCCATTGTCAGGACCTCCTCATCTGCGTGTCTGCCCGGCGGCCGTGCCCCGTGCCGGTCGGGGTGGGTGACGGAGCTGTCAGCCGAGCCAGGCCGAGGTCACGGCGACGGCCTGGCCCGGGTTGAGGCGCGGGTCGCAGTAGGACGTGTACTTGTCCGCGACGTGCTCGACGCAGGAGTCGTTGGGGACGCACTCGGTGACGTCGTCCGGCGTGGTCTCCAGGTGCAGCCCGCCGATGATGCCGCCCTCGGAGCGGACGGCCTCCTGGAACTCCTGGATCTCCCGCTCGATCGTCTCCAGGTAGCGGGTCTTGAGGCCGCTCGGCAGGGCGACGGTGTTGCCGTGCATGGCGTCGGTCAGCCAGATCACCGGGTGCCCGGCCTCGCGGACCGCGGCGACGAGCCCCGGCAGCCGGTCGCCGACCGTGGACGCTCCCATCCGGGCGATGAGGGTCAGGCGGCCCTTCTCCCGGTCGGGGTCGAGCCGTTCGCACAGCCCGAGGAGCTCGTCGGCCGTCACCTTGGGCCCGATCTTGCAGGCGACCGGGTTGGCGACCCGGGACAGCAGGGCGACGTGCGCGCCGTCGAGCTGACGGGTGCGCTCGCCGATCCAGGGCCAGTGCGTGGAGGTGAGGACGAGCCGGCCCCGGTCGTCCCGGCGGACCATGGGGAGTTCGTAGTCCAGGATCAGTGCCTCGTGGCTGGTCCACACCGGCGGCTCGACGGCGTGCCGCGGTCCGGCGTCCTGCCAGCCGAGATGGGTCATGATCTCGCGGGCCGCCTGGTAGCAGTCCAGCATGCGGCCGGGCTCCGGGCGCCGGCTCTCCGGGTCGGGCTCCGGGCCGTTGACCATGTGGCCCCGGTAGGACGGCAGTTCCCTGCCGCCGACCAGTTCGGTCGGGCTGGAGCGGGGCTTGCCGAACTGGCCCGCGATCCGGCCCACACGGATCACCGGCTTGTGCGTGATCATCTTCAGCGCGCCGGCCAGCAGGTCCAGCACCGCGGTCTTCCGGGCGACATAGCCGGGCGTGCACTCGGCGGGGTCCTCGGCGCAGTCGCCGGACTGGATGACCAGGGCCTCGCCCGAGGCGACCCGGGCCAGCAGCGAACGCAGCGTGTCGACGTCCGCCGCGTCGACGAGGGCGGGTCGGTGGGCCAGGGTGTCCGTGACCTGCCGCACCCGCGCCGCATCACCCCACTCGGGCTGCTGCCTGGCGGGTTTGTCCTTGATGTCGAGCAGAGCGTCGTCCACTGGTGTCTCCTTTGGCGAAGGGCGTGACTGCGGCGCGCCATCGCCGGGGCGGGGAGAACCCCGTGACGCGCGGCCGTGCGGGTCTCGGACGTGGGCCGGCGGGGCCGGGCGCACCGGGGTGTGCCGGGGCCGCCGGTCATCGGACAAGCCGCACGAGCGGCGCCGCCGCGGGCCGTGCGGGTGTGCCCGTCCGCGCGTCGGAGGCGCGACGACCGCCGCTTTGTTCGGCACGCGGAATAGCTCTGGTGATAGCTCCGCTCATGCGATAGGTGGCGGGAACGCCGCGGCTGGGAATTGCTCGCTTTGCGGCGGACCCGGACGCCGGAGCACGCAATGGGCGCTGCCCCGCAAATGCGTTACCGGCCCGGAGGTGATGCTTTCCGCTTCACCCGGTTCCGGTTCCGGGCCGGGAAACCGGAACGGCCGCCAGGGGGCCGCGCGCGGCCCGGCCCGGATCCGAAGGGCCGTTCGAGCGTCGCCCCCGGGGGAGCCACGACGGGGCGCGGCCGAAGAGAACAGGCCGTTCGCCCAGGTGGCGAGCCCCCCGGCGCCGGTAGGCGTCCGGAGTGCGGACAAGACCCGTGCAGGGCCGTCGAGGACGGCGATGTGGGTCGTGCATGCGGTGCTCCTCGGCAGACGGAGTGGCCGTGCCGGACCTCGGGCCGGCTGTTCGCCCCGATCCTGTATCGAAAGCGAAGGCAGGCCCAATGACGATCGACGGACTTCGTCAAATAGCCGCTACTTCATCAAGTCGATGTCGGAACCACTTTGCGCCAATGTGGCATGACACCCGTAGTTCATCGCGGGTGCATGCGAATAACCTGACGGTGACGCTTGAACTCGCCATGGACTAGCAAGGAGTGACGATCCGCCATGTCGGACCGGCTGAGGCAACCGGGCGTGCTGGAGCTGGACGAGCTGGTCGCGGAGGGCGTCTCGCCCTGGCTGGACGGACTCACCCGCGGCCACCTCGCCTCCGGATGCCTGACCCGGCTCATCGCGCGCACCGGCGTCCGGGGCGCCACGTCCGACCCGGCCGCGCTGGCGGCGGCGGTCGAGAGCGACGACGCCTACCGCGAACAACTCGCGGGCCTGGCCTCCGACGACATCTGCGCCGCCGACGCGGTACGTGCGGTGGCGGCGTACGACGTCCGCTGGGCCTGTGACGAACTCCGGCCGGTGTACCAGGCCACACGCGGCCTGGACGGCCTGGTGTCGATGGACCTGGACCCGCGCCTCGCCCACGACGTCGAGTCGGCCGTGGCGGAGGCGGAGCAGGCGCTGCGCGCGGTGAACCGGCCCAACGCGATGGTCAAGCTGCCGGCCACCACGGAGGGGATCGCCGCGATCAGGGAGTGCGTCGGTGCGGGCTTCCCCGTCCATGTCACCGCGGTCTTCTCGGCCTCGCGCTATCGCGAGGCCCTCGAGGCCTACGTGGAGGGCCTCCAGCGCGCGCTGGCCGACGGCCGGCGGCTCTCGGCGCTGGTCTCGGTCGTCTCACTGCCCGTGGGCCTGCTGGACGCCGAGGTGGACGCGCGGCTGGAGGACCTGGGCACCCCCGACGCCCTGGCGCTGCGCGGCGAAGCCGCTGTGGCGCGGGCCCGCCACTTCTACCGGATGTACGACGATTGGTTCGGCGGCGCCGACTGGCGGGCCCTGGCCGCCGCGGGAGGCCATCCGCAACGGCTGATGTGGACGGCCACGGCCGTGACCGAGCCCTCGTCGTCTCTCACCCGCTACGTCGAGCAGCTCGTCACCTGGGGCACGATCACCTTGATGACCCTGCCCACCCTGGAGGCGGCCGCCCGACGGCTCGACCTGTGCGGCGACACGTTGATGGGTCGTCACGGTGCGGCTCTCGAGGTCTGGAGACGACTGGAGGGCCTCGGCATCGACGGCGAAGAGGTCGCCAGGAAGCTGGAGGCCGAGAGCGTCGAAGGGCTGGCGGCCGCGTGGCGCGACCTGTACGCGGCAGTGGACGCGGGGCGGCACACGGCTCACCGGGCGTGACCGGGCCCGGGGCCGGAGGCGGAGTCGTCGGCCTGTCCGGTTCCGGACTCCCGGGCCGCTCGGGCGGCAGGAGCAGAGGGGTCGCCTCCGGCTGCCGCTGAGCGCCCCGGGCCGATCCGGTGCCGCTCTCCTCTTCCTCCGGGAGGGCCCCGTTCCCCTCCGCGAGAACCCCCCGTGCGCCCCCGCTCACGCAAACCGGCGCGAGCGGCCCTCACCGAAGCTTCACGAGCGGCGGCAGTCCTTCACCTTCACGCCCTCCTCGTCACGGCACCCCGGGGGTAAACGCCCCTGGCATAGGCGCAGTTGGCCGAAAAACGATGCCTCACGTGAGTGAGCGGAGTACCAAAAAGCGCCCTGTGAAGCAAAGGTGACGGGCCGTTAGGTCCTGACGGGGGCGCGTTGCCGCACTCCGGCCCGGCTCGTCCCGCCTCGTCACGGCTACCACAGCGGAACGCACGAGCGATGGGTTCACGACGAACTCATTTCGCTGACGAGCTGTTCAGCAAGCGGGGCGTCCCCGCGCATCCGGGTGATTAGCATGAGCCGTACGTGGTCGGAAGATCGCCTTCTCCTGGCCGATCCCTTTCCCGGCCCGCGGCCGTCGTCGTACGGCCGCCCCCTTCCCCTGCTCTCACCGACCGAGGGACCGCTCCATGCCAGTGCCTGCCTCTCCCAGCCAGCACCCACCGGCGGGGGCGCCGCGCACCTCGTTCGCCGCACGGGCGGCCGTGCTGGTGGTGACCGCCGCCGCCGGAGGCGCGGCGCTCGCCCTGGCGCCGTCCGGCGCCACCTCGTGGACCCTGGCCGTGGTGCTGGCCGGATGGGCGTGCGTGGCCGTCACCGTCCTCGTCGACCACCGCCTCGTCCAGCGGGCCCGCTCCACCGCCGCCGAGCGGGAGTCGGAGATCAGCCGCCATCGCGCCGAGGCGGCCCGGCGGTCCGCGGAAATCTCCCACCTGGCCGGAGTCACCCTGCCCGCCGTGGCCGAACGGCTGCGCGAGGGCATGAGCGCCGCCGACGTGCTGGCCGCCGTGCCCTCGCCGTCCGACCCGCAGCTCTCCCGCGTCACCCACGCCTTCGCCGCCGTCGCCGAGGAGGACGTGCGGCGCGTGTTCACCCTCGAGGACGAGTACCGCGCGGTCCGCGACGAACTCGACCGGACCGCGGCCGAACACGACCGGTTCGTACGGGAGACGATGCCGGCCGCGGTCGCCCGGCTCCGCGAGGGCCGCTCCGCCGACACCGTGCTCGCCGAGACCGACCTGCCGCAGCTCCCCACCCTGCGCGCCCCGGCGGAATCGTTCATCCGTGAACTCGCTTACAGCGAGCGGCGCGCCGCCGCCGCCCAGGCCGCCTCCGCCAAGGCGCTCAGCCGCGTCCAGGCGAAGGCCGTCCAGATGCTCGCCGACCTGCGCGAGATGCAGGAACGGCACGGCGAGGAGGTCTTCGGCGACCTGCTGAAGCTGGACCACAGCACCTCCCAGCTCGGCCTGATGACCGACCGGCTGGCGCTGCTCATGGGCGGCCGGTCCAGCCGCGCCTGGAACAAGCCGATCGTGATGGAGAGCATCCTGCGCGGCGCCGCCGGCCGCATCGCCGCCTACCAGCGGGTGCGCCTGCACTGCTCCACCCGTACCGCGGTCGCCGGTTTCGCCGCCGAGGGCGTCATGCACCTGCTCGCCGAGCTGATGGACAACGCGGCGAACTTCTCCCCGCCCATCGACGAGGTGCACGTCTACGTCGAGGACCGCAGCGCCGGCATCGTCGTCACCATCGAGGACAGCGGCCTGAAGATGGCCGCCGCGGCGATGCGGCGCGCCGAGGAGGCCGTCACCGGCCGCGTCACCGACCTCGCCTCGCTCCAGGGCACCCGGCTCGGCCTCGCCGTGGTCGGCCGGCTCGCCGCGAAGTACGGCATCAGCGTCAACTACCGGCCGTCCTCCCGCGGCGGCACCGGCGTCGTCGTCCTGCTGCCGCTGAACCTGCTCGCCCAGCAGCGCGAGCCCGCGCCGCACGAGACGGCCGGCCGGGGCGAGGCGCTGGCCGGCCGCGGCGGAGCGGCCCGGGGCGTGCCCGTCCCGTCCCCGACGGCGTCCGGACCGGCCGCGCTGCCCGCCCGCGGCTCCCATGACGTGGACGCGCTGCCCGCCCGCACCTCCCGCGGTGGCCATGACAACGCTGCCGAGGCCCGCCCCGCGGCCGCCGCGCTGCCCGCCGCCCCGGAGCCAGCCCCCCGGCCCGAGCGCCCGGCCGCCCGCACCGAGCGGCCCGACCTGCCCTCGATCCCCGGCCAGGGACGGCACCGGCAGCCCGAGGGCACCACCCCGAACGGCCTTCCGGTCCGCGCCCCCGGCCGCACCATGGCCGAGGCGGAACGCGAGCGCGAACAGCGTCAGTCGACGGCCGCCCGCTCCGGCGACACGGGGTCGGCACGGCGCGGCGCGCGCGACGCCGGTTCACGGTTCGGCGCCTTCCACCGCGGCGCCCGGCAGGCCGGCAACGGCGCCGCCGGCACATCAGGACACGGCATCCCCGGCACGCCCGGCAACGGCATCACCGGCACATCCGGAACCGACGCCGGTTCCCAGCCCCCCGCGGCTCCCTAGTCCCACCCCTCCCGTACGGCGCCGCCCCCGGCCCCGTACGGCGTCCGGGGCGACGGCGCCCCTTCCCGCTCGAGCACGTGAGATAGGAGGAACGGGCCGGTGACCGGCACGCCGGACACCACCGTCCCATCACCCACCATGCAGACCACGACCACCGACAACAGCCTCAACTGGCTCCTGCAGGGTCTCCTGGAGCGGACCCCCGGCGCACGGCACGCCCTGGTCCTCTCCCGTGACGGCCTCAAGCTCTGCTGGAGCGAGCACCTGACCC
This sequence comes from Streptomyces sp. DSM 120436, assembly GCF_055778765.1. Lineage (NCBI taxonomy): Bacteria > Bacillati > Actinomycetota > Actinomycetes > Kitasatosporales > Streptomycetaceae > Streptomyces > Streptomyces sp. DSM 120436. The sequence continues at coordinate 1,911,590 of NZ_JBSKBS010000002.1, read as the reverse complement.
TCGACCTCGCCGACCAGCTCTCGGCCATCTGCTCCGGCATCCAGGCCCTCGCCCAGGGCGCCTCCATGGAGTTCGGCGACGGCACCGGCGGCGTACGGCAGTCGATGACCGAGTTCCACGGCGGCCTGCTGTTCATCGTGGAGGCCGGCCAGGGCGCGCACCTCGCCGTCGTCGCCGGGGAGGACGCCGACCCCGGCGTGGTCGGCCACCAGATGACGGAGCTGGTCGAGCAGATCGGCGACCACCTGCGGGCCGAACCGCGAACCGAGGCCGCGGGGAGCGGAACCTCGTGACCCCCCGCAAACCCGTCGACACGGGCGACCCGGACCGGCTCTACACCGTCACCGGCGGACGCAGCCGCGCCGACGAGTCCTTCGACCTGGTCACCCTGATCGTCAGCGAGAGCGCGCCGACGCCGGGGATGCAGTCGGAGCACGTCCGGATCCTGGAGCTGTGCGCACACCCCGTCGCCGTCGTCGAGATCGCCGCGGAACTCGGGCTGCCGGTCACGGTCGTACGCATCCTGCTCGGCGACCTGCTGGACACCGGACGCATCACCGCGCGCCACCCGCGCGCGGCGGCGTCCGTCGCCTCCCTGCCCGATTCCGCCCTACTCCAAGAGGTGCTCCATGGACTCCGCAACCTCTGAGCTGCCCACCCACCGCACACCGCTCCGCGACACCGCGGAGACGGGTCTGAAGATCGTCGTCGTGGGCGGGTTCGGCGTGGGCAAGACGACCCTGGTCCGTTCCGTGAGCGAGATCCGGCCGCTGAACACCGAGGAGGTGATGACCCAGGCCGGCGTGGGCGTCGACGAGACCGACGGGGTGGCCACGAAGACCACCACCACGGTCGCCTTCGACTTCGGACGGATCAGCCTCAACGACCGCATGGTGCTGTACCTGTTCGGCGCGCCCGGGCAGGAGCGCTTCTGGTTCCTGTGGGACCGGCTGTTCTCCGGCACCCTGGGCGCCGTGGTCCTCGTGGACACGCGGAGGATGGACGACTCCTGGTACGCCATCGACCGCCTCGAGCACCACGGCACGCCGTTCGTGGTGGCCGTCAACCGGTTCGACGACAACGGCGTCCGGTACTCCCTGGACGAGATACGCCAGGCGCTCGCCCTCCCCGCGCACGTGCCGATGGTCGACTGCGACGCCCGGGTCCGGGCCTCCGGCAAGGACGTGCTGATCACCCTCGTGAACCACCTCCACGACCTGGCCACCGCCAAGGAGGCGACACTGTGACCGATCCGGCCGCTCCCTTCGCGCACCCGGTCCACCCCGGCGACGAGCCGCCCCCGGGGCGCCCCGCGCACGCCGGCGCGGTGAGCCTGACCGGGCTGGACTTCCAGCAGACGCCCTCGCAGCTCTACCGCACGATGCGCCGTGAACACGGCCCCGTCGCGCCGGTGCTGCTCGACGGCGGCATCCCGGCCTGGCTGGTGCTGGGCTACACCGAGCTCACCTATGTGACCAGTCACGACGAGCTGTTCGCGCGGGACTCCCGGCGCTGGAACCAGTGGGAGAACATCCCGTCGGACTGGCCGCTGCTGCCGTACGTCGGCTACCAGCCGTCGGTGCTGTTCGCCGAGGGCGACGAGCACCGGCGGCGGGCCGGGGTGATCACCGAGGCACTGGAGGGCGTCGACCAGTTCGAACTGGCCAACGAGTGCCGGCTGATCGCCGACGACCTCATCGCCCGGTTCGCCGGCAGCGGCCAGGCCGAACTGATGTCCGACTACGTGCATCCCCTGCTGATGCGCGCCGTCGTACAGATGTGCGGCATGCCGGCGACCGGCGAGGACACCCGTGGGCTCGTCGACGACCTGCGCATCTCCCTGGACGCCGCGGAGGGCGAGGACCCGGTCGCCGGGTACAACCGGGTGGGCGAACGGCTGCGGGAGCTGGTCAAGGAGAAGCGGACGGCGCCCGGTCCGGACGTCACCTCGCGCATGATCACGGACCCGGCGGGACTCTCGGACGAGGAGATCGTCCAGGACCTCATCTCGGTGATCTCGGCGGCCGAGCAGCCGACGGCCAACTGGGTCTGCAACACCCTGCGTCTGCTGCTGACGGACGAACGCTTCGCCGTGAACGTCTCGGGCGGCCGGCTCAGCGTCGGCGAGGCGCTCAACGAGGTGCTGTGGCTGGACACCCCGACGCAGAACTTCATCGGGCGCTGGGCGGTGCGGGACGTCCAGCTCGGCGGCCGGCAGATCAAGGCCGGCGACTGCGTGGTCCTGGGCCTGGCCGCGGCCAACACCGACCCGCAGATCTGGCCCGAGGGCCACGTGGGCGCGGAGAACGCGGCGCACCTGTCGTTCAGCAACGGCGAGCACCGCTGCCCGTACCCGGCCCCGCTGCTGGCGGACGTGATGGCGCGGACGGCGGTCGAGACGCTGCTGGAGCGGCTGCCGGACCTGGTCCTGTCCGTCGAGGCGGAGGAGCTGGTCTGGCGTCCGTCGATCTGGATGCGGGGCCTGATGGAACTGCCGGTGCAGTTCACCCCGGTGGTGCATTAGCGCTCCGCCGGGGCGGGAGCGCTCCGCGGCGCGCGGGACGCTCCGGCGAGGCGGGGCGCCCGCGGGGGCGCGTGCGGGCGTCCGCGGTCTCGTGCGTGGGCGTCCGCGGTCTCGTGCGTGGGCGTTCGGACGTACGGGCGGGCGCTGCCCCCGCGGTCGGCCCGGTGCGGCGGGACCCGGCCGGGGCGGGGGCGGCGCGTACGGCGGCGACCGGCGACGGTGCGTCCGACGACGGTGACCGGCGCGGTCAGCCCTGGACCGGCGTGAACCGGACCGGCAGGCTCTGCGGGCCGCGGGTGAACACGCCCTGCTCGGCCGGCTGGACCCCCTCGGCGAGCCGCACGTCCGGCATGGCGTCGAGGAGCTGGCCGACGCCGATCTCCACCTCGGCCTTGGCCAGCAGCGCGCCGACGCAGAAGTGCCGGCCCAGCGCGAACGCGAGGTGGTCGGCGGCGGCGGAGAAGGCCTTGGTGGTGGACAGGTCCTCGCGGAAGATGTCGAACCGGTCCGGGTCGGCGTAACGGCGCTCGTCCCGGTTGGCGGCGCCTATCAGGCAGGTGACGGTGGCGCCGGGGGGTACGGTGCCGCCGCTGAGGGTGACCTCCGTCGCGGACTGCCGCATGATCATGTGGACGGGCGGGGTGTACCGCAGGGTCTCGGCGAAGGCGCGCGGTATCAGCGAGCGGTCGGCGCGGACGGCGGCGAGCTGGTCGGGGTGGGCGAGCAGGTTCGCGAAGATGCCGGCGATGGCCTTGTCGGTGGTCTCGCCGCCGGCGGCCAGCAGCAGGCTGCAGAACGCCTTGACGTCCTCGTCGCTCATCCGCACGCCGTCCACCTCGGCGGCGCACAGCACCGACAGCAGGTCGTCGCCCGGGTTCTCCCGGCGCTCGCGGATGATCGGCAGCATGTACTCGGCGAACTCCACCCGGGTCCGCTCACCGGCCTCCGTGACCCCGGGGTCCCCCGAGAGGTTGCCGAGGAAGGCGATGACGGCGGTGTACCAGCGGTGGAAACGGGGGTGGTCGGCCTTGTCCAGGCCCAGCATGTCGGCGATGACGTTGACCGGGAAACGGGTCGCGTAGTCGTTCACCAGGTCCGCGGAGCCGGTGTGCCGGAAGGCGTCGATCAGCTCACGGGAGTTGCGCTCGATGACCGGCAGGAACTTCTGCTCCAGGTCGCTGCCGCGGAAGGCGGGCGCGACCAGCGCGCGGCGGACGGCGTGCTCACGTCCGCTGAGCTGGAGAATCGTCTTGCCGTGCACCGGTTCGAGCTGCCAGGCGTAGTTGTCGGTGGTGAACTCGCCGGCCTTGTCCTTGAAGACGCGCTCGACGTCCTCGTAGCGCGAGACGATGTAGCTCTTGGTCGGCTCGTGCCAGATGAGGGGCGAGGTCTCCCGCATCACGCGGTAGGCCGGGTAGGGGTCGGCGGCGAACTCGGGCGAGAGGATGTCGGGCACCTGCTGGGCGGTGGACATGGGGCTCCCTGCGATCGTATTTCGTGTACTGCGCAAGGTTATTGATCATTCATCAGCAACGACAGACCGCTTGATGACCGGATTTGCTCGAACGCGGAACCGGCCGAAAATCGCCCCTGAGCGGCCTCGTCACGGCCGTCCGCCGCGGCGCTCCCGCTGCGCGCGGGACGGCTGGGAGCCCGGTGACACCCGGCCCCCGGGAGACCCGGAGGGCTGATCAGGCGCCCGGCGCACACGGGATCCCTGCCGCCCGCAAGGCGCGGCAGGGCTCCCGTGACCGTACGAGTGTCAGACGCTCCGCTCCGAGGAGGCCAGCCCGACGAACCCCGCCCACGCGTCACGCGACACCGTGACGACGGGCCCGGCGACGGCCTTGGAGTCCCGGACGTGCACAACTGCCGTACCGGCCGCGACCTCTACGCAATCGCCGCCCTCGGTTCCGCTGTAGCTGCTCTTGAACCAGGCGCGGCCGGAGGCGACGGTCGAGGATTCAGCGTTGTTCATAGCGATCCCAGCACCCCTTCGATGAGCTCCAGTGACTCTCGTGGTGGGAGAGCCTGTGACCGGATGATCCCATAGCGCGCGTGTGCGAGAGTTGCTTGTTCGGGGTCGGTCTGCAGGGAGCCGATGCCTTGCGCTTCGGCGTACGCGAACTTCTTGCCGTCCTTGCGTGTGACAACCGTGAACGGCCCGTTCACGCCCGCGTTGTCCTCGGCCCTGACCGGCATGATCTGAATCTCGACGTTACGCTTCCGGCCGATCAGCAGCAGGTGCTCCAGCTGGCCTCGTAGCACGTCCTTCCCTCCGTACGGACGCTGCAGCACCGACTCGTCCATGACGAAGCTCAACAGCGGTGAGGGGGTCCGGTCGAAGATGTCCTGCCGGGCCAGCCGTGCAGCCACTCGCTGTTCAGTGGTCTCCTGGTCCAGAGGCGGGCGCCGCATTGCGAGCACTGCCCGCATGTACTCCTCGGTCTGGAGCAACCCCTTGACGACAAGCGTGTCGTAGGCGAGCAGCTCGACGGCCTCCTTCTCCAGCGTCGCCATCCCCTGGAAGAACACCGGGTACTGGGCCCGCTCCACCTCCTCCTTCCACACGCACAGCAGCCCGTCCGCCCCCAGCACCTCGTCCGCCCGCTCGATGGTCCGGGGCGACGGGATCCTCCGCCCCTGCTCGAACGACGCGACCGTGGCCGCGGAATACCCGATCCGGCTCCCGAACTCCGCCCGGTCCAGGCCCTTCCGCAGCCGCAGCGTCTTCAGGCTCTGCCCGAACGCGGCGACCACGCCCTTCCCCGCCCCGTCCTCGGGACGGCGCGCGCCGCCCCCGCCGTCGTCGCTCTCCCATCCGTCCCCGACACTCACGACCGTTCCGCCGTCCCCGCCGCCCGCCAGGGCGTCCGCGCCCGTACGCTTCGTCATCGACCACCGCCTTCTCCGGCCCAACGCGCCCGCGGGGGACTCCGTCACGCCGCACGTCACGTACTCGCGCCGACACGTCGCGTACAGCGGTCCGCGTCGGTGCGTCACCACTGGTCACGCTACGCGACCGGCGGGACCGTGGTCGGCATGACGAACAACCCCGCCGGTCCCACCGGCCCCGGCCGGCTCGCCACCCCCACCGCTCGCTTGGGCGCCGTCCCACCCGAACCCGCGCCGGCGTCCCGCACCTTCGCGATGCGCTTCACCTCGACCCCGCGCGGAGCCCGTCTCGCCCGCCACCTCGCCGCCGTCCGCCTGGACGCCTGGGGCGTCCCGTACGGCACCGACGACCACGACGCGATCCTGGTGATCGTCGCCGAGCTGACGGCGAACGCCGTGCTGCACGGCAACGTCCCCGGCCGGGACTTCCACCTGCGCCTCGGGCTCCTCCACGCCGGACCCCGTTCCGCCACCGTCCGCGTCGAGGTCACCGACACCCGGGGCGAACGGGTCCCGCTCCGGCCGGGAGGACCCCGGCCCGAGGTCCCCGCCGTGGACGAAACCGGCCGGGGCCTCCTCCTGGTCGCCGCCCTGGCCACCCGCTGGGACTGGTGCCCGCGGCCGGACGGTCCGGGCAAGACGGTCTGGGCGGAGTGCGAGATCGCGGCCCCTGCTGAGGTGCGGCGCATCGCCGAACATGCCGAAGAGGTGTGGCTCAACAGGCTGGCTGACGAAGCCCGGTCCGAAGGGCTGGAGCGGTCGGTCTCGCTCGCCGGGACGGCCGCAAGGCTCCGGGCAGAGCGGAGCTGAACGGATGGGGCACCTCGACGCGCTGCGCGCCGGACGCGCAGCGGCGCATGCTCCAGAGCACCGCGTCCGTGACCGTAGTACCTTGTACTACATGGAGACGACGGCGCGTGAGTTTAATCAGAACGCTTCGAAGATCCTTGCTGCGGCCGAGCGGGGTGAGCGGATCACGGTGACCAAGAACGGGCGCCCGGTCGCCATACTGTCGCCGGTCACGGAGGAGCCCGTACCCGACCATCCCACGGACCCGATGGGTGAAGACGACATCCCCGTGTTCCACAGCGGCTCCAGGATCGACTGGTCCGAGGGCCGTGGCTCGTACCTGGAAGGTTTCGGCGCGTGACCGTGCTCATTGCCGACACCTCGGGTCTGTTCTCCCTGTTCGACGCGGATGCTCCCGAGCACGCGGCCTGCCGCAAAGCCGTCGCGGACGCCTCCCACCTGGTGGTGAGCCCGCTGGTTCTCGCCGAGCTCGACTACCTGTTGAGTACCCGGGTCGGGCCCGAGGCGGCGCAGGCGGCCCTGGGGTACGTCCGGGACCAGACCGCCGTACGCCGGTACGCGGTCCCGGAGATCGAACCGCACCTGTCGACGGCGCTCGTCACCATGCGCAGGTACCCGCAGATCGGTCTCACGGACACAATGAACGTGGTGATGGCGGCCGAATACCGCACGGACGCGATCCTCACGCTGGACCGCCGCCACTTCCGCATGGTGCGCCCGCTGACCGGGCACACCGCGTTCCGTCTGTGGCCCGACGACCAGTGACACCGAGCGGTGTTCGCCGGATATGAGAGAACCGTGGGGCGGTGTCCGACCCTCCACGTAAGGTGGTCCGTGATCGATTCGGATCACGGGACGGCTCGGGAGACGGGGGCCGCAGCGCGGCATGAGACCGACACTCGCCGCGCGGACACGGCGTGACACGACGGTCGAGTACCTGACGACGACGTTCGCGCCGGCCGAGCCCGACACCCAGGACGCGCTGGAGGACTTCCTCACCGACCCGGCCGACGGGCTCTTCCGCGTGCCGTACCTCCGCACCGCCCTGGAAGCCGCACTCCTGGAACCCGCCCGGCGCCGGCTCCTCGGCGCGGGCCTGCCGCACGCCGAGATCGAGCAGCACATCGCCAAAGCCCGCAAGCTCACCGAACTGGCCTCTCTCGCCCTCTACGGACAAACCGACAGGGTGGGCGAAGCCATGGACGACCTCACCCGGGCTTGCGGTCAGCAGGCCGCCGACCACATCCGGTGGTGCAACAAGGGCACCCACGAAGCCGTGCCCGTCGGCGACGTGGAGGAGATCATCCGCCGCACCGCGGACCTCGCGAAGGCGGTGCGGTCCCTGTGACCACGATCCGTCCGGCCGCACCCGTCCCGTCCGCGCGCACGCCCCTGCTCCCTGCACCTCTTCCGCCTCCACAGCCGTCCGCCTCGACGCCGGAGGAACTGCTCGCGGCCGCCGACCGGCTGCTCGGCACGGCCACCACCTCCACCACGGGCGTCCGGCCACGCGCCGTGGCACTGCTGCTGCGCCACGCCCTCGAGGAAGCCCTGCGCCGCTACTGGCACGCCCGCACACCGCAGCTGGCCCGATGCTCACCTCACGCCCAGTCCCCGTGCCTGGAGTCCTACGCCGGCCCCGAGACGGCCCGCCGCTGGTCGACGACCTGGGCCGGTCTCAGCCGGGCCTGCCACTATCACGGCTATGAGCTGGCTCCCACGCATGCGGAGCTGTGTGCCTGGCGGGACGACGCCGACCGGGTGATCGGGGCTCTGGCACCCCGGACGCGGCGACGGATCGCCGCCGGAGCGCAGGCCCGCCGCGTCGGGCGGGCGGTGGAACCGGTGGGCGGGTGAGCTGGGGGACCGGACGCCAGGAGAGGGCCTCTCCGACTGCTCGCGACGATCGGTACTCGCACCACCGTCATACGCGTATTACCATGCCTTCATGGCGAAGACTCGGATCAGCATCAGCCTGGAGCAGGACCAGGCCGAACGCATCAAGCGGCATGCGGAACGGGCGGGCATGGACGTCTCGGCGTACCTGGTCCACGCCGCAACGCGCCAGATGGCGGAGAGCGACGCCATAGAGGAACAGTTCGCCGAGGTGGACGCACTCATCGCCCGGGCGGAGCAGGCAGCGGACGGGCTCCCCGCCGAACGCGATTCCGAACCTGCCGCGGAGCTGACGGAGCAGGAGCGCCGTGAGGTCGAGGAGGCCCTGGGGCTCGTCCAGGGCCGGGACCGGCAAAGCCGTCGGCCGGGGCACGCCGCGTGAGCGCACGGGTGCCGGTCTACGACACCGGGATGCTCATCGCACTCGCCGACCGCAAGGCCAAGGCGGTTGCTCTCCACGAGGGACTGCGCCAGGCTCCGCACCGGGCGCTGGTGCTCGGACCGGTCCTCGCCCAGGTGTGGCGCCCCCAGCCGGCTCTGGTGCACGCCCTGTCCGGCGTTCTGAAGGACTGCACGGTTCCCCAGGCCCGTACGTCCGAACCGCCCATGCGGGAGACCAAGGCGGGACGCCCGGAGTGCCTGGCCTGTGCGACGGGTCCGGACCTCGCGGACTGGCGGCGCATCGGCACCGCCCTGGGCCGGGCGGCCCTGCCAGCGAAGAAGCGGCCGGACGCGGTGGACGCCTGGGTCGCACTGGCGGCGGCCCGGCACGGCAGCGCGGTGATCTTCACCACCGACCCGGGAGACATCCACGCCTACCTGGCCGTCCTTGCGCCGACGGACGTGCACGTGGTCGCGGTCTGACGACCGGGAGCCACGGCCCGCTCCGTCCAGATGGTCGCGCAGGCGGTGAACGAGCCGTCGACGGGAGAGGAGCTTGACCCTGCTGCGCCCTGCTGGTCCCGGCCAGCACCTCGTCGGCTACTCGGACGGAAGATTCAGCGTCACCCCGTCCAGACGGCCCGGAGGTGACTGCACGGTGCCGTTAGCCGACTCCGGTGGGGAAGAGCCGCTCGACGCCCTCCAATGCATCCAGGCAGCGAGCGGGTTCCCGCACGCGGTCGGTGTGCTGGGCGTCAGCCGTCCCGCGATGCCGGAGCAGGGCCGAACGCGCGACGACTGGCCCTCACGGCCAGAGCGGCCATGGCGGCGTTGGCGCCACCACCGATCACGGCGCCGATGCCGAACGGTGCCACCCGGCCGAGAACGATGATCCCCTGCTTGGTCCCGTACTTCGTGATGAAGTTCGGCCCCAGGACCTTGTTGACCTGACGCAGCGTCTCGACCGGCGTCTTGGCGACAACCTGACGCCCCCAGTGCTGCCCCGTGCGCTCGGCCACCTTGGTGATCGTGGTGGAGCCGCTTCCCCCGAGCATGATGCCCATGACGATCGTCCGGCGCCGCTCCACCTCGTCGATGGGGACCCCGTGGACTTCCGCGACCGAGAGGGCGAAGAGGGCGGTCAGCTCGAGAGACGACAGGGCCTGACCGGCCGACAGTGCCAGGGCGACTCCGGTACCGACCCCGGGCGCGGCCGCGGTTCCCCCGACCGCGGCACCTGTCCCGCTCAAGGCACTGACGTACATCCGCTCCAGGTTGCGTATCACCTGCGCCGGTGTCGCCTCCGGATTCCGCTGGCGGGCCCGTGCGATGTTCTTGCGCACCAGTGGGCTCTGGGCGCTGATCGCTTTGTCCAGGAGGCCGAGGACTCGTTGCCCGCGTGCGTCTTCGTCCGGAACCGGTCCGTCGTGGGCATCCATGGCCATGCCTTGAGCTCCTTGAGTCGTGAGGTATCAGGGGATTCTTCCACTCAGGCTGCCGGTTCCGGAGCGTTTTGCGGCGGCTCCTGCCTGCTCAGACGGGGCGCCGTTTGAGGGCCAACCCCTCGTGTACGAGGTCACTGTCAGCGCCTCCTGGTTCCGTGTCGAGCGGGCTGAAGCGCGGCGGGCTCACCTGGCGTCCGACCTCGATTCATCGGCAGGGCGGAGGATTGCGTTCGGTAGCGCTGCCACGCAGCGGGTGAACCGCGCCCAGCCGTCTGGTCGGATCCGCCCGCCGTGACACACGGCCGTGCAGGGACGCGCTGACCCCGAGTACCGCCACGATCTGTTCGACGCGTTCGATGACGGCAGGAGCTGGACGAACGTTCGGCCGAGCGGGGAGCGTTGGGACGTGATCGTGCTCATGAAGCCACGGTGCGGGTGGGCGAGGCATGTCCCAGGCGCACGGACCGTACGCTGCGTCAGCGTACGGGCACATTCCGTGGACGGTACGACGGTTCATACGTCACGCTGAGTGTCGTCGACTGCAGGACGGCGAACGGCGCGGGTACGGAACCGGAGGTGGCTGAGGATGGCCGAGGGCGGTGTGGTGGACGGCGGTGACGCGCCGTGCGGCGAGACGGACCGGGAGCCCGATCCCTCGGACAGCCTGCGGACCTGGGGCGCCTTCCAGCAGGCACTGCGCGAGCACGCGGGCTACAGCCGGGCCGAGTTCGCGGACCTGGTGCGCTTCTCCAAGCACACCGTGGAATCGGTGGAACTGGGGCGCCGGATGCCTGATGTGGCGTTCGTCGAGCGCGCCGACGAGGTCCTGGGGAACACGGGGGCGTTGCGGAAGTCCTCACAGTACGTGACACGGGGGCGGGGCGATACGGGACTCGCGGCGTGGTTCCGGCAGTGGGCCCGGCTGGAGCGGGTGGCGGTGAGTCTGTGCACGTACGAGTGCCGGCTGGTGCCGGGGTTGTTGCAGTCGGAGGGGTATGCGCGGGCGGTGTTCGAGGGCACCGTTCCGGTGGCCCCGGACCACCTGCTGGAAGACTTCATGGCCCGGCGGATGGAGCGACAGCGGATGCTGTTCGAGCGACCGACGACACCGTTCAGCTTCATCGTCGAAGAGCACGTCTTCCGGCGCCGGTTCGGGAATCCGGACCAGATGCGGGAGATGTTCGACCATGTGCTGGAGCTGAGCGCACCGCGCAACGTGACGCTGCAGGTCGTGCCGTTGGAGGCAGGGCTGCATGCTTGCCTGGACGGGCCGGTGCGGCTTCTGGAGACTCCGAAAGGGCAACGGCTCGCGTACTCAGAGGGGCAGCAGAACGGCCGCCTGATCTCCGACGTGAAAGAGGTGAGCCTGCTCTGCCAGCGCTATGACACACTGCGCTCGCAGGCCCTGAACGCCAAGGACTCGCGGGGTCTGTTGGAGCGACTCCGAGGAGAGCTATGAGCACGAGGCCGGAACTGGCGTGGTTCAAGTCCAGCTACAGCGGCAGTCAGGGTGACGACTGCGTGGAGGTCGCCGTCACAGAACAGGCCGTGTGCGTAAGGGACTCCAAGGACATGTCGCGTCCTCACTTCGCTGTCGGCCGCGAGGAGTGGTCGCGGTTCGTGGGGTTCATGTCAGAGGCGTGACATCAAGGTGAGCGGTGGCCGCGGGCGGCCTTGCACGTCTCGGCTCGTACCGCCTGCGCCTGGGACCCGCCTGGCCCATGCCAACGCACGGGCCAGGAAGGGTCGGACCGTCCGTCAGCCTTCGCGGCTACGGCAGATACCCGCGAAGTCGCAGCTGGCACAGGACGTGCACCAGCTGTCCAGGCGGGACAGTCGGTTGGTGCGCAGCGATTCCGCAGCCTCCGTGACCCGCTTGCCGAGGTCGGTCATGACCTCCGGATCCACCATCTCGCGGGTGTCGCGTCCCGCTTTGTCGAGGTTGAGTACCTCGACGACGTCCGCGTCCTGCCCGGTCAGCTCCCGGTAACCGAGCACGTAAAGATGCAACTGGTCACGGGTCAGGTCCTCGGCCTGAGCCCGTTCGCTGGACTTGAAGTCGACGACCGACGTCTCGTTCGTGTCCAACCGCTTGATCAGGTCGACGCGGCCCGTCACGGTGACGCCGGGGACCGGGTGGATCTCGACGGGCTGCTCCGAGTACCGCGTCTGGTGCAGGGTCGCGCCATGACGCTCCAGGTATCGCCGGACGGCCGTCTCGGCAGCGGGGCGGAGCTGATCGGCTGCCGCCTTGTTCGCGAACGGGAGGTTCAGGTGGCGGTCTACGAGGTCCTCCGCCTCCTCGGGAGTGGCGATGTCGCCCTCGATGGCACGCTTGTGGATCTCGGCCATGACGTCGTGCAAGGACTTGCCGAAGCCGAGTTCCTTCTGCAGGGGCGAGTCGAAGCCGTACAGCAGGCGGAGCTTGAAGGAGTACGGGCACTCGAAGAGGTACTTCAGGTCCGAGAAGGACATGACGACCTCGGGAGTGCCGCGCCTGGGGCTGGGCGTCAACCGGTCGTCAGGGGAGGGGACGACCTCCCGGGTCAGGACGGTATGGACTCCCGTGGCTTCGTTGAAGAAGTCCGAGCGCTTCTTGCCGGTGCGCTTCTCGCTGGGGGCAAAGGAGAGCGCCAGGTACTTCTGGGCGCGGGTGACGGCGACGTAGAAGAGGCGCCGCTCGTCTGCTTCGGTGCCTCGGTAGCGGGCAGCACCTGGGATGAGTTCTTCCTCGACCACGTGGAAGACGCCGAGCCCGCCCCGGCCGGAGGCGGGGAAGGTGTTCTTGCGCAGGGCAGGCAGGAAGACCGCGGGCCACTGCATGCCCTTGGCCTGGTGGACGGTGGCGATGACGACGGCGTTGGGCTGGGCGTAGCCGTTGTCTCCGTCGGACTCTTCGTAGTAATCGGGCGCCTGGTGTTCGACCCACTTGGCGAACGCGTCGAACCGCTGCTGGGGTTCGCTGGTGAGGTGAATGCGCTCGAAGTCCCCGATCGCGGTGGAGAAGCGGCCGAGGTTGTAGTAGACGAGTTCGCCCCGCTCGTTCGGAACGCGCTCTTCGCGCAGCTCCACGGCTTCGAGGAACTCGAGGAAGACGCCCTGGAGCGTGGTGGAGTCCCAGGGCTTGGAGGCATCCCACTGCATGGCGGCGGTGAGTACGGGAAGACCGGCACGAACGTCGCCCTCCGCGAGCCCGACGCCGGCGTCCACCCATGCATCGACGACGTCCTGCTCGTCGGCCAGCCCCGCGACGAACCGGAAACAGGTGACGGCCGCCTGTACCTCCGGGGTCTCGAAGAGCTTGGTCAGGCCCTTGATGACGTAGGGGATGCCACGACTGCGCAGTTCTTCGACGAGAGGTCCGGCGTCGGCCTTGACGGAGCGGAACAGGACAGCGAAGTCGGACCAGTCGAGGCCGCGCGGCTCACTGCCTTCCCGGTCGTGGAAGGGAACACCACGCAGCCGCTCCATGCGGTCGACGAGCCAAGTGGCCTCGGCCTCAGTGTCCGGGAACTCCAGCGCCAGCAGATCACCGCGCTCGAAGGTCTGATGGCCCGCTGCCTTCATTGCCTTGCTGAGACGCTCGCTGGGAGGGATTTGTTCGACGACGTGACGAGCGAGATCGACGATGGCGGAACTGGAGCGGAAGTTCTCGTTCAGGGTAACGCGGTGGACGTTGGGATAGCGGTCCTCGATCGTGAGGATGTTCTCGACGGCACTGCCGCGCCACTGGTAGATGGTCTGATCGTCGTCGCCGACCACGCAGAGGTTCGCCCCGTGGCGGGTGAGCCCGCGGATCAGCTGCTCCTGGACCGGGTTGGTGTCCTGGTACTCGTCAACGACGACGTACTTGACGGTCTCCTTGACGTGACGCTGAAGGTCCAGGACGGACTCGTCACCCTCGTCGTTGTCGTCGTTCAGCAGAACGGCAGCATTGTGGAGGATCGCCGTGTAGTCGAAGTAGGCGCGGTCACTGAGGAGCTGCATGTACTTGTCGAGCCCGTCTGCGACGTCCGGGCGGAGCCCTTCGAGGTCCACGTCGTCCTCACGGAGGATCGACATGACCTGCTGGTACAGCTTGGAGTTGACCCAGCGCCGCAGCGGCTTCTCGGCGCCTTTGACGACAGCCTTCGTCGTGGTCAGCCCGGAGCGGGTGCTGTACTTGTCGATCATCAAGCGGGTCTGCACATCGTTGAGGACGTTGTACTTGAACGCCTCGGGGACGTGGCTGTGCAGCAGATCCAAGGCATAGCCGTGCATGGTGCCGATGTACATCTCGGCGAGGCCGTGCACCTCGCCGTGGAGTTCACGGATACGGGTGTGTACACGCTCCTTCAGCTCACCTGCGGCCTTCTCGGTGAAGGTGAAGGCGACGATGTTCTTCGGCTGCACATCGGGCCGCCCGATCAGGCGGGCGATCCGCTGCGAGATGACCTCCGTCTTGCCGGAACCGGCACAGGCGACGATGAGGAGGTTGTCGTCGTGGGTGTTGATGGCGGTGCGCTGGGCATCCGTGAACGGCATTGTTCCCCCCGGAACTGACTGGTGCCTCTGTGTGGGAGGCCGGTAATGGGCGGGGTGGGTGGCGCCATGGCACCCACCCCGCGAGCGGTGACGTCAGACCTCGATGGCCTTGAGGACCTCGTCGCCGTAGTAGTTGACGACCTTGACCGCGATGCGGCCGGACTCGGGCTTGGGGAAGGGACGCGACTTCGTGGTGAAGAGGGTGGCCAGGGCCTCCTCGTCGATCTGCCCCTTGAGCGCCTTGCCGAGCCGCTCGTACGGGTTGAGACCCGTGGGCTTCCCGTTCTCTCCCGAGAAGTAGACGTGGCGCACGATGAAGGCCTCGGCATCGTAGTTCGTGTCGATGGACCACATCATGATGTCGTCGGGACCTTCGGCACGGACATCGCCCGTCGTCGGGTTGTAGATGTCGAGTCCCTTGATTTCGGCGACGAGCTGGCCGTCGCTCGTCTCGGTCACCTCGATGTCGGGCTCGCCGAAGACCGTGAACAGGTTGCCGGCGCCGGTGTTAGCGAGTTCGTCACCCATGGCGAGGTCCGGGTTCATGCGGACGTTCAGCACGGTCAGCTTGCCGACCTGGCGCTGCTGGATGACGGAGAACTCGCCTCGCTCCTGGTTGATCTCGTTGGTCGCCTCGGTCGCGTTGGCGTCGAAGGCGAAACCAAGGATGAGCAGGAGGTCGATCTTGCCGAACCGGAGCGCCTCACGGGCCGCGTTCTTGATGAAGAGCGAGTCGACGGTTCCGTACTCGGGACCGAGTGCGATGCCGACGCGGGCCGGCGTGCCCTCCTCGGCGCCCTTGCGGATGCCGACGGCGGTCAGTATCCGACCCGAGACCGGCTCGACCGACTCGAACTCCAGCCGCTCGTTCCGGTAACCGTTCTGCACGCCCGCCTTCTTGACGTGCTCCAGGATCGTCTCCTCGTAGGAGGCGCCGGACGGCATCATCTCGGCGGCCTTCTCAGAGGCCGGAACCTCCTGGTCGAAGGAGACGGAGCGGTGCGGCGACAGGGACTCGACGGTGAAAGCTCCGGCAACCCGTACGGCCTTCTTGTTCTCGTAGGGACGGTCGTACAAGGTCTCGAACTCGGCGTGCTTCTTGATCGCCTTGTCGATCTGCTCGCGGGTCATCCCCTCCTTGATGTCGGGGTTGTTCGCGATCGACTTCAACGTGATGTGTGGGACGCGCTCGTAAACGAAGCCACGGCGGATGTCGTGTTTTGAGGGCGAGCGGTCGAGCGGCTGCTGGCTAAGTTCGGCTTCCTTTGCCTTTCCTTCGGGGGAGTCGGCGAGGAGATAGGCGGGGTAAAGAGCGCCCATGATGCGGTGACGGGCGAGAGAGACGGCGACGCGCGAAGAGTCGATGGTGATCCAGCGACGTCCCCGTTGCTCGGCGACATAGGCCGTGGTGCCGGAGCCGCAGGTGGGGTCGAGGATGAGATCACCTGGGTCAGTGGTCATGAGCATGCAGCGTTCGATTGCAGAGTTTGCGGTCTGCACAACGTAAATTTTTGGATCTACTCGACTCTGAATTCCTCCGATGTCAGTCCATGTGTTGGAAATGGGGAATGCAGGAAAGTCGTCGTGGTATCGAACGTAGGAGAGGGTGTTGCTGGTTGCCTGCACTCGTCGAGCCAGAAGCAAATTCTTCATACCTGCTTCGTTTGTCTTCCAGCGTGAAGTCATGTTCGGGCGGAATGTTCGATTATCGACCTCGACGGGGAACCATGAGGCAGCCCCTTCCCCCTTTTCGCGCCCCATGCTCTGGCTCGTGAGGTTGTCAAGGCGAAATGCTCGCCCGCTCTTTCCGGCGTCGGCTGCCCTTTTTAGCGGTAGGCGGCTTCCGTCTTCGAGTTCAACCTGGTTGTATTTATCCGATCCGGCGCCGCCTAGTTCACGCCTTTGGTAAAGGCGCCTATATTTGGCCTTTTCTTTGTTCTTGGCGTACCAAACGATGAAATCGGATGTGCCGGGAAGGAAGTCGCTTGTCTGGCCAGCTGTCTTGGTGTAGGTGATGAGTGAAACGAAATTTTCGGGACTGAATACCTCATCCAGGAGAGATCGCACCAGGTGAACATTCTCGTCGCCGATTTGCACAAAAACGGAGCCGGATTCTGACAGCAAGTCCCGGATGGCGGTGAGTCGGTCCCGTAGGTATGTGAGGTACGAGTGGATACCGAGATGCCAAGTATCCCGGAAGGCTCGAAGCTGTTCTACCTCCTTCGTTGCAGATGAGAGGTTGCCGTCTTTCACATCACGTGATCGTGTGGTTACCTGCCAGTTCGAGTTAAATTTGATCCCATACGGCGGATCGATGTACACCATCTGGACCTTGCCTCGCAGATTCTCCCGCTCCGCAAGGCTTGCCATCACCTGGAGCGAGTCGCCCAGAATCATACGGTTGGTCCAGTTCATTTGGTGCTTATACCACTCGATTTTCTCCAGCTCATCCGGGATGCCGTCGTCGAAAAAGTCAGTGCCGAAGAGTGACAGTTCCTCCTCGGTGCCATCGTCTTCCCCGTCCTTCCATCGCGTCTTCGTCTCGTCCATGAGCTGCTTGACGAGATACCGCGGCTCGATTAGCTCCTGGCGGAAGATCGGTGGGGCCGGTACCTCCAGGTCCTGGCGGTCCTGCTCGTCCTTGCCCTTCCAGACGAGCTGAGGATCGAGTGAGGGGTCACGTGGGTACAGCAGCGTCTTTGCCTGCTCAACCTCCTCCGTGACAAGGTCGAACGCGTCTGCCGTAGGGTTGTTCACTCGCTTGTCCTCATGCCTTATGGCCTGCACGGCCTTGGTGCGGTTCGCGGCGGTCTTCGCACTGTTTCTGCGGGGAGCGGCCATTTTCCTTACTTCCCTTCCTCGTCGTTGCCGTCGTGCCGCCGCTGCTCGGCTTCCGCCTCGCGCGCCGCGCTGAACAAGTCGTCCCAGGGGTAGTCGTCGCCGCCCCAGTCCGCGTCGTCATCGTCGTTCTTGAGTCGCTCGACGCTCTTGAGACCGTCCTCATGGAGGCCAGTCAGCGCCCCGTCGTCGTACAGCGACTGGATCGCCATGTTCAGCCCCGCCTTGAATTTGGTGGGATCCTCCGACAGCTCGACGTAACCCCACCTGCCGAACCCGCCGTGGTTGTTAACGGCCGCGCACCACATGCGTGCGGTCTCCGCCTTCATGGCCCGCTTGCCGGCCGACTTTCGGGAGCCCGACACCTCCACGATGAGATGACGCTGCTCGTCCTCTTCATCCTGTGGCTTCAACCGGACGATGAAGTCAGGTAGGTACCGGTGGGTGCGACCTGCGTAAAGGTACGGGATCGCGAACTCCAGGTGATCGTTCTTGACGTACGACTCCACGTTCTTGTTGCCGTCGAGCAACGTCGCCAGAATCTGCTCCCAGGTGTTGCCGCCTATTCCATCAAGGACGACATAGTTCACCGGCGACTTGTTCGGTTCTGCCTCGTAGACCGCCTTGGTCGTGTAGAAGTTCACGTCGTCCGTGGAGCCCTCCGGCGCATACCGCGCGAAAATAGGTAGCACCTTGGACGAATTGTTGCTCTCCTGGCGGTTCAGTGCGGCGAAGAACTGTTGCGCGGCCCGCAGTTGCTCCTCGGAAACGCTGGAAATGATCGTCAAGTCCCGCTGGTTATCAGTTCCAACGCAATGAGTGATCCAGTCCTTCGCGAGCTGCACGAGGTTCGGAAACATCCATGGCTTGCGCCCCTGCTTGGGATCCTCCAAGAGTTCCAGAGCCAGCTTGGCCACCTTGAAGGCCACTTGCTGGACTCGGACACCTCGGCCGTCGACCAGCGTGTGTGTGGCGCTCTTCCCGATGAGGCCTTCCACCTCAGCCCGCGTCGCTACGTGTTCGTTCACCTTGAACGGCTCCGCCTGCGTGAAGTCCGCGTAGAAGCGCGCCTCCTCCACCTCCACGCGGTACCCCTCCAACCGCGGGAAGGTGATGCGCAGCTCTTCCCGGTCTTTCATGGCCCGGACGTGCTTGGGCTCCGGTCGCGGCTTGGTCTTCAGCTCGCGGTTCGGATCGGTCTGGATGAACTGGAAGGGAATGCCGTACACATCCGCGTACTCCGGCTCCAGAAGTCCCTCGTCGTTCACCGCGTACGAGATGCGGCGCAGACCACGGCCCACGACCTGCTCACACAGCAGGTGGCTGCCGAAGGCTCGGACCCCCAGGATGTGCGTGACCGTGTTGGCGTCCCAGCCCTCCGTCAGCATGGACACGGAGACAACGCACCGCACGTCCTGCCCAAGCTTGCCCTTCTTGCCGACGGTGTTCAGGACCTCACGCAGCAGGTCGGCATCCGTGAGTGACTCCACGTCCCGGTCGGGGAATCGTGTGCGGTACTCCTCCTTGAAGGCTTCCAGCTGCTCGGCCGCCGCAGCCTTGAACTGGGCGTCCAGCTGAGGGTTGTCGGACTCCAGTTGTGCGGAGTCGACCAGGATGGTGCGTGGCACGGGGTGGCGGCGGCCCTGTTCGTCGTAGTTGGAGAAGAGGTCCAGCATGCCCCGCTTGCCGAGTCCGCCACTGTCCGGCAGCTCGTGACCGGCGATCTGGTCGTACACCCACTTCGACACCGTCGTGTTGTTGCAGACGACGATGAACACCGGGGGAGTGGAGCCGGTGCCCTGGGTCTCCTCCTCCCAGCGCGCGAAGGCCTCCGCGTAGTTGCGGTACAGGCTGTGGGCCGCCCCGTCCAGAACGGCCGGCAGCGTCTTGTCCGCGAGTGTCTCCGGCTTCTGGGAGCGCTTCGGCATCTCGTCCCTGATGTGCTCCCACAGGTTCAGGTACGAGACCTCCTTGTGCTCCGCGTCGTCGTCCACAGGCACGCGAGGGATCTTGACCAGGCCCGACTCGATGGCGTCCAGCAGTCCGAAGTCACTGACCACCCAGGGAAAGAGGGTGCCCTCCGGGTAGCCCGAGCCGTTCAGGTAGAAGGGAGTCGCGGAGAGGTCGTAGACCGTCTTGATGCCGGTCTTGCGCATGATGTGGTTCAGGCCGTCGAACCACTGGCGCGCGTGCTTGTTCTCCTCCTCGGCCTGCTTCTTCTCCTCTCCCTTCAGGTCGTCGACGGTGACGGCTCCCTCCAGGGCGGCCCCGCGGGTCTGGTAGCAGTGGTGCGCCTCGTCGTTGATGACGATGATCTCGCCCTTGCTACCGCCCAGATCGCGCAGCACCCGGTTGACCATCATGTTGGGCGTCTCGATGAAGGGATCATTCTTCGACTTGGCCAGCAGCAGCTTCTTGGTCTTGGACGCGAGCCCCTGGCCCTCCCGCGTCGTCTTGAGCATGAACGCGTGGTAGTTGGTGATCGCCACCTGCGCCTGCCCGAGCGCACCCCACAGGTCCGCCGGGACGATGTCCCGCTCCTTGTAGTAGTTGTTCGGGTCGGAGGGCATCAGCACCCGCAGCCGGTCCCGGATGGTCACACCGGGCGCGACCAGGAGGAAGCGCTTGGCGAACCGGGCGTCCTGCGGGCTAGCGACCTTGTTGAGGACGTTCCAGGCGATCAACATCGCCATCACGACGGTCTTGCCCGCGCCCGTCGCCATCTTCAGGGCGACCCTGGGCAGCCCCGCGTTGTGCTCCTGGTTGGTTTCTTCCAGGTGAGTCTTGATCCACGGCCTGCCGAGCTTCGTGCCCACCTCCGCCAGGTAGATGGCAGTCTCCACCGCCTCCACCTGGGCGAAGAAGAGCTTCCGTTCCCGTTCCTGGTCGGTCCAGTACTCCAGGAGACGGCGGGTTGTCGGCGTGATGTTGGGGTATCCCGCAGTGCGCCAGCGGCCGACCTCGTTGCGGATGTTGCCGATGACATCCTGGCCTTTGCGCTCTTCCAGGATGCCGTCGAAGAACAACTCGTGCTGGACGCCAGCCGACGACTTGCGTCCCTTCCTGGCGCGCGGGACGGGCATCCAGGTTTCGCTAGGGCGGCGCCCGGGAACCCGCTCACCGGTCGGCTGCCCCCGCTCGTCCAGTTCCCAGTGCCAGGCCGGTTCCTTGTACGGGGAATTGATGATCGGATTTTCGATCACTGCTGCCATGCTCTAGATATCTCCCTCACGCCACATCTGCGTGGACCGTACATCCTGCCACCGACGATGACCCCACTCGCGCATGATCAGGTAATCCGCACCCGATGCTCCTCCCGCTCCAGATGCCCCATGACCACCTGATGCGCCCGCCACCCGTCCGGGAACTTGGGCGGCACGTCCAGGTACACCGGGCTGCTCCGAGGATGCCGGTCCAGCAGGTCGCGGATGCCGGCGCGGGCCACCACGATGCAGGCGAAGCGGTGCCGGGAGAGCAGGACGCACAGGCGGCCCGTCTCCAGGTGGAAGGCGGAGGCGTCCTGGCGGCCGGAGAGCGGGTGCCAGACGAGGGTGACGTCGAACTCGCGGCCCTGGAGGCGGTTGGCGGTGTCCACGGTGATGCCGGTCAGGCCGCGGGCGGCGAGGCGGGTGCGGACCGCCTCCGCCTGCACGGTGCGGGCCGTGCCGATGGCGATGCGGTCCGCGGTCAGGGGCTCCCCGTTGACCAGCGCGCCGCGTTCCAGCAGCCGGGCCGCGGTCGCCGCGAGGGCGTCCGCCACCTCCGGGTCCTGGTCGAGGGTGTGGCGGGCGGGGAGCTCCAGGTGGCCCCAGCCGGAGTCGGCGGCCCGGGCGAGGACGTCGTCCAGCGGGCCGGATCCGTGGGGCAGGCTGGCGTAGGACAGCACGCGCTCCGGTGCCGTCGTGCCCGGGATGAACCGGTAGAAGGGGTAGAAGGCCTGCTCGACCAGGGGCGCCGCCGACTCCGGGAGGCGCCAGGAGACGGGGAAGCTGGTGGCGGGCGAGGTCGGGATTGTGGGCGAGGGTGACGTCGACCGCGTTGCGCAGGGGGTCCCAGGTCAGGCCGTGCCAGCGGTCGGTGTCCACGGTGGCGAAGGGGTCGAGCTGGCCGGGATCGCCGACGAAGAGGACCTGCGAGTCGTCCAGGGAGAACAGCGGGGCCGTCGCCAGGAGGGCGTCCGAGCGCATCTGGTACGCCTCGTCGACGATGGCCCACCGCCACGGCTCGCACGTGGCCGGGGTGACGAACGACCACTTCTTCGCGGTGGACACCACGACGGGCAGGTCGCGCAGGTCCGTCGCCTGGGTGCTCCCGGTGACGTTGGGGTGCCGGGTGACGCGGGGCGGAAGGACATGGCCGCCGGCGTGAAGGCGGCCGAGCGCCAGGCCGGGGTGCTCCCGTGCGATGCGGTCCACCAGGTCGTCGACCTGTTCGTTGGTCTGCGCGACGATCATGAGCTGGTGGCCCGCGGACGTCAGGTGCCCGGTGGCCCGCACCACCAGCGTGGACTTCCCGGCCCCGGGGGGCGAGTCCACGACGACGCCCCGGCCGGGCGCGGTGTCGAGGCTGGTCAGGATCTCCGCGACCGCCCGGTCCGCACGTTCGCCGGGGGTGAGGGCTTCGGGCTCCCCGGTGCCGGGAAGGAGGGCGGTCACTCCCAGGTCTCCTCTGCGTCCTCGTCGGTGGGCTCGTACGGCTGCGGCGGACCGCCGTGGGTCCAGGGGGTGTCCCCCTCGTCGGGGAGGGCGGACGGCATGGCCTTGGGGTTGAGCGTGGTGTACGTCAGCTCCTCGCCGGTCCCGGCGAGGGTGCCGGGCGGTGCCGGGGGCTTGCGCTTCCTCGCGAAACCGCCCTCGAGCTGGAGCACCACGGTGTGGCCGTCGTCGTCCTCCTGCCGGACATCGAGGATCCGGGCTCTCTGGCCGGGCCGGGCGGGGGACGTCACCTCCGTGCCGACCGCGGGGACGGTACGGGCGTCGGTGCGGAGCGTGAGCGTCGGGCGCCACACCTGGGAGCCGGGGCGGTCGCCGGGGACGAAGCGGTCCTCGTTCCCGGCTGTCACCGTGCCCGTGAACGCCTCGCCGGTCAGCTCGTACTCCGCCATCACCAGCGGGTCGTCGTACGCGCGCTCCGCCTCGTAGCGGGCGACCGCGTCCTCCAGCCGGGCCAGGCGACGGGCGGCCCGGACGGCCTGGTCACGGCGGGCCTGCGGGCGGCCGTCGGCGTCCAGGTACTCGGCGTACTCGGAGAACCGGCGCCGGTCGCGTTCCCAGCGGCCGGGGACGTGCGCGCCCTCCGGCAGCTCATGGAGCAGCTCCACGCCGCGCCACATCAGCCGCCAGGTGGGCAGCATCTGGCCGCTCAGCTCACGGTCGATCTGGCGGCCGACCGCCTCGCGTCCGCGGTCGTCGGACGCCTCGTCGTAGCGGGTCATCAGCTCGTGCAGGGTCCGGTCGAAGACCGGGTCCGTGGACGGGCCGGCCGGCGGCCACACGGCGGGGTCCTCGGCCTCCCGCGCCGCCGTCGCGCCGTCGCTGCCCTCCGGCGGATCGATCCAGGCGAGCAGGGACGCGAGGTGGGAGTCCTCGGAAGGGCTCTGGCCCGTCGCCCAGTGCGCGGCGAGCAGCCGGGTCATCGCGAGCAGCACCCCGGAGTCCGGGAACTCGGCCAGGTCCGCGAACCAGGTCAGCCACTTGCCGAGGGCGGGCACGGACGGGTCGGCCGCGTACGGGCCCTCGGTGGCGCGCAGCCGGGTCAGCCGGCCGAGCAGGCGCACGTACGCGATGCCCTCGCCGTTCGGCACGAGGAGCTGTGGGGCCCGCTGGAAGCGCAGGCGTTCCTCCTTCTCCTTGCCGCGGCCGACGGTGTAGGGCTCGGTCTCCGCCCGACAC
Source organism: Streptomyces sp. DSM 120436 (assembly GCF_055778765.1). Classification (NCBI taxonomy): domain Bacteria; kingdom Bacillati; phylum Actinomycetota; class Actinomycetes; order Kitasatosporales; family Streptomycetaceae; genus Streptomyces; species Streptomyces sp. DSM 120436. The sequence goes on along the minus strand of NZ_JBSKBS010000002.1, from coordinate 1,888,386 downwards.
TCGTCGATGTGTGCGAGCAGCAGTGCGGCGAGGCGCTCGGCGAACCGGAAGCGTTCGGCGCGGTTGCGCGGCTGGCGGACGGTGAGGAGGACCGGGTGCTCGGGGTCCGTGCCCGCGAGCGCGGCCAGGGGCGCGCACGCCTCGCCGGCGAGGGTGAGCGGCACCAGGACGAAGGGCTTGTCGTCCAGGTGGTGGTGGCGGACGGTCGTCAGCGGCTCGGCACGGCCGGTGCGGGACGCCGTGAGCGCCGCGACGGTGGACAGGACGCTCATGCGGCCCCCCGGCGGAGCCGGCGCAGCCGGGCGGCGGCGCGCAGCAGGTCGGCGGCTTCCGCCTCGGCCTCTCCCGGGGCGGCGACGCCGTCCAGGTAGTCGAGCGCGGTGCGGGTGGAGTCGATGCCCGGCAGGTCGTTGCGCACGCCGCTGCCGAAGCGGGCCGGTGAGGCGCAGCCGTCCGCTTCGTCGCGGCAGTAGCGCGCCATCTCGCAGAAGGACAGGCAGGAGGGCGTGTACGACGCGTCCAACGCCCCTATGGTCGCGGAGAGTTCACCGGCGTCTCGGGTCGTGTCAAGGGTCGCCGTCTCCGGGAGCCGGGCTGCGAGGTCCTCGGCGCGCCGCAGCCGCGAGAGCTGGAACCGGAGGGCGTCGAGTTCCTGCCGGAGGTCGACCAGGCGGGCGTAGGGGCGGTTGGAGAAGTCCTGGGGGCAGACGAGCAGGAACTCGTGGGAGAGCTGGTCGGCGGGCAGGCCGGCGGTCTCGAAGGCGCGGCGCAGGGCCAGAACGTAGACGGCGGCCTGCTTGGCCGTCTCGGCGACGGCGGTCGGGTCGGCCTGGCCGTCGATCGCCGCGAAGGAGCGGATCAGGACGACGTGGAACTTCCCGTCGATGCGGTGGGTGAGCGCGTCCGGCTCCAAGTATGCGGTCTGTCCGGCGACTTCGAGGGTGAGCACGGGGCGGTCGAGGATGAGCCGCACGTCCCGGCCGGAGGCCACGTGCGTGAGGAGGCGGAGGGTCTCCCGCGCGCGCACGGGCAGTTCCGTGTTGCCTCCCACCTCGGTGAGGTCGGTGACGTGGGCCTCCGCCACGGGGACGGAGAGCCGCTCGCGCAGCAGTCGGATGAGCTCGGCGTAGCCGCCCCACTTCACGAGAGCGTGGAACGCCTGTTCACGGGCGAGGGAGAAGGGGGACTGGCCGAAGCGCGGCTCGTACCCGACCTGCTGGGCGAGCAGCGCCTTGTCCACTCCGGCGGCGTCGAGGACGGCGCGTCGGGCGCAGGCGGGATTGGCGGTCAGCGCGGTGATCTTGCGGGCGGTGTACGGCTGAGGGGGCTGCGGTCCACGCAGCCGCGCGAGTCGGCCGTCGGGAGGGTCGGACTGCTGCGAGGGCATCGTCTCTGCTTCGGGAACGTCTTCGGGAGCTCACCGGCGTGCGAGGCGTCTGGTGTCATCGCCGCCGGGGAACGGGTCGTCAGGACAGGGTCCCACTCGCGTCGCGCAGGGCGTCGCGCATCGGGGCCGCACCGAACAACTGTTGCACGTCGGCCAGTTGAGCGCGGGCGCGCTGCGCGGCCGCTTGCCGTTGCTGGTCGTCCTCCTGCTGGTGGACGGCTGCTTCGGCGTGGGCGGCGGTGATCACGCGTGCGGGGTCGGGGTCCGGGGCCGCGGTGTCGTGGGCGCCCGGGATCGTGAGGGCGAACCGGCGCAGCAGTCGCCAGGCCGCCTCCGGGGCCGGGTGCCCCGCGGCGGTGAGCCGTTGGATCTGCTCGGCGGTTCCCACCGCGTGGGCGAGGAAGTCGGCGCGCGGGCTGAGCGGGCCGATGATCCGCCGCTCCACGGGCCAGGTGGACAGTGCCAGGAGTCCGCGCGCGGGGACGAGGCGGTCGTGGGTCAGCGCCGCACAGATGTAGTACGGGCGGGCGTAGCCCTGTGCCGTGAAGGAGCGCTCCTCGTCGCGGCGGAGGGACGCGAGTTTGGTGGCGACCAGCGGCTGGGTGAAGAACGCCTCGTACGTGGACGAGATGAGCTTCGGGGAGGCGGGGGCGCCCAGCAGGGTGAGCGCCTGGTGGACCTGTTCACGGATCGGGATGGAGCCGTGCGTCGGCCGCTCCTTGCGGCGTGGTGCGCCGGTGGGCGCCGGGACCTGCGGGGCCGGGGGCCCGGTCGGGAGCGCCTCGTCGTCCGCTCCCGCCTCGGACTCGAGGGCGTGCTCCCACGCGACCTCGGCCTCACGCAGCTCGCGACGGATGCGTGCGGTTTCGGCCTTGTCCCGTGCGCGTACGGCACCGCGCAGCTCGGTGCGCAGGTGCGACAGACGCTGCTCGAGCTCATCCAGTGATGCCGCCATGCGGGGCAGCTTAGCGCAGGACCCAACCTGTGCCAAGAAGTTCCAATGAGTTCCAAGATTGCTGCTACGGTCGAATGCGGCGGCACACCCGATCGGCCCGAGGGGTGCCGTCTGTTCGCATCGAGGAGGGGGAGCAATGAGCCACGACACGACGGCATGGCGCAGGCCGTCTTGGCTGACCGGGGACGACCGCCTCGTCCGGGTGGGACCCGGTACCGGCGGGAGCGAGGAGCACACCTGCCCCGCGCACGCCGCGGCCAAGGCCCGGCCCGCTCTCCGGCCGGCCCGGCGCCTGCGGCTGCCCGAGCCGAAGCTCGAGACGTTCACCCTCGGGCCGGTCGTGGACACCGTCGACCGGGTCGAGTTCCACGGCGAGACGCCGGACCAGGCCCTGGCGCGGCTGCGCTCCCGTGCCCCCGCACTCCATCCCGGCCACCTGACGTACGCCGAGCACGCCGTGCGTACGTACCTCGGAGCGTGCGACGACGATGGCGAGCGACGGCTGCTGCCGGTCCGCCCGTACTGGGTGGCGCAGCGGGAGAACGGCAGGTCCTGGGAGCTGTACGCCTGGTGGCGCCGGTACGAGTCGGCCGACGGACGACTCCGCGAGTACCGGCGGTTGCGGCACGGCGAGGCGAAGGACTCCGAGCCCGGGGAGATCGCCATCGCCGCGTACGTGGCCGTTCACGGGCGCCGGGCGGGCTGGCCCCGGCCGTGGTCACGCGCGTTCCAGCCGTACGGGCCCGGGACCCGGCCCGAGCGCGTCCGCGTGGTCGAGGTGGGACTGGCCGACGGACGGTCGCGCGTGCAGTTCGACGGGACGGCCGAGGAGGCGGACGCCTACTACGCCGAGCACGGGCGCCCGCACGTGGCGCGTGCCGTGGCGGGCGGCAGGCCGGCACCCGGCTCGTCCTGCGTGGACTGCAAGCAGTTCACGGCCTGCGAGGCCGTGCCGCGCAGGCCCGGCTTCCTCGGGATCTCCTCGCGCGTGGCGCCGCTGAGGAAGGTGTCGGTCAGCGACCTTCGCTACCACGCGGTCTGCCCCGCACAAGGGTTCCTCCGTGCCCTGCACCTGCCCAGGTCCGACGAGTACGGCAGCGCGGCCAGGCTCGGCCAGGCGGTGCACGGCTGGATCGAGAAGCTGCACCGGCGTCCCGGACGGCCGCCGTGCGTGCCCGCTGACATGCCGGCGGAGGGCGAGAACTGGACGGAGGGACGCTGGCGGGTCCCCGACGAGGAGGCCGTGACCGGTCGGGCCATGCTGCTCCACCACGTCGACGCCTGCCCCTTCCAGGACGCCGCTCTCATCCAGCGGGTCGAGCCCGAGGCCCTCCGCGTCGTCCACGACACCGCGGCCCAGGCCGTCGTCATCGCCAAACCCGACCTGCTCTACCTGGAGGACGGCTCGTGGGTGTGGCGGGAGCTCAAGACGACACGGAAGCGGCGCCGCCCCGATGAGGACCTCCTCGAGACCTACCCCCAACTCGCCCTGGCCGTGACGCTCCTGGCGCAGGGCGCGCTGGGCGGTGATCCGGGCGGCTCGCGCGTCGAGGTGGAGATCCTGCGGCCGGACGGCTCCGACCCGCACGTGATCGACCCGACGGACCCCGAACGTCAGCGGAAGGCCCTGTCGGTACTGCGGCGGTACGCCGGCCCGTGGAGGGAGGACGAGGCGTGGGAGGCCCGTCCCGGACCGCATTGTCGGTCCTGCCCGGTGTCGCGGTGGTGCCCGAGCAACGCGCCCGATGGTGCCGTCGCGGGAGAGGAGAAGGCGTGACCACGGCCGGCACGAAGGACGCACGGACACGGTCAGAGAGCACCGGCGGCACGGACGAGGCGCTGCTCCGCCAGATCGCCACCGCCCTGGCGTGCCTGTCCCGGTTGAGGACCGTACCCAACCCGGTCTACCCGGCGAAGGTGCAGAACGCGTACAACCGGCTCGTCCTGCACTGTCTGCGCCGGGGGGAGGAGCCCCCGGGCAGCGTGCCCGAGATGGTCCGCTGGGCCGGTGAGCGCCCCCTGACCGAGTGGCCGCTGAAGCTGCCGGCCGAAGAGTTCCCGGGCGCGTCCCTGCTCGTCGATCCGGAGACCCGGCTGCCGCACCAGCTGTGCCTGGAGTGGGAGGTGAGCGCGGCCGATCCGGCCGCGGAACTCTTCGAGAACGAACTCATCCGGGAAGCCGTCGCCCGGTGCCGCGCGGCCAAGTCACCGCAGGCGTACACCGCCTTCCGGGCCCTGCTCACCTCCAGGCCGGTGCTGACCGGCGCCGAGCTGGCCCTGCTCGGCGGCGACCCCGATTGCGGAATGCTGCTGCACGACGTGATCAAGCGCTGCTACGAGCCCGTGCCCGCCTCCTACCAGCGGCACGGCACGTACCGGCAGTGCGCTCGCTGCCGCTGCCTGATGGTGCCGTTGCTGCACGGCGGCCACCGGTGCGAACTGGACCGGTGCCGCCGCGACGGCACCTCGGACGAAGGCACTACGCTCCGCGCTGACAAGGGCGGACTCCTCCAGCTCAGCCGTCCCCTGCGGATGTTCATCACCAGCCCTGGGCTCGCGGAGACCGATCTGCAAGCCGCTCTGCTGAAGAAATTCGGGATCACCGCCGAGATGTGGCCCCACTACGACGCGTACGACCTGCGCATCCCCCTGCCGGAGGGACGGCACTGGGCGGTGGACGTCAAGGACCGGGTGAACCCCGTCCTCCTGGCCCGCTCCCTCACGCCGTTCAGGAACGAGCCGCCGTACGACCGGGCGTTCCTCGTCGTGCCCCGCTACCGCTTCCGCGACAACGAGGCGTACGGGCGGCAGTTCCGCCGCAACCTGCCGGAGGACCTGGCCGACCGGATCACCCTCCTGGACGACCGGGCCTTCCTGCGGCTGGTCGCCGACGAGATCCCCTCCCCGCGCGACAAGGCGGGGGACCCGCGTACCGAAGGAGACCCCCGTGCGTGACCGTAGAGGATGGCACCGGCGCTGCTCACCGCAGCAGCTCACCGAGGTGTGGCCGACGAACCTCGGCGGTTTCCGCCCCGGCGACCTCCTCGACGTCGAGCTGGGCCTGTACCTCCTGCAGGACGTGACGCCCGCCCGCACGGCCGCCGACGTCTGGCCGCTGCTGGGCGGCTACCCCTACAGCGAGGTCTTCGGGGACGTCCGCACCGACGAGCAGCGGCTGCGCGTCCTGCGCGCCCGCCACTACCTGTGGGACATGCGGCGCCGGCACGCCTGGTCGGAGGCGCTGGCCGACTACCTGAAGGTCCCGCAGCACCTGCGCGGCTACGACATCGACGGTCCCGGCTCCGTGCCGCGCCGCCGCGAGACGTCGCGTGCCGCGCACCGCTTCGAGGTCTTCGAGGAACTGCTCAGCACGCCTCCCCGGTTCGCGACCCGGTCCGTTCCGTTCGCCGAGGAGGGAGAACACACCTTCCGGGTGCAGGACCGTGCGCAGTCCGTCGTCTTCGACGAGGAACTGCTGACGGACACCCTGCCGCGCTCCCACGCGCTCGACGCACCGCCGGCCGGGCACGGAAGACCCGTCGACGTCACCTGGGAAGAGCTGGAACAGGCCGCCGACGAGATGGACACCGTCGAATCGATGACGGCGGAGGGCTCACGCAACGACTGGGCCGGTCGGCTCCGGCGGGTGAAACTGCTGGTGCGCGACGCGGAACTCGGCCGCTTCACTGAACAGGGACGGCTGAGGATCGACCGGCTGCTGCACCTCGTCGGCATGGTGGGAGCCGGCAAGTCCACCCTCCGGGACATCCTGACCTACCACCTCGTGACCCGGACACCCCGCCGGGTCACCCTCGTCGTCGGCGACGTGGCCGAGACGCTCGCCGTGGTGGAGCAGTTCGACCGGCTCGGCGTGCGGGCCGCACCGGTCCTCGGACACTCCACCCGGGAGCACAACATCAACCGGTTGCACCGCCGCACGGCCACGACCGGCGCCGCCACCATGCTCGGGCACGACCACGCCGGGTTCGCCTACCTCAGCAGCGCCTGCCCCGTCGATGTGCTACGCGGCCTGGAAGCACGCCGCCCGCTCAGCATCCGTGAAGCACCGTGCACGACTTTGTCCACCGTCCCCGAGCAGGAGGACACGGACAGTGACCCCCTCGTCGACGACGAGGACGTCATGCGCAGCGGCTCACCGCGGCCGAAACCGCAACGGAGACTGTGCCCGCTGTGGAATCGCTGTCCGCGCCACCGCGGGGCCCGCGACCTCGTCGACGCACAGGTGTGGGTCGCCACCCCGGCAAGCCTGGTGCACAGCCCCGTCCCGATGCACCAGCACCAGGAGCAGCTCAGGTACCTCGAACTCGCCTGTCGGCTCAGTGACCTGATCATCGTCGACGAGGCGGACCGGGTTCAGATGCAACTGGATACCGCCTTCGCACCGGCCAGCACGCTGGTGGGCAAGGCCCCGAACTCCTGGTTCGACGAGGTCGCCGTCCACAAGTTCCAGCAGATGGCCCGCGACGGGCGGCTCCAGCTGTCCGCCCGTGACGTCGACGACTGGACCAACGCCGTCAACACGGTCAGTGCCGCCACCGATCGCCTTTTCGCCCTGTTGGTCAAGGACGACAAGCTCAGGCGGTGGATCAGCGTCGACTACTTCAGCTCCTTCACTCTCCACAACCTGCTGCTGGACAGCTGGTTCCCTGGACGGAAGGAGGGGGAACGCCCACCTGCGGCGGCCCGGACGCTGGACAGCGCGCTCGGCCGCTTCCGCGATGACCCGCTGCACGAGCAACAGCGCACGAGTGACGACGATGAAGTGACACCCCTGGTGAACACATTCGTCCACCTGACCCTGGAACTTCTGCACGCGCCCCGGGGAGCGCGGACGCGCGAGAGACTGCGCGACACACTTACTGACATCGTCGGGGACGACAGTACGGTGCTCGCGGACGCCGGCCTCCAGGCCCGGCGCTTCGAGTTCACCCTGCTGCTTTCCGCGCTTCACAGCCGTCTGGACTTCATGACCACGCTGTGGCCGCGGGTCGAGGCGGCCCTCAATCTCGAGAGCGCCTCGAACGTGCTGTCCCGCAGGCCTCCCAAGGACTACGAGGCGGTCATCCCCGAGTCGCCCATGGGCAACGTGCTGGGCTTCCAGTTCCGTCACGACGACCGGGAACGTGACGGTGACCGCAGCGGTGAACTCCGCTTCTTCCACTGCAACGGGGTGGGCCGCGAACTGCTCATGAGACTCGGCGACCTGTGCGCCGTGGACGGACGCCCGGACCCTCATGTCCTGCTCATGTCCGCGACGAGCTGGGCGGGCACCTCGAGCAGGTACCACGTGCACGTCGAGGTCGGTGCCGTACTGCGTCCTCACGACGAGGAAGTCGAAGCCGTCCTGGGCAGCGAGTTCCGCAAGGAGTTCCTGTACTGGCCCGGAAGCGACCGGCCCAAGCCGCTGCGCCTGTCCGGCAGCGACCCCGAGGAACGGCCGCAGGCTCTTCTCCAGATGCTGCAACAACTCGCCGTCCCCGACCGGAGCCTGCCCGGCGCCGAGAGCATGCTGGACGCCGAGCTGAGGGAGATCGATGACCCGGACCGTCGTCGCATCCTTTTGCTCGTCGGCAGCTACGACGAAGCGCGCCGGGCCGCCGAGTATCTCAACCAGATCCCCGAATGGAACGGTCGCGTCACCCGGCTCGTGTCCGACGACGCGGATTCCGACACAGCCTGGAGCCGCTTGCCGGAGGACGCCACCGTACGGGCCTTGCCACGCGGTGACGTGAAATCCTTCCCCTCGGTCGGCGGTGACATCCTCGTCGCGCCGTTGCTCGCTGTGGAGCGAGGGCACAACATCGTGCTGCGCGGCGGCAAGGCGGCCATCGGTTCCGTCTACTTCCTGGCACGTCCTCACCCCCGGCCGGACGACATCTCACTCGCCATTCAGTCCATCAACGACTGGGCCGTCCGCCAGCTCCGTGATGCCGACGGGTCTTTCCGGCAGAGCGCGCTCGCCGCTGCCACACCCGACCAGGCGGCCGTGGAGTTCCGCAGCCGCGCGCGTCGCCAGTGGAACCGCTTCCTCACCCGGCGGCTGGCCTGGTCGAGCCTGCGGGACGACGAGAAGGAGGCGTTCACCTGGGACCAGCTCGTCGTCATGTGGCAGGTCATCGGACGCCTGGTGCGCGGCGGCGTGCCGGCGCGGGTGATCTTCGTCGACGCGGCCTTCTCGCCCCGGGAAGCCGGGTTCCAGAGCGCCGACACGCCTGACACCAGTCTGCTGGCGAGCATGCGCGACGTGCTGGCCCCGTACTTCGAGGACGGGGACGCCGCGGGGCGGGATCCCGCTCCGATCGACAGGTCCCTCGTCCGCGAACTGTACGAACCGCTCTACCGCGCACTGGTGGACATGGATTGACGGCCTCCGCCGCCTCTCCGACACCGAAGCGGCCGGCGCCCGCGATGCGGCCCGGTCGCGAACGCTTCACACTCTGCCCCGAGGAGACGCCATCCATGGCCCAGTACCAATACATCCGCCCTGCGGCATACCTGCCCGACCCGGCGCGGGGACCTTTCGTCGTTCCGATGCACACGCTCTCCCTGCCCGCCCACTGGGAGGAGCCGCTCCTGCGCCTGTACCACGGAGGAACGACCGGAGGACAGGCCGAGCGACGGCGCCGCGTTCCCACAGCAGCGGTCAATCAGTTGCTGCGCGCCACCGCACCGGACATCGTCACGGTCGACTCCACCGCACGCTTCGGTTCGGAGAACCCTTGGCTCTACTGCCGGGACGCTTACCCGCAGACGGTGACGAACCTCTACATCGCCGCCTGGTTGAAAAATCTTCCGCGTGACGCCGACGATCCGGAGACCTCAGCCCTGCTGATGAAGTGTTTCCGAGACCTCGACACCGCGGCACTCACCTGGTGTCCTGGCAAAGTCGATCTGCTGGCACAGCAGCTGTCGCCTGGAGGAACCGCACTCCCCGCCCCTCACATGTACCGGTTGCTTCCCGATGTCCTCGCCGAACGCATCACGCGTCAGGCGCCGTACGAACACCAAGGCCACCGACTGACGTTCCGGCAGGTCGCCGGGCTTGCGGGCGCGCGGGGTCAGGGAAGCGGCGGGGCCGAGCTGATGTCGGACCTGATCGAGTACGTACCCGGGCGGCGCGGTGGTGGCAAGCCGGCCTACTACGCGGCCACCCTCCGTATCACCGTGCGCACGGTTCCCTTCTCACCCGTCCCGCGCGTCCACGTCGCGGCAGGCGTACGCCGGTTCGTCTCCGGCAAGGTCTATATGCCGTACGGAAGGGGCGTGTCCGCCTACTTGCTCCCGGACGGCTCCCTCGTCAACGGTGGACCGCAGCCGCAACGGTTCGCGGTCGCCATGCTGGAGTGGAAGAACGGCACCACGGACTGGCGTCAGGGTGGAGCAGCAGGGATGCTCGCCCGGATCAGCGCACTCGACGCACTGCCGTCTCCGGACCGACTGGTGAAGGAGGCCGATTACTGGATCCATGGCCGGGACGGCATCCGGATTGCGATCGGGCACCAGACCGCCATGGGAAGGCATCCAGTCGGCACCGGACTGATGCCCAGTGAGCGCCGACGGCTGATCGAGTGGGCGGAGCAGGCGATCGCTCCGGACTTCGTTCCCGCGCCGAAGCTCGAGCGCAGTCTTTTCGCGCGGCCGCCCAAAAAGCAGCTCAAGGTGCTGCCTCCCCTCCCCAAGCATGCGGACAAGATGACTCCCGAAACACTTGCCGCACGTCTGGACGAGCGTGAGGTGGCCGTTGCCCACAACGCGCAGGCCCTGCGGGCGCGCCTGGCGGAAGCCCTCGAGGGGGAAGCCCTCACCGTGGTCGTACTTCACCAGAACGACATCATCCGCGATCAGATGATCGCTGCGGCGGAGACAGGGCTGGGACTGGCCGGGTACCGGCGTGCGCAGGGTCCGGACACCTGGGTGTGGGAAACGGAGGAGCTGACCGTGCGGCTCAACGCCCGGCCGTTGGGGACACTCGGCGCACCGCTGGGAGCCGGCAGTGTGCCGCGCCGGGGGCAGGAGCACGACAAGGCCATCGAGGAGCGGCGTACCGCTGTCGCACGGGCTGTGACCGCCCTTCGGGAGGATGTGCCCGGGGTGCGGTTGGCCTTTGTCGAACTCGACGGGGATGATGCCTTCCGACACGCCAAGCGACGGAGCGACCCTAAACACGCGATCCGTCTGGGATGCGCGGACGCAGGCCTGGTGACCCAGTTCATCCGTCCGCCGGATCCGGAAGCGGGGACGGAGGAGGCGGTCGTGGACGCAGAGCTGCGCGCCGCCGCGGCATGGTCGGACGGACTGCGCCAGACCGGAGTACGACTGGTGCCGCAGCACACACTCGGCGACGCGCTCATCCCGCCGGGCCTGAACCAGGTGGCCTTCCACCTCGTGGAACGACGCCTGGACGGACCCACCGGAAAGCAGCAGTTCACACCGATCGCAGTGCTCATCCGGCCAGGTGCGAAGTGTGTGTTGGGCAAGTCGGCAGACATGCACGAGTGGGTTCCCTACCCCGAACTCCTGAAGTCGTTGACGGGACGGGTCGAGGGCCGGAAGAACAGTGTGGAGCAGTCGGCCCTCACGGCTGCCTTCGTCAAGAAGACTCTCGCACAGTTGCGCAGCACTCCGACGCTCCTCCTGGCGCATGCCCAGGACGTGCGGAAGCGCTGGCCGTGGCTGCGGAACGACGGTCTCGAGCGGGACAGGCTCGGTGTCGACGGAGGTCCGGCGCAGCGGATCGGGTTGTACGGCAAGCACCTGCGTGTGGTCCGGGTCGCCGACGGCAGTCGGGACGAGACGGCACAGTGGTGGGCCGAAAGGGAGGAACTCTCTCCCGAGATGGTAGGCAAGCGGGGCGGGGGTATCGCGATGGGGTTGTGGCGGCCCGAAGAACGGGAGCACGCGGACCGCGTCTTCTACAGCACGATCGGCAAGTCGGGCACACAGTCGAAACTGACCAACGACGATGCCAAGCTGACTCCACACACCAACGCCTCGGGTGCCCAGGCCTACCGCCCGACGGCGAACGCCTGGAACCCGAGCCTCCTCGAACTGACCGTCGCGTGCCTCCAGCCAGGTGACGAGGCGGAGGCCTGGGCTGCATTTGTCCATCAGCAGCGTTTCAGCGAGGACTACTGTGCGGGTCGAGAGGGGTTGGCTCTTCCGTTGGTCCTGCATCTCGCGCGGCTTGCTGACGCTTACGCACTGCCTCACGAGATCGATGACGCGGTGGATCCGACGGTGCCACAGGACGCCGAGGAAGTAGGGAGCGACGTTTCAGGCCAGTTGACCTTTGACTTCGATCTTACGGAGGGGGAAGACGATTGAACGCCGAGCCAAGGCAGCGGGAACATCCACGCATGGGGTCGAGCACGCGGTTGAGTGTTCTCGGTCCGACAGGCTTCGCTTCGGCGCACGCGATAAATCGTGTGCGCCGGTCAACGGCTCTCTGACAAGCTCCTGCCTGTTCGAAGGGGGAGCCCGTGACCAAGCTGAACCAGATCATCGCGGTCGAGAAGGGTGTCAAGAGCAAGTCGCTCCAGGACATCAACGCCGCGCACGCCAAGGTGCAGAAGCCGGCGCTGCTGGCCGGCATCTCGCGCACGTACCAGCCGAAGGACGAGGAGGGCGAGCAGCTGCCGCCCGAGTCCACGCGGGTGCAGGTGCAGGCCGAGGACGTGGTGCGCGAGGTGTCCGCCTCGCTGACCCGGCTGTTCGACGTCACCGCGACGAAGGACTGGGCCAACTGCCAGGCCCGCGCGGACGTCACGGTCGACGGGCGGACGCTCGTCGCCGACGTCCCCGTCAGCTACCTGCTCTTCCTCGAGAAGCAGCTCGCCGAACTGCACGGCTTCGTCAAGAAGCTGCCGACCCTCGACGCCGCCGAGTCCTGGTCCCTCGACCCGTCCACGGACTGGTGGAAGACGGACCCGGTGCGCACCATCCGCACGAAGAAGGTGCCGCGCAACCACGTCAAGGCGGAGGCCACGGAGAAGCACCCGGCGCAGGTCGAGGTGTACTACGAGGACGTGCCGATCGGTTACTGGACCACCGTGAAGTTCTCCGGCGCCCTTCCGGCGCGGCGGGTGAACGAGCTGGTGGAGCGCGTCGAGAAGCTCCAGCAGGCCGTGAAGTTCGCCCGCGAGGAGGCCAACGGCACCGAGGTCACCGACCAGCGGGTCGGCGACGCGGTGTTCGGCTACCTGTTCGGCTGACGCGCGGCGCGGCCACAGGTGGCATCCACGATCGCCCCCGCGTGCGAGCGCGGGGGTGCGCTACGGGGTGCGAGCCGGGTGAGGACCGATTCGTGCCGGGAGCGCAAGCTGAAACTGAAGTTCAGCCTGAAGGCACGGCCTGCCGACGAAGGCGGCCGTGATCAATCTCAGACTCTCGCTCCAGTCTCAGCATCGCCGCCGATCGCCGGACCGAACGGGGACGGACGAACGCCGTCGGATGCGAGTTCGACTCTCGCCTGCGCCTCTTCCCCGGCGCGGTAGTTCAAAGGAAGAACACGACGGCCTGACGACTGATCCGTCCTCTTGAACGCCGCCGGCGTGCGCAATTGGGTGGCATCCCCAGGAGCCCGGGAGCTGGATACGACTCCCGGGCTCCGCCACGTCCGGAGCCCACGAGAAAGTGGACTCGTGACCTATCTCGCGGTGTTCGAAGGGGCGGGCGGCCAGGCCGTCGACCGGGACGAGCTGACACGGGCACTCCGCACGGACTGGCCCGGCGCGGAGGTGAGCAGCGATCACACTTCCGGACCCGAGGTGCGGGATGTGACCTGGCTGTACGAGGAGGCGGGGGACCGGCTCGAAGGCCGCTCCCACATCGACGGGACGTGCCTCTACCTCGAAGGGCCGCTGCACCTCGCGGTCCGGTTCGCCGTCTGGTACCGACGCCTGGTCCCGCCGGCGGAGGAACTGGTCTTCTGCGACGACACCTACGGTTTCGACGTGACGGTCACCGAGGAAGCGACCCCCGGGAGCGTCGAGCGGGCCGTGAGAGCGACATGGTGACGGTGCGGGGGGACCGGGAAGGGCTGTCACCCATGGCCGGAACAGGATCGAGCGACCTCGACGGGCCGTCGGAGCGGGAGGCCGGGAACCCTCCAGCCACGGAAAACGTGCGGCAGCCGATCCACCCGCCGGTATGGACCCGCGGTCCCGCGCGGGTCCACCCCCAGCCGGCGGAGTGGAACGGCTGCCGCCCTCCCCCTGGAGGTGGCCGATGAAAGACCGCTGCCTCAACTGTGAAGCTTTGGTGTAGAGAAGTTGAGCATAGTATCCCGAACGGCCGCAATGGGGCGGATGTGTTAACTCCGATTGTGTGGATCACCTCCCACGACAAAGGTGCGGAACGCCTCGCCCGCGATCTCTCCGTTCGCCTGGAGCGCGCCGGTCCGCATAGGCCCCGTCATCTCAGCCGCCGCGAACGGCGCCTCCACGTCCCCGGGTCGTGACACGGCCGTCGAGACGGCCGGCCACCTTCCGTCCCCCTCCGCCCCGCCGGCGTCACCGACCAGCCCGCGCCCAATAGTTCGCGGGTCACGGCGCATCCGACGCCGGAACCCACCCCGGTGACCGGCGCGATCCCGGTCCGTCCGCCCGGCCGTCTTCTCGGCCTTCAAGAGCCCGCGGCGTACGGAAGGGTTCACCGTGCGACCTCGGACCGTTGCTGCTCATGCGACCGTCATCCAAATGATGTGCACGCGTCAATGCCACGTCGTCCCCGGCCACTGCAATTCCTCCCGCACCCACATGTCCGCCAGGGGAGGAACCGATGACACGGGAACCGACGGCACAGGTACCGACGACATCCGAGGCCCGCCCGTCCCACGCGCCCGAACTGCGCGCCGCCGCCCGCCACATCGGCCGCCGCCGCTTCCTGACCGCCACCGGGGCCGCCGCCGCGCTCGCCTTCGCCGTCGGCGTGCCCGGCGCGGGCACCGCGGCCGCCGCCGAACTGGACACCGCGCGGCTCGCCGACGACCCCTTCACGCTCGGCGTGGCCTCCGGCGACCCGCACCCCGACTCGGTGCTGCTGTGGACCCGCCTCGCGCCCGCGCCGTACCAGGCGGACGGCGGGCTGCCCGCCCGCCGCGTCACCGTCGAGTGGGAACTCGCCCTCGACGCCCGCTTCCGCAGCGTCGTCAGGCGCGGGAAGGCCACCGCCCACCCCGAGTTCCACCACACCGTGCACGTCGAGGCCGGCGGGCTCGCCCCCGGCCGCGTCTACCACTACCGCTTCCGCGCCGGCCGCTTCGTCAGCCCCGCCGGCCGCACCCGCACCGCGCCCGCCGTCCGCAGCCGCGCCGCGGACCTCACCTTCGGCATCGTCTCCTGCCAGCGCTACGACCAGGGCTACTACACCGCCTACCGGCACCTCGCGCAGGAGGACGTCGACGTCGTCTTCCATCTCGGCGACTACCTCTACGAGTACGCCGTCAACGACGTCGCCGGCTCCCGCGCCTACCCGGCCGGCACCCTGCCCGACCTGTTCCGCCGGGAGACCGTCACGCTGGAGGACTACCGGCTGCGGTACGCCCTCTACAAGTCCGACCCCGACCTCAGGGCCGCGCACGCCGCGCACCCCTTCGTCGTCACCTGGGACGACCACGAGACCGAGAACAACTACGCGGGCGGCATCCCCGAGAACAGCGTCCCGCCGGAGGAGTTCCTGCTGCGCCGGGCCGCCGCCTACCGCGCCTACTGGGAGAACATGCCGCTGCGCCGGCCCCAGCTCCCCGACGGCCCGGACCTGAGGCTGTACCGTCGTCTGCACTGGGGCCGCCTCGCCCAGTTCGACGTGCTCGACACCCGGCAGTACCGCTCCGACCAGGCCTACGGCGACGGCTGGCAGTTCCCCGGCCCCGAGTCCGAGGACCCCTCGCGCACCCTCACCGGCGCCGCCCAGGAGCGCTGGCTGATCGACGGCTGGCGCCGCTCCGACGCCGTGTGGAACGTCGTGCCGCAGCAGGTCACCTTCTCCCGGCGGCTGGACACGCCGACCCCGCCCGCCAAGGTGTCCATGGACTCCTGGGACGGCTACCCGGCCTCCCGCGAGCGCGTCCTGGCCGGCGCGCAGGCCGCCGGCGTGGAGAACCTGATGATCCTCACCGGCGACGTGCACGTCCACTACGGCTTCGACATCAAGCGCGACTTCTCCGACCCCGGCTCGAGGACCGTGGGCACCGAGATCGTCACCACCTCCGTCACCAGCGGCGGCAACGGGTCGGAGAAGCCCGCCAACTGGGACAACCTGACCGCCGCCAACCCGCACCTGCGCTTCTACAACGGTCTGCGCGGCTACACGACCGTCACGCTCGGCCGGGAGCGGGCGCGCGCCGACTTCAGGACGGTCTCCCACGTGACCACGCCGGGCGCGCCGCTCACCACCGCCGCCTCCTTCGTCACGGAGGCGGGGAACCCGGGGCTCAAGCCGGCCTGACCGCCGAGCCGTTCGCGTCCTCGCCCGGGTAGCGGACGCCGACGCGGTCCCGGATCGCGTCGAGCGTCCGCATCACGGCGAGGGTGCCGTCCAGCGGGACCACCGGCGACTCCGTCTCACCGGCCCGCAGGGCCCGCATCACCTCGACGGCCTCGTGCTTGAGGCTGTCGCGGGGGCCGTCGGCCGGGTCGGCCGTGAACTCCTCGGCGTCACAGCCGTTCCGGTGCAGCACGAACCGCTCCGGGAAGAAGAAGCCGGACGGAATGTCGATGCGTCCCTCGGAGCCGGTGACCGAGGCGTAGGTCGCCGTACCGCCCACGATGGAGCAGTGCACCGAGGCGAGGGCGCCGTTCTCCCACGAGAGCAGCGCCCCCGTCTGCAGATCGACGCCCTCCTCCGAGAGCATCGCCCGCGCCGTGACGTCCGACGGCTCCCCGAGCAGCAGATGCGCGAACGACACCGGGTACACGCCCAGGTCCAGCAGGGCGCCCCCGCCCAGCGCCGGGTTCCGCAGCCGGTGCGACACCGGGAACGGACCCGAGAGACCGAAGTCCGCCTGCACGTGGCGCACCTCGCCGATCGCGCCGTCGTCGACCAGCGCCTTCAGCCGCCGCACCATCGGATGGCAGTACGTCCACATGGCCTCCATCAGGAAACGCCCGTTGCCCCGCGCCAGCGCGACCAGCTCCTCGGCCTCCCGCGCGTTCAGCGTGAACGGCTTCTCGCACAGCACGTTCCGCCCGGACTCCAGCATCAGCCCGGCCGCCGCGCGGTGCGCCGTGTGCGGAGTGGCGACGTAGACGACGTCGACCTCCTCGTCGAGCGCCAGCGACTCCCAGTCGCCGTACGCCCGCGGTATCCCGAACCGTTCGGCGAACGCCTTCGCCGGCTCCGTCGACCGCGACGCCACCGCCACGACCTCCGCGTCGGGCACGTCCGCCAGGTCCGCGGTGAACCTCGCGGCGATCCCCCCGGTCGCCAGGATCCCCCAGCGCACCTTCTGCTCTGTCATTCGTCCCACCCTGATCGTGTCGTTCGCCGTATCGTCGACGAGAGTCGATGGAAGCGCTCCCATGACATCACCGTCGACGTCGAGCACTCCGTACGAGCTGAGAGCATAGGGAGCCGAAGGCAGGAAAAGGGAGGGGCACATGCCCGAGAGCGGGGCGTCCATATCGAAGCCGTCGGCGGGTCCGGTCGGCGGCGGGGCGCCGGAGAGGACCGCGGACACGGGCGGGGGCGGGCGGCCGGACCCGGCGCCGGGCGGCACTGCGGGGGCGGCGGAGGGCGCCACCACGGCGGCCCGGGGCGCGGTCCCCGGCCGGCGTGCGAGCCTGTTGGTCACGCTGCTCCTCGGCGGGCTCACGGCCACCCCGCCGCTGGCGATGGACATGTACCTGCCGGCCCTGCCGGAGGTCACCCGGTCCCTGCACGCGCCCGCCGCCACCGTCCAGCTCACCCTCACCGCCTGCCTGGCCGGCATGGCGTTCGGGCAGCTGGTCGTCGGGCCGATGAGCGACCGCTGGGGCCGCCGCCGGCCACTGCTGGCCGGCCTCGCGGTGTACGTCGTCGTCACCGCGCTGTGCGCCCTCGCCCCCACCGTCGAACTCCTCGTCGCCTTCCGGCTGGCCCAGGGACTCGCGGGCGCGGCCGCCATCGTCATCGCCCGCGCGGTCGCCCGCGACCTGTACGACGGCGTGGCCATGGCCCGCTTCTTCTCCACCCTCATGCTGATCTCCGGGATCGCGCCGATCATGGCGCCGCTGGTCGGGGGGCAGATCCTGCGGGTGACCGACTGGCGGGGCGTGTTCGTCGTCCTGACCGCCATCGGGGTGCTGCTGACCGTCGTGGTGTGGGCGAAGCTGCCGGAGACGCTCGCGCCGGCCGACCGGCACGACGGGGGAGTGGGCGAGACCCTCGGCTCGATGCGCCGGCTGCTCGCCGACCGGGTCTTCACCGGTTACACGCTGGCCGGCGGCTTCGCCTTCGCCTCGCTGTTCGCCTACGTCTCGGCGTCCCCGTTCGTCGTCCAGGAGATCTACGGCGCCTCCCCGCAGACCTTCAGCCTGCTGTTCGGGCTGAACTCCGTCGGGCTGATAGTGGTGGGCCAGATCAACGGCAAGGTGCTGGTCGGACGGGTCCGCCTGGACAAGGTGCTCGGCGTCGGGCTCGCCGTCGTGGTGGCCGCGGCGACGGTGCTGCTGCTGCTGTCCCTCGGCGTGTTCGGCGAGACCGGGCTGGTGCCCGTGGCCGTCGCGCTGTTCGTGCTGATGTCCGCGATGGGCGTCACCATGCCCAACACCCAGACCCTCGCCCTGCTGCACACCAAGCACTCCGCGGGCTCCGCGTCCGCCCTGCTCGGCACGACGTCCTTCCTGGTCGCCGCGGTCGTCACCCCGCTGGTCGGCATCGCCGGCGAGGACACCGCCGTCCCGATGGCCGTCGTCCAGCTGGCCTCCGCCCTGGTGGCGACGGCCTGCTTCCTGGGAATGTGCCGCCCGTGGAGGAGCGGGACGGACCGGAAGGGCGGGGGCGTCTGAGCACCCCGCGACTGCGCCGGGGCACCCCGGAACGGGCCGGACTGGACGCCGGGGAGCTGCGGCGTCTGGTCCAGGAGGTCCGCGCCCGCACCGAGGGCGGACGGCCCTGGGCGGCGGGCGCGGTGGTGGCCGTCGGACGCGGCCCGGTCATCGCCGTGGAGGAGGCGGCGGGCTGGGCGGTGCGCTACGCCGGCTACGACGGGACGGCGGACGCGCCCGTCGAGCTGCCGCCGGAGCAGCGGGTGCCGATGACCGTGGACACCCCGTTCGACCTGGCCTCCGTCACCAAGCTGTTCACGGCGGTGGCCGCCGTGCAGCAGATCGAGCGGGGCACGCTGGACCTCGACGCGCGCGTCGGCGCCTACCTGCCGGACTTCACGGCGGCCGTACGGCACGGCGTCACCGTGCGCCAGCTGCTCACCCACACCTCCGGACTGCGCCCCGAACTGCCGCTGTACGACTGCGCCGACGACGCCGAGCGCCTGGCGCGGCTGCGCGCGGAACGGCCGGTCGGCATGCCCGGCACGTACTGCTACTCCGACCTGAACATGCTGCTGCTCCAGCACGTCCTGGAACGCCTCACCGGCCGCACCCTCGACGTCCTGGTGCGCGACGGCATCACCCGGCCCCTCGGCATGGACGCGACCGGGTTCGGGCCCTGCCCGTCGGCCGCCGCGACCGAGGACCAGCGGCGGCCGTGGGGCAAGGCGGACCGGGGGATGCTGCGGGGCGAGGTGCACGACGAGAACGCCTGGGCGCTGGGCGGGGTCGCCGGCCACGCCGGCCTCTTCGCCACGGCGGGCGACCTCGCGGTCCTCTGCCGCACCCTGCTGGCGGGCGGGGCGTACGGGCCCGCCCGCATCCTCGGCCCGGACCACGTGGACCTCATGCTGCGGCCCCCGGGCCTCGGCTTCGCCGTGGACCAGCCCTCCTTCATGGGCGCCCTCGCGGGCCGCGGCGCCGCCGGCCACTCCGGCTTCACCGGCACCTCCCTGGTCCTCGACCGCGCCACGGACACCTTCGTCGTCCTCCTCGCCAACACGGTCCACCCCCGCCGCCCCGCCTCGCCCGACAGCACGCCCCGCGCGGACGCGGCGACCCGGGTGGCGCGGGCGGTGCGGGGGAGGTGAGAGGGCTCGTCCTTGGGGGCGGCCCCCGACAGCGGCGTCGCGCCGCCCGTCCCGGCGTCCCGGGCCGGGAAGCGCCGCGACTTCGCGGCTGCCCGGCGCCGGCCGTCGGCCTCACCGGAGTCCTGCCGCGCGGGCCCTGGCCGGGCGCTGACGGCGCTTCCGGGGCGGGGCGCCCCCGGCAGAAGACCCGTGCCGTCCCGGACGTCCGTGGCCACGGGGTCTCGGATCCCGTGACACCGCGCCCGCGGCGCCCACGGATTCCCGGCCCCCGGCGACGGGCCACCCGGTGGCGGCGTGCCGTCCGGTGGCCACGGGCCGTCCGGCGTTCCGGTCCCGTCACCGACCGGACCCCGGTGGAGCCACGGCCCGCCGGCCTCACCGCCGCCAGGCGCGCCGATCCGCCGGCATGCCCCGGCCCACGTGCGGAAACGAGGCTCCTTGGGGGTCAGTAGAATCACCGGGTGAACGCCCCCGCCCCCCTCCCCACAGCCGACTCCCTGCGCGCCGCCCTCGGGGGGCTGCTCGACGGGATCCCGGCGCGGCAGGCCGCCCAGGCCGTCGAGCGGCTGATCGCCCACTACCGGGGCGCCACCCCCACCGACGCCCCCATCCTGCGCGACCGCGCCGACGTGGCCGCGTACGCCGCGTACCGCATGCCCGCCACCTTCGAGGCGGTCCACGCGGCGCTCCGCGCCTTCGCCGGCGCCGTGCCCGGGTGGACGCCCGGGGACCACGTCGACGTGGGCGGCGGCACCGGCGCGGCGGCGTGGGCGGTGAGCGCGACCTGGGACGGGGAGCGTCCGGTGACCGTGCTGGACTGGGCCGGACCCGCGCTCGACCTCGGCCGCGAACTGGCCGCCGGGCACCCGGCCCTGCGCGCCGCCCGCTGGGAACGCGCCCGGATCGGACCGGCGCTCACCCTCGGGCCGACGGACCTCGTCACCGTCTCCTACGTGCTCAACGAACTCACCGCCCCCGACCGCGCCGCCCTCGTCGACGCGGCCGCCGGCGCCGCGCGGGCCGTGGTGATCGTGGAGCCCGGCACCCCCGACGGCTACACCCGCGTGATCGAGGCCCGCGACCGCCTGATCGCCGCGGGCTTCCACGTGGCCGCCCCGTGCCCGCACGGCGCGGCCTGCCCCATCGCGCCCGGCACGGACTGGTGCCACTTCTCGGCGCGGGTCAGCCGCTCCTCGCTGCACCGCCAGATCAAGGGCGGCACCCTCGCCTACGAGGACGAGAAGTTCAGCTACGTCGCCGCGACCCGGCACCCGGTCGCCCCGGCCCCCGCCCGCGTCGTCCGCAAGCCCCAGATCCGCAAGGGCCAGGTCCTCCTCGACCTCTGCGAGACGGACCCGGCCCTCCGCCGCACCACGATCACCAAACGCCACGGCGCCCTCTACCGCGCGGCCCGCGACACGGACTGGGGCGACCCCTGGCCGCCTGCGCCCGAGCAGGAGTAGCGGTCACGGTCGTCCGCCGGCCGGCGGACGCCGGGGTGCCCCTCACCGTCGCGGCGCCGCGGACCGGTCCACGGCGTGCGCACGTGCCGCTCTCCTCCGGCGTCTCCGGCGTCCGACGGAGGTGAGGCCGCCGTCCCGGAGGCCCGGAGGCCCGGAGAACCCGGAGAACCCGGAGGACTCAGAGGCCCGGAGAACCCGGAGGTTCGGAGGCCCGGAGGACCCGCGGAGGCCCGGGGACCGCCGGCGATCCTCGACGATCCGGCCGGCCGCGCCCGCGACGCCCGCCACCGGGGCCCGCCACCGGGGCCCGCCACCGGGGCCGGCCGTCTACCGCTGGATCGGCTGACCGCTCTCCTCCCCCGCACCGCCCTCCTGGCGGGCGGTGCGCCGTTCCCGGAGCCGGCGCAGCAGTTCGCGTTTCCGGGCCTGGGGGTCCGTGCCGCCGCCGACGCGGCCGCCGTGGCCGCCGCCGCGCAGGGCTTCCCGGCCCAGGTGCCGCCGGGTGCCGCCGACGCCCAGCATGTTTCCGCCTCGGGTCATGAGAGGCTCCTTCCGATGGAGAGAATACGAGACGGTCCGTCTCGCCTGTCGTCCGCTCCACTGTCCGGCGAGACGTAGCGTCTTGTCAACCTGCTACATTCGCGCCATGGCCCAGAAACAGTCGCCCGCCCCCGACACCTCGCGCCGCAGCGAGCGGTCCCGTCGTGCCATCTACGACGCCGCCCTCGCCCTCGTCGCCGAGGTGGGGTATCCGAAGACCACCATCGAGGGGATCGCCTCCCGCGCCGGCGTCGGCAAGCAGACGATCTACCGCTGGTGGTCGTCGAAGGCGGACGTCCTGCTCGAGGCGTTCACGGCGCTGAGCGAGCAGGCCGCCGAGGCCGCCGGGCAGGTCCCGTACAGCCTCCCGGACACCGGGGACCTCGCCGCCGACCTCAAGAGCGTCCTGCGCGCCACCGTCGACGAGCTGCGCGACCCCGCCTTCGAGGCGCCCTCGCGCGCCCTGGCCGCCGAGGGCATCGTCAACGAGGAACTCGGCCGGCGCTTCGTCGCCCGGCTCCTCGAACCCCAGCTCCAGCTCTACGTCGACCGGCTGCGCGCCGCGCAGGAGGCCGGGGACGTCCGCCCCGACATCGACCCGCGCATCGCCCTGGAGCTGTTCGTCTCCCCGCTCGCCCAGCGCTGGCTGCAGTACACCGGCCCCATCGACCACGCGTACACCGACACCCTCGTCGACTACGCCCTCCACGGCCTCGCCCCCCGCTGACACCGGCCCCGCCCGGCCCGCCGCTCAGCGCCCCGTCACCGCGCTGACCGGCCCCGGCACCCGTGCCCGGTACCGCGCCAGCCGCCCCGGCGCGTCCGTGAGGATCCCGTCGCAGCCGAGCGCCAGGGCGCGGTCGCGCTGCGCCGGGGTGAGGACGGTGTGCGCCCACACCCGCCCGATCCCCGAGCGCACCGCGCGCTTCAGGTCCGCGTCCCGGGCGTGGATGTCGACGTCCAGCAGGTCGACGAAGGAGCGCCACCGCTCCGGCCGGTCGGTGCGCATCTGGTCGGCCGAGCGCCACAGCTGGGTCAGCAGGCCCTGCCGGTGCACCCGCCGCGCGACCGCCGGGTCGTTGGTGTTGACGAACACCGACCGGGTCAGTCCCCGCGCCCGGATCATCCCGGCCACCCGGTCCAGGCCGCGCGGATCCTTCAGCTCCAGCATCAGCAGGATCCGCCCGCCCAGCCGGTCCAGCACCTCCTCGACCGTCGGCGGCCGCTCCGACCGCCAGCTCCCCGGCAGGCTGTCGCGCGGACGCAGCCGCACCCCCTCCCACTCCCGCGCGTCCAGCTTCCGCACCTGCCCGCCCAGGAAGGTCGTGCGGTTCAGCGTCGCGTCGTGGAAGACCACCGGCGTGCCGTCCCGCAGCACCCGGGTGTCGAAGTCCAGCACCTGCGCCGTGCCGCGCCGGTACGCCGCCATCAGCCCCGACATGCTGTTCTCCGGCACCTCCCGCGCCCCGCCGCGGTGGGCGACGTACGTCACCCGGGGCAGCGAGTCCACCGTCAGCGGGCCGCCGCCCCACTCCAGCGGGGGAGAGCCGCCGTGCCCCGTGAACGGCAGCGCGGCCAGGGACACCACGGACAGCAGGGCGGCCGGCGCCGTCGACGCGATCCACGAGACCATGCCGCCCACGGTAGGCGGGCCCACCGGGGCGGACCGTGCAATGACACCCGGCGGACCGGGTGTCCCGTTCGTCCCACCGGTCAGCTTGCGCCCTGTCGCGTCACCCTCGTCCCACCTGCGCCGATTGTGGGCTCCGGGCCCCCGATGCGCACGATCGTGGGACCATAGGGCATGCTGGAGCGCACGACGGCGAGGCGAGGGGATAGATGAGCGCGGAGTTCGGCGGCCGGAGCGGCCGGCAGGGCAAACTCTCCCAGTGGCTGCGCGGACGCCGCCCGAAGGAGGCCGCCGGTGACGGCGGCCGTGAGGCCCTGCTGCTCGCCGCCGCCGAAGCGGGACTGCCGCTCGCGCCCGCCGCGCACCCCGCCGGCTACCGCTGTTCCTGCGACCGCGTGGGCTGTCCCACCCCCGCCCGGCACCCGGTGTCCTTCGCCTGGCAGACCCAGTCGACCACCGACCGCGCCCAGATCGAGCGCTGGGCCCGCCACCAGCCGCAGGCCAACTTCATCACCGCGACCGGCATGGTGCACGACGTCCTCGACGTCCCCCTCGACGCGGGCCGTGAGGCGCTGGACCGCCTGCTGGAGGCCGGCGTCGAGGTCGGCCCGGTCGCCGAGAGCGACGACGGCCGCATGCTGTTCTTCACCCTCACCCGGGGCACCCCCGAGGACGAGGACGAGTGGTGGCCCTGCGAGCTGGACTGCCATCCGGAGACCATGGACGAGCATCCCGGACTGCGCTGGCACTGCCGGGGCTCCTACGTCCTCGTCCCGCCGGCCCGCCTCCTCGGCGACGACGACCCGTCGGTCCACTGGGAGCGCGGCCCCGAGCACCCGCTGCCCGACCCGCTGAGCCTGCTGGAGTACCTCACGGACGCCTGCGCCCGGTACGCCGGCGACCGGCCCGGCCCCACCGAAGCCGCCTGGCCCCTGCGCCGCTGACCGCCACGGCGGTCACCTCACGCCGTCCCGCGCCACGGCCTCGCCACTACTCGCCCTTCGCGGACGTCAGCCCCTGGACCCGCCCCAGCACCTCCACCGGACCGTCCGCCGGGTCAAGCGCCACCTCGCTGGAGACGAACTCCATCGTCAGCGACTGCCGTATCTCCCCGGTGGTCAGCGCCAGCACGTCCTCGTTCGGCGTCGGCACCGTCGCCCCGGCCGCCGCCGTCTGCTTCTCGAAGTGCCGCGTCGTGAAGAACACCAGCGCCCCGCCGTCCGCCGTGCGCAGCGCCAGCGGCGCGTAGTCGCCGTTCACCATCGGCTCGTCGATGTACTGCGTGGCCAGACCCGGCCGCACCGCCTGCTTCCGCCTGGTGTCCCGCCAGGCGCTGGTGTGCGGTCCGTCCGCGAAACCGTTTCCGCCGTCCTTCAGGTACGTGGCGTACTTCTGGCTCAACTCGCCCGGCGCGACCGCGAGATCGGTGGAGTTCGCGGGGACGGCCTCGGCCCAGCCGTCCTCGTCCGTCTTGAACTCCGGTATGTCCTCCGGGGAGACCAGCGTCAGGAACGCCACCTCCCACGGGTCGTCCAGCGCGTCGCGGGTGAACACCAGCAGCCAGCGGATGTCACCGCCCTTGTTGGCGGCCGCGTCCGCGAGGAACCAGCGCGGCCAGCCGGCCTTGGCGGGGATGGTGAACTTCGCGTCGGTCAGCTCCAGCGGCACGTGACGCGGGTTGCCGTCGGGGTGGTTGACCTTGCCCGCCTTGAGCCGCGCCGCGTCGATGTCGGCGAGCGCGCCGGTGACGTGACCGGCGTCCAGGGAGGAGTCGTACGCCTTGTCGGCCTCGTTGTACGCGGCCGTGAACTCCTCGAGCGCCTCGGCCGCTTCGGCGCGGGTGGCGGACGGGAGCACCTCGCGCTCGCCGTGCACCACGACACAGCCGCTCGCGGTCGCCGACAGCGCGGTCACGGAGGCCGCGATCAGCGCGGTACGGCGAGGTCCGCGGGGCCCGCGGAGCGCGTGGAGCCTACGAAGACCGAGATCCCTGCTCATCCGGTTCCTTCACCTTCCCCTTCCCGGAGGCGAACCCTACCGGGACACCCTCGGAGCCGGACGCCGGGACCGGTCACAGCGGCCGCACCGTGACCTGAACCCGGCGGGGCGTCCGGTCTCCCCCGGCCGGGGACGGCCGTGACGCCCCGGTGGCGGTCGCCGAGGGGCCAAGTGCCCCTGCGCTCCGCGGTGTCGGCCTTCCCCGGGGCGCCCCTTCCGCCGGCTCCGCCTAGCTCTCGAAGGCCGGCAGGGCGAAGCGCTGGACGAGCGGGAAGCCGTCCTCGCGGGCGCTCTTGGCGTTGACCGAGTAGACGACCGTGCGGGACAGGTCCCGGGTGGCACCCAGCACCGTGTGGTAGCCGGGCCGGGAGCCGGTCTTGCCCCAGACCTCCCGCCCGCCGACCACGAACCGCTCGAGCGCCATCCCGTAGGTGGCGCCGTCGGCGTCCGGCACGGTGAGCATCTGGTCCAGCAGCGGCCGGGGCAGGAGTTCGCCGCCGAACAGGCCGAACAGCAGGCGCTCCAGGTCGGCGGTGGTGGAGATCATGTCCCCGGCCGCCCAGCGGTCGGACATGTTCCACTCGGTGACGTCGGTGGTCCGGCCGCCGATGTCGGCGTACGCGCGGTGGTGCGGCCCGTGGACACGGGGGTCGGGGCCGCCGGGGAAGCCGGTGTGCCGCATGCCCAGGGGGCGGAAGACCCGTACGGCCGCCTGGTGTTCGTAGCTGTCGCCGGTCACCTTCTCGATGAGCAGGCCGAGCACGGTGTAGTGGATGTTCCCGTACTCCTGCCGCTCGCCGGGGGCGTGCGCCGGTCCCCGGGCGACGGACGCGGCCACCACCTCCTCGGGGGTGAGCGTCTCGAACCGGCGGGGGTACATCTCCTCGGTCGTCGACCCGAGGCTCGCGCCGGGACGCAGCCCGCTGGTGTAGGTGAGCAGGTGACGGACGGTCGGGGGCTCGGTGAAGGACGGCGGGAGCAGCCCGGGCAGGTAGCGGGTGACGGGGGCGTCCAGGTCGACGCGCTTCTCCGCGACGAGCCGGAGCACGACCGCCGCGGTCACCACCTTGGTCGTGGAGCCGGCCCGGAAGCGGGCGTGCGGCAGCGCGGGCGCCCCCGTGCGCAGGCTCCGGACACCCGCGCTGCCCGCCCAGCCGCCCTTGCCGCCGACCCGGACCAGGGCCGCGGAGACGTCCCCGTCGGGGACCTCGGCGAGCGCCCGTTCCAGCGCGGTCGCGTCGAATCCGCCGGTCCGGGGCGCGGAGGCGGCGGGGGAGGCGGGAGCGGGGCGGGCGGCGGCCGTCCCGGCGAGGGGGATGAGCAGCAGGGACGAGGCCAGTAAGGCGGACACGGCCGTGGCGCGGGCGCGGGCGGTGGTGCCTGAGGTCATGAGGGGTCTCCGATCGCGGCGGTGCGTGCTGCGGACGGGACCATCCTGGTGATCACGGACGGCGGCGGGATCGTGCGCGGTGACGAGGACCACCCCTGAGACGGCCCTCACCGACCGGCCCGGTTCCTGGGGGACTTCCCGGGGCGACGACCCCGAGACGGCCCGTGGGGAGAGGGGACGCCCTTGGGGTGTCCCCTCTCCCCACGTCCCGTCGGAGCGGTGCGTCAGATCAGGTCCTCGCCCTCGCGGCGGGCCTTCGCCCACTCGCGGAAGAAGCCGCGGCCGATGACGAACAGCACGACGGCCACGAGCACGGGCCACATCAGGACGTACGCGGTGAGCGCTGCGGTGGACACGGTGCCTCCTCGGGGGTCACGGGGTGGTGGTTCCGGCGGGTTCGGGCGCGCCGCCGGCGTCGCCGCGCCCGGGCGCCGGGCCGTCGCCCTCGGCCGGCCGGGTCTCCGGGGCCCGTGCGGCCTCGGGCCCGTGGTCGAAGTCGCCGGTGCGCCGGGCGATGAGGGAGAAGTCGAAGCCCTCACGGCGGCGCACGCTCATCGCCCAGCAGACGACGGTGGACACCGAGTAGGCCACCAGCGAGCCGCACAGCGTGGCGTACTCGTGCAGCGAGCCCACGGCGAACGGCGCCGCCACCACGACCGCCGCCACGCCCACGGCCTTCGCCGCCCGGATGCCGAAGAAGCCGAACACCATCAGGCCGAGCACGACGCCGATGCCGAGCACCGACAGCACGTCCACGACGACGCCGAAGAAGCCGTCCACGGGGATCCAGGAGAAGCGCACCGGCAGGAACACCGCGAGCGCCGCGAGCACCGAGGTGGTGAACGCCCGCCCGCTGACCTTGTCCCAGTAGAAACTGGCCAGCACCGGGAAGACCAGGGCGCCCCACAACGCGCCCACGAAGACCAGCAGATCGAGGATGTTCAGCTGCAGACTGGCGAACGCCACGGCCGCCGCGGTCGCCATCACCATGGTGATCCGGCCGACCAGCAGCATGGTGCGCGGGTTCGCCCTCTCCTTGCCGGCCACGTTCTGGCCGTAGACGTCGGCCATCATGATCGAGGAGAGGGCGGCGAGGTCGGAGTCGGCGGTGGAGGAGAGCGCGCCGACGATCATGACGAAGAACAGCGCCAGCAGCACGGGCGGCAGGTACTCGGCGGCCATGCCCGGGATGAGGTTGTTGACGTCGCCGCCGGCCGGGTCGTGCCCGAGGTAGAGGGCGAGCACGCCCAGCATGCCGACGCCGATGACCATCGCGCCGTAGCCGACGGTCGCGGTGACGAAGGTCGGCTTGATCAGGTCCTGCCGCACCGCGAACAGCCGCTGCGCGATGGTCTGGTTGCCGATCGCGTAGGCGAGCACGGCCGCGATGTACGGGGCGCCCTGCTCCATGAAGGCGGTGCTGGAGAAGAAGTCGCCCTGCTCCGGGGTGAGCCGGCCGGCGCCGGTCTCGAAGGCCGCCGGGAAGTCCGCCGCGAAGAAGATGAACGGCACGATGACGGCGACCGCGCCGAGCATCGCGACGACCTGCACGAAGTCGGTCAGCACGGAGGCGCGGAAGCCGGACCACAGGGTGTAGAGCAGCACGCCCGCCGCGATGGCGAAGACGCCCTGGGTGAAGGTGAACGGCGACAGCATCGAGATCAGCACACCGCCGGCGATGAAGTTCGACATCAGGCTGATGAGACTGCCCACGATGTTCGAACCCGCCAGCATCAGCTGGCTGGAGCGGCCGTGCCGGGCGTACATGACCTCGGCGAGGGTGTGCGCCTTGGGGGCCACCTGCCGGATCCGCTTGCCGAAGGGGTAGATGAAGAGGATCATCAGCGCACCCCACAGCCCGTAGTGGATCGGGCCGGAGACGCCGTAGGTGTACCCCGAGGTCGCGGAGGCGTACATCGAGGACGCCCAGATCCAGGTCGCCGTCATGCTGGCGGCGGAGATGCCGAAGCCGATGTTGTTGCCGGCGGTCATGTAACCGTCGGCGTTCTCTTCCTTCTTGCCGATGCGGGCCGAGATCAGGAAGGTCCCTCCGTAGAACAGGACCAGCAGACCCACGACCACGAGTGCGCTGAAGCGGGCTGTCTCCAGTCCTTCCACACGCGCCACCTCCTCATGGCTGTACCGGGTGCGTTCACACGAACACGGGTTCTTTGAACCCGCAAACGTGCCGCACGGTAACAGTCAGTTCGGGAAGAGAGGGCGGAATGAGGGTCCGCCCGGAGTGGGAGCCGTGACCTGAGACTTTTCCCAATTCGTACAAGTCCTGGACATGTCCGAAGGGGATTCTGTCGCGAATGTGGACCTTTGCCCCGACTCTTTTCGGCCAGGCGTTTGCGCATCGCATTGGCAAAGTTGATCACTTCGTTACGTTAACGAAACACATGGCCGCCGACCGTGAGGGGCCGCCCGCGGTGTTTGAATGCCCCCGTGACTGCTTACGACGTGCTGCGTGTCTTCTGCGGCCCGCGCGGCGGATACGGCAACGAACTGGGCGTCGTCCGGGACGGTTCGGTCCTGCCCGGACCGGACGAGCGCCAGGAGTTCGCCGCCGAACTCGGCTTCAGCGAGACCGTGTTCGTCGACGACCCCGAGCGCGGGGTGATCGACATCCGCACCCCCACCACCCGCCTGCCCTTCGCGGGCCACCCCTGCGTCGGCGCCGCCTGGCTGCTCGACGTGCCCGAACTCGTCACGCCCGCCGGGGTCGTGGGGGCCCGGCAGGACGGGGAGTTCTGCTGGATCGAGGCACGGGCGGAGTGGGTGCCGCCGCGCACCCTGCGGCAGTACGCCACCGCCGCCGAGGTGGACGCACTGTCCGTGCCCCCGAAGGGGGAGTGGGTCTACGCCTGGGCCTGGTTGGACGAGCCGGCCGGGCGGATCCGGGCCCGCGCGTTCCCGGGCCGGGACGACGGCGTCGACGAGGACGAGGCGACGGGCGCCGCCGCGCTGCTGCTCACCGACCGGCTGGGCCGCGCCCTGAACATCACGCAGGGCACGGGCTCGCAGATCCTCACGGCGCCGCAGCCGGAGGGCTGGACGGAGGTCGGCGGCCGGGTGTACCTGGAGCGCTGAGCGGGCGGGACCCGGCACCCGGGTCCGTCACCTCTCCACGATGAAGTCCAGCGCACCGCCCGAGGCGGTCGTCCAGGAGGTGACGAGCTGACCGTCGTCCGCGTACAGCGCCCCCTCGGGCAGCGGGACGACGATCGGAGCGCTCCCGGTGCTGCCGGGCTCACGGCCGTGCAGGGTGAGGGTGATGCTCTTCACCTCGTCCGAGCCGTCCGCGTCCGGGCTGCACGCGGTGGACGCGAGCAGCGCGGCGGTGACGGCGGTGCAGGCCTTCCAGCCTCTGGAACCGGTGCGTTTCCTGCGGGCAGCGGTGTCCATGGTGTCCCCCGCGGTCGGTCGTGGGAGGCCGCTCACGAGACCCGGCCGCAGACAGATTCTGGACCGCACCCGCCGCCGGCCACCACGGCTCACGGCCTTGTTGCCGGCCGGGTACACAGGAGTGTCTGTTCCGCGAGGGGACAAGGCGTCCCGCCCTCAAGGGCCGGTGCTGCCTGGAACGCCGACCGCCCAGCCGCGAGACGAAGACGCCCCAGGCATCACGGCCGAAGGGGATCACGGGACCGGCCGGGTCCTTGTTGTCGCGCACGGGGGCGAGGGCGGGGATGTCGTGGGCGAGTTCGAGGCAGTCACCCTGCCCGCCGCTGTAGCTGCTCCTTTTCCCCAGCGCTGTGTCGGGGACCGTGCGGTCGAGGCCGGCGTGGTTCATGGTCTGCACTCCTTGGCGACGTGCCGGATCGGCGCGAGTGAGTCCGCCGGTGGCGGTGCTGCCATTCGAGCATCATCGAAGAGCACCTGGTGACACGCCACTTCGGGCTCCCGCTCCGGGTCTGAGTAGTTGCGGTACAGGATGTAGCGCTGAGATCGATCATGGCCCTGGGCTGGGGTTCTCGGTCCTGTCCTCCCGAAGCTGCCGCGAAGTGACAAGTAGCTCTCTGTGGTCAGAGTGACGCTCGGTCAGGGGTGTCGGGGCGGGGCTCGGGGACCGTCGCGGTCCGGCTGGCGGCGAAGTCGGCGTGGGCCTGCTCGACGGCTTCGGGGTGTGCCTCGCGCTTGGCGTGCTCGGCGAGGGCCCGGTAGATGCTGGCCACCGAGGGGTTGTGTCCCTTGCGTTTGCCGGTGGGGATGATCAGGTCGGGCTGGATCTGCGCGACGGACTCACCGCCCGCGCGGCGCCGCAGCACGGTGTGGAGCATGTCGTCGGTGATGACCGGGGGCCGGCCGCCGTGCTTGCCCTTGCGGGCCGCGGTGTCGAGCCCCTCCAGCGTCGATTCGCGGATGTTCTCCCGCTCGGTCTCCGCCATCGCGGCGAAGAACGCGAACAGCAGCTTCCCCGGGCCGGTGGGGTCGTAGATGCCGGGTAGTGGCCCGGCGAGCATCTCCAGGATGAGACCGTGGGCGGTGAGGTGGTCGGCGAGCGCGGTGAGTTCGGCGGCGTCACGGCCGAGTCGTTTCATCTCGTACGCGGTGAAGATGACCCGGCAGTGCGGGGCGTGGGCCTTGATCTCCCGCGCCGTACGGAGGGCCTCCTCGAACTTCGGGCGTACGCGGATGCGGGTGCTGATCTTCTCGGCGAAGATCTTGTCCCGGGGGATGCCGTGCCCGGCGAGGGCGTCGAGCTGGGAGTCGAGTTCCTGGCCGAGGGTGGAGCAGCGGGCGTAGCCGATGCGGATGTCCGCGCTCGGCAGGGCCGGATCGACCGGTGCGGGGGGAGGGGTGCCCGGCCGCCACGGCCGGCCCGGTGCGCGGTCGGCCGGAGTCGGCACGCGCAGTGCCTTCTTCAGCCGGGGCACGCGGGTGAAGCGGCGGGTGTGGTAGGCGGAGGCGACCGCGCCGCCGCGCGAGCGGCACGGTGATCCGGGCTGGGCTTCGCACTTCGGACAGGCGTGAGCCTCGACGGCGTCGGCGTCCGACCGGTCCGCCGGGGAGGGGTGCTGAGGGCTCGTCATGGCCCCGAATTTTCGCACAATGCAAGTCTCAGAACGGGATCCGTGCCGCTTTGGGTGAGAACGGGTCGTGAGAGCGAATCCGGGTCCGGCGGCGATCCGACGGCCCGTTATCGATCTTGGTCTCGGAAGGGATCGTTTGTGCGAAGCGGAAGAAGATTCCGTGGTGAGGCAACGGTCTCGGCTTCGTGTGGACTCTTTTGAACATCTAGGAGGGAGGTGCTCATGGGGGTTCGAAAGCAGGTCGGGGACCGAGAGTTCCACGATTTCGTCGTCGGTTGCTGGCCGCGCCTGATGCGCACGGCATTTCTGCTCACGGGTGAGCAGCACGCTGCGGAGGATCTGGTCCAGTCGACGTTGGAGCAGGTCTATGTGGTCTGGCACAGGGTCGCCCTGGCCGACGCCCCTGAGGCGTATGTGCGACGAGTGATGATCAACGCGCATGCCCGCAGATATCGAAGGAAGCTGCGGGAGTTCCTGTTGCCCAGGAGCGGGGACGCGGGCCTGGCACACGAGGTGGCCGACACCGGTGACCGGATCGCCCAGGCCGACGACCGTCACACGCTGCTGAAGGCGCTGGCCCAATTGCCGGCACGGCAGCGGGAAGCAGTGGTCCTGCGTTACTGGGAGGACCTCACTGAGACACAGACGGCCGAGGCGATGGGCTGTTCGGTCGGCACGGTGAAGAGCAACGCAGCCAAGGGGATCGCGAAGCTGCGCGCCGTTTCGGGACTGGCGGAGAAAGTGACGCAGGGAGGACGAACGTGAAGAGCGCGGACTGGGAGACGAGCCACAACATGACACAGCACGACATCGCCTTTCTGCTGGCCGAAGCCGCCGACGAGGTGAGGATCGGCACAGCCCCCGCCCAGGCGCTGATTCGCGGCGGCCGCCGCCGCAGGGCCCGTCGCTGGGCGGTCGTGGCGACCACCACCCTGGTCGTGGCCGGCTCCACGGGGGCTCTGGCACTGAACGGGCTGTCCGGTGACGGGGAACGGGGGGTGTCGGCGGCGAGCCAGCCGGTCGCCAGCGCGGAGACGTCCGAGCCGCACATGCGGACGACCCTGGCGAGCGGCACCGACGCGGGAGTGCCGTGGAGGGTGTACATCGACGTGTGGAAGGCGCCGGCGGACACGGCGGAGGCCCAGGCCACCCTGGCGGCCATGGCGAAGTTCGGCGAGCACCCGCAGGACGTCTCCACAGCCTCCGAACTGGTGGGCAAGGTCGCGCACTTCGTGCACCGGGTCACCGGTGAAGAGGCGAAGACCACTCAGATCGGGAACTTGGTGCTACCCGAGGACGACGTCCTGACCGGCGGCGAGTACGGGACCGTCTCGCTCCCGCTGCTCCCAGGGAACGGCACGGCCCCCCCGCGCCTGGTGTTTGGCCAGGTCGCCAAGACCGCCCGGGAGGTCACCTGCACCTGGAAGGACGGCACGTCCACCAAGGTCGGCCGTACGTCCGCGGACACCGAGGCGAACACCGGCGTTCCGGTCATCCACAGCCTCAAGCACTCCCCCTACGACTGGTTCGCCATCCTGGCGCCGGAGTCCACCGAGTTGGAGGGGATCAAGGTCACGAAGTAGACCAAGCGGGAGACTAACGCTCCGAGGGGCAGGAAAACCACGGCAACAACCCCGACGGGCACCACGTTACGAAGTGCATCGTTCATATGCACCAGGACATCGAGAAGGGCACGCGAGGTTCCAGCCGGCACCGGCACCTGCGGGTACGCCTGTCCACGAACCCGATGCTGAGGAACGGCAGCTGCTCGCCGCTCAGGAGAACCCACGGGATGTCGCACAGTACGACAAGCCGTGGCGCCGCTGCACGGCCTGACCCGGCCCCCGGGCGCAGCGCGGCCGGTACGCGCGGATCAGTCCTCGTCCCCGCCGTCGGGCTCGACCTCGTCCGGGTCGCGCAGGGGCCGCAGGCCCTGGGCGGGGCCGGAGGAGGCGATGTCGAACAGGTGGCGGCCCAGGAAGTTGATGTGCGCGTTCTTCAGCGGGGACAGGCGGGCCAAGTCCTCGTCCTTGATGTCGTGGCCCTCCGCGCGGAGCTGAGCGACGGCGGCGTCCGCGTAGCGGGTGTTCCCCAGCACGACGGCGTTGAGGACCAGGCCGGGGGCGGCGAGCTGGTCCTCCTGGCCGTCCCGGTACGCCTGGCGGATCTGTCCGCGGCCGCCGTGGCAGATCGCGCGGGCGAGCCGGTGCCGGGACTCCTGCACGGTCGGCTGCCGGTTCGCTGACGACATCACCTTCCGACTGCCCCGCAGTCACCGCAGCGTCCCCCGCGCCCGGGCGTTGCTGCATGCCGTGCTCGGTGACTGCGGTGTGGGCCAGGAGACCTTGGAGAACGCCGGGTTGGTGCTCCCGGAGCTCGTCACCGACGCATTGCGCGTTCCCGTGCCGGAGGACCGGCAGGCAGGCGTGCGGATCAGCCGCTTTGTGGCGGACGGGCTGCTGCGGATCGAGGTGAGCGACACCGCCGGGAAGGCGCCGCGCGACGTGCAGAAGACCGCCGACCCGAAGGCCGTGCTGAAGGCGGCGCCGGGCGGGCGGCGCGACGCGGAGCACGACTTCGCACGGCTGGGGCAGACGGTCGCGCTCGATGCGCTGGGCAAGGTGCCCGCGTACCGGCGCTGGACCGCCGCACTGCGCGCCGAGATGGAGCGTCAGCGGCCGCTGTGACGCGGGGCGGGGGTCAGGCCGACAGGGGGAACTCCTCGCCCAGGGCGCGGAAGAGGTCCGTGTTGAGGGCGAAGGCGTGCTTGCACTCGGTCACGACGCGCTGCTTCTCCAGGTCGTCCACCGGCACCCCGTCCAGCAGCGCGCGGTACTCGCGCTTGAACGCGGCCGGGTTGGGGATCGACTCGAAGACGTAGAAGCGGACTCCGTCGCCCTTCTTGGCGAAGCCCCAGGTCCGCTCCGCCTTGTCGCGGATGATCTGGCCGCCCGACAGGTCGCCCAGGTAACGGGTGTAGTGGTGCGCGACGTATCCCGCCGGCCACTCACGGGCCACCGCGCTGACCCGGTCCGCGTAGGCGCGCGTGGCGGGCAGGGGGGCCAGGGTCGCGCGCCACCCGGGGCCGCGCAGGTGTTCCAGGTCCCGCTCCAGGGCGGCGAGGCGGAACAGCTCCGGGCGGATGAACGGGCCCGCCACCCGGTCCGACGCCAGGTCCCGCGCGCCGGACTCCAGTGCCTCGTACACGAACCACAGCTGCTCGGTGTAGCGCGCGTAGGCGTCCACGCCCAGCCGCCCGCCCAGCAGATCGGTCATGAAGGTCGAGGTCTCCGCCTCCGCGTGCTGCTCGTGGGAGGCGGTGCGGATGAGGGTCGAGAAGGAGTCCATGTACCGATCTTCTGTGGTTAGGTTTACCTAAGTCAATGCTTTGCCGACAGTCTGTCGGGAACTTCCCCCGCCTCCGCCCCGGGCAAACGGCCCGAGGATCCCGGAGACCCCGGAGACCCCGGAGACCCCGGAGACCCCCAGCACCCCCAGGACGCGAAAGGGCCCGCGCTCCCGGAGGAGGCGGGCCCTCGTGGGCGTGGCGCGGGCGCGCCGGGCGTCACGGCAGCGTCAGGATGTCCGCCCCGGTGTCCGTGACCACCAGCGTGTGCTCGAACTGGGCCGTGCGCTTGCGGTCCTTCGTCACGACCGTCCAGCCGTCGTCCCACATGTCGTACTCGTGCGTGCCCAGCGTCAGCATGGGCTCGATGGTGAAGGTCATGCCCGGCTGCATGACCGTCGTCGCGTGCGGGCTGTCGTAGTGCGGGATGATCAGGCCCGAGTGGAAGGACGTGTTGATGCCGTGACCGGTGAAGTCACGGACCACTCCGTAGCCGAACCGCTTCGCGTACGACTCGATCACCCGGCCGATGATGTTGATCTGGCGGCCCGGCCGCACCGCCTTGATCGCGCGGTTCAGCGCCTCGCGGGTCCGCTCCACCAGCAGCCGGCTCTCCTCGTCCACGTCGCCCACCAGGTACGTGGCGTTGTTGTCGCCGTGCACCCCGCCGATGTACGCGGTCACGTCGAGGTTGACGATGTCGCCGTCGCGCAGCACCGTCGAGTCCGGGATGCCGTGGCAGATGACCTCGTTGACGCTGGTGCACAGCGACTTGGGGAAGCCGCGGTAGCCGAGCGTCGACGGGTAGGCGCCGTGGTCGCACAGGTACTCGTGCGCCACCCTGTCCAGCTCGTCCGTCGTCACGCCGGGCGCGATGCGCTTCGCCGCCTCCTCCATCGCGCGGGCCGCGATCCGGCCGGCGCGCCGCATCGCCTCGATCGTCTCGGGCGTCTGCACCTCCGGCCCGGTGTACGGGGCGGGCGCGGGCTTGCCGACGTACTCGGGACGGCGGATGTTCCCGGGCACGGAGCGGGTGGGGGAGAGCTTCCCCGGTACGAGGAGTGACTGGCCAGACATGCGGCGAGTCTAATTCAGCGGCGACGGGGGACCATCTTCCGTGGCGAGAGGAGCCGTCATGCCCCTGTTCAAGAAGCGCACGGCCGGCAAACCCGGCGAGTGGTACTACTGCCTGGAGCACCGGAAGGTCGAGGAAGGGCCCGAGTGCCCGGCCAAGGACCGCTTCGGCCCGTACGCGAGCCGCACCGAGGCGGAGCACGCGATGGAGACCGCCCGCGAGCGCAACCTCCAGTGGGAGAACGACCCCGCGTGGCACGACGGCCCCCAGGGCCGCGACGAGGACTGAGCCGCCGCGCTACCAGCGGATCGGCGGCGGCGCGGTGAGCAGGTCGGCCAGCCGGGACAGCCGGTCCCGGAAGCGGCGCGGGCCCCGGCGGGCGGGCAGCGCGTTCTCCCCGGCCGCCGCGCTCACCAGGTGCTGCACCGTGTCCAGGTCCAGCTCGGAGCCGTCCGGGACGGGCAGCACCTCGTGCGCCAGCGCCGGCAGCTCACCCGCCTCCGGACCCAGCGACAGCAGTGTCGCCCCGGCCCGGCGGGCGTCCGACACCCGCTCCAGCAGCGCCGCGGGCGGCTCGCCGGGCGCCACCACCAGCAGCGTCTCGCCCCGCCGCGCCGCCTCCAGCCGCCCCAGGCCCACGGCCAGGTGCGCCGGGTCCGTGGGGCGCGCGTCGTGCCGCACCAGCGTCGGGGCCAGCTCCGGGGTGCCCGACCAGGCCGCCTCGTCCACCAGGTGCGCCGCCAGGTGCCACGGCTCGTACTCCGGGGTGCCCACCAGCAGCAGTCCGCCGCCGTGCGACACCACCGACCCGCGCAGCGTCCCCGCGAAGTGCCGGGTCGCGCCCAGCCACTCCGTCCCGGCGAGCACGTCCCTCAGCAGCGCGACCCGTACGGCGTCCATGCCGCCGCATCCTGCCCCCGACGGCACGCCCGCGTCCCGGTGTTCGAATCCGTTTCGCCCGACCCGGGGACCCCGGCGGGCGGCCGTGACGGGCCTCACGCCCGGCCGGTCACGACGGCCGCCCGCACGTAGAGTCGGGCCATGACCTCTACCGACAGCGCACAGCAGCCCCCGAAGAAGGCCCCCGCCAAGGACCCCTGGGACCTGCCCGACGTCTCCGGCCTCGTCGTCGGCGTGCTCGGCGGCACCGGACCGCAGGGCAAGGGTCTCGCCTACCGGCTCGCCAAGGCCGGGCAGAAGGTGATCATCGGCTCCCGCGCCGCCGAGCGGGCGCGGGCCGCCGCCGAGGAGCTCGGCCACGGCATCGAGGGCGCCGACAACGCCGAGACCGCCCGGCGCAGCGACGTCGTCATCGTCGCGGTGCCGTGGGACGGGCACGCCAAGACCCTCGCATCCCTGCGCGAGGAACTGTCCGGCAAGCTCGTCGTGGACTGCGTCAACCCGCTCGGCTTCGACAAGCAGGGCGCCTACGCGCTGAAGCCGGAGGAGGGCAGCGCGGCCCAGCAGGCCGCCGCGCTGCTGCCGGACTCCCGCGTCACCGCCGCGTTCCACCACCTGTCGGCGGTGCTGCTGCAGGACCCGGAGATCGAGGCGATCGACACCGACGTCATGGTCCTCGGCGAGGTCCGCGCCGACGTGGAGACCGTCCAGGCGCTGGCCGGGCGGATCCCCGGCATGCGGGGCATCTTCGCCGGCCGCCTGCGCAACGCCCACCAGGTGGAGTCGCTGGTCGCCAACCTGATCTCGGTCAACCGCCGCTACAAGGCGCACGCCGGGCTCCGGGTCACGGACGTATGAGGCGATGGGGGACACTGGAGCGGCAGCAGTGTCCCCCGACAGGAGCCCCCCGCCATGCCCCGCCTCGCCGTCTACGCCCTCGTCGTGTGCCTCCTCGCCGTCGCCGCGGCCGTCGTCTCCTTCGTGGAGGGCGGCGTGTTCATCGGCGTCGTGTGGGTCCTCCTGGCGGGCCTGTCGTCCAACATGACCTGGTACTACGTGAAGCGGGGCCGCGCCCCCCGGGACGGCGGCCCGGCCACCGGCTGATCCCCGTCGGGAGAACCCCCTCCGGGACCGTTCCCGGGGTCCCTCACACCTGACAGAACCCGTCCGTGCCCTGCCAGAAGCGGAACAGGCTGAAGCCGCAGTGGGTGTCGATCTCCTCGATGCACAGGAAGCCCAGCACCGCGTCGACCATGTCGAAGAAGGCGCCGTTCACCGTCGGCACCCACAGCAGGGCGAAGACGAAGAGGAGGCCGAAGGGGGCGAAGGGCTCCACCTGGCGGCGGACGCCGGGGGAGAGCCACGGTTCGATCACGCCGTAGCCGTCCAGCCCCGGCACCGGCAGGAAGTTGAGGACCGCGGCCGTGACCTGGAGCAGCGCCAGGAAGGCGAGCGCGAACCGGAAGGCGGACGGCACGCCGTCCAGGGCTCCCAGCCAGAACGGCGCCGTGCACACCACCGCGAACAGCACGTTGGTCAGCGGGCCCGCCGCCGAGACCAGGCTGTGCCGCAGGCGGCCCCGGATCCGGTCGCGCTCGATGAACACCGCCCCGCCCGGCAGACCGATGCCGCCCATGATCACGAAGAGCACGGGGAGCACGATGCTCAGCAGGGCGTGCGTGTACTTCATCGGGTTCAGCGTGAGATAGCCCTTCGCGCCGACCGAGACGTCCCCGCCGTGCAGGGCGGTGCGCGCGTGCGCGTACTCGTGCAGGCACAGGGAGACGATCCACGCGGACGTCACGAACAGGAACACCGCGAGCCCCGGCTCGGCCGCGAACCCGGTCCAGGTGGCCCAGCCGGTGACCGCCGAGACGGCCAGGATGCCCAGGAAGACGGGACTGACCCTCCGGTCGCTGGGACGGGTGGCGGCGGCGGTCATGGGACTCCCGGTGCTGAGTGGTGCGGAGTGGTGCTGAGAGGTGCCGAGGAGCGCGAACGGGGGAACGCGCGGGCCTGCCCGACCGTACCGGGCACGCCGGGAGAACGCTTCGCGCGGGCGGCCGGTTCCGTGCGGGGCGAGGGCGCCCCCGCCCCCGGCCCGCGCGTCCCCCGGCCCGCGCGTCCCCCGCGGCCGGCACCGGAGAGAATGGGCCCGTGCGCTACCGCATCCTCGGCACCACCCAGGCCGTCCGCCCCGACGGCACCGTCGTCCCCGTGGGCGGGGCGCGGCTGCGCGCCCTGCTGACCGTGCTCGCCCTGCGGGCCGGCCGCACCGTGCCGGTCGGCCTGCTGGTCGAGGAGGTCTGGGACGGCGACCCGCCCGCCGACGCCACCGGCGCGGTGCAGGCCCTGGTGGGACGGCTGCGCCGGGTGCTGGGCGCGGACGCGGTCGCCTCCGCCGACGGCGGCTACCGGCTCACCGCCGCGCCCGACGACGTCGACCTGCACCGCTTCGAGCGGCTGGCCGGCGAGGGCCTGCGCGCCCTGAACGACGGCGACCCCGGCAAGGCGGCCACCGTGCTCGACGACGCCCTCGCCCTGTGGCGCGGCGGCCCCGCACCGGCCGGGCTGCCCGGCCGCACCGCCGAGGCGGCCCGCCTGGCCACCCGGCACCTGGACGTGCTGCGCGCCCGCCACACCGCCGCCCTGGCCCTCGGCGAGGCCGAGCAGTCCCTGCCCGAGCTGACCGCCCTCTGCGACAGCCATCCCCTGGACGAACCCCTCCAGGCGCTGCGCCTGCGCGCCCTGCGCGACACCGGCCGCACCGCCGAGGCACTCGCCGCCTACGACGAGGTGCGCCGCCTGCTCGCCGACCGCCTCGGCTCCGACCCGGGCGCGGAACTGCGTTCCCTGCACGCCGAGTTGCTCAGTCCACGGACGGCTCCGCCGTCCGGGCGGCCGGGCGGCGGAACGCCCGGCAACCTGCGCGCCCGGCTGACCTCCTTCGTCGGCCGTGAGGCGGACATCGAGACGATCCGCGCCGACCTGTCCGCCGCCCGCCTGGTGACCCTGCTCGGGCCGGGCGGGGCGGGCAAGACCCGGCTGTCGCAGGAGGCCGCCGAGACCGTACGGGCCGCCCACCCGGACGGCGTCTGGTTCGCCGAACTCGCCCCCGTCGACGACCCCGACGCGGTGCCCGAGGCGGTCCTCACCGCCGTCGGCGCCCGCCAGACCGTGCTGTACGGCGCCGGCGCCGAGGGCATGCGGGCCGTCACCGACCGGCACAGCACCCCCGTGGACCGGCTCGCCGAACACTGCGGGCTGCGCCGCATGCTGCTGATCCTCGACAACTGCGAGCACGTCGTCGAGGCCGCCGCCCGCCTGGTGGAGACCCTCCTCGAACGCTGCCCCGGCCTCACCGTCCTCGCCACCAGCCGCGAACCCCTCAACGTGCGCGGCGAATCGGTCCGCCCCGTGGAGCCGCTGCCCGAACCGGTCGCGCTGCGCCTGCTCGCCGAGCGCGGGGCCGCCGCCCGCCCCGGCTTCCGCACCGACGACGACCCCGAGGCGTGCGCCGAGATCTGCCGCCGCCTCGACGGCCTGCCCCTCGCCATCGAACTCGCCGCCGCCCGGCTGCGGATGCTCACCCCGCGGCAGATCGCCGACCGGCTCGACGACCGCTTCCGCCTCCTCACCTCCGGCAGCCGCACCGCCCTGCCCCGTCAGCAGACCCTGCGGGCCGTCGTCGACTGGTCCTGGGAGCTGCTCGACGCGGACGAACGCGACGTGCTGTGCCGCCTGTCGGTGTGCGCGGGAGGCTGCGACCTCACCGCCGCCGAGGCCGTGTGCGGACCGGCCGCCCTGGACGCGCTCGGCTCCCTCGTCGACAAGTCGCTGGTGGTGGCCGCGCCGTCGGGCGACGGCGGCATGCGCTACCGGCTGCTGGAGACCGTCGCCGAGTACGCCGGCGAACGCCTCGACGAGATCGGCGGCCGCGCCGCCGCCGAGCGCGCCCATCTGACGTACTACCGCGAACTCGCCCGCACCACCGAGCCGTTGCTGCGCGGCCCGCGGCAGGCGGAGGCCATCGCCCGCCTCGAGCGGGAGTACGAGAACGTGCGCACCGCCCTGCGGCACGCCGTCGCCCTGCGCGACGAGCAGGAGGCGCTCTGCGTCACCCTGTCCCTGGTCTGGTACTGGCAGATGCGCGACCTGCGCGTCGAGGCCCGCACCTGGTGCGGCGAGGTCATGGCGCTCGCCCCCGACCCGTTCACCGAACCGGTGCGGCCGGCGGCCCCGCTGTGGCAGCGCTGCACCGACCGGCCGCCCCCGATGACCGGCGAGGTCCTCACCGAGGCCCGCCGCGGGGTGCACCTGGCCCACCTCGCCCAGATGGACACCGAACTGGACGACTGGCAGACCCCGCGGGCCCAGCACAAGCTGCGCCTGGTCGCCGCGACCTACGAGCCGGGCCTGCCGCAGGTCTGCCGCCCGCCGGGCCTGCTCTGGACGTTCGCCGTGATGCTCACCGGCGACATGGACCGGCTGCGCGAGGTGGTCGACGCGGCGGTCCGGACCTGCCGCGAGACGCCCGGCTTCGAGTGGGAGCTGGCCTGCAACCTCCAGCTCCGCGCCAACTTGCTCGCCAACCGCAGCGACTGGGCCGGCGACGCCCGCCGCGACGCCGACGAGGCCCTGGAGATCCACCGGCGGCTCGGCGACACCTGGGGCATCGCCGAGGCGCTCTCCGCGCGCGGCGAGGCCCGGGAACGCGCGGGCGCCCACCGGGAGGCCGCCGCCGACTACGAGGCGGCCATCGAACACGCCGAACGCCTCGGCGCCCGCTCCCACAGCGCCGTGCTCACCGCCAAGCTCGGCGACGCGCTGATCGAGGCGGGGGACACCGAGCGCGGCGAACGGCTGCTGCGCGAGGTCATCGACAGCACTCGCGGCCGGCACGTCGAGGCGCTGCCCGCCGCCCGGCTGTTCCTCGTCGGCTGGCTCTCCGTGACCGGCCGCACCGCGGAGGCCCGTGAGCATCTGCGGGCGCTGCGCGAGGAGTTCCGCATCGCGCACTACGTCGTCTTCGACGCGTTCATCCTCGGCGCCGAGGGTTTCCTGGAGGTGGCCGACGGCCACGACGAGCGGGGGCTCGTCGTCATACGGCGGGCGATCGAGCAGGCGAGCGACCCGCTGTCCACCGCCATGGCCCCGCACATGCGCTCCGCGTACCTCATCCTGGCCGCCGTCGCCCTCGCCGGACTCGACGGCGGCCGGCACGCCCGGGACGCGGCCCGCTGCCTGGGCGCCGCCGACGCCTGGCTCCCTGAAGGACACCGCGCGAACCTCGCGGAGCGCACCGCGCGCGCCCGCGCCGAGGCCCGTATCCGGAAGGTGCTCGACGAGGCCGCGTTCGAGGCCGCGTACGCCGAGGGCGGCGGCCTCTCCCCGGAGGAGGCCGTCGCCCTGCTCGAACCGGCGTGACCGGGACCCCGCACGACGGCGCGTGATCAGGTCTTCGTGCGGAACCTGTGGATGGCGACCGGCGCCATCACCGCCGTGATCCCCACGGACCAGGCCAGCGTCATCCACAGGTCGTGGGCGACCGGCCCGCCCACCATCAGCCCGCGGGCGGCGTCGGCCAGCGCGGACAGCGGGTTGTACTCGGTGAAGCTCTGCAGCCAGCCCGGCATCGACTGCGTCGGCGCGAAGATGGACGAGCCGAACTGCAGCGGCATCAGCACCAGGAAGCCCATGGCCTGCACCGACTGGGCGTTCTTCATCACCACGCCCAGCGTGAGGAAGATCCACATCAGTGCGGAGCCGAACACCGTGGACAGCCCCACGGCGGCGAACAACCCCGGCCAGTCGGTGATGTCGAACCCGACCAGCACGCCGACGACCAGCAGGATCGCCGTGGCGATCAGCATCCGCACCAGCTCGACGAAGATCTTCGCGAACAGCACCGAGCCGCGCCCGATGGGCAGCGACCGGAAGCGGTCCATCACCCCGGTGTGGAAGTCCTGGTTGAACCCGGTGCCCACCCCCTGGGCCATGTTCATGCCCATCATGGCCATCAGGCCGGGCACGATGTACTGCACGTACGCCTCCTGTCCGCCGCCCAGGGCCTGCCCGATCGAGCCGCCGAAGACGTACACGAACAGCAGGGTGAAGACGACCGGGAAGAGCACGGCGTCGAACATCGACTCCGGGTCCTGCCGGATCCACAGCAGGTTGCGGCGCACCAGCGCCCCGGTGTGACGCAGATGGGCCCGCGGCGAGATCCGCGCGTCCGAGCGGACGCCGGCGGCGGGAGCGGCGGTGGCGGCGCTCATACGGCGACGACCTCCTCGGCCGTGTCGGCGGGCAGGGTTTCCTGCGGGGCACCGGCGCGGTGGCCGGTGAGCGACAGGAACACCTCGTCCAGGCTGGGCAGTTCGGTGGTGACGGAGTGCAGCGTGATGCCGCGTGCGGTGACCGCGCCGACCACGGCGGTCAGCTGTTCGTCGCTGAGCACGGGGACCAGCACCGCGCCCCGCTCGGCGTCCACGGTGGTGCCGGCCAGCCCGGTGATCCCCAGCTCGTCGAGGGCGGCCGCGAGCGGGCGCAGCTCCAGCGGGTCGGCCGGGCGGATCCGCAGCGTGCGGCCGCCGACCCTCGCCTTCAGCTCCTCGATGCCGCCGCTCGCGACGACCTTGCCGCGGTCCACCACGGTCAGCTCGGAGGCGAGCTGCTCGGCCTCCTCCATGTACTGGGTGGTCAGCAGCACCGTCACCCCGTCGCCGGCCAGCCGCCCGACCTCGTCCCACACCTCGTTGCGGGTGCGCGGGTCCAGGCCGGTGGTCGGCTCGTCCAGGTACAGCACGGCCGGACGGCCGATCATCGACGCGG
The DNA here is from genome assembly GCF_055778765.1 of Streptomyces sp. DSM 120436. Classification (NCBI taxonomy): domain Bacteria; kingdom Bacillati; phylum Actinomycetota; class Actinomycetes; order Kitasatosporales; family Streptomycetaceae; genus Streptomyces; species Streptomyces sp. DSM 120436. Next base: position 1,844,695 of record NZ_JBSKBS010000002.1, on the reverse strand, counting down.
CCAGGTCGAGCCGCCGGCGCATGCCGCCGGAGTAGGTGCCCGCCGGACGCCGGGCCGCCCCGGTGAGCGAGAACCGCTCCAGCAGCTCGTCGGCGCGGCGCCGCGCCTCCTTGCGCGGCAGGTCCAGCAGCCGCCCGATCAGGTAGAGGTTCTCCCAGCCGGACAGCTTCTCGTCCACGGAGGCGTACTGCCCGGTCAGCCCGATCACCCGGCGCAGCTGCCGGGGCTGGCGGACCACGTCGTACCCGGCGACGGTGGCGTGCCCGGCGGTGGGGGCGAGCAGCGTGGACAGGATGCGCACCAGCGTGGTCTTGCCGGCCCCGTTCGGCCCGAGCACCCCCCTCACGGTCCCCGCGGCCACGTCCAGGTCGACCCCGTCCAGGGCCTTGGTCTCCCCGTAGTGCTTGACCAGCCCCCGCACGGTCACGGCGCTCGCCGCGCCCCGCGTTCGTTCGTCGTGTCGCGTCATGTCAGCGACGATCCCAGGGGCCGCCGACAGAGCCCCGACAGACTGCCGACACCCCGCCGACACCCCGCCGACGCGCCTGCGCACGCCGTGCCGGCGGGGTACCGCGGACAAGGCGACGGCCCGCCGACGGGGGAAGATCGGCGGGCCGTCACGGTGGTGCGGCAGTGGCTCACGGCACCCGGGCGCGGGTCAGTGCACGGAGTGCTCCTCCTGCGGGAAGGACCCGGCGACCACGTCCTCGGCGAACGCCTTCGCCGCCCCGGTCATCACGTCCCGCAGGTTCGCGTACTGCTTGACGAACTTCGGCACCCGGCCGCCGGTCAGCCCGAGCATGTCGGTCCACACCAGCACCTGGGCGTCCGTCTGCGGCCCGGCGCCGATCCCGACGGTCGGGATGTGCAGCGTCCGGGTCACCTCGGCGGCCAGCTCGGCCGGCACCAGCTCCAGGACCACCGCGAAGGCGCCCGCGTCCTGCACGGCCTTCGCGTCCCGCAGCAGCTGCTGGGCGGCCTCCTCGCCGCGGCCCTGCACCCGGTAGCCCATGGCGTTCACCGACTGCGGGGTCAGCCCGATGTGGGCCATCACGGGGATGCCGGACTCCACCAGCAGCTCGATCTGCCGGTGCGAGCGTTCGCCGCCCTCCAGCTTCACGGCGCCGACGCCGGCCTCCTTCACCAGGCGGGTCGCCGAGCGCAGCGCCTGCACCGGACCCTCCTGGTAGGAGCCGAAGGGCAGGTCGCCGACGATCAGGGCGCGCGAGGTGCCCCGGACGACGGCGGAGGCCAGCACGGTCATCTCGTCGAGGGTGACGGGCACGGTGGTGTCGTACCCGAGGTGGCAGTTGCCCGCGGAGTCGCCGACCAGCATCACCGGGATGCCGGCCTCGTCGAACACGGACGCGGTCATCGCGTCGTACGCGGTGAGCATGGGCCACTTCTCGCCGCGCTCCTTGGCGAGGGCGATGTCCCGGACAGTGATGCGGCGCGTGCCCTTGCCCCCGTACAGCGTCTTGCCGCCGGAGGAGGGACCGGGCGTCCCGGTCTGGGCAGCCGAAAGCTGCGTCATGGATCCGTCTCCCAACACGTCATCTCGAGGCGCCCTGACGGCGTCCCCGGACCACGTCCATGGTGGCACCTCCGCCGGACGAGGGCCAGAGGCTCCCGCGTGAACCGCGCCCCGCCGTGCCGTACTGCGCCGGACGGCCCAACGCGGTGCAATGTCGGGGCATGTATCGGGGGAACCATCCGATACGAGATGGTTCCGTACCGGATGTCCCTAGGGTGACCGCATGATCTCTTCCGCCGCCCCCGCCCGCCGGGTCCCGGAGGCCGTCCACCGCCGTCGCTGGGCCATCCTCGGCGTGCTGATGATGAGCGTGCTGATCGTCGTCCTGGACAACTCGATCCTGAACGTCGCCCTCAAGACGATCTCGACGCCCGCCCCCGCCGGTCTCGGCGCCACGCAGAGCGAGCTGGAGTGGGCGATCAACTCCTACACCCTGGTCTTCGCCGGCCTGCTGTTCACCGCGGGGCTCCTCGGCGACCGGCTGGGCCGCAAGAAGGCGCTGCTCGGCGGGCTGGCGGTGTTCGGCGCGGGCTCGGCGCTCGCCGCGTTCTCCGGCACCCCGGCCGAGCTGATCGGCTTCCGCGCGATGATGGGGCTGGGCGGCGCGTTCGTCATGCCGGCCACCCTGGCGGTGCTGATGAACGTCTTCGAACGGGACGAGCAGCCCAAGGCCATCGGCATCTGGACGGGCGGCGTGGGCCTGGCCATCGCCGTCGGCCCGATCACCGGAGGGCTGCTGCTGGAGCACTTCTGGTGGGGCTCGGTCTTCCTGGTCAACGTCCCGATCGTGGTCCTCGGCATCGGCCTGATGCTGTGGCTGCTGCCGGACTCCCGCGACCCGGACCCCGGCCGGATCGACCCGCTGGGCGTGCTGCTGTCGGTGACGGGCCTGGCCCTGCTGGTCTACGGCATCATCGAGGGCGGCCGGCTCGCCGACTTCGGCGACCCCGTGGTGCTGGGCGCCATCGGCGGCGGACTCGCCGTCCTCACCGCGTTCGTGGTGGCCGAGAAGCGCAGCGACCACCCGTCCGTCGACCTGGGCTGCTTCCGCGACAAGGCGTTCTCCGCGGCGATCACCGCCATCGCGCTGGTCTTCTTCGCGCTGATGGGCGTGACCTTCTTCGCGGTCTTCTACCTCCAGAGCGTGCGCGGCCACTCACCGCTGGAGACCGGTCTGCTGATGCTGCCGCTGGCCGTCGCGCAGACGGTGTTCGCCCCGCGCGCCCGGCTGCTGGTGGACCGCTTCGGCAACAAGGCCACCACCACCGGGGGACTCGTGGTCGTCGCGGCGACGCTGGCCGCGTTCGCCGCGCTGGACGCGCACACCCCGATCTGGCTCCTCGAGGTGGTCTTCTTCCTGATGGGCGCGGGCATGGCGCACGTGATGACGCCGGTCAGCGTGGTCGTCATGCAGGCGCTGCCCCGCGAGAAGGCCGGCTCCGCCTCCGCGCTCAGCAACACCTTCCGGCAGGTCGGCGGCGCTTTCGGCATCGCCGTCCTCGGCTCGGTGCTGTCCACCGCCTACCGCGGCGCCGTCCACGACGAGCTGGGCGTGCTGCCGCCCGCCGCCCGGCACGCGGCCGGCGAGTCGATCGAGGCCACCCTGGCCGTCGCCGAGCGGCTGGGTCCGCGCGCCGACGCCCTGGCCGCCGCGGCCCACGACGCCTTCCTGCACGCCATGCACGTCACCGCGCTGTGGAGCGCCGGGATCGCGGTGCTGGGCACGGTCGTCGTCGCCGTGTTCCTGCCGGGACGCACCGAGGCGCCCGGCGGTGCGGAACGGGAGGAGCGGCCGGTGCCCGCGGCGGAGTCCGCCGGCGGCTGATCCAGGTCGCTTCGTGCGCGTTTCGTCACAGACGTCACCCCGGTCGCCCGGTTCCGGAACTGCCCGCGCGGCCCCGCACGTCCTCGCTCCCGTACGGCCGCCCGGGCGGCGGCGAGAAAGGAACCGATCATCCCCTAGTGTCTTACGCACACGGGGGGCGACGGTGTGCACGGCAGGTTGTGAGGCGGCGGTATGGCGCAGCAGGCGTACATGACGGAGACGGACGACGGGCGCGAGGGCCCCCGGACCCCGGCTTCCCGGCTGCGGCGCCTGACGGACCGTCTGGGCGCCCTGAGAAGTGACCGAGGCATCTGGCGCCGGGGCTGGGTGGTGGCCGTCTGCGCGCTCCTGCTGGCGCTGGTCATGCTGGCCCACGCGCACATCCCGAACGCCATCGGCAACCTGGGCAGCCTCGTCGAGACCTTCCTGCCCTGGCTGGGGCTGTTCGTGCCGGTGCTGCTCCTCCTGGCCCTCGTCCGCCGCTCGGCGACGGCGCTGATCGCCACGGTGCTGCCCGTGGCCGTGTGGCTGAACCTCTTCGGCGGCCTGCTCACCGACAAGAACGCCTCCGGCGGCGACCTGACGGTGGCCACGCACAACGTCAACGCCGAGAACCCGGACCCGTCCGGCACCGCCCGTGACGTGGCCGCCGCGGGCGCGGACGTGCTGGCGCTGGAGGAGCTGAAGGCCTCCGAGGTGCCCGTCTACCGGGCGGCGCTCTCGGAGACGTACGAGTACCACGCGGTGGTCGGCACCGTCGGCCTATGGAGCAAGTACCCGCTCAGCGACGTGAAGCCGGTGGACATCCGGCTGGGCTGGAAGCGGGCGATGCGCGCCACGGTGGACGCGCCGGCCGGCCGGGTCGCGGTGTACGTCGCCCATCTGCCGTCGGTGCGGGTGAAGCTGGAGGCCGGTTTCACCGCCCGGCAGCGCGACAAGAGCGCCGACGCGCTGGGGGAGGCCATCGCGGACGAGCCGCTGGAGAACGTGGTCCTGCTCGGCGACCTGAACGGCACGATGAACGACCGCTCCCTGAAGGCGGTCACCTCGCAGATGCGCTCCACGCAGGGCGCGGTGGGCAGCGGCTTCGGGTTCAGCTGGCCGGCGTCGTTCCCGATGGCGCGGATCGACCAGATCCTGGTCCGGGGCGCCGAGCCGGAGAGCTCCTGGACGCTGCCGCCGACGGCGAGCGACCACCTGCCGATAGCGGCACGGGTGCGGGTCACCGGCTCGTCGGACTGACCCGGGGGCCGGTGGCCGGACCCGCGGCCCCGGCCCCGGCCCCCGGACGCACGACGGCGGGCGGGGCGCGGAACGCCGCGCCCCGCCCGCCGTCGTCGCGCCGGACCTCACACCTGCGGCGGCAGCCCCTCGCGCCAGCCGTTGGTGAGGGGCAGGCGGCGGTCCTTGCCGAAGCCCTTCGGGGAGATCTTGGTGCCCGGCGGGTACTGGCGCCGCTTGTACTCCGCCCGGTCCACCATCCGCAGCGTCTTCTCGACCAGCTCGCGGTCGTAGCCGGCCTCGACGATCTCGTCCGCGCCCTTGTCCTGGTCCACGTACAGCGCCAGGATCCCGTCCAGCACCGGGTAGTCCGGCAGCGAGTCGGTGTCCACCTGGCCCGGCCGCAGCTCGGCGCTCGGCGGCTTGGAGATCGAGTTCTCCGGGATCGGCGGCGTCTCGCCCCGCTCCTCGGCCGCGCGGTTGCGCCACCGCGCCAGCCGGAACACCAGGGTCTTGTAGACGTCCTTGATCGGCCCGTACGCGCCGACCGAGTCGCCGTACAACGTCGAGTAGCCCACCGCCAGCTCGGACTTGTTGCCCGGGGCCAGGACGATGTGGCCCTCCTGGTTGGAGAGGGCCATCAGCATCGTGCCGCGCAGCCGCGACTGGAGGTTCTCCTCCGCCAGACCGGTCAGCTCCAGCGACCCCATGTACGCGTCGAACATCGGCTCGATCGCGACCGTGCGGTAGTTCAGCCCGGTGCGCCGCGCCAGCTCCGCCGCGTCGCTCCTCGAGTGGTCGGAGGAGTACTTCGACGGCATGGAGACGCCGTACACGTTCTCCGGGCCCACCGCGTCGCAGGCGATCGCGGCGACCAGCGCCGAGTCGATGCCGCCGGACAGCCCGATCAGCACCGACCGGAAACCGTTCTTCCGTACGTACGCCCGCAGGCCCACGACCAGCGCGGCGTACACCTCCGCGTCGTCGTCGAGCCGCTCCGCGCAGCCGCCGGTGTGCTCGGGCTCGTAGGCCGGGACCGGGTCCTCGGACAGCACGACCCGCTCGATGCGCAGCCCGTCGTCCACCACGCCCTCCGGCGCGTCGGCCGCCGCGGCCGGCAGGTCCAGGTCGACCACCAGGCACGTCTCGGAGAACTGCGGCGCACGCGCCACGACCTCGCCGTCCGCGCCGACGACGATCGAGTCCCCGTCGAAGACCAGGTCGTCCTGACCGCCCGTCATCGCCAGGTACGCGGTGGTGCAGCCGGCCTCCTGCGCCCGCTTGCGCACCAGCTCCAGCCGTGTGTCGTCCTTGTCCCGCTCGTACGGCGAGGCGTTGACCGACAGCAGCAGCCCGGCCCGCGCCGAGCGCGCCGCCGGCACCCGGCCGCCGTCCTGCCACAGGTCCTCGCAGATGGCCAGGGCGACGTCCACCCCGTGCACCCGCACCACCGGCAGGGTGTCGCCGGGCACGAAGTACCGGAACTCGTCGAAGACGCCGTAGTTCGGCAGGTGGTGCTTGGCGAAGCTCAGCGCCACCTCGCCCCGGTGCAGCACGGCCGCCGCGTTGCGCGGGGCGCCCGCGGGCTGCCCGTACTTCGGCTGGGCGGTGGCGCTGCGGTCCAGGTAGCCGACGACCACCGGCAGGTCGCCGAGGCCCTCGTCGGCGAGGTGCGCGGCGAGGGCCCGCAGGGACGCCCGGGAGGCCTCCACGAAGGACGACCGCAGGGCGAGGTCCTCGACGGGATAGCCGGTCAGCGCCATCTCCGGGAACGCCACGAGGTGCGCCCCCTGCTCGGCGGACTGCCGGGTCCGGCGGACAATCGTTTCCGCGTTGCCGGCGAGATCGCCGACGCTCGAGTCGATCTGATTCAGGGCGAGTCGTAGTTGAGGCACGCCGGCCAGTGTAATCGTCAGAGCGACGCGATGTGGGGTGCCCGGACCACGGATCCGCGGCGACCTGACGCCCGCCGTCGGCCGTCACGGCCGCGCGGCCGCTCCCCGCGCCCTCAGCATCCCCGCCATCAGCCGGATCTCCGACTCCTGCCCCTCGACCATCCCGCGCGCCAGCCGCTTCCCGGCCGCCACCTCGCAGGCGCGCACACAGCCCTCGGCCATGTGCACACCGCCCCGGTGATGGTCCGTCATCAACTGGAGGTAGAACACCTCGGCCCGGCGGCCGTCCAGCCGGCCGAGCCGCGCCATCTCCGCGTCCGTCGCCATGCCCGGCATCAGCACGCCGTCCTCGCCGGCCGCCGCGTCACCCATCCCCATCCAGGTCATGGGCGGATCGGCGGACACCTTGGGCAGCTCCCACAGGTCGAGCCAGCCCAGCAGCATGCCCCGCTGGTTGGCCTGGGTCTGGGCGATGTCGTAGGCGAGCCGCCGCACCTCCTCGTCGTCGGTGCGGTCGCGCACGACGTACGACATCTCCACGGCCTGCTGGTGGTGCACCGCCATGTCCCGGGCGAACCCGGCGTCCGCGGAGTCCGCCGCCGGGGCCGCCCGGCCCTCGTCGCCGGCCGCCGAGGCCACCGCCCACCCGGCCGCCGCGCCGACGGCGAGCACCGCCGCCACCGCCCCGGCGGCCAGGACGGACCGCCTCACTTCGACAGCCCGTTGGTGCAGGCCGCACCCGGCTCGGGCGTCTGCTGTCCCTGCACGAACTTCTCCAGGAACGCGTCCACGGCCGGGTCGTCCGCGCCGGTCACCGTGCGCTGGTGCCCCCACGCGGTCAGCACGAGCGGGTCCTTCTGCCCGCCGACCGGGCTCATCAGCGTGTACGGCGTCCTCTGCACCTTCGCCGCCAGCGCCTCCACGTCGGCCTCCGGCGCGTCACCGTTGTACGTCACCCACACCGCGCCGTGCTCCAGCGAGTGGACGGCGTTGGCGGCGTTGATCTCGTCCTCGTAGACGTCCCCGTCGCAGTTCATCCACACGGGGTTGTGGTCACCGCCCACCGGAGGCGTGACCGGGTAGTCCACGGACGTCGTCACGTGGTCGCGGCCCAGCGTGCCCTTCCAGGCCCGCACGCCGTCCGCGCCGGTGACGAACCTGCCCGCGGCCTTCGCGTCGTCCGCGCCGCCGCCGCCGTCGTCCGACTGCGACCGGACCAGCACCACCCCGCCGGCGACCAGCCCCGCGACGACCACCACCGAGGCGGCGACCGTGAGGACCCGGTTGCGGCGTTCGCGGGCCTGCTCGGCGCGCCGCATCTCCTCTATGCGTGCCGTGCGTGCCGCGCTGCTCTTCTTGGCGGAGCCCATGGGCGTGTCCTTCGGGTCGGAGGAGGTGGGGCCGGAGGGGTGAACGGGTCCGCCGATCGTAAAGGGGAAGCCGGGCGAGTCGTAGAGGGCGACGACGACGACCGGACACGGGCGGACCGCGCACCGGGGACCCGGGACGCGGACCGGGCGGACTCGGTGAAGGTCCGGCCGTAAATTTTGAGCCAGGGATTCCGATTACCTACGCTGCCCGGTATGCGGCTGCTGCGCTCCACCGACCTCGCCCTGCGGGTCCTCATGCGCCTCGCCGTGGCCGGCGACGGCACCGTCCCGACCACGCGGGACGTCGCGGCGGCCCTGGACGTGCCGTACACCCACGCCGCGAAGGTCGTCGCCGAGCTCCGGCACATGGGGCTGCTCACCGCCCGGCGGGGCCGGGGCGGCGGTCTGTCCCTCACCGAGAAGGGCCGCGGGGCCTCCGTGGGCCGCCTGGTCCGCGCCTTCGAGGGCGACGGCGACGTGGTCGACTGCGACGGCGCCGGCTCCGCCGCCCCCTGCCCCCTGCGCTCCGACTGCCGGCTGCGCGGCGCGCTGCGGCGGGCCCAGGAGGCGTTCTACGCCTCGCTGGACCCGCTGACGGTCGCGGACCTCACCACGGCCCCGACGGGCCCCCTCCTGCTCGGCGTCCCCCGCGTCCGCTGACGCCCGCCCGTGCCCGCGCCGTCAGCGCGCGAGCCACAGGTCCGGGCCGAACACCTCGTAGTGGACGTCGGCCGGAGCCACGCCCTTGGCGATCAGCTGCTCGCGCACCCTCCGCATGAACGGCAGCGGACCGCACAGGTACGCGCGCGTGCCGGGCGCGACCGGCACGTCCGCGAGGTCCACGTAACCGGTGCCGGCGCCCTCGGGGGCGTCCTGCTCGTACCAGAACCGCACGGTCGCGTCCGGCAGCTTCGCCGCGCACGCCTCGTGGTCCGCGCGCAGGGCGTGGTGGGCGGGGGAGCGGTCGCCGTGCACGACGGTGACCGGGGCGCGGTGCGGGGAGGCGGCGAGGTGCCCGAGCATCGCGACGATCGGGGTCACGCCGATCCCGGCGGAGGCCAGCAGCAGCGGGGTGTCGTCGCCGGCGTCCGGCACCAGGTCGCCGTAGGCCTCGGACAGCTCCAGGACGTCGCCGACGCGGACGTGCGCGTGGAGGTGGGTGGAGACCTCTCCGTCGGGCGCCGGACCCTCGTGCACCCGCTTGACGCTGAACTGCCGCAGGTCCGGGCCGGGCGCCCCGGAGAGGCTGTACTGCCGGATCTGGCGGGCGCCGTCCGCGAGCGGGACCCGCACGGAGACGTACTGGCCCGGACGGAAGCCGCGCGACGGGCCGCCGTCGGCGGGACGCAGCCGGAAGGTCACCACGTCGGCGGTCTCGGTGACCCGCTCCACGACCTCCCAGGGCCGCCACACGGCGCCGCCGCGCTCCTCGTGGAGCCGCTTCTCGACGGCGATCAGGGCGTTCGCCATCAGCCAGTAGACCTCGTCCCAGGCGGCGGCGACCTCCGGGGTGACCGCGTCGCCCAGCACGTCCGCGATGGCGGCGAACAGGTGCTCGTGGACGATCGCGTACTGGTCCGGGGTGACGCCGAGGGAGGCGTGCTTGTGGGCGATGCGCGACAGCATCGCGTCGGGCCGCTGGTCGGGGTGGTCCAGCAGGTGCGTGGCGAAGGCCGCGATGGAGCCCGCGAGGGCCTGGCGCTGGGTGCCGGCGGCCTGGTTGCCGCGGTTGAACAGGTCGCGCAGCAGCTCGGGACGGGCGGCGAACATCCCGGCGTAGAAACGCTCGGTGATCTCGCCGAGGGACGCGCCCACGGCGGGAAGGGTGGCGCGGACGGTGGCGGCGGACTGCTCGGACAGCATTGGGTCTCCTCGTGGGTCGGATGCCTGCGCCCTCATTAAAACTTGCATCCAGGACTCCAATTTGACCGGGGGTGGTCTCCCGGAGCGCGGGGGAGCGGAGCCGGCGGGCCGAGGGGCGGGAGCCGCCCCCGCCCGCTGTCGTGGCGGCCGGTCCGGCCGGGCAGGATGAGCGGACGGGCGGTGTGTTCCGGGGCGCCGGCGGTTCAGGCCGCGGCCGGTCGGCGGACCGGGTCCGGCAACGCGTGTGAAACGCTGGTGTGGTGGGATGCACAAGTGCCGGCCCGTCTCCCGGGGGCCGGGAGGAGCGGGCGGCCTGACCGGCAGGAATGGGGAAGCGGAAGATGGACAAGCAGCAGGAGTTCGTGCTCCGGACGCTGGAGGAGCGCGACATCCGGTTCGTACGCCTGTGGTTCACCGACGTCCTGGGCTTCCTCAAGTCCGTGGCCGTCGCCCCGGCCGAACTCGAGCAGGCCTTCGACGAGGGCATCGGCTTCGACGGCTCCGCCATCGAGGGCTTCGCCCGGGTGCACGAGTCCGACATGATCGCCAAGCCGGACCCGTCGACGTTCCAGATCCTGCCCTGGCGCGCCGAGGCGCCCGGCACGGCCCGCATGTTCTGCGACATCCTCATGCCGGACGGCTCCCCGTCCTTCGCGGACCCGCGCTACGTCCTCAAGCGCGCCCTCGCCCGCACCTCCGACCTGGGCTTCACCTTCTACACCCACCCGGAGATCGAGTTCTTCCTGCTGAAGGACAAGCCGGTGGACGGCAGCCGACCCACCCCGGCGGACAACTCCGGCTACTTCGACCACACCCCGCAGAACGTCGGCATGGACTTCCGCCGCCAGGCGATCACCATGCTGGAGTCGATGGGCATCTCGGTGGAGTTCTCCCACCACGAGGGCGCCCCCGGCCAGCAGGAGATCGACCTGCGCTACGCGGACGCGCTGTCCACGGCGGACAACATCATGACGTTCCGCCTGGTCATGAAGCAGGTGGCGTTGGAGCAGGGCGTGCAGGCGACGTTCATGCCGAAGCCGTTCTCCGAGTACCCCGGCTCCGGCATGCACACCCACCTCTCCCTCTTCGAGGGCGACCGCAACGCCTTCTACGAGTCCGGCGCCGAGTACCAGCTCTCCAAGGTGGGCCGCTCCTTCATCGCGGGCCTGCTGCGGCACGCCGCGGAGATCTCCGCCGTCACCAACCAGTGGGTCAACTCCTACAAGCGCATCTGGGGCGGCGCCGAGCGCCCGGCCGGCGCGGGCGGCGAGGCCCCCTCCTACATCTGCTGGGGCCACAACAACCGCTCCGCCCTGGTCCGCGTGCCCATGTACAAGCCCGGCAAGACCGGCTCGGCGCGCGTCGAGGTCCGCTCCCTCGACTCCGGCGCCAACCCGTACCTGGCCTACGCCCTGCTCCTCGCGGCCGGCCTCAAGGGCATCGAGGAGGGCTACGAACTCCCGCCGGGCGCCGAGGACGACGTCTGGGCCCTCTCCGACGCGGAGCGCCGCGCCCTGGGCATCGAGCCGCTCCCGCAGAACCTGGGCGAGGCGCTCACCCTGATGGAACGCAGCGACCTGGCCGCCGAGACCCTCGGCGAGCACGTCTTCGACTTCTTCCTGCGCAACAAGAAGCAGGAGTGGGAGGAGTACCGGTCCGAGGTCACGGCCTTCGAGCTGCGGAAGAACCTGCCGGTGCTGTAGGCGCGGGCCGGCGCCCGGTTCCGGGGGCGTCCGATCGCGGCCCCGCTCGACGAGGCCCCGGTGCGCCGGCCGCTCCCGTCCCGCACCGGACGGGCCTGTGTTCCGGCGGCCCGGGGCGGGACGGTGAGGGGGTGTCACCCGCCGCTCCCGGTGAGCGTGCGGGCGCCGGGGCGCGCTGGGCTCGGCCTGCTTCGTCCCGCGCCGGGCGGAACGGGCTGCGGGCGTCCGCGCCTGGGGGAGGAGGGGGGCGCCGCTCCCGTCCTCCAGGCACGGGACGGCCCGTCACCCCATCGTCTTCGCCCCGTCCAGCGCCTCCCGGATGATGTCCGCGTGGCCCGCGTGCTGGGCGGTCTCGGCGATGACGTGCAGCAGCGCCCGGCGTGCGCTCCACTCGGGCCGGCCCTCGAACCACGGCGCCTTCGGCAGCGGCCACGAGGCGTTCAGGTCGGGCAGGCCGGCGACCACCTCCTCGGTGCGGCGGGCCACCTCCGCGTACGCGTCCAGGACGCCGGTGAGCGTCTCCCCGGGCAGCATCCGGAACTCCGCGTTCCGGCGCGCGAAGTCCTCCTCCGTCATCGCCGTGAAGTCCGGCATCGCGGACGGGCCCTCCAGGATGAAGTCCACCCAGCTCCGCTCGACCGCGGCGACGTGCTTGATCAGGCCGCCCAGGCACAGCTCGCTCACCGTCGTCCGCAGGCCCGCCTGCTCGTCGGTCAGGTCGCGGGTGGTGGTCCGCAGGAACTCCCGGTGCGTGGCGAGCACCTCCAGCAGATCGGCGCGCTCGCCCGTGACGGCGGAGGGCTGGTCGGTGGTCGGCTGGTTCACGGTCATGGTCTCCGCCTTCGCCTTCATCGGTTCCGTGGTCGTTCGTGCCGTGTCGTGCCGTTCGGCGCGACGAGAAACACGCTAGGAGCCGTCTAGGTCAGATCATGTCCTAGTGACCGCGCCCTCCGTCCCGCGATCCGGAGTTCCTTATTCCGTTACTGCGCGGAACCTTGCCAGCCCGAGGGCGCACCCCTACTGTCGCGACACACAGACAGAAAGCGCTTTCTCGACCGATGGGCCAGGCCCACCCCGCCCTCCCTCATCGGCAGCACTGACATGCCCATGACAGTGAACGACGAAAGGCGAGACGACCATGAGACGAGCAGTCGCCGTGCGGCTCTCCGCATTGCTGGCCGCCGGGGCACTGACGGCCGCCACCGGCGTGGCGCTGTCCACGTCCACCGCAGCCGCCGCCACCGGAGGGGTCACCGGCTACGCGACCCAGAACGGCGGGACCACCGGCGGGGCGGGCGGGCAGACGGTCCGCGCCACCACCGGCACCGCGATCCACCAGGCCCTGTGCAGCCGGGCCAGCAGCTCGACCCCGATCACCATCCAGGTCGAGGGCACCATCAACCACGGCAACACCAGCAAGGTGTCGGGCTCGAGCTGCAACACCGCCGCCGACAGGATCGAGCTGAAGCAGATCAGCAACGTCACCATCGTGGGCGTCGGCAACGGCGCGGTCTTCGACCAGCTGGGCATCCACATCCGCGAGGCCAGCAACATCGTCATCCAGAACGTGACGGTCCGGAACGTCAAGAAGTCCGGTTCGCCCACGTCGAACGGCGGCGACGCCATCGGCATGGAAAGCGATGTCAGGAACGTATGGGTCGATCACGTCACGCTGGAGGCGTCCGGCGGTGAGTCCGAGGGCTACGACGGCCTGTTCGACATGAAGGACAACACCCAGTACGTGACGCTGTCGTACAGCATCCTGCGCAACTCCGGGCGCGGCGGCCTCATCGGCTCCAGCGAGAGCGACCGCTCCAACGGGTACGTGACGTTCCACCACAACCTGTACGAGAACATCGACTCGCGCGCGCCCCTGCTGCGCGGCGGCATCGCGCACATGTACAACAACCACTACAAGCGGCTGAACGACTCCGGCATCAACTCCCGGGCGGGCGCCCGCGCCAAGGTGGACAACAACTACTTCGAGGACTCCAAGGACGTCCTCGGCACCTTCTACACCGACCAGGCCGGCTCCTGGCAGGTGAGCGGCAACGTCTTCGACAACGTCACCTGGTCCTCGCGCAGCGGCGACCACAACCCGGCCGGCCCGAACCCCACCTCGAACACGTCGGTGAGCATCCCGTACGGCTACACGCTCGACGGGGCGAACTGCGTGCCGAACGTGGTGGCGCAGACGGCGGGCGCCAACAAGGGCCTGAAGGTCTCGGACGGCAGCTGCACCCCGCAGAACCCCGACCCGACCGACCCCGGCCCGACGGACCCGGGCCCGGACCCGGACCCCACCGACCCCGGCCCGACCGACCCGCCCACCGGCGCCAACCTCAGCCTCAAAGCGGGCGCCGACGGTTCCTCCAAGGCCTCCGGGACCAGCTACGGCAACGTCGTCGACGGCAACACGAACACGTACTGGTCGCCGTCCGGTCCGACCGGCTCGGTCTCGGTGAAGTGGGGCTCCGCCACCACGGTCTCCAAGGTGCACATCCGCCTGGCCTCCGGCTCCGGCGCCATCGGCGCGTACCGCCTCCTCGACCACGACACGGGCGCGGTGCTGGCCTCCGGCAGCGGAGCGGGGACGGTCGCCTTCTCCCCGGTCTCCCTGCGGAAGATCACCCTCGAGATCACCAGCGCCTCGGGCGCCCCGCGCATCGCGGAGTTCGAGACGTACGCGAGCTGAACCGCCCCGGGACGCCCCGCCGCGCTGCGTGAAGCGGCGCGGCGGGGTACCCGGGAGGCATGTTCTTCTTCTTCAGCAACCGGGTCGGCTGCCTCGGCTCGTTGGCGATCAGCCTCGTGGCGACCCTGGTCCTGCTCCTGGTCTTCGTCCTCTGACCCCGGCGGCCCCGCGCCGCCCGCACACCCGGCGTCCGTCCGGTGCCGATCCGAGCACCCGCATCCGGGACACGCCGGGCCGAGCGTCTGTCCCCGACCGCACGGTCGGGGACAGACGCTCGGCCCGGCGCTGCGCCGGTCTCAGCCGGGCGGGCCGGAACGGCTCCGGGCCTCGTCCCTGAGGGAACGGCCGGAGTCGCGCGCCTGCTCGGTGACCTGGCCCGCCCGGTCGCGCGCCTCGTCCTGGGTGGTGCGGGCCGCCTGCTGGGCGGTGTCCTTGACCTCCGAGGCGGCGCTCTGGGCGGCCTCCACGGCACCCTCCTTCAGGTGCTGGGCCGACTCCGTGGCCGCCTCCTTCACCGGTTCCAGCGCCTCGGCGCCGCGCTCCATCAGCTCGGACGCCTTCTGCTGCTCCTTCTCGGAGGCGGGCACCATCGAGGCGGCCAGCAGGCCGAGGCCGAAGGCGACCAGCCCGGCGGCCATCGGGTTGCCCTGCGTCTGGCGCCGGGCCATCTCGGGCGTCTGCTGGACGGCCTGTCCGGCCTGTTCGGCGACCTCGCGCGCCGTGCCGGCCGCGCGCTCGGTCCCTTCCTGCACGGCGCCGGCCGCCGTTCCCGCCGCCGACTGCACCGAGCCGGCCGCCGACCGGGCGGTGCCGGCCGCACCGTACGCCGCGTTCGAAGCCGTGCCCATGACGCGGTCCCGCACGCCCGTCACCGTACGGCGCACCCTCGCCTTGCGGCGCTGGGCCATGCGGCGCGGGCTGGCCCGGTCGGCGAGCCGGTCCACGTCCGCGGAGAGCTGGTTCCGCGTGGCCGCTATCTCGGCCCTCATTTGGTCGGGTGACGTGCCCATTCCGCGTCCTCCTTCAGCGTCTGGACGGTGTGCTCGGGCTTCGGCGAGACGGTTCGCATCCTCGCGCGGCCCTTCTGGTACAGCACGGCTGCGGCAACGGCCCACAGCGCGGTGACGATCAGCGCGGCCCAGCCCTCGTCCATCACGCCGGCCAGCCCGAACATGACCGCCAGCGACGCGAACAGCAGGACCATGTAGCCGGCGAAACCGGCACCGCCGAGCATCCCGGCCGCCTTGCCGGCCTTGGTGCCCTCCTCCTTCAGCTCGGCCTTGGCCAGCTCCACCTCCTGGCGGAAGAGGAGCTGCAGGTCGGAGGTGATCTCGGACAGGAGCCGGCCCGTGGACTCCTCCTGGACCTCCGGCTCGGCGGCGCGGACCCGGGACAGGGGCGACATCGTGGCCATCTCACGCCTCCGGGAAGGTGCGGCCCGGGGTGCCGGCGGGCGGCGTGCCCAGGCTCGGCGGGGCGGACGGCGCGGGAGGCGTCGTCCCGGCCGGCGGCGTCAGCTCGCCCTGCCCCGGCGCCGCGGTGACCTCGGCCCGGCCGTCGCCGTCCGTCTGCGATGCCGCCTGCGTCACCTTCGCCAGGCGGCCCACGGCCAGTCCGGCCAGCAGCGCGCCCCCGAGGAAGGCGCCGGGACGCCGCCGGGCGAAGCCCTGCAGGTCGGCGACGATGCCCTCGACGCCCTGGCGCTCCAGGTAGTCGGCCGCCCGCTGGCCCTTGTCGCCCGCCCTCGCCGCCAGGCTGCGGGCGGGGGAGTCGCTCTCGGCGTGCGCGGCCAGCTCGGTGAGGTCGGTCGCCCACTGCCGCAGCGTGCCGGCGGCCCGCCTGGTCTGCCCGTCCGCCTCCTCGACGGCGCGGGTGCGCAGGTCCTGGACGACCGTGCCGGCCTGCTCCCGTGCCTCTCCCACGACGGTACGGGCCTGCTCCGCCGCGGTCCCGGCGACCTGTCCGGCGGCCTGCTTGGCCTGTCCGGCCGTCGCGGAGGTCTCTGCCTTCACCTTCTCCCCGGTGCCGGCGGACCCGGTTCGTACGGACTCACTCATCGGCGTGTTCCCCTCATCGACTGTGTGCGTGCGGCCCGTGCCCCCGTGGGCCGGAAGCCGCGCTCCGGGCCGCACACGGGGCCGTCCGTCGTGGTCCGGGTGGCCATTTAAGATGTTTTGACACATATCGAGAGGCTTTATGTCGTACTGTCCGCGACGGCTGCCGTGCGTCGCCGGGCGGCGGACGGAGGCACGCCCGCGCCGTGCGGACGCGGCGACGGCGGCCCTGCCCCTCCGCCTACCTCTCCGCCTGCTCCTCCGCCTGCTTCGACAGCAGCTTGTGCAGGGGTTCCGTCGCGCGGCGGCGGTACTCCTGGACCGCCCAGCCGTTGCCGTCAGGGTCCTCGAAGTGCATGAAGGTGGCGCCGTCGGAGTCGGCGTAGCGGACCGGTGCGGAGATCTCCAGGCCGCGGGCGGTCAGCTCGGCGTGGGCCTTCTCGATGTCGGCGACGCAGAGCTGGAGGCCCTGGTAGGCGCCGGGCGCCGGAGTGGGGCCGGGGGCGGTCTCCCAGAGGGTGTCGCCGAGGGCGATCGAGCACCCGGAGCCGGGCGGGGTCAGCTGGACGACGCGCATGCCCGGCACGACCTCCTGGTCGATGTCCACGTGGAAGCCGACCTTGTCCCGGTAGAAGTCCCGGGCCCGGTCGATGTCGCTCACCGGGAGCGGAATCACTTCGAGGGTCATGTCCATGAGAGCCTCCGGCTCCGTCGTCGGGTACCGCGTCGGGCGAACCGCCACCGGGTCCGGCGGAACGGCTCCCCCTCACCGAAACCGAAAACGGCGTGCGCCGCCACCGAGGACACCTCGGCACGGCTCCGGACGCCACCGCGGGCCGCCCCGGGGCCGTGATCGCGTCCTCCGGCTAGGCTCAGGGCCGTACGACCCTGAACCGAGGCACGAGGGAGGCCGGGGATGACGTCGGCGCCGGGACGCAGGAGCAGTATCTTCACGCGGCTGCTGCGGCACGGCTTCACCGATCCGTCGGCCGCCGAACGCCTCCTCGACAGCCCCGGGCTGACGGCCGTGCGCGACGACCCCGTGCTGCTCGACGCCCTCGGGCGGACCGCCGACCCCGACCTCGCGCTGCGCGGACTGGTGCGGCTGCTGGAGGCGCAGGACGGCGCCACCGCACGCCAGGAGCTGCTGGACACCGTGATAGCGGCCAAGCCGCTGCGCGACCGGCTGCTCGGGGTGCTCGGCGCTTCCGAGGCGCTCGCCGAGCACCTCGCCCGGCACCCCCGCGACTGGCAGGCCCTCGTCACCTACGAGCCGCGCGACCTGCACCCCGGCGTGGAGGAGTTCGAACGCGGCCTGGCCGGCGTCACCGACCCGGTCGCCCTGCGCGTCGCCTACCGGCGCTGCCTGCTGTCCATCGCCGCCCGCGACGTCTGCGGCACCGTCGACGTCTCCGAGGCCGCCGCCGAACTCGCCGACCTCGCCACCGCCACCCTGCGCGCGGCCCTCGCCCTCGCCGCGGCCGACGCGCCCGAGGACGACGCGCTGTGCCGGCTCGCGGTGATCGCGATGGGCAAGTGCGGCGGCCACGAGCTGAACTACGTCTCCGACGTCGACGTCATCTTCGTCGCCGAGGCGGCCGGCGACGCCGACGAGGACAAGGCGCTGCGCGCCGCGACCCGGCTCGCCTCGCACATGATGCGGATCTGCTCGGAGACCACCGTCGAGGGCTCCATCTGGCCCGTGGACGCCAACCTGCGGCCGGAGGGCCGCAACGGGCCGCTGGTGCGCACCCTCGCCTCCCATCTCGCCTACTACCAGCGCTGGGCCAAGACCTGGGAGTTCCAGGCGCTGCTCAAGGCCCGCCCCGTCGCCGGCGACCGCGCGCTCGGCGAGGAGTACACGGCCGCGCTCCGGCCGCTGGTGTGGCAGGCCGCCGAGCGGGAGAACTTCGTCGCCGACGTGCAGGAGATGCGCCGCCGGGTCGTGGCGAACATCCCCGTCGCCGAGGTCGACCGCCAGCTCAAGCTCGGCCCCGGCGGCCTGAGGGACGTCGAGTTCGCCGTGCAGCTCCTCCAGCTCGTGCACGGCCGCGCCGACGCCTCCCTGCGCAGCGGCGCCACCCTCGACGCGCTCAAGGCCCTCGCCGCCGGCGGCTACGTCGGCCGGGCGGACGCCGCCCAGCTCGACGAGGCGTACCGCTTCCTGCGCTCCCTGGAGCACCGCATCCAGCTCCACCGGCTGCGCCGCACCCACCTCGTCCCCGAGGACGAGGCCGACCTGCGGCGCCTCGGCCGCTCCCTGGGCCTGCGCACCGACCCGGTGGCCTCCCTGACCCGCGAGTGGCGGCGGCACGCCACCGTGGTGCGGCGGCTGCACGAGAAGCTGTTCTACCGGCCGCTGCTCGACGCCGTCGCCGCGCTCGCCCCCGGCGAGGCCCGGCTCAGCGCGGAGGCCGCCCGCGCCCGCATGGTCGCCCTCGGCTACGCCGACCCCGCCGCCGCGCTGCGCCACCTGGAGGCCCTGGCCTCCGGCGTCACCCGCAAGGCCGCCATCCAGCGCACCCTGCTGCCGGTGCTGCTCGGCTGGTTCGCGGACTCCGCCGACCCCGACGCCGGACTGCTGAACTTCCGCAAGGTCTCCGACGCCCTCGGCAAGACCCCCTGGTACCTGCGGTTGCTGCGCGACGAGGGCGCCGCCGCGGAGAACCTCGCCCGGGTGCTGTCCGCCGGGCGGCTCGCCCCCGACCTGCTGATGCGCGCCCCCGAGGCGGTGGCGCTGCTCGGCGACGGGGACGGCGGCGGCCTCACCCCCCGCTCCCGCGCCTCCCTGGAGCAGGAGATCCTCGCCGCGGTGCGCCGCGCCGACAACGCCGTCCAGGGCGTCACCGCCGCCCGCGGGGTGCGCCGCCGCGAACTGTTCCGCACGGCCGCCGCCGACATCGTCGGCTCCTACGGCACCGAGTCCCAGCCCGCCGAGGCCGACCAGGGCGCCCTGGTGGACCTGGTGGGCGACGCGGTGTCCGACCTGACCGCCGCCACCCTCGCCGGCACGCTCCGCGCGGTGGTCCGCGAGGGCTGGGGGGACGCCCTTCCCACCCGGTTCGCGGTCATCGGCATGGGCCGCTTCGGCGGGCACGAGCTGGGCTACGGCTCCGACGCGGACGTCCTGTTCGTGCACGAGCCGCGCGACGGCGTGGACGAGCGGGAGGCCTCCGAGGCCGCGAACAAGGTGGTCGCGGAGATGCGCAGGCTGCTCCAGGCGCCCAGCGCTGACCCGCCGCTGCTGATCGACGCCGACCTGCGTCCGGAGGGCAAGTCCGGCCCGATGGTGCGCACCCTCGCCTCCTACGCGGCGTACTACCGGCGCTGGGCGCTGGTGTGGGAGCGGCACGCGCTGCTGCGGGCGGAGCCCGTCGCCGGGGACGAGGAGCTGGGCCGCCGCTTCGTGGAGCTGGCCGACCCGCTGCGGTACCCGGCCGGAGGGCTGGACGAGGACGCGGTCCGGGAGATCCGGCGGCTGAAGGCCCGCATGGAGTCCGAGCGGCTGCCGCGCGGCGCCGACCCCAAGCTGCACGCCAAGCTGGGCCCGGGCGGGCTGTCCGACGTGGAGTGGACCGTGCAGCTGCTGCAGCTGCGGCACGCCGCTCAGGTGCCGGGGCTGCGGACGACCCGCACCCGGGAGGCGCTGGCCGCCGCGCGCGAGGCCGGGCTGGTCTCCGCGGAGGACGCCTGCATCCTCGACGAGGCGTGGGTGCTGGCCACCCGCGTCCGCAACGCGGTGATGCTGGTACGGGGCCGGGCGGGGGACACCTTCCCCACGGTGCCGCGCGAACTGGCCGCCGTCGGCCGTTACCTGGGCTACGGCCCCGGCCACGCCGGGGACATGCTCGACGCCTACCGCCGCACGGCCCGCCGCGCCCGGGGCGTGATGGAGGAGCTGTTCTACGGGGGACTGTGAGCCTCTACGGGGGACTGTGAGCCCTCCCGCCGTCGGGCCCCCGCGTGGCTCCGGGGCGTCAGCCCCGCTTCTGCGGGGGCCCGTGCTCCGGGGCCGTCGGCGTCTCCCGTCCCGTCCCGTCGTCCGGCAGCAGCCGGGGGAGGGCGGAGGGGCGGCGGCCGTACCAGGCGTGGGTGACGCCGTAGCCGACGGCGAGGCACAGGACGCCGCCGACCGCGTCCAGCCAGAAGTGGTTGGCGGTGGCGACGATGACCACCAGCGTGGCCACCGGGTAGACGAGCCCCAGCACCCGCACCCAGGGCACGGTGGCCAGCGCGAACAGGGCGATGCCGCACCACAGCGACCAGCCGATGTGCATGGACGGCATCGCCGCGTACTGGTTGGAGACGTTCTTCAGGTCGCCGGAGGCCATCGAGCCCCAGGTCTGGTGGACCAGGACCGTGTCGATGAAGTCCGGGCCGTTCATCAGCCGCGGCGGGGCGAGCGGGAAGAGGTAGAAGCCGACCAGGGCGAAGCCCGTGGTGACGAACAGGACCGTCCGGGTCGCCGCGTACCGGCCGGGGTGTCTGCGGTACAGCCACACCAGCACACCCAGCGTCACCGCGAAGTGCAGGGTGGCGTAGTAGTAGTTCATCCCGACGACGAGCCACGTCACCGAGTTCACCGCGTGGTTGACGGACAGCTCGAAGGCCGTGCCGAGCTGGCTCTCCAGCCGCCAGATCAGGTCGGCGTTGCGCAGCGCCTCCGCCCGCTGCTCCGGCACCGCGTTGCGCACGAGCGAGTACGTGGCGTAACTCACCGCGATGAGCAGGATCTCGAACCACAACCGGGGTCGGCGGGGAGCGCGGAGACGACGCAGACGGCCCGCCCCCGCCGTCTCCTCGACGGGGCTCGCTGCGGCCGCCCGACGGCCTTCCAGCGTGGTCACGGTCGAGTCACCCATGGGCACAGAGTCTGCCAGACAGGACCTCTCGTCGGATCATCCCCCGGTCGGGTCCGGCCCGCATGTTCTGCCCCGGGAAGAGGGCCTCCCGCCTCCTCCCTAGGGACGATGGCGGTCCCCGGGCGCCGACGCCGTCGAACCGCGCACCACCAGCTCGGGCATGAACACGAACTCGCTGTGCGGCGCGGGCGTCCCGCCGATCTCCTCCAGCAGCGTGCGCACCGCCGCCTGCCCCATCGCCGGGACCGGCTTGCGGACCGTGGTCAGCGGCGGGTCGGTGAACGCGATCAGCGGCGAGTCGTCGAAGCCGACCACCGAGATGTCGTCCGGCACCTCGAGCCCGCGCTGCCGGGCCGCCCGGATCGCGCCCAGCGCCATCATGTCGCTCGCGCACACCACGGCCGTGCAGTCCCGGTCCATCAGCGCGCTGGCCGCGGCCTGTCCGCCCTCCAGCGTGTACAGCGAGTGCTGGATCAGCTCCGTCTCGACCGTCTCCGCGCTCAGCCCCGACTGCTCCTGCACGGCCCGGACGAAGCCCTCTATCTTGCGCTGCACCGGCACGAACCGCTTCGGCCCGAGCGCCAGCCCGATCCGGGTGTGGCCGAGGGACGCGAGGTGGGTGACGGCCAGCGCCATCGCGGCCCGGTCGTCGGGGGAGATGAACGGCGCCTGCACCTTCGGCGAGAAACCGTCCACGAGCACGAACGGCACGCCCTGCGCCCGCAGCCGCTCGTAGCGCTGCATGTCGGCGGTGGTGTCGGCGTGCAGTCCGGAGACGTAGATGATGCCCGCGACCCCGCGGTCCACGAGCATCTCGGTCAGCTCGTCCTCGGTGGACCCGCCGGGGGTCTGGGTGGCGAGCACCGGGGTGTAGCCCTGCCGGGTCAGCGCCTGCCCGATCACCTGGGCCAGCGCCGGGAAGATCGGGTTCTCCAGCTCGGGCGTGATGAGCCCGACGAGACCCTCGCTGCGCTGCCGCAGCCGCACCGGGCGCTCGTAGCCCAGCACGTCCAGGGCGGCGAGCACGGACTGGCGGGTGGTGGCGGCGACGCCCGGCTTCCCGTTCAGGACCCGGCTGACGGTCGCCTCGCTCACCCCCGCCTGAGCAGCGATGTCAGCAAGCCGTGTGGTCACAGGACCGGACTGTAGCTGCCGGTTGTCGCCCTGCGCACCGATCGGACGCCTGGTGCGCGCCGTGGGACGGCCCGTGGTGGGCTGCTGGCTCATCGCGATCCCTCAAGTCGTGGTCGGCGTCCGCTCCGCAACGGATGATTCCCCCCGGCGGCAACGGATGGCAAGTGCTTGCAGAGTCTTGCACAACTGTGCGAACCCCCGGCGTACGGGCGGAAAGCAGGGTTGCGCGACGGTTGAGAACGGGTCACGGCGGCATAACTGTCGCGGGCTCTTGCAAAACTTTTCTGCAAGGTCTTTCGGAAATGTTCCGACGCTGTTACGTTCACGTCGCCCGGCCGCCGCAACGGCGCAGTCGGCACCTCGCGGGACGGCAGACGGGGCCGTTCCCGCCTCACGGGCTTAACCCTCAAGGAGAACCTCATGCGGCGTGGCATAGCGGCCACCGCGCTGGTGGCGTCCCTCGCCCTCGCGGCGACGGCCTGCGGCGGCGACAGCGACAGCGGCGACAAGGCCGGCGGCCCGGTCACCATCACCTGGTGGGACACCTCCAACGCGACCAACGAGGCGCCGACCTACCAGGCCCTGGTCAAGGAGTTCGAGGCCGCCAACAAGGACATCAAGGTCAACTTCGTCAACGTCCCGTTCGACCAGGCGCAGAACAAGTTCGACACCGCCGCCGGCTCCAAGGGCGCCCCCGACGTGCTGCGCTCCGAGGTCGGCTGGACCCCCGCCTTCGCCAAAAAGGGCTTCTTCCTGCCCCTGGACGGCACCGAGGCCCTCGCCGAGCAGGACGAGTTCAAGCCCAACCTGCTCGAGCAGGCCAAGTACGAGGGCAAGACCTACGGCGTCCCGTTCACCACGGACACCCTCGCGTTCGTGTACAACAAGGAGCTCTTCGCCAAGGCCGGCGTCGAGGTCCCCAAGACCTGGGACGACCTGAAGAAGGCCGCCGCCACCATCAAGACGAAGACCGGCGTCGACGGCTACTGGGGCTCCACGGCCGGCTACTACGCCCAGCCGTTCCTGTACGGCGAGGGCACCGACACGGTCGACGTCGACGCCAAGAAGATCACCGTCAAGTCCGCCGCGGCCGAGAAGGCCTACGGCACCTGGCTGAGCCTCTTCGAGGGCAAGGGCCTGCACAAGGCCGACGTGACCGCCGACGCCTACGCCCACATCCAGGACGCGTTCGTCAACGGCAAGGTCGCCTCGATCATCCAGGGCCCGTGGGAGATCACCAACTTCTACAAGGGCTCCGCCTTCAAGGACAAGAACAACCTCGGCATCGCCACCGTCCCGGCCGGCTCCACCGGCAAGGCGGGCGCCCCCACCGGCGGCCACAACCTCTCCGTCTACGCCGGCTCCAGCAAGGAGAAGCAGGAGGCCGCGCTGAAGTTCGTGAAGTTCATGACCTCGGCGAAGGCGCAGGAGACCATCGCGCTGAAGAACTCCACGCTGCCCACGCGTGACGACGCCTACACCGACAAGGTCAAGACCGACCCGGGCATCGCCGGTTACCAGACGGTCCTCTCGGCCGCCCAGCCGCGCCCGGCGCTGCCCGAGTACAGCTCCCTGTGGGGCCCGCTGGACGACGAGCTGCCGCAGATCGCCAGCGGCAAGGAGTCCCTGGACAAGGGCCTGAGCGACGCGGAGGCCGCCCTCGCCAAGCTGGTGCCGGACTTCAGCAAGTAACCCGCGTGGCCGCCGGACCCGCTTCCAGGAGGGGAGGGCCCGGCGGCCGCCGGCCTGTGAGCCGTACTCCTTGATCATCCAGAAGGTGCCGAACCATGACAGTCGCCATCGACCGCGCGACCGGCAAGCGCCGCGGTGACCGCGCGCCCCGCCCCGGACCGGTCCGCAGGCTGAAGCACGCCTACCAGAAGCACTGGTACGCCTACGCCATGATCCTGCCGGTGGCCGTCGTGCTCGGCGTCATCGTGCTGTACCCCCTGGCGTACGGCTTCTACCTCACCCTCACCGACGCCGACAGCCTCAACTCGGCCCGCACCATCGGCGTCAACGAGATCGCGGCCACCTACGAGTTCGTCGGCCTCGACAACTACGCCGAGATCCTCTGGGGCGAGACCGCCTACGACCGGTTCTGGTCCAAGTTCATCTGGACCATCGTGTGGACGGCGGCCTGCGTCTTCCTGCACTACTCCATCGGCCTGGGCCTCGCCCTGCTGCTCAACCAGAAGCTGCGCGGGCGCACCCTCTACCGGCTGATCCTGATCCTGCCGTGGGCCGTGCCGACCTTCGTCACCGTCTTCGGCTGGCGCTTCATGCTCGCCGACGCCGGCATCATCAACTCCGGCCTCGACTTCCTCGGCCTGCCCACCCCGGCGTGGCTGGAGGACTCCTTCTGGCAGCGGTTCGCCGCCATCATGGTCAACACCTGGTGCGGCGTGCCGTTCATGATGGTCTCCCTGCTCGGCGGACTGCAGTCCATCGACAACAGCCTCTACGAGGCCGCCGAGATGGACGGCGCCAGCGCCTGGCAGCGGTTCCGTCACGTCACCCTGCCCGGCCTGCGCTCGGTCAGCTCCACCGTGGTGCTGCTCGGCGTCATCTGGACGTTCAACCAGTTCGCGATCATCTTCCTGCTGTTCGGCAACACCGCCCCGGACGCGCAGATCCTCGTGACCTGGGCCTACCAGCTCGGCTTCGGGCAGCAGCCGCGCGAGTTCGCCGAGTCCGCGGCCTACGGCATGCTGCTGCTGGCCATCCTCGTCGTCTTCACCTCCTTCTACCGCCGCTGGCTGAACCGCAACGACCAGCAGCTCGCGATCTGAGGCGGGAACCCATGAGCACCTCGACCCTCCCCACCGCCGCCGAGGCCGGCCGGCCCGCCGACGCGCGGACCGCCGCGCCCCGCAAGGGCCGCCGGCGCGGTGAGGTCAGCCCCCTGGGCCGCCTCACCTCCCACGGCATCCTCGTCGTGGCCAGCCTGATCGCGCTGTTCCCGGTCGCCTGGCTGGTCTTCCTGTCCCTCGGCCCCGACAAGGACGACTATCTGCGTCCCGGCGGCATCTGGGGCAAGATGACGCTGGACAACTACGCGTTCGTGCTGCAGAACACGAACTTCTTCGACTGGCTGAAGAGCTCGCTGATCGTGTCGCTCGGCACCACGGTCATCGGCGTCCTCGTCGCCGCCACCACCGGCTACGCGGTCTCCCGCATGCGCTTCCCGGGCTACCGGAAGTTCATGTGGGTGCTCCTGCTCACCCAGATGTTCCCGGTGGCCGTGCTGATGGTGCCGATGTACCAGATCCTCTCGGACCTGCAGCTCATCGACAGCTACCTGGGCCTGATCCTCGTGTACTGCTCCACGGCGGTGCCGTACTGCGCCTGGCTGATGAAGGGCTACTTCGACACCATCCCGTTCGAGATCGACGAGGCGGGACGCGTCGACGGGCTCACCCCGTTCGGCACCTTCGCGCGGCTGATCCTGCCGCTCGCCAGGCCCGGACTCGCGGTCGCCGCGTTCTACAGCTTCATCACCGCGTTCGGCGAGGTCGCCTTCGCCACCACGTTCATGCTCGACGACAAGAAGTACACGCTGGCCGTCGGTCTGCAGAGCTTCGTCAGCGAGCACGACGCGCAGCGCAACCTCATGGCCGCCACCGCGGTCCTGATCGCGATACCGGTCTCCGCGTTCTTCTACCTCGTGCAGAAGAACCTGGTCACCGGCCTTACGGCCGGTGGCACCAAGGGGTAACGCCGATCGGGGCGACTGCCGTCGGCCGGCTGCCGCGTTCCTCGCGGCTGGTCGCGCTCGCGCGGCGGAGCCGCACGTCGACGCAGACCCGCGCCCCCGGAGGGCGTTGCCCTTCCCCGGGTCCGAGGCGGCCGCGTGGCCATCCGACCCCGCTGTCATCGCGGCCGCCTCCATTCCGCTTCCCTGCCCGAATCCCGTATCAAGGACGACATGAGCCAGCACTCCGCCGCCCCGGCCCCGACTCCCCCGACCGACTCGGCCGTCGCCACCGTCGCGCGGCGCCGTGACTGGTGGCGGGACGCGGTGATCTACCAGGTGTACCCGCGCAGCTTCGCCGACAGCAACGGCGACGGCATGGGCGACCTGCAAGGCATCCGCTCCCGCCTGCCGTACCTGCGCGACCTCGGTGTGGACGCCGTGTGGCTGAGCCCCTTCTACGCCTCCCCGCAGGCCGACGCCGGCTACGACGTCGCCGACTACCGCGCCGTCGACCCGATGTTCGGCACCCTGCTCGACGCGGACGCGCTGATCCGCGACGCCCACGCGCTGGGCCTCAGGATCATCGTCGACCTGGTGCCCAACCACTCCTCCGACCAGCACGAGTGGTTCAAGCGCGCCCTCGCCGAGGGCCCCGGCTCGCCGCTGCGCGAGCGCTACCACTTCCGCCCCGGCAAGGGTGAGAACGGCGAGCTCCCGCCCAACGACTGGGAGTCCATCTTCGGCGGCCCCGCCTGGACCCGGGTCACCGAGCCCGACGGCACGCCCGGCGAGTGGTACCTGCACCTCTTCGCGCCCGAGCAGCCCGACTTCAACTGGGAGCACCCGGCGGTCGGCGACGAGTTCCGCTCCATCCTGCGGTTCTGGCTGGACATGGGCGTGGACGGCTTCCGCATCGACGTGGCCCACGGCATGGTGAAGGCCGAGGGCCTGCCGGACCTGGGCTCCCACGACGAGCTGCGGATGCTGGGCAACGATGTCACCCCGTTCTTCGACCAGGACGGCGTGCACGACATCTACCGGCAGTGGCGGCGCATCCTCGACGAATACAGCGATGCACTGGGGCCCGAAGGGCCTTCCGCAGAAGGGCGGGGGCGGGAGACGGGTGGGCGGATCTTCGTCGCCGAGGCCTGGACCCCGACCGTCGAGCGCACCGCCAACTACGTGCGTCCCGACGAGCTGCACCAGGCCTTCAACTTCCAGTACCTGGCGAGCCACTGGGACGCGGCGGAGCTGCGCGAGGTCATCGACCGCACCCTGGACGCGATGCGCCCGGTCGGCGCCCCGGCCACCTGGGTGCTGTCCAACCACGACGTCACCCGGCACGCCACCCGCTTCGGCAACCCGCCCGGCCTCGGCACCCAGATCCGGCTGGCCGGAGACCGCGAGCTGGGTCTGCGCCGGGCCCGCGCGGCGACGCTGCTGATGCTGGCGCTGCCCGGCTCGGCCTACGTCTACCAGGGCGAGGAGCTCGGCCTGCCGGACGTCGTGGACCTGCCGGACGAGGTGCGCCAGGACCCGGCGTACTTCCGTGGCGCGGGCCAGGACGGCTACCGCGACGGCTGCCGGGTGCCGATCCCGTGGACCCGCGGGGGCTCGAGCTACGGCTTCGGCGACGGCGGGAGCTGGCTGCCGCAGCCGGAGGGCTGGGGCGAGCTGAGCGTCGAGGCGCAGACCGGCGTGCCCGGCTCCACCCTGGAGCTGTACCGTTCGGCGCTGGCCGTGCGCCGGGAGCAGGCGGACCTGGGCGCGGGCGACGCGGTGGAGTGGCTGGCCGCGCCCGAGGGCGTGCTCGCCTTCCGGCGCGGGGACTTCGTGTGCGTCGCCAACACCACGGGTGAGCCGGTGACCGTGCCCGCGTACGGGCGGGTGCTGCTCACCAATGGCGAGGTGGAGGAGAAGGGCGGCGAGGCCGTCGTCGCGGCCGACACGACCGTGTGGTGGACGACGGCCTGACGGTCGTACGCCCCGCAACTTTTTTCCTTCAAGTTGGTACGGCCCGCTGCCCTTTCGGGTGGCGGGCCTCTAACATCTGCGTTGCCGCAAGGTTGCTGAACCTTTCTGCAAGAAGCTTCAGCCGGCCTTGCCGGTGTCCCCACCCCCTTCGATGAAGAAGGATCCCCACATGGCACGCAGAACCCTCGCCGGGATCGCCGCCCTCGCGGCCGCCTCGGTTGTCATGACCCCGACGGCGGCGGAGGCCTCCCCGCCCGGCTCCAAGGACGTCACGGCCGTCCTCTTCGAGTGGAACTTCGCCTCCGTCGCCCGCGAGTGCACCACCACCCTCGGCCCCGCCGGCTACGGCTACGTGCAGGTCTCCCCGCCCGCCGAGCACATACAGGGCTCCACGTGGTGGACGTCGTACCAGCCGGTGAGCTACAAGATCGCCGGGCGCCTGGGCGACCGCACCGCCTTCAAGCGCATGGTGGACACGTGTCACGCGGCCGGCGTGAAGGTCGTCGTCGACACCGTCATCAACCACATGTCCGCCGGCAGCGGCACGGGCACCGGCGGCTCGTCGTACACGAAGTACGACTACCCCGGTCTGTACTCCTCCCGCGACTTCGACGACTGCACCTCGCAGATCACGAACTACCGCGACCGCTGGAACGTCCAGAACTGCGAACTGGTCGGCCTCGCCGACCTCGACACCGGCGAGGAGTACGTCCGCAGGACCATCGCCGGGTACATGAACGACCTGCTCTCCCTCGGCGTGGACGGCTTCCGCGTCGACGCGGCCAAGCACATGCCGGCCGCCGACCTGGCGAACATCAAGTCCCGCCTGACCAACCCCTCCGCCTACTGGAAGCAGGAGGTCATCTACGGCGCGGGTGAGGCCGTCCAGCCCACCGAGTACACCGGCACCGGCGACGTCCAGGAGTTCCGCTACGCCTACGACCTCAAGCGGGTCTTCACCAACGAGAAGCTCGCCTACCTGAAGAACTACGGCGAGGGCTGGGGCTACCTGAAGAGCGGCTCCGCCGGCGTCTTCGTCGACAACCACGACACCGAGCGCAACGGCTCCACGCTCAGCTACAAGGACGACGCCGCCTACACCCTGGCCAACGTTTTCATGCTGGCCTGGCCCTACGGCGCCCCGGACATCAACTCCGGCTACGAGTTCACCGACCACGACGCCGGACCGCCGGGCGGCGGCCGGGTGGACGCCTGCTGGCAGAACGGCTGGAAGTGCCAGCACAACTGGCCCGAGATCAAGTCGATGGTCGGCTTCCGCAACGCCGCCCGCGGCCAGGCCGTCACCGACTGGTGGGACAACGGCAACGACGCCATCGCCTTCGGCCGGGGCAGCAAGGGCTTCGTGGCCATCAACCACGAGTCCGGCTCCCTGACCCGCACCTACCAGACCTCCCTCCCGGCGGGCACGTACTGCGACGTGCAGAGCAACAAGCCGGTGACGGTGAACGGCTCGGGACAGCTCACCGCGACGCTGGGCGCCCGCACGGCCCTCGCCGTGTACGCGGGCAAGTCGTCCTGCTGAATCCCCGCCGGTCGCGCCGCCGTTCACGGGCGGCGGCGCGACCGGCATTCCCGTGCAATTCCTTTCCGGAGCTTTCACAACCCTTGCTGTAAGGCTTTCAACGACGGTACGGTCACGCCGACGCTCCGGTGATGTGGCCGAAACAACCCCGCCGGGGCGTGGGGTCGGACCCAATGAGCCGTAAGCGCAAGGAGTTCACGCCTTGATACCCAGATGGCCCGCGCCCCCGGGGCGCCGCACCGCGAGAGGCCGCCGCGTCGCCGCCGTCACGGTGGCCGCGCTCGCCGCAGCGCTGGTGCAGCCGGTCGCCGCCCGCGCCGCCACCCCGCCCGCGCCCCCGTCGGACGCGAAGCTCGCCGCCTCCCCGGCGCGGCACGACCTGACGCGGGAGCAGTTCTACTTCGTCCTGCCGGACCGTTTCGCCAACGGGGACACCAGGAACGACCGCGGCGGACTGACCGGCTCGCGCCTCACCCACGGGTACGACCCCACCGACAAGGGCTTCTACCAGGGCGGCGACCTCAAGGGACTGACGAAGAAGCTCGACTACATCAAGGGGCTCGGCACCACCGCCATCTGGCTGGCGCCGATCTTCAAGAACCAGCCCGTGCAGGGCGCCGGGAAGGACGCGTCGGCCGGTTACCACGGGTACTGGATCACCGACTTCACCCAGGTCGACCCGCACTTCGGCACCAACGAGGACCTCGAGACCCTCATCGACAAGGCCCACGCCAAGGGCATGAAGGTCTTCTTCGACGTCATCACCAACCACACCGCCGACGTCATCGACTACGAGGAGAAGTCCTACGACTACCTCTCCAAGGGCGCCTTCCCGTACCTGACGAAGGACGGCAGGCCCTTCGACGACTCGGACCACGCGGACGGCAAGCGGAAGTTCCCGCGCGTGGACACCGGTTCCTTCCCGCGCACCCCCGTCGTGCCCGCCGCGAAGAAGCGCCTCAAGGTGCCGTCCTGGCTCAACGACCCCGCGATGTACCACAACCGCGGCGACTCCACCTTCGCCGGGGAGTCCAGCGAGTACGGCGACTTCTCCGGGCTCGACGACCTGTGGACCGAGCGTCCCGAGGTCGTCGAGGGCATGGAGAAGATCTACCAGCGGTGGGTCAGGGACTTCGACATCGACGGCTTCCGGATCGACACCGTGAAGCACGTCAACATGGAGTTCTGGACCCAGTGGGCCACCGCGCTCGACGCCTACGCGGCCCAGCGCGGCCGGGACGACTTCTTCATGTTCGGCGAGGTGTACTCCTCCGACACGGACGTCACCGCCCCCTACGTCACCCAGGGCCGGCTCGACGCCACCCTCGACTTCCCCTTCCAGGAGGCGGCCCGCGCCTACGCCTCCCAGGGCGGCAGCGCCGAGAAGCTCGCCTCCGTCTTCGGCGACGACTACAAGTACACGACGGGCAGGGCCAACGCCTACGAGCAGGTCACCTTCCTCGGCAACCACGACATGGGCCGCATCGGCACGTTCCTGAAGCAGGACAACCCGGACGCGTCCGACGCGGAGCTGCTGAAGCGGGACATGCTCGCCAACGAGCTGATGTTCCTCAGCCGCGGCAACCCGGTCGTCTACTACGGTGACGAGCAGGGCTTCACCGGCGCCGGCGGCGACAAGGACGCCCGGCAGACCCTCTTCGCGTCCCGCACCGCCGACTACCTCGACGACGACCTGATCGGCACCGGCCGCACCCACGCCGAGGACGCCTACGACACCCGCTCGCCCCTCTACCGGCAGATCAGCGCCCTCGCGAAGCTCCGCACGGCGCACCCCGCGCTGACCGACGGCATCCAGCAGGAGCGGTACGCCGACGACGGCCCCGGCGTCTACGCCTTCTCCCGCACCGCCACCGGCAAGGACACCACCGAGTACGTCGTCGCCTTCAACAACGCCGACGGGACGAGGACGGCCACCTTCGCCACCGGCTCCGCCCGGATGACGTTCACGGGCATCCACGGCACCGACGCGACCGTGCGCAGCGACGCCGACAAGAAGATCACCGTCTCCGTCCCGGCCCGCTCCGCGATCGTCCTCAAGGCCGCCGCCCCGCTCGGCGAGCCCGCCGCGCAGCCCACGATCACCCTGAAGGCCCCCGAGGCGGGCGCCACCGGCACCGTCGGGCTCAGCGCCGACGTGGAGGGCGGTCAGCTCAACCGGGTCGTCTTCGCCGCCCAGACCGGCAACGGCCCGTGGCAGACGCTCGGCTCCGCCGACCACGCCCCCTACCAGGTCACCCACACCATCGGCGCGGACGTGCCCGCCGGCACCGCCCTGCGCTACAAGGCCGTCGTGATCGACTCGGCCGGCCGCACCGCGAGCGCCACGGCCGCCTCCAGCACCGGCACCCCGCCGGCCGAGGAGGAGCCCGCCGCGGCCTCCCGCGACTACGCGATCGTCCACTACCAGCGCCCCGACGGCGACTACGACGACTGGAGCCTGTACGCCTGGGGCGACCTCGCCGACGGAGAGGCCACCGAGTGGCCCGCGGGACACGCCTTCACCGGCCGCGACGCCTACGGCGCCTTCGCCTGGGTCAAGCTGAAGCCGGGCGCCTCCGACGTCGGCTTCCTCGTGGTCGACAAGGACGGCACCAAGGACGTCGCCACCGACCGCACGATCGACGTGACCCGCACCGGCGAGGTCTGGATCAAGCAGGGCGACGAGACCGTCACCACCGAGCGGCCCGAGTACCCGGCCCAGGACACCACCAAGGCCGTCCTGCACTACCACCGCGCCGACGGGGACTACGACGGCTGGGGCCTGCACACCTGGACCGGCGCAGCGAACCCCACCGACTGGTCGAAGCCCCTGGAGCCGGTGGAGACTGACTCCTATGGCGCTGTCTTCGAGGTGCCGCTCGCCGAGGGTGCCACCAGCCTCAGCTACATCCTCCACAAGGGCGACGAGAAGGACCTCCCCGCCGACCAGTCCCTGGACCTCAGGGCCAGCGGCCACGAGGTGTGGCTGGTGAGCGGGCAGGAGGAGTACCTGCTGCCGCAGCCCGCCGGGTCCGCGGCCGCCCTCGACCTGACCACCTCCAAGGCGGTCTGGATCGACCGCTCCACCCTGGTCTGGGACGGCTCCGCCGCGGCCGCCTCCACCCAGCTCCTCGCCTCCCGCACCGGCTCGGTGAAGGTGCGGGACGGGAAGCTGGACACCGGCGACGCCCGCTGGATCCGCCTGGCGGAGTCGGCCCTCACCGACGCCCAGAAGACGAAGTTCCCGCACCTGAAGGACGGCACCGCCTGGACCGTCGACCCGCGCGACCGCGACCGGGTGCGCGAGGCCCTGCGCGGCCAGGTCGTCGCCACCCAGCGCGCCGCCACCGGCGCGGTGCTCGCGGCCACCGGCGTGCAGATCGCCGGCGTCCTCGACGACCTGTACGCCGCCGGCGCCACCCAGGAGCGGCTCGGCCCGGTGTTCCGCCACCACCGGCCCACCCTGTCCGTGTGGGCGCCGACCGCGCGGAAGGTGGCCCTGGAGATCGGCGGCCGGACTGTCGCCATGCGGCGCGACGACGCCACCGGCGTCTGGTCCGTCACCGGCCCGGCCTCCTGGAAGGGCAAGGCGTACCGGTACGCGGTGACCGTGTGGGCGCCCGCCGCGGGCGAGGTCGTCACCAACAAGGTCACCGACCCCTACGCGACGGCCCTGACCGCCGACTCCGAGCGCAGCCTCGTCGTCGACCTGGCCGACCGGTCCCTCAAGCCGCGCGGCTGGGAGAGCCACCCCAAGCCGAGGGCCGTGCCGCTGAAGGACGCGCAGATCCAGGAGCTGCACATCCGCGACTTCTCCGTCGAGGACCGCACGGCCCGGCACCCGGGCACCTACCTGGCCTTCACCGACAAGGACAGCGACGGCAGCAGGCACCTGCGCGAGCTCGCCAAGGCCGGCACCTCGTACGTGCACCTGCTGCCCGCGTTCGACATCGCCACCGTCCCCGAGCGGAAGTCCGACCAGGCGACCGTCGACTGCGACCTCGCCTCCTACCCGGCCGACTCCGGCAAGCAGCAGGAGTGCGTCGCCAAGGTGGCGGCCAAGGACGCCTACAACTGGGGCTACGACCCGTACCACTACACGGTCCCCGAGGGCTCCTACGCCACCGACCCGGACGGCACGGCCCGCACGGTCGAGTTCCGCGAGATGGTCAAGGCGCTCAACGAGGACGGTCTGCGCGTGGTGATGGACGTGGTCTACAACCACACCGCCGCCCACGGCCAGGCGAAGACCTCCGTCCTTGACCGGATCGTGCCCGGCTACTACCAGCGGCTGCTCGCCGACGGCTCCGTCGCCGACAGCACCTGCTGCTCCAACACGGCGCCCGAGAACGCCATGATGGGCAAGCTGGTCGTCGACTCGGTCGTCACCTGGGCCAAGGAGTACAAGGTCGACGGCTTCCGCTTCGACCTCATGGGCCACCACCCGAAGGCCAACATCCTCGCCGTCCGCAAGGCGCTCGACGCCCTGACCCTGAGGAAGGACGGCGTCGACGGCAAGAAGATCATCCTGTACGGCGAGGGCTGGAACTTCGGCGAGATCGCCGACGACGCCCGCTTCGAGCAGGCCACGCAGGCGAACATGGCCGGCACCGGCATCGCCACCTTCTCCGACCGGGCCCGTGACGCCGTGCGCGGCGGCGGCCCCTTCGACGAGGACCCCGGCGTGCAGGGCTTCGCCTCCGGCCTCTACACCGACCCCAACTCCTCGGCCGCGGGCGGCACCCCGGCCGAGCAGAAGGCCCGGCTGCTGCACTACCAGGACCTCATCAAGGTGGGCCTGAGCGGCAACCTCGCCGACTACACCTTCACCGACACCAGCGGAAAGGAGGTCAAGGGCTCCCAGGTCGACTACAACGGCGCCCCCGCCGGATACGCGGCCGCCCCCGGCGACGCGCTCGCCTACGCCGACGCGCACGACAACGAGTCGCTGTTCGACGCGCTCGCCTTCAAGCTGCCGAAGGACACGTCCGCCGACGACCGGGCCCGCATGCAGGTCCTCGCCATGGCGACCGCCGCCCTCTCCCAGGGCCCGGCGCTCTCCCAGGCGGGCACCGACCTGCTGCGCTCCAAGTCCCTGGACCGCAACTCCTACGACAGCGGCGACTGGTTCAACGCCATCCACTGGAACTGCGCGGACGGCAACGGCATGGGCCGCGGTCTGCCGCCGGCCGCCGACAACCAGGACAAGTGGCCGTACGCCAAGCCGCTGCTCGGCTCGGTCGCGGTGGGCTGCCCGCAGATCGAGGGCGCCTCGGCCGCCTACCGGGACCTGCTGCGGATCCGCACGACGGAGAAGGTGTTCTCCCTCGACACCGCGGACCAGGTGCAGTCCCGGCTGTCCTTCCCGCTGTCCGGGAAGGACGAGACGCCCGGTGTGATCACCATGCGCCTCGGCGGTCTGGTCGTGGTCTTCAACGCCACGCCCGAGCGGCAGCAGCAGCGCGTCGCCGCGCTCGCCGGGACCGGCCACCGCCTGCACCCGGTGCAGGCGGCGGGCGGGGACGCGGTCGTGAAGACCTCGTCGTACGCGAGGGCGACCGGCACGTTCAGCGTGCCGGCCCGCACGGTCGCGGTGTTCACCACCGGATGACCGGATGACCGGCCGCGGCTATCGTGGGCCCTCCTGACCTGGACAGGAGGGCCCATGCCGCAGATCACCGTCGACTACTCCGAAGGCCTCGCGGACGGCTTCGACCGGCCCGCCTTCGCGCGGGACCTGCACTCCGCCGTGGTGGAGATCGCGGCGGCGAAGCCGCCCGCGTGCAAGACGCGGTTCCGGCGCACCGAGGACCCGGTGGTCGGACCCGAGGCCGAGGGGCACGCGCTGGTGCACGTGCACGTCGCCCTGCTGGCCGGCCGCACCGACGAGACCAAGGCCCGGCTCACCGAGACGGTCCTGGAGCTGCTGCGGCAGCACGTCGAGCCGGCCGAGGGGCAGACGCTGCACGCCTCCGCCGAGGTCCGGGACCTCGACCCGTCCTACCGGAAGTCCGAGGGCGAGTGACGGACGGTCACGACAGGCCGTCGCGGTACAGCCACGCCGGCCGCACCGGGACGCCGTCCTCGTCGACCTCCGTGTCCGGCGCCGGCGGCGGCTTCCGCGGCGGCTCGGAAGGTGCGGGGTCCGCCTCGGCCACCGGCTCAGGCTCGTGTGGTGCGGCGGAGTCCTCCAGCAGCTCCGCCACCGCGAACCGGGTGGCGAACGACTGCCACGACCCGTCCACCACCAGCAGGAACCCGTCCCCGGTGCGCAGCAGACGGCGACGCTTCGGGCTCAGCGGATGCGCGGGGGAATGGGCGCGGGCGCGCCGCTCCAGCTCCGCCAGCGCCTCCTCCCGCGATCCGGTGACGTGCGCGACGACGTGCGTCTCGACGTGCTTGCGCTGTCCGGTGCCGACGGTCGTCTCGACGACCAGCCCCCACGTCACGTCCGGGTTCACTCCTGGGCCAGCGAGATCATCCGGGCGGCCAGGTCCGTGAACGGGCCCTCGCCCGGCTCCTGTTCGACCAGCCCCCGCAGCAGCGTGGCGAGTTCCTCGTCCCGGGCGGCGGCGACCGCGGCCAGCGCCGCGAAGTCCTGCACCAGCTTGGTCTCCAGCTCCTCGCGCGGCACCCGCCGCCCGTCCAGCCAGATCAGCGCCGTCGACTCCACGAGCGAGATCCAGGAGCGCACCACCAGCTCCAGCCGCGCAGGCGCCGGACCCACCACGCCCATGTGCGCCAGCATCTGCTCGTACGCGGCCTGCCGCACCGAGTCGACCAGCGCGTTGGTGGTGGAGGAGCCCACGGCGGGACCGCCGCGCATCAGGGCGGAGAAGCCGGGGCCGTGCTCCTCCACGAAGTCGAAGAAGCGCGCCATCACCCGCCGCAGGCGCGAGCCCAGCGGACCCTCGCGCGGCTCGGCGAACCGGGACGACAAGTCCTCCGCGGCACGCCTCAACGCGGCTTCGTACAGGCTGAGTTTGCCGGGGAAGTAGTGGTAGACGAGCGGGCGCGAGATGCCCGCCCGGGACGCTATCTCGTCGATCGAGACCTCGTCCGGGGAACGTTTGCTGAACAGTTCGAGAGCCACGCCGATCAACTGCTGCCGGCGCTCCTCGACTCCCATCCTCCGACGCACCCCGGTACCCATGCGCACACCCTACCGATCGGTTCCGGCCTCCCACGGGCCGGAGCGGGCACCGGTGTTCCCCCGGATCACCGCAACCCGCCGACCGACCCCCCGTCCTCCAGCGTGCCCTTGAGGTCGGCCCGCGCGCCCTTCTCCGCGCGCACCGACAGCATCCGGTCCCGCGCCTTTCCCTCGACGCCGCCCGTGGCCTCCACGGACGTCACCCCGTCACTGCCGGCCGCGAGCAGGTACCAGGCGCCGCCGGCGGACTTCCACAGCACCCCGGCGAGCACGTCCGGCCGCCGCTCCCCGCACGCCGGCACGTCCTCGGCGCGCGCCGCCACCGCCCCGTACCGCGCGCCCGGCGAGTGGAACTGCGCCAGCACCCGCGCCCCGGCGCCCCGCCAGGTCTCCCCGCGGGCGCACAGCCACTGCGCCCGGCCGTCGCCGCCGGGCAGCGGCTGCTCCGCGTACGCCCAGGCGTTGACGCCGCGGACGCCAGCCGACCGCATCGCGGCCAGCGAGCAGGCGTACGGCGCCCAGGTGCGCAGCGCCTTCGCCCCGGACACCTCCTCCGTCTCGCCCGGACGCCCGGTGGTCAGCCGCGCCGGGACCAGCTCGCCCAGGTCCGTCAGCAGCCGGGTGCCGGTGCCGTCGGTCACCTCCAGCGCGTTCCACGCCGTGCACGGCTCCCGCCCCTGGCCGGAGACGAACGGCCCGGTCACCCCGTCCTCCAGGGCGAGGTCCCTGGGATCCGACCCCGGCGCGCGCAGGTCCCGCTCGCCCGCCTCGCGCACCCACGGGGCCACCAGGAAGCGGACGTTGCCGTCCGAGCGGCTCAGCACCACCGCGCTCGCCCCGGCCCGCCCGGCTCCGTCGACCCGCGCCAGGTCCAGGGCCGCGCCCCGCTCTCCCTCCTCCGGCTCGGCGTACCGGGCGAGACGCCAGCCGTCGTAGAGGATCACCACGCGAGCGGCGTCCACCGTGCCCGCGTACAGCAGCCGGGGCGGTCCGGCGGGCCCGCCGGACGGGGTGCCCGGGGTCGCCGACGCCTTGACGCCCTCGCCCGGCCGGGCCCAGACGGCGAGTGCGCGGCGCAGCAGCGCGCGGTCGCCGGTGAGGGCGCCGCGCGCCGGCCACACCGAGAAGTCGGTGCGCGCCGACGTCCTCCACGCCGCGGCGGGCACCCGGGTCAGCCGCGCGGGGTCGAGGGCGGCCTGCGCGGCGGGGTTCCGCGCGTACGGGGGAGCGGCCGGGCCGTCGGCGCCCCAGCCGTCCCCGGGCAGCGACAGCAGCGCCCCGCACACCGCCAGCGCCGCCGCCCCGACCAGCGCGGCGTGCAGGTGCCGGCGGCGGCGCAGCAGGTCCGTCGGCCGGGCCTGCAGCGAACAGGGGTCGAACTCGCAGGAGTCGAGCAGCCGGTACGGGTCCGGGACGCCGTCGGCTTCCGCCAGCGCGGCGTCCGGGTCCGCGACGCCCGCGACGGCCAGCACCCGGCGCACCTCGCGGTCCGGCAGCCCCTCCCACCCGCGCAGGGCGTGCGCGGCGCGGGCCGCGGCGGACAGCGCCGACAGCCGCTGGTCCAGGGCGAGTTCGTCGGCGCCGCCCGGCCGCGGGAACACCTTCAGGCCCCACACCTGGGGCAGCAGCGGCGGCAGCTGGGCCCGCTTCGGCAGACCCCGGCGGCGCAGCGGCAGGCCCGCCTCCAGCGCCGCGCGCACCACCTGGAGCCGGACCAGCGCGTAACCGGGGTCGCCGTCCCGGCCGGAGCTCCGGGCGGGGATCAGCGGCGCGTCGGCCCGGCCCCGGGGCAGCGCCCGCTGGACCAGGGCGTGCGCGGTGAGCACCCGCCGGGTGCGGCCCATGCGGGACGGCAGCACCAGGTAGGCCAGCCGGACGAGCCGCGGATAGTGCTCGACGAGCGCGGCCTCGGCCTGTTCGACGTCCACGGCCGGGCCGGCCGGGGCGGAGGGCGCGGGGGACTGGGTGGCGACATCCTGTGACTGCACGTTCAGCAGAACGAGCGCATCCGTCGATGGTCACCTGTCCGCCGCGTCCGTCCGGTCACCGGACCGGCCGGCCTGCGGGGTGATTGAGCGCCGGGCGCGCCGCAGCCGTATCGAATGCCGAGGGCCCCGCCCGGGGGCTCCGTGCGGCGTGCCGCCGCGCACGATGTCGCCGTCAAGACCGGAGGAACACATGAGGGTGACCCGACCGAAGCTCGCGCTGGCCTGTGCGGTGGCGGCCCTGGCGCTGGCGGGCTGCGGGGCCGGCGGCGCCGGGGAGGACCGGGTGCCGCCCACCGTCACCGGCAGCCTGGAGAAGCTGGCCGCCGAGGCGAAGTGCGACCCCGACATGCAGACCGACGCCGACACCATCCGGCAGGCGCTGTGCGGGAAGGGCGACGGGAAGTACGTCCTCGCCACGTTCGCCACCGACCGCGGCCAGCGCGAGTGGCTCGACACGGCCAAGGACTACGGCGGTTACTACCTCGTCGGCCGCAAGTGGGTCGCCGTCGGCGAGGAGGAGACGGTCGAGGCGCTGCGGGCCAGCCTCGGCGGCGACCTGGAGGAGGGCTCCGCGCACATGAACCCCGGCGGCAGCCACAACAGGGGCGGCCACCACGGCTGAGCCGCCTTCCGGCAGCCCGGCGCAGCGGAAGGCCGGCGGTGGGACCTCCCACCGCCGGCCTTCTCCCTCTCCCCCGGGGACCCTGTCAGCGGCCTTGCCGCCTACTGGCAGTCGCGGCCGCTGTTGATGCACTCGACCATCTCGTTCATCAGGTCCTCGTCGAAGAAGTTGATGAAGTCGTTGTGGTCGGTGATCGGCTTGTGCAGCTGCTCCGGGAAGGTGTCCACCGCGTACGGGTTCACCAGCTGCCCGTCGTCGGTCCGCGGGGCCGGGATGTTGTCGTACACCAGGCGGACCTGGAGCTGCGGGATGGCCTGGAAGCCGTCCGGGCAGGTGCCGTCCGCCGCGACGAAGGCGACGTGCGTGCGGTGGTTGGCGCTGTCGGTGTTCTGGCCGTCCCAGCAGCTCTGGAAGCTGGACGTGCGGACCACGCCGCTGCCCTCGGGGCAGATCGGGTACTTGTCCGTCACCTGACGGTCCTCGAAGCCGGTGCAGCTCCACGCG
The DNA here is from genome assembly GCF_055778765.1 of Streptomyces sp. DSM 120436. Lineage (NCBI taxonomy): Bacteria > Bacillati > Actinomycetota > Actinomycetes > Kitasatosporales > Streptomycetaceae > Streptomyces > Streptomyces sp. DSM 120436. The sequence continues at coordinate 1,805,058 of NZ_JBSKBS010000002.1, read as the reverse complement.
GTGTTGGCGTTGCCCAGGCCGTTGGTGAAGGCCTTGGCGTCACCGGTGATGATGCGCAGCGCCCGCGGCATGGGGACGACGTCGCCGGTGCGGTTGCCGACGAACGTCAGGTTCACCTCGGTGGGCGCGACGATCTTGCCGACGTTGCCGTCCTGGCCGCCGCCCGGCTGGTCCTGGTCGATGTCCTGCGTGCCGTCCTGGATCCGCAGCACCGGCCAGAAGTACGACGACCGGTCGCCCCGGTTCTGGCAGCTCGTGTCGCCGCCCGCCAGGTCCTCGTCGCTCGCGAAGGCGTTGTTGGCCTGGTTGCCGACGTAGTCGTGCTGGTGCTGGGCGCCGTTGCTGACGCCGGGCGCGACGATCACGTTGTCCGAGTTGCGCAGCCCGTTCTCGTTGGTGCCGCACACGGTGGTGAAGCTGCCGGTGGAGCCGGTGTCGCCGTTCGCGGGCAGGCCGTTGGGCAGGTTCCGGGAGCCCGGCCGGACGTCCTCGATGCGGATGAAGTCCTCCGCCACGGGGCCGTTCCCGGCCTGCCCGCCGTTGTCCTGGCCGCCGTCCTGACCGCCGTCCTGACCTCCGCCGTCCTGGCCGCCGCCGTCCTGGCCTCCGCCGCCGTTGCCGGGCTGCTCCGCGGGCACGCCCTGGCAGCGGGCGAACCGGCCGAGGCCGCGCTTCTGGCCGCCGGCCCGTTCGACGTTGAGGTCGATGCGGTCCAGGGTGGCCGCGCGCTTGGCCCTCAGCGGGCCGAGGATGGCGTTCTCGACGTAGTTCGCGTCCCCCGCCTGCGCCTGCCGGGTCTCGGCGAGGCGCGTGTACGCGTCGGTGATCTGGCGGTCGAGCCGCGCCAGTTCCCGCGCCACGTCCCGGCGCGCCTTGCGGGGCACCTTGGTCAGCTTCTGCCCGACGTCCGGACAGTTGATCGTGGCGACCCGGGCCTGCCCCGACTTCGTCGCGTGGTGGCGCCCCCCGTTCTCCTCGTGCGCGGAGGCGTAGAAGTTGGCCCAGACCAGACCGCCCCCACCGATCGCCAGGGCCGCCGCCCCGGCTATCACCTTGGTGGCCAGCGGCGTACGGCGTTTTCTCGTGTTGCGTCCCATGGAACTCCTCTGACTTCCTTGCGGGGCATCCCTGTGCGGGGCATCGAGGCGCCCGTGAGGGGAAGCGGCGCCCATGAGTACGCAGACCGTCCCACGGGTGTTCATCCGGCACAGGAACCGATGAGAAGCGGTGTGGTTCCGTCGGCGTCAACAGCCCTTGCGGCAGCGGGGGTTGCCGGTCCTCCACCCGAGGGGGAGCCGGGTGTCCGGTGTCACCGGCCGGGGCCGGGAGACACCGGCACGCGGCGGTGGGCGGCGGCGGAGTCCACGGCGTCCCGCCGGGTCCCGGTCAGCACCCGCACCCGCCCGGCCGGCTCGCCCGCGCCGTCCCCCAGCACGGCCCGGGTGAGCAGGAAGTGCCCGCGCAGCAGGTGCGCGGCGGTGACGTGTCCGACCAGCAGCAGCACCAGTCCCAGCGCACCGGCGGCCAGCGCGGTCGCCTGTCCGGACACCGGCACGAAGCCGTACCAGTACGGGTCCGGCAGCACCCGCCACAGCCCCGCCGCCAGCGCGAGTCCCTCCAGCGCGTGGACGAGCAGGGCGAACGGCAGCAGCGCGGTGACGAAGCCGGCCGTCATGTCGGCCGGCAGCCACAGCAGGTCCCGCCGGGTCGCCGGGTCGCCCAGCATGCCGGACGTCCGCCCCCACGGATCGGCGTCCCTCGGCAGCGGCCGGTAGGTGCGCGGGATCCGCACCCGCCCCACCCGGCCGCCGGCAGCCGCCGCCGGTCCGCGAACGCCCGCACGCCCCGCAGCACGTACGGCGTGGTGACGATGCCGACCCCGACCGGGATCAGCGCGATCGACACCGCGGCCGTCACGAAGCACACCACCGCCCCCGGCAGCGACACCAGCGCCAGCGCGAGCCCTCGTACCGCCGCGAGCGGGGCGCCCCGCGCCGCACTCACCTTGCCGTGTCCGCTCGTCCCTGTCGTCATGGGCCCAGCCTCGTCGTCCGCGGCCGGCGGCACACTGGGCCCGGCCCCGCCCCGGGGGTGGGGCTGCCTACACCCCCCGGGCCGCCAGCACCTTCGCCTCGATCTCCGGGTCCAGCCCCTTGACCGTGCGGTCCGGGCGCTGCGGCGCCGTGCCGCCGATGTCCCGCAGCCAGGCCCAGGTGTCCGCGACGGTCTCCCCGACCGGGCGGCAGCGCAGTCCGGTCGCCACCGCCCGGGAGACGTCCGCCGAGTGCAGGGCGTCGTGCAGGTCGCTGTGCGGCGGCACCCACACCGGGAGCTGGGTCCACGGCTCCACCCCGGCGTCGAGGATCACCTCGGGCTCCGTCCACCGCAGCTCGGCCGGCCCCCCGGTCACCCGCGCACAGGCATCCAGCAGCTCGCCCATGGTGGCGTGCCCCTGCGGCGACATCAGGTTGTACGGCCCGCTCAGCTCCTGTTCCGCCGCCCCGAGGATCCACTCCGCGAGGTCGCGGGCGTCGACGTACTGCAACGGCAGGTCCCGCGGGCCGGGGGCGAGCACCGGGCCGCCGCGCGCCACGTGGTTCAGCCACCAGGGCAGCCGCCCGACGTTCTCGTACGGCCCGAGCAGCAGCCCGGCCCGCACCAGCACCGACCGGTCCGCGCCGAAGGCGTCCACCGCGGCCAGCTCCCCGCCCCGCTTGTCCCGCGCGTAGTCCGTCCCGCCGGCGTCCGGGGAGGCGCCCTCCACCACGGGCGCGTCCTCCCCGTACCCGGCGGGCGGCGCCCAGGTGTACACCGAGCAGCTCGACACGTACACGTACCGCCCGGCCCGGTCGCGCAGCAGCCGCGCCGCGTCCCGCACCGCGCGCGGGGCGGACGACCAGGTGTCGACGACGACGTCCCACGTCCCCGGGTCCTCGTCGAGGGCCGCCAGCCCGTCCACCGCGGTCCGGTCGCCCAGCAGTTCGCGGGCGCCCGGCGGCGCCGCGTGCCGTCCCCGGTGGAGGACGGTCACCTCCCAGCCCCGCCCGAGGGCCGCCTCGACGACGGCCCGGCCCGCGAACTCCGTACCACCCAGCACCAGAAGTCTCATACCGGCGACCCTGCCCCGCCGGGCGGCACGGGGGAACGGGAATCTGCTGTCGGCAGAGAGCCCGCGCGCTCGGCGCCGCACCGGCGGCACGTGCGCGCGGCCGGCCCGGCGCACGGTGCGGACGGCGTCACGGAACTCCGGGCCGGGCCTGCGGCGCCGGTCAGACCTGGCCGGCCTTCTCCAGCGCGGTGCAGCAGGTGTCGACCAGCAGACGGGTCACCACGTACGGGTCGACGTTGGCGTTGGGGCGGCGGTCCTCGATGTAGCCCTTGCCGTCCTGCTCGACCTGCCACGGGATGCGCACCGAGGCGCCGCGGTCCGAGACGCCGTAGGAGTACTCGTTCCACGGGGCGGTCTCGTGCAGGCCGGTGAGGCGGTCGTCGATGCCGGCGCCGTAGTTCTTGACGTGGTCCAGCGGCTTGGAGCCCTCCCCGAGCGACTCGCACGCGGTGATGATCGCGTCGTAGGACTCGCGCATCGCCCTGGTGGAGAAGTTGGTGTGCGCGCCCGCGCCGTTCCAGTCGCCCTTGACCGGCTTGGGGTCGAGGGTGGCGGCGACGCCGAAGTCCTCCGCGGTGCGGTAGAGCAGCCAGCGGGCCACCCACAGCTGGTCGGCGACCTCCAGCGGGGCCAGCGGGCCGACCTGGAACTCCCACTGGCCGGGCATGACCTCGGCGTTGATGCCGGAGATGCCCAGGCCCGCCCGCAGGCAGTTGTCCAGGTGCGCCTCGACGACGTCACGGCCGAAGATCTCGTCGGAGCCGACACCGCAGTAGTAGCCGCCCTGCGGGGCCGGGAAGCCGCCCTTGGGGAAGCCCAGCGGGTAGGCGTCCTTGAAGAAGGTGTACTCCTGCTCGATGCCGAAGACCGGCTCCTGCGCCGCGAACCTCTCGGCGACCTCGGCCAGCGCCGCGCGGGTGTTCGACTCGTGCGGCGTCATGTCGGTGTTCAGGACCTCGCACAGCACCAGGACGTCGTCGCCGCCGCGGATCGGGTCCGGGCAGACGAAGACCGGCTTGAGCACGCGGTCGGAGGCGTGGCCCTTGGCCTGGTTGGTGGAGGACCCGTCGAAGCCCCAGACCGGCAGGCCGGCGCCTTTCGCGTCGTCGCCCAGGATCTTCGTCTTGGACCGCAGCTTGGCGGTCGGCTCGGTGCCGTCGATCCAGATGTACTCGGCCTTGAAGCTCACGGTCCACATCCTTCGGGGTGGGTCTGGGCGCTCGGTGCGGATGCTGCGGCGCTGCGGCACGGGGGCGCCGCCGGCGATGTCCCGCAGCGTGTCAACGGGCGATTTCCCGTCCATTGCCCCTGTGTGAACCCCGTGTTACCGGATGCCCGGGCGCCCGGCCCCACTCCGTGAGGGGGCGGGGGAGGGGGCCGGGTGCATGCGAGGGGACGTGAGGAAGCCCTTGTGCGTCACGCGGGCGGGCCCGTCGCTCCGGCCGGGAGCGGCGGGCCCGCCCGGGCATGCCGGACCTCACCCCGCGTGCGCGGACCTCACCCCACCTTCTCGATCAGGGCCCGGCGGATCAGGAACCTGCCCGGCTCGCGGACCTGCTCGAAGGCCGCGTCGTTCAGCAGCACGCAACTGCCGGACACCGAGGTGACCTCCACCGTCGTGGACCTGCCGTTGTCCAGGTTCGTCACCCGCAGCTTCGTGCCGGCCGGGAACCGGTCGCTGGACGCGGCCGGGGCGCCGGGCTCGCCGGACAGGGTGACGGTCGAGCCGTTGCACACCTGCTCACCGGCGGCGGCCCCGCCGCCGTCCTGCCCCGGCTGCGCGTCCTGCCCCGCCTGCCCGTCCCGGCCGCCCGCGGCGGGCTGCGACGGGGCGGACGGCCCCGGCTGCGCGGGCTGGGAGCCCTGAGCCGACTCCCCCACCGTGCACCCGGACGCCTCCTGCTGCACCTCGATCTGCGCGATGACCGCCTCGCGGTTGGCGATCCGCGCCTCGGACCGGGCGTCGGGGTCGGCCCGCTGACCCGCGATGAACCGCTCGTTGTTGCCGAGCGCGGTGGCCAGCCCCTGGCAGACCGTCGAGTCCGCCGCGGACCTGGTGGCGGCCGACGGCGGGGCGGCGTTGGACGTGGTCGCCATGACGAAGGCGCCGCCGCCCGCCACCGTGGCCGCGCTCAGCAGCAACGCGAGCTTCTTCTTCGGGCCGAGACTTCTCCTGCGCGACATGCGCGCCTCCAAGAGGATCGGGGGAGCGTACGCCGCTATGTACGAGATACCGGACGCGGTTGCTCAGGGACCGGCCCAAGCCGCCGAAGTGGCCTGCGTCACAGGGGTGTTGAGTCGGGGCGCCCTCGGCGGGACAGGGCGTCCCGCACGGCCTCCTCCGTGCGGGCCACCACCGCCGTCCCGTCGTCCGCGGTGATGACGGGCCGCTGGATCAGCTTCGGGTGCGCGGCCAGCGCCGCGATCCAGCGGTCCCGCGCGCCGGCGTCCCGCGGCCACTCCTTGAGTCCCAGCTCCTCGGCCGCCGCCTCCTGCGTCCGGGTGATGTCCCACGGCTCCAGTCCGAGCCGCTCCAGGACCTCCCGGATCTCGTCCTCGCCCGGCACGTCCTCCAGGTAACGGCGGACGGTGTACTCCGCCCCCTCCGCGTCGAGCAGGCTGATCGCGCTGCGGCACTTGGAACAGGCCGGGTTGATCCAGATCTCCATGCCGTACACGGTACGCCCGGACCCCGTCTGTTCGAATTTCCGACCCGTCCGCACACCTCTCGCGCACCACCCGTCCCGGCCCCTCAAAACCCAACCTCACCTGCGCATTTGATGGCCGAAGCGAGCCTGTCGATTGTCGGTGGCAGACCGTAGAATGAGGGAAGTGTTCGAGGGAGTTGCCGAGGTCGCCGTGGACCCCGGAGGACGGCCCCGACCGCGACAGGAGGATGCCCGTGCCCGCTGCCGCACTCAAGCCGAAGCCCCTGCCCACCCAGTCCACCGCGAAGCGACCCGTGCCGCTCGAACTGCCCTGCGCCCCGGTGCAGAAGCGCCCGCTGCCGCCGGGCCGTCCGCGCGCGTGGTACATCACCCACAACCGCCGGCTGAAGGCGATGCGCCTCGCCATCGCCCTGCTCGACTCCGGCGTCTACCTGCCGAGCCAGGCGCGCGACGAGACGATCCGCGGCGCCGCCGAGCTGATCGGCGTCCACCCGCCGTCGGACACCACGTGCCACATGGTCCGGGCGTTCATGCGCTACAACCGCTGAGCGGCGGCCGGTGAGCGACAACCGCTGAGCACAGGACCGGTGCCGGGCGCCCCCAGCGCGGGGCGCCCGGCACCGGCGTGCCGTGACCCGCCGCGGCTGAGGCAGTATGGGCGGCGGCGGGGTGCCACCCGCCCCGAAGCCGCCCGGGCCGAGCGGCACTTGTCCGGCCGCGCCCGGCGGAGGAGAGAGGGAGGGCCGTTGGCCGAGGAGAGCACGGTCCCGGTCCCGTGGATCACGCCGTCCGGCCGGTACGCACGCGCCCTGGGCCGCGCGATCGACGTCGCGCTCGCCCTGGTGGTCCTGCTGGCGGCACAGCGCTACACCGGTGACCACGACCTGCTCCTGGGCGCCCTGATGGCGCTCGCCCTGCTGGCCCGCAGGAAGCACCCGGTCACCGTGATGGCGGTCGTCCTGACGCTGGCCCTCGTGCAGTTCCTCCTGTACGAGCCGTACGCCGCCACCCCGCCGGCGTCCGCGCCCGCCGCGTACGACGTGGCCGTGCTGTTCGCCATGATGTCGGTCGTCCACCACTCCCGGACCGCCTGGACGCCGTACGCCGCGGGCGGCGTGGTGCTGCTGGCGACGGCGGCGACCGCGGTCGGGCCGCCGCTCCTGGGCGCCGAGCCGTTCACCGACGGCGGGACGCTGCTCGTCTGCTGGGGCCTGACGCTGACGGTCTGGCTCACCGCCTTCGCCCTCCTCACGCGGCGCCTCTACGCCGAGAGCCAGGCCGCCCGCGCCCGGCACGCCGAGCGGGAGCAGGAGCAGCGCGTCCGGCTGGCCGCGGCCCGCGAACGGGCCGAGATCGCCCGGGAACTGCACGACGTGGTGGCGCACAGCCTGGCCGTGATGATCCTCCAGGCCGACGGCGCCGGGGCCGTGCTGCGCAAGTCGCCCGACAGGGCGGAGTCCGCGCTGAAGACCATCGCCGCGACGGGCCGGGACGCCATCGACGACATGCACCGCATCGTGCGGGTGCTGCGCGAGGGACAGCCGGAGGCCGACGGCGCGGGGGAGGACCGGCGGCTGGTCACCCTCGACGAGATCGCGGTCGTCGCGGACCGCGCGCGGACCGCCGGACTGACCGTGGACCTCTCGGTCGACGTGGCCGGGGGACGGCTGTCGCCGGCGGAGGAGATGACGGCCTTCCGCATCGTCCAGGAGTGCCTCACCAACGTGCTCCGGCACGCCGGGGCCGGGGCGGCGGTCGACATCCGCGTCCGCGAGGAGGACGGCGCCCTGCTGATCGACGTGACCGACGACGGGGCCGGCGCCCTCGCGGGCCGGGCCGCCGCCGGGGCGTCCGGGGGGAACGGACTGGTGGGGATGCGCGAACGGGTGGAACTGACCGGCGGCGCCTTCGAGGCGGGCCCCCGGCTCGGCAGCGGATGGCACGTGCGTGCCTCGATACCGGTGAGGACGAAGCGATGACAGGGACCGACAGGCCGATCCGGGTGGCCGTGGTGGACGACCAGCCGCTCATCCGGGCCGGCTTCTCCATGGTGCTGGCCGGCCAGGACGACATCGAGGTCGTCGGCGAGGCGGAGAACGGGCGGCAGGCCCTCGACCTGCTCGACACGGTGGCGGCGGACGTCGTCATCATGGACATCCGCATGCCGGTCATGGACGGCATCCAGGCCACCGAACGGCTGACGCGCCGGGAGGACGCGCCCGGCGTGCTGGTGCTCACCACCTTCGACGACGAGGAGGACGCCTTCGCGGCCCTGCGCGCCGGAGCCGGCGGCTTCCTGCTGAAGAACGCCCCCGCCGACGAGGTCGTCCACGCCATCCGCGTCCTGGCCGCGGGCGAGTCCGTGGTGGCCCCGCGCATCACCCGGCTGCTCCTCGACCGGGTCTCGGACCGGCTCGCCCCGGCGAACGGACAGGCCGAACGGCTGGAGCAGCTCACCGGCCGCGAACGGGACGTGCTCGGCCTGGTCGCCCGGGGCCTGTCCAACGCCGAGATCGCGGCCGAACTGTACGTCGCGGAGGCCACGGTGAAGACGCACCTGGGCAACCTCATGGCCAAGCTGCACCTGCGGGACCGCGCCCAGGCCGTCGTCTTCGCCTACGAGTCCGGACTGGTCCGCCCCTCCGCGTGAGCCGCCTCCCCCTCAGGGGGCAGAGGTGCACCCGCCCTCTGCCCCCTCGGGCGCAGAAGGCGCCCCGTCCGGCGTACCGGACCGGCCGCCTTCGGTCTCGGATCCGTGGCCGATCCGCGGAAGGCCCCGGGATCCCAGACTTCTCCCAGTGCCGCGGGACGCGGCGGAGAGAAGACACGGAGGACCTCATGGCCACCACGACCACCACGCCCGCGACCCGGCCCCACCGCAAGCGCAACCGCCTGATCCTGGGCGCCGTCGCGGCCGCGGTCGTCGCCGCCCTGGCCGCCGGGGGCGCGTCCTGGTGGCAGGACCGCGACGAGCTGAGCCAGGCGTCCGCCGAGGACTGCCGGCTGGCGCAGCGGATCGTCACCGAGGCCGCGGAGATCGCCACCGGCCCGGTGCCGCAGGCCGAGAAGTGGTGGAAGGAGACCGGCGACGAGCGCCGCGCCACGATGAAGGACGGCTACCTCGGGGCGAAGATCTCCCACTACGAGGGCTGGGCGCTGGAGACCGCCAGGAAGTCCGCCGAGACGCCGTCCGCGAAGGACGTGAAGGACCTCCAGGAAGAGGCGCGGGGACACTGCGCGGACTCCGGCGTCACCCTGACCCTGCCGCCGCTCGGCTCCTGAACCGGACCGAGGGACCGCCCCCATGACCGTCCACGCCGCCGCGCGCGGCCACGCACCCGACGACGTCATCACCACCACCGCCCTGGTCAAGACCTACCGCCAGGGCACCGACGAGATCCGGGCCCTCGACGGGGTGTCCGTCGCCGTCCGCCGCGCCCGGTTCACCGCCGTCGTCGGCCCCTCCGGGTCCGGCAAGTCGACCCTGATGCACTGCGTCGCCGGACTCGACACCGCCACCTCCGGCAGCGTCGTCCTGGACGGGACGGAGCTCACCGGGCTGTCCGACCGGCGGCTGACCCGGGTGCGCCGCAAGCGCATCGGGTTCGTCTTCCAGTCGTTCAACCTGCTGCCGCAGCTCACCGCCTACGAGAACATCGTGCTGCCCGTCACCCTGTCCGGCCGGCGCCCGGACCGCGAGCTGGTGGACCACCTGTGCGGGGTCCTCGGCATCGCCCACCGGCTGTCGCACCGCCCCGCCGAGCTGTCCGGCGGCCAGCAGCAGCGGGTCGCCGTCGCCCGGGCGCTGGTGGCCCGGCCCGCCGTGGTCTTCGCCGACGAACCCACCGGCAACCTCGACTCCCGGGCCGGCGCCGAGGTGCTCACCATGCTGCGCCGGGCCGTCGACGAACTCGGCCAGACGGTCGTGATGGTCACCCACGACCCCGCCGCCACCCGGTACGCGGACCGGGTGCTGACCCTCGCCGACGGACGCGTCGTGCACGACGAGCGCACCACCCCCGACGGCGCCCTCGGGAGGCGGCGATGAGCACCCCGTGGCGCGCGACGGTCCTGGGCTCCCAGGTGGCCGAACTCCTGCGCAGGCCGGGCCGGTTCGCGGCCACCGGACTGTCGCTGCTGATCGCCGCCTTCGTCGTCTTCGGGGCCGTCATGGCCCAGCAGATCGTCACCGCGACCGTCGTCGAACGGTTCCGCGGCACCCCCGACGCGGTGTCGCTCACCGTCACGCGCAAGGAAGCGCGGGACATCCGCGAGGCCGGCCTGGACGCGATCCGGGGGACGCCCGGGGTCGCCGAGGCCGTCGGCCGGGCCGACGGCGGCGCCCCGGTCGGCGGCAGCGCCGCCGAACGCTACCTCGCCCTCTCCGCCGACCCCGGCGCCGGCGCCCTCGCACAGGTGCGGCTGGTCGAGGGCGCCTACCCCGCCGGGCCGGGCCGGCTCGCCGTCGACACCCGGGCCGCCGAGGCGTACGGCCTCACCCCCGGATCGTCGCTCACCCTGCTGCTCCCCGGCCCCGACGGCGACAGCACCCGGCGCGTGCCGGTCGAGATCACCGGCGTCGTCCGCTCCACCGCCACCGGCGCCGCGGAACCCACCGGGTACGCGCCCGGCCCCGACCTGGTGAAGCTGCTCGGCCTGCCGGGCTACGCCCGCGTCGACCTCCGCACCGACCCGACCACCGCGTCCGCGGAAACGGCGGAGCGGATCCGGCGGGCGGTGCCCGGGGCGGTCGTACGGTCCGGGGACGAGGTGCGCGACCAGGAGGCCCGCGAGGCCGTCGCCGACGCGAGCGACACGAGGGAGCTGGCCGGCGTCTTCCTCGCGGTCGCGGTCGGCGCGGCCGTGCTCGTCGCCGCCTCCACCTTCCGCATCGTCTTCGCCCGCCGCGTACGCCAGTTGGCGCTGCTGCGCGCCATCGGCGCCACGTCGAGGCGGCTCGCCGCGGCCCTCGTCGCCGAGGGGGCGGCGGCCGGCCTGCTGGCCGGCGCGGCCGGCGTGCTCGCCGCCTGGGGCTGCGCCCGGCTCGTCCCCCCGGTCGCCGGCCGGTTCGGGCACGACCTGTCCGTCCCCGCCTCGCTCCCGCTGCCCGAGGCCGCCCTCACCGTCCTCGGCACCGGACTCCTCGCGGTCCTGGCGGTGCTGGCCCCGTCCCTCACCGCCTCCCGCGTCTCCCCGCTCCAGGCCCTGCGCACCGCGACGTCGGGGGAGAGCGCGGTGAGCGGCACCGGACGGACCGTGCTGGGCGTGCTGTGCGCGGCGGGCGCCGTGCTCCTCGCCCGGCAGCAGTACACCGGACTGCCCGAGCCGGGCGACACGGCGTACGACCGGTTCGCGGCGCTGACCGTCGTGGTGGTCTCCGGCGCCCTCGCCTTCCTCGCCCTGATCGCCCTCGGCCCCCTGCTGGTCCGGTCGGTGCTGGCGGCCCTCGCGGTGGCGCTGCGCCGTACCGGGGCGACCGGCCGCCTCGCCGTCGCGGGCGTCGGGGGAGCGCCCGGCCGGGCCGCCTCGGTCTCGGTCGTGGTGGCGCTCGGCGTCTGCCTGGTCGGCTCGACCCTGACCTGCCTCGCCTCCCTGGACGCCTACGAGCGCTACCAGCGGACGCTGGAGGCGCCCGCGGACTTCCACCTGTACGCGGGGGAGGGCGGAGCGCTGGATCGGACGCTCGCCGCCGACCTGGCCGCCCGCCCCGAACTGGCCGACGTGACCGCCTTCCGCACGGCCGAGGTGATCGAGGGAAACCGCAGCGCGACCGTCTCCGACCTGGACCTCACCACCGTCCGCTCCGGGACCGGTCTGACCGCCCGGACCGGCTCCCTCGGCCGGCTCGGCCCCGCGCACGCCGTGGTGGACGCCGAGTACGCGCACCGCCTCGGCGTCGAGGCGGGCGACCGCGTGACGCTGGAGTTCGAGGGCCGTCCCGTACGGCTCACCGTGGCGGCGACGCTGCCCGGCGCCGGACCTCACGGCGGGAACTTCTTCGTGCCCGCCGCGGACCTCACCCGCATGGGGGCGGCCCCCGCGCCCACCCTGATCACCGCCAACGCCGCGGCGGACGGCTCCCGGGGACGCACGCGCGCCCACCGGGCCGTCACCGAGACGCTGACCGGACCGGAGCGCGGGGACGGCAGGGTCGTCGCCGAGGACACGGCCGCGCGGGCGGGTCCTGACGACGACCTGCGGACGACGGCCACCACGGTGGTGATGCTGCTCTGCCTGACCGTCCTGGTGGCGGTCGCCGGCGTCGCCACCACGGCGAGCCTCACCGTGGTCGAGCGCCGGCGCGAGTTCGGGCTGCTGCGCGCCCTGGGCCTCGGCGGAGCGGCCGTGCACCGCATGGTCACGGTGGAGTGCGCGCTCCACGGCGTCCTGGGCGGCGTCCTCGGCCTGGCGCTCGGCGTGCCGTACTCCTGGCTGGTGGTGCGGGTCGCCGAGGTGAGCGCCCCGTTCACCGTGCCGGCGGGACAGCTCGCCGCGGTCCTCGCCGCCCTCGTCCTGGTCACCGCCGCCGCGGGCACGGTCCCCGCGCTGCGCGCCTCCCGGACCCCGCCGACGGTCGCCGTCGCCCGGGGCGACTGACCCGGGTCAGTACCGCCCGACGTCGGCGTACCCGAGCAGGACGATCACCGCGACGACGCAGCCGAGCACCACGACCGTCGACACCCACGACGAGCGTCCCGCCGACCCCCGGTGCTCCGGCTCGGCGCGGAACGGCACCGGTCCGGGCGGGTTCTCCTTCCAGCGGGCGGCGAGCATCCGCGCACGGGCCGAGGGCTCCTTGTGCTCGGCGCCGTCCGCCCACCTCAGATCGAACTCGCGCTCCTCGTCGTCCCGCTCGGACATCCCCGTGACCCTCTTTCGAACAGCAGTGTCGCCACTAGGATCCCTCCCCGGCCGCGAAGAGGGAAGCCTTCCGGGCACGCCGCCGCCCCCGTCCCCGGACGCACCGGGGACGGGGGCGGCGGCGTGCGGACCGGCGCGGCACGCGCGCCGCGGTCCGGTCACACGTCGAAGTACAGCTCGAACTCGTGCGGGTGCGGACGAAGCTGCAGCGGGGCGATCTCGTTCTGGCGCTTGTAGTCGATCCACGTCTCGATCAGGTCCGGCGTGAAGACGTCGCCCTGGAGGAGGAACTCGTGGTCGGCCTCGAGACGGTCCAGCACGGCGCCGAGGGAGGTCGGGACCTGGGCCACGTTGGCGTGCTCCTCGGGAGCCAGCTCGTAGAGGTCCTTGTCGATCGGCTCGGCCGGCTCGATCTTGTTCTTGATGCCGTCCAGGCCGGCCAGCAGCAGCGCCGAGAAGGCCAGGTACGGGTTGCCGGAGGAGTCCGGGGCGCGGAACTCGACGCGCTTGGCCTTCGGGTTGGATCCGGTGATCGGGATGCGCATGGCCGCGGAGCGGTTGCGCTGCGAGTACACCAGGTTGATCGGCGCCTCGAAGCCCGGCACCAGACGGTGGTAGGAGTTCACCGTCGGGTTGGTGAAGGCCAGCAGCGACGGCGCGTGCTTGAGGATGCCGCCGATGTAGTAGCGGGCCATGTCCGACAGCCCGGCGTAGCCCTGCTCGTCGTAGAAGAGGGGCTCGCCGCCCGACCACAGCGACTGGTGGACGTGCATGCCGGAGCCGTTGTCACCGAAGATCGGCTTCGGCATGAAGGTCGCGGTCTTGCCGTTGCGCCAGGCGACGTTCTTCACGATGTACTTGAAGAGCTGCAGGTCGTCGGCGGCCGCGAGCAGCGTGTTGAACTTGTAGTTGATCTCGGCCTGGCCGGCGGTGCCCACCTCGTGGTGCTGGCGCTCGACCTGCAGGCCGGCCCGCTCCAGCTCCAGGGAGATCTCGGCGCGCAGGTCGGCGAAGTGGTCGACCGGCGGGACCGGGAAGTAGCCGCCCTTGTAGCGGACCTTGTACCCGCGGTTGTCCTCCAGCGCACCGGTGTTCCAGGCGCCCGCCTCGGAGTCGATGTGGTAGAAGGACTCGTTCTCCGAGGTCTTGAAGCGCACGCTGTCGAACACGTAGAACTCGGCCTCGGGGCCGAAGAACGCGGTGTCGGCGATGCCGGTGGAGGCGAGGTACGCCTCGGCCTTCTTGGCCACGTTGCGCGGGTCACGGGAGTACTGCTCGCCCGTGATCGGGTCGTGGATGAAGAAGTTGACGTTGAGCGTCTTGTCGCGGCGGAAGGGGTCGACCCGCGCGGTGGAGAGGTCGGGCAGCAGCGCCATGTCGGACTCGTGGATGGCCTGGAAGCCGCGGATCGAGGAGCCGTCGAAGGCCAGCTCCTCGGCCGGGTCGAAGGCCGACGCCGGGATCGTGAAGTGCTGCATCACGCCCGGCAGGTCGCAGAACCGGACGTCGACGAACTTGACGTCCTCGTCCGCGATGAACTTCTTGGCCTCGTCGGCGTTCTGGAACATCCAGCTCCTCCTACTCCCGACCGTCCCGCCGGGGTGGTAGATCGTTCGTGCGGCCAGTGCGGGGGGCACACGCTGCACCCGACCCTAGGGACGGGTCATTTCTCGGGCGTGACCCGTTTGTTTCGCACACGTTAACCAGCGCCTTTCCCAGGGTAGCCCTGGCACACCCCGCCGTCCCCCGGTCATGTCCGGTCGCAGTACCGTGGACGGGTGGACAACAGACAAGCAATCGGATCGTGGCTGTCCGGCCCGCGCGCGGCCATGGAGGAGGCCGGTGCCGACTTCGGCTACCGGGGTGAGCAACTGGGGCTGCCGGAACAGGGACCGGGCTCGATCGCACGCCCCGGCCGCAGGCTCGGCGCCCTCGCCGTGGACTGGGGCCTGTGCCTCCTGATCGCATACGGTCTGTTCACCGACGGCTACGACGCCCGGACCGGCAACTGGGCGCTGCTGGTGTTCCTGGTGCTGAGCGTCCTGACCGTCGGCACCGTCGGCTCCACCCCCGGCAAGCGGCTGTTCGGCCTGCGGGTGGTCGCCCTCGACAGCGGCCGGGTGCAGCCGCTGCGCGGCCTGCTGCGCTCGGTGCTGCTGTGCCTCGCGCTCCCCGCGCTCATCTGGGACCGTGACGGCCGCGGCCTGCACGACCGGCTGGCCCGCACGGTCGAGGTCCGCATCTGACCCGGTCCTGCATCCGATCCGGTCCTGTGCCCGGACGAGGACGGGGGCGCCGGAAGGGAATCCGGCGCCCCCGTCCTCGTGCTGTCCCGTCCGGGGCGGGGCTCAGCGGCCCCGCGGACCGCCGCCCTTCGGCAGCTTCATGCCCTTGGGCATCGGCCCCTTCGGCAGCGGCATGTTGCTCATCAGGTCGCCCAGCGCGCGCAGCCGGTCGTTGGTCGCGGTGACCTGCGGGCCGGTGAGGACGCGGGGCAGCTTGAGCATGGTGGTGCGGAGCTTCTTCAGCTCCACCTGGCCCTCGCCGGTGCCCACGATCAGGTCGTGCACGGGGACGTCCGCGACGATGCGGTTCATCCGCTTCTTCTCGGCGGCCAGCAGGCTCTTCACCCGGTTCGGGTTGCCCTCGGCGATCAGCACGATGCCGGCCTTGCCGACCGCGCGGTGCACCACGTCCTGGTTGCGGTTCATCGCGACCGCCGGGGTCGTCGTCCAGCCGCGGCCGATGTTGTCGAGCACGGCCGCGGCGGCGCCCGGCTGTCCCTCCATCTGTCCGAAGGCCGCTCGCTCGGCGCGGCGGCCGAACACGATCGCCGTCGCGAGGAAGGCGAGCAGGAAGCCCAGGATGCCGAGATAGATGGGGTGCCCGATCAAGAAACCGATCGCGAGGAAGACACCGAAGGTGACGATTCCGACAGCCGCGAGTACAAGACCGATCTTCTTGTCGGCCCTGCGGGTCATCTTGTAGGTCAGGGCGATCTGCTTCAGTCGCCCGGGGTTCGCAGCGTCCGCTGCGGTTTCCTTCCTCGCCATGGCATGAAGTCTACGTGCCGCCCGGAGCGCGTTCGACGGCAGTCCGGGATGGGCCGGGCTCAGCCGTGGGTGATCACGTTCTGGTCGAGGACGCGCTGGGCCTCGACCCGGTCCCTGGCGCGGCGGCGGTCCTCCAGCACGGACGTCCAGGCGTTGCGCCGGGCGGTGCGCTGGCCGCTGCTCATCAGCAGGGACTCGACGGCGCGCAGAGCGGTGGTGAGGGACGGGATGGCGGTGGCGCGGACAGGCGCGGCCTGCATGGTGACGGTCTCCCTCGATGCCGGCGGGCGATGGCGGTGTGTGCGGTGGTACCAGGCTCACTGCCTGGTGTTACCAGGGCGTGACCGACCGGTCAAACAGGCATGAAGTCCTCGCGCCGGGGCCTCGGACGCCGACGCGGCCCCGGCCTGTGCCCTCAACTGGGAGGACGGCCGGGGCCGCGTTCTCTCGGCCACTACCCGCCGGTAGGGCCTTGTGCGTGAATTCACAGCATGACGGCGGGGGGGCGGGGCAGCCCCCGCGGTGCCTCCGCCGCCGTGCTCAGACCGCCTGGGAGGCGACGAACGCGCCGCGCTTCTCGATCGCCATCCGGTACAGCCGGCCGGCCCGGTACGAGGAGCGGACCAGCGGGCCGGACATCACGCCGGAGAAGCCGATCTGCTCGGCCTCCTCCTTCAGCTCCACGAACTCCTGCGGCTTCACCCAGCGCTCCACGGGGTGGTGGCGCACCGAGGGGCGCAGGTACTGGGTGATGGTGATCAGCTCGCAGCCGGCGTCGTGCAGCTGCTTCAGCGCCTCGCTGACCTCCTCGCGGGTCTCGCCCATGCCGAGGATCAGGTTGGACTTGGTGACCAGGCCGACGTCACGGGCCTCGGTGAGCACCTTCAGGGAGCGCTCGTAGCGGAAGCCGGGGCGGATCCGCTTGAAGATCCGGGGGACCGTCTCCACGTTGTGCGCGAACACCTCGGGACGGGAGGAGAAGACCTCCGCGAGCTGCTCGGGGACCGCGTTGAAGTCGGGGGCCAGCAGTTCGACCTTGGTGCGGCCCTCGGCGCGGTCCGCGGTCTGCGCGTGGATCTGGCGCACGGTCTCCGCGTACAGCCAGGCGCCGCCGTCCTCCAGGTCGTCGCGGGCGACGCCGGTGATGGTGGCGTAGTTCAGGTCCATCGTGACGACCGACTCGCCCACGCGGCGCGGCTCGTCCCGGTCCAGCGCCTCGGGCTTGCCGGTGTCGATCTGGCAGAAGTCACAGCGCCGGGTGCACTGGTCGCCGCCGATGAGGAAGGTCGCCTCGCGGTCCTCCCAGCACTCGTAGATGTTGGGGCAGCCGGCTTCCTGGCAGACGGTGTGCAGACCCTCGCTCTTGACCAGGTTCTGCATCTTGGAGTACTCGGGGCCCATTTTCGCCCGGGTCTTGATCCACTCGGGCTTGCGCTCGATGGGGGTCTGGCTGTTGCGGACCTCCAGGCGCAGCATCTTGCGTCCGTCGGGTGCGACTGCGGACACGACCGGCTCCTAGCGATTGATTCTTCGGCGTGGTCAAGCGTACGCCCGTCGATGTGAATGCCCGGAGGGCCCTCAGGCGCCGGACGGGCCGACGGCCGCCGGCGCCTTCCCGACCGCCCTCGGCGTCGGTTCGGCGTTCTCGAGCACGTCCTTCAGGTGGCGCTCCACGACGGGCAGCACGTCCTGGATCGTGAGGTCGCGGCCCAGCTCGTTCGCCAGGGAGGCGACGCCCGCGTCGCGGATGCCGCACGGGATGATCTTGTCGAACCACTTGTTGTCGGGGTTCACGTTCAGCGCGAAACCGTGCATCGTGACGCCCTTGGCGACCCGGATGCCGATCGCCGCGATCTTGCGGTCCTCGCGGCGCTGGCCGGCGTTGGAGGGGGCGTACTCCGGGCCGTTGAGCCGGGGGTCGAACTCCTCGTCGTGCAGTCGCGGGTCGAAGTCCAGGCAGAGGCCTCCCCCGGCCTTCGACCGGGGGGACCCCCACGCAGGGCGCCGCTCGACCGGGTCGCCCAGCACCCACACCCCGCTGCGGCCCTCGACCCGGGTGGTCTCCAGGCCGAACTCCGCGCAGGTGCGGATCAGCGCCTCCTCCAGGCGGCGGACGTGCGCGACCACGTCCACCGGGCGGGGCAGCTTCTGGATCGGGTAGCCCACCAGCTGGCCCGGCCCGTGCCAGGTGATCTTGCCGCCGCGGTCCACGTCGATGACGGGGGTCCCGTCGAGGGGCCGCTCGCTGTCCTCGGTGCGCCGCCCGGCGGTGTAGACGGGCGGGTGCTCCAGCAGGATCACGGTGTCGGGCACCTCGTCGGCGAACCGTGCGGCGTGCACCCGGCGCTGTTCGTCCCAGGCCACCCGGTAGTCCACCGCCTCGTCGCCGAAGCCCATCCGGACGAACCGCACCTCACTCACGGCAAACGCCTCCCTCGAAGGTCGTCAGGCGCGAAACGCGCCCACGCCACTGTACGACCGTTCGACACTCCTCCGACCGGCGGCCGTCGGCGGTCGGCCGCCGGAGGGCCGCCCGTGCCCCGCTCGTCAGCTTCGAACCAATCCTCACACGATCGGATGAATGCCGGTCAATCTCTGCGACCGAGTGCTCACGCTCCGCTACATTCGCGCCGACCGCACGGCCATAAGGGCTGCTCACAGGCAATCCGGACAGGGCAACAGCCGGAAGGCAGGAGACCGCACCGCAGATGACGGAACGACCCGCGCAGCGCACCCCCAACCGCCAGCTCGCCGCGCTCATCGCAGAAGCGGGGTTCTCCAACGCGGGACTCGCCCGTCGCGTGGACCAGCTCGGTCTCGAACACGGGCTCGACCTGAGATACGACAAGACCTCCGTCACCCGCTGGCTGCGCGGACAGCAGCCGCGCGGCACGACCCCGGCGCTGATCGCCGAGGTCTTCACCCGGCGCCTCGGACGCCGGCTCACCGCCCAGGACCTCGGACTGGACGCCTGCGCGCCGGTCTACGCGGGGCTGGAGTTCGCGGCCACCCCCGAGGAGGCCGTCGACATCGTCAGCGGGCTGTGGCGCAAGGACTCCGGCAGCCACGCCGAGCTGCGCAAGATCGCGTTCACCTCGGCGGGGCTTGTGGTGCCCAGCCGGGACTGGCTGATCGGGCGGCCCGACGAGAAGGTGGCCCGCGCCGAGCCGGTACGGGTGCCCGCCCAGGGCCGCTCGCCGGCGCGGCCCGTGACCCCCGCCGAGACCGCCGCCCGCCGGCGCGGGGCGGCCGACCGCGCGCCCGGCCACCGGGTCACCGGGGGCGACATCGCCGCGCTGCGCTCCGTCGGCGAGCTCTTCCGCACCCTCGACGACGCGTACGGCGGCGGGCACGCCCGCCAGGCCCTCGTGCGCTACCTGGAGCACGAGCTGGAGCCGATGCTGCGCGGCGCCTACGGCGAGCAGACGGGCCGACGGCTGTTCGCCGCCGCGGCCGACCTGACCCGGCTGGCCGGCTGGACCTCGTACGACATCGCCGCGCACGGGCTCGCCCAGCGGTACTTCGTCCAGGCGCTCCGGCTGGCCCAGGCCGCCGGCGACCGGGCGTACGGCGCCTACGTCCTGGTCACCATGAGCCGCCAGGCCGTCTACCTCGGTCACGGGCGGGAGGCCGTGCAGCTCGCCCGGGTCGCCCAGCAGGGCGTGGGCAGCTCGGTCCCGCCCGCCGTCCAGGCCCTGCTGCACGCCGCCGAGGCACGCGGGCACGCGGTGCTCGGCGAGGTACGGGCCGGCACGGCCGCCCTGGTCCGCGCGGAACGCGCGCTGGACGCGGCACGGCCCGGCGACGAGGTGCCGCACTGGGCGCGCTCCTTCGACGAGGCCCAGCTCGCCGACGAGTTCGGCCACTGCCACCGGGACCTCCAGCAGTTCCGCGCGGCGGCCCAGCACGCCGAACGCTCGCTGCAGCTGCGCGCGCCGGGTCACGCCCGCAGCCGCCTGTTCTGCCGCGTCGTCCTCGCCACCGCCCGCCTCGGGCTGGGCGAACTCGACCAGGCCTGCCAGCTCGCGGCGGAGGCGGCCGCCCAGGCGGCGGAGATGCGTTC
The DNA here is from genome assembly GCF_055778765.1 of Streptomyces sp. DSM 120436. Lineage (NCBI taxonomy): Bacteria > Bacillati > Actinomycetota > Actinomycetes > Kitasatosporales > Streptomycetaceae > Streptomyces > Streptomyces sp. DSM 120436. The sequence continues at coordinate 1,785,303 of NZ_JBSKBS010000002.1, read as the reverse complement.
GGTCCGCGCGGTCGAGTACGTCCGCGACTTCGAACGCCGCCTGGAGCCGTACCGCGACGCGGCCCCGGTCCGCACGTACCGCGACAGGGTGGCGACGGCGTTCGTCTGAGGGGGCGGGGACTTCCCGGGTCGCGGGGAGACAGCCCCCACCCGGCTTCCGGGGCGGGGGTGTCACCTCGCGGCCGGGACCCTGCACGGCGTGCTCACGGCTTCCGCCCGGTGCGTGGTGCGTGTGCGGGCATGGGGCCGCCGGCGCGGAGCACGGCCGCCGCGTCGCGCAGGACGCGAGGCGGCTCCCGGGGCGGACCGGATGCGGCACGGAGGAGTCGCCGACCCGGGCCGCGGGACGCGCGCCGCATCCCGGGCGGGGAGGCGCCCAGCCGGTCCGGGAGCGTGCCGTGCGAGGCCGTGCGGTGTTCCGAGCGCCGGTGCGGGTGCCGGGCGCGTCCTTGCTCAGGGGGCGTCTGAGGTGGAAGGCACCCGCCGAGGGTGTGTTCACCGTCGGCGGGCGCCGGTTCGTGGGGTCCGTCCGGGGCGGGGGTCAGGCTGCCCGGACTGTGGGGACGGGGTCGGCCGTGTGCATCGGACGGCCTGCTCCCAGGTCGGTCAGGAGGGCGGTGGCCGCGCGGTCGGCGGAGCGGAGGGCGCCCTGGACCGTGCCGCTGTCGCGGTGGTCGCCGCAGACGTACAGGCCGGCCAGGAGCCGTACCGGACGGTGCAGGTCGTGCGGCGGGCGCATCGCCGGGACCGCGTCGGCGGTGTGCCGTACCGCCAGCGTCTCCCACCGTGCCGTCGGCACCCCGTACAGCCGCGCCAGGTGCGTGCGCACGGCCGTGTCGGTGTCCGCCGTGGCCGGGCCGAGGACCGTGGAGGTCACCAGCGTGCGGGCGGCCGGGGCGCGGGAGGGGTCTACCGCGCTGACGAGCGCCGTGTGCGCCACCGGCCCGCCCCGGTCCGCGTCCAGCAGCAGCGAGGTGCCCGTGCCGGGCGGCTCGTCGGTGGTGTGGTGCACCACCGTCACCGGATGGAAGTCCGGCACCCGCAGCCCCGGCAGCAGCTCCGCTGCGGCCCGCGCGCCGGTCGCGACCAGCACCGCCGCGCACCGGAACTCCCCGTGCTCCGCGGTGGTCACCGACGTCGTCGACACGGAGGTGACCCGCACCCCCGTGTGCACCGTGCCCGGCGGCAGCGCCCGCGCCAGCAGCCGCGGCAGCGCCTCCGCCCCGCCCTCCGGCAGACACAGCCGTCCGCTCGCGAAGTCCCGCAGGGCGAGGTCCGCCGGCCTGCTGGACGTGGTGAGCTCCGGGTCGCACAACAGGGCGGCGAGCAGGGGGCGCAGGAAGCCGTCGACGGTGCGGGCGGGCAGGCCCCGGCCGTGTAGCGCCTCGGCGGCGGTCGTCTCGGGGCGGGCCAGCAGCCGTTCCGCCGACGTGCCCGCCAGCCGGTTCAGCGCGGCCCCCAGCCGGGCCTGGTCCAGCGCCGTGCCCAGCGGGGCGCCGCCCCGGTTGCGGGGCGCGGACACCTGCCGCCCGGGCACCGCCGCCGGCCTGCGCGGCCCCGGCAGGGGGGCGTTCGCCAGGGCACGCACCGCGTGAAGCGCGCCCCTCGCGTTCCTCGCGCTCCGTGCTCCCCGTGCGCGCCGGGCGCCCGCCCGCGCTCCGGCGCGATGATGTCGCCCGTCGCTGTGCAGCAGGACACCGGGCGCGAACGGCCGCAGGACCAGGCCCTCCAGCCCCGGGGTGACGTGCAGTTCGGCGCATGCCGTCGACAGCAGCCGGCCGACTCTGTCCAGACGGAAGCCGTCGACCTGCTCGGTCGCCATGCGGCCCCCCACCTCATGGGCGGCCTCCAGGACGACGGTGGACAGTCCTGCGCTGGTCAGTCGTCGTGCCGCGGAGAGTCCGGCCACCCCGGCTCCCACGACGACGACGTCCGCCTGGTGCGTGGGCTCTAGCACGTGCCCCTCCTCGAGGTTGCGCGGGCGCTGGAGACGTCATGCCCTCAACAGGCCCCAGGGATACCCGAGTTCGGCTCGAGGTTAGGTCCGTGTCCGGTCGCCGGGTCAGGCGCGCACGCACCGTGCACGGGCGCACGACGGTCGCATACGCGCCCCGTACGGGCGCGATCCGGTCGCAGAGGGGTCAGGGGAGGTCGCTGCCCGGCGCCGTCAGCTCGCGTCCGTGCGCGGTCACCCCCACGGCGTCCCTCACAGCGCCGCCCTGACCGCCCCCTCGATCCGCGGGAAGGCGAACCGGAACCCCGACTCCAGCAACCGCGTGGGCAGCACCCGCGCGCTGCCCAGCACGTCCCCCGCCATCTCGCCGAGCACCGTCCGCAGCACCGGCGCCGGCACCGCGAACACGGCGGGACGCCTGAGGACGTGCGCCATCGCCGCGGTGATCTCACGGTTCGTCAGCGGCTCGGGGGCCGTCAGGTTGAACGGCCCGGACAGCCCCTCGGTGTCCAGCAGATGCCGCAGCGCCGCCACCTCGTCGTGCAGCGCGATGTACGACCAGTACTGCCGCCCGTCCCCGAGCCGCCCGCCCAGACCGGCCCGGAACAGCGGGAACAGCCGCCCCCACGCCCCGCCGCCGCGCGCCACCACCAGGCCGGTGCGCGCGAACACGGTCCGCACGCCCGCCTCCCGGGCCGGCGCCGCGGCGGCCTCCCAGTCCACGCACACCTCCGGCAGGAACCCCTCGCCCGGGGGCGCGCTCTCGTCCACCGCCCGGTCGCCGGTCTCGCCGTAGTAGCCGATCGCGCTGCCGTTCAGGAACACCCGCGGCCTGGCGTCCTCAGGCAGCCCGGCGACCGCCTCGGCGAGCGCGGTCGTCCCCCGCACCCGGCTGGAGCGGATCAGGTCCTTGTACGCGTCCGTCCAGCGCCGGTCGCCCACCCCGGCGCCCGCCAGGTTCACCACCGCGTCGCACCCGGCGAGCCCCGCCGCGTCCACGGAGCCCCGCCCGGGGTCCCAGCGGACCTCGTCCGCCGACCGGGGCGCCCGGCGCACCAGCCGCACCACCGTGTGCCCGTCCGCCGTCAGCGACCGCGCCAGGGCAGAGCCGATCAGTCCGGACGCCCCGGCCACCGCGATCCGCGCATGTTCCATGGCGTCCATCCTGCCCCGGCCGCACGGGAAATCACGGTGGGGACGGCACGTGGAGTCGCGGAGTGACGCGCATGCCGGAACCGCTCACGCGTCCCCCCCCGCCCCGACGACGAGGACGCCCTGGCCCGTCCGGACCGGGAGACCTGGTCACCGCTGCACGAGGTCAGGCCGGCGTCCGGACCCGACGAGCCCTTCTTCCGCCCGACGCGCGGCCCGGACGCCCCTCTCGTCGCCGAGGACGACGGACGGCTCGTGGGCTGCGTCCGGCTCGCCCGGCCCACCGCCCTGCCGTCGTCCCACGCGCACGTGCTGCGGATCTGCGGCCTGGCCGCCGCGACGGGAGGCCCGCGGCACGGGCGCCGGCCGGGCGTCGGTGCGGGCCGCCCGTCGCCGGGGCCCGTCGCCGGGGAGCGCGCCGGATCACCCTGCCGGTCCTCGGCCCCCACACCGTCGCCCGCACGCTGTACGCGTCCGAGGGCTTCGCGGTGGAGGACGTGCTGCCCGGCGGGTTCCACCTCGGCGGCCGTCACGCCGACGCCGTCCACAGGGGGCGGAGCCTTCTCTGACGGCGGCTCCCGCTACGACGCCACCGGCCGCCCCGTGTCCACCGCCGTGGTCGCCGTGGCCGCCCGCGCGGCCTCGTCCGCCACCTCGTCCGCCGTCAGCACGTACCCCGTCTCCACGTCCGAGGTGGACCGCGCGAACACCACCCCGAACACCCGCCCGTCGGTGGTCAGCAGCGGACCGCCGGAGTTCCCGGGCCGGACCGTGGAGCGGATCGAGTAGATCTCCCGGGTGACCGGGGCGTCGTTGTAGATGTTCCGCCCCCGCGCCTGCACCCGCGCCGCGACCGTCGCCGCCCGCAGATCCAGGTCGCCGTCCTGCGGATAGCCCGCCACCACCGCCGCCGCGCCCCGCCCGGCGTCGTCGTCGAAGGCCAGCACCGGCGCCCGCAGATCCGGTACGTACAGCACGGCCACGTCCGTCCGCGGGTCGAACAGCACCACCCGCGCCTCGTACGCCCGCCCGACCCCGCCCACCCGCACGGTGGGCTCGTCGATGCCCGCCACCACGTGCGCGTTGGTCATCACGCGCTCCCGCGCGTACACGAACCCGCTGCCCTCGCGGCCCTGGACGCCTGCCACCCCCTCGACCTTCACGGTGCTGCGCCGCGCGGCACGGGTGGCGGCCGCCGTGACGTTGTCCCCGGTCGGCGCGGCGACCTCCGCCGTCGACTCGTTCTCGAACGGGTTGAACACCTGCGGGAAACCCGCCTCGGTCAGCGCCGAGGTGGCCCGCGAGAACCAGGCCGGCGTGGTGTCCGGCATCGCGTCCTGCACCGCGCCCAGCAGCCGCGAGTCCCGGATCGCCGACGTGACCAGCGGCGACGAGGACGCGCCCAGCACGCTCGCCGCCACCCACGCCACGATCAGCACCGCCACCGCGTTCGCCGCGGCCCCGCCGACCCCGTCCGCCACCCGCAGCGGGCCCCGGTCCAGCTCCCGGCGCAGCCGCAGCCCCAGCCGCCCCGCCAGTTCGTGCCCCACCACGGCCGGCAGCAGCACCGTGACCACCGCCGTCACCGTCGCCCGCGTCGTCCCCGGCGTCACCAGGTCCATCACCCACGGCAGGATCCACACGCCGACGACCGCGCCGCCCACGAAACCGGCCAGGGACACACAGCCGGCGACCAGTCCGCGCCGGTAACCGGACGCCGCATAGGCCAGGACGACCAGCATCAGCAGAATGTCGAGCAGCTCCACGCACGCCGCCTTTCTCTCGGGACCGCCGACCCTCAATACGGGGCCCGGGGGCCCGATGATCAGCCACGCGCCGTCCGGACGCGGGGAGAACGCCCGCGAGGCGCGCGTGCACCGGGGAGAACGTCACGCATCGGGACGATGGTTCCACCGGTCGTCCACCGACTGGCAGAGCAGATGTCGCGTGCTTCGCCGGCCGCACCCACAGTGAGACCATGCGTGTCCCCAGGAGACCGCGCGGCGCGCGGAAACCCCGCCCGCCCCGGATACCCGGCGGGCCCGGCCGCACGCGGCTGCCCCGGGCGGTCACCGCGCCCCTCGGTTTCGTCCCGGGCGCGGCCGCCGCCGTCGCGCTGGTGCTGAGCGCCCAGGGCGTGGAACGGGCCGCCGAGTCCGACGCCCGGGCCGCCGTCCGTCCCGCGCCCGTCTTCCACGCGCCCCGGCCGGACATCGTGCCGCGCGCGGCATGGATCGGCGACGCGGCCCGCGACCAGCCCCCGCCGCGCTACGACGACCAGGTCGTCGCCGTGTTCCTGCACCACACCGACTCGCCCAACGGGTACGACTGCGCCGACGCCCCCGGCATCATCCGGGCGCTGTACGAGGGGCAGACCCAGGGGCGGGACTGGGACGACCTCGGCTACAACTTCGTCGTCGACCGCTGCGGCACCGTCTACGAGGGCCGCGCGGGCGGCGCCGACCGCCCCGTCACCGGCGCCCACACCCAGGGCTTCAACCACCGCACCGCCGGCATCGCCGCCCTCGGCACCTTCACCGAGGGCGCGGAGGTACCGGACGTGATGCTGCGCGCGATCGCCGCGGTGACCGCCTGGAAGCTCGGCCCCTCCGGCACCGACCCGCGCGCCGAGGTGCGGCTGGTCTCCAGCAACGGCGGCAGCCGGTACGCGGCCGGCACCACCGCCACCCTGCCCGCCGTCGCGGGGCACAGCGACGGCTACATGACCGACTGCCCGGGCGCCGCCCTGCACGCGCGGCTCCCGGAGATCAGGGACCTCGCGGCCCGTCTCCAGGGCCGCGACGCCGGAACCGGCCCCGGCCGGGGCACCGGCACCGACACACAGCGCGTCACCGCGACAGGCGACGCACGGAACGAAGAGCTGAGCCCATGAGCGACACCCCTGACCGAAGTACGACCTGGGCGGACGCCCTGCGCCGCCCCTGGACCGCGCTGTGCGCCGCGGCGGCCGTCGTCCTCGGACCCGCGGCCTCCACGGCCACCGCCCTCATGCAGGCCAACGCGGCCCCCCTGCGCCACGCGCCGAGCCCGCACCGGCGCCTGTGACCGGCGCCCGGCGTCCGCGCCCCGCGGCTCAGTCCCCGCGGAACCTCTCCCACAGCCGCGGGTAGCGCGCGGCGAGCAGCGCCTCGTTCCCGAGCCCGAGCGGCGTGCCCTCCGGCTCCGCCGGAGCCGGAGGGAGGCCGGGACCGGACATCACCGGCCCGCGCCCCTCCAGGGGCGCGGGGAACCGCGCGAACGGGGCCCGGGGGCGAAGCCCCCGGGGACGGGAAGGGAAGGGGCGGAGGGGGCGAACGAACCGAACGCGCGCCCTCAGCCCCCTCACCCCCGGTACAACCGCACCGACCGCTCCGCCTCGGAGGCGAAGAACTCCCGCAACGACACGGGCTCCACCACCTCCGCCTCCGCACCCAGCGCGGTCAGCTGCACCCGCGCCACCTCCTCCGACTCCACCGGCAGCCTCACGGTGACCCACTCACCGGCGCGGGGCTCCGCCACCCCTTCCAGCGCCTCCCGCGCGGACACCGGGTCCACCGCGTACGGCAGCCTCCGCATCCCCTCCGCCGTCAGCCGCACCACCACGTCCGCCCGCAGGATCGACCGCGCGAACTGCTCCGCCCGCTCCTCCCAGAACGCGGGCAACTCGAAGTCCTCCGCCCGCTCGAACCGCTCCTCTCCCGGCTCCACCGCCGTGAACCGGTCGATCCGGTACACCCGGAAGGAGTCCCGCCCCGCGACCCGCGCGCACAGGTACCAGACGCCCGCCTTCAGCACGAGCCCGTACGGCTCCAGCTCCCGCTCCACCTCGCGCCGCTGCCCGCCCGCCCCGCGCCGGTAGCGGGCGGTGATGCGCCGGTCGTCCCACACCGCGTCCGCCACGGCCGGCAGCAGCTCCGGCGTCTCCGGCTCGCGGAACCAGTTCGGCGCGTCCAGGTGGAACCGCTGCGCGGCCGTCCGGGAGGCGTCCCGCAGCGACGGCAGCAGCGCGGCGGACACCTTCAGCCGGGCCGCCGAGGCCGCGTCCTCCAGGCCCATCTCGCGCAGCGCGCCCGGCACCCCGGACAGGAACAGCGCCTCCGCCTCGCCGCGGGCCAGCCCCGTCAGCCGGGTCCGGTACCCGCCGACCAGCCGGTAGCCGCCGATCCGCCCCCGGTCCGCGTACACCGGCACGCCCGCCTCCGACAGGGCCTGCGCGTCCCGGGTGACCGTCCGCTCCGACACCTCCAGCTCCCGGGCCAGTTCGGCGGCGGTCATGGAGGGCCGGGACTGCAGCAGCAGCACCATCTTGATCAACCGGGCAGCACGCATGCGCCCATCATGCAAGAGGCCCCCGCCGCCCCGCGCGCACGCGTGACGACGGGGGCCTCCCCGCACCTCGAGCCCTACAGGCCGTACTTCTCCCGGGCCTCCTTCACCGCGGTGGCCTGCACCTCGCCGCGCCGGGCGAGCTGGGCCAGGGCCGCGACGACGATGGACTCGGCGTCCACGCCGAAGTGGCGACGGGCCGCCTCACGGGTGTCCGACAGACCGAAGCCGTCGGCACCGAGCGAGGTGTAGTCCTGCTCGACCCACTGCGCGATCTGGTCCGGGACCTGGCGCATGTAGTCGGACACCGCCAGCACCGGGCCGTCGGCGCCCTGGAGCGCCTGCCGGACGTACGGCACCCGCTCCTCGCCGCGCAGCAGGGCCTCGTCGGCCTCCATCGCGTCGCGCCGCAGCTCGGTCCACGAGGTGGCGGACCACACGTCGGCGGCCACGCCCCACTCCTCGGCGAGCATCGCCTGCGCCTTCAGCGCCCAGTGGATCGCCGTGCCGGAGCCCAGCAGCTGGATGCGCGGGGCGTTGGCGGCGGGGGACAGGCCCGCGGACTCCGCCGTGTTGAAGCGGTACAGGCCCTTGACGATGCCCTCGTCGATGCCGGCCGCCTGCGGCTTCGCGGGCTGCGGCAGCGGCTCGTTGTAGACCGTCAGGTAGTAGAAGACGTCCTGGTCCTCGCCCGGCTCCGCCTCGCCGAACATCCGGCGCAGGCCCTCCTTGACGATGACCGCGATCTCGTACGCGAACGCCGGGTCGTACGTCAGGGCGGCCGGGTTGGTCGCCGCGATGACGGGGGAGTGGCCGTCGGCGTGCTGGAGGCCCTCACCGGTCAGCGTGGTGCGGCCCGCGGTGGCGCCGACCAGGAAGCCGCGGCCGAGCTGGTCGCCGAGCTGCCACATCTGGTCGCCGGTGCGCTGCCAGCCGAACATCGAGTAGTAGATGTAGAACGGGATCATCGTCTCGCCGTGCGTCGCGTACGACGTCGACGCGGCGATGAACTCGGCCATGGCGCCGGCCTCGGTGATCCCCTCGTTGAAGATCTGGCCGTTCTTGGCTTCCTTGTAGTACATCAGCTGGTCACGGTCGACCGGCTCGTACGTCTGGCCCATCGGCGAGTAGATGCCGAGGGACGGGAAGAGGCTCTCCATGCCGAAGGTGCGCGCCTCGTCGGGGACGATCGGCACCCAGCGCCTGCCGGTCTCCTTGTCGCGGACCAGGTCCTTGACCAGGCGGACGAACGCCATCGTGGTGGCCACGTTCTGCGAGCCGGAGCCCTTGTCGAAGGCGGTGAACGCCTTGTCGGCGGGGAGCGGCAGCGGCGCGACCGGGTGCACCCGGCGGGCCGGGGCGGGACCGCCGAGGGCGGCGCGGCGCTCCTGGAGGTAGCGGACCTCGGGGGAGTCGGCGCCCGGGTGCGCGTAGGGCACCACGCCGTCGGTGAACCGGGAGTCCGGGATCGGCAGCTCCAGGCGGTCGCGCATCGCCTTGAACTCGTCCACCGTCAGCTTCTTCATCTGGTGGTTGGCGTTCTTCGAGGCGAAGCCCTCACCGAGGGTGTGGCCCTTGACGGTCTGCGCCAGGATCACGGTCGGCGCGCCCTTGTGGGAGAGCGCGGCCTTGTACGCGGCGTACACCTTGCGGGACTCGTGGCCGCCGCGGGAGAAGTGGAAGCACTCGAGGATCTTGTCGTCGCTCAGCAGCTTCGCCATCTCGACGAGCGCCGGGTCCGCGCCGAAGAAGTCCTCGCGGATGTAGGCGGCGTCGCGCGTCTGGTACGTCTGCACCTGTGCGTCCGGCACCTCGCGGAGGCGGCGGACCAGCGCGCCCGTGGTGTCGAGCCGGAACAGCTCGTCCCAGGCCGAACCCCACAGGGTCTTGATCACGTTCCAGCCGGCGCCGCGGAACTGGGCCTCCAGCTCCTGCACGATCTTGAAGTTGGCGCGGACCGGCCCGTCGAGGCGCTGCAGGTTGCAGTTGACGACGAAGGTCAGGTTGTCCAGCTGCTCACGGGCGGCCAGGGTGAGCGCGGTCGTCGACTCGGGCTCGTCCATCTCGCCGTCGCCGAGGAACGCCCACACGTGGGAGTCGGAGACGTCCTTGATGCCGCGGTTGGTCAGGTAGCGGTTGAAGCGCGCCTGGTAGATCGCGGAGATCGGGCCGAGGCCCATCGACACGGTGGGGAACTCCCACAGCCAGGGCAGGCGCCGCGGGTGCGGGTAGGAGGGCAGGCCGTTGCCGCCGGCCTCGCGGCGGAAGTTGTCGAGCTGCTCCTCGCTGATCCGGCCGTCGAGGAAGGCGCGGGCGTAGATGCCGGGGGAGGCGTGGCCCTGGATGTAGAGCTGGTCGCCGGAGCCGTCCCCCTCCTTGCCGCGGAAGAAGTGGTTGAAACCGGTCTCGTAGAGCCACGCGGCCGAGGCGAAGGTGGCGATGTGGCCGCCGACGCCGTACTTGCTGCCACGGGTCACCATCGCCGCCGCGTTCCAGCGGTTCCAGGCGGTGATGCGCTGCTCCAGCGCCTCGTCGCCGTCCACGGCGGGCTCGGCCGCGGTGGGGATGGTGTTGACGTAGTCGGTCTCGAGCAGCTTGGGCAGCGCGACGCCGGCGCCCTCGGCACGCTCCAGCGTACGGCGCATCAGGTACGCGGCACGGTGCGGCCCGGCCGCCGCGGCAACGGCGTCCAGGGAGGCCTGCCACTCGGCGGTCTCCTCGGGGTCGCGGTCCGGGAGCTGGTCGAGCTCGCTCGGCTGGATGGCGTTGGGGTCGGTCATGTCGCCGCCTTCCTCAGTCGAAGGGGGTGCCCTCAAAGGGTTCGGGGGTGCCCTTGGTCTTTGGCAGGACAGGGCTGCGGACTTCGGTGGAAGTCCGCAGGCGACAATAACTCCGTGATCGATGATCGATCAAAGGGTTGAGGGGCAAAATCTCTTGATCTGGAGAAAGTCGGCACGGGGTGCCTCCGGCGGTGGCACGGGGTGACGGAATGATCTGGGCGTTCGCCCAGGTGAGATGGGGTGTGCGCCGGCGAGCGCGGGACGCTTCGGAGGTGTGTCGACCGCGGGCCGGTGGGGGCCTTTTCGCGTGGTTCCCCGCACTCCCTCAGGGGCGCGGGGAACCGCGCGAAACGGTTGTTCAAGCGCGCGGGGCACACCCCAGCACGTGCGCCTTGACCAGTTCCGCGATGCGCGGGTCGCGCCGGCGGAACGCCGCGACCAGCTCCTCGTGCTCCTCCGCGTAGGACTGCTGCACGGTGCCCAGCCACCGTATCGACAGCGCCGTGAACACCTCGATCCCCAGCCCTTCCCACGTGTGCAGCAGCACCGAGTTCCCCGCCGCCCGCACCAGCTCCCGGTGGAACGCCACCGTGTGCCGCACCTGCGCGGTCCCGTCGGACAGCCGGTCCGCCTCGTACAGCGCGGCCACGTGCGGTTCCAGCGCCGAGCAGTCCTCCGCCAGCCGCCCCGCCGCCAGCTCCGCCGCGATCGCCTCCAGACCGGCCCGGACCGGATAGCTCTCCTCCAGGTCGGCCGCGGTCAGGTTCCGCACCCGCACGCCCTTGTTCGGCGCCGACTCGATCAGCCGCAGCGACTCCAGCTCGCGCAGCGCCTCCCGCACGGGCGTCTGGCTGACCTCCAGCTCGGTCGCGATGCGCCGCTCCACGATCCGCTCGCCCGGCTTCCAGCGCCCGCTGATGATCCCTTCCAGGATGTGCTCGCGGATCTGTTCGCGCAGCGAGTGGACGACGGGCGCGGTCATGACGGGCTCCTTAGCGGGGCCCGCGGGCCCCCGGGGGGCTTTGACGAATAGACAATACGGCCGGGAGCCCGCCCGGGTGGGGCGCGCGGGGGCGCTCTCGCCCAGGTGAGACGAGACTTACACGCCCCATGTGACGGTGCCCCCGTCCGGAAGCCGCGAGGGCTTCCGGACGGGGGCACCGAGGGACCTGATCAGCGGTCCGTGGTCACCGCCCGGTTCACAGACCGAGCTCGACCTCGAACTCGCCGGCCTCCAGGATCGCCTTGACCGCCGTCAGGTAACGGGCCGCGTCGGCGCCGTCCACCAGGCGGTGGTCGTAGGAGAGGGTCAGGTAGGTCATGTCGCGGACGCCGATGACCGTGCCCTCCTCGGTCTCGATGACGGCCGGACGCTTGACCGTGGCGCCGATGCCGAGGATCGCGACCTGGCCCGGCGGCACGATGATCGTGTCGAAGAGCGCGCCGCGCGACCCGGTGTTGGAGATGGTGAAGGTCGCGCCCGAGAGCTCGTCCGGGGTGATCTTGTTGCCGCGGACCTTGCCCGCCAGCTCCGCCGTGGCCTTGGCGATGCCGGCGATGTTGAGGCCGCCGGCGTTCTTGATGACCGGGGTCATCAGGCCCTTCTCGGAGTCCACCGCGATACCGATGTTCTCGGTGTCGAAGTAGGTGATGGTCCCCTCGGCCTCGTTGATCTTGGCGTTGATGACCGGGTGGGCCTTCAGCGCCTGGGCCGCGGCCTTGACGAAGAACGGCATCGGGGAGAGCTTGACGCCCTCGCGCGCCGCGAACGCGTCCTTGGCCCGGGCGCGCAGCTTCATCAGACGGGTGACGTCGACCTCGACGACCGAGGACAGCTGGGCCTGCTCGTGCAGGGCCTTGACCATGTTGTCGCCGATGACCTTGCGGATCCGCGGCATCTTCACGGTCTGGCCGCGCAGCGGGGACGCCTCCAGCGCCGGGGCCTTCTTCGAGGCGGCCGGAGCGGCGGCGGCCGGGGCCGGCGCGGCGGCCTTGGCGGCCTCGGCGGCGGCGAGCACGTCCTGCTTGCGGATGCGGCCGCCGACGCCGGTGCCCTTGACGGTGGACAGGTCGACGCCGTTCTCGGCGGCGAGCTTGCGCACCAGCGGGGTCACGTAGGCGCCGTCGTCCGAGCCCTTGGCGGCGGCCGGGGCCTCAGCCGCGGGAGCCTGTGCGGCCGGAGCCGGAGCCGGAGCCTGGGCGGGAGCGGGCGCCGGGGCGGCCTGCTGCGGAGCCGGAGCGGCCTGCTGCGGGGCCGGGGCGGCCGGGGCCGGCGTGGGCTCCGGAGCCGGAGCCGGCTCGGGCTGGGCCGGGGCCGGCTCGGGCTGCGCCGGGGCGGCCGGGGCCTCCTGGGCGGGGGCGGCGGCCGGAGCGGCGCCGGCCTCGCCGATGACGGCGAGCTTCGCGCCGACCTCGGCGGTCTCGTCCTCGCCGACCACGATCTCCAGCAGGGTGCCGGAGGCGGGGGCGGGGATCTCGGTGTCGACCTTGTCGGTGGACACCTCGAGCAGCGGCTCGTCGGCCTCGACGGTGTCGTCCACCGACTTCAGCCAGCGGGTGACGGTGCCCTCGGTGACGGACTCGCCGAGCGCCGGCAGGACCACGTCGGTGCCCTGCGCGGAACCGCCGCCGGACGCGGCCTCGGCGGTGGGCGCCGGGGCCGGGGCGGGCTGCTCGGTGGACGGCTGGGCCTGCGGCTCCGGCTCGGGGGCCGGCGGGGCGGCCTGCTCGGCGGCCGGGGCCTGCTCGGCCGCGGGGGCCTGCTCGGCCGCGGGGGCGCCGGAGCCGTCGTCGATCAGGGCCAGCTCGGCACCGACCTCGACCGTCTCGTCCTCGGCGACCTTGATGGAGGACAGCACGCCGGAGGCGGGGGCCGGGATCTCGGTGTCGACCTTGTCGGTGGACACCTCGAGCAGCGGCTCGTCGGCCTCGACGCGCTCGCCCTCGGCCTTCAGCCAGCGGGTGACAGTGCCCTCGGTGACGCTCTCGCCGAGCGCCGGAAGGGTTACGGAAACCGCCATGGTTTCGGTTGCTCCTTAGAAGTGCGGAAGTCTGTGTCGTCGCGCCCGGTGACTGAGGGCGTCAGTCGTGGGAGTGCAGGGGCTTGCCGGCCAGGGCCAGGTGGGCCTCGCCGAGCGCCTCGTTCTGCGTCGGGTGGGCGTGGATGAGCTGGGCCACCTCGGCCGGCAGCGCCTCCCAGTTGTAGATCAGCTGGGCCTCGCCGACCTGCTCGCCCATACGGTCGCCGACCATGTGGACGCCGACCACCGCACCGTCCTTGACCTGGACGAGCTTGATCTCGCCCGCGGTCTTCAGGATCTTGCTCCTGCCGTTGCCCGCCAGGTTGTACTTCAGAGCGACGACCTTGTCCGCGCCGTAGATCTCCTTGGCCTTGGCCTCGGTGATGCCGACGGAGGCGACCTCCGGGTGGCAGTACGTCACCCGCGGGACACCGTCGTAGTCGATCGGGACGGTCTTCAGACCGGCCAGCCGCTCCGCCACCAGGATGCCCTCGGCGAAGCCGACGTGCGCGAGCTGGAGCGTCGGGACGAGGTCGCCGACGGCGGAGATCGTCGGGACGTTCGTGCGCATGTACTCGTCGACCAGGACGTAGCCGCGGTCCATCGCGACCCCGGCCTCCTCGTAGCCCAGGCCCTGCGAGACCGGGCCGCGGCCGACGGCGACGAGCAGGACCTCGGCCTCGAACTCCTTGCCGTCCGCCAGGGTGACCTTGACGCCGTCCTGGGTGTACTCGGCCTTCTCGAAGAAGGTGCCCAGGTTGAACTTGATGCCGCGCTTGCGGAACGCGCGCTCGAGCAGCTTGGAGCTGTTCTCGTCCTCGACCGGGACGAGGTGCTTCATGCCCTCGATGATCGTGACGTCGGTGCCGAACGACTTCCACGCGGACGCGAACTCGACCCCGATGACGCCGCCGCCCAGGACGATCGCGGACTTGGGCACGCGGTCCAGGACCAGGGCGTGGTCGGAGGAGATGATCCGGTCGCCGTCGATCTCCAGGCCCGGCAGCGACTTCGGCACGGAGCCGGTCGCCAGCAGGACGTGGCGGCCCTGGACGCGCTGGCCGTTCACGTCGACGGAGGTGGGGGAGGACAGCCGGCCCTCGCCCTCGATGTAGGTGACCTTGCGGGAGGCGATCAGCCCCTGGAGACCCTTGTACAGGCCGGCGATGACGTCGTCCTTGTACTTGTGGACGGCCGCGATGTCGATGCCCTCGAAGGTGGCCTTCACACCGAACTGCTCGCTCTCGCGGGCCTGGTCGGCGATCTCACCCGCGTGCAGCAGGGCCTTGGTGGGGATGCATCCGTTGTGCAGGCAGGTACCGCCGACCTTGCCCTTCTCGATCAGGGCGACGTCCAGGCCCAGCTGCGCCCCGCGCAGGGCCGCGGCGTACCCACCGCTGCCACCGCCGAGGATCACTAGGTCGAAAACGGTGCTGGCGTCGTTCGCCACGTCACGTCCTCCATGCATTGCGCCACGCCGGTCTCCAGTGACCGGTCGGCGGCTGGTGTCCGGCCGCTCTATGTTCTCGGCCCTTGTGTGGGGCCCTGTCCTGCCGAGCCCTATCCTCGCACTTGTCGGGGCCGTACGAGACGCCGGGCCGTGGTGTGAGACGTCCCACTCCCCGGTGACGGGGCCCCGTCGCACCCGCGTACGAGGCCCCTCACCCGAGGACGCGTCAGCTCAGCTCGCCGGCGGCGGCCCGCTCCGCCAGCCGCACCAGCGTGCGCACCGCGCTGCCCGTCCCGCCCTTGGGCGTGTAGCCGAAGGGGCCGCCCTCGTTGAAGGCCGGACCGGCGATGTCGAGGTGGGCCCAGGTGATGCCCTCGCCGACGAACTCGCGCAGGAACAGGCCGGCGACCAGGCCGCCGCCCATCCGCTCGCCCATGTTGGCGATGTCGGCGGTCGCCGACTCCATGCCCTTGCGCAGGTGCTCCGGCAGCGGCATCGGCCAGGCCGGCTCGCCCGCCTCCTCGGCGGCCTCGTGCACCGCGGCGCGGAAGCCGTCGTCGTTGGCCATGATGCCGAAGGTGCGGCTGCCCAGCGCCAGCATCATGGCGCCGGTCAGGGTCGCCACGTCCACGATGGCGTCCGGCTTCTCCTGCGAGGCCGCCCACAGCGCGTCCGCCAGGACCAGCCGGCCCTCGGCGTCGGTGTTGAGCACCTCGACGGTCTTGCCGCTGTACATGCGCAGCACGTCGCCCGGACGGGTCGCCGAGCCGGAGGGCATGTTCTCGGCCAGCGCCAGCCAGCCGGTGACGTTGACCTCCAGGCCGAGGCGGGCGGCAGCGACGACCGCGGCGAACACGGCGGCGGCGCCGCTCATGTCGCACTTCATCGTCTCGTTGTGGCCGGCCGGCTTGAGCGAGATGCCGCCCGAGTCGTAGGTGATGCCCTTGCCGACCAGGGCGAGGTGCTTCTTCGCCTTGGACGAGGTGTACGACAGCTTCACCAGGCGCGGACCCGAGGCGGAGCCGGCGCCGACGCCGAGGATGCCGCCGTAGCCGCCCTTGGCGAGGGCCTTCTCGTCGAGCACCTGCACCTTGATGCCGTGCTCCTTGGCCGCCGCCTGGGCGACCGCCGCGAACGCCTCGGGGTTGAGGTCGTTCGGCGGGGTGTTGATCAGGTCGCGGGCGCGGTTGAGCTCCTCGGACACGGCGACGGCGCGCTCGAGGGCCGCCTTGAACGCCTTGTCGCGGGACTTGCCGCCGAGCAGCACGGCCTCGGCGAGCGGGGCCTTGCCGTTCTTGCCGTTCTTCGCGTCGCCCTTGTCCTTGTACGCGTCGAAGGAGTACGCGCCGAGCAGCACGCCCTCGGCGACCGCGCCGGCGTCGGCGGCGTCCGCCACGGGCAGCGCGAACGCGGCCTTCTTGGCGCCGGCGAGCGCCCGGGCGGCGACGCCGGCCGCCTTGCGGAGCGCCTCGGCGTCGTAGCCGGAGTCCTCCTCGGGCCGGGCGCCGAGGCCCACCGCCACCACGAGCGGCGCCTTGAGGCCGGCCGGCGCGGGGAGCTTGGTCACCTCGCCCTCGGCACCGGACGCGCCGAGGGTCTCCAGAACACCGGCCAGGTTGCCGTCGTACGCCTGGTCCACGGCCTCGGCGCCCGGTGCGACGACGGGTCCTCCGGGCGTGGACGCGGAGCCCTTGGCGACACCGATCACGATCGCGTCGGCGCGCAGGCCGGCGACCGCGGCGGTGCTGAGAGTCAGAGCAGTCACGGTGGTGAATTCTCGCTTCCGATGTGAAGTTTCAGTGGCCGAAGGGTGTGGGTCGACCGGGCCCGGCAGCCGACCCTAATCGTGATGTCCGGGTGCGATCCCGTCGGGGCCTCCCCCGGTGCGGCGAACACTCGGCTCCGAGCCTACGCGCGTGTGCGCCCGCTCTCATGGCCGGTGCGCACCCGCCCCGGCGCGGCGGGTGCCCCGCGGCGGGCCGGGAATGCCCCGGGCCGGCCCGTGCGGTGTCCGGATCGCGACCCGGGGTGCGGACGACCGGGCGATCATGGGGGTGCCGCCGCGCCACCGGGGCGCGGCGGCCGTGAGCCCTGGAGGAGCGTCCGGTGAGAGGAGTGCGCGCGGTGGCCGTCCTGCTGGCCCTGGTGCTGACGGGGTGTGCCGGGGGTTCGGGCGGCGCGGACGCGGAGCCGTCGCCGTCGGGGGAGTGGTGGCGGCCGCGGCCCGGCGTCGCCTGGCAGTGGCAGCTCAGCGGCCGCCTGGACACCGCCGTCGACGTCCCGGTGTACGACATCGACGGCTTCGACCACTCGGCAAAGACGGTCGCCCGGCTGCACCGCGACGGCCGCAAGGTCATCTGCTACCTGTCCACCGGCGCCTGGGAGGACTTCCGCCCGGACGCGGACGGCTTCCCGGAGTCGGTGCTCGGCCGGGGCAACGGCTGGGAGGGCGAGCGCTGGCTCGACATCCGCCGCACCGACGTCCTGGAGCCGCTGATGGCCGCACGCCTCGACATGTGCCGCGACAAGGGATTCGACGCGGTGGAACCGGACAACATGGACGGCTACCGCAACCGCACCGGCTTCCCGCTCACCGCCGCCGACCAGTTCCGCTACAACCGGCTGATCGCCCGCCTCGCGCACGAGCGCGGCATGGCCGTGGGCCTGAAGAACGACCTGGACCAGATCCCGGACCTGGTCGGCGACTTCGACTTCGCGGTGAACGAGCAGTGCGCCCAGTACGGCGAGTGCGAGGAGCTCACCCCGTTCGTCGAGGCGGGCAAGGCCGTCCTCCACGCCGAGTACGAGCTGCCCACCGCCCGCTTCTGCGCCGACTCCCGCCGTCTGAAGCTGAGTTCACTGCTCAAGAGGTACGAACTCGACGCGTGGCGGCGAACCTGCTGAGCTCCACGGAGGCCACCGAGGTGCCGGCCACCCGGTCGGCGAGGGAGCGCCGCCGCGCGCCCAGCACCGGCAGCGCGTTCAGCAGGAACAGCGCCACCGCGACCAGCCACACCAGCACCGACAGCAGGATCTCGCCCTCGATCAGCAGCACACAGGCCACCGCGTACACGGCGACGTCCGTGGCGGTCGTCACCGCCGCGCGCAGCGCCGCCCGGCGGGGCGTGCGCGGGGTGACCTCCAGCCCGGTGAGGGCCTTGCCGGCGGTCCGTCCGGCCAGGGCGAGGCACGCCCACTGGTAGAGGAAGGCGGCGACGGCCAGCAGCCCGAACGCCTGCCGCACGTACCCCACCGACGTGTCCCACAGCGACGTGCCCAGACCGGCGGAGGCGTCCAGCACGTCCCCGCGTGAGGTGAGCAGGTCGAAGCCGCCGCGCGCGGCCAGCCCGGGCACGTCGGTCACCAGGGCGGAGATCCGGCTGAAGGTGAGCACCGCCAGCAGCGAGGCCAGCCCCGCCACCAGCGCGAAGTCGATCACCCAGGCCGTGGCACGACGCGATGCCGACATCAACGCCCCCCGTTCGTCCGCCGATTCGAGCCCACAGGCTAGCGGCGGGGCGCGTGTGCCCCCAGGGGGACGCGAAGATCGTTTCAGGCCAGTGACATGACGACGAGCGCGGTCGTCGCCGCCGTCTCCGCGACCCCGCCGAACACGTCGCCGGTCACCCCGCCGAACCGCCGGACGCAGCGCCGCAGCAGCAGTTCGGCTGCGCCGGCCGCCCCCGCCACCGCGAGCCCGGCGCGCAGCGCGTCGTGCGCCCCGAGGACCGCGCCCGCACCCGCCAGCAGCCCCGTCGTCAAGGCCGCGGCGACCACCGCGCCCCGCACCGGCACCGCTCCCGCGACCGTCGCGCCCAGCCCCTCCGGCCGGGCGGCCGGCACGCCGGTGCGCGCGGCCAGGGTGAGGGCGAGCCGCGCCGCGACCGCCGACACCACGGCGGCCAGCGCGCCCCGTGCCCAGGAGCCGCCGTACGCCTGCGCCAGCGCGGCCACCTGCGCCAGCAGGACGAGCACCAGGGTGAGCACCCCGAAGGGGCCGATGTCCGACTGCTTCATGATCCGCAGCGCGTCCCCGGCGGGCTTGCCGCTGCCCAGTCCGTCGGCGGTGTCGGCCAGCCCGTCCAGGTGCAGCCCCCGGGTCAGCGCGGCCGGCACGGCGACGGAGGCCACGGCGGCGAGCAGCGGCCCCGCCCCGAGGAACAGCAGCACCACTCCCGTCGCGGCGGCCACGACCCCCACCACCAGACCGGCCGCGGGCGCGCAGAGCATGCCCGCCCGCGCGGCCGGACGGTCCCAGCGGGTGAGCCGGGCCGGGAGCACGGTGAGGGTGCCGAAGGCGAAGCGGAGGCCGTCGGCGGGGGAGGCGGGGGAGGGCTCGGGCACCGGCGCAGAGTACCCGGCGGTCAGCAGGGCGTCGCCCACGGACGTGCATAAAGTACGCATATGGGACAGTTGTTGGAGCGGAACATCATCGAGCCGGGCAAGCTCCCGCTGCTCCTCGCGCTGACGGCCTTCGTCCTCACCTTCGTGGTCACCCGGATCGTCACCCGGCTGATCCGGGCCGGCAAAGGCCCCTTCGGCAACGTCACCGCGGGCTCGGTGCACATCCACCACGTGGTGCCCGGCGTCATCCTCACCGTCGTCGGCGGCTTCGGCGCGGTGGCGAGCGGGGGGCGCGGCCTCGGTCCGTACCTCAGCGCGGTGCTCTTCGGCATCGGCGCGGGGCTCGTGCTCGACGAGTTCGCGCTGATCCTCCACCTGGACGACGTGTACTGGTCCGAGGCCGGACGCAAGAGCGTGGAGATGGTCGTGCTGACGGCGGCGCTGGTCGTCCTGCTGCTGGCCGGGTTCGCGCCGTTCGGCGTCAACGACCTCTCCCAGGAGGAACTCCAGAACCGCGCGGGCGCGCTGACCGGCCTCGCCGTCAACTCCGGCTTCGCGCTGATCGCCCTGAGCAAGGGCAAGGTGCGCCTCGCGGTCTTCGGGGTGATCGTCCCGGTCGTGGCGCTCATCGGCTCCCTGCGGCTGGCCCGCCCGGGATCCCCGTGGGCCCGGCGCTTCTACCGCCACCGCCACCGGGCCCGGGCGAAGGCCCTCCTGCGCGCCTACCGCCACGACCGCCGCTGGTCCCGCCCCGCCCGAGCCGTCGGGGACTGGCTGGGCGGCAAACCGGACCGCCCCTGAAGAGGGGCGCGGGGAACCGCGCGGAACGGCGGATCAGGCCCGCCCGCCCCCGGAGACACGGGAGGCGCCGCCCCCAGGGACGCGGGGACCTGCGCAGAAGGGGTCCGCGGGGCGCTGCCCCGGGGACGGGAAGGGGCGGCGGGGGCGGAGGAACGCCCCCGGACCCACCTCACTCGCCCTTGGCGACCTCCTGCCGCACGGGCAACTCCGCCGCCAGAACCCCCGCGGCCCGCACCAACGGCAGCGCCAGCAACGCCCCCGTGCCCTCCCCCACACGAACCCCCTCCGCCAGCAACGGCTCCAACGCCATCCGGTCCAGCGCCTTCGCCTGCCCCGGCTCCCCGCTCGGGTGCGACGCCAGCCACCAGTCCGGCGCCCGGAACGCCACCCGCTGCGCCACCAGCGCACACGCCGCCGTCACCACCCCGTCCAGCAGCACCGGCAGCTTCCGCACCGCGCTCTGCAGCAGGAACCCGGTCATCGCGGTGAGGTCCGCCCCGCCCACCGTCGCCAGCAGCCGCAGCTGGTCGCCCAGCACCGGCCGCGCCCGGCGCAACGCGTCCCGGATCGCCGCGCACTTGCGCATCCACGCCAGGTCGTCGATCGCCAGGCCGCCGCGCCCGGTCACCACCGACGCGTCCGTCCCGCACAGCGCCGCCACCAGCACACCCGCCGCGGTCGTGCCGCCGACGCTGACGTCGCCCAGCACCACCAGGTCCGTACCGGAGTCGGCCTCCTCGTCCGCCACGGCCATCCCCGCGC
The DNA here is from genome assembly GCF_055778765.1 of Streptomyces sp. DSM 120436. Lineage (NCBI taxonomy): Bacteria > Bacillati > Actinomycetota > Actinomycetes > Kitasatosporales > Streptomycetaceae > Streptomyces > Streptomyces sp. DSM 120436. The sequence goes on along the minus strand of NZ_JBSKBS010000002.1, from coordinate 1,764,714 downwards.
GGAACGCCGCCTCGGCCTCCTCCGCGGTCAGCGCGTCCTCGACGTCGATGCGCCCGCTGCCGCGCCGCACCCGGTGGCGCACGACGTCCTCGGGGAGCGACGCCGGGTCGCAGTCCAGGGACATGTCGACCACCCGCACCGGCACGTCCAGTCGCCGCGCCAGCACCGAGACCGGGCGGGCGCCCTCCAGCACGTCCCGCACCAGCTCCACGGCGGTGCCCGCGGGACGCGCGGAGACCTCCAGCTCGGCGATCTTGTGGTCGCCCGCGAACAGCACCACCCGCGGCCGCTCCACCGGCCGCACCGGCACCGCGGACTGCGCCGCGGCCAGCCACTCACCCAGGTCGTCCAGGCGGCCCAGCGACCCGGGCGGCACCACCAGGCGGGACCGGTGCTCCTCGGCGTCGCGGCGCACCCCGCCGTCCGGACGCTCGATCAGATCGGTGAAGTCGTCGAGATTAAGCGAGCTCATTCGCCGAACAGTACCGGCCCCCGTCGAACACCCCGGAGCGCCGGTCGTCCCCGCGTTCGCGCCCTCACCCCCACCACGCCGCCCCGGCGGCGATCCACCCCGCGAGACCCTCCCGTACGTAACGTTTTGCCCGGTGATGCCGGAGATACCTCCGACCGTCCCCGACCGTCCCCGCACGTCGCGCCACCCGCGTGCCGTACGCCCTCACGCCGGGAGCCGCCCATGTCCGCCACCGCCCCCGACACCGCGTTCCCCGTCCCGCACGGCTCCGCCCGGGTGCACGAACCGCGCCGCCCGGACTGCCCCTGGTGCGGCTCCGCACGGCTGCGCACCCGGCTGAGAACGGGAGACCTGCGCCGGCACCGGCCCGGACTGTTCACCGTCGACGAGTGCCGCGACTGCGGGCACACCTTCCAGAACCCCCGGCTCACCCCCGAGGGCCTGGCCTTCTACCGGCGGGCGGTGCGCGGCGCCCCCCGCGACCCCGCCACCGAGCGGGTCCTCGCCCTGCACGCCGTACGCCACCGCCGCCGCGCCGCCGCCCGCGCGATGCTGCCCTTCGGCGAACCGGAGAGCTGGCTGGACGTCGGCACCGGGCTCGCCCGCTTCCCGGACACCGCGCGGGAGTTCTTCCCGTACACGGCGTTCGACGGCACCGACCTCACCGCGCGCGTGGCGCGGGCCCGTGAGCTCGGCCGGGTCGAGGAGGCGCACGTCGGGCCACTGACCGACCCCGCGCTGCGGGCCCGGCTGACCGGCCGCTACGACGTGGTCAGCCTGCTGCACCACCTGGAGCGGACCACCGACCCGCGCGCCGAACTGCACGCCGCCCTCGACGCCCTGCGCCCCGGCGGGCACCTGCTGATCGAGACGCTCGACCCGCGCTGCGCGTACGCCGCCCTGTTCGGCCGCTGGTGGCTGCCCTACGACCAGCCGCGCCGCCTGCACCTGCTGCCCCGCCGCAACCTCCGCGAGGAACTCGAGGCACGCGGCTGCGAGATCGTCACCGCCGGCCACCGCGCCGCCCACGTGCCGCACGACCTGGCCGGCCTCGCCGCCCTCGCCCTCTCCCACGCCCTCCCCGCCCCGGACACCCCCTGGCGATCCGTCCCGCCGTCCCCGGGCCGGCAACGCCTGCGCGCGGTCCTCCTCCGCGCCGGCACCCCCCTGGTGATCGCGGCGGCGGCGACGGACCTGGCCCTGTCCCCCCTGATCCGCCACAGCCCGTTCGCCAACGCGTACCGCGTGATCGCCCGCAAGCCGAAGCGGTGACCGGCCGGCCGTACCACGACCCGGGACGCACGGTCCGTCGGGCCGGTGCCGGGCGTCTCGCCGGAGAGCCCCGCCCCTGGCGCCGGGGGTCCGCCGTCGCGCCGTCCGCGTGGGCCGGGACCGTCGACCGGGAGCCGGCGCCGGGTGACCGGCGGGGGAGGCGGTGGCGCCGGGGGTCCGCCGTCGCGCCGTCCGCGTGGGCCGGGAGTGCCGGCTGCGGGCCGGTGCCGGGTGACCGGCGGGGGAGGGCAGGGCGGCGAGCCGACGGTCATCCGCTCACCCGGGCGGGACGCCGGCGCCCCGCCGCCCCGGCCGCTCCCGCCTCACCCGCGCAGCACCAGCGCCTGCCCCGCCACCACCAGCAGTACCTGCTCGCACTCCCGGGCGAACGCCGCGTTCAGGCGGCCCAGTTCGTCGCGGTAGCGGCGGCCGGAGGCGGTGGCGGGGACGATTCCCGAGCCGACCTCGTTGGAGACCGCGACCACCGTGCGGCCGGTCTCGCGGACCGCGTCCGTCAGGGTCCGCACCCGCTCCCGCAGGGCGCGCTCGCCGCCGTCCGCCCACTCCGCGTCGTCCCACGCGCCCACCGCGTCCATCGCGTCCGTCAGCCACAGCGACAGGCAGTCGACCAGGAGCGGCGGGCCGTCGTCCGCGAGCAGCGGCACCAGGTCGCAGGTCTCCACGGTCCGCCAGGACCCCGGCCGCCGCTCCTGGTGCGCGGACACCCGCGCCGCCCACTCGGTGTCCCCGTTGCGGGAGCCGCCGGTCGCCACGTACAGCACCTCGGGGAACGACTCCAGGCGCCGCTCCGCCTCCACCGACTTGCCCGACCGCGCCCCGCCCAGCACCAGCGTGCGCCGCGGCACGTCGGGCACGTCCTCGTACGCGCCGACCTCCAGCGTGGTCCCGTCCGGCACGGCGCGCGCCCCCGCCGTCGCGAGCCGGCGCCGTACCTCGCCGCCCGGCGGCACGTCGTGGTCCAGGTGCGCGGCGATCACGTCCGTGGCCGGCACCACCGCGCCCGCCTCCCGCAGCCGCGCCAGCGCGTCCGGGCGGCCCACGACGTCCAGCACCACCATCGCGTACGGCTCGGCCGGCGCCTCAAGACCGGCCGGGGCGCCGCCCGGCGGCAGATACAGCAGCCGCTGCCCGTCCGGGCCGGTCACCGCGTACCCGGTGCCGGGCGCGTCCAGCGCGACCGCCCGCACCCGGTGCCCGGTCAGCAGCGTCAGCTCCCGCCCGTCCGGCACCCGGCCCGGCCGCGGCAGCCCGGCCGGCACCTCCACCGCGGGGCCGTCGTGCGGGTGCGACAGCAGCACCTGGCGCACCCCGCCCAGCGAACGCCCCGCACGGGCCGCGGCGAAGGCCGCGCCGGGGGTCAGGTCGAGCAGCAGCGCGCCGTCCACCAGCAGCGAGGTGGCCGCCCGCGCGTCCGGTCCGAGCGCGCACGCGCACGCCGCGCAGGGACAGTCGGGGCGGGGCAGTCCCGCCGGGGCGCCGGTGCCGAGCAGAGTCAGTTCCACGCCCCGATTCTCGCCCTTCCCCACAGCCGATGCCCGTCCGACTACGCTCTCGGTCAGGAGCCGGACCGAGATCCGGCTCCCGCTGTGCAGTGAGCTCACACGCTTGGGAGGCGTACATGGCGGCATGGACGTGGCGGTTCGAGAAGGCCGACGGGACGCAGGTCGAGCCCGCGGTGCCGCCGGAGGAGTTCTCCACGCAGGGGGACGCCGAGTCCTGGATCGGGGAGAACTGGAAGGCCCTTCTGGAGGGCGGCGCCGACCGGGTGCGGCTGCTGGAGGACGACACCGAGATCTACGGCCCGATGAGCCTCCACGCGGACGGGACGACGGCGGAGACCGAGAGCGCCGACGAAGGGGCGTGAGCCGAGGCCACCGGGCCCGGGCCACCCGAGGACTCCGGAGCCGAGGTCACCCAGACCGATGGCTCCGGAGCCGAGGCGTCCGGGGCCGAGACCTCAGCCCCGGACCCCGCACAGGTGCAGCAGCGCGGCGACCCCCCGGTACGGGTCCGTCCGCCCGGCCCGTTCCTCGACCGCCAGCACCGCGTCCAGGTCGTCCGGCAGCACCACGTCGTCCGCCACCGTGTCCGTGAAGACCCGCACGCCGTACCAGGTGTGCAGCGGCGCCCCGATCCCCGCGAGGGTCGACGTCAGCCGCTTCAGCCCGAGCGACGCCGTCGGCGGGCAGAACGCCGCCAGCGCGCCCGCCCAGTCGCCGGACAGCCCCGCCCGCATCGCCGCCGCGTCGCCGTTGCGCACGAGCAGCGACAGCATCCCGCCGGGCGCCAGCATCCGGGCCACCCCCGCGAGCAGCGCGTCCGGCTCCTCCACGTCGCCCGTGAGCACGCCGTGACAGAGCACGACGTCGAAACTGCCCGGCAGGAAGTGCACCCCGGTGTCCCCGGCGTGACCCTCGATGATCCGCATCCGCTCCCGGATGCCCTCGGGCTCCCCGGCGAACGTCTCCCGGGCGGCCGCGATCGACGCGGCGTCCTGCTCGACGCCCGTCACCTGATGGCCGGCCCGGGCCAGCCGCAGCGCCTGCGCGCCCCGGCCCATGCCCACGTCGAGCACCCGCAGCCGCTTCCCGACCGGGAAGCGGCCGACTATCTGCTCCTCCAGCTGGCGGGCCACCAGCTCCTCACGGACGACGTCACGCAGCCGGCCGGGCCCGCTCACCGGGCCCGGCGCCGCCGTACCGTGCGCGAACGGGGTGGCGCTCAGGGCCGCTCCCCGCGCTTCACCTGGGGCTTGGGCAGCCGCAGCCGGCGCATCTGGAGCGTGCGCATCAGCGCGTAGGCGACCGCGCCGCGCCGCTTCTCGTCCGGGAAGCGCTCGGCGAGCGCCTTCTTCAGCCGGAAACCCGTCACGACCGAGTCGAGCACGATCACCGCGATGACGACCAGCCACAGCAGCAGCGCGACGTTCTGCAGCTGCGGCACCGGCACCATGCTCAGCACGAGGATGACCACGGCCAGCGGCAGGAACCACTCGGCGATGTGGAAGCCCGAGTCCACGTAGTCACGGGCGAACCGGCGCACCGGGCCCTTGTCACGCACGGGCAGGTACCGCTCGTCGCCGCTGGCCAGCGCCTGGCGCTGACGCTCCAGCGCGGCACGGCGCTCCTCGCGCTGGCGCTTGGCGGCCTCCTTGCGCGACATCGTCGTGTTGGCCACGCTGCGGCGCTGCGACTGGGCCACGCTGCGCTTGGGTGTGGGGCGGCCCTTGGGGGCCTCGGGATGACGGGGCTGATGGGAGTCGGTCACCGTCGCCTTGTCGGCGACCGGTGCCTTCTCTTCCTTGGCGCGGCTACGGAACACAAAACCCAAGGGTACGGGGTGGCCGGGGTTGGACCACAGCCCCGCGGGGAACGATCCGGCAACACCGGACGTCTCTCCTAGGACAGATGGGGACGTAGCGGGGTCTCCGGGACGACCGGCGGCCGCCACCCGGGAACCACCTACTCCCTGCGCCGGATCAGGAGGGTACTCAGTCGTCCTTGGGGATGAGCGCATCAGTCCCCGGACAGTGCGGTAATGGATGCAGGGCCCGTACTGTGGGTTCTGTCGCAGTCACTGGAGCTGGAGTCCGTCAGAAGGGGGCGCGCGAAGCCCATGAGCGGTGTCATGAAGCGTATGGGGATGATCTTCCGCGCGAAGGCGAACAAGGCCCTTGACCGGGCCGAGGACCCGCGCGAGACCCTCGATTACTCGTATCAGAAGCAGCTGGAGCTGCTCCAGAAGGTCCGCCGGGGCGTCGCCGACGTGGCGACCAGCCGCAAGCGCCTGGAGCTCCAGCTCAACCAGCTCCAGTCCCAGTCGGGGAAGCTGGAGGACCAGGGGCGCAAGGCGCTCGCGCTCGGCCGCGAGGACCTGGCGCGCGAGGCCCTTTCCCGCCGCGCCGCGCTCCAGCAGCAGGTGACCGACCTGGAGACGCAGCACGCCACGCTCCAGGGCGAGGAGGAGAAGCTGACGCTGGCCGCGCAGCGCCTCCAGGCCAAGGTGGACGCCTTCCGCACCAAGAAGGAGACCATCAAGGCCACCTACACGGCCGCCCAGGCGCAGACCCGGATCGGCGAGGCCTTCTCCGGCATCTCCGAGGAGATGGGCGACGTCGGCCTGGCCATCCAGCGCGCCGAGGACAAGACCGCCCAGCTCCAGGCGCGGGCCGGCGCGATCGACGAGCTGCTCGCCTCCGGCGCCCTCGACGACCCGTCCGGCATGCACAAGGACGACATCCAGGCCGAGCTGGACCGCCTCTCCGGCGGCACGGACGTGGAGCTCGAACTGCAGCGCATGAAGGCCGAGCTGGCTGGGGGCACCTCCCAGGCCATTGGCTCCGGGGGAGGCGGCTCCGCCGACCGCCAGGCCCTGGAGGGCGGCCAGGGTCAGGCCCAGCCGCAGGCACAGCAGCAGCCGCAGGACACCCCGCGCTTCGACAAGCAGTAGCCCACGCCGAGGAGGGCGACATGATCGTACGGATCATGGGGGAGGGGCAGGTGACGCTGGCGGAGAGCCGGCTCCCCGAGCTGGACAGGCTGGACGAGGAACTGCTCGCCGAGATGGAGAACGGCGACGGGCCCGGTTTCCGCGCGACGCTGCGGGCACTTCTGAACAAGGTGCACGAGCTGGGCGAGCCGGTGCCGGACGACTCCCTGGAGCCGTCCGACCTCATCCTCCCGTCCCCCGACGCCACCCTCGAGGAGGTCCGCGACCTCCTCACCGACGACGGCCTCATCCCGGGGACCTGAGGCGTCCCCGGGACCACCCGGTCCGACCGTCCGCGAGAAGGCCGTCCGCAGAGAGGGGGGAACCGGGGCCGCGCCGCACGGGCGTCCGCTCCGGTCACCGCAACCAGCCGTGAGCACCCTGACACGCGCCCGGCGCCGGGCGCGGGCCCACCCGGCCGCCGTGGACACGGCGCTGGCCGCCGGCGTCCTGCTGTGCATGGTCGCCGGCTCCTTCGTCGACCCGCACGGCCCCGACGGGGTCCGCTGGGGCCTGCGCACCCCGGACGCGCTCAGCCTGGTCCTGATGACACTCGGCGCCGCCGCGCTCGTCCTCCGGCGCCGCGCACCCCGCACGGTGCTCGGCGTGACCGGCGGCCTCTCCGTCGTCGAGTCCGTCACCGGCGACCCCCGCGCCCCCGTCGCCATGTGCGCGGTCGTCGCCCTCTACACGGTCGCCGCCTCCACCGACCGCCCCACCACCTGGCGGCTCGGTCTGCTCACCACGACCGTCCTCACCGGCGCCGCGATGGCCGCCGGACCCCTGCCCTGGTACGCCCAGGAGAACCTGGCGATCCTCGCCTGGACCGGTATCGGCGCCACCGCGGGGGACGCCGTCCGCAGCCGCCGCGCGTTCGTCCGGGCCATCCGGGAGCGCGCCGAACGGGCCGAACGCACCCGCGAGGAGGAGGCCCGCCGCCGGGTCGCCGAGGAGCGCCTGCGCATCGCCCGCGACCTGCACGACGTGGTCGCCCACCACATCGCCCTGGTCAACGTCCAGGCCGGGGTCGCCGCCCACGTCATGGACAAGCGGCCCGACCAGGCCAAGGAGGCCCTCGCCCACGTCCGTGCGGCCAGCCGCCACGCGCTCGGCGAACTGCGCGCCACCGTCGGCCTGCTGCGCCAGTCCGGCGACCCCGAGGCGCCCACCGAGCCCGCCCCCGGCCTCGACCGCCTCGACGAGCTCGCCGTCACCTTCCGCAACGCCGGTCTCCGCGTCGAGGTGGCCCGCGCCGACCAGGGCACCGAACTGCCCGCCGCCGTCGACCTGGCCGCGTACCGGATCGTCCAGGAGGCGCTGACCAACGTGCAGAAGCACGCCGGGACCGGCGCGCGCGCCGAGGTCAGCGTCGTGCGCGTCGGACCGCACATCGAGGTCACCGTGCTCGACGACGGCGGCGACGGGGGCCACGCCCCCACCCCCGGCGGCGGGCACGGACTGCTCGGCATGCGCGAACGCGTCACCGCGCTGCGCGGCACCCTCACCACCGGCCCCCGCTACGGCGGCGGCTTCCGCGTGCATGCGATCCTTCCCGTCGAGCCCCGCACCTCCACCGTCCCCGGCAGCCGCCCGTGACCGACGCCCCGCTGGAGCCCGCATGACGATCCGCGTCCTGCTCGCCGACGACCAGGCCCTGCTGCGCAGCGCCTTCCGCGTCCTGGTCGACTCCGAGCCGGACATGGAGGTGGTGGGCGAGGCGTCCGACGGCGCCGAGGCCGTCCGGCTGGCGCGCGAACACCGGCCCGACGTGGTCCTCATGGACATCCGCATGCCCGGCGCGGACGGGCTCGCCGCCACCCGCGAGATCAGCTCCGACCCCGCGCTCGACGGGGTGCGGGTGGTGATACTGACGACCTTCGAGGTCGACGACTACGTGGTCCAGTCGCTGCGGGCCGGCGCCTCCGGCTTCCTCGGCAAGGGCTCCGAGCCCGACGAGATGCTCCACGCGGTCCGCGTCGCCGCCGGGGGCGAGGCGCTGCTGTCCCCGCAGGCCACCAAGGGCCTGATCGCCCGCTTCCTCGCCCAGGACGGCCCGCCCGGCCCCGACCGCGACCCGGAGCGCGCCGAGCGGCTGGACTCGCTCACCGTGCGCGAGCGGGAGGTGCTGGTGCAGGTCGCCGGCGGTCACTCCAACGACGAGATCGCCGAACGCCTCGAGGTCAGCCCGCTCACCGTGAAGACCCACGTCAACCGCGCCATGTCCAAGCTGGGCGCCCGCGACCGGGCCCAGCTCGTGGTGATCGCCTACGAGTCCGGGCTGGTCCGTCCGAGGACGGACCGGCCGCAGTCGGGTGTACTGCGGCCGGAGTAGGCGCCGCGGGAAGATATCGGACCTCGGGACCACGGATCCGACCCGGCCCATGCCCCAGGGTGTGGAGCGGGCCGCTCACTGTGCGCGCGCCCGTCTGCCGGACCTTCGCCGCTCCACGGAAAAGAGACCCTGACCCATGTCCTGGCTGTCCAGATTCAGCCTCGCGCAACGGGCGCTGATCGGACTGATGTCGATCATCGCGCTCGTCTTCGGGGCGATCGCGATACCCCAGCTCAAGCAGCAGCTCCTGCCCACCATCGAACTGCCCATGGTCTCCGTGATCGCGCCCTACCAGGGCGCGTCGCCGGACGTGGTGGAGAAGCAGGTCGTCGAACCCATCGAGGACAGCCTGGAGGCCGTCGACGGCATCTCCGGCGTCACCTCGACGGCGAGCGAGGGCAACGCCGTGATCATGGCGTCCTTCGACTACGGCAACCACACCCAGCAGCTCGTCGCCGACGTGCAGCAGGCCGTCAACCGGGCCGGCGCCCGGCTGCCGTCCGGGGTGGACCCGCAGGTCGTCGCCGGCTCCACGGACGACATCCCGGCCGTGGTGCTCGCCGTCACCTCCGACAAGGACCAGCAGGCGCTCGCCGATCAGCTGGACCGCACGGTGGTGCCCGCGCTGAAGGGCATCGACGGCGTCGGCCAGGTCCTGGTGGACGGCGTACGGGACCTTCAGGTCACCGTCGTGCCCGACGACGCGAAGCTCGCCCGGGCGGGCCTCACCACGGCGTCCCTCGCCCAGGCCCTCCAGGCCGGCGGCGCCACGGTCCCGGCCGGCTCCTTCGACGAGAACGGCGCCAACCGCACTGTCCAGGTCGGCGGCGGCTTCACCTCGGTGCGGCAGATCCAGGACCTGATGGTCACGGCCGGCCCCGGCGAGGGCAAGCCGGTCCGCCTCGGCGACGTCGCCACCGTCCGGCAGGAGGAGGCGGGTTCCGCCTCCCTCACCCGCACCAACGGCAAGCCCAGCCTCGCCGTGCTGGCCACCATGGACCACGACGGCAGCGCGGTCGCCATCTCCGAGGCCGTGGAGAAGAAGCTGCCCGGACTGCGCGAGGACCTCGGCGACGGCGCCACCCTCACCGTGGTCGCCGACCAGGGCCCCGCGGTCTCCAAGGCCATCGAGGGCCTGACCACCGAGGGCGCGCTCGGTCTGGTCTTCGCCGTGCTGGTGATCCTGGTCTTCCTCACGTCGGTCCGCTCCACCCTCGTCACCGCGGTGTCCATCCCGCTGTCGGTGGTGCTCGCGCTGATCGTGCTGTGGACCCGTGACCTGTCCCTGAACATGCTGACCCTGGGCGGTCTGACCATCGCCATCGGCCGGGTCGTGGACGACTCCATCGTCGTCCTGGAGAACATCAAGCGGCACCTCGGCTACGGCGAGGAGCGCCACGCCGCGATCATGAAGGCGGTGCGCGAGGTGGCCGGCGCGGTCACCTCCGCCACGCTCACCACCGTCGCCGTCTTCCTGCCGATCGGCCTGGTCGGCGGCATGGTGGGCGAGCTGTTCGGCTCCTTCAGCCTCACCGTCACCGCCGCGCTGCTGGCGTCCCTGCTGGTGTCGCTGACGGTCGTGCCGGTGCTGTCGTACTGGTTCCTGCGGCCGCCGAAGGGCACCCCGGAGGACGCCGAGGAAGCCCGCCGGCTGGCCGAGGAGAAGGAGGCCAGGAGCCGCCTGCAGCGCACCTACGTGCCCGTGCTGCGGTTCGCCACCCGGCGCCGGCTCGCGAGCCTGGCCATCGCCGTGGTCGTGCTGATCGCCACCTTCGCCATGGCCCCGCTGCTGAAGACCAACTTCTTCGACGCGGGCGAGCAGCAGGTCCTGACCGTCCGCCAGGAGCTGGAGCCCGGCACCAGCCTGGCCGCCACCGACGCCCAGGCGAAGAAGATCGAGAAGCTGCTCTCCGACACCGAGGGCGTCGAGGACTACCAGGTGACGGTCGGCTCGTCCGGCTTCCTGGCGGCCTTCGGCGGCGGCACCGACACCAACCAGGCGAGCTACCAGGTCATGCTGGAGGAGTCCGCCTCCTCCGACGAGGTGCGGGACAGCATCGAGAAGGGCCTCGCCGGACTCGACGGCATCGGCACCACCCTCGTGGCGGCCGGTGACGGCTTCGGCGGCCAGGACGTCAGCGTGACCGTCAAGGCGGCCGACGCGCAGGTGCTGCACAAGGCGGCCGGGCAGGTCCGCGACGCGGTGGCCTCGCTGGACGACGTCACGGACGTCACCAGCGACCTGGCGCAGAGCGTCCCCCGCATCTCGGTCGAGCCCACCGACAAGGCCGCCGCGGCCGGCTTCGACGCCCAGAGCCTCGGGATGGCCGTCGCCCAGTCGGTGAAGGGCACCCCGGCCGCCAAGGCGGTCCTCGGCGACGCGGAGCGGGACGTCGTGATCCGCTCGGCGCGGCCCGCCACGACCGTGGAGCAGCTGCGCGACCTGCGCCTCGGCCCGGTGAAGCTGGGTGACATCGCCACCGTCCGGCTGGTGGACGGCCCGGTCTCCATGACCCGGATCGACGGCCAGCGCGCGGCGACCGTCACCGCCCGCCCGGTCGGCGAGAACACGGGCGCCGTGGGCACGGAGCTCCAGAAGAAGATCGACGAGCTGACGCTGCCCGCGGGTGCGACGGCCGAGATCGGCGGCGTGACCGCGGACCAGGACGAGGCCTTCGTCAACCTGGGCCTGGCCATGCTGGCCGCCATCGCCATCGTGTTCATGCTGCTGGTCGGCACCTTCCGGTCGCTGGCCCAGCCGCTGATCCTGCTGGTGTCCGTCCCGTTCGCGGCGACCGGCGCGCTCGGCCTGCTGCTGCTCACCGGCACCCCGATGGGCGTCCCGGCGATGATCGGCATGCTGATGCTGATCGGCATCGTGGTCACCAACGCGATCGTGCTGATCGACCTGATCAACCAGTACCGCGCGCAGGGCCACGGCGTCATCGAGGCCGTGATCGAGGGCGGCCGGCACCGACTGCGGCCGATCCTGATGACGGCCCTGGCGACGATCTTCGCCCTGCTCCCGATGGCGCTCGGCGTCACCGGCGAGGGCGGCTTCATCGCCCAGCCGCTCGCGGTGGTGGTCATCGGCGGCCTGATCACGTCGACCCTGCTCACCCTGCTCCTGGTCCCGACGCTCTACGCGATGCTGGAACTGCGCAAGGAGCGCCGCGCCCAGCGGCGCGCGGCCAAGCGGCAGGCGGCCGCCCGGCCGGAGTCCTCCTCCGACGAGGCGGCCGCGGCGCAGGTCTGACCCCGCGGGACGCACGAGGGCCCTCGCCCGGCACCGGAAGGTGCCGGGCGAGGGCCCTCGCCGTGTGCGCCGTGCGCCGGAGTTACGGCAGCGCCAGCATGCGCTCCAGGGCCAGCTTCGCGAAGGCCTCCGTCTCCTTGTCGACCTCGATGCGGTTGACCAGGGTGCCCTCGGCGAGGGACTCCAGGGCCCAGACCAGGTGGGGGAGGTCGATGCGGTTCATGGTCGAGCAGAAGCAGACCGTGCGGTCGAGGAACACGATCTCCTTGTCCTCGGACGCGAAACGGTTCGCCAGGCGCCGGACCAGGTTCAGCTCGGTGCCGATGGCCCACTTGGAGCCGGCCGGGGCCGCCTCCAGGGTCTTGATGATGTACTCGGTCGAGCCGACGTAATCCGCCGCGGCCACGACCTCGTGCCGGCACTCGGGGTGCACCAGGACGTTGACGCCCGGGATGCGCTCACGGACCTCGTCGACCGAGTCGAGGCTGAAACGGCCGTGCACCGAGCAGTGGCCGCGCCACAGGATCATCTTCGCCGCGCGCAGCTCCTCGGCGGTCAGGCCGCCGTTCGGCTTGTGCGGGTTGTAGACGACGCAGTCCTCCAGGGACATCCCCATGTCCCGCACCGCCGTGTTGCGGCCCAGGTGCTGGTCGGGGAGGAAGAGGACCTTCTCGCCCTGCCGGAACGCCCAGTCGAGCGCGCGCCTGGCGTTCGACGAGGTGCATATCGTGCCGCCGTGCTTGCCGGTGAAGGCCTTGATGTCGGCGGAGGAGTTCATGTACGAGACGGGGACGACCTGCTCGGCGATCCCGGCCTCGGTCAGCACGTCCCAGCACTCGGCCACCTGCTCGGCGGTGGCCATGTCCGCCATGGAGCAGCCGGCCGCGAGGTCCGGCAGGACCACCTTCTGGTCGTCGCCGGTGAGGATGTCGGCGGACTCGGCCATGAAGTGCACACCGCAGAACACGATGTACTCGGCCTGCGGGCGCGCGGCCGCGTCCCGCGCCAGCTTGAAGGAGTCGCCCGTGACGTCGGCGAACTGGATGACCTCGTCCCGCTGGTAGTGGTGGCCGAGCACGAAGACCTTGTCCCCGAGCTTCGCCTTGGCCGCGCGGGCGCGCTCCACCAGGTCCGGGTCGGACGGCGAGGGGAGGTCGCCGGGGCACTCCACACCGCGCTCGCTCCTCGGGTCGGCCTCACGGCCGAGGAGCAGCAGGGCGAGGGGCGTCGGCTGAACGTCGAGCTCCTGGGTCTGGGCGGTGGTCACGACACGCACCCTTTCTGTTCTGGCGACTTCTCGTCGAATTGACGCTATCTATCATAACCGGTTCACGTCACTTTGACGATGGCCATAGCGTCCATGTGACGTGAATCCCGGCGGCCGCCCGTGCGTTCCCCCGGGGCCCCGCGAGCGACGGTTTCCGCTCCGCACGGCGTGTGCGAGCATGAGGAGGGAGCCGAGGAAAAGACGCGCCCGGCCCGGAATGAATCCGCGGCCCCGTCGGTTGCAACCGTCGGCAAGCAGTCTCCGTACAACCCGGGAGAGATGTAGATGTCCGTATCGGACGAGACCACCACCGTCACCGACGGCATCATCCTGACCGACGCCGCCGCGTCCAAGGTCAAGGCGCTGCTCGACCAGGAAGGCCGTGACGACCTCGCCCTGCGCGTCGCCGTCCAGCCCGGCGGCTGCTCCGGCCTGCGCTACCAGCTCTTCTTCGACGAGCGTTCGCTCGACGGCGACGTGGTGAAGGACTTCGACGGTGTGAAGGTCGTCACCGACCGCATGAGCGCCCCGTACCTGGGCGGCGCCACCATCGACTTCGTCGACACCATCGAGAAGCAGGGCTTCACGATCGACAACCCGAACGCCACGGGCTCCTGCGCCTGCGGCGACTCCTTCAGCTGAGCGGCTCCGCCCCCACAGCGCCTGACGAAGGCGGCGGCCCCGTGAGCACGGGACCGCCGCCTTCGTCGTACGCGTCCGCCGTCAGCGGGCGCGGGGCGCCGGCAGGCGGGCGCCCTCCTTGTGCAGCGGCACCGGCTCGCCCTCCGCGTCCACGACCTCGCGGTCGCCGAGCGGAGCGTCCAGCCGCACCGTCTCCTGGTACCGCTTGGCGATCAGGATGCACACCTCGCCCGGCTGGGACGTCCCGGTCACCCGCACCGTGACCTCGTCCCCGCTCTCGCTCGCCGTCGCCTCGTAGTCCGCGCAGACACCGCCCGTGAACGCCACGGTCAGCTCGTCGCCCTCCGCCGTGTAGCCCTCCACCTCGACCTCGCGCGTGGCCGGCGCGGACGTCGGTTCGTCACCGGGACCGGACGGCTCCTCGCCCGGCCGCTGTCCGGATGCCGCCGGCGAGGCGAGGAACGAGGGGGCGACCGCGGGGTGCGTCACCGTGAACGGGCTCTCCGAGCCCGCCGGGCGCACCTCGAACAGCCAGGAGGGCACCAGCGCGGGACGCCCGTCCACCGCGTGCGCGGCCAGCCCGAACACCGCCTCGTCCACCGACACGGCGTCGCCCGCCGGCTTCGTCGCCGGGACGCACGGTTCCTCCTGCCGCTGCCCCTCGTCCAGCGGTACGGGGGTGGCGCAGCCGCCGATCTCCACCCGGCCCCCGGCGCCGGGCGCGCCGTTCATCGCGTCCAGCGCCTCGCGGGCGCTCACCACGGGGTAGTCGTCCCCCTTGACCGGCTCCGCGAGCCGGCCGCTGCCGCCGACCACCTCGCCGCCGGCCCCGACGACCACCCCGGTCGTCCACCCGTACGTCGGCAGCCCGCCGACCTCCGGGTCGGCGTTCACCACACGCCTGCCGTCCAGCACCTGGCTCGCGTCCAGCTTGGCGTCGTCCTGGCCCACCGCCTTGAGCACCGGCGCGGCGGCCCTCTTCGCGGCGGCCTCGCTCACCGCCGGGGTGTTCGCGCCGGTCGGGGCCTTGCAGGTGGCGCCCTTGCAGTTGTCGCCGCCGGGGATGTTCCGGCTGAACGTCCAGGCGCCGGGGGCCCGCTGGTCGACGCGCAGGGTCGGACCGGAGCCGTCCTGGCCGCCGATGCGCCAGGAACCGCCCTCGGCGACCGGCTCGCCCTCCATCCCCAGCGCCTTCGCCAGCGCGACCACCCTGTCCTCGGTCACCTGGCCCCGCGCGTGGAACACCGGCGCCGAGTCCGGGCCCTCGGGGAGCGTGCCCTCGGCGCGGTAGGTGGCGCCGTACGGATTCGGCTCGCCCGGCGCGATGCCGGCCGGGCCGCTCTCCGAGTAGCCGTCCAGGGCGAGCGGCGGGGGAGTGGGGTCGCCGTTCGCCCCCGGGGCCGTGCCGCTCCCGGAGTCCCCGGCCGCCCCGGTCGCGAGGTACGCCCCGCCGCCGCCGACCAGCAGCACGGCGGCGGCCACGGAGACCACCAACGCCGGCGTCCGCCGCCGTCCCGGCCTCTCCGGCCCACGGTCACCGTCATGGCCCGCGCCGACCACCGGCTCGGCCGGTCCGTCGGACTCGTCCGCCTCCGCCGCGGGAGTCTCGGCGCGCGCGGACTCGTCCGCCTCCGCCGCGGGAGCACCGCCGCCTCCCGCGGGCTCGCCGGCGTCGCCGCCGGCGGTCCGCGGGCCGGCCGCTTCGGGTCCACCCGCCCCGGTGTCCGTGGTCGCGGCGTCCGCGCCCTCGGGCGCCGAAGTTCCGGTGTCCTCGGGCTTCGGAGCCCCGGTGTCCTCGCCCGCGCCGCGCGCCTGCGGGGCGCCGGAGGCGGTGCGCGGCCGTGCGCCCCCCGCGTCGTCCGTGACGGGGCGCGGCTCGTCGTCGTGGTCGGGTCGCTCGGTGTTCACCGCATCGCTCCTTCGCCTGCACAGCCGTCCCCTGCGGACCCTGCCCGGTCGCACGGGAACTGCTGAGGGTTCGTGTCCCGCGTCCCCTCCACGGGGGACAGCGATGGGACGCGGTGGGGGAGCGCGCGGTTCCCCGCGCCGGCTCAGTCGCCGTAGTCGGACATGGCGTCGAGCATCCGCGCGGAGGCGGGCGGCACGTCCACCCCGTGGATCAGGGAGGGGGGGACCGGCCGGGCCGCCGCCCGCTCGGGCGCCGCCCAGTGCGGGACCATCCGGGCGCAGTCGCCGCGCAGGGAGGTCAAGTCGCCCTCTAGGTCGACCGGAGCGGGGGCGTGGACCTTGATGTTCGTCATGTCCGCACCGTATGCACGCCGACAGCCGCGAAGAAAGGTCTACTATCGGGTAGTTTCGGTCGCTTCTGCGGGCCGTCCCCACCCGGTAGCGTGAAGTGTCAAACCCCCTCCCTCAGGAGAATCCACGCCGTGCGCATCGCAGTCACCGGCTCCATCGCCACCGACCACCTCATGACCTTCCCCGGCCGGTTCGCCGACCAGCTCGTCGCGGACCAGCTGCACACGGTCTCGCTGTCCTTCCTGGTCGACAACCTCGACGTGCGTCGCGGCGGGGTGGCCGCGAACATCGCCTTCGGCATGGGCCAGCTCGGCACCCGCCCGATCCTGGTCGGCGCGGCCGGCTCCGACTTCGACGAGTACCGGGCCTGGCTGGACCGGCACGGCGTCGACACCGGTTCCGTGCGCATCTCGGAGACGCTGCACACCGCCCGTTTCGTGTGCACCACGGACGCCGACCACAACCAGATCGGCTCCTTCTACACGGGCGCGATGAGCGAGGCCCGCCTGATCGAGCTGAAGACCGTCGCCGACCGCGTGGGCGGTCTCGACCTGGTGTCCATCGGCGCCGACGACCCGGAGGCGATGCTCCGGCACACCGAGGAGTGCCGCTCCCGGGGCATCCCGTTCGCCGCCGACTTCTCCCAGCAGATCGCCCGGATGGACGGCGAGGAGATCCGGATACTGCTGGAGGGGGCCACGTACCTCTTCTCCAACGAGTACGAGAAGGGCCTCATCGAGACGAAGACCGGCTGGACCGACGAGGAGATCCTCGCCAAGGTCGGCCACCGCGTCACCACCCTCGGCGCCCGTGGCGTGCGCATCGAGCGGGCCGGCGAGCCGGCCGTCGAGGTCGCCTGCCCCGACGAGGAGTGCAAGACCGACCCCACCGGCGTGGGCGACGCCTTCCGCGCCGGCTTCCTGTCCGGCCTGGCGTGGGGCGTCTCGCTGGAGCGCGCGGCACAGGTCGGCTGCATGCTGGCGACCCTCGTCATCGAGACGGTCGGCACCCAGGAGTACCAGCTGCGCCGCGCCCACTTCATGGAGCGCTTCACCAAGGCCTACGGCGACGACGCCGCCGCCGAGGTGCGGCAGCACCTGAGCTGAGCCCGGTCACGACAGCCGGCGGACCACGTAAGCGGCGCCCCGGTCCGCCGGCTGCTCGCCCACGTACTCCTGCCCGCGCATCTCGCACCACGCGGGGATGTCCAGCCGGGCCGCCTCGTCGTCCGCGAGGACCCGCACCAGGCCGCCCACCGGCACGTCGCCGATCACCTTGGCCAGCTCGATCACCGGAATGGGGCAGCGCCGTCCCAGCGCGTCCACCACCAGCGCCTCGTCCCGCTCCTTCGCGACCACGTCCGTCCGGGACACCGGCGCCCCGAGCTTCTCCCGCACCCCGGCCACCACTCCCGGCAGCACGGCGAGGAACCGCTCGACGTCCTCCTCCTCCGTGCCCGGCGGCAGCGAGACGCGGACGTTGCCCTCGCTGAGCACGCCCATCGCCCTCAGCACATGGCTGGGCGTCAGCGTGCTGCTGGTGCAGGAGGAGCCGGAGGACACGGAGAACCCGGCCCGGTCCAGCTCGTGCAGCACGGTCTCCCCGTCGACATAGAGACACGAGAAGGTCACGACGCCCGGCAGCCGCCGCTCCGGGTCCCCGACCACCTCCACGTCCGGCACCAGCTCCGGCACCCGCGCCCGGATCCGCTCCGTCAGTTCCCGCAGCCGGGCCGCCTCCTGGGCGGCCTCCGCCCGCACCGCCCGCAGCGACGCCGCCGCGGCCACGATCGCCGGGAGGTTCTCGAACCCGGGCGCCCGCCCCGACTCCCGCTCGTCGCGCGGTCCCTGGGACGCGAACCGCACCCCCTTGCGCACCACCAGCAGCCCGACCCCCGAGGGGCCGCCCCACTTGTGGGCGCTCGCCGCGAGCAGCGACCAGTCGCCGTCCACCGGCCCCCAGCCCAGCGACTGGGCCGCGTCCACCAGCAGCGGCACCCCCGCGGCCCGGCACGCCCCGGCCGCCTCGGCCACCGGCTGGAGGGTCCCCACCTCGTGGTTGGCGGACTGCAGACAGGCCAGCGCGGTGTCCGGCCGCAGCGCCCCGGCGAACTCCGCCGGGCTCACGGCGCCCGTGCGGTCCACCGGGACCTCGGTGACCGTGCCGCCGCCGGCCCGGTGAACTTCCGCCGCGTGGAGTACAGAAGAGTGTTCGACCGCTGACACGATCAGGTGATGCCCGGTGCGCCGCCGTCCGGCCAGCGCCCCCGCGATCCCGGAGTGCACCGCGGCCGTGCCCGACGGGGTGAACACCAGCTCGTCCGGCCGGCAGCCCACCGACTCCGCGGCCGCCTCGCGCGCCGCGTCCAGCAGCAGCCGGGCCCGCCGCCCCTCCCTGTACAACCGCGCCGGATCCGCCCACCCTTCGTCCAGGGCGGCCGACAGGGCCTGCCGGGCGACGGGGTGGAGCGGAACGGCGGAAGCGGCATCGAAGTAGGACACGCCCCCACGCTAAGCGCCCCGGCGCGAACCCGGGAACCGGCCCGGGCGCGGGCGCGCTCCGGCGGCCGGGAGACGCTTCCGCGCCCGCCCGCGCGACACCCCGGACACCCGGGCGATGGGGCGCTCGGTGTAACCCGCGGCGCGTATGGCACCCCTCCCCGCGAGACCTCAAAAGGCGTCGGCTAGGGTTTGGTCCGCATAAACATCCAAACCCCTGCCCGACGCAGGGCGGCGACCGACCAGCGAGAAGGCCAGGCCGCAGCCGAACAGCGCGGGCGAGACTCTCGGGAAGGCGCTACGTGAGTCCCAACGGCTCCGACCTCCCCCACGGCCTGGAAGGCGTGGGCGGTACCCCCAAGCCGCGGCGCCCGATGCGGCGGAAGCTGCTGCAGGCACTGACCGCGGGCCTGGTCCTGGCGACCGCCACCGGTTGCACATGGGAGGACTTCCCCCGCCTTGGCATGCCCACCCCCACGACGGAAGAGGCTCCGCGGATCCTCTCCCTGTGGCAGGGGTCCTGGGCGGCCGCGCTCGCCGTCGGCGTGCTGGTGTGGGGCCTGATCCTGTGGAGTGCTTTCTTCCACCGGCGCAGCCGCACCAAGGTCGAGGTACCTCCGCAGACCCGGTACAACATGCCCATCGAGGCGTTGTACACGGTGGTCCCCCTCATCATCGTCTCGGTGTTCTTCTACTTCACCGCCCGCGACGAATCCGAGCTGCTGAAGCTCGAGAAGAAGCCCGACGTCACGGTGAACGTGGTCGGCTTCCAGTGGAGCTGGTGCTTCAACTACGTGGAGGACGTCGAGGGTTCCACGGGCGACGCCAAGACGTCCAAGGAACTCGACGCGATCCCGGACCGCTACAAGGAGGCCTTCCCGGCCGACGCCGGCGGTGTGCACGACTGCGGCATCCCCGGTACCCGGAACCCGCAGACCAACAACCCGGGCCCCACCCTGTGGCTGCCCGAGGGCAAGCGGGTCCGCTTCGTGCTGACCTCGCGTGACGTCATCCACTCCTTCTGGGTGGTGCCGTTCCTGATGAAGCAGGACGTCATCCCGGGCCACACCAACGCCTTCGAGGTGACCCCCAACCGTGAGGGCACCTTCCTGGGCAAGTGCGCCGAGCTCTGCGGCGTCGACCACTCCCGGATGCTGTTCAACGTGAAGGTCGTCTCCCCCGAGCGGTACGAGCAGCACCTGAAGGACCTCGCGAAGAAGGGGCAGCAGGGCTACGTGCCCGCGGGCATCGAGCAGTCCGGCCCCGAGAAGAACCGGGAGTCGAACATCCTGTGAGCATCCTCAACGAACCCAAGGGTGCCGCGGCAGCAGGGTCCCACTACGAGGACGAACTGCCGGTCAGGCGCCAGAACCGTGGCAGCGTCGTGGTCAAGTGGCTGACGACCACGGACCACAAGACGATCGGCACCATGTACCTGGTGACGTCGTTCGTCTTCTTCATCATCGGCGGCGTGATGGCCCTGGTGATGCGCGCCGAGCTGGCCCGCCCGGGCCTGCAGGTCGTGTCGAACGAGCAGTTCAACCAGGCGTTCACGATGCACGGCACGATCATGCTGCTGATGTTCGCGACGCCGCTGTTCGCCGGCTTCGCGAACTGGATCATGCCGCTGCAGATCGGCGCGCCCGACGTGGCGTTCCCGCGGCTGAACATGTTCGCCTACTGGCTCTACTCGTTCGGCTCGCTCATCGCGGTGGGCGGTTTCCTCACCCCGGACGGCGCCGCCAGCTTCGGCTGGTTCGCCTACTCCCCGCTGTCGGACGCGGTCCGCTCGCCGGGCCTGGGCGCCGACCTGTGGATCATGGGCCTCGCCCTCTCCGGCTTCGGCACCATCCTCGGCGCGGTCAACTTCATCACCACGATCATCTGCATGCGCGCCCCCGGCATGACGATGTTCCGCATGCCGATCTTCACCTGGAACGTGCTGCTCACCGGTGTGCTGGTGCTGCTCGCCTTCCCGGTGCTCGCCGCGGCGCTGTTCGCCCTGGAGGTGGACCGCAAGTTCGGGGCGCACATCTTCGACTCGACGAACGGCGGAGCGCTGCTCTGGCAGCACCTCTTCTGGTTCTTCGGTCACCCCGAGGTGTACATCATCGCGCTGCCGTTCTTCGGCATCGTCTCCGAGATCATCCCGGTGTTCTCCCGCAAGCCGATGTTCGGTTACATGGGTCTCATCGGCGCGACCATCGCGATCGCGGGTCTGTCGGTGACGGTGTGGGCGCACCACATGTACGTCACGGGCGGTGTGCTGCTGCCGTTCTTCTCCTTCATGACCTTCCTGATCGCGGTCCCGACCGGTGTGAAGTTCTTCAACTGGATCGGCACCATGTGGAAGGGCAGCCTGTCCTTCGAAACGCCGATGCTGTGGACGCTGGGCTTCCTCATCACGTTCACCTTCGGCGGTCTGACCGGCGTCATCCTGGCCTCGCCGCCGCTGGACTTCCACGTCTCCGACTCGTACTTCGTGGTGGCGCACTTCCACTACGTGGTGTTCGGCACCGTGGTGTTCGCGATGTTCGCCGGCTTCCACTTCTGGTGGCCGAAGTTCACCGGCAAGATGCTCGACGAGCGGCTCGGCAAGATCACCTTCTGGACGCTGTTCGTCGGCTTCCACGGCACCTTCCTGGTCCAGCACTGGCTGGGTGTCGAGGGCATGCCGCGCCGGTACTCGGACTACCTGGCCGCGGACGGCTTCACCGCCCTGAACACGGTCTCGACGATCGCCTCGTTCCTGCTCGGCATGGCGATGCTGCCGTTCTTCTACAACGTGTGGAAGACCGCCAAGTACGGCAAGCCGGTCACCGTCGACGACCCGTGGGGCTACGGCCGCTCGCTGGAGTGGGCGACCTCCTGCCCGCCGCCCCGGCACAACTTCCTCACCCTGCCGCGGATCCGCAGCGAATCCCCGGCGTTCGACCTGCACCACCCGGAGATCGCCGCGCTCGACGAGCTCGAGAACGCCGGTCACGGCGAGAAGGCCCTCTCCGGCGGCAAGGAGGCCGGCAAGTGAAGATCCAGGGCAAGATGTTCATGTGGCTGAGCCTCTTCTTCCTGGCCATCGCCGTGGTCTACGGCGTCTGGTCGAAGGAGCCGGTCGGCACCACCGCCCTCTTCCTGGCCTTCGGCCTGAGCATCATGGTCGGCTTCTACCTGGGCTTCACGGCCCGGCGGGTCGACGTGGGCGCCCAGGACGACAAGGAGGCGGACGTCGCCGACGACGCCGGCGAGGTCGGGTTCTTCAGCCCGCACAGCTGGCAGCCGCTGGCCCTGGGCCTGGGCGCCGCCCTGGCCTTCATGGGCGTGGCGATCGGCTGGTGGCTGATGTACTTCTCCGCGCCGGTCCTGCTGCTCGGTCTGTGGGGCTGGGTCTTCGAGTACTACCGCGGTGAGAACCGCACCCAGTAACACGCCGCACGGCACCCGGGAGCCCGGACACTCCGTCAGGAGGGTCCGGGCTCCCGCCCGTGCCGCACCCGCCGCACCCGCCTCACCCGTTCGGGCCGCCCGGTGAGCCGGGACCGGCCCGGCTCCCTAGCGTGAGGCCATGAGAGACACCGAGTCCCCCCGCACCGGCCTCCGCGGCGCGCGGACCCGCCTCGCCGGCTGCGCGCTGCTGGTGGCGGCCCTCGGCGCGGGCGTCACCGGCTGTTCCTCCGACAGCAGCCCGCTGTCCGCCGAGCCGTACGACGCGGCGGACCAGATCTCCTTCAGCGGCTCCCTCGACGAGGGCGGGCCCGTCGACCCCGACCAGCCCCTGGAGATCACCGCCGAGGGCTCCGACGGACGCATCACGGACGTCGTCGCGGTGGACGCCGCGGGACGGCACCTGGCGGGCGAACTGGCCGCCGACGGCAGCCGCTGGCACAACACGTCCCCGCTGGCCGAGGACGCGCAGTACACGATCCGCGTGAGCACCGAGGACGAGCGCGGCAGGCCCGGCCGCAAGGTCGTCGTCTTCACCACGGGCAGGCCCGGCACCGCCAAACGCCTGGGCGTCACCTTCGGCCCCGGGGCGGGCACGTACGGAGTCGGCCAGCCGCTCGTCGCGGAGCTCAGCGAGCCGGTCAGGGAGCCGGCGCAGCGGGCCGTCGTGGAACGCGGCCTGGAGGTCGACTCCACGCCCGCCGTGACCGGCGCCTGGTACTGGGTCGACGACAAGAAGCTGCACTTCCGGCCCAGGGACTACTGGCCGGCCCACGCCACCGTCCAGGTGCGCAGCAACCTGGAGGACGTCTGGATCGGCGACGGGCTGCGGGGCGGCGGGGCCGAGCCGCTCACCCTCCGCACCGGTGACCGTGTGAGAGCCCTCA
The DNA here is from genome assembly GCF_055778765.1 of Streptomyces sp. DSM 120436. Classification (NCBI taxonomy): domain Bacteria; kingdom Bacillati; phylum Actinomycetota; class Actinomycetes; order Kitasatosporales; family Streptomycetaceae; genus Streptomyces; species Streptomyces sp. DSM 120436. Next base: position 1,741,879 of record NZ_JBSKBS010000002.1, on the reverse strand, counting down.
CGGACGCCGCCGCCCACCGGCTGACCGTCTACAAGAACGGCGAGGAGATCAAGCAGATCCCCGTCACCACCGGAAAGCCCGGCTTCGAGACCCGCAACGGCGTCAAGGTGGTGCTCGCCAAGGAACGCCTCGTACGCATGCGCAGCACCACCGTCGGCATCGCCGAGGGCTCCGCGGAGTCGTACGACCTGGACGTGCACTTCGCCACCCGGGTGACCTGGAGCGGCGAGTACGTGCACGCCGCCCCGTGGTCGGTCGGCTCGCAGGGCTACGCCAACGTCAGCCACGGCTGCGTGGGCATGAGCACCGCCGACGCCGAGTGGTTCTTCGACACCGTCCGCCAGGGCGACCTCGTCGAGGTCGTGAACTCCGACGGCGACACGATGGAACCGTTCGGCAACGGCTTCGGCGACTGGAACCTGGACTGGGACCGGTGGCGCGAGGGCAGCGCCCTCAGGGACGGCGGGAAGCCCCCCGGCACCGCCCGGGAGGCGGCGCGGCTGCGGCCGGCGGCCGTGTGAGGCCGCACGGGCCGCCGCGCACGCCCACGGGCGTGCCGGCGGACCAGGCGGCGGCCGGGGCGCCGCGGGAGCCCCTAGGCGCCCGCCAGCGCCTTCCGGCGCAGCAGCGAGGCCAGGGCGGAGGCGAACTCCACCGGCTCCACCGGGTGCGTCACCGCGGCCTCCGCGCGGCTCCAGGTCGCCAGCCAGGCGTCCTGCGGCCGTCCGATCAGCAGCAGCACCGGCGGGCAGTCGAAGATCTCGTCCTTGATCTGCCGGCACACGCCCATGCCGCCCATCGGCACGGCCTCGCCGTCCAGCACGCACACGTCGATGCCGCCCCGGTCCAGCTCCTTGAGCACGGCCGCCGGCGTCGCGCACTCGATGAACTCCACGAGGGGCACGTCCGGTGCCGGCCGCCGCCCGGTGGCGAGCCGCACCTGCTCCCGGGTGTTGGCGTCGTCGCTGTAGACCAGCACCGTGGCGGTCGCCTGCATTGTTCCTCCACGCGTAAGAGAGAGGGCACGGCTCTGTCGGGAACTTCGGGTACCGATGGCGCGGATGCTACCCCCTCGGACCGCCTGTCAACACTGGTTCGGACACGGCTTCGAAGGGGGCTCCCATGGGCCATACGGGCAGTCCAGGAGGGGCGAACACACCGAACGGCACCCCCGGGAGTGAGGGCGGGATAAGCGACCGACATAATGTCGGCGTGGCGACAGCAACGACAGTAGACACCGGGCACGCGCACCCGTCGGTCAACCGACCGAACCTCACCAGCGTCGGAACCATCATCTGGCTGAGTTCCGAGCTGATGTTCTTCGCGGCCCTCTTCGCGATGTACTTCACCCTGCGATCGGTGACCGGACCCGAGTTCTGGTCGGAGAAGGCCGACCTGCTGAACTTCCCGTTCTCGGCGACGAACACCACGATCCTGGTGCTCTCCTCGCTCACCTGCCAGCTCGGCGTCTTCGCCGCCGAGCGCGGTGACGTGAAGAAGCTCCGGATGTGGTTCATCGTCACCTTCATCATGGGATCGGTGTTCATCGGAGGCCAGGTCCTCGAGTACACCGAGCTGGTCAAGCACGGGGGCCTGTCCCTCTCCTCCGACCCGTACGGCTCGGCCTTCTACCTGACCACCGGTTTCCACGGCCTGCACGTGACGGGCGGCCTGATCGCCTTCCTGCTGGTCCTGGGCCGGACCTACGCGGCCCGGAGGTTCACCCACGAACAGGCGACCTCGGCCATCGTCGTGTCCTACTACTGGCACTTCGTCGATGTCGTCTGGATCGGCCTCTTCGCCACGATCTACATGATCAAGTAGGCGGGCCCTCATCCGCGCTGGACACAGCGCACTCAACAGAAGCATCGACGCAGAAGATCCTGACACCGGGGTAATCCGTGAAAAAGCTCTCCGCACGACGACGCCATCCGCTGGCGGCGCTCGTCGTCCTACTCCTCGCGCTGGCATGCACCGGGGGGCTGTACGCCGTGTTCGCACCCGCGGACAAGGCGCAGGCCGACGAAACCGCCCAGTCCCTCACCATCGAGGAGGGCAAGAAGCTTTACACCGTCGGCTGCGCGAGCTGCCACGGCACCGGCGGTCAGGGCACCACCGACGGCCCGAGCCTGGTGGGCGTGGGCGCCGCGGCGGTCGACTTCCAGGTGGCCACCGGCCGTATGCCGGCCGCGACCTCGCAGAGCGCGCAGGTCCCGCGCAAGAGGAACATCTACACCCAGGCCGAGATCGACCAGCTGGCGGCGTACATCGCCTCCCTGGGCGCCGGCCCGGCCATCCCGACCGAGGAGCAGTACGGCCCCGAGGGCGCCGACGCCGCCAAGGGCGGGGAGCTGTTCCGCAACAACTGCGCGCAGTGCCACAACTTCACCGGCAAGGGCGGTGCGCTCACGCACGGCAAGTACGCCCCCAGCCTGGAGGGCGTCGACCCCAAGCACATCTACGAGGCCATGCTGACCGGCCCGCAGAACATGCCCTCCTTCCCCGACAGCGTGCTGTCGGAGCAGAACAAGAAGGACGTCATCGCGTACCTGGACGAGGTCAACAGTGATGACACCGAGAGCCACGGCGGGCTGGCACTGGGCGGTCTCGGTCCCGTCGCCGAAGGTCTGTTCGCGTGGATCTTCGGACTCGGGGCGCTGATCGCGGTCGCCGTCTGGGTCGCCGCTCGGACCGCAAAGGCCAAGAAGTCATGAGTAGCCAAGACATTCCCGAAGAGAACCTGCCCGCAGTGCAGGACGCCGCCCCCGGCGGGGTGAAGCTCGCGGACGAGCAGAACCCGTTCGCCGACCCGGGCCTGCCGCCGCACGAGCCGCGGATCCAGGACATCGACGAGCGGGCCGCCAAGCGGTCCGAGCGCACGGTCGCCCTGCTGTTCACGGTGTCGATGCTGGCCACCATCGGCTTCATCGTCTCGTACGTGGCCATCCCGATCGACAAGTCGATCTACATCTGGACGCTCGGCCACATCAGCGCGATGAACTTCGCGCTGGGCATGACGCTCGGCATCGCCCTGTTCTGCATCGGCGCCGGCGCGGTCCACTGGGCCCGCACGCTGATGTCGGACCAGGAGCTGACCGACGAGCGTCACCCGATCGAGGCGTCCCCCGAGCTCCGCGCGAAGGTCATGGACGACTTCCGCCAGGGCGCCAAGGAGTCGGCGCTCGGCCGCCGGAAGCTGATCCGCAACACCATGTTCGGCGCGCTGGCCCTGTTCCCGCTCTCCGGCGTGGTGCTGCTGCGCGACCTCGGGCCGCTGCCCGGGACGAAGCTGCGCCACACCCTGTGGTCCAAGGGCAAGCTGCTCGTCAACACGAACACCAACGAGCCGCTGCGCCCGTCGGACCTGATCGTGGGGTCGCTGACCTTCGCCAAGCCCGAGGGCCTGGACGAGCACGACCACGGTTTCCAGAACGAGATCGCCAAGGCCGCCCTGATGCTGGTCCGGATCGAGCCGGAGGACATCAAGGACAAGCGCACGCTCGAGTGGTCGCACGAGGGCATCCTCGCGTACTCGAAGATCTGCACCCACGTCGGTTGCCCGGTCTCCCTGTACGAGCAGCAGACGCACCACGCCCTGTGCCCCTGCCACCAGTCCACCTTCGACCTTTCCGACGGCGCCAAGGTGATCTTCGGTCCTGCCGGTCACCCGCTGCCGCAGCTGCGCATCGGCGTGAACGACGAGGGTTACCTCGAAGCGCTCGGCGACTTCGAAGAGCCCGTCGGCCCTGCTTTCTGGGAGCGCGGATGAGTACTACGACCAGCACCGATCCCCGCTCGCGCGGGAAGGCACCGGCCGGTGAGCGGGTCGCCGACTGGGCCGACGGCCGGCTGGGGATCTACTCCCTGGCCAAGGCCAACATGCGCAAGATCTTCCCCGACCACTGGTCGTTCATGCTGGGTGAGATCTGCCTGTACAGCTTCATCATCATCATCCTCACGGGTGTGTACCTGACGCTGTTCTTCCACCCGTCGATGAACGAGGTGGAGTACCACGGCAGCTACATCCCGATGCAGGGCCAGCTGATGAGTGAGGCCTACAAGTCGACGCTGGACATCAGCTTCGACGTCCGTGGCGGTCTGCTCATCCGGCAGATCCACCACTGGGCCGCGCTGATCTTCGTGGCCGGCATGTTCGTGCACATGATGCGCGTGTTCTTCACCGGCGCGTTCCGCAAGCCGCGTGAGATCAACTGGCTGTTCGGCTTCCTGCTGCTCGTCCTCGGCATGTTCACCGGGTTCACCGGCTACTCGCTCCCGGACGACCTGCTCTCGGGCACCGGTATGCGCTTCATGCAGGGCGCGGTCCTGTCCGTGCCGGTCGTCGGCACGTACCTCTCGTTCTTCCTCTTCGGCGGCGAGTTCCCCGGCGACGACTTCGTCGCCCGGTTCTTCTCGGTCCACGTCCTGTTGCTGCCGGGCATCATGCTCGGTCTCGTGGTGGCGCACCTGATCCTGGTCTTCTACCACAAGCACACGCAGTTCGCGGGTCCCGGAAAGACCAACAAGAACGTCGTCGGCATGCCGCTGCTGCCGGTGTACATGGCCAAGGCCGGAGGCTTCTTCTTCCTGGTCTTCGGTGTGATCGCGGCCATCGCCGCGATCGCCACGGTCAACCCGATCTGGACCATCGGCCCCTACCGGCCGGACATGGTCTCCACCGGCGCCCAGCCGGACTGGTACATGGGCTTCTCCGAGGGCCTGGTCCGCATCATGCCGGGCTGGGAGATCAACTTCTGGGGTCACACGCTCGTCCTGGGCGTGTTCATCCCGCTGATGGTCTTCCCGCTGGTCCTGGCCGCCATCGCGGTGTACCCGTTCATCGAGTCCTGGGTCACCGGCGACAAGCGCGAGCACCACATCCTGGACCGCCCGCGCAACGCCCCGACCCGCACCGCGTTCGGTGTCGCCTGGATGACGCTGTACTTCGTGCTCCTCATCGGCGGCGGCAACGACATCTGGGCCACGCACTTCCACCTGTCGATCAACGCCATCACCTGGTTCGTCCGGATCGCGTTCTTCGTCGCCCCGGTCGTGGCGTTCATCGTCACCAAGCGGATCTGCCTCGGCCTGCAGCGCCGGGACAAGGAGAAGGTGCTGCACGGCCGCGAGTCGGGCATCATCAAGCGCCTGCCGCACGGTGAGTTCATCGAGGTCCACGAGCCGCTCAGCCAGGAGCAGCTCTACACCCTCACCGCGCACGAGCAGCCCAAGCCGCTCGAGATCGGCCCCGAGGCCGACGAGAACGGCGTCCGCCGCAAGGTGAAGGCCACCGAGAAGCTGCGCGCGAAGCTCAGCGAGGGCTTCTACGGCGAGGAGTCGCAGGTTCCGAAGCCGACCGTCGAGGAGTACAAGGAGATCACGAGCGGCCACGGCCACCACTGATCCTCGGAGCTCCACCCGTCGCCACACGACAGCGAAGGGCCCCCGTCCGTTCTGCGGACGGGGGCCCTTCGCCGTGCCCGGGGCTGGATAGGGTGGGTCCGGGACCCGTCCGGTCCCCAGGCACCCGCTACGACCGTCAGGAGCGACCATGAGCGCTGTGACCCCCGCTGGAGGCGACAACGCGGCGGGCCGCTCCTGGCCCGCCCTGCTGAACGGACTGCTGGACGGCCGCGACCTGTCCGCCGACGACACCGCCTGGGCGATGGACCTGATCATGCGCGGCGAGGCGACCGACGCGCAGATCGCCGGCTTCGCGGTGTCGCTGCGGGCCAAGGGCGAGACCGTCGAGGAGATCACCGGCTGCGTCCGGGCGCTCTACGACCACGCCCACGTCATCGAGGTGCCGGGCGCCACCGTCGACATCGTCGGCACCGGCGGCGACGGCGCCAGGACGGTGAACATCTCCACCATGTCCTCGATCGTCGTGGCCGGCACCGGGGCCAAGGTCGTCAAGCACGGCAACCGCGCCGCGTCCTCCGCCTCCGGCGCCTCCGACGTCCTGGAGAAGCTGGGCGTCAACCTCGACCTGACCCCGCGCCGGGTCGCCGAGGTCGCCGAGGAGGCCGGCATCACCTTCTGCTTCGCGGTGAAGTTCCACCCGGCGCTGCGCCACGTGGCCGCCGCCCGCGGCCAGCTCGGCATCCGCACGGTGTTCAACTTCCTCGGCCCGCTCGCCAACCCGGCGCAGGTCAAGGCCCAGGCGGTCGGCGTCGCCGACCCGCGCATGGCGCCCATCATGGCCGGGGTGTTCGCCGGGCGCGGCCACTCCTCCCTGGTGTTCCGCGGCGACGACGGCCTGGACGAGCTGACCACCACCGGCACCTCCCGGGTGTGGGTGGTGCGCGACGGCGAGGTCGCCGAGGAGGCCTTCGACCCGCGGGACGTCGGCATCGAGCTGGTTCCGGTGGAGGCGCTGCGCGGCGCCGACGCCTCCTACAACGCCGAGGTCGCCCGCCGGCTGCTGGACGGCGAGCGCGGTCCGGTCCGCGACGCGGTGCTGCTGAACTCCGCGGCGGCGCTGGTGGCCCTGGAGCCCGGCAGCGGCACGCTCACCGAGCAGATCCGCGCCGGGATGGCGAAGGCGGCCGAGTCGATCGACTCCGGCGCCGCCAAGCGGGTCCTCGAGCGCTGGGTCGCCGTCACCCACGCGTAGGCCGCCGCGCGGACCGACGCGCAGGCCCCGGGACGGCCGTCCCGCGATCCGGATGCGGGTTGCGGGACGGCCGTCACCTCACGTACGTTCCCTCTCAGGTCATGAGTGACAGCCATCAGGCCCCGGCCGGCTGTCCGGCAACCCTCCGTCCGTGGCGGGGTGCCCCGGGTGAAGACCGGGCTGTGAGCAGCAGGGCTCACGGCAAGCGCGGACCCCTCGCACACCAGGGGTCCTGGTCGTCGAGGAGTCTTCCGTGAGCAAGCGAATGCGCTAGGGCGTAGAGCCCCGCCTCCGCACACCCTTTCCTCTCTTCTCCTGCGCGCCGGCGCGCCGTCCGCTCGCGCGGGGATCCGCCCTGCTCTCCGGGAGTTCCGTCATGCCCGCTTCCCCCGTCGTCGCCGGCCCGTCCGTCCGCGCCCCGCTGCCCGTCCTGGGCCGGGACGTCGCCGTTCCCCTGGTCACCGGCGGTGAGGTCCCCTACGCCGCGCTCGACTACGCGGCCAGCGCCCCCGCCCTCCAGCGCGTCTGGGACGACGTGGCCGCCTACGCCCCCTACTACGGCAGCGTCCACCGCGGCGCCGGACACCTCTCCCAGCTCTCCACCGACCTGTTCGAGAACGCCCGCCGGACCGTCGCCGAGTTCCTCGACTGCCGCATCGAGGACAGCCCGGGCGAAGCCCGGTCCGAGAAGGGCGGTGGTGGGCGACGGGAGGGCGGGGACAGCCCGGGCGAAGCCCGGTCCGGCAAGGGCGGTGGTGGGCGACGGGAGGGGGACCAGGTGGTGTTCACCCGCTCCACCACCGACTCCCTCAACCTGCTCGCCGCCGCCCTGCCCGACGGCTGCGAGGTCTTCGTCTTCGAGACCGAACACCACGCGGCGCTGCTGCCGTGGCGGCGTGCGGGCCGGGTGACCTGCCTCGACGCGCCCCACAGCCCGGAGCGGGCCGTCGAGACCCTGGAGCGCGCCCTCGCCGGCCGCGACCCCCACGGCCCGGCCCTGGTCTGCGTGACCGGCGCCTCCAACGTCACCGGCGAGCTGTGGCCGGTCCGCGAACTGGCCGCCGCCGCGCACGCGCACGGCGCCCGGATCGTGCTGGACGCCGCCCAGCTCGTCCCGCACCGCGCGGTGAGCGTGCGGGACCTGGACGTCGACTGGGTCGCCTTCTCCGGACACAAGCTGTACGCGCCCTTCGGCGCCGGGGTGCTGGCCGGCCGCGCCGACTGGCTCCGCGAGGCCGAGCCCTACCTCGCCGGCGGCGGCGCCAGCCGCAAGGTCGCGCGGGGTGCGGGAGGGGCGGTGCACGTGGAATGGCACGAGACCGCCGCCCGCCACGAGGCCGGCTCGCCCAACGTCATCGGCGCCCACGCGATCGCCTCGGCCTGCCGGGCGCTCACGGAAGCGGGGTTCGACGCGCTGGCGGAACGGGAGGAGGCGCTGGTCCGCGTGGTGCGGGAGGGGCTGGCGGACGTGCCGGAGGTGCGGTTCCTGTCCTTGTTCGGCGACGACGCGCCCCGGGTGGGGGTCCTGTCCTTCGTGGTCGACGGCTGGAACAGCTCCCACTTCGCCGCGGCGCTGTCCGCCGAGTACGGCATCGGCGTACGGGACGGCCTGTTCTGCGCGCACCCGCTGGTACGGCGGCTGCTGGGCGGCGACACGGGCGGTGCGGGGGAGTGCGGGACGCCGGAGGCGGGGCCGGGGGAACGGGCGTTGAACGCGGTCCGCGTGAGCTTCGGCGCCGGCACACCGGAGGAGCATGTCGAGCGGTTCGTCCGGGCGGTGCGGGAGCTCGTGCGGGACGGGGCGCGGTGGAGGTACCGCACGGTGGACGGGCGGTGCGTGCCGGACACGCCGGCGGGGGCGAATCACCCCTGAGGGGACGGGAGCCGGGCTCCCAGCACGATCATCCGCAGCGCCCGCTCCGTCGCGTCCGTCAGCAGTTCCGCGCCCCGGACCAGCGCCTCCGCCAGCTCCATGGGCCCCGGCAGGATGCCATGACACGCATCCACCCCCGGCACCTCCCCCGCCCCGTCCCCCAACGTCCCCGCGAGCGCCAGCACCGGCCGCCCCGCCAGCTTGGCCCGCCGGGCCACCTCCCCGGGCACCTTGCCGCGAGGCGTCTGGCGGTCCAGCGCCCCTTCCGCGGTGACCACCAGGTCGGCCCGCGCGAGGCGTTCGTCCAGACCGAGATGGTCCAGCAGGACGGGAAACCGGGGCACCAGCGCCGCGCCCAGCGAGGCCAGCCCCGCCCCCAGCCCGCCGGAGGCGCCCGTGCCGCGGCCGAGCCGCAGGTCGACGCCGGTGACGGCGAGGTCCCGGGTCAGTACCCGCGCCCAGTTCTCCAGCCCCGCCGACAGCTCCTCCACCTGTCCCGGGGTCGCCCCCTTCTGCGGCCCGAACACCCGCGCCACACCCCGCTCCCCGCACAGCACGTTGTACGGGTTGCAGGCGACGACCAGTTCCACACCGTCGAGGCGCGGATCGAGCCCGGTCGCGTCGATCCGGGCGAGACGCGACAACTCACGGCCCCCCGGAGGCAGTTCCACCCCGTCCGCGTCCAGCAGCCGCGCGCCGAGCGCCTGGAGCGCGCCCGCACCCCCGTCGGAGGTGCCCGAGTCGCCGCAGCCCACCAGGATCCGCCGCACCCCCTGGTCGAGAGCGGCACGGATCAGCTCCCCGACGCCGTAGGTGGTGGTGACACCCGGGTCGCGGCGGGTGCGGGGGGCCAGGGACAGCCCGGCGACGGCCGCCATCTCCACCACCGCGGTGTCCTGCCCGCCGAGCAGCGCGAAGTGCGTGCCGACCGGTTCGCCGACGGGGCCGGTGGCGGCCAGGGCGACCAGCCGGCCGCCGGTCGCGCGGGCCAGCGCGGCGGCGGTTCCCTCCCCGCCGTCCACCAGCGGGATGCGGTCGATCTCGGCGTCCGGCAGCACCCGGCGGACGCCCGCCGCGATGGCGTCGGCGGCGGCGGGGGCGGACAGCGACTCCTTGAAGCCGCTGGGGGCCACGACGACTCGGTTCAGCATGGGCGATCACTCCTCAGCGGGTCACCGGCACGCCCAGCGCGGGCCACACGGTGACGGCGAACAGCAGGACGAGGGCGGCGGTGAGCGGGGCCAGCACGGCGGACAGCCGCAACAGGTCGCGCGGGGTGTAGGTGGGGGTGCCGGGAACGTCCGCGAAGAGCGTCACCGGCTTGGCGGAGACGGGCAGGGTGTGGCAGAAGCCGGCCGCGGCGGTGGACGCGAGCGCCGCCGCCACCGGGTTCACCCCGGCCGTCGCGGCCGCCGCGACCACCAGCGGCACCAGCACGGAGGAGCGCGCGGACCGTGACTGCAGGACCAGGTGGGCGGCCGTGCTGACGGCGACGACGATCGTCAGGAACGTCAACGGGCCGATGCCCGCGGGCAGTCCGCCGACCAGCCAGCGGGCCGCGCCCGACTCGGCGAGCGCCACGCCCATCGCCATGGTCGCCGCCATGAACAGCAGCAGCGACCACGGCACCGTCTTGAGCGCGTCCTTCAGGCGCACGGTGCCCAGCGCCGGGGAGGCGACGACGACCGCGCCGATCAGCGCGACCACCGCCGGGGACACCTGGTGCAGGGGTTCGCTGCACCACAGGGCGACCACCGTGGCCAGCAGCAGGGCGCACCGCTTCTCCGCCTGCGTCCAGGGGCCGGTGACCGGGCGGTCGCTGTGCCGCTGGATCTCCTCGGCGGTGACGTGTACCGGACCGGCGCGGTCGGCCCGCCGGGTGGTCGTCAACAGCACGGTCTCGGCGGCGAGATGGGAGGACGCCACGGCCAGCGGCAGCCCCAGCAGCAGCCATTCGGTGAAGCCGACCCGCTCCCCGGTGGCCTCCCACAGCACGGACACGGTGATCAGATGGGCGCCCGCGCCGATCAGGGTCGCCACCGCGGACAGCAGGATCACGGTGGGGAACAGCAGCGCCAGCATCACCACCAGCCGCCCGCGCCCGGCCAGCGCCTTGGCCAGCGCGAGGAACACCGGCAGCGCGAGCGCCGCCCGGCCCGAGGTGGCCGGTACCGCGAACGCGGTGACGACCAGCGCCGCCGTCGTCAGATGCGTCAACTGCCGTACCGTGCGCGCCCCGCCGACCAGGAAGGCGGCCGCCCGCCCGGCGAGCCCGGTCCGGGTGACCGCGGCGGCCAGCACGAACGCGCAGATCAGGAGCCACACGGTCGAGTCGCCCAGGGTGCCGAACAGGGTGTCGCTGTCGATCACCCCGGTCACGGTGAGCGCGAGCCCCGCGCCGAGCGCGATGTAGGTGTCGTCGACGGGAGTGCCGATCCACGCGCAGGTGGCCAGCGCGAAGACGGCGAGGGTGAGCCGGGCGTCCCCGCCGAGACCGGGGAAGACACCGGGAACGGCGAGCGCCGCGCAGAGGGACAGGGCCGCGCACAGCGCCACGGTGGAACGGATGCTCAAGGTCACGTCATCGACGGTCCCCTCGGGCGGTGAGCCGCCGATGAGTCCTCGATGAAGGAACCTTCACCGGGACGCCGGTGCGTCAGGCCGGCAGACGGTAGCCCATCCCGCGGACCGTCTCGAGCTGGTCCGCGCCCAGCTTCTTGCGCAGCGCCCGCACGTAGACGTCCACGATGTTGGAGCCCGGGTCGAAGTCGTAGCCCCACACGTGGGAGAGGATCTGCTCGCGGGACAGCACCTGGCCGGGATGCCTCAGGAACAGCTCCAGCAGCACGAACTCACGGGCCGTCAGGTCGACGGTCCGGTCGTGCGCGCGGGCCCGCCGGGTGCGCAGGTCGAGGCTGAGCGCGCCGGACCGCAGCACGGTCACCTCCGGCGCCCGGGCCGCGGTGCGCAGCCGCAGCCGGACCCGGGCGAGCAGCTCCTCGAAGCGGAACGGCTTGGTCATCCAGTCGTCCGCGCCGCCCTCCAGACCCGCCACGGTGTCCCGTACCGAGTCCCGGGCGGTCAGCACGATCACCGGGGTCGTCACCCGGGCCTCGCGCAGTTCGCGCAGCACCGTGAAGCCGTCCCGGCCCGGCAGCCCGATGTCCAGGACCACCAGGTCGAAGCCGCCGGTCAGGGCGTACGCGTGGCCGGCCTCGCCGTCGCCGACGACAGTGGTGGTGAAGCCGTTGGCGCGCAGCCCCTTCTCGATGAAGGAGGCGATGCGCTCCTCGTCCTCGACGATCAGGATCCGGTTCATCCGCGGGCCTCTTCCAGGGTGAGTACGAAGGTGGCGCCGCCGCCTTCGGTGTCGTGCAGCCGGACCCGCCCGCCGTGGCCCTCGGCGATGGCCTTGACGATGGACAGGCCGAGACCGGCGCCGGAGCCGCGCGCCCCGCGCCGGGACGTGCCGCGCCGGAAGCGTTCGAAGATCAGCTCCCGGTCCTGCGGGCGCACGCCGGGGCCGGAGTCGGCGACGTACAGCTCGACGCGGGAGCCCTCCGCGCGGGAGCCGATGCGGATGGTCTGCCCGGGCGTGGTGTGCTGCACCGCGTTCTGTGCGAGCTGCACCATCGCCTGCGTGATGCGCTGCGGGTCCAGCTCGGCCTCCCGGTCGGCGGTGTCGGTGAGCTGCCAGTCGCGGTCGCCGAGGGTGCGGGCCTTCACGAAGACGTCGGCGGTGAGTTCGGCGAGCTGCACCGGCTCGGGGCTGACGAAGTCGGGCCGTTCGGCCTTGGCGAGCAGCAGCAGGTCCTCCACGATGCGGCTCATCCGGTCCAGTTCGTCCGTGACCAGGCGGACGGTCTCCTCGCGTTCCGCCGGGTCGTCGCCCATCAGCTCCAGATGGCCGCGCACGATGGTGATCGGGGTGCGCAGCTCGTGCCCGGCGTCGTCGACGAACTGGCGCTGGACGGCGAAGGCCCGCTCCAGCCGGTCCAGCATGGCGTTGAAGGTCTCGGCGAGGGCGGCGATGTCGTCGTGGCCGCGCACCGGGATGCGGCGGGTGAGGTCCTGCTCGGTGAGCTGTGCGGCGGCGGTGCGCACCAGCCGTACGGGCTGCAGGATGCGCCCGGCGACCGCCCAGCCGATGCCGATGGTGAGCAGCAGCGCCACTCCCGAGATGGCGAGCAGCACCCGGAACACCTGGTCCACGCGGGCCAGTTCCCGCTCGGGGTGGTAGGCGACGACGAACGTCACCTCGGAGTGGCCGCCGTGCCGGGCCACGGGCACCTTCGCCCAGCGGATCTCGCCCTCGGGCCGGTGCAGCACCCCGGACGGGTCGGGGGAGTCGAAGATGCGGCGCCGGGCGTCGGCGTCCCGGTGCAGCGGCAGCGCGACGGGCAGGTCGCGCGGCTGGATGATCTGCGCCGGGTCGCCGCCGGGCCGGGCCACCAGGCCGATCAGCTCCTCGTCGGGGTCGGCGTACTGCCGTTCCAGGAACACCCTGAGCAGCCGGTCCGGTTCGGTGAACGGCCGGCCCGTCTCCGGGTCCAGGCCCCGCTCCTCGAACGCCGCGAACTCGCCGGTCTCCTGGGCGAGCAGCCCGTTGCTGCGATGGTCGACGTCCCGCAGCAGGAAGGAACGGGTGGTGGCGGCGACCGAGGTGAGGGCCACCGTCATCACGAACAGCAGCCACAGCAGGATGCGGACCCGGGCGGAGAGCCGCCGGCGGCCCCGGTCAGCCGTCGTCCCCGCCGGGTCCGTCGTCCCCGCCGGGTCCGTCGTCCCGGTCGGGTCCGTCGTCCCGGTCGGGTCCGTCGTCCGAGGGGCCTCGGTCCTGGTCGTCGTCATCGTCGTCGTCCGTCGGTCCGTCGGTCACCGGAGGCCGGGACACGACCTCGTCGCTGGGCGTGGGGGCGGGCCGGGCGTCCGACGGCGTCGGCGCGGGCGACCCGCTGTCCAGCTCGACCCGCGGGGGCACCTTCGGCGGTTCGGGGCTGTCGGAGAGCGCGAAGCTGGTCGCGGCGACGCCCAGGGGAATCAGTACGACGGCGGCGAGGGCCGCCATCCGGCGAGTGAAGGCCATGCCCTCATCCTGGGCCGGACACCTGCGGCCCAGGATGAGGCTCCGATGAGGAACCTTTCATCTTGCGCGAGCACCAGCCCTTCCGGCGCCTGAGGAGAGGGGCCCGGGGCCGGGGCCCGGAAAGGACGTCAGCTGTCGAGCCCGATGGCGAAGGCCGCCTCCAGGTCGTGCTGGGAGTACGTGCGGAACGCCACATGCGTGTCGGTGCCCTCGACGCCCGGGATCTTGCTGATCCGGCCGGGGATGACCTCCGCCAGGTCCTCGTGCTCCCGGACCCGCACCATGGCGATCAGGTCGTAGGTGCCGGTGACGGAGAAGACCTCGCTGACGCTGTCCAGCGCGGCGATCTGTTCCGCGATCTCGGGGATCCGGTCCACGCTGGTCTTGATGAGGACGATCGCGGTGATCACGGCTGGTTCTCTCCCTCGGGGGCCGGAGCAGGGGCGGACTTCACTGTAGTCGCCCCGCCGCGCCACACCCATGCGCAGCCGATCCCCAGCGCGAAGCCCACCAGGTGCGCCAGATACGCCACCCCCGGCGCGCCCTCCGCCGTCCGCCCGGCGGCCGCCCACTGCAGCGCCGCCCAGAACGGCAGTACCACCCACGCGGGCAGCCGCACCGGCAGGAAGAAGGCGAACGGCAGGAGACTGGTGACCCGCCCCCGGGGGAACAGGACGAGGAACGCGCCGAGGAGCGCCGAGATCGCCCCCGAGGCCCCGACCAGGGACCGCTCGGAACCGGCGTGGGCGGCCGCGTACCCCAGCAGCGCGAGGTAGCCGCAGCCGGCGTAGCACAGGGCGAACCGCACCCGGCCCATCCGTGCCTCGGTCATCGGCCCGAACACGTGGAGGAACAGCATGTTGCCGAGCAGATGCACCCAGCTCCCGTGCACGAACAGCGCCGTGGCGGGCGTGAGGACGGCCGCGGGGGACCCGTCGAACAGCTCCGCGGGGACGACGCCCCAGCGGCGGACGTAGGCCCGCTGCGCGGCCAGCAGTTCCTCCCCGGAGCCGTGGGCCGGGTGCAGCCCCGAGACCGGCCCGATCAGGAAGACCAGGCAGCACAGCGCGATGAGGGTGCGGGTGACCGGGGCGGGCGTGGTCCGAAGCGCCACGGCGGCCGCCGCGGTCCAGGTGCGCATCATGGGTACAGAGCATGACGTAGCCGGACGCAACCGTGCGGATCGCCTCGCCGCCGTGGGCGGGCGGGCGGCGGAAGCCCGGCAGGCCGTAGGGTTACGAGCCACACGCACCGGCACTCCGGTGCGTCACGGACACTGGAAGGAAGGCGAACAGCCACGATGACGGTTCCTCTGCCGACCGCCTCGACGCGGTGGCGCTGCAGCCTCTGCGGCAACCTCACCCGCTTCGACGTCACCCGCTCGTCGAAGGTCGTCGAGTACGTGCACCTCGATCTGGCCGGCGAGCCCGAGGTCGAGGAGCGCGAGGTGCTCGATGAGACGATCGAGTCGGTGCGGTGCCGCTGGTGCAACGCCGTGGACCAGGTGGAACTCGTGGACAGGCCGGGCGCCGGCTCCTGAGACAAGGGGGTCCCTCCCGCTCGAGCGAAATCGAGAGTGGGGGAGGGCCCCGCTGACGGCGACCCCGCGGACGGGGCCGCACACAGGCATGGGGGTGTGACGGATGGTGGAGACCACGGGCGGGGGGCCGCAGGACGGCGCCGCCGAGGTGCTCGACCGTCCGCTGCCCGACGGGGTGCGCCGCAGGGTCGTCCAGATCGTCGCGGACGGCTTCGGCGGACTCACCGTCGCCGAGCTGCCCGCGCAACTGCGGCAGTACGCCCGGTTCACCCCGAGCCGCCGCGCCAAGTTCGCCGGGAACGCCATGGCGGCGGCGCTGGAGACCGATCCGTTGTTCCGGCAGCGGATCGGGGAGAAGCTCAGAGAGGCCCAGCCGGAACTGACCGGCGCCCTCGACTCCGGCTCCCCGCCCCCGGCCGCGGACCCGCTCGACGTGGCGGCCGCGGCCTATGTGCTCCGCCCGCCGGGCTGGGTCAAGCTGGTCGCCGCCGCCGGCGAGGAGGCCCAGCGCGCCGACGCCGAACGCGCCGACGAGGAGACCCGCGCGGAGCTGGAGAGGCTGCGCGCCGAACTCGACCGCGCCCGCGAGCACACCCGCTCCGAGACCGAGCGGCTGCGCGCCGAGCTGGACGCGGCGAAGAGGGAGAGCGACGCCCTGCACCGCAAGCTGCGGTCCGCCCTCGCCGACGTCAAGCGCGGCGAGGCCGCCCTGCGCAAGGTGCGCGGCGAGATGGATGCGGTGCGCGCCGAGGGGCAGGCCCAGGTGTCGGCCGCCGAGAGCGAGACCCGGCGCCTCAAGGCCCGGCTGGGGGAGACCGAGGCCGCCCTGGAGGCCGCCCGCCGCGCCGCCCGCGAGGGCCGCAGCGTCGAGGACATGCGCGTACGGCTGCTGCTCGACACCGTGCTGGACGCCGCCCAGGGGCTGCGGCGCGAACTGGCGCTGCCGCCCGTGTCGGTGCGGCCCGCGGAGACCGTGGACGCCGTGGAGCCGGACCGGATGACCCCCAAGGACATCGCCGCCCGCGCGCTGTCCGAGGACGACCCGGCCGTCCTCGACCAGCTCCTCGCCCTCCCGCAGGCGCATCTGGTCGTCGACGGCTACAACGTCACCAAGACCGGCTATCCGCAGATGCCGCTGGAGAAGCAGCGGCTGCGCCTGCTCGGCCAGCTCGCCCAGCTCGCCGCCCAGACCGGCGCCGAGGTCACCTGTGTCTTCGACGGCGCCGAACTGGCCGCGCCGGTGCTGCTGGCGCCGCCGCGCGGGGTGCGGGTGCTGTTCTCCAAGCCGGGCGTCACCGCCGACGAGCTCATCCGTCAGCTCGTGCGCGCCGAGCCGCCGGGGCGGCCGGTCATCGTCGCCTCCACCGACCGCGAGGTCGCCGACGGGGTCGCACGCGCCGGCGCGCGCCCCGTCGCGTCAGCCGTGCTCCTCAAAAGGCTTTCCTAGTATCTGATGCACATCTGTCCCCCGTGTAACGTACAGGGGCAATGCCCCAATTGACGGAACCGTCACGCAACGTAGCGTCAAGGCGACGTCACCGCAGGTGAATTGTCACGGGATAAACGCGCTGTAGCGGAGATTTTGCGTCCAGGGATTTGAACTGATCACAGGAGTATCACTAGGGTCAGCCCTCGAACCCTCGCTCGCGCGATCACTCTCGAGAAGGAGCTCGTCTCCGTGGCGTCCCACCGTCGTCCCAAGCAGCCGAGCCGCGCACGCGTGACCGTGCTCACCACCGCTGCCGCCGCTGCCGTCGTCATGAGCTCGCAGGCCGCCAACGCGGCCCCCAGCGAGAAGCCGAGCAAGGACGAGGTCAAGGCCAAGGTCGACAAGCTCTACCAGCAGGCGGAGCAGGCCACCGAGAAGTACAACGGGGCCAAGGAGAAGCAGGAGAAGCTCCAGAAGGAGATCTCCACGATCCAGGACAACGTCGCCAAGGGCCAGCAGGAGCTCAACGACCTGCGCGACGGCCTCGGTTCGATGGCCAGCGCCCAGTACCGCAGCGGCGGCATCGACCCCTCGGTCCAGCTCTTCCTCTCCGCCGACCCGGACGACTACCTCGACAAGGCGTCCACCCTGGACCACTTGAGCGCCCAGCAGGTCGAGGCGCTGAAGGAGATCCAGGAGAAGCAGCGCGAGCTGGCCCAGCAGCGCTCCGAGGCCGCCGAGAAGCTGAAGGACCTCTCCTCCACCCGGACCGAACTGGGCAAGAAGAAGAAGGAGGTCCAGGGCAAGCTCGCCGCCGCGCAGAAGCTGCTCAACAGCCTCACCGCCGAGGAGAAGGCGCAGCTCGCCCAGGAGGAGAACCGCGCCACCCGCGCCAGCGAGCGCGACGCCCTCTCGGTCAACGTCCCGGCCGGCTCCGGCCGCGCCGCCGCCGCCTTCGCCGCCGCCCAGAGCAAGCTCGGCACGCCCTACGTCTACGGTGCCACCGGCCCGTCCTCCTTCGACTGCTCGGGCCTGACCTCCTGGGCGTACGCCCAGGCCGGCGTCGGCATCCCGCGCACCTCCGAGGCCCAGACCGGCGCCGGCACCAAGATCTACTCGGTGGACCAGCTCAAGGTCGGCGACCTGGTGTTCTTCTTCAACGACCTGCACCACGTGGGCCTCTACGCGGGCAACGGCCAGGTCCTCCACGCCCCGCGCTCCGGCACCGTCGTGCGCTACGAGTCGATGAACACCATCGGCGGCCCCTTCATGTTCGGCGTCCGCGTCTGACGTACACCGCCCCGGGTGCCCCCGTTCGGGGGATTCCCGGTGGCCCTCTCCGCCTCCACGCCCCGCCTCGACCCAGGTCAACGGCGGGGCGTCACCGTGTGTGCCGCCCTGGCCGTGGCTCCGCCGGCCGCCCCGGAGGCTACTGTCTGCCGCGTTTCCCTGTCCGCCAGCGGAAGGAGCGCGGCTTCCCGTGGGGTCCCATCGTCGTACCGCACCGTCCTCAGGGCCCGAGCGGAGCACCGCCCTCGCCCTGGGCCTGCTCTCCGCGGCCGCCACCGCCCTCGGCGCGGTGCCGGCCACGGCCGCGCCCCAGGAGGACACCAGGGCCGAGGTCGACCGCCTCTACCGCGAGGCGGAGCAGGCCACCGAGGCCTACAACGCGGCCGACGAGCGCGCCGGCGCCCTGCGCCGGGAGATCGCCGACGCCCAGGACGGCATCGCGCGCAAACAGCAGCGCGTCAACACCATGCGGGAGGCGCTGGGTTCGCTCGCCGGCTCCCAGTACCGCTCCGGCGGACTGGACCCCGCCCTCGCCCTGCTGCTCTCCGACGACCCGGAGGACTACCTCGAGAAGGCCTCCGTCCTCGACCGGATCGGCGTCCACCAGGCCGCCCAGCTGAAGAGGCTCCGCGGCACCCTGCGCTCGCTGTCCCAGGACCGCGCCGAGGCGGCGAAACGGCTCGGCGCCCTGGAACGCAGCCGCAGGGCCGCCGCCACCCACAAGCGGACCGTGGAGGGCAAGCTCGCCGAGGCCCGCCGGCTGCTCAACTCCCTCCCGGCCGGCGAACGGGCCGCCTGGGACCGCGCCTCCCGCTCCGGCCGCACCGACCCGCTCGGCCCCGGCGGCGCCCCCGCCTCCGGGCGCGCGGCCGCCGCCGTCGCCGCCGCCCGTTCCGCCCTCGGCAAGCCCTACGTCTGGGGCGCGAGCGGCCCCTCCGCCTTCGACTGCTCCGGGCTCACCCAGTGGGCGTACGCGCAGGCCGGGGTCGCGCTGCCGCGCACCTCGCAGGCCCAGCGGCACGCCGGCCGGCAGGTCCCGCTGTCCGAGGCCCGCCCCGGCGACCTGGTCCTCTACCGCTCCGACGCCTCCCACGTGGGGATGTACACGGGCAACGGCCAGGTGATCCACGCGCCGTACCCCGGCGCCCCCGTGCGCTACGACCCGGTCGGCATGATGCCGGTCTCGTCGGTCACCAGGGTCTGACCCCCGCGGGCCCGCGCCCGTACCCTCGGAAAGGTGGCCGGTCGAACGCGGGTGTCGCAGGCGGCGGTGGCAGTGCTGTGCCTGCTGCTGGCCGCCCTCGTGGGATGCGGCGGCGGTCCCGCCGTGGACGCCGCCCGCGCGCAGGTGCAGTCCCTGCTCGACCGGCGTGCCGAGGCGGTCCTCGACCGGGACGCCGCCGCCTACGCCCGCACCGGCACCCGCGACGGCTTCGACAACCTGCGCGCGGTGCCGCTCGCGGACTGGTCCTACCGCGTCACCGCCCTGGACCGCACCGGCGACCGGGCCACCGCCACCGCCGACCTCAGCTACCGCGTCGACGGCCACGACCGCTCCCCGGTGGTCACCGCCCGCACCCTGAGCCTCAGCCGGGACCGGGACGGCCGCTGGAGGGTGGAGTCCGACCGCCCCGCCGAGAAGTCCGGCCAGCAGCTCTGGGACCAGGGCCGGGCGCGGGCCGTGCGCGGCGAGCGGAGCCTGGTGCTGGGCGTCGGGCAGTCCGACGCGACCCTGCGCGACTACGCGGAGCTGGCCGACCGCGCGGTGCCCGCCGTCTCCGACGCCTGGGGCCCCGCGTGGGCGCGCGGCGTCGTCGTCCTGGTCCCGGAGACCCTGGAGGGCATGGCGGGCCTGCTCGGCTCGCCCCCGTCCTCCTACCGGGGCATCGCGGCCGTCACCACCGGGACGACCGGCGGCGGCCCGCGGGCGCCCGCGGACCGGGTGATCGTCAACCCGGACGCCTTCGTGCTGCTCGGCGACTCCGGGCGGCAGGTCGTCCTCACCCACGAGACCGCCCACGTCGCCACCCGCGCGCACACCTCCGCCGCCACCCCGCTGTGGCTGTCCGAGGGATACGCGGACTGGGTCGGCTACCGCGGCACGGACGGCACCCCCGCCGAGGCCGCGCCGGAACTCGCGCACGCCGTCGGCCGCGGCGAGGTCCCGGACGCGCTGCCCGAGGACGAGGACTTCGGCTTCACCGGCGACGCGGACGGCCTGGCCCGCGCCTACGAGGGGAGCTGGCTGGCCTGCCGGATGATCGCCGACCACTGGGGCGAGGACCGCCTCGGGGCCTTCTACCGCGCCGTGGGCGCCCACGGGGACCGCGAGGGCGCCGTCGAGGACGCGATGCGCCGCGTCCTCGGCACCACGGTGGGCGAGTTCACCCTCCGGTGGCGCGACTACGTCCGTGCCGCGCTGCGTTGACGGGTCGCGTCGGGAGGAGCGCCCTGAGGGGCGCGGGGAACTGCGCGACCGGCCCCGGACGTCCCGCACCCGTCGACGGGGCACAGGCCACCGGATCCACCGGCGGACCCCGGGGTCAGGACGACACCGTCGTCCGCTCCGCCCATGACGGCCCTGGGGCCGCGGGCACCTCCGGCCGCCGCACCGACGCGCGCCACAGGGCCCGCGCCGCCAGCACCGACGCCGCCACCAGCAGCCCGTTGCGCACCACCAGCAGCGTGATCCCCAGCCAGTCGCTCGCCACCACGTGCGCGAACCACAGCGGGAACTCCAGCATCGTCACCGGGCAGGCGACCAGCACCAGCACCGCGGGACGCCCCATCCGGCTGTCCCGGAAGCACAGGCACACCGCCGCCGTGCCCACCAGCCACACCATGTACTGCGGGCTGATCACCCTGCTGGTGACCGTGAACAGCAGCACCGCCGTGAACGCCGCGTCCGCCGCGGTGTGCGCCGCGAACCGGGACGCCAGCAGCCGCCACAGCACCAGCCACGCCAACGCGGCACCGCTCAGGAACAGCGCCCCCGTGCTCACCCAGCTCACGTACGGGCCGAGGAACTCCACCGAGCCGTAGTTCAGCAGCACCTCGCCGTCCCAGCCGTGGTGCCGGGCCACGTGGAACACCAGCGACCCCAGCGACTCGACCTCCGTGCCCCGGTCCCGCTGGAACCCCAGGAACGCGAACGCGCCCGGCATCAGCGCCGCGAACAGCCCGGCCACCACCACGCCGGTCACCGCCGCCGACACCCACGCGTCACGCCGGCGCACCGCGAGCAGCAGCAGCGCCGGCCACACCTTCAGCAGCGCCCCGAACGCCGCGAGCGCGCCCGCCAGCCGGGGGTGCCGGCCGGCCGCCAGCAGCGCGGCCACCGCCACCGCGGTCACCATCACGTCGTACCGGGCGTACACCGTCGGCCCGAGCAGCGGCACGCCCGCCACCCACAGCCACGCCCCGCGGCGGGACCGGCCCGTGCCGCGCGCCCCGCGCAGCAGCAGCGCCAGCGTCACCGCGTCGGCCGCCAGCGCCAGCACGAAGAAGGCGGTGGCGTACTCCAGGAACGGCAGCACGGCGGGGGAGAGGACCGCCAGGGCCGCCGCGGGCGGGTACTGCCAGGTCACGTCGTCCAGCGGGAACGTTCCGGTGACCAGGACGTCGTACCAGCCCCGGTAGATCACCGACACGTCGCTGGTGACGTCCGGACCCGGGAAGACCACCACCTTCAGCACGCACAGCAGCAGCGCCGCGCGCGTGACGCCCCAGATCCCCAGCAGTCCTGCCAGGGACCCTCGTGCGGCCGTCGGTTCCACGTGATCCCTGCCCGTCCGGTGTGCGGTCATGAGGGGCCATGATGTCCCGGAAGCCGGTGTCCATGCCACCGAGCGGCGCCGTGACGGGGCGCACGACAACCGTTCGGTAGGGTCGGCGGCGATGCACAAGACCCTGATCGTCACCAACGACTTCCCGCCCCGCCCCGGCGGCATCCAGGCCTTCCTGCACAACATGGCCCTGCGGCTGGACCCGGAGCGCGTCGTCGTCTACGCCTCCACCTGGAAGCGCACCCGGGAGGGCGTCGAGGCGACCGCCGCCTTCGACGCCGAACAGCCCTTCACCGTCGTACGCGACCGTACGACGATGCTGCTGCCCACACCGGCCGCCACCCGGCGGGCCGTGGGGCTGCTGCGCGAACACGGCTGCACCTCGGTGTGGTTCGGGGCGGCGGCCCCGCTCGGCCTGATGGCGCCGGCGCTGCGCCGCGCGGGCGCGGAGCGGATCGTGGCCACCACGCACGGTCACGAGGCCGGCTGGGCCCAGCTGCCCGCCGCACGGCAACTGCTGCGCCGCATCGGGGAGTCCACGGACACGATCACCTACCTGGGCGAGTACACCCGGTCCCGGATCGCCCGCGCCCTCCCCCCCGAGGCCGCCGCCCGCATGGTGCAACTGCCGCCCGGGGTCGACGAGAAGACCTTCCACCCCGGCTCGGGCGGCGACGAGGTGCGCGCCCGGCTCGGGCTGACCGACCGCCCGGTGGTCGTGTGCGTCTCGCGGCTCGTGCCGCGCAAGGGCCAGGACACGCTGATCCGGGCGATGCCCGCGATCCTCGCCGCCGAACCCGACACCGTGCTGCTGATCGTCGGCGGCGGCCCCTACGAGAAGGACCTGCGCCGCCTCGCGGCCGACACCGGCGTCGCCGCCTCCGTCCGCTTCACCGGCTCCGTCCCCTGGTCCGAGCTGCCCGCCCACTACGGCGCCGGCGACGTCTTCGCGATGCCCTGCCGGACCCGGCGCGGCGGCCTGGACGTGGAGGGCCTCGGCATCGTCTACCTGGAGGCGTCCGCGACCGGCCTCCCCGTCGTCGCCGGCGACTCCGGCGGCGCGCCGGACGCCGTCCTCGACGGCGAGACCGGCTGGGTCGTCCCCGGCGACTCCCCGTCCCGGACGGCCGACCGCATCACGACCCTCCTGGCCGATCCCGACCTCCGCCGCAGGATGGGCCGACGGGGCCGGGAATGGGTCGAGGAGAAATGGCGCTGGGACCTCCTGGCCGACCAGCTGAAAACCCTGCTGTGACCGAAAGGCCGCCCTCGCTGAGGGCGGCCTTCTCGCTTCGAAGGGGCGCGGGGAACTGCGCGCCCAGTCCTCATGGTGCGGCGCCTGCGTCATGGGCGGGACCGCCACTCCTCTAGGGGCGCGGGGAACTGCGCGCTCAGTCCTCATGGTGCGGCGCCTGCGTCATGGGCGGGACCGCCACTCCTCTAGGGGCGCGGGGAACTGCGCGCTCAGTCCTCATGGTGCGGCGCCTGCGTCATGGGCGGGACCGCCACTCCTCTAGGGGCGCGGGGAACTGCGCGCTCAGTCCTCACGGTGCGGCGCCTGCGTCATGGGCGGGACCGCCACTCCTCTAGGGGCGCGGGGAACTGCGCGCTCAGTCCTCACGGTGCGGCGCCTGCGTCACGGGCGGGACCGCTCCTCCAGGGGCGCGGGGAACTGCGCGCCCAACCCCCCGTACAGGCACCCTACTTCGCGTAGATCGCCTCGATCTCGTGCGCGTAATCCTTGGCCACGACATTCCGCTTCAGCTTCAGCGACGGCGTCAGATGCCCCGACTCCTCCGTGAACTGGGCCGGAAGGATCCGGAACTTCCGCACCGACTCCGCCTTCGACACCGCCGCGTTCCCGTCGTTCACCGCATCCTGGACCGCCGCCAGCAGATCCGGGTCCTCGCACAGCGACGCCGCCGTCGACCCCGCCGGCTTGCCGTGCTCCGCGCACCAGCGGCCCAGGAACTCCTCGTCGATGGTGATGAGCGCGCCCACGAACGGCCGCCCGTCGCCGACCACCATGCACTCCGCGACCAGCGCGTGCGCCCGGATGCGGTCCTCGATGACCGCCGGGGCGACGTTCTTGCCGCCGGCCGTCACCAGGATCTCCTTCTTCCGGCCGGTGATCCGCAGATAGCCGTCCTCGTCCAGGGTGCCGATGTCCCCGGTGTGGAACCAGCCGTCGGCCAGCACCTCGGCGGTCGCGGCCGGGTTGTTCCAGTACTCCTTGAACAGGTGCTCGCCGTGCAGCAGCACCTCGCCGTCGTCCGCTATGCGCACGACCGAGCCGGGCAGCGGCTGGCCGACCGTGCCGATCTTCTGCCGGTCCCACGGGTTGAAGGCGGTGGCCGCGCAGGACTCGGTCAGACCGTAACCTTCCAGCACGCTGAAGCCGATGCCGCGGAAGAAGTGGCCCAGGCGCTCGCCGAGCGGGGCGCCGCCGGAGATGGCGTGCTCGCCGCGTCCGCCCAGCACCGCGCGGAGCTTGCCGTAGACCAGCTTGTCGAAGAGCTTGTGCTTGATCCTCAGGCCGAACGACGGGCCCGACGGGGTGTCCAGCGCCTGGCTGTAGGCGATCGCGGTGTCCGCCGCCTTGTCGAAGATCTTGCCCTTGCCCTCGCCCTGCGCCTTGGCGCGCGCCGAGTTGTAGACCTTCTCGAAGACCCGCGGCACACCGAGGATCAGCGTCGGCCGGAACGCGGCCAGCTCGTCGGTGAGGTTCTTGATGTCGGGCACGCAGCCCACCTTGATCGGCGCCATCATCGGCGCGATCTGCACCATCCGCCCGAAGACGTGGGCGAGCGGGAGGAACAGCAGCACGGAGCACTCACCGGTGCGGAACAGCGGGCGCAGCCGCTCCACGATGTTGCCGCACTCGGCGAAGAAGCTGCGGTGGGTCAGCACGCAGCCCTTGGGGCGACCGGTGGTGCCGGAGGTGTAGACGATGGTCGCCGGGTCGTCGGCCTTGGCGACCGAGCAGCGCTCCTCCACCGTCCCGTCACCGACGTCCGCGCCGAGGCGGCCCAGCTCCGCCAGACCGCCGCCCTCGATCTGCCACACGTTCTCCAGCGCGGGCAGCCGGTCGCGCACGGACTCCACGGTGGCCGCGTGGGTGTCGAGCTCCACGAGGCACGCGGTGGCGCCGGAGTCACCGAGGATCCACGCCACCTGCTCCGCCGAACTGGTCTCGTACACCGGCACGGTGATCGCGCCGGCGCTCCAGATCGCGAAGTCCAGCAGTGTCCACTCGTAACGGGTGCGGGACATCAGGCCCACCCGGTCGCCGGGCTGCACGCCCGCGGCGATCAGGCCCTTGGCGGCGGCCCGCACCTCCGCGAGGAAGGCCGCGGCCGTCACGTCCTGCCACGTTCCGCCGACCTTGCGGGCCATGACGGCGACATCGGGATGCCGCGCGGCGTTTCTGCGGACGATGTCGGTCAGATTGCCGTCCGCAGGGACCTCGTACAGGGCCGGAAGGCTGAACTCGCGCAAGACTGCTGCTCCTCTTAGGGCGCCGGCGCCACGACGTTGTGCGATGCGACGGTGCGGTCCAAGGCTCGGGCGGGTGCTCGCGAATTCACTGGTTGAAATCCCGAGCACGACTGGACTGCCCGGACGTTACCCGCCGGTATGCCCGTCCCGACAGGGGGCCCCTGCCAGATGTTCGCTGCGTCACACAGGTTGGTGTTTCATCGCGCACAGTAGTCCACGGCCGGAGCGACGAGCCAGTAACCGCAGGTAGGCCCGCCATTGTTCAGGTATGCCCCACAGGATTACGCTTGATCACCATGGCATCCACACCCGGCGGGGGCCGGCGCACCCGCGTCCACGTGGTCAGCGACGTACACGGCAACGCGACCGGCCTCGCCCGGGCGAAGGAGGGCGCCGACGCCCTGGTCTGCCTCGGTGACCTGGTGCTGTTCCTCGACTACGCCGACCACTCGCGCGGCATCTTCCCCGACCTGTTCGGCACGGAGAACGCCCACCGCATCGTGGAGCTGCGCACCGCCCGCCGCTTCGAGGAGGCGCGCGCGTTCCAGCGCGGGCTGTGGGCCGGCGTCGGCGTCGACCGCGCCACGGCGATCGAGACGGCGGTGCGCAAGCAGTACGCCGAGCTGTTCGCCGCCTTCCCCACCCCCACGTACGCCACCTACGGCAACGTCGACGTGCCGCCCCTGTGGCGGGAGTACGCGGGCCCCGGCACCACCGTGCTGGACGGGCAGCGGGTGGAGATCGGAGGCTGGACCTTCGGCTTCGTCGGCGGCGGCCTGCGCACCCCCATGAGCACGCCGTACGAGATCGACGACGAGGAGTACGCGGCGAAGATCGAGGCCGTCGGCGAGGTCGACGTGCTGTGCACGCACATCCCGCCGGAGGTGCCGGAGCTGGTCTACGACACCGTCGCCCGCCGCTTCGAACGCGGCAGCGTGGCGCTGCTCGACGCGATACGCCGGACCCGCCCCCGCTACTCCCTGTTCGGCCACGTCCACCAGCCGCTGGTGCGACGGATGCGGATCGGCGTCACCGAATGCGTCAACGTGGGGCACTTCGCGAGCACCGGACGGCCCTGGGCGCTGGAGTTCTGAGACCGCCCGGAGCGCGGACCGCCCCAGGTCGGGTGAGCTCGGCCGGCGCGGTGCGCGATAGCCTTCCGCTGCACGCGCGTGCGCTGCCCGGCCCACGCACGGCGAGGACGACCTACCGGCCCGCATCTGGAGGAGCCACGGCGATGGCGGAACACACCAGCTCGAGCATCACCATCGAGGCGGCACCGGCCGACGTGATGGGGGTGATCGCCGACTTCGCCCGCTACCCGGACTGGACGGGCGAGGTGAAGGAGGCGGAGGTCCTCAGGACCGACGCCGAGGGCCGCGCCGAGCAGGTGCGCCTGGTCATGGACGCCGGCGCGATCAAGGACGACCAGACCCTGGCGTACACCTGGAGCGGCCCGCACGAGGTCTCCTGGACGCTGGTGAAGTCCCAGATGCTCCGCTCCCTCGACGGCTCCTACGTCCTCACCCCGGCGGGCGCGGGCACGACGGAGGTCACCTACCGGCTGACCGTCGACGTCAAGATCCCCATGCTCGGCATGATCAAGCGCAAGGCGGAGAAGGTCATCATCGACCGCGCGCTGGCGGGCCTGAAGAAGCGCGTGGAATCCGGCGCCGCGTAGCCGCCTCCGGCGCGCGTCGTCCCGGGTACGCCCCGGTGCACCGTGGTGCCGGGTGCGCGGCCCGGCCCGGCCCGCGCGGGTCGGACGCCTGGCCGCGAGGCACGGTGCGGGGTCGGGAGCGCGAGCTCCCCGGTGCGCGGGGCGGTCCGCCCTGTGCGGCGGAGGGCGGGTGCGCCGGCGTGCCTCCGCACACGAGGCGCGCGTGCCGTGCGCGCACGACCGGCCGGTAGCGTTCACCTCCATGCGCACCCTCCTGATCACGGGTCCCGGCGGCAGCGGCCGCACCACCGTCGCGGCCGCCACCGCGTACGCCGCCGCCCGGGGAGGCGCCCGCACGCTGTTGCTCGGGACCGACCCGGCGGACAGCCTGGGGCCGGTGCTCGGGGACGTGGACGTGCCGGGGCTCACCGTGCGGCGGGTCGATCCGGACGCGGGGTTCCGGGCGGACCTCGCCGCGCTGCAGGAGCGGGCCGGCGGTGCGCTGGACCTGCTCGGCGCCTCCCGCCTGGCGCCCGAGGAGACCAGCCCGCTCCCCGGCGCCGAGGAACTCGCCGTGCTGCGCGCCCTGCGGGACGCCGCCGTCTCCGAGGAGGCGTACGACCTCCTGGTCGTCGATCTTCCGGCCACCCCGCGGGCCGTCTCCCTGCTCGCCCTGCCCGAGGAGCTCCGCCGCGTCCTGCGCCGGCTGCTGCCGCCCGAGCGGCAGGCGGCCCGCGCGCTGCGGCCGGTGCTGGGGCGGCTCGCCGGCGTCCCGATGCCCGCGGAGTGGATCCACGAGACCGCCGCCCGCCTCGACCTCCAGCTCGCCGCCGTCGAGGCCCTCCTCGCGGACCGCGGCACCGCCGTACGCCTGGTCGTCGAACCGGGGCCGGCCGGCGCCGACGCCCTGCGCACCGCCTCCCTCGGCGTCGCCCTGCGCGGACTGCGCCTGGACGCGGTCGTCGCCAGTCGCGTCCTGCCGGAGAACGACGCCGCCGGCTGGCTGGCCGGACCCGTCGCCCAGCAGCGCAAGGCCCTCGACGAGTGGCGTGCGGAGCACGCCGTGCATCCCGTCGCCCACCTCGGCCGCGACCCGCGCGGCGCCGACGACCTCGCCGCCCTCGCGGTGCCCGCCGCCCCCACGGCCACCGGACCCGTCGAGTGGCCGGTCGACGACCGCATCCGGGAGGACGGCGTCCTGGTCTGGCGCCTCCCCCTGCCCGGCGCCCGCCGCGACGCCCTCGACCTCGTCCGCCGCGGTGACGAACTGACCGTCACCGCCGGGCCGTTCCGCCGCGTCGTGCCGCTGCCCTCCGCGCTGCGCCGCTGCACCGTCGACGGCGCCGCCCTGCGCGAGGGCGAGCTGCGCCTCAGGTTCCGGCCCGATCCGGAGCTCTGGCCGCGCACCCGGTGAAGCCGCGGCGGCCGTTCGGGTACCGTCGAGGGGGCCACCCGCAGTCAAGGAGTCCGTCATGAGCGAACAGCTCCCCCCGCCCGACGACACCGGGAACGAGGCCGGGAAGCAGGTCGGGGACGACACCCTCGGCACGCCGGCGGACGACGCCCGCACGGACCGCGCCGAGACGCCCGCCGCAGCGCCCTCCGAGGTGCACGCCGACGCCTGGGCCACCGCCGCCGCCGAGGACCTCGAGGCGGAACGGGCCCGCCGCCGCGCCCGCCACGGCACGCCCCCCGGCTCCGCCGCCGAGGAACTGAGGAAGCTCGTCGACGCGGTCGCCGACAAGCTCTCCGAACTGCCGTCCCCGCTGCTCGGCGCGGTCGCCGGACCCGCCGCCCAGCAGGTCGTCCGCCAGGTCGTGCAGCAGGCGAAGGCCGCCGTCGAACCCGTCATCGAACGCAACCCCGACGTGTTCGACCACCTCGCCGCCGCCGGCAGCGAACTCCTCGCCGCCTACCGCTCCGCCGTGCAGGACCAGGAGCGCCGCTGGACGGCGCGCGACACCCCGCCGCGCGACCCCGGCGAGCGCCGTGACCCCGGGGACGACCCCGGCGCCGGCCCCGGCGAGCGCATCGACCTGGACTGAGCGCACCCCGGACCCTCCCGGCCGAACGGGGCCGCCCGGCCTGCGGACACAAGGACGGCGAGCCCGTCCCCTCGGGTACCGTTGGCGTAGCGGGGCTCGACCGAAACTGAGGGATTCATGGGACTCACCATCGGCGTCGACATCGGCGGCACCAAGATCGCGGCCGGCGTGGTCGACGAGGAAGGCACCATCCTCTCGACCCACAAGGTGCCGACCCCGGGCACGCCCGAGGAGATCGTGGACGCCATCGCCTCCGCGGTGGAGGGAGCACGCGCCGGACACGACATCGTCGGCGTGGGCATCGGCGCGGCCGGATACGTCAACCGCCAGCGCTCCGAGGTCTACTTCGCCCCCAACATCCACTGGCGCAACGAGCCGCTCAAGGAGAAGGTCGAGGCCCGCGTGGGCCTCCCGGTCGTCGTGGAGAACGACGCCAACGCGGCGGCCTGGGGCGAGTACAAGTTCGGCGCGGGCAAGGGCCACCGCAACGTCATCTGCATCACGCTCGGCACCGGCCTCGGCGGCGGCGTGATCATCGGCAACAAGCTGCGCCGCGGCCACTTCGGCGTGGCCGCCGAGTTCGGCCACATCCGCATGGTGCCGGACGGCCTGCTGTGCGGCTGCGGCTCGCAGGGCTGCTGGGAGCAGTACGCCTCCGGCCGCGCCCTCGTCCGCTACGCCAAGCAGCGCGCCAACGCCACCCCGGACCAGGCCCAGACCCTGCTCTCGCTCGGCGACGGCACCCCCGAGGGCATCGAGGGCAAGCACGTCTCCATGGCCGCCCGCCAGGGCGACCGGGTGGCCGTGGACTCCTACCGCGAACTGGCCCGCTGGGTCGGCGCGGGCCTGGCCGACCTGGCCTCCCTGTTCGACCCCTCCGCCTTCATCGTCGGCGGCGGCCTCTCCGACGAGGGCGAACTGGTCCTCGGCCCGATCCGCAAGTCGTACCGCCGCTGGCTGGTCGGCGGCAACTGGCGTCCGGTCGCCGACGTCCTCGGCGCCCGGCTCGGCAACAAGGCGGGTCTGGTCGGCGCGGCCGACCTCGCCCGCGAGCCCGACCCGATCATGTAACTCCTGCCCTCACGCACGGCTGCGCCCGCCTGCTCCCCTCCCCGGGGGGGGCGGCGGGCGCAGCCGTGTCTCGTAGGAAAACCGATCTCGGCAGGCCGAGCGCCTGCCGATCACAGGTGTCAGGTTTGGCGTGTGGTCCTGTCGCGTGTCAGCTGAATGCCTGGAAGGCGAGCCAGCCGGAGGAACCGACGGTGACGGGTGTGCCGTGACCGCTGGTGGTGACAGTGGGATAGAAGTACAAGCCGCTGCCCGTATCGGGACTGTTGGCCCAGAGGTCCGGTGTGCCGTTGTTGTCGGCATCCGCGGGGGAGGTGATCAGCGTTGGCTGCGCGTTGTACGGCTGCACGGTGTGCCGGTAACGCGACAAGGGGGTCGTCGTCCATGGCGAACGGCAGCACGCTTGAGTCGTCCGACAGTCTCAAGGCATTCGGGGCGGCCTTGAAGGCGTTCAGGGAACGTGCCCTGATGACACAGGAGCAGCTCGCCGAACGGCTCAACTACTCACACGCGTCCGTCGCTTCGGTCGAGCAGGGGCGGCGCATGCCGGCCGCCGCCTTCGTCGAGCGGGCGGAGGAGGAGCTGGAGGCGTTCGGGGTGTTGCGGGCCCATGGTCCGGCACCTCGGGCGGCAGCGCGGGTTGGCGGTGCGGTTCCGGGAGTGGGCCCAGCTGGAGGGGATGGCGGTCGGGCTGTGCACGTACGAGTGCCGGGTGGTGCCGGGACTGCTCCAGACCGAGGCGTACACCCGCGCCGTGATGCTCAACGTGCCGCCTCCGCCCAGCGAGGAGCAACTGGAGCAGCGGATCGCCGCCCGGCTGGCGCGACAGGAACTGCTCCGGCGCCGGCCGCCGATCGCGTTCAGTTTCATCGTCGAGGAGGCGGTGCTGCTGCGGCACACGGGTGGGGAGGATGTCACCCGGGAGCTGGTCGACCATCTCCTCGCGACCACCGAGTTGTGGAACGTGGAGTTGCAGATCATGCCGTTGCGGCAGCCGTATCACGCGGGGGCGGATGGGCCTATGCAGCTCCTTGAGACCTCGGAGCGGCAGTGGGTGGGGTACTCGGAGGGGCAGAAGACGGGACAGCTCGTCTGTGACCGAGAAGCAGTGAGCGTCATGCAGATGCGCTAGGCCAAGATGCGCTCACAGGCCTTGCCCCCAGCGGACTCGGTGGAGTTGTTGCAGCGGATGCGAGGAGCGCGATGAGCACCTACAGCGAGCTGGACTGGTTCAAAAGCAGCTACAGCGGGTCCGAAGGCGACAGTTGTGTGGAGGTGGCGCACGCACCTGGCGCCGTGCATGTGCGCGACTCCAAGACGCAGGACGGACCGCAGCTCGCGGTCTCATCGACTTCCTGGCGCGACTTCATCGGATGCCTGGGGCGCTGATGTGGGGTGCTTCGAGCGCCCACGGCGAGCTGGACTGGTTCAAGAGCAGCTACAGCGGCTCCGAGGGTGACGACTGCGTCGAGATGGCTCATGCGCCCGGCGTCGTGCACGTGCGCGACTCCAAGGAGACGGACGGACCGCGGCTCGCCGTCCGCGCAGCCGCCTGGCGTGACTTCCTCGGCCGTGTGAAGCGCTGACCCGCGTCCGTGCGCGGGGCGGACTATCTTGATCGCATGGCGACGACTCCGCTGCTTCCCGGGTCCCGGACCGACGCCGACGGCTCGGCCGTCGTCCGGGTGCTCAGCTACAACATCCGCTCGATGAAGGACGACACCGCCGCCCTCGCCCGGGTGATCGGCGCCTGCGCGCCCGACCTGGTGCTGCTCCAGGAGGCGCCCCGCTTCTTCCGCTGGCGCAAGAAGCTCGCCCGGCTCGCCTCCGACTCCGGCCTGGTGGTCCTCTCCGGCGGGGCCACCGCCGCGGGGCCCGCCCTGCTGTGCTCCCTGCGTGCCACCGTCGAGCGGACCGAGGACGTGCTGCTGCCGCTCACCCCGGGGCAGCACCGGCGCGGCTTCGCCACCGCCGTCGTGCGGTTCGGCGGGGCCCGGCTCGGCGTGCTGAGCTGCCACCTCTCCCTGCGCGCCGGTGAACGCCACGAGCAGGGCGGGATGCTGCTGGACCGGGTGGCCGGGATGGGCGTGGACCACGTCGTCGCGGGCGGGGACCTCAACGACGAGCCGGCCGGGCGCACCTTCCGGCGGCTGGCCGGCACCCTGACGGACTGCTACACCGCCGCGCCCTGGGGCGGCGAGCACACCTGGGCGCACAGCGACCCGCCCAAGCGCATCGACGCCCTGTTCGTCACGAAGGGCGTCGAGGTGCTGGGCTGCGGCGTGCCGTACGACCAGCCCGGAGTGACGGAGGCGGACCTGAGGACGGCCACCGACCACCTGCCCGTACTGGCCGCCCTCGCCGTGCCCGCGGCTGTCTGACGGCGGTCGGACCACCGCATCCCGGTCCGGGGCGTTGTCGTCGTGTCAGCGGCTGTCCGACGGCGGTCGGACCGTCGCATCCCGGCCAGGGGCGCCGCGGTCAGACCACCGCACCCCGGCCCGGGTCGTCGTCCTCGTCGTCCGGGCGCATCCGCATCACCAGCGTGACCGCGCCGCCCAGGAAGCCGCCGATGCACAGGGTGGTCAGCCACCAGGACATCTCCCAGCCCAGCAGGACCGCCAGCAGGAGCAGCACCGGGGCGCCCAGCACCCCCAGCCAGGCGAACCTGGAGGTCGCGTCCGCCTCCGGCAGCGGCGGCGGCTCCGGCGGTACGAAGTGGCCCTCGTCGCTCTCGTCGAGGTCCTCCTCCGCCGGCTCGGCCACGCTGTAGTCGCGCGGGCCGACCCCCGGCGCGAAGGACACGGAACCGCCCAGCGGCCTGGCCGGAGGCTCCTCCTCAGCCTTCCGCGGCGGCGCCTTGGTCCCGGCGCCGTCCGCGCCGTCCTCGTCGTTGGTCTCGGCCTCCAGCAGCGCCAGGTCCTCCACCGACTTGAACGGCTTGGCGCCCGGCGGGTCCGGCGGCTCCTCGCCGTACCCGGCGACGATCGCCTCCCACGCGGCGGTCTCGTCGAAGGGGACGTCCTTGTCCTCCGGCTCGCGGCCCTCACGGCCCGCGTCGTGCTCAGCCACCTGTGGTCGTCCCTTCCTCGCCGGGACCGGGCTCCCTGACGGCGCCGGGCGCGAGCCGGCCGATGAACGCGGTGCTCTCCCGGAAGATCAGCTCCGCGTCGTGGTCCAACGTCGCCACGTGGTAGCTCTGTTCCAGCAGGATCTCCGTCACGTCCACCGACGACACCCGGGAGAGGATGCGCGCCGAGTCCGCGGGCGGCACCACGTGGTCCTGCGGGCTGCGCATCAGCAGCAGCGGCTGCGTGACCTGGGGCAGCTCACGGTCGACGATCCGGAAGAAGGTCCGCAGCGAGTGCGCCGCGTGCAGCGGCACCCGGTCGTACCCCAGCTCCCTGGTCACCGGCTTGGCGATGTCGCTCGCGATGCCCTTGGTCGCCGGGACGAGATGGCGCAGCACCGGAAGGGCGTGCGCGGCCACCCCGTGCACCTTGTTCGCCGGGTTGACCACCAGCACGCCGCTCACCGCGTCGCCGTGCCGCGCCGCCAGCCGCAGCGCCAGCGCGCCGCCCATCGACAGCCCGGCCACGAACACCCGCGCGGAGCGGTCGCGCAGCAGCCGCAGCTCGCGGTCCACCTCCGCGTACCAGTCCTGCCAGCCCGTCACCCCCAGGTCCTGCCAGCGGGTGCCGTGCCCGGGCAGCAGCGGCAGCGACACGGTCAGCCCGCGCTCGGCGAGATGCTCCGCCCACGGGCGCAGCGACTGCGGCGAACCGGTGAAGCCGTGGCAGAGGAGGACTGCGGTCTCCCCGCCCTCGTGGCGCAGCGGCTCGGCTCCGGTCAGGAGCGGCACGTCGGCCTCCTGTTCCTGGGGACTCGTGGAAGGTCCGGCACGTCGTCCCGGCCGGCGCGCGGCCGGCACAGGGATTGCAGGACCTTCACCGTACGCGACCGCACTGACACCGACCAGGGCCGTCGGGGCCCCGGACCGCGCTCCGGGATATGGTCTGACCAACACGCACAGGAGGCACTCGGTTGTTGTACGGCACGATGAAGGTCGCCATCGGGGCGCCGCTGAAGCTCGCCTTCAGGCCCTGGGTGGAAGGCCTGGAGAACGTCCCCGCCGAGGGCCCCGCCATTCTGGCCAGCAACCACCTGTCGTTCTCGGACTCCTTCTTCCTCCCCATCATGCTGGACCGCAAGGTCACCTTCATCGCGAAGGCGGAGTACTTCACCACCCCCGGCGTCAAGGGCAGGATGACGGCGGCCTTCTTCAAGGGCGTCGGCCAGCTCCCCGTGGACCGCTCCGGGGCGCGCGGCGCCGGCGAGGCCGCGATCAGGAGCGGCATAGAGGTGCTGGAGCGCGGCGAGCTGTTCGGGATCTACCCCGAGGGCACCCGTTCGCCCGACGGCCGCCTCTACCGCGGCAAGCCGGGCGGCCTGGCGCGCGTGGCGCTGGCCACCGGGGCGCCGGTCATCCCGGTCGCCATGATCGACACGGAGAAGATCCAGCCCCCGGGGCAGGTCGTGCCCAAGCTGATGCGCCCCGGCATCCGGATCGGCAAGCCCCTCGACTTCACCCGTTACCAGGGCATGGAGCACGACCGCTTCGTGCTCCGCGCGGTGACGGACGAGGTCATGTACGAAATCATGAAGCTGTCCGGTCAGGAGTACGTCGACATGTACGCCACCGCCATGAAGCGGCAGCTCGCCGAGGCGGCCAAGGCCGAGAAGGAAGCCGAGAAGGCCGCCAAGGCAGCCCTCGCCCGGGCCGAGAAGGAGCAGGCGGAGAAGCTGAGGGCGGCCATGGAGCAGGCGGACCGGGGAGGGACCGGGGGGCCGTCCGAGCGGTAGCCGGGCCCGGCACGCACCGGGGGGAGTGGGGGAACATGGTCCAGCGTGACAGAGTCATGCGCATGTCGGTCGAGCAGCCGCTGTGGCGCGCGCTCGCCGGCTACCGCGTCCTGGCCATGATCTACGCGATCGGCCTGTTCGCCGCCGCCCACGACGGGTTCACCCGCCCCTGGCTCGCCGTCGCCTACTTCGCCGTCCTCGGCGTGTGGACCCTCGCCACCCTCCCCAAGGTCGCGAGCGCCGCCGCCTGCACCAAGCCCTTCCTCGCCGTCGACCTCGCCCTCGCGCTCACCGGCATCCTCATCACCCCCGTCACCGACGCCGTCCAGCGCGTCCACGACGGCGGCCCCACCCTGCCCTCCATCTGGACCGCCGGCTCGGTGCTCGCCTTCGCCGTCAAGGGCGGCTGGCGCTGGGCCGCCCTCGCCTCCACCCTGGTCGCCGTCGCCAACCTGGTCGAGCGCGGCACCCCCGCCCGCGACACCGTGCACAACGTCGTCCTCGTCTGGGTCGCCTCCATCGCCATCGGCTACGTCGTCGAGGTCGCCCGCGCCTCCGAGCGCACCCTCGCCCGCGCCCTGGAGATCGAGGCCGCCACCCGGGAACGGGAGCGCCTGGCCCGGGACATCCACGACAGCGTGCTCCAGGTGCTGGCCATGGTGCAGCGGCGCGGCGCCGTCATCGGCGGCGAGGCGGCCGAGCTGGGCCGGCTGGCCGGCGAGCAGGAGGTGGCCCTGCGCACCCTGGTCTCCGGCGGCCTCGCCCCCGTCTCCGTCCCCGTCTCCCGGGCCTCCGAGGACACCGCCCGGGGCGCCGTCGTACGGACCGTGGAGGAGGACGAGCCGCAGGACGACGGGCCGGTGGACCTGCGGTCCCTGCTCGCCCCGCACGCCGGGTCGAGGGTCGGCCTCGCCGAACCCGGCGCGCCCGTGACGCTCGCCCCGGACGCCGCGCGCGAGGTGGCCGCCGCCGTCGGCGCCGCCCTGGACAACGTCCGCCGGCACGCCGGGGAGCAGGCCCGCGCCTGGATCCTGGTGGAGGACGAACCGGACGAGGTGATCGTCACCGTCCGTGACGACGGCCCCGGCATCCCCGAAGGCCGGCTCGCCCAGGCCGAGGGGGAGGGCCGACTCGGCGTGGCCCTGTCCATCCGGGGCCGGCTGCGCGACCTCGGTGGCAGCGCCGAGGTGATCTCCGTGCCCGGACAGGGCACGGAGGTCGAACTCAGGGTGCCCAGGCACCGGCAGGAGACCGACGACCCGCGGGGGAAGGCGAAACAGTGATGAACGGGATGACCGGGACGACCGGGACGACCGGCACGCCGATCAGGGTGATGGTGGTCGACGACCACCCGATGTGGCGGGACGCCGTCGCCCGCGACCTCTCCGAGTCCGGCTTCGAGGTCGTCGCCACCGCCGGGGACGGCGACCAGGCGGTCCGCCGCGCCAAGGCCGCCGTCCCCGACGTCCTCGTCCTCGACCTCAACCTGCCCGGCAAGCCCGGCGTGCAGGTGTGCAAGGAGGTCGTCGCCGCCCACCCCTCCGTCCGTGTGCTGGTGCTCTCCGCCAGCGGCGAGCACGCCGACGTCCTGGAGGCCGTGAAGTCCGGCGCCACCGGCTACCTGCTCAAGTCCGCCTCCACCGAGGAGCTGCGGGACGCCGTGCGCCGCACCGCCACCGGCGATCCGGTGTTCACCCCCGGCCTCGCCGGACTGGTCCTCGGCGAGTACCGCCGCCTCGCCGCCGAACCGGCCGCGCCCGCCGCCGGCGGCGAGGAGCGGAAGGCGCCCCGGCTCACCGAGCGCGAGACCGAGGTGCTGCGCCTGGTGGCCAAGGGCCTGAGCTACAAGCAGATCGCCGAACGCCTCGTCATCTCCCACCGCACCGTGCAGAACCACGTCCAGAACACCCTCGGCAAGCTGCAGCTCCACAACCGGGTGGAACTCGTCCGATACGCCATCGAGCGCGGCCTCGACGACGAGTAGCCGCTCCGACGCCCCGCCTCTTCCCGGGCTTTGCCGTCCCACCCGTGCCTCCCGCGGGGCGCCTCCCCCGGGAGGCGCCCCGCGGACGCCGGGCCGC
Source organism: Streptomyces sp. DSM 120436 (assembly GCF_055778765.1). NCBI lineage: Bacteria > Bacillati > Actinomycetota > Actinomycetes > Kitasatosporales > Streptomycetaceae > Streptomyces > Streptomyces sp. DSM 120436. The sequence continues at coordinate 1,705,045 of NZ_JBSKBS010000002.1, read as the reverse complement.
GCACACCCCCGCCCCGCGACGACACCGGCACCGTGGCCCATCAGGCCCAGGCATCCCCACCCGCGGCCCCGTATCCTCACGGAAAGAAACCGGCGCACACCCCCGGAGGGGCCCGTGGAACTGCTCGCCTTCGGCGTACAAGCCGACGAAAAGCCCCTCATCGAGCGGGCCTTCGCGGACCACCACACCGTCCGCGGCCTGGACGTCTTCCTCAACACGGACACCGCCCCCATCGCCGCCGGCCACGAGGTCATCTCCACCAGCGTCAACTGCGACCTCGGCGCCGACGTCCTGTCGGGTCTCGCCGCCGGCGGCACCCGGATGGTCGCCCAGCGCTCCACCGGCTTCAACAACATCGACCTGGACGTCGCCGAACGCCTCGGCATCACCGTCGCCCGCGTGTCGTCGTACTCGCCGTACTCCGTCGCCGAGTTCGCGTGGACCCTCGCGATGGCGGTCAACCGCCGGATCGTCCGCGCCTCCACCCGCACCCGTGACTTCGACTTCCGGCTGGACGGGCTGATGGGCCGCGACCTGCACGGCCGCACCGCCGGTGTGCTCGGCACCGGGAAGATCGGCGAGGCGTTCGCCCGTATCGCGCACGGTTTCGGCATGCGGCTGCTCGGCTGGGACGTCGCCGAGAACCCCGCCTGCCGTGAACTCGGCATGACGTACGTCTCCAAGGAGCGGTTGCTCGCCGAGTCCGACCTGGTCAGCCTGCACGTCCCGCTGCTGCCGGAGACCCGGCACCTCATCGACGCGACCGCGCTGAAGACCATGCGGGACGACGCGATCCTGGTGAACTCCAGCCGGGGCGGCCTCATCGACACCGCCGCCCTCGTCGACGAACTGCGCGCGGGCCGCTTCACCGGCGTCGGACTGGACGTGTACGAGGCGGAGGCGGGCCTGTTCTTCCTCGACAGGTCCCTGGAGGCCGTCGACGACGACACCCTGGCCCGCCTGGTCACCTTCCCCAACGTCCTGGTCACGTCCCACCAGGCGTACTACACGGTGGACGCCGTCACGCAGATCGTCGCGACGACGGTCGACAACGTCCTCGATTACACCGCGGGCCGCCGCTCCGAGAACGTGCTGGTGCCGCGCGGCTGACGCGTCGTCCCGCGCGGCCGGGGAGCGCACCGTCCTGACGACGGTGACTCCCCAGGACGGGTCACGGCCGCCGGAGCACCGGTTCGGGCATCAGCGCGGCCATGATGCCCGGGCCGTTCAGCGTCAGCACGGACTCGGGATGGAACTGCACGGACGCGAAGCCCGGCCCCCGCAGCGCGTGCACCTCGCCGTTCGCGGAGCGGCTCACCTCGACGCCGTGGGCGGCCAGCTCCCGCGCGGCCTCCTCGTCGCAGTGCGCTGCGAAGCTGTTGTAGAAGCCGACCGTCTCCCGCCGCCCGAACAGGTCGATCTCCGTCTGCGCCCCCTGGTACGGCACCTCCTTGCGGACGATGTCCAGGCCCAGCTCGGCGGCGATCAGCTCGTGGCCGAGGCAGACGCCGAGCACGCCGTGCCGGTGGCCGGCGATCGCCCCGGCGGTCAGCTCGCGCAGGAACCGCATCTTCGGGTCGGCCGTGTCGGAGGGGTCGCCGGGGCCGGGGCCCAGCACCAGCGGGCCCTCGTGCGCCGGCACCGCCTCCCGCAGGCCGGGCTCGTCGTAGCGGCGCACGGTGACCTCCAGCCCGGCCGCCCGCAGCACATGGGCGAGCATCGCGGTGAAGGTGTCCTCCGCGTCCACCACCAGCGCGTGCCCGGTCAGCGCGTCCGACCGCTCCTGCATCCGCAGCCAGAACGGGGCGAGCGAGGCCCGGCGCCCGTCCAGCGCCGCCCGCACCCGCGGATCGTCCGCCAGCTTCGGCCGCGCCGCCTCCGCGCGCGGCCGTCCGGGGCGCACACCCAGCGCGGCCAGCACCCCGGCGGCCTTGGCGTGGGTCTCCGCGACCTCGCCGGCCGGGTCCGAGCCGCGCACCAGCGTGGCGCCGACCGGCACCCGCAGCCGTCCGGCGGCGTCGATGTCTGCGGTGCGGATCAGGATGGGGGAGTCCAGCGTCTGGGCGCCGCCCTCGTCGCGGCCGAGCAGCGCCAGCGCGCCCGCGTAGTAGCCGCGTCCGCCGGTCTCGTGCCGTTCGATCACCCGACAGGCGTTCTGCACCGGCGAGCCGGTGACGGTCGCCGCGAACATGGTCTCCCGCAGCACGTCGCGCACGTCCAGCGAGGACCGGCCGCGCAGCTCGTACTCGGTGTGCGCGAGGTGCGCCATCTCCTTCAGCCGGGGCCCGATCACCACGCCGCCCCTGTCACCGACCGTGCACATCATCTTGAGCTCCTCGTCGACGACCATCGACAGCTCCTCGGTCTCCTTGCCGTCGGCGAGGAAGCGGAGCAGGTGCTCGGGGGCCGGGCCCTCGGCGGGGTAGCGGTAGGTGCCGCTGATCGGGTTCATCACGACGGTCCCGCCGGACGCCCGCACATGCACCTCGGGGCTGGCCCCGACCAGCGTCCGCCCGCCCGTCCCCCGCTCCCGCCCTTCCGGGGAAGGCCCCTCGGACCCCTTCCCCTCACCGGTGTGGACGACGAACGTCCAGTACGCGCCCCGTTCGTCCTCCAGCAGCCGCCGGAACAGCGCGAGCGCGTCGGCCCGCCCGAACCCGGGGACCGCGCCCTCGTACGTCCTGCGGATCACGAAGTTGGCGCCCTCGCCCCGGCCGATCTCCTCGTCGAGGACCCGCCCGACGATCCGCGCGTACTCCTCGTCGCCGACGTCGAAGCCGCCGCCCTCGACCCGCACGTCATGCGCGGGCAGCGCCGCCAGGACCTCGGCGAGCGGGAACGCGTGGCGCTCCTCGGGGGTCAGCACCAGCAGCGGGGTGCCGTCGTCGCGGACGTCGAAGCCGCGCTCGCGGATCTGCCGGAAGGGCACCAGCGCCAGGCCCTCGTCGGGCAGGTCGGCCAGGCGTTCGCGGGCCGTCACCGGGCCGATCAGCAGCTCCACCGTGTCGTGGTCGTGGCCGGGGGTGCGGCGGCGCAGCAGGGCGAAGGGGCGGTCGTCGTGCGGGAGCCGTGCCAGGTCCATGGGGCGTTCCTCGTTTCGTCGCTGTCGTGAGCGGTGAGGAACGGCCCCGGGAACCACCGAAGGCCGCCCCTCGGGCGGCCTTCGCGAAGTCGGTGCGTACGCGCAGTCAGTGGGCCGCCGGAGAAGCGGTCCACCACCAGGTGCGGGTCGAGTGCGCGAACATGGACGGCACGGTACACGATCCCGCCCGTGACGCGTGAGCGTCGGCGCCCAGGACGCTCCCGGCCGGCGCGGGAACGGGCCGGTTCCGGTCCCGCCCGCCCGGCCGGACGGAGCCGTCTCACTGGATGAGCGGGGCGAAAGGCACGCGAAGCGACCGCGTACTGTGGAGCCCGTGACCGTGAACGCTGATTCTCTGAGCGTCGCCGCACAGGCGACATGGCGAAACCTGCCCGCGGCGCAGCAGCCCGAGTACCCGGATGCCCAGGCTCTGCGCGATGTGATCGCCGAGCTGGAAACGTATCCCCCGCTGGTGTTCGCCGGCGAGTGCGACCAGCTGCGCGCCCGTATGGCGGCGGTCGCCCGGGGTGAGGCGTTCCTGCTCCAGGGCGGTGACTGCGCCGAGTCGTTCGACGCGGTGTCCGCCGAGCACATCCGGGCGAAGCTCAAGACCCTGCTCCAGATGGGCGCCGTCCTCACCTACGCGGCCTCCGTGCCCGTGGTGAAGGTCGGGCGGATCGCGGGGCAGTACTCCAAGCCGCGCTCCAAGTCGACCGAGACCCGCGACGGCGTGACGCTGCCGACGTACCGCGGCGACTCGGTGAACGGCTTCGAGTTCACCGAGGAGGCCCGGGTCCCGGACCCCGAGCGGCTGAAGCGCATGTACCACGCGTCGGCGTCCACGCTGAACCTGGTGCGCGCCTTCACCACCGGCGGTTACGCCGACCTGCGCCAGGTGCACGCCTGGAACCAGGACTTCGTGAAGTCGTCGCCGTCCGGCCAGCGCTACGAGCAGCTGGCCCGGGAGATCGACCAGGCGCTGAACTTCATGCGGGCCTGCGGCGCGGAGCCGGAGGAGTTCAAGACCGTCGAGTTCTTCTCGTCGCACGAGGCGCTGCTGCTCGACTACGAGTCGGCGCTCACCCGCGTGGACTCCCGCACGGGCCGGCTGTACGACGTGTCGGCGCACATGGTGTGGATCGGTGAGCGCACCCGGCAGCTGGACCACGCGCACATCGAGTTCGCCTCGCGGATCCGCAACCCGATCGGCATCAAGCTCGGCCCGAACACGACGGCCGAGGAGGCGCTGCAGTACATCGACCGCCTCGACCCGGAGCGGGAGCCCGGCCGGCTGACGTTCATCGTCCGGATGGGCGCGGACAAGATCCGTGACCGGCTCCCCGAGCTGGTGGAGAAGGTGACCGCGTCCGGCGCGACCGTGGCGTGGGTGACGGACCCGATGCACGGCAACACCTTCGAGGCGGCCTCCGGGCACAAGACCCGCCGCTTCGACGACGTGCTCGACGAGGTGAAGGGCTTCTTCGAGGTCCACAAGGAGCTGGGCACCCACCCGGGCGGCATCCACGTGGAGCTCACGGGCGACGACGTCACCGAGTGCGTGGGCGGCGGCGACGAGATCTTCGTCGACGATCTGCACCAGCGCTACGAGACGGCGTGCGACCCGCGGCTGAACCGCAGCCAGTCGCTCGACCTGGCGTTCCTGGTCGCGGAGATGTACCGGGACCAGTGACCGGCTGAGCCGGCCGACGGCCGCCGGGGGTGGGGCGTGTCTCACACGGGATCACGCCCCACCCCCCTTTTGCACCCTTCGAGGGCGCAGGTAAGGTTAGGTTTGCCTCACCGGCGGAGGGTCGGTACGGCACGACCCAGCTCTTCGTCGGGAGGTGACCCGCGTGTTCGTCTGCAGCTGCTTCGGCGTGACCGAGGAACAGGTGAGGAGCCACGCGGAAGCCGGTGCCTGCACGCCCCGGCAGATCGCCTCCGCCTGCAAGGCCGGCACCGACTGCGGCGGCTGCGTCCGGCGCATCCAGGCGCTGCTCGGCCGCGGCGCGTGCCCCCGGCGCCGGCTCGTCGACCAGGGTGAGCAGCCGCTCGTGGCGGAGGTCCCGGAAGCCGCGTAGGCGGTCTCCCGGCACCGTCAGGGCGACTTGAAGCCGTGCGTCCCGGGGCCCGAGGGGTCCGGCTGGGACTGCTCGATGACCGTCGACAGGTAGAGCGCCTCGCCCAGTTTGTCGATCAGCTCCAGCTGGGTGTCCAGGTAGTCGATGTGGAGCTCCTCGTCGGCCAGGATCGCCTCGAAGACGTTGGCCGACGTGATGTCGTTCTTGTTGCGCATGACCTCGACGCCGCGGCGGAGCCGGTCGATCGCCTCGAGCTCGATCTCGCGGTCGGCCTGGAACATCTCGGTGACGGTCTGCCCGACGCGGACGTGGAACAGCCGCTGGTAGTTCGGCAGGCCGTCGAGCAGCAGGATGCGGTCCGTGAGCAGCTCGGCGTGGCGCATCTCGTCGAAGGACTCGGCGCGGGTGTACTCGGCGAGCCTGGTCCAGCCCTTGTGGTCCTGGAGCTTGGAATGCAGGAAGTACTGGTTGATCGCCGTCAGCTCGGCGGTCAGCTGCTCGTTCAGGAACTCGATGACCTCGGGATCGCCCTGCATGGCACGGGCTCCTTCCGCGTGGGGGGAATGTGCGGGTCGGGGCGCATGATTGCACCCGCGCGCAAGATCTTCTAGTAAGTCTTGACTTAGTGGGTAATCCCGCGCCTTGCCCTTTTCGGTCCGATATGGCCGAATATCGAGAGCCCGGTTCAGGAGCATGGCCACCGGTCTGTCAGGATGGAGACATGGGTCAGCCGGCGGAACGCGAAGCGGGGGAGCGCGCGACACGGGGAGCGGCGGATCACCGGCTCCCGCCGGGACAGCGGCTCCAGAGGGGCTGGCCGGTCACCCACTACGGGCCCGTCCCCAAGTTCCGCCCGGAGCGCTGGGAGTTCCGCGTCTTCGGCGCCACCGCCGACGGCGAGAAGCACTGCTGGAACCACGAGGAGTTCACGGCGCTGCCGTACACCACCGTCGAGGCCGACCTGCACTGCGTGACCAAGTTCAGCATGGTCGGCGCGGAGTGGGGCGGGATCCCGGCGCGCACCGTCGTGGAGATCGCCCCGCCCGCCCCCGACGTCACCCATGTGATGGTGTGGGCGGAGTACGGCTACAGCTCCAACCTGCGGCTCGCGGACTTCCTGTCCGACCGCACCCTCTTCGCCACCCACAAGGACGGCGAGCTGCTCACCGCCGAGCACGGCTTCCCGCTGCGCCTGATCGTGCCCCACCTGTACGCGTGGAAGGGCCCCAAATGGGTCCGGGGAGTGGAGTACATGACCGCCGACCGCCGGGGCTTCTGGGAGGAGCGCGGCTACCACAACGTCGGCGACCCCTGGGGGGAGCAGCGCTACTCCTACCAGGAGGAACCCGGGGACGGCCCCGAGCTCTGACCCCCCCGCACGGCGACCGCCCGTACGGCCGCCGCGCCCGCGGCTCAGCCGTCGCGGAGCTTCTTCAGCCGCTCCACGTCCGCCGCGTGCCCCTCCTTGCCGCCGGGCGTCTCGATGACCAGCGGCACGCCCGCGGTCTCCGGGTGCGTCATCAGCGCCCGGAACGGATCCTCCCCGATGTGTCCCGCCCCGATGGGGGCGTGCCGGTCCTTGTGCGCGCCGGCGACGTCCTTCGAGTCGTTGGCGTGGATCAGCTTCAGGCGGCCCGCGCCGACGGTCGCCACCAGCTCGTCCAGCGTGCGGTGCGCGCCGCCGGGCGCGGCCAGGTCGTGCCCGGCCGCGAAGACGTGGCAGGTGTCCAGGCACACCCCGAGCCTCGGATGGGCGTCCAGCTCCCGGAAGTACGGGCCCAGGTCCTCGACCAGGGAGCACAGCGAGGCGCCCTGGCCCGCGGTCGGCTCCAGCAGCAGGTACGGGTCGTCGTCGCGGGTCAGCTCGTCCAGCAGCGGCAGCATGTGCTCCCGTACCTGCCTCAGCGCCACCGCCCGCTCGCGTCCGCCGGTCGCGCTGCCGGTGTGCACCACCACGCCCCGCGCGCCGATCTCCCGGCCGCGGCGCAGCGAGTGCCGCAGGGACTCCACCGACCGTTCGACGGTCGCCGGGGTGTGGGAGCCGAAGTTGATCAGGTAGGGGGCGTGCACGTACGCCGGCACGGACGCCTCGGCGCAGGCCGCGCGGAACGCCTCGTCCTGCGCGGGGCTGCCGGCCGGTGTGGCCCAGCCGCGCGGGTTGGCGACGAAGACCTGCACGGTCTCCGCCCCCAGGTCACGGGCGTAGGACAGGCCGACGGAATGCAGACCGCCGGCCACGGGGACGTGACTGCCGATCGGGTTGCGGGCGGGGCCGGACGGGTGACTCTTCACCCGTCAAGGGTGTCACGGACGCGCGCGTCACCCGGACGGCCCCCGTCGTCAGCCGATCCTGATCGTGATCGTCGAGCCCTCGGGCGCGGTGTCGCCGCCGTCCACCGACTGGTCCTTGACCGTGTCGCGGAACAGACCCAGCAGACCGCGGTCCTCCTGCACCGCGAACCCGGCCTCCTCCAGCTTCCGCCGGGCCTCGTCCGCCTTGTCGCCGACCACGTCCGGCACCTCGACCATCACCGGGCCCTTGGACAGCGTGAGGGTGACCGTGTCGCCCTCGGCGGCCTGTCCGCCGACGCCCGGGGACTGCCGGGCCACCCGGCCCGCGTCGTGCTCGGAGTGGACCCGCCCGTCGGCGATCTCCACCTTCAGCCCGGCCTCCTCCAGTTCGGCGCGCGCCTCCTCCGGGTCGTCGCCGGTGACGTCGGGCACCTCCACCGGGCTGCCCTTGCTCACCGTCAGCGCCACCGCGGAGCCCGCGCGGACCTCGGTGCCCTTGCCCGGCTCGGTGGAGACCACCGCGTCCCTGGCGACGGAGTCGCTGAACTCCCGGGTCACCATGCCCGGCTCCAGGCCCTCGTCCTCCAGCAGCGACCGTGCCTTGTCCAGCGGGTAACCGTCCAGGTCGGGCACGCGGACGGTCCGCGGGCCCTGGGACACGGTCAGCGACACCGAGGCGCTGCCGCGGACGCGGGCGCCCGCCGCCGGGTCGGTGCTGATCACCTTGCCCCGCTCGACGGTGTCGCTGTACTCCTCCTCGACCTCGCCGACGTCCAGCCCGGCCTCGGCGAGCCGGTCCCGGGCCTCCTGCTCGGTCTTCGACAGCAGCGGCGGGACCTCGGTGAACTGCCCGGAGTTGATGTACCAGACGCCCGCGCCCAGGCCCAGCACCAGCAGCACGGCCACGACGATCGCCGCGGGCCCGCGGCGCAGCGCCGTGCGGCGCCGGGGCGGGAGCGGCGGAGGGGACTGGAGACGGCTGGTGCGGTGCACGGCGTGCGCGCCGCCGTCCTCGTCCTCGTTCACGGGGAGGGGGCGCGGCACGGTGAGCGAGCGCGGGATGACGCTGGTGCGGTCGTCGGCGTTGTCGTGCTCCGCCGAGAGGGCCTGCGGAGGCATCGCGTCGAGCTGCTCGTCGGTGAGCCGGCCACGCGCCTCGCGGGCCACGGCGAACAGCGCCACCGCGTCGGCCGGGCGGGCCTCGGTGGCGCGCGCGGTCGCCGCCGCGACCAGTGAGTCCAGCGCGGGCGCCAGACCGGGCACCACCGTCGAGGGCGGCGGCACGTCGTCGTGCAGGTGCTTGTAGAGGACGATCGCGGGGGAGTCGCCGTCGTGGGGCTTCTCCCCGGTCAGCATCTCGTACAGCAGGATGCCGCAGGCGTACACGTCGACGCGGGGATCGGCGACGCCGTGTTCTATCTGCTCCGGGGCCAGGTACGACACCGTGCCCAGCACGGTGCCCGTGCTGTCGCGGGTGACCGTGTCCACCGCGCGGACCAGCCCGAAGTCGGCGACCTTGACCCGGCCGTCGTCCCCGATCAGCACGTTCTCCGGCTTCATGTCGCGGTGCACGAACCCGGCCCGGTGGGCGGCGCCCAGCGCGGCCAGCACCGGCTCCAGGATGTCCAGCGCGGCCCGCGCCTGCAGCGCCCCGCGCTCCCGCAGCACGTCCCGCAGGGTGCAGCCCGGGATGTACTCCATCGCCAGGTAGACGTACCCCCCGTCGGCGCCCTGGTCGAAGACCTGGACGACGTTGGGATGGGCCAGCCGGGCGACGGACTTGGCCTCGCGGATGAAGCGCTCCACGAAGCCGGCGTCGGAGGCCAGCGAGGGGTGCATCACCTTGAGCGCGAGGACGCGGTCCAGGCGGGTGTCCAGGGCCCGGTAGACCGTGGCCATCCCGCCGACGGCGATCCGCGCCTCGACGCGGTAACGGCCGTCGAGCACCTGCCCGACCAGCGGGTCCTGAAGGGTCGTGTCCACGCAGCGAGTCTACGAGCCCGCGACGACAGCCCCGGCCCGGTCGACCACCGTTGGAGCGGACCTGTGACCTGTGCGACCCGGCCGCGTCCCGCCGCGGTCCGTCCAGCGGGCCGTCCCGCGGGTCAGAAGGCGGGCCTTTCCGGGTCCAGCGCGGCCCGGCCCCCGACCGGCGAGGACGCCTGCGCGAAGTGACGCCGGGGGATGCGCCCCGCCCGCCGCGCGAGCCGTCCCGCCTCCACCGCGCTCCGCATCGCGGACGCCATCAGCACCGGCTCCTGGGCGCGGGTCACCGCCGACGCCAGCATCACGCCGGCGCAGCCCAGCTCCATCGCCAGCGCCGCGTCGGACGCGGTGCCCGCCCCGGCGTCCAGGATCACCGGCACGCCCGCCCGCTCCACGATCAGCTCGAAGTTGTGCGGGTTGCGGATGCCGAGACCGGACCCGATCGGCGAGCCCAGCGGCATCACCGCCGCGCAGCCCACGTCCTCCAGCTTCCGCGCCAGCACCGGGTCGTCGTTGGTGTACGGCAGCACCGTGAACCCGTCGTCGACCAGCGTCTCCGCCGCGTCCAGCAGCTCCACCGGGTCCGGCAGCAGGGTCCGCTCGTCCGCGACGACCTCCAGCTTCACCAGGTCCGTGCCCAGCGCCTCCCGGGCCAGCCGCGCGGTGAGCACGGCCTCCCCGGCGGTGAAACAGCCGGCCGTGTTCGGCAGCACCTCGACGCCCAGCCTCCGCAGCACCGACAGCACCGACCCCCGCACCGAGGGGTCCACCCGCCGCATGGCGACGGTCGTCAGCTCGGTGCCGGACGCCACCAGCGCCCGCTCCAGCACGTCGAGGCTCGGCGCCCCGCCGGTGCCCATGATCAGCCGGGACGTGAAGGTCCGGCCGCCGAGGACGAAGGGATCGTCGGCCATGGTCAGCCTCCTTGGACGGCGGTGAGGACCTCCACCCGGTCCCCTGCGGACAGGGGGGTGGCGGGCCACTGCGCGCGCGGGACGACGGTTTCGTTGAGGGCGGCGGCCACCCCCGAGGGGGCCGCGGTGAGCGACCTCACGACGAGGTCGAGAGCCGTGCCGGGCGGGAAGTCCCGGGGCTCGCCGTTGACGGTGACGGTGACCGTGGGGTCCGGGGCGTTCATACGGACTGCTCCGCGAGGACGGGGGCGCCGAAGCGCCGGGGGGTGAACGGGAGGGCTTCTTCGGGCAGCTCGCCGGTGGTCAGCACCCGCGCCATGGCGTCGCCGGTGACGGGCGTCAGCAGCACGCCGTTGCGGTGGTGCCCGGTGGCCAGCAGCAGCCCGTCGAGGCCGGTCGGGCCGAGCAGCGGCGCGTTGTCGGGGGAGCCGGGGCGCAGACCGGCGGTCGTCTCGGTGAGCGGCAGCTCGGTGAGGCCCGGCACCAGCTCGTGGGCGTCGCGCAGCAGCTCGTAGACGCCGCCCGCGGTGACCGTGGTGTCCCAGCCCAGCTCCTCGCTGGTCGCGCCGATCACCAGCTCACCGCTCTCGCGCGGCACCAGGTAGACGTGGCTGCCGCGCACCACGGCCCGCACCGTGCGGCTCAGGAACGGCTCGGGACGGTCCGGCATGGCCAGCCGCAGCACCTGCCCCTTCACCGGCCGCACCGGCGGCAGCACCTCCGGCGGGACGCCCGCCAGCCGCCCGCTCCAGCTTCCCGCGGCCAGCACCACCTGACCCGCGGCCCGCTCGGCGCCGTCCGTCGTGACCACGCCGGCGGCGCGGTCACGACGGACGACGAGCCGCTCGGCCCGGGTGCGGTGCAGGACGACGCCGGCCCGCTCACAGGCGGTCAGCAGCGCGGACGCCAGCCGCCGCGGGTCGATCTGGTGGTCGCCGTCCACCCGCAGCCCGCCGCGCACGCCCGGCGCGAGCATCGGCTCCAGGCGTCGGCACTCCCGTCCGGTCAGCCACTGCGAGTCCAGGCCGGAGCGCTGGTGCAGGGCGTGCAGCTCGCGCAGATGGGCGCGGTCGTCGGCGTCCAGCGCCACGGCGAGGGTGCCGCAGCGGCGGTAGCCGAGGTCCTGGCCGGCGCACTCGGCCAGCTCGGCCGCGAAGCCGGGGTAGCGGCGCGCCGAGGCCAGGTTGAGGCCCAGCAGCGTCTGCTCGCCGTGGTGCAGTTCGGTGACGGCGGCCAGCATTCCGGCGGCCACCCGGGCGGCGCCCCCGCCCGGCTCGGGATCCACGACGGCCGTGGCGAGACCGGCCTGCGCGGCCCGCCAGGCCGTCACCAGACCGATGATCCCGCCCCCGACGACGAGGACGTCCGCGGTACGCGTGGGCGACATGGGCGTCCAGCCCCTCCCTTCGCCGGCATGACCCGGATCAGGTTCGTACGGTCGGAGGCCGCCAGCCTCCCTCTCAGCCCGGTGCGTCCGGACTCCCGCGAGTGCGTGTACGCGGGCCACCCTAGCCCGCGCCCCGCCGCACCCGTAAGGGACCCCGCCCGGCAGCGGTCCGGCGTGGCGGGCGCGGGTGTCTATGGTGAGCGGGTGAGCGAGCAGACGCAGGAACCGGGAGGGGCCGCGCCGCGCCGGGTCGTGGTGGCGGGCGCGGGCATGGCGGGCGTGCAGACCGCGGCGGCGCTGCGGGAGCGGGGCTTCACCGGCGAGGTGACGCTGATCGGGGCGGAACCCCACCAGCCGTACGACCGGCCGCCGTTGTCCAAGGCGGTGCTGCTGGGCACCGCCGAGAGCTCCGCCTTCGACGTGGACTTCGAGGAGCTCGGCGTCGCCCTGCGGCTGGGCTGCGAGGTGACGGGCCTGCGCCCCGGCGACCACGAACTGGACACGGAGGCCGGGCCCGTCCCGTACGACGTGCTGGTGATCGCCACCGGCGCGGAACCGCTGCGGCTGCCCGCCGCGGAGGGCGTGCCCGGGGTGCACCTGCTGCGCACCCTGGACGACGCCGAGCGGCTGCGGCCGGTGCTCGCCGCGCGGCACGACATCGTGGTGGTGGGCGCGGGCTGGATCGGCGCCGAGTTCGCCACGGCGGCCCGCGAGGCGGGCTGCGCCGTCACCGTCGTCGAGGCCGGGGAACGGCCGCTGGCGGGGGCGCTGCCCGCGGAGGTGGCCGCGCCGATGGCCGCCTGGTACGCGGAGGCCGGCGTCACCCTGCGCACCCACACGCGCGTGAGCGGCGTCGAGCCCGGCGCCGTGCTCCTCGACGACGGCGGCCGGCTGCCCGCCGGCGCGGTGGTCGTCGGCATCGGCGCCCGCCCCGCCACGGCCTGGCTGGCCGGGTCCGGGATCGCCCTCGGGACGCACGGCGAGGTCGTCGCCGACGCGCACCTGGCGACCTCCCTGCCCGACGTGTACGCCGTAGGCGACTGCGCGTCCTTCCCGTCCGCCCGCTACGGCGAGCGCCTGCTGGTCCACCACTGGGACAACGCCCTCCAGGGGCCGCGCACGGTCGCCGCGAACATCGTCGGCGGGACCGCGGGCCGCGAGGTGTACGACCCGGTGCCGTACTTCTGGTCCGAGCAGTTCGGGCGGTTCGTGCAGTACGCCGGCCACCACGCGGACGCGGACCGCACGGTGTGGCGCGGGGACCCTTCCGACCCGGCGTGGAGCGTCTGCTGGCTGCGCGGGGACCGGCTGGTCGCGCTGCTCGCCGTCGGGCGGCCCCGGGACCTGGCGCAGGGGCGGCGGCTGATCGAGGCGGGCGCGGCGATGGACGCGGAGCGGGTGGCCGACCCGGCGCGCCCGCTGAAGTCGGCGGCCGTCTGACACCTCGCGGGCGGGGCCCGCCGCCGACGCGCCCGCCCGGTGGGGCGGGGCTGGCTTCCGACTGTCGGTGGCAGGTGGCAGGCTTGTCCCGTGACCGAGATTGACGCAAAGATCGATGCTCTCGTCCCCGCCTGGCTCACCCTCCCCGACATCGCCGAGAAGCTCGGCGTCGAGGTGACGCGCGTCCGGCAGCTGGTCAAGGAGGGCCAGCTCATCGCCGTGCGCCGGGGGGAGAACCGCGCGCTGCACGTCCCCGCCGCCTTCATCGACGGGGACAAGGTCGTCAAGGGCCTGACCGGGACCCTGACGCTCCTGCGGGACGACGGCTTCACGGTCGAAGAGATGCTGGAGTGGCTCTTCACCCCCGACCCCAGCCTGCCGGGCACGCCCGCCCAGGCCCTCGCGGAGAACCGCGGCACGGAGGTGAAGCGCCGGGCCCAGGCTCTCGCCGTCTGACCGCGCCCGCCCCTGTCCGAACACCGTCCCCGACGGCCGGGGCCCACCGCCCCGGCCGCGGACTCCCGCGCGGCTTCCGCGGGTGTGGGGCCGGGGTGCCGGGCGGGCGCCGGTCCCCATCCGGCCGCAGGCCTGTCGCGCCCGACACCGGCGTCGGCCCCTGCCCGCTCCTTGCGCTGCTGAGTCCTCGCGCGCGGTTCCGTGGGCGCGGGGTGTGCCGTGCCCGAACCGCCGTGCTCCCGTGCCCGAACCGCCGTGCGGTCCCCGCGAGGCACCGCATAGGGTTCCGGCGGCAGGCCCGGCCCGTGGTGGGCCGGGGCCGCCGGCAGCGCGGGCCCGCCCGGCCCGTGTGCCGCCGAGACGAACCCGGGGGGACCCCATGACCGACAGCCCGCGCGCCCGGCTCGCCGACGCCCGCGTCTACCTCTGCACCGACGCCCGCAAGCGGCAGGGCGACCTGCCGGAGTTCCTGGACGCCGTGCTCGCCGGCGGCGTCGACGTCGTGCAGCTGCGCGACAAGGGCATGGAGGCCGCCGAGGAGCTGGAGCACCTGGCGGTCCTCGCCGACGCCTGCGCCCGCCACGGCAAGCTGCTCGCGGTCAACGACCGCGCCGACGTCGCCCACGCCGCGGGCTCCGACGTCCTCCACCTCGGCCAGGGCGACCTGCCCGTCCCCGCCGCCCGCGCGATCCTCGGCGACGAGATCCTGATCGGCCGCTCCACCCACGCCGAGTCCGAGGCCGCCGCGGCCGCCGTCCAGCCCGGCGTGGACTACTTCTGCACCGGACCCTGCTGGCCCACGCCCACCAAGCCCGGCCGCCCCGCCCCCGGCCTGGACCTCGTCCGGTACGCCGCCGGGCTCGGCACCGACCGCCCCTGGTTCGCCATCGGCGGCATCGACCTCGCCACCCTCGACCAGGTGCTGGACGCCGGCGCCCGCCGGGTGGTCGTGGTCCGCGCCCTCACCGAGGCCGACGACCCCGGCGCCGCGGCCGCCGAGCTGGCACGCCGGGTGCGGGAGGCGGCGGACGCCGGCTGACCGGCGCGGCGGGAGGCCGGCGTCTCAAGTCTGTCCACACTGTGGACGGTAAGTCGGCGAATCAGACAAATATCTCGCTTTTGGTTGGGGGGCCGCCGACCCGTGGCTACGCTGCCCGTATGGCCCTCGGAACCGCATCCACCAGGACGGACCGCGCACGCACCGTGCGCGACATGCTCGCCACCGGGAAGACGACGTACTCGTTCGAGTTCTGGGCCCCCAAGACGGAGAAGGGCGAGCGGAACCTCTGGAACGCGCTCCGCAGGATCGAGGCCGTCGCGCCCAGCTTCGTCTCCGTCACCTACGGCGCGGGCGGTTCCACCCGCGCCGGCACGGTGAAGGCGACCGAGCGGATCGCCGCCGACACCACCCTCACCCCGGTCGCGCACCTCACCGCGGTGGAGCACTCCGTGGCCGAACTGCGCAACATCATCGGCCAGTACGCCGACGCCGGGATCCGCAACATGCTCGCCGTGCGCGGCGACCCGCCCGGCGACCCCATGGGCGAGTGGGTGCCGCATCCCCAGGGACTGACCTACGCGGCCGAACTGGTGCGCCTCATCAAGGAGTCGGGCGACTTCTGCGTCGGCGTCGCCGCCTTCCCGGAGATGCACCCGCGGTCCAGCGACTGGGACACCGACGTCGCCCGCTTCGTCGACAAGTGCCGGGCCGGCGCGGACTACGCGATCACCCAGATGTTCTTCCGGCCCGAGTCGTACCTGCGGCTGCGTGACCGAGTCGACGCGGCGGGCTGCGAGACGCCCGTGATCCCCGAGGTCATGCCCGTGACCAGCGTGAAGATGCTGGAACGGTTGCCGAAGCTCAGCAACGCGGCCTTCCCCGACGCCCTCAAAGAGCGGATCCTCGCAGCGAAGGACGATCCGTCGGCGGTACGCTCCATCGGTATCGACTTCGCCACGGAGTTCTGCGCGCGGCTGCTGGCCGAAGGAGTGCCCGGTCTGCACTTCATCACGCTCAACAACTCCACGGCGACGCTGGAAATCTACGAGAACCTGGGTCTGCACCACCCGCCGCAGACCTAGACCGGTCGCACGCGCATACGACACACTGCGTAACGACCACTGGGAGAGGGGCGTACATGGGCTGGGCGGTCCTCTACATCGCGTTCGGCATCGTCGCGCTGTGGCTGCTGGGTGAGGTGCTGCTGCAGTACAAGGCGCGCCTGCGCTGGCGGCTGCTCGCCTTCGTCGGGTTCCTCGGCGTCGTGTTCGGCGTGCTGATCCCGTCCGTGGTGGTGATCGGACTGGGCGCCGCGGCCTTCGCCGTCGGGCAGACCTACGTCACGCTGTCGTTCCGCCGCGGCTTCCAGGCCGGCTGGGCGGTCAACGCGCCGGTGCTGTCCGCCGTCAAGGGCCGCGGCCGTGAACGCGAGGAACCGGCGCTGGAGGCCGACGACCTCGAGGCGTCCGGCGACCGCGCCGACGCGTTCGGCTCCCGCCCGGAGACGGCCGGTCACGGCGCCGACGACGACTACGACCGCGACGACGTCTTCACCCCCGTGTCCGACCGGCAGACGGCCGCGGAGACCACCGCCGTCTACGCACCGCAGCCGATGCCCGACGACACCGGCTCCTACGGCGTCTACGGCGACCAGGGCCACGCCGGCCAGGACCAGTACGCCGCGACCGCGCAGACCGCCGACGCCGACTACGCCTACGACTACTCCGGTTACGGACAACAGGGCTACGACACCGGCCAGCAGTACGCCGCGTACTCCGACCCGTACATCGGCAACCCCACGTACGACGGCGGCGCGTACGACACGGGCTACCCGGACCAGCAGTACGCCCAGCAGGGCTACGCGGCCCCGGACCCGTACGCGACGGGCGGCTACGGCGGCGAGACCCCGGCCGGCGGCCTGTGGGTGCCGCAGCAGCGCAGCGCCGACGACCCGTACGGCGGCGAACTCCCGCCGGAGCAGCGGTACCCGTACCAGGACAGCGGGCAGCAGCAGGGCGCCCACGGCAGCGGGTACGACGAGCAGTACCGCTTCTGAGCGGGCGGGCGGGCGGTCACGAGCAGTACCGCTTCTGAGCGGGCGGGCGGGCGGTCACGAGCGGTCCCGCTCAACCGCCCGCGCCGCGGCCCGTGTTCACCGCGAGCCGCGGAAGTCCGGCCCCTCGACGACGAGTCCGGCCACCAGCGCCCCCGACATCCCGGCGTGCGGCAGCCCGCCGCCGGGGTGCGACCAGCCGCCGACGGTGAACAGCCCCGGCAGCCGCGTGCTGTTGGACGCGTGCAGGAAACGGCCGTCCGCCGCGGCGAGCGCCGGCGACGGCACCGCGCCGCCCTCCGCGCCCGTTTCCCGCGCGACGTCCTGAGGCGTGCGCACCTCGTGCCACAGCAGCCGGTCCCGCAGATCCGGCACGGCCCGCGCGGCGGCCGTGACCATCCGCTCCGCGTACTCCTCGACGCCGGCCGCCCCGGCGGGCGTCACCGCCGTCACCGTCACCGCCTCGTGCCCGGCGTCCGGGACCAGCGCCGGGTCGTCCGGGCGCAGCACCGTCACCGTCGGCTCGGCGGGCAGCCCGCCGCCGGACAGCGCGTCCAGCTCCGCCTCGCGGTTCCGGGTGTGCACGACCGTCCGGTGCGGGGCGCCCTCCGGGCGGCCACCGCGCAGCGCCAGCAGCACGGTCGTCCGGCTCGCCCCGTCCCGCCGGGCGGGCACCTCGCCCTCCCCGCGCAGCCGCGTGCGGCTCATCCGCTCCAGCGCGGCGGGGTCCACCCCCGCGACCACCAGGTCCGCCTCCACCGCCGTGCCGTCGGCGAGTTCCACACCCGCCGCCCGGCCGTCCTTCTCCAGCACCGCGGTGACCTCCGCGCCGAAGCGGAACTCCACCCGGCGGGCCAGACACCGCTCGTACACCGCCCGCGCCAGCTCCCGCAGCCCGCCGCGCACGTACCAGGTGCCGAAGGCGTGCTCCATGTACGGCAGCACCGCCGCGCTCGCCGGGGCGGTCCGGGGATCGAGCCCGAACGCCAGGGCGTGGCTCTCCAGCAGCGCCCGCAGCCGCGGGTCACGCAGCTCCCGGTCACCCACCTCGGCCAGCGTGACCGCCTTGCGCGTGCGCAGCAGCCGCCGGTGCGGGACCGCGGGGTAGGGCTCGCGCGCGGCCAGCACCTCCCAGTTGGGCCACAGCGGCTCCTCCAGCAGCGGGCGGCGCGCCCGGTCCCAGGCCTCGCGGGCCCGCACCAGGAAGTCGCCCCAGCGCCGCGCCGCGTCCGCGCCCAGCGCCTCCTCCAGCGCGGAGATCACGCCCGCGCGCGAGGCGTTCGGCAGGGAGACCCGGGTGCCGTCCGCGAAGACGTGGTGCGACGACGGGTCGGCCTGCACCAGCTCGACGCACTCCTCCAGCGGCTCCCGGCCCGTCTTCACGAACAGGTCGCGGTAGACGGCGGGCAGCGGCAGCAGCCCGGGACCGGTGTCGAAGGCGAACCCGTCCCGTTCCCGGCGGCGCAGCGCACCGCCGTACGTCTCCGTCCGCTCGTACACCGCCACCCGGTGGCCCGCGACGGCCAGCCGGGCGGCGGCCGCCAGCGCGCCCGCGCCGGCGCCGATCACCGCAATCCGTGCCATGCCAGGGACTTTATCCGCCGCCGGTCACGGCCCGTCCCCGAGTACCCGCACCCCCGCGGCGTGACCGTCCGGGCGCACACCGTGGTGGGCCCGGGTGCGCAGGCGTGAGTACGCGTACCTAGCCGGCGAGTTGAGTACGGCGGCGGATGGGCCCGGACCGGCGGGACCGGGAAAGTGGAGGCCACGGAGAGGGGCCCGGACCCACGGGACCGGCGACACGGGGCGCCGGAACGGAGCCGGCCCGCGATCCGCTCCTTCCGCCGGCGCCGTCGGCGGGAGCGAGGCACGGGGGAACCCGGGGGAACGACCGCGACGGGGGTTCCACGGGGGGACGTACGGGGGAACGGAAGGCGCCGGCCCCGGCCGGTGGCCCGCGGGGGACGCGGCCACCGCCGGACCGGCGCCTTCACGTGTGCGGCGCCGGTGCGGGCTCCCGGTCAGGGGCGGCCGCTGACCCGGCCCTGCAGCAGCCGCGACAGCGCCGCGTGCACGTCGTCCAGGGACCGCTCCGGCTGGAACGACTTCCAGTCCAGCGCCGCCACCAGCACCATGCCCACCAGCGCCGCCGCCGTCAGCGGCACGTCGATCTCCTCGTTGAACTCCCCGGCCGCCACGCCCTCGCGCAGCACGCCCTCGACCACCGCCACGGCCTGCTGCCGCACTACCATCAGCGTCGACTGCCAGGCCCGGTTGGTGCGCCACAGCTCGGCCACGTAGAGCTGCGTGAAGGCCGGGTAGCGGTCGATGAACACCAGCCCGGCGCGGATCATGGCGTCCAGGGCGTCGACGGTGGAGCCGCCCTCCCGGTCCGTCCGCTCGGCCGCCTCCCGCAGCGAGGCGGTCAGCAGGCCGACCCCGTGCCGCAGCAGCTCCTCGAAGAGGACCGACTTGCTCGCGAAGTTGTAGTAGACGGTGCCCTTCGCGACGCCCGCCCGCTCGGCGATCTCGTCCACGGTGGTGGCGGAGAACCCCTGCTCGGCGATGAGGGTGACGGCCGCCTCGTAGAGCTTCTGCCGGGTGGCCTCGCGGCGGGCGCTGCCGCCCGGCGTGGTGCTGCTGCGTTCCATGGCCCTGATTCTCACAGGAGCGCCCGTCCGTCCGTTCACAGGCTCAGCTCCGGGAGCAGCCGGTCGAGCGTCCACACCCGCCGGCGGTGGGCCGACAGCGCGGTCAGCGCGAGCGCGTGGGCGGCGCCCGAGGGAGTGCCGGTCTCGTCGGCCGCGGCCGTCTCCTCCGGGCCGGCGTCGGTGCGGTCGTCGGTGCGGCCGGGATCCGCTGTCGGGGTGCCGGTGTCCGCGGCCGTGCCGGCGGGGGAGGCGCCGGACTGCTCCTGGAATTTTTAAACTGACTAGTTAGCACAAAAGTCAGCTCGAACGGACGAGCGAGGCAACGTCGCAGGTCAGAACGGATTGTCAGTGCCATACCGCACGATGTGCACATACGGCACTTGCCTCATGGCGTGCCGTCACGAAGACGACAGGAGGTTCGTCATGGCCCACTCGTCCGCAGCAGCCGCCCGTCGGCGCCGCGCAACCGGCCCTGCCCCCTCACTGAACAACGGCCCGGCGAGCGACATCCACCCCGTGCTGCGCCGCGCCACGGCCCCGCCGGCCGCCCTCGACCTGCTCGCCCAGGCCCGCGCCGGACTCGACGAGGCCGCCGTCCTCGACACCCCCAACGAGCGCTACGCCATGGCCCACCTGGCCGCCCTGCGCACCGCCGCCGCCGTGCTCGCCGCCCGGGGCAGGCCCGAGACCTCGCCCCGGGCGCGGGCGAAGATACGAAGCGCGTGGGAGGTGCTCCCCGAGATCGCGCCCGAACTCACCGAGTGGAGCGCCCTCTTCGCCTCCGGGGCGCAGCGCCGTGCCCGGGCGGAGGCGGGCATCCAGGGCGCGGCGACCGTGCGGGACGCCGACGACCTGATCCGGGACGTGGCGATGTTCCTGCGTCTGGTCGAGCGGATGCTGGTGCTCCAGCCGGTGCTGCCCCAGCCCCGCCCCGACCAGGACGGCCCGGACACCACCCCGCGCGGTGGCCTGCCCGACGCGGGCTGACCGGAGCGCCACCGGGTGAGGGCGGGCCGCCGGACAGGCCATAGGGTGGACAGCGCCTGAAACCGACCGCCCCGCCCCAGGCGGTGCCCCGCCGAGGAGTCACCACCGTGCCGGACCCGATGCGCCCCCGCGCCGCTCTCCGTACCGCCGTTGTCCAGGACGTCCTCCAGGACGCCCTGGAGCGCCGGGTCGAGGCCACCGGACGGCAGGCTCTGGACGTCCTCGACACCGGCGGCGGCAGCGGCAACTTCGCCGTGCCCCTGGCCCGGCTCGGCCACCGGGTGACCGTCGTCGACCCCAGTCCCGACGCGCTGTTCGCCCTCGGGCGCCGCGCCGCCGAGGAGGACGTCGCGGACCGGGTGCACGGCGTGCAGGGCGACGCCCGCGGCCTCTTCGACGTCGCCGAGCGCGGCGGCTACGACGTCGTGCTGTGCCACGGCGTCCTGGAGTACGTCGACGACCCGGCGGAGGGCGTGCGCAACACGGTGGCCGCCCTGCGCCCCGGCGGCGTCCTCAGCCTGCTCGCCGCCGGTCTGGGCGGCGCGGTGCTCGCCCGCGCCCTCGCCGGGCACTTCACGGAGGCCCGGCAGGCGCTCGTCGACCCGAACGGCCGATGGGGCGAGGGCGACCCCGTGCCGCGCCGCTTCACCGCCGACCAGCTCACCGCGCTGGTGCGCGGCGCGGGCCTGGAGGTCGGCGCGGTGCACGGCGTACGGGTCTTCTCGGACCTCGTCCCCGGGGTGCTGGTCGACACCGAGCCCGGGGCGCTGGAGGCGCTGCTGAAGCTGGAGGCCGCAGCGGCCGAGCTCGAGGCGTTCCACTCCGTGGCCACGCAGCTTCATGTGCTCGGTGAGGCCACGGGGGCCGCCGAGGCGTGAGCCGTCGTCCGTGACACGGCGCTGATCAGCGGCGCGTCCGGCGGCCCCGGGGCGCATGGACTGTGCCACAGGCCCCCCGAATGGCGGCTCGGAGCCGTATGATCGAGGGAGACCGCCCGGCATGACG
This sequence comes from Streptomyces sp. DSM 120436, assembly GCF_055778765.1. Classification (NCBI taxonomy): domain Bacteria; kingdom Bacillati; phylum Actinomycetota; class Actinomycetes; order Kitasatosporales; family Streptomycetaceae; genus Streptomyces; species Streptomyces sp. DSM 120436. Next base: position 1,683,711 of record NZ_JBSKBS010000002.1, on the reverse strand, counting down.
GGTCGGCCGCCGGGGAATGACAGCCTCAGCGGACCGGTGCGTGATGGCGGACACCGGTCGGCAATTGGCGCAGAGGGGCGGGTTTCACGGGGGCGATTCCCTGCCTATCCTGAAGGGACCCCCCGGGTCGCCCCGGCGACTGCACGATGAGGAGGACTCCGTGCCGCTCTCGGAGCACGAGCAGCGCATGCTCGAGCAAATGGAGCGAGCGCTGTACGCCGAAGATCCCAAGTTCGCGACAGCGCTCGAGGGAAGCGGGCTGCGTACGTACACCCGGCGACGGGTCTACCAGGCGGTCGCGGGCTTCCTCGTAGGTATTGCGCTCCTCATGGCCGGTATGGTCGCCCAGCAGGTGTGGCTCAGCGTCGTGGGTTTCCTCGTGATGCTGGGATGCGCCGTGCTCGCGGTGACCGGATGGCGCAAGGCGCCCAAGCCGGGTGAGCAGGCCGCCGGTGCGAGTGCCGCGCCGCGCGCCGGCCGCCAGAGCAGAGCGCGTCGCTCGATGATGGACCGCATCGAGGAGCGGTGGCAGCGGCGCCGTGACGAACAGGGCGGCGGCCACTGAGGCCTCGTAGCTTCCGGTTCAGGGGTGCCCACCGACACGGTGGGCACCCCTGAACCGTCCCTGGCACCGGCCGCGGCCCCACCCGGGCGCTCCGTGGTTGTTCTCGCGCGGTTGCCCGCGCCCCCCTCAGGGAGGCGCGGGCAACCGCGCGTACGGCTCAGGACGGCGCGTGGCCGCCCCCGGCCTCAGCCCCGCTGACGGGACGGGAGGCGCCAGTTCGGGCGGAGGGCGGTGAGACGCTCCCGCAGGGCCGTCCACCGGTCGGACACCGTCCACACCACCCGCACGGCCGACCGCGGCGCCAGCACCGCCCGCAGGCGGGTACGGCGCGACGCCGAGGCCCGCAACGCGGCCGTCGCGCGCCGCACGTCGTCCGCCAGGCCCACGGCCGGCCGCGGCCGCGGCGCGTACAGCACCTGTTCCACCGCCCCCGCCAGCCGGTGCACCGACGCCGCCGCGTCCCCCTCGAGCCGGCCCTGCCGCACGAGACGGTCGGCGGCCCCGCGCGCGGTCAGCGACTCGTCCGGCACGATGCCGTGGTCCCAGGCTGCGTCCGTCAGCTCCTCCCAGGCGGCCAGCACGGACGGCGCGACGTCCTCCTCCGAGCGGCCGTGGCCGCCCAGCCGCCGTGCCCGCATCCGCGTCCGCCACAGCAGCGGCGACAGCGGCAGCGCCAGGGCCAGCAGCCCGGCCGACGTCCACAGCAGCACCACGTGCCACTTCGGACCGTCGTCGTCCACCGGGAGGGCCGCCTGCGGAGACTCGCTCTCGCAGGCCCCCGGGTCGCTGCCGTCCGCCCGGCAGTCCGTGCTCTGCGACGGCGCGGCCGCCGGGTCCGAGGGCGCGGCCTGCGACGGCCGGGCCGGATCCGCCGGCCCGTTGTCCTCGACTTCCTGCACGGTGTAGTCCGGCGTCGAACCACGGGTCGGGGTCGGCTCGAACCGCGTCCAGCCCACGCCCTCGAAGTACAGTTCGGGCCAGGCGTGCGCGTCCCGCATCGCGACCGAGATCGTGCCGTCGGCCTGCGGGACGCCGGGGGCGAAGCCCACCGCGATACGCGCCGGGATGCCCAGCGACCGCGCCATGGACGCCATCGCGAAGGAGTAGTGCACGCAGAAACCCCGCTTGTCCTGCAGGAAGCGGGCGATCGCCTGCGAGTCGCTGCCGACGTCGACCTGGGTGTCGTACTGGAAGTCGCCGCTCAGCGTGAACCAGTCCTGCAGCATGACCGCCCGGTCGTAGGCGCTCCTCGCGCCGTCGGTCACGTCACGCGCGGTCCGGTGCACCACGGGGGGCAGCGAGTCGGGCAGCTCGGTGTACTCGCGCAGCATCCCGGCCGGCGGCTCCGGCGCCCCGGCCAGCTGCTCCGCCGTGGGCCGCACGTCGAGGCTGCGCACCTCGTACGTCAGGCCGCTGGTGCTCTGCCCGTGGTCGCCGACCAGCGTCATGCCGACGGGCTCGTAGCGCCAGTCGCCCTGCACGCTCACCCGGCTCGGCGGGTACGGCATCGGCAGCCAGGTCTGACCGTACGTCTTCGCCACCGAGATCGACGTGCCGACCTCCGTGAACTCCACGTCGGGGCCGAGGCCCGGCGGGGCGGGGAAGCCCTCGGGCACCTGGGTGATGGCCCGCTTCGACGGCTTCCACGTGGTGCCGTCGAAGTCGTCCAGGGACACGATGCGCAGGTACAGGTCCGAGGCGTTCTCCATCTCGGTGCGCACCGAGAACACCTGGCGGTCGTCGTCGTTGTTCAGCGAGTCGCGCAGCGACACCAGCGGGTTCACCGCGGAGATGGTGCCGCCCCCGCCGTTCCCCGCGCCCAAGCCCCGGCCGTCCGGGCCCAGCAGACCGCCGTCCATCGCGGGCAGCGCCAGCGGCACCACCAGGGCGATGCCGAGCGCCACCACGCCGATCCGGTGCCCGAAGCGCACCGGCGCCGGCGCGCCGGACGTCTCCCCGCCCCGGCCGCGCGACGGCCCGACGAACACCCGGCCCCACTGGGAGAACCGGTCCCGGCCCTCGGCGAGCAGCAGCATCAGATAACCGGCCGCCGCCAGCAGGAACCACAGCCACTCGATGCCGTTGTCCGTCAGACCCGCGGCCACCGAGTACAGGGCGAGCAACGGCAGTCCGGCCGGGGCCGCGCTGCGGAAGGTCACCGCGAGGGCGTCCACCAGCAGGCCGATGACCAGCACCCCGCCGACCAGCATCAGACGGATGCCGTCGGTCAGCGGCGCCGGTATCGCGTACCGGTTGACGTCCTCGCCGCCCTGCTCCAGCAGCAGGCCGAAGAAGCGCACGGCGTCCGGGCCGGGTATCAGCCCGGCGACGGCGTGCTCCCGCGCGAACATCAGGGTGAGCAGCAGCAGCGTGACGACGACCTGCGCCGTCACCGTCAGCGGCCGCGCCAGCGGCACCCGCCGCGCCGCCGCGCCCACGCCCGCCTGCACGCCCAGCAGCAGCGCCGCCTGCAGTATCCAGACGATCGACTCCACCAGCGGCAGCAGCGCGCAGGCCGCCAGCAGGGTGGCCGCCCAGGCGCGCACCGTCAGCCTGGCCAGTGAGCTGATCACGGTCCCTCCCCACCGCTCGCCGCCACCAGGCCCGAGCGTTCACGGTCCGCCTGCCGCCACAGCTGCTCCAGCGAGGCGCCCCGCGGCACCGCCACGGCCGTCCAGCCCGACTCGCGCAGCATCCGCAGCCGCTCCTCGCCCGGCTCCGCGGACCCGGGCACGTCCGAGGGCTCCCGCTGCCAGTCGTCGCTGTCCAACAGGAAGGCGACGGCGCCTCCGGTGCGCTGCCGCATCCGGGCCAGCACCGCGGTCTGCTCGTCGTCCAGGTCGCCGAGGAACGCCACCAGCAGACCCTCGCCCCCGGAGCGCAGCACGTCATAGGCGCGGGACAGGCCCTCCTCGCCGGAGTGGTCCACCACGGCCAGGGTGTCCATCATTAGCCCGGCCGCGTCCGCCGGTTCCTGGTGCACCCCTGAGAACCCGTCGGCGCCCTCGCCGGGCACCGAGTCGCCGGTGTCGGTCAGCAGTCGCACCGAGAGGCCCCGCTCCAGCATGTGCACCAGCACCGAGGCCGCGCCCGACACCGCCCACTCGAACGCGGAGTCCGGCCCCGCGCCCTCGTAGGCGACGGCACGGGTGTCCAGCAGCACCGTGCAGCGGGCGCGCTGCGGCTGCTCCTCGCGGCGCACCATCAGCTCGCCGTAGCGGGCGGTGGAGCGCCAGTGGACGCGGCGCAGGTCGTCGCCGTAGCGGTAGCCGCGCGGGATCACGTCGTCCTCGCCGGCCAGCGCCAGCGAGCGCTGCCGCCCGTCGCCGTACCCCTTCGAGTCGCCGCTCAGCCGCACCGGTGGCAGCGCCTCCACGCGGGGGGTCACCGTCAGCGTGTCGTACGAGGAGAACGAGCGGTTCAGCTCGCACATCCCGAACGGGTCGGACAGCCGCAGCTGCAGCGGGCCCAGCGGGTAGCGGCCGCGCAGGTCGGAGCGGACCCGGTAGGACACCTCACGGCGCCCGCCCGCCTCCACCCGGTCCAGCACGAACCGCGGGCGCGGACCGAGCACGTAGGGCACCCGGTCCTGGAGCATCAGCAGGCCCGTGGGCACCCGGGAGACGTTGTCCATGCGCAGGTGCACCCGCGCCTCGGTCCCCGCCGGTACCCGGCCGGGGGAGAGCCGGCGGCTGCCCGCGACCCGGTAGCGGGTGCGGTAGAGCACGGCCGCGCACACCAGCGGCAGCACCGCCAGCAGCAGCCCGACCCGCAGCAGGTCGCTCTGCCCGAGCACGTACGCGCAGATCGCGGCCGCGATCCCGGCCGCCAGGAAGGAGCGCCCCCGGGTGGTGAGCCCCGCCAGGGCGGTCCTCAGCCCGCCCCGGTCGCCCCGGTCGTCGTCGGCCTGGACCGCGCCGGCGGTGCTCATCACAGCCTCCGGGGCGGCTGCTGGCCGTAGCCTCCGCGGCCCAGGCCGGACCCGGCGGGCTGGCCGGCCGCCCCGGGCACCGCGGTGCGCTGCAGGATCTCCTGCACCACCTGCTCGGCGGTGCGGCGGTTGAGCTGGGCCTGCGCGGTGGGCAGCAGACGGTGGGCGAGCACGGCGACGGCGAGCGCCTGCACGTCGTCCGGCAACGCGTAGTCACGGCCCTCCAGGGCCGCCGCCGCCTTCGCCGCCCGCAGCAGATGCAGCGTCGCGCGCGGCGACGCCCCGAGTCTGAGGTCCGGGTGCGTGCGGGTGGCGGCGACCAGGTCGACCGCGTACCGCTGGATCGGCTCGGCCACGTACACGCTCCGCACCGCCTCGATCAGCTTCACGATCTCGTGCGCGTGCGCCACCGGCTGGAGGTCCTCCAGCGGGGAGACGCCGCCGTGCACGTCGAGCATCCGCAGCTCGGCCTCCGCGCTCGGGTAGCCGACCGACACGCGGGCCATGAAACGGTCGCGCTGGGCCTCCGGCAGCGGGTAGGTGCCCTCCATCTCGACCGGGTTCTGCGTCGCCACCACCATGAAGGGGCTGGGCAGTTCGTAGGTCTTGCCGTCGATGGTGACCTGGCGCTCCTCCATCGACTCCAGCAGGGCCGACTGCGTCTTCGGCGAGGCGCGGTTGATCTCGTCGCCGATCACGATCTGCGCGAAGATGGCGCCCGGCTTGAACTCGAAGTCACGGCGCTGCTGGTCCCAGATGGACACACCGGTGATGTCCGAGGGCAGCAGGTCCGGTGTGAACTGGATGCGCCGCACCGAGCAGTCGATCGACCGCGCCAGTGCCTTCGCCAGCATCGTCTTGCCGACTCCCGGGACGTCCTCGATGAGCAGGTGTCCCTCGGCGAGCAGCACGGTCAGCGAGAGCCGTACGACCTCGGACTTCCCCTCGATCACGCCTTCCACCGAACCGTGCACGCGCTCCACGACGGCGGTCAGGTCCTCCCCGACCGCCCCGTATGCCCGGTCGGGGGCGCCCCCATGGCTCGCACGATCGTCATAGGTCGTCACCCGGCCCTCCTCGGCCTTTCCCGCGCTCCGCAATGAAGCGTGGGTTCCCCACATGTCCCGGCCGATCCCTTGCCCAGCGGACCGGCCCTCCCCGAATCACGGGCGTCACCCGGGAAAAGTTCCGGGTGACACCACTTCCGCATTCTTGCCGTCGTTACCGTTTCGTGTCACTCGCCTGTGGACAACTGACAGCTATATGTCAGCTTTTACGACGTTCGACGACTCTCCGGGTGCGGCCGGTCCCGGGACGGACGGCCAGGTCAGGCGGGGTCGACCTCACGCAGCAGACCCGTCTTGACGTCGAAGACGAACCCGCGCACGTCGTCGGTGTGCAGCAGGAACGGCGAGGTCCGCACCCGCTGCATCGACTGGCGGACGTCCTGGTCCACGTCCCGGAAGGCCTCGACGGCCCACGCCGGACGCTGTCCCACCTCCATCTCGAGATCGTGCCGGAACTCCTCGGTGAGGGACTCCAGACCGCAGTTGGTGTGGTGGATGAGGACCACGCTGCGCGTGCCCAGCGCCCGCTGGCTGATGGTCAGCGAACGGATCACGTCGTCCGTGACGACGCCGCCCGCGTTGCGGATGGTGTGGCAGTCGCCGAGCGACAGGCCCAGCGCGTCGTGCAGGTCGAGGCGGGCGTCCATACAGGCCACGACCGCGACGTGGAGGACCGGGCGGGCGTCCATCCCGGGATCGGTGAAAGCGGCCGCGTAACGCTCGTTGGCTTCGACCAGACGGTCGGTCACGGTGCCGGGGCCGGCGGCGGTGCTCCCGGCACCGGCGGGCACGGATGCAGAAGTCGTCATACGACTGACCGTACTGGTCATGAGGGCGTCGGGCCCGTTGTGAGAGGGGACAAAGATTACCGGCGAACCTTGGTGTGAGGTAACCCACAGGAGTGGTGTGACCCCCTTCCTCCGAGTGATGTGTCCGATCCGCCCCTTGACCCGGGCGGGCCGCGACGCGCAGTCCGGTTGATTGACCGGACCGGGCCGTGGACTAAAGTGACGCGAAGCGGGAGGCGAGACCGCCCGCCGCTGTGACTTCCCCGGATCCCCCGGCCACGGCCAGGGGGTCCCCCGCGTGCGCGGCGCGTACGTACGGCTCGGCCTCCTCCCGCCGCCGCCCGGCCGACGCCTCCGGCGCCGGCCGCCCCCTCACCGGGGAGGGCGGGGAACCGGCGGTGCGTGAGCGTCACGCCGAATCTGAGAGGGCCGAAGTGAACGGGCGCGAAGCGCTTCCGCACGAGGGCGGTGGCGGGCGACGGGAGGGCCAGAGCCGACACGTCCCGGTGATGCTCCAGCGGTGTCTGGACCTGCTGGCGCCCGCCCTGGAGCGGCCCGGCGCGGTGGTCGTCGACTGCACGCTCGGCCTCGGCGGCCACAGCGAGGCGCTGCTCACCCGCTTCCCCGAGGTCCGGCTCGTCGCCCTGGACCGTGACAAGGAGGCGCTGCGCCTGTCCGGCGAACGGCTCGCCCCCTTCGGCGACCGCGCCACCCTGGTGCACGCGGTCTACGACGAGCTGCCGGACGTCCTCGGCCGGCTCGGCGTCCCCCGTGTCCAGGGCGTCCTGTTCGACCTCGGGGTGTCCTCGATGCAGCTCGACGAGGCCGGCCGCGGCTTCGCGTACGCCCAGGACGCCCCCCTCGACATGCGGATGGACCAGACGGCCGGCGTCAGCGCCGCCGAGGTCCTCAACACCTACCCGCCCGGCGAGCTGGTCCGCATCCTGCGCGCCTACGGCGAGGAGAAGCAGGCCAAGCGGATCGTGGCCGCCGTCGTGCGGGAGCGCGAGAAGGAGCCCTTCACCACCAGCGCCCGCCTGGTCGAGCTGATCCGCGACGCGCTGCCGCAGGCCGCCAAGCGCACCGGCGGCAACCCGGCCAAGCGCACCTTCCAGGCCCTGCGGATCGAGGTCAACGGCGAGCTGTCGGTGCTGGAGCGGGCGGTCCCGGCGGCCGTGAAGGCCCTCGACGTCGGCGGACGCATCGCCGTGCTGTCGTACCACTCCCTGGAGGACCGGCTGGTCAAGCAGGTGTTCGCGGCGGGCGCCGCCACCACCGCCCCGCCCGGGCTCCCGGTCGTCCCCGAGCGGTACCAGCCGCGGCTCAAGCTGCTCACGCGCGGTGCCGAACTTCCCACCGAGGAGGAGATCGCCGAGAACCGCCGTGCGGCCCCCGCGCGGCTGCGCGGCGCCGAGCGCGTCCGGGAGGACGTCGAGTGAGGCGGCGGCGGTGAGACACGGGCCGGGCCCCGGGCGGGTGACGGCCGGGCGGACGGACGGGACGAGCGAACTCAGGGGAGCGTGAGTGAGTAGGAAACCCGAACTGAAGGGGCGGCCCGAGCTGCGGGGGAGGGCGGCCCGGCTCGCGCGGCTCCTGCCCACCGGCCGCGCCCAGGCGGCCCGCACCCCCTTCGTGCTCCTCGTGGTCCTGCTCCTCGGCGGCGGTCTGATCGGCCTGCTGGTGCTGAACTCCGCGCTCAGCGAGGGCGCGTTCCGCCTCGACGACCTCCAGCGGGAGACCAAGGAGCTCACGGACGAGGAGCAGGCCCTGCAGCGCGACATCGACGCCTACTCCGCCCCCGACGCGCTCCAGCGCCGCGCCCGCGAGCTCGGCATGGTGCCCGGCGGCGACCCCGCCTTCCTCGGCCCCGACGGCAAGGTCAAGGGCGTGCCCGGCGCGGCCTCCGAGGCCCGCGCCCCCGTGGTCCCCGCGCCCGAGGCGCCGGCCACGGCGACGGCCCCGCCGCCCGCCTCGGAGCCCGCCCCCCGTTCCTCGCACGCCTCGACCCCCGGCAGGTGACGGAAGTGTCCGACAGGCAACCGCCCCGCCGCCGGGTGCCCGGACCCGCCCGGCCCGCCCGTCCGGCCGCCCGCGGCCGCACCGGCCCCGGCGCCCGTCCGGCCCGCCGCCCCGGCGGACCGCGCCCCGGGACCCCGAAGACCATCCGGCTGGGCAGCCCGCGCCCCCGGCTGCGCCTGGTCGGCGTGGCCCTCACCCTCGTCATGCTCGCCTTCGTCGTCCGTCTGGTGCAGGTCCAGGCCGTCGACGCGAGCACCTACGCCGGCAAGGCCGAGCGCAACCGCTACGTGGGCCAGGTGCTGGCCGCCGAGCGCGGCGAGATCACCGACCGCAACGGCGTCGCCCTCGCCACCAGCGAGGACGCCTACGACATCACCGCCGACCCCACGATGTTCGCCCCCGACGAGCTGGAGATCGACGACGGGCCGGAGCAGGCCGCGGCGCTGCTCGCCCCCATCCTCGGCGCGGACCAGGAGGACCTGGTCCGCAAGCTGCGGCCGGACAACCCGTCGCTGCGCTACGTGAAGCTGGCCGGCCGGCAGACCCCCCAGGTCTGGAAGCAGATCAAGGACCTCAAGGCCGCCCTGGCCACCAAGGCCGAGACCGACCCGTCGACCGTCAACGTGCTGGCCGGCGTCTTCTCCGTGCCCACCAGCAAGCGCGTGTACCCGAACAACGAGCTCGCCGCCGGGATACTGGGCTGGGTCAACGCCGAGGGCAAGGGCAGCGGCGGCGTCGAGCTCCAGCTCGACAAGCGGCTGGCCGGCGAGGACGGCAAGATCCGCTACGCCCAGTCCGGCGGCCGTCTGGTGCCCACCGCGGGCTCCACGGAGACCCCGGCCGTGCCCGGCGACGACATCGAGCTCACCATCGACCGCGACATCCAGTGGGCGGCGCAGAACGCCATCAGCGAGCAGGTGGAGGAGTCCGCGGCCGACCGCGGCTACGTCATCGTGCAGGACACCCGCACCGGCGAGGTCCTGGCGATGGCCAACGCCCCCGGCTTCGATCCCAACGACCTGTCCGCCGCCGACCCCAGGACGCTCGGCAACGCCGCCCTCCAGGACGCCTTCGAACCGGGCTCCACGGCCAAGGTGCTGTCCATGGCGGCCGTGCTGGAGGAGAACGTCGCCACCCCCGGCACCCATGTCGTGGTGCCCAACCGGCTGCACCGGGGCGACCGGCTGTTCAAGGACGACATCGACCACCCGACCTGGTACCTGACGCTCAACGGCGTCCTCGCCAAGTCCAGCAACATCGGCACCATCCTCGCCACCGGCCAGCTCGGCAGGACCCAGGCCCAGGCCAACAAGGTGCTGTACGACTACATGCGCGAGTTCGGCCTCGGCAGCCACACCGGACTGGGCTTCCCGGGCGAGACCAAGGGCATCCTGGCCCCGCCCGACCAGTGGTCCACCTCGCAGCAGTACACGATCCCCTTCGGCCAGGGCGTGTCCGTCAACGCGATGCAGGCCGCCTCCATCTACTCGACCATCGCCAACGGCGGCGTCCGCGTCGAACCCACCCTCGTCCGCGGCTCCAGGGGGCCCGACGGGCGCTTCACGCCCGCCCCGAAGCCGGAGCGGACACGGGTCGTCAGCGAGAAGACGGCGAAGACCCTCGCACAGATGCTGGAGTCGGTCGTCGACGACGAGGAGGGCACCGGCACCAAGGCGCGCATCCCGGGCTACCGGGTCGCGGGCAAGACCGGTACGGCGAACCGCGTGGATCCGGCCACCGGCAAGTACCACGGCTACACCTCGTCCTTCGCCGGGTTCGCGCCCGCCGACAAGCCCCGGATCACCGTCTACTGCGTCATCCAGAACGCCACCCAGGGCAGCTACTTCGGCGGCCAGATCTGCGGCCCCGTCTTCAAGCAGGTCATGGCGTTCGCCCTGAAGAGCCTCCAGGTGCCGCCCACCGGCGCCGCACCCGCCGCCCTGCCGGTCACCTTCGAGCCCTGACCCCGTACCGAGCACCGAGCCACCAGGAACCACCTCGTGACAACGATCACCCCCGGCCCCGGGGACCACCACACCCCCCGCCCCTCGCCCGACCGCCGCCCGCCCCCGCCCGGCGGCACCACGCACGGCCCCCTCTTTTCCCCGCCGGCCGGTACGCCCGGTACGCTCACCGCCGTGCCACACGCTGATCAGTCCCAAACCACCCAGAAGGGCCAACCCGTGACATATCCGGGGCCGCCCCGTCCGGACCAGGTCTCCGCCACACCGCTCGCGGAACTCGCCGGTCAGCTGGGTGTCCCCGCACCCGCGCAGGCCGCCGAGGTCACGGGCATCACCCATGACTCGCGCGCCGTCCGGCCCGGGGACCTGTACGCCGCGCTTCCCGGCGCCCGCGCCCACGGCGCCGACTTCGTCACCCAGGCCGCCGGCCTCGGCGCCGCCGCCGTGCTCACCGACCCGGCGGGCGCCGAACGCGTCGCCATGACCGGGCTGCCCGCGCTGGTGGTGGACGACCCGCGGGCGCGGATGGGCGAACTGGCCGCCACCATCTACGGCCACCCCGGGCGCGATCTGCTCCAGATCGGCATCACCGGCACCTCCGGCAAGACCACCACCGCCTACCTCGTCGAGGGGGGTCTGCGGACCGTCCGCAGCACGGGACTGATCGGCACGGTCGAGATGCGCATCGGCGACGAGCGCATCAAGTCCGAGCGCACCACGCCCGAGGCCACCGACCTCCAGGCGCTGTTCGCGGTCATGCGCGAGCGCGGCACCGAGGCCGTGGCCATGGAGGTCTCCAGCCACGCCCTGGTCCTCGGCCGGGTCGACGGCTGCGTCTTCGACATCGCCGTCTTCACCAACCTCAGCCCGGAGCACATGGAGTTCCACTCCGGGATGGAGGACTACTTCCAGGCCAAGGCGCAGCTGTTCACGCCCGCCCGCAGCCGGCTCGGCGTGGTCAACGTGGACGACGAGTACGGCCGCCGCCTGGTCAAGGAGGCCGGCGTCCCGGTCGTCACGTACTCCGCCGAGGGGCACCCGGACGCCGACTGGCGCGCCGAGGACGTCCACGTCGGCCCGCTGGACTCGACGTTCACCGTGGCCGGGCCGGGGGGCGAGCGGATCACCGCCCGCTCGCCGCTGCCCGGCCCGTTCAACGTGGCCAACACCCTGGCCGCGATCGTCGCGCTGGCCGCCGCCGGACTCGACCCGCAGTCCGCCGCCGACGGCGTCGCCGCCGTGCCGGGCGTGCCCGGCCGCCTGGAGCGCGTCGACGAGGGGCAGCCCTACCTGGCGGTCGTGGACTACGCGCACAAGACGGACGCCGTGGAGTCGGTGCTGCGCGCCCTGCGCAAGGTGACCGAGGGCCGGGTGCACGTCGTGCTCGGCTGCGGCGGCGACCGCGACGTCACCAAGCGGGAGCCGATGGGCGCGGCCGCCGCGCGGCTCGCCGACACCGCCGTACTGACCTCAGACAACCCCCGCTCCGAGGACCCGCTGGCGATCCTCGCCGCGATGCTCCAGGGCGCGGCCTCGGTGCCGGCCCACCAGCGCGGCGAGGTCCAGGTCTTCGAGGACCGGGCCGCCGCGATCGCCGCCGCCGTCGCCCGGGCCGAGCCCGGCGACACCGTGCTGGTCGCCGGCAAGGGCCACGAGCTGGGACAGGACATCGCCGGGGTGGTGCGTCCGTTCGACGACCGCCAGGTGCTTCGCGAAGCCATCAAGAAGACCCAGGGATGAACTTGTGATCGCCCTCTCCCTCGCCGAGATCGCAGAAGTCGTCGGCGGGCAGACGCACGACATACCGGACCCCTCCGTCCGGGTCACCGGCGAGGTGGTCCGGGACTCGCGGGAGGCGGGTCCGGGCAGCCTCTTCGTCGCCTTCGTCGGCGAGCGCGTGGACGGCCACGACTTCGCGGCCCAGGTCGTCGAGGCGGGCGCGGTCGCCGTGCTCGCCTCCCGGCCGGTCGGGGTGCCCGCGATCGTCGTGGAGGACGTCCAGGCCGCCCTCGGGGCCCTCGCCCGGCACGTCGTCGCCCGGCTCGGCGCCACCCCCGTCGCCCTCACCGGGTCGGCCGGCAAGACCAGCACCAAGGACCTCATCGCCCAGGTGCTGCGCAGCAAGGCCCCCACCGTCTTCACGCCCGGCTCCCTCAACAACGAGATCGGGCTGCCGCTGACCGCGCTCACCGCCACCGAGGAGACGAAGTTCCTCGTGCTGGAGATGGGGGCGCGCGGCATCGGCCACATCCGCTACCTCACCGGACTGACCCCGCCGAGGATCGGCCTCGTGCTGAACGTCGGCTCCGCGCACATCGGCGAGTTCGGCGGCCGGGAGCAGATCGCCCAGGCCAAGGGCGAGCTCGTGGAGTCGCTGCCGCCGGCCGAGGAGGGGGGCGTGGCGATCCTCAACGCGGACGACCCCTACGTCCGCGCCATGGCCACCCGTACGAAGGCGAAGGTGATCTTTTTCGGAGAGTCCGGCGAAGCGGACGTCTCCGCCGAGAACGTGCGACTCACGGACAGCGGACAGCCCTCCTTCAGGCTTCACACACCCTCCGGTGCAAGTGATGTGACCATGCGCCTGTACGGTGAGCATCACGTGTCGAACGCGCTCGCCGCGGCCGCCGTCGCCCACGAGTTGGGCATGTCCGCAGACGAGATCGCCCGCGCGCTCTCCGAGGCGGGCTCCCTCTCCCGCTGGCGCATGGAGGTCACCGAGCGACCGGACGGCGTGACGGTCGTCAACGACGCCTACAACGCGAACCCCGAGTCCATGAAGGCCGCGCTGCGTGCGCTGGCGGCCATGGGCGAAGCCTCACGGGCACGAGGGGGACGCACGTGGGCGGTGCTCGGCAAGATGGCCGAGCTCGGGGACGAGGCGCTCGCCGAGCACGACGCGGTCGGACGGCTCGCCGTCCGGCTCAACGTCAGCAAGCTCGTCGCGGTCGGGGGCAGGGAAGCCGCCTGGCTGCAACTGGGCGCATATAACGAGGGTTCGTGGGGTGAGGAGTCGGTGCACGTGTCCGACGCACAGGCGGCGGTCGACCTGTTGCGCAGCGAATTGCGCCCGGGGGATGTCGTACTCGTGAAGGCGTCCCGTTCGGTCGGGCTCGAGAGCGTGGCGCAGGCGCTGCTCGAGACCGGTGCCGAGGGTGAGGTCGCCGCCCGATGATGAATCAGATCCTGTTCGCAGGAGTCATTGGCCTCTTCCTGACGCTGGTCGGCACGCCGCTGCTGATCAAGCTGCTCGCCCGCAAGGGATACGGGCAGTACATCCGTGACGACGGCCCGCGCGAGCACGCCAGCAAGCGCGGCACGCCGACGATGGGCGGCATCGCCTTCATCCTGGCGACGGTCGCCGCCTACTTCCTTTCCAAGGTGATCAGCGGCGAACCCCCGACGTTCTCGGGTCTGCTGGTGCTCGGCCTCATGGTGGGCATGGGCCTGGTCGGCTTCCTCGACGACTACATCAAGATCGTCAAGCGGCGTTCGCTGGGTCTGCGGGCCAAGGCGAAGATGGCCGGCCAGCTCATCGTCGGCATCGCCTTCGCGGTGCTCTCGCTGCAGTTCGCCGACTCCCGCGGCAACACCCCGGCCTCCACGAAGCTGTCGTTCATCACGGACTTCGGCTGGACCATCGGCCCGGTGCTGTTCGTGCTCTGGGCGCTGTTCATGATCCTCGCGATGTCGAACGGCGTGAACCTGACCGACGGTCTGGACGGTCTGGCCACCGGCGCCTCCGTGCTCGTCTTCGGCGCCTACACCTTCATCGGCGTCTGGCAGTTCCAGGAGTCCTGCGCCAACGGCGAGACGCTGACCAACCCGGGCGCCTGCTACGAGGTGCGCGACCCGCTCGACCTCGCCGTGGTCTCCGCCGCGCTGATGGGCTCCTGCCTCGGCTTCCTGTGGTGGAACACCTCCCCGGCCAAGATCTTCATGGGTGACACCGGTTCGCTGGCGCTCGGCGGCGTGCTCGCGGGTCTCGCGATCTGCTCGCGCACCGAGCTGCTGCTCGCCATCCTCGGCGGCCTGTTCGTCCTCATCACGATGTCGGTGGTCATCCAGGTCGGTTCGTTCCGGCTCACCGGTAAGCGGGTCTTCCGGATGGCGCCGCTCCAGCACCACTTCGAACTCAAAGGCTGGTCCGAGGTCCTTGTGGTGGTCCGCTTCTGGATCATCCAGGGCATCTGCGTGATCGTCGGACTCGGCCTCTTCTACGCGGGATGGGCAGCGGACAAGTGACCGACTGGCAGGGCAAGCACGTCACCGTCGCGGGGCTCGGCGTCTCCGGCGTCCCTGCGGCCAAGGCGCTCCACGGACTCGGCGCGAAGGTCACCGTCGTCAACGACGGCGACGACGCCCGCGCCCGCGAGCAGGCCGCGGAACTGGAGGCGCTCGGCGTCACCGTCCGCCTCGGGGACGGCGACACCCTGCCCGACGGCACCGAACTGATCGTCACCGCGCCCGGCTGGAAGCCGGACAAGCCGCTGTTCGCGGCGGCGGACGCGGCAGGGGTGCCGGTGTGGGGCGACGTCGAACTCGCCTGGCGGCTCAGGAAGCCCGGGGCGGCGGACTGGCTCGCGGTCACCGGCACCAACGGCAAGACCACCACCGTGCAGATGCTCGCCTCCATCCTGGAGGCGGCGGGCCTGCGCACCGCCGCCGTCGGCAACATCGGCGTCTCCCTCCTCGACGCGGTCCTCGGCGACGAGGAGTACGACGTGCTGGCCGTGGAGCTGTCCAGCTACCAGCTCCACTGGGCCCCCTCCCTGCGCGCCCACTCCGCCGCCGTCCTCAACCTGGCGCCCGACCACCTCGACTGGCACGGCTCCATGGAGGCGTACGCCAGGGACAAGGGCCGCATCTACGAGGGCAATCGGATCGCCTGCGTCTACAACACCGCCGACAAGGCCACCGAGGAC
The DNA here is from genome assembly GCF_055778765.1 of Streptomyces sp. DSM 120436. Taxonomy (NCBI): domain Bacteria; kingdom Bacillati; phylum Actinomycetota; class Actinomycetes; order Kitasatosporales; family Streptomycetaceae; genus Streptomyces; species Streptomyces sp. DSM 120436. The sequence continues at coordinate 1,668,452 of NZ_JBSKBS010000002.1, read as the reverse complement.
CTGGTCCGTGAGGCCGACGTGGAGGAGGGCTGCCGGGCGGTCGGCTTCACCCTCGGCACCCCGGGTCCCTCCCAACTCGGCGTCGTGGAGGGCCTGCTGGTCGACCGCGCCTTCGTGGAGAACCGGCACGAGAACGCCCAGGAGCTCGCCGAGGTCTCCGACGTGAAGCCGGCGGCCCCGCACAACATCGCCAACGCCCTCGCCGCGGCGGCCCTCGCGCGCGCCTACGGGGTGCCCGCGAGCGCCGTACGGGACGGTCTGCGCAACTTCACCCCGGACGCCCACCGCATCGCGCACGTGGCCGACGTGGACGGCGTGGCCTGGGTCGACGACTCCAAGGCCACCAACACCCATGCCGCGCAGGCCTCGTTGGCCGCGTACGACTCCGTGGTGTGGATCGCGGGCGGACTCGCCAAGGGCGCCACCTTCGACGAACTCGTCGCCGCGTCGGCGAAGCGGCTGCGCGGCGCCGTGCTGATCGGCCGGGACCGGGCCCTGATCCGCGAAGCCCTCGCGCGACACGCCCCCGAAGTCCCCGTGGTCGACCTCGAGCGGACCGACACTGGGGCGATGCTCCAGGCCGTCCAGGAGGCGCGGCGGCTGGCACGCCCCGGTGACACGGTGCTGCTGGCCCCGGCCTGCGCCTCGATGGACATGTTCGCCAACTACAACAAGCGCGGTGACGCGTTCGCACAGGCGGTGCGCGAGCTCGGCGCCTGACCCCGGCCGCCCCGGCGCCGGGCGACCCTGGGAGGGACGCGTGGGACCGTCCGAGACCTGTTGGCCGGCGTACCGCGGAGGTCGTGATGTCCAGTAGCCGTACCGGCCGGCCGCCCGTCCAGCGGGCCGCCCGGCGCCCCGTCGTGCCCCGCCCCCCGCGCGAGAATCCCCTGCGCACCCTGGTGACCCGGGCGCGCAGGGCCTGGGACCGGCCGCTGACCGCGTACTACGTCATCCTCGGCGGCAGCCTGCTGATCACCGTGCTGGGCCTGGTGATGGTCTACTCGGCCTCCCAGATCACGGCGCTGCAGATGTCGCTGCCCGGCTCGTACTTCTTCCGCAAGCAGCTGCTGGCCGCCGTGATCGGCGCCGTGCTGCTGGTGGTGGCCTCCCGGATGCCGGTGAAGCTGCACCGGGCGCTCGCCTACCCCATCCTCGCGGGGGCCGTCGTCCTGATGGCCCTGGTGCAGGTGCCGGGGATAGGAGTCGCGGTCAACGGCAACCGGAACTGGATCGCCCTCGGCGGCTCCTTCCAGCTCCAGCCCAGCGAGTTCGGCAAGCTGGCGCTGGTGCTGTGGGGCGCCGACCTGCTCGCCCGCAAACAGGACAAGCGGCTGCTGGCCCAGTGGAAGCACATGCTGGTGCCGCTGGTGCCGGCCGCGTTCATGCTGCTCGGGCTGATCATGCTCGGCGGCGACATGGGCACCGCCATCATCCTCACCGCGATCCTCTTCGGTCTGCTGTGGCTGGCGGGGGCGCCGACCCGGCTGTTCACCGGGGTGCTGGCGGTCGCCGTGGTGCTCGGCGCGATCCTCATCCGCACCAGCGAGAACCGCATGGCCCGGCTCGCCTGTCTCGGCGCCACCGAGCCGCGGACCGGCCCGGTCGACTGCTGGCAGGCCGTGCACGGCATCTACGCCCTGGCGTCCGGCGGGATCTTCGGCTCCGGACTCGGTGCGAGTCTGGAGAAGTGGGGCGAACTGCCCGAAGCGCACACGGACTTCATCTTCGCCGTCACCGGTGAGGAACTGGGCCTGGCGGGGACGCTGTCGGTGCTCGCCCTGTTCGCCGCTCTAGGCTATGCGGGTATCCGCGTGGCCGGACGCACGGAGGACCCCTTCGTCAGGTATGCCGCGGGAGGCGTGACCACCTGGATCACGGCGCAGGCCGTGATCAACATCGGTGCGGTGCTCGGCTTGCTGCCGATCGCCGGAGTCCCGCTCCCGCTGTTCTCCTACGGCGGGTCCGCCCTGCTGCCGACCATGTTCGCCATCGGGCTGCTGATCGCCTTCGCGCGTGAGGACCCCGCAGCGCGGACGGCGCTTGCGATGCGGCAACCCCGCTTTGGTAAAAAGCGGATCAGGGGTTCTCAGCGGCCCCGGAGATGGAACACGATGCGACGGCGCGCCCCGGGGGCGCGTCCGTCCGGAGAGCGGTGAATTTCGGTGCATGTCGTACTCGCCGGCGGAGGAACCGCGGGCCACATCGAGCCCGCGCTCGCCCTCGCGGACGCGCTGCGCAGGCAGGATCCGACCGTGGGCATCACGGCCCTGGGCACGGAGCGCGGCCTGGAGACCCGTCTCGTACCCGAGCGCGGGTACGAACTGGCGCTGATTCCCGCCGTTCCGCTGCCACGCAAGCCGACCCCCGAGCTGATCACCGTCCCGGGCCGGCTGCGCGGCACCATCAAGGCGACCGAGCAGATCCTGGAGCGCACCCGGGCCGACGTGGTGGTCGGCTTCGGCGGCTACGTCGCCCTGCCCGGCTATCTCGCGGCCAAGCGGCTCGGCGTGCCGATCGTCATCCACGAGGCCAACGCCCGCCCCGGCCTCGCCAACAAGATCGGTTCCCGCTACGCCGCCCAGGTCGCCGTCGCCACCCCGGACAGCAAGCTGCGCAACGCGCGCTACATCGGCATTCCGCTGCGGCACTCCATCGCCACCCTCGACCGGGCCGCCGTGCGCCCCGAGGCGCGCGCCGCGTTCGGCCTCGACCCCAACCTGCCGACCCTGCTGGTCTCGGGCGGCTCGCAGGGCGCCCGCCGGCTCAACGAGGTGGTCCAGCAGGTCGCCCCGTGGCTGCAGCAGGCCGGCATCCAGATCCTGCACGCGGTGGGACCGAAGAACGAACTGCCGCAGGTGCAGCAGATGCCGGGCATGCCCCCCTACATCCCGGTAAGTTACCTGGACCGGATGGACCTCGCGTACGCCGCGGCCGACATGATGCTCTGCCGCGCGGGCGCGATGACCGTCGCGGAACTCTCCGCCGTCGGGCTCCCGGCCGCCTACGTCCCGCTGCCCATCGGCAACGGCGAACAGCGGCTCAACGCCCAGCCGGTGGTGAAGGCCGGCGGCGGACTGCTGGTCGACGACGCGGACCTCACCCCCGAGTGGGTGCAGCAGAACGTCCTGCCCGTGCTCGCCGACCCGCACCGGCTGTACGAGATGTCCCGCTCCGCGAGCGAGTTCGGCCGCAGGGACGCCGACGAGCTGCTCGTCGGCATGGTGCACGAGGCGATCGCCGCCCGTGCCCACAGGTAGAGGCATGTGACGGAAGGCAGGGGACGTGGCCGGATCGACGACCGCCGAGCGCGGTGGACGCAAGCGGGAGTCGTCCGGCCCGCCGCCCGTACGAGCCGTACGGCGACGGCGTCTTCGTCTGATCATCGCATCGGCGATCGTCCTCCTGTTCCTCGGCAGCGGCGCCTTCTGGCTGCTGTACGGCTCCGATCTGGTCCGCGTCGAACGCGTCTCGGTCTCCGGGACCGTCGTCCTGACTCCGGACCAGGTGCGCGAGGCGGCCGACGTGCCGCTCGGGGAACAGCTCGTCTCCGTCGACACCGGGGCCATCGAGAAGCGGGCCACCGAGACGCTGCCCCGGATCGACACCATCGACGTGGTCCGCTCCTGGCCCGACGGGATCGAGCTCGAGGTCACCGAACGCACCGCCGTCCTCCTCGTCCACCAGGGCGGCAGGTTCGTCGAAGTGGACGACGACGGCGTCCGGTTCGCCACCGTCGCCAAGGCGCCCAAGGGGGTGCCCGCGCTGGAGATGGACCTCTCCCGATCCGGTTCCGCGGCGGCCAGCCTCCGGCGCTTCGGCGAGGACCGTCTGGTGCGGGAGGCGGTGCGCGTGGCCGGCGCCGTCCCCGAGTCCCTGGCGTCCGGGACCCGCAGCGTCAAGGTCCGTTCCTACGACGACATCTCGCTGGAACTGAAGGACGGCCGTACCGTCGACTGGGGTAGCAGTGAGCAAGGGGCGCGGAAGGGGCGCGCCCTCACCGCGCTGATGAAAGCGGAGCCCGGCGCACGGCACTTCGACGTCAGCGTTCCCAGCGCCCCCGCGTCATCAGGGAGTTGACGCACATCAGCGCAGGCCAGCACCCTGGTTGGGCAGCGACACGGCTGATCACATAGGGTGAAAAGAAAAACGGGAGGTTCGGCGTGTTCGTTGAACGTGCGCCACGTGTCGACTTAGTGTCCTGTTCGGAAGACTCCAGGGAACAGACACACTGGTAACCCTAAACTTCAACGTTAGGGTTCGGGTCGGCGATACGGACCGTCCCATTCGGCATCAGTCGTCGGATCGCGGGGCAGCAGGTGCTCCGGCGCTCCGGCGACACGTAACTCGAGGCGAGAGGCCTTCGACGTGGCAGCACCGCAGAACTACCTCGCAGTCATCAAAGTCATCGGTGTCGGCGGCGGTGGTGTCAATGCCATCAACCGGATGATCGAGGTCGGTCTCAAGGGCGTCGAGTTCATCGCCATCAACACCGACGCGCAGGCGCTGTTGATGAGCGACGCCGACGTCAAGCTCGACGTCGGCCGTGAACTCACCCGCGGACTCGGCGCCGGAGCGAACCCGGCCGTCGGCCGCAAGGCCGCCGAGGACCACCGTGAGGAGATCGAGGAGGTCCTCAAGGGGGCCGACATGGTCTTCGTGACGGCCGGTGAAGGCGGCGGCACCGGCACCGGCGGCGCGCCCGTCGTGGCCAACATCGCCCGCTCCCTCGGTGCTCTCACCATCGGCGTGGTCACGCGCCCGTTCACCTTCGAGGGACGGCGCCGCGCGAACCAGGCCGAGGACGGCATCGCGGAGCTCCGCGAAGAGGTCGACACCCTCATCGTGATCCCCAACGACCGGCTGCTGTCCATCTCGGACCGCCAGGTGTCGGTTCTCGACGCCTTCAAGTCGGCGGACCAGGTCCTGCTCTCCGGTGTGCAGGGCATCACCGACCTCATCACCACCCCCGGCCTCATCAACCTCGACTTCGCCGACGTCAAGTCGGTCATGTCCGAGGCCGGGTCGGCCCTCATGGGCATCGGCTCGGCCCGTGGCGACGACCGCGCGGTGGCCGCGGCCGAGATGGCCATCTCCTCCCCGCTGCTGGAGGCGTCCATCGACGGCGCCCGCGGGGTGCTGCTCTCCATCTCCGGCGGCTCCGACCTCGGCCTGTTCGAGATCAACGAGGCCGCCCAGCTGGTCAGCGAGGCCGCCCACCCGGAGGCCAACATCATCTTCGGCGCGGTGATCGACGACGCCCTCGGCGACGAGGTCCGGGTCACCGTCATCGCCGCCGGCTTCGACGGCGGCCAGCCGCCCGCCAAGCGGGACAACGTCCTCGGCTCCTCCTCGGTCAAGCGCGAGGAGCCCGCCCCGGCCGCCCGGCCGGAGAGCCGCCCCTCCTTCGGCTCGCTCGGCAGCGTCACGCCGAAGGAGGACCCGGAGCCGGCCCCGGCCCCCGAGCCCGTGGCCGACATCCCGGCCGTCCATCCGCCCGTCCCGCCGTCCCGGAGCTACGACAGCGCGGCCGAGGAACTGGACGTCCCGGACTTCCTGAAGTGATAGGACAGCGCGGACACGTGAGCGGCGCGCACTTCGGCTTCACCGACCGGTGGGGCGGGGTGAGCGCCGCTCCGTATGAGGAGCTCAACCTCGGAGGCGCGGTCGGGGACGACCCCGAAGCCGTGCGCACCAACCGGGACCTGGCGGCCAAGGCGCTCGGCGTCGACCCGGCCCGCGTGGTCTGGATGAACCAGGTGCACGGGGCCGACGCGGTCGTCGTCGACGAGCCGTGGGGCGACCGCCCCGTGCCCGAGGTGGACGCGATCGTCACCGCGCGGCGCGGACTCGCCCTCGCCGTGCTCACCGCCGACTGCGTGCCGGTGCTGCTGGCCGACCCCGTCGCGGGCGTCGCGGCCGCGGCGCACGCGGGCCGGCCCGGACTGGTCGCCGGCGTGGTCCCGGCCGCCGTGCGGGCCATGACCGGCCTGGGCGCGGACCCGGCCCGGATCGTCGCGCGCACCGGACCCGCGGTGTGCGGCCGGTGCTACGAGGTACCCGAGGAGATGCGCGCCGACGTGGCCGCGGCCGAGCCGGCGGCGTACGCCGAGACCGGCTGGGGCACCCCGGCGGTCGACGTCGTCGCGGGTGTGCACGCGCAACTCGAGCGGCTGGGCGTCTTCGCCCGCGAGCGCTCGCCCGTGTGCACTCGGGAGTCGGACGATCACTTCTCGTACCGTCGCGACCGCACCACCGGGCGGCTCGCGGCTTATGTGTGGCTGGACTGATGGGGCATGACGGACCGTAAGGACGAACTCGCCGCGAACCTGGCGAGAGTGGAGGAGCGGATCGCCGCCGCGTGCGACGCGGCCGGTCGCGGACGCGACGAGGTGACGCTGATCGTGGTCACCAAGACCTGGCCCGCGAGCGACGTGCGCGTCCTCTCCGGGCTCGGCGTGCGGCACGTCGCCGAGAACCGCGACCAGGACGCCGCCCCGAAGGCGGCGGCATGCGCGGATCTGCCCCTTGCGTGGCATTTCGTCGGTCAGCTTCAGACCAACAAAGTGCGTTCGGTGGTCGGTTATGCCGATGTCGTGCAGTCCGTCGACCGTGCCCGTCTCGTGTCGGCGCTCTCCAAGGAGGCCGTCCGGGCCGGACGCGAGGTCGGCTGCCTCATCCAGGTGGCGTTCGACGCCGGCGTCGACGGCCGGGGCGAACGCGGCGGCGTGGCGCCCTCGGGCGTGGCGGAGCTGGCCGACCTGGTGGCCGGGGCCGAAGGGCTGCGGCTGGACGGCCTGATGACCGTCGCGCCGCTCACCGGGGAGTACGCCGGCCGTCAACAGGCGGTCTTCGAGCGGTTGATGGATGTGTCGACCGACCTGCGGCGGACCCATCCGGCTGCGAACATGGTCTCGGCGGGGATGAGCGCGGACCTCGAACAGGCCGTGGCCGCCGGAGCGACACATGTGCGCGTCGGCAGTGCGGTACTCGGAGTCCGCCCCAGGCTCCGGTAACGTCGCCAAGAAGTCGGACCACAGCAGAAAATATGGTCATTTCCGCCCAATGGCGGAGCAAGGACCCAGTGGATCGCGGGCACTTGGCGGTCGTCAGCGGATCCACCACAGAGCGGAGGACTCGAAGCATGGCCGGCGCGATGCGCAAGATGGCGGTCTACCTCGGCCTCGTGGAGGACGATGGGTACGACGGCCGCGGATTCGACCCAGACGACGATTTCGAACCGGAACTCGACCCGGAGCCGGAGCGGGACCACCGGCGACACGAGCCGTCGCACCAGTCCCACGGTGCACATCAGCCCCAAAGGGACGAAGAGGTACGAGTCGTTCACCCACCCGCGCCCCGCGAACCGGTGTCCCGTTCCGCTTCGCTGCCCGCGGAATCGCCACGCCCGGCGCGGATCGCGCCCGTGGCATCCATCACACAAGAACGCGCCAGCCTGGAGAAGAACGCACCGGTGATCATGCCCAAGGTCGTGTCGGAACGAGAGCCTTACCGGATCACCACGCTCCACCCCCGGACCTACAACGAGGCCCGTACCATCGGGGAACACTTCCGTGAGGGCACTCCGGTGATCATGAATCTGACTGAGATGGATGACACAGACGCGAAGCGACTTGTCGACTTTGCGGCCGGTTTGGTGTTTGGTCTTCACGGCAGTATCGAGCGGGTGACGCAGAAGGTGTTCCTGTTGTCGCCTGCTAACGTCGATGTCACGGCGGAGGACAAGGCCCGCATCGCAGAGGGCGGGTTCTTCAACCAGAGCTGAGACGCAGGACCGGACAAGAGCGGCACAGGGGAGAGGGAAAAACAGACCATGAGCGTGTTCGCGCAGGTGATCTACATCGCGCTGATGGTGTTCCTCATCGTGCTGATCTTCCGTTTGGTCATGGATTACGTGTTCCAGTTCGCCCGCTCATGGCAACCCGGCAAGGCGATGGTGGTCGTCCTGGAGGCCACCTACACTGTCACCGATCCACCGCTGAAGCTTCTGCGGCGGTTCATCCCGCCGCTGCGTCTCGGGGGCGTGGCGCTCGACCTGTCCTTCTTCGTACTGATGATCATCGTCTACGTCCTCATCTCGATCGTGGGCAATCTCGCGAGGTGACAGTGGACGATACGGTCTTGCCGACTGCCGATGACTACGTTGAGGTGAAGAGATGCCGTTGACCCCCGAGGACGTGCGGAACAAGCAGTTCACGACCGTCCGCCTCCGAGAAGGCTATGACGAGGACGAGGTCGATGCCTTCCTCGACGAGGTCGAAGCCGAACTGACGCGCCTGCTCCGCGAGAACGAGGACCTGCGCGCCAAGCTGGCCGCGGCCACCCGCGCCGCCGCCCAGAACCAGCAGAACATGCGCAAGCCTCCGGAGGGGCCGGACCAGCAGCAACAGCAGGGTCCGCCTCCCGGCATGCCGCAGCAGGGCATGCGAGGTCCCGGCGGTCCGGTGCCCGCCGGCATATCGGGCCCGCCGCAGCAGCAGATGGGCGGCCCCATGGGTGGCCCGCCCCAGCTGCCGAGCGGTGCTCCTCAGCTGCCCGCCGGCCCCGGCGGACAGGGCGGCCCGCAGGGTCCCGGCCCCATGGGCCAGGGTCCCGGGCCGATGGGCCAGGGCGGCCCGATGGGCCAGGGTGGCCCGATGCAGGGGCAGATGGGCCCCGGCGGCCCGATGGGCGGTCCCATGGGCGGCCCCGGTCTCCCCGGTCAGGGGGGCCCCGGTGGCGACAGCGCCGCGCGCGTCCTGTCGCTGGCCCAGCAGACCGCCGACCAGGCGATCGCGGAGGCCCGTTCCGAGGCCAACAAGATCGTGGGCGAGGCGCGTTCGCGTGCCGAGGGTCTCGAGCGTGACGCCCGTGCCAAGGCCGACGCCCTGGAGCGGGACGCGCAGGAGAAGCACCGTGTCGCGATGGGCTCCCTGGAGTCCGCCCGCGCCACGCTGGAGCGCAAGGTCGAGGACCTGCGCGGCTTCGAGCGCGAGTACCGCACGCGGCTGAAGTCCTACCTGGAGTCGCAGCTGCGTCAGCTGGAGACCCAGGCGGACGACTCGCTCGCCCCGCCGCGCCAGCCCGCGAGCGCGGCTCCGTCCCTCCCGCCGTCCCCGGCGCCCTCGATGGCCCCGGCCGGCGCGGGTGCCCCGTCCTACGGCAACCAGGGGATGGGCGGCGGCCCCGGCGGCCAGTCCGGCCCGTCGTACGGCGGTCAGCAGCAGATGCAGCCGGCGATGACCCAGCCCATGGCTCCGGTCCGTCCGCAGGGCCCGTCGCCGATGGGGCAGGCGCCCTCGCCGATGCGTGGCTTCCTGATCGACGAGGACGACAACTGACGGCCCCGCGGTCATAGGTACGGCGTAGAAGTCGGCAGCGTTCAGGGCGGGGCCCCGGGTTCACCAACCCGGGGCCCCGCCCTCGTGCTACGCGTGTTCACGTTGTTCGCGCCGTTTGTTCGGATGCGGCGGACATGTCCGACGTACGCAACGCCGAAGGCCCGGACCCCGGGGATTTCTCCGCCCGGGGCCGGGCCTTCGGCGTGTGACGGTGGTTACGCCTTGCGCAGGCGGAACGTCAGCGACAGGCCCTCGTCGGTGAACGGGGCGCCGTAGGTGTCGTCCGCCTCGCCCCGGGCGAAGTCCGTGGCGAGCACCTCGTCGGCGATCAGTTCCGCGTGCCCGGTCAGCGCGTCCACCGTGGCGGCGTCGTCCGACGTCCAGCGCAGGGCGATCCGGTCGGCCACGTCCAGGCCGCTGTTCTTGCGGGCCTCCTGGATCAGCCGGATCGCGTCACGGGCCAGACCGGCGCGGCGCAGGTCCTCGGTGATCTCCAGGTCCAGGGCGACCGTGGCGCCCGCGTCGGACGCCACCGACCAGCCCTCGCGCGGGGTTTCCGTGATGATCACCTCGTCCGGGGAGAGGGTGATCGTCTCACCGTCGACCTCCACCGAGGCCGCGCCCTCGCGCAGGGCCAGGGACAGCGCGGCGGCGTCCGCGCCGGCGACCGCCCTGGCCACGTCCTGGACCCGCTTGCCGAACCGCTTGCCCAGCGCGCGGAAGTTGGCCTTGGCGGTGGTGTCCACCAGTGAGCCGCCCACCTCGGACAGCAGCGCCAGCGACTCGACGTTCAGCTCCTCGGTGATCTGCGTGTGCAGCTCCGGGTCGAGGCCGTCGAAGCCGGCTGCCGCGATCAGGGCGCGCCGCAGCGGCTGACGGGTCTTGACGCCCGACTCGGCGCGCGTGGCGCGGCCCAGCTCCACCAGGCGGCGCACCAGCGTCATCTGGCGGGACAGCTCCGGGTCCACGGCGGACAGGTCCGCCTCCGGCCACGAGGACAGGTGCACCGACTCCGGCGCGCCCGGCGTGACGGGGACGATCAGGTCCTGCCAGACCCGCTCGGTGATGAACGGGGTGAGCGGGGCCATGAGCTTCGTCACCGTCTCCACGACCTCGTGCAGGGTGCGCAGCGCGGCCTTGTCGCCCTGCCAGAAGCGGCGGCGGGAGCGGCGGACGTACCAGTTGGACAGGTCGTCGACGAACGCCGACAGCAGCTTGCCGGCCCGCTGGGTGTCGTAGTTCTCCAGCGCCTGGGTCACCTGGTCGGTGAGGGCGTGCAGTTCGGACAGCAGCCAGCGGTCCAGCACCGGACGCTCGGCGGGGGCCGGGTCGGCCTCGCTCGGCGCCCAGTCCGACGTGCGGGCGTACAGGGCCTGGAAGGCGACCGTGTTCCAGTACGTGAGGAGCGTCTTGCGGACGACCTCCTGGATGGTGCCGTGGCCCACGCGGCGGGCCGCCCAGGGGGAGCCGCCGGCCGCCATGAACCAGCGGACCGCGTCCGCGCCGTGCTGGTCCATCAGCGGGATCGGCTGCAGGATGTTGCCCAGGTGCTTGGACATCTTGCGGCCGTCCTCGGCGAGGATGTGGCCGAGGCAGACGACGTTCTCGTAGGAGGACTTGTCGAAGACCAGCGTGCCGACCGCCATCAGCGTGTAGAACCAGCCGCGGGTCTGGTCGATGGCCTCGGAGATGAACTGCGCCGGGTAGCGGGACTCGAACAGTTCCTTGTTCTTGTACGGGTAGCCCCACTGCGCGAACGGCATGGAGCCCGAGTCGTACCAGGCGTCGATGACCTCGGGGACGCGGGTGGCCGTGGTGCCGCAGCCGTCCTGCGGGCAGGCGAAGGTGACCTCGTCGATGTACGGGCGGTGCGGGTCGAGCCCCGACTGGTCGGCGCCGGTCAGCTCGGTCAGCTCGGTCAGCGAGCCGACGCAGGTGAGGTGGTCGTTCTCGCAGCGCCAGATGGGCAGCGGGGTGCCCCAGTAGCGGTTGCGGGACAGCGCCCAGTCGATGTTGTTGTCCAGCCAGTCGCCGTACCGGCCGTGCTTGACCGTGTCCGGGAACCAGTTGGTGTTCTCGTTCTCCTGGAGCAGGCGGTCCTTGACGGCGGTGGTGCGGATGTACCACGACGGCTGCGCGTAGTAGAGCAGCGCGGTGTGGCAGCGCCAGCAGTGCGGGTAACTGTGCTCGTACGGCAGGTGCCGGAACAGCAGGCCGCGCTGCTGGAGGTCCTCGGTGAGCCGCTCGTCGGCCTTCTTGAAGAACACCCCGCCGACCAGCGGCAGGTCCTCCTCGAAGGTGCCGTCGGGGCGGACCGGGTTGACCACGGGCAGGCCGTAGGAGCGGCAGACCTTGAGGTCGTCCTCACCGAAGGCGGGGGACTGGTGGACCAGACCCGTACCGTCCTCGGTGGTGACGTACTCGGCGTTGACCACGTAGTGGGCCTCGGCGGGGAACTCCACCAGCTCGAAGGGGCGCCGGTACGTCCAGCGCTCCATCTCGGCGCCCGTGAAGGTCTCGCCGGTGGTCTCCCAGCCCTCGCCGAGCGCCTTCCCGACCAGCGGCTCGGCGACGACCAGCTTCTCCTCGCCGTTCGTCGCGACGACGTAGCCGACCTCGGGGTGCGCGGCGACCGCGGTGTTGGACACCAGGGTCCACGGGGTGGTCGTCCACACCAGCAGGGCCGCCTCGCCGGCCAGCGGGCCGGAGGTGAGCGGGAAGCGGACGTAGACCGACGGGTCGACGACCGTCTCGTAGCCCTGCGCCAGCTCGTGGTCGGACAGGCCGGTGCCGCAGCGGGGGCACCAGGGGGCGACACGGTGGTCCTGGACCAGCAGGCCCTTCTTGAAGATCTCCTTCAGCGACCACCAGACGGACTCGACGTACTCCGGGTCCATGGTGCGGTACGCCTCGTCGAGGTCGACCCAGTAGCCCATGCGGGTCGTCAGCTCGGCGAAGGCGTCCGTGTGCCGGGTCACCGACTCGCGGCACCTGGCGTTGAACTCGGCGATGCCGTACGCCTCGATGTCCTGCTTGCCGGAGAAGCCGAGCTCCTTCTCGACGGCGAGCTCCACCGGGAGGCCGTGGCAGTCCCAGCCGGCCTTGCGGGCCACGTGGTAGCCGCGCATGGTGCGGAAGCGGGGGAAGACGTCCTTGAAGACGCGGGCCTCGATGTGGTGGGCGCCGGGCATGCCGTTGGCGGTGGGCGGGCCCTCGTAGAACACCCATTCGGGGCGGCCCTCGGACTGCTCCAGGCTCTTGGCGAAGATCTTCTGCTCGCGCCAGAAGTCGAGCACCGCGTGCTCGAGGGCGGGCAGGTCGACCTGGGCGGGTACCGGGCGGTACGTCGGCGTTGTCATCAGCGGGCTTCCTCCGGCGGACTTGCTGCCTTCCGACCGGAGGGACGAGAGCTGTGTCCTTGCGCCGCCGTCGGCGCGCTCCCGCGGTACCACCCTCCTTGGCCCCCGGTGCGCCGTACGCTCCGGTGAGCCCTCTCATTCGGGTCGCGATGCCGGTTCTACTCACCGCCGCGGTGTGCTGCGGCTTTCTTCCGGCGGCTCCGGGGTGATCTTCACGTCGCGCTCGCCCCCGGGCTCACACCGTCCCCGGGTCGCTCTGGGCTGCGTACGCCGCTACTCGTCCCCATCCACGCTTTTCGCTCCGCCCAGTGTACGGCGCGGCGCGGTGGGCGGCCGACCGCTCTTCCCGGGGCGGTACGCGCGGGGATGCCCCGAATGGCGCGGTACGCCTGTGCGGAGCGGCGGGGCGTGCGTGCGGGTGGCATACCCGGCGGGTAGCTGGGCACAACGCATGCAGGTTGCCGCGCGGCGTGAGCGGGGCGAGGGAATCGGGCGGTGTGCCCCGTTGCCGCGGGCCCCGAGTCGATTTATCGTCCCAGCACGATTCGCGTGCAAGATCACAAAATGTGAAGGGGCCGCGGCCATGGTGGCGAAGAAGGGTGCGGCGGCCGAGGCCGCCGGGACGGAGGCCGGTGCGGCCGGGGCCGCGTCCAGGACGACGGCGTCCGGGAGGGCCACCGCGAAGGCCGTCGGCGAGAGGGCCACCGCGAGGAAGCCCGCCGGCGGGGAGCCGGCGCGGGGCGCCGCCGGCAGGGCGGCGACCGGAGGCCGGGGGACGGGCGGCCGGCAGGACGCTCGTGCGGGGAACGGTGCTGCCAGGACCAGTGGGTCCGCTCAGGATGGGGCCGGGCACAGCGCGGCCGACGACGCGGGCGCGGCCGATGCCGCGGCGCAGACGGGAGTGACGACGGTGGGTGCGAAGAAGACTCCTGGCTCGGCGGCCACAGCGGCGGCGACCGCTGTGCCCAAGGCCCGGCACGGTGTGGTGGAGCCGGGCGAGCTCGCGGTGCGTCCCGGTGAGGAGCCGTGGACCGGGGAAGAGGTCGAGGAGGCGCGGACCGAGCTGATGTCGGAGGTGCTGCGGCTGCGCGAGGAGATCAGCTCCTCCGAGCGGTCGCTGGCCGGCCTGATGCGCGACTCCGGCGACGGCGCGGGCCACGACGACGCCGACACCGGTACCAAGAACATCACGCGCGAGCACGAACTGGCCCTCGCCGCGAACGCGCGCGAGATGCTCGACCAGTTCGAGCGGGCGCTCCAGCGGCTCGACGCCGGCACCTACGGCCTGTGCGAGAACTGCGGCGAACCCATCGGCAAGGCCCGGGTGCAGGCCTTCCCGAGAGCCACCCTGTGCGTCGAGTGCAAGCAGAAGCAGGAGCGCCGGTACTGAAGGGCGGCCGTGCAGGCCGTGCCGTACCCTCGTCCTCAGTCAAGGACCTAGGCTGAGGGACTCACGTGGCAGAGGCGGAGCGCATCATCGGTACGCCGGACACTCCGGACGCGGACCGGGACGAGCAGGACCGGGACGGGGAGGACCGGGACCCGCGGGGCCAGGACCCGCGGGACCGGGACGGCCGGGAGCCGGCCGGCGCCGCCGACGGTACGGAGGCGGAGGCGGAGCGGCCGCGCGGCAAGCGGCGGATCGCCGTGCTGTTCGCCGTGGCCGCCGTCGCCTACGCCCTCGATCTGGTCAGCAAGATGATCGTGGTCGCGAAGCTGGAGCACCACGAGCCGATCGAGGTCGTCGGCGACTGGCTGCGCTTCGAGGCGATCCGCAACGCGGGCGCGGCCTTCGGCTTCGGCGAGGCGTTCACGGTGATCTTCACGGTCATCGCGGCGGCGGTGATCGTGGTGATCTTCCGCCTGGCCCGCAAGCTCTACAGCCTGCCCTGGGCGATCGCGCTCGGCCTGCTCCTCGGCGGCGCCCTCGGCAACCTCACCGACCGGATCTTCCGCTCGCCGGGCGTCTTCCAGGGCGCGGTCGTCGACTTCATCGCGCCCAAGGGCTTTGCCGTGTTCAACCTGGCGGACTCGGCCATCGTGTGCGGCGGCATCCTGATCGTGCTGCTGTCCTTCCGGGGGCTCGACCCGGACGGCACGGTCCACAAGGACTGAGGGCCCCGTCACTCCCGTGCGGGAGTGACGGACCCGTCCGGCATACTCGACGGGTGAGCACGATTCCCGAGATCCGTACCCTGCCCGTGCCCGACGGCCTGGAGGGCGAGCGCGTCGACGCCGCCATCTCCCGCATGTTCGGCTTCTCCCGGACCAAGGCGGCCGAGCTCGCCGCCGCGGGGAAGGTCACGGTCGACGGGTCGGTGGTCGGCAAGTCCGAGCGGGTCAGCGGCGGCGCCTGGCTCGAGGTGGAGATGCCGCAGGCGCCCGCCCCGGTGCGGGTGGTCGCCGAGCCGGTCGAGGGCATGGAGATCGTGCACGACGACGACGACGTGGTCGTGATCGTCAAGCCCGTCGGCGTCGCCGCCCATCCCTCCCCGGGCTGGACCGGCCCGACCGTGATCGGCGGGCTCGCCGCCGCCGGCTTCCGCGTCTCGACCTCCGGCGCCGCCGAGCGCCAGGGCATCGTGCACCGCCTCGACGTCGGCACCTCCGGCCTGATGGTGGTCGCCAAGTCCGAGTACGCGTACACGTCGCTGAAGCGCCAGTTCAAGGAGCGCACGGTCGACAAGCGCTACCACACGCTGGTGCAGGGCCACCCCGACCCGACCAGCGGCACCATCGACGCCCCCATCGGCCGCCACCCGCAGCACGACTACAAGTGGGCGGTCACCGCCGACGGCAAGCCGTCCGTCACCCACTACGACCTGATCGAGGCGTTCCGCGCCGCGTCCCTGCTGGACGTGAAGCTGGAGACCGGCCGCACCCACCAGATCCGCGTGCACATGGCCGCCCACCGCCACCCCTGCGTCGGCGACCTGACCTACGGCGCCGACCCCACCCTCGCGAAGCGGCTGAAGCTGACCCGGCAGTGGCTGCACGCCGTACGCCTCGGCTTCGAGCACCCCGGCGACGGCCGGTGGGCCGAGTTCTCCTGCGACTACCCGGACGACCTGCGGCAGGCCCTCGACCGGGTCCGCGAGGAGACGTACGCGTGAGCCCGGCGGTCACGGTCCGGGTCGCGGAGGAACCCGCCGACCGCGAGGCCTGCTTCGCGGTCCGCAAGGAGGTCTTCGTCGCCGAGCAGGGCGTGCCCGAGGACATCGAGTACGACGCCCACGACGCGGACGCCGTGCACCTGCTCGCGGTCGCGGACGACGGCACCCCGCTCGGCACCGCCCGGCTGCTGCACGGCGCCGCCGCGGCGGCGAGGAACGGCGGGGACCCGTCGGCCGGCTCGCTCGGCCGGCTCGCGGTCCTGCGGCGGGCGCGCGGTCTCGGGGTCGGCGCGGCGCTCGTGCGGGCCGTCGAGGAGGCGGCCCGGGAGCGCGGCCTCACCGGCGTCGACCTGCACGCGCAGACCCACGCCCTCGGCTTCTACGAGCGGCTCGGCTACGCGGCCTACGGGCCGGAGTTCCCGGACGCGGGCCTACCGCACCGGGCCATGCGGCGCGCCCTGTAACCCGGCCCGGCGGGCGCGCCGGCGGGGTGCGGCGCATGGCAGGCTGGAGAGTGCCTGACCGACCGTCCGACCCCCGGGAGCGGTGACCGTGGATCAGTTGGCCCTGCTATTCGTGCTGTTGCTCGGGGCGGTCGTGAGCGTCCCCGTGGGGGAGCGGCTGAAGCTGCCGGCGCCGGTGCTGATGACGGTGTTCGGGATCGTCCTGGCGCTGCTGGAGTTCGTGCCGAACGTCGACGTACCGCCGGAACTGATCCTGCCGCTGCTGCTGCCGCCCCTGCTCTACGCCGCCGTGCGCCGCACCTCCTGGCGCCAGTTCGCGGCCAACGTCCGGCCGATCCTGCTGCTGGCCGTGGCGCTGGTCTTCGTCACCGCCTTCTGCGTCGCCGTCGTCGCCCACGCGATCGTGCCGGGACTGCCGCTGGCCGCCGCCGTCGCCCTCGGCGCGCTGGTCGCGCCGCCCGACCCGGTCGCGGCGACCGCCGTCGCGGGCAAGCTGGGGCTGCCCCGCCGGCTGGTGTCCATCCTGGAGGGCGAGGGACTGTTCAACGACGTCACGGCGATCGTGCTGTACCACGTGGCCGTGGCCGCCGCCGTGAGCGGCACCTTCTCGCCCTGGTCGGCCGGGCTCGACCTGATCCTGTCGGCGGTGGTGGCGGTCGCCGTCGGGCTGGTGCTCGGCTGGGCCACCAACAAGGCGATGGACCTGCTCGGCGACCCCACCCTCCAGGTCGCCCTGACCCTGCTGGTCCCGTTCGCCGCGTACGTCCTCGCCGAGGAGCTGCACGGCTCGGGCGTCCTGGGGGTGCTGGTCACCGCGCTGTTCCTGATGGAGTACGCCATCAGCGCCGACGACGTGACGGCGCGGCTCGCCGGGCACACCTTCTGGGACATCGTGGACACCCTCGTCACCGGCGTGGCGTTCGGGCTGGTCGGCCTGGAGCTGCACAACGCGGTCAACGCCGCGGCCGGTCACTGGGGCGAGCTGCTGGGCTGGTCGGGAGTGGTCGTCGGGGTGGTCGTGCTGGTCCGGCTGGCGTGGCTGCTGCCGGCCACCTGGCTGACCAAGCGGCTGCACACCGAGCGGGACGTCGGCGAGGAGATCCCGCTGAGCTGGCGCGAGACCGTGGTGATGTGGTGGTCCGGGATGCGGGGGGTGGCGTCCGTCGCGCTGGCCCTCGCCCTCCCGCTGGAGACCGACTCCGGGGGCGGCTTCCCCGCCCGTGCGGAGATCGTCTTCATCGCCTTCGGCGTGGTGCTGGGGACGCTGCTGGTGCAGGGGCTGACGCTGCCGTGGCTGGTGGGCAGGCTGGGGGTGCGCGGCGACACCGCGCGGGAGAAGGAACTGGAGCGCCGGCTCGCCGTCCGGGCCGCGAAGGCCGCCAAGCGCAGGCTGCGGGAGATCGAGGACGTCGAGGACCTGCCGGAGGAGCTGTCCGAGCAGTTGCTGCGCAGGGCGTTCGACGTGGGTGTGCGGATCAGCCCGGACATGGCGGACGACGAACGGCGCGAGGCGGCCTTGCAGCGGGCCGAGCGGCTGAAGCGGATCCGGCGCATCGAGCAGGAGATGCTGAGCGCCGCCCGGCACGAGGTGCTCGCCGCGCGCAGCGAGCCGGGTGCCGACCCCGAGGTGGTGGACCGGGTGCTGCGCCACCTGGACGTGCGCAGTCTGCGCTGAGCGCCGCCGCGTCGCCGCCGTCCGCCGTTTCCCGCTCCGTAGGGTCGGGGCATGACACGCAATGTGGTGATCAGCGGCGGCGGCACCGGCATCGGGCTCGCCACCGCGCGGACGTTCGCCGCCGACGGCGACCGGGTGCTGCTCATCGGGCGGCGCGGTGACGTCCTGGAGCGGGCCCAGGTACCCGGCGCGCTCACCCGTGCCGCCGATCTGGCCGACCCCGAGGCCGTACGGGGCGTGGCCGGGTTCGTGGGGCGCGAGTTCGGGGCCGTGGACGTGCTCGTCCACTGCGCGGGCGGCAACGGGCTGCTCGAACCGCCGGTGGGCGGCGACGACCCGCTCGACGCCGTCGCCCGCGACTGGACGGTCAACTTCCGGCTCAATGTGCTGACCGCCGTGCTGCTCACCGAGGCGCTGCGGCACCGGCTCGCCGTGCCCGGCGGCCGGGTGCTGTTCCTCAGCTCCATCGCCGCCAGGCGCGGCTCCGGCCGGGTGTCGTACGCGGCGGCCAAGGCGGGGCTGCACCCGTACGCACACGCCCTGGCCCGGGAGCTGGGGCCGCACGGCATCACCGTGAACGTGGTCGCGCCCGGCTACGTCGAGGACACGGCGTTCTTCGGCGGCGACGGCCTGGACGAGGAGCGGCGGGCGGCGCTGGTCGCCGAGACGTCGAACCGGCGCGCGGGCCGCCCCGGCGACGTCGCGGCGACCCTCCACTGGCTCGCCTCACCCGGCGCCGGGCACGTCACCTCGCAGATCGTCCAGGTGAACGGCGGCGCCGAGCGCGGGTGCTGAGGGCCGCTCAGCGCTGCCGGGGCGGGCGGGTGTGGAGCCGGCGGGTCGTCGGCACGCCGTCGTCCGGCGCGCTCTCCCGGCCGGTGCGGGGCGGCGGCACCGCGTGGGCCGTGTTGACCCGGGGCAGGGCGTAGGGGTGCTCGTCGGTCAGGAAGCGCATCATCTGCTCGCGGACCGCGACCCGGACGGTCCAGATGTCGTCCGCGTCCTTGGCCGTCACCAGCGCCCGCACCTCCAGGGTGCTCGGCGTGCTGTCCGTGACGGTCAGGTTGTAGGCGCGGCCGTCCCACTCCGGGCACTCCCGCAGGATGTCGCGCAGCTTCTTCCGCATCAGTTCCAGCGGAGCGCTGTGGTCCACGTGCCAGTACACGGTGCCGGTCATCTGCGGGGTGCCGCGCGACCAGTTCTCGAACGGCTTGGAGGTGAAGTACGACACCGGCATGGTGATCCGGCGCTCGTCCCAGGTGCGCACGGTCAGGAAGGTCAGGGTGATCTCCTCCACCGTGCCCCACTCGCCGTCCACCACCACGGTGTCGCCGATGCGCACCATGTCGCCGAACGCGATCTGCAGCCCGGCGAACAGGTTGCCCAGCGTGGACTGCGCGGCCACACCGGCGACGATGCCGAGGATGCCCGCCGAGGCCAGCAGCGAGGCCCCGGCCGCCCGCATCGCGGGGAAGGTGAGCAGCATCGCGGCCACCGCGACCACGCCCACCACCGCCGACACCACCCGGCGGATCAGCGTCACCTGGGTGCGCACCCGGCGCACCCGGGCCGGGTTGCGCTCCCGGTGGTGGCTGGCGTACCGGGCGTACGAGGTCTCCACGACCGCGGCGGCGATCCGGATCGTCAGCCAGGCGACCGAGCCGATCAGCACCAGGGTCAGCACCCGGCCGACGGCCACCTCGTGGGAGGTCAGCAGCCGCGCCTCGTCGTAGGAGCCTCTGAGCAGGGCGGCGCAGAGCAGCAGCTGGTAGGGGACACGGGCCCGGCGCAGCAGGCCCCACAGCGGTGTCTCGTGGTGGCGTTCGTCGGCCTTCCGCAGCAGCCGGTCGGTGGCCCAGCCGAGCAGCAGCGTCAGCGTCACCGAACCGCCGACCACGATCAGCGGGCGCAGCACGTCTTCCATGCCCCCGAACCTAACCGGCCCGCACCGGCATGAACATGTGACTTCCGCCCGCTCCGGGGTAGTGCCGCCCGCGGGCTCCGCCACACCCGGCTGGCACCATGGGCGGCATGAACATCATGCTCTTTCACTCGGCGCACGGACTGCGCCCCGCGGTGCACCGGGCCGCGGACCGGCTGCGCGCGGCCGGACACGAGGTGTGGACGCCCGATCTCTTCGAGGGGCGCACGTTCGACACGGTCGAGGAGGGCATGGCCTACCGGGAGGAGACCGGGAAGGACGAGCTGCTGAGGCGGGCCGTCCTGGCGGCCGCGCCCTACTCGGAGCGCGGTCTGGTGTACGCCGGGTTCTCCTTCGGCGCCTCGGTGGCGCAGACGCTGGCGCTGGGCGACGACAAGGCGCGCGGCCTGCTGCTCCTGCACGGCACCTCCGACATCGCGGAGAACGCCACGTGCGACGGGCTGCCGGTGCAGCTGCACGTCGCCGAGCCCGACCCGTTCGAGACCGACGACTGGCTCACCGCCTGGTACCTGGGGATGGGCCGGGCCGGGGCCGACGTGGAGGTCCACCGGTACGCGGGCGCCGGACACCTCTACACCGACCCCGACCTGCCCGACCACGACGAGGAGGCCGCCGAGGCCACCTGGCGGGTGGCGCTCGGCTTCCTCGAGGCGCTGGAGGAGGGCGGGGAGGACGCGGACTGATCCGCGCCGGGGCGGTCAGACGGGCGCGTCGGCCCGCTCGATCCTCTGGGTGCCGCTGCGGGTGCGGTAGGAGCGGGCCCAGGCCGCGGAGGCGTCCGCCTTCGTGCGGTCGGAGAGCACGTAGTAGTCCATCTGCGCCCGCTCGGCGGTGAGGTCCAGCACCCCGAAGCCGTGCCGGTCGGTGTCCACCCAGTGCACGTGCCGGTTGGCGGCCCGGATCAGCGGGGCGGCGACGGCGGAGACCGAGCCCTCGGAGACCTTCAGGATGTCGTCGAGGTTGTCGGAGGTGACCGAGGTGACCACGAACTCCGTGGCGGCGGACGCCGACAGCGGATAGGTGCCGGCGTTCACCGGTACGTCGTTCGCCCACGCCATGTGGATGTCGCCGGTGAGGAAGACCGTGTTGCGGATGGCGTCGCCGCGCAGGTGGGCGAGGAGCTCGCGGCGGTCCGCGGTGTAGCCGTCCCACTGGTCGGTGTTGAGGGCGATCCCCTCCTGCGGCAGGCCGAGCAGCTTCGCGAGCGGTTTCAGCAGGCTCGCGGGCAGGGAGCCCAGCGCGAACGGCGAGATCATCACCGAGGTGCCGACCAGCCGCCAGGTGGTGTCCGACGCCGACAGGCCCGCCTTCAGCCAGTCGAGCTGGGCGCGGCCGGTGAGCGTGCGGCCGGGGTCGTCGACGTCGCCGTCGCCGGGCGAGACCTGCCGCGACCGGAAGGAGCGCAGGTCCAGCAGTGACAGGTCGGCGAGCCTGCCGAAGCGCAGCCGGCGGTAGGTGGTGCCCTCGACCGCCGGTCGGACCGGCATCCACTCGAAGTACGCCTGCCTTGCGGCGGCCTGGCGGGCGGCCCACGCGCCCTCCGCGCCCTCGGTGTGGTTCTCCGCGCCCCGGGACCAGGCGTCGTTGGCGAACTCGTGGTCGTCCCAGATGGCGATCGCCGGGGCGGCGGCGTGCAGCGCCTGGAGGTCGGGGTCGGTCTTGTAGCGGGCGTGCCGGGCCCGGTAGTCGGCGAGGGTGAGGATCTCGTGGGCGGGGGAGTGCGGGCGGACGACCGTGCCGCGGGTGCCGTAGTCGCCGGTGCCGTACTCGTAGATGTAGTCGCCCAGGTGCAGCCAGGCGTCCAGGTCGCCGCGGGCCGCGAGGTGGCGGTACGCCGCGAAGTGCCCGGCCTCCCAGTTGGCGCAGGAGACCACCCCGAGGCGCAGTCCGGTCACGGCGGCGTCGGCGGCGGGCGCCGTGCGGGTGCGGGCCGCGGGGGAGTCGGCGCCGCCGGCGGAGAAGCGGAACCAGTAGTCGGTGGCGGGCCGCAGGCCCCGGACGTCCGCCTTGACGGTGTGGTCGGAGGCGGCGGTGGCGAGGACCGAGCCCCGCGCGACGACGTCGGTGAACGCCCGGTCGCGGGCGACGGTCCAGCGCACCTCGGTGTCGGGGCCGGTGCCGGAGCCCGGGAGGGCGTCCGGCGTGGGCGTCACCCGGGTCCACAGCAGCACGCCGTCCGGCAGCGGGTCGCCGGAGGCGACGCCGTGCAGGAAGGCGGGGGCCCGCTGGGCGGCGCGGGCGGGCAGCGCGGCGGCGAGCGGGCCGGCCAGCGCCGCGCCGGCGGCGGCCGCCTTGACGACCGTACGGCGGCGCGGGGTGAGGGGGGCGGTGTCCGCGGTGGCGGGGACGGCGCTCTCGGTTGATCCGTGTCGACTGGTCACAGCCGAACAGGTTACTGACATGTACATGCGGAAGCGGGCGAACCCGGGAAAAGTCCGCCCGCTCCTCAGCCGGCCGCCGGCCTTCCGCGTCAGCCCTTCAGCGCCTTGTCGACCGCCGTGGTGAACTCGGCCGCCGTCATGGGCGCGTTCTGCCCGTCGGAGCCGGTGACCTTCTTGCCGTCCATCTTCACCGTCGGCGTGCCCTGGACGTCGCTGCTGTCGAACTTGTCCGACATCTCCAGCGCCCAGCGGTCGAAGGTGCCGTCCTTCACGTCCGCCTGGAACTCCTTGTTGTTCTTCAGGGCGTCCACCGTGTCGGCGATCTCGATCAGGTAGGCGTCGTCCGCGAACTTGTCGTCCGTCTCCTCGGGGTGGAACTCCGCCGAGTAGAGCGCCGACTTGTACGCCAGGAACGCCTCGGGGCTGACGTCCAGCGCGGCGCCCAGCGCGCTCAGCGCGTTCTTCGAGCCCTCGCCGGTGAGGTTGCGGTCCAGGAACGAGGCGCCTATGAACTGCACCTTGTACTTGCCGTCCTCGACGTCCTTCTCGATCGTCTCGCCGACGGCCTGCTCGAAGGTGGCGCAGATCGGGCAGCGCGGGTCCTCGTACACCTCGAGGGTCTTCTTCGCCTCGGCCTTGCCGATGACGACGGTCGTGCCGTCCTTGCCGCTGGTGTTCGCGGGCTTGACCAGCTCGGCGTCCTTCGCGGCCTCCCAGTGGTCCGGCTTGTTCGCCTGGACCACCGCGTAGCCGATGCCGCCGGCCGCGGCCAGCACACCGACCACCGTCGCGGCGACGACGAGCTGCCGCTTGACCTTCGCCTTCTTCGCCTGGCGCTCGCGCTCCTGGCGCAGCCGCTCGCGCGCCGCCGTCTTGGCCGCCTGGCTGTTCCGCTTGCTCATGGTGATGTCTCCACAGGGGACGCACACGCTCGTGTGCTCGG
Organism: Streptomyces sp. DSM 120436; assembly: GCF_055778765.1. NCBI lineage: Bacteria > Bacillati > Actinomycetota > Actinomycetes > Kitasatosporales > Streptomycetaceae > Streptomyces > Streptomyces sp. DSM 120436. The sequence continues at coordinate 1,645,234 of NZ_JBSKBS010000002.1, read as the reverse complement.
TTCGTACGGGGGGGGGGGACTGCCGGTGCTCGGACGACCGCCCGGGGCGTGACCGGCCTCAGGCGGCGAGGGAACACGGCGGTCCGCGCCGTCCCAGGGAGTGCGCGAGGAGCAGGGTGCGCGCCACGGCGGCGCGGTGCGGGGTGCGGACCGGGCGGCCCGTCTCCGGCGCCCGGCGCACGGTCACCACCGCGACGGCCAGCAGCAGCGGACGGACCGCGGTCGAGGCCGTGGCCGCGACCGCGCCCAGCAGCTGGGCCAGCGCCCGCTCCCCCCGGCGCAGCCAGGCGGCGGCGAACAGACCGACCCCGATGTGCGCGCCCAGCAGCAGCCAGGCGGTCGCCGGGCCGGCCTCGGCCAGCACCGCCGCCACCTGCTCGCCGCCCTCCGCGGGGTGCCCGGTGACCCGGGCCAGCGGCGCGCCCACACCGGTGCCGTCCCCGCACAGCACGTCGAACCCGACGGAGCGCAGCGGGCCGGCCACCGGGCCGCCCATCCGGCCGTAGCAGACGTGCTGACCGGTGGTGAAGACCGTGTCGGCGGCCAGCTCCAGCGGGATCAGCAGGGCGGCGATCCGCCCGAAGGAACGCTCCCGCCCGGCGAGCGCGTAGGCCGGGAGGAACACGGCGGCGCCGACCGCGGCCACCGTGTTCAGCGGCAGCGGGGCCCCGGACAGCAGCACGTGCGACGCGGTGCTGAGGGTCACGACGACAGCCGTGAACAGCGCCGCGCGAACGGCTCTGAGCTGGGGTCCGGATATGTCCATGGCGGCTACGAGTGTGGCACGTGCTCCGTTAAGGGGTCCCTAAAGGGGGCCTGTGAATGTGCGGAAGGTTACAGTCCCGGGATCCGGCCGTTGCGGAACAGGTCGAGGAAGATCTGGTGGTCGCGGCGGGCCCGCGCCCCGTAGGCGTGGGCGAAGTCCACCAGCAGCGGCGCCAGCCCGTCCTCGTCGGCCGCGATCGCCGCGTCGATGGCCCGCTCCGTGGAGAACGGCACCAGCGACTCGCCGGAGGTGTCGTCCGCCGCCGCGTGCATCGCCGCCGTCGCCCGGCCCAGGTCGGCGACCACCTGGGCCATCTCCTCCGGGTCGTCGAGGTCGCCCCAGTCCAGGTCCACCGCGTACGGCGAGACCTCGGCGACCAGCTGTCCGGCGCCGTCCAGCTCGGTCCAGCCCAGCCACGGGTCGGCGTGCGCCTGCAGGGCCCGCTGGGAGATCACCGTGCGGTGCCCTTCGTGCAGGAAGTACGCGCGCACCGCCGGGTCCGTGATGTGCCGGGAGACCGCGGGGGTCTGCGCCTGCTTGACGTAGATCACCACGTCGTTCTCCAGGGCGTCGCTGTGCCCCTCCAGCAGGATGTTGTACGACGGCAGCCCGGCCGAGCCGATGCCGATGCCCCGGCGGCCCACGACGTCCTTCACGCGGTAGGAGTCCGGGCGGGCCAGCGAGGAGTCCGGCAGCGTCTCCAGATAACCGTCGAAGGCGGCCAGCACCTTGTAGCGGGTGGCGGCGTCCAGCTCGACCGCGCCGCCGCCGGGCGCGAAGCGGCGCTCGAAGTCACGGATCTCGGTCATCGAGTCCAGCAGCGAGAAACGGGTCAGCGACCGGGCGTCGCGCAGCACGTCCAGCAGCGGCCCCTGCGCGGTGTCCAGGGTGAACGGCGGCGCCTCCTCGTCCTTCGCGCCGGTCGCCAGGGCGTGGATCCGCTCCCGGTAGGCGGCCGCGTACATCGACACCAGGCCGGTGATCTGCTCGTCGCTGAGCGCCTTCGCGTAGCCGATCAGCGCCATGGAGGCGACGAAGCGCTTCAGGTCCCACAGGAAGGGGCCGACGTACGCCTCGTCGAAGTCGTTGACGTTGAACACCAGGCGGCCGCCTGCGTCCATGTACGTGCCGAAGTTCTCCGCGTGCAGGTCGCCGTGGATCCACACGCGCGAGGTGCGCTCGTCCAGGTACGGGCCGCTGTGCGCGTCGGCGCCGCGCCCGGCGTGCTCGGCGGACAGGTCGTGGCAGAAGAGGCTCGCCGTCCCGCGGTAGAACGCGAACGCCGAGGCCGCCATCTTCCGGAACTTCACCCGGAACGCGGCCGGGTCGGCGGCCAGGAGCTCGCCGAAGGCGGTGTCGAGGACGGCGAGGATCTCCTCGCCGCGGTGCTCGTCGTCGGGCTGCGGGACCGGCATCGCTGGGTGCCTCCTGGTACGGGACCCCGGGGACGGCTGCTCCGTCCCCTGCTCAGGGCCTCTGTTCGGATCATGCCGGGCCCGCGGGCCCCTGACCCGGCCCGACCCGGACGAAGGACCCAACGCGCGGCGGCGCGCGGGAGTGCCCGCGACCCGCCCGGAGGCACGCGGGGACGGGCGCCGGGTGTGGGCGCCGGGGCATAGACTTCGAGGCTGTCCCCGTCCGTCCCTCTGCCACCCGCAGCACCTGGAGGCCGCACCGTGTCGAAGCCGCCGTTCACGCACCTGCACGTCCACACCCAGTACTCGCTGCTGGACGGTGCCGCGCGGCTGAAGGACATGTTCGACGCCTGCAACGAGATGGGCATGACGCACATCGCCATGTCCGACCACGGCAACCTGCACGGGGCGTACGACTTCTTCCACTCCGCGCAGAAGGCCGGGGTCACCCCGATCATCGGCATCGAGGCGTACGTCGCCCCCGAGTCCCGGCGCAACAAGCGCAAGATCCAGTGGGGCCAGCCGCACCAGAAGCGGGACGACGTCTCCGGTTCCGGCGGCTACACCCACAAGACCATGTGGGCGGTGAACAGCACCGGCCTGCACAACCTCTTCCGGCTCTCCTCCGACGCCTACGCCGAGGGCTGGCTGCAGAAGTGGCCCCGGATGGACAAGGAGACCATCGCCAAGTGGTCGGAGGGCATCGTCGCCTCCACCGGCTGCCCCTCCGGCGAGGTGCAGACCCGGCTGCGCCTCGGCCACTTCGACGAGGCCCTCAAGGCGGCCGCCGACTACCAGGACATCTTCGGCAAGGACCGGTACTTCCTGGAGCTGATGGACCACGGCATCGACATCGAGCACCGGGTCCGCGACGGCCTGCTGGAGATCGGCAGGAAGCTCGGCATCCCCCCGCTGGTCACCAACGACTCGCACTACACCTACGCGCACGAGGCGGCGGCGCACGACGCGCTGCTGTGCATCCAGACCGGCAAGAACCTCTCCGACCCCGACCGCTTCAAGTTCGACGGCACCGGCTACTACCTGAAGTCCACGGAGGAGATGTACGCCATCGACTCCTCGGACGCCTGGCAGCAGGGCTGCGCCAACACCCGGCTGATCGCCGAGATGGTCGACACCACGGGCATGTTCGTCAAGCGCGACCTGATGCCCAAGTTCGACATCCCGGAGGGGTACACGGAGGTCAGCTGGTTCCGCGAGGAAGTCATGCGCGGCATGCACCGCCGCTTCCCGGACGGCATCCCGGACGACCGCATGAAGCAGGTCGAGTACGAGATGGACACCATCATCTCGATGGGCTTCCCGGGCTACTTCCTCGTGGTCGCCGACTTCATCATGTGGGCCAAGAAGCAGGGCATCGCGGTCGGCCCCGGCCGTGGCTCCGCGGCCGGTTCGATCGTCGCCTACGCCCTCGGCATCACCGACCTCGACCCGATCCCGCACGGCCTGATCTTCGAGCGGTTCCTCAACCCCGAGCGCATCTCCATGCCGGACGTCGACATCGACTTCGACGAGCGCCGGCGCGTCGAGGTGATCCGCTACGTGACCGAGAAGTACGGCGCCGACAAGGTCGCCATGATCGGCACCTACGGCACCATCAAGGCGAAGAACGCCATCAAGGACTCCGCGCGCGTGCTGGGCTACCCGTACGCGATGGGCGACCGCATCACCAAGGCGATGCCCGCCGACGTCCTCGGCAAGGGCATCCCGCTGTCCGGCATCACCGACCCCAGCCACCCCCGCTACTCGGAGGCGGGCGAGGTCCGGTCGATGTACGAGAACGAGCCGGACGTGAAGAAGGTCATCGACACCGCCAAGGGCGTCGAGGGCCTGGTCCGGCAGATGGGCGTGCACGCGGCCGGCGTGATCATGTCCAGCGAGACCATCACCGACCACGTCCCGGTCTGGGTCCGGCACACCGACGGCGTGACCATCACGCAGTGGGACTACCCGAGCTGCGAGTCGCTCGGCCTGCTGAAGATGGACTTCCTGGGCCTGCGCAACCTCACCATCATGGACGACGCCGTCAAGATGGTGAAGGCGAACAAGGGCATCGACATCGACCTGCTGTCGCTGCCCCTGGACGACCCGACGACCTTCGAACTGCTCCAGCGCGGCGACACCCTCGGCGTGTTCCAGTTCGACGGCGGCCCCATGCGCTCCCTGCTCCGGCTGATGAAGCCGGACAACTTCGAGGACATCTCCGCCGTGTCGGCCCTGTACCGGCCGGGCCCGATGGGCATGAACTCGCACACCAACTACGCGCTGCGCAAGAACGGCCAGCAGGAGATCACCCCGATCCACCCCGAGCTGGAGGAGCCGCTCAAGGAGGTCCTGGACGTCACCTACGGCCTGATCGTCTACCAGGAGCAGGTGCAGAAGGCCGCCCAGATCATCGCCGGCTACTCGCTCGGCGAGGCCGACATCCTCCGCCGCGTGATGGGCAAGAAGAAGCCCGAGGAACTGGCGAAGAACTTCACCATCTTCCAGGCCGGCGCCCGCAAGAACGGCTACAGCGACGAGGCGATCCAGGCGCTCTGGGACGTGCTGGTGCCGTTCGCCGGCTACGCCTTCAACAAGGCGCACTCCGCCGCGTACGGACTGGTGTCCTACTGGACCGCCTACCTCAAGGCGAACCACCCCGCCGAGTACATGGCGGCGCTGCTCACCTCGGTGAAGGACGACAAGGACAAGTCCGCGGTCTACCTCAACGAGTGCCGCCGCATGGGCATCCGGGTGCTCCCGCCGAACGTCAACGAGTCCGAGTCCAACTTCGCCGCGCAGGGCGACGACGTGATCCTCTTCGGCCTCTCCGCGGTGCGCAACGTCGGCACCAACGTCGTGGAGTCGATCATCAAGTGCCGCAAGGCCAAGGGGAAGTACACGTCCTTCCCGGACTACCTCGACAAGGTCGACGCGGTCGTCTGCAACAAGCGCACCACCGAGTCGCTGATCAAGGCCGGCGCCTTCGACTCCCTGGGCCACACCCGCAAGGGCCTCACCGCCCAGTACGAGCCGATGATCGACAACGTGGTGGCGGTCAAGCGCAAGGAGGCCGAGGGACAGTTCGACCTCTTCGGCGGCATGGGCGAGGAGGAGAGCGACGAGCCCGGCTTCGGCCTCGACGTGCAGTTCACCGACGAGGAGTGGGACAAGACGTACCTGCTCGCGCAGGAGCGCGAGATGCTCGGCCTGTACGTCTCCGACCACCCGCTGTTCGGGCTGGAGCACGTGCTGTCCGACAAGGCCGACGCGGGCATCTCCCAGCTCACCGGCGGCGACTTCGGCGACGGCGCGGTGGTCACCATCGGCGGCATCATCTCCGGGCTCCAGCGCAAGATGACCAAGCAGGGCAACGCCTGGGCGATCGCCACGGTGGAGGACCTCGCGGGCTCCATCGAGTGCATGTTCTTCCCGGCGACCTACCAGCTCGTCTCGACGCAACTGGTCGAGGACGCCGTGGTGTTCGTGAAGGGGCGGCTGGACAAGCGCGAGGACGTGCCCCGGCTGGTCGCCATGGAGCTGATGGTCCCCGACCTGTCCCACGCGGGCGCCAACGCGCCCGTGGTGCTGACCATCCCGGCGACGCGCGTGACCCCGCCGATGGTCAGCCGGCTCGGCGAGATCCTCACCCACCACAAGGGCGACAGCGAGGTCCGCATCAAGCTGCAGGGGCCGACGAGGACGACGGTGCTGCGGCTCGACCGGCACCGGGTCAAGCCCGATCCCGCCCTGTTCGGCGACCTGAAGGTGCTGCTCGGCCCGTCCTGCCTGGCCGGTTAGGCGCCGGCCCCCGACGCGCCGGAGGGGCGCACCCGCGACGGGTGCGCCCCTCTTCCTGTACGGCCGGGCCGCAACGGCCCTTCACGCGGTGTCAGTTGTGGCCGAAGCGCTTCTGCCGGCCCTTGCCGCGGCCGGCCTCTCCGGGCACGGCCTGCGTGGTGAGCTGCTCGTCCGAGGGCTCCAGGGTGGAGGTCTGCGCGGCGCGCGGAGCGCGCTCGGCCTGGGACTGCTTACGGTCACGGTTCTTGTTCTTGGCCATGGTGGTGCCTCCTGTGGGGACTAGGGGCCAGGGCCGGATTCAGATTCACACAAGCCGATGACCCACGCATGTCGGACAATTACCGTCCGTGACGGGCGTGGTCGGGGGAGGAAGTGTGGAAACGCCACGCCGAAGATCGAGTTCGGGCCGTTAAGACCGGCGGGGTCGGGCAGACTCGAAGGAAGCCCGAAGCCAAACCTCCCGGAAAGAGGGTGGATCGCGTGGACCGCTGCATCGTCCTGGTGGACGCCGGGTATCTGCTGGGGGCCGCCGCCAGTCTCCTCGCCGGGGAGCCCTCGCGGTCCCGCATCACCGTGGACCACGCCGCCCTGATCCAGGGACTGCGTGACCGCGCCGAGAACGACACGCGCCGGCCGCTGCTGCGCATCTACTGGTTCGACGGCGCCCCCGACCGCGTGCCGCAGCCCGAGCACCGCCGGCTGCGCGTGATGCCCCGGGTCACCGTCCGGCTCGGCGCGCTGACCCGCAGCGACGGGCGCTGGGCGCAGAAGGGCGTGGACGCGGCGATGCACGCCGAGCTGACCGAGCTCGCCCGCAACCGCGCCTGCTCCGACATCGTCCTGGTCACCGGCGACGGCGACCTGCTGCCGGGCATGATGGCCGCCAAGGAGCACGGCGTCGCCGTGCACCTGTGGGCGGTGCAGGCCGCCGACGGCGACTACAACCAGTCCGAGGACCTGGTCGCCGAGGCCGACGAGCGCCGGGTGCTGGACCGGGCGTGGATCACCCAGGCCGTCCGCGCCAAGGAGACCGGCGGGGTGTGCGCCCCGCCGCCCGTGCCCCGGCCCGAGATCGCCGCGATCCTCTCCGCCCCGCTGCCCGACTCCGCCCTCGCCCCGGCCGCCGAGCGCACCCCGCCCGGGCCGCGCCACCCGGCCGCCGCGCACAACGGCACGGCCGAGCGCGCGCCCGCCGCCAAGGGCGTCCCCACCCCGAAGGACCTGGCCGCGCTGCGCCACCCCGGCCCGCACCAGCCGCAGCAGCCGGCCTCCGCGACCCTGCGCTGGTCCTCCGACAAGGGCTGGGTGGACCGCCCGGCCGCCGAGCCGCCGGAGGCCGCGTCCATGCCGACGCTGGCCCAGCTCACCACGGCCGAGCAGCGCTGGGCCGACCGCGAGGAGGACATCACCACCGTCGGCGGCGACCCGTTCGAGGTGGGCCAGGTCTTCGCCCGCCGCTGGGTGGAACGGCTCGGCGACCAGAGCCACGTCCGGAAGCTGTCCGCCATGTACCCGCGCATCCCGCACCGCATCGACGGCGAGCTGCTGCGCTACGCGGCCCGCTTCGGCCTGCTCGCCCACAAGGACGACCAGATCGACGAACGCGACCGCTACGCCATCCGGGCGGGTTTCTGGCGTGAGCTGGACACCCGCACCGGCACGGAACGGGCCTCCGCGGGGGAGTGAGCGCCCGGTGCCTCCCGCCGCCGGTCCAGCGGGTCCCGCGTCGGCCACCGGTGTGCCGGCCCGTCAGGCACCGGGTACGTGGAGCCGGGGAGGACGGGAACCCGCCGCCCGCCGCCCCACTCGGCGTTCGGACGGCCGCTCCGTCGAGGGGGCGCCGATCCCTCCCCTGACGTCCCGTGCGTCCCCCCGGCCGGGGCGGGGCGGAAGGGTGACCCGAGGGCGGGGGGACGGGGGCGACCCCGTAGGCTCGTCCCTTGTGAGTACGCGCGCGGCACAGGGACATCGGCACGGTGGTGACGTCGTGTGTGCGGTGCGCGGGCTGACCAAGACCTATCCGGCGGTGCGCGGACGGCGCGGGGTTCCGGCGACGCCCGAGGTGCGCGCCACCGACGACGTCGCCCTCGACATCGGGCGCGGTGAGATCTTCGGCCTGCTCGGTCCGAACGGCGCCGGAAAGTCCACCCTCGTGCGGCAGATGACCGGCCTGATGCGGCCCGACAGCGGCAGCGTCGAGATCCTCGGCCACGACATCGTCCGCCACCCCGAGCGGGCCTCCCGCATCCTCGCCTACCTCGGGCAGGAGTCCAGCGCCCTGGACGAGCTGACCGTGTCCCTGGCCGCCGAGACCACCGGCCGGCTGCGCGGGCTCGGCGCCCGGCAGGCGCGCGCCGAGCGCGACGCCGTGCTCGGCGAGCTGGGGCTCGGCACGATCGCCTCCCGCCCGCTGCGCAAACTCTCCGGGGGCCAGCGCCGGCTTGCCTGCTTCGCCGCCGCGCTGGTGGGGGAGCGGCCCCTGCTGGTGCTCGACGAGCCCACCACCGGCATGGACCCCGTGGCGCGGCGCGCCGTGTGGTCCGCCGTCGACCGGCGGCGCGCGGAGCACGGCACCACGGTGCTGCTGGTCACCCACAACGTCATCGAGGCCGAGACCGTGCTCGACCGGGTCGCCGTGCTCGACCGCGGCCGGGTCATCGCCTGCGACACCCCGGCCGGGCTGAAGGAACAGGTCGCCGGGGAGGTCCGGGTCGAGCTGGTGTGGCGCGAGGCCGCGCCGCTGCACGTGCCCGAGGTGGCCGCGCTGCGCGACCGGGCCGTCGAGTCCGGCCGCCGCTGGACCCTGCGGCTGGCGCCCGAGGAGGCCCGCACCGTCGTCGCCACCGTCACCGGCGGCGCCGCCTTCGCGGCCCTCGACGACTTCACGCTGGCCACGCCCAGCCTGGAGGACGTGTACCTGGCGCTGGGCGGCGCCGTGCGACAGGGACTGGTGAAGGTGTGAGCACACGGGCCGTGTCATCCGTACGGAACGGGGCGACCTCCGGAGCGGCTCCGGACGGATTCCCGAGCGAAGGGGAGCAGCACGACGTGAGTGTCGTACCCGCCGGCGCCCTGACCGCGGAGGGGGAGACCGTCGCGCCGCGACCCGCCGCGCTCGGTCCCCGTGCGCGGCTGTGGCCGTCCCTGGCGGCCGTGTACCGGGCGCAGCTGTCCCGGGCCCGGGTGGCGCGGATCCCGCTGCTCTTCGTGGCGACCTTCCAGTCGGTCGGGATCATGATCCTGATGCGCGGGGTCGTCGACGGCGGCGGGGAGGCGCGGGCCGTGGTGGCCGGCTCGTCCGTGCTGGTCGTCGCCTTCGTCGCGCTCAACCTGCTCGCGCAGTACTTCGGCCAGCTCCGCGCGAGCGGCGGGCTCGACCACTACGCCACCCTGCCCGTGCCGCCCGCGGCCGTGGTGCTGGGCGCGGCCGGCGCCTACGCGTCGTTCACCGTCCCCGGGACCGTCGTGACCGCCGTCTTCGGATGCGCCCTGTTCGGGCTGCCGCTCGCCCACCTGTGGATCCTGGCCGCGGTCATCCCCCTCGCGGGCGCCGCGCTCGCCGGGCTCGGCGCGGCCCTCGGCCTGCTCGCCCCCCGCCCCGAACTGGCCACCCTGCTCGGCCAGCTCGGCATGTCCGCGGCGCTGCTGCTCGGCGTGCTGCCGCCGGAGCGGATGCCGGAGGCCGTCCGCCTCGCCCGCGACCTGCTGCCGTCGACGTACGGCGTCGAGGCCTTCGCCCGGACCTTCGCCCCGCACCCCGACTGGGCCCATGTGCTCGGCGACCTCGCCGTGTGCGGAATGGTCGGGGTGATCTCGCTGGCCGTGGCGACCTGGGCGTACCGCAGGGCCGCCGTCCGGTGACGCGCCGCACAGCCGCGCCTGGCACGATGGCAGGGTGAGCGCACCCCTGACACCCCCGCCACCGCACGACCCCTCCGCGCACGGCCCCTCCGCGCACGACCCGTGGCAGCCGCCGTCCGGCGCTCCCGCCACCGGCGCGCACCGCTACGACGGGAAGCCCGGCGGCGCCGCGCACCCCCGGCACGACGAGGACGGCACCGGGTGGGCGAAGGAGATCCGGGAGGCGGCCGTGGCGGCCGTGGCGGTGGCGCTCGGCGGGGTGCTGCTCGGGGTGCTGTGGTGGTGGCTGGCGCCGCGCGTGCCGCTGGTGGGCGACGCGTCCGGTGACGCCTGGGTGGTCTACCTCCGGGACTCCGAGGGCGAGCAGAGCATCGGGGTGGACGGCACGTTCACGCTCATCGCCCTGGCCTGCGGCGCGCTGAGCGCCCTGGCGGTGTTCCTGGTGCGGCGGCGCGGCGGCGTCCCGCTGGTGGTGGCGCTGGCGGCCGGCGGGCTGCTCGGGTCGGTGCTGGCCTGGCGGCTCGGGGTGTGGCTCGGCCCCTCGCAGGACGTGATCGCGCAGGCCAGGAGCGCGGGGAAGGGCGTCACCTTCGACGCCCCGCTGGAGCTGAACGCGAAGGGCGCGCTGCTGGCGTGGCCGTTCGCGGCGCTGGTGTTCCACCTCGGCCTGACGGCGCTGTTCGGGCCGCGCGACCCGGAGGAGTGGCCGCCGCCGAACGCGCAGCAGCCGCAGCGGACCGCGTAAGGGCGCCGCCCGGCACCGCGCCTTCGGCCGGGCCGGCCCCGGGCTCCGCCCGCCGCTGTCTGGTCCGCCCCCTGCGCTCGCGCGTCCGCTTCGACCCGCCTTCGCACCTGGCCGAGGGCACGGGCGCCGTCGGCCAGGTACGGAACGGGCCGCGCCGCGGGCTTACGGCGGCACGCCACCCCCGCCCCGTGGTGTCCGCGGCCGCGCACGACCGAGGCGCCCTGACGAGCGCCGTGCGGGGCCGGCGGGGCGCCGTCGCAGCGCGTGGCGTTCCGGTCGGAGGCTCGGGCGCGACCTCGTCGTGCGGGGCTCGCGCACGGGCCGGGGGCCGGACGGCGTCGGGTCCCCGGCCGGTGCGGGGCCGCGCTACACCCGGCCGATCGGCGCCAGGGTCGCCGACGTCAGGTGCGCCAGGTCACCGGGGGCGAGTTCGACCTCCAGGCCGCGGCGGCCCGCCGAGACGCAGATCGTCTCGTGCCGGCACGCGGACTCGTCCAGCACCGTCGGCAGCTTCTTGCGCTGGCCCAGCGGCGAGATGCCGCCCCGCACATAGCCGGTGGTGCGCTCCGCCAGCGCCGGGTCGGCCATCGCCGCCCGCTTGCCGCCGGCCGCCGAGGCGAGCGCCTTGAGGTCCAGTTGGCCCGCGACCGGCACCACCGCCACGGTCAGGGCGCCGTCGACGTCCGCCACCAGCGTCTTGAAGACCCGGTCGGGGGAGACGCCCATCGCCTCGGCGGCCTCCTCGCCGTAGCTCGGGTGGGAGGGATCGTGGTCGTAGGAGTGCACCGTGAACGGCACCCCGGCCGCGGTGAGCGCCACCGTGGCGGGCGTGCCGCCCGACTGCTGCTTCTTGGACTTCTTGGCCATGCCGGTCGCCGCTCCGCACACATCAGTGATCGTCAGTTGAGACTTGTCGGCGCCCGCGTCAGCTCCGACGCGGGCAACGACGGAAGATTACGGATGATCGCCGTCTCGGTGCGCAGCAATTTCAGCTCGTCGCGCAGCCGGGACGCGGTGTCCGGCGCCTGGAGGAGCCGCTGCCGGGTCGGCGTGTCCAGCATCATCGCCGCGGCGACCAGGTACGACACCACGCTGGGTTCGTCCGGCAGCTCCGTGTCGGAGGACAGCGACCGCTCCCGCGCCCCGGCCAGCCGCTTCTGGTACTGCCGGAACGCCCGCAGCACGCCCTCCGCGAACGTCCCCGCCTCCTCGCCCGGATCCTCCTCCAGCGGCTCCAGCTCGGCCGTGAGGAAGGGGCCGGAGGCGTCGACCGACAGCAGCCGCACCCGGGTGGTGCCGGTCGCCAGCACCTCGAAGGTGCCGTCGGGCCGCTCGCGGATCGTCGCCGCGTCGGCGACACAGCCCACCTTGTGGAAGGCGCGCAGCGGGTCGGCGCCGAAACCGGCCGCCGGGCCCCGCTCGGGCACGGCCGTGGGGTCGGGCAGGCCGGGGGCGCTCGGCGCCACCTCGTGGCCGTCCCGGATCGCCACCACGGCGAACCGCCGTGGCTCGTCCTCCGGGGTCTTCAGCAGCTCGCGCATCATGGCGCGATAACGCTCCTCGAAGACGTTGAGCGGGAGCACGAGCCCCGGGAACAGCACCGTGTTCAGGGGGAAGAGCGGAAGCCGGACGGTGGTCACGTCGCAAGAGCCTAATGGCCGCCGGGGTCCGGCCGTCCGCGACGTTCGCTCCCCGGACGCCCGGGGACGGTGACGGAGGTGTCCGTTCCGGTCGCTTCGGCGCCCGACGCGACCGCCCGCAGCACGTCCTGGCGGACCTCCAGGAACCGCCCCAGCGGGTCGCCCGCGTCCCGGTCCCAGGGGAGGGACGTGGCGTACGGGCCGGTCAGCCGGAACTGCTCCAGCGCGTCTTGCCGGCGCCCCAGCCGGTCCAGGACGTAGGCCAGCAGGTTGCGCAGCTCGGCCGGCCACGGCTGGGCCGCTGGCAGCCGCGCCGACAGGGCGGCCGCCCGGTCGGCGGCCGCGTCCAGCCGGGCCCGTTCCACGGCCGGGCCGCAGCCGTCGGTGAGGTAGCCGAACGCGGCCCGCAGCGGCAGCGCCTGGGTGAGCGAGCCCTCCGGCGCGTCCTGCGCGGCCGTGTCGGCGAAGTCGAAGCACTCGCGGTGCGAGCCGTGCCAGGAGGACGCCAGATAGCGCAGGGCCGCCACATGGCAGCCGTGGTGGTGCGGGGCGCGCCGCACCGCCGCCTCCCACAGTTCCTCGAAGTAGGTGTGGCCGGCGCGCGCGCCGCGCGCGTGGTCCAGGGCCAGCCGCCACGGCACCGGGTCGCGGTGGTCGGCGCGGGCGGCCGCGGTGATCAGCGGGCTCACCTCGCGCAGCAGCTCGGCGCGGGCCGGCGAGTCCCAGACCCGGTCCACCGCCCGCTGGGCGTCCACCAGCAGCGCGTCCGGGTCGCGCGGGGCGCGGGCCCGCCAGGCGTCCAGCCACTCGGGCCGCGACCGCGCGAACGCGGCCAGCCGGCGCACGTAGCGGTCGCGGTGCTCCCAGGCGGCCTGACGCCGGGTGGCGACGAGGAGTCCGGCGGCGGGCGCGTGGTCGCCGGCCGCGGCCCCGACCAGTGCCCGGCCCAGGTCGTCGTCCGGCGCGTCGAGGAGCACCTCGTCGTCGGCGGGCAGCGCGACCGGAGCGGGGGGCGCGGCGCCCGTCCGCTTCCCCCGCACCCGTGACGTGCGCGTGAACGCGTGCAGCAGAGCCATGGTGTCGACCATTGAAGGACCGCAGGTCATGACCGCGCCAGACCCCACGCGGAACTCGCGGAAAGTTGTACGGGCGCCGGTCAAGGGCCGGTAAAAAGCGGACGGCTCCCCAGGTGACCAGGGCCTCGGCGGCCCCGCCTGTCGCACGCGCCGCCGGTTCCGGGGCGCCCCGTGTCCGCTCGGCCGTCGCGCGGTCCCCCGCGCCTCAGAGGGACGCGGTCACTCACGTACGCCGCAGCGTGCGGGTCGCCCCCGCCGCCACCGTCGTCGCCAGGACCCAGCCCAGCAGGATGAACGCCGCCGACAGCCACTGCCAGCCGCCGCGCAGCTGCCAGAACCCCACCTGCCCCAGGTCGATCACCGGGAGCAGCAGATCCAGGGCGAACAGCGCCGGGTTCCAGTCCGGGTGCTCGCCGGCCTTCAGCGGTGGATGGTCCGCCCGTGCGAAGGCCACCGAACCGGCCGCCCACAGCACCGCCATCCACACCGCCGCCCGGCCCGGGCGGTACCCGTAGGCGACCGTCCAGTCCTGCGCGTAGCCCCAGAGCTTCGCGGCGAGCGGCAGGCTCTCGCGGCGCCGCCGCTGCTTGGCCAGCAGCACCTCGCGGGCGTCCTCGTCCGCCCCGCTCTCCCGCAGCACGGCCGCCAGCCGCTCGTACGGCTCCGGGTTGTACTCGGCGCTCGCCGCGTCCACCCAGCGCAGCCGCAGCGCCAGCGGGAACGGGCCGCGCGGTACCAGGTTCTCGTAGGCGAAGCCGCCCATGTGCAGCCGGCCCGGTCCGGGCCAGCTGTCCGCCCGGTCCACCAGGTTCACCACCCGCGCCCCCGACAGCACCACCCGCCCGCGCGCCGGCCGCTGCCCGAGGAAGCGCAGCTCCGGTGTCTGCACCCGGCGCAGCGACAGCTCCTGCTCGTCGGTGAAGGTGAACGAGGCCCCCTCGAAGTCGACCGCGTCCCCGAACCGTCCGTCGTCCAGCCGGATCCCGCCCTCGCACGTGAACCGCTGGATGCGCGTGCCCCGCGCGGGGGTCATGCCGCTGCGGGCGTGCGCCCCCACCCCGGCCGGGGTGAGGTACAGCGAGCGCTCGACGGTCAGCTGCGGCGCGTTCAGCGCGAGCCGGGCGTGCGGGTTGACCAGCCGGGCGCCGCGCAGGCCCATGGACACCCCGACGGTGGCGCCGCGCAGGCTCAGCTCGCCGTACGACTCCAGCATCTCCGCCTGGAGGTCCTGGCCGACGCTCATCCCGTCGCCGGCTATGGAGCGGCCGCTGCGGTCGCGGTGCACGACCGCCTGGTTGAGCAGCAGGTCCGTGCCGATCCGGGCGTCGGTGAGCCGGATGCCGCCCAGGAAGCGGCAGCGCGGCAGGTGCAGATCGCCCTCGGTGCTCAGCCGGGCGGCCTCCAGCCGGGGCACGGAGCAGTCCACCAGCCGCAACGTGGTGAACCGTGCCTCCGGCAGCAGCACGTCCCGCTCGAAACGGCAGCCGCGCATCTCCACGTACGGCTCGACCGTGCCCCCGGCCAGGTCCAGCGGGCCGCTGATCCGCACGCCGACCAGCTTCAGCGAGGAGACGCGGCCGGCCAGCGGGGGCGGGCCGTCCAGCAGCAGCCAGCACACCACCCGGGCCCGGACGGTGCGCCCGGGTCCCCAGGGGTGCCCTCCGTGCGGGTCGTCGACCAGCGCGTCGCCGCAGCTCAGGTCGTACACGCTGCCGTTGCGGAAGGCCTGCCACATCCCCGCCTCCGCGGCGGTCAGGTGCTCCGGCGGCTCGCCGTCCTGCGATCTCACCCCCTCGGCCACGGAACTCCCCTCCTCCTCATTACTCACGGGTTCATCGCTTCGTACAGCCGTTCATGCCCGGTGCGGTGACGTGCTGAACACGGAAAGTGAAGAAGATGTTGAAAACGAGTGCGGACCGTCACGAGGAGGGTGACGTATCAGCCACTGGAACAGGCGGACGTGCTCCGGAGCGGGTCTGAGAGAATTGAGCACGTGATCTCGCGAATCGACCTGCGCGGCGACGCCCTCCCCGAGGGCCCCGCCCTGCGTGACCTGCTGCCCCGTGCCGACTTCGACGTCGCGGCCGCCCTGGAGAAGGTGCGGCCCATCTGCGAGGACGTGCACCATCGCGGCGACGCGGCGCTGATCGACTTCGCCGAGCGCTTCGACGGCGTGAGGCTGGACCAGGTCCGGGTGCCCGCCGCCGCGCTGGAGCGCGCGCTGGAGGAGCTCGACCCGGCCGTGCGCGCCGCCCTGGAGGAGTCGATCCGCCGCGCCCGCCTCGTCCACCGCGCGCAGCGCCGCACCACCCACACCACCCAGGTCGTGCCCGGCGGCACGGTCACCGAGAAGTGGGTGCCGGTCGACCGCGTCGGCCTGTACGCGCCCGGCGGCCGGTCCGTCTACCCGTCCTCCGTGATCATGAACGCGGTGCCCGCCCAGGAGGCCGGCGTCCCGTCCCTCGCGCTCGCCTCCCCGGCCCAGGCCGACTTCGGCGGGCTGCCGCACCCCACCATCCTGGCCGCCTGCGCCCTGCTCGGCGTCGACGAGGTGTACGCGGCCGGCGGGGCCACCGCCGTCGCGATGTTCGCGTACGGCACCGAGTCCTGCCCGCCCGCCACGATGGTCACCGGCCCCGGCAACATCTGGGTCGCCGCCGCCAAGCGGTACTTCACCGGGAAGATCGGCATCGACGCCGAGGCCGGCCCGACCGAGATCGCGATCCTCGCGGACGCCACCGCCGACCCGGTGCACGTCGCCTCCGACCTGATCAGCCAGGCCGAGCACGACCCGCTGGCCGCCGCCGTCCTGGTCACCGACTCCACCGACCTCGCGGACGCGGTGGTCAAGGAGCTGGAGCCGCAGGTCAAGGCCAGCAAGCACGTCGAGGAGCGGATCGCGCCCGCCCTCGGCGGCAGGCAGTCCGCCGTCGTGCTGGTCGACGGCATCGACGAGGGCCTGCGGGTCGTCGACGCCTACGGCGCCGAGCACCTGGAGATCCAGACCGCCGACGCCGCCGCGGTCGCCGACCGGGTGCGCAACGCCGGCGCGATCTTCGTCGGCCCCTGGTCCCCGGTCTCCCTCGGCGACTACGCGGCCGGCTCCAACCACGTGCTGCCCACCGGCGGCTGCGCCTGCCACTCCTCGGGCCTGTCCGTGCAGTCCTTCCTGCGCGGCATCCACATCGTCGACTACACCGAGGACGCCCTCGCCGAGGTCGCGCACCACGTGGTCACGCTGGCGGAGGCGGAGGACCTGCCCGCGCACGGCGCGGCGATCAAGGCCAGGTTCGGCTGGAAGGTGCCCGGGAGCAAGTGAGCGACGTGAGCATCGACGATCTCCCCGTGCGGGACGAGCTGCGCGGCAAGTCCCCCTACGGCGCGCCCCAGTTGGACGTTCCCGTACGGCTGAACACCAACGAGAACCCCTACCCGCTGCCCGAGCCGCTGGTCGAGCGGATCGCCGAGCGGGTCCGCGAGGCCGCCCGGGACCTCAACCGCTACCCCGACCGGGACGCGGTCGAGCTGCGCACCCGGCTGGCCGCGTACCTGACGAGGACCACCGGCCACCCGGTCGCCCTGGAGAACGTGTGGGCGGCCAACGGCTCCAACGAGGTCCTCCAGCAACTGCTGCAGACCTTCGGCGGACCCGGCCGCACCGCGCTCGGCTTCGAGCCCTCGTACTCGATGCACGGTCTGATCGCGCGCGGCACCGGCACCGGCTGGGTCTCCGGGCCGCGCGGCGAGGACTTCTCCCTCGACCTGCCCGCCGCCGAGAAGGCGATCGCCGAGCACCGGCCCGACGTCGTCTTCGTCACCACCCCCAACAACCCCACCGGCACCGCGGTCCCCGCCGACGAGGTGCGCGCGCTGTACGACGCCGCGCAGGCCGCGAGGCCCTCGATCGTGATCGTCGACGAGGCGTACGTGGAGTTCAGCCACGGCGACTCGCTGCTGCCGCTGCTCGACGGGCGCCCCCGCCTGGTGATCTCCCGCACCATGTCGAAGGCGTTCGGCGCGGCAGGCCTGCGCCTCGGCTACCTGGCCGCGCACCCCGCGGTCGTCGACGCCGTCCAGTTGGTGCGGCTGCCGTACCACCTGTCGGCGGTCACCCAGGCGACCGCGCTGGCCGCCCTGGAGCACACCGACACCCTGCTCGGCTACGTCGAGCAGCTCAAGGCGGAGCGCGACCGGCTGGTCGCCGAACTGCGCTCCCTGGGCTACGAGGTGACCGACTCCGACGCCAACTTCGTCCAGTTCGGCCGCTTCCCCGACTCCCACGCCGTATGGCGGCAGATCCTCGACCGGGGCGTCCTGGTCCGGGACAACGGCGTACCGGGATGGCTGCGGGTCACCGCGGGCACCCCGTCCGAGAACGACGCGTTCCTCGACGCGGTACGTGACATCAAGAAGGAGCAGAGCGCATGACCCGCGTAGGACGCGTGGAACGCACCACCAAGGAAACCTCCGTGCTCGTCGAGATCGACCTCGACGGCACCGGGAAGACGGAGATCTCCACCGGGGTCGGCTTCTACGACCACATGCTCGACCAGCTCGGCCGGCACGGACTGTTCGACCTGACCGTGAAGACCGAGGGCGACCTGCACATCGACTCCCACCACACCATCGAGGACACCGCCCTCGCGCTCGGCGCCGCCTTCAAGCAGGCGCTCGGCGACAAGGTGGGCATCTACCGCTTCGGCAACTGCACGGTCCCGCTGGACGAGTCGCTCGCCCAGGTCACCGTCGACCTCTCCGGCCGCCCCTACCTCGTGCACACCGAGCCCGAGAACATGGCGCCGATGATCGGCTCCTACGACGTGACGATGACCCGGCACATCCTGGAGTCCTTCGTCGCCCAGGCGCAGATCGCGCTGCACGTGCACGTGCCCTACGGGCGCAACGCCCACCACATCGTGGAGTGCCAGTTCAAGGCCCTCGCCCGGGCCCTGCGCTACGCCTGCGAGCGCGACCCGCGCGCGGCCGGCATCCTGCCCTCCACGAAGGGCGCGCTGTGAACGGACTGTCCACCGTCCTGATCGTCCTCGGCCTCTTCTTCGTCGGCGGGATCATCTCCTTCGCCAAGCAGAAGATGCCGACGAGCCTGATCGTGCTGCTGTCCGTCGGTGCCGCGCTCTGCATCGTCACGGGCCTGCTGCAACTGGAGGTGTGAGCCCTTGAGCACCACCAAGAAGGTCGTGGTCTTCGACTACGGCTTCGGCAACGTCCGCTCCGCCGAGCGCGCCCTCGCGCGCGCCGGGGCCGACGTCGAGATCACCCGCGACTTCGACACGGCGATGAACGCCGACGGCCTGCTCGTGCCCGGCGTCGGCGCCTTCGCCGCCTGCATGACGGGTCTCAGGGAGGCCCGCGGCGACTGGATCGTCGACCGCCGCCTGGCCGGCGGCCGCCCGGTCATGGGCATCTGCGTCGGCATGCAGATCCTCTTCGCCCGCGGCATCGAGCACGGCGTCGAGGCCGAGGGCCTCGACGAGTGGCCCGGCTCGGTCGAGCCGCTCCAGGCCGACGTCGTGCCCCACATGGGCTGGAACACCGTGGACGCCCCGGAGGGCTCCCGGCTCTTCGCCGGTCTGGACGCGGACGCGCGCTTCTACTTCGTGCACTCCTACGCCGTCCACGACTGGACGTTCGAGACCGCGAACCCGGCCATGGAGGCCCCGCTCGTCACCTGGACCACCCACGGCAGGCCCTTCGTGGCCGCCGTGGAGAACGGCGCCCTGTGGGCCACCCAGTTCCACCCCGAGAAGTCCGGCGACGCCGGCGCCCAGCTCCTCACCAACTGGATCGGAACCCTGTAGAGACATGGCCAAGCTCGAACTCCTCCCCGCCGTCGACGTCCGCGACGGCCAGGCCGTCCGCCTCGTGCACGGCGAGTCCGGCACCGAGACCTCCTACGGCTCGCCGCTGGAGGCCGCGCTCGCCTGGCAGCGCTCCGGCGCCGAGTGGCTGCACCTGGTCGACCTGGACGCCGCGTTCGGCACCGGCGACAACCGCGAGCTGATCGCGGAGGTGGCCCGGGCGATGGACATCAAGGTGGAGCTGTCCGGCGGCATCCGCGACGACGACACCCTCGCCGCCGCCCTCGCCACCGGCTGCACCCGCGTCAACCTGGGCACGGCCGCCCTGGAGACCCCCGAGTGGGTCGCCAAGGTCATCGCCGAGCACGGTGACAAGATCGCCGTCGGCCTCGACGTGCGCGGCACCACCCTGCGCGGCCGCGGCTGGACCCGCGACGGCGGCGACCTCTACGAGACGCTGGACCGCCTGAACAAGGAGGGCTGCGCCCGCTACGTCGTCACCGACATCGCCAAGGACGGCACCCTCCAGGGCCCCAACCTGGAGCTGCTGAGGAACGTCTGCGCCGCCACCGACCGCCCGGTCGTCGCCTCCGGCGGGGTGTCCTCGCTGGACGACCTGCGGGCGATCGCCGAGCTGGTCCCGCTCGGCGTCGAGGGCGCCATCGTCGGCAAGGCCCTGTACGCCAAGGCGTTCACCCTGGAAGAGGCCCTGGAGGCCACGTCATGAGACGGGACACGGTCCGATGACGCCGGAAGCCGTGCGGCGCGTGCAGAGCGGGAACCCCTGGGAGGAGACCCTCGGCTCCGCGCGCGCCGTCGCGGCCGGCGACCTCGTCCTGGTCGCGGGCACCACCGCGTTCCGGGGCGACGTGCTGCACGGGGAGGGCGACCCGTACGAGCAGGCCAAGGCGGCCTTCGCCCACGCGCTGGAGGCGCTCGGACAGTTCGGGCTCGGCGCGGGGTCCGTGATCCGCACCCGCCTCCATCTCGCCCACGCGCGGGACGTGGACGAGGCCTGCCGCGCGCACAAGGAGCTGTTCGACGCGGTCCGCCCGGTCACCACGCTGCTGGTGGTCGAGGGCTTCGTCGACTCGCGCGTACTGGTCTCAGTGGAACTCGAAGCATTCAGAGGAGCCGTGGAGTCATGACCCTGGCGGTCCGAGTCATCCCCTGCCTGGACGTGGACGGCGGCCGGGTCGTCAAGGGCGTCAACTTCCAGAACCTGCGCGACGCGGGCGACCCCGTCGAGATGGCCAAGGTGTACGACGCCGAGGGCGCCGACGAGCTGACGTTCCTGGACATCACCGCCTCCTCCGGCAACCGCGAGACCACCTACGACGTGGTCCGCCGCACCGCCGAGCAGGTGTTCATCCCGCTCACCGTGGGCGGCGGCGTGCGCACCGCCGAGGACGTCGACAAGCTGCTGCGGGCCGGCGCCGACAAGGTCGGCGTGAACACCGCCGCCATCGCCCGGCCCGACCTCATCCGCGAGATCGCCGAGCGGTTCGGCCGCCAGGTGCTCGTCCTCTCGGTCGACGCCCGGCGCACCGAGGGCGGGTCCTTCGAGGTCACCACGCACGGCGGCCGCCGCGGCACCGGCATCGACGCCGTGGAGTGGGCGCACCGCGCCGCCGAGCTGGGCGCGGGCGAGATCCTGCTCAACTCCATGGACGCCGACGGCACCAAGGACGGCTACGACCTGGAGATGATCGCCGCCGTGCGCAAGCACGTCACGATCCCCGTGATCGCCTCCGGCGGCGCCGGCAAGCTCGCCGACTTCCCGCCCGCGGTCGCCGCCGGCGCGGACGCGGTGCTGGCCGCCTCGGTGTTCCACTTCGGCGACCTGCGCATCGGCGAGGTCAAGCAGACCCTCAGGGACGCCGGCCACCCGGTGCGGTGATCCTCAGCCGAGCGGCTGCGTGAGCTGGATCAGATTGCCGACGGTGTCGTCCAGCAGCGCGGTCAGCACCGGGCCCTGCCTCTCCGGCTCCCGGACGAAGTGGACGCCCTCCCCGCGCAGCCGCTCGAACTCCGCGCGGAGGTCGTCCACGGAGAACACGATCGCCGGCAGCCCCGCCTCGCGCACCGCACGGCGGTAGGGCTCCGCGAGCGGCCCGTCGCCCGGCTCGAGCAGCAGCTCCAGATCGGGCTGGGCGCCCGCGCGCGCCCCCACGGTGACGAACGGCGCGCCGCCGCCCGGGTCCACATGGGTGCGGGTCTCGAAGCCGAGCACCCGGGTGTAGAAGGCGTGCGCCCTGGCCACGTCCTCCACGTACACACTCGTCATGGCGACCTTGATCACGAGCTGTGCCTTTCCGGAGTGGATCAGATGCCGAGCTGTTTGGTGGCGCGCAGCTCGGCGATCGCGTTCTCGTCGCCGTCCAGCCCGACCTTCGCGGCGCTCTGCCGGCCGTACCCGAACACCACCAGCTCGGACGGCTCCCCGGTCACCGTCACCACCGGGGCCCCGCGGCGCGCCACCGCCGTCTGCCCGTCCGACCGGCGCAGCACCAGTCCGGTCGGCACCCCGCGGCCCAGCAGCCGGGCCGAACGCTCCAGCCGCGACCACAGGGCGTCCTGGAACACCGGGTCCAGCTCGCGCGGCGTCCAGTCCGGCTGCGCCCGGCGGACGTCCTCCGCGTGCACGTAGAACTCGATCACGTTCGACATCTCGTCGACCTGCTTGAGCGAGAAGGGGGAGAAGCGCGGCGGGCCGGTGCGGATCAGCCGGATCAGCTCGTCGTACGGCTTCGCCAGGAACTCCGCCGTCACCCGCTCCAGACGGGGCGCCAGCTGCTTCACCAGGATGCCGCCCGCCGCGTCCGGACGGCGTTCGCGCACCACCACGTGCGCGGCCAGGTCCCGGGTGGTCCAGCCCTCGCAGAGGGTGGGCGCGTCCGGGCCCGCGGTCTCCAGCAGGTCGGCCAGGAGGAGGCGTTCACGCTTGGCATGGGTCGACATGCCAGCCAGCCTACGGGGGGCCGTCGCGTCCGGACAGTGGACGAGGGCGCGGACGCACCGGGCGTGCGCGGCACAATGGTCCCCATGACCAGCACGCCCGCCCGTCGCCCGGCCACCGCACCCCAGGGAGGCGCTTCGCGCCGCAGCGCTCCGCCCAGCCGCCTCGACCCGGAGATCGCCGCGCGCCTCAGGCGCACCCCCGACGGCCTCCTGCCCGCGATCGCCCAGCAGTACGACACCGGCGAGGTGCTGATGCTGGGCTGGATGGACGACGAGGCGCTGCACCGCACCCTCACCACCGGCCGCTGCACCTACTGGTCGCGCAGCCGCCAGGAGTACTGGGTCAAGGGCGACACCTCCGGGCACGTCCAGCGGGTGAAGTCGGTCGCGCTGGACTGCGACGCGGACACCGTGCTGGTGAAGGTCGACCAGGTGGGCGCCGCCTGCCACACCGGCGACCGCACCTGCTTCGACGCCGACGTGCTGCTGAAGGACGCCGGTACCGGCGTACCCGCCGCGGATCAGTAGGGTCTGCCGCCATGGACCTCGAGACCTTCCGCAAGCTCGCCGCCGACCGCCGGGTCGTCCCGGTCACCCGCAAGCTCCTCGCCGACGGCGACACCCCGGTCGCGCTCTACCGCAAGCTCGCCGCCGAACGCCCCGGCACCTTTCTGCTGGAATCCGCGGAGAACGGGAGGTCCTGGTCCCGCTACTCCTTCGTCGGCGTACGGTCGGCCGCCACCCTCACCGAGCGCGACGGGCAGGCCCACTGGGAGGGCGCCCCGCCCGTCGGCGTGCCCGTCGACGGCGACCCGCTCGCCGCGCTGCGCGCCACCCTGCAGACCCTGCACACCCCGCGCGACCTCGCCCAGGACCTCGGCCTGCCGCCCTTCACCGGCGGCATGGTCGGCTACCTCGGCTACGACATCGTGCGCCGCCTGGAGAAGATCGGCCCCGGCGAGCGGGACGACCTGAGGCTCCCCGAGCTGACCATGCTGCTCACCAGCGACCTCGCCGTCATGGACCACTGGGAGGGCGCCGTCTGGCTGATCGCCAACGCGATCAACCACAACGACCTGGAGACCGGCGTCGACGAGGCGTACGCGGACGCCGTGGCCCGCCTCGACGCCATGGAGGCCGACCTGGCCCGCCCGGTGGCCCAGCCCCCCGCGGTGCTGCCGCCCTCCGAGCTGCCCGAGTACACCGCGCTGTGGGGCGGGCCCGACTTCCGGCGGGCCGTCGAGGACGTCAAGGAGCGCATCCGCGCGGGCGAGGCCTTCCAGGTCGTCCCCTCCCAGCGGTTCGAGACGCCCTGCACCGCGAGCGCCCTCGACGTCTACCGGGTGCTGCGGGCCACCAACCCGTCGCCGTACATGTACCTGTTCCGGTTCGACGGCTTCGACGTGGCCGGGTCGTCGCCCGAGGCGCTGGTGAAGGTCGAGGACGGGCAGGCGATGGTGCACCCCATCGCCGGCACCCGGCACCGCGGCGCCACCCCGCAGGAGGACCAGGCGCTCGCCGAGGAACTGCTCGCCGACCCCAAGGAGCGCGCCGAGCACCTGATGCTCGTGGACCTCGGCCGCAACGACCTCGGACGGGTCTGCGAACCCGGCTCCGTCGAGGTCGTCGACTTCATGTCGATCGAGCGCTACTCGCACGTGATGCACATCGTCTCCACGGTCACCGGGCGGGTCGCCGCCGGCCGCACCGCCTTCGACGTGCTCACCGCCTGCTTCCCGGCCGGCACCCTCTCCGGCGCCCCCAAGCCCCGCGCCCTGCGGATCATCGACGAACTCGAGCCCTCCCGGCGCGGCCTGTACGGCGGCTGCGTCGGCTACCTCGACTTCGCCGGCGACTCCGACACGGCCATCGCCATCCGCACCGCCCTGCTGCGCGACGGCACCGCGTACGTGCAGGCCGGCGCGGGGGTCGTGGCCGACTCCGATCCGGCTGCCGAGGACACCGAGTGCCGCAACAAGGCGGCCGCGGTGCTGCGCGCCGTCCACACCGCGAACCGGCTCGGTGACGGCTGACACAGCCCCCCGGATGCCGTGACGCCCGGGGTCCGCGCGATAGTGGAGGACGTGACTGCCGCACCCAGCCCCCGTCCCGAGCCCGCCGGCCCCTCCCGGACCGGCCGCACGAGCCTCGCCGCTGCCCTGCTGAGCGGCGCCCTCGGCGCGGCCGTGGCCCTGCTCGCCACCCGGCAGCAGTGGTCGGAGGGCACCGCGACGGTGGCCGGCGGCGCGTTCCCGCTGACCGCCAAGGGCAGCGACGTGACCGGCGTGCCCGCCGCGCTGGCCGTCGTCGGGCTCGCCGCCCTGGTCGCCGTCTTCGCCGTGCGCCGGGCCGGCCGCCTCGCGGTCGCCGCGGTGCTCGCCCTCTCCGGGGCCGGCACCGTCGCCGCCGCGCTGCTCGGGGCGTCCGACTCCACCGCCCTCGACGAGAAGGCCGCGCAGGCGTCCGGCGACGCGTCCGCGACCGTCGGAGCCCTCTCCCACACCGCCTGGCCGTACGTGGCCGCCGTCGGCGGACTGCTGCTGCTGGCCGCCGGCCTGCTCGCGCTGCGGTACGGGCGCCTGTGGCCCGCCATGTCCGGCCGCTACGAACGCAACGGGGCCCCCCGCCCGCGCCGGGCGGCCGCCCCCGCCGACCCGGACCGCCCCGAGGAGCTCTGGAAGGCCCTCGACCGGGGCGAGGACCCCACCGGCGCCTGAGCCGGGCGACCCGCCCGAGGCCGACCCGCCCACGGCCGACCCCGGCGCACGGCGGCCCGGCGTGTGCGGGACAATGGGGACGAGCGTCCCGCTCACCCACGCACACGGCAACGAGGAGCAAGCAATGGCGGGCAGCAGCCACGGTCACACCCCGGCCGCCTGGACCGGTGTCATCATCGCCTTCATCGGTTTCTGCGCCGCGGGCGCGTTCATGGTGATGGACCAGCCCGTGGGCTTCTGGGCCGGCATGGGCGTCGTCCTCCTCGGCGGCGTGGTCGGCGCCGTCATGCGCTCGATGGGGCTGGGTCAGCCGAAGAGCGACCACCCGGTGCACGAGACCACCGGCGACCGCCAGCCGGCCGGCGCCCAGGGCTGAGCCCCGCGGACCACTCCGCACGGGGGCGGCATCCGGCCGTGAGCCGGAGCCGCCCCCGCGGCGCGTCCGGGGGACAATGCCTCCCGTGAACGCCCCGAGCCCCCACGCGGCCCCCGGCCGGGCGGCCCGGCTGGCCGCCCCCGCCGGCCTGCTCGCCGCCGTGACCGCGGCCTTCGCCTACGTCGCCGCCGTCGATCCCAACGAGCCCGGCCACTACCCGGTCTGCCCGCTGCTGGGCCTCACCGGCCTGTACTGCCCCGGCTGCGGCGGGCTGCGCAGCGCCCACGCCGTCGCCCACGGCGATCTGCCGGCCGCCCTCCAGGCCAACGCCCCCGCCGTCCTCGGCTACGCGGCCTTCGCCGTGCTGTGGACCGTCTGGGCGGTCCGCGCGGCGCGCGGCCGGCCCTTCCGCCTCGACCCGCCGCCCGCGGTGCTGTGGACGGTGGGCGGGCTGCTGCTCGCCTTCACGGTGATCCGGAACACGCCGTTCGGCGGCTGGCTGCACCCGTGAACGAGGGGTGATCGTCCAGGTGCTGGACGTCGCCTCGGCCGGATGCGGGGCATTCGACCCGCTCCGGATACCATCGCAGGGACCAGCCAAGTCCGACCGTCAGGAAGGGGGCCGCTCGCGTGAGTGTGCTCGACGAGATCATCGACGGAGTCCGTGCCGACCTGGCGGAGCGGCAGGCGCGCGTCAGCCTCGACGAGCTCAAGGAGCGCGCGGCCAAGGCCCCCGCCGCCAAGGACGGCGTGGCCGCCCTGCGCGGTGACGGCGTCAAGGTGATCTGCGAGGTGAAGCGCTCCAGCCCCTCCAAGGGCGCGCTGGCCGCGATCGCCGACCCGGCGGCGCTCGCCGCCGACTACGAGGCGGGCGGCGCCTCCGTCATCTCCGTCCTCACCGAGCAGCGCCGCTTCGGCGGTTCGCTGGCCGACCTGGAGGCCGTCCGCGCCCGGGTGGACATCCCCGTGCTGCGCAAGGACTTCATCGTCACGTCGTACCAGCTCTGGGAGGCCCGCGCGTACGGCGCCGACCTGGCGCTGCTGATCGTGGCAGCCCTGGAGCAGTCCGCCCTGGAGTCGCTGATCGAGCGCGCCGAGTCCATCGGTCTCACCCCGCTGGTCGAGGTGCACGACGAGGACGAGGTGGAGCGGGCGGTCGACGCCGGCGCCAAGGTCATCGGCGTCAACGCGCGCAACCTCAAGACCCTCGAGGTCGACCGCGGCACCTTCGAGCGGGTCGCCCCCGAGATCCCGGCCCACCTCGTGCGGGTCGCCGAGTCCGGCGTGCGCGGTCCGCACGACCTGATCGCCTACGCCAACGCCGGGGCCGACGCCGTCCTGGTCGGCGAGTCCCTGGTGACCGGCAAGGACCCGAAGACGGCGGTCGCCGACCTGGTCGCCGCGGGCGAGCACCCGGCCCTGCGCCACGGCCGCTGAGACCCCGCCGGGCCGACCCCGATGACGCTTCCCCGACTCGCACGTGGCTGCCGGCCCCGCGGCTGCCGTGCCCCCGCCCGCCGGGTGCACGGCCGCAGGGTCCGCTACGTCATCGGCGACGAACCGGGCCAGGTGAACGGACGGCGATGGCAGCGCCCCGTCAGGGGCGCGGGGCTCCACTGATCTGCGGCTCCGCCGCGTGGGCGCGACAAGCCGCGCACGGCGGGTGACCGACCGACAGCCTCCGCCCCGGCAGGGGCGCGGGGAACTGCGCGACCGGCCGTCCACGGCCCGCAGCCGACGCATCACCCCGCCCCCCACGGCGCTCAGTGTTTTCTCGACACACCCACCGTGAGGTACACGCATGCCCAGCACCTTCTTCATCCCCGACCCGGAGGGCCAGGTCCCCTCTCCGGAGGGTTACTTCGGCGCCTTCGGCGGCGCGTTCATCCCCGAGGCCCTCGTCGCCGCCGTCGACGAGGTCGCCGTCGCGTACGACAAGGCCAAGGCCGACCCCGAGTTCGCCCGGGAACTCGACGACCTCCTGGCCCACTACACCGGCCGCCCCAGCGCCCTCACCGAGGTCCCCCGCTTCGCCGAGCACGCCGGCGGCGCCCGGATCTTCCTCAAGCGCGAGGACCTGAACCACACCGGCTCGCACAAGATCAACAACGTGCTCGGCCAGGCCCTGCTCACCAAGCGCATGGGCAAGACCCGCGTCATCGCCGAGACCGGCGCCGGACAGCACGGCGTGGCCACCGCCACCGCCTGCGCCCTGTTCGGCCTCGAGTGCACGATCTACATGGGTGAGATCGACACGCGGCGCCAGGCCCTCAACGTGGCCCGGATGCGCATGCTCGGCGCCGAGGTCGTCGCCGTGAAGTCCGGCAGCCGCACGCTCAAGGACGCCATCAACGAGGCGTTCCGCGACTGGGTCGCCAACGTCGACCGCACCCACTACCTGTTCGGCACCGTCGCCGGACCGCACCCCTTCCCGGCGATGGTCCGCGACTTCCACCGCGTCATCGGCGTCGAGGCCCGCCGCCAGCTGCTGGAGCGCGCCGGACGCCTGCCCGACGCCGCGGTCGCCTGCGTCGGCGGCGGCTCCAACGCCATCGGCCTGTTCCACGCGTTCCTCCCCGACGAGAGCGTCCGCCTGATCGGCTGCGAGCCCGCCGGACACGGCATCGAGACCGGCGAGCACGCCGCCACCCTCACCGCGGGCGAGCCCGGCATCCTGCACGGCTCCCGCTCCTACGTCCTCCAGGACGACGAGGGCCAGATCACCGAGCCGTACTCGATCTCCGCCGGCCTGGACTACCCCGGCATCGGCCCCGAGCACGCCCACCTCAAGGACAGCGGCCGCGGCGAGTACCGCGCGGTCACCGACGACGCCGCCATGCGGGCCCTGCGCCTGCTGTCGCGCACCGAGGGGATCATCCCGGCCATCGAGTCCGCGCACGCCCTGGCCGGCGCCCTGGAGGTCGGCAGGGAGCTGGGCGGGGACGGGCTGATCGTCGTCAACCTCTCCGGACGCGGCGACAAGGACATGGACACCGCGGCCCGCTACTTCGGGCTGTACGACACGGACGCCGAGGTCGACGAGAACGCCTCCGGCACCGCCGAGATCGAGGGGGACGCCAAGTGAGCGGGAACGTGCGGCTGCTGAGCGACACCCTCGCCGCGGCGAAGGCGGAGGGCCGCGCCGCCCTCATCGCCTACCTCCCGGCCGGGTTCCCGACCGTGGACGGCGGCATCGAGGCGGTCAAGGCGGCCCTGGAGGGCGGCGCCGACGTCGTCGAGGTGGGGCTGCCGCACAGCGACCCCGTCCTGGACGGCCCGGTCATCCAGACCGCCGACGACATCGCCCTGCGCGGCGGGGTGCGCATCGCCGACGTGATGCGCACGGTGCGCGAGGCCCACGCGGCCACAGGCGCGCCGATCCTCGTCATGACGTACTGGAACCCCGTCGACCGCTACGGCGTGGAGCGGTTCACCGCCGAGCTCGCGGAGGCCGGGGGCGCCGGGTGCATCCTGCCCGACCTGCCGGTCCAGGAGTCCGCGCTGTGGCGGGAGCACGCCGAGAAGCACGGGCTCGCCACGGTCTTCGTGGTCGCGCCCAGCAGCAAGGACGAGCGGCTCGCCGAGATCACCGCGGCCGGCAGCGGCTTCGTCTACGCCGCCTCCCTCATGGGCGTCACCGGCACCCGTGAGTCGGTCAGCTCGCAGGCCGAGGACCTGGTGCGGCGCACCCGCGCCACCACCGGCACCCCCGTGTGCGTCGGACTCGGCGTCTCCACCCCCGCGCAGGCCGCGGAGGTCGCCCGGTTCGCCGACGGGGTGATCGTCGGCTCCGCCTTCGTCAAGCGGATGCTGGACGCGCCCGACGCCGCGGCGGGCGTCGAGGCGGTCCGCGCCCTCGCCGGGGACCTGGCCCAGGGAGTGCGCGGGCAGGCGTGACCACCGGCCGGCGGGCCGCCGGGGTCCCTCGTACGGGTGGACCTGGGACCGGGGAGGCGCTGGGCGCCTCCCCGGTTCGTTCTGCGGGGTGTGAGCGAGAAGAACCGTGAGGGAAAGCGCACCGCCCGGGAGCGGCTGGCGGTCGAGCGCGAGAAGCAGAAGGCGGCGGAGAAGCGGCGCCGCACCCTGATCGTGGGTGCGAGCGTGGTCTGCGTCCTGGGGCTCGCGGCGGTGATCGGCGTCGTCGCGGCCAACGCGGGCGGGGACGACGAGAGCAAGGCGTCCGGTCCGGTCGTGGCGCCGTCGGGGGCCCAGGGCAAGGACGGCCTGGCCGTCCCGGTGGGCGAGGAGGACGCCGAGACCACCCTCACGGTGTGGGAGGACTTCCGCTGCCCCGCCTGCAAGTCCTTCGAGCAGAACTACCGCTCGACGCTGAACGAGCTGACCGAGGCCGGCCGGCTGAAGGTCGAGTACCACCTGGTCACGCTGATCGACGGCGGCCTCGGCGGCAGCGGCTCGCTGAACGCGGCCAACGCCGCCGCGTGCGCCCAGGACGCGGGGAAGTTCGCCGCGTACCACGACGTGCTGTTCGACAACCAGCCGGCGGAGACCGACGACGCCTTCTCCGACGACGCCAAGCTGCTCGACCTGGCGAGCAAGGTCGACGGGCTCGACACCCCCGAGTTCCGCGCCTGCGTCGAGGACGGCACGCACGACAGCTGGGTGGTCAAGTCCAACGAGGCCTTTCAGAAGGGCGGCTTCAGCGGCACCCCGACGGTGCTGTTCGAGGGCCAGAACATCTACCAGGACCGTTCCATGACGCCCGAGAAGCTCAAGCAGATGGTCGAGGAGGCCGGCGCGTCCTAGGGGCCGCGTCCCCGAGGGGCCTGTTATGGAGCCGTTGCCGGGCTGCCTGCCGTGCGGGCGGCCCGGCACGGTAGCGTCGGTCCTGCCATGGAACTTGCCTACATTCCCAGCCCGTCGAGCGGGGTGCTGTACCTCGGCCCCGTCCCGCTGCGCGGCTACGCGTTCTGCATCATCATCGGCGTCTTCGTTGCCGTCTGGCTCGGCAACAAGCGCTGGATCGCCCGGGGCGGGCGGGCCGGCACGGTCGCGGACATCGCCGTCTGGGCCGTGCCGTTCGGTCTGGTCGGCGGCCGGCTCTACCACGTGATCACGGACTACCAGCTGTACTTCAGCGAGGGCCGCGACTGGGTGGACGCCTTCAAGATCTGGGAGGGCGGCCTCGGCATCTGGGGCGCCATCGCCCTGGGCGCGCTCGGCGCGTGGATCGGCTGCCGCCGCCGCGGCATCCCGCTGCCCGCGTACGCCGACGCCATCGCTCCCGGCATCGCTCTCGCGCAGGCCATCGGCCGCTGGGGCAACTGGTTCAACCAGGAGCTGTACGGGAAGCCCACCGACCTGCCGTGGGCGGTGGAGATCACCTCTTCCTCCGACGGCCGGATGCCGGGCACCTACCACCCGACGTTCCTCTACGAGTCGCTGTGGTGCGTCGGCGTGGCGCTGCTGGTGATCTGGGCCGACCGGCGCTTCACGCTCGGCCACGGCCGCGCCTTCGCCCTGTACGTCGCCGGGTACTGCGCGGGCCGGTTCTGGATCGAGTACATGCGCGTGGACGAGGCGCACCACATCCTCGGCCTGCGGTTGAACAACTGGACGGCGATCCTGGTCTTCCTGCTGGCGGTGCTGTACATCGTGCTGTCCGCGCGGAAGCGCCCGGGCCGGGAGGCCGTGGTCGAACCCGGCGCCGACGGCGACGGACCCGCGGACGGGGAGAAGAAGGCCGACGGCGACGCGACCGGGGAGGCGGACGCCTCCGGCGAGGACGCGAAGGCGGGCGACACCACGGACGTCGGCGACTCCGGCGAACCCGACGACCCCGACGACCCCGAGGAGTCCAGGGACGGGGCCGGGTCGGCCAAGAAGGGCTGACCGCCCGCCGTACGCGTGCCGAGGGCGCCCGGGGACACCCCGGGCGCCCTCGCCGTCACCGGCCGGGTCACCGCTTGTGCGCCAGCGCCAGCGTCCGGTGGGCCGCCGTCACCACCGCCGCGTCCACGAACGTGCCGTCGGGCAGGGCCTGCGCGCCCGGGGTGGCGGCCGCCGCCTTCAGGACCGTCTCCGCCTGCTCGATCTCCCGCTCCGTGGGCAGGTAGGCGCGCTCGATGACCGGGAGCTGGCGCGGATGGATCGCCGCCCTGCCCAGGAAGCCCAGGGCGCGCCCGCGGACGCAGGACGCCTCCAGACCCTCCAGGTCACGGATGTCGGGGTGCACGGACTGGGCGGGCGGGGCCAGCCCCGCCGCGCGCGCCGCGACCACCACCCGGGCCCGGCACCAGTCGAGCCCGGCGTCCTCGCGCACCCCCAGGTCGGCCCGCAGGTCCGCCTCGCCGAGCGTGATGCCGCGCAGCGCCGGGTGCGCGGTGGCCACGGCGTGGGCGTGCTCGACGCCGAGGGCGGTCTCCAGCAGCGCGTACAGGGGCGGGGGGCCGCCGCGCGCGGAGACGGCCCCGCGCGCCGCCCGCACCACGTCGGACGGGGAGGACACCTTCGGCAGCCGCAGCCCCGACAGGCCCGGCGCCGGGGCCAGCGCCGCCAGGTCGGCCTGTCCCCAGGGCCCGGTGAGGGCGTTGACGCGGACGTGCACCGGCACCGGCTGCGGGTCGCGCAGCAGCTCGGCGGTGGCCGCGCGGGCGTACGCCTTCCGGTCCGGCGCGATGGCGTCCTCCAGATCGACCACCACCACGTCCGCCCCGGAGACCAGCGCCTTCGCCACCACGTCGGGGCGGTCGCCGGGCGCGTACAGCCAGGTCAGTGGGGGGCCCTTCACAGCGCGCCCTCCGCCCGCAGCTCCGCCAGGTCGGCCGGGGTGAGGCCCAGCCCGGTCAGCACCTCCTCGGTGTCCGCGCCGTGCGGGCGGCCCGCCCAGCGGATCGCCCCCGGGGTGGCGGAGAGCCGGAACAGCACGTTCTGCATGCGCAGCGGGCCCAGCTCCGGGTCCTCGACCGTGGTGATCGTGCCGAGCGCCTGGTACTGCGGGTCCGCCATGACGTCCCGTACGTCCTGGACCGGGGCGACGGCCGCCTCCGCCTTCTCGAACGCGGCCAGCACGTCGGCGCGGGTGTGCCGGGCGATCCAGCCGCCGACCGCCTCGTCCAGCACGTCCGCGTGCCGGGCCCGGCCCTCGCCGGTGGCGAACCAGGGGGCGTCGATCAGGTCGGGGCGCCCCACGAGCGCCATCACCCGCTCGGCGATCGACTGGGCCGAGGTGGAGACGGCGACCCAGGTGCCGTCGGCGGTGAGGTAGGTGCCGCGCGGGGCGTTGTTCTGCGACCGGTTGCCGGTGCGCGGCTGGACGTGCCCGAGCTGGTCGTACCAGGTGGGGTGGGGGCCGAGGGCGGCCAGGATCGGCTCGATCAGCGCCGTGTCCACGACCTGCCCCTGGCCCGTGCGGTCGCGGGCCGCGAGCGCGGTCATGATCGCGTACGCCGTGGTGAGGCCCGCGACGGAGTCCGCGAGGCCGAACGGCGGCAGGGTCGGCGGCGCGTCCGGTTCGCCGGTGAGCGCGGCGAAGCCGCTCATCGCCTCGGCGAGGGTGCCGAAGCCCGGCCGGTGCGCGTACGGGCCGAACTGGCCGAAGCCGGTGACCCGCGCCAGCACCAGCCGGGGGTTGACCGCGGACAGCTCGGGCCAGCCCAGGTCCCACTTCTCCAGGGTGCCGGGGCGGAAGTTCTCCACGACCACGTCGGCGGTGGCCGCCAGGCGCAGCAGGATGGCCCGGCCGCCCGGTGTGGACAGGTCGAGGGTGACGGTGCGCTTGTTGCGGCCGAGGACCTTCCACCACAGGCCGACGCCGTCCCTGGACGGTCCGTGGCCGCGCGAGGGGTCCGGGCGCCTCGGGTGCTCGACCTTGACGACGTCGGCGCCGAAGTCGCCGAGCAGGGTGGCCGCGAGGGGGCCGGCGAAGAGGGTGGCGAGATCCAGGACGCGCAGGCCGGTCAGCGGGGGAGCGGCGGGGGCGGCGGCGGCCGGGTCGGGGGGTGTCATGGGCGGGACGCCTCCAGGCGGGTGAGACGGGCCAGGGAGTCGAAGCCGGTGCCGTCGAAGTCGCCGACGGAGGTGGCCAGGCGGTTCTTCAGCGGGGCCGTCCAGCGCTCGGGGAGCGCGCGGGGCGAACCGGCGAGCAGCCCGGCGACGCTGCCGGCGGTGGCGCCGACCGAGTCGGTGTCCCAGCCGCCGGACACCGCGCGGCAGATCGAGGCGGTGAAGTCCCCGTCGGCGTGGGTGAGCGCGGCGGCCAGCAGGGCGGTGTTGGGGACGGCGTGCACCCAGTGGTGGGCGGCGCCGTGCGTCTCGTGCAGCAGGTCGGCCACGGTGTCGAAGTCCTCGTGCTCACGGGCCAGCCGCACGGCGTCGCGGACGGCCCGCGCGAGCCGGGAGCGGGGCGGGACGACGGTGAGCCCGGTGCGCAGACAGGTGTGCACGTCACGCTCGCCGCCGGCCGCGGCGGCGATGACGGCGGCGGTGAACATGGCCGCGTAGACGCCGTTGGCCGTGTGGGTGAGGGCGGCGTCCCGGTACGCCTGCTCGGCCGCGGCGCCCGGATCGCCGGGGTTGGTCCAGCCGTGCGCGTCGGCGCGGATCAGGGCGCCGATCCACTCGCGGAACGGGTTGTGGTGGCGGGCGGTCAGCGGCGGTTCGAGCCCGTGGAGGAGGTTGCGGTAGGCGACGCGCTCGGCGGTGAAGGTGCGGCCGGCGGGCAACTCGTCGAGCCAGACGCGGGCCACGTCGCCGGTGGTGAAGCGGCGGCCGTGGCGGCGCAGCACCAGCAGGGCGAGCAGCGGGTAGTTGAGGTCGTCGTCCTCGGGCATGCCGTCGATGTTCTCGGCGAGCGAGGTGGCCGCCGAGCGCCGGTTCCAGGGGTGCCGGTCCAGCAGCTCGGCGGGGACGCCCCGGGCGGTGAACCAGCCGTTCAGCGGCCAGTTGCCGGCGGCGCGGGCGAGGTCCCGGATGGCGGCCAGGGGCAGCTTCTCCACCGGCTTGCCCAGCAGGCAGCCGGCCGCCCGGCCGAGCCAGGCCGCCTCCAGCCGCGCCTCGAACACCGGCCCGTCCCAGGCCGCCGGGGCGCCGGGGGAGAGGGGCCACTCGGGGCACAGCGCCTGGATCGCGGCGAGGTCGGAGGGCTCGTCGTCGGCGAGGACGCTGGGCAGCTCGGCCAGTTCGTCCAGCAGGTCGCCGGCCAGCAGGCGCAGGTGACGGGAGGCCGGGCGGGGGGAGGCGCCGGCGGTGAGCGGGGCCGGGGGACCGCCCGCCGCGCGCCAGCGGGCGGCGACCGCCGACGCCTCCCGGCCGTCCAGCGCGGCCTGGCGCAGCTCGTGCCCGACGAGGTCCTCCGGCTGGACCCAGGTCAGTCGGAGCATCCGGCGCCTCCCAGCCGGGCGAACGCCCGTTCGTGGGCGCGGCGGCGCTCCACGTCCCGGGCGTAGACCTCGCGGGCCACCGCGGCGAGGGCGGCGGCCGGCTCCCACAGGTCGAGACGGCTGGCCTCCGCCACGGTCTTGGCCCACTCCTCGGGCACCGGGGAACCGAGCGCGCCGGTCACCGCACCGGCCATCGTGGCGATGGAGTCGCAGTCGCGGCCGTAGTTGACCGCGCCCAGCACCGCGTGCCGGAAGTCGCCGCGGGCCACCAGCACCATGCCGAGCGCGACGGGCAGCTCCTCGATCGCGTGCAGCCGGGAGGGGCGCCGGGCGCCCAGTGACGGGGAGCGGTAGTCGGGACCCACGGTGTCGTACGGGGCGACCGCCTCGCGCAGCGGACGCAGCGCCGACTCGGCGTCGGTGTGCCGCGACGCCTCCGCGCAGACCTTCTCGATCGCCTCCCGGGTGCCGTCCTTGGCCAGGGACAGGCACGCGGCGACGACCGACTCCGGGGTCGCGTCCGGCGCGCAGGCCGCCGCCACGGCCGCCGCGAACACCCCGGCGGCCTCCCTGCCGTACGACGACTGGTGGGCGCCCGCGACGTCCAGGGCCTCGGCGTACGCGGCGGCCGGGTGGGCGGCGTTGACCAGGCCGACCGGGGCCATGTACATCGCGGCACCGCAGTTGACGATGTTGCCCACGCCCGCCTCGCGCGGGTCGACGTGCCCGTAGTGCAGGCGTGTCACCAGCCATTTCTCCGCGAGGAAGAGCCGGTGCAGCGGGATCGTCTCCGCCTCCAGCTCCGGGATCCAGCGCGGGTTCGTCATCAGGTCCGGGACCAGGTGCTCGGCGATCGCGTAGGCGTCCAGGTGGTCGCGGACCCGCGCGTACACCCGGACCAGCGCGTGGGTCATCAGGGTGTCGTCGGTGACGTGCCCGTCGCCCTTGTGGTACGGCGCGACCGGCCGGGCGGTGCGCCAGTCGTCGCCGTGCCAGGGACCCACGACGCCGTGGACGCGGCCGCCGTGGCGCTCGGCGATCTGCTCGGGGGAGTACCCCTCGACCGGGCCGCCGAGGGCGTCGCCGACGGCTGCCCCCACCAGCGCCCCGGTGATCCGTTCCTCCAGGGACGGTGTGCTTCCTGCGCTTCCTGCGCTTCCTGCGCTTTCTGTTCTTTCTGTTCTTTCTGTTCTTTCAGCCGATTCGTGCGTCATGCCGGGATCATCCTCCGGGTGCGGTCGGTCGGGCGGCTTCCAGCAGCCCGGCGAGTTCCACCAGGTCCGTCCCGGTGAGCCGGGGGAGCACGCAGCCGGACAGGGTGCGGCAGCTCTCCCGCCAGGACGCGGGGATCGCGGCGCCCCCGCCCAGCGCGCCGGTGAGGGCGCCGGCCAGCGCCGGGGCGGAGTCCGCCACCCGGGACAGACAGGCCGCCGCCGGGACCGCCTCCGCGATCCGGCCGCGGGCGGCGGTGGTCAGGGCGAGGGCGACGGGGACGGTCTCGGCGGCGGCGACGCCGTAGCTGTAGACGTGGTCGACGATCTGGTGCTCCAGCGGCGGCACCAGGGCGAAGGCGCTGTCGGCGTCCGCCGCGAGCGCCAGGGCGTGCCGGGCGTTGCGGCCGATCTCGGTGTCCTCGGGCAGCTCGGCGCAGGCGGCGGCCGCGCAGGCGTCCGGGTCCGCCCCGGACAGGGCGAGGGACACGGCGGCGGCCATGGCGCGGGCGCCGTGCACGCCGTCGCCGTCCTGGGTGTAACGGGCGTCGAACTCGGCGAGGTCGGCGGCGGCGCGGGGGTCGCCCGGGTGGG
Organism: Streptomyces sp. DSM 120436; assembly: GCF_055778765.1. Classification (NCBI taxonomy): domain Bacteria; kingdom Bacillati; phylum Actinomycetota; class Actinomycetes; order Kitasatosporales; family Streptomycetaceae; genus Streptomyces; species Streptomyces sp. DSM 120436. The sequence goes on along the minus strand of NZ_JBSKBS010000002.1, from coordinate 1,608,914 downwards.
CCACGGCCAGCACGCAGGCCCGGACGCAGGCAGCGTCGTCGAAGTAGTGCGGGTTGTCGTGGCCGGAGGCGGGCGGGCGCAGCCCGGTGGCGAGGTTGCCGAGGCCGGCCCGCACGGAGATGCGGGCGCGCAGCGGCAGCACGGCGGACTCGGTCTCGGGGGCCCGCTCGGTGGCGGCGGCGACCTCGGCCGCGACCGCGTTCCAGGTGAGGTCGATGGCGGCGCGGGTGCGGCGCTCCCGGCTCAGCTCGCCGAGCACGGTGTCGTCGCCCGCGCGCAGCACCGCCTCGGCGGCGAACGCGGCCCACTCGGCGTCGTCGGAGGGGCCGAGCCGGAGCGGCTCGGGGGGCTGGTTCAGGGCGATGGGGACGGGGAGCGTGGTGGTGGCGTTCTGCTCGGCGAAGGTGTCCAGCTCGCGGGTGAGGCGCCGGGTCCACTCGGGCATGCGGGCGGCGCGGTGCCGGGCGGCGGGCCAGCCGGCGGCGTCCCCGGCGGCGAGTCCGAGGAGCAGGCCCTCGACGGCCGCGCGGGACGGGCGGGGAGCGGGCGCGGCGGGTGTCCGCGGCGCGGGGGCCGCGTCGTCCCGGCCGGGTCCGGGGGTGAGCGTGTCGTCGGTGGTCGGGGCGGGGGTGGTGGAGGTCATGTGGGGGTCTCCGGGGTCAGCAGGTCCGCGATGTCGAGGACGTGGTGGCCTGCCATGGCGGGCAGGCAGGTGCCGCGGGCCGGGGTGATGGCCGCGGCCCAGTGCTCGGGGACGGCGGCGACCCCCTGGGTCGCCCCCGCCAGCGCGCCCGCCACCGCCGCCGTGGTGTCGGCGTCGCGGCCCATGTTCACGGCGGCCAGCACCGCGTGGACGAAGTCGCCGTCGGCCGCCGCGTACGCGCCGAAGGCCAGGGCCACCGCCTCCGGGGCGAGGTCGGTCCAGGGGTAGCCGCCGATCACCACCGCGGCGCGGACCGCGCGCTCGCCGCGGTGGGCGGCGGTCACCGCGCGGCGCAGCGAGCGGGCGGTCCAGGAGTCGTCCGGCACCACCGCCAGCGCCGAGGCCACGACGGTGACCACCGGCGCCCCGGCCATGGCCGCCGCGACGCCGGCCGCCACCGCCTGCCCGCCGTAGATGCCCTCCCCGTCGTGGCTGACCGAGCCGTCGACCGCCGCGAGCCGGGCCGCCTCGTCGGGACGCCCGGCCGCGTGCACGCCGTAGGGCGCCGCCCGCATCGCCAGGCCGTCGCTCCAGGCGTGCCGGTGCTGGGCGGAGATGGGCGCGGCCAGCCCCCGGCGCAGGTTCTCCAGCGTGCCGCGCTCGCTGAAGCCGGCGCCGCGGAAGGGGCCCTCGGCGCGGTCCGCGATCCACTCGTGCCAGGCCGCCTCCACGTGCGCGGGGGTGAGCGCGGAGCCGTGCCGGGCGGCCAGCAGGCCGGAGAAGATCGCGTACTCGGTGTCGTCCGTGCCGGCCGGGGGGTCGCTCACGTAGCCCGTGATGCGGCCCCACCTCGCGCGGATCTCGGAGGGCTTCATGTTCTCGGCGGGGGCGCCCAGCGCGTCACCGACGGCCAGGCCGAGCAGCGCGCCGCGGGCCCGTTCGCGGAGCCCGGGGGCGTCCCCGGGCGCGGGCGCCGAGGGGATGCGGGCGGTCGATGCCATACGCGGCCTTCCTCTCAGGCGCGCCCCGCGGGGCGCGGGCCCTTTGCGGAACTGTCCCCGGTGCCGTGTCCGCCGCAGCCTCGCGCGCCGGAGTGTCACCCGGACGACATCCGCAGGGCCGTTCGCGCGGGCGGGGCGGAGGGCAAAACCGCTGGTTAGCCCAGCCTTTCCTTGCTGGCAGGGGGGTCCGCCGAGGCGTAAACTGGGTGGCGTCAAAAGTTAGAACAAGTCCAAATTAAGGTCCGCGTCACCTGCGGGCCGGCGCCCGGACGGGGGCGCCCGAGGAAGTCCAGGGGGACCCGGCATGGCCATCATCGAGACCGAGGCGACGCTCCACGAGGCGCACCGCGACAACCACACCCACCGCGACGTGAACGGCGGATGGCTGCGCCCCGCGGTGTTCGGCGCCATGGACGGACTGGTCTCCAACCTCGCCCTGATGACCGGCGTCGCCGGCGGATCCGTCAGCCAGCAGACCGTCGTCCTCAGCGGCCTCGCCGGACTGGCCGCCGGCGCCTTCTCCATGGCGGCCGGCGAGTACACCTCCGTCGCCTCCCAGCGCGAGCTGGTCGAGGCCGAGCTGGACGTCGAACGCCGGGAGCTGCGCAAGCACCCCGAGGACGAGGAGGCCGAGCTGGCCGCCCTCTACCGGGCCCGCGGGGTCGAGCCGGAGCTGGCGCGGGAGGTGGCCCGGCAGCTCTCCCGCGACCCCGAGCAGGCGCTGGAGATACACGCCCGCGAGGAGCTGGGTGTCGACCCCGGCGACCTGCCCTCCCCGGTCGTCGCCGCCGTCTCCAGCTTCGGCTCCTTCGCGCTGGGCGCGCTGCTGCCGGTGCTGCCGTACCTGCTCGGCGCGAGCAGCCTGTGGCCGGCCGTGCTGGTCGCGCTGGTCGGACTGTTCCTGTGCGGAGCCGTGGTCGCGAAGGTCACGGCGCGCTCCTGGTGGTACAGCGGCCTGCGGCAGCTCGCCCTCGGCGGCGCGGCGGCCGGTCTGACGTACGCCCTCGGGTCACTTTTCGGCACCGCCGTGGGATGACCTCTTGCGCCCATGCGGAGCATCGCATAAACAATCATTACTCGCTGGTTTCGACCGTGTGACCGGTGGGCATCAGCCGTAAGCGCTGCAGGCAACGAGGCCGACGGCGTGCCCGGCGGAGGGGCGAAGAGGCCTCTTCCCGCCATCCGGCCGACGGGCACCGATCTGCCCCCCGCGGTCCCCGCAGCTTTCGTCGACAGACGCGCCATCCCCTCGCGACCGGGTCGATGTCCGCATGGTGGAACGGAACATCCCGGTGTTCGAGAGTCGCCCCATCATGTAACCTGCACGAAATTTCGCTCCACGCAGAGGGCCAACGTCGTCCCTCGGCACACCCACATGCCAGACGACGACGGGAGAGCCGATGCGTACGCCGCGCCAGCCGTCCCAGCATTCCTCGAAGGACCGCACGAGCTGGTCCTTCATGGATGCCCGCCCTGCCGCGCAGGGCCTGTACGACCCCCGCGACGAGCACGACGCCTGCGGCGTCGGCTTCGTCGCCACCCTCACCGGCGAGGCGTCCCACACGCTGGTCGAGCAGGCCCTCACCGTGCTGCGCAACCTCGAGCACCGCGGCGCCACCGGCTCCGAGCCGGACTCCGGCGACGGCGCGGGCATCCTCTCCCAGATCCCGGACGCCTTCTTCCGTGAGGTGGCCGGATTCGAGCTGCCCGAGGCGGGCGGCTACGCCGTCGGCACCGCCTTCCTCCCCGAGGACGGCACCGACGAGGCCGTCGCCCGCATCGAGGAGATCGCCGCCGCCGAGGAGCTCACCGTGCTCGGCTGGCGCGAGGTGCCGGTCGCGCCCCAGCTGCTCGGCGCCACCGCCCGCTCGACCATGCCGGTCTTCCTCCAGCTCTTCGTCACCGACGGGCGGAGCCGGGGCATCGACCTGGACCGCAAGGCGTTCGTGCTGCGCAAGCGCGCCGAGCGCGAGGCGGGCGTCTACTTCCCGTCGCTGTCCGCGCGGACCCTCGTCTACAAGGGCATGCTGACCACCGGCCAGCTCGAGCCCTTCTTCCCGGACCTGTCCGACCGCCGCTTCGGCTCCGCGATCGCGCTGGTCCACTCCCGGTTCTCCACCAACACCTTCCCGTCGTGGCCGCTCGCGCACCCGTACCGCTTCGTCGCGCACAACGGTGAGATCAACACCGTCAAGGGCAACCGCAACTGGATGCGCGCCCGCGAGTCCCAGCTGATGTCGGACCTGTTCGGCACGGAGAAGGACCTCGGGCGGATCTTCCCGGTCTGCACCCCCGACGCCTCCGACTCGGCGTCCTTCGACGAGGTGCTGGAGCTGCTGCACCTCGGCGGGCGTTCACTGCCGCACTCGGTGCTGATGATGATCCCGGAGGCGTGGGAGAACCACGACTCCATGGACCCGGCCCGGCGCGCCTTCTACCAGTACCACTCCACGATGATGGAGCCCTGGGACGGCCCGGCCTGCGTCACCTTCACCGACGGCACCCAGGTCGGCGCCGTGCTCGACCGCAACGGCCTGCGCCCCGGCCGCTACTGGGTCACCGACGACGGCCTGGTCGTCCTCGGCTCCGAGGTCGGCGTGCTCGACATCGACCCGGCCAGGGTGGTCCGCAAGGGCCGCCTCCAGCCCGGCCGCATGTTCCTCGTGGACACCGCCGAGCACCGCATCGTCGAGGACGACGAGATCAAGGCCGCCCTCGCCGCCGAACACCCCTACGCGGAGTGGCTCGAGGCCGGCGAGATCGAGCTGTCCGACCTGCCCGGGCGCGAGCACATCGTGCACACCCACGCCTCGGTCACCCGCCGCCAGCAGACCTTCGGCTACACCGAGGAGGAACTGCGCGTCCTCCTCGCCCCGATGGCCAAGTCCGGCGCCGAGCCGATCGGTTCAATGGGCACCGACTCGCCGATCGCCGCGCTCAGCGAGCGCCCGCGGCTGCTGTTCGACTACTTCACCCAGCTCTTCGCGCAGGTCACCAACCCGCCGCTGGACGCGATCCGCGAGGAGCTGGTCACCTCCCTGCGCTCCTCCCTGGGCCCCCAGGGCAACCTGCTGGAGCCCACGGCCGCCGCGTGCCGCAGCGTCACCCTGCCCTTCCCGGTGATCGACAACGACGAGCTGGCCAAGCTCATCCACATCAACGCCGACGGCGACATGCCCGGCTTCAAGGCCGCGACGCTCTCCGGCCTGTACCGGGTGGCCGGCGGCGGCGAGGCCCTCGCCGCCCGCCTCGAGGACATCTGCGCCGAGGCCGACGCCGCCATCGACAACGGCGCCCGGCTGATCGTCCTGTCCGACCGGCACTCCGACGCCGAGCACGCGCCGATCCCGTCGCTGCTGCTCACCGCGGCCGTCCACCACCACCTCATCCGCACCAAGCAGCGCACCCAGGTGGGCCTGCTGGTCGAGGCCGGCGACGTCCGCGAGGTCCACCACGTCGCGCTGCTCATCGGCTACGGCGCCGCCGCGGTCAACCCGTACCTGGCCATGGAGTCCGTCGAGGACCTGGTCCGCGCGGGCACCTTCCTGCCGGGCATCGAGCCGGAGAAGGCCATCCGCAACCTCATCCACGCCCTCGGCAAGGGCGTGTTGAAGGTGATGTCCAAGATGGGCATCTCCACGGTCGCCTCCTACCGCGGCGCCCAGGTCTTCGAGGCCGTCGGTCTCCAGGAGGCCTTCGTGGAGAAGTACTTCAACGGCACCACCAGCAAGATCGGCGGCGTCGGCATCGACGTGATCGCCAAGGAGGTCGCCGCCCGCCACGCCAAGGCGTACCCCGCCTCCGGCATCGCCCCGGCGCACCGCGCCCTGGACATCGGCGGCGAGTACCAGTGGCGCCGCGAGGGCGAGCCGCACCTGTTCGACCCGGAGACGGTCTTCCGCCTCCAGCACTCCACGCGCTCCGGCCGCTACGACATCTTCAAGAAGTACACCGAGCGGGTGAACGAGCAGTCCGAGCGGCTGATGACGCTGCGCGGCCTGTTCGGCTTCAAGCCGGACCGCGAGCCGATCCCCGTCGACGAGGTCGAGCCGGTCTCCGAGATCGTCAAGCGCTTCTCCACCGGCGCCATGTCGTACGGCTCCATCTCCCAGGAGGCGCACGAGACCCTCGCCATCGCCATGAACCAGCTCGGCGGCAAGTCCAACACCGGCGAGGGCGGCGAGGACCCGGAGCGCCTGTACGACCCGGCCCGCCGCTCCTCCATCAAGCAGGTCGCCTCCGGCCGCTTCGGCGTGACCAGCGAGTACCTGGTCAACGCCGACGACATCCAGATCAAGATGGCCCAGGGCGCCAAGCCCGGCGAGGGCGGCCAGCTCCCCGGCCACAAGGTCTACCCGTGGGTGGCGAAGACCCGCCACTCCACGCCGGGCGTGGGGCTCATCTCCCCGCCGCCGCACCACGACATCTACTCCATCGAGGACCTCGCCCAGCTGATCCACGACCTGAAGAACGCCAACCCCCAGGCGCGCATCCACGTCAAGCTGGTCTCCGAGGTCGGCGTCGGCACCGTCGCCGCGGGCGTCTCCAAGGCCCACGCGGACGTCGTGCTGATCTCCGGCCACGACGGCGGCACCGGCGCCTCCCCGCTGACGTCGCTGAAGCACGCCGGCGGCCCCTGGGAGCTGGGCCTGGCCGAGACCCAGCAGACGCTGCTCCTCAACGGCCTGCGCGACCGCATCGTCGTGCAGACCGACGGCCAGCTCAAGACCGGCCGCGACGTGGTGATCGCCGCGCTGCTCGGCGCCGAGGAGTTCGGCTTCGCCACCGCCCCGCTGGTGGTCTCCGGCTGCGTCATGATGCGCGTCTGCCACCTGGACACCTGCCCGGTCGGCATCGCCACCCAGAACCCGGTGCTGCGCGACCGGTTCTCCGGCAAGGCCGAGTACGTGGTGAACTTCTTCCGGTTCATCGCCGAGGAGGTCCGCGAGCTGCTGGCCGAGCTGGGCTTCCGCTCCGTCGACGAGGCCGTCGGCCACGCCGAGGTGCTGGACGTGACCCGCGCGGTGAACCACTGGAAGGCGCAGGGCCTGGAGCTCGAGCCGCTGTTCCACGTGCCCGAGCTGCCCGAGGGCGCCGCCCGCCACCAGGTGATCGCCCAGGACCACGGCCTGGAGAAGGCGCTCGACAACGAGCTGATCAAGCTCGCCGCCGACGCGCTCTCCGCCTCCGGGGCGGAGGACGCCCAGCCGGTGCGCGCCCAGGTCGCCATCCGCAACATCAACCGCACGGTCGGCACCATGCTCGGCCACGAGGTGACGAAGAAGTTCGGCGGCGCGGGCCTGCCCGACGACACCATCGACATCACCTTCACCGGCTCCGCCGGCCAGTCGTTCGGCGCCTTCGTCCCGCGCGGCGTCACGCTGCGCCTGGAGGGCGACGCCAACGACTACGTCGGCAAGGGCCTGTCCGGCGGCCGGATCGTCGTCCGGCCGGACCGCGCCGCCGACCACCTCGCCGAGTACAGCGTCATCGCGGGCAACACCCTCGCCTACGGCGCCACCGGCGGCGAGATGTTCCTGCGCGGCAAGGTCGGCGAGCGGTTCTGCGTCCGCAACTCCGGCGCGCTGGTCGTCTCCGAGGGCGTGGGCGACCACGGCTGCGAGTACATGACCGGCGGCCACGCGGTCGTCCTCGGCGAGACCGGACGCAACTTCGCGGCCGGCATGTCCGGCGGCGTCGCGTACGTCATCGACCTGGACCGGGACAACGTGAACGCCGGGAACCTCGCCTCCGTGGAGGCGCTGGACGACGCCGACAAGCAGTGGCTGCACGAGGTGGTCCGGCGGCACCAGGAGGAGACGGGGTCCACCGTCGCCGAGAAGCTGCTCGCCGACTGGGACACCGCCGTGGAGCGCTTCAGCAAGATCATCCCCAGCACGTACAAGGCAGTGCTCGCCGCCAAGGACGCCGCCGAGCGAGCCGGTCTGTCGGAGACCGAGATCACCGAGAAGATGATGGAGGCGGCGATCCATGGCTGACCCGAAGGGCTTTCTGAACCACGGCCGCGAGGTCGCAGCGTCCCGTCCGGTCGAGGAGCGCACGAAGGACTGGAACGAGGTCCACGTCCCCGGCTCCCTGCTGCCGATCATCAGCAAGCAGGCCGGCCGCTGCATGGACTGCGGCATCCCGTTCTGCCACAACGGCTGTCCGCTCGGCAACCTCATCCCCGAGTGGAACGACTACGCCTACCGCGAGGACTGGGGCGCGGCGAGCGACCGGCTGCACGCCACGAACAACTTCCCCGAGTTCACCGGGCGGCTGTGCCCCGCCCCGTGCGAGTCGGCGTGCGTGCTCGGCATCAACCAGCCGCCGGTCACCATCAAGAACGTCGAGGTCTCGATCATCGACAAGGCGTGGGAGTCCGGCGGCGTCGCGCCCCGGATCCCCGAACGCCTGTCCGGCAAGACCGTCGCGGTCGTCGGCTCCGGCCCCGCGGGCCTGGCCGCCGCCCAGCAGCTGACCCGGGCCGGCCACACCGTCGCCGTCTACGAGCGCGCGGACCGCATCGGAGGCCTCCTGCGGTACGGCATCCCCGAGTTCAAGATGGAGAAGCGGCACATCAACCGCCGGATCGAGCAGATGCGCGCGGAGGGCACCAGGTTCCGCACCGGCATCGAGATCGGCCGCGACATGCCGGCGACCGCGCTGCGCAAGCGGTACGACGCCGTGGTCCTCGCCGTCGGCGCGACCACCGCGCGCGACCTGCCGGTGCCGGGCCGCGAGCTCAAGGGCATCCACCAGGCCATGGAGTACCTGCCGCTGGCGAACAAGGTGCAGGAGGGCGACTACGTCTCCCCGCCGATCACCGCCGCGGGCAAGCACGTCGTCGTGATCGGCGGCGGCGACACCGGCGCCGACTGCGTGGGCACCGCCCACCGCCAGGGCGCCGCGTCCGTCACCCAGCTGGAGATCATGCCCCGCCCGAACGACGAGCGGGACCCCCTCTCCCAGCCCTGGCCGACCTTCCCCCTGCTCTACAAGGTCACCAGCGCCCACGAGGAGGGCGGCGAGCGGATCTACTCCGTCTCCACCACCCACTTCGAGGGCGACGAGGACGGCCACGTGCAGTGGCTGCACCTGGTCGAGGTCGAGTTCGTGGACGGCAGGCCGACCGGGAAGCCCGGCACCGAACGGAAGATCCCGGCCCAGCTGGTCACCCTCGCCATGGGCTTCACCGGCACCGACCGGGAGAACGGCCTGGTCGAGCAGTTCGGCCTGGACCTCGACGAGCGGGGTAACATCGCCCGGGACGCCGACTTCCAGACGAACGTGCCGGGCGTGTTCGTCGCCGGCGACGCCGGCCGCGGCCAGTCGCTCATCGTGTGGGCGATCGCCGAGGGCCGGTCGGCCGCCCGCGGCTGCGACCGGTACCTGACCGGGGCGAGCGAACTGCCCGCCCCGATCCGCCCGACGGACCGCGCCCTGGCGGTCTGACACCCCGATACGTCCCGCACAAAGGCGTGCGGAACACCGCGGCGCCTGCCCACCCGTCCCCGACCGGACCCCTGGGCAGGCGCCGCGACATGGTCAGCGCAGGGTGTAGGAGGTCCCGTACATCTCCCAGGTGAGCGGGGTGTCCAGGTCCAGGTTCCCGGCCTGCAGGAAGCGGCGCTGGGCCGTGTCGACGCGGGAGGTGTCGCGGTCCGGGTAGCGGGCCAGCATGGTGGCGCGCCGGACGTCGAGGAAGGCGTCCAGGTACGCCTTCTCCGATCCGCCCGCCGCGGGCGTCTTCGCCCGCTCCAGGACGCGCTCGCGCAGGGCGTAGAAGCCGTTCTCGTCGGTGCCGGTGCCGTGGAAGACCATCGCGTCGAAGTACACGAACTGGCCCAGGGTGCCCAGACCGTCCAGCTTGGCGAGGCGGACCGCGGGCTCGAAGTAGACCCGGTCGCGCTCCGCCTCCTGCGCCGCGCGGAACTCCGGCAGCTCCGCCTCCGCCTTCCACGCGTCGGTGAAGCCGGGGTCGAGCCCCTCGAGCGAGCCGGTGCCGTCGACCTTCCGCAGGGCGGGCAGATAGCGCGCGAGACCGTTGCCGGGACGGCTCTCGGTGTAGCGCTCCACCAGGGTGAGCAGATCATGGGTGCCGGTGCAGAAGCCGACGATGCCCGCGGTGTAGCCGCAGTCGTCGCCCTCGTCCTCGATGACCCCGTAGGTGGAGCGCCAGTCCGTGGTGGAGTGCTCGGCGCTCGCCACCAGCCGGTGGGCCAGTTCCTTCTTGTCGGGGGCGGCCAGCCCCGGCGGCAGGGAGGCGATGAGCTCGTCGTCCTTGTCCCGCCGCTGCTCGTGGTCCTGCTCGGCCCGGTCCTTGACGTCGTCACGGGAGGACTGCGCGCTGACCGAGGACGGGACGGCCGGCGCGTCGGCGGCCCCCGACGGCAGGACGAAGTACACCGCCGTGGCGACCACGGGGACGCCCGCGAGGAAGAGCACACCGGCACGTTTCACTGGGGGATCCCTCCACCTGTCAGTTCCGACACCTTCGCCGCCGCCAGGACGGCGAGCAGCACCACCAGCCCCGCGCACGCGCCGGCCTGCACCAGGACGCGGCGCCCGTCGCGCGGCGCCCAGGCGAACGCGAGCGCCACCAGCCCGCCCGTGAGCAGCCCGCCCAGGTGACCCTGCCACGAGGTGAACACCGCGGAGACCACCAGCCACAGCAGCAGCCCGGCCATGAAGCGGTTCACCCCGCGCGGGTCCGCGCCCACCCGCCGGGACACCACGTAGAAGGCGGCCCCGACCCCGAACAGCGCGCCGGACGCGCCGACCACGGGGTCGAAGGGCACGATCAGCAGCACCAGCACCGAACCGCCCAGCGCCGACAGCAGGTACAGCGCGAGGTAGTGGACCCGGCCCAGCATCGGCTCGACCACCCGGCCCAGGCTCCACAGCACCGCCGCGTTCATCAGCACGTGGAGGACGCCGAACGTCCCCTCCGTGGGCGGCAGATGCAGGAACGCGCCGGTCAGCAGCCGGTACCACTCGCCCTCCGCCACCCCTTCCGGGGTGAAGCCGGCGGGATACGGGTCGGTCCATACGAAGCGCTCATCGTACGCGCCGACCAGCCCCCGGCCCAGCATCGCGAACCGGCCGACGACGAACTCCGGCCGGGCCGTCTCCGCCAGGTACGCCAGCACGTTGACGGCGATGAGCGCGTACGTCACCACGGGCGCCGCCGGGACCCGGCCGCCCACCAGGGTGCGCGCCCGCCGCACCGACCGGGCGCCCTCCCGCACGCAGTCGGGGCACTGGTGGCCCACGGCCGCCTCGCGCATGCAGTCGGGGCAGATGTACCGCTCGCAGCGGACGCAGCGCACCTGGCACCCCACCCGCGGATGGCGGTAGCAGGTGGTCACGGCGGACTCGGGCTCCACAGGCCGGCTCCTCGGCGGGGTCGGGACGAAAACGGCCGGCGGGGGGGACGGCGGCGCACACGACGACAGCGGCGAACAAAATAGCGAACACCTGGGAAGCGGGCGAACGCCGGGGGTGAAATGCCGCACTTGTGGTGGCCGGTGCGGCACCCGGACCGCTAGGTGTCGCACTCCAGCACGGACCGGCACAGACCGCACCGCGCCCGCACCCGCCCGGCCACCGGCACCCGGATCCGCTGATGGCAGGTGGGACACGGGAACGACACCCGCAGCCGACCGTGACCCTCCGCCGAGAACCGGTACGCCGTCTCCCGCCCCCCGCCCGACGCCTCCGCGTCCCCCAGCGCATGCCGCCGGTCCCGCGCGTACCGGCGCCGCCCGGCCCACCCCGCCGAGCGCAACGGCGGCTGCTCCGCGTCCCGCCGCGCCAGCGCCAGCCCCTCGCGGTACGCCGTGTACGCCTGCGGGCTGGTGAACCACACCGACGGGTCCTCGCCGAACAGCAGCGCCCGCTTCGCCAGCACGTACCCGAACTCCTCCGGCGTGAGGTACCCGAGCTTCTGCGACGACGCCCCGTCCTCCCGGAACGCGTCCAGCAGCAGCCACCCCGCCCCGAGGTACGCCGCCGTGGTGTCCGTGAGGATCTCGTTCTCCCGCGTCGACGGGAACGACAGCCCCAGCCGGTGCAGGTACACGTGCGCCACCTCGTGCGCCAGCGCCGCCCCGATGTCCCGCCGATGCGTACGGAACCGGTCGTTCAGCTCGACGAAGTACTCCGGGCCCGCCGCCAGTTCCACGTTCGCCGCATGCGTCATCTCACGGAACCCGACGATCAGCCGCGCGTCCGGCAGCCGGTAGTGCGCCACCATCTCGCGCGCCACCCGCTGCGCCCCCAGATGCAGGTCGTCCGTGTCGCAGAACGCCACGTCGGCCGGCGCCACGCTCACCGAGAAGGTGCGGACCGTGTCGTACGACAGACGCCGGTACAGCGCCGTGACGGACTCCCGCACCGTCCGCAGATGCGGGTAACCGTGCTCCACCGGTCCGCCGTTCACCACGTCGCACCCCCGCCGCGCCTGGGCCCCCTCCACTGTACGGGCCCGCCCCGCACGCCGCCGTCCGCGAACGCGCGGCCCGCCCGCCGTAGGCTGAACCGCCATGACCACCAGCAACACCGCCGGCCCCGGTGCCGATCCCGCGGTCCTCGACGAACTGACCCGCCTGCGCGACAGCATCGACAACATCGACGCGGCCGTCGTCCACATGCTCGCCGAACGCTTCAAGTGCACCCAGCAGGTCGGCCGGCTCAAGGCCGAACACCGGCTGCCGCCCGCCGACCCGGGACGCGAGGCCCGCCAGATCGCCCGGCTGCGCGCCCTCGCCGAGAGCGCCAAGCTCGACCCGGCCTTCGCGGAGAAGTTCCTGACGTTCATCATCGCCGAGGTGATCCGCCACCACGAGAGCATCGCCGACGACACCGCGCACGGCGCCTCCTGACCGGACCGGACGCCGGTCCGGGACGCGGCGGGCGGTGACAGGGCGGCGCATGCACGCCGCGCACGCCGTGCCGACCGCCGAGCACCGTCCGTCACCTCCATCCCGGACCCGCGTCCGGCCCCGACGAGGAAGGACGCGCGCCATGCCGCCCGCCGCCCGCACCCTCCTCGCCGGCCCCCCGTCACCCCCTCGGCCCCTGGGCGCCGCATACCAGGGCGTGCCACCCCCACGACACCCGTCGGCGCAGGCCCGCCCCGGAAAGCGGGGCGCACGCCCCCGCCGCACGCCCCGCGCCACCCCCCCCGCACGCGCACGCGCCCCCCGCACAGCCCCCGGCGGCGCACAACCGCGGAGCCCGGAAGGCACCGGACACAGGCCGCGTACCCCATCCACCTCTGTGCCCGGCAGGCGGCATCAGGCAGCATGGCGTGCATGTCCGTACTGACGCGCGACGAAGCGCAGAACCGAGCACAGCTCATCGACGTCCACCGCTACACGATCGCCCTCGATCTGACCACCGGGGACGAGACGTTCGACTCCCGCACCCTCATCAGGTTCACCGCCCGCGCGGACGCGGACACCTTCGTCGAGACCAAGCCCGCCGAACTGCGCAGCGTCACGCTCGACGGACAGCCCCTGGACCCCGCCCTCCTCCACGACGGCCGGCTCCCGCTGAAGAACCTCACCGCCGGCGAACACGAGCTGCTGGTCGACGCGCGCATGCGCTACTCCCGCACCGGCGAGGGCATGCACCGCTTCACCGACCCCACCGACGGCGAGACCTACGTCTACACCCAGCTCTTCCTGGACGACGTGCAGCGCGTCTTCGCCGCCTTCGACCAGCCCGACCTCAAGGCCGTCTTCGAACTCACCGTCACCGCGCCCGAGCACTGGACGGTCCTCGCCAACGGCGTCACCGAGCACACCGGCGGCGGCGTGTGGCAGGCCGCGCCCACCCCGCCCGTCTCCACCTACCTCGTCGCCGTCGCCGCCGGCCCCTGGCACTCCGTGCGCACCGAACACCGCGGCCTCCCCCTCGGCCTGCACTGCCGCCGCTCCCTCGCCCCGTACCTCGAGGCGGACACGGAGGAACTCCTCGACATCACCCGCGCCTGCTTCGACCGCTACCACGAGAAGTTCGACGAGCCCTACCCCTTCGACTCCTACGACCAGGCATTCGTGCCCGAGTTCAACGCGGGCGCCATGGAGAACCCCGGACTGGTCACCTTCCGCGACGAGTTCGTCTACCGCTCGGCCGTCACCGACACCGAACGGCAGACCCGCGCCATGGTGATCGCCCACGAGATGGCCCACATGTGGTTCGGCGACCTCGTCACCCTCCGCTGGTGGGACGACATCTGGCTGAACGAGTCCTTCGCCGAGTACATGGGCTACCAGACCCTCAACGAGGTCACCCCCGCGAGCCCCGGCGGACAGCCGCCCCGCTGGCGCGGCACCAGCACCTGGACCGACTTCGGCGTCTCCCGCAAGGCCTGGGGCTACGACGCCGACCAGCGGCCCTCCACCCACCCCGTCGCCCCGGAACACGTCGAGGACACCGCCTCCGCCCTGCTCAACTTCGACGGCATCTCCTACGCCAAGGGCGCCTCCGCCCTGCGCCAGCTCGTCGCCTGGCTCGGCGAGAAGGACTTCCTCGCCGGCATCAACACCCACTTCGAGCGCTACCGCTTCGGCAACGCCGGACTCGCCGAGTTCATCGACTCGCTGGCCTCCGCCACCGAGCGCGACGTGCACGCCTGGGCCGACGCCTGGCTGCGCACCACCGGCGTCGACACCCTCGCCCCCGAGATCCGCACCGGCGACCACGGCGCCTGGACCCTCACCGTCCGCAACACCGGAGGGCCCGGCACCGCCGAGGGCGGCAGGCGCCCGCACCGCATCGCCGTCGGCGTCTACGACCGCGACCTGCACGACCCCGGACGCCTCGCCCTGCGCGAACGCGCCGACGCCGACGTCCCCGCCGACGGAACCGTCTCCCTCGACACCGGCGGCACCCGCCCCGCCCTCGTCGTCCTCAACGACGGCGACCTCAGCTACGCCAAGATCCGCTTCGACCCCGACTCCCTGACCACCCTGCGCACCCACCTGTCCGGGCTGCCCGACCCGCTCACCCGCGCCGTGGTGTGGAACGCCCTCAGGGACGCCGTACGCGACGGAGAACTGCCCGCCGCCGACTACCTCGACATCGCCCGCACCCACCTGCCCCACGAGACCGACGTCGCCCTCGCCCAAGGCGTCCTCGCCTTCGCGTCCGGACAGATCACCGACCACTACCTCCCCCCGGACCGGCGACCCGCCGCACTCGCCACCCTCACCGACCTGTGCCGCGACCTCATCCGCCGCACCGAGGACGGCGACCACCCGGGCCTGCGCCTGGTCGCGGTGCGCCACTGCATCGACGCCGCCGCCCGCCCCGAGACCATCGCCGCCTGGCTCGCCGAGGGCACCGTCCCCGGCGGCCCCGAACTCGACCCGGAACTGCGCTGGCGGATCCTCGCCCGGCTCGCGGTGCTCGGCGCCGTCGACGAGTCCGCCGTCGCCGAGGAACTGCGCCGCGACCCCAGCGCCACCGGCCGGGAGGGCGCCGCCCGCTGCCGGGCCGCCCTGCCCGACCCGGACGCCAAGGCCCGCGCCTGGGAGTCCATGTTCGGCTCCGACGACCTGTCCACCTACCTGTTCACCGCCACCGCCCAGGGCTTCTGGCAGCCCGAACAGACCGAACTGGTCCGCCCCTACGTGGCGCGCTACTTCAAGGACGCCGTCGCCCTCGCCGCACGCCGCGGACCCGCCATCGCCACGGCCGCCGGACACTGGGCCTTCCCCGCCCACGCCGTCGACGCCGAGACCCTGAAACTCGGCGAGAAGACACTGCGCAAGGCCGACCCCGTGCCGGCCCTGCGCCGCCAGTTCACCGACCGGCTCGACGACCTGGCCCGCGCCCTGCGCGTCCAGCAGGGGTGACAGCGGACGAAAACGCGCCGGGGGCGCCGCCGGACGGACCGGCGGCGCCCCCGACGGACACCCGTACGGAGGACAGTCGGAACACCGGCGTGCCGTCCCGGACCGGCCGCCGGTCCCGCGGCCTCGGGCCGCGGGAGCGGCCACCGTACCCGTGCCGATCCGGCGACCCGCCCCGCACGCTCATCAGAGCGGCCCACCGCACAATTCAACGCTTGTCAATACCCTTTCACCCACAAGCCGTTGAGTCGTCACCCGCCACCACATCACTACCCATGGGTAAGGCCTAGGGTCGAACCATGCGCCGAGCGAAAATCGTCTGCACCCTGGGTCCCGCGACGGACTCGTACGACCAGATCAAAGCCCTGGTCGACGCCGGAATGGACGTGGCCCGCTTCAACCTCAGCCACGGCGAGCACGCCGAACACGAGGAGCGGTACCGAAAGGTGCGCAAGGCCGCCGACGAGACCGGCCGCAGCGTAGGACTCCTCGCCGACCTCCAAGGCCCGAAGATCCGCCTGGGCCGCTTCGCCGAAGGCCCCGTGCTCCTCGAACGCGGCGACCCCTTCACCATCAGCGTCGAGGACGGCGTCGAAGGCGACCGCCACCTCTGCGGCACCACCCACGCCGGCCTCGCCGAGGACGTCACCCCGGGCGAACGCGTCCTCGTCGACGACGGCCGGGTCACCCTCGAGGTCACCGCCGTCGACGGCCCCCGCGTCCACACCACCGTCGTCGAAGGCGGCGTCGTCTCCGACCACAAAGGCCTCAACCTCCCCGGCGTCGCCGTCTCCGTGCCCGCCCTCTCCAAGAAGGACGAGGACGACCTGCGCTGGGCGCTGCGCACCGGCTTCGACGTCGTCGCCCTCTCCTTCGTCCGCAGCGGACGCGACATCAAGGACGTCCACCGCATCATGGACGAGGAGGGCCGCCGCCTCCCCGTCATCGCCAAGATCGAGAAACCCCAGGCCGTCCAGGCCCTCGACGAGATCGTCGCCGCCTTCGACGGCGTCATGGTGGCCCGCGGCGACCTGGGCGTCGAAATGCCGCTCGAACAGGTCCCCATCGTCCAGAAGCGCGCCGTCGCACTCGCCCGGCGCAACGCCAAGCCGGTCATCGTCGCCACCCAGATGCTCGACTCGATGATCGACAACGCCCGGCCCACCCGCGCCGAGGCCTCCGACGTCGCCAATGCCGTCATCGACGGCACCGACGCCGTCATGCTCTCCGGCGAGACCAGCGTCGGCAAGCACGCCGTCGACACCGTGCGCACCATGGCCCGCATCGTCGAGGCCGCCGAGGAGGACATCCTCGCCCGCGGCCTGCCCCCGCTGACCGAACACAACAAACCCCGCACCCAGGGCGGCGCCGTCGCCCGCGCCGCCGCCGAGATGGGCGACTTCCTCGGCGCCCGCTTCCTCGTCGCCTTCACCCAGTCGGGCGACACCGCCCGCCGCCTCTCCCGCTACCGCTCACCCATCCCCCTGCTCGCCTTCACCCCCGACCCGGCCACCCGCTCCCAGCTCAGCCTCTCCTGGGGCGTCGAGACCTTCCTCGGCCCGCACGTCGACTCCACCGACGCCATGGTCGACCAGGTCGACGAACTCCTGCTGCGGTACGCCCGCTGCGCCGAGGGCGACACGGTCGTCATCACCGCCGGCTCCCCGCCCGGCGTCTCCGGCTCCACCAACATGGTCCGCGTCCACCACATCGGCGAGGACGACAGCCCGAAGTGACCGCGCGGGGCCTTTCGGGTCAGTACTTGGGGCCCACGTGGAGATCCATCAGGGCGACGGACGCCTTGCGGGCGATGGAGATGTTGAAAGGATCGCTGCCACGGGCCAGCGTGGTCCACCCGACGCCGACTTTGTCCAGTGTGTCCGTGAAGAGCTTCCTGATGTCGTCCGACGTGTTGCTGAAGAAGTACCGCGGGTACTCGTAGCGCTTGCGCTCGCCGGCGACCATGCGGGTCGTCCAGTTGGTGATCCGGCAGCCGTCCGAATGGATGAGCCCGCGGATGAACTCCCAGGGATGCTCATCGACGATGGCCTGCTGCCAGGGTTCGAGGGCGATGAGGCGATCGTGCTTCTTGCCGGGGCCGTGCTGGGGGAACATGCACGTCCAGTGCTTGGTGTACGACTTCACTTCGACACAGCCGGGCTTTCGGTTCCGTCCGACGCTGGAGGAGGGCATCACCTTGCGCATCGCGTCTTCGGCGGCTGCGATCAAGCCCGTCTGCCTGGCGTCGCAGAAAATCGACAGGTGGTGCTGTTTCGGCTTCGAGACGATGTGGCCATCGCCGAGGTAGAGCCCCAGCAGATACGAGTACGCCACTTCGTCGAAGCCGAGACCTGTGCACTTCGGGCAATTCGTCGGCTGCCGGTATACCTCGCCGCGTAGTTTGCGGTCCTCGCAACGCCACCAGCCGATGGTGCCTCGCGGGATGTTCAGTTGCTCTGCCACCACACGGTTGGGGACGCCCTGTCGCATGAGTGCGACAGCGTGTGCGCGGGTCGAAGGGCTGTGCTGTTCCATGCGGCCACTGTGCGTGAGTGAGGGTGACGCCACGCAGCAAAAAGCGGAGGACCACGCGAACGTGATCCTCCGCTTCAGGGAGTGCCGGGTGCGGGACTCGAACCCGCAAGCCCTCTCGGGCAGATGTGTTTGAGACATCCGTGTATGCCATTCCACCAACCCGGCAGGACTGGCTCACGGAATCATACCGGGTCCCCCTTGGTCGCCGCCTCTAGGTAGGCTGCATAAGCAGCAGTACCGGCCTGCCCCGCACCAAGGAGCCCACGTTGAGCGCCCCCGAGTCGCCCCAGCCCGCAGACGTGTCCGACGACGACAAGTCGCACGTGCCGCCGATGACGACGCGCGTCGTCATCGCCGAGGACGAGGCACTGATCCGGCTCGATCTCAAAGAGATGCTCGAGGAGGAGGGCTACACGGTCGTCGGCGAGGCGGGCGACGGTGAGCGGGCCGTCGAGCTGGCCCGTGAGCACCGCCCCGACCTGGTGATCCTCGACGTGAAGATGCCCAAGCTGGACGGCATCTCGGCGGCCGAGAAGATCGCCGAGGAGTCCATCGCCCCCGTGCTGATGCTGACCGCCTTCTCGCAGCGCGACCTGGTGGAGCGGGCGCGGGACGCGGGTGCGATGGCGTACCTGGTCAAGCCGTTCAGCAAGAGCGACGTGGTGCCCGCGATCGAGATGGCGGTGTCGCGGTTCACGGAGCTGAAGGAGCTGGAGCGCGAGGTCGCCGACCTCAGTCAGCGGCTGGAGACGCGCAAGCTGGTGGACCGTGCGAAGTCGGTGCTGCAGACGCAGTACGGGCTGACCGAGCCGGCCGCGTTCCGCTGGATCCAGAAGACCTCGATGGACCGGCGCATGTCGATGCAGCAGGTGGCCCAGGCGGTCATCGACGACGCCGAGGAGAAGAAGGCCGCGAAGGGCGGCTGAGCGGACGTCACACGGACGACGAAGGCCCGCACCCCGTGGGACCGGGGTGCGGGCCTTTCGCCTGCCGGGTCAGTCCTCGCCGAGGTAGGCCTTGCGGACCGACTCGTCGTGGAGGAGGTCGCGGCCGGTGCCGGAGAGGACGATGTTGCCGACCTCCATCACATGGCCGTGGTCGGCCAGCGACAGGGCCGCCTGGGCGTTCTGCTCGACGAGCAGGATGGTGGTGCCCTGGGACTTCAGCTCGGCGATGGTCGCCATGATCTTCTGCATCATGATCGGCGACAGACCCATGGAGGGTTCGTCGAGCATGAGCAGCTGGGGCCGGGACATCAGGGCCCTGCCCATGGCGAGCATCTGCTGCTCACCGCCGGACAGGGTTCCGGCGGCCTGCTTGCGGCGTTCCCCGAGGATGGGGAAGAGGTCGTAGGCGCGCTGGATGTCCTGTTCGATGCCGGCCTTGTCGCTGCGCAGGAAGGCGCCGAGGCGGAGGTTGTCCTCGATCGTCATGCGCGGGAAGATGTGCCGTCCCTCGGGGGAGTGGGCCAGCCCGAGCGAGACGATCTTGTGGGCGGGGATCTTCTTCAGCGACTTGCCGTTGAACTTGATCTGGCCGCCGACCGGCTTGAGGAGTCCGGAGAGCGTGCGCAGGGTGGTGGTCTTGCCGGCGCCGTTGGTGCCGATCAGGGTGACCACTTCGCCGGCGCCGACGCTGAACGAGATGCCCTTGACGGCCTGGATCTTGCCGTAGGCGACTTTCAGGTCCTCGACCTCGAGGAGTGCGGTCATCGGTCGTTCTCCTTGCCGGGCGCGGTGTCCGTGGTGGCCTCGGTCTCCGTGTCCGCCTGTGCTTCTGTCTCGGCGTCCGCGGTGGTCGCGGTGTCCGTGGCGGCCTCCGGTCGTGTCTCCGCGTCAGCCGTCGCGTCGGCCGCCTTGGCGGGTGTCCGGGGCCGGCCCGCCGCTTCGGCCGCCGCTTCGGCGGCCTCGACCTCGGCGGCCTCCGCGGCCCCGGGGTCGTCGGCCAGCGGTTCGCCGATGTAGGCGGCGATGACCCGTTCGTCGCCCTGGACCGTGGCGGGGTCGCCCTCGATCAGCTTCTGTCCCTGGACGAGGACGGCGACCCGGTCGCAGAGGTTGAAGATGAACCGCATGTCGTGCTCGATGACGAGGACGGCGGTGCCCTGGTCGCGGATGGCGAAGATGAGCTCTTCCGCCGCCCGGGTCTCCTGGGGGTTCATGCCCGCGGTGGGCTCGTCGAGGAGCAGCAGTCCCGGTTCGCTGGCGAGGGCGCGGGCGATCTCGAGCTTGCGCTGCTCGCCGTAGGGGAGGTTGCGGGCGAGCTGGTCGGCCTTCTCGGCGAGGCCGACGAACTCCAGCAGTTCCGTGGCGCGGGCGCGGGAGGCGGCTTCGGCCTTGTGGAAGCCGGGTCCGCGCAGGACGGCGGACCAGAAGCCCTCCTTGGTGCGGGTGTGGCGGCCGACGAGGACGTTCTCCAGGACCGTCATGTTGGCGAACAGGCGGATGTTCTGGAAGGTGCGGGCGATGCCGGCGGCGGTCACCTTGAAGGACTTGGGCGGGAGCACCTTGTCCTTGTAGCGGACCTCGCCCTCGGTGGGGATGTACAGCCCGGTGAGGCAGTTGAAGAAGGTGGTCTTGCCGGCGCCGTTGGGGCCGATCAGGCCGACGATCTCGCCGCTGCGGACGGTGAGGTCGACGTCCCGGACGGCGGTGAGGCCGCCGAACCGCATGGTGACGCCGCGCGCGTCGAGGACGACGGTGCCGGGGGCGGGCGCGCCCGCGGCGGTGTCCTTGGTGATGTGGGTGGTCATGGTGGTCAGGCCCCCGTCTTGCTCAGGACTGTGGGCGCGTCGGCCTCTTCGTGGAACTCCAGCTGGCGGCGCCGGTTGGGGATGAGGCCCTCGGGGCGGAAGCGCATCAGCAGGACGAGTGCGATACCGAACGCGAGGAGCTGGTAGTCGCCCAGGAACTGGAGTTTGTTGGGGATGAGGAAGAGCAGCGCGGCTCCGATGAGGGGTCCGGCGATGGTGCCCATGCCGCCGAGCACGACCGCGGCGAGGAGGAAGGCGGAGTTGGGCGGGGTGGTGCCGGCGAACAGGTACTGCTCGGGGGTCACGGTGTAGGTGACGTGCGCCTGGACCGTGCCGGCGAGGCCGGCGAGGGTGGCGCCCACGGCGAAGGCGATGAGCTTGACCCGGAAGCCGTTGATGCCCATGGCGAGGGCGGCGGTCTCGTCCTCGCGGATGGCGACCCAGGCCCGGCCGATGCGGGAGTCGCCGCTGCGCCGGAAGACGAGGACGACGACGGCGGTGATGAGCAGCATCAGGAAGAAGTAGTTGGCGAACCGGCCGATGGTGAAGCCGCCGATGTCGTGTGCGACGCCGAAGTCGAAGCCCAGGATGTTCAGGTCCGGGATGGACGCGATGCCGTTGGAGCCGTTGGTGAGGTCCGGGCCGGAGGTGCCGTCGGTGTTGTTCACGGCGATGCGGAAGATCTCGCCGAAGCCGAGGGTGACGATGGCCAGGTAGTCGCCGCGCAGCCGGAGTGTGGGCGCGCCGATCAGCACGCCGAAGACGAGCGAGGCGGCGGCGCCGACCAGGACGGCGGCCCAGAAGGGGAAGTGCACGCCGAAGGGTGAGCTGGGCGAGCCGGAGACGAGCGCGGCCGCGTAGGCGCCGACGCCGAGGAAGGCGACGTAGCCGAGGTCGAGCAGGCCGGCGAGGCCGACGACGATGTTCAGGCCCAGGGCGACGGTGGCGAAGATGAGGATGTAGACGCCGAGGGTGGCGTACTGGTCGTCGGTCTGGGTGAAGGGGAACAGGGCCGCCGCGATGAACGCGCCGCAGACGGTGATGTTCTGGTGGCGGGCGCTGATCTGGGAGGCGTGGGCGATCAGGCCGGAGCGGTTCAGCGCGCTGAAGCCGAAGCCGGCGGTGATCAGGAAGCCGACGAACAGCTCGTCGTACTCGGTGCCGATGCCGTAGGTGAAGACGGTCAGGGCGACCGCGAGGACGGCGACGATGATCAGGATCTCGGCGTAGGACGGCAGGGTGCGCACGGGGCGCGGGGAGCCGGAGGCGAAGGCGGTCCGCAGCACCGTCAGGGCGTGCCCGGCGTCGTGCGTGAATCGTTCCCAGCCGCCGGCCTCGGGGTCGATCGGGTCGGGTTCGGGCCGTTCGAAGGGGAGGGCCAGGGCGCCGAGGAGGGCGATGAGGGTGGCGGCGGCGACGAGGTAGCCGCCCGGTTCGAGGTTGACGACGCCGCCGAGTTCGGCGCTGATCGAGACGACGGTGTACCAGGCGGTGGCGAAGGTGCCGAGCACGGCGTACTTCACGGCCGCGTCGGCGCCGGCCGGGGTGAGCCAGCCCAGTCCTCTGACGCCGTAGGAGGCGAGGCAGAAGAGGGTGGCGAGGGCGCCGCCGGCGAGGACGAGCACCTGGAGTCCGCCCGGGTAGCCGTAGACGGTGAGGTCGCCGGGGAAGGCGGAGGTCCAGGTCCAGGCGAGGAAGGTGGAGATGACGGCGAGGACGCTGCCGCCGGTGGCGAGGGCCCGTGCGAGGTTCGCGGGGATGCCGATGAGCCCGGAGGGGGTGTTCGGGGCGGGTGCGGCCACGGTCTTCTGCGCTGTGGTCTGTGTGGTCATCGGTGTCACGCCCTGTCCGCGACGCGCTCGCCGAGCAGGCCCTGTGGCCGGAACAGGAGCACGAGGATGAGGAGGATGAAGGCCCAGACCTCGGCCCAGGACTGGCTGCCGAACTGGTCCAGGCCGGGGATGTCGGCGATGTAGGCGGTGGCCAGGGTCTCGACGACGCCGAGGACCACGCCGCCGATCATGGCTCCGTAGATGTTGCCGATACCGCCGAGCACGGCCGCGGTGAAGGCCTTGAGGCCGAGGATGAAGCCCATCTTGAAGTCGATCTGGCCGTACTTCAGGCCGCTGGCGACGCCGCCGACGGCGGCGAAGACGGCGCCGAGGGCGAAGGCGATCACGATGATGCGGTCGGTGTTGACGCCCATCAGTTTCGCGGTGTCCGGGTCCTGCGCGGTGGCCTGCATGCCGCGGCCGGTGCGGGTGCGCATCACGAAGTAGGCGAGGAACGCCATGCTGAGGGGTGCGGCGACGAGCAGGAAGATGTCGCCGGTCTGGATGGTGGCGCCGCCGATGGTGAACGGGCCGCCTTCGATCTGCGGGAAGGCCAGCTTGGACTTCGCCTCCGGGTAGAAGGCCCAGACGGCCTGCTGGAGTGCGAGGGAGAGTCCGATGGCGGTGATCAGCGGGGCCAGCCGGGGGGCGCCGCGCAGCGGGCGGTAGGCGAACCGTTCCGCTCCGATGGCGACCAGCACCGAGGCGATCATGGCGCCGATCAGCATGAGCGGCAGGGCGACCCACATGGAGGTGCCGTCCGGCAAGACGTACAGGTGCACGGTGATGGCGCCGAAGGCGCCGACCATGAAGATCTCGCCGTGGGCGAAGTTGATGAGCTGGACGATGCCGTAGACCATTGTGTAGCCGATGGCGACCAGGCCGTACATGGATCCCAGTAGCAGGCCGTTGACCAGCTGCTGCGGCAGTTCGTTCACCGCATGTCCTCCGAGACTTTCGGGTTCGACGGATGGGCCGGAACCGAGTCCGCGCGGGGCGCCAGTGGAACAGCGCCCCGCGCGGCTCGTGTGAGTGGTGCGGGGGAGGTCAGCCGGTGAAGGTGCCGGACTTCACGGTGGCCCAGTCGCCGCCCTTGACGGTGTAGACGGTGAGCTGCTTGTTGGTCGCGTCGCCGAACTCGTCGAAGGAGACCTTGCCGGTCACGCCGTCGAAGGAGACGTTCTGCATGGCGTCGACGACCTTGGCGCGGGCGTCGTCGGGCAGCTTGCCGTCGTTGTCGTCGACGACCTTCTTGACGGCCTCGATGATGGCCCAGGCGGAGTCGTAGGAGTAGCCGCCGTAGGCCTCGTAGGCCTCCTTGTAGCCCTCGGCCTCGTAGTTCGCGACGAACTCCTTGGCGGACGGCAGCGACTCGACGGGTGCGCCGACGGAGGTGGCGAGGTCGCCGGCGCCGGCCGCGCCGGCCAGCTTGATGAAGTCGGCGCTGTAGATGCCGTCGCCGCCGACCAGCGGGATCTTGGCGCCGGCTTCCTTGATCTGCTTGCTCAGCGGGCCGGCCTGCGGGTACTCGCCGCCGTAGTAGACGACGTCGGCGCCGGAGTTCTTCACCTTGGTGGCGACGGCGCTGAAGTCCTTGCTCTCCGGGTTGATGTGCTCGGTGCCGACGACCTGGCCGCCGAGCTTCTTGAACTCCTCGGTGAAGGTGGCGGCCAGTCCGGCGCCGTAGGTCTTCTTGTCGTCGATGACGAAGACCTTCTTCTTCTTGGCGTCGTTGTAGACGTACTGTGCGGCGAACGGGCCCTGGATGGCGTCCGTGGTCGCGGTGCGGAAGTACGACTTGTACGGCCGTTCCTTCTTGGTCTGCCAGTTCACGCCCTGGGTGAGGGCGGGGTTGGTGTTCGCGGGGGAGACCTCGACCAGCTTGGCGGTGTCGAAGACCTTCTGCATCGCCTCGCCGACGGAGGAGTTCAGCGGGCCGACGACGCCGAGCACGTCCTTGTTGGCGACGAGCTTGGTGGCGTTCTGCTGGCCGACGGAGGCCTGGCCCTGGTCGTCGAGGGCCTCGATCTTGAAGGTGACGCCCTCGACGTACTTCTCCTTGTTGGCGATCTTCGTGGCGAGGTCCACGGAGTTCTTGATGCCGAGGCCGAGCGCGGAGAGGTCGCCGGTCATGGGCGCGTCGACGCCGATGACCACGGTGGTGTCACCGTTGCCCGAGTCCGAGCCGCCGCCGTTGTCGTCGCGTGAGCCGCAGGCGGTGAGGGTGAGTGCACCTGCCGCCAGGGCGGCGGTGATGGAGATGAGCGAACGTTGACGCACGATCCAGTCCTTTCCCCTGACAGCCGCTTCCCCGTGGAAACGGCCGAGTCGAGCGCTGGGCCGAGTGGATATCAGGCGGCGCGGTGACTGGCCGTGACTCTAAGCGTGTGGAGGGAATGCGGAGGAGACTCTGGCCAAGGCTGTGACGCTCTTGTTATGACACGACGTATTGCAGAGCGGTACTGAGTGGGGAGAAGAGCTGAATTCCCGCCGATTTGCCCTGTCCGCATGGTGAGAAACCGCAGGAACCGGCGGGGGTGGTTCAGGTGTATCAGGTGTTTTGCTGATTACCGAAACTCGTCGTCGCAGGCCACCTCCAGGGCTGCGGACAGGTCCCTGGCGTACCGGGCGCCGAGGATGTAGCTGTGCGCCTCCTTTGCGCGCGTGTTACGCAGTGTTACGTCCAGGAAAGGGAGTCCGGCGTTCCGTGGCACTTTTCCGCATTCCGTCACGCGGACGGTCACGGTGATCTTGCGGGACGTGCCCCCTTTCACTCGTAAAGGAGTGGTCGGCGCGGAGCTGAGGGACAGGCCCGCGTAGGGCTGGGAAATGTCCAGAACGGTCACCGGAGCGTCGGATTCCGAAAGTGCCTGTATTATGAATTCAAATTCTGGCAAAGTCGCCCGTGCGTCTCTGGCCTGCATGGACAGGTAGCGGAAGGACGTCGTCTGGCTCGGGAAGCGGGGTTCGGGCGGGGGCTCGGGGCGGGGCCGCGTCAGGTGCAGGGCGAGCCCGCCGGCGAGTACGGCGGCGGCGAGGAGCGCGACCGTCGCGGTCCTGCGGGGGCGTGTCGGCACGCCGGCCGGCGTGCCGTTCCGGGGAAGCGGAGCGGCGGGGAGCGCGTCCGACGGCCGTGTGTCGCCGTCCGGTTCGACGGGACCGATGCCGCTCACGGCCACGGCCCCTCGGCGGGCCCGCCGGAGCGGTGGTACGCGGCGCATCCCTGGCGCGTCCGGCGGTCCGTCAGCACGCGGACGTCGCGCGCCCCTGCACGGCGGGCCGCGCGCGCGGCGTCCAGCACGTCACGCAGGACGTCGTACTGGCCGCCGGACATGCCCATGGACTGGTAGTCGCCGTACCCGTGGCCGTCGAGCAGCTCCCGCGCCCAGTGGCCGACGACGCTCACGCACAGGTCCACGTCGGAAGTCGCCCGCGGCGACGGGGAGCCGGAGGCCGGGGCAGGCGCGTTCCGCGCCGCACGGGGTGCGTCCGCCGTGCACCCGGCCACGGCCAGGGTCACCGCGAGCACGGTCAGGAGGGGCGCGCGGAACGCCCCGGTGGCGCGAGGAGTGCGGCCCCGTCCCATGGCACGGAACGCTAGAGCGCCCGCCGTCCGCACACAACGGCGGCGACGGGCGCGGCGCTGCGGGGCGGGGGCGAGGGAGGCTCCTCGGGGAACTTCCCCGGGGGCGCCCCACACCCCCGCTGTCGTCAGCCGGCCGCCTTCTCCGCGTCACCCGGCCGCACGTCCCGCAGCAGGCAGGTCAGCCGGGCGGTGCACACCCGCTTGTCCGCCTCGTCGGTGATCACGATCTCGTACGTCGCCGTGGACCGCCCCCGGTGCACCGGGGTGGCGACCCCGGTGACCAGGCCGGAGCGGACCCCCCGGTGGTGCGTGCAGTTGAGGTCCACGCCGACCGCGATCTTGTCCACGCCGCCGTGCAGCATCGAGCCGACCGAGCCCAGCGTCTCCGCCAGCACGGCGGACGCGCCGCCGTGCAGCAGGCCGTAGGGCTGGGTGTTGCCCTCCACCGGCATCGTGCCGACGACGCGCTCCGCCGACGCCTCCGTGATCTGCACACCCATCCGCGTGCCGAGGTGGCCCGCCGAGAACAGCGCCTGAAGGTCCACACCGAGCGCGGCGTACTCGTCGATGACCTCCTGCGGGAACTTCACCTGCTGCGGCTCTCCCATGGGCCCGGCTCCAATCGTGCGTCGGTACGTCGGTACGTCTGTGCCCTGAGCGGACGCTCAGTCGGTCGCCGATTGTTCCAGACGCACCACGACCGACTTGCTGGCCGGGGTGTTGGAGGTGTCCGCGGTGGCGTCCAGCGGCACCAGGACATTGGTCTCCGGGTAGTAGGCGGCGGCGCAGCCCCGTGCCGTCGGGTAGTGCACGACGCGGAAACCGGGCGCCCTGCGCTCCACACCGTCCCTCCACTCGCTCACCAGGTCCACGTAGGAGCCGTCCGCGAGCCTCAGCTCCCGGGCGTCCTCCGGGTTCACCAGCACCACCCGGCGCCCGTTCCGGATGCCCCGGTAACGGTCGTCCAGGCCGTAGACCGTGGTGTTGTACTGGTCGTGCGAGCGCAGCGTCTGCAGCAGCAGCCGGCCCTCCGGCACCTGCGGGCACTCCACCGGCGCCGCCGTGAAGTTGGCCTTCCCGGTGGCCGTGGGAAAGCGGCGCTCGTCGCGCGGGGCGTGCGGGAGGGCGAAGCCGCCGGGGCGCGCCACGCGCGCGTTGAAGTCCTCGAAGCCGGGCACCACGCGCGCGATGCGGTCGCGGACCGTCGCGTAGTCCCTCTCGAACTCCTCCCACGGCACGTCGTCCTCCGCGCCGAGGACGCGGCGGGCCAGCCGGCACACGATGGCCGGCTCCGACAGCAGGTGCGGGCTCGCCGGCTCCAGCCGGCCGCGCGAGGCGTGCACCATGCCCATGGAGTCCTCCACCGTCACGAACTGCTCGCCGCCCGCCTGCAGATCGCGCTCGGTGCGGCCCAGCGTCGGCAGGATCAGGGCGCGCGCGCCCGTGACCGCGTGCGAGCGGTTCAGCTTCGTCGACACGTGCACGGTCAGCCGCGCCCGGCGCATCGCGGCCTCGGTGACCTCGGTGTCGGGGGAGGCGGCGACGAAGTTGCCGCCCATCGCGAAGAACACCTTCGCCGCGCCGTCGCGCAGCGCGCGGATCGCCCGGACGACGTCGTGGCCGTGCTCGCGCGGCGGCGTGAAGCCGAACTCCCGCCCCAGCGCGTCCAGGAACGCCGGCGCGGGCCGCTCGACGATGCCCATGGTGCGGTCGCCCTGCACGTTGGAGTGGCCGCGCACCGGACACACGCCCGCGCCCGGGCGGCCGATGTTGCCGCGCAGCAGCAGGAAGTTGACGATCTCGCGGATCATCGGCACGGAGTGCTTGTGCTGGGTCAGGCCCATCGCCCAGCAGACGACGATCCGCTCCGAGTCCAGCACCATCCGCAGGAACCGCTCGATGTCCTCGCGCGCCAGGCCGGTCGCGGCGAGCGTGGAGTCCCAGTCCGCGGCGCGGGCGGCCTCGGCGAACTCCTCGAAGCCGTGGGTGTGGTCGCGGACGAACTCCTCGTCGACCGCGCCCGGGGTGTCCAGGACCAGCTTGTTCAGGAGGCGGAAGAGGGCCTGGTCGCCGCCGATGCGGATCTGCAGGAACAGGTCGGTCAGCGCGGTGCCGGCGGTGAGCCCCTTGGGCGTCTGCGGGTTCTTGAAGCGCTCGAGCCCCGCCTCCGGCAGCGGGTTGACGCTCACCACGCGCGCGCCGTTCGCCTTGGCCTTCTCCAGGGCGGACAGCATGCGCGGGTGGTTGGTGCCCGGGTTCTGCCCGGCGACCACGATCAGGTCCGCCCGGTACAGGTCCTCCAGCAGCACGCTGCCCTTGCCGACGCCGATCGTCTCCGACAGGGCCGAACCGGAGGACTCGTGGCACATGTTGGAGCAGTCGGGCAGGTTGTTCGTGCCCAGCTTGCGCGCGAAGAGCTGGTAGAGGAACGCGGCCTCGTTGCTGGTGCGGCCCGAGGTGTAGAAGACGGCCTCGTCGGGGGAGGACAGCGCGGCCAGCTCCTCGGCGACGATGTCGAAGGCGCGCTCCCAGCTCACCGGTTCGTAGTGGTCGGCGCCCTCCGGAAGGTACACGGGGTGGGTCAGCCGGCCCTGCTGTCCCAGCCAGTACCCGCTGCGGCGGGCCAGGCCGGAGACCGGGTGCGCGGCGAAGAACTCCGGGGTGACCCGGCGCAGCGTGGCCTCCTCGGCCACCGCCTTCGCGCCGTTCTCGCAGAACTCCGCGCGGTGCCGGTGCTCCGGCTCGGGCCAGGCGCAGCCCGGGCAGTCGAAACCGTTCTCCTGGTTGACGCCGAGCAGCGTCAGCGCCGTGCGCCTCACCCCCATCTGCCGGTGGGCCATGCGCAGGGTGTGACCGATCGCGGGAAGCCCGGCGGCCGCCCGCTTCCGCTCGGCCACCTTCGGCGCGTCCTGGACCGGATCACCCTGGGGCGGCTTCGTTGCCATCGCGCACTCCTGTTCACGCACACGTGTGAGGTGGACCTCCGATCCTCCCACGGGGCCCGGGCCGGGGCGGCGGGGAGGAAGCGCGGACCTCGCGAGCGAGGCCCGCGGGGGACGCGCCCCGGTCCCCGGTGCGCCGGACGCGTGCGGCGCGGGGGCGGGGTCCGGTGTCAGCGGGGCGTGGCAGGATCGGACCTGTGGCAGAGACAGCATCGAAGAAGACCGACCAGACCTCCGGCGGGACCCGCCCGCGCCTGATGCTCATGGACGGGCACTCACTGGCGTACCGCGCGTTCTTCGCGCTGCCCGCGGAGAACTTCACCACCGCGACGGGCCAGCCGACGAACGCGATCTACGGCTTCGCGTCGATGCTCGCCAACACCCTGCGTGACGAGGCGCCCACGCACTTCGCGGTCGCCTTCGACGTGTCCCGCAGGACATGGCGCTCGGAGGAGTTCACCGAGTACAAGGCGAACCGCTCCAAGACCCCCGACGAGTTCAAGGGCCAGGTCCAGCTGATCGGCGAGCTGCTCGACGCGATGAGCGTGCCCCGCTTCGCCGTCGAGGGCTTCGAGGCGGACGACGTCATCGCCACGCTCGCCACCCAGGCCGAGGCCGAGGGCTTCGAGGTGCTGATCGTCACCGGCGACCGCGACTCCTTCCAGCTGGTCTCCGACCGCATCACGGTGCTGTACCCGACCAAGGGCGTCTCCGAGCTGACCCGCTTCACGCCGGAGAAGGTCGTCGAGAAGTACGGCCTGACGCCCGCGCAGTACCCGGACTTCGCAGCCCTGCGCGGCGACCCGTCGGACAACCTGCCCGGCATCCCCGGCGTCGGCGAGAAGACCGCCGCGAAGTGGATCAACCAGTTCGGCTCCTTCGCCGAGCTGGTCGAGCGGGTCGACGAGGTCAAGGGCAAGGCCGGGCAGAACCTCCGCGACCACCTGGAGTCCGTCAAGCTCAACCGCCGGCTCACCGAGCTGGAGCGCCGGGTGGAGCTGCCGAAGGGTGTGCTCGACCTGGAGCGCACCGCCTACGACCGCAAGACCGTGGCGATGATCCTCGACACCCTGGAGATCAGGAACCCCTCGCTGCGGGAGCGGCTCTTCGCCGTCGACCCGGGCGCCGAGGAGGCCGAGACCACCCCGGTCGCCGCGGACGGCGTGGAGGTCGACGGCGCCGTGCTGGGCACCGGCGAACTGGCCGGCTGGCTCGCGGAGCACGCCACCGGTCCG
The DNA here is from genome assembly GCF_055778765.1 of Streptomyces sp. DSM 120436. Classification (NCBI taxonomy): domain Bacteria; kingdom Bacillati; phylum Actinomycetota; class Actinomycetes; order Kitasatosporales; family Streptomycetaceae; genus Streptomyces; species Streptomyces sp. DSM 120436. Next base: position 1,578,523 of record NZ_JBSKBS010000002.1, on the reverse strand, counting down.
GTCGGCGTCGTCGCGGTCGACTCCTGGGCGCTCGGCACCGGCTCCGTCGCCGAGATCGCGCTGGCCACGGCGGAGGGACCGGCCGCCTGGTTCGACCCGGCCGAGCTGGACGAGGCCGACGAGCAGGCGCTGCGCGCCTGGCTCGGCGACGCGGCCCGCCCCAAGGTGTTCCACAACGCCAAGCGCGCGATGCGGGTCTTCCCCGAGCACGGCTGGCGGATCGAGGGCGTCACCATGGACACGGCGCTCGCCGCGTACCTGGTGAAGCCGGGCCGCCGCTCCTTCGACCTGGACGCCCTGTCCCTGGAGTACCTGCACCGCGAGCTGGCGCCCGCCGCCGCGCCCGACGGGCAGCTCGCCTTCGGCGCGGACGACGGCGCCCAGGCGCACGCGCTGATGGTGCAGGCCCGCGCCGTCCTCGACCTGGGCGAGGCCTTCGAGAGCCGCCTCGCCGACGTGGGCGCCTCCGATCTGCTGCGCGACATGGAGCTGCCCACCTCCGCCCTGCTGGCCCGCATGGAGCGGCACGGCATCGCGGCCGACCGGGCGCACCTGGAGTCCATGGAGCAGATGTTCGCCGGCGCCGTGCAGCAGGCGGTGAAGGAGGCGCACGCCGCGGCCGGGCACGAGTTCAACCTGGGCTCGCCCAAGCAGCTCCAGGAGGTCCTCTTCGGCGAGCTGGCCCTGCCGAAGACGAAGAAGACCAAGACCGGATACACCACGGACGCCGACGCCCTCGCCTGGCTCGCCGGGCAGACGGACAACGAACTGCCGGTGATCATGCTGCGTCACCGTGAGCAGGCGAAGCTCCGCGTCACCGTCGAGGGCCTGATCAAGACGATCGCCGCGGACGGCCGCATCCACACCACGTTCAACCAGACCGTCGCCGCGACGGGCCGGCTGTCCTCCACCGACCCCAACCTGCAGAACATCCCGGTCCGCACGGACGAGGGCCGCGCCATCCGCCGCGGTTTCGTGGTCGGCGAGGGCTTCGAGGCGCTGCTCACCGCCGACTACAGCCAGATCGAGCTGCGCGTGATGGCCCACCTCTCCGAGGACGCCGGTCTGATCGAGGCGTTCACGTCCGGCGAGGACCTGCACACCACGGCCGCCGCCCAGGTGTTCTCCGTCGAGCGGTCCGCGGTGGACGCGGAGATGCGCCGCAAGATCAAGGCGATGTCCTACGGCCTGGCCTACGGGCTGTCCGCCTTCGGCCTGTCCCAGCAGCTCAACATCGAGGCGGCGGAGGCGCGCGCCCTGATGGACGCCTACTTCGAACGCTTCGGCGGCGTACGGGACTATCTGCGCCGCGTCGTGGACGAGGCGCGGGCGACGGGGTACACGGCGACGCTGTTCGGCCGCCGCCGCTACCTGCCGGACCTCAACAGCGACAACCGCCAGCGCCGCGAGGCGGCGGAGCGGATGGCGCTGAACGCGCCGATCCAGGGCACGGCGGCGGACATCGTCAAGATCGCCATGCTCAACGTCGACCGCGCCCTGCGCGAGGCGGACCTGCGCTCCCGCATGCTCCTCCAGGTCCACGACGAGATCGTCCTGGAACTCGCCCCCGGCGAGCGCGAACAGGTCGAGGACCTGGTCCGCCGCGAGATGGCGTCCGCCGTCGAGCTCCGGGTGCCCCTGGGCGTCTCGGTGGGCGCGGGCCCGGACTGGGAGTCGGCGGCGCACTGACGCGGTGCGCGAGGCCGGGCGCGGCCTGTGTCTCTGCGGGAACCCCCGCGCGCCCGCGGCCAGGCACCTGCCCCCCTCCGGCCGGTGCGCCGCCGCGCGGCGGCGCGGAGGCGCGGCGGCGCGGAGGCGCGGCGGCGCCGGTACGCACCGGCCGGGCGGGCGTCCCGCCCGGCCCGCCGTCGTACGGCGGCACGCCTCCGCCTGCGGCTTCGCCCCGGCGGGCGGGCGGAGGCCGGGCGTCTCCGCCCGGCCCCGTCACCGTGCCGGGCCATCCCCAGCGCCCCCGGACTCCGCTTCGGCAGTGGCCGCCGCAGGCGGCCGGTACCCGCGTCCATGCCGCGGCGCGTCGGCTGACGGGCGTCCGGTCTGTCCGTCGTCGTGTGGTCGGTGGGCCTCTGCGGCCTGCGGTTCCGTTTCGGATGTGGCCGTGGGTGGTGCGCGGCACTCGTGTCGCATGCCGGGGCGCGGCGGCCTGACGGCCGTCCGCTCGCCCCGTCGCCGCGCGGCCGGCAGGCCACCGCCTGCGGCTTCGCCCCGGCGGTGGCCGCCGGTGGGCGGGCGGTGCCCTCGCCGCAGTGGTCGGTGCCTTTGGTCCGCCAGGTCGCCGTGCCGTCCCGAGGCGTGCGCAGGGGTGCCGTAACCGCAGGTCGGACGAGGGCCGGGAGGGTGTCCCGGCGTCTGCCGGGCTCCCCGTGCTTCACTCGGCTGGCCCCCGCAGGGGAGCCCGCACCGGGGTGGGCGGAGAGCATGCCAGGCATGGGTATACGCATGCTTCACCGCAGAGCGGCACCCCCGCGGACCGACGCCGACGGACCCACCACCCAGGCGTTTCCACCGGTCCCGGTCTTCGCGGCCGCCGCAAGCACCGCCCGTGTCCCCGGCGGCCTCACGGCCGCCTTCCGCGACGCCGCAGCCCGGCTCGGCCGCCGCGTCACCGACGGCCGGTGGAGAACCGGCCGCACCCCCGCCACCCCGGGCGCCGGGACGGAACAACCCCCGTGGCGGCTGTGGGCCGAGCTGGCCCGCGCCTACCTCACCCTCGTCCTCACCCTGCTGCCCCGGCCCCGCCCGGTCCGCACGATCACCGTGTTCGTCGCGGCGAGCGAGACGCTCAGCGTGCGGCCGTACGGTCCGGCTCCCGCGTATCCGCGCCCGCAGGGCCCTCCGTGGCCGGGACCCGACGCCGCACCCTGACGGCGACGGCGTACACCGGCAGCGCGGCGACCAGCCCCGCGCCCGCGCCGAAACAGACGGTCGGGATCAGCTCGTAGGGCTTCGCCACGTGGCCCCAGTGGGCCCACCACCGGGTGGCCCGCAACACCGCCGCCACGACCGCGCACCCGCAGAGCAGCAGGACGGCCGCCCACCGGTCGGCCGCCGACAGCACCGGCACCCCCGAGGGCGCCGTGCCCCCGGGGACCACGCGCCGCAGCGCCCGCGCCGCGAACACCACCAGGACGACCGCGGCCGCCAGCGACGTCCCGTACTGCGCGTACCAGAACACCGGCGAACCCCCGATCTCCCGTTCCAGCACGGGGAGCAGCCGCGTCCCCCACCGGTCGTGATGGGTGAACGCGTCCCACACCACGTGCGTCAGCGCCCCCAGGACGGCGGACACGTACCAGCGCGCCGCCAACGACGCCCGTACGCGCGCCCGGGGCGCACCGCAGTGCACCAGCGCCGCCACCCGCCCCTGGCGCGCCCGCGGCAACAGCGCCACCAGCGGCTCCCGCACCAGCAGCCACAGTCCCACCAGCGCCCAGGCGATCAGCACGTCCACGGTGAACACGCCCCAGCCGGCGTGCGTCACGTCGCCGAACTCCATCGCCCCGGACACCGCACTGGCCGCGTAGTAGGTCATGTCGGGCGCGAAGCTGCCCGCGACCAGCACGGCCGGGACCAGCGGCCCGCGGCCCGTCCCGTCGGTGCGGACGGCCGGCAGGACCGCCGCCGCGTGACTGAGTGTGAACGGCAACGGAGCTCCTCGCAGCGGGGGTTGACCGGGGGACGCCCGGGCTCGCCGGCCGGCGGCCCCGGGCCGGGCGGACCCCAGTATTCGGCAGACCCGCGCACGCGGGCCCGCCGCCCCGCGAACCGCCCGGACGAGAAGGTGGCCAACCGGTGAATATCGGGCATCAACGGGTGTCCGTGCAGGGGAAGTTGTCGTAGGGTCGCGAGGGTCGCCGAACCGGTCCCGCGCCCCGGGGCAACCGGCGGGGCGGGCAGATCGTCACAACAGGGCGGACACAGCACACGGTGACGGGCGCCGACGGCGCCCATGGGGAGGGGTTCACTCTATGGCGGCGCACATCGGCAGGCGGCTCCGCAAGCAAGCGGCGACCACCGCCGTGGCCGCGGCAGCGGTGGCGGCTCTGTCCGCGTCCCAGGCGCCCGGCGTCACGGTCGACGACCAGGGCAGACAGAGCACCGGCGACGCCGCCTCCGCGCCCGACACCGCCGCCGACGACAGCGCCACCGGCAACTCGCCGTACTACACGGACCTGCCGCCCCTCAACAGCCCCAGCCCGTCGCCCTCCACGGGCTCCGGCGGCGGCGCCGGCGACCGGCGCGCCGCCGAGGCCGGCATACCCGCGACCGTCCTCGACGCCTACAAGAAGGCCGAGGCCGCGCTGCGCGAGAAGAAGCCCGGCTGCAACCTGCCCTGGCAACTCCTCGCCGCCATCGGCAAGGTGGAGTCCGGTCAGGCGCGCGGCGGCCGGGTCACCGCCGACGGCACCACCGTCACGCCGATCCTCGGCCCCCAGCTCGACGGCAACGGCTTCGCCCTCATCCGGGACACCGACGACGGCGCCTACGACGGCAACAGCATGTACGACCAGGCCGTCGGGCCCATGCAGTTCATCCCCTCCACCTGGGAGTGGGCGGGCCGCGACGGCAACGGCGACGGCCGCGAGGACCCGAACAACATCTACGACGCCGCCCTCGCCGCCGGCCACTACCTGTGCCGCTTCGACTGGGACCTGTCCGACCGGGACGACCTGCGCAAGGCGATCCTCAGCTACAACAACTCGACGGACTACGTGAACACCGTCCTGTCGTGGCTGGAGTACTACCGCAAGGGCACCCACGAGATCCCCGACGGCACCGGCGGCCTGCCCGCGGACCGCAGCGACGACACGGCGCGCCCCGGCGCCTCCCCGTCGGGGCCGCGCACCACCGCCCCGCCGACGAGGCCCGGCAGCACCCGGCCCGGCAAGCCCTCCGGCTCCCGGCCGGCGCCCCGCCCCGCCCCACCCGGCGACGGCGGCCCGAGCGCACCGCCCACCACGCCTCCTCCGCCCACCACGCCTCCTCCGACCACCCCACCGACGCCCACCGACACGGTGCACCACCTGGAGGACGCCGGCACCGGCCCCCTCACCGCCATGGCGGGTCACACCTTCGCCGAGCGCATCAGCACCCGCGCGGAGACCGGGACCGGCAAGGCGGTCGCCAAGGTGCGGATCCGCTTCACCATCGTCGGCGACACGGACGCCACCTTCGCGGGCGGCGAGAGCGTGGCGACCGTCACCACCGACGCGTCCGGCGTCGCGGTGGCGCCCGCGCTGCGGGCGGGGGAGAAGACCGGCGCGTTCGCCGTCCAGGCGGCCGTCGCGGGCCGCTCCGTCAAGGGCGTCCCCTACAAGGCGACGGTCACCGAGCGGGCCGCCGACGCCCTCGTCCGCACCGGCCCCGAGGAACCGACCTCCGTCGTGGGCGGCGAGTTCGCCGAGCCGGTCGAGGTCAGGGCCACCTACCGGGGCGCGGCAGCCGGGAAGGTCGCCGTCACCGCCACCCTCGTGACGTCCGCCGACGACCTCGCCGAGAACGACAAGGGCCCCTACTTCAAGGACGCCGACGGCAGGACGGTCCGCACCCTGACCGGTCTCAGGACGGACGCGGACGGGCTGCTGACCCTGCCGAAGCTGTACGCGGACGACACCGCCGGCACGTTCCTGCTCCGCCTCACCGCGGCCGGCGGCGCGACCCTCACGGTCGAACTGACCGTGGAACCGGCGGCCACCCCGAGCCCGGACCCGGAACCGTCGACGGACCCCTCGACCGGCCCCTCGACGGAGCCGTCCACCGGGCCGTCCACCGGGCCGTCGGGAACCCCGGCCGCCTGACGACGCGGACGCGGGCGCCCCGTACGGGACGGGCGCCCGCGCGTCCTACCTCCGCAACCGCGCGTTGGTGTGCCGGGTCGGCTGTGCCGAGGCCGGGTCCTGGGGCCAGGGGTGCTTCGGATACCGGCCCCGCAGCTCCGCCCGCACCTGCTGGTAGCCCTCCCTCCAGAAGGAGGCGAGGTCGGCGGTGACGGCGGCGGGCCGGCCGGCCGGGGACAGCAGATGGACCAGCAGCGGCACCCCGGCCACCGCGGGCGACTCCTGCAGTCCGAACATCTCCTGCAACTTCACGGCGAGCACCGGCCGCTCCGGATCGGACCAGTCGATCCGCACGGCCGACCCGCTGGGCACGGTGATCCGCTCGGGCGCCAGCTCGTCGAGGCGTGCCGCCTCGCCGGACGCCCACGGCAGCAGCCGTGCCAGCGCCTGCCCGGCATCGATGCGGGCGAGGTCCGCCCGGCGCCGCGCCCGGCTCAGCTCCGGCTCCAGCCACTCGTCCACGCGCGCGTGCAACGCCTCGTCGGACACGTCCGGCCAGGGCTCGCCCAGCCGCCCGTGCAGGAAGGCCAGCCGCTGCCGCAGGACCTCCGCCCCGGCCGGCCACCGCAGCAGCCCGAACCCCTCCCGGCGCAGCCCGTCCAGCAGCGCGGCGCGCACCAGAGCGGGGCCGGCGCCGGTGAGCGGCCGTGCGGCCAGCTCGACCGCCCCGAGCCGTTCGACCCGGCGCGCCACGACGTCCCCGCCGGCCCAGTGCACCTCCTCGCGCCGCTCCACGAACGTCCCCGCCGCCCAGCGCGCCACGTCCTCGTCCACGGCGGCCCCCAGCAGGACGCGCGCGTGGCCGCGCCCCACGGGCCGGTCGGCCACGGCCACGGCGATCCACTCGGCCCCGCGCAACGCGGACCCCGCCCCCACCTCGGCCCGCGTCCCGCCCACCATCAGGTACGACCCGCCGTCCGCCCGGGCCACCCGCTCCGGGAAGGCGAGCGCCACGACGACACCGACGGCACACTCCTCCACGCCGACCCCACCACCGTGCCCGCCCGGCGGCTCCCCGCCGCCCCGGGCCACCGGCACGGCGCCGTCGTCCGCCCGCGTCGGGGCGCCGGGGGCGGCGGTCCCGTCCGTGCGGCCCGCGTCCGGCCCGCCGTCCGCGCGCTTCTGTGCGCCGGGCGCACCACCGTGCCCGCCCGGCGGTTCCCCGCCGCCCCGGGCCACCGGCACGGCGCCGTCGTCCGCCCCCGCAGGGACGCCCGACGCCGAGGTCCCGTCGGAGCCGCCCGTGTCCGGCCCGCCCGCGTCCGGCCCACCGGCCGGTGCGGCTCCCTCCGCCCCGGTCGCCGCCCCGCGCAGCCGCCGTACCTCCGTGCGCCAGCGCGCCGCGTATCCGTCGCCGCCGCGGCGCGCGGTGCGCAGGGCGGCGATCAGGTCGTCGCCGTAGTCGCGCGGGGGCTCCTCGGAGAGCAGCGCGACGACCTCGGCCGCGAGGCCGGCGCCCACGCGCGGCGCGGCGTCCGTCAGGGCGCGTCCCAGGCGCGGGTGCAGGCCGAGCCGGGTGAGGCGGGCGCCCCGCTCGGTGGGGCGGCCGTCCGGCCGTACCGCGCCGATCGCGGTGAGGACGGCGCGGGCCGCCGCCATCGCGCCGCCCGGCGGGGGATCCAGTAGCGCCAGACCGGAGGCGTCCGGATCGCCCCAGCAGGCCGCCTGGAGCGCGAACGCCGTCAGGTCGGCCACCTTGATCTCGGGGGAGGGGTACGACGGCAGCCGCGCGTCCTCCGCCTCGGCCCAGCAGCGGTACACCGTGCCCGGCGCCTCCCGTCCGGCACGACCCGCCCGCTGCCGCCCCGCGGCCCGCGAGGCCCGTACCGTCGCCAGGGCGCTCAGCCCGCGCGCGTGGTCGACGCGCGGCTCGCGGGCGAGACCCGAGTCCACCACGACCCGCACCCCCGGCACCGTCAGCGAGGACTCCGCGACCGATGTCGCCAGCACCACCCGGCGCCGCTCACCGGGCGACAGCACCGCGTCCTGCACGGTGGCCGGCGCCCGCCCGTGCACCTGGAGGACGTCCACCCCGGGCAGGGAGCCCAGCATCCCGGCCACCCGGGAGATCTCCCCGACCCCCGGCAGGAACACCAGCACGTCGCCGTCCCGCTCGGCCAGGGCCCGGCGCGCCACCGCCGCCACATGCGTGAGCAGCGCCGGATCCACCCACATGCCGTGCGGCGGCCGCACCGCGCGCGGGGGCGGCGCCCACACCACGTCGACCGGGTGCGCGGCGCCCCGCGCCTCGACCACGGGCGCGCCGCCCAGCAGCCGCGCCCAGCCCTGCGCGTCCGTCGTCGCCGACGCGGCCACCAGCCGCAGGTCCGGCCGCAGCGTCTCGCGCACGTCCCACAGGAACGCCGCCGCCGTGTCCGCGTCCAGATGGCGCTCATGGCACTCGTCGAGCACCACCGCGTCCACCCCGGCCAGCTCCTGGTCGCGCTGGAGCCGCTGGAGGAGCACGCCGGTCGTGACGACCTCCACGCGCGTGTCCCGCCCCACGACCCGCTCCCCGCGCACCGTGAAGCCGACCGAGCCGCCCGCCCGCTCGCCCAGCAGCCACGCCATCCGGCGCGCCGCCGCGCGGGCCGCGATCCGCCGGGGCTCCGCGACCAGCACCCGCCGCGCGGGGCCCGTGCCCCACAGACCGGCGAGCGCCAGCGGCACCAGGGTGGTCTTGCCGGTCCCCGGCGGCGCCACCAGCACGGACGTGCCGCGGGTGTCGAGCGCCTCGGCGAGCCCGGGCAGGGCCTCGCGCACCGGGAGGGACTCCAGCGCCTCGTGACGGATCACGCGCTCAGTCCCGTACGCACACGAAGACCGCCGTGCCGGGGATCAGGCTGCCGCGCAGCGGGGACCAGCCGCCCCACTCGGAGGTGTTCCAGGCCGGCCACTCCGGCTCCACCAGGTCCACCAGCCGGAACCCGGAGGCGACCACGTCACGGACCCGGTCCCCGAGCGTCCTGTGGTGCTCCACGTACACCGCGTGGCCGCTCTCGTCCTGCTCCACGTACGGCGTGCGGTCGAAGTACGACCCGGACACGCTCAGTCCCTCCGGGCCCGGCTCGTCCGGGAACGCCCAGCGGATCGGGTGCGTCACGGAGAACACCAGCCGCCCGCCCGGCCGCAGCACCCGGTGCGCCTCGCGCAGCACCAGCCGCGGATCGGCGACGAAGGGCAGCGCCCCGTACGCCGAGCAGGCCAGGTCGAAGGAGGCGTCGGCGAAGGGCAGCGCGCCCGCGTCCGCGCACACCAGGGGGAACGCCCCGCCGATGCGCAGCGCGTGCTGGAGCTGGCGGTGCGAGATGTCGAGGGCCACCGGGCGCGCGCCCCGCGCGGCCAGCCAGCGCGAGCACTGTGCCGCGCCGGCGCCCAGTTCCAGGACGTCGCGCCCCTTCAGCTCCTCCGGCGGGCCGAGCAGCTCCGCCTCCGCCTCGTCCAGACCCTCCGGGCCCCATACGAAACGGTCGTCGCCGAGGAAGGCGCCGTGCTCGGTCTGGTACTCGTCGGCGTTGCGGTCCCACCAGCCCCGGTTGGCCCGGGAGCTCTCCGTGACGCCGGCCTCCCGCCGGGTGGCCTCCGGTTCGGGGACTTCGGGCTCTTGGATGATCGGCTCCCTCGTCGTACTCTTCCGTCCAGCCGGGTCCCCGGTGTGTCGCCGAGGGGGTCTTCGTCACCCCTGCATGCCCTCGGGAGACGGCAGTTGTGCCGGTTATGCGGCGATCTGCCCCGGGTGGGCGGCTTCGTGCATTGACCATGCCCGGCCGTCCCCGTATGCTACAAGTTGCGCTGCGGGCCTGCGCACCTCAGACGTAGCAGGCTGCGCTCGCATCTGTTGTATGTCCCCTCGGTTGTCGAGGCGCCATCGCGTTTTCGTGGCGCTTCCTTGGCTGTCCGGCTTCTGCAGAGCGAAACGGGCTCCGGCGTAGCAGTACCTACGACTTCAATGTCCGTACCGGAGCCCTTTCCCACATGACGAGCAGCACCGAGACCACCGCCACCACCCCGCAGGTAGCGGTCAACGACATCGGTAACGAGGAAGCGTTCCTCGCCGCGATCGACGAGACGATCAAGTACTTCAACGACGGCGACATCGTCGACGGCGTCATCGTGAAGGTCGACCGGGACGAGGTCCTGCTCGACATCGGTTACAAGACCGAAGGTGTCATCCCGAGCCGCGAGCTCTCGATCAAGCACGACGTCGACCCGAACGAGGTCGTCGCCGTCGGCGACGAGATCGAGGCCCTGGTCCTCCAGAAGGAGGACAAGGAAGGCCGCCTGATCCTCTCGAAGAAGCGCGCCCAGTACGAGCGTGCCTGGGGCACCATCGAGAAGATCAAGGAAGAGGACGGCATCGTCACCGGTACCGTCATCGAGGTCGTCAAGGGTGGTCTCATCCTCGACATCGGCCTCCGCGGCTTCCTCCCGGCCTCCCTGGTCGAGATGCGCCGTGTCCGCGACCTCCAGCCCTACGTGGGCAAGGAGCTCGAGGCGAAGATCATCGAGCTGGACAAGAACCGCAACAACGTGGTCCTGTCCCGCCGCGCCTGGCTGGAGCAGACCCAGTCCGAGGTCCGCCAGACGTTCCTCACCACCCTGCAGAAGGGTCAGGTCCGTTCCGGCGTCGTCTCCTCGATCGTCAACTTCGGCGCCTTCGTGGACCTGGGTGGCGTCGACGGTCTGGTCCACGTCTCCGAGCTGTCCTGGAAGCACATCGACCACCCCTCCGAGGTCGTCGAGGTCGGCCAGGAGGTCACGGTCGAGGTCCTCGACGTCGACATGGACCGCGAGCGCGTCTCCCTGTCGCTGAAGGCGACCCAGGAAGACCCGTGGCAGCAGTTCGCCCGCACCCACCAGATCGGCCAGGTCGTGCCCGGCAAGGTCACGAAGCTGGTTCCGTTCGGTGCGTTCGTCCGCGTGGACGAGGGCATCGAGGGTCTGGTCCACATCTCCGAGCTGGCCGAGCGTCACGTGGAGATCCCGGAGCAGGTCGTCCAGGTCAACGACGAGATCTTCGTCAAGGTCATCGACATCGACCTCGAGCGCCGTCGCATCAGCCTCTCGCTGAAGCAGGCCAACGAGGCCTTCGGCGCCGACCCGACGGCGGTCGAGTTCGACCCGACCCTGTACGGCATGGCCGCGTCCTACGACGACCAGGGCAACTACATCTACCCCGAGGGCTTCGACCCCGAGACCAACGACTGGCTCGAGGGCTACGAGAAGCAGCGCGAGGAGTGGGAGCGCCAGTACGCCGAGGCGCAGGCCCGCTTCGAGCAGCACCAGGCGCAGGTCATCAAGTCCCGCGAGGCGGACGAGAAGGCCGCTGCCGAGGGTGGCGAGGCCGCCGCTCCGGCCGCGTCCGGCGGCGGTTCGTACTCCTCCGAGGGCGGCGACCAGTCCGGCGCCCTGGCTTCGGACGAGGCGCTGGCCGCGCTTCGCGAGAAGCTGGCGGGTGGCCAGAGCTGAGCGCTCGCCGCTGAGGGCTAGCGGTTGATCTGAGGGGCCGCACCTTTCGAGGTGCGGCCCCTCAGGCGTTCCCGAGGGGTTCGTCGCCGGCCGGCGGGCCCGGTGGGGGTGTGCCGTGCGGTTCCCCGTGCCCCTCCAGGGTGTTTCCCCGAGGGCGTCGTCATCGTGGGAATGCTTGTGTGCCGTGCCACGTTGTGGTGGGTGGAACACGAGGAGGAGCGGTCACTGTGCTTGATCCGCAGGATGTGTACGCCTGGGAGCCGAAGGGCCTGAGCGTCGTCGACATGGCGCTGGCCCAGGAGTCGGCCGGACTTGTCATGCTCTACCACTTCGACGGATACATCGACGCGGGGGAGACCGGGGACCAGATCGTCGACCGGCTGCTCGACTCGCTGCCCCACCAGGTCGTCGCCCGGTTCGACCACGACCGGCTCGTCGACTACCGGGCGCGCCGGCCCCTGCTCACCTTCACCCGCGACCGGTGGACCGACTACGAGGTGCCGGCCATCACCGTGCGGCTCGTGCAGGACGCCACCGGAGCGCCCTTCCTGCTGCTCTCCGGGCCCGAGCCGGACGTGGAGTGGGAGTGCTTCGCCGCCGCCGTGCGGCAGATCGTGGAGCGCCTCGGGGTACGCCTGTCGGTGAACTTCCACGGGATTCCCATGGGAGTCCCCCACACCCGCCCGGTCGGCCTCACCCCGCACGGCAACCGCACCGACCTCGTCCCGGTGAGCAGCAGCCCCTTCGACGAGGCGCAGGTGCCCGGCAGCGCCGAGGCCCTGGTCGAGTACCGGCTCATGCAGGCCGGGCACGACGTCCTGGGCGTCGCGGCGCACGTGCCGCACTACATCGCCCGCTCGCCGTACCCGGACGCGGCGCTGACCGCGCTCGAGGCCATCACGGCCGCCACGGGGCTCGTCCTGCCCGGCGTCGCGCACTCCCTGCGCACCGACGCCCAGCGCACCCAGACCGAGATCGACCGCCAGATCCGGGAGGGCGACGACGAGCTCACCGCCCTCGTCCAGGGACTGGAGCACCAGTACGACGCCGCGGCGGGCGCCGCGACCCGGGGGAACATGCTCGCCGAGCCGGTGGACATCCCGTCGGCGGACGAGATCGGCCGCGAGTTCGAGAGGTTCCTCGCCGAGCGGGAGGGCGACACCTGACGCCCGCCGGACCGCCGGTCACAGCCGCCGCCTAGGCTGCTGCCCATGCTGACAGTGGGCCTGACCGGCGGTATCGGAGCCGGCAAGAGCGAGGTGTCGCGGCTGCTCGTGGAGCGCGGAGCCGTGCTGATCGACGCCGACCGCATCGCACGCGAGGTCGTCGAACCGGGCACGCCCGGGCTCGCCGCCGTCGTGGAGGCCTTCGGCGAGGAGATCCTCGCCGAGGACGGCAGCCTGGACCGGCCCCGCCTCGGCGCCCTCGTCTTCGCCGACCCGGAGAAGCTGACCACGCTCAACTCGATCGTGCACCCCCTGGTGGGCGCCCGGTCGCGGGAGCTGGAGGAGGCCGCGCCCGGGGACGCCGTCGTCGTCCACGACGTGCCCCTCCTCACCGAGAACGGCCTCGCCCCGCTCTACGACGTCGTGATCGTCGTCGACGCGCGTCCCGAGACCCAGCTCGACCGGCTGGTGCGGCTGCGCGGCATGAGCGAGGCGGACGCACGGGCCCGCATGGCGGCCCAGGCCACCCGGGAGCAGCGCCGGGCGGTCGCCGACATCGTCATCGACAACGACGTGCCCCTCGACGCGCTGGAACGGCGCGTCGAGGAGGTGTGGGCCGAGCTGGTCCGCCGCGCGCGGGAGCCCCGGCCGGAATAACCGGTGCCGGGCGGGGCGTTGATCCCCTCGAGCGAGGGAAGGATTCCGCCGTGCCCGACACCAGTGGTCCGTCCGGACGTACGCCGGAGACGCATGTCATCGACTTCCGCGCCGCCGAGCACCTGCTCGCCTCCCGCGATCCGCGGGGCGCCGTGAAGCTGCTCGACGGCGTGATCGACGTCCATCCCGAGAACACGGCCGCCCGGCTGCTGCGGGCGCGCGCCTTCTTCGCGGCCGCCCAGCTGCGCTCCGCCGAGCTGGAGTTCTCGCTCGTCCTGGAGCGGGAGCCGGACAACGCCTTCGCCCACTACGCGCTCGCCCGCGCCTACCAGCGGCAGGGCCGCCCCCGCCCCGCCAAGCGGCACTTCCGGCTGGCGGCGGCGCTGGACCCGAACCCGGAGTACCTGAAGGCGGCGCGCTTCGACGAGTGAGTCCCCGCGGGTCCTGAGCCGGGCCGCACCCGGTTAGCGCCGGTCCTTCGGCGGCTCGTACGGGGGGCGTCGCGGCCCGGCCGGCAGTGGGGGCCCTGGCGGATGTGCCGGACCACGAACAACAGGTCCGCCGTGCCGACCAGCCACAGCATCCCGCAGGCCGGCGCCCAGCCCGGATACCCGGCGAGCGCGAACGCCACGGTTCCGGCCACCGCCGAGACCACACCCCACACGCTCAGCCAGAGCCGCGTGCGCAGAGGGCTCCGCGCGGTCGTCGGTTCACTGCCCGTGCGCATCGCACTCCTCACCTTGTCGGAGCCCGGTGCTTCTCGCCCTCCGGGTGCCCGGCCGGGCCTCCTGTCACTCGTTCGGGTGGCAACGGCGGACAGGGGAACGGATGTGCGGGCGCGGTCCGTTCGACGGGCATGGAGCAGACGATGCGTGAGGGTTGTCAGGGGACGGGGCCCGGGGCGATCACCCCGGACGGCTGTGCGGTGGAGCTGTACGCGCGCCTTCCCGTGGGGGACGAGCCGGACGTCGTCGCCGCGGCGGTGCCGGCGGGGGCGCGGATCCTGGAGCTGGGCTGCGGCGTGGGGCGGATGACCCACGCGCTGCTGGAGCGCGGTTTCGAGGTGACGGCGGTGGACGAATCCGCCGGGATGCTGGAGCGGGTGCGCGGGGCGCGGACGATATGCAGTCCGGTGGAGCGGCTCGACCTCGGCGAGACGTTCGACGTGGTGCTGCTGGCCTCGTTCCTGGTGCACGCGGGGGACACCGAGGTGCGGCGGGGCATGCTGCGCACCTGTGTGCGGCACCTGGCGGAGGGCGGGTGCGTACTGATCCAGCGAGAGGGCGCGGACTATCACACGAACGTGCCGCGCGAGCGGACGGACCCGGCGGGTTTCACGGTGCGGATCGTGTCCGTGGAGCCGGCCGGCGACGGCGTCGACTCGGTGCACGCGGAGTACGTGTTCCCGGACGCGACCTGGACCCAGACGTTCCTGTCCCGCCCGCTGACCCCGGAGCAGTTCGAGGCGGTACTCGCGGAGGAGGGCCTGAGGGTGGACCGGTACCTGACGGAGGACGGGATCTGGGTGAGGGCGGTGCCGGCATCCCGCGCCTGACGGGCGTGCGGGCGCCGGCGCCCGCACGCCCGTGACGCGGCACCCGGCTTCACGGCCGGGGCGTGCCCCCGGCGCCCCCGCTCCGGCCTCGGCCGCCTGCCCCGCGCCCGCGCGCGCCACCGCCTCCGCCCGGTGCCGCGCCCGGGTCACCCAGGGCGGGCGGGCCCGCGGGGCCGCCGAACGGGCCGGGGCCGCCCAGCCCCCGCAGCCGCTCCAGCTCGCGACGGTCCCGCTTGGTCGGGCGGCCCGCGCCGCGGTCGCGGATGCCGGCCGGGGCGACGGCCTCGCGCGGCGGGGGCGGCGGGGAGTTGTCGAGGTAGCACTGGGCGGCGACCGGCGCCCCCACCCGCTTGCGGATCAGCCGCTTCACGACGACGACCCGCTCCCGCGTCTCGACCCGCACCCGCACCTCGTCGCCGACCCGCACGGCGTGCGACGGCTTCACCCGCTCGCCGTTCACGCGGACGTGCCCGCCCCGGCAGGCGGCGGCGCCCATGGACCGGGTCTTGACCAGCCGTACCGACCAGATCCAGCTGTCGATCCGCACGGTCTCGCCGTTCTGCGGCCCGGCCGCCTCGGCGGCGGCCACCGCCGCGGCGGTCTTCGGGTCCGCCGGCTCGGGCGTGGTCCCCGCGGGCCGGGGCGTGGCCCCCGCGCCGCCCGCGCCCCCGTCCGCTCCGGCCGTCCTGTCGTTCTGCGCACCCTCCGCAACCATGCTCCCGACCTTAGCCCGCCCGGCCCGCCGACCGTGTACGGATATCGACGGGCCCGGCCCACGCCCGGACGTCGCACCCGGCGCCTACGGTGGAACCATGGATCACCAAGGTCTCGCCCGGCTCGACCGGCGCATCGCCGGCTGCCGTGCCTGCCCGCGCCTGGTCGACTGGCGCGAGGAGGTCGCCCGTACCAAGCGGGCCGCGTTCGCGGACTGGACGTACTGGGGAAGGCCGGTGCCCGGATTCGGGCCGGCGGACGCGCGGCTGCTGATCGTCGGCCTCGCGCCCGCCGCGCACGGCGGCAACCGCACCGGCCGGATGTTCACCGGGGACCGCTCCGGCGACGTGCTGTACCAGGCGCTGTACGACGTGGGCCTGGCCTCCCAGCCGACCTCGGTCCACGCCGACGACGGCCTGGAGCTGTACGGCGTCCGTGTCACCGGGCCCGTGCACTGCGCCCCGCCCGCCAACAAGCCCACCCCGGCCGAACGGGACGCCTGCCGCCCCTGGCTGGTGCAGGAGCTGCGGCTGCTGCGGCCGACGGTCCGGGCGGCGGTCGTCCTCGGTGCCTTCGGCTGGCAGGCGGCGCTTCCCGCGTTCGCCGAGGCGGGCTGGACCGTTCCCCGGCCCCGGCCCGCCTTCGGGCACGGCGCCCGGGTCGAGCTGGACGCCGCCGACGGCCCGGCGCTCCGCCTTCACGGCTGCTTCCACGTCAGCCAGCGCAACACCTTCACGGGCAAGCTCACCCCCGAGATGCTCCGGGACGTCCTGCGCACGGCGGCCGAGGCAGCCGGACTGCGCCCGGAGGAAAGGGGATGAGCGTCCCGCACGGTGGCGCTACGGTGCTCGGATGGGCAGGTATCCGGAGATCGAACCGTACGACCACGGCATGCTCGACGTCGGGGACGGCAACCGCGTCCACTGGGAGACCAGCGGGAATCCGCACGGCAAGCCCGCGGTGGTGCTGCACGGCGGGCCCGGCTCGGGCGCCGGCGCCGGACTGCGGCGCTACTTCGACCCCGCCGCCTACCGCATCGTCCTGTTCGACCAGCGCGGCGCGGGACGGTCGGTGCCGTCGGCCGCCGACCCCGCCACCGACATGGGCCTCAACACGACGCCGCACCTCATGGCGGACCTGGAGCGGCTGCGCGCCCACCTGGGCATCGAGCGGTGGCTGGTGTGGGGCGTGTCCTTCGGCTCGGCCCTGGGCCTGCGCTACGCGCAGACCCACCCCGGTGCGGTCTCCGAACTGGTGCTGACCGGCGTGGCCACCGGCTCGCCCGCGGAGGTCGGCCTGCTGACGCGGGGCCTCGGCCGGATCTTCCCGGAGGCCCACGCGCGGTTCCTCGCGGAACTGCCCGAGGCCGAGCGCGACGGCAACCTGGCCGCCGCGTACAACCGGCTGCTGGAGTCGCCCGACCCGCGGGTCAGGGCGCGGGCCGCGCGGGCGTGGACGGACTGGGAGACGGCGATCATCCCCGCCCCGCCCGGTTCCGTGGAGCGGTTTTGCGACCCGGCGTTCCGTCTGGGCTTCGCCCGCACCGTCACCCACTACTGGGGCAACGACCACTTCTTCGGCGACGGGGGAGAGGAGGGCGTCGTCCTCCGCGACGCCCACCTCCTCAAGGGCATCCCCGGCACCCTGGTCCAGGGCAGCCTCGACGTCGGTAATCTCCTCGGCATCGTCTGGCGACTGCACCACGCCTGGCCGGACAGCGAGCTGGTGATCGTCGACGACGCCGGTCACGACGCGGGCGCGGCCGGCGACGACGCCCTGGTGGCGGCGACGGACCGGTACGCCCGCCGACCGGTCTGACGAGCAGACCCCTTACGGCTGCAGCACCACCTTGGTGTAGCCCTCGATCCGCTTGTCGAACTTGTCGTACGCGGACGGCGCCTGGTCCAGCGGCAGTTCGTGCGAGACCACGAAGCTGGGCTTCGCCCGGCCCTCGATGATCATGTCGCGGAGCTGCCGGTTGTAGCGCTTGACGTTGCACTGGCCGGTGCCGAGCCTGATGCCCTTCTCGAAGAGCTTGCCGACCGCGACCAGCAGCATGCCCTGCTTGGAGTGCTCGTCGGGGGCGCCCGGGTCGGACGGCACGTACAGCCCGGGGATGCCGAGCATGCCGGTGGCCCGGACCGTGCGGACCAGCGAGTTCAGCACGGTCGCCGGCTCCTCGCGGTCCGTGCCGCCGCCCGCCGAGGCCTGGTAGCCGACGGCGTCGATGCCCTTGTCGGTGCCCATGCCCTCGGTCTGGTCGTGGATCTGCTCGACCGGGTCGCCCTCCGCGAAGTTGACCGGGACCGCCCCGATCTCCTCGGCCTTCTGCAGCCGCTCGGCGACCCGGTCGACCACGAACACCTTCTTCGCGCCGCGCAGCATCGCCGAGTAGGCCGCCATCAGCCCGACCGGGCCGGCGCCGTACACCGCGACGCTCTCACCCGGGCGCACCTGGGCGAGTTCGCAGCCGTGGTAGCCGGTGGGGAAGATGTCCGCGAGGAGCACGAAGTCGTTCTCGTGCTCGGTGCCCGGAGGCAGTTTCAGGCAGTTGAAGTCGGCGTAGGGGACGCGCAGGTACTCCGCCTGTCCGCCCTTCCAGGGGCCCATGGCCACATAGCCGTAGGCGCCGCCCGGGAAGCCGGGGTTGACGGTGAGACAGTACCCGGTGAAGCCCTCGACGCAGTTGGTGCAGAAGCCGCAGGCGACGTTGAAGGGCATGACCACGCGGTCGCCCTCCTTGAGCGAGGTGACGCCCGGACCGACCTCGGCGATGGTGCCCATGTTCTCGTGGCCGAAGGTGATGCCCGGCTCGGCGTTGGTGCGACCCTCGTACATGTGCAGGTCGGAGCCGCAGATCGCGGTCGACGTGATCCGGACGATCACGTCGTTGGGATGCTGGACGGTCGGGTTCTCGACCTCCTCGACGGCGACCTCGAACGGTCCCTTGTACACGACGGCCTTCATGGTGCGATCTCCGTTCGGTTGGTGTTCTGCGTGGTGCGCAGCGACGCCCCTCCCGATGGTCCGCGTGACCGATATCTCATGATTCTCCGGTCTTGTGACCGGGGCAAGCCGGTAGTATCCGACGAATGCCGTGCGATGCCCGCCCCGCTCCGGCGGCGCGGCCCCGGCGATCCCGACGAAGACCCGATGAAAACCCGATGAAGACCGATGAGAGGGGAGAGGGCGGAACATGGCAGCTCAGAGGCTGGGAACCTTGCTTGTGGCCGTGCCCGGGCTGTCCGGCACCCTGTACCCCCCGGGCACGACCGTGACCGTCCGAGGCCGCGGCGCGTCCGTCGACGCGTTCGTCAACGGCGACTGGCTCTCGTTGTCGTGGTGGGAGTTCTCCGACGGTCTCCGTGAGGACGTCGCCGACCGCTGACCGGTCACCTCAGGGTTCAGTCGACCTTGACCCAGTCCAGGGTGCGCTCGACGGCCCGCTTCCAGTCCTCGTAGCCCTGCCTGCGCCGGTCCTCGTCCCACTGCGGCTCCCAGCGCCTGGACTCCTGCCAGTGCGAGCGGAGCTCGTCGGTGTCGCTCCAGAAGCCGGTGGCGAGGCCCGCGGCGTACGCGGCGCCCAGTGCGGTGGTCTCCGCGACCACGGGCCGGCTGACCGGCACCCCGAGCACATCGGCCTGGATCTGCATGCACAGGTCGTTCGCGGTGACACCGCCGTCCACCTTGAGCACGTCCAGGTGCACCCCGGAGTCCTGCTCCATCGCCTCGACCACGTCACGGCTCTGGTAGCAGATCGCCTCCAGCGTGGCCCGCGCGATGTGGCCGCCGGTGTTGTACCGGGAGAGGCCGACGATGGCGCCCCGGGCGTCGGAACGCCAGTAGGGGGCGAACAGGCCGGAGAACGCCGGCACGAAGAACATGCCGCCGTTGTCCTCCACCGAGCGCGCCAGCTGCTCGCTGTCCGGGGCGCTCCCGATGATCTTCAGCTGGTCGCGCAGCCACTGCACCGCCGCGCCGGTCACGGCGATGGAGCCCTCCAGCGCGTACACCGCCGGGCTGCCGGCGAACTGGTACGCCACCGTCGTCAGCAGGCCGTTCTGCGAGCGGACCAGTTCGGTGCCGGTGTTCAGCACCAGGAAGTTGCCGGTGCCGTAGGTGTTCTTGGCCTCGCCGGGGGAGAAGCAGACCTGTCCCACGGTGGCCGCGTGCTGGTCGCCGAGGACGCCGGTGATCGGCACGGCGGCGCCCAGCGGGCGGGACGTGCGGGCCTGGCCGAACGCCTCGGGGTCCGAGGAGGGGTGGACGGCCGGGAGCATCGAGCGCGGGATACCGAAGATGCCGAGCAGTTCGTCGTCCCAGTCGAGGGTCTCCAGGTTCATCAGCATGGTGCGGCTGGCGTTGGTCACGTCCGTGGCGTGGACGCCGCCGTTGGGGCCGCCGGTGAGGTTCCACAGCACCCAGGCGTCCGTGTTGCCGAACAGGGCGTGCCCCGCCTCGGCCGCCTCGCGCAGCCCGGCCACGTGGTCCAGCAGCCACTTGATCTTGCCGCCGGAGAAGTAGGTGGCCGGCGGCAGCCCCGCCTTGTGGCGGATCACGTCGCCGTGGCCCTCGCGGTCGAGGGCGGCGGCGATGCTGTCGGTGCGGGTGTCCTGCCAGACGATCGCGTTGTAGTACGGACGGCCGGTGCGCGGGTCCCAGACGACGGTCGTCTCGCGCTGGTTGGTGATGCCGATGGCCCGCAGGTCGGAAGCCGTCAGGTTGCCGTCGCGGAGGGCGTTCTGGATCACCGTGTTGGTGCGCTCCCAGATCTCCACCGGGTCGTGCTCGACCCAGCCGGAACGGGGCAGGATCTGCTGGTGCTCCAGCTGGTGCTTCGCCACCTCGTTACCGGCGTGATCGAAGATCATGAAACGGGTGCTGGTGGTCCCCTGGTCCACCGCGCCGACGAATTCGGGCATCGCTGCAACCTTTCTGAGTGACGACGGTCCCGGGGGGCCTACGCCTCCTCGGTGGCCGGGCCTTCCTCCTGGTCCTCCATCGCCCGCGTCCTGGCGGTGATCACCGGCTTGATGAGCAGGTCGTACACCAATACGCCGAGGACGCCGCCGATCAGCGGGCCGACGATGGGGATCCACCAGTAGCCGCTGAACCACCCGAACGTGCCCGGCAACGCGATGTCGCCCCAGCCCTCGAAGTAGGTGAACAGACGGGGGCCGAAGTCGCGCGCGGGATTGATCGCGTATCCGGCGTTCGTGCCGAAGGTGAGACCGATGGCGACGACCACCAGGCCGATGAGGAACGGGTGGAGATTCGCCAGGGGAGCGACGTTCTTCATGTCGATGAGCGCGCAGATCAGGAGCAGCAGAATGCCGGTGCCCACGATCTGGTCGAGCAGCGGGCCCCACCAGGAATCCCCGAAGTATTCCGCGGGGAAGGTCGCGAAAATAGAATAGGTGGACAGTGATTCGTCACGGGCCAGACCGGCCTTCGCGTCGGCGGCGTCGATCGCCCAGTGGTAGCAGGCGTAGACGAGCGCGGCGGCGACGAAGGCGCCGAGCAGCTGGGCCAGCCAGTAGGCGGGCACCTTCTTCACGGGGAAGTCCCTGCGCACGGCGAAGGCCAGGGTCACCGCCGGGTTGATGTGGGCGCCGCTGATGCCGCCCGCCACGTAGACGCCGAAGACGACGGCGAGGCCCCAGCCCCAGCAGATGATGAGCCAGTTCGCCGGTCCGAAATCCACGAACTGCCGCCCGGAACCGGGGAGGCCCACGACCGCGACGGCGACGGATCCGAGACCCAGCAGAATGAGGACGAACGTCCCCAGGAATTCGGCGAGCATCTCGCCGCCGATGCCTTCGCGATAGCCGCGTCGGCGTGGAGCTGTAACGCGATCAGCCATCAGCCCTCCTCGAACGGAAATGGCGCGGACTGTGCCTCTCCATGTCGGCAGCGTAGGTCCGCCCCGGTGCCCGGGCGCGCGGAGAGCGGCCTTTCCCACCGACGGCCCAGTTCGGTGAGCGAAGGGGAGGGGAAGGGCGAATACTGCGGAGCCTTCGGGGAGTCGGGAGCGAGGTTTCCGCACGGGTCCGGGGAGAGCGGACAAAAGCGTCCGCCGAGGACCGGCCGCCTCGGCCGGACGACAGGGCCCCTGCGCCCCGCACGTGCCCGCCGTGCCCCGGGGCCCGCCCATGCCCTCCGGCCCCAGCGCGGGCCGGTCTCCCGGAGCGCGGTGCCGCGCGGTGCGCTGGGCGACGCCACCTGGAAGCGTCCGGCGTCGGCCGACGGCGTGTGACATGGTCATGTCGGGGCGGCGAAAAAGATCGTGCGTGCGGGCGATGAGTTCCGTGCGGCACTCCGGTCACTCCTCGCAACGGGACCGTTGCACTGGAGGAACCATGTCGCTTCCGGAGATCGTCTCGCGCGCCCAGTGGCGTGCGGCACGCGAAGAACTGCTCGACAAGGAGAAGGCCGTCACCCGCGCGCTCGACGTCCTCCGTGCCGAACGGCGCCGACTGCCCATGGTCCCCGTCGACCGCGAGTACGTCTTCGAGGGCGGTGACGGCAAGGCCACGCTGCTCGACCTCTTCCAGGGACGGCAGCAGCTCGTCGTGCACCACTTCGTCTTCGACCCCGGGTGGGAGACCGGCTGCCGCTGCTGCTCCGCCTTCCTGGACCAGATCGGGCACCTCGCCCACCTGCACGCGCGGCGCACCACGTTCGCCGCCGTCTCCCGCGCGCCGTTCACCCGCATCCTGCCGTTCAAGGCCCGGATGGGCTGGACCGTGCCCTGGTACTCGTCGCACCCCGGTGACTTCGACGCGGACTTCGACGTGTTCCCGGAGGAGGACGGCCGGCCCGTCCGGCGGCCGGGGGTGAGCTGCTTCCTGCGCGACGGCGACCGGGTCTTCCACACCTACTCGGCCTGCGGACGCGGTCTGGAGGGGCTCGGCTCCACCACCAGCCTGCTGGACCTCACCGCGCTCGGCAGGCAGGAGCCCTGGGAGGAACCGCAGGGACGCGCGTACGCCGTCGGGGCGCCCGTGGCGCGGGAGCGTCTCCGCTACCACGACGAGTACGACGACTGACACGGACGGTGACGGATTACTCCGAAAAGCTGAGAGCGCGCTCACACTTGGCAGTGAACGGGTGTCAACTACGTCTCAGTACCGTCACCGCACGAGGCGTTCGCCCCATGGTTGGCGTTTAACTCTACGAGTACAGCGCTACATGGAGGTGGCAGGGTGCACGGGCGAACAGTGCTCGAACGCTTTCCCGCAGGTGGACCGCGCGGCTCCTGGCCCGCGGAGGAGTTCGCGCACGCGCGGCGCCTGGAGGGCCTGCCCGCCGAGGTCGTCATGGACCTCGCCACCGACATGTTCCTGGTGATCGTCCGCGGCGAGGGCGCCGGCGGTGGGGCGGTGGCGTGAGCCCTTCCTCGGGGCGCCGTGCGCGCCCGTCACGCGGTGACGGGGCGTGACCAGACGGGGGTGGTTCCGGTGAGGCGGCACAGGGCCAGGTACAGCGGTATCGGAGGCGTGTAGGGGAGCGTGCCGTCGGGGCGGTGGATCAGCCCGGGGAGACCGGCGGCGCCCGTGTCGGCCGGGGCGTCGGGGAGGACCGCGCCGACGGCGTAGTGCGCGGGCGCGGGCCATTCCAGGGCGTAGTCCGAATCGGACGGGACCAGCCACCACCAGTGCGCGTCATCGGCGTACACGCACCCCACGCGGGGCAGCCGGGGCAGGACCAGCGGACCGAAGCGGGCCGGTACGGCGACCGCGTCGCAGCCCATCGGGGCGGTCATGCCGTCGGGCACGGGAAGCCGCCGGGGCGCGTCGGGCGTCTGCCGTCCGCGCTGCATCCGGACCAACGAGTCCAGGCTCAGCACGCGTATGCCGCCGGGGCCCGTCACGCCTGTCCTCCGTCCCGCTCGGCGGGTGTCCCCAGGCGCTGCTCGGCCGGGTGGGTCCGGCCGCCGTCGCCGGCCCCGTCCTCGCCGTCCCCCGAGCCGCCGGCCGGACCGGGCTTGGGCCGGGCGCCCCAGCCGAGGTCGCCACGGGGTTCGCCGGAGCCGGGCGGGGTGTCGGCGGTGCGGGGGAGTTCCGCCCAGACCAGCAGGCCGGGACCGTGCTCGTGGGCGCCCCACGCGTGACACAGGGCGTCGACGAGGAGCAGTCCCCTTCCGTGCTCCTCTTCCGGCTGCTGCCGGAAGTTCGCCCGAGGCCGGCCCGGCGCGCAGCCCTCGTCCCGCACGGCGATGCGCAGCAGGTCGTCATCGTCGTGCAGCTCGCAGACGACATGGCTGCTCGCGGTGTGCACGATGGCGTTGGTGACCAGCTCGGAGACGACCAGGGCCGCCGTGTCACAGGTGTCCTCGCACACCGACCAGCCGGTCAGCCGGGCCCGTGTCAGCCGTCTCGCCCGGGCGGGGGAACCCGGGTGAGCGGCCAGCTCGAAGCGGAACCGGCGCTCGGCGGAGGCCCCCGGGGAGGGGGCGGCGGCCGGGGCGGCGCCGAGGCCGACGGAAGCTGCGGCGGCGTCTGTTCCTAAGGGCGCGGACGGAATCACGCTTGCCACTATCGCCCCGCCGTGAACACTTGGCAAGTGTCACTCTGAAAATTGCAGAGTGCTGTGTGACGGTCTGGACGGGCGTGGCACACTGCTCGCAACAGCACCTCGCGTGGCGCCAGTTGGGATCGCCGGAGACTGATTCGAATGTACGTTCGGGTTGCATGGTCCCCGTGCCTGATCCCCGTGCCGGATCACCGGACGGCGCCGCCGGGCTGTCACTATTTGTTCGAGGGAGGTGGAGCGTGAGCGAACCCCGGTCCGCGCCGACGGTGGGGCAGGTCGTCCTCGGGCGCCGCCTGCTGGACCTGCGTGAGCGCGCGGGTCTCAAGCGGGAGGAGGCCGCCCGGATCCTGCGCGTCGCGCCCGCCACCGTGCGCCGCATGGAGACGGCCGAGGTGGGGCTCAAGATTCCCTACCTCCAGCTGCTGCTGAAGGCCTACGGCGTCTCCGACGAGGAGGCCGAGGCGTTCGTCCAGCTCGCGGAGGACGCCAACAAGCCCGGCTGGTGGCAGCGCTTCCACGACATCCTGCCCGGCTGGTTCTCCATGTACGTCAGCCTGGAGGGCGCGGCCTCCCTCATCCGCAGCTACGAACCCCACTTCGTCCCCGGACTGCTCCAGACGGAGGACTACGCGCGCGGCGTGCTGCGCTCCGGCGCCATAGGGCAGACCCGGCCCGAGGACATAGAGCGCCACGTCGACCTGCGCATGCGACGGCAGGAACTGCTCACCCGCGAGGACGCGCCCCGGCTGTGGGTCGTCATGGACGAGACCGCGCTGCGCCGCCGGGTCGGCGGTCCGGAGGTGATGCGCGCGCAGATCGACAAGCTGCTCGAGGCGGCGGCGCTGCCCAACGTGACGCTGCAGATCGCGACCTTCGACAGCGGGCCCCACCCCGGCACGTACGGGCCGTTCGTGCTGTTCCGATTTGCCATGCCCGAACTGCCGGACATGGTCTACAGCGAGTACCTGACCGGCGCCGTCTACCTGGACGCGCGCACCGAGGTGGCGACCCACCTCGAGGTCATGGACCGCATGGCGGCGCAGGCCGCCACGGCACATCGCACGAAGGGGATCCTCCGGGATCTCCGCAAGGAGCTGTGAATGGAACTCATCAAGCCCCCGAAGACCCAGCCGCGTGCGCGGGCGCACGCCGCACGGATCTACAACGGCATGCCTGCCCGGGAGCTGGGCAGCGAGGGCTGGCACAAGCCCTGGAGCGGTGGCAACGGCGGCAACTGCCTCGAGGCGATGAAGCTGGACGACGGCCGGATCGCCGTGCGCCAGTCCACCGACCCGGACGGGCCTGCGCTCATCTACACCTCCGCCGAGATGACGGCCTTCATCGAGGGAGCCAAGGCCGGAGAGGCGGATTTCCTGCTGTCCTGAACCTCATTGCCGCACTACCTTTTGCTTCCTCCTTGGCACTGAATTGATCACTAACGCTTGCAGACAGTTACGGAGTCCGTCATGACCGGACAGCACCCTGTCGAGATCGACACGACCAGACCGCATCCCGCGCGGATGTACGACTGGTACCTCGGAGGCAAGGACAACTACCCGGTCGACGAGGCCATGGGACGGCAGATGCTCGCCCTCGATCCGCGCGTGCCGGTCATGGCGCGCGTGAACCGCGCGT
Source organism: Streptomyces sp. DSM 120436 (assembly GCF_055778765.1). Classification (NCBI taxonomy): domain Bacteria; kingdom Bacillati; phylum Actinomycetota; class Actinomycetes; order Kitasatosporales; family Streptomycetaceae; genus Streptomyces; species Streptomyces sp. DSM 120436. The sequence continues at coordinate 1,552,937 of NZ_JBSKBS010000002.1, read as the reverse complement.
TCATGCAGCGCGCCACGCGCTGGCTCGCGGGGCAGGGCGTACGCCAGTTCCTCGACATAGGCACCGGCATCCCCACCGAGCCGAACCTGCACCAGGTCGCCCAGCGCATCGCGCCGGACGCCCGCGTCGTGTACTGCGACAACGACCCCATCGTGCTGGCCCACGCGGAGGCCCTGCTGCGCGGTACGGCGGAGGGCGTCACCGACTACCTCCAGGCCGACGTCCGGGAACCGGACACCATCCTGGAGGGCGCGCGCAAGGTCCTCGACTTCGACCGGCCGATCGCGCTGTCGCTCATCGCGCTGCTGCACTTCGTCCCCGACGAGGACGGCGCGCACGAGCTGGTGACGCGGCTGGTGGACGCCCTGCCCTCGGGCAGTTACCTGGTGATCAGCCACGCCACGGCCGACTTCACGCCCGAGGAGTCGGAGGAGGCCACGGCGAAGCTCAAGGGTGCGGGCGTCACCCTGGCGCTGCGCAGCCGCGGGGAGCTCACCCGTTTCTTCGACGGCCTCGACCTCGTGGAACCGGGCGTTCAGGTGCCGCACCTCTGGCGTCCCGAACTGGGCGACCCGGTCCCGGGCCAGGACGACGGGGTCATCCCCGGCTACGGAGCGGTGGCCCGCAAGCCGTAGGCAGCCACCCGACGCCCCTGGGAGCCCGGCCGACGCCGGAAGCCCGGGGGCGTCGGCGTGTCGTGACGTGACGGGGTCGGCGCGGCGCGGTGTGCGTCGGCCGGCCCGCGCGGGGAGGCGGGCGCACCGGGCTGAGACCGGGCGGGGCCGGGTGTCGGCCCGGGCGGGCGGCAGGAGCGCCTGGCCGGGGAGGCGGTGGGCGGCGTGCCGGCTCGGGGGAGCAGCGGGCGCACTGGCTCGGGGGAGCACCAGGTGTGCCCGTCCGGAGCGTGATCGGCGTGCCCGCCCCGGGGAGCCGCGAGCGCGGCCCGGGACCGCCGGCGTCCGCCGGGCGTGGGGTCGGGTTCCGGCCACGGTTGCCGGGCGGCGTGGGGGTGTGTCAGACGGTCATCGGGCGGTCGTACGGGCCGATCGGCGTCGGCAGGTGGCTCGGGCCGCCCGTCAGGTAGCGGTCGACGGCCGCCGCCACCGCCCGTCCCTCCGCGAGGGCCCGCACGATCAGCGTCTGCCCCCGGGCACAGCCTCCCCGTGAACTCGGGGAAGCTGTTCGTGGCGTGCAGCCGCTCCGCCGCCGCCCGCCGGTCCGCCCGGGAGACCAGGTCGTTCCACTCGGGCACGAGATCGCCCAGCGGACAGGCCTCGTGGCAGAACGGCACACCGCAGTCCACGCACCGGCCGGCCTGCGTACTGGTGATCGGCAGCAGTCCCCCGGGGACGTGCACCCCGTCCCAGCCGCGGACCCGCTCCTGCACCGGCCGACGCGGCCAGTCCTGGCGGGGCGTGGTGAGGAAACCCTCGGGGCCGGCCATGGCCGGTCTTCCTCGCGTGCGCGGGTGACGAGCCGTGCGTCGTCGGGCGGCACTCCTGCGCCACGGATACGTCCGCTCACCTCCCCCGCAGCGTGCCCGGCACCCTCCGTACGGCGCCGGGCACGCCACCCGGCCGCGGTGCTCGTGGCATCCGGCCGGTCAGCCGGTGAGGGCCAGGAGGTACGCCAGAGCGGCACCGGCCGAGGCGAGGGCGCGGACGTGGTTCCACCGCGTCCACCCGCGCACGTACTCCGGCCAGTACGCGGCCGCCTCCGCACCGCCCGCGTCGAGCCGGGCCAGCCGGTCGTTGCGGGGTATGTTCGCCGCCACGGTCAGCCCGAACGACCCGCACAGATACAGCACGCCGCCCACCACCGAGGCGACCACCCCCTCGTCCGGCCGCGCCACGACCGTCACCACCGTGAGCACCGCGCACAGCACCGTCGTGCCGAGGAACACGACCATGAACGGCGGCCGCACCGCCGCCGCGTTGACCGCCTGCATCGCGGCCGCGCCCCGCGCCGGCGGCAGTGCCGCGAGCCCTTTCATCACGAACGTCGAGAACGCGCAGAACACCCCGGCCACCAGCCCGGTCCCCAGCACACCCAGCGCCGTCAGCACGGCGTACGGCCCGTCACCCATGTCCTCACCCCCGTCACCCTCGCCACCCTCGTCATCCCCGTCACTTTCGTCGCTCCCGTCCTTCCGGACGGCACCGTCCTCCGGCCGCCCGCACCACCAGTGGACGCGCCCCCGCCGCAGCGGACCATGGCCGAGCGGCGCGCACCCATGCGCGAGCGTCCACGGCCCGCGCCCGCCCACGGCGCCCCACCCTCGCCTGCACGTCCGGTGTGGTCCGGGACGTGCCGCATCATGGCCGTGTGCGACTCGAAGCGATCACCTGGGACCGGCTCGTCGACGTACTCGCCGAGCGCCTGCGGGAGCTCGACCCGGCTGACGGTTCTCCCTGGCCCCGCGTGGCCCTCGACGGCGCCCCGGCCGCCCGCCCGGGCGACCTCGCCGAGCGGCTCGCCGAGGCACTGCGCGTCCGCGGCCGCCCCGGCCTCGTCGTCGGCACGGAGGGCTTCCTGCGCCCCGCCTCGGTCCGGCTCGAGTACGGTCACCAGGACCTCGAGTCCTACTACAGCGGCTGGTACGACACCGGCGCCCTGTGGCGCGAGGTGTTCGACCCGCTCGGGCCGGGTGGCAGCGGGCGGGTGCTGCCCGACCTCTGGGACCCGGTCACCGACCGAGCCACCCGCAGTCCGTATGTCGAACTGCCGCCCGGCGGCGTGCTGTTGCTGCACGGGCCGCTCCTCCTGCACCACTGGTTCCCCTTCGATCTGACCGTCCACGTCCTCCTCTCGCCCGGTGCGCTGCGCCGCCGTACCCCCGAGGCCGAGCACTGGACCCTGCCCGCCTTCGAGCGCTACGAGCAGGAGACCGACCCGGCCGGCACCGCCGACGTACTGGTGCGGGCCGACGACCCGCGCCACCCGGCCTGGCGCGGTCGAGAGCACGGTTGAGAACCTGGTCGTGCTGCCTGCGCGGCGCCGTCCGCTGCGGGTGCCGTCCTCCGGCGGCCCGGAGACAATGAAGGGCGTCGGGACTCGCGGCGCGCCCCGCGCCGCGCCGGCCGTCCGGCCCCGGGAGGTACCCCATGACCACCGCCGGAGACGTCATGCACCGCGGCGTCCAGTGGATCCCCGCGCACGAAACCCTCGACCGCGCGGCACAGTTGATGCGTGAACTGAACGTCGGCGCGCTGCCCATCAGCGACGAGGACGAACGGCTCTGCGGCATCCTCACCGACCGCGACATCGTCGTCGGCTGCGTCGCCATGGGCCACGACCCCGCCCAGATCACCGCGGGCGAGATGGCCAAGGGCACACCGCGCTGGATCGAGTCCGACGCCGACATCGACGACGTCCTCACCGAGATGCGCACCCACCAGATCCGCCGGCTGCCCGTCATGGACGACAAGCGTCTCGTCGGCATGATCAGCGAGGCCGATCTGGCACGGCACCTGACGGACGAGCAGATCGCCGCCTTCGTCGAGAGCGTCTACGCCCGGTCCGCCTCCGGCTGACCCCTCCACCCGTGCCCTGCGGGACGGGCGGACGTCACGGCCGGCCGCTGCGCCGGAGCGCCCGGTACAGCAGCGGATACGCGCCCGGGTATCACCCCGACGACCGTGCCGTGGCCGTACCGCCGGGGCGGCTCCGGCACATGGCCGACGTTCATGCCGTACATCCCCCCGCACCATGGCCGGCACCGCGACGATCGCCGCCCGTTCCACAGCTTCACCGCCCTGGACATCCGGCCCCCCTCATAGGGATTCCCCGTGCCGCGCTTCCTCGTCGGCCTGCCGTGCCAGTGTGCCGACGACCGGCCGACCGCGTGCGGGCCTGTGGAAACGCCGCGTTCCGCTTGGTTCCCGCCTGTGGACGAAGGAGCGCGGACCCACGACGACCGGCCCTCCGTCCGGGACGCGCGCGCCCTCCCGTCGGTCCCGCACCGGCTGCCTGACGCTCAGTCCCGTGCCGGCGGCCGCGCACCGACCCGTTCCACCGCCGCGGCCCCCGCCCGGCACCCCTCCGCCGCCGCCTGCCCGGGAGCCGCACCGGCCAGCAGGGCCGCGAGGAAGGCCCCGGTGAAGGCGTCACCGGCTCCCGTCGTGTCCCGGGGCGTCACCGGCACGGCGGGGACACGGGCGCACACCTCGCCGGACCGCGCCAGCAGGGCACCCTCCGCGCCCTGCTTGACCACCACCAGCGGCACCCGCCGGCTCAGCCGCGCAGCCGCCTCCGCCGCGTCCGGGCACCCCGTCAGCAGGCACGCCTCGTCCCGGCTCGGCAGCAGCACCTCCACTCCCTCCACCAGCGACAGGAAGCGCTCCGGACCCAGCCCGGCCAGGAACCCGGCCGACGCCGGGTCCACGCTCACCGGCACCCCGCGTGCCTCCGCCGCCTTCAGCGCGACCGCGACCAGGGCCCGGCCGCTCCCGCTGAACAGCAGGTAGCCCGACAGATGCAGCCGCGCCACCCCGTCCAGCGAGGCGTCCGACCAGTCCTCGGGCCCGAGCCGCACCGACGCGCCACTGTCGGTGAGGAAGGTCCGCTCGGCCGCCGTGCCCTCGTCGACCAGGCACACGACCGTCCCCGTCGGCACGCCGGCGTCCACCACCAGCCGCGGACGCACCCCGCAGGCGGCCAGCTCCCGTTCGTGCCAGGCCGCCGCGTCCGCGCCCACCCGCCCCAGCAGGCGCACCTCGCACCCGCCCCGGCGGGCCGCCCAGCAGGCGACGTTCGCGCCCGCCCCGCCCGGCACCGTACGGATCACGGCCGCCGTGTCCGTGCCCGGGGCGAGCGGGCCGGCATGGCGCGCGACCACGTCCGTGATCACGTCGCCGACGACCAGCAGCGCCCCGCCCGACCCGGTCACTCCCCGGCGGCCCAGGCCGCCGCCACCCGGGCCGCGAGGGCCACGTTGCCCCGCACCGCCGCCAGATTGGCCTCGAGGGAGGCGCCGTCGGTGTGCCGCACCAGGTGGTCCAGCAGGAACGGCGTGACCCCCTGACCGGAGACCCCGGACGCTTCACACGCCCGCAGCGCCTCGTCGAGCACCCGCGCGTGCGTCTCGGGATCCAACTGCTCGTCCTCCGGTACCGGGTGGGCGACGATCAGCGCCGACTCCGGGCCGCCGAGGGCGTCCTGCGCCCGCATCACCCCGGCCACCTCCTCCGGGGTGTCCAGCCGCCAGTCCACGGGATGGCCGGAGTCCGACAGGTAGAAGCCGGGGAACCGGTCCGTGCCGTACCCGGCGACCGCCACGCCCAGCGTCTCCAGCCGCTGCAGGGTCGCCGGCACGTCCAGGATCGACTTCACCCCCGCGCACACCACGGTGATCCGGGTGCGCGCGAGCAGCCCCAGGTCGGCCGACTCGTCCTGGGTGACGGTCCACTCCCGGTGCACCCCGCCGAGCCCGCCGGTGGCGAACACCCGGATCCCGGCGAGCGCGGCGAGCAGCGCGGTCGCGGAGACCGTCGTCGCCCCGCTCGCTCCCGTGGCCACCGCGAGCGGCAGGTCACGGTGGCCCAGCTTGCGGACGCCGTCCTCGTGCGCGACGCGCTCCAGCTGCTCCTCGTCCAGTCCGACCCGCGGCCGGCCGTCCAGCACGGCGATCGTCGCCGGCACCGCGCCCTCCCGTCGCACCACGGCCTCCAGTTCACCTGCCACCTGGAGATTGCGCGGCCGGGGCAGACCGTGGGCGATGATCGTGGACTCCAGGGCCACCACCGGCCGCCCCGCCGCGATCGCGTCCCGTACCTCTTCCGACACCCTGAGCACCACGCGTCGTCTCCCGTCTGCCGCCTCTCCCTCCATCCCTGGCGGGCGGCACGCCGGGCCAAACCCTTGCGGCGCGTCGCAGGACTCACGGAGGCTGGGACCATGACAGACCACGCGACCCGGCTCGACCACATCGTCCTCTGGGTGAACGACCCCGTCGCCGCCGTGCGGTTCTACGAGAAGGCGGTCGGCCTGGAGCCGGTCAGGCTCGCCGGCTTCGCGGCCGGCGAGGCGCCCTTCCCCTCGGTGCGCGTCAGCGAGGAGACCATCCTCGACCTCATGCCGCGCTCCGAGGCGGACCGCATGACGATGCTCCCCGGGGCCGCCGACAGCTCCGGCCACCCCGTCAACCACGTCTGCCTGTCCCTGACCGCGGACGCCTTCGACGCCCTCCTCGGCCGTCTCCGGGAGCAGTCGGTCCCGGTCTCGGACATCGCGCACGACTCCTTCGGCGCCCGTGGCCCGGCCAAGCGCAGCTTCTACTTCCGCGACCCCGACGGCAACATCTTCGAGGCCCGCCACTACGACTGAGCGGCGGGGTCAGAACAGCGGCTCCGGCAACACGCCCTCGAGGGCGAGCAGCCGCCTCTTCGTCTCCAGCCCGCCCCCGAACCCGCCGATGCCGCCCCCGCTCTCCACGACCCGGTGACAGGGCACGACCACCGGCAGCGGGTTGGCGCCCATGGCCGTGCCCACGGCCTGCGCGCCGCCCGGCTGACCGACCCGGCCCGCCAGATCGCCGTACCCCACCACCGTGCCGAACGGCACGCCGGAGGCCAGCTCGCGCAGCACCTCGCGGTGGAAGTCCGAGGTCAGCGACCAGTCCAGGGGCAGCTCGAAGGAGTGCCGCTCACCCGCGAAGTAGGCGTCGAGCTGGCGTATCGCCTCGGCCAGCAACGGAGAGCCGGGCTCCTCCACGGGCTCGGCGCCGAGCCGGGACGCGAGCCGCTCCAGCGCCTTGTCACGCACCTCGCCGGTGGCGTGGAACACGACGTTGACCAGGCCCTGTCGGGTCGCGGCCAGCAGCAACGGGCCGATGCCGGTGTCCACGACGGCCCACACGACCCGCTGCCCGTACCGTCCGTCGCCGTCCATGCGTCCCACCGTACGACCCGCCACCGACAACGTCCGGCGGAACGGCGGAACCACGGACGACCGGGAGGGACCGAGTCCTGGCGAGGCCTCAGCCGCCCACCGCGTCACGCACCACGTCAGGGTTGTTGGTGATGATGCCGTCCACCCCGAAGCCGGCCACCCGCCGGGCGGCGGCCGCGTCGTTCACCGTCCAGGTGAACGTCTCGAGCCGCTTGCCGTGCGCCCCCTTGAAGGCGTGCACCGCGCTCACGTAGTCGGCGGTGAGCGACCCGTGCGAGGGGTTGATCTGGTCGGTGAAAGCCGCGTACGCCGGCAGGTCCGCGACCGGCGGCGTCCCGAGGAAGCCGGTCTTCACCGCCGGGGCCAGTTCGTGGACCGTGCGCACGCTGTCCGCGCTGAAGCTCTGCACGATCAGCCGCTGCCGCACGTGCCTGCGGTCGAGCCAGCCCTCGTCGGCGAGGACCTTGAGGATGTCCCGTTCGATGCCGGGGTACAGCTGCGGGTTCTTGATCTCCAGCAGCAGCTTCTGCCGGTGCCGGTCGACCCGGTGCACGAACTGCTCCAGCGTCGGCACGCGCGCGCCCGCGTACTCGGGGCCGAACCAGCTGCCGGCGTCCAGCCGGGCTATCTCGGCGGCGGTGAAGTCCTTCACCTTCCAGGGCGCCCGGTCGGGGAAGACCTCCTCGACGTCGGTGGTGCGCTCCAGGCTGTCGTCGTGGAGGACGACGAGCTCGCCGTCCTTGGTGCGCTGGACGTCGTTCTCCACCCACTCGGTCCCCAGGGCGGCCGCCTTGTCGACGGCCGCGAGCGTGTTCTCCGGGGCGTGTCCGGAGGCGCCCCGGTGCGCGACGACCACGGGAGCGGCCCCGGCGCCCCCGACGGCCTCGGCGGCCTCGGCGGCCCGGGCGGGGGAGAGCGGAAGCAGGAGGACGACGGCCCCCGCGAGCGCGGTGGTCGAGGCGGCGACAGCGCGTGCGTGCATGTGTACTCCTCGCGTCGAACGGTCACGGTCGGATCCACTGTGACAGCGGAGGGTCAACGCGGGACGGGTGCGGGATGGCCATGGATTGAACGCCGGGCGCCGGACTCCGCACACCGGTGCCGCACACCTGGGGCAAGGACGTGTTTCTTTGTCGGATAGTCGTTCGACCATTCCGGTGGGGGTCATACTCTCTGCGAAACCCTGGCCGCCGCAGCGGTTCTGGGAGGGGGCGCACAACAGGCAACGCGGGACGTACAGGGCGGAAGGGCAGCCGCGCATGCAGGGCACGGTCGACGGATTCAGTTACGGGCTGGTAACACCTGTGGTGGCCTATCTCATGGCCTGCCTCGGAGGCGCGCTCGGACTGCGCTGCACCACCCGGGCCGGGCTGGCGCCCCGCTCCTGGCGCCCCGGCTGGCTCGCCCTCGGGGCGGCCGCCATCGGCGCCGGCGTCTGGACGATGCACTTCATCGCGATGATGGGCTTCACCGTCGAGGGGACGCCGATCCACTACGACCGCGCGATGACCTTCGCGAGCCTGGCCGTCGCCGTCGTCATGGTGGGCATCGGCATCTTCATCGTCGGCTACAAGGGCGCCACCGGGACGGCCCTGTTCACCGGGGGGACCGTCACCGGCCTCGGCATGGCCTCCATGCACTACCTCGGCATGGCCGGAATGAGTCTCGACGGGCAGATCGAGTACAACACCGTCGCCGTCGCCGCCTCGGTCGTCGTCGCCATGGCCGCCGCCAGCGCCGCCCTGTGGGCGGCCGGCCGGGCCAAGGGCTTCCTGTGGAGCGTGGGCGCGAGTCTGATCATGGGCCTCGCGGTCACCGGCATGCACTACATCGGCATGGCCGCCGTCGAGGTGCACGTGCACGGCACGGCCGAACCCGACACGGGGGAGTCCGCGGCCGCCCTGCTCGGCCCCATGATGGTCGGTCCGCTCGCCGTCCTCGTCCTCGCGGGCCTCGTGGTGATCTTCGACCCGCTGGTGGTCATGGGCCGCCCCCCGGCGCCCTCCGCCGACCGCCTGCCCGGGATCCCCGCCCACTCCCCGGCGCACCACCCCCCGGTCCGAGCCCGGCTGCGCGCCCGCGGCCCCGCGGAACACCGCTCCCGCACTCCCCAGCGCCGCTGACCCGGACCGGTTGTCAGAGGGGAGCCGTACCGTGGATGACATGCGGCCCGTTTCCCAGATCGAACGCACGGTGGCGCCCTTCGAGGTCGTCAGCCCCTACCAGCCCAGCGGTGACCAGCCCGCGGCCATCGCCGAGCTCGCCCGGCGCATCGAGGCCGGCGAGCAGGACGTCGTCCTGCTCGGCGCCACCGGCACCGGCAAGTCCGCCACCACCGCGTGGATGATCGAGAAGCTCCAGCGCCCCACCCTGGTCATGGCGCCGAACAAGACCCTGGCCGCCCAGCTGGCCAACGAGTTCCGCGAGCTGCTGCCGAACAACGCGGTCGAGTACTTCGTCTCGTACTACGACTACTACCAGCCCGAGGCGTACGTTCCGCAGTCGGACACCTACATCGAGAAGGACTCCTCGATCAACGAGGAGGTCGAGCGACTGCGGCACTCGGCGACCAACTCGCTGCTCACCCGCCGCGACGTCGTCGTGGTCGCCTCCGTCTCCTGCATCTACGGCCTGGGCACGCCGCAGGAGTACGTGGACCGCATGGTGCCCCTGCGCGTCGGCGACGAGGTCGACCGCGACGAGCTGCTGCGCCGCTTCGTGGACATCCAGTACACGCGCAACGACATGGCCTTCACCCGCGGCACCTTCCGCGTCCGCGGCGACACCATCGAGATCTTCCCGGTCTACGAGGAGCTCGCCGTCCGCATCGAGATGTTCGGCGACGAGATCGAGGCGCTGTCCACGCTGCACCCGCTCACCGGCGAGATCATCAGCGACGACCAGCAGCTCTACGTCTTCCCCGCCTCCCACTACGTCGCCGGCCCCGAGCGGCTGGAGCGCGCGGTCAACGACATCGAGAAGGAGCTCGGCGAGCGCCTCTCGGAGCTGGAGAAGCAGGGCAAGCTCCTCGAGGCCCAGCGACTGCGCATGCGCACCACGTACGACATCGAGATGCTCCGCCAGATCGGCACCTGCTCCGGCGTGGAGAACTACTCGATGCACTTCGACGACCGCGCCCCGGGCTCCCCGCCCAACACGCTGCTGGACTACTTCCCGGACGACTTCCTCCTCGTCATCGACGAGTCGCACGTCACCGTGCCGCAGATCGGCGCCATGTACGAGGGCGACGCCTCCCGCAAGCGCACCCTCGTCGACCACGGCTTCCGGCTGCCCTCCGCCCTGGACAACCGCCCGCTGAAGTGGGAGGAGTTCCAGGAGCGCGTCGGCCAGACCGTCTACCTGTCGGCCACCCCCGGCCAGTACGAGCTCTCCCGCTCGGACGGCTTCGTCGAGCAGATCATCCGCCCGACCGGCCTCGTCGACCCCGAGGTCGTCGTCAAGCCCACCGAGGGCCAGATCGACGACCTGGTGCACGAGATCCGCACGCGTGTGGAGAAGGACGAGCGCGTCCTGGTCACCACGCTCACCAAGAAGATGGCCGAGGACCTCACGGACTACTTCCTCGAGCTCGGCATCCAGGTGCGCTACCTGCACAGCGACGTCGACACCCTGCGCCGGGTGGAGCTGCTGCGGGAACTGCGCAGCGGCGAGTACGACGTCCTGGTCGGCATCAACCTGCTGCGCGAGGGCCTCGACCTGCCCGAGGTCTCCCTGGTGGCGATCCTCGACGCCGACAAGGAGGGCTTCCTGCGGTCGGGCACCTCCCTGATCCAGACCATCGGCCGCGCGGCGCGCAACGTCTCCGGCCAGGTCCACATGTACGCCGACAAGATCACGCCGGCGATGGAGAAGGCCATCGAGGAGACCAACCGCCGCCGGGAGAAGCAGATCGCCTACAACCAGGCGCACGGCGTCGATCCGCAGCCCCTGCGCAAGAAGATCAACGACATCGTCGCGCAGATCGCCCGCGAGGACATCGACACCGAGCAACTGCTCGGCTCGGGCTACCGACAGGCCAAGAAGGACGGCGGCGGCACCAGGACGCCCGTGCCCGCCCTCGGCGGCAAGGCCGCCAAGGGCGCGAAGAACGCCAAGGGGGCCAAGGGCAAGGCCGCCGAGACCGTCCCCACCGACCGCCCCGCGGCCGAACTCGCCGAGCAGATCGAGGAGCTCACCACGCGGATGCGGGCCGCCGCCGCCGACCTGCAGTTCGAGATCGCGGCACGGCTGCGCGACGAGGTGTCCGAGATGAAGAAGGAGCTGCGGCAGATGCAGGAGGCGGGCCTGTCCTGACGTCCGCACACGGAATGTGTTGCAAGACCGACACAAAGTGCGGACCGGGGTACGTCGGTGTCCGTGCGCCTGCGTAGGGTTCTGGTCAACCGCGGTCTTCGCGGCAACAGGGGACGTACGAGAGGGGAATCAGCGCGTGACCGTGAACATGACCAAAGGTCAGGCCATCAGTCTGCAGAAGGACGACGGCGGCAGCCTGACCGCGGTGCGCATGGGTCTCGGCTGGCAGGCGGCCCCCCGTCGCGGCCTGTTCGGCTCCCGCACCCGGGAGGTCGACCTGGACGCTTCCGCCGTCCTCTTCGCCGACAAGCAGCCGGTCGACGTCGTCTTCTTCCGCCACCTGGTGAGCGACGACGGCTCCGTGCGCCACACCGGTGACAACCTCGTCGGCGGTGTCGGCCAGGGCGGCGACGACGAGGCCATCCTCGTCGACCTCTCGCGCGTCCCGGTCCACATCGACCAGATCGTCTTCACCGTGAACTCCTTCACGGGCCAGACGTTCCAGGAAGTGCAGAACGCCTTCTGCCGCCTGGTCGACGAGACCAACGGCCAGGAGCTCGCCCGCTACACGCTGGCCGGCGGCGGCCCCTACACCGCCCAGATCATGGCCAAGGTGCACCGCACCGGTTCGGGCTGGACGATGACGGCCCTCGGCAACCCGGCCAACGGCCGTACCTTCCAGGACCTGATGCCGGCCATCCTGCCGGTCCTCTAGGCACCCGCCAGGCACCCGCGAACGAACCGGCCCCCCGCGCGGGGGCCGGTTCGGCGCACCCGACACTTCCACGCGACACAGGGGGACCAAGGCGATGACGGCCGAGCTGGTGCGGGGGCAGAACCACCCGCTCTCCCAGTCCCGTCTGGAGATCCGGATCTCGGCCGGCACGCCGGTCGCGGCCGCCGCCGCGCTCAGCGACGAGAACGGACGGATCCACGGCACGCAGTGGGTGGCCCACCCGGGCGCCCCCGTGCAGCCCGGCCTGGAGGTGTCGCGCCAGGCGGCCGCCGACCACCGGCTCGCGGTGGACCTGGACGCCATGACCGACGCGGTCCACCGCGTCAGTGTGCTCCTCGCCCTGCCCGCCGCGAACGGCGGCGCGGGACCGGCCCGCTTCGGCGCCGTGGCGGCCCCCTTCGTCGCCGTCACCGGTCTGGACGGCACCGAGGTCGCCAGCTACACCATCACCGGCCTGGACCTGGAGTCGGCCGTCATCGCCCTGGAGCTGTACCGGCGGCGGGGTGCCTGGAAGGTGCGCGCCGTCGGCCAGGGCTACGCGGGCGGACTGGCCGAACTCTTCGCCGACCAGGGGCTGTCCGAGGCCCGGCAGCTCGCGGCCGGCATCGACGAGGCCGTCGCCCGGGGTCTCGCCCGCTCCGTGCAGACGCCCCCGCCCCGCACGTCCGAGGGCGACCGCTCCCGTCAGGCCGCGGCCCCCGCGATCGGCTCCGACCAGGGCGCCGCGCCGCAGGGCGCCCCCGGCCCCGTGCCGCCGTACGGCGGGCAGCCGGCCGGCGGCCCGGGACAGGGCGGACCGCAGCCCGCCTACGGCGGCGCGACCGACCCGCACGCGTCCTCCGGCGGCCCGGTCGACTACAGCCACCCCCGGCGCCGGACCTCCGCCCCGCCGCCCCCGCCCACGGCGCCCCCGGCGCAGCCCGGACGGCCCGCGCAGCCGGTGGCGGGCGACGCGACCGGGTGGTCCATGGAGGAGCGGCTCTACAACCAGGTCTGGGGCATGTTCGAGGACCTGGCCCGCGCCACCGCCGCGTACCGCAGCGCCGTGGACTTCGCCGAGTCGCGGATGGACAAGGAGCTGGAGCAGGCCCTGTCCGACCCGCGCAGCCGTATCGGCGGACAGGGCGACGCCGCCCGCGAGTCGGCCCGCGCGCGGTACGCGCAACTCGTCGACCAGGCGCGGGCGTCCCTCGACCGGGACGTCGCCCAGCTCGTCGCCGAGTCCGAGGTCGTCGAACCCGCCCTGCCCCCGGCGTTCGCCCGCTGGGACACCCCCTGCTGGCACGCCTACCGGGTGCCGATGGAGATACCCATGGCGCTGCGCCTGGGCGACCTCCGGCTGCCCGAGGCCGAGCCGCTCCGCATCCCGATGCTGCTCCGCCTGCCGCTGGAGCGCGGACTGTGGATCGACAGCGGACGCACCGATTCCCTGGACGGGTCGTTCACCGACTCCCACGACATGCGGCGCCTGGCCATGGAGACCGCCGTGGCGCACGCCGCCCGGATGCTCGCCGTCCACCCGGCCGGCGAGTTCACCGTGCACGTCGTCGATCCGGCCGGATCCGGCGCGCGGGCGCTGGCTCCGCTCACCCAGACCGGCGTCCTCGCCGGCCCGCCCGCCCAGGGCGCCGCGGGCGTGACGGAGGTGCTGGCCCGGCTCACCCAGCGGGTCGACCTGGTGCAGATGGCGCTGCGCGGCGGGGCGCCGGACGCGCTGCCGCCCGGCTTCGACACCTCGCAGCAGCTGCTGATCGTCAACGACTTCCCGCACGGCTTCGACGACCGGGCGGTGAACCAGCTGCGCTACCTCCTCGACGAGGGGCCGTCGGTCGGCGTCCACCTGATGATGGTCGCGGACCGCGAGGAGTCAGCGGGCTACGGACCGCTGCTGGACCCGCTGTGGCGCTCGCTGCTGCGACTGACCCCGGTGCCCGACGACCATCTCGCCGACCCGTGGGTGGGGCACGCCTGGACGTACGAGCCGCCGGTGGTGCCGCAGGGCAGCGAGGTGCTCCGCCAGGTCCTCACCAAGGTCGCCGAGGCGCGCCGCACGGGGAACGGGTGAGACCGTCCGACCCCTTTGATCAAGAGCGCGCAAAGCCTTTCCACCTGGGTCTTTGTGCCTTTCTTTACTGATCTCTTTACCAACCCTTGGTGATTGGGTACTCTTGGCCGCACGGAGGGGAGTACTCCCTGTCTGTGCGGCGACCCCGTCAATACGGATCAGGCCAGATCCCGGGGCGTCGGCCCGAGGGCCATCGGGACGCGTCGAGCGTCCCAGGTCCGGGTGGAAGAGACCTCCGGCAGCGACGACGACGCTGACATTTGCCGTGTGACGCAACTGCCGGAGGCGCAGTGGATGTTTCCTCGACCCTGTGGGTCCTGACGATCGTGGGCCTGTGCGCCCTCATCGCCATCGATTTCTTCATCGGCCGCAAACCGCATGACGTCTCCGTCAAGGAGGCCGGGATCTGGACCGTCGTCTGGATCGTCCTGGCCGCGCTCTTCGGGCTCGGTCTGCTGGTCTTCGGCGGCGGTCAGCCGGCGGGCGAGTTCTTCGCCGGCTACATCACCGAGAAGTCGCTGAGCGTCGACAACCTCTTCGTCTTCGTCCTGATCATGGCGAAGTTCGCCGTGCCCTCGCAGTACCAGCAGCGGGTGCTCCTCGTCGGAGTGCTCATCGCCCTGGTGCTGCGCGCGATCTTCATCGCCGCCGGCGCCGCCATCATCGCCAGCTTCTCCTGGGTCTTCTACATCTTCGGCGCCTTCCTGATCTGGACCGCCTGGAAGCTCATCCAGGAGGCCAGGGCCGACGAGGAGGACGAGGAGTTCGAGGAGAACAAGCTCCTCAAGGCGGCCGAGCGCCGCTTCGGCGTGGCCGACCGCTACCACGGCACCAAGCTGTGGATCCAGCAGAACGGCAAGCGGGTCATGACCCCGATGCTCGTCGTCATGCTCGCCATCGGCTCCACCGACATCCTGTTCGCGCTGGACTCGATCCCCGCGATCTTCGGCCTGACCCAGGACCCGTACATCGTCTTCACGGCGAACGCGTTCGCGCTGATGGGACTGCGGCAGCTGTACTTCCTCATCGGCGGACTGCTGAAGAAGCTGGTCCACCTGTCCTACGGCCTGTCGATCATCCTGGGCTTCATCGGCGTGAAGCTGGTGCTGCACGCCCTGCACGAGTCCGGGGTGCACGTACCCGAGATCAGCATTCCGGTCTCCCTGGGCGTGATCTGCTCGGTGCTGATCGTCACCACGATCACCAGCCTCCGGGCGTCCCGGAAGCAGGCGCAGGCCGAGGCGGTCACCGGGGGCACGGGGAGCTCCGAGAAGACCGACATCGACGCCTGACCCCGTCGGACACCAGGAACACCGGGCACCGGGAGCGAAGGACAGCACGTCGCCGGCCGTCGCTCCCGGTCCCGCACGTTCCACCGCGCCGCCCCGGACGGCGCCGACCGCAATCGACGAACACCAGGAGGGCATGCGTGACCATGATGACCCCCAGACGATCAGGATCGCGGAGCGGAAGGGGTCGCCGTACGGCGGTGACCGTCCCGACGCCCTCCACGGTCGCCCGGTGGTCGACAGTCTTCGAGGTGCGGTACCCCCACACGCCGGGGACGAGCGCCGCATGACGGACCGGATCAAGTACATGGCAAGCCGTTGGACGCTCGCCGTTCCGGTGCTCGCGGTCGTGCTGCTCGCCCTGACCTGGGGGAGGGACCTGCCCGGCGGGATCGTCGTGCTGGTGACCCTGGTCCTGGCGGGAGCGGTGCTGGCGGCCGTGCACCACGCCGAGGTGGTCGCCCACCGGGTCGGCGAGCCGTTCGGCTCCCTGGTGCTGGCGGTCGCCGTCACGGTCATCGAAGTGGCGCTGATCGTGACCCTGATGCTCGACGGCGGGGACAAGAGCGCGACGCTCGCCCGGGACACCGTGTTCGCCGCCGTCATGATCACCTGCAACGGCATCCTCGGGCTCAGCCTGCTCGTCGGCTCGCTGCGGCACAAGACGGCGGTCTTCAACTCGGAGGGCACCGGAGCCGCCCTGGCCACCGTGACCACGCTGGCGGTTCTCAGCCTGGTGCTGCCGACGTTCACCACCAGCAAGCCGGGCCCGGAGTTCTCCACCGTCCAGCTCACCTTCGCCGCGGTCGCCTCACTGAGCCTCTACGGCCTGTTCGTCGCGACCCAGACCGTGCGGCACCGCGACTACTTCCTGCCGGTCGTCAAGCACGACGGGTCGCCCACCCCCGAGGAGCACGTCGAGGCGCCCTCCACGCGCACCGCGCTGATCAGCCTGGGGCTGCTGCTCCTGGCCCTGGTCGGCGTCGTAGGCCTGGCCAAAGGCGTGTCGCCGACGATCGAGTCCGGGGTGGAGGCGGCCGGTCTCGGCCACGGCGTGGTCGGTGTGATCATCGCCCTGCTGGTGCTGCTGCCGGAGACCATAGCCGCGGTGCGCGCGGCGCACCGCAACCACGTGCAGACCAGCATGAACCTGGCGCTGGGCTCGGCGATGGCCAGCATCGGCCTGACCATCCCGACCGTCGCGCTGGCCTCGCTCTGGCTGCCCGGCCCGCTCATTCTCGGCCTCGGCAACACCCACATGGTGCTGCTCGCCCTGACGGTGGTGGTCAGCGCCCTGACCGTGGTCCCGGGCCGGGCCACACCGCTTCAGGGAGGCGTGCACCTGGTGCTGCTCGCCGCCTACCTGGAACTGACGATCAATCCCTGACCGGGGACCTGATGGGGGACCCTGGGGCCGCCCGGACATCCGGGCGGCCCCGGGCGCTTGCCGATACGAGCGGACAGCACGGCCGGACGACGGTGCCGCACGAGCCTCCGGCATGGTGCGGCGTGGCGTGATAGACCGGGTGCGATCAGCGGTCCCGGCGAGGGACCGCACCGCCGACGGACCGGAGGAAACGTGCCCCGCAACCTGGCCGACGCCCCGATCATGATCCTCAACGGGCCCAATCTGAACCTGCTCGGACAGCGGCAGCCGGAGATCTACGGCCGCGACACACTGGCCGACATCGAGGCGATGTGCGCCCGGGCGGCCGCCGCGCACAACGGCACGGTGGACCTCCGCCAGTCCAACCACGAGGGCCAGTTGGTCGACTGGATCCACGAGGCGCGGCTGCACCACTGCGGCATCGTCATCAACCCGGGCGCCTACTCGCACACCTCCGTCGCGATCCTGGACGCCCTCAACACCTGCGACGGCATGCCCGTGGTGGAGGTCCACATCTCCAACATCCACCGGCGGGAGAGCTTCCGGCACCACTCCTACGTCTCGCTGCGCGCCGACGGCGTCATCGCGGGGTGCGGCGTCCAGGGGTACGTGTTCGCGGTGGAGCGGGTCGCGGCGCTGGCGGGTCCGGGGCTGGCCGAGGCGTGACCCGAGCGGACCGGCCGCCCGCTCACCAGCCGCGTGCGCGCCACTCCGGCAGGTGGGGGCGTTCGGCGCCGAGCGTGGTGTCGTCGCCGTGGCCCGGGTAGACCCACGTCTCGTCCGGGAGGACGTCGAAGAGCTTGGTCTCGACGTCGTGCATCAGGTCGGCGAACGCCTCCGGGTCCTTGCGGGTGTTGCCCACACCGCCCGGGAACAGGCAGTCCCCGGTGAACACATGGGGATGCCCGTGGGGGTCGTCGTAGACGAGGGCGATCGAGCCGGGGGTGTGGCCGACGAGGTGGCGGGCGGTGAGCTCCACCTGACCGACGCGGATGACGTCGCCGTCGTCGACCGGCACGTCGGTCGGGACCGGAATGCCTTCGGCGTCGTACCGGCCCGCGTAGGTGCGGGCGCCGGTGGCGGCCACGACCTCCGCGAGCGCCTGCCAGTGGTCGCCGTGCCGGTGGGTGGTGACGACGGAGGTGATGCCGTCGTCACCGATCATGCCCAGCAGTGTGCCGGCGTCGTTCGCCGCGTCGATCAGCAATTGATCGTCGGTGGCCCGGCAGCGCAGCAGGTACGCGTTGTTCTCCATGGGGCCGACCGCGACCTTGGTGATCATCAGGTCCTTGAGTTCGTGCACGTCGGCCGGTCCGCCGACCGTCACCCGCCCGCTGTACGTCATGGGCGTCAGCCTAGCGCCGTAAGCGGCGCCGGACCGAGCTCACAGAGGCGGCGGCTTCGGCAGGTCCCCGCCCTTCACCGTCAGGGCGGCCCCGTCCCGGCGTCCGGCGAGCCAGCCGAGCAGACCGGCGGGCGTCCCCTCGACCGTGACGGGGCCGCCGTCCGCTCCGCCGCCGGTCGTCCAGGTGCGGCCGTCCGTGGTCGAGAGGGTGGTCGCGGGCACGTCCGGGTGGCCGGTGAAGCGGGCCGCGAGGAAGGCGATCTCCCGGTCGGTGAAGTCGGCCGGCAGGTCCTCCAGCTCATAGCCGATCCCCAGGTCGACGTGGTGCAGCTCCACCTCGATCCAGCGCCGGAACGGCACCCGCTCCGCGCGGTCGGTGACGCCGTTGCGCAGTTCGACGACGCGGGACCGGTCCGCCGGGGCGGCGGCCGTCGCGCGGAACCGCTCGGCGGTCGCCCGTACATCCGCGAGCTGCTCGTCCAGGGGACGCGGGGCGCCCGCCTCGATATCGGCGTCCCGGGCCTCGGCGGAGGCGTACATGGGACGGCCCTCCAGAACGTTCACCAGGGCGTCCGCGTTGCGGGCCAGGTGGGCGAGGACGTGGCCGCGGGTCCAGCCGGGCAGGCGTGACGACTGGGTCACAGCCGCGTCGTCCAGTGCGCCGACCGCGTGGAGCAGCCGCTCGGTAGCGGCCTGTACAGACGCCAGGTCATCAGCGTGATCCATCATGCCGCCGACCCTAGCCGTGTCACACCTTCGGGTGAAGGAAATGAACCGGACACTGGAATCGAATGCACGTGCTATAAGGTCGGGTGCGGCGTCGGGCATGCTGGAGAGCCGGGGTTTGTTGACGATCCGTGAATCCGAACCGGCGTTGTCAGTGGCTCCCCCTAGTCTGAGAAGGACGGGGGCCCCGCCCCTGTCACTTCCCTCAAGAAAGGTGCGGACCGGCGTGGCCGACCGTCTCATCGTCCGTGGAGCGCGCGAGCACAACCTCAAGAACGTCTCGCTCGACCTCCCGCGCGACTCGCTCATCGTCTTCACGGGCCTGTCGGGGTCGGGCAAGTCCTCGCTGGCCTTCGACACCATCTTCGCCGAGGGGCAGCGGCGTTACGTCGAGTCGCTCTCCTCCTACGCCCGGCAGTTCCTCGGCCAGATGGACAAGCCGGACGTCGACTTCATCGAGGGCCTCTCCCCGGCGGTCTCCATCGACCAGAAGTCCACCTCGCGCAACCCGCGCTCCACGGTCGGCACCATCACCGAGGTCTACGACTACCTGCGTCTGCTGTTCGCGCGCATCGGCCGGCCGCACTGTCCCGAGTGCGGCCGGACGATCTCCCGCCAGTCGCCGCAGGCCATCGTCGACAGGGTCCTGGAACTGCCGGAGGGGAGCCGCTTCCAGGTGCTGTCCCCGCTGGTGCGCGAGCGCAAGGGCGAGTTCGTCGACCTCTTCTCCGACCTCCAGACCAAGGGCTACTCCCGCGCGCGGGTGGACGGCGAGACCGTCCAGCTGTCCAACCCGCCCGCGCTGAAGAAGCAGGAGAAGCACACCATCGAGGTGGTCGTGGACCGCCTCACGGTCAAGGACAGCGCCAAGCGCCGTCTCACCGACTCCGTGGAGACCGCCCTCGGGCTGTCCGGCGGCATGGTCGTGCTCGACTTCGTCGACCTCCCCGAGGACGCTCCCGAACGCGAGCGCATGTACTCCGAGCACCTCTACTGCCCGTACGACGACCTGTCGTTCGAGGAGCTGGAGCCCCGCTCGTTCTCCTTCAACTCGCCCTTCGGCGCCTGCCCCGAGTGCACCGGCATCGGCACGCGCATGGAGGTCGACCCCGAGCTGATCGTCCCGGACCCGGACAAGAGCCTCGACGAGGGCGCCATCCACCCGTGGTCGCACGGCCACACCAAGGACTACTTCGACCGCCTCGTCGGCGCCCTCGCGGACGCGCTCGGCTTCCGCACGGACATCCCGTGGGCCGGGCTGCCGCAGCGCGCCAAGAAGGCCCTGCTGTACGGCCACAAGACCCAGGTCGAGGTCCGCTACCGCAACCGCTACGGACGCGAGCGGCGCTACACCACCGCCTTCGAGGGCGCGGTGCCGTTCATCAAGCGGCGGCACAGCGAAGCCGAGAGCGACGCCAGCCGCGAGCGCTTCGAGGGCTACATGCGCGAGGTGCCCTGCCCCGCCTGTGAGGGCACGCGTCTCAAGCCGGTCGTCCTCGCCGTCACGGTCATGGGCAAGTCCATCGCCGAGGTCTCCGCGATGTCCATCAGCGACTGCGCGGACTTCCTGGGCGAGCTGAAGCTGACCGACCGCGACAAGAAGATCGCCGAGCGCGTCCTCAAGGAGGTCAACGAGCGGCTGCGGTTCCTGGTCGACGTCGGCCTGGACTACCTCTCGCTGAACCGCGCGGCGGGCACCCTGTCCGGCGGCGAGGCGCAGCGCATCCGCCTGGCCACCCAGATCGGCAGCGGCCTCGTCGGCGTGCTCTACGTGCTCGACGAGCCGTCCATCGGCCTGCACCAGCGCGACAACCACCGGCTGATCGAGACCCTGGTCCGGCTGCGCGACATGGGCAACACACTCATCGTCGTGGAGCACGACGAGGACACCATCAAGGTCGCCGACTGGATCGTCGACATCGGCCCCGGCGCCGGCGAGCACGGCGGCAAGGTCGTGCACAGCGGCTCCCTCAAGGAACTGCTGGCCAACGCCGAGTCGCAGACCGGCCAGTACCTGTCGGGCAAGAAGTCGATCCCCCTGCCCGACGTGCGGCGCCCGCACGACCCGTCGCGCCGCATCACGGTGCGCGGCGCCCGGGAGAACAACCTGCGGGACATCGACGTGTCCTTCCCGCTGGGTGTGTTCACCGCGGTCACCGGTGTGTCCGGCTCCGGCAAGTCCACACTGGTCAACGACATCCTGTACACGCACCTCGCCCGCGAGCTGAACGGCGCGCGCAACGTGCCCGGCCGGCACACGCGCGTCGAGGGTGACGACCTCGTCGACAAGGTCGTGCACGTCGACCAGTCGCCGATCGGCCGCACCCCGCGGTCCAACCCGGCGACGTACACGGGCGTCTTCGACCACATCCGCAAGCTGTTCGCGGAGACGACGGAGGCGAAGGTGCGCGGCTACATGCCGGGCCGGTTCTCCTTCAACGTCAAGGGCGGCCGCTGCGAGAACTGCGCGGGCGACGGCACCATCAAGATCGAGATGAACTTCCTGCCGGACGTCTACGTCCCGTGCGAGGTCTGCCACGGCGCCCGCTACAACCGGGAGACGCTGGAGGTCCACTACAAGGGCAAGTCCATCGCCGACGTGCTGAACATGCCGATCGAAGAGGCCATGCACTTCTTCGAGGCGGTCCCGGCGATCTCCCGCCACCTGAAGACGCTCAACGACGTCGGCCTCGGCTACGTCCGGCTCGGCCAGTCCGCGACCACCCTGTCCGGCGGCGAGGCGCAGCGCGTCAAGCTCGCCAGCGAGCTGCAGAAGCGCTCCACAGGCCGCACGGTCTACGTCCTCGACGAGCCGACCACCGGTCTGCACTTCGAGGACATCAGCAAGCTGCTGACGGTCCTGTCCGGCCTGGTCGACAAGGGCAACACCGTGATCGTCATCGAGCACAACCTCGATGTGATCAAGACGGCCGACTGGGTCGTCGACATGGGTCCCGAGGGCGGTTCCGGCGGCGGCCTCGTCGTCGCGGAGGGTACGCCCGAACAGGTCGCCGGCGTGCCGGCCAGCCACACCGGCAAGTTCCTGCGGGAGATCCTGGGCGCGGAGCGGATCAGTGACGCGCCGCAGGTCCGGGCCCCGCGCAAGGCGGCGAAGAAGACGGTCGCCGCCCGGTCGACGGCGAAGGCGACCACCACCAAGGCGGTCGGAACCACCGCCAGGAAGACGGCCGGCAAGGCCACCGCGAAGAAGACGACGCGCGGCACCTGACCGGCCCGCCCACCCGACCGTGTGCCGTGCCGCGGAGGCGCTCCTCCGCGGCACGGCACACGTGTGTCAGGCGGCCCCCGGCTCCAGCTCGTGGGCGTACGGGGGCTCCGCACCGGCGCGGGAACAGGTGACCGCCGCCGCGCGCGCCGCGAAACGCAGCAGGCTCTCCCAGCCCTCGGCGCCGAGCGCGGCCACGCCCTCGTCGCTGAGCGCGTCACGCTCCGCCAGTCCGTGCAGCAGGGCCGCGTTCACCGTGTCGCCCGCGCCGATGGTGTCCACCACCGCGACGCGCTCACCCGGCACCGTGTACGCGGCACCGTCACGGGTGTACGCCGTCAGACCGTCCCCGCCCCGGGTGACCACCACCGCCGCGGGTCCGGCCGCCAGCCACTCGCGCGGGGACCCGCCGAGCCATTCGGCGTCCTCCACGGACAGCTTCAGCAGGGACACCGACGGCAGCCAGCTTCTGAACCGCGCCCGGTAGGCGTCGGCGTCCGGGATCAGCCCCGCCCGGATGTTGGGGTCGAGCGCCGTGAACACGCCCCCCGCCGACGCCTGGCGCATCAGAGCCTCGTACGCGCTCGCGCCCGGCTCCAGCACGAGGGAACACGTGCCGAAGGACACCGCGCGGGTACCGGCGGGCAGCGCCTCGGGCTCGGTGAACAGCCGGTCCGCGGTGCCCTCCACGTAGAACGAGTAGGCCGCCGAGCCGTCGGCGCCGACCGTGGCGACGGCCAGCGTCGTCGGCTCGTCACCGCGCTGCACCGACGCCACGTCCACGCCGGTCACCTCGAGCCGTTCCAGCAGCGCCTCCCCGAAGGCGTCCCGCGACACCCGGGAGCAGAACGCGGTGGGGGAGCCGAGGCGGCCCAGGGCCACCGCCGTGTTGAAGGGGCCGCCGCCGAGCGCGGGCGTCAGCGCGGCGAGCGCGCCCGCCCCCTGCGGTACCAGGTCGATCAGTGCCTCACCGGCGACGACGATCATGAGGGGTTCCTTTCTTCCGGGCAGCCGCAGGAGGTGCGGTGCACGAAGGTGCACGGGAGGCGTTCGGTGCGGGCCGGACGGTCCGGGGCGGCGAGGCGGTCCAGCAGCAGGTGCACCGCCCGCGCGCCGATGTCCCGGCTCGGCTGGGCGACGGCCGTGAGACGAGGGGAGAAGAGGTCCGCCCAGGCGAAGTCGTCGAAGCAGCACAGGGCGATGTCCTCGGGTACGGACAGGCCGTGGGCGCGCAGGGCGCGCAGCGCGCCGATGGTCATGGCGTTGTTGGCGGTGATCAGCGCGGTGGGGCGCGAACCGAGGTCCAGCAGCTCGGCCGTGGCGCGTTCGGCTCCTGCGGCCTCCGAGTCGCCGTGCACCAGGATCCGCTCGTCGAACGGCAGCCCGGAGGCCGCGAGCCCGTGCCGGTACCCGGTGATCCGCTCGGCGGTGGTGCTGAGCCCGGGCAGGCCGGCCACCAGGGCGATGCGGCGGTGACCGCGTTCGGCGAGATGGGTGACCAGGCGGGCGGTCGGCCCGGTGCTCTCGGCGCAGACCTGGTCGAAGAGGGGCGGCCCGTCCTCGGCGGACGGGACGGCCAGCCGGTCCAGGAATACGGCCGGTACCTGGTGCCGCCTCAGGTAGGAGAGCAGTTCTCCGGGCTCGGGGGAGGGCGCCACGATCATGCCCTCCACCCGGCGCTCGTGCAGCAGCTGGACGACCGTGCGCTCGTGCGCAGGGTCGTCGTGCGGATCGGCGATGAGGAGGCTGTACCCGCGCTCCAGGGCCGTTGCCTCGACGCCCTGGAGGATCTCCGTGAAGTACGGGTTGCTGATCGCCGACACCGCGAGCCCGATCGACCGGGTGCGGGCCGTGACCAGCGAGCGGGCCAGGGTGTTGGGGGTGTAGCCGAGCTCCTCCACGGCGTCCAGGACGGCCTGGCGGGTGTGGGGGAGCACCGGGCGGGTGCCGTTCAGCACGTGTGAGACGGTCGCGATGGAGACTCCGGCGCTGCGCGCCACATCCGCCATGGTCGCCATCGTCCGTTCTCCTTCGGGCTGGGGCGGCGCGGGTCCGCTGCTCGTGCGGGGCCTTGAGAGGTCTTGGTCTCGTGCGGGGACCGTACCGTATGAGAACGAGGGCGTAAACGATTGCGTAAACGCTTGCGCGAGCGTTTGCGTCAGCGCTCGCGCCAACGCTTGCGAAAGCGTTTACGTGAACGCTTGCGCGAGCGCTTGCGCCCGCCCCTCCGCACTGTCCCCCCGCCACCCCCACCCACCCGCAATCCGCCCCACCCGCCCCGATATCGTCCCGGTGAACAGTCGTCCACCGCGCACGAACCGTGGGAGCCCGCATGTCCGCCCGACCCGCCGCGACCCGCCGGACCGTCCTGCGGGGCGCGGCCCTCACACCCGTCGCAGGGCTGGGACTCACCGCCTGCGGAGGAGGCGACGACAGGTCCGCCCCGCTGAGCGGACCCGTCGAGCTGGGCCCCGAGAGCGAGGTCGCCGCGGGCGGCGCCAAGCTGTACCGGGACCACAACGTGGTCGTCAGCCGTGGCGAGGACGGCCGGTTCACCGCGTACAACACCGTGTGCACGCATGCGGGGTGTTCCATCAACAAGCTGGACGGGACCAGGCTGATCTGCCCGTGTCACGGCAGCGAGTTCGACGTCGCCACCGGAAAGGCGCTGCGTGAGCCGGCTGTGGCGCCGCTGAAGCCGCTGGCCGTCGAGGTGGAGAACGGCACGCTGGTCGCCAAGCCACGCGACTGACCCGCGCCTGAGCCGCACCTGAACTCGCTCGGTCCCGGTCCGGTCCGGGCTACTCCCAGTCCCAGGCGATCCCCACGTAGCCGGCCCGCAGGCGCGGTTCCACCAGGTGCACCGACCGGTGTCGCGTGCTGAGGGCCAGCTCCTGGCGGCCTCCGCGCGGGGCCGCGGCCGAGTGCTGGGTGAAGCGGTGACACCGTACGGGGAGCGCGGCGGAGTCGAAGCAGACCTGGAGCGCGTACTGGCCGCCGGGGGAGTCCGCGCCCCGTACGTATTCGCGGCAGACACCGCCGGTGCCGTCCTCCACCGCGTACCGGAAGAGGAAGGTGTCACCGGCGCGCAGCCGGATGTCGAAGAGCAGCTCGGCCGCGAGCACGCCTGTGTCGTGGTGATGGCGCACGCGTCCGGTGCGGCAGTTCTCCAGGGTGCGCACCTGCATGCGCTCCGGATCGGCGCCCGGGTCGCCGTGGTGGACGGCGATGTAGCGGTCGACGCCGTCGCGGTGGGCGCGCACGATGTGGTGGGACTCGCGCTCCGCCAGTTCCCTGCGCGTGCCGATGCGCACCCGCTCGTGGTGGCCCAGGGTGTGCAGCCCGCCGTCGCGCGGGGTGCCGAACTCGGCCAGCAGCTTGTCCAGGACGCCCGAGACCTCCATGAGGGAGCGGTAGGTGTGGCCGGCGGAGCGGCGGTCCGCGGCCCGGTCGTCCGTCTCGGCGAGCAGACGGATCAGTGACTCCTCCGGCAGCTGCAGGATCTCCTCCAGTGCCCGTACGGCCCGCAGCGACTCCGGGCGCTGGGGGCGGCGGGCGCCCTGCTGCCAGTAGCTGAGGCTGGTGACGCCCACCTTCACGCCGTGGCGGGACAGGTGGTGCTGCACCCGCTGCAGCGGCAGTCCCCGCGCGGCTATCGCGGCGCGCAGGGCGACGTGGAACGGGCCGCCGCGCAGGGCCGCGTCCAGTTCTGCGGTGACGACGTCCGCGTGCTGTGTGGCGTGCGACATGCAGGGGCCTCTCTGTGAAGGTCACAACGGCTGGTCAGGCCGTTCGCGCGGAGCGTCCCGGGGGCCCCGCCCCCGTCGGCACGGCGCGGTCTTCACACGCGTACGCCGTCGTTCAGCACCCCGAGTTCCCACGCATTGAAGCGTGTTGACCAAGTCCCGACAACCGTCCGGCGGCAAGAGCGGCACACGCGAGGGGGCCGGACCGGCCATGCGGCCGGTCCGGCCCCCTGAGGTGCGTGCGGGATGTTCTTCCACATGCCCTACGTGCTCTATGCGGCCTTCGCCCTCTTCGTGCTCTTCGTTCTCTTCGTGATCTACGCGCTCTTCGTCCCGGGCTCAGGTCCCGTCGGTGCGCTCCCCGCCCCGGAGCCGCGAGCCCGCGGCCCGGAGGCGCTTCGCGCGCACGACGTCGGGGTCGCGCGGGTCGAGGGACTCGGGGAAGGCAGCCGTCTCGTCCGAGGACCGGCGGTACCGGGCCGGCCGTCGTGGTTTCTCGATCCGCGTCTGTCGCATACGACCTCCCGACTCGCGATCACTCACGCGACCGCTGTCACGACCGCCTCGGACCACCGGCCGGGGAGCCGGTTCGGACCGCGGGACGGACCACGGCCGCGGTCCGTCCACCGACCCCGTTGATCGCCCGAGGCGCGAACCCACCACATTCCCGCTCACCGGCCGCCGTAACCCATCCGGCCCGCACCGGACCTCGCGGACCGGTTCCGGAGGCCGTCCGGAACCGCTCCCGATCCGCCCCCGCCCCCGCCCCGGCCCCGTCGTCCTGTCGGTGCCCGCCAGTAGGGTGTGAGACATGGCCGACCCCTCCAGCTACCGCCCCAGACCGGGTGAGATCCCCGACTCGCCGGGGGTCTACCGGTTCCGTGACGAGCACCGCCGGGTGATCTACGTCGGGAAGGCGAAGAGTCTGCGCCAGCGCCTGGCGAACTACTTCCAGGACCTGGCCGGGCTGCACCCGCGCACCCGCTCGATGGTGACCACGGCCGCGTCCGTGGAGTGGACGGTGGTCTCGACGGAGGTCGAGGCGCTGCAGCTGGAGTACTCCTGGATCAAGGAGTTCGACCCCCGGTTCAACGTCAAGTACCGCGACGACAAGAGCTACCCGTACCTCGCGGTGACGATGACCGAGGAGTACCCGCGCGTGCAGGTGATGCGCGGTCACAAGAAGAAGGGCGTGCGGTACTTCGGCCCGTACGCGCACGCGTGGGCGATCCGCGACACCGTGGACCTGATGCTGCGCGTCTTCCCGGTGCGCACCTGCTCGGCGGGCGTGTTCAAGAACGCCGCCCGCACCGGCCGGCCCTGCCTGCTCGGCTACATCGGCAAGTGCTCGGCGCCCTGCGTGGAGCGGATCTCCGCCGAGGACCACCGGGAGCTGGCCGAGGAGTTCTGCGACTTCATGGCCGGCCGCACCGGCGCCTACCTGCGCCGTCTGGAGCGGCAGATGGCGGAGGCGGCCGAGGAGATGGAGTACGAGCGGGCCGCGCGCCTGCGCGACGACATCGGCGCCCTGAAGAAGGCCATGGAGAAGAACGCGGTGGTGCTGGCGGACGCCACCGACGCCGACCTGATCGCGGTCGCCGAGGACGAGCTGGAGGCGGCCGTCCAGATCTTCCACGTCCGGGGCGGGCGCGTGCGAGGCCAGCGCGGCTGGGTCACGGACAAGGTCGAGGAGATCACCACCGGCGCCCTGGTCGAGCACGCCCTGCAGCAGCTCTACGGCGAGGAGACCGGTGACGCCGTCCCGCGCGAGGTGCTGGTCCCCGCCCTGCCCGACCCGGTGGAGCCGGTGCAGGAGTGGCTGACCGGGCGGCGCGGGGCGAGCGTCTCCCTGCGCGTCCCGCAGCGCGGGGACAAGAGGGCCTTGATGGAGACCGTGGAGCGCAACGCCCAGCAGGCGCTCGTGCTGCACAGGACCAAGCGGGCCTCCGACCTCACCACGCGCTCGCGCGCGCTGGAGGAGATCAGCGAGGCCCTGGGCCTGGACAGCGCCCCGCTGCGCATCGAGTGCTACGACATCTCGCACCTCCAGGGCGACGACGTGGTGGCCTCCATGGTGGTCTTCGAGGACGGGCTGGCCCGCAAGAGCGAGTACCGCCGCTTCCAGATCAAGGGCTTCGCCGGCCAGGACGACGTCCGGTCCATGCACGAGGTGATCACCCGGCGCTTCCGCCGCTACCTGGCGGAGAAGGAGCGCACGGGGGAGTGGACCGACGGGGAGGAGCCCGGCGCCGCGGCGGACCCGGGGACGGCCGCCGCGGGCCTCGCGGAGCCGCCCGCGAGCACCCTCACGGAGGACGACGGGCGCCCCAAGCGGTTCGCGTACCCGCCGCAGCTCGTCGTGGTGGACGGCGGCGCGCCGCAGGTCGCGGCGGCCCAGCGGGCCCTGGACGAGCTGGGCATCGACGACATCGCCGTGTGCGGCCTCGCCAAGCGGCTGGAGGAGGTGTGGCTGCCCGGCGACGACGACCCGGTGGTGCTGCCCCGTACCAGCGAGGGCCTGTACCTGCTGCAGCGCGTCCGTGACGAGGCGCACCGCTTCGCGATCACCTATCAGCGCAGCAAGCGCGCCAAGCGCTTCCGCTCCAGCCCCCTGGACGACGTCCCCGGTCTCGGCGAGACCCGCAAGCAGGCGCTGATCAAGCACTTCGGTTCGTTGAAGCGGCTGCGGTCGGCGACAATCGAGCAGATCTGTGACGTTCCGGGCATAGGACGCAAGACGGCCGAGACGGTCGTCGCGGTCCTCGCCCGGGCGACGCCCGGCGGTCCCGCGGTGAACACGGCGACGGGCGAGATCATGGATGACACGGAAGAACCCGGGCATCAGACGGGTTCTCCGGGGGAGCCCGTGTCCGCGGGCGCCCCGGACGAACGACGGGGGCAGGAGCGATGACCGAGCACGAGACAGGACCTGCCGGGCGGCGGGACCGGGCGGCGCAGCAGGCGGGCGGGGCCACGGACCGCGCCGGCGTCCGGCAGGACAACGGAGCACAGGTGAAGACGGGCAAGGAAAACGGCGGGGTGCCCGAGGTGGGCATCCCCGAGCTGGTGATCATCTCCGGTATGTCCGGGGCCGGCCGATCGACGGCCGCGAAGTGTCTGGAGGACCTCGGCTGGTTCGTCGTCGACAACCTGCCGCCCGCGCTGATCCCCACCATGGTGGAGCTCGGCGCGCGCTCCCAGGGCAACGTGGCACGGATCGCGGTCGTCGTCGACGTCCGCGGCCGGCGCTTCTTCGACAACCTGCGCGAGTCCCTCGCCGACCTCGACGCGCGCGGTGTCACCCGGCGCACGGTGTTCCTGGAGTCCTCCGACGAGGCCCTGGTGCGCCGCTTCGAGTCGGTCCGCCGCCCTCACCCCCTCCAGGGCGACGGCCGGATCGTCGACGGCATCGCCGCCGAACGGGAGCTGCTGCGCGAGCTGCGCGGCGACGCCGACCTGGTGATCGACACCTCCGGGCTCAACGTGCACGAGCTGCGCGCGAAGATGCACGCGCAGTTCGCCGGCGAGGAGGAGCCCGAGCTGCGGGCCACCGTGATGTCCTTCGGCTTCAAGTACGGCCTCCCGGTCGACGCCGACCTGGTCGTGGACATGCGGTTCCTGCCCAACCCGCACTGGATCCCCGAGCTGCGCCCCTACACCGGCCTCAACGAGGAGGTGGCGTCGTACGTCTTCAACCAGCCCGGCGCCAAGGAGTTCCTCGACCGCTACGCCGAGCTGCTGCGCATGGTCGCCGCGGGCTACCGCCGTGAGGGCAAGCGCTACGTGACCATCGCGGTCGGCTGCACGGGCGGCAAGCACCGCTCGGTCGCCATGTCGGAGAAGCTCGCCGCCCGGCTCGCCGCGGAGGGTGTGGAGACGGTGGTCGTCCACCGGGACATGGGACGGGAATGACACGACGTACGCCGCGGCTGAGCCGGCTGCGCAGAGCGGTCCCCGAGGGCCGCGCCGGCCGGCCGGCCGAGACGCGTGGCGCCCGCCCGCGCCGCAGGGGCGCCCAGCCCAAGGTCGTCGCCCTCGGCGGCGGCATGGGCCTGTCCGCATCGCTGGCCGCCCTGCGCAGGATCACCGGCGACCTCACGGCCGTGGTCACCGTCGCCGACGACGGCGGCTCCAGCGGCCGCCTGCGTGACGAACTGGGTGTGCTGCCCCCCGGCGACCTGCGCAAAGCGCTCGCCGCGCTGTGCGGGGACGACGACTGGGGCCAGACCTGGGCGCGCGTCATCCAGCACCGCTTCCAGTCCAAGGGCGACCTGCACGAGCACGCGGTCGGCAACCTGCTGATCGTGGCCCTGTGGGAGCAGCTCGGCGACCACGTCAAGGCGCTGGACCTGGTGGGCATGCTGCTCGGCGCGCACGGCCGGGTGCTGCCCATGTCCGCCGTGCCGCTGGAGCTCCAGGCGCTGGTCAAGGGGCACGACCCGGAGCGCCCCGGCGACATCGGCACCGTCCGCGGCCAGGCCACCGTCGCCCTCACCCCGGGCGAGGTGCAGTCGGTGCACCTCGTGCCGAACGACCCGCCGGCCGTGCCGGAGGCGGTCGCGGCGGTGCTGGACGCCGACTGGGTGGTGCTGGGACCCGGCTCCTGGTTCTCCTCGGTGATCCCGCACCTGCTGGTCCCCGAGCTGCTGGACGCCCTCGTCGAGACGAAGGCGCGCCGGGTGCTCTCGCTGAACCTCGCCCCGCAGCCCGGAGAAACCGAGGGCTTCTCCCCGCAGCGTCATTTGGAGGTTTTGGGGCGACACGCCCCTAAACTCGCCCTGGACGTGGTGCTGGCCGACGAGGCCGCCGTGCCCGACCGCGACTTGCTGACCGATGCCGCCAAGCGGTTCGGCGCCGCGGTCGAGCTGGCCCCCGTGGCCCGGACCGACGGAAGCCCCCGGCACGACCCGGAGCTGTTGGCCGCCGCGTACGACCGTATTTTTCGGATGCATGGAAGGATCGGCCCATGGCGATGACGGCAGCGGTGAAGGACGAGATCAGCCGGCTCCCCGTCACCCGTACCTGCTGCAGGAAGGCGGAGGTCTCCGCCGTTCTGCGGTTCGCCGGCGGCCTCCACCTGGTCAGCGGGCGCATCGTGATCGAGGCGGAGCTGGACACCGCGATGGCCGCCCGGCGGCTCAAGCGGGACATCCTGGAGATCTTCGGCCACAGCTCCGAACTGATCGTGATGGCGCCGGGCGGGCTGCGCCGCGGCTCCCGCTACGTGGTGCGCGTGGTCGCCGGAGGTGACCAGCTCGCCCGTCAGACCGGCCTGGTGGACGGCCGGGGCCGCCCGATCCGCGGCCTGCCCCCGCAAGTGGTCTCGGGGGCCACCTGTGACGCCGAGGCCGCCTGGCGGGGCGCCTTCCTCGCGCACGGCTCCCTCACCGAGCCCGGCCGTTCCTCCTCCCTGGAGGTGACCTGCCCCGGCCCCGAGGCCGCGCTCGCCCTGGTCGGCGCCGCCCGTCGGCTGCACATCGCCGCCAAGGCGCGCGAGGTGCGCGGCGTGGACCGGGTGGTCGTCCGGGACGGCGACGCGATCGGCGCGCTGCTCACCCGGCTGGGCGCGCACGAGTCGGTGCTGGCCTGGGAGGAGCGCCGGATGCGCCGCGAGGTGCGGGCCACGGCGAACCGGCTGGCCAACTTCGACGACGCCAACCTGCGCCGCTCCGCCCGCGCCGCCGTCGCGGCCGGCGCCCGGGTGCAGCGCGCGCTGGAGATCCTCGGCGACGACGTGCCCGAGCACCTCGCCGCGGCCGGCCGGCTGCGCATGGAGCACAAGCAGGCATCCCTGGAGGAGCTGGGCGCGCTCGCCGACCCGCCGCTCACCAAGGACGCGGTGGCCGGACGCATCCGCCGCCTGCTGGCGATGGCCGACAAGCGCGCCGCCGACCTCGGCATCCCCGGCACGGAGGCCAACCTCAGCGAGGAACTGGACGACAAGATCGGCGTCTGACACGCCCCGCGCGATCGTCCGACACCTGATCGGAGAACCGGCGCCGCCGCCCACCCGGGTGAGCGGCGCCGGCTCCGCGTGTCGTGGGCGCGCCCTTGACTCGATCATGCTGTGTCATGAGCCTGGCATCTGTTCGCCGCCGTGGCGGACCTCTCTCAGGGGGGCTCATGAGACGCAGAGCGAGATCGATCCTCGCTGTCGGCACGCTCCTGATCGGCGGAGCCGGCTTCGCACCCATCGCCCAGGCACAACCCGCACCGCCCTCGTCCGGCGATCCCGGCGAGGTCAAGGTCTACCGCGCCGACGTCACGCGGCAGCAGGTGCCCCTGCTGCTGGCGGCGGGGCAGGACGGTCACGAACTCGGCGAGCGGGTGCCCGAACGGGGCACGGCCGCCGTCGAGGTGTACCTCACCGAGGGACAGGCGCGAAAGCTCGGGAAACAGGGTGTCGACCTCACCGAGCACACGCTCCCCGCCCGGGCGGAGAAGCGGGTGGCGGACGCCGCCGAGGGCGTCTTCCGCCCGTACAGCGGCAAGGGCGGCCTCAAGGAGGAGATCCTGCGCACCGCGCAGCGCAACCCCTCCCTCACCAAGGTCGTCTCCATCGGGAAGACGGTCCGGGGGCAGGACATCCTCGCCCTGAAACTCACCAAGCGGGCCCGCACCAGCAAGGACGGCTCCCGGCCCGCCGTCCTCTACATGGCCAACCAGCACGCCCGTGAGTGGATCACGCCCGAGATGACCCGCCGGCTGATGCACCACTACCTCGACCGCTACCGCACCGACCGGCGGATCAAGCGGATCGTCGACACCACCGAGCTGTGGTTCGTCCTCTCCGCCAACCCCGACGGCTACGACCACACCTTCGCCGACGACGCCAACCGCCTGTGGCGCAAGAACCTGCGGGACGTCAACGGCGACGGGAGGATCGGCACCGGCGACGGCGTCGACCTCAACCGGAACTTCCCCTACAAGTGGGGCTACGACGACGAGGGTTCCTCGCCCCACCCCACCAGCCAGACCTACCGGGGCGCCTCCCCGGGCTCCGAGCCCGAGACCAGGGCGATCGACGCCTTCCAGAAGCGCATCGGCTTCACCTACGGCATCAACTACCACTCCGCCGCCGAGCTGCTCCTCTACGGGGTCGGCTGGCAGGTGGCCACGCCGACCCCCGACGACGTGCTGTACGAGGCGCTCGCGGGCACGCCGGACAACTCGGCGATCCCCGGCTACCACCCGCAGCTCTCCTCCGAGCTGTACACCACCAACGGCGAGGCCGACGGCCACGCGGCCAACGTCAACGGCCTGGCGATGTTCACCCCGGAGATGTCGACCTGCCAGACCGCCTCCGCCTCCGACCCCGACGACGCCTGGGAGCCCGGCGACTGCCGCTCGATCTTCACCTTCCCGGACGACGAGAAGCTGATCCAGCAGGAGTTCGCCAAGAACGTCCCGTTCGCGCTCTCCGTCGCCGAGTCCGCCGCACACCCCGACCGGCCGTCCTCCGCGGTCGGCCTGGAGGCCGCGGACTTCACCCCGGCGGCCTTCACGACGTCCTACGCGCGCGGCGGTGACCAGGAGGTCTCCGTCGTGGCCCGCAAGTCGGTGCGCGACAAGGAGCTGCGGTACCGGGTCGACGGCGGCCGCACCCACCGCGTGGACCTCAGGCCCTGGCGGGGCGGCGAGCGCTACGGCGGCGAGGACGACCTCTACTTCGACGAGTACCGCGCGACAGTGCGGCACGGCGAGCCGGGCGACCGGGTCGAGGTGTGGTTCACCGGCAAGACCCGCGGCGGCGAGAAGACGGCGAGCGAGCCCTTCACCTACACCGTGGCGCAGCGGCCCCGCGCGGACGTCCTGGTCGTGTCCGAGGAGGGCGCGAAGGCCACGAGCACGAAGACGTACACCGACGCGCTGCGGGCGAACGGCCGCAGCGCCGCCGTCTGGGACGTGGCCGAGAAGGGCGCGCCGGACGCGCTGGGCGTGCTGAGCCACTTCCGCACCGTCGTCCACCACACCGGCGCGGCCGTCCCGGGCGTCGCCACCCAGCTCCAGCTGCGGGCCTTCCTCAACGAGGGCGGCCGGCTGATCGAGGCGGGCGAGCGGGCCGGCGGCAGCGTCGACCTCGGCGACGGCGTGCTGTCCGACGACTTCAGCCAGTACTACCTGGGCGCCTACACCCGCACCGCCACCTCCGGCGCCACCGCGTTCACGGGCGCCGGACGCCTCGCCGGCACCGGCGGGCCGCTCGGCGACGCGCCCGGGAACCCGCTCGACGGGGCCGGCGGCTACGGCCTCACCTCCGACGAGCTGCCCGCGGACCGGTACCCGCGGTTCGCGAGCGCCGGCGCCGGGTCGTTCACCGGCACGGTCAACCCGTACGGGCCCTACGCGGGCTCCTTCATGGCGGCCGCCGTGCACACCGACGACGGCTACAAGCGCCTCACCCGCACCGTCGACCTCACCGGTGTCACCGCCGCCGAGCGGCCCACCCTGCGCACCCGGCTGCTGTGGGACACCGAGCGGGGCTACGACCACGTGGTCGTCGAGGCGCGCACGGCCGGCGGCGACGACTGGACGACCCTGCCCGAGGCGGGCGGCGCGACCCGCACCACCGTGCCGTCCGAGTGCGCGGCCGGGTTCTACATCGCCGGGCACCCCTGGCTGGAGCACTATCTGACGCCGGGCGACGACGGGTGCGCCGCGACCGGCACCACCGGCTCGTGGCACAGCCTCACCGGCTCCTCCGGCGGCTGGCGGCAGGTGGAGTTCGACCTGAGCGCCTACGCGGGCCGGACGGCCGAGGTGTCGGTCGCCTACGTCACCGACCCGGGCAGCGGCGGCCGGGGCGTCCTCGCCGACGAGGCCTCGCTGGTGACCGGCGGGACCGTCACCGAGACCGAGGGCTTCGAGGAGTCCCTGGGCGCCTGGCGGGCCTCCGGGCCGCCCCCGGGCAGCCCGGCCGTCCTGAGGGACTGGACCCGCACCGGGGAGCTGTTCCGGACCTACGCGGCGGTCACCACGGACGACACCGTGCTGCTGGGATTCGGCCTCGAACACCTCACCTCGGCGGCCGACCGGGCCGCCCTGCTGAGGAAGGCGCTGGCCGCGGTCCGGGGGTGACACCGGCGCCGGCGGAAGCGGTCACGGACGGCAGGACGGCGAAAAACGGGTGACCGAAGTCCGGCGCCTGGGGCGGTCCGTACCCTACTGACGGGTACGGGCCGCCCTGCCGGGTATGGGACAACTCGATGTCACGGCCGGGGCCCCGGAGAGGTAGGGTCGACAGTGGTCGGGGACATCCCAAATACAGCTCGCCGGCGTCAGAGCCGGCGCACCAACGAGGAGATCGGTTCGTGACGATCCGCGTAGGCATCAACGGGTTTGGCCGCATCGGTCGGAACTACTTCCGTGCGCTTCTGGAGCAGGGCGCCGACATCGAGATCGTGGCCGTCAACGACCTGGGCGACACGGCGACCACCGCGCACCTGCTCAAGTACGACACCGTCCTGGGCCGTCTCAAGCAGGAGGTCTCGCACACCGAGGACACCATCACCGTCGGCGGCAAGACGATCAAGGTCCTCTCCGAGCGCAACCCCGCCGACATCCCGTGGGGTGAGCTGGGCGTCGACATCGTCATCGAGTCGACCGGCATCTTCACCAAGAAGGAAGACGCCGAGAAGCACATCGCCGGCGGCGCCAAGAAGGTCGTCATCTCCGCCCCGGCGAAGGGCGAGGACATCACGCTCGTCATGGGCGTGAACCACGAGCAGTACGACCCGGCGAACCACCACGTCATCTCCAACGCCTCCTGCACCACCAACTGCGTGGCGCCGATGGCGAAGGTGCTCGACGAGAACTTCGGCATCGTCAAGGGCCTGATGACGACGGTCCACGCGTACACGAACGACCAGCGCATCCTGGACTTCCCGCACAAGGACCTGCGCCGCGCCCGTGCCGCCGCCGAGAACATCATCCCGACCACCACGGGCGCCGCGAAGGCCACCGCCCTGGTGCTGCCGCAGCTCAAGGGCAAGCTGGACGGCATGGCCATGCGCGTCCCGGTCCCCACCGGCTCCGTCACGGACCTGGTGGTCGAGCTCTCCCGCGAGGTCACCAAGGAAGAGGTCAACGCCGCCTTCCAGAAGGCTGCCGAGGGCGAGCTGAAGGGCTACCTGGAGTACACGGAGGACGCGATCGTCTCCTCCGACATCGTCAACGCCCCGGCGTCCTGCACCTTCGACTCCTCCCTGACCATGGTCCAGGAGGGCAAGAACGTGAAGGTCATCGGCTGGTACGACAACGAGTGGGGTTACAGCAACCGCCTCGTCGACCTGACGGTCTTCATCGGCAACCAGCTCTGATCGTGGAGCGGGCGGCCTGATATGAGTGCAGGGCTCGGACGGCGCGGCGACGCGCCGTCCGAGCCCTGACGCACGTATCGGAACGGTCGCCCTCCTCCGATCGGAAGCGATCACGAGCGAACAGGTCGCTGAACACGTTGCTCTGACAGGGAGCCCTCATGAAGACGATCGACGAACTCCTCTCCGAAGGCGTCGCGGGCAAGCGGGTCTTCGTCCGCGCCGACCTCAACGTGCCGCTGGACGGCACCGCCATCACCGACGACGGCCGCATCCGCGCTGTGCTGCCCACCGTCAAGGCGCTCGCCGACGCGGGCGCCCGCGTGGTCGTCGCCTCGCACCTGGGCCGCCCCAAGGGCGCCCCGGACCCCGCCTTCTCGCTCGCCCCGGCCGCCACGCGCCTCGGTGAACTCCTCGGCGCCGACGTCGCGTTCGCCACCGACACGGTCGGCGAGTCGGCCGCCTCGACCGTCGCCGGCCTCGCCGACGGCCAGGTCGCGGTCCTCGAGAACCTGCGCTTCAACCCGGGCGAGACCAGCAAGGACGACGCCGAGCGCGGCGCCTTCGCCGACCGGTTGGCCGCTCTCGCCGACGTCTACGTCGGCGACGGCTTCGGCGCGGTGCACCGGGGACACGCCTCGGTCCTCGACCTCCCGGCCCGCCTGCCGCACTACGCCGGGTACCTCATCGCCACCGAGGTCGGCGTGCTGAAGAAGCTCACCGACGACGTCAAGCGGCCCTA
The DNA here is from genome assembly GCF_055778765.1 of Streptomyces sp. DSM 120436. Classification (NCBI taxonomy): domain Bacteria; kingdom Bacillati; phylum Actinomycetota; class Actinomycetes; order Kitasatosporales; family Streptomycetaceae; genus Streptomyces; species Streptomyces sp. DSM 120436. The sequence goes on along the minus strand of NZ_JBSKBS010000002.1, from coordinate 1,516,157 downwards.
CGTGGTCGCCCTCGGCGGCGCCAAGGTCTCCGACAAGCTGGCCGTCATCGACCAGCTGCTCGGCAGGGCCGACCGCATCCTCATCGGCGGCGGCATGGCCTACACCTTCCTCAAGGCCAAGGGGTACGAGGTCGGCTCGTCCCTGCTCCAGGAGGACCAGATCCCGGCCGTCCAGGAGTACCTGGAGCGCGCCGAGAAGAACGGCGTCGAGCTGGTGCTCCCGGTCGACACCCTCGTCGTCGGCGAGTTCCCCGACATGAAGGCCAAGGCACCGGGCAACCCCGAGAACGTCGCCGCGGACGCCATCCCGGCCGGGAAGATGGGCCTGGACATCGGCCCGGAGACCCGCAAGCTCTACGCCTCGAAGCTCGCCGACGCCGCCACCGTCTTCTGGAACGGCCCCATGGGCGTCTTCGAGCACCCCGACTACGCCGAGGGCACCAAGACGGTCGCCCAGGCCCTCCTCGACTCCCCGGGCTTCACCGTGGTCGGCGGCGGCGACTCCGCCGCCGCGGTCCGTACCCTGGGCTTCGACGAGCAGGCATTCGGCCACATCTCGACCGGCGGCGGCGCCTCCCTCGAATACCTCGAGGGCAAGACGCTCCCCGGCCTCGCAGCACTGGAGGACTGACCCTCAATGACCACCCGTACGCCGCTGATGGCGGGCAACTGGAAGATGAACCTCAACCACCTCGAGGCCATCGCCCAGGTCCAGAAGCTCGCCTTCGCCCTGGCCGACAAGGACTACGAGGACGTCGAGGTCGCCGTCCTGCCGCCGTTCACCGACCTGCGCTCCGTGCAGACCCTGGTCGACGGCGACAAGCTGAAGATCAAGTACGGCGCCCAGGACATCTCGGCCCACGACGGCGGCGCCTACACCGGCGAGATCTCCGGCCCCATGCTGGCCAAGCTGAAGTGCACCTACGTGGCGGTCGGCCACTCCGAGCGCCGCCAGTACCACGCCGAGACCGACGAGGTCGTCAACGCCAAGGTGAAGGCCGCCTTCAAGCACGGCCTCACCCCCATCCTGTGCGTCGGCGAGGAGCTGGAGGTCCGCGAGGCGGGCAACCACGTCTCCCACACCCTCGCCCAGGTCGAGGGCGGCCTGAAGGACGTCCCGGCCGAGCAGGCCGAGTCGGTCGTGATCGCCTACGAGCCCGTCTGGGCCATCGGCACCGGCAAGGTCTGCGGCGCCGAGGACGCGCAGGAGGTCTGCGCGGCCGTCCGCGGCAAGCTGGCCGAGCTGTACTCCCAGGAGCTGGCCGACAAGGTCCGCATCCAGTACGGCGGCTCCGTGAAGTCCGGCAACGTCGCCGAGATCATGGCGCAGGCCGACATCGACGGCGCCCTGGTCGGCGGCGCCTCGCTGGACGCCGACGAGTTCGTCAAGATCATCCGCTTCCGCGACCAGTGAGTGACCGGGGTGCGTCCCGCGCGGGCGCACCCCGGGGACGGGAGTAGGCCACAGGGCTGATCCGTCGTACTCTTGCGGGGTCCAGTCCCGTGCTGGGCCCCGTGTCGTCCATCCGTTTCCGAGGAAGTTGGTCCAGCCGTGGTTCTGGGGTTCTCCATCGCCCTGATCGTCTTCAGCCTGCTGCTGATGCTGCTGGTGCTGATGCACAAGGGGAAGGGCGGCGGCCTCTCCGACATGTTCGGTGGTGGCATGCAGTCGTCCGTCGGCGGCTCCTCGGTCGCCGAGCGCAACCTCGACCGGATCACGGTCGTGGTCGGTCTGCTGTGGGCCGCGTGCATCGTGGTGCTCGGCATCATGATGAAGCTGAACGACTGACCCACGCGGCGCGATCCGCCCGCATCCCCACGTAACGCCCCATGTTCGGTACGCGCACCTGAGCGCGGCCTATCATGGGGCTTGCGTCTGGATGCGGAGACAGGTAACTCCTATCACTGGACGCGCGTTGGGCCTTACGTAGACTGAGGCGCCCGCGGCGAAGCGGTACGCCGACTCGCTTCGCGGCACCATTACGCAGGGAGTTACGACCGTGGCAAGTGGCAACGCGATCCGGGGGAGCCGGGTCGGGGCGGGGCCGATGGGCGAGGCCGAGCGCGGCGAGTCCGCGCCGCGGCTGCGCATCTCCTTCTGGTGCTCCAACGGGCACGAGACACAGCCGAGCTTCGCGAGCGACGCGCAGGTCCCCGACACCTGGGACTGCCCCCGCTGCGGCTTCCCGGCCGGGCAGGACCGCGACAACCCGCCGGACCCGCCGCGCACCGAGCCCTACAAGACGCACCTCGCCTACGTGCGGGAACGGCGCAGCGACGCGGACGGCGAGGCGATCCTCGCCGAGGCGCTCGCCAAGCTGCGCGGCGAGCTCTAGCACCCGCCGCACCGGGCGCACACGCCCGCCCCCGGCCGGTTCGCTCTCCGGACCCTTCCGTCCTCCTCATCGCTGATCAACTAGGTTGGGATCAGTCGGCACAGCGGGGACGTCCAAGGAAGAAGGCTGAAGTCCGAGATGAACGCAGACGGCCGTAGCAGGCTCAACCAGACGCCCGAATGGACCGCACTGGCCAAGCACCGCGAGGAGCTCGGCGAGGTACGGCTGCGCGAACTGTTCGAGGCCCACCCGGACCGCGGCACCGGTTACACCCTCCGGGTCGGCGATCTGTACGTCGACTACTCCAAGCATCTGGTCACCGACGAGACGCTGCGGCTGTTGCGTGAACTGGCCGCGGCGGCGGACGTGTTCGGGCTGCGGGACGCCATGTTCCGCGGGGAGCGGATCAACACCACCGAGGACCGCGCGGTGCTGCACACCGCCCTGCGGGCGCCCAGGGACGCGGTGATCGAGGTCGACGGGGAGAACGTCGTCCCGGCCGTGCACGCGGTGCTGGACCGGATGGCCGACTTCGCGGACCGGGTCCGCTCCGGGGAGTGGACCGGCCACACGGGCCGGCGCATCCGCAACGTCGTCAACATCGGCATCGGGGGCTCGGACCTGGGCCCGGCGATGGCCTACGAGGCGCTGCGCGCCCACACCGCACGGGACCTGACGTTCCGTTTCGTCTCCAACGTCGACGGCGCCGACCTCCACGAGGCGATCCGGGACCTGGATCCGGCGGAGACGCTGTTCGTCGTGGCGTCGAAGACGTTCACCACGATCGAGACGGTCACCAACGCCACGTCCGCCCGCGCCTGGCTTCTTGAAGGGCTCGGTGACGAGGAGGCGGTGGCGCGGCACTTCGTCGCCGTGTCGACGAACGCGGAGAAGGTCGCCGGGTTCGGGATCGACACGGCGAACATGTTCGAGTTCTGGGACTGGGTCGGCGGGCGGTACTCGTACGACTCGGCGATCGGGCTGTCGCTGATGATCGCGATCGGTCCGGACCGGTTCCGGGAGATGCTGGACGGCTTCCGGATCGTCGACGAGCACTTCCGCACCGCCCCGGCGGAGGCCAACGCACCGCTGCTGATGGGCCTGCTGGGGGTCTGGTACAACAACTTCCACGACGCGCAGTCGCACGCGGTGCTGCCGTACTCGCACTATCTGTCGAAGTTCACCGCCTACCTCCAGCAGCTCGACATGGAGTCCAACGGCAAGTCGGTGGACCGCCAGGGTCACCCCGTGACCTGGCAGACGGGACCGGTCGTGTGGGGCACGCCGGGCACCAACGGGCAGCACGCCTACTACCAGTTGATCCACCAGGGCACCAAGCTGGTCCCCGCCGACTTCATCGGCTTCGCCGAGCCCGTGGAGGAGCTGAGCGACCGGCTCGCCGCCCAGCACGACCTGCTGATGGCCAACTTCTTCGCCCAGACGCAGGCGCTGGCCTTCGGCAAGACCCCGGACGAGGTGCGTGCCGAGGGCGTGCCCGAGGACCTGGTCCCGCACAAGACCTTCCGGGGCGACCACCCCACCACCACGATCGTCGCCCGGGCGCTCACGCCGTCCGTGCTCGGCCAGCTCGTCGCCCTCTACGAGCACAAGGTGTTCGTGCAGGGCGCCATCTGGAACATCGACTCCTTCGACCAGTGGGGCGTCGAACTCGGCAAGGTGCTCGCCAAGCGCGTGGAGCCCGCGCTCACCGAGGGAGCCGACGTCCCCGGCCTCGACCCGTCCACCAAGGCCCTGGTGGCCGCCTACCGGGAGCTGCGCGGACGCTGACACCGGGCGCGGGGAGCGGACGGCCGCCCCCCGCACGGCACCAGCAGCCCAGAAGGGGCGGAAGGGTGTTCGCCCTTCCGCCCCTTCCTTCCCGTTCCCGGGGGCCGCGCCCGGGCCCCCTCAGGGCCTCGGCCCCAAGTGCCGGACGGGCCGACTACGGCGTCGCCGGCAGGTACAGCGACCTCGGGAGCCGGGACGCCGCCGCCGCGTCAAGGAGCCACAGGGTGCGGGAGCGGCCGTACGCGCCCGCTGCGGGGGCCTGGATCTCACCCGCGCCCGAGAGGGCGATGGCGGCGGCCTCCGCCTTGTCCTCGCCCGCGGCCAGGAGCCACACCTCGCGGGCCGCGCGGATCGCGGGCAGGGTGAGGGTGACCCGGGTCGGCGGGGGCTTGGGGGCGCCGTGGACGCCGACGACCGTGCGCTCCGTCTCGCGGACCGCGGGCAGTTCCGGGAACAGGGACGCCACATGGGTGTCCGGGCCCACGCCCAGCATCAGGACGTCGAAGGACGGCACCGCGCCGTGGTCCTCCGGTCCCGCCGCCGCGGCCAGCTCCCGCGCGTAGGCGGCGGCCGCCGCCTCCACGTCCGAGCCGTGCGGACCGTCCGACGCGGGCATGGCGTGCACGCGCTTCGGGTCCAGCGGCACCGCGTCCAGCAGCGCCTCCCGGGCCTGGGTGACATTGCGGTCCGGATCGCCCTCGGGCAGGAACCGCTCGTCGCCCCACCACAGGTCCAGACGCGACCAGTCGATCGCGTCCCGGGCCGGGGCGGCGGCCAGCGCGGCCAGCAGGCCGTTGCCGTTGCGGCCGCCGGTCAGCACGACCGACGCCTCGCCCCGGGAGGACTGCGCGTCCACGATCCTGGTGATCAGCCGGGCCGCCGCGGCCTGGGCCATCAGCTCCTTGTCCCGGTGCACGACCAGCTGGGGTGCCGTACTCACTTGACCGCCGCCCTCTTCACCGGCGCCTCCGCCGTCGCTTCGGCCGCGGGGCCTTTCGCGACCGACTCGACGGGAGCGGGGACGGCCTCCCGTCCGCCGGCCTCCCCTTCTCCTTTGGCCGGCGCGTCACCGCCGTCCCCCTGCTTCAGCCGCTCCACGCCGTAGCGCAGGGCGGACGCGTAGGTGTCGTCCGGGTCCAGCCGGCGCAGTTCCTCCGCGATCAGCTCGGCGGTGTCCCGGCGCTTCAGTGCCACCGCGCGCTTCGGCTGGCCCTGGATGGCCAGCGTCGCCAGCGAGCCGTCGGCGCGGTCCAGCACGATCGGGCCGCAGTCGGTGTCCATGCGGACCGCCGTGAGACCCGGGCCCGACGAGCGGGTGCGCTTCACGGGGACGTCCAGCCGGTCCGCGAGCCACATCGCCAGCAGCTCGCAGCTCGGGTTGAACTCCTCGCCCTCCACCTCGACGCCCTGCACCTCGCAGGCGACCTGGTCCAGCGCGGCGGCCAGCATCGAACGCCACGGCGTGATGCGGGTCCACGACAGGTCCGTGTCGCCCGGGGTGTAGGCGTCGGCGCGGGCGGCCAGCTCCTTCACCGGCTGCTCGCAGGCGTAGGTGTCGGTCACCCGGCGCTGGGCCAGCGCGCCCAGCGGGTCCTTCGCCGGGTCCAGCGGCGCGTTGACCGGCCACCACACCACCACCGGGGCGTCCGGCAGCAGCAGCGGCAGCACCACCGACTGGGCGTGGTCGACGACCTCGCCGTACAGCCGGAGCACCACCGTCTCGCCGGTGCCGGCGTCCGCGCCGACCCGCACCTCGGCGTCCAGCCGCGACTGCGTGCGGTCCCGCGGCGAACGGGAGACGCGCTTGATGACGACCAGTGTGCGCGAGGGGTGCTCGCGCGAGGCGTCGCCGGCCGCCTTCAGCGCGTCGTAGGCGTTCTCCTCGTCCGTCACGATGACCAGGGTCAGCACCATGCCGACGGCCGGGGTGCCGATGGCCCGACGGGCCTTCACCAGCGCCTTGTTGATCTTGCTGGCCGTGGTGTCCGTGAGGTCTGTCTTCATGGCCGGCGCCAGCTCCGTCCGTCTCGCTCGAGCATCTCGTCCGCCTCGGCGGGTCCCCAGGTGCCGGCCTGGTACCGGGCCGGCTTGCCGTGGGCGTCCCAGTACTCCTCGATCGGATCGAGGATCTTCCAGGACAGCTCGACCTCCTCCGTGCGCGGGAAGAGGTTGGAGTCGCCGAGCAGGACGTCGAGAATCAGCCGTTCGTACGCCTCCGGGCTGGACTCGGTGAACGACTCGCCGTACGCGAAGTCCATCGACACGTCCCGGATCTCCATCGACGTGCCCGGCACCTTCGAGCCGAACCGCACCGTGACGCCCTCGTCCGGCTGGACGCGGATCACGATGGCGTTCTGGCCGAGCTCCTCGGTGGCCGTGGTGTCGAAGGGGGAGTGCGGCGCCCGCTGGAAGACCACCGCGATCTCGGTGACCCGGCGGCCCAGCCGCTTGCCGGTGCGCAGGTAGAAGGGGACGCCCGCCCAGCGGCGGTTGTCGATGCCCAGCTTGATCGCCGCGTAGGTGTCCGTCTTGGAGGACGGGTCGATGCCCTCCTCCTCCAGATAGCCGATGACCTTCGCGCCGCCCTGCCAGCCGGCCGCGTACTGCGCGCGCACGGTGTCCCGGCCCAGGTCCCCGGGCAGCCGCACGGCGCCGAGCACCTTGGTCTTCTCCGCGGCCAGCGCGTCCGCGTCGAAGGAGGCGGGCTCCTCCATGGCGGTCAGCGCGAGCAGCTGGAGGAGGTGGTTCTGGATGACGTCGCGGGCGGCGCCGATGCCGTCGTAGTAGCCGGCCCGGCCGCCGATGCCGATGTCCTCGGCCATGGTGATCTGCACGTGGTCCACGAAGGACCGGTTCCAGATCGGTTCGAACATCTGGTTGGCGAAGCGCAGCGCCAGGATGTTCTGGACGGTCTCCTTGCCCAGGTAGTGGTCGATCCGGAAGACCTGCTCCGGGGCGAACACCTCGTGGACGATGGCGTTCAGTTCCTCCGCCGACCTCAGGTCGTGCCCGAACGGCTTCTCGATGACCGCGCGCCGCCAGGAACCGTCCGTCTGGTCCGCCAGCCCGTGCTTCTTCAGCTGCTGGATGACCACGGGGAAGGACCGCGGCGGCACCGACAGGTAGAAGGCGAAGTTGCCGCCCGTGCCCTGCGCCTTGTCCAGTTCCTCGATCGTGCCGCGCAGCCGCTCGAAGGACTCGTCGTCGTCGAAGGTGCCCTGCACGAACCGCATGCCCTGGACGAGCTGCTGCCAGACCTCCTCGCGGAAGGGGGTCCGCGCGTGCTCCTTGACCGCGTCGTGGACCTCCTGCGCGAAGTCCTCGTCCGCCCACTCCCGGCGGGCGAAGCCCACCAGCGAGAAGCCCGGCGGCAGCAGCCCCCGGTTGGCGAGGTCGTACACGGCCGGCATCAGCTTCTTGCGCGACAGGTCACCCGTGACGCCGAAGATGACCAGGCCCGACGGCCCCGCGATGCGCGGGAGCCGTCGGTCAGCGGGGTCACGCAGCGGATTGCTGCTCGACAAGATCTCAGCCCTCCGAGGGGGCGAGGCGCTGGAGCTCCGCCTCGGTCGACTTCAGCAGGTCGTTCCAGGACGCCTCGAACTTGTCGACGCCCTCGTCCTCCAGAAGCTGCACCACCTCGGCGTAGGGGATGCCGAGCCGCTCGATCGCGTCCAGGTCGGCGCGCGCCTGCTCGTAGGTGCCGGAGACCGTGTCGCCCCGGATCTCACCCTGCTCCTCGGTGGCGAACAGCGTCGCCTCCGGCATGGTGTTCACCGTGTTCGGCGCCACCAGCTCCTCGACGTACATGGTCGCCTTGTACGCCTTGTCCTTCACACCGGTGGACGCCCACAGCGGACGCTGCTTGTTGGCGCCCTCGCGCTCCAGCGCGGCCCAGCGCTCGGTGGAGAAGACCTCCTCGTACGCCTGGTAGGCCAGGCGCGCGTTGGCGACGGCGGCCTTGCCGCGCAGCGCCTTGGCCTCGTCGGTGCCGAGCGCGTCGATCCGCTTGTCGATCTCGGTGTCCACGCGGGACACGAAGAAGGAGGCCACGGAGTGGATCTCCGACAGGTCCAGGCCGCGGGACCTGGCCTTCTCCAGGCCCGCCACGAACGCGTCCATCACCTTGCGGTAGCGCTCCAGGGAGAAGATCAGCGTGACGTTGACGCTGATGCCCAGGCCGATGACCTCGGTGATGGCCGGGATGCCCGCCTCGGTCGCCGGAATCTTGATCAGGGTGTTCGGCCGGTCCACCAGCCAGGCGAGCTGCTTGGCCTCGGCGACCGTCGCGCGGGTGTCGTGCGCCAGGCGCGGGTCCACCTCGATGGACACCCGGCCGTCCTGGCCGTCGGTGGCGTCGAAGACCGGGCGCAGGATGTCGGCGGCGTCGCGGACGTCCGCCGTGGTGATCATCCGGATGGCCTCCTCGACGGTGACCCTCCGGGCCGCGAGGTCGGTGAGCTGCGTGTCGTAGCCGTCGCCCTCGGAGATCGCCTTCTGGAAGATCGTCGGGTTGGTGGTGACGCCCACGACGTGCTGCTGGTCGATCAGCTCGGCGAGGTTGCCCGAGGTGATCCGCTTGCGCGACAGGTCGTCCAGCCAGATCGCGACGCCTTCGTCGGAAAGGCGCTTCAGTGCGTCTGTCATGGAAATTCCCTCTCCTACGTGTCGTATATGAGCGTCAGCGCCGGGCGGCGGCGATCGATTCCCGCGCGACGGCGGCCACGTTGTCGGCGGTGAAGCCGTACTCCTGGAACAGCACCTTGCCGTCGGCCGAGGCACCGAAGTGCTCCAGCGAGACGATGCGGCCGGCGTCGCCCACGTACTTGTGCCAGGTGAGGCCGATCCCCGCCTCGACGGCCACGCGCGCCTTCACGGACGGCGGCAGGACGCTGTCCCGGTACCCCTGGTCCTGCTCCTCGAACCACTCCACGGACGGCATGGACACCACGCGCGTCGGCACGCCGTCGGCCTGCAGCCGCTCGCGCGCCTCGACGGCGACGTGCACCTCGGAACCGGTGGCGATGAGGACGACCTCGGGCTCGCCGCCCTCGGCCTCGAACATCACGTAGCCGCCGCGGGCCGCGTCCTCGTTGGGCTCGTAGGTCGGCACGCCCTGGCGGGTCAGCGCCAGACCGTGCGGGGCGCCCTTGCCGAACTCCTTGGTCCAGCGCTTCAGGATCTCGCGCCAGGCGATCGCGGTCTCGTTCGCGTCCGCCGGGCGGACCACGTTCAGGCCCGGGATGGCGCGCAGCGACGCGAGGTGCTCGACCGGCTGGTGGGTCGGGCCGTCCTCGCCGAGACCGATGGAGTCGTGCGTCCACACGTACGTCACCGGCAGGTGCATCAGCGCCGACAGGCGGACGGCGTTGCGCATGTAGTCCGAGAACACCAGGAAGGTGCCGGCGTAGATGCGGGTGTTGCCGTGCAGCGCGATGCCGTTCATCTCCGCGGCCATGGCGTGCTCGCGGATGCCGAAGTGGATCGTGCGGCCGTAGGGGTCCGCCTCGGGCAGCGGGTTGCCGGCGGGGAGGAACGACGACGTCTTGTCGATCGTCGTGTTGTTGGAGCCGGCCAGGTCGGCCGAGCCGCCCCACAGCTCCGGGATCACCGCGCCGAGCGCCTGCAGCACCTTGCCGGAGGCGGCACGGGTGGCGACGCCCTTGCCGGGCTCGAACACCGGCAGCGCGTCCTGCCAGCCCTTGGGCAGCTCGCCGGCGGCGATCCGGTCGTACTCGGCGGCGCGCTCGGGGTTGCCGTCCCGCCACTGCTGGAAGGACTTCTCCCAGTCGGCACGCGCGGCCCGGCCGCGCTCCAGCGCCTTGCGGGTGTGCGCGATGACCTCGTCGGCGACCTCGAAGGTCTTCTCCGGGTCGAAGCCGAGGACCCGCTTGGTGGCCGCGACCTCGTCGTCGCCGAGCGCCGAGCCGTGCGCGGCCTCGGTGTTCTGCGCGTTCGGGGCGGGCCAGGCGATGATCGAACGCATCGCGATGAAGGACGGCCGGTCGGTGACCTTCTTGGCCTCCTGGATCGCGTCGTAGATCGCGTGCGGGTCCAGGTCGCCGTCCGGCTTGGGCGCCACGCGCTGCACGTGCCAGCCGTACGCCTCGTACCGCTTGACCGTGTCCTCGGAGACGGCCGTCTCGGTGTCGCCCTCGATCGAGATGTGGTTGTCGTCCCACAGCAGGATCAGGTTGCCGAGCTTCTGGTGGCCGGCCAGCGAGGACGCCTCGGCGGAGATGCCCTCCTGGAGGCAGCCGTCACCGGCGATGCAGTAGACGTAGTGGTCGAACGGCGACTCCCCGACGGGGGCCTCCGGGTCGAACAGACCACGCTCGTAACGGGCGGCCATCGCCATGCCCACCGCGTTGGCGACACCCTGGCCGAGCGGGCCGGTCGTGGTCTCCACGCCCGTGGTGTGGCCGTACTCCGGGTGGCCCGGGGTCTTCGAGCCCCAGGTGCGGAAGGACTTCAGGTCGTCCAGCTCCAGGCCGAAACCGGCCAGGTAGAGCTGGGTGTAGAGGGTCAGGGACGAGTGGCCGGCGGACAGCACGAAGCGGTCTCGCCCGACCCAGTCGGCGTCCGCCGGGTCGTGCCGCATCACCTTCTGGAAGAGGGTGTACGCGGCAGGCGCCAGGCTCATCGCCGTACCCGGATGGCCGTTGCCGACCTTCTGTACGGCATCGGCGGCCAGAACGCGGGCGGTGTCGACGGCCCGCTGGTCCCACTCGGTCCACTCGAGGTCTGTGGTGGTCGGCTTGGTGCTCACCCTGAGTCAGGGCTCCTCTCCACATGTCGGATGCCGGTGTTCACCCACCGGCGAGGTCGAGCCTACCCCCGGAGGACGCGCCTTCCTCCGGGTCGTTCCAGAGTGCGGGCACTCCCTGGAATCCGCCTCCTGACCGGGAATTTCCCGCATCCGGCAGATGAATACGGAGCCGCTCATCCGGGTGCTCAATCGAGCCGGAGGGCGCACCTCGGAGGGGTTTCGCCAACACGACCGGACCCCCGCGAATGCCGGGGTCTGGGCAACGTCTAGAGTGGCGTGGTACGCGCGAGTCCTTACCGCCATCTCACAGGGAAAGGCTCGCTGGGATGTCTCTGTAGGGGTGTGCGTGACGGCCGTTGAATCCCGCCCGGCGGGGGTTTTGGGGACGAGTCAGAGCCCTGCGCATCGGCCGTTCCGGGCCCGCGTGATGGCTTTCGTGGCTCTCACCAAGCCGCGGATCATCGAACTGCTGCTCATCACCACCGTCCCGGTGATGTTCCTGGCGCAACAGGGCGTGCCCGACCTGACGCTCGTGCTGCTGACCTGCGTCGGCGGCTACCTGTCGGCCGGCGGCGCCAACGCGCTCAACATGTACATCGACCGCGACATCGACGCGCTGATGGACCGCACCGCGCAGCGCCCGCTGGTCACCGGCATGGTCAGCCCGCGCGAGGCCCTGGTCTTCGGCATCACCCTGGCGGTCGCCTCCACGCTGCTGTTCGGCCTCACCGTCAACTGGCTGTCCGCCTGGCTGGCCCTCGGCGCGCTCCTCTTCTACGTGGTCGTCTACACGATGATCCTCAAGCGGCGCACGGCGCAGAACATCGTGTGGGGCGGCATCGCCGGCTGCATGCCGGTGCTGATCGGCTGGTCCGCGGTCACCAACTCGCTGTCCTGGGCCCCGGTCGTCCTCTTCCTCGTCATCTTCTTCTGGACGCCGCCGCACTACTGGCCGCTGTCCATGAAGGTGAAGGAGGACTACGCGCGCGTGGGCGTGCCGATGCTGCCGGTCATCGCCGGCAACAAGGCGGTCGCCCGGCAGATCGTCCTCTACAGCTGGGTGATGGTCGGCGTGTCGCTGCTGCTCACCCCGATGGGCTACACCGGCTGGTTCTACACCGCGGTCGCCCTGGCGGCCGGCGGCTGGTGGCTGTGGGAGGCGCACGCGCTGCTGAACCGCGCCAAGGCCGAGGTGACGGGCGCCAAGCTCAAGGAGATGCGGCTGTTCCACTGGTCCATCACCTACGTCTCGCTGCTGTTCGTCGCCATCGCGGTGGACCCGTTCCTGCGCTGAGACACCTCCGGCACGCCGACGGGCGGGGCACGTGGCCAAGGCCACGGACCCCGCCCGTCGCCGTTTGATCTACCCGTCGGTAGCATCCTGGTCATGGCAGACACGCAGCAGGTGGACCCGAAGGACGGGCAGAAGGCGGCCCGGCTCGCCAAGCGGATCGGCGGCTTCGCCAAGGAGCACGGCGGCGCCGAGGGGCAGGTGTCGTACCTCGGGCAGCGCGGCGCCCGGATCGTCCTCGTCGGTGAGGACGGCGCCTGGGGGGACCTCCACGCCCCTTCCATGGAGATCGCGCGGCTGGCCCTCGAGAAGGCGGGCATCACCGTCCACGAGAAGTTCGACGGCGAGTTCGCCGCCAAGGTGAGGACCGGCCCGTACGAGTGGAGCCGCATGGCGGGCATCCAGGTCGGCGGCCCCTCCAACGACTGACCGCCCCCGGGGCGGCGCCTCTTCACCGGTTCACCCGTCAGGACCGGTGGGCAGGGACAGCGTCCGCACGGGGAGAGCCCGGGGACGATCGGCTCGCCGTCCCTCACGGACCAGTACTGCCACGGCGCACTGCGCACGGAGCTGGGCCTCGGCACGTCCGAGGCCCGGACGGCCCGTGCCGAGGGACCGCCGGCGCCCGGCACCACCCTCTTCGGCACCCGGACCGGGTTCGCGGTGCGCCGCCGGTGCCCGCCGCTGCTGGACCTGGAGCCGCACTGCCCGCCCTCCCGGTACCTCGCCCGCCGCCGTGAACCGGGCACGGTCGAGGCGGGTCGCCGGCTGCTGCGGGGCAGCGGCATCACCGCCTGCCTCGCCGACGCCGGCCTGCCCGACGACCTCACCGGCCCCGCCGCGCCGGCCGGGCCGAGGCGTACGAGATCGTCCGCCTGGAGCAGCTCGCCGAACAGGTCGCCGACACCTCCGGCACCGTCGCGCGTCCTTCCTCGCCGACCTCGTCGAGTCCGTGCACGGCGCCGCCGCGCACGCGGTCGCCTTCACCTCCGTCGCCGGACTGCGGCACGGCCTCGCGCTCGCCCCGAGCCGCCCGGGGCGGGGCAGGTGCGCGGCGCGGCCGGACGCCGGCCGGCCGCGCGGGGCGCCGGGGACCGGCTGCCCGACCCGGTGCCGCTGCGCCACCTGCTGCGGACCGCGGTCGCCCCGGGCCCGCCGCTCCAGCCGCACGCCGGGCGCGGCGGCCCCCGCGCGCCTCGACCGCACCGATCCGCCGCTGCCGACCGGCTCCGTCCGGGCCACCGCCGGACTCAGCACCGACCCGGTGCTGCCGCAGGACTACCCGCACCACCGGCACGCCGCCCACCTCGCGGGCGTCTTCCCGCACGTCTACGCCGACTGCGGCGCCGCCCCGATCCGCACCGGCGCCCGCGCGGCCACCGTCCCCGCGGAGGTGCCGGAGCCGGCCCCTTCGGCAAGATCCTCTTCTCCGGCGGAGCCCGCGGCCTGCCCGAGCCGCACGTGGTCGGCGCCCACCTGTTCCGCGGGGCCCTCGCCCGGGTCCTCGGCGGCTGGGTCTCCGAGGGCGCCTGGTCCCTGGACGACGCCCGGCGCGTCGCCACGACGACCGCCTCGGGCTACGCGGCACGGGTGTACGGCCTGATCTGACCGGAAGTCGCCGCCCGGGGGAGCTCCGGGGTGGAGACTGGACGGATGCGGCAGACCGACGCCCTGCTCGACCGTTTCCTCGCCGGACTCGCGCCCCTGTCCCCGGTCGCCGTGTGGGCGCACGGCTCACTGGCCGCGGGCGACTACGTCGAGGGCCGCAGCGACCTGGACCTGATCGCGGTCCTCCCGCCCCCGATCGGCCCGCGCACGGTGTGGCGGCTCGCCGTCCTGCACGCCCGGCTGCGCGGCGAACCGCTCGCGGACGGGCTCCACTGCACGTATCTCACCCCCGGAACCGCCGCGGGGGCGGAGCGGCGCCACCTCACGTGGGCGCACGAGCGGCTGTTCCGGCGCACCGTCACCCCGGTCACCCGGACGGAGCTGCACACCTTCGGCCGGGTGCTGCGCGGGGCGCCGCCCGCGGACGTCCTGCCTCCGGTGCCGGACGGTGAACTCGCCGCGTACGTGGTGCGCGACCAGCGCGACTACTGGCGGCCGCAGGTGGACCGGACCGGCCTCTGGACCCGGGACATCTGGGTCGACCTGGGCATGGTGACCTTCGCGCGCGCCACCGTCACCGTCCGGGAGGGCCGCCTGATCTCCAAGCGGGAGGCGCTGGAGCTGCTGCCGGGACTGGGCGCTCCCGAGGAGGTCGTCGCGGACATCCGGGCGCGCCGCCACGGCGGGACGGCGGCCGCCGACGCGGCGTGGATCCGGCGGCGCGCCGAGCTGGTCCGGGGTTACCTGGGGCCGGCGATCGACGGGCTGGTGGCCAGTTCCTGAACCGGCACGGGCGTGGCCGCCGGAGCTGCCTCCTCCGGGCGTTCGCGGAGCGACAGCAGGACGCGCAGCACCCAGATCCACATCACGCAGGAGCCGAACATGTGCGCGCCCACCAGGACCTCCGGCAGGTCGGTGAAGTACTGCACGTAGCCGATCACGCCCTGCGCCAGCAGGATCAGGAACAGCTCACGGGTGCGGGCCAGCGGGCCGCGCGGCGCGTCCACCGCCTTGAGGACGAACCACAGCGCGAAGGCCAGCGTCACCACGATCCACGCCAGCACGGCGTGCAGCTTGGTGACCGCCTCCCAGTCGACCGGCATCCGCGGGACGTCGCTGGAGTCGCCCGCGTGCGGGCCCGCGCCGGTGACCACCGTGCCGACCGCGATCAGCAGCACGGACGCGGCCACCAGGAACCACACCAACTGCACCACCGCCTTGCCGACCAGCGGCCGCGGCGCGGCGTCGCCCTCGCGGGTGCGCTGCCACATCACCGTCGCGACCGCGATCAGCGCCGAGGACAGCAGGAAGTGCGCCGCGACCGTGTACGGGTTCAGGCCGACCAGCACCACGATGCCGCCGAGCACCGCGTTGCCCATGACGACCCAGAACTGCGCCCAGCCCAGCCGGGTGAGACGGCGGCGGTACGGCTTCTGCGAGCGCGCGGCGACGATCGCCCAGCCGACGGCGGCACAGAGCACGTACGTCAGCAGGCGGTTGCCGAACTCGATGATCCCGTGCAGGCCCATCTCGCGGGTGGTGGTGAGCGAGTCCTCGGTGCACTTGGGCCAGGTCGGGCAGCCCAGGCCGGAGCCGGTGAGCCGGACCGCGCCGCCGGTGACCACGATGACCACCGACATCACGAGCGCGGTGAGGGCCGCGCGCCGGACGGTCCGGGGGTCCGGGGTCCAGCGGGCGGCGACGAAGGCGAGCGGGTTGCGCAGAAGCGTCGGGGCGTCGGCGCGGGTCACGTTTGGCACGCGTCCCATCGTAGGCGGCCGCTTGTGCACGCTTTCACGAGGGTCGGTCCCGGTCATCACACACCTACTCCCAGCGGAAGAACGCGCCGGCGGCCGCGAGCCCCGCGACCGCCCACGCGGCGAGGATCCCCAGGTCGGCCCAGGGCGTCCCGGCGCCGTGCTGCAGCACGTCCCGCAGGCCCTCGGACAGCGCGGCGATGGGCAGCAGGCCGAGCACGTCCTGCGCCGCCTCGGGGAACCGGTCCAGCGGCACGACCACCCCGCCGCCGACGAGCAGCAGCAGGAAGACCAGGTTGGCGGCGGCGAGCGTGGCCTCCGCCTTGAGCGTGCCGGCCATCAGCAGCCCGAGCCCGGAGAAGGCGGCCGTGCCCAGGGCCAGCAGCGCGACCACCGCGAGGACGCCGCCTTGCGGGTCCCAGCCGAGCGTCAGCGCGATCACCGTCACCAGCACCACCTGGAGCACCTCGGTGACCAGCACCGACAGCGTCTTGGCGGTCATCAGCCCCCAACGCGGCAACGGGGAGGCGGCCAGTCGCTTCAGCACGCCGTAGCGGCGCTCGAAGCCGGTCGCGATGGCCTGCCCGGTGAACGCCGTCGACATCACCGCGAGCGCGAGGACGCCGGGCGCGAGGAAGTCCACCGCCGCGCCGTCACCGGTGTCCACCACGTCCACGGTGCTGAACAGCACCAGCAGCACGGTGGGGATGATCACGGTGAGCAGCAGCTGCTCGCCGTTGCGCAGCAGCATCTTCGTCTCGAGCACGGCCTGCGCGGCGATCATGCGCGCCAGCGGCGCCGCGCCCGGCTGCGGTGAGTAGGTCCCGGTGGCCGTCACGAACGCAGCTCCTTGCCGGTCAGCTCCAGGCTGTGCCTTCCCGGGGGACACTGCGGTCGATTGCGGCTGCGCCGCGGGCCGGCCCCCCGGCCGGTCTCGGGGTGACGCGTGATCACGAACGCAGCTCCTTGCCGGTCAGCTCCAGAAACACGTCTTCCAGGGTGTGGCGCTCCACCGAGATGCGGTCCGGCAGCACGCCGTGCTGCGCGCACCAGGACGTCACCGTGGCGAGCAGCTGCGGGTCGACCTTGCCGGCGACCCGGTACGAGCCCGGCGTCACCTCGGCGGCCGACGCGTCGGCGGGCAGCGCCTTCAGCAGGGAGGCCACGTCCAGTCCGGGCCGCCCGGTGAAGCGCAGGGTGTTCTCGGCGCCGCCCCGGCACAGCTCCTCGGGGGAGCCCTGGGCGACGACCCGGCCGGCGTCGATGATCGCCACGTCGTCGGCGAGCTGCTCGGCCTCGTCCATGTAGTGCGTGGTGAGGACGACGCAGACGCCGTCGTCGCGCAGGTCCCGCACCAGGTCCCAGGTGGCGTGGCGGGCCTGCGGGTCGAGGCCGGCGGTCGGCTCGTCCAGGAACACCAGTTCCGGGCGGCCCACCACGGCCATCGCCAGCGCGAGCCGCTGCTGCTGCCCGCCGGACAGCCGCCGGTACGCGGTCCGGCCGCAGGACCCGAGGCCCAGGCGTTCGATCAGCGCGTCCACGTCCAGCGGGTGCGCGTGCAGCTTCGCCACGTGCCGCAGCATCTCGTCCGCCCGCGCCCCCGCGTACACGCCGCCGGACTGGAGCATCACGCCGACGCGGGGCCGCAGCGCCGCCGACTCGCGGACCGGGTCGAGGCCCAGGACGCGCACCGTGCCGGAGTCCGGCCGCCGGTACCCCTCGCAGATCTCGACCGTGGTCGTCTTGCCCGCTCCGTTGGGGCCGAGCACGGCGGTCACGCCGTGCCGGGCCGCCAGGTCGAGGCCGTCCACCGCGGTCTTCGTGCCGTACCGCTTCACCAGGGCCTGCACCTGGACCACGGGCTCACTTCGCATGGGTCATGAGTCTAGGGAGACGCCGGAGGGTTCCGGCCGGGGGGTGCGGGAGGCCGCCCGGACGGGAAAGGCGCTCTTGCGCGGACTCCCGAAATGTGATGCGGAGCGACGAGTGGGCCGGTCGGAGGGGGTGCGGGCGGCGTCCGCCGGGTGCCGCGGTCCGTCCCCGGGCCGATCGATCAGAGATCGTTTGCGCAGGTCGGATTAGGTATGCCTAAGTGATGCAAGGCACTGCGGGCCGTCCGGGCGCGGCTTGCCCGGCTCCGACGAATTACGCAACAATGGCGTTGTGAAAAACGTTGGCGAGGCGTCCCACGAGGATCTGGCAACCGGTGAGCGGTCCACCCGCAACCGCGTCGCCCGCTCCATCCTGGACCACGGCCCGTCGACCGTCGCCGAACTGGCCGGGCGGCTGAAGCTGACCCAGGCGGCCGTGCGCCGCCACCTCGACGCCCTGGCCGCGGACAACGTCGTGGAGGCCCGTGACCGGCGCGTCTACGGCGCACGCTCGCGCGGGCGTCCGGCCAAGGTGTTCGCCCTGACCGACTGCGGCCGGGACGCCTTCGACCAGTCCTACGACAAGCTCGCGGTGGACGCGCTGCGCTGGATCGGCGAGCGGGAGGGCGGCAGCGAGGCGATCGCCGCGTTCGCCCGGGCCCGCATCGCCGCCCAGGCGGGCGCGTACCGCGAGGCCGTCGAGTCCGCACCGCCGGAGAAGCGCACGGAGGCCCTGGCGAAGGCGCTGAGCGCGGACGGGTACGCTGCGACCGCGCGCAGCGCGCCCCACCCCCAGCGGGGTGAGCAGCTCTGTCAGCACCACTGCCCGGTCGCCCACGCCGCCGAGCAGTTCCCGCAGCTGTGCGAGGCCGAGACGGAATTTTTCGCCGAGCTTCTCGGTACGCATGTACAGCGGCTGGCGACGATCGCCCACGGCGACGGCGTCTGCACGACGTTCATCCCCAAGATTTCCCACCACGCATCCGCAAGCACGTCCGGGAGGAACCCCGCATGACTCTCCCCACGGAGACTGCCCACCCCGAGCTGGAGGGTCTGGGCACCTACGAATACGGCTGGGCCGACCGTGACGAGGCCGGTGCGTCGGCGCGCCGCGGCCTGAACGAGGAAGTCGTCCGGGACATCTCCTCGAAGAAGGACGAGCCGGAGTGGATGACCAAGCTCCGCCTCAAGGGCCTGCGCCTGTTCGAGAAGAAGCCCATGCCGAACTGGGGCTCCGACCTCTCCGGCATCGACTTCGACAACATCAAGTACTTCGTGCGGTCCACGGAGAAGCAGGCGCAGTCCTGGGAGGACCTCCCCGAGGACATCAAGAACACCTACGACAAGCTGGGCATCCCCGAGGCCGAGAAGAAGCGCCTCGTCGCCGGTGTCGCCGCCCAGTACGAGTCGGAGGTCGTCTACCACCAGATCCGCGAGGACCTGGAGGAGCAGGGCGTCATCTTCCTGGACACCGACACCGCCCTGAAGGAGCACCCGGAGCTCTTCAAGGAGTACTTCGGCACGGTCATCCCGGTCGGCGACAACAAGTTCGCGTCGCTGAACTCCGCGGTGTGGTCCGGCGGCTCCTTCATCTACGTGCCCCCGGGCGTGCACGTCGAGATCCCGCTCCAGGCCTACTTCCGGATCAACACCGAGAACATGGGCCAGTTCGAGCGGACCCTGATCATCGTCGACGAGGGCGCCTACGTGCACTACGTCGAGGGCTGCACCGCGCCGATCTACAAGTCGGACTCGCTGCACTCCGCGGTCGTCGAGATCATCGTCAAGAAGAACGCCCGCTGCCGCTACACGACCATCCAGAACTGGTCGAACAACGTCTACAACCTGGTCACCAAGCGCGCCGTCGCCTACGAGGGCGCCACCATGGAGTGGGTCGACGGCAACATCGGCTCCAAGGTGACGATGAAGTACCCGGCCGTCTACCTGATGGGCGAGCACGCCAAGGGCGAGACCCTGTCCATCGCCTTCGCGGGCGAGGGCCAGCACCAGGACGCCGGCGCCAAGATGGTCCACATGGCCCCGAACACCTCGTCGAACATCGTCTCCAAGTCGGTGGCGCGCGGCGGCGGCCGGACCTCCTACCGCGGTCTCATCGAGATCGGCGAGGGCGCCCCGGGCTCCAAGTCCAACGTGCTGTGCGACGCGCTGCTGGTGGACACCATCTCCCGCTCGGACACCTACCCCTACGTGGACGTCCGCGAGGACGACGTGTCCATGGGCCACGAGGCGACCGTCTCCAAGGTCTCCGAGGACCAGCTCTTCTACCTGATGAGCCGCGGCCTGTCCGAGGACGAGGCGATGGCCATGATCGTGCGCGGCTTCGTCGAGCCGATCGCCAAGGAACTGCCGATGGAGTACGCGCTCGAGCTCAACCGGCTGATCGAGCTCCAGATGGAAGGCGCGGTCGGCTGATCACCGCCGCCGTCTCCCGTCAGGCCCCATACGCAACGGAAAGCGAGCACTACGACAGCCATGGCTGAGGCTCAGAACTCCCCCACCTCCGGCTACGCTTCGGCGGGGGGACCCCCGCCGGTCGGTTCGACGACCGCCGGTTCGATCGCGGTCGCCGCCGAGTCGACCGTCGCCACGCGCATGAGCGCGCCCCCGTCCTTCGACGTGGCGGACTTCCCCGTCCCCCACGGTCGTGAGGAGGAATGGCGGTTCACCCCGCTGGAGCGGCTGCGCGGACTGCACGACGGCACCGCCGCCGCCACCGACGCGGGCGTCAAGGTCGCCGTCGGGGCCCCCGAGGGCGTCACCGTCGAGACCGTCGGCCGTGACGACGCCCGGCTCGGCCGCACCGGAGCCCCGGTGGACCGCGTCGCCGCCCAGGCGTACTCGGCCTTCACCCAGGCGTCGGTCGTGACCGTGCCCAAGGAGACCGTCCTCACCGAGCCGATCCGCATCGCCGTGCACGGCGAGGGCGGCACCGCCTTCGGTCACCAGGTGATCGAGCTCGGCGCCTTCGCCGAGGCCCTCGTGGTCATCGACCACACCGGCGACGCGGTGCTCGCCGCCAACGTCGAGTACGTCCTCGGCGACGGCGCCAAGCTCACCGTGGTGTCCGTCCAGGACTGGGACGACAAGGCCGTGCACGTCGCCCAGCACAACGCGCTCGTCGGCCGCGACGCCTCCTTCAAGTCGGTCGTCGTGACCTTCGGCGGCGACCTGGTCCGCCTCCACCCGCGCGTCACCTACGCCGGCCCCGGCGGCGAGGCCGAGCTGTTCGGCCTGTACTTCACCGACGCCGGCCAGCACCAGGAGCACCGCCTCCTGGTCGACCACAACGTCCCGCACTGCACGTCCAACGTCGTCTACAAGGGCGCGCTCCAGGGCGAGGACGCGCACGCCGTGTGGATCGGCGACGTGCTCATCGAGGCCAAGGCCGAGGGCACCGACACCTACGAGATGAACCGCAACCTCGTCCTCACCGACGGCGCGCGGGTCGACTCGGTGCCGAACCTGGAGATCGAGACCGGCGAGATCGTCGGCGCCGGCCACGCCTCCGCGACCGGCCGCTTCGACGACGAGCAGCTCTTCTACCTGATGGCCCGCGGCATCCCCGAGAAGGACGCCCGCCGCCTGGTGGTCCGGGGCTTCTTCGCCGAGCTCGTCCAGCAGATCGGCGTCCCCGACATCGAGGAGCGCCTGATCGCCAAGATCGAGGAGGAGCTGGAGGCCGCGGTCGCATGACCTTCGTACGCGTCTGTGGACTGGGCGAGCTGGAGGAGGACACCCCCAAGAGGGTGGAACTCGACGGCACGCCGGTCTCCCTCGTGCGCACCGAGGGCGAGGTGTTCGCGATCAACGACATCTGCTCGCACGCGAACGTCTCCCTGTCGGAGGGCGAGGTGGACGACTGCCACATCGAGTGCTGGCTGCACGGCTCGCGTTTCGACCTCCGCTCCGGCAAGCCCGACGCCCTCCCGGCGACGCGCCCCGTCCCCGTATACCCCGTAAAGATCGAAGGGGACGACGTGCTCGTCTCCCTCACCCAGGAGTCCTGAGGCACCCATGGCAACGCTTGAAATCCGAGACCTGCACGTCACCGTCGAGGCCGACAACGCCACGAAGGAGATCCTCAAGGGCGTCGACCTCACCGTGAAGCAGGGCGAGACGCACGCCATCATGGGCCCCAACGGCTCGGGCAAGTCGACCCTCGCCTACGCGCTCGCCGGTCACCCCAAGTACACCGTCTCCGGCGGCACCGTCACCCTCGACGGCGAGGACGTCCTGGAGATGTCCGTCGACGAGCGGGCCCGCGCCGGCCTGTTCCTCGCCATGCAGTACCCGGTCGAGGTCCCCGGCGTCTCCGTCTCCAACTTCCTGCGCACCTCCGCCACCGCCGTCCGCGGCGAGGCCCCCAAGCTGCGCACCTGGGTGAAGGAGGTCAAGGAGGCCATGGAGCGCCTCAGCATGGACCCCGCCTTCGCCGAGCGCAACGTCAACGAGGGCTTCTCCGGCGGTGAGAAGAAGCGCCACGAGATCCTCCAGCTCGAGCTGCTCAAGCCGAAGGTCGCGATCCTCGACGAGACCGACTCCGGCCTGGACGTCGACGCCCTGCGCGTCGTCTCCGAGGGCGTCAACCGCGTCCGCGAGTCCGGCGAGGTCGGCACCCTGCTGATCACGCACTACACGCGCATCCTGCGCTACATCAAGCCCGACTTCGTCCACGTGTTCTCGGCCGGACGGATCGTCGAGTCCGGCGGCGCCGAGCTCGCCGACAAGCTGGAGAACGAGGGCTACGAGGCCTACACGAAGGGTGGCGTATCCGCGTGACACAGCTGCCGGGCCTCCTCGACACCGAGGCGATCCGCAAGGACTTCCCCATCCTGGACCGCCAGGTCCACGACGGGCGCAAGCTCGTGTACCTGGACAACGCGGCGACCAGCCAGAAGCCGCGGCAGGTGCTGGACGCCCTCGGCGAGTACTACGAGCGCTACAACGCCAACGTCCACCGCGGTGTGCATGTGCTCGCCGAGGAGGCCACGGCGCTGTACGAGGGTGCGCGCGACAAGGTCGCGGAGTTCGTCAACGCGCCCTCGCGCGACGAGGTGATCTTCACCAAGAACGCCTCCGAGTCGCTCAACCTCGTGGCCAACATGCTCGGCTGGGCCGACGAGCCCTACCGGGTGGACCACGAGACCGAGATCGTCATCACGGAGATGGAGCACCACTCCAACATCGTGCCGTGGCAGCTGCTCGCGCAGCGCACGGGCGCGAAGCTGAAGTGGTTCGGCCTCACCGACGACGGCCGGCTCGACCTGTCGAACATCGACGAGGTCATCACCGAGAAGACGAAGATCGTCTCCTTCGTGCTGGTGTCCAACATCCTCGGCACGGTCAACCCGGTCGAGGCCATCGTGCGCCGCGCCCAGGAGGTCGGCGCGCTCGTGTGCATCGACGCCTCCCAGGCCGCCCCGCACATGCCGCTGGACGTCCAGGCCCTCCAGGCCGACTTCGTGGCCTTCACGGGCCACAAGATGTGCGGCCCGACCGGCATCGGCGTCCTGTGGGGCCGCCAGGAGCTGCTGGAGGACCTGCCTCCGTTCCTCGGCGGCGGCGAGATGATCGAGACCGTGTCGATGAGCTCGTCGACGTACGCCCCCGCCCCGCACAAGTTCGAGGCGGGCACCCCGCCGATCGCCCAGGCGGTCGGGCTCGGCGCGGCGATCGACTACCTGTCGGCCATCGGCATGGACAGGATCCTCGCGCACGAGCACGCCATCACCGAGTACGCCGTCGAGCGGCTCCTCTCGGTGCCGGACCTGCGCATCATCGGTCCGGCCACGGCCGAGGACCGCGGCGCCGCGATCTCCTTCACCCTCGGGGACATCCACCCGCACGACGTGGGCCAGGTCCTCGACGAGCAGGGCATCGCGGTCCGGGTCGGACACCACTGCGCCCGCCCCGTCTGCCTGCGGTACGGAATTCCCGCGACCACGCGGGCGTCGTTCTACCTGTACTCCACGCCGGCGGACATCGACGCACTGGTCGACGGTCTGGAGCACGTACGGAACTTCTTCGGATGAGGGGCTGAGGCGTGAAGCTGGACTCCATGTACCAGGACGTCATCCTGGACCACTACAAGAACCCGCACGGGCGGGGCCTCCGGGACGGCGACGCCGAGGTGCACCACGTCAACCCGACGTGCGGTGACGAGATCACGCTGCGCGTGAAGTACGACGGCACGACCATCAGCGACGTCAGCTACGAGGGACAGGGCTGTTCCATCAGCCAGGCGTCCGCGTCGGTGCTGAACGACCTGCTGGTCGGCAAGGAGCTCGCCGAGGCGCAGAAGATCCAGGGGACCTTCCTGGAGCTGATGCAGTCCAAGGGGAGGATCGAGCCCGACGACGCGATGGAGGAGGTGCTGGAGGACGCGGTGGCGTTCGCCGGCGTCTCCAAGTACCCCGCGCGGGTCAAGTGCGCCCTCCTGAGCTGGATGGCGTGGAAGGACGCGACGGCCCAGGCGCTGGGCGCCGACGCCGAAAGGACTACGGCATGAGCGAGACCGTGGAGATGAAGCCGGCCTCGGAGGAGGAGCTCCGCGAGGCCCTGATGGACGTCGTCGACCCCGAGCTGGGCATCGACGTCGTCAACCTCGGCCTGATCTACGGCATCCACGTCGACGACTCCAACGTGGCGACCGTCGACATGACGCTGACCTCGGCGGCCTGCCCGCTGACCGACGTCATCGAGGACCAGGCGAAGTCCGCCACGGACGGCCTGGTCAGCGAGTTGCGGATCAACTGGGTCTGGATGCCGCCGTGGGGCCCGGACAAGATCACGGACGACGGCCGTGAGCAGCTGCGGGCGCTGGGCTTCAACGTCTGAGACGCACGGCAGCACGGCACATGAGACGGCGACGCCTTCGGGCGTCGCCGTTTCCCGTGGGGCCGGCCGCCGCTGTGTACGCTCGTACACATGGGATACCTGCTGCTGGCCGGCGCCATCGCGGCCGAGGTGTGCGCCACCACCGCCATGAAGTACAGCGACGGCTTCAGCAGGCTCTGGCCCTCCCTGCTGACCGTTCTCGGGTACGTCGTCTCCTTCGCCCTGCTCGCGCAGACGCTGCGCACCCTCTCCATCGGCACGGCCTACGCCATCTGGTCGGGGGTGGGCACCGCCGCCATCGCGACGATCGGCGTCCTGTTCCTCGGCGAGGCGTTCACCGCGGCCAAGGCCGCCGGCATCGCGCTGATCATCGTCGGCGTGGTGGTGCTGAACACGGGCGGTGCGCACTGATGGCCCGGCGGCACGACCCCGAGCGGCGGCAGCGGATCATCGACGCGGCGATCCGGGTGGCCGGCCGCGGCGGCATCGCCGGACTCACCCACCGCAGCGTCGCCCGCGAGGCGGACGTGCCGCTCGGCTCCACCACGTACCACTTCACGACCCTGGACGAGCTGATGGTGGCCGCCCTGCGCCAGGCCAACGAGGGCTTCGCCAAGGTGATCGCCTCGCGCGGCGGCCTGGAGGACCCGCGGACCGACCTGGCGGCCGAGCTGGCGGCGCTGATGGGCGAGTGGCTGGGCGGCGAGCGGACCGGCGTGGAACTGGAGTACGAGCTGTATCTGGCCGCGCTGCGGCGCCCCGCGCTCCGCCCGGTCGCGGCGGAGTGGTGCGAGGACACGGCCGCCGTGCTGTCCCGCCGTACGGACCCGGTGACCGCGCGGGCCCTGGTCGCGCTGATGGACGGCATCTGCCTCCAGGTCCTGCTGACGGGCACGCCGTACGACGAGGGGTACGCCCGCGAGGTGCTGGGGCGGCTCCTGCGGGGAGCCTGACCGGGGTCGTGGGACCGGCACGCGAGATACGGACGGCACCGGTTCGCGTCCGGCGCCACCGGTTGGTTAGGTTGCCCTCATGACCGACACGACTGCTCAGAGCACCACCGGCGCGGTGGCCGCCGGCCTCGCCACCCTCGCCGCCGACGGCACCGTCCTCGACACCTGGTTCCCGGCCCCCGAGCTCGTCGCCGAGCCGGGTCCGTCCGGCACCGAGCGCCTCTCCGCCGAGCAGGCCGCGAAGCTGCTGGGCGGCGGCGCCACCGCCGCGGCCGGCCCGGACCCGCGCCGGGGCGTCGAGGTCGTCGCGGTCCGCACGGTCATCTCCTCGCTGGACGCCAAGCCGGTCGACGCGCACGACGTCTACCTGCGCCTGCACCTGCTCTCCCACCGCCTGGTGAAGCCGCACGGCCAGAACCTGGACGGCATCTTCGCCCACCTCGCCAACGTCGCCTGGACCTCGCTGGGCCCGGTCGCCGTGGACGACCTGGAGAAGGTCAGGCTCAACGCCCGTGCGGAGGGCCTGCACCTCCAGGTGACCTCCGTCGACAAGTTCCCGCGCATGACGGACTACGTGGCCCCCAAGGGCGTGCGCATCGCCGACGCCGACCGCGTCCGCCTCGGCGCGCACCTCGCCGAGGGCACCACCGTGATGCACGAGGGCTTCGTCAACTTCAACGCCGGCACGCTCGGCACCTCGATGGTCGAGGGCCGGATCTCGGCGGGCGTCGTCATCGGCGACGGCTCCGACATCGGCGGCGGCGCGTCCACGATGGGCACCCTCTCGGGCGGCGGCAACGTCCGCATCTCCGTCGGCGAGCGGTGCCTGGTCGGCGCGGAGGCGGGCGTGGGCATCGCCCTCGGCGACGAGTGCGTGGTCGAGGCCGGCCTCTACGTCACCGCCGGCACCCTGGTCACCATGCCCGACGGACAGGTCGTCAAGGCCCGAGAGCTCTCCGGCGCATCGAACATCCTCTTCCGCCGCAACTCGGTCACCGGCACGGTGGAGGCCCGCCCGAACAACGCGGTGTGGGGCGGACTGAACGAGGTGCTGCACAGCCACAACTGAGACGCCCGGCCGCGGCGTGCGGCCGGCGTCGAGCGTCCTGGGACGGCCCGGCCTTCGCGCCGGGCCGCCTTCCGTTCGAACGAGTGTGTGACAGCATCGCGGGATGCTGCGACTCACCGATTTCATCATCGACTGCCCGGACACGAGGGAGCCGGCGGCCTTCTACGCCGAGGTGACGGGCCGTCCGGTCAAGAAGGACAGTTCCGAGGACTGGGCCGGCATCCGGTTCGGCGCTGTCGAACCGGCATTTGTCCGGGTGGACGACTACCGCGCTCCGCAGTGGCCCGACAGCGAGCACCCCAAGCAGTTCCACCTCGACTTCGAAGTGGACGACACCGAGGCCGAGCAGCGCCGCGTCCTCGGCCTCGGCGCGACGCTGCGGCAGGAGTTCATCGGCCCCGAGGGCTACGGCTGGTGCGTCTGCACCGACCCGGCCGGCCACCCCTTCTGCCTGTGCCGCAACAAGGGCGTCGTCTGGACCGACCAGGGCCCGGTCTGGCCCGGGCGCGGCTGATCGACCGCTCGGACGTCCGGACGGGAGTGGGGTATGTGGAGAGAGATCGCTGCCGGAGTCTCGGCGGAGGCCGGGTTCAGGGAGCCCGTGGACGAGGCCGCGCTGAGGGAGGCGGAGCGGCGGCTCGGACGGCGGGTGCCGGAGGCGTTGAGGGAGCTGTTGCGGGAGACGGACGGGGTCGCCGACGCGTTCGGGACCGATGTCGTCTGGCCGCTCGAACAGATCGTGGAGCAGAACCTGCAGTTCTGGGACCCCGGGACGTTCCCGGAGCTGTACATGCCGTTCGACCCGCTGCTGTTCTTCGGGGACGACGGCGGGGGTGATCAGTTCGCCTTCGTCGTCGCGCCCGAGCGGAGTGACGTCTTCGTCTGGGAGCACGAGACCGACAGCCGGGTGTGGGCCGCCGGCGGGCTCGAGGAGTATCTGCGGCGGGCGCTCGCCGGGGAGGGGGACGGGTGGCGGGAGACGGCTCGCGGTGGCTGTCCCCGTGCGGGGTGCTTTCCGTGACCTTGAGGTCGTTTCGGCGGATGAACGGGTCACCACGGGGTCCGACCGGACGCCGGGGCGGCTGACGTGCGGGAAGACGCGTACGGGCGATGACCGGCACGTGGGTGCGGGGCGTGCCGCGCTGGGCGATCGGCGTGAGGGGGACGGCCGCCGTGCCGATGCTCCGTGGGACGCCGACGGTCAGCGCGCACGCGGCCGGGACCCCGTGGCCCGGCGTCCGGGGACGGGCGGGGCCGGCGGTCAGCGGCCCGTCGCGCGGGCGTGGGTCTCCCGTAGCGCGGCCGTCGTCCGCGGGTCCGCCGGGCGCAGGGGCGGGCGGACCGGGCCCGCGGGGAGGCCCAGGGCGGGAAGCAGCGCCTTCGCCGTCACCGTGCCGGGGAGGCCGCCGGCCGTCATCGCCTCGACGAGCGGGGTCAGGCGGTGCTGGAGACGGGCGGCCCCGGTCGTGTCGCCCGCGTCGAAGGCGTCGAGGACGGCTCGGACCTCGGCCGGGGCCACGTTGGCCACCGTGCTGACGCAACCGGCGCCGCCCACCGCGTACAGCGCCAGGTTGTGTTCGTCGCAGCCCGCGTAGTACGCCAGGTCCGTGCGGGCCATCACCGTCTGCGCCGCCAGGAAGTCGTTGCCGCAGTCCTTCACCGCCACGACGCGCGGGTGTCCGGACAGGCGCAGGAGGGTGTCCGGTTCGATGCGGACGCCGGTGCGGGCCGGGATGTCGTACAGGACCACGGGGAGTCCCGTCGCGTCGGCGGTCTCGCGGAGGTGCGCCTCGATCGCGTCCTGCGGGGGGCGGCTGTAGTACGGGGCGGTCAGGAGGATCGCGTCGGCGCCCGCCCGCTCGGCCTCGCGGGCCAGTGTGCGGGTGTGCGCGGTGTCGGGGGTGCCGACGCCGGCGATCAGCGTGGCGCGGGCGCCGACGGCCTCCCGCACGGCCGCGATCAGGGACCGCTTCTCCGCGTCCGACGTGGTCGGCGACTCCCCGGTCGTGCCGGACAGCACCAGGCCGTCGCAGCCCCGGGCGACCAGGTGGCCGGCGAGATGCTGGGCGCCGTCCAGGTCCAGCGCGCCGGAGGGCGTGAAGGGGGTGATCATCGCGCACAGGGTGCGGCCGAGGGTGGAACGCGTCGAGGTCATGGAGGGAGTCTCGACCGAGGAACGGTGAAGTTCTACTTACATTTCCTCACCGGTACCGGTAAGCGTTGCTTGAGGGATAGTCGGCTGACGCCAGGGGTACTCGGGTGACCCACCCCACCGAGAGGAGGCGCACCGTGGCCGGAACCATCCACCAACGGCCCGTCCGCGACGAGCACAGCGTCGGCGAACTCGTCGGACAGGCCACCGAACAGATCTCGCGACTCGCACGGCAGGAAGTGGCGCTCGCCAAGGAGGAACTGGCGGAGAAGGGGCGCCGAGCCGGAGTCGGCGGCGGCATGCTGGGAGCGGCGGGAGCGTTCGGTTACGCGGGGCTGCTCGCGCTGGCCGCCACGGGAATCGCCGTACTCGACCTCGTGCTGCCGCTGTGGGCGGCGGCGCTGATCATCACGGCGGTGCTGTTCGCGATCGCCGGCGTGCTGGCGATGGCCGGACGCGGGCAGCTGCGCCGGGCCACGCCGCCCAAGCCGGAGCGGACGCTGGGCAGCGTGAAGGCCGACGTCGAGGAGATCAAGGAAAGGGCGCACCGATGACGCACGAGGTGAGGGGCGCCGCAGCTCCGTCGGGGGCCCACCTGGACGCCGGGAGCGAGGCGGAGCGCGGGGCCAAGGGCCCGGACGAACTGCGCCGGGAGATCGAACGGACGCGGCACGAACTCGGCGACACCGTCGAGGAACTGGCCGGGAAGATGGACGTCAAGGCACGCGCCCGGGCACGCGCCGACGACCTGAAGGACCGGGCCGGCGCGATGACCGTGCAGATGCGCAGCAGCGCCGCCCAGGTGGGCGAGCTCGGCAAGCAGCACCGCAAGCCGCTGATGGCCGCCGCGGGCGCGCTGGTGATGCTGGCCGTGGGCGTGGTGATGGTGCAGCGCCGCCACTGAGCGCGCGGGCCACGCGGCCAGGGGATCCGGCACCGGGTGCGGGCCGGCGGGCGGCGGGGGACGGGAAGCGGCTGTCCGCTTCCCGTCCCCCGCCGCCCGCTGTCAGGGCGAGGTCACGGCCTGAAGCGCAGGACCTGCGGGTCGTGGTCGCTGATCTGGTCGTGGAACTCCGCGTTGATGTGCACGCTGTCGTAGCTGAACGAGCGCTGGCGGCGGATGGAGGGGCTGATCAGGATCTGGTCGAGCACCTGGCTGTTGCCCTGGTACACGTACGAGTAACGCTCCGACGGGGGCAGCGACTTGACGGCCGACCAGAGGGTCCCGCCGCCCTCCAGGATGCGGGTGGTGCGGGAGAACTCGAAGTCGTTGATGTCGCCGAGCGCCACGACCGCCGCGTTCTTCTGCACCTTGAGGATCTTCGCGGCGAAGTCGTGGACCTCCCGCGCCTGGAGGTGGCGCTGCGCCTCCGAGCCGCGCGCCGGCGGCTGGAACTGCGAGGTCAGGCCCTGGTCGCCGCCCTTGGACGAGAAGTGGTTGGCGATGACGACGACCGTGCGGCCGCGGAAGACGAACTCGCCGGCCAGCGGCTTGCGGCTGTCCTCGAAGGCCGCCGAGTCCGGTGCGATCCGGCCGGGGGAGAGGGTCAGGGCGGCCTTGCCGCGGACCTTGACCACGTCGGTCGGCGTGGTGGCGTCGCCGCCGGGCCGGTCGGTGAAGGACACCCGGGCCGGGTTGAACAGGAAGGCCTGGCGGATGTTGCCGCCCGGCTCGCCGCCGTCCTGCTTGTCGGCCGGGTCGACGGCGCGCCAGTCGTAGCGCGGGCCGCCGGCCGCCTCGACGGCGTCGATCAGCTTCGTGAGCGTGACGTCCGCGGCGACCGTGCCGTCGTCCGTGGCGCCGTTGTTGTCCTGGATCTCCTCCAGCGACACGATGTCGGGCGAGGAGAGGTGGTGCACGATCGCCTCGGCGTGCGCCGCGAAGGTGTCGTCGGACGGGTCGAGGTTCTCGACGTTGTACGTGGCTATCGCGAGCTCGGAGCGGTGCTGCTCGCGGGTCGTCTCTCGCTCGGTGCCGCCGGACTTCAAGGTGCCGAGCTCACTCGCCACCAGGGTGTAGCCGCCGTACTGGTTGTAGTCCAGCGGGCCCGTGGTGGCGCCCGCGAGGACGTCGCCGACGTTCGCGTCGGGGAAGTCGGCCGCCCTGCCCAGCGACTGGATCTGCAGCCGGCCGGTGTTCTGGGCGCCGTACGAGCCGTAGACCGTGCCGCCGCGCCGGTTGCGGTTCTCGTGGGGCTTCACCGTGACCCAGAGCTCCGTGTACGGGTCGGTGGCGCCCACCACGCGCGCGTCGGCGACCCGGACGTTCATGCCCTCCAGCGACTCGTACAGGTCCAGGGCGTACCTGGCCGGGCGCAGCGGCAGGGCGTTGACCGAGCCGCCGGCCGCCGGGTCGCCCTTCGGCGTGTACGCGGCGGGGACGGAGCGCGCGTCGAGGGTCACCGGGGCCGGGACCGGGTTGCCGCGCGAGACGACGGTGACGGTGGGCTTGGTGATCTCGGTCAGCGACTGGTTCCCGGAGGACGCGCCGCCGGGGACGAACTCCGTGACCGTGCCGGAGACGGAGACCTCGTCGCCCGCCGCGACACCCTGCGGGGTGGAGCCGGTGAAGACGAACACGCCCTCGCTGGTGGCCGGGTCGGCGTCCGGGGCGGGGTCCTGCATCCAGAAGCCGCGGGACGACCCGTAGGCACGGACGCCGGTGACGATGCCGGTCACGTCCGTGACCTGCCGGCCGGCGTACGGCGACACGCGGGTGTCGCCCTGGATGTCGTGGATGCGCACGGACTCGGCGTGCGCGGGCGTCGTGAGGACGACGGTGGACGCCGCGCAGCACACGGCGGCGACGGTGAGCGCGGCGAGACGCGCGGACGGTTTGCTCGGCAACGGATTCCCTCCGGGGGCCGGAACGAGGGCGGATGCGGGACGCACCCCCTGTCTACGCGCGTCAATGTCCAGCCTGGCCAAGCCACTTGTCAAGGTTTCGGCCATGTGCGCCGCCCGGCGCGGAGAGGAAGTGGGCGGCATGGGTGGAAATCCGTCTAGGCTGAGCGGCTGAGTCGTAGAGGGCACTAGGAGAAACAGCCGATGTCAGACAGCTCCATCCTGCCGCCGGCGCGGTTGCGCCCCGAAGCGGAGCTGGCGCGCGACGCCCTGTCCACTCCGGTGCTGTCCCGGGCCGCCAAGCTCGCCCGCTGGGCAGGACCTGAGACCCGCGTGGACGCCGGCGGCGGACTGGTGGACGAGCAGCTCCCGGAGGCCGCCGCGGAGTTGGGCCTGAGCGGGGAGGACGCGGCGGCCGAGGCCGGCGAGGCCTGGCGGGTCGCCGTGGACACCGGGCTCGTCGAGGTGGTCGACGAGGAGGAGGGCACCGTCCGCGCGGGCGCCGAACTGGGTCTGCTCACCGGAGGGTCGCCGCAGGACGTGCTGGGCGTCTGGCTCGGCGCCCTGGGGACCGTGCTGGACGACGCGAGCGTGCCGGACCTGGGCGGGCTGGTCGACGCCATCGCCGAGGGGTCGGGGGAGCTGGACCTCGACGCGCTGGACTGGGACCCGGAGGCCGAGGCGGAGTTCCTCGACGGGGTGCTCGGCAACCTGTACCTGCTGACCGTCGGCGAGGCCGCGCCCGGCGACGCGCCGGTGCCGCTGCCCGCGCTGGCCGCGTCCGTCATCGTGCCCGAGGACATGGCGGAGCCCAGCGACGACGTCCTGGAGCAGGTGTCCGACGCGATGATGCGGCTGGACGACCAGTTCCGGATGCTGGAGCCGACCGGGCTCGTGGAGTACCAGCCGGTCGACGAGGCGCTGATGGCCGACGCCGACGAGGAGCCCGCCGCCCCCGTCGACGACACGGACGTCGCCCGCTACGGACTGGTGCGGCTCACCCCGCTCGGGCTGTACGGGCTGCGCGCCCGGCTGCTGGAGGCGGGCTTCGAGGCACCCGCCGTCGGCGACCTCGCGGACAAGGGCGCCGACGCGCTGCTCGACGGCACGGCCGCGTACCCGCCGGCCGCCGCCCACGCCGAGACCGAGCACTGGCTGGAGCGGCGCCGGCCGCTGGAGGCGGCGCGGGAGCTGCTGGCCGCGGCGCGCGGCGCGGACCGGGGGGCGCCGCTGCGGCGGCTGCGCTGCCAGCAGGCGCTGTCGCTGGTGGGCGCCGCCGCGGAGCCCGCGCTGCGGGACGTGCTGGACGACGCCGAACTGGGCGGGCTGGCGCGGGTCTGGCTCGCCGAGCACGGGGCCTCGGACGTGCCGCCGCCGTCCGAGGCGATGATCTTCTGGCTCACCATCGACACGGTGGCCGCGCAGCTCGCCGCCGAGGGCGAGTCCGAGGAGCTGCGCTCCCTGGTGGAAGGGCTGGCGCGGCAGCACAGCGGCTTCTTCGACACGGCGTGGCGGGTGGACCATCCGGCCACGGCGGACGTCCTGGAGGCGATGGGGCGCCTGCACTCCGACCGGAAGACCGCCAAACAGGCGCGGAAGGCGGCCTTCAAGGCGCGGTCCCAGCAGGGCGGTTAGACGCCGCCGGGCGCCACTCGGGGGCGCGGGGCGGGTCAGGTGGGCGGAGCCCGGTGACGCCCCGCATCACCGGGCGGGGCGTCCGGCGCCCCTCGGGGCGGGCGCCGGACGCATCGCGGCGGTGGGTCAGAGGGCCTGGGCGGCCGGCTTGACCATGCCGCGCACCGTACGGCCCTTCACGAACTGGCCCATCGCGGTCATCTCCCACTCGCCGGAGTACTGCCGGATCAGCTTCGCCATCATCACGCCCGTCTGCGGCTCGGCGCCGGTGAGGTCGAAGCGGACCAGCTCCTCGCCGGTGGCGGCGTCCATCAGGCGGCAGTACGCCTTGGCGACCTCCGTGAACTTCTGTCCGGAGAAGGAGTTCACCGTGAAGACCAGGCCCGAGACCTCCATGGGGAGGCGGCCGAGGTCGACGGTGATGACCTCGTCGTCGCCGGCGCCCTCGCCGGTGAGGTTGTCACCGGAGTGCCGGACCGAGCCGCCCAGGATCTGCAGCTTGCCGAAGTAGCAGCTGTCGATGTGGTTGCGCTGCGGGCCGAAGGCGATCACCGACGCGTCCAGGTCGATGTCCTTGCCGCGGTAGGCGGGCTCCCAGCCGAGACCCATCTTCACCTGGGACAGCAGCGGACGGCCGCCCTTCATCAGGGAGACGGTCTGGTTCTTCTGGAGGCTGACCCGGCCCTTGTCCAGGTTGATCTTGCCGGTGCCGGGCGCGGCGGCGGGCGGGGCCGGGGGAGCCGCCGGGGCGGGCGGCGCCTGCGGGGCGGCGGCCGGGGGAGCGGGCGGGGCGGCCTGCGGGGCCGGCGGGGTCACCGGCTGGGCCGGGGCGGCCGGCTCCTCGACCGTGACGCCGAAGTCCGTGGCGATGCCGGCCAGGCCGTTGGCGTAGCCCTGGCCGACGGCGCGGACCTTCCACGCGCCGTTGCGCAGGTAGATCTCGACGACCACCAGGGCCGTCTCCGCGCCGAGCTGCGGGGGTGTGAAGGTCGCCAGGACGGCGCCGGTGTCCGCGTCGCGGACGGTCGCGGTGGGCTCGATGCCCTGGAAGGTCTGGCCCGCCGCGTCGGGGCTCGCGGTCACGACGATCTTTTCGATGCCGGGCGGTACGGCCGTGGTGTCCACCGCGATGGCGTCGGGGGCCGCGCCCCCGCCGGAGCGGTAGGTCACGCCCGGACCCGTGGGCTGGTTGTAGAAGATGAAGTCGTCGTCGGAGCGCACCTTGCCGTCGGCGGTGAGCAGCAGGCCCGATACGTCGAGCCGCACGGGCGCGGCGACGTCCACCGTCACGCGGGCGGTGGGAAGGGGGATGTTCGAGCCGGGGGTCATAGCTGTCATGCCGGGTGAACGAGCGAGGCGGTTTTACCGTTCCCTTACCTGTGGTCCGTTCGGCGCAGGCGCCCGCTCCGGGCCTGCTCAGCCCCGGTCGCGCGGGTGGGCGCGGTCGGTGCGTCCGTTGCCGCGCCGGTGGCCGCCGGTCCGGCGGGCCATGACGAGCCGCGGGTCGGCGCCGGTGACCTCGCCGAGGAAACGGGCGGCGGGGCAGTCGTGACGGGTGGGGTGAACGGTCCCGTCGTCGTGCGCCTCGTACGCGAAGCCGCTCGCTCCGGTCACGCCGGCGATGCCACGGGGAGGGGGCGCGGACGCCCAGGGGGTTCCACCCCGGCGCCCGCGTCCCCGTCCGCCGGGCCGGCAGGCCTACGGCACCACCACGATCTTGCGGCCCACGCCCGCCGCGAACTGCTCCAGGGCCTGGGGGTACCGGTCCAGCGGGAGGCGGTCGCTGATGAAGACGTCCGGGTCCAGGACGCCGTTCGCGAACAGCTCCGCCGCGCGCTCGTAGCTGTGCAGGACGGCCATGGAGCCGGTGATGGTGATCTCCTGGTTGTAGATGCGGTACGGGTCGATCTCCACGCGGGTCGCGTAGTCCGCGACCCCGAACTGGAGGAACGTGCCCGCCTTGGCGACCCGGCCGAGCCCGTCCTGGATGGCTGCCGCGTTGCCGGTCGCGTCGATGACCAGGTCCCAGCCCTGCGGGCGGTCCAGCTCGTCCGCGGTGGCCGCGGACGCGGAGACCCCCAGCGTCCGGGCCGTCTCCAGGCGCGCCGGGTTCAGGTCGACCACGTCGACGCTCGCCGCGCCGGTCCGCTTGGCCAGCTCCAGCATCATCAGGCCCATGGTCCCGGAGCCGTAGATCAGCACGTGCGCGCCGAGGCGGGACCGGAGCACGTCGTAGCCGCGCACCGCGCAGGACAGCGGCTCGATCAGCGCCGCGTCCTGGGTGCGCACGTGCTCGGGCAGCTTGACGCAGTTCGCCACCGGCGCGACCGCGTACCGCGCGGCGCCGCCCGCCGTGGTGACGCCGATCGCCGCCCACCGCTCGCAGAGGTTGTTGTGGCCGGTACGGCAGTAGCGGCACTCGTGGCAGTACAGGGAGGGGTCGACGGCGACCCGGTCGCCGAGCGCCACCTCCGTGACCTGGGAACCGACGCCGACCACCTCGCCGGCGAACTCGTGGCCCGGCACGACCGGCAGCTCGGGCGCGAACTCGCCCTGGAGGATGTGCAGATCGGTCCCGCACAGTCCGCACGCGGCGACCTCGACGACGACGTCCCTCGGGCCCGGCGTCGGATCCGGGACCTCGGTGACGACGGCCCTGCCCACGGACTCGATGACGGCGGCCTTCATTTCACGGCTCCCAACGACAGGCCCTGGACCAGTTTGTCCTGGGCGGCGAACCCCGCGGCGAGCACCGGCAGGGAGATGACGAGCGACGCGGCGCACACCTTGGCCAGGAACAGGCCCTGGCTGGTGATGAAGCCGGTCAGGAAGACGGGGGCGGTCTCGGCGACCACGCCCGTCAGGACCCGGGCGAACAGCAGCTCGTTCCAGCTGAAGATGAAGCAGATCAGCGCCGTCGCCGCGATGCCCGGGAGGGCGATCGGGGCGACCACCCGGGCCAGCACCGTCGGCAGCCGGGCGCCGTCGATCCGGGCGGCCTCGATGACCGCGACCGGGATCTCGGAGAGGAAGGACTGCATCATCCACACCGCGATCGGCAGGTTCATCGAGGTGTAGAGGATGACGAGCAGCCAGACGTTGTCGAGCATCCCGGCGTTCTTGGCGAACAGGTAGACCGGCAGCAGGCCGGCCACCACGGGCAGCATCTTGGTGGAGAGGAAGAAGAACAGGACGTCCGTCCACCGCTTCACCGGGCGGATGGACAGCGCGTAGGCGGCGGGCAGGGCCAGCACGAGGACCAGCAGCGTCGAGGTCACGGACGCGACCGTCGAGTTGATCAGGGCGGGCCAGGGGCTGGCGCCGCCGTCCGCGCCGAAGAACTCGCGGTAGCCGTCGAGGGTGAGGGCGGCGCCCCACGAGGGCGGGTTGGTGGCCGCGTCCGTCTCGGAGTGGAAGGACGTCAGGGCCATCCAGGCGATGGGCAGGAAGAACACGATGCCGGCCAGCCAGGCGACCAGGCCGAGACCCGCTCCGCCGCGGAACCGGCCGCGGGTGCGTACGGCGGTGCTGCTCATGCGCGGGACACCTCCTCGCGGAACAGGGACGACACCACGCGCAGGGCGAAGGTCGCGATGACGATGGAGCCGATGACGACCAGGACGCCGGCCGCCGAGGCGAGGCCGTTCTCGTGCGCCTGGTAGAAGGTCTGGTAGACGGTGTAGGGCAGGTTGGCGGTGCCGAGCCCGCCGGACGTGAGGGTGAAGACGGCGTCGAAGTTCTGCACGATGTAGATCGAGCCGAGCAGGGCACCCAGTTCGAGGTAGCGGCGCAGGTGCGGCAGCGTGAGGTGCACGAAGATCTGCCAGTCGCTCGCGCCGTCGACGCGGGCCGCCTCGATCTGCTGCTGGTCCCGGCTCTGCAGCCCGGCCAGCAGGATGAGCATCATGAACGGCGTCCACTGCCACACCAGCGACGCCTGCACGGCGAGCAGCGGGGTGCCGGAGATCCAGTCGGGCTGCGGACCGCCGACGTAGTGCAGCAGGCCGTTGAGCAGGCCGTACTCCGGGTTGTAGAGGACGTGCTTCCAGAGCAGGGCGGCGGCGACCGGGACCACCAGGAACGGCGCGATGAGCAGGGTGCGCACCACGGCCCGGCCGCGGAACCTCCGGTCGAGCAGCAGTGCGAGGAGCAGGCCGAGGACCAGGCTGGCCAGGACGACGCCCACGGTCAGCAGGACGGTCGTCCAGACCGACTTGCGCAGCGCCGGATCGGTCAGCACCTCCTGGTAGTTGGCGAGCCCGGCGAAGCGGCGGGCGTCGGGGTAGAGGGAGTTCCAGTCGAAGAAGGAGATCACCAGGGTCGCCACGAACGGCAGCTGGGTGACCACGATCATGAAGACCAGGGCGGGCAGCAGCGGGGCGCGGGTGGCCCAGGCGCGGAGCCGGGCGGAGGGCCGGTGCGGTGCGGCGGACGTCTGCGGTGCGGCCGGAGGGGCCGTGGTCGTGGCGGTCATCGTCCCTCGTACTCCTCGGCGATCTCTTCCGCGAGCTGCTGGGACTTCCTCAGGGCCGCGTCGACGGACTGGCGTCCGGCGATGGCCGCGCTGATCTCCTGGGAGACCTTGGTGCCGAGATCGGTGAACTCCGGGATGCCGACGAACTGGATGCCGGGCGCCGGGCGGGGCTGGACGCCGGGGTCGTCGGGGCGGGCCTGTTCGATGGCCCGCCTGGTCATCTCCTGGAAGGCGGCGGCCTCCGCCCGGTAGTCGGGGTGGGCGTAGGTGGAGGCGCGCTTGCCGGCCGGGACGTTGGACCAGCCGATCTCCTCGCCGACCAGCCGCTCGTACTCCTTGCTGGACGCCCAGGAGACGAACTTCCAGGCGTTGTCGGGGTTGCGGGAGGCGTTCTGGATGCCCCACGCCCAGGTGTAGAGCCAGCCGGACGACTCCGTCCTCTCCACCGGCGCCGGCGCGTAACCGATCCTGCCGGCGACGGGGGAGCCGTCGGCCTCCAGGGAGCCGGCCGCGGACGTGGCGTCGTACCACATGGCGACCTTGCCCTGGGTCAGGTTGTTCAGGCACTCGGCGAAGCCGGCCTGGGGCGCGCCGGCCTCGCCGTGCTCGCGGACCAGGTCCACGTAGAAGGTGACGGCCTCCTTCCACTCGGGGGAGTCGAGCCGGGCCTTCCAGTCCTCGTCGAACCAGGTGCCGCCGAAGGTGTTGACCACGGTGGTGAGCGGCGCCATGACCTCGCCCCAGCCGGGCAGTCCGCGCAGGCAGATGCCCTTCATGCCGGGCCGCGCCCCGTCCGCCTTCGCGGCCAGGTCGGCGACCTGCCGCCAGGTGGGCCGGGCGGGCATCGTCAGGCCCTGCTCCGCGAAGACGTCCTTGCGGTACATCAGGAACGACGACTCGCCGTAGAACGGCTGGCCGTAGACCTTGCCGTCCTCCCCGGTGAGGGACTGCCGCATCGGCTCGAGGACGTCCTGCTGGTCGTACGCCCTGTCCTCGGCGACGTAGGAGTCCATCTCCTTCAGCCAGCCGTTCTTGGCGTAGATCGGTATCTCGTAGTTGGACAGGGTGGCCACGTCGTACTGGCCGGCCTGGTTGGCGAAGTCCTGGCTGATCTTGTCGCGGACGTCGTTCTCCGGCAGCACGGTGAAGTTCACCTTGATGCCGGTCTCCTCGGTGAAGTGGGCGGCGGTCAGCTTCTGCAACTCGACCATCTGCGAGTTGTTCACCATCAGGACGTTGACGGCGTCGCCGCCGGACCCGGCCCCGCCCGCTCCGACCCAGCAGCCGGAGAGCAGCGGGGCGATCAGCGTCCCTGCGGCGGCCGCGGCGAATACGCCTCGTGGCCTCCGTCGGCTCTGGGTTCGCATGGATCACTCCTGGACGTATAGGGAGACATCGGGCGTCACCTGGCATGGATCGGCCCCGTGGGGACGTGGAACGGTGTGCGGTCCGGGACTGCGGGAGGTCGCTCAGACCCGGATGACCTGAGGTCCGAGCAGGGAGTAGCGGTGGGCCTCGGAGGCCGGGAGCAGGGTGCTCGTCACGATCGCCTCCAGCGCGCCGACCTCGGCGAACCGGCAGAAGCTGACCGCTCCGAACTTGGTGTGGACGCCCGCGAACACCACGCGGCGGGCGGCCCGCACCGCCTGTGCCTTGACCTCGCCGACCGCCGGGTCGGGCGTGGTGAGACCGTGTTCGCGGGAGATCCCGTTGGCGCCGATGAACGCCAGGTCGATGACGAAGCCGGAGAGCATCTTCGTCGTCCAGTGGTCCACGGTGGCGAGCGTCCCGGAGCGGACGCGGCCGCCGAGCAGCAGGACGGACGCGTCGCCGTTCCGCGCGAGCGCGCCCGCGACCGGCAGGGAGGCGGTGACCACGGTGAGCGGCCGGTCGGCGGGCAGGGCCTCGGCGATGAGCTGCGGGGTGAAGCCCTCGTCGACGAAGACCGTCTCGGCGTCCCCGAGCAGCTCGGCCGCGGCGGCCGCGACCCTGCGCTTCTCCGGGACGTGGCGGGTGGCGCGGAAGGCGAGCGTCGTCTCGAAGCCGGCGCTCTCCACGGGGTAGGCGCCGCCGTGGGTACGGCGCACCAGTCCGTGGTCCTCCAGGGCGCGCAGGTCGCGGCGGACGGTCTCCTTGGCGACGCCCAGGCCGGCGGCGAGCGCGGTCACGTCGACCGAGCCGGTGGCGCGGGCCACCCGCACGATCTCGCGTCGGCGCTCCTCGGCCGTCCTGTCGCTCATGGCCGGACCCCTGCTTTCTGAACTCGCCGCTGTGGTGCCTGGTCGCCCGTTCGGGCCTCTGCAGGAAGTTGTACAGCGGGGGCGGGGTGCTGACCAGGTCTGTTGCGAGTCCGTTGCTGCCCGGTTGTGCCCGCTCGGGCGGGCGGGTGTCCGGCTCGGACCTGGGTGAGCGGTGGGAGCGGGCAGGGGCGGTGCCCGTTCCCGGACGCCTGAGCGTCCGTTTGCCGCCCGTTCGCTCGGACGGGGGTGCGTTTCACGCCTGCGCGGGCGGGGGGGGCGGGGCGCGCCCGAACGTGAGGCGGCCTACGAGGGCGCCTCCCCCGGAGGGGGTGCCCCCGGTGCCCGCCCGTGCCGCCCCAGCGGGACGACCGCCCGCAGCCGGCGGGGGCGGGCGCGCCCCTTCAGGGGCGCGGGGAACCGCGCGGTCAACCCGCGACGGGCCGCAGGCGGCGGACGGCAGGGGGCGGCGGGCGGGTGGCCGTCAGTAGGGCCAGATCGGGGGATCAGTGACGAAGTGGCCGCCCAGGTACGCGTGGGCCGGGTCCGCCGGGTCCGCCGGATCCGGCTCGCCCTGCTCGGCGAGCAGTTTCTCCGCATAGACCTCGGAGTCGTCCTGCGGCTCGTACCCCAGCGCCCGCGCCGGTCCCAGGTCCCACCACAGCCGCGTGTTCGCGGAGGAGCCGTACACCACGGTGTGCCCCACGCCCTCGGCGGTCAGGGCCGCGTGGAACAGCCGCGCCCCGTCCGCCGGACTCATCCACAACGACAGCATCCGCACACTCGTCGGCTCCGGGAAGCAGGACCCGATCCGCACGGAGACCGTCTCCACCCCGTGCTTGTCCCAGTAGAGCTGGGCCAGGTCCTCGCCGAAGCACTTGGACAGCCCGTAGAAGGTGTCCGGCCGGTGCGGCGTGCCGACCGGGATCAGCGGGTCGTCGCCGTGGGGGCGCGGGGTGTGGCCGACGGCGTGGTTGGAGGAGGCGAAGACGATCCGGCGGACGCCCTCCTCGCGGGCGGCCTCGTAGAGGTGGTACGTCCCCTCGATGTTCGCCTTGAGGATCCTGTCGAAGGACGCCTCGAGCGAGATGCCCGCGAGGTGCACGACCGCGTCGGCCCCGCGCACCGCCTCGCGCACGGCGTCCCGGTCGCTCAGGTCGCCGACGATCGCGTCGGGTGCGCCGTCCACCGGCCGCAGGTCGAACAGCCGCAGCTCGTAGCCGTACCGCGGGAGCAGCTCCCGCATCAGCGTGCCGAGGCCGCCGGCGGCGCCGGTGAGCAGGACGGTGCGGGGAGCGGGCATCTGCGGGTCTCCTTGCGGCGCCGGCCGGGACATACGGAGCAAACGTGCAGGTGGACGCACGGCGTTCACGTGCGTGGACACGCTAAGGAGCCCGGACGCGGCGCGTCAAGTATCCCTCCACCGTCACTTCGGCGTCAGCCGCGCGCAACGATCCGCTTGACCCGCCTCCCCGGCGGGCCATACCGTGGGCCCGTTCATGAATGTGGACAGTAGTCAAGGATGCGGACCACGCCCTCATGACCAGGGAGAGTTTGTGACGTCAGCCCCTCTCGCCGCGCGACTCAGTATCCCCAGCGGGCCGCTGTTCTTCCCGGTCACCGCCTACGGGCCCGACGGCGCCGTCGACCCCGCCGCCTACCGGCTCCATGTGCGGCGCGGCGTGGAGTCCGGGGCCGCCGCCGTCTTCGCCTGCTGCGGCACGGGCGAGTTCCACGCGCTGACGCCCGAGGAGTTCGAGACCTGCGTGCGGGCGGCGGTGGAGGCCGCCGAGGGGCGCGTCCCGGTCGTCGCGGGCGCCGGCTACGGCACCGCCCTCGCCGTGCGCTACGCCCGGCTGGCCGAGGCCGCGGGCGCCGACGGGCTGCTCGCCATGCCGCCGTACCTGGTCAGGGCCGCGCAGGAGGGGCTGCTGCGGCACTACCGCGAGCTGGCCGCCGCGACCTCCCTCCCGGTGATCGTCTACCAGCGGGACAACGCCGTCCTCACCCCCGCCGCCGTCGTCGGACTCGCCCGTACCGAGGGCGTCGTGGGCCTCAAGGACGGCCACGGCGACCTCGATCTGATGCAGCGCACCGTGAGCGCCGTGCGCGCGGCCGGCGTCGAGGACTTCCTGTACTTCAACGGGCTGCCCACCGCCGAGCTGACCCAGCCCGCGTACCGCGGCCTCGGCATCTCCCTGTACTCGTCCGCGGTGTTCTGCTTCGTGCCGGAGATCGCCCTCGCCTGTCACACCGCCCTGCGCACCGGCGACGAGGCCGCCGTGCGCCGCCTCACCGACGGCTTCTACCGGCCGTTCGCCGACCTGCGCGACCAGGGCCCGGGCTACGCCGTCTCACTGGTCAAGGCGGGGGTGCGGCTGCGCGGGCTGGACGTGGGGGAGGTCCGTCCCCCGCTGCACGAGCCGGCCGGGGATCATCTCCAGCAGCTCGCTCAACTGATCGAGCGGGGACAGGCGCTGCTCGAGGAGGGCATGTGAAGGCATCGGCGTTCGTCTACCCCTGGGACGTCAACGGGGACCCCGGGGCTCCCGCGCGGCTCGCGGAGCTGGGCACCGCACAGGTGACCCTCGCCTCCGCCTACCACTCCACCCGCGCGCTGACCCCCCGCCACCCCCGGCACCGCGTGGTCACCGCCGAGTACGCGGCCGTGCTGTACCCGGTCGACGGGTCCCGCTGGTCCGGCCGCCGTCCGCGCCCCCGTCCGGCGGGCGACTGGGCGCCGGGGGACGCCTTCGGCGAGGCGGCCGCCGCGCTCGCGGACGCGGGCCTCGAGGTGCACACCTGGGTGGTGCTCGCCCACAACTCCCGCCTCGGCGCGGAGCATCCGGACACCTCCGTGGTCAACGCCTACGGCGACCGCTACCCCTGGGCGCCCTGCATCGCCCAGCCGGACACACGCGCGTACCTGACGGACCTCGCCGCCGAGGCGGCCGTGCGTCCCGGGGCGCGCGGCACCGAACTGGAGTCCCTCGGCTGGTACGGACTGGCCCATCTGCACGCCCACGACAAGACCGCCGGGGTCCCGCTCGGGGACGCCGGGCAGTACCTGATGTCCCTGTGCTTCTGCCCCGCCTGCCGGGACGGCTACGGGCAGGAAGGGCTGGACGCGGAGGAGCTCGCCGCCGCCGTGCGGGAGGCGCTGGACCCGGTGTGGCGGGGGGAGGCCCCGTCCGGGGGCGGCTGGGCCGGTGTCGGGAAACTGCTCGGCGACACCCGGGCGGACGCCACACGCGCGTGGCGCGACCGCACGGCCCGCACCCTCCAGGAAGCCGCCGTCGCCGCCGTGCGCCGGGCCGCGCCCGACGGCTTCCAGGTGCTGCTGCACGCCGACCCGGTGTCCTACCACTGCGGTGCCAACGCCGGCGTCGACCCCGCGCACATCCTCTCCGTCGCCGACGGCGTGGTCGTGCCCTGCACCGGGGGCGCCGGGCCGCTGACCCCGTTCGCCCGGGAGGCCGGCGCGGACACCGTCCTCGCCGCCAACTTCACCGTGGTCTCCGGCATGGGCGGCAGCCCCGGAGCCCTCGCGGCCGACGCGGCCGAGGCGCGCCGGCTGGGCGCGACCGAGCTGCGCCTGTATCACGCTGGGCTGGCGTCGGACGGGGACCTCGCGGCCGTACGGTCGGCGCTGGCCGGCCTCTGACCGAGGAGCACCGCCGCCGTCACCCCCAGCACCACCCCGAGGGCGACCAACTGCACGCGGTGGTCGACGGTTTCGACCAGCGCCGCGCCCGCGGCGAGGCCGATCACGTTCGGGGTGTGCACCAGGGTGTTGGCGGTGGCGGCGACCCGGCCCAGCAGCGGGCCGGGAGTGCGCTGCTGCACGCTCGTGAGCGCGGCGATCAGCACGGCGGGCAGCCCCGCGCCGATCGCGGCACCGCTCGCCCAGGCCGCCGGGTCGTACGGCACCGCGCGCAGCGCCAGTGCGACGGCCAGGAGACCGATGCCGTACGCGGCGAACCGCCGGGCGCCCAGCCGCCGCTGGGCCGGTCCCGAGAGCAGTCCCACCACCACCGACCCCGCGCCCTGGACGGCGTACAGCACACCGGCGTAGGCGGGGGAGCGGCCCAGGTCCTCGACCACGGCGTACACCAGCGCCCCGCCCACGCCCGCGCACAGCATGGTGACCCCGCCCGCCAGGACCAGCGGGCGCAGGACGGCGTCCGCCCACAGGT
This sequence comes from Streptomyces sp. DSM 120436, assembly GCF_055778765.1. Classification (NCBI taxonomy): domain Bacteria; kingdom Bacillati; phylum Actinomycetota; class Actinomycetes; order Kitasatosporales; family Streptomycetaceae; genus Streptomyces; species Streptomyces sp. DSM 120436. The sequence goes on along the minus strand of NZ_JBSKBS010000002.1, from coordinate 1,472,319 downwards.
GCCGGAGGCCCTCGGCGGTCCCGCCCCGGCCGCTTCGCCGGGGCGCGGGCCGCTCCTCCCGCACCCGCAGCGACCCGTACACCAGCGCCGCGACCAGGAAGCTCACCGCGTCCAGGACGGCGACGCCGGGCCCGCCGTACGCCGTGTGGAGAGCGGCGCCGGCCAACGGGGCGAGCAGCTTCATGCCCTCGCCGGCCGTCATCCGCAGACCGTTGAAGTCGCCGAGCAGGGACCGGTCCACGGACGTGGCGATCAGGGCCGACTCAGCCGCGTCATGGAGGACACCGGCCGCACCGTACACGAACAGCACCGCGTAGAGCAGCCACAGCCCGCGAGGCGAGTCCACGGTGCACAGGCCGAGCAGCAGTACCGCCATGAGCAGGCTCGAGCCGATCAGCAGCGGCCGACGGCGCACCCGGTCGGCGAGCGTCCCCAGCAGGGGGCCGGCCAGGGTCGGCGCCCACATCGCCAGCATGCACAGGGCCGCGAGCCCGTCCGATCCGGTGAGGTCCTTGACCCACACGCCCGACGCCAGCCACAGCGCGGAGGTGCCGAACCCGGAGACCACCACGGCGGTGAGGCACCGGCCCGCCGTGCGGTCGCGCAGCACGCGGACCGCCGTCCATCTCGTCGTCATGCCTGGTCATCCTGCGGCTGAGGACCGCCCGTACGGATCGGGAGGATGCCTTGGACACGGGACGGCAGGGGGCGCGCACCGGCCTCCGGCATCGGGCGACCGCCCGAGAGGCGGGCCGCGTCGGTCTGTCCCGGAAGCGCCCGATCAGGGCGTCCCGCGGCGCATCCGCCCCGCCCAGGCAGCCTCAACTTCCTTTGTCAGAAGCATTGACGAAGCTCTCCGCCCCCTCCTACGGTCGTCCGCGTCGTACTTCGTACGTCATATATGAGACGCGATACGCGAGATCCGATACGCGTGATCCGACGCGAGATCCGAGAGGCGCGCATGACCTCTGTGCCCACGCCGATCCCCTCCCGCACGCAGTACGTGCTGGAGGAGATCAAACGCCGCATCCTCACCGGCCGGCTCACCCCCGGCCAGGCCCTGGTCGAGACCGACCTCGCCGCGCAGTTCGGGGTGTCCAAGACCCCGGTGCGGGAGGCGCTCAAGACCCTGGCCGGCACCGGCCTGGTGGTGATGAGCCAGTACAAGGGCGTCACGGTGCGCATGGTCGACGCGGACATGGCGCGCGAGGTCTACGACGTGCGGCTGTTGCTCGAACCGGAGGCGCTCAAGCGCGCCGTGCGCCGCGGCGCCTCCCTGGACGACGCCCGCGAGGCGCTCACCCGCGCCGACGAGGCCACCGACACCGCCGAACGCTCCCTGGCCAACCGGGAGTTCCACCGAGCCCTCTACCTGCCCTGCGGCAACCCGCTGCTCGGCCGGATGCTCGACGAGGTCCGCGACCAGGCCGCCCTGGTCTCCGCGGTCGCCTGGGCCGCCGACCCGTCCTGGGAGCGGGAGGCCGACGAGCACCGCGTGATCCTCGACCTGGCCCTCGCCGGGGACGCGGACGGCGCCGCGCGCGCCCTGCACGCGCACATCGCGTCCTTCGTGCGACGCGCCTTCCCCGAAGCGGGGTTCGAGGCGGAGTTCGCGGCGGCGCTGGAATCCCGGAAGGACGGTCAGGCATGACGACGACGTCTCCCACCCAGGCGGGCGGATCCCGGGCGGGCGAACCCCGCGCGTCCGGGGCCCAGGCGGACGAACCCCGCACGTCCGGGTCCCGGACGTTCGAGCCCCAGCGGGCCGCCCTGGCCGGCGTGGTGGCGATCCCCGTCACCCCGTTCGCCGAGGACGGCTCCGTGGACCCGGACACCTACCGGGCCCTGCTGCGCCGCCTCCTCGACGGAGGCATCACGACCCTCACGCCCAACGGCAACACCGGGGAGTTCTACGCCCTCACCCCGTCCGAGCGGCGGCTGGTCACCGAGCTGACCGTCGAGGAGGCCGGCGACCGCGCCGCGATCCTGGTGGGCGTCGGCCACGACGTGCCCACGGCGGTCGCCTCCGCGCGGCACGCCCGCGAGCTGGGCGCGCAGATGGTGATGGTGCACCAGCCCGTCCACCCGTACGTCTCGCAGAGCGGCTGGGTCGACTACCACCGGGCCATCGCCGAGGCCGTGCCCGAGCTGGGCGTCGTTCCCTACATCCGCAACGCGCAGCTCACCGGCGCCCGCCTCGCCGAACTCGTCGACACCTGCCCCAACGTCATCGGTGTGAAGTACTCGGTGCCGGACGCGGCCCGGTTCGCCGCCTTCGCCCGGGACGCGGGACTGGAACGCCTGGTGTGGGTGGCGGGGCTCGCCGAGCCGTACGCCCCCTCCTACTTCTCGGCCGGCGCGACCGGCTTCACCTCGGGGCTGGTCAACGTCGCCCCGTCCGTGTCGCTGACCATGCTGGAGGCACTGCGCACCGGCGACTACCCGACCGCCATGAAGGTGTGGGAGCGGATCCGCCGCTTCGAGGAACTGCGCGCCGCCAACGGCTCCGCCAACAACGTCACCGTCGTCAAGGAGGCCCTCGCCTGCCTCGGCCTGTGCCGCCGCGAGGTCCGCCCGCCCAGCAGGCCGCTGCCCGAGAGCGAGCGCGCCGAGGTCGCCGCCATCGTCGCCGGATGGTCGATATGAAGTCACCCGAAGAGCTCCGCAGCCACCAGTGGTACGGCACGGACGGACTGCGCTCCTTCAGCCACCGCGCCCGCACCCGCCAGCTCGGTTACCTGCCCGAGGAACACCTGGGCAAGCCGGTCGTGGCGATCCTCAACACCTGGTCCGACATCAACCCCTGCCACGCCCACCTGCGCGACCGCGCCCAGGCCGTCAAGCGCGGGGTGTGGCAGGCGGGCGGCTTCCCGCTGGAGTTCCCGGTCTCCACCCTCAGCGAGACCTTCCAGAAGCCGACCCCCATGCTCTACCGCAACCTCCTCGCCATGGAGACCGAGGAGCTGCTGCGCTCCTACCCGGTCGACGGGGCCGTGCTGATGGGCGGCTGCGACAAGTCGACGCCCGCCCTGCTCATGGGCGCGGCCAGCGCCGGCCTGCCCGCCGTGTTCGTGCCCGCCGGGCCCATGCTGCCCGGGCACTGGCGCGGTGAGACCCTCGGCTCCGGCACCGACATGTGGAAGTACTGGGACGACAAGCGGGCCGGCCTCATCGGCGACTGCGAGATGCAGGAGCTGGAGAGCGGCCTGGCCCGCTCGCCCGGCCACTGCATGACGATGGGCACCGCGTCCACGCTGACCGCCGCCGCCGAGGCGCTCGGCGTCACCGTCCCGGGCGCGTCCAGCATCCCGGCCGTCGACTCCGGGCACGACCGGATGGCCGCGAGGGCCGGCATGACGATCGTCGACCTCATCCGCGAGGACCGCCGGATCGGCGACATCCTCACCGCGGACGCCTTCGAGGACGCCGTGACGACCGTCCTCGGACTCGGCGGCTCCACCAACGCCGTCATCCACCTGATCGCCATGGCCGGACGCGCGGGAGTGAAGCTCACCCTCGACGACTTCGACCGCATCGCCCGCACCGTCCCGGTGCTGGCCAACGTGCGGCCGGGCGGCCAGAAGTACCTGATGGAGGACTTCCACTTCGCGGGCGGGCTGCCCGGGTTCCTCTCCCGGATCCCGGACCTGCTGCACCTGGACCGTCCCACCGTCTGCCACGACACCCTGCGCGAACAGCTCGCCGGCGCGCGGGTGCACGACGACGACGTCATCCGGACCCGCGACAACCCGGTCGCGGAGGAGGGCGGGGTCGCCGTGCTGCGCGGCAACCTCTGTCCCGACGGCGCCGTCATCAAGCACATCGCCGCCGAACCGCACCTGCTCCGGCACACCGGCCCCGCCGTCGTCTTCGACGACTACAAGGAGATGCAGCGGACCATCGACGACCCGGCGCTGGGCATCACCGCGGACAGCGTGCTGGTGCTGCGGGGCGCCGGCCCCAAGGGCGGTCCGGGCATGCCCGAGTACGGCATGCTGCCGCTGCCCCGCCACCTGCTCGAGCAGGGGGTGCGGGACATGGTCCGGATCTCCGACGCCCGTATGAGCGGCACGAGTTACGGCGCCTGCGTGCTGCACATCGCCCCCGAGTCGTACGTCGGCGGACCGCTCGCGCTGGTGCGCACCGGCGACCTGATCACCCTCGACGTCGAGAACCGCACCCTCACCCTCGACGTGGACGACGAGGAGCTGCGGCGCCGCCGCGCGGAGTGGACGCCGCCGCCCGCGCGCCACGAGCGCGGCTACGGCGCGCTCTACGACGACCAGATCACCCAGGCCGACGCCGGCTGCGACTTCGAGTTCCTCGCCCGCCCGGGCGCCGTCCAGGACCCGTACGCGGGCTGACCCGCCCGCCCGGGCGGAGCCGGCCTCCGCACACCCGTGCAGAAAGCGCTTCCTATCCGCCCCGCGCCACAGTCCCAGGCACCGCACAGCACGACGTACCGAGAAACGGAGAACAGTCATGGCCCAAGCCGCAGCCGTGGCGAAACCGCCCGCGCCACCGAGGCGGCGCCGTGCCTCCGCCACACCCCGCCGACTGCCCTACCTGCTGATCGCGCCGGCCGCCCTGCTCATGCTGGGGTTCATCGCGTACCCGGTCCTCAGCGTCTTCTACTACAGCCTGCGGGACTACAACCCCACCAAGCCCTGGCGGAACGGCTTCGCGGGACTCGACAACTTCACCCGCATCTTCACCGAGGACCCCCTCTTCTGGGACACCCTCGTCTTCAGCGCCAAGTGGGTGTTCGTCGAGGTCGGCCTGCAACTGCTGTTCGGCCTCGCCCTCGCCCTCATCGTCAACCAGACCTTCGTGGGCCGGGCCCTCGGCCGCGCGCTGGTCTTCTCCCCGTGGGCCGTCTCCGGCGTGCTGACCTCCGCGATCTGGGTGCTGCTCTACAACTCCCAGACCGGCATCACCCGTTACCTCGCGGACCTGGGCATCGGCGAGTACGGCGTGAGCTGGCTGTCGGACACCTCCACCGTGTTCCCGGCGGCGGTCGTCGCCGATCTGTGGCGCGGGGTGCCCTTCTTCGCGATCCTCATCCTCGCCGACCTCCAGTCCGTCTCCAAGGACCTCTACGAGGCCGCCGAGGTGGACGGCGCCAGCCGTATCAAGCAGTTCTGGCACATCACGCTGCCGCACCTGAAGGACGCCATCATCCTCTCCACGCTGCTGCGCGCCGTGTGGGAGTTCAACAACGTCGACCTGCTCTACACGCTGACCGGGGGCGGACCCGCCGGCACGACCACCACGCTGCCGCTGTACATCGCCAACACCTCCGTCGACGCCCATGACTTCGGCTACGCGTCGGCGCTGACCACGGTGGCGTTCGTGATCCTGCTCTTCTGCTCGATGGTCTACCTGCGGCTGAGCAAGTTCGGAGGCGAGAAGTGATCACCAAGGAGGCCGCCACGGCCGCCCCCGCCCCCGCGCCGGCCGTCCCCGAGCCGCCCCGGCCCGCGAAGCGGCACCGGGCCTGGGACGAGGCGCCCCGCTGGCAGATCTACCTGCCCCTCGGCGTCTACCTCGTCTTCACCCTCATCCCCTTCTACTGGATCCTGCTGTTCGCGCTCCGCCCGGCCGGCTCCACCTCGCTCGTGCCCTGGCCGATGACCACCGCCCACTTCGAGAAGGTGTGGACCGACCGCGGCTTCGCCACCTTCTTCCAGAACAGCGTGCTCGTCGGCGTCGTCACCCTGCTCATGACCACCCTGGTCGCCCTGGCCGGCGGCTACGCCCTCGCCCGGTTCGACTTCAGGATCAAGCGCGGGTTCATGCTGGCGCTGCTCTGCTCCCAGTTCGTGCCCGGCGCGCTGCTGCTCGTGCCGCTGTTCGAGATCTTCGCCGAACTGCGGATGATCAACTCCCTGGGCAGCGTCATCATCGCCGAGACGGTGTTCCAGCTGCCGCTGTCGATGATCCTGATCAGCAACTTCATCAAGAACGTGCCGTACTCCCTGGAGGAGGCCGCCTGGGTCGACGGCTGCGGCCGGTTCCGGGCGTTCCGGGTGGTGGTGCTGCCGCTGCTGCGGCCCGGCCTGATCGCCGTCGGCTCCTTCGCCTTCGTGCACTCCTGGAACCACTTCCTGTTCGCCCTGATGTTCCTCAACAACCAGGAGAAGCAGACCATCCCGGTCGGCCTCAACACCCTGATGAGCGCGGACAGCGTCGACCTCGGCGCGCTCGCCGCGGGCGGCATCATCGCGGCCGTCCCCGTCGTGATCGTGTTCGCCTTCATCCAGAAGTGGCTGATCACCGGCTTCAGCGCGGGGGCGGTGAAGGGATGACCGCCTCGCCCGCCGCATCCGGCGCCCCGCTGCCCGTCGTCCTGGCCGGCGCCCGCGGCCACGGCCGCTGGCACGTGGAGAACATCCGCCGCCTCCAGGCGAAGGGACGGGTACGGCTCGCCGGCATCTGCGAGCTGACCCCGCTCACCGAGGACGAGTTCGGCGGCGACCTCCCCGAGCAGTCCGCCGACCTCGGCGCGCTCCTCGACGCCACCGGCGCCCGCGCCGCGGTCGTCTGCACCCCCATCCCCACCCACACCGGACTCGCCCTCACCGCGGCCGAGCGGGGCGTGCACCTGCTGCTGGAGAAGCCCCCGGCCCCGTCGTACGCCGAGTTCCGCCGGATGGCGGACGGGGTCGCCGCGGCCGGGGTGGCCTGCCAGATCGGCTTCCAGTCGCTCGGCTCGCACGCCGTGCCCGCGATCCGCGGCCTGATCGCCGAGGGCGCCGTCGGCCGGGTGACGGGGATCGGCGGGGCCGGCGCCTGGGTGCGCCCCGAGGCGTACTTCCGCCGCGCGCCCTGGGCGGGCCGGCGACGCCTTGACGGCGTCGACGTGGTCGACGGGGCGCTCACCAACCCCCTCGCGCACGCCGTCGCCACCGCCCTCGCCCTCGCCGGGAGCACCCGCGCCGAGGACGTCGCCAGCATCGAGACCGAACTGCTGCGCGCCAACGACATCGAGTCCGACGACACCTCCTGCGTCCGCGTCACCACCGTCCGGGGCGGCTCGGTCACCGTCGCCGCCACCCTGTGCGCGGAGCGGGCCGACGAACCGTACGTGGTGGTGCACGGCACCAGCGGCCGGATCACCTTCTGGTACAAGCAGGACCGCGTCCTGCTCCAGCGCGCCGGCCACGGCCCCGAGGAACTCCACTTCGGCCGCACCGACCTGCTGGAGAACCTCGTCGCGCACCTGGACGACGGCACCCCGCTGCTGGTCACCCCGGACGACACCGGCGCCTTCATGCGGGTCGTCGAGGCGATCCGCACCGCCCCCGACCCGGTCCCGCTGCCCGACGGCGCCTGGCGCCGCGTCCCCGGCGAGGACCGCCGGGTGGTGCCCGGCGTCGACGCCCTGGTCGCGGCCGCCGCGGAGCGCCTGGCCCTCTACTCCGAGCTGGGCGCCCCCTGGGCCCGGCCCGCCCGCCACCGTCCGCCGAAAGAGGTGAGCACCCGATGACCGGCAACGACTCCGTGGTGCTGCGCGTCGCCGGCCGGCCCGTCGGCCGGTACGTCACCCGGCCGGAACTGCCGGCCCGGCTCTCCCCGCGGCCCTGTCTGCACCCCGTCACCACCCTGGCCGGCACGGAGGTCACCGAGCTGAGCCCCGCCGACCACGCACACCACCTCGGCGTCGGTGTCGCCGTTCCCGACGTCGAGGGGTTCAACTTCTGGGGCGGCCGCACCTACGTCCGCGACCAGGGCCCCACCGAGCTGGACAACCACGGCGCCCAGCGGCACACCGCCTACCACCGGCGCGGGGCCGACGGCTTCACCGAGGAACTGCGCTGGACGGCCGCGCCCGGCGAACTGCTGCGCGAGCGGCGCACGGTCACCGCGACCGCGCTCTGCGACCGCGCGTGGGCCCTGGACCTCGCCTTCGCGCTCACCAACGTCACCGGACGCCCGCTGTCCTTCGGCAGCCCCGCCACCAACGGCCGCCCCGGCGCCGCCTACGGGGGCTTCTTCTGGCGGGCCCGCAAGGAGGACGCTGCGCCGGACGTGTTCACCGCGGCGGCCGACGGCACGGACGCGGCGCACGGGCGGACCGCCGACTGGGTCGCCCTGGCCGGCTCCGCCTGGACCCTCGTGTTCGCCGCGGCCACCGAGGAGACCCGCCGCGACCCCTGGTTCGTGCGCACCGAGGAGTACCCCGGGGTGGGCTCCTCCCTCGCGCACGACGCGCGGCTGCCGGTCGCGCCCGGGGAGACGGTGGAGCGCCGGGTCGTCACCGTCGTCGCCGACGGCCGCCTCGGCCGCGCGGAGGCGGCCGCCCTGGTCGCGAAGGCGGTGAGCCCATGAGCGCCGGCCCGGACGAGCACGTCTACCGCAACCCGGTCCTGAACGCCGACTGGTCCGACCCCGACGTGATCCGCGTCGGCGACGACTTCTACCTCACCGCCTCCAGCTTCGGCCGCGTCCCCGGACTGCCCCTGCTGCACTCCCGCGACCTGGTCAACTGGACCCTCGTCGGCCACGCCCTGCAACGCCTGGAACCCGAGAGCGAGTTCGCGGTGCCCCGGCACGACTGCGGGGTGTGGGCGCCGTCCCTGCGCCACCACGACGGCCGCTTCTGGATCTTCTGGGGCGACCCCGACCAGGGCGTCTTCCAGGTCAACGCCCCCGAGATCCGCGGCCCGTGGACCCGCCCGCACCTGATCAAGGCCGGCAAAGGGCTGATCGACCCCTGCCCGCTGTGGGACGACGAGACCGGCGAGGCGTACCTCGTGCACGCCTGGGCCATGTCCCGCTCCGGCGTCAAGAACCGTCTCACCGGTCACCGGATGCACCCGCACGGCACCGAACTCCTCGACGAGGGCGAGGTGATCGTCGACGGCGACCGCATCCCCGGCTGGTTCACCCTGGAAGGACCCAAGCTCTACCGGCACGACGGCTGGTTCTGGATCCTCGCCCCCGCCGGGGGAGTGGAGACCGGCTGGCAGGGCGCCTTCCGCTCCCGCTCCTTCTTCGGCCCGTACGAGGAGAAGGTGGTCCTGGAGCAGAAGGACACCGACGTCAACGGTCCGCACCAGGGCGGCTGGGTGCGCACCCCGTCCGGCGAGGACTGGTTCCTGCACTTCCAGCAGCGCGGCGCCTACGGCCGCGTCGTCCACCTCCAGCCGATGCGCTGGGACGAGGACGGGGGCTGGCCGGTGATCGGGGACGACGGCGCCCCCGTCGCCGCACACCGCCGCCCGGACCTGCCGCCGCAGCCGCCCGCCGCGCCCGCCGGCGACGACGACTTCCCCGGCGGACGCCCCGGCCGCCAGTGGCAGTGGACCGCCAACCCCCGGGACGGCTGGGCCACCCACCACTTCGCCGACGGACTGCGCCTCGCCTGCGTCCGCACCGCCGACGCGCACGACCTGCGCGCCCTGCCCCACGTCCTCACCCAGCGGCTGCCCGGCGCCCCGTGCACCGTCGAGGTGGACCTGCGGCTCGACGACGGCGAACCCGGGGCGCGCGCCGGGCTCGTGGTGCTCGGGGACGCCTACAGCTGGATCGGACTCGAGCGCGGCCCGGACGGCGCGGTGCGGCTGGTGCACCGGTTCGCCGAGACGGCGGCCAGGGGGGCGCCTCCCACGCCTTCGGGGCAGTGGGGGAGGGAGCGGGACGCCGCACCCCCGCGCCCCGCCCCCGGCGGCCGGGCCCGGCTGCGCGTCGACATCGGCGCCGGCGCGCGCTGCCGTTTCTCGTACCGCACGGAGGACGGCACCGAAGACGACACCGAAGACAGCACCGAAGACGGCACCGGGGACGGCTTCCGCCCCTCCGGTCAGGTCTTCGCCGCGACTCCCTGGCGCTGGGTCGGTGCTCTGCTCGGCCTGGTCGCCCTGGCGCCCACCGGACAGGGACACGCCGGTACCGCCACGTTCACGCAGTTCAGGATCCGTATCCAGGAGAAGAGAGCCGACCGATGAAGATCAGCATTCTCGGAAGAAGCACGGGCAGCGGGCGCCGCGGCAGGACGTCGGCGGCCGTCGCCCTCGGAGCGGTCCTCGCCCTGACCGCCACCGCCTGCGGGGACGACGGCAGCGGCGGGGGCGCGGGAGCCGAGGGCGACGGCACCGGGAAGATCGTCTTCTGGGACAACAACGGCGGTGTCCGCACCGACGTCTGGAAGGAGATCATCGCCGACTTCGAGAAGGAGAACCCGGACATCGACGTCCAGTACGTCGGCATCGCCTCCACCGAGTACCAGTCCAAGGTCGACACCGCCATCCAGGGCGGCGGCATGCCGGACGTGGGCGGCATCAGCGCGTCGATGCTCGCGGGCTTCGCCGCCCAGGGCGCGCTGGAACCGCTGGACGAGCGGCTGGAGGGGTCGTCCCTCGACGGCAAGCTCAACAAGGACATGATCGAGTCGATGCGGGCGGCCGGGGGCGGGGACGACCGGCTGTACTCCGTGCCGACCTCCGCCAACAACGGCGTCCTGTACTACCGCACCGACATGTTCGAGAAGGCGGGCTTGAAGGAGCCGACCACCTGGGACCGCTTCTTCGAGGCCGCGGAGAAGCTCACCGACAAGGGCGACAACCGCTTCGGCTACACCATCCGCGGCGGCGCCGGCTCCATCGCCCAGGCCCTGGACGCGATGTACGGGCAGTCCGGCATCACCTCGTTCTGGGACTCCACCGGCAAGAAGACCACGGTCAACGACCCGGAGAACGTCAAGGCGCTGGAGAAGTACGCGGGCCTGTTCAAGCGGGTCACCCCCGCCGCCGACCTCAACAACGACTTCACCAAGATGGTCGCGCAGTGGGATTCCGGCGAGATCGGGATGCTCAACCACAACCTCGGCTCCTACCAGGACCACGTGAAGGCGCTGGGCACGGAGAAGTTCCGGGGCATCCCGCAGCCGGTCGGCCCCGGCGGCAAGCGGGTGCAGGTCTCCAACCCGGTCGACGGCCTCGGCCTGTTCAAGAGCTCCAAGAACAAGGACGCCGCCTGGAAGTTCATCGAGTTCGCCGCCTCCGCGCAGTCCAACTCGAAGTTCAACGAGTCGGCGGGGCAGGTGCCGGCGCACGCGGACGCCGCGAAGGACGCGTGGATCGCGAAGGCGGAGCCGACGAAGCTGGCCGCCGAGGCGCTGAGCGACGGGTCGACGACCATCGTGCAGCTGCCGTACTACCTGCCGGACTGGAACACCGTCTCGAAGGCGGACAACGAGCCGAACTTCCAGAAGGTGCTGCTCGGGGACATGAGCGCGAAGGACTTCCTGGACGGGCTGGCCAAGCAGTTGAACGAGGCGCAGACCGAGTGGGACGAGCAGATGAGCTGAGCGGTGCCTTTCGCCGGGGGCGGCCTGTGAGTGCGCAGGCCGCGGGCCGTCCCCGGCCGGTGCACCGAACCCTGGACCACGTACCGGCCGTACCCGCGCCGGTACCTGGACGGCGCCCGGACGCGGGGAGCGCGTCCGGTGCCGGCGACCCCGGTGGAACGGCGGCGGTTCGACGCGGACGGGCGGACCGTGCCCGGCCACGGGGAGCGCCCGGCGGCGATGCGGGCGCCGGCCCGGCAGGAGCGGGTCGCGCTGCTCGACGTCCAGGCGCTGTCCCTGGCGCTGTGGCAGGAGCTCGGGCCCGAGGCGACGCGGACGTACTTCAACTGGACCGACACCGAGCAGGACGACACCCAGTTCCCCCGACGGGCGCGATCGCCGTGGCACGGCTGGTCGCCCGGGAGCCGCCGCGCACCCGGGTGCTCGCGCCGCACGACGTGCGGCGGCTGGACCAGGAGATCCCCCCGTCGTGGATCACCTGGCCGGATGCCGCCGCGTGACACCCCCCGGACCACGAACAGGAGAGCCGCACCATGAACGTATCTGTATGGCATGGGCATGCTAGAAAAACCGGTGTGCTGGCCGGCTGCACCGCCCTCGCGCTGGCCCTGACCGGTACCGCCGCGCAGGCCCACACCCCCGCGCACGCGCACCGCGACCCCGCACGCCAGACCCTGCCCGCGGGCGACGGCTGGGCCTCGTACGGCACCGGCACCACCGGAGGCGCCGCCGCCGACGCCGCGCACGTCCGCACCGTGACCGACTGGGACCAGTTCACCGCCGCCCTCGCCGAGGGCGGGGACACCCCGAAGATCATCAAGGTGAAGGGCGTCCTCGACGCCGTCGCCGACGGCTGCGACGCGCTCGCCGCCCCCGGCTACGACTTCGACGCCTACCTGGAGACGTACGCCCCCGAGACCTGGGGCCTGGAGCGGGACCTGGCCGACGAGCCCGACGACAGCCCCGAGGGCCTGCGCCGCGCCTCCGCGGCCAACCAGGACGCGGCGATCAAGGTGAACGTCCCCTCCAACACCACGATCATCGGCGTCGGCCGCGGCGCCGCCGTCAAGGGCGCCAGCCTCCAGATCAAGGGCGTCGACAACGTCATCGTCCGCAACCTCACCCTGGAGAGCCCGGTCGACTGCTTCCCGCAGTGGGACCCGACCGACGGCGACCGCGGCAACTGGAACAGCGAGTACGACACCGTCGTCGTGTACGGCTCGACCCATGTGTGGCTGGACCACAACACCTTCACCGACGGCGCGCACCCCGACAGCGCGGCCCCCACCCACTTCGGCATGCTCTACCAGCAGCACGACGGCCAGCTCGACATCGTCCGGGGCGCGAACCACGTCACCGCCTCCTGGAACGTCTTCACCGAGCACGACAAGACGATCCTGATCGGCAACAGCGACAGCGAGTCCACCGCCGCGGGCGACCGCGGCAAGCTCAAGGCGACGTTCCACCACAACCTGTTCGAGAACCTCACCGAGCGGACCCCGCGCGTCCGTTTCGGACAGGTCGACGTCTACAACAACCACTTCGTGGCCGGCTCCGGCTACGGCTACAGCTTCGGCATCGGCAAGGAGTCCCAGCTCGTCGCCGAACACAACGCGTTCACCCTGCCCCGGGGCACCAGCCCGGCGAAGATCCTCAAGCGCTGGAACGACGCGCCGCTCACCGCCCGGCACAACCTGGTCAACGGCAGGCCGGTCGACCTGATCGCCGTGCACAACGCGGAGATCCCCGAGGAGACCCTGCGCTCCGGCGCCGGCTGGACGCCCACCCTGCGCAAGGCCGTGCACCCCGCGTGGGCCGTGCCCGTCCTGGTCGGCCTCGGCGCGGGCGCCGGCCGCCTCCGCTGACCCGCACCCCTCCGTACCGCCGGTGCGGTCCGCCCCCACTGCCGACCGCACCGGCCCCCGCCCGCCCCAAGGAGCACCCGCATGCCCTCGCCCCTGTCCCGGAGGAACGCCCTGCTGGCCGGCGCCGCGGCCGGCTCCGCCCTCGCGCTGTCCGCCGCACCCGCCCACGCGCGCCGCCGCCCGCACGGCCCGTTCGGCCGGCACGGCTCGCCGTCCGCGCGGCTCACCCCTACCACCCTGTACGTCCACCCGCACGGCGCCGGCGACTTCACCGGTGTCCAGGCCGCCGTCGACGCCGCCACCGGCCCCGGACGCACCCTCGTCATCGCCCCCGGCGTCTACCGGGAGACCGTCTCCGTCCCCGCCGACCGCACGGACATGACCTGGATCGGCGCCTGTGACGACGCCCGCGACGTGGTCGTCGTCCACGACAACGCGGCCGGCACCCCCCGACCCGGAGGCGGCACCTACGGCACCTCCGGGTCGGCCACCACCACCCTGCGCCCCGACGGCTTCACCGCCCGCCGGATCACCTTCGCCAACGACTGGCTGCGCGCCGACCACCCCGGCATCAGCGGCACACAGGCCGTCGCCGTCAAGGTCATGGGCGACCGCAGCGCCTTCTTCGACTGCCGGTTCCTCGGCCACCAGGACACCCTCTACGCCGACTCGGCGTCCCTGGCCACCGTGGCCCGCCAGTACTTCGCGCGCTGCTACGCCGAGGGCGACGTCGACTTCGTCTTCGGCCGGGCCACGGCCGTCTTCGAGGACTGTCACTTCCGCACGCTGCTCCGCCCCGACCTGAGCTCCGCCCCCCTCGGCTTCGTCTTCGCGCCCTCCACCGCCGTCGCCAACCCGCGGGGTTTCCTGGTCACCCGCAGCCGGATCAGCAGCGAGGCGCCGGACGGCTGCTACAAGCTGGCCCGCCCCTGGGTGCCCGGCTCCGACCCGACCGCCCGGCCCATGCTCACCGTCCGTGAGACCCGGATCGACGCCGGCATCGACGCGGTCGCCCCGTACGCGAACATGTCGAGCGGCCGTCCCTGGCAGGAGCAGCGCTTCGCCGAGTACCGCAACACCGGGCCGGGTGCCGTGATCACCGTGCCGGAGAACCGGCCCCAGCTCGACCGGGTCCGGGCCGCCTCCCACACCCCGCGGGCCCACCTCGGCGACTGGCGGCCCCGGTGACAGCCCCCGCCCCCGGCCCGCCCGGCCTCCACCGGGCGCTCAGGGACGACCTGCGCTTCCCGCTCGCCTGGGGCACCTCGCCGGTCCGCGACTTCCCCGCGTGGCGGCGGGCGGCCCGGGCCAAGGTCGAGGAACTGCTCGTCGTCCCCCGCCAGGACGGCGTCCCGTACGCGCCGCGGTACACGGACCGCTCGGAGGCCGACGGCTTCACGCGCGAACTCGTGACCGTCACCCTCACCCGCCACACGCGGGTCCGCGGTGCCCTGCTCACCCCGTGGGGCACCGGCCCCTTCCCGGCCGTGCTGCTGCTGCACGACCACGGCTCCCGGTTCGACATCGGCAAGGAGAAGGCCGTCCGGCCCTGGTACGACGACACCCGGCTCGCCTCCGCCGGGGAATGGGCCGGCCGGCACTTCGACGGCCGCTTCGTCGGGGACGAACTCGCCCGGCGCGGCCACGTCGTGCTCTGCCCGGACGCCCTCGGCTGGGGCGAGCGCGGGCCCCTCGCCTACGAGCAGCAACAGGCGCTGGCGAGCAACCTCTTCCACCTCGGCTCCTCGCTCGCCGGACTCCACGCCCGCGAGGACCAGCGGGCCGCGGCCTTCCTGGCGGGACTGGACCGGGTGGACGCGCGCCGGGTCGCCGCCCTCGGGTTCTCCATGGGCGGCTACCGGGCCTGGCAGGTCGCCGCCCTCAGCGACGACGTCGCGGCCGCGGCGAGCGTGTGCTGGATGACGGGCCTGAGGGAGATGATGGTCCCCGGCAACAACACGCTGCGCGGGCAGTCGGCGTTCCACATGCTCCACCCCGGGCTCGCCCGGTACCTCGACATCCCCGACGTGGCGAGCATCGCCGCGCCGAAGCCGATGCTGTTCTTCCACGGCGGACGCGACGCCCTCTTCCCCGCCGGCGGGGTGCGGGCCGCGTACGACCGGCTGCGCGCCGTCTGGCGTTCGTGCGGGGCGGAGGACCGGCTGCGGCTGAAGACCTGGCCCGAGGCCGGCCACGTCTTCGACGCCGCGATGCAGGACGAGGTGCACGCCTGGCTCGGCTCCGTCCTGCGCGGCTGATCCGCGCGGCCGAGGACCTGCCGGCCCGCCCCTTCCGTGACGCCGGAACGTCGGGGCGGTCCCCGGTCACCGCCGTCACGGTGAACCGTGCGGCCAGGGAGCGGGCGTGCCGTGACCGGTGAGGACCGCGCCGGACGCCAGGTCGCGGGCGGCGTCGGCGAAGTACCGCTCGTCGGCACCGGGGGCGAGGGCGAGGACGACGCCCTGGCCGAGGCCCGTGAACAGGGCCCTGAGCGCGGTGACCGGACGGCGTGCCCGGTGCGGTGTCACGGGGGCTTCGCCGGTGGGACCCGCCGGTGGACGACGCGGCCGGGCGGTCCTCCTGCGTCCGGACGGACGCGGCGATCCGGGACCCCGGCTCGGGGCCGTGCAGGGCCGTGTCCAGCGTCGCCGTGCCGCTGGTGGCCGCCGGCCCCGGACACCCGCGCGGAGGACTCCGCACCGGAGGGCCCCGCACCGGGAAACGCGGACGCCCCCACCGGGCGTGGGCCGGCGGGGGCGCCCTGACGGCCCTTTGGATGGGGGTCCGAAGGGCCGGGGTTCCGGCGGGCCCGAGGGGGGGTCGGGCGCCGCCGGGACCGGGCCGCCGGATGTCGAGACGGCGGCCCGGGACCATGTCACGGACGCGGCGGGATCACTTGTAGGTGATGTCCGAGTCCGAGAACTTGCAGTACTTCCCGTCGGGGCCGGAGCCGAGGTCCTTCGGCTCCTTGCCCGAGTTGTTGCCCTGGTAGCGGGTGCAGGTCTTCATCTTCTTCTTGCTGTCGCCGTGGATGCGGATCCCCGACAGCGTGGCGGTGTCGCCGTAGTTGGTGTTGATGCCCACGATCGACTTGCCGGGCGCGGTGAGGTCGATGTCCTTCAGCACGATCGTGCGCTTGTACTGCGTCTTGCAGTTGCCGCAGGAGCGCACCAGCTTGCCGAAGTCCTCGACCTGGAAGCCGCTCACGGTCAGCGTGCCGGCGCCGTTGAACTGCAGCACCTTGTCGTCGGCCTTCCGCGCGCCGCCGCCGATCACCTTGTACTGCGCCGACGAGGACTTGCCCTTGAAGCTGGCGGCGTCCTCGCCGACGTCCAGCCACCACACGTTCTCCAGCGTGCAACTGCCCTTGCAGTGCACCCCGTCGGCGGCCGGGGTGCCGATGACGACGTTCTTCAGCGTGGCGCCGTCGGCCAGCTCGAAGACCGGGTCCTGGCCCTCGTCCTGGCTGTCGCCGCCCAGGGCGCCGGTGCCGTAGAACTTCTTCATGCCGCCGTCGTAGACGCCGGAGACCGGCACGGTCTTCGACACCGGCTTGCTGCCGGTGTCCGAGGGCCAGGACGGAGCGGCGCTCGCGGTGGACAGCATCGTCGAGGTGACGATCGCCGCACCCGTGATGCCGAGCGCGGAGAACCCGGCGATCGCCGCCCGCCTCTTCGCGGTCCGGCGCCGGTGGGAGACGCGCTGTTCGGCTCGTGCAGTCATGCCATTCCTTGCGTGGAGAGGGTCTTTGCGTCTCTTGGTCGCCGCCGCAGCAGGAAGGGTTGCCGCCTCTCCGAAGAATTTTTTTCCGGGCCGGCCGTCACGAGTCCCCGTCGTCGGACGAACCGTCCTCGTCCGCCGCCGCCTTGTCCCCCCGGCGCGCGAAGTCGCCGCCCACGGAGAGCCGCTGCGCATCGGTGGCGGCCGTCGCGGTGTAGCGGTCGTCCCCGGCGTCCCGGCCGCCCCGCTCGTGGTCGTACTGCCCCGCGAACACCCACTCGCCCGGCGGGACCGCACGGCCCTCCTTGAGCGTCCAGGTGTAGACGAGGAAGCCGCCCCGCTCCCGGACCGTGAGGTCGAAGTCGGCCTCGGGCAGCGAACGCCAGGCGCCGGTGGAGGCCACCTTGCCGGTCTGCGCGATCCGCAGCTCCACGGTGAGCGCGGTCAGCCGCTCGGTGGTCTTCAGGGTGACGTTGCTCTGCGCCCAGAACTCGTTGCTGTGCGGGTCCACCGAGCCGTCCGACCACAGCGGCCCGTCCTCCACCCCGGCCGGCGGCCGGACGGTGCCGGACGCACTCGGCGTTCCGGCGGACGGGGCGCCGGTGTCCCGCGGCCGGTCCGGGGCCTCCGAGGAGGGCTCCACCGGCGGCACGGGCGCCCTGCTCGTCGCGTCCGGGGAAGGCGTGGGCGTCGGGACCGGGGAGACGGCCACGTGCCGCTGCGAAGGCGGCTCGTCGTCCTTCACCGCGGAGGCGACTGCGTAACCGCCCACCGCGAGCACACCGGACACCGCGGCCGTCGCGCCCGCCATCCGGAGCCAGCCGAACACCGGCGGGCGCCGGGCCCGGTGGTCCGGCCGGGCCGGGCCGGCCATGCCGCGCTCGATCCGGGCCCACATGCGCTCCCGGTCGGGCTCGTGCGCCCCGGCCGCCTCCTGCAGCCGGGCGCGCAGCTCCTCGTGCACGTCCCGCCGCATCGTCACCGGTCCCTTCCCCCGTTCCCGCCGGAGTGTTTGCGCATACCCTCGGCCGTGTCCCCGCGGGCGGCCGCCCCCATCGCCGCGTGCACCCGCTGCGGCACCTCCCGCGCGCCCAGCAGCCGCTGCAGTTCGGCCATCCCCTTCGAGGTCTGGCTCTTCACCGTACCCACCGAGACGCCCAGGGCCAGCGCGGTGTCCTTCTCCGACAGGTCGAAGGCGTGCCGCAGCACCACGCACGCCCGCTTGCGGAACGGCAGCCGGCGCAGCGCCTCCCGCACGTCCACCACGCCCGCCACGTCGGGGTTCTCGGTCCACTCCTCGCGCTGCGGCCAGAACAGCGCGATCCGGCGCCGCTCGCGCACCGCGCTGCGGATCCGGGTGCGGGCCAGGTTGGCCACCACGCCCCGGGCGTACGCCACCGGGTGGTCGGCGGCCCGCACCCGGTCCCAGCGGTGCCACAGCGCCAGCAGCGCGTCCGCCGCCAGGTCGTCGGCGGCGTCCGCCTCACCGGTCAGCAGATGGGCCAGCCGGGACAGTTCGGCGTAGTGGCGCTCGAAGAAGGCGTGGAACTCCACGGAGGCGGTGTCGTCGACGACGGTGCCCATGGCCTCCCTCCCCTCGCGGCGGCGTCGGGCGCCCGGCGGGCACCTGTGTGGCTGTGCGCGTCGTGTGGACGGCGTGTGCGTGTCCGGCGTCGACCGGACGAGATCCGGAGCGTAGCAGTGATCGTTCATGCGTTCGTGCGGGGGGCCGAACGCCGTCTGACGGGCCGACAGCCGGCTCCGCCCTCCGGGCTCCGTCCTCCGGGCTCCGTCCTCCGGGCTCCGTCCGAACTCCGTACCGGACGGGCGCGGTCCGGCCGGCGCGCGCCCGTCGGCCCTCCGGCGCAGGGGGCACTCGTCAGCTCCGGCACCGCGTCCGGCGCGCGGAGGACGACGCCGTCGCCGGCCCGCTCCGCGGTCGGCCCGGTCGAGCGGATCCCGGGCTCTGGGCGGGTGCGGGCGGAAGAGGACGGGCCGTCCCCCGGGGGGAGGGGGCGGCCCGTCCGTGCGGGCGGCCTCCCGGCCGGAGGGGTCCAGTCCCCGAACGCGGCTTCCCCCGCCGTCCGGACGGCGCCCGCGGTGCCGCGACGCGCGGTCAGCCTTCCAGTTCCAGCACCAGCTCGTCGGTCTCCTCGCCCCGCCCCGGCGCGTACGCCGTGGCCTGCCCGGTGACGTGGAAACCGCACTTGTGCAGCACCCGCAGCGACCCCGCGTTGTCGGCGGCCACGCGCGCGTACAGCGGGCGGTCGGTCACCTCCGCCAGCAGCAGGCGCAGCGCGGTCGTGGCGATGTCCTTGCCCCAGTGGGCGCGGTCGATCCAGTACGTCACCTCGCGCTCGCCCGCCTCGCCGTAGACGGAGGCGGTGCCCACCACGTCACCGTCCGCGAGCACGGTGCGCGCCACGATCCCGGGGGAGCGGCGGACGCGCGCCCAGTGCGCGTCGAAGCGGTCCCGGTCGGCCGGGTCCTCCGGGGTGAAGGCGGCCATCCGCACCGCTTCCGGGTCGTTCATCTGCCGGTAGAAGACGGGCAGGTCGCTGTCGTGCACCGGGCGCAGGGCGATGTCCACGGGTCAGAGCCTCCGGGTGGCCAGGGTCAGCCGGTCGCGGGCGTCGAACAGGGCGTCCTTCACCGTCTGTTCGTGCGCCGGGGTGAGCCGGGCCACC
This sequence comes from Streptomyces sp. DSM 120436, assembly GCF_055778765.1. Classification (NCBI taxonomy): domain Bacteria; kingdom Bacillati; phylum Actinomycetota; class Actinomycetes; order Kitasatosporales; family Streptomycetaceae; genus Streptomyces; species Streptomyces sp. DSM 120436. The sequence goes on along the minus strand of NZ_JBSKBS010000002.1, from coordinate 1,452,736 downwards.
GGGACCGAGCAGCTGATGGCGTCCCGGGCGGGCGTGCGGTACGGAAGGGCGACGCCGAAGCAGCGCAGCCCCAGGGTGTTCTCCTCGCGGTCCACGGCGAAGCCCTGCTCCCGCACCTGGTGCAGCTCCTCGATGAGCTTCTCCCGGTCGGTGATGGTGTTCTCGGTGAGCGCGGGCAGCGTCTCCGGGAGCATCTTGCGCACCTGCTCGTCCGTGCGGGTGCTCAGCAGCGCCTTGCCCAGCGATGTGGAGTGCGCGGGCAGCCGGCGGCCGACGCGGGTGAAGGGGCGCAGGTAGTGCTGGGACTGACGGGTGGCGAGGTAGACGACGTTGGTGCCGTCGAGACGGGCCAGGTGGATGGTCTCCGTGGTGTCGTCGGAGAGCCGGTCCAGCGTGGGCCGGGCCGCCGCGACGACCTCGTCGCCGTCGATGTACGAGGTGCCCACGAGCAGGGCCCGCACGCCGATGCCGTACCGGGTGCCCGTCGCGTCGGTCTCGACCCAGCCGAGGTCGACGAGTGTGCGCAGCAGCATGTACAGGCTGGACTTGGGGTAGCCGACGGCTTCCTGGACCGCCGCCAGGGAGTGCATCCCGGGGCGCCCGGCGAAGTATTCGAGCAGTTCAACGGTCCGCACCGCGGACTTGACCTGCGCCCCGCCGCCCGTCTCGCCAGCCGACATCGCCCTTGACCCCTTCGTTCGCCGGGAAATAGTCTCCGAAGCGCATTCACCCACAGAGACAGTGTTCAGTATATCGAACAAGCGCCGTGGGTGGCGTCCGTACTGCGGCATGGCAAGCGGCATTCAAGTGGAGGGACCCGCGGTGGCAGCAGCACCAGTCTGGAGTGTCGACCCCCGAACCGGGAAGCAGCGTGAACAGGTCGCGGTGGAGGCCACGGCCCCGGAGGTGGACGCCGCCGTCCGGGCCGCGCACGACGCGCGCGAGGCGCTCGCCGACCGCACCGTCCGCGCCGCCTTCCTGCGCTCCGCCGCCGACGAACTGGAAGCCGCCCGTGACCGGCTCGTCGAGGCCGCCGACGCCGAGACGGCGCTCGGCCCGGTCCGGCTCACCGGTGAACTCGCCCGCACCTGCTACCAGCTGCGCGCCTTCGCCGGCATCGTCGAGGAGGGCGCCTTCCTCGACGTCGTCATCGACCACCCCGACGACACCGCCACCCCGCCCGTCCCCGACCTGCGCCGCTACCGGATCCCGCTGGGCGTCGTCGCCGTGTACGCGGCGTCCAACTTCCCGTTCGCCTTCTCCGTGGCCGGCGGCGACACCGCGAGCGCGCTGGCGGCCGGCTGCCCCGTCGTCGTCAAGGCCCACCCCGACCACCCCGCCCTGTCGGAGCTGGTCGCCAGGGTGATCCGGCGGGCCGCCGCCCGGCACGCGGTGCCCGACGGGGTGCTCGGCCTGGTGCACGGCTTCGACGCCGGGATCGAGCTGATCCGGCACCCGCTGGTCGCGGCGGCCGGCTTCACCGGCTCGGTCCGCGGCGGCCGCGCCCTCTTCGACGAGGCCGCCGCCCGGCCCGTGCCCATCCCGTTCCACGGCGAACTCGGCTCGCTGAACCCGGTCGTGGTCACCGAGGACGCCGCCGCCGAACGCGGCGAGACGATCGGCGCCGGACTGGCCGGCTCGATGACGCTCGGCGTCGGCCAGTTCTGCGTGAAGCCCGGCCTGGTCCTCGCCCCCGCCTCCACGGCCGGCGACGCGCTGCTGAAGTCGCTGACGGACGCGGTCAGCGACACCGACCCCGGCGTCCTGCTCGACCACCGCATGCGCGACAACTTCCTCGCCGGGGTCACCGAGCGCGCCCAGCTCCCCGACGTGGAGTCCCCGGTGACCGCGGGCGCGGGCGGCGAGCACACCGTCAGCGCCGGCTTCCTCACCGTCCCGGCCGAGCGGCTGACCCGCGAGGGCGAGCACGACCTGCTGCTGGAGGAGTGCTTCGGACCGGTCACCGTGGTGGCCCGCTACACGGACGAGAGCGAGGTGCGCGCCGTGCTGTCCCGGCTCCCCGGCAACCTCACCGCGACCGTGCACCTGTCCTCGCAGGAGGCTGCGGGCCGGGGCCGCGGGGCCGAACTGGTGCGGGAGCTGACCCCGCTCGCCGGACGCGTCCTGGTCAACGGCTGGCCGACCGGCGTCGCCGTCGCCCCCGCCCAGCACCACGGCGGCCCCTACCCGGCGACCACCTCCACCTCCACGTCCGTGGGCGGCACCGCCATCGAGCGCTGGCTGCGGCCCGTGGTCTACCAGGGCGCCCCCGAGGCGCTGCTGCCGCCGGAACTGAGGGACGACAACCCGCTCGGGCTGCCCCGCAGGTTCAACGGCCGCCTGGAGCGCTGACCCCCGCTCACCCGCCGGCCGCGCTCCCGGCCCGCGACGCGGGCCGGGAGCGCGGCCCGCACCCGGTTGTCGCAGCCGGCTCGGTCGGCATCCGGCCGGCGTACGTCTTCGCCGTGGCCTCGCTCCTGTGCGGCCGGGCCCCGGCGTCCGCGTTCGACAGCCCCTCCCCGAGGAGCGCCGGAGCCTCGAGCTCCCGCCCGGTGAGCGCGGACAGACGACGGCGCGCGTCCTCGCCGCGCGCCGTCGCCCAGGCGGTCGCCCCGGACACCTTCCACGGCCGCTGAGCGGACCGGCCGTGCGGACCGGCGCACCGCCTGGAACAATCCCGCCATGGACCTCGACCTACCCGAACTCCCCTTCCCGCTGCGGACCTACGGCCCTGACGGCTCCTGGTCCTACGAGGACGGCGTCCTCACCGGCCGGGCCGGACCGCGGCAGGACCGCTTCGTGCCGCCCACCGGCGAGTCCCTGGAGCCCGCCGCCGACGCGCCCCGGCTGCTCGGCGCGCCCGAGGGGGACTTCCAGCTCATCGCCCGCGTCACGGTCGGCTTCGCCGCCGCCTTCGACGCGGGGGTGCTCCACGTCCACGCCGGCGAGCGGGCCTGGGCCAAGCTCTGTCTGGAGTACTCCCCGGACGTGCCCACCGTCTGCACGGTCGTCACCCGGGGCCACTCCGACGACGCCAACTCCTTCACCGTGGACGGTGACACCGTCTGGCTGCGGGTGAGCCGCACCGGGCGCGCCTTCGCCTTCCACGCCTCCCGCGACGGCGAGCGGTGGACCTTCGTCCGCCTGTTCACCCTCGGTGACGAGAAGGAGACCGGGGCCGCCCTGGCCGGGTTCGCGACCCAGTCGCCGACGGGGGAGGGCTGCGTGGTGACCTTCGACCACATCGAGTACCGGCCGTACTGGCCGCCGGACCTGCGCGACGGAAGCTGAGCGGGGCCCGTCCCGCGCCGGGGAATGCCGACCACTGCTTGAACGTTCATCCGGCTGCGGAGGGAGTCTCCGCAGCCGTACGACCCTGGAGAGAGCCGGCCCATGCGCGTCGAGATCTGGAGCGACATCGCCTGCCCCTGGTGTTATGTCGGAAAGGCCCGTTTCGAGAAGGCGCTGGCCTCCTTCCCGCACCGTGACGGGGTCGAGGTGGTGCACCGCTCCTTCGAGCTGGACCCGGGCCGCGCCAAGGACGACACCGAGCCCGTGCTCACGATGCTCACCAAGAAGTACGGCATGAGCCAGGCGCAGGCCGAGGCGGGCGAGGACGACCTGGGCGCCCAGGCCGCCGCCGAGGGCCTGCCCTACCGCACCCGGGGCCGCGATCACGGCGGCACCTTCGACATGCACCGCCTGCTGCACTTCGCCCGCGAGCACGGCCGCCAGGAGAAGCTGCTCGACCTGCTCTACCGGGCCAACTTCGCCGAGGAGCGCTCCCTGTTCGGCGACGACGAGCGGCTCGTCGAACTCGCCGGCGCCGCCGGCCTCGACACCGATGCCGCCCGCCGGGTGCTCGCCGACCCGGAGGCGTACGCCGCCGAGGTGCGCGCCGAGGAGCAGGACGCCGCGCGGCTCGGCGCGCGCGGGGTGCCGTTCTTCGTGCTCGACCGGAAGTACGGCGTCTCCGGCGCCCAGCCCGTCGAGGTCTTCACCCGGGCACTCACCCAGGCCTGGGGCGAGCGCGCGCCGCTGACCCTCGTCGACGGCGGCACGGACGCCGAGGCCTGCGGCCCGGACGGGTGCGCGGTGCCTCAGAGGTAGAACGCGCAGGCCGGGGCGTATCCATAAGCATTCCTTAGCGGTACCGCGCAGAGATATGCCATGGACGGGGAGGGGGCGGAGCCGCAGAGTGGTCCCATGGAGACCTTCGAGAGCCTCGTCCGCGCCGAGTTCACCCCGAAGAACACCTATCTGAACACCGCGAGCAGCGCCCTGCTGCCGGCCCGTACCGTGGCCGCGCTCGACGCGGCCGCCCGGCTGCGCGCGGAGGGGGGCGCGCTCGACGGGCTGTTCGCCGACGTCGAGGCGTGCCGTGCCGCCTACGCCCGGATCGCGGGCGTGCCCGTCGAACGGGTGGCGGCCGGGGCGACCGTCGCCCTGTACTCCTCGCTGGTCGCCGCCTCCCTGCCGCCGGGCGCCGAGGTCCTCACCGCGGAGGACGACTTCACCTCCGTGCTCAACCCCTTCCACGCACGCGGCGACCTCACGGTGCGGGCCGCGCCGCTGGACGGGCTGGCCGACGCCGTGCGGCCGGGCACCGCGCTGGTCGCGGTCAGCGCCGCGCAGTCCGCCGACGGCCGGATCGCGGACCTGCCCGCGCTGCGCGAGGCGGCCCGGTCCCACGGGGCGCGCACCTACGTCGACTTCTCCCAGGCGGCGGGCTGGCTGCCGGTGGAGGCCGACGCGTACGACTACAGCGTCGCCATCGCCTTCAAGTGGCTGCTGGGCCCGCACGGCGCGGCCTTCCTCGTCGTCCCCGAGGACTTCGGGGACCTCGTCCCGGTGCAGGCCGGCTGGCGCGCGGGGGAGGACCCGTGGGGCAGCTGCTACGGCCCGGTCACCGAACTCGCCCGCTCGGCGCGGCGGTTCGACACCACACCCGCGCTGTTCAGCTACGCGGGGCTGCGGGCGTCCCTCACGCTCCTCGAGGAGATCGGCGTGGACGCCGTCCGCGCCCACGACCTCGCCCTCGCCGACCGGTTCCGCGCGGGACTCGCCGAGCTGGGACACAAGCCCGTGCCCGCGCCCGGCTCGCCCATCGTGTCCGTGCCGGGGCTGGGGCGGCTGCAGCCGGAGCTGGCCGAGGCGGGCATCCAGGTGTCGGACCGCGCGGGCCACCTGCGGGCGTCCTTCCACCTGTACAACACGGTCGCCGACGTGGACCGGCTGCTCGACGCGCTGTCCGGCTGAGCGCACGGCAGCGGGCCGGGCCTCCTTGTCCCACACGAGGAGGCCCGGCCCGCGGTCGGTGAGGCGGTGCGCACACGTCACCGCCGTGCGTTCCTACTTCACCGGGGTGAAGTCCCGCGCCCCGATGCTGTGTTCACCGGGGGGCGACCCCCGGACCCCCGGCCGGGGGGGTCACCGGACGGGAGTGAAGTCCCGCGCCCCGATGCTGTGTTCACCGGGGGGCGCCCCCCGGACCCCCGGCCGGGGGGGTTCACCGGACGGGGGTGAAGTCCCGCGCCCCGATGCTGTGTTCACTGGGGGGCGCCCCCCGGACCCCCGGCCGGGGGGGTTCACCGGACGGGGGTGAAGTCCCGCGCCCCGATGCTGTGTTCACTGGGGGGCGACCCCCGGACCCCCGGCCGGGGGGGTTCACCGGACGGGGGTGAAGTCCCGCGCCCCGATGCTGTGTTCACTGGGGGGCGACCCCCGGACCCCCGGCCGGGGGGGTTCACCGGACGGGAGTGAAGTCCCGCGCCCCGATGAACTCGGGGCGGCGGATCGGGGCGGCGAAGGGCTCGACCGCCGCGTTCTCGACGCTGTTGAACACGATGAACACGTTGCTGCGCGGGTACGGCGTGATGTTGTCGCCGGAGCCGTGCATGCAGTTGCAGTCGAACCACGTCGCCGAACCGGGCTTGCCGGTGAACAGCTTGATGCCGTACTCCGACGCCATCTTGGTCAGCGCCTCGTCGGACGGCGTTCCCGCGTCCTGCATCTGCAGGGACTTCTTGTAGTTGTCCTTCGGCGTGGCGCCGGCGCAGCCGAGGAACGTCTTGTGCGACCCCGGCATGATCATCAGACCGCCGTTGGTGTCGTAGTTCTCGGTGAGCGCGATCGAGACCGAGATGGTGCGCATGTTCGGCAGACCGTCCTCGGCGTGCCAGGTCTCGAAGTCCGAGTGCCAGTAGAAGCCGCTGGCGCCGAAGCCGGGCTTGACGTTGATCCGCGACTGGTGGACGTACACGTCCGAGCCGAGGATCTGCCGGGCCCGCCCGACGACCCGCTCGTCGCGCACCAGGTTCGCGAACACCTCGCTGATCTTGTGCACCTCGAAGACCGAGCGGATCTCCTTGGACTTCGGCTCGACGATCGAGCGCTCGTCCGCGCGGATCTCCGGGTCGTTGACCAGCCGCTCCAGCTCGCGGTGGTACACCTCGACCTCGTCCGGGCCGATCAGCTGGTCGACGGCCAGGAAGCCGTCGCGGTCGAGCGCCTGGAGGTCAGTCGCGGAGACGGGACCGGGGGTGTCCGGGGAGCCCCAGACGACCGGGTCCTTTCGGGGGGTGACCACCTCGGTGGTACCGCGGGTCGGGTAGAGATCGGTGACGTGCGTGGTCGTGGTCACGGTGACTCACACCTCCTCGGTGAGCAGCGGGTAGACGCCGTTCTCGTCGTGGTCCTCCCGTCCGGTCACGGGCGGGTTGAAGACACAGATGCAGTGGAAGTCCTCCTTGACCTTGAGCGTGTGCCGCTCGTGGCCGTCGAGGAGGTACATGGTGCCGGGAGTGATGTGGTAGGTCTTCCCGGTCTCGCGGTCGGTCAGCTCGGCTTCGCCCTTGGTGCAGACGACCGCCTCGATGTGGTTCGCGTACCACATGTCCGTTTCCGTGCCCGCGTACAGGATCGTCTCGTGCAGGGAGAAGCCGACCTTCTCCTTGGCGAGGACGATGCGCTTGCTCTCCCACGTGCCGGACGCCGATTTCACGTGCCGGTCGGTGCCTTCGATCTCCTTGAACGAACGGACGATCACGGTGTTGCGATGCCTCCTCGGCTGGGGGGTGTGTGTCAGGCGGTCTCCCGGACGGCGCGGGCGAGGACGGTGAGGCCCTCGTCCAGCTCGTCCGGGGTGATGGTCAGGGCGGGGAGCAGTTTGACGACCTCGCCCTCCGGGCCGGACGTCTCGATCAGCAGCCCGAGCTCGAAGGCGCGCCGGGCGACGCGGCCGGCGCGCTCCTTGTCGTGGAACTCCAGGCCCCACACCAGGCCCCGGCCGCGGTACTCCTTGACGTCGGCGAGGTTCTCCTCGGTGATGGCGGTCATCGCCTGCTCCACCTGCTCGCCGCGCTTCCGGGTCTGCTTCTCCATCGCGGAGCCGTCCGCCCAGTACGCCTCCAGGGCGGCGGTGGCCGTCACGAACGCGGGATTGTTGCCGCGGAACGTGCCGTTGTGCTCGCCCGGCTCCCAGACGTCCAGCTCCGGCTTGAACAGGGTGAGCGCCATGGGCAGCCCGTAGCCGCTGATCGACTTGGAGACGGTGACGATGTCCGGCGTGATGCCCGCCTCCTCGAAGGAGAAGAACGCGCCGGTGCGGCCGCAGCCCATCTGGATGTCGTCGACGATGAGCAGCATGTCCTGGCGTTCGCACAGGTCGGCCAGCGCGCGCAGCCACTCGGGCCGCGCCACGTTGATGCCGCCCTCGCCCTGCACGGTCTCGACGATCACCGCGGCCGGCTTGTTGAGGCCCGAGCCCTGGTCCTCCAGGAGACGCTCGAACCACAGGAAGTCCGGGACCTGGCCGTCGAAGTAGTTGTCGAACGGCATCGGCGTGCCGTGCACCAGCGGGATGCCCGCGCCGGCCCGCTTGAAGGCGTTGCCGGTCACGGCGAGCGAGCCCAGCGACATGCCGTGGAAGGCGTTGGTGAACGACACGATGGCCTCGCGGCCCTTCACCTTCCGCGCCAGTTTCAGCGCGGACTCCACGGCGTTGGTGCCCGTCGGGCCCGGGAACATGACCTTGTACGGCAGGTCGCGGGGGCGCAGGATCGCGTTCTGGAAGGTCTCCAGGAACGCGCGCTTGGCCGTCGTCGACATGTCGAGACCGTGGGTGACGCCGTCCCGCTCCAGGTAGTCGATCAGCGCGCGTTTCAGGACGGGGTTGTTGTGGCCGTAGTTGAGTGAGCCGGCTCCGGCGAAGAAGTCGAGGTACTCGTGGCCGTCCTCGTCGTACATGCGGCTGCCGTGCGCACGGTCGAAGACGGTGGGCCAGCCGCGGCAGTAGCTGCGCACCTCGGACTCGAGGGTCTCGAAGACGCTGAGGTCGGGCTGGGTGATGGTCACGACGAATCGCTCCTCGGTGGCGTGGGAAGTCAGAGGGAGTCGGAAGATCGGGGGGCCGGGCCGGCCCGTCAGAAGGCGAACGGCCCGATGCGGTACAGAACCTCGGGGTCGTGCGGTCCGTCGGGGAACTGTCCGGTGTCGAACAGCACCTCGCGCTCCAGCAGGGCGCCGTGACGCTCCGCGAACGCGGTGAACAGGCGCTCGGAGGCCGTGTTGCCGGGAGCGATGGTGGTCTCCACGGTGTCCACGGCGTGCTCCGCGGCGGTCCGGGCGGCCAGGCCGTCGAGCATGGCGGCGGCCAGGCCGCGGCCGCGGTGCGACGCGTCGACGGCGACCTGCCAGACCAGCAGGGTGCGCGGGCTGTCCGGGCGGAGGTAGCCGGTGATGAAGCCCACCGGCTCTCCGCGCTCGTCGCGAGCGACGGCCGAGGTGGCGGCGAAGTCACGGCACCACAGCAGATAGCTGTACGACGAGTTCAGGTCGAGGACCTTCGAGTCCCTGGCTATCCGCCACAGCACGGCTCCGTCCGCCACGGTCGGGCGGTCGATTTGCAGGTCTGCTTGTGCGGCAGTCATGCGAATTGAACTTACCCAGGTAAATTCAAAATTGCATCGTCCTGCGGGGTTACGTACGAGCGCGAGATATGTTATCGCGCGAGCGGACGGGTCTGCGCGAGGGGTTGGCGAAATGCCCCGCTATGATGCGGATGAAGAGGGATGAATCGGGCGCGATGTGGAACCGGTCACATCTGTGTAACTCTCGTGACCGCGCCCGGAATCGTCCGGTAGCCGATCCCTGGATCGGGGTGTTTAGGGTTCGGAGAAGCGGGCAGAAGAAGACGGGAAGCTGCTCCGTAAAGTAATAGGGAAATAAGCCGGGTAATGTCGCAGGAGTATCTGTGCGAGGGATTTCGATAATCCCCTGGAATTCACGCTCCGGTCACTCCGTCGATGCGTTCCCGCAAGAGATCGGCGTGACCGTTGTGGCGCGCGTACTCCTCGATCATGTGGACCAGCACCCAGCGCAGGCCGACCTCCGTGCCGGCCAGTGGGCCGTCGGCGATCCGTCCGGTGCCGTCCAGGGGGCGCCCGGCGCACAGCTCCCTCCCACGGGCGATCTCCCGCCGCCACACGGCGAGCGCCTCGTCGATCCCGCGCGCGGGCGCCAGCGCGAACCCGGTCCCGTCCTCGTGCACCGCCGGCACGTCCTGACCGGCGGCGATCCGCTGGAACCAGTTCCGCTCCACCTCCGCCATGTGCTGCACCAGCCCCAGCAGCGTCAGCCGCGACGGCTCGACCGCCGCGACCCGCACCTGCGCGTCGTCCAGGCCCGCGCACTTCAGCGCGAGCGTCGACCGGTGGTAGTCGAGCCAGCTTTCGAGCATGGCCCGCTCGTCCCCGGTGAACCGGGGGACGGGCCGCCCGTCGGGGAGACGCGGGGGCGCGGGCACGGACGAGGAGGCGTCGGCACACATGCGGGGAGCATGACACGGGGGCGGGCCGTGTCACCCGGCCCACCGGACGGTTCCGGCCCCGGGCAGTCGCCCCGCCGTCCCTCGGGCCGCACGTCGGCCGCTCCGAGCTCTCCTGGCCGCGCGTCGGTCGCTCCGGCCTTCGCAGGCCGCGCGTCAGCCCCCGGCCTTCGCAGGCCATGCGTCAGCCGCTCCGAGCTTTCCTGGCCGCACGTCAGCCCCCGGCCTTCTCAAGCCGGCGGGGCACCTTCCCCGTCGGCCACAGCCTCCGCGCCTACCGCCAGGCCCGTTCCGCCGCCGTGAGGGCCGCGGGCAGGTCGACGGACAGCCCCGCGTCCGTCAGGGCCGTCGCCACGGCGGTGAGGCAGGCGCGGACCGTGTGCCGGGTCGCGTCGGGGCCGTAGTGGTTGACGCGGACCATCTCGCGGGCCAGGGCGCCGCCGCCCGCCGCGAGGGGGAGGTCCGGGTCGGCGGCCAGGGCGCGGGCGACCAGGTCCGAGGCGGTGGTGCCGGACGGCGCCCGCAGGGTCGTCGCGACGGGCGCCGCGTCCCCCGCGTCATGGACGTACGGCGCGATCCCGCCGCCGAGCGCCAGCGCACCCGCCCGGGTCGCGGCGGCCGCCGCGGCGTGCCGCGCCATCACCGTCTCCAGGCCCTCCGCCTCGATCCGCTCCACGCACGCCTCCAGCGCGAGCATCTCCAGCTGCGCCGGGGCGTGCGGCAGGGCCTTGCGGCCGCCGTCGATCCACCGCTCCTTCCAGTCGAGGAGGGAGAGGTAGGAGCGGCGCGGGGCGTTCGGGTTCGCCGCCATCCGGGCCCAGGCCCGCTCGCTCACGGAGACCGCCGAGACGCCGGCGGGCCCGCCCATCGCCTTCTGCGCCCCGATGACGCACAGGTCCACGCCCCACGCGTCCGGCAGTACCGGCTCCGCGCCCACCGAGGCGACCGCGTCCAGGTAGAACAGCGCGCCGTGCTCCCGGACCACCTCGCCGATCGCGGCGACCGGGTTGGTGTTGCCGGTGGCCGCCTCGGCGTGCACCAGCGACACGAAGTCGATCTCCGGGTGCTCCGCGAAGGCGTCCCGCACCTGCCCGGCGGTCGCCGCCGTGTGGAACGGCACCGCCAGGTCGACGACGGTGGCGCCGCAGTCCCGCAGCCAGTCGCCGAAGGTCTGCCCGTAGGGGCCGGTGATGACGTTCAGCGCGGTCGTCCCGGGCCCGGCCGCCGCACGGATCGCGCCCTCCAGCGGCAGCAGCGCCTCACCCTGGGTGATCACGACGTCCTGTCCGGTGCCCAGCAGCCGTGCCACCCGGTCCTCGATCGAGGCGAAGCGCGCGGCGCTCAGCGGGGGCAGGTCGAGGAGGAGGTTCGTCACGGCTGTGCTCTCTTTGCTCATGCTTCACGGCGGCGCGGGTAGGTACGACGACGTCGAGGGTAAACCTTCGGCGGACGGTTCCGTTCCCCCGACAGGAGGCTCCGTGAAGACGCTTCTCGGCCGCAGGACCCGGGTCCTGGCCGCCACCACCGCGACGGCCGGGATGATCCTCCTCGCCGCCTGCACCTCCACCGACGACGGGGGCGGCGGGTCCACGACCGCGGCCGGCGGGGTCGAGCTCGTCAAGGCGGGGCAGCTCACCACCTGCACGCACCTGCCGTACCCGCCGTTCCAGTCGGAGATCGACGGCGAGGTGCAGGGCTTCGACGTGGCCCTGATCGACCTGGTCGCCGAGGACCTCGGGGTGGAGCAGCAGATCCTCGACACGCCGTTCGAGAACTTCAAGACCGGCGCCTTCCTCAACTCGGGCGAGTGCGACCTGGCCGCCGCCGGTATGACCATCACCGAGGAGCGGAAGAAGAACGTCGACTTCTCCGACCCGTACTTCAACGCCACCCAGGCCGTCCTCGTCGACAAGGACAGCGGCGTCAGCTCCCTCGCCGACGTCAAGGCCGAGAACGTCAAGCTGGGCGCCCAGGCCCAGACCACCGGCGAGGACCACGTCAAGGGCGAGGGCTTCGACCCGGTCTCCTTCGAGTCCTCCGACGCCGTCCTCAACGGCCTGCGCACCGGCCAGGTCGGGGCCGTCGTCATCGACTACCCCGTGGTCCAGGGCTGGCTGAAGGACGAGGCCAACGCCGACGCCTTCACGGTCGCCGAGCAGATCGACACCGGCGAGCAGTACGGCTTCACGGTCAAGAAGGGCAACACCGCCCTGCGCGAGGCGGTGAACAAGGCGCTCGCGGACGCCAGGGCCGACGGCACGTACAAGAAGCTCTACGAGCAGTGGATCGGCCCGTACGACGAGTCCGCCGCCTCGCCGGCCACCTCCTGACCCCCATGGCCGACACGGAGAAGACGCCGCTCCAGCCCCGGCGGAAGGGCCTGACCCGGCGGCAGAAGCGCAGTGTGTCGCGCGGCATCCAGTACGCCGTGTTCGTCGCGGCCGTGACCGCGTTCGGCGTCACGGCCGACTGGGGGCGGCTGCAGAACCAGTTCGCGCAGGTCGACATCGCCGAGCGGATGTTCCCCGAGGTCATCACGCTCGCGTTGAAGAACACCGTCCTCTACACGGTGACCGGCTTCGGCGTCGGGCTCGCGCTCGGCATGGTCATCGCCCTGATGCGGCTGTCGTCCGTCGGCCCCTACCGCTGGCTGGCCGGCATCTACATCGAGATCTTCCGCGGCCTGCCCGCCCTGCTGATCTTCATCTTCATCGGCGTCGCCGTCCCGCTCGCCTTCCCCGGCACGGAGATCGTCGGCGGGACGTACGGCAAGGTCGCCCTCGCGCTCGGCCTGGTGGCCGCCGCCTACATGGCGGAGACCATCCGGGCCGGCATCCAGGCCGTGCCCAAGGGACAGATGGAGGCGGCCCGCTCGCTGGGCTTCTCGCCCGCCCGCGCCATGGTGTCGATCATCATCCCGCAGGCCTTCCGGATCATCCTGCCGCCGCTCACCAACGAGCTGGTCCTGCTGTTCAAGGACTCCTCGCTGGTGCTGTTCCTCGGCGTCACCCTGGAGGAGCGCGAACTGTCCAAGTACGGCCGCGACCTGGCCAGCCAGACCGCCAACTCCACGCCCATCCTGGTGGCCGGTCTGTGCTACCTGCTGATCACCGTTCCGCTCGGCTTCGTCGTGCGCCGCATGGAGGCCAAGGCCCAGGAGGCCGTCAGGTGAACCGCCCCGAGATCCGCGTCAGCGGCCTGCACAAGTCGTTCGGCGACAACCACGTGCTGCGCGGCATCGACCTGGAGATCGGCCAGGGCGAGGTCGTCTGCGTCATCGGCCCGTCCGGGTCCGGCAAGTCCACCCTGCTGCGCTGCGTGAACCTCCTGGAGGAGCCCAGCGAGGGCCAGGTCTTCGTCGGCGGCACCGAGCTGACCGACCCGGACGTCGACATCGACGCCGTACGCCGCCGGATCGGCATGGTCTTCCAGCAGTTCAACCTGTTCCCGCACCTGACCGTGACCGAGAACCTCACGCTGCCGCAGCGCCGGGTGCTGCGGCGCGGCAAGGCGCAGGCCGCGAAGGTCGCCGCCGAGAACCTGCGGCGCGTGGGCCTCGCCGAGAAGGCGGGCGCCTACCCGTCCTCCCTCTCCGGCGGCCAGCAGCAGCGCGTCGCCATCGCCCGCGCGCTCGCCATGGGCCCCGAGGTGATGCTGTTCGACGAGCCGACCTCGGCGCTCGACCCCGAACTGGTCGGCGACGTCCTCGCGGTGATGCGGATGCTCGCCGACGAGGGCATGACGATGATGGTCGTCACCCACGAGATGACCTTCGCCCGCGAGGTCGCCGACCGGGTGGTCTTCATGGACGGCGGCGTGATCGTCGAGGACGGCGCCCCCGAGCGGGTCATCGGCGCGCCGCGGCACGAGCGCACCCGCCACTTCCTCTCCCGGCTGCTCGACCCCGCCATGGCGGAGGTCGAGGAGGAGACCTCGGACCAGGTGGGGAGGCCCGGCTGACGCACAACTAGGGTGCGCTCCATGAGCGAACGCGCGGTGCTGCACGTGAAGGGACGGATCCTCGTCGGCCCGGACGAGGTCCGCGACGAACTCTGGGTGGTCGACGGGCGCATCTCCTACGACCGTCCCGCCGGGGCCCGTGACCTCCGGACCGTCGACGGCTGGGTGCTGCCCGGTCTGGTCGACGCCCACTGCCACGTGGGTCTCGACCGGCACGGCGCCGTCCCCGCGGACGTCGCGGAGCAGCAGGCCCTCACCGACCGGGACGCCGGCGCGCTGCTGCTGCGCGACGCCGGCTCGCCGTCCGACACCCGCTGGACCGACGAGCGCGAGGACCTCCCGAAGATCATCAGGGCGGGCCGGCACATCGCCCGCACCCGCCGCTACATCCGGAACTACGCCTGGGAGGTCGAGCCGGACGACCTCGCGGCGTACGTCGCCCAGGAGGCCCGGCGCGGCGACGGGTGGGTCAAACTGGTCGGCGACTGGATCGACCGCGACCTGGGCGACCTGTCGGCCTGCTGGCCGCGCGGCGCCGTCGAGGCGGCGATCGCCGAGGCGCACCGGCTCGGCGCCCGCGTCACCGCCCACTGCTTCGCCGAGGACTCCCTGCGCGACCTGGTCGAGGCCGGCATCGACTGCGTCGAGCACGCCACCGGTCTGACCGACGAGACGGTCCCGCTGTTCGCCGAGCGGGGCGTGGCGATCGTCCCCACCCTGGTCAACATCGCCACCTTCCCCGCGCTCGCCGACGGCGGCGAGGCCAAGTTCCCGCGCTGGTCCGCCCACATGCGCCGGCTGCACGAGCGCCGCTACGACACCGTGCGCTCCGCGTACGAGGCCGGCGTCCCCGTCTTCGTCGGCACCGACGCCGGCGGCTCCCTCCTGCACGGGCTCGCCGCCGAGGAGGTGGCGGAGCTCGCCAAGGCAGGCCTCCCGCCCGTCGAGGCCCTCGCGGCCGGCACCTGGAAGGCCAGGGCGTGGCTCGGCCGCCCCGGTCTCGAGGAGGGCGCCCCGGCCGACCTGGTGGTCTACGACGCCGACCCGCGCGCGGACCTCCGGGTGCTCACCGGTCCGCGCCGGGTGGTGCTGAACGGGCGCGTCGTCGCGTAGGGCGCGCCCGCCGGTGGGGCCCCGGAGGGTGACGGCGGGGCACTGTGCGCCGCTGCGGGGTGCGTGTGTGAGGGCCCCCTCCCCGTCCACCGCGACGGCGGTCAGCCGGCCAGCGCCCGGTCCAGCGCGCGCAGGAAGCCCTCCGTCGTCCCCCGGTCCCGTACCGCCAGGCGCAGCCAGTCCTCGTCCAGGCCCGGGAACGTGTCGCCGCGGCGGGCCGCGTAGCCGAGGGCGCGCAAGCGCTCCCGCACCCCCGCCGCGTCCGGGACGCGGAGCAGGACGAAGGGGCCCTCGGCCGGTTCCACCACCCGCAGGCCGCGGGAGGCGAACCCCCGCAGGCCGGCGATCAGACGCGCCCGGTCCTCGGCGATGCGCAGGGCCGCCCCGGCCGCCTCCTCGAGGGCGGCCGGGGCCACGCACGCCTCCGCCGCCGCCAGCGCCGGCGTCGACACCGGCCACAGCGGCTGCGCCCGCTCCAGCTCCGTGACGATCTCCGGGGCCGCCAGCACGTACCCGATGCGCAGGCCCGCCAGCCCCCACGTCTTGGTGAGGCTGCGGAGGACGACGAGTCCCGGCACGTCCGTCCGCCCGGCCAGGGCCTCCCGCTCACCCGGCACCGCGTCCATGAACGCCTCGTCCACCACCAGCGTGCGCCCCGGCCGGGCCAGCCGGGCCAGCGCCTCCGCCGGGTGCAGCACGGACGTCGGGTTGGTCGGGTTGCCGACCACCACCAGGTCCGCGTCCTCGGGGACCGCCGCCGGGTCCAGCCGGAAACCGCCGGCCTCCCGCAGCAGCACCCGGTCCACCGTGTGCCCGGCGTCCCGCAGTGCCGCCTCCGGCTCGGTGAACTGCGGGTGCACCACCACCGGCCGGGACACCTTCAGCGCCCGCGCCAGCAGCACGAACGCCTCCGCCGCGCCCGCCGTCAGCAGCACCCGCTCCACGGGCAGCCCGTGCCGCGCCGCCACCGCGGCCCGCGCGGCCCGCCCGTCGGGGTAGGCGGCGAGCCCCGCCAGCGACGCCGCGACGCGCTCCCGCAGCCACGCCGGGGGCGTGCCCGCGCGGACGTTCACCGCGAGGTCGACGAGCGTGCCGCCGTCGTCGCGGACCTCGGCGTCACCGTGATGGCGCAGGTCGTGGCCGCGGGCCGGGTCAGTGGGCATGGGTGTGCGCGGGGGCGTGACCATGACCGTGATGATGGTGCCCGTCGTCGTCGGGATGGAAATGCGGCTGCTGCGGCAGCCCCACCTTGTCCTCGAAACCGGGCAACGCGATCCGGTACACGCACGTGTCGCAGTTCATCCGCAGATCGCCCTTGACGGCCTCCTCGTACCGCTCCAGGACCAGGTCCAGCAGCTCCGGCTCGGGGCCGATGACGTCCGCCGACCGCACCTCGGTGTCCGGGTGCGCCGCCGCCCACTGTTCGGTCTGCGTCCGCACCCGGTCCGGCAGGATGCCGGTGAACAGGAAGTACGGCAGGACGACGACCCGCCGCGCCCCCAGCCGGGCGCAGCGCTCGAGCCCGCCCGGCACGTCCGGCGCGGCCAGCGACACGAACGCGGTCTCCACGCCCGCCCAGCCGCGCCCCTCCCACAGCAGCCGGGCCGCCTTGAACACCTCGGCGTTGGCGTCCGGGTCCGTCGACCCGCGCCCCACCAGCAGCACGGTCACCTCGGCGGGGTCCCAGGACGGGTCCACCGCCTCCGCGAGCCGCCGCTCCAGCACCCGCAGCAGACCCGGGTGCGGACCGAGCGGACGGCCGTACGTGTACGTGATGCCGGGGTGGCGTTCCTTCTCGCGGGCCAGCGCGGCCGGGATGTCGCCCTTGGCGTGTCCGGCGGACACCAGCATCAGCGGCACGGCCGCGAACCGCCGCACCCCACGCTCCACCAGCTCGGCGACGGCCTCGCCCAGCGGCGGCGGGGACAGCTCGATGAAGCCGCCCGCGACGGGCAGGTCGGGCCGGCGGCGGCCCAGCTCCCGCACGAAGGCGCGGAACGCCTCCGCTCCGGCGTCGTCCCGGGTGCCGTGGCCGGCGATGAGCAGGGCGGGCGGGGTGGTCACAGGGTCTCCTCGGTCGGAAGGGGGTGGTACAGCAGGGCGTTGAGCGCGGCGGCGGCGACCGCCGACCCGCCCTTCTCGGACACGTTGCTCACGGCGGGCAGTCCGCTCTCCCGCAGCGCCGCCTTGGACTCGACGGCGCCGACGAACCCGACGGGCAGGCCGACGACGAGCGCGGGGGAGGCGTCCAGGGCCAGCAGCTCCTCCAGCGCGGTGGGGGCGCAGCCGATCACCCACAGGGCGCCGGGACCGACCTCCTCGTAGGCGAGCCGCACGGCGTGCGCGGACCGGGTGAGCCCCGGCCCGGACCGCGCGTCGCGCAGCCGGCACACGGTCTCGCGGCGGGTGATCCCGGCCGCGACCATCTCCACGTCCGCGACGACCGGCGCGCCCGCGTGCAGCGCGGCGTGCGCGCGTACCAGGTCGCCCTCGTCCATGACGAGGTCGCGGGCGTACTCCAGGTCGGCGGAGGAGTGCACGACCCGCTCCACGACCGCGCGGGTCAACGGCGGGAAGCACGTGGTGTCGAGGCGGGCGCGCAGCCGCCGGAAGGACTCCTGCTCGATGGGGTGGACCACGCGGTTCACCGGGCCTCCTCCTGCCAGCGGTAGCCGCGCGGGGTGACCATGCGCCCCGCGATCTCCCGGGTCGCCGTGTTGCCCACGGTCACGACCGTCATCATGTCGACCGTCGCCGGGTCCAGCGCGGCCAGCGTGGTCAGCCGCACGGACTCGTCCGCGCGGGACGCGTTGCGCACCACCCCGACGGGGGTGGCGGGCGCACGGTGCCCGGCGAGGACGGCGAGCGCCTTCGGCAGCTGCCAGTCGCGGCCCCGGCTGCGCGGGTTGTAGAACGTCACCACGAGGTCCGCCTCGGCCGCCGCCCGCACCCGTCGCTCGATGACCTCCCACGGCGTGTGCAGGTCGGACAGGCTGATCGACACGTGGTCGTGGCCCAGCGGGGCGCCGAGCAGCGCGCTCGCCGCGAGCGCCGCCGTCACCCCCGGCACGCCGACCACGTCGATGTCGTCGGACGCCTCCGCGAGCGCCGGGGACGCCATCGCGTACACCCCCGCGTCACCGCTGCCGATCAGCGCGACCGCCTGCCCGCGCCGGGCCTCCTCCACGGCCGTGCGCGCCCGCTCCTCCTCCGCGCCGAGCCCCGACTCCAGCACCCGCGTGCCGGGCCGCAGCAGGTCGCGGATCTGGTCGACGTACTGGTCCAGGCCCACCAGCACGGACGCGCGGCGCAGTTCGTCCCGCGCCCGCGGGGTGAGCAGGTCCCGCGCACCGGGCCCGAGTCCGACCACCGCGAGCCTCCCCCGCCCCGGGCGCCGTACGACGGCACAGGTCGCCATGGCCGGAGATCCCGCGGACTTCCGCTTGGGCACGAGGAGTTCGCCCCCGCCCACGAGCGCGGCGGCCTCCGCGACCGACGGGGTGCCGACGGCGGCGAGCGGCGCGTCGGACGGGTTCGGCACCTCGACCCGCGCCAGCTCCCCGGCGGGGTGCGTCACCAGCGGCACCCCCAGCCGCCGGGCCGCCTCCACGAGCCCCGGCTCCCCGGCCTTGGCGTCCACGGTGGCCAGCTCCGCCACGGACGCGGCCGACAGCCCCGCCTCCCGCAGGACGCTCTCGACGAGCCCGAGCACCTCCTCGACGGGGGCGCCCTTCGACGCGCCCACCCCGACGACGAGGCTCGGCGGCCGCACCACCGCCTCCCCGTCGGCCGGTCCGACCAGCCGGTCCGTCACCCGGACCGTGTACGCGCCCTCGTCGGCGACCGGGAGCGGCGGCAGCGGCCAGGCCACCTCCGCGCGCAGCGCCACCGCCTCCCCGTCCAGCAGCGCCCGCGACACGGCGGCGACCTCGCCCTCCACCGGCAGGCCCAGCGTGTCGAGACCGGGCAGGCCCACCGCGTCCGTCGCGGTCGTCACCACCGGCTCCGCGCCCAGCACCTCGCCGACCTCGCGGGCCAGGTCGTTCGCCCCGCCGCCGTGCCCGCCGAGCAGCGACACCGCGAACCGGCCCGCCTCGTCCACGCACACCACGCCCGGATCGCTCGCCTTGCCGTCCAGCAGCGGCGCCACCAGCCGCACCACGGCCCCGGTGGCGAGGAAACACACCAGACGGTCGCACTCGGCGAACGCGGCCCGTACCGCGTCCGCCACCGGACCGTCGTACACGCGCGTGCGGTCCGGCCAGGCGGCGGCCAGCCGGTCGCGCGCCGCCGCTCCCGCCGCCGTGGCGGAGATGAGGCCGATCACTCGCAGACTCCTTCACTGTGCGCCGGGGGCCGGACGCCCCACAGCAGGAAAACCGGATTGGCGGCCGCCAGCCGGGTCACGTCCCCCGGGAGCGGCGCGAGCCGCGACGACTGCAGCAGCACGCCGTCGCAGACCAGACCGGCGCCGGCCAGCGCCGCACGGGCGGCCGGCACCCGGTCGAGCGCGGCCATCGCCACCACGACCGTCCGCCGCGCCCGGCGCGCGCACGCGGTGACGACCGCCGGCAGGTCCCGGCCCCCGCCGCCGACGAACACGGCGTCCGGATCGTCGTCCAGCCCGTCCAGCGCCCCGGGCGCCTCCCCGTGCACCACCCGCACGTCGACACCGTGCGCGGCGGCGTTGGCACGCACCCGCTCCACACCGTCCGGGGCGCGTTCCACGGCGACGGCCGCCGCGCCGAGCCGCGCGCACTCCACGGCCACCGACCCCGACCCCGCGCCGACGTCCCACACCAGGTCGCCGGGGCGCGGACCCAGCCGGGCCAGCGCCAGCGCCCGCACCTCGAACTTGGTGATCATCGAGTCCCGGTGCGCGAACTCCGCCTCCGGCAGCGCCCACCCGGCAGGGCGTCCCGCGGGCCCCGCGACGGTACGCACCGGCCCGGACGCCCGCGTCTCGTCCAGGCACAGCACCACGCTCACCGCCGTTCCCCAGTCACGGCCGGCCGCCTCCTCGGGCGTCACCCGCTCCACCGACTCCCCGGCCGACCCCAGCCCGGACGCGACGACCAGCACCCGCCGCTCCCCGCGCAGCGCCGCCCCCAGCTCGGCGGGTCCCGCGCCGGGCCCGGTCAGCACGGCGGCCTTCGGGTGCGCCCGGCACACGTTGACCGCCGTGCGCGGGTCCCGGCCGTGCGCGCTGACCACCACGGCGTCGTCCCACGGCAGCCCGGCCCGCGCGAAGGCGGCCGCGACGGAGGACACCCCGGGCCGCACGTCGAGCAGCTCCGGCCCGAACCGTTCGGCCAGCGCCCGCACGATCCCGAAGAACCCCGGATCACCCGAGGCCAGCACCACCACGGGCCGCTCCTCGGCCACGTACGCGGCGACGGTGTCGAGGGCGGGCGCCAACGGCCCCAGCACCACCCGCTCGGCCCCCTCCGGCAGCTCCACGGCGTCCAGGTGCCGCCGCCCGCCGACCACGAGCGCGGCCTCCTCGGGCACCAGGACGCCGGCCGGCCCGCCCGTACCCGTCCCGACCACGGTGATCATGTGCTCGCCCCCCGCTCCCGCAGCTCCCTGCGGGCCCGCGGGTCGGCCTTGCGGAAGCCGTGGAAGTGCCCCGGGTGGTACAGGTGCGAGCGGGTGCCGTGCGCGTCGAGGGCGGGACCGACCAGGAACAGCGTGTGCTTCCACAGCTTGTGCTCCTTGACCGTCTCCTCCAGCGTGCCGACCGTGCACCGCACGACCAGCTCCTCCGGCCAGGTCGCCTGGTACGCCACCACGACCGGCGTGGACGTCGGATAGCCGCCCTCCAGCAGCTCCCGCACCAGCTGTCCGCTGCGCGCCGCCGACAGGAACACCGCCATCGTGGTGCCGTGCCGCGCGAACTCCCGGACCTCCTCACCCGGCGGCATCGGCGTCTTGCCGCCGCCCAGCCGGGTGAGGATCACCGACTGCGCCACCTCCGGCACCGTCAGCTCCCGCCCCGCGAGCGCCGCCACCGCCGAGAACGACGACACGCCCGGCACGATCTCCGTCGGGATGCCCAGCTCCGCGCACCGGTCGAGCTGCTCCTGGGTGCCGCCCCACAGCGCGGGGTCACCCGAGTGGATCCGCGCGACCCTCAGCCCTTCGTCCCGGGCCCGCGCGTAGACGGCCACCACGTCCTCCAGCGACATCGTCGCCGAGTCCAGGACCTCGGCGTCCTGGCGCGCGTGCTCCAGGACCTCCGCCTGGACGAGACTGGCGGCCCAGATCACCACGTCCGCCTCGGCGATGGCCCGCGCGCCGCGGAACGTCAGCAGATCGGCGGCGCCGGGACCGGCCCCGACGAAGGTCACCTTGCCGGTGGGGGCGTCGGCCATGGAAAAGGGGTCCTTCCTGAATGCGGTCACAAGTCGGGGTGAGGCGGGCGGCCGTCACGCGTGCGCGAGCGGCCGCCGATCGGATACGAAGGGCACATGGCGGTCCTCGTCGCGCTGGGCGCGTTCCTGATGACGTTGGCCGGCGGCTGGTCGGCACACCGGGTGACCGACCGCCGCCACCTGGTGCTGGGCCTGGCCGGCGGACTGATGCTCGGCGTGGTCGGCCTGGAACTCCTTCCGGAGTCCCTGGAGGCCGCCGGCGCCGAGGTGCACGGCGTCCCGGCGGCGCTGCTGCTCTTCGTCGCCGGGTTCCTGCTGGCCCACCTGGTGGAACGCCTGCTCGCCCACATCCCCCGGCATCTCGGCTCCGCTCGAGCCGGGGGGACCCCCATGGCCGCGCACGGCGCGGGCGAGGACCGCGGCCGCATCCCCGAGGTGGGCCTCACGGCCGCGGCGGCGATGGTCGGGCACAGCGCGATGGACGGCGTGGCGATCGGCGCCGCCTTCCAGGTCGGCGGCGGCATGGGCGCCGCCGTCGCGGTCGCCGTGATCGCCCACGACTTCGCGGACGGCTTCAACACGTACACGCTCACCCACGCCTACGGCAACGCCCGCCGCCGCGCCCTCGCGATGCTGGGGGCGGACGCCGTGGCGCCGGTCGCGGGCGCCGCCTCCACCCTGTTCTTCACGATCCCCCAGCCGCTGCTCGGCGGCTACCTCGGCCTGTTCGGCGGCGCGCTGCTGTACCTCGCGGCGGCCGAGATCCTGCCCGAGGCCCACCACGACCACCCGGCCCGCTCCACCCTGGTGTGCACGGTCGCCGGGGTGCTGTTCATCTGGCTGGTCGTGGGCGCCGCCCACTGACCGCCCGTCCGCCCGGCTCACAGCTTGCCGCCCCGCCCGTCCCCGCGCCGGGGCGGCGCGATGAGCGTCGACAGATACGGCAGCGGCCGCCCGTCCAGCTCCGCCGCCGGCCGCACCGACTCCTCCGGGAGCCCCAGCGCCGACCCCCACACCGCGTCGTCGAGCCGCCCGGTCTCCCGCAGCGCGTCGGCGACCTCACCGGCCTGCCGCCCGAACTTGTACGCGACGACGGTGCCGGGCCCGGCCAGCGCCTCCTTCAGCACGGACGCCCCGGCGGTCACCGGCACCAGGGTGAGCGGCTCGGTCCCCTCCGTCAGCACGGCCCCCGACCGGGCCGCGAGATCCTGCATGGCGGTGATCCCGGGCACGGTCTCCACGACCACTCCCGGCACCAGCCCGGCGACGGTCTGCGCGAGATAAGTGAAGGTCGAATAGACGTTGGGGTCGCCGATCGTCGCGAACGCCACGCACCCCCGCTCCCGCAACAGCCCGGCGACCCGCTCACCGGCCGCGTCCCAGGCGGCCTCGCGGCGCGCCCGGTCGGTCCGCTCGTTCAGCGCGAACACCACCCGGACGACCTTCTCGGCGGGCACGTGGTGCAGCACGGTCGCCTCGGCCCGCCCGCGCTCACCCGTGTCCATCACGGGCACGACGACGACATCGGCGGCCCGCAGCGCGTTGACCCCCTTCACGGTCACCAGCTCCGGGTCCCCGGGCCCGACGCCCACCCCGATCAGCCTGCTGCTCATGACGTCCGGCACCTCTCCACGAACCGAAGGGCGACACCGGGCGCCGACGCCCAGTGGATGTGCAGATAACTGGCGTGCACGCTTTTCCCGACGAATCCTTCGACCCGCCGCTCAGGCGTGCGCAGCCCCCACGCGGGAGAAGCCCCGGCCCCCGGCTCGACGACCGTCCGATGAAACTCGTGCCCCCGCATCCGCGTCCCGGCCGCCGCCAGCACGCTGTCGCTGACGGCGACGGCATCCCGGTACCCGAGCGTCAACCGCTCCGACATCCGAGCGGAGGCGTCCAGCACGCCGCACATGGGCATCCCGTCCAACTCCCGGCACAGATACAGCAGCCCGGCGCACTCGGCGGCGACGGGCGCGCCGCTCGCGGCACGTTCGGCGATCTGCTTCCGCAGGGCTTCGTTGGCGGACAGCTCGGAGGCGTACACCTCGGGGAAGCCCCCACCGATGACGACCCCGGAGGCCCCCTCGGGCAGTTCCTCGTCGCGCAGGGGGTCGAAGGTGACGACGTCCGCCCCGGCGGCGGCCAGCAGTTCGGCGTGCTCGGCATAGGAGAAGGTGAAGGCGGCCCCACCGGCAACGGCGACGACCGGCGCCCTCAGCCCGTCCGGCGTCTGAGGACGGGACCCGCCAGGGCCGGCAGGGGGGTCCGGGGGCGCAGCCCCCGGGGCCGGGGAGGGAAGGGGAGGCGGGGGCGGGGAAGCCAGGGCGTCGCCCGCATCCCAAGCCGCACCCGCCAAGGGCCCCGCACCGCGAGCCAGCGCGACCAGCCCCGCCAGATCACACCCGTCGGCAACCACCGCCCCCATCGCCCGGACGGCCTCGACAGCCATGTCGGCCCGCTCAGCCACAGGCACGAGCCCCAGGTGCCGAGACGGAGTCTCCACCCCCGCACCCCGCCGCAACACCCCCATCACAGGGACCCCGACAGCCTCCAAGGCCTCCCGCAGCAGCACCTCATGCCGCTCGGACCCCACCTTGTTGAGGATCACGCCCCCGACCCGCACCTCAGGATCGAAGCTCACGAACCCGTGCACCAACGCCGCCACCGACCGAGCCTGCGCCGACGCGTCGACCACCAGCACCACCGGCGCCCGCAGCAACTTCGCCACCTGCGCGGTGGACGCCAGTTCCCCCTCCCCGGCGGCCCCGTCGAACAGCCCCATCACGCCCTCGACGACGGCGATGTCACACCCCCGCGCGCCGTGCGCGAACAACGGAGCCACCAGCTCGGCCCCGCACAGGTACGCGTCGAGGTTCCGCCCCACCCGCCCCGTGGCGAGCGCGTGATACCCGGGATCGATGTAGTCGGGCCCCACCTTGTGCGGCGAGACGGCCATCCCGCGCGCGGACAACGCGGCCATCAGCCCCGTGGCGACGGTGGTCTTCCCACTCCCCGACGCGGGCGCGGCAATGACCAGCCGGGGAACGGAGCCGACGGCAGTTCCCGTCACCACTCGATTCCCCTCTGCCCCTTCTGCCCGACGTCCATCGGATGCTTCACCTTGGACATGTCGGTCACCAGATCCGCGAAACCGACCAGCTCCGCCGGCGCGTTACGCCCCGTGATCACCACGTGCTGCGTCCCCGGCCGCTCCCGCAGCACGGACACCACCTCGGCGGTGTCCACCCACCCCCAGTGCATCGGGTAGGCGAACTCGTCCAGCACGTACAGCTTGTACGTCTCGGCGGCCAGGTCCCGCTTGACCTGCTCCCAGCCCTCGCGGGCCTTCTCCTCGTTGCTGACGTTGTCGCCCTGCAGTTCGCGCTGCACCCAGGACCAGCCCTCGCCCATCTTGTGCCAGGCGACGGACCCGCCCTCACCGGAGTCCCCGAGCACCCGCAGCGCCCGCTCCTCGCCGACCTTCCACTTCGCCGACTTGACGAACTGGAACACCCCGATCGGCCATCCCTGGTTCCAGGCGCGCAACGCCAGCCCGAACGCGGCCGTCGACTTGCCCTTGCCGACGCCCGTGTGCACCACCACCAGCGGCCGATTACGGCGCTGACGGGTCGTCAAGCCGTCATCCGGCACAACACTCGGCTGCCCCTTGGGCATTACGCGGCCCTCCTCTGCACGTCCTTCACCAGTCCGGCGATCGAGTCGGCCCGCAGCTCGTCCAGCGTCACGGCGGTCCCGCCCAGCTCACCGGCGAGCCGCCCGGCCAGCCCCAGCCGCACCGGCCCCGACTCGCAGTCCACGACCACGGAGGCGGTGCCCTCCGCCGCGAACAGCCGCGCCGCACGCGACGCCAGCGCGACAGGCTCAGGCCCACCGGTCGCCCGCCCGTCCGTCACCACCACGACCAGCGCCCGCCGCGCGGGGTCCCGCAGCCGCTCCACGCGCAGCACGTCGTGCGCCTTGAGCAGCCCCGCCGCCAGCGGGGTGCGCCCCCCGGTCGGCAGCGACTCCAGCCGGGCCGCCGCCGCGTCCACCGACGAGGTCGGAGGCAGCGCGACATCGGCGGACGTCCCCCGGAAGGTCACCAGGCCCACCTTGTCCCGCCGCTGATAGGCGTCGAGCAGCAGCGACAGCACGGCGCCCTTCACGGCGCTCATCCGCTGCCGCGCGGCCATGGAGCCGGAGGCGTCCACGACGAACAGCACGAGGTTGCCCTCGCGGCCCTCCCTGGCCGCCTGCCGCAGATCGTCCCGGCGCACGACGAGACCGCGCCCCGAGCGCCCCCGCGCCCGCTGGTGCGGAGCCGCCGCCTGGACGGTCGCCGCGAGATGCAGCTTGGTCAGCGGACCCTCCGGCCGGCGCGCGCCCGTCGTCCGCCCGTGCTCGGTCCGGGCCCGCGACCGCCGCCCGGCGGTCCCCTCGCCGATGCCGGGGACGCTCAGCACCTTGGTGCGAAAGGGCTCCGCCGCCCGCACGGGGGACTGCTCCCCGGCCCCACCGGGCGCAGGCCCACCCTCACCCGCCTCGGACCGGGCGGCGTCGGCGCCGTCGCCCGCCGGCCCCTCGTCCGGCTCCGGCTGCCCACCACCCCCACCGGGGCCGCCGCCGTCCCCGTCCGGGTCCGGACCGTCGTCCCCGGAGAACTCCTCCAGCGTTTCGTCGAGCTTGTCCTCGTCCAGCCCCGGCGCGTCGAAGGGGTTGCGCCGCCGACGGTGCGGCAGCGCGAGCAGCGCGGCCTGCCGCACGTCCTCCGCGAGCACGTCCGTCCGCCCGGCCCAGGCCGCCAGCGCGGTCGCGGTCCGCGCCATCACGATGTCGGCCCGCATGCCGTCCACCTCGAAGGCGGCACAGGTCGCCGCGATCTGCCGCAGCGCCCCGTCGCCCAGCCGCACCGACGGCAGCACCTCCCGCGCCGCGACGATCCGCTGCCGTACGGCGGCCTCCTCGTCGGCCCAGTGTGCGGCGAAGGCGGCCGGATCGTCCTCGTACGCCAGCCGCCGCCGGACCACCTCGACCCGCTGGTCCGGCTCCCGGGAGGCCGCGACCTCGACGGTCAGCCCGAACCGGTCGAGGAGTTGTGGCCTGAGTTCCCCTTCCTCCGGGTTCATGGTCCCGACCAGCAGGAACCGCGCCGCGTGCCGCACGGACACGCCCTCCCGTTCCACGTACGAGGCGCCCATCGCCGCCGCGTCCAGCAGCAGGTCGACGAGGTGGTCATGGAGAAGGTTCACCTCGTCCACGTACAGAATGCCCCGGTGCGCGGCGGCCAGCAGACCGGGTTCGAACGCCTTCACCCCCTCTGCCAGGGCCCGCTCGATGTCCAGCGCACCCACGAGCCGGTCCTCGGAAGCACCGACGGGCAGCTCCACCATGCGCGCGGGCCGTGCGGTGCCCTCGCCCGCCTCGTGCGGCCCGTCCGGGCACGCGGGGTCGGGTGAGGCCGGATCGCAGGAGAAGCGGCAGCCCGGCACCACGGCGACCTCCGGCAGCAGCGCCGTGAGCGCGCGTACGGCGGTGGACTTCGCGGTGCCCTTCTCGCCGCGCACCAGCACACCGCCGACCGACGGCGACACCGCGTTCAGCAGCAGCGCGAGCCGCAGGTCGTCCTGGCCGACGACGGCCGTGAAAGGAAAGGGGGTGGTCACTGGTCGTCGCCCTCCGAGTCGCCTTCGAGGTCGCCCTCGAGTTCCAGGTAGGTGGCGCGCAGCCGCTCCAGCGTGTCGGCGTCCGGCTCCGCCCACAGCCCGCGGTCCGCCGCCTCCAGCAGCCGTTCCGTGATGCCGCGCAGCGCCCAGGGGTTGGACTTCTTCATGAAGTCCCGGTTCTCCGGCGAGAACACGTACTCCGCGCTGAGCTTCTCGTACATCCAGTCGTCCACGACCCCGGCCGTGGCGTCGTACCCGAACAGGTAGTCCACGGTCGCCGCCATCTCGAAAGCGCCCTTGTAGCCGTGCCGGCGCATCGCGGCCATCCAGCGCGGATTCACCACCCGCGCCCGGAACACCCGGTGCGTCTCCTCGCCCAGCGTGCGCGTCTTCACCTGGTCCGGGGTCGCCGAGTCGCCGACGTACGCCTCCGGGCTCGCGCCCGTCAGGTGCCGCACCATGGCGACCATGCCGCCGTGGTACTGGAAGTAGTCGTCCGCGTCGACGAGATCGTGCTCGCGGGTGTCGACGTTCTTCGCCGCCACCGCGATCCGCCGGAACGCCGTCTCCATGTCGCCGCGCGCCGCCCGCCCGTCGAGCCCGCGCCCGTAGGCGTAGCCGCCCCAGACCGCGTACACCTCGGCGAGGTCCGCGTCGGAGCGCCAGTTCCGGGCGTCGATCAGCGGCAGCAGCCCCGCCCCGTACGCCCCCGGCTTGGAGCCGAAGACGCGTGCGGTGGCCCGCCGCCGGTCACCGTGCTCGGCGGCGTCCTCCTCCACGTGCGCACGCACGTAGTTCGACTCGGCCGGCTCGTCCAACTCGGCCACCGCCCGCACCGCGTCGTCGATCAGGCCGACCACGTGGGGGAACGCGTCCCGGAAGAAGCCGGAGATGCGGACGGTGACGTCGATGCGGGGCCGGCCCAGTTCCTCCAGCGGAACGACCTCGAAGCCGGTCACGCGGCGTGACGCGTCGTCCCACACCGGGCGGCACCCCAGCAGCGCCAGGATCTCGGCGATGTCGTCGCCCTGGGTGCGCATCGCGGACGTGCCCCACACGGTCAGGCCCACCGACCTCGGGTACGCGCCCGTGTCCTCCAGGTAGCGCCGTACCAGCGAGTCCGCCAGCGACTGTCCGACCTCCCAACTCAGCCGTGAGGGAATCGCCTTGGGGTCGACCGAGTAGAAGTTCCGGCCCGTCGGCAGGACGTTGACCAGTCCGCGCGTGGGGGAGCCGGACGGGCCCGCCGGGACGTACCCGCCGTCCAGCGCGCGCAGGATGTGTCCGATCTCGTCCGTCGTCCGCTCGAGGCGGGGCACGACCTCCTCGCACGCGAACCGCAGCACGGCCACCGCGTCCGGGAGTTCCGTGCCCAGCGCCTCCCGCACCAGCGCGGGCACGGCCTCGGCCGCCCACCCCCGCTCCTCCATGCCCTCCGCGAGCCGCCGGCACAGCTGTTCCAGCAGGTCGATCGCGTCGGCGGCCGTACGGGACGGACCCTCGACCAGGTCGGTCAGCTCCACCGGCGCCTTCACCGGCGCGCCCGGCTCGGCCAGCAGCTCCTTCTCCACCAGCCCGAAGTGCCCGGCGAGGCAGGCCCGCAGTCCGGGCAGGGCGTTGGCCCGCCCGCCCCACACCTGCGAGGCGCGCAGCACCGCCAGCACCAGGTTCACCCGCGGTCCGCCGGCCGGACCGCCGCCCAGGATGTGCAGCCCGTCGCGGATCTGCACGTCCTTGATCTCGCACAGGTAGCCGTCGATGTGCATGACGAACTCGTCGAATGCGTCGTCGTCCGGCTGGTCGTCCACGTGCAGGTCGTGGTGCAGCTCGGCGGCCTTCACCAGCGTCCAGATCTGCGCGCGCACCGCCGGCGCCTTCGCCGGGTCCAGGTCGGAGACCAGCGCGTACTCGTCCAGGAGCTGCTCCAGCTTGGCGAGGTCGCCGTAGGTGTCGGCGCGGGCCATCGGCGGGACCAGGTGGTCGACGACCGTGGCGTGCCCGCGCCGCTTGGCCTGGGTGCCCTCGCCGGGGTCGTTGACGATGAACGGGTAGACCAGCGGCAGGTCGCCCAGCACCGCGTCCGGCGCGCACCCGGCGCTCAGCCCGAGGCCCTTGCCGGGCAGCCACTCCATCGTGCCGTGCTTGCCCATGTGGACGATCGCGTCGGCGCCGAAACCGTTCTCCAGCCAGCGGTAGGCGGCCAGGTAGTGGTGGGACGGCGGCATGTCCGGGTCGTGGTAGATCGCGATCGGGTTCTCCCCGAAGCCGCGCGGCGGCTGGATCATCACCACGACGTTCCCGAACCGGAGCGACGCCAGCACGATGTCGTCCCCGTCGACGTACAGCGAGCCCGGCGGCTCGCCCCACGCCTCGGTCATCGCCTCCCGCAGCCCCGGGTCGAGCGTCTCGAACCACGCCCGGTAGTCGGCCAGCGGCACCCGCGCGGGCGCGGCGGCCAGCTGGTCCTCCGTCAGCCACTCGACGTCGTGCCCGCCCGCCTCGATCAGCCGGTGGATCAGCTCGTCGCCCTCGGCCGGGTGCCCCTCGACCGCGTACCCGGCGTCCCGCAGCGCGTCCAGCACGCGCACCGCCGACGCGGGCGTGTCCAGCCCCACCGCGTTGCCGACGCGCGAGTGCTTCGTCGGGTACGCGGTGAAGACCAGCGCCACCTTCTTCCGCGCGTTCGGCTTGTGCCGGAGGGCCGCGTGCCGCACGGCGATCCCGGCGACCCGCGCCGCCCGCTCGGGGTCGGCGACGTACACCGGCACGTCGTCCGGGCCCTGCTCCTTGAAGGAGAACGGGACCGTGATCAGCCGGCCGTCGAACTCGGGGATGGCGACCTGCATGGCCGCGTCCATGGGGGAGAGGGCGGCGTCGGACTCCTCCCAGGCCGCCCGCGAGGACGTCAGGCACAGCCCCTGCAGCACCGGGACGTTCAGCTCGGCGAGCGCGCCGACGTCCCAGGCCTCCTCCTCGCCGCCCGCCGACGCCTGCGAGGCGTGCGTGCCGCCGGCCGCGAGCACGGTGGCGACCAGCGCGTCCGCCCGCCCCAGCAGCTCGTACAGCTCCGCGTCGGCGTCGCGCAGCGAACCGCAGTACACGGGCAGCGCGTTGGCGCCGCGCGCCTCGATCGCGTCGCACAGGGTGTCCACGAACGCGGTGTTGCCGCTGAGTTCGTGGGCACGGTAGAAGAGCACGCCGACCGTCGGACGGCCCGGCACGACGGGACGCTCCCCGCGCACCCCGAACTCCGGCATCCTGCGCGGCTGTTCGAAGCCCTCGCCGGTCAGCAGCACCGTGTCCGACAGGAAGCGCGCCAGCTCGGCCAGGTTCTCCGGGCCGCCCTCCACGAGGTACCGCAGCGCCTCGGCCACCACGCCCGCCGGGACGCTGGACTCGGCCATCAGCTCCGCGTCCGGCACGGCCTCCCCGCCGAGCAGCACCGTGGGGATCCCGGACGCCCTGAGTGCGGCCAGCCCGTCCTCCCAGGCGCGCTTTCCGCCCAGCAGCCGCACCACGGCGAGGTCGGCGCCGTCGAGCAGCGCGGGCAGCTCCTCCGCGACGTCCACGCGGGTGGGGTTGCCGATGCGGTAGCCGGCGCCGGAGGCCCGGGCCGCCAGCAGGTCCGTGTCGGCGGTCGACAACAACAACACAGTGCTCATGCGGGCGCTCCCGGTGGAATGAAGGGCAGTCCTCGTGGCGCGCCGGACTCGATGAGCCGCCACAGCGCGTCCGTGTCCGCGTGCTGTTCGATCAGGTCGCCGAGCCGGTCGAGCTGCTCCTCGCGCAGCGCGGCGAAAGAGGTGTCGGGGGCCGGCACGAAGCGGCGTCCCGCGCGGTCGGCCACCGCGCGCAGGAACGCCCGCCGGAACCCGTCCGACTCCAGCGCGCCGTGCCAGTGCGTGCCCCACGTGCCGCCCACCCGGCAGCCGTCCAGGAAGGCTTCGCCGCCCCGTACGTCGGCGACCCCGTGATGGATCTCGTACCCCTCGACGCGCTCGCCGAGGGCCTCGCCGACCGGGCGGGCCAGGGTCTTCTCGCGGGCGAACCGCACCCGTACGGGCAGCACGCCGAGCCCGTCCACGCGGCCCGCGCGGCTCTCCACGTCGTCCTCGATGCGCTCGCCGAGGAGCTGGAAGCCGCCGCAGACGCCCAGCAGCGGCCGGCCCTCGGCGGCCCGCCGCACCAGGGCGTCGGCCAGCCCGCGCTCGCGCAGCCAGCGCAGCGCCCGCACGGTCCCGCGGGTGCCCGGCACGACCACGAGGTCCGCGTCGGCGAGTTCGTCCGGCCGGTCCACGAACCGCACCACGACGCCCGGTTCGGCGGCCAGCGCGTCCACGTCGGTGAAGTTGGACATCAGCGGCACCGCGCACACCGCGACCCGCAGCACCTCCTCACCGGCCGGCGCGGCCACCGCGGACTCCCGCGCGGCGCCCCTGAGCGACGTCCTCCCCCACTCCCGGCTTCGCTCGAGCGGGGGGACCCCCATCCCGTCCTCCTCGTCGATGCCGAGCCCGTGCCGGAACGGCAGCACGCCGTAGGTGCGCCGCCCGGTCAGGCCGCGCAGCATCTCCAGGCCCGGCTCCAGCAGCGAGACGTCCCCGCGGAACTTGTTCACCAGGAACCCGGCGACCAGCTCCTGGTCCTCGGGGGAGAGCAGGGCGACCGTGCCGAAGAAGGAGGCGAAGACGCCGCCCCGGTCGATGTCCCCGACGACGAGGACCGGCAGACCGGCGTTGCGGGCGACGCCCATGTTCACGATGTCGGTGCGGCGCAGGTTGATCTCCGCGGGGCTCCCGGCGCCCTCGCAGATCACCGCGTCGTACTCGCTCCGCAGCCGGTCCAGGCAGTCCAGGACCGTGCCGAGGAGGCTCTCCTGACGGCCGCCGTGGTAGCCGCGCGCGCTCATCTCGCCGACCGGGCGGCCCATCAGCACCACCTGGCTGGACCGCTCGCCGCCCGGCTTCAGCAGCACCGGGTTCATCAGCGCCGTCGGCTCCACCCGGCACGCCTGGGCCTGCATGGCCTGGGCCCGCCCGATCTCGGCGCCCTCGCGCGTGACGAACGAGTTCAGCGACATGTTCTGCGCCTTGAACGGCGCGACCTTCACCCCTTGGCGCACCAGCCACCGGCAGATCCCGGCGGTGACCACGCTCTTGCCGGCGTCCGAGGTCGTCCCGGCGACCAGCAGCCCGCCACCGCTCACGTCGCACGTCCCCTCAGCACGCGCCGCGCGGCCACCCCGGCCGCGAGCGCGAGCCAGCCGACCCGCCGCGACAGGCGCACCGCCCGCTCGATGTCGGCCACGGCGACGGGGCGCCCGCCGCTGTTGAGGACGGGCCGGTGCTCGACCCGGCCGCCGTAGGACAGGGTTCCGCCGAGCCGTACGCCGAGCGCGCCCGCGAAGGACGCCTCGACGGGACCGGCGTTGGGACTGGGGTGCCTGGCCGCGTCCGCACGCCAGGCCCGTACCGCCCCGCGCGGGTCCGGCCCGCTCAGCGCGGCGAGCACGGCCGTCAGGCGCGCCCCCGGCCAGCCGGCGACGTCGTCGAGGCGGGCGGAGGCCCAGCCGTAGCGGCGGTGGCGGGGCGACTTGTGCCCCACCATCGCGTCCAGGGTGTTGACGGCCCGGAAGCCCACCAGACCCGGGACCCCGGCGACCGCGCCCCACACCAGGGCGCCCACCACGGCGTCGGAGGTGTTCTCGGCGACGGACTCCACCACGGCGCGGGCGATCCCGTCGGCGTCCAGGGCCTGCGGGTCCCGGCCGCACAGGTGCGGCAGCCGCTCCCGGGCGGCCTCGACGTCACCGGACTCCAGGGCCCGTCCGACGGCACGCGCCTCCCGGGCCAGCGAGGTGCCGCCGACGACGGCCCAGGTGGCGACGCCGGTCAGGGCGACGGAAGCGGCGGGGGAACGGCGTACGGCGCGGGCGGCCAGGCCGCCGAGCGCGACGGCGCCGCCGACGCACACGGCGGTGTGCACGGCCCCGCGGCCCCGGTCGTCCCGCCACAGCACCCGTTCCACGGCAGCCGCGGCCCGCCCGAAAGCGGCGACCGGGTGCCCACGGCGGGGATCGCCGAGCAGCAGGTCGCCGAGGAGGCCGGCGGCGGCGCCGTACGCGAACACGCGATCGGCACCCATGGGTCAGCCGGTGACGGATCCGGAGGGCACGGCCCCGAAAACGGGTGGGGCGTCGTTGATCGACCTCGACAGGCAGCCGCGCATGGCGATATGTCCTCACTCAGGGTGTCCACGCCCTGGTTCGACGAGACCGGCGGTGAGAGTTCCTGGCTCCCGGGGTGGTCACCCCGGTGACAGTGGCGGGACCGCGCCGGATTCGCACCGGCTTCCTCTCCTGCCGCCGTGTTGGCGGAGGCAGTCCACCATGACCCCGGAAGGGCCGTCAACTTGCCGTTGACCTGCGGGGCTGAAGTGTGCCGAGGCCCACAGCGGGACTCACGTGGGTGAACGGCGGGAACGGCGGGAACGGCGGGAACGGCGTGACCGGCCCGCGGGGGCGCGGACACGGCGACGGGCGGGGCGGGAGCCGCTGCTCCCGCCCCGCCCGCTCACGCGTGCGGCCTGTCGTCAGGCCATGATCAGGTAGATGCCGTAGCCCACCGCCGCCGCGCACGCGGCGAAGCAGGTGTAGGCGCCGGTGACCGCGAGAGCCGTGGACCGGCCCGCCGCGGCGGCCCGCTCGCGGCGGGACATGCCGGAGATGCCGAGGGTGAACAGGGCCACCAGGGCCACGGTGACCACGAGGCTGACGCCGAAGACGGAACCGAGGGCCGCCCAGTCGATCTTCATGGTGCTCTTCTTCCTTCGTGCCGGGTCGCGGTCAGACGGACGTCTTGGCCGGCGGGCCCGCCGGGTCGCCGGCCGTCGGCGCCGGGATGGAGGCCGTGAGGTCCTCGGCCACGGTGCCGGCCGGGGGCGGGGTCACGGCGGCCATCGCCTGGGTCACCACGCCGGACGGCTCCTCGCCGGCGTCGTCGTGGTCGTTGACGTTGGTGTGGTCGACGATCTCACGGCGGGAGATCTTCCAGATGGCCGCGCTGGAGGCGACCAGGAAGACGGCCACCACGGCGGTGCCCCAGTCGCCGAAGCCGCACACCCACTCGGCGAGCGCCGCGACCAGGGCGGCGGCCGGCAGGGTCAGGCCCCAGGCGACGAACATCCGGGTGGCCGTGGACCAGCGGACCACGCCGCCCTTGCGGCCGAGGCCCGCGCCCATGACGGCACCCGAGACGGAGTGCGTGGTGGAGAGCGAGAAACCGAGGTGCGAGGAGGCCAGGATGACCGTCGCGGCGCTGGTCTGGGCGGCGAAGCCCTGCTGCGGCTGGAGGTCGGTGAGGCCCTTGCCCATGGTGCGGATGATGCGCCAGCCGCCGAGGTAGGTGCCCAGCGCGATGGCGATGCCCGCCGAGAGGATGACCCACATGGGCGGGTCGGAGTCGGGGGCGAGGGTGCCGCCGGCGACCAGGGCGAGGGTGATGATGCCCATCGTCTTCTGGGCGTCGTTGGTGCCGTGGGCCAGGGAGACCAGACCGGCGGAGGCGATCTGGCCGGCGCGGTAGCCCTTCGCGGAGGCCTTGTCGTCGGCGTTGCGGCCCATGCGGTAGGTGAGCCGGGTCGCGAGCAACGCGGCGACGCCGGCCACCAGCGGGGCGGCGATCGCGGGAATCAGGACCTTGGTGACCAGCACGTCGCCGTGCACCGCGCCGAAGCCGGCGGAGGCGACCGTGGCGCCGATCAGACCGCCCATGAGGGCGTGGGAGGAGCTGGACGGCAGGCCGACCAGCCAGGTGAGGAGATTCCAGAGGATCGCGCCGACCAGCGCGGCGAAGATGACCTCGGGACGGATGCCGGCCTCGTCGACGAGGCCCTTGGAGATCGTGTTGGCGACCTCCACCGAGAGAAAAGCACCCACAAGGTTGAGGACGGCGGACATGGCCACTGCCGCCTTGGGCCTCATCGCACCGGTCGAAATGGTCGTTGCCATCGCGTTCGCGGTGTCGTGGAAACCGTTCGTGAAATCGAACGCGAGTGCGGTTACCACCACAATCGCGAGGATCAGCGAGAAGCTTTCCATTTACCCAGGCAATCGTTCGAGGTCATTGGCTGGTCGAACGTACGTAACCAGGGTGAACGGAAGATGAACTGGAATGGGCATCACGGTGACCGTAAGAGGGGGCGGGCGCTCCGCCGTACAGCCCAAGCCGCCTGGGCTCCTGGCAGGATCTCCGCATGGCCGAAGAACAGCGGACCGGACAGGAAGCGGAAGGCGCTGTGCGTGGCGACACGGGCACGCGCGGCAAGGGCTTTGGGGGCGGGGGGGAGGAGGTGGCGCGCGCCTGGGCGGAGCTCGTCGGGACCGCCCGCCGGACCGTGGCCGACGGGCTCGTCGTCGGCACCTCGGGCAACGTCTCGGTACGGGTCGGCGACACCGTCCTCGTCACGCCCTCGGGGGTCCCGTACGACCGGCTCACCCCGGCCGACGTCACCGGGGTGGACCTCACGGGCCGGCAGGTGCTCGGCACGCTGGTCCCCACCAGCGAGCTGCCCCTGCATCTGGCCGTCCACCGCACGACCGACGCGCGTGCCGTCGTGCACACCCACGCCGTGCACGCCACCGCCGTCTCCACCCTCGTCGACGAACTGCCGGCGATCCACTACATGGCCGCCGCCCTCGGCGGCCCCGTCCGCGTGGCCCGCTACGCCGCCTACGGCACCCCGGAACTCGCCGAGAACACCCTGCGCGCCCTCGACGGCCGCACCGGCTGCCTGATGCGGAACCACGGCACCCTGACCCACGGCGCCGACCTCGACCAGGCGTACGACCGCACCGCCCAGCTCGAGTGGATGTGCCGGGTGTGGCTCACCGCCTCCTCCGTCCCGGGCATGACCCCCAGCCTGCTCGGTCCCGAACAGCTCGCGGAGGCGGGCGAGCGGCTGAGGGGGTACGGGCAGTCCCCGGCCGGTGGACGGGCGGCCCCCGAACCGCCCGGAGGCGAAACCGACAAGTCGACATGACGTCAGAGAATCCCCGGGCGCCGCAGGCGTACGGGCGGCGTCGGCGGCCCCGGGGGCGGATGTCCGCCGGCCGGGGGCGTGTGCGGCGGCTCCAGGGGCGGATGTCCGCCGGCCGGGGGCGTGTGCGGCGGCTCCAGGGGCGGATGCCCGTCGGCCGGGGGCGTGTGCGGGCGGCGACCGCCGAGTCCGGCCCGCGGGTGTGGCGTCCGGCCTACGGGGAACGCGTCCGGGAGCCGGATGACGCGCCCGGCAGGGCCGGGGACGCGGCCGGGGGCCGGCCCGCGTCCGGGCCGGCCCCCGGGTGACGCGCCCACTGGCCGGGTCCGCGTCCTGACCCGACACTGGGAGGCGTGCGCACTGTGACAGCGACGGCCGCAGCCGTTACCGCCGTGATAGGGGCCGGCGCCGCCGCGGTGGCCGCCGGCCGGTTCGCCAGCGACGCCGCCCTGAGGGTCCCCTCGGGCCGGCCCCTGCCCACCGAGCCCGTACTCACCGTCCACGCCACCGCCGCCGGCCAGATCACCCTCACCCGCGACCTCGCCGCCCTGCGGCCCGGCCGCCACGGCCTCGTCGGCGACGGCTTCCACGCGGTGGTGGGACCCGTGCTGCCCGGCGCCCCGAACTCCGCCGACAGCGTCGTGCGCCGCCTCGAACGCGTCACCTACGGCACGCCGGAACCCGGCGACCGGGTCCGCTTCACCCCCAACGTGCACGTCGGCGACCCGGGCACCGCGCTCGACGTCGACCACACCGTCCTCGACGTGCCGGGCGAACTCGGGCCGCTGCCCACGTGGTTCGTGCCCGGCGTCCGGCACACCTGGGTGATCGCCGTGCACGGCCTCGGCGCCACCCGGGAACACGTCCTCAACGTCCTCCCGGCCCTGCGCCGCAACCATGTCCCGGTGCTCGTCCCCGCCTACCGGGGCGACCCGGAGGCGCCCCGCTCCCCGGACGGGCTCAACCACCTCGGCGAGACCGAGTGGCGCGATCTCGACGCCGTGCTGCGGCACGCGGTGGACTCCGGCGCCCGCAAGGTGGTGCTCTACGGCTTCTCCACCGGCGCGACCATGGCGCTGCGCGCCGCCGCCCGCTCGGAACTGCGCGAGCGCGTCGCCGGGCTGCTGCTGGACTCCCCGGTGCTCGACTGGGAGTCCACCCTGCGCGCCCTCGCCTGCGCCCGCCGCACCCCCGGCGTGCTGCTGCCGCTCGCCGTCCGCGCCGCCCAGGGCCGCACCGGCCTGTACGGCGACCACCGGCCCGGCGCGGTCCGCCTGGACGGCATCGACGTTCCGACGCAGATCTTCCACGGCCCCGACGACACGGTGGCCCCCTGGCGGTTCTCCCGCCGCCTCGCCGCCGCCCACCCCGGCACGGTCACCCTGCAGACCGTCAGGGGCGCCCCGCACGCCGCGATGTGGAACGCCGACCCGGAAGCGTACGAGGAGTCGCTGCGGAGGTTCCTGGTGCCGCTGATGTGAGCCGGCACGCGGCGCGCCGGCCACCCGCGCGGACCCCCTGCGAAGGGTGCCGCGGCGGGCGGTGCGGGGATTCCGTTTAGCGTCGCACCGGTGGCCTGATCAGGTCCCTACAGCACGGTCCGAGCCCGGAGGACGACGGCCGCCGAGGCGCCCCCGGCATTCCGTTTGGGATTTCGGACCGTCAACAGGAAGACTGCACCCGTGACGTCCCGTATCCCGCGCGACTCCAGGCTTCGACTCGTCCGCCCGCGCCCCCTGGCCGCCGCCCCCGCCGCGATCGAGCAGCGGCGTGTGCGCCGCCCCGCGCCACGCCCTCCGGAGGGCACGCCCGCACCGGCCGAGCTGGCCGGAATGGCACGCTCCGTGCTGGCCGCGGCCGCCCGTGTGGCCCGCTGGGCCGACCGCGCCCTCGGCCCCGGCGGGGACAGCGCCACCGCCGACGGCAAGGCCACCCTGTCCGACGCCACCGCCCGCCGGGCCGCCGAGGCCCTCGGCCTGACCGCCGAACAGGTCTGTGCCGACTGGGACACCGCCCGGCTGGCCGGCCTCATCGAGGTGCACGGCGACAGCGCCCGCCCCGGCTGGCGGCTGCGCGCCTGGGACCGCGACGACGGCGCCGTGCTGCGCGGCTGGGTCGCCCTCTGCGACGCCTGGTCGCTCGCCTGCCCCGAGCCCGAGACCTACGAGCCGGCCGCCGTCGCCGAGGTCGTGACGGCGATGCCGCAGGTGCTGTCCTTCCTCCAGCTGTCCGCCGGGCCGGTGCCCGTGCCCCAACTGCTCGACCTGCTGGAGCAGCGGGTCACCGAACTGCGCACCGAGCGCTGCGAGGTGGACTACGGGGCGGGGCCCGGCACGCCCGCAGTCGCCCCCGAGCCCCGCCCCGCGCCCGCCGGGCCGTCCGCAGCGGACGCCCCGCTGGAACCGCTCCTCGACTGGGCGCTGCGCGCCCTCGCCTCCGTCGGCGCGCTGACCTACGGCGACGGACAGGCCACCCTCACCCCGCTCGGCAGCTGGGCGGTGTGGGTCAAGCTGGAGCAGATCTGCGTCGCCGCGCAGAGCCCCGCGGGCAACATCGAACAGGGCGCCGAGGACATGCTGCGCGGGTGTGCGCGGCTCCGCCCGGCCGCGGCCCGCGCCGAGTACCGCGCCTGGCTCGCCGCCCGGCCGGTCGGCAGCGCCGTCACCGAGCTGGTCGCCGCCGCCCGCGGCGAGGACGCCCTGCTGCGCGGCCTCGCCTTCGAGGCGCTGCGGGTGGTCGGCGCCCCCGCCGAGCCGGAGGTGCGCGCGGCCCTCGACGAGCCCGCGCTGCGGCCGTACGCCCTGCTGTGGCTGGCCGAGCACGACGGGATGGACCCCGAGGACGCGCACGAGGTCCTCACCCGCGAGGAGGCGACCTGGCTGTGGGTGGACACGGCCGCCGCGGTCGCCGACCACGGGGAGGCGCCGCTGCTGGTCCGCCACCTGGAGACCGCGGTCCAGCCGACGGTCCCGGCCCTCCTCGACGAGGTCCGCGCGGTCGGCCACCCCCGCACCGTCCAGGTCCTGGTGGCCCTGGCAGCCGCCCACCCGGACCCCGCCCTCGCCAAGGCGGTCCGAAGAGCGGCCTTCCAGGTCCACACGGGAGGCTGACGACGCCTGCGCGGGGCCCGGACTCCCGGGAGCGCGCGCGAGGTGGCGTCCTGGCAGCTTGCGCAGGGCTTCACGGCCGTCCGGCCCGGCCTGCGCGGGGCGGGTTCTTGGGGGGGGCGTGCGAGGTGGCGCCCTGACTCCTTGCGCGGGTTTCACGGCCGTCCGGCCCGGCCCCCTGCGCGGGGCTCCACGGCCGGCCGGACCCCGTCCACGCGACGGCTCGCCTCAGGTGCCCGCGAGCCGCGGCGGCGAGACGAGGGGCCGTGGGCACGGGCCCCGGACCCGCGCGCGGGCGCCTCATGGGCGGGAGCCGGGCATGGGGGCGCCGAGTCCGGGACCGGCACGCAGCCCTCCGGCCGCTGCGGGCCGTCGTGCTCCCCCCAGTGCCTGAACGGCCTGGGGGACCCAGCGGCACGGGTGGGCGCAACGGCACCCGCGCGACGCGGCACCCGCGCCGGCACTCGTACCGCGCCGGTACCGGCTCACGCGGGCAACGGCGGGCGGGGCCGGGGCGACGGGGCCGCCCCGCCGGATCAAGCGTCCGCGTCCGGCGCGTACGTCCCGAAACCCCAGATGTTGCCCTCCAGATCGCGGGCCATGTAGTCCCGCGACCCGTAGTCCTGGTCGGCCGGCGGCATCAGGATCTCCACGCCCTGCTCCACCGCCCGCCGGTGATGTGCGTCCACGTCGTCCACGACGACGTACACCCCCGCCGGCCCCGCGTCCTTCATCGCCGTGTCGAACACACCCCCGCGCCCCTTGGAGCCCAGCATCACCACCCCGTTGCCCTGGGCCAGTTCCGCGTGCATCACCGTGCCGTCCTCGCCCTCGTACACCGACACCTCCGTGAAGCCGAGGGCCTCCGTGAGCTGTCGGATCGCCGCCTTCGCGTCCCCGTACAACAACGTCGGGACGACGCTCGGACGCGAGCTGCCCGTGCCTGCCATGGTGACCACTTCCTCGTGTCCGGAGTGCACCGGGATGTCTCGTCACGGCTCAGTGTGGCACCGGCCACCGACAGCCGCAGGGAGGAAACCGCACGGGAAAAGCGGTTGCACCGCCCCGTTAGAATGGCTCGCATGGCCATTCTCCTCGCGCATTAGACGGCGGGAACGCCCTCAGCCGCCCACCGCCACCCTCCCCCGCTCCCGGCTTCGCTCGAGCGGGGGGATCCCCGACCGCCCTGGAGTCTGTCCGTGATCTCCGCCTCCGGCATCGAGCTGCGCGCCGGTGCCCGCGTCCTCATCGAGAGCGCCACCTTCCGCGTCGCCAAGGGCGACCGCATCGGCCTGGTCGGCCGCAACGGCGCGGGGAAGACCACCCTCACCAAGGTCCTCGCCGGCCAGGGCCTGCCCGCCGCCGGCACGGTCACCCGCTCCGGCGACGTCGGCTACCTGCCCCAGGACCCCCGCACCGGCGACCTCGACGTCCTCGCCCGCGACCGCATCCTCTCCGCCCGCGGCCTCGACGTGCTGATCCGCAAGATGCGGGAGAACGAGCAGCGCATCGCCAACGGCCAGGGCGCCACGCGCGAGAAGGCGCTGAAGCAGTACGAGCGCCAGGAGACCGAGTTCCTCACCAAGGGCGGGTACGCCGCCGAGGCCGAGGCC
Source organism: Streptomyces sp. DSM 120436 (assembly GCF_055778765.1). Classification (NCBI taxonomy): domain Bacteria; kingdom Bacillati; phylum Actinomycetota; class Actinomycetes; order Kitasatosporales; family Streptomycetaceae; genus Streptomyces; species Streptomyces sp. DSM 120436. The sequence goes on along the minus strand of NZ_JBSKBS010000002.1, from coordinate 1,412,044 downwards.
GCCACCATCGCCGCCGCGCTGAACCTCCCCGACCGGGTGCTCGGCCAGCCGCTGCACACCCTCTCCGGCGGTCAGCGCCGCCGCGTGGAGCTCGCCCGCATCCTGTTCTCCGACGCGGACACCCTGCTGCTGGACGAGCCGACCAACCACCTCGACGCCGACTCGATCGTCTGGCTGCGCGACTACCTCAAGACCTACCGCGGCGGCTTCATCGTCATCTCCCACGACGTCGACCTGGTCGAGACGGTCGTCAACAAGGTGTTCTACCTGGACGCCAACCGCGCCACGATCGACATCTACAACATGGGCTGGAAGCTCTACCAGCAGCAGCGCGAGGCCGACGAGAAGCGCCGCCGCCGCGAGCGGCAGAACGCCGAGAAGAAGGCCGCCGCGCTCAACGCCCAGGCCGACAAGATGCGCGCCAAGGCCACGAAGACCGTCGCCGCGCAGAACATGGCCCGCCGCGCGGAGAGGCTGCTCGCCGGCCTGGAGGAGGTGCGCCAGTCCGACAAGGTCGCCAAGCTGCGCTTCCCCGAGCCCGCGCCCTGCGGCAAGACCCCGCTGATGGCCGAGGGCCTGTCGAAGTCGTACGGCTCGCTGGAGATCTTCACCGACGTCGACCTGGCCATCGACAAAGGCTCCCGGGTCGTCATCCTCGGGCTGAACGGCGCCGGCAAGACCACCCTGCTGCGGCTCCTCGCGGGCGTCGAGCAGCCCGACACGGGCGCCGTCGTCCCCGGTCACGGCCTCAAGCTCGGCTACTACGCGCAGGAGCACGAGACCCTCGACCCGGACCGCACGGTCCTGGAGAACATGCGCTCCGCCGCGCCCGACATGGACCTCGTGGAGGTCCGCAAGGTGCTCGGCTCGTTCCTGTTCTCCGGCGATGACGTCGACAAGCCGGCCGGCGTCCTCTCCGGCGGCGAGAAGACCCGTCTCGCCCTGGCGACCCTCGTCGTCTCCTCGGCGAACGTCCTGCTGCTCGACGAGCCCACCAACAACCTCGACCCGGCCAGCCGCGAGGAGATCCTCGGCGCGCTGCGCACCTACAAGGGCGCGGTCGTCCTCGTCACCCACGACGAGGGCGCCGTCGAGGCGCTCCAGCCGGAGCGGATCATCCTGCTGCCGGACGGCGTCGAGGACCTGTGGGGCTCCGACTACGCGGATCTGGTCGCGCTCGCCTGACCGCGGCCCGACGGCACGGTCACCGATCGCGGTCACCCGCGTGTGATCGAATGCGTGATCCACTGGGTATGGATCATTCGGCCCATCGGTGATCCATCAATCGTGTGAGATCTCCTCATCCTGAGGTGTGTCCTACACGGATTTCGCGGCCGGACCCTCCGAGAACCGGGGTCCGGCCGTCGTACCTTTCTGACCTGCGGTTTTCCGGAGGAACCCGTTCGGCGGTCGCGCGCACGCCGCTTGGAATCCTTCATTCCGGATGTGGGGACACGCTCCCGTCGTCACGAGGTTGTCTCATCGACCTTGCCGAATGGGTGGCCATCGGGCCCGCGAGGGGTGATCATGAGGAGACCAGAGCGCACTTCCCATGAGGAGGCACGGGTGGCCGAGACTCTGAAGAAGGGCAGCCGGGTGACCGGCGCCGCGCGCGACAAGCTCGCGGCAGACCTGAAGAAGAAGTACGACGCCGGTGCGAGCATCCGGGCGTTGGCCGAGGAGACCGGCCGCTCGTACGGATTCGTGCACCGCATGCTGAGCGAGTCGGGCGTCACGCTCCGAGGGCGTGGCGGGGCGACACGGGGCAAGAAGTCTCCGACGCCCTGACCCGGCGCCCGCGGACCCGATGGTGGCCACCCGGCCGGCCGTCCGGCCGACCGGGTGGTTACTGTGCAGTCACTTAGACGACCGCACCCATCGGAGGCGCCCCATGGCTTCGTCCCCCCAGGACCCCCGTCCGGTACTCGACAAGGACGGCGTACGGCTCACCGTCGACGACGCGATCGCCACGGTGACGCTGACCAACCCGGCCAAGCGCAACGCGCAGAGCCCCGCTCTGTGGCGTGCGCTGACCGAGGCCGGCCGGCTGCTGCCCGGTTCCGTCCGGGTCGTGGTGCTGCGCGGGGAGGGCAAGTCGTTCTCCGCCGGGCTCGACCGGCAGATGTTCACGCCCGAGGGAATCCCGGGCGAGCCGTCGTTCGTCGACCTCGCACGCAGTGACGACGCCGCGCTGGACGCCGCCATCGCCGGCTACCAGGACGCGTTCACCTGGTGGCGGCGCAACGACATCGTGTCCATCGCCGCCGTGCAGGGGCACGCCATCGGGGCCGGGTTCCAGCTGGCCCTCGCCTGTGACCTGCGCGTCGTCGCGGACGACGTGCAGTTCGCCATGCGCGAGACCAGCCTCGGCCTGGTGCCCGACCTGACCGGCACGCACCCCCTCGTCGGCCTCGTCGGCTACGCCCGCGCGCTGGAGATCTGCGCGACGGGCCGTTTCGTCACGGCCGAGGAGTCGGTGAACACCGGCCTGGCCAATCTCGCCGTGCCCGCCGCCGAGCTGGACGCGGCGGTCCGGGACCTCGCCGCGGCGCTGCTGGCCGCGCCGCGCGACGCCGTGATCGAGACCAAGACGCTGCTGCGCGGTGCGCAGGACCGCACCTACGACGAGCAGCGGGGCGCCGAGCGCGCCGCCCAGGCCCGTCGCCTGCGTGACCTGGCCGGCCTCGGCGAGTGAGCGGACGGCCGTGACCGGCCGACGGCGGCGGGATGCTCCTGTGGATGTCAGTCCAGGTCGGTGACCAGGACGGCCACCGTCGGCCGGTCCGGCAACGCGGCCGCCACGGCCGCCCGCACGGCCCGCGCCACCTCCAGCGGCCGGAACCCCACCGCGACGGCGAGATCCACGTGCGCATGGCGGCGGGGCAGGGCGGCCCCGGTGGCCGGCTGCTCCGCGCCGAGCCGCACCCCGCGCCCCCACACGCCTGTCAGCCGGCTCACCCCCGGCACCCCGAGCACCACATCCGCGACCCGCTCGGCCTCCGGGCCGCCGCCTCCGCCGGCGGCACCCGCCGCGGGAGCAGGCGTCGCCGCGCCGAAAGCCTCCGCCCTCCCGGACGCTTCCCCGTGCCGGTACGCCGTCGCGGCCCCAGACGCCTCCGTGCCCTCGGTCGTCCGCGCCGCCGCGAACGCTTCCCCCGCTTCCGGCGTCCCCGTCACCCCAGGCGTCCCCGTCACCCCAGGCGTCTTCGCCACCTCGCGCGTCCCCGTCGCCCCCGCTGCCTCCGGCACCTCCGGCCCGTCCGCGGCCGGCTCCGTGTCCAGCAGATCCGTGACCCGCAGGTCCACCTCCGTCAGTTCCAGGCCGATCCGTTCCGTCGCGGCGGACGCCAAGGCCGTGCGCAGGCGGGACGCCGTCTCCGGGAGGGGCCCTGCCGCCGTGGCCGCGAACTCCGCGGTGAGCCGCAGCGGGCCCGGCGGCAGGGCGCTCGGCGGGGCCGGGACGACCGGGTCGGGTGCCGCGTCCGGGTCGGCGAGCCCGAGCCGGACCCCGTCCAGGCGTACCTCCGGCACGTCCCGTTCCGCCGCGCGGCGCAGGGCCGTGCCGACCGCCCGTTCCGCGATCCACGCTCCCTCACGCGGTCCTCCCAGCGGCAGGAACCTGCCGAGCCCCACCTGCTGTCGCACCATCCGCGTCCACCGGTCCGCCGTCATTCCTCCAGCCTGCCGTATCCCTGGGGCGAATCGGGGCAACCGTGCATACGGTGGTGAAGGAGGACGACCGAAGGGACGTAGGGCGATGACCGACATGACCGAAGGCGGCTCGGTACGGGCTCCTGAGACCGGCAAGACGCTGGGCGACTCCGACACGCGCCGGGGACAGGGCACACGGCGCGGCGGTGGCGCCCCAGCGGACCGGGGCCGGACCACCATCGCCGACGGCGTGGTGGAGAAGATCGCCGGGCTGGCCGCCCGGGACGTCCCGGGCGTGCACGCCATGGGCAGCGGGATCTCGCGGACCTTCGGCGCCGTGCGCGACCGGGTGCCGGGCGGGTCGAAGTCGGTGACACGCGGAGTGAAGGCCGAGGTCGGCGAGGTGCAGACCGCGCTGGACCTGGAGATCGTCGTCGACTACGGCGTGTCCATCGCCGACGTCGCCAAGGACGTGCGGGAGAACGTCATCGCGGCTGTCGAGCGGATGGCCGGCCTCGAGGTGGTCGAGGTCAACATCGCGGTGAGCGACGTGAAGCTGCCCGACGAGGAGGACGACGAGTCCGAGTCCCGACTGCAGTGAGACGCGCTGAGCGGAGGAGCGAGGCATGAGAATGGCCGTCGTCGGCATGATCGCCGGCATGGCGTTGGGCTTCGCCGGATACTTCGGCGGATTCGGGGCTTTCCTGCTGGTGGCGGCCCTGGGCGCGGTGGGTTTCGTGGTCGGACGGCTGCTCGAGGGCGACCTGGAGCTCGGCGACTTCTTCCGTTCCCGTGACGAACGGCGGCGGTGACGGGGGTGGGCGCGGGGGCCGTGGAGCTCACCGGAGACCCGCGAACCGTCCCTCCGGGCGAACGCGGGCAGACCACGATCGCCGACCGGGTGGTCGCGAAGATCGCCTCCCAGGCGGCGCGTGAGGCCGTCGGCGCGCTGCCGCCGGACGCCGGGCCGCCGCACGCGAGCGTCGTCGTCCGGCACGGCAGCGCCCGCGTGCGGGTGCACGTCGAGCTCGGCTACCCCGGCGACATCGGCGGCCGTTGCGCGCGGGTGCGGCGGCGGATCGTCGACCGGGTGCGTGAACTCGCGGGCATGGCCGTGCCGGAGGTCGTCGTGCAGGTGGAGCGGCTGCACCTGGCCGCCCGGCCCGACACGGCCGGGAGGACGCCATGAGCGGACCCCCGGGCACGACGGCCGGCCCGGCGCCGCCGCCCACGGAGAGCGACGCCGCCACGGGCGGCGCGGGCGGCGGGCGCCGGCGCTTCTGGTCCGCCCGCCGCGTCCCGGCGGGTCTGCTGGCGCTGGCGGTCCTGGCGATCGCGGGCGTGTTCCTGTACGACATCGCCGCGGTACGGGCCGGCCGGCCCGGGATGAGCTGGCGCCGCGACCTCGCCCGCCAACTGGCGGAACGCCCGCTGGACGACGTGTGGGTGCTGACCGGTGCGGCCGTCGCCGCCGCGCTCGGCCTGTGGCTGCTGATGCTGGCCCTCACACCGGGACTGCGCTCGCTGCTGACGATGCGCAGCGTCCACCCCGACGTCCGCGCGGGCCTCGACCGGGACGCCGCCGCGACGGTGCTGCGGGACCGGGCGATGGAGGTGGCCGGTGTGCAGTCGGCCCGGGTCGCCGTGAAGCGGAGGAGGACGAACGTGCGGGCGGTGTCGCACTTCCGCGACCTGGACGACGTACGGGACGACCTGACCGCGGTGCTGGACGAGGCGCTCCGGGGGCTGGGCCTGGCCCGGCCGTCCACGCTGTCGCTGCACGTGCGGCGGCCCGGCCGGAAGGGGCGGTAGCCGTGAACACGACCGTCAACCGTGTGCTGCTCGCGCTGGCGGGACTGGTGCTGTGCGTGCTCGGCGGATCGGTGCTGGCGATCGGTCTCGGCGCGCCCGCGCCCTCCTGGTGGCTGCACGACGGCCGGCACGACGTGCTGCTCGACGACTCCGAACGGACCCGGTGGCGGGACGAGGGCTGGTGGTGGCCGGTGGTGATCGCCGCGCTCGCCGTGGTGGTCCTGCTCTGCCTGTGGTGGCTGGTCTCGGTGCTCCGCCGTCGACGGATGTCCGAGGTCTTCGTCGACTCCGGCGACGGCGAGGGGGCGGCGCTGCGGGGGCGTGCCCTGGAGCACGCGCTCGCCGAGGAGGCGAACCGGCAGGACGGCGTGGCCCGGGCCAGCGTCCTCCTCACCGGCCGCCACGGCACGCCACGGGCCCGCGTCGTCCTGCTCCTGGAACCCCACGTGGACCCCGGCACGGCCCTCGACGCCCTCACCACCGGCCCCCTCACCCACGCCCGCGAGGCCACGGGTCTGCCGGCCCTCCCGGCGGAGGTGCGACTCCGGGCGGTGAAACACCGCCCGGAGCGGGTCGTCTGACGCCGGGGCCGCTCCGGCCCGCGTCACCGGACCCACCGCGCACCGTGCGTGCGGACGATCGAGCCGGCGGGGACGTACGCCCTTCCCGGTCTGCCCTCGCCGGACCGGGGCCGCTGCCCCGGTTCCGGGCGGCGGGGACCACCGCCCCGTGCCCGGGGGGAGTGCCTGATCGCTGCCTGCCGTGCCGACCAGCCGCTGTCCCCGGGCAGGCGGGGGGTCGCTGCCTCTCCCGTGCCGGGCCGGGCTCCCGAGCCGGGCGGGAACCACCGTTCCGGAGCCGGGCGGGATGCCGTCGAGACCGGGTCGGACCGCTGTCGGCCGTGCCGAGCCAGGGTCCCGCGGCGGGTGGGGTCGCTGCCTCTCCCGTGCCGGGCCGGGCTCCCGAGCCGGGCGGGAACCACCGTTCCGGAGCCGGGCGGGATGCCGTCGAGACCGGGTCGGACCGCTGTCGGCCGTGCCGAGCCAGGGTCCCGCGGCGGGTGGGGGGCGCCGCCTCTCCCGTGCCGTGCCGGGCCGGGCCCCCTGCCTCCGGGCTGGGGACCCCCGCGCCGCGCCGGGCGGCTGCCGCCCGTCCCGGTGCGGCACGGCGGAGCCCCGCAGCGGACCGGGGCGGCCGGAGACCTGGTGCGGCCGGGCTCAGAACCCGTGCCGTGACCCGCCGTCCACCGGGAGCATCACGCCCGTGAGGTACGACGCCGCCGGCGACAGGAGGAACGCCGCCGTGCGGCCGAACTCCTCCGGGGTGCCGTAGCGGCGGAGCGGGATGCGGGACTCGGAGGCCTGGCGGGTGGCCTCCGGGTCGGCGGACAGGGAGTCCAGCTCGCGCACCCGGTCGGTGTCGATGCGCCCGGGCAGCAGGCCCACCACGCGGATGCCGCGCGGGCCCAGTTCGTCGGCGAGGGACTTGGCGAAGCCGGCCAGCCCCGGGCGCAGCCCGTTGGAGATGGTCAGCCCGGGGATCGGCTCGTGCACCGAGCCGGACAGCACGAAACCGATGACGCCCCCCTCGCCCAGCTCCGCGGCGGCCGCGCGGGCCAGCCGCACCGCGCCGAGGAACACCGACTCGAACGCCGCCTGCCACTGCTCGTCGGTGGTGTCGGCGACGAACCCCGGCGGCGGCCCGCCCACGCTGACGAGGACGCCGTCGAAGCGGCCGAACCGCTCCCGCGCGGTGGCGATCAGCCGCTCGGCGGCCACGGGGTCGGCGTTGTCCACGGCCATGCCGGCCGCGTCCGGCCCCAGCGCGGAGACGGCCTCGGCGACCGCGTCCTCCTTCCGCCCCGTGACGACCACCTTCGCGCCCTCGGCGACGAGCGCCCGCGCGGAGGCGCGGCCCAGCCCGCGGGTGGCCCCGGTGACGACGTACACCCGGTCCTTCAGCCCAAGATCCATGGCCCTATCCTGCCCGCTCGTCGCCGAACAGGGCGAGGGCGCTGTTCACCAGACCGATGTGGCTGAACGCCTGCGGGAAGTTGCCCAGCAGCTGCCCGTTCACCGTGTCGTACTCCTCCGCCAGCAGCCCCACGTCGTTGGCCAGCCCCAGCAGCCGTTCGAACAGCGCGCGGGCCTCCTCGGTCCTGCCGGTCATGTGCAGGGCGTCCACGAGCCAGAACGCGCACGCCAGGAACGCGCCCTCCTGCCCGGGCAGCCCGTCCACGCCGGTGGCGTCCGGGGTGTAGCGGCGGACGAGACCGTCCTGACCCAGCTCGGCCCGGATCGCGTCGATGGTGCCGAGCACGCGCGGGTCGTCCGGCGGCAGGAAACCGACCCGGGGGATCAGCAGCAGCGCCGCGTCCAGCTCGCGCGACCCGTAGGACTGGGTGAACGTGTTGCGCACCGGGTCGTAGCCCTTCTCGCACACCTCCCGGTGCACCTCGTCGCGCAGCGCGCGCCACCCGTCCAGGTCGCCCCCCAGGTCCGGGAAGTCCTCCAGCGCGCGCACCGCGCGGTCCGCGGCCACCCACACCATCACCTTGGAGTGCACGAAATGGCGCCGGCCGCCGCGCACCTCCCACAGCCCCTCGTCGGGCTGCCGCCAGGCCGTGCGCAGGAAGTCCAGCATCACCGACTGCAACGCCCACACGTCCGGCCTCCCGGGCAGCCCCGAACGCCGGGCCAGCGCCAGCGAGTCCACCACCTCGCCGTACACGTCGAGCTGGAGCTGGTTCACGGCGTCGTTGCCGATCCGTACGGGGGTGGCGCCGTTGAAGCCGGACAGCCACGGCAGTTCGAACTCCGGCAGCCGCCGCTCGCCCGCCAGCCCGTACATGATCTGCAGGTCCGCCGGTTCCCCGGCGACCGCGCGCAGCAGCCAGTCGCGCCAGGCCTCGGCCTCCTCCTGGTAGCCGGCGGAGAGCAGCGCGCTCAGGGTGAGCGTGGAGTCGCGCAGCCAGCAGAAGCGGTAGTCCCAGTTCCGTACGCCGCCCGGCTCCTCCGGCAGGGAGGTGGTGGCGGCCGCGACGATGCCGCCGGTGGGACGGTAGGTGAGCGCCTTCAGCGTGATCAGGGACCGCACCACCATGTCCCGGTGCGGCCCCCGGTAGCGGCACCGGGACGCCCAGGCCTGCCAGTCCTTCAGGCTGTGCCGCAGCGAGGCGTACGGGTCGACCAGCGGAGGCCGCGGCTCGTGCGAGGGGTGCCAGGTGAGCACGAAGGCGACCCGCTCGCCCTCCCGCACCGTGAACTCCGAGTGGGTGCCCAGGTCTTCGCCCCAGGTGCGCACCTCCGGCTCGCTGCGCAGCCACGCCGAGTCGGGCCCGGCCACCGCGACCCGGTGCCCGTCGGCCTTGCGCACCCACGGCACGACCGAGCCGTAGTCGAACCGCAGCCGCAGGGTGCTGTGCACGGTCACCTCACCGCTGAGCCCCTGCACGATCCGCACCACGTCGGGCGCCTGGTGGCGCTGCGGCATCAGGTCGGTGACCTGCACGGCGCCGTCGGGGGTCTCCCACACGGTGTCCAGGACCAGCGAGTCGTTCCGGTAGGCGCGGCGCGCACACCGCTCCTGGCCCCGTGGGGCGATGCGCCAGTGCCCGTTGTCCTCGTCGCCGAGCAGCCGTGCGAAGCAGGCCGCCGAGTCGAAGCGGGGCAGGCAGAGCCAGTCGATCGAGCCGTCGGTGCCCACCAGGGCAGCGGTCTGCTCGTCGCCGATGAGCGCGTAGTCCTCGATGCGGTGCACAGGGTGCGGGTTCCCGGCCGCCGGGTGCGGCAATCAGCGCGGCGGCCGGGGCGGCCCGGACCGCTCGCGGCCGGTGCGGTCCTGGCCGGTGTCGCTCATCGCCGGGCCTCCCTCGCCCGGGCCGGCTCGGCGATGCCGCGGGAGACGCCCGTCGCAGCGAGGAGGGAACGGGCAGGGCGGTCAGACGGCCGCGGACTCGGTGCGGGCGGCGCCGGACGCCCCGGCGTCCGTCTCCCCGCCCGCCTTCGCCGCCCGCTCGCGCGCCTCGCGGCGGGCCAGCACGACCCAGCCGACCGGGACGGCGGCGGCGAACAGCCACCACTGGACCGCGTACGCGTAGTTCAGCGCCGCGTTCTCCTTGCCGGGGTCGCCGAGCTGCTGGGGGAGGCCGCCCCGGGGCTCGGGCGCGGTCTGCGCCACGTACCCGCCGAGCACCTCGGCGTCCAGCCGCTCCGCCTCCCGCTCGCTGCTGATCAGCATGATCTGCCGGTCCGGCAGGCCCTCGAGGTCCTTGATGCCGCTCGCCTCGGTCGTCTCGTCCGGCATCAGCCGGCCGGTGATCGTGGTCTCGCCGCGCGGCGGCGCGGGCACCTTCGGGAACTCGGTCTGGCTGGGGCCGTCGGCGGGGATCCAGCCGCGGTTGACCAGCAGCACCGTGCCGGCGTCCAGGACGAACGGGGTCAGGACGTGGAAGCCGATCTCCTCGTCGGCGTTGGTGCGGCGGCGCACCACGACCTCGGAGTCGGTGTCGAAGCGGCCCGTGGCGGTCACCGTGCGGTAGCGCTCGGCGCGGGTCACCGCGTGGCCCGGGGCCGCCAGCTCCTCCACCGGCACCGGGTCGGCGGCCAGTGCGTCGGTCACGAGCTGGTTACGGGCGGCCCGCTCCTCGTAGCGGTTCATCTGCCATATGCCCAGCGCGATCATCGTGGGGACGAGAAGCAGGGCGACCAGCGTGAGGGTCACCCATTGCCGGGACAGCAGGAAGCGGTACACCCCACGACCGTACAACCCGGGCGCGGGGCGCGGTGAGCCGGGTGTGCGCCCCCGCCCGCCCGCGCCCGGGAGGGCGGTCAGGTCTCCGAGGCCGGCTCGACGTCGGCGAGGAGCTGGCCGAAGGCGGCCTCGTCGACCACCGGGGTGCCGTACTGGCGTGCCTTGACCGCCTTCGACGTGCCCGAGTCGGGGTCGTTGGTGACCAGGAGGCTGGTGAGCCGGGACAGGCTCGACGCCACGTGCAGTCCGGCCTCGGTCGCCCGGTCCTCCAGCAGGTCCCGCTCGACGGAGGTGTCCCCGGAGAACGCCACCCGCATGCCCTGCTTGAGACGCCTGCCCGGTTCGTACCGGCCCGGGTTGGGATAGGGGCACGCGGGCCTCTTGCGGGAGGGACGCCAACCGGCGGGCTGCCGTCCGCCGTAACCCGCCTGCTGTCCGGTGCGGGGACGGTCCGACCACTCGGTGAGCGGCCGGCACTCGTGCAGCGGCAGCCGTACGCCGCCCGCCGCCGCGGCCCGCAGGCTGGGCCGGAACGCCTCCGCCAGCACGCGCGCGTCGTCGAGGGCGTGGTGGGCCCGCCGCTGCACCACGCCGAAGTGCGCGGCCAGGGACTCCAGCTTGTGGTTGGGCAGCGGCAGCCCCAGCTCCTTGGACAGGGCGATGGTGCACAGCCGCTGTTTCACCGGGGCCTCGCCGCGCGCGCGGGCGTACTCGCGGGCGATCATCTGCCAGTCGAACACCGCGTTGTGCGCGACCAGCACGCGGCCCTCCAGGCGCGCCGCGAACTCCGCCGCGATGTCCTGGAAGAGGGGCGCCCCTTCGAGCATCTCGCTCGTCAGCCCGTGTATCCACACCGGGCCCGGGTCGCGCTCCGGGTTGACCACCGTGTACCAGTGGTCCTCGACCTCGCCGCGCGCGTCCAGCCGGTAGACGGCCGCGGAGATGATGCGGTCGTCCCGGGCCAGTCCCGTCGTCTCCACGTCGACGACCGCGTATCCCCGCGGGTACGCGGCCGGCCACGCGGTGGGGGAGGAGGCTGCGGCGGTGAGGTCTTCGAGCATGGTTCACGAGGATACGGCCCGCTACTGACAGGACTGTCCCACAGGTGCCGCGCGCGGGGCGCCCGCGCGCGGCGGTCACCAGCGGATGGGCACCGGCAGCGCGGTCAGCAGTCCCGACACCGCGACCACCAGGGCGAGTACGTACACCTCCGTCCGCGCGGGTGAACTCGCGGTCAGCGGGTCGGCCGCGCGGGCCAGCCGCACGCGCGCCCACAGGGCGAGCGCGGCGACACCGGCCATGAGGATCAGCTTGGCGAGCAGCACCCGCCCGTACGCGGTGTCCGTGAGCTGCTCCAGGACGGTCTCGGGCGGCATCCGGCGCAGCGTGCTGCACACTCCTGTCGCGGTGATGGCGACGAGCAGGACGAGCGCCACGCGCGCGTAGCGGCTCAGCAGCGCCACGCCCGCCTCCGCGCGCCCCCACAGCCGCAGCGTGCGCAGCACGTGCGGCAGGCCGCCCACCCACAGGGAGGCGCACGTCAGGTGCACCAGTGTCAGGGCGGAGCCGATGAGCGGGCTGTGCTCCGTCGTCGGGTGGGCGCGCAGCGCCTCCGCGACGATCACCGCGGCCAGCGGCAGCGCCTGGGCGGCGCGGCGGCGGGAGGCGGAGCACAGGGCCGCCGCGAGGAAGCCGTTGACCTCCAGCAGGGCGAGCATGCCGTCCCGGGTCTCGTAGAGGCCGCCCACGTCGATGTCGGCGGGACTGGCGGGGACGAGGTTGCCGGTCGCCACCACGGAGGCGAGTCCGAGGGCGGCCACGAAGCCGACGCTGTTGGCGACGGTGGACCAGCTGGGGGGCAGGGCGGGAGGCGCGCCGGGCGTCGAACGCGCCAGCCGGACGGCGAACACCTCGCCCACGGGGACGGCCAGCGCGGCGAACAGCACCGTGCGCAGCAGGGCTATGCCGCCGGTGCCGGGCGCGTCCGCCTCCCCCGTGCCGTGCAGCGCGGGCGACGGACCGAGCAGGGGTATCAGCGCGCCGAGCGTCACCAGGACGAGCACGGCCACGGCGCGCCCGGCCCCGGGCCGCCGCGGACCACTGTGCGCACCGGTCGTCCGGGACCTGGATTTCGTCAGAGTCACCCCAGGATCTTCACAAGATCACACAGAGCGGGGCAAGCGCGGGGAGATACGCGGGCTCTGTCCGCCCGTTCCAGCGCGGGCGGACCGCTGGTGAGCGCCGGTCACGCGTTCTGCGCGCCCGGCGCTCATCCACAACGAGCCTGCTTTCCGCCCTCCGGCGTGCGGGGGGACCGTCCGCCGTTCGGAGTCACCCGCGGCCGAACTCCCGGCAGCGCCTGTCCGTGTTCGCCCGCAAGGTACCGGGCATGTGCTGCCGGCGCTCCCGGTCCGTCCCCGTCGCCCGGTGCTCGGCCGCCGGCCGCCGACGTGCGGAGCCCCCTCACGCGAGGCCCGGCGCTCTCACCGCCGATGCGCGGGACGTGCGCCCTGGGCGCCACTGCCGCGCCCGCGCTCACCGCCACCGCGCCGCGTCCGCCCCCCACACCCCCGGCGCCCGCGCCCAGTCGCGCGGCCCGCCCGCGAACGCGACCGGCGGCACGGCGTACCGCAACCGCCCCAGCGCGCTGTCCCGTTCCGTCAGCCACGGGGTGGCGGAGAGCCCGGCCCCACCCCCCTCGGTCCCGGCACCGGACGCCCCCGCCAGGAGTTCGCCCGCCGTGCGGGCCAGAGCCACCCGCACCAGCCTGCTGCCGCCCGCCTCCGTCTGCTCCGACAGGGACCGCAGCACGCCCGCCGCCAGCAGGTACCCCGTGCCGTGGTCCAGGGCCTGCGCGGGCAGCGCGCCCGGACGGTCCCTCCCGCCCTCGACGTGGGCGATGCCCGTGCCCACCTGGACCAGGCTGTCGAAGCCGCGCCGGCCCGCCCACGGCCCCGTGGCGCCCCACGCCGACAGCTGGGCCACGACCACCCCCGGCCGCCGCTCGGCCAGGGCCTCCGCGCTCGCCCCGAAACGGTCCAGGGCGCCCGGCCGGTACCCCGTGACCACCACGTCCGCCCGTGCCAGCAGCCCCTCGAACACCTCCCGGCCGGAGGTCAGGTCCACCCGCGCCGACCGCTTCCCGAAGCCGGTGTCGGCGTGCTGGTCGGGCAGTTCGGGCAGCCCCGGCGGGTCCAGCCGCAGGACGTCCGCGCCGAGCAGGGCGAGCGTGCGGGTGGCGACCGGACCGGCGATGACCCGGGTGAGGTCCAGCACCCGCAGTCCGGCGGCGGGCAGCAGGAGGTCCCCGCCGGCCGCCGCGAACTCCCGCGCGGGCGCGGCGTCCATCCGCACCCGCTCCACCAGCGGCAGCCGTGCGACCGCCGCAGCCTGTGCGTGCGCCGCCCACTCCTCGGGCGTGCGCAGGGCGACGGCCAGCCCGCCGGCCGCGGTGACCCTCTCCTCGACCTCCCGCGCGGACCTCCGCGCGAGCACGGCGGCCACCGCGTCAGGGTCCTCGGGCGCGCCGAGCGCGGCGAGCAACCGCGACCGGTGGTGCGGATAGTTGGCGTGCGTGCGCACCCACCCGTCCGCCGTGCGCCAGAACCGCGACAGCGGGGCGAAGGTCTCCGGGGCCCGCCCGTCGATCCGCAGGTGACGCTCGCTCACGAACGCCGTGGCGACCGCCCCGTCGTCCACCCGCACCGCCGGGACCTCGCCGCCCGCGCGCCGCGCCGCGAGCTCGGCGGCGGCCAGCGCGCACACGCCGACGCACGCCCCCGCGAACTCCCGTACCGGCAGCCGTGAGGGCAGGACACCCGGCCGCTCGACGGCGGACACCCGCGAGAGGAGAGCGGGATCCCCGCCCAGGCCGGACCAGAAGGACGCGAGACGGTTCATGCCCTCACTGTGCAGCACGTCCGGGCCGGGAAGGGCGCCGGCCCGGACGGCGGAAAGGGGCCGGGCGCACCCGCCCGGCCCCTCCCCGCGATCCGGCGACGACTACCGCGTCACCGCGTCCAGCGCGTCGGCCATGCCCCAGCCGTAGAAGCCGTTGCGGTTCTTCGGGCCCTCGCACACCGCGTCGGCCTTGCCGTCGTTGTCGATGTCGTACGGCTTGGTGCAGGCGGTGGCGTCGGCCTGCGCGTACAGCAGGGCCTTCACCAGCGCCGGCGGCGCGTACGGGTGCTTCGACTTGATCAGCGCGGCGACGCCCGCGACGTGCGGGGACGCCATCGACGTACCGGCCATGTAACCCCAGCGGCCGCCGGGCAGCGGGCCGAGGATCAGGCCGCTGGTGGCGGGCGGCTCGGGGGTCTGCAGGGCCGTCGAGTCACCGCCGGGCGCGGCGATGTCGATGACGCCCCGGCCGTAGTTGGAGAACGACGACTTCAGCCCCTTCGCGCCGGTCGACGCGACCGTCACCACGCCCGGCAGCTGCGTGGGGATGTCCAGGCACTTCGACGGGTCGATCACGCGGTCCGACGGGGTGCCGTCGTTCGGCGAGGACGGGTCGGTGATCTCGTCGGCCGCGAGGTCGTAGTTCTCGTTGCCCGCCGCGGCGACGTTGACCGCGCCCTTGCGCTCCGCGTACCGCGTGGCCCGGCCGAGGGCCTCGACGAGCGCCTTCTGGTCCGGGTCGTTCGTGCAGTTGAAGTACCAGGGGTCGGTGTAATAGCTGTTGTTGGTGACGTCGACCCCGTGCTCGGCGGCCCACATGAAGCCGCAGACGACGGCCTCGGTGTAGAAGTAGCCGTCCGGGTTGGACACCTTGATGCCGGAGACCTTCACCCCCGGGGCGACACCGGTCATGCCGACGCCGTTCTTCGCGGCGGCGATCTCACCGGCGACGTGCGTGCCGTGCGGGCTCTCGGCCGCGCCCGGGCGCCAGGCGCCCTCGCTGGTGTCGGGCTTGCCCGCCACGCAGTTCACCGACGCGGCCCGGTCGAAGTTGGGCGCGATGTCGGGGTGGGTGTCGTCGACGCCGGTGTCGATGACGGCGACGGTGACCTCCGGGCTGCCCAGCGACTTCTCGTGCGCCTTGTCCGCCTTGATGGCGGGCAGGTCCCACTGGAGGTTCTGCAGCGGATCCTGGTCCGCGGCGGCCTGCTCCGCCGCCTCGGCGACCTCGGCGGCGCTGAGCACCTTCGGGGAGCCCGTGTCCGTGGTGGCCGCCGACGGCAGCGGCGCGTTGCGGGTGGCGCCGGCCGACTGCACCCCCGGCACCGTGCGGATCGTCTGCGCGAAGTCGGCGTTCGAGGAGTGGACGACGATCACGCCGATCTTCTCGTACGCCGTCACGATCGTCCCGCCGGCCCTGGCGATCGCCTTCCTCACGTGCGCCGGAGCGCCGTGCCCGCCCCGCACGTTGACCACGTAGCTCAGCGAGGCGGTGTCCGCGGAGGCGGTCTCCTGGTGGGCGGGGGCGGCCGTGGCCGCCGTGTTCGGCAGGAACGCGAGCGTGGTCGCCAGGGCCATGCCGGCCGGGACGACCAGCGCCCGGCGACGGCGCGGGTGGGACGCTGTCATGAAGTCTCCAGTTCGTTCACTTCGACGTGCGGACGGGCGAGGCGGGTGTGCGGGGCCGTGGCTCACTTGACGGCGCGCAGCGCGTCGACGATGCCGTGACCGTAGAAGCCGTTGACCAGCCGGCCGCCCTCACACGTCGCGTCCTGCGTTCCGTCACCGTCCTGGTCGTACGAGGCGGGGCAGCCCGGATTGTCCGCCTGCGCCTTGAGCAGGGCCTGCAGCGCCGCCGGGGGCAGCCACGGGTGCTTGGACTTCAGCAGCGCCGCCACGCCGGCCGCGTGCGGCGAGGCCATCGAGGTGCCCTGCAGCCAGGCGTACTCGCCGTTCGGCATGGTGGACAGGATGCGGCCGTTCTTCGACGGGGTGTCCGGCAGCTGGTAGCGGCCGTCACCGCCCGGCGCGGCCACGTCGACGACGCCCTTGCCGTACGAGGAGTAGTACGACTTGAGGTTCTCGGAGCCGGTCGCGCTGACCGTGACGACGCCCGGGAGCTGCGTGGGCAGGTCCAGGCACTCGCTCGGGTCGATGGTGCGCGGCACCGGCGTGGTGTCGTTGGGGCTGGACGCGTCGTCGATCGCGTCCGAGGCCAGGTCGTGGTTGGAGTTGCCGGCCGAGGCGAAGTGCAGGGTGCCCTTGCGCTGGGCGTACAGCTGGGCCCGGTTGACCGCGTCGACGATCGCCCGCTGGTCCGGGTCGTCCATGCAGTTGTACATCCACGGGTCGACGTAGTAGCTGTTGTTCGTGATCTCCACGCCGTGGTCGGCGGCGAACACGAACGCGCAGACGACGGCCTCCGCGTAGAACAGCCCGTTGTCGGGGTCGGTGACGTTGATCGACGAGACCTTCACCCCGGGCGCGACGCCGGCGACGCCGATCCCGTTGCGGGCGGCGGCGATCTCACCGGCCACGTGCGTGCCGTGGTAGTCGCCCGCGGTGTACGGCCGCCAGGCGCCCGGGGAGGTGTCCGGGGCGCCGCCGAAGCAGTTGGCGGACTGGGACGCCGAGAAGTTCGGCGCGATGTCGGGGTGGGTGTCGTCGACGCCGGTGTCGATGACGGCGACCGTGACGTTCCTGCTGCCCGGGTTGATCTTCGCCGCCTTGTCGGCGCCGATGGCGCGCAGGTCCCACTGGTCGGCCTCGAGCGGTTCGCTGCCCGGGGTCTTCGCGGAGGCGGCCTTCAGCTTCGCGGCGTCGGCGGCCGTGAGGTACTCGGCGGAGCCGGCGTCCGTGGTCGCGGCCGGGGCCAGCGGCGCGGTGCGGGTGGCGCCGGCCGACCGCACGCCCGGCACCTCGCGGAGGGTCTGCGCGAAGCCGGCGTTCGAGGAGCGCGCGACGATCACGCCGATCTTCTCGTACGCGGTGACGACCTCGCCGTCCGCCGCGGCGATCGCCCGCTTCACCGAGGCGATCGTGCGGTGGTCCGCCCTGGTGTTGACGACGTACGCCAGGGCGGGCGCGTCCGCCGCCCGCTCCGCCGACACCGTCGCCGGGGCGGCCGAGGCCGCCGCGGGCAGGAAGCCAAGCGAGGCGGTCAGCGACAGCACGACGGGAACGGCGAGGGCGAGCCGGCGCCTGGAACGCAGATGAGCCATGGGGTCTCCACATCATCCGGAAACGAAACCGGCCCGAGACAGGTGTGGCTGCCCGGGCAGGTACATGACGGGTGGTGCAGGGTGAAGCTATCCCGCCCGTCGCTGGCCAGCAATGATTTGCGTGCAACGTCTTCGGAAAACGTCCACGGAAAAGAACCGTGCCGAGTTGAACCGGTCCTCGCGTGGCGCCGTGCCCTTGGACAGGAAGCGCGAGGACACTCGCCTTCCGCCGACGCAAGAACCGACCCGCACCGCGAGGAGACTCCGTGGCCGCCGAAGCACCGCCCCCCTCGACAGAGCAATCCAAACTCCCCACGCCGGAGGAGTTCACCGAGGTTCAGGAGAGCGCTGAGTTCGGTGAACTGCGCCGCTCCCACCGTTCGTTCGCCTTCCCGCTGACCATCGCCTTCATCGCCTGGTACCTGCTGTACGTGCTGCTCTCCAACTACGCGGGCGGCTTCATGGGCGCCAAGCTGGTCGGCCACATCAACGTCGCCTTCGTCTTCGGCGTGCTGCAGTTCGTCAGCACCTTCCTCATCGCCTGGTGGTACTCCAGGCACGCCGCCACCAAGCTCGACCCCAAGGCCGAGGCCATCAAGACCCGTATGGAGGGCGGCGCATGAGCCCCGCGATCACCCATGTCACCCTCGCCGCGAACGAGGCCAGCGAACACCGCCCCCTGATCATCACCCTGTTCGCGCTGTTCGTGGTCGCCACTCTCGGCATCACCGTCTGGGCCGGCCGGCAGACCAAGGACGCCGCCGACTTCTACGCGGGCGGACGGCAGTTCAGCGCCTTCCAGAACGGACTCGCCGTCTCCGGCGACTACATGTCCGCCGCGTCCTTCCTCGGCATCGCCGGCGCCATCGCCCTCTTCGGCTACGACGGTTTCCTCTACTCCATCGGCTTCCTGGTCGCCTGGCTCGTCGCCCTGCTGCTCGTCGCGGAGCCGCTGCGCAACTCCGGCCGCTACACGATGGGCGACGTCCTCGCCTACCGCATGCGCCAGCGCCCGGTCCGCACCGCGGCCGGCACCTCCACGATCGTCGTCTCGATCTTCTACCTGCTGGCCCAGATGGCCGGCGCGGGCGTCCTGGTGTCGCTGCTGCTCGGCATCACCTCCGACGCCGGCAAGATCCTCATCGTCGCCCTCGTCGGCGTCCTGATGATCGTGTACGTCTCCATCGGCGGCATGAAGGGCACCACCTGGGTCCAGATGGTCAAGGCCGTGCTGCTCATCGGCGGCACGCTCCTCATCACCTTCCTGGTGCTGCTGAAGTTCAACTTCAACATCTCCGACCTGCTGGGCAAGGCCGCCGAGAACAGCGGCAAGGGCGACGCCTTCCTGGAGCCCGGCCTCCAGTACGGCGCCGACAACCTCACCAAGCTGGACTTCCTCTCCCTGGGCATCGCCCTGGTGCTCGGCACCGCCGGCCTGCCGCACATCCTGATCCGCTTCTACACGGTGCCGAACGCCAAGGCCGCCCGTAAGTCCGTGAACTGGGCCATCGGCATCATCGGCGGCTTCTACCTGATGACCATCGCGCTGGGCTTCGGCGCGGCGGCACTCATCTCGCAGGACGAGATCATCGAGTCCAACCCGTCCGGCAACACGGCGGCCCCGCTGCTCGCCCTGCACATCGGCGGCGTCGACTCGGCCTGGGGCGCGATCCTGCTCGCCACCATCTCGGCGGTGGCGTTCGCGACCATCCTCGCCGTGGTCGCCGGACTCACCCTGGCCTCGTCCTCCTCCTTCGCGCACGACATCTACGCCAACGTCATCCGCAAGGGGAAGGCCACCGAGAAGGAGGAGATGAGGGCGGCCCGCTGGTCGACCGTCCTCATCGGCGTCGTCTCCATCGCGCTCGGCGCCCTCGCCCGCGACCTGAACGTCGCCGGCCTGGTCGCCCTGGCCTTCGCGGTCGCCGCGTCCGCCAACCTGCCGACCATCCTCTACAGCCTGTTCTGGAAGCGGTTCACCACCCAGGGCGCGCTGTGGTCGATCTACGGCGGTCTGATCGTCGCCGTCGGCCTGGTGCTGTTCTCGCCGGTCGTCTCCGGCGACCCGAAGGCGATGTTCCCGGACGTCGACTTCGCGTGGTTCCCGCTGAAGAACCCGGGCATCATCTCCATCCCGTTCGGCTTCCTGATGGGCTGGCTGGGCACCGTCCTGTCCAAGGAGGAGCCCGACGCCAAGAAGTACGCGGAGCTGGAGGTCCGGTCGCTCACCGGCACCGGCGCCCACTGACGGAACACCGCACGCGACGGCCGCGTCGCGGGGACCCTCGCAGGCCCCCGCGACGCGGCCGTCGGCGTATCGCCCCCTCACGCCGCTGGGTGATGTCGGCGGCGTCACGTACGCTCGCAGATACCGGACATGAGTGATCGGCGTCGAGGGAGGGGCCCCACGTGCTCATCGACACCTACGGCCGGGTGGCCACCGACCTGCGGGTCTCGCTGACCGACCGGTGCAACCTGCGCTGCACGTACTGCATGCCCGAGGAAGGGCTGCAGTGGCTCGCCAAGCCCGATCTGCTCACCGACGACGAGATCGTCCGGCTCATCGGCATCGCGGTCGCCTCCCTGGGCGTCGAGGAGGTGCGCTTCACCGGCGGCGAGCCCCTGCTCCGCCCCGGCCTGACCGGCATCGTCGAGCGGGTCGCCGCCCTCGCCCCCCGCCCGCAGACGTCCCTCACCACCAACGGCATCGGGCTGCGCCGCACCGCCGGCGCGCTCAAGGCGGCCGGCCTGGACCGGGTCAACGTCTCCCTCGACACGCTCCGGCCCGACGTCTTCAGGACCCTCACCCGCCGCGACCGCCACCGGGACGTCCTGGACGGCCTGCACGCGGCCCGTGAGGCCGGTCTGACGCCCGTGAAGGTGAACGCGGTCCTGATGCCGGGGCTCAACGACGACGAGGCCCCCGACCTGCTCGCCTGGGCCGTGGAGCACGACTACGAGCTGCGCTTCATCGAGCAGATGCCGCTGGACGCCCAGCACGGCTGGAAGCGCGACGGCATGATCACCGCCGGGGACATCCTCGCCTCCCTGCGCACCCGCTTCGAGCTCACCCCCGAGGGCGAGGAGAAGCGCGGCTCCGCCCCCGCCGAGCGCTGGCTGGTCGACGGCGGCCCGCACCGGGTGGGCGTCATCGCCTCCGTCACCCGCCCCTTCTGCGCCGCCTGCGACCGCACCCGCCTCACCGCCGACGGGCAGGTCCGCACCTGTCTGTTCGCCACCGAGGAGACCGACCTGCGCGCGGCCCTGCGCTCGGGCGCCGACGACGAGGAGATCGCCCGCCTCTGGAAGCTCGCCATGTGGGGCAAGAAGGCGGGCGCGGGCCTGGACGACCCGTCCTTCGTCCAGCCGGACCGTCCGATGTCCGCCATCGGCGGCTGAGCGGCCGCCCCGGCCGCCGGCTCAGGAGGCCCCCTCCGGGGCCTCCCACTCCTCGAACCGCACGACGTCCTTCAGGAAGCCGCGCACCCCGAGGAACTGCGCCAGGTGCTCCCGGTGCTCCTCGCAGGCCAGCCACGTCTTGCGCCGCTCCGGCGTGTGGACCTTCGGGTTGTTCCAGGCCAGCACCCACACGGCAGGGGCGCGGCAGCCCTTGGCGGAGCAGATGGGCGTCTCGGGGTCAGGAGTGATCACCGTCCGACCCTAACCCGTTCGCCGCAGAGGAATCCGCCCGGGAAAAGGCGACGCCGAGCAGCCACGGGGGGAGCTGCCCGGCGTCGGTCCGTCGCTCCGACGGGGGATGCGGAGCGCGTACGAAGTATGTCACGGGTCCCCCCGCCCCCGGCACCGGAAGAGCATGATTGATCTGAGGTTTCTTTGAGCTTGGCCGGGAAGCGACTTCCGCTCGCCGCGGCCCGCACTCACACGCCGCCGCTCAGGAGCGTCCCGGATCCTCGGATCGTGCGCCCGGCGCCGTCGGTGACGGCACTTCTTCCGCATCGGCTTCCGCCGGGCCGTCGTTCGTCCGCGGCGGCACGATCATCTGCCTCATCGGCGTCGTCACGAAGGTCGACGGCAGGGACGGCGCGTTCTCCCGCCCCGCGTTGGCGATCACCACCGCGACGTACGGCAGGACCGCCCCGAGCACCAGCGCCACGATCGCGACATGCCGCTCCACGTTCCACAGGGTGGCCGCCAGGATGACCGAGATCGTGCGAACGGTCATCGAGATCACGTACCGGCGCTGCCGCCCCCGCACATCCTCCTGCAGACCCGCCCGGGCGCCCGTGATCCGGAACACCTGAGCGTCGTCGCCACGCTGCTTCCGCATCACACTCCACCATCCGCCCGTATCGGACCCTCTTGCGTACCCGGCCGTCCGGAGTCCCGGTCTGTGCTGCCTGGTCCGGACAGGGTCAACGGTACGCCGCACCCCACCCGATCACGAGAGCGGGTCGTCCGGTCCCGCGCCACCCCGGCCGCGCCGTACCGCGTACGGCATGTCCGACATGCGGCGTACCACGACTGGGCCGACACTTGCCGTGATGCTCGCGTCAAGTCGTACGAGGAGGCAGTCATGGGCTGGTTGTGGGCGATCATCGTGGGATTCGTGCTCGGTCTGCTGGCCAAGGCGGTGATCCCCGGCAAGCAGCACATCCCGCTCTGGCTGGCCACCATCTGCGGCATGATCGGCGCGGTCGTCGGCAACGCGATCGCGCGCGGTTTCGGCATCGAGGAGACCCGCGGCATCGACTGGGGACGGCACATCTTCCAGCTCGGCGCGGCGATCGTCGTCGTGCTGCTCGCGGAGATGATCTACAACGCCATGCAGCGCAGGAAGCACGGGCGGCAACGGGCCTGACCGCCCCTCCGGACCGGCGCAGGGGCGGGCCCCGGAAGGAACCCGCCCCTCACGCACACCACCGGCTCAGCCGGCCGCGACCTCCACGGCCGCGAGGTTCTTCTTGCCGCGGCGCAGCACCAGCCAGCGCCCGTGCAGCAGGTCCTCCTCGGCGGGGACCGCGTCCTCGGCGGTGACCTTGGCGTTGTTCACGTAGGCGCCGCCCTCCTTCACCGTGCGGCGCGCGGCGGACTTGCTGGGCACCAGGCCGACCTCGGCGAACAGGTCCACCACCGGGCCCAGCCCGGCCACCTTCACGTGCGGCACCTCGGAGAGCGCCGCCGCCAGCGTGCGCTCGTCCAGCTCACCCAGCTCGCCCTGGCCGAACAGGGCCCTGGACGCGGCGATCACGGCGGCCGTCTGGTCGGCGCCGTGCACCAGCGTCGTCAGCTCCTCCGCCAGCGCGCGCTGCGCGGCACGGGCCTGCGGACGCTCCGCCGTCTGCCGCTCCAGCTCCTCCAGCTCCTCGCGGGACTTGAAGGACAGGATCCGCATGTAGCCCGAGATGTCCCGGTCGTCCACGTTCAGCCAGAACTGGTAGAACGCGTACGGCGTCGTCATCTCCGGGTCCAGCCAGACGGCGCCGCTCTCGGTCTTGCCGAACTTGGTGCCGTCCGCCTTCGTCATCAGCGGCGTCGCGTAGGCGTGGACCTCGGCGTCCGGCTCCAGCCGGTGGATCAGGTCGAGCCCGGCCGTGAGGTTGCCCCACTGGTCGCTGCCGCCCTGCTGCAGCGTGCAGCCGTAGCGCCGGTAGAGCTGGAGGAAGTCCATCGCCTGGAGCAACTGGTAGCTGAACTCGGTGTAGCTGATGCCCTCCGAGGACTCCAGACGCCGGGCGACCGAGTCCTTCGTCAGCATCTTGTTGACCCGGAAGTGCTTGCCGACGTCCCGCAGGAACTCGATCGCGGACAGGTTCGCGGTCCAGTCGAGGTTGTTGACCAGGGTGGCCGCGTTCTCGCCCTCGAAGGACAGGAACGGCTCGATCTGGCCACGCAGCCGCTCCACCCAGCCCGCGACCGTCTCCGGCGAATTCAGCGTGCGCTCGGCCGTCGGCCGCGGGTCGCCGATCTGCCCGGTCGCGCCGCCGACCAGCGCCAGCGGCCGGTGCCCGGCCTGCTGGAGCCGGCGCAGGGTGAGCACCTGCACCAGGTGCCCCACGTGCAGCGACGGCGCGGTCGGGTCGAAGCCGCAATAGAACGTGACGGGACCGTCCGCGAGCGCCTTGCGCAAAGCGTCCTCGTCAGTGGACTGGGCGAACAGCCCGCGCCACTTCAGCTCGTCGACGATGTCCGTCACGGTTCTCGTGTCTCCTCGGTGATCTGCGGCCGTACGGGCGACGGCCTGCTGCGAACGCCTACGAGGTTATACGCCCCGGCTGACCGAGCTCATATGGAAATCGGGGACGCGCAGCGCGGGCATCGCGGCCCGGGTGAACCAGTCGCCCCACTCCCGGGGCAGCGTCCTCTCCGTACGGCCCGCCTCGGCCGCCCGGCCCAGCAGGTCCACCGGCGACTCGTTGAACCGGAAATTGTTCACCTCACCGGTCACCTCGCCGTTCTCCACCAGGTAGACGCCGTCCCGGGTCAGCCCGGTGAGCAGCAGCGTCGCCGGGTCCACCTCGCGGATGTACCACAGGCAGGTCAGCAGCAGCCCCCGCTCGGTGGCCGCGACCATCTCCTCCAGCGAGCGGTCCTCGCCGCCGTCCAGGATCAGGTTGTCGATGCCGGGCGCGGTCGGCAGGCCGGTCAGGCCCGCGCTGTGGCGGCTGGTGGTCAGCCGGTGCAGCGCGCCCTCGCGCACCCAGTCCGTCGCCGTCAGCGGCAGCCCGTTGTCGAACACCGACCGGTCGCCGCCGGAGGAGTGCGCGATCACGAACGGCGCCGACTCCAGGCCCGGCTCGTCCGGGTCGCTGCGCAGCGTCAGCGGCAGCTCGGTCAGCCGCTCGCCGACGCGGGTGCCGCCGCCCGGCCTGGAGAACACCGTGCGGCCCTCCGCCGCGTCCCGCCCCGACCCCGACCAGAACTGGTAGACCAGCAGGTCCGCCACCGCGCTCGGCGGCAGCAGCGTCTCGTACCGGCCCGCCGGCAGCTCGTGCCGCCGCTGCGCCCAGCCCAGCCGTACGGCCAGCTCGGCGTCCATGGCCGCCGGGTCGACGTCCTTGAAGTCGCGGGTGGCGCGGCCCGCCCACGCCGACCGGGTGCGGTCCGGGGACTTGGCGTTCAGCTCCAGCGTGCCGTTCGGCTGGTCGTGCCGCAGCCGCAGCCCCGTCGACGTGCCGAGGTAGGTGGAGACCATCTCGTGGTTGGCGAAGCCGTACAGCTCCCGGCCGCCGGCCCGCGCCCGGGCGAACGCCTCGCCCAGCGCCGGGGCGAAGTCGGCGAACACCGCGGAGCTCGTCTCGGCGGGCGCCTCGGTGAACTCCGGGGACGGGTCCACCCCGGTGACCAGCGGCTGGGCGTCCTCGGCCGGACCGGCGCCGCGCGCGGCGGCCTCGGCGGCCCGCACCAGCGGCTCCAGCTCGTCCACGGTCACCGCCGACCGGGACACCACCCCGGAGGCCGTGCCCTGGGCCCCGTCCACCGTGGCGATCACGGTGAGGGTGCGCCCGCGGGTGACCCCGTTCGTGGTGAGCGCGTTGCCCGCCCAGCGGAGGTTGGCGGTCGACTCCTCGTCGGCGATCACGACACAGCCGTCGGACCGGGACAGCTCCAGCGTCCGCTCGACGATCTCGTGCGGCTTGGTGGTGCGCGCGCTCATCGCCCGGCCTCCTGCGTGGTGTTAAGGATGTTGACTCCCTTGAACAGGGCCGACGGGCAGCCGTGGGAGACCGCCGCGACCTGGCCCGGCTGGGCCTTGCCGCAGTTGAAGGCCCCGCCCAGGACGTACGTCTGCGGACCGCCGACGGCGGCCATGGAACCCCAGAAGTCGGTGGTCGTGGCCTGGTAGGCGACGTCCCGGAGCTGCCCGGCGAGACGCCCGTTCTCGATCCGGTAGAAGCGCTGCCCGGTGAACTGGAAGTTGTAGCGCTGCATGTCGATGCTCCACGACCGGTCGCCGACCACGTAGATGCCCCGGTCGACGCCCCCGATGAGGTCCTCCGTGGACATTCCGGCGGGATCGGGCCGCAGCGACACGTTGGCCATGCGCTGCACCGGCACGTGCCCGGGGGAGTCGGCGAAGGCGCACCCGTTGGACCGCTCGAACCCGGTGAGCTTCGCGATTCTCCGGTCCAGCTGGTAGCCGACCAGCGTGCCGTCCTTCACCAGGTCCCAGGACTGCGCCTCGACGCCCTCGTCGTCGTAACCGACGGTGGCGAGACCGTGCTCGGCGGTGCGGTCACCGGTGACGTTCATCAGCTCGGAGCCGTACTTCAACGTGCCCAGCTGGTCGAAGGTGGCGAACGAGGTGCCCGCGTAGGCGGCCTCGTAGCCGAGGGCGCGGTCCAGCTCGGTGGCGTGCCCGATCGACTCGTGGATGGTCAGCCACAGGTTGGACGGGTCCACCACCAGGTCGTACAGGCCCGGCTCGACGCTCGGCGCGCGCATCTTCTCGGCCAGCAGCTCGGGGATCCGCGCCAGCTCGTCGTCCCAGTCCCAGCCGGTGCCCGTCAGGTACTCCCAGCCGCGCCCGGCCGGCGGGGCGAGCGTGCGCATCGAGTCGAACTCGCCGCTCGACGCGTCGACGGACACCGCCGTCAGCACCGGGTGCAGCCGGACGCGCTGCTGCGTGGTCACGGTCCCGGCGGTGTCCGCGTAGAACTTGTTCTCGTGCACGGTGAGCAACGAGGCGTCCACGTGGTCGACACCGCTCGCCGCGAGCAGCCGCCCGCTCCACTCGGCCAGCAGCCCCGCCTTCTCCTCGTCGGGCACGGTGAACGGGTCGATCTCGTACGACGACACCCAGGTCTTCCCGGCGTGCACCGGCTCGTCGGCCAGCTCCACGTGCTCGTCGGACCCGGCCGCCCGGATCACCCGCGCGGACAGCTGCGCCATGGCCACCGCCTGGGAGGCGACCTTCGCGGCGGCGTCGAGGGTGAGGTCCACCCCGGACGCGAAGCCCCAGGTGCCGCCGTGCACCACCCGCACCGCGTACCCCAGGTCGGTGGTGTCCGACGACCCGGCGGGCCTGGCATCCCTCAGCCGCCAGGAGGCACTGCGCACCCGCTCCAGACGGAAGTCCGCGTGCTCCGCCCCGAGCGCCCGCGCGCGGGCGAGCGCGGCGTCGGCGAGAGCGCGTAGCGGGAGCGCGAGGAACGACTGATCGACTTCATGGGGCACGGGTGGACATCCCTTCGGGGCTTGTCTGTGGTGACCGTCGGAGGCAGTGAACCATCCCGTGGACGTTTTCGGTGTCCACCACCAGATCTCCTGGCATGGGGACCACCGGCTTCGGCCGAGGTCGAGGGCAGCGGCATCCAGCTCGACCTGTTCGGTGAGGACGAGCAGGAGTGGGAGAGGCGGGTACAGACCAACGGGCGGGCGCGGGATCAACTCCCGCGCCCGTCCGTGAACGTCTCGTACGACGCGACCTCAGTCGTCCGGTGACAAGGTCGCCGCGAGTGCCGTGAACACCGTCCAAGTGGCCGGCGTGACGGCGAGTGGGCGGATGCCCGTGTCCTTGGAGTCGCGGATGTGGACGGCCTCGGGGCGCATGGCGACCTCGACGCAGTTGCCGCCGCCACTGCCGCTGTAGCTGCTCTTGAACCAGGCCAGTTCGCTGCTCATAGCGCTCCTTGCATCTCCCTCAGCAGGTCCACAGTGGCCATACGACTCAGGGCCTGTGACCGCATCTTCCCATAGCGCTGGAGCATGGAACTCACCAATTTCGGCTCGGTCGGAAGAGTGCTGCTGTCGTGTCCCTCGACGTAGCCGACCCACTGGTGATTGTCGCGTTCAGCGAGATACATCTGGCCGTCGACGCCGGAGTGATCCTCCTGCCGGAGGGGCATGACGAGGATCTCGACGTTCCGTCGGCTGCCCTGTTCCAAGAGGTTGCTGACGACCGCCCGCGCCACCTCGACGCCCCCGAGGTGACGTTCGAGAACCGCCTGTTCGATGAGGAACGAGAACGCTGTGTTCGGCCGCTCGTCCAAGAGCCGCTGCCGTTCCCGCCGGGCAGCGACTTGCCTTTCGAACTGCTCCTCCGACAGCGGAGGAATCTGCCGGTCGAAGATCGCGCGGATGTACCCCTCCGGCTGCAACAACCCAGGGACCGCCCGGCACTCATACGCGTACAAGGAGACCGCCTCCTCCTCGATCCCCGCCCACTGCCGGAACCACGAAGCGAGCCCCGCCCTCCGTGTCAGACTCTTCGCCGCCGCTGTGAGTACCTTGACCGCGACCGGCCCCAGCACCTCCTCCGCCCGCCCCGGCAGGTCCGCCGGCGGGAACCGCTTCCCCTGCTCGATCTTGGCGACGTACGCGGCCGAGTACCGCACCCGCACCGCGAACTCCTCCTGCGTCAGGCGGGACTCCTCGCGCAGGGCCTTGAGGACCGCGCCGAAGGTCTTCAGACTGTCGGAGAGCTCCGCCTCCGTGCCGTTCGCGATCGCGCCGCCGTTCCCGCCTCCGCCGTGGTCCGCCCTCATCGCCGCGTGCCTCCCGTGTCCACGTCTCCACGCCCCGCTCAACCCCGCGCGACCCGCTCGGAGTCACGGGGAGTTACCCACCCGGTCCAGAGTGTGCGCCGATACAGTCGCGCGTGTATGGGTGTCGTCCCTGTCGGGGGCCGGGAGCGGCCCGGAACGCTGGCCGCATGCCAGCACCACGGGCCCGAGAGGCCGTAACCGTAAGTGTGTTCGTCCAGCGCTTCTCCGCCACCCGCCGCGGCGCACGGCTCGCCCGCAGACTCGCCACGCACCGCCTCGACCTGTGGGACCTGCCCTACGGCAGCCCGGCCTCCGACACCGTCACCCTCGTCGTGGCCGAACTCGCCTCCAATGCGGTCCTCCACGGCCGCGTGGCGGGACGTGACTTCGAGCTGCGGCTCACGTACGACAGGTCCGCGGGCCTCGTCCGCGTAGAGGTGTCCGACACCCACCCGGAACTCCCCGAGCCGACGGGCCGGCCCTCCGCGGACGCCGACGGCGGGCGCGGCCTGCTCCTCGTGGAAGCCGTCGCCGCCCGCTGGGGCGTGGAGGGACGGACAGGACCGGGCAAGACCGTGTGGGCCGAGTGCGGGGTCCGCGCGCCGGAAGGGCTGCGCGCTCACGCACCTGGCAGGGCGGACTGACCGGGGGTCCGACTGTAGGAACCCGACAGGAGGCCGCGAGAGCCACTGTCGATGCCCCAGTGCCGAGCGGCGGACCGGGACCGATAGGTTTTCGGGGAAGCCGCCTGCCATCGCCGCCCGTCGTCCGGGCGTTCGGGCGGGGAAAGAACCGCTATCGAAGGGGTGATCCGTTGAGCCGCTCGGTTCTCGTCACCGGAGGCAACCGGGGCATCGGCCTCGCCATCGCCCGCGCGTTCGCCGACGCCGGCGACAAGGTCGCCATCACGTACCGCTCGGGGGAGCCGCCGACCGGTTTCCTCGCCGTCCGGTGCGACATCACCGACCCCGAGCAGGTGGAGCAGGCCTACAAGGAGATCGAGGAGGCGCACGGCGCCGTCGAGGTGCTCGTCGCCAACGCCGGGATCACCCGGGACCAGCTCCTGATGCGCATGTCCGAGGATGACTTCACCTCCGTCCTCGAGACCAACCTCACCGGCACCTTCCGGGTCGTCAAGCGCGCCAACCGCGGCATGCTGCGCGCCCGCAAGGGCCGCGTCGTGCTGATCTCGTCGGTCGTCGGGCTGCTCGGCTCCGCGGGGCAGGCCAACTACGCCGCCTCCAAGGCGGGCCTGGTGGGCTTCGCGCGCTCCCTCGCCCGTGAGCTGGGCTCGCGCAACATCACCTTCAACGTCGTCGCGCCCGGCTTCGTCGACACCGACATGACCCGGGAGCTCACCGAGGAGCAGCAGGCGAAGATCCTCGCCCAGGTGCCGCTCGCCCGGTACGCGAAGACCGAGGAGATCGCCGCCGCGGTGCGCTTCCTCGCCTCGGACGAGGCCTCGTACATCACTGGAGCCGTCATTCCCGTTGACGGCGGACTGGGAATGGGTCACTGACACACATGAGCGGAATTCTCGAGGGCAAGCGCGTCCTGATCACCGGTGTGCTGACGGAGGCGTCCATCGCCTTCCACACCGCGAAGCTGGCCCAGGAGCAGGGCGCCGAGGTCATCCTGACCGCCTTCCCGCGGCCGACGCTGACCGAGCGCGTGGCCAAGAAGCTGCCCAAGCCCACCAAGGTCATCGAGCTCGACGTCACCAACGACGAGCACCTGGGCCGCCTGGCCGACGTCGTCGGCGAGGAGCTCGGCGGCCTGGACGGTGTCGTGCACTCCATCGGCTTCGCGCCGCAGGACGCCCTCGGCGGCAACTTCCTCAACACGCCGTTCGAGTCGGTCTCCACGGCCATGCACGTCTCGGCGTTCTCCCTGAAGTCGCTCACCATGGCCTGCCTGCCGCTGATGCAGAACGGCGGCTCCGTCGTCGGCCTCACCTTCGACGCGCAGTACGCCTGGCCGCAGTACGACTGGATGGGCCCGGCGAAGGCCGCCCTGGAGGCGACCAGCCGCTACATGGCGCGCGACCTGGGCAAGCAGAACATCCGCTGCAACCTCGTCTCCGCCGGACCGCTCGGCTCGATGGCCGCCAAGTCCATCCCCGGCTTCGCCGAGCTGGCCTCCGTCTGGGACACCCGCGCCCCGCTGGAGTGGGACCTGAAGGACCCCGAGCCGGCCGGCCGCGGTGTCGTCGCCCTGCTGAGCGACTGGTTCCCGAAGACCACGGGCGAGATCGTCCACGTGGACGGCGGTCTGCACGCCGTCGGCGCCTGACCGGACGCCCCAGCGCGAGGGCCCGCGTCCCCTGGGGGCGCGGGCCCTCGCGCGTGTCGCCGAGGACGTGCGCGAACGCCGCCGGGGATGTGCTCGAACGGCTTCGGGGAGGTGCTCGAACGGTTCAGTCGCCCGCGGGGGCGGTGAACCGCCCGGGCTTGCACGCCAGGGGATAGGCGGCGGCCTCCTCGGCCGCCGTCGCCGCGTCGCCCGCGCGGATCGCGTCCACCAGCCGACTGTGCTCCATGTACGTCTCCGGCGTCATGCCGCCGCCCACGTCGTCGCGCAGCCAGTCCCGCAGCACCTCGACCAGGTCCGCGTACAGCGCGGTCATCACGTCGTTGTGCGAGGCCGCCACGACGGCCATGTGGAAGGTCGCGTCCGCCGTCACGAACGCCTCCGCGTCGCCCGACTCCCAGGCCTCCTCGCGGCGCAGCAGCAGCGTGTCGAGCTGCTTGAGGTCCTTCTCCGTGCGCCGCCGCGCGGCCAGCCGGGCCGCCGAGGACTCCAGCGTGGAGCGCAGCTCGGCGATGTGCCGGGGATCGGCGCCGGCGAAGCGGCGGTGCATCACGCCGGCCAGCTCGCTGGTGGCGACCACGTAGGTGCCCGAGCCCTGGCGGATGTCGAGCAGTCCGTTGTGCGCCAGCGCGCGCACCGCCTCCCGGACGGTGTTGCGGGCCACCCCCAGCTGCTCCACCAGCTCCGGCTCGGTGGGGATGCGTGAGCCGACCGGCCACTCGCCGGAGGTGATCTGAGCCCGCAGGGCGGCGATGACCTGTTCGGACAGCGCGGAACGGCGCGGATGACTCAGAGGCATGACTCACCTTCGCACGGCAGGAGCGTCGGACGGCGCCCACGACATGGACAACCAATCATCCTATGATTCTATGATGAGTCGCATGACTCGTATGCCTGGTGACGAGACCCGGACCGTCGCGTCCGCTGCCGCCCGTACGCCCGCTCCGTCCCCGGACCGACGTCCCGGTGACACCACGCGCGCGTGGCGGACACGGCTGCTCGTCGTCGGCATCGTGCTGGCCGCCCTGAACCTGCGCCCCGCCATCACCAGCTTCGGCGCGCTGCTCGAAGAGGTGCGCGACGGGCTCGGCATGAGCGGCAGCGTGGCCGGGCTGCTCACCTCCCTGCCCGCGCTGTGCTTCGCCGTGTTCGGCGTCACCGCGCCCCGGCTGGCCCGGCGCTTCGGCCCCGGCGCGGTGGTGTGCGCCGGCATGGCCGCCATCGCCACCGGCCTGCTGGTCCGCCCCTTCACCGGCGACACGGCCGGCTTCCTGCTCGCCAGCGGCCTCGCGCTCGCCGGGATAGCGGTGAGCAACGTGCTGATGCCGGTCATCGTCAAACGCTGGTTCCCCGACCGGGTCGGTTCCATGACCGGCCTGTACTCGATGGCCCTCGCCCTGGGGACCGCCACCGCGGCGGCCGTGACCGTCCCGGTGGCCGACGCGCTCGGCGGCAGCTGGCGGACGGGGCTCGCCGTCTGGGCGGCCCTCGCGGCGGCCGCCGTGCTGCCCTGGCTCCCGTTCGTACGGGGACGGGGCGGGGCTCTGGGGGAGGAGCCGCCGCGGCGGGGCGGGCGGCCGGCGGGACGGCCCGCCGGGCAGGCGCCGGCGCTGCGCATCACCCGCAGCCGTACCGCCTGGGCGCTGGCCGTGTTCTTCGGGCTCCAGGCCACCGCCGCCTACATCACCATGGGGTGGATGGCGCAGATCTTCCGTGACGCGGGCGTCCCCGCGGGCCGGGCCGGTCTGCTGCTCGCGGTCACCATGGTGATGGGCGTCCCCCTGGCGTTCGTCATACCGCGCCTCGCCGCCCGGCTGCCCCACCAGGGCCCGATCGTGCTCGCGCTGGGCGTCAGCGGCCTGATCGGCTACGCGGGCCTCTACTTCGCCCCGGCCGCGGGAGCCTGGGCCTGGGCGGTGCTGCTGGGCGTCGCCAACTGCGCCTTCCCGCTCGCGCTCACCATGGTCGGCATGCGGGCGCGGACGGGCGCGGGCGTGGCC
Organism: Streptomyces sp. DSM 120436; assembly: GCF_055778765.1. NCBI lineage: Bacteria > Bacillati > Actinomycetota > Actinomycetes > Kitasatosporales > Streptomycetaceae > Streptomyces > Streptomyces sp. DSM 120436. The sequence goes on along the minus strand of NZ_JBSKBS010000002.1, from coordinate 1,379,953 downwards.
CAGCTGTCGGCCTTCGCGCAGAGCACCGGCTATCTGATCTCCATCCCCGGACCGCTGCTGGTGGGCGTGCTGTACCAGCACAGCGGCGGCTGGGGACTGCCGATCGCGCTCATGGCGGGGCTGATGGTCCCGCAGGTGATCGTCGGGGTGCTGGCCGGACGGGACCGCACGGTGGAGGACGAGGCGACGGCCTGAGGCGCCGCGCGGGGTACCCGGCCACTGCCTGCCTGCCTGCCTGCCCGTCCGCCGGGCTGTCCGTCCGGCGGACCGTCCGCCGGGCCGGACCGCCGCGCCCGCCGGGGCACCCCGTGGCCGGTGCCGGGCGGGCAGGGTGCGACACTTGCCCCATGCCAGTCCTCGACCCCAACCCGCAGAACGGCCAGAAGAAGATGCTGCTCGTCTTCGGCCTGTTCTTCGCGATCTTCATCGTCATCGGCGTCGTCGCGACGGTGCTCGCGCCCTGAGCACGGCGGTCCTCCCCATGCCCTGGGCGGGAGGCCTTCCCCGCGCCCGGGGCGCGGTGACTGTTTCCGCGCCCCATGGTGGTGCTGGCACCCCCGTCCCCTAGGGGGCCAGGCTCAGGGTCGAGTGGGTGGATCACCGGATGGGGCGGCGTCCCGCTGATCCGTACCTTCGAGATGTGGCCGCGACCGGCGCGCCACGGAACACTCGAAGACCGGAGGCCCCCATGTCGGCGCGTACGCACTCCCGGCCCGCCCAGGCCCCCCGGGCAGGTGCCGCCACCCGGCTGCCGTGGTGGGCCCTGGCTCTCCCGGCCCTCGCCTTCGTGGCCCTGCTCGCCCTCGTCCTCGACCCCGCCGACGCGCACGCGACCGCCGGTGAGCCCGCGCTCACCCTCCTCGTCGAGCGGGCGCAGCAGCTCATAGCCCGCTGAACGCGCCGGTCAACTCCCTGCGCCCTATGGCCTGTTTCATGCGAAGCTGGGTGCCATGAGCGTCGCAGAACCCCGCAGGATTGTCCTTTTCCGGCATGCGAAAGCCGACTGGCCTCCGGTGGCCGACCACGAGCGCCCCCTCGCCGAGCGAGGCCGCCTGGACGCCCCGGCCGCCGGCCGCAAGCTGGCCGACACCGGCGTCGCCTTCGACCTGGCCCTGTGCTCCACGGCGGTCCGCACCCGCGAGACCTGGAAGCTCGCGGTCCACGAGTTCCCGAAGCGGCCGAAGACCGTCTACGAGGAGCGGATCTACGAGGCCTCGCCCGGCGAGCTGATCGCCCTGCTCAACGAGACCCCCGACGACGCGCGGAACGTCCTGCTGATCGGCCACAACCCGGGCGTGCAGGGGCTGGCCGACATCCTGGCCGGCGCGTCCGAGGGCGACGCCCGCGAGCGCATGACGCGCCGCGGCTACCCGGCCGCCGCCTTCTCGATCCTCACCTTCACCGGCCCCTGGAAGTCCCTGGAGCCCGGTACCGCCACGCTGGTCGACTACTGGGCGCCCACCGAGTGACCCCCCGCTGACCCGCCCGGCACGACAGGGGCCCGGCACCGACCACGTCGGCGCCGGGCCCGTCCGTCGTCACGGCCGGTCCGCGCGGATCAGTCGCCCGCGAGCGTGTCCGCGGCCTCGACCTCTTCGCGCGTGATGCCCAGCAGGTACAGGACGGTGTCGAGGAAGGGGACGTTCACGGCCGTGTGGGCCGCCTCGCGCACCACCGGCTTGGCGTTGAAGGCGACGCCCAGACCGGCCGCGTTCAGCATGTCCAGGTCGTTCGCGCCGTCGCCGATCGCCACCGTCTGCGACAGCGGCACACCCGCCTCGGCCGCGAAGCGGCGCAGCAGCCGGGCCTTGCCCGCCCGGTCCACGATCTCGCCGGTCACCCGGCCGGTGAGCTTGCCGTCGACGATCTCCAGCGTGTTCGCCTGGGCGAAGTCCAGGCCGAGGCGCTCCTTCAGGTCGTCGGTGACCTGGGTGAAGCCGCCCGACACCACCCCCACCTGGTAGCCGAGCCGCTTGAGCGTACGGATCAGGGTGCGGGCGCCCGGCGTCAGACGCACCTCGCTGCGGACCTTGTCGATCACGGAGGCGTCCAGCCCCTCCAGCAGCGCCACCCGGGCGTGCAGGGACTGCTCGAAGTCCAGCTCCCCGCGCATCGCCGCCGCCGTCACCTCGGCGACCCGGTCCTCACAGCCGGCGTGCGCGGCGAAGAGCTCGATCACCTCGTCCTGGATGAGTGTGGAGTCCACGTCCATGACCACCAGACGCTGCGCCCTGCGGTACAGACCCGCCGCGACCACCGCGATGTCCACCCGGAACCGGGCCGCGTCCGTCACCAGCGCCGTGCGCAGCGCCTCCGTCTCCACGCCGGACACCGCGAACTCCACGGCGGTCACCGGGTACTTGGCGAGCCGGAAGATACGGTCGATGTTGCCGCCGGCCTTGGTGATCCGGGCGGCTATCGTCGCCGTCGCCTCCGAGGTGAGGGGGTGGCCCAGCACGGTCACCAGGGACCTGCCCAGACCGCGGGGGCGGTTGTCGCCCCTGCCGGAGATGATCTCCGCCTGCATCTTCATCGACTCCGCCCAGCTGTGGACGGTCGCCCGCAGGTCACCCTCCATCCCCGCCGGGGGCTGGGTCACGAGCGCGCAGAGCACGATGCGACCGCGGGTGACGACCTGCTCGATGTCGACCACGTCGACGGAGTAGGCGGCGAGGGTGTCGAAGAGACCGGCCGTGATGCCGGGCCTGTCCTTGCCGAAGATCTTGACCAGGAGGGTGGGAACGTCGGAGGTCTGCGATGCGCTCATGGTGGTCCCACCGTATCCGGCACGCAGTGCCCCGCGCCCGCGAGGTCCGCCAGCCGGACACCCCCGCCGGCCCTCTCCGGGCCGCGTCCCGGCCCGGCGGACCGCACATGTCCCCCTCGCGTGGTTCGCCACTCTCCGTCCGGGTTCAACCCTCGTCAGGACAGGACCGTCGACGCCTTGTCGCGGGGTCGTGACAGGGCCGACTTCCGGTCGGAGGACCGGGCCTGAAATAGTTCCCCCGATGTTCGACATCCCTAGACTCCCTGCGACGGGGGACATCCGGGGGACAACTCAGTGGGGCGTGGAGTGCCGGAACTCGTACTGGAATCAAACGGACGCACCTGGACGCTCGATCCGTCCAGGTCCTACACCCTGGGACGTGACCCGCAGGGCGACGTCGTGCTGGACGACGCCAGGGTGTCCTGGCGTCACGCCACGATCAGCTTCAACGGCCGCAGTTGGGTGATCGAGGACCACGGCAGCACCAACGGCACGTTCGTGCAGGGTCAGCGGGTCCAGCACCTGGAGTTCAGCGCCGACACGGTGCTGCACCTGGGCAACGCGACCGACGGGCCGTGCGTGACGCTGTCCGGTGCCGGTGCCGGTGCCGCCGTGCCGCAGGCCCAGCCGCAGCAGCCGTACGCCGCCCAGGGCGCGGGCGCCGGCTGGGCGCAGCAGGCACAGCAGCCGTCCGCCCAGCAGCAGCCGTCCGCCCAGCAGCAGCCGCCCGCCCAGCAGCAGCCGCCCGCCCAGCAGGGCTGGAGGCAGCCGCAGCAGGGCGTGCCGCAGCAGGCCGCGCCGCACATCCCGCAGCAGCAGGGCCCCGGTGGTGGCGCGGGGGCGCCGCCGGTCTACGGCGACCGCAGTCCCACGACGTTCCACCAGTTCTCGCTCGGCCGCGTGATGCGCATCGGCCGTGCCCTGGAGAACGACCTGGTCGTCTCCGACCTTCAGGTGTCCCGCAACCACGCGGAGTTCCACTCCACGCCCGACGGGCGCATGGAGATCCGCGACCTGGGCTCGCACAACGGCACGTACGTCAACGGCCAGCCGATCCCCAAGGGCGGCTCGCAGCTGCTCGGCCCCACCGACGTCGTGGGCGTCGGTCACTCGACGTTCCGGATCGTCGGCGACCGGCTCGAGGAGTTCGTCGACACCGGTGAGGTGTCCTTCTCCGCCCGCCACCTGACCGTCACGGTCGACGGCGGCAAGCAGATCCTGAAGGACGTCTCCTTCGGCGTCCCGGAGAAGTCGCTGATCGCGGTCATCGGCCCGTCCGGCTCCGGCAAGTCGACGCTGCTCAAGGCGCTCACCGGCTACCGGCCCGCCAACGAGGGCGAGGTGCTGTACGACAACCGCAACCTCTACAAGCAGTTCGCCGAGCTGCGGCAGCGCATCGGTCTGGTCCCGCAGGACGACATCCTGCACAAGGAGCTGACCGTCAAGCGCGCCCTGAAGTACGCGGCCAAGCTGCGCTTCCCCGCCGACACCACGGCGGCCGAACGCGAGGCCCGCATCGACGAGGTGCTGCGCGAGCTGAAGCTGGACATCCACAAGGACAAGAAGGTCACGTCCCTGTCCGGCGGCCAGCGCAAGCGCGTGTCCGTGGCACTGGAGCTGCTCACCAAGCCGTCGCTGATCTTCCTGGACGAGCCGACCTCCGGCCTCGACCCGGGCATGGACCGTGACGTCATGCAGCTGCTGCGCGGACTGGCCGACGACGGCCGCACGGTCCTGGTGGTGACCCACTCGGTGGCCGAGCTCGCCATCTGCGACAAGCTTCTGGTGATGGCGCCGGGCGGTTCCGTCGCCTACTTCGGCCCGCCCGAGGAGGCGCTGAACTTCTTCGGCTACGACACCTGGGCCGACGTGTTCTCCGCCTTCGAGAACTACCGCGACTACGACTGGGCGGGCCGCTGGAAGGGCTCGCAGCACTACCAGATGTACGCGGCGGACATCGACGCGGTCGCCCCGCAGTCCGTACAGGTCCCCCCGATGCAGGCGATGAAGCCGCCGAAGCCGCAGGGCTGGCTGTCGCAGTTCTCCACCCTGGTGCGCCGGTACGTGTCGGTGATCGTCTCCGACAAGGGCTTCCTCGCCCTGATGGTGATCCTGCCGGCCGTCCTCGGCGCGGTCAGCCTGCTCATCAACCCGGACAAGGGCCTGCTGCCCAACCCGGCCCACCCGCAGACCGGCAGGATCGCCCCGAACGGCACGGCCACCACGGTGCTGCTGATCCTCGCGGTCGGCGCCTGTTTCGCGGGCGCCGCGAACTCCGTGCGCGAGCTGATCAAGGAACGGGTCATCTACGAGCGGGAGCGCGCCACGGGCCTGTCCCGCTCGGCGTACCTGATGTCCAAGGTGTTCGTGCTCGGCCTGATCACCGTGCTCCAGGGGCTGCTGGTCGGCGTGATCGGCTTCGCCAACCGGGAGATCCCGGAGGAGGGGCTGATCCTCGGGGGCTTCACGCTGCTGGAGCTGTCGCTGCCGATCATGGCGCTCGGCTTCACCTCGATGATGTTCGGCCTGATCATCTCCTCGCTGGTGAAGACCGCCGAGAAGACCATGCCGCTGCTGGTGATGTTCGCGATCATCCAGGTCGTCTTCACCGGCTGTCTGTTCGCCCTGCACGGCTCGATCGGCGTCAACCAGTTCTCGTTCCTGATGCCGTCGCGCTGGGCGGTGGCCGCGGCGGGCGCCACGCTGGACTTCAACCGGATCAGCCCGCCGGAGAGCGCGGGCGACACCGACCCGCTGTGGGAGCACACGGCCGCCGCCTGGGCGATGGACATGGGCGCGCTGCTCGCCCTCGGCGTGATCTGCGGCTTCTTCGTGGCGCGCTTCCTGCGCCGCCACGAGCCCGAGGTCATGCGCAAGTAGTCCCGCCGTACGGCCCCGAAGGGCGGCACCCCGTCAGGAGGGTGCCGCCCTTCGGCGTCCGGGTGCGCAAGGAGAGGCCCGCGCCGACCTCTCAGTACGCGCTGTCGACGTTGTCCATGGTGCCGTACCTGTCCGCCGCGTAGTTGCAGGCGGCGACGATGTTGGCGACCGGGTCGTAGATGTCCTTCGGGGTGCCCTTGACGTGGTACGCCTCGAAGGTCGGCGGGATCACCTGCAGCAGTCCCTTGGAGGGGATGCCGTTCCGGGCGTTGATGTCCCAGAGGTTGATCGCCTGCGGGTTGCCCGAGGACTCCCGCATGACGTTGCGGTGGATGCCCTCGTAGGAGCCGGGGATGCCGTTCTTCTTCATGATGGACATGGCCTCGCGGATCCAGCCGTCGAGGTTGTTCCCGTACTTCTTCGGAGCGGCCTTCTTCACCTCGGCGCGCTCGGCCGAACGGCTCGCCGCCTCCGTCGCCTGGCGGGCCTTCGCGGCCTTGGCCTCGGCGGCGGCCTTCTTCTTCGCGACGGCCTCGGCGGCGGCCTGCTTCTTCGCCGCGATCTGCTCGGTCTTCACGCTGGCGCCGGCGAGCTGGTCGGTGACGCCGGCCTTGACGCCCTGGATCCGCTCGGTGCTGTAGGTCACCGTCGCCGTGTGGGCGGGGGCCTCGGCCGTGGTCGTCGTGGACGCGCTGCTCGGGACCGCGGAGAAGCCGATGGCGGCGGCGCCGAAGGCGGCGACGCCCGCGGCGGCGATCTTGTGGTGGCGGGTCAGGGCACGACTGTGACCGCGGGTGAGGATGTGCTTGGGCATGCGGAACGGACCTCTTCGAATAGCGCGGAGGTCGCTCGATGTCCGGTGCGGACGGTGCTTCTTCGGCACACGAACGCCGCGGGCGAAGAACCCACGGCGCTGAGCGACGCAGCCATTCTTAGCGGTGGCAAAATCGCTCGGCAAAGATGTGACCTACGAAGCCGGATAGTAGATCGGGGGGGTGTGAAACGGTGCAGAACGGACTGTTCGCCCCGTTCATGTGGGCGTTATGTCTCTCCTAATCCACTTCGTACGTGATGTGCGCCCTATGCGCGGCCTCACACCCGCCCCCCTCGCCCCTTACCGCGTGTTGCTGCCGCAATGCACTGTGTAAGGCGCTCCGTGGCCTCCGTCCAGGGCGGAAGCAACAGGTGCGCGTCCCCGGACTCGTGCCACGGGCGGCGCCCGCGCAGCGCCTCCTCGTAGCCCCGTCCGACCGCCCCTGCCCCGCCACCGCCTCCAGCATCAGCAGGTGCGGCGCCTCCGGCTCGCGCACCCCCGTCAGCAGCCCGTCCGCCACCCGCACCCCCCGCTCCGGGATGACCACCGGATCCGTCCACCCCGCGCGGGCCGCTCCCCGCCGGGACCGGTCGCCACCAGCTCCACCCGGTGCGCGGGATCCGTGACGTCCCCCGGCACCGCCGTCACCCGCGTGCCGTGCGCCGAGGCCGGCACCGTCGTCTCCCGCCAGGCGGTCCTCGCCCCGCGCGTCGGGCGCCAGGTCCCGGTCCCGCTCCGCCGGCCCCATGGCCGGCGCCCGTCCGAGCCCCTTCGAGGCCCCCGTGATGACCGCAACCGGCATGACGAGCGTCCCCTCGTCCGTCGTGCCGTTCCGCCCTGTCGGTGTGCGATCAACGGAGGAAGCGGAGCCGTACGGCCGCCTCGGCCGAGGGACGCAGCCGCCCGGGTCCCTCCGCCCTATGACGGCGTGCCCCGGTCCCGCGCCCCAGGGCGCGACGGCGTGCCCCGGTCCCGCACCCCAGGGCGCGACGGCGGCCCCGGACCCGGGACCTAGGACCGGCGACGGGGAGAGGGGCGGACACCGGTCCGATCCGCCGGGCCGGGCGCCGCCGGTACCGTGAGGGCATGAGCCACGGCCCCCGGTCCGGCCTCGCCGCGGTGAGCTCCGCGTTGCTGGCCATGAGCAGGCACCTCGAGGTGCGCGACGTCCTCAAGACGATCGTCGCCTCGGCGCGCGAGCTCCTCGACGCCCGGTACGCCGCGCTCGGCGTGCCCGACGACCACGGCGGCTTCGCCCAGTTCGTGGTGGACGGTGTCAGCGACGAGCAGTGGAAGGCCATCGGCCCCCTCCCGCGCCGGCACGGCATCCTCGCCGCGATGCTCGACGACGCGGCCCCGCAGCGCCTCGCCGACGTGCGCCGCGATCCCCGCTTCGGGGGCTGGCCCAGCGCCCACCCCGACCTGGTCGACTTCCTCGGCCTGCCCGTGCGCGACGGCGACGAGGTGCTCGGCGCCCTGTTCCTCGCCAACAAGAGGTGCCCCAGGCCGGACGGCGGCTGTGGTTTCACCGAGGACGACGAGGAACTCCTCGGCATCCTCGCCCAGCACGCCGCCATCGCCCTCACCAACGCCCGCCTCTACGAGCGCAGCCGCGAGCTGACCATCGCCGAGGAGCGCTCCCGGCTCGCCCACGAGCTGCACGACGCCGTGAGCCAGAAGCTGTTCTCCCTGAGGCTCACCGCCCAGGCCGCCGCCCGTCTCGTGGACCGTGACCCGGCCCGCGCCAAGGGCGAGCTGCAGCAGGTGGCGGAGCTGGCCGCGGAGGCCGCCGACGAGCTGCGCGCGGCGGTCGTCGAACTGCGCCCCGCCGCCCTCGACGAGGACGGGCTGGTCGCCACCCTGCGCACCCAGGTGCAGGTGCTCGACCGGGCCCAGAGCGCGCGCGTCACCTTCACCGGCCACGGCGTGCGCGCCCTGCCCGCGGCCCAGGAGGAGGCGGTGCTGCGGGTGGCCCAGGAGGCCTTGCACAACGCCCTGCGCCACTCCGGCGGGAAGCACGTCGACGTGACCCTGGAGCGGCGCGGCAACGGGGCGGTCCTGCGGGTCGGTGACGACGGCAGCGGCTTCGACCCGCACGCCGTCCGCCGCGCGGGCCGCCATCTGGGCCTGGTCTCCATGCGGGACCGGGCGAGCGGGGTCGGCGGCAGGCTGACCGTGGAATCGGCGCCCGGCAAGGGCACCACCATCGAGATGGAGGTCCCCGGTGGCTGACGCGATCAAGGTGCTGCTGGTCGACGACCACCAGGTGGTCCGGCGCGGTCTGCGCACCTTCCTCGAGGTGCAGGACGACATCGAGGTCGTCGGCGAGGCCGCGAACGGCGCGGAGGGGGTCGCCCTGGCGGGGGAGCTCCAGCCCGACGTCATCCTCATGGACGTGAAGATGCCCGGCATGGACGGCGTGGAGGCGCTGCGCCGGCTGCGCGAGCTCGACCACCGGGCCCGGGTGCTGGTCGTCACCAGCTTCACCGAGCAGCGCACGGTGATCCCCGCCCTGCGCGCGGGCGCCGCCGGCTACGTGTACAAGGACATCGACCCCGACGCGCTGGCCGGCGCCATCCGCTCCGTGCACGCCGGGCACGTGCTGCTCCAGCCGGAGGTGGCGGGCGCCCTGCTGTCCCAGGAGGAGGGCGGTCCCGGCACGGGACGCGCGGGCTCGCTCACCGAGCGGGAGCGCGAGGTGCTCGGGCTGATCGCGGACGGCCGCTCCAACCGGGAGATCGCCCGCGCCCTCGTGCTCTCCGAGAAGACGGTGAAGACGCATGTGTCGAACATCCTGATGAAGCTCGACCTGGCGGACCGCACCCAGGCCGCGCTGTGGGCCGTACGGCACGGCCTCAGCGGGTGATCGCCGACGTCCGCCATCACCCGGAAGGTTCCCCTCCGGTGCGAGATTCATACCGTAGGGGGAATGCCTCGCGGGGGCCCGTATCTCCTGCCGGCGCCGCGCGTTGCCCAGTGCGGACCGCGGCGCCTGCCGCGGTCGTCGCAAGGAGGGCTCGGAAAGTGAAGAACCTGAAGAAGGCAGCGGCCGTGACGATGGTGGCCGGCGGTCTGCTCGCCGCCGGCACGGGCATGGCCTCCGCCACCGAGGGCAGCCACGCGGACGGCAAGGCCGTGGGCTCCCCGGGCGTCGTCTCCGGCAACCTCGTCCAGGTGCCGGTCGACGTCCCGGTCAACGTGTCGGGCAACAGCATCAACGTCATCGGCGTCCTGAACCCGGCCTTCGGCAACGTCGCCGTCAACGGCTGACGCCTCCCGCCGACAGCCCCGGCAGCCCGCCCCCACCCGGCGCCGGGGCTCGTCCCTGTCCAGGGACCGCACCGAGGACCGGCCTCCAGGACCCGCGTCCAGGCTCAGTGCCCCCCGCGCTCCTCCACGAACGCGTTGTACGCGGCCACCAGCGCCCGCCGGGCCGTCCGCTCCACCGGCCGCAGCGCCAGCGCCCGCGCCGACATCTCCGACGCGCTCACCGCGCCGCCGTGCCCGTGCTCCGTCGCCAGCGACACCAGCGCGCCCACCCGCTGCGCCAGCTCCAGCACCCGCACCGCGCGCGGCGGATACCCCGGCGCCAGCACGTCCCGCCCCCGTGACGCCATGGCCCGCGCCCGGTACGCGTCGATCGCCGCCTCCGCGACCGGACCCGACCCGGCCACGTCCAGCCGCGTCAGCACCTCCGTCGCCTCCCGCAGCGCCTCCGCCAGCTCCCGCTCCGCCTCACCCAGCGACGGCACGTCGGCGGGCGGGGCCTCCCGCACCGGCAGACAGCGCCACAGGACCTCCACATGCACATCGCCCTCGGGCCCGGCCTGCGCCACCTCCGGAACCAGCCCCAGCGCCGCCCCCCGGCACACCACGGCCTCCCCGGCCTCCAGCGCCCGCGCGTTGAACTCCGGCGGGCCGCTCAGCCCCAGCGGATGCCCCGGCGCCGGCAACGCCACCAGCAGCCCCGACACCCCGAGCCCCCGCAACCGCCCCAGGGCCAGCGTCAGCCCCACCGGCGCCGACTCCCCGGGCACCCCCTCCACCCGGTGCGCCGCGTCCTCCCCGACGGCGGCGAGCACCGCCTCGTCCGGGGAGACGAGACCGGCGAGCAGGGCGTTGCCCCAAGCGGCGAGACGACCGGAGCGTGGTTCCGAAAGCATGCGTACACCCTAGACAGCACCCGGAAACCGGACCGATGGGATGTCCGGGCCGGCCGGTGGCGTAGATTTCATGAGGGGCTCCCGCCCACGGGTGCGGCGGACCGACCCACAAGGCGTACGCGACAGCCGAGACCGGCAACACTGCAAGGGGAGACAAGGCGCTCATGAGCGATGTTCTGGAACTTCAGGACGTATCCGTGGTCCGCGAGGGCCGGGCTCTGGTGGAGCAGGTCTCCTGGTCGGTCAAGGAGGGCGAGCGCTGGGTCATCCTCGGCCCCAACGGCGCCGGCAAGACCACCCTGCTGAACATCGCGTCCAGCTACCTCTACCCGAGCAAGGGCACCGCCACCATCCTCGGCGAGACGCTCGGCCGCCCCGGCACCGACGTCTTCGAGCTGCGCCCGCGCATCGGCGTGGCGGGCATCGCCCTCGCGGACAAGCTGCCCAAGAGGCAGACCGTCCTGCAGACCGTGCTCACCGCCGCCTACGGCATGACCGCCGGCTGGCAGGAGGAGTACGAGGACATCGACGAGCAGCGCGCCCGCGCCTTCCTCGACCGCCTCGGCATGTCCGAGTACCTGGACCGCAGGTTCGGCACCCTCTCCGAGGGTGAGCGCAAGCGCACCCTCATCGCGCGCGCCCTGATGACCGACCCCGAGCTCCTGCTCCTCGACGAGCCCGCCGCCGGCCTCGACCTCGGCGGCCGCGAGGACCTGGTGCGCCGTCTCGGCCGCCTCGCACGCGACCCGATCGCCCCCTCCATGATCATGGTCACCCACCACGTGGAGGAGATCGCCCCCGGCTTCACCCACGTCCTGATGATCCGTCAGGGCAAGGTCCTCGCCGCCGGCCCGCTCGAGCTCGAACTCACCAGCCGCAACCTGTCCCTGTGCTTCGGTCTCCCGCTCGTCGTCGAGCAGGTCGGCGACCGCTGGACCGCCCAGGGCCTCCCGATGGGCTGAACCGCACCACCCCGCGCACAACACCCGGCACGGCACGGCCCGTTCGGCCGACCGGCGCCCTGTCCGTGACCGGGTGCGCGGTTCTACCATGACATCGTGGACATCGACGCATGGCTGTGGTGGCTGATCGGCGCGGCGGCACTCGGCATCGGGCTCGTGATCACCGCGATGCCCGAACTCGGCATGCTCGCGGTGGGCGCCGTCGCCGCGGCACTGGTCTCCGGCATCTTCGGCGGCGGCGCCGTCGTCCAGGTCGCGGTCTTCGCCGTCGTCTCGACCGCGCTGATCGCCGTCGTCCGCCCCATCGCCCGCAGACACCGCTCCCAACGGCCCGAACTCGCCACCGGTGTCGATGCCCTGAAGGGGAGACAGGCCGTCGTCCTCGAACGCGTCGACGGCAGCGGCGGCCGCATCAAACTGGCGGGCGAGGTCTGGTCCGCCCGCGCGCTCGACGCGGGCCGCTCCTACGAGGCCGGCCAGGAGGTCGACGTCGTGGACATCGAGGGGGCCACCGCGGTCATCATCTGATCCCGCACCTCCCGTGCGACACAACTGAGGCGAACACGCCCCCGGTTGGTCCCGCGGTCTGACAGACTCGACCAGCAAGATCTACAACCGCACGAGCGTGCACAGGCACAACGACCTGCCGTAGGCGCCGAGGCTAAGAAGGGTTCGGGGAACCGACGATGGAACCGGTCATCATCGTCCTGATCATCCTGGTGGTGTTGGTCTTCATCGCCCTGATCAAGACGATCCAAGTCATCCCACAGGCCAGCGCCGCCATCGTCGAGCGCTTCGGCCGCTACACGCGGACGCTCAACGCGGGCCTCAACATCGTCGTCCCGTTCATCGACACCATCCGCAACCGCATCGACCTCCGCGAGCAGGTCGTGCCCTTCCCGCCGCAGCCGGTGATCACCCAGGACAACCTGGTCGTCAACATCGACACCGTCATCTACTACCAGGTGACCGACGCCCGGGCCGCCACCTACGAGGTCGCCAGCTACATCCAGGCCATCGAGCAGCTCACCGTCACCACCCTGCGCAACATCATCGGCGGCATGGACCTGGAACGGACCCTCACCTCCCGCGAGGAGATCAACGCGGCCCTGCGCGGCGTCCTCGACGAGGCCACCGGCAAGTGGGGCATCCGCGTCAACCGCGTCGAGCTCAAGGCCATCGAACCGCCCACCTCCATCCAGGACTCGATGGAGAAGCAGATGCGCGCCGACCGCGACAAGCGCGCCGCCATCCTCCAGGCCGAAGGCGTCCGGCAGTCCGAGATCCTGCGCGCCGAGGGCGAGAAGCAGTCCCAGATCCTGCGCGCCGAAGGCGAGGCCAAGGCCGCCGCGCTGCGCGCCGAGGGCGAGGCCCAGGCCGTCCGCACGGTCTTCGAGGCCATCCACGCCGGCGACCCGGACCAGAAACTGCTCTCCTACCAGTACCTCCAGATGCTCCCGAAGATCGCCGAGGGCGACGCCAACAAGCTCTGGATCGTCCCCAGCGAGATCGGCGACGCCCTCAAGGGCCTCTCCGGCGCGGTCGGCAACTTCGGCGCCATGGGCGGCACCCCCGGCGGCGGCAACGGCACCACCGCCAACGTCCCCGCCCAGGAGCGCCGCGAGAAGCCCACCATCGACTGAGACCCGCCCCGGACGCACACGGTCCCCGCACCCCTCAGGGGCGCGGGGACCGCTCACGTCGGCCGCCCTCAGGCAGCCTCCAGCACCAGCCAGTCCGGCAGCGCCTCGAAGTCGTCCTTGGCGAGCGCCAGCAGCATCGCGTCCGCCGGCGTCGGCTCGTACGGCTCACGCAGCAGCGGCATCCCCGCCTGCTCCGGCGTCCGGTCGGCCTTGCGGTGATTGTCCTCCGCGCACGACGCCACCGTGTTCAGCCAGGTGTCCTGCCCGCCCAGCGACCGCGGCACCACGTGGTCCACGGTCGTCGCCCTGCGCCCGCAGTACGCGCACCGGTGACGGTCCCTCACCAGCACACCCCGCCTCGACCACGGCGCACGTCTTCGGAACGGCACCCGCACGTACTGGCAGAGCCTGATCACCCGGGGCGCCGGTATGTCGACCGCGGCTCCCCGCATCCGCAGTTCGGGGTGGGCCTGCTCGACGACGGCCTTGTCCTGGAGCACCAGAACGACGGCTCGGTTCAGCGTCACCGTCGACAACGGCTCGAAGCTCGCGTTCAGCACCAGCGTGTCCCGCATACCAGCCCACCTCCCGTGCGCACCGGCCCGCCCCTCGGCGAGCCGGAACAACTCTGGCCGGGCACGCCGAGATGGACAACGCAATATCCGCTGCTCCCACGGGAGACGACCCCCCGGGAACCCCGGCGGAAAAAAATGCCCGCCCCTGATCAATTCCAAGACCAGGGGCGGGCAAACGTTCCGGACGCGTCCGGTGTCGCGCGGAGGCTCAGGACTCCGCGGGCACCTCGTACTCACCGATCAGCTGCGCCCGCGCGATCGTGTGGAACCGCAGGTTGAAACCGACCACGGCAGGAGAGGCGTCCGCGTCCGGACCCAGCTTCTCCTGGTCCACGGCGTACACCGTGAACACGTACCGGTGCGGACCGTCCCCGGGCGGCGGCGCGGCACCGCCGAACTCCTTGGCGCCGTAGTCGTTCCGCGCGTGGACGGACCCCTCCGGAAGACCCTCGAACGAGCCGCTGCCGGCACCGGCCGGCAGCTCGGTCACCGAGGCCGGGATGTCGAACACCACCCAGTGCCAGAACCCGCTGCCCGTCGGGGCGTCCGGGTCGTAGCAGGTCACGGCGAAGCTCTTGGTCTCCGGCGGAAAGCCCTCCCACCGCAGGTGCGGCGACGTGTTGCCCGCCGCGTGGACCTGAGCGTCCTTGAGCGCCGCCCCCTCCGTCACATCGTCGCTCGTCACCGTGAACGACGGCACGGGCGGATGGAAGTCATGGGGGAGCGGCCGCCGCTTGAGCTCGGTCACCTCGGTACCTCCTGATCGATGACGTTCAGTCGCGAACGAGCCTAGAACCAGTTGCGCTTGGAACCGACCTCCGACAGCCACTGGTTCAGGTACGCCGCCCAGTCGGTCCCCTGGTAGTCGTTCAGCCCCACCTGGAAGGAGCGGAAGGTGTCGCTGCCCTCGCTGAACAGGCCCGGCTTCTTGTCCATCTCCAGCACGACGTCCATCGCCTGCTCGTCGGCGACGAAGCTCAGCTCCACCTGGTGCAGGCCGCGGTACTGCGACGGCGGGAAGAACTCGATCTCCTGGTAGAACGGCAGCTTCTGCCGCGTGCCCCGGATGTGGCCGCGCTCCAGGTCCGCGCTCTTGAACCGGAAACCGAGCTGGATGAACGCGTCCAGGATCGCCTTCTGCGCCGGCAGCGGGTGCACGTTGACCGGGTCCAGGTCACCGGAGTCGACGGCCCGCGCGATCGCCAGCTCGGTGGTCACACCGACGTCCATCCCGCGCAGCGGCTGCCCGTCGATCATCGTGACCGGCGTCTCCCACGGGATCTCCAGCCCGAACTGCACGGCGTGCACCGCGCCCGCCTGCAGTTCGAAGGCGCCGCCGAGCTGCTGCTTCGTGAACTCGATGTCCTGCTTGTACTCCTGGTCGCCGCTCTCCACCTCGACCTTGGCCTGAAGGCCGACCGACAACCCCTCGATCTGCTGGTTCACGGACCCGCCCTGGATCCGCACCTCGCCCTGGACCACACCCCCAGGAACGACGTTGACCTCGTGCAGCACCGTCTCGACCGAGGCCCCGCCGGCCCCCAGACTCGCCAGCAGCTTCTTGAACGCCATGTCTCTCCCTCTCCAGGCGACCCCAGCCGGGCCACACCTGATCCACCGGACCGCAGCACCTCGCGCCGGCCTCCGATCCCTAACAACGCGATCCGGCCGCGGCCGGTTCCGTGTGCCCCTGCCCCGGCGACTCCGGCGGCCGCTTGGCAGGCCCGTGGCCCGCCGCGCCTCCAGTACCCTCGGACGGCATGATCGCGAGCCCCGACCGTACGCCCCTGCCCAGGGAGTTCTTCGACCGCCCCGTCCTCGAGGTCACAAGGCAGCCAGCATGAACATCGCCGACCTTGCTCACCCCGCTGAAGAAGTCGCTCCCAAGCTGCTCGGTGCTGTCCTCACCCACGAGACGCCCGAGGGAACCGTGAGCATCACCATCACGGAGACCGAGGCGTACTCCGGCGCGGCTGACCCGGCTTCCCATGCCTACCGAGGCCGGACACCCCGTAACGCCGTCATGTTCGGACCCGCGGGACACCTGTACGTCTACCGGTCCCACGGTCTCCATTGGTGCGCCAACGTCGTCACGGGGACGGACGGCCTGGCCTCGGCCGTCCTTATCCGGGCAGGCAGGGTCATCGAGGGGGAGGACCTGGCACGCAAGCGGCGAGGGGAGAAGGTCGAGAGTCCACGCCTGGCCCGAGGCCCGGGGAACTTCTGTCAGGCGCTCGGCATCACGGCGGAACACAACGGCGCGAACCTCCTGGCAGGTGTCTCGGTCATGCTGTCCGAGGGCGAGTCGGTACCTACCGCACTCGTTCAGGCCGGTCCTCGGGTAGGTGTGAGTAAGGCCCACGACTGGCACCACAGGTTCTACCTCGCCGGTGATCCGACGGTCTCGGCGTACCGCCTGAGCCCGCGCGCCAAGCCGTCGGCCGGAGCCTGAGCCGCTGTTATGCCTCGCTCGCGGACCGCTGATGAGCCGGTGCGAGCTGGGACCAAAGGATGCCTGATCGTTCGCGAGCACGGCGCATGACGCGTTCCTGCCTGGTCGGGTGGCTGCCGACGCGCGTCGACTTGCGCCTGCCACCTGACGCTCCACTCGCGTCTCGGTCTCGTTGCGAGCCACCACAGCGCCGATGCGAGCAGCGAGACGGCCGGACGGGGTGGCCGCTGCGGGTACTCCACGGCACGCCCGTCCCCTCCCGGACCGGATGCGCAACGGGCCGCGCACCGGCGTCTCGGGGAGGGTGCCGTGCACCCCCGGCGGTGCTGGGTGGCGGACGACCCGACACGGTCAGCCCGCACCGGGCCCACGCGCCGCGCCGACGTCGAAGTTGACTCGCGCGCTGAAGGTGCGTACTGTAGTCCGAGCCGCTTGAGCCGGGCAGGGCAGTCGTCCGCACCGGAAGCGGCCAATCCACTACCTACGATCACCCCTTCAGCGGGGTCGGATTCGACATGTCCGCATGTCCGAATTCGAAGCCGTCGGCCCCGATTATGAATCGGGCGGGGAGATCGGTTAACGTAGTGAATGTCGAAAGGCCGACAGGGTGAAAGCCCAAAGCCCAACGGCATCCCGCCGACCGGGAATCGGAACCGAAAGGGTCTGGTAGAGTCGGAGACACCGAAGGGAAGCGCCCGGAGGAAAGCCCGAGAGGGTGAGTACGAAGGAAGCGTCCGTTCCTTGAGAACTCAACAGCGTGCCAAAAGTCAACGCCAGATATGTTGATACCCCGTCCGTCCGGTCCTGCCGGATGGTCGAGGTTCCTTTGAAGAAAACACAGCGAGGACGCTGTGAATGTCGGGACTATTCCTCCCGATGTTCCGCTCTCGTGATGTGTGCACCCGATCACGGGTAAGCATTCACGGAGAGTTTGATCCTGGCTCAGGACGAACGCTGGCGGCGTGCTTAACACATGCAAGTCGAACGATGAACCTCCTTCGGGAGGGGATTAGTGGCGAACGGGTGAGTAACACGTGGGCAATCTGCCCTGCACTCTGGGACAAGCCCTGGAAACGGGGTCTAATACCGGATACTGATCATCTTGGGCATCCTTGGTGATCGAAAGCTCCGGCGGTGCAGGATGAGCCCGCGGCCTATCAGCTTGTTGGTGAGGTAATGGCTCACCAAGGCGACGAC
>NZ_JBSKBS010000002.1:0-1360000 GCF_055778765.1 Streptomyces sp. DSM 120436 | reverse complement strand
GTCGTGTGTTTCTTGCCGGAGGTAGAGCACTGGATAGGCGATGGGCCCTACCGGGTTACTGACCTTAGCCAAACTCCGAATGCCGGTAAGTGAGAGCGCGGCAGTGAGACTGTGGGGGATAAGCTCCATGGTCGAGAGGGAAACAGCCCAGAGCATCGACTAAGGCCCCTAAGCGTACGCTAAGTGGGAAAGGATGTGGAGTCGCAGAGACAACCAGGAGGTTGGCTTAGAAGCAGCCACCCTTGAAAGAGTGCGTAATAGCTCACTGGTCTAGTGATTCCGCGCCGACAATGTAGCGGGGCTCAAGCGTACCGCCGAAGTCGTGTCATTGCGATATGTACCCCCAACGGGGATCGTGATGGGTAGGGGAGCGTCGTCTGCCGGGTGAAGCAGCCGCGTAAGCGAGTTGTGGACGGTTGACGAGTGAGAATGCAGGCATGAGTAGCGATTCACACGTGAGAAACGTGTGCGCCGATTGACTAAGGGTTCCTGGGTCAAGCTGATCTGCCCAGGGTAAGTCGGGACCTAAGGCGAGGCCGACAGGCGTAGTCGATGGATAACCGGTTGATATTCCGGTACCCGCTGTGGAGCGTCAAACATCGAATCCAGTGATGCTAAGCCCGTGAAGCCGCCGGCTGAGTCTTCGGACGAGGTCGGAGTGGTGGAGCCGGTGACCCGAGACTGGTAGTAGGTGAGTGATGGGGTGACGCAGGAAGGTAGTCCATCCCGGGCGGTGGTTGTCCCGGGGTAAGGGTGTAGCCCGAGTGGTAGGCAAATCCGCCACTCATCAGGGGTGAGACCTGATGCCGAGCCGATTGTGGTGAAGTGGATGATCCTATGCTGTCGAGAAAAGCCTCTAGCGAGTTTCATGGCGGCCCGTACCCTAAACCGACTCAGGTGGTCAGGTAGAGAATACCGAGGCGTTCGGGTGAACTATGGTTAAGGAACTCGGCAAAATGCCCCCGTAACTTCGGGAGAAGGGGGGCCACACCTGGTGAGGGGCTTTACGCTCTGAGCTGGGGGTGGCCGCAGAGACCAGCGAGAAGCGACTGTTTACTAAAAACACAGGTCCGTGCGAAGCCGTAAGGCGATGTATACGGACTGACGCCTGCCCGGTGCTGGAACGTTAAGGGGACCGGTTAGCTCACTTTCGGGTGGGCGAAGCTGAGAACTTAAGCGCCAGTAAACGGCGGTGGTAACTATAACCATCCTAAGGTAGCGAAATTCCTTGTCGGGTAAGTTCCGACCTGCACGAATGGCGTAACGACTTCTCGACTGTCTCAACCATAGGCCCGGTGAAATTGCACTACGAGTAAAGATGCTCGTTTCGCGCAGCAGGACGGAAAGACCCCGGGACCTTTACTACAGTTTGATATTGGTGTTCGGTTCGGCTTGTGTAGGATAGCTGGGAGACTGTGAAGCCTGGACGCCAGTTCGGGTGGAGTCGTCGTTGAAATACCAGTCTGGTCGTGCTGGATGTCTAACCTGGGTCCGTGATCCGGATCAGGGACAGTGTCTGATGGGTAGTTTAACTGGGGCGGTTGCCTCCTAAAGGGTAACGGAGGCGCCCAAAGGTTCCCTCAGCCTGGTTGGCAATCAGGTGTTGAGTGTAAGTGCACAAGGGAGCTTGACTGTGAGACCGACGGGTCGAGCAGGGACGAAAGTCGGGACTAGTGATCCGGCGGTGGCTTGTGGAAGCGCCGTCGCTCAACGGATAAAAGGTACCCCGGGGATAACAGGCTGATCTTCCCCAAGAGTCCATATCGACGGGATGGTTTGGCACCTCGATGTCGGCTCGTCGCATCCTGGGGCTGGAGTCGGTCCCAAGGGTTGGGCTGTTCGCCCATTAAAGCGGTACGCGAGCTGGGTTTAGAACGTCGTGAGACAGTTCGGTCCCTATCCGCTGTGCGCGTAGGAGTCTTGAGAAGGGCTGTCCCTAGTACGAGAGGACCGGGACGGACGAACCTCTGGTGTGCCAGTTGTTCTGCCAAGGGCATGGCTGGTTGGCTACGTTCGGGAGGGATAACCGCTGAAAGCATCTAAGCGGGAAGCCTGCTTCGAGATGAGGACTCCCACCCACTTGATGGGGTAAGGCTCCCAGTAGACGACTGGGTTGATAGGCCGGATATGGAAGCACGGTAACGTGTGGAGTTGACCGGTACTAATAGGCCGAGGGCTTGTCCTCAGTTGCTCGCGTCCACTGTGTTAGTTCTGAGACAACGACCGTTGTCGGCTTTGAGCAGAACACATACAACAGAAGAGTGTGCTTGTTCGCTCGAAACCATTAGGGTTTCGGTGGTCATAGCGTAGGGGAAACGCCCGGTTACATTCCGAACCCGGAAGCTAAGCCTTACAGCGCCGATGGTACTGCAGGGGGGACCCTGTGGGAGAGTAGGACGCCGCCGAACAATTTTTGGAAGGACCCCTGGTCGCCAGCGTTCAGCTGGGGCCAGGGGTCCTTTTTGTATTTATGCTTGCAGTACCCGAGACAGGAGTCACCCATGTCCACCAACTCTCCCGACGACCGACCGGAGCGCGATCAGCGGCGACGGGACAGTGGTGACCGCTCGGACCGCGGGGACCGTGGCGGCCAGCGCGGCGGCCCCCGGCGCGGCAACGACCGCGACCGTGGTTTCCGCAGGGACGGCGATCGTCCTCCCTTCCGTCGTGATGACCGCGACCGGGACTTCCGCCGTGACGACCGCGACCGCAGCGGTGGCCGGCCCGAGCGTGGCGGCTTCCGTGGGCGCGACGACAGCCGTGGGGGCGAGCGCGGAGGGTACCGAGGGCGGGACGACCGCAGGGACGACCGGCGCGATGATCGTCGTGATGACCGGCGCGATGATCGTCGTGATGACCGGGACCGTGGTGGTTACCGCGGCCGTGACGACAACCGCGGTGACCGTGGTGGTTTCCGTCGTGATGACAATCGCGGCGACCGTGGCGGTTTCCGCCGTGACGATCGTCCCGAGCGCGGCGACCGCGACCGCGACCGCGGCGGTTTCCGCCGCGACGACGACCGTGGGTATGGCCGACGGGACGACCGCAGGGACGACCGCAGGGACGACCGCAGGGATGACCGGCGGGACGACCGCAGGGACGACCGGCGCGATGATCGTCGTGATGACCGGGACCGTGGTGGTTACCGCGGCCGTGACGACAACCGCGGTGACCGTGGTGGTTTCCGTCGTGATGACAATCGCGGCGACCGTGGCGGTTTCCGCCGTGACGACCGTCCCGAGCGCGGCGACCGCGACCGCGACCGCGGCGGTTTCCGCCGCGACGACGACCGTGGGTATGGCCGACGGGACGACCGCCCCGAGCGCGGCGACCGGGGTGGTTTCCGGCGCGGCGGCGACAGCCGTACCGACTCCCGCGGTGACCGCGACTCGCGTGGTGGCGGCTTCCGGCGGGACGACCGGGACCGGGACCGTGGCGGCTTCCGTGGCCGCGACGACCGGGGCCGGGGGCCGCGGCGCGACGACCGGGGCGGCCGTCCCGGTGGATTCCGTGGGCGCGACGACCGTCAGGGCGGTGGCGGCCGGTTCCGCGACGAGCGGGACCGTGACCGCGAGCCCATCAAGCGGCTGCCGATCCCCGAGGACGTCACCGGCGAGGAGATCGACAAGGACGTCCGGCAGGAGCTGCAGAGCCTGCCCAAGACGCTCGCCGAAGACGTCGCCAAGAACCTGGTGATGGTCGCCCGGCTCATCGACGAGGACCCCGAGGGCGCTTACGCCTACTCCCGCATCGCTCTGCGTCTCGCCTCGCGCGTGGCCGCCGTGCGGGAGGCCGCCGGGTTCGCCGCGTACGCGACGCAGAAGTACGGCGAGGCGCTCGCCGAGTTCCGGGCCGCGCGGCGGATGACCGGGACCGTGGAGCTGTGGCCGCTGATGGCGGACTGCGAGCGCGGGCTCGGACGGCCGGAGAAGGCGCTGGACATGGCCGGCGCCCCCGAGGTGCAGAAGCTGGACAAGGCCGGTCAGGTCGAGATGCGTCTCGTCGCGGCCGGCGCCCGGCGTGACATGGGCCAGCTGGACGCGGCCATCGTCACCCTGCAGAGCTCCGAGCTGGCGTCGAACTCCGTGCAGCCGTGGACCGCGCGTCTGCGGTACGCGTACGCCGACGCGCTGCTCGCGGCCGGCCGTGAGGGCGAGGCGCGCGAGTGGTTCGCCAAGGCCGTCGAGGCCGACCGGGACGGCAGCACGGACGCCTCCGACCGGCTGGCCGAGCTGGACGGCGTGGAGTTCATGGACGCCCTCGTCGAGGACGAGGACGAGAGCGCCACCGGCCGTGACGAGCAGGGCGCGCGGGACGACGACAAGGACTGACGTCCGTGCGGTACGGCGCGGATGAAGAGGGGCGGGCCCCGGCACGCAGCCGGGGCCCGCCCCTCTTCGCGTTTCCGGGCGCCTCAGAGGTCCAGGGCGCGCAGCACCAGACCCGACGCCGGCTTCGGGCCGAACGACGTCGACTTGCGGGGCATCGTCACCCCCTGGCGGGCCAGGTCGCGGACCACGTCCTCGTGGACGGGGTGCATCAGCACCGCCGTCCCGCCGTCCCGCCGGGCCTTGTCCACCGTGGCCGCCGTGTCGTGGATGTACGCGATGTGGGCGGGGTCGTCGGGGACGCGCCAGACGTGGTCGAGGAGCGTGGCGTGCAGGACCGTCGCGTCGAGGGAGCGCCAGGCCTCCGGGCGGTCCGCCGGCACCGTGCGGTCCAGCAGCGCGGGGTCGGGCCGGTCGACGAGGTGGAAGGCGCCGTCGTCCCCGGTGAGGAGGAAGGCGTTGCCCTCCGCCGCCGCCTCGGCCAGAGCGTCCATCGCCTTCGGCAGCGGTCCGTCCAGGCGGCGGACACGGAAGGAGCCGTCGAGCGTTTCCAGGGCCTCGGCGACCGGCAGGTGGTGCAGCAGGCGGTGGATGGCGCGGACCCGCAGCGGGTAGCGGGCGGTGTCGACCAGGAGGATCAGGCCGTGGTCCCAGGGGCCGGGGGAGGGGTGCTCCGCGCGCAGCCGGCGGTAGGTCGCCCAGCGGTGGTGGCCGTCGGCGATCAGGGCCTGATGGCCGGAGAGCTCACCGCGGATCACCGCCAGGTCGGCGGGGTCGGTGACGGACCACAGGCGGTGGTGGACGCCGTCCTCGGTGGTGGTCGCCAGGAGCGGCGGCTGTCCGGCCGTGCGCTCGATCAGAGCGGCCGTCGCGGTGGCCGTGCCGTCGCCCCGGTAGGTGAGCAGCAGTGGTTCGAGGTTCGCGCTGGTGGCCCGCATCAGGTCCGCGCGGTCCGCGACGATGTGCGGCATGACGTCCTCGTGCGGCAGCACCAGCCGCTCCTCCGGGTCGGAGACGCGCAGTGCGCCGATCACGCCCCGCTGCACCAGGCCGTCGCCGTCGCGCTGCTCGTAGACGTACAGGGCGGGTTCCGGGTCGGCGGTGAGGACGCCCTCGGCGCGCCAGCGGCGGAGCGTCCCGGCGGCCTGGGCGTTGCGCTCCGCGGGCGTGGCGGCCTCGGGCAGGATCAGGCGGACGATGTTGTACGGGTCGGCGGACTGGAGGTGGTGCAGGCCGTCGGGGCGGACCACGACGTCGTAGGGCGGGGATGTCACGGCGGCCAGGCTGCCGACCCGGTCGGGGTCGTACCGGAGGCCGCGGAACGGGGTGAGTTCCAGCCCTCGGGGCGCCGTTGCCTTCGAGTGACCTGCAGTGTTCATCCCGGCATCGTACGGGTGCCGGCCGCATGGGGGATGATCGGGGGAAAGCCGTCGAACGAGGAGCGATGCGGAATGAGCCGGAGCGTCAGGACGAGGCCCGAGGGCAGTGGGCAGGCCCTGAGCGAGGCGTACGACACGGCGCTGCTCGACCTCGACGGAGTGGTGTACGCGGGCGGCGACGCCATCGAACACGCGGTCCCCTCCCTCGCCGCGGCCCGCGACGGCGGCATGCGTCTCGCCTACGTGACCAACAACGCGCTGCGCACGCCCGACGCCGTCGCCGCGCACCTGACCGAGCTGGGCGTACCGGCCGGGGCCGGTGACGTGATCACCTCCGCGCAGGCGGTGGCGCGGCTCGTCGCCGACCAGGTGCCGCAGGGCTCGCGGGTGCTGGTGGTGGGCGGCGAGGGCCTGCGGGTGGCGCTGCGGGAGCGCGGTCTTGTGCCGGTGGAGTCGGCGGACGACGACCCGGTGGCGGTCGTGCAGGGGTACGGCGGTCCGGAGCTGCCGTGGGGCCGGTTCGCCGAGGCGAGCTACGCCGTGGCGCGCGGAGTGCCGTGGTTCGCGTCCAACACCGACCTGACGATCCCCAGCGGCCGGGGCATCGCGCCCGGCAACGGCGCGGCGGTCGAGGTCGTACGGATCGCCACCGGCGCCGAGCCGCAGGTGGCGGGCAAGCCGCTGCCGCCGATGCACCGCGAGACGGTCCTGCGTACGGGCGCCGAGCGGCCGCTGGTGGTGGGGGACCGGCTGGACACGGACATCGAGGGGGCGTTCAACGGCGGGGTGGACTCGCTGCTGGTGCTCACCGGGGTGACCGACGGAGCGCGGCTCCTCGCGGCGCCGCCGCACCACCGGCCGACGTACGTGGACGCCGATCTGCGGGGGCTGCTCACCGGTCAGCCCGAGGTCGTCGAGGCCGGCGGCGGGTTCCGGTGCGGCGGCTGGACGGCGGCGGTCGTCGCCGGGCGGCTGGAGCTGGACGGGGACGGCGTCCCCGTGGACGGGCTGCGGGCGCTGTGCGCGGCGGCCTGGACGGCGGCGGGCGACGAGGCGTGCGCTGTGGACCCGGGGAAGGCGCTGGCGCGGCTGGGGCTGTGACGGCCCTGACGGGAACGGGACGGTTTCCGGATCTTGCCCCGAGCGGAGGATAGGCTAGCCTAACCGGGTGTTGGTCGAGAGTCCCCCCGAACAGCGCGCGGAGACCGCCTCCGCGCCCCGCGGCCGCCGGGCGATCCGCGCGCTCGGTCTGCTCGTGTCCTTCGCGGTCCTGGTGCTCGTCGCGCTGGCGAGCATCGCGGTCGGCGCGAAGGAACTGTCCCTGGAGCAGGTCTGGCACGGACTGTTCGACGCGTCGGGCACCTACACCGACACCGTCGTGGCCGACCGGCTGTCCCGCACCCTGCTGGGCCTGCTCGCCGGCGCCGCCCTCGGCCTCGCCGGGGCCGTGCTGCAGGCGCTGACCCGCAACCCGCTGGCGGACCCGGGACTCCTCGGCCTGAACGCGGGCGCCTCCGCCGCGGTCGTCACCGCCATCACCTTCTTCGGCGTCACCTCCCTGTCCGGGTACGTGTGGTTCGCGTTCTTCGGCGCGGCCGCCGTCGGCGCGGTCGTGTGGTTCCTCGGCGGCCGCCGGGGCGCGACCCCGGTACGGCTGGTGCTGGCCGGCACGGCCATCACCGCCGCCCTCCACGGCTACCTCCAGGCCGTGATGATCCTGGACGACGCCGCGCTCGGCCGGATGCGTTTCTGGACGGTCGGCTCGCTCGCCTCCGGCAGCGACGAGGCCGTCATGCAGGTGGTGCCGTTCCTGGTCGTCGGCAGTCTGCTGGCGCTGACCCTCGCCCGGCCGCTGAACGCCATGGCCATGGGCGACGACACCGCCAAGGCCCTCGGCGCCGACCTCAACCGCACCCGCGCGCTGTCCATGCTGGTCGCGACGATGCTGAGCGGCGCGGCGACCGCCGCGTGCGGGCCGATCGTCTTCGTCGGCCTGATGGTGCCGCACGTGATCCGCTCCTTCACCGGGCCCGACCAGCGCTGGATCCTGCCGTACGCGGCGGTCCTGTCGCCCGTGCTGCTGCTCGGCGCCGACGTGCTCGGCCGGATCGTGGCCCGGCCGGCCGAACTCCAGGTCGGCATCGTCACCGCGGTCATCGGCGGCCCGGTCTTCATTCTTCTCGTACGACGGCGGAGGACGGCCCAGCTGTGAAGACCAACCGTGCGGTGCGCGTCCCCGGCGGCCTCTCGGTCCGGCTGGACGTGCGTGCCTTCACCGTCGTCGTGCTGCTGATGCTGCTGGCGCTCGGTGCGAGCGTGCTGCTCATCGGCACCGGCGACTTCCCGATGTCCGCCTCCGACGTGCTGGCGGCCCTCGTCGGCCAGGGCGACGAGGGGCAGGAGTTCATCGTCACCGAGCTGCGGCTGCCGCGGGTCCTGGTCGGGCTGCTGGTCGGCGCCTCCCTCGGGATCGGCGGCGCGCTGTTCCAGTCCATCTCCCGCAACCCGCTGGGCAGCCCGGACATCCTGGGCCTCGGCCAGGGCGCCACGGCCGGCGCGCTCACCGTGATCGTGCTGTTCTCCGGCAGCGCCAACCAGGTGGCCCTCGGCGCGCTCGCCGGCGGCCTGCTCACCGGCGCCGCCATCTACGTCCTCGCGTGGAAGCAGGGCGTGCACGGCTACCGGCTGGTGCTGGTCGGCATCGGCGTCGCGGCGGTCGTCACGGCCGTCAACGGCTATCTGCTCACCAGGTCCGACATCGTCGACGCGGCCCGTGCCGTGGTCTGGATGACCGGGTCCCTCGACGGGCGGGACTGGGACCAGGTGTGGCCGCTGCTCGCGCTGTGCGCCGTCCTCGTCCCGGTCGTCCTCGCCAACTCCCGCGCCCTGCGGATGACGGAGATGGGCGACGACGTCTCCCACGCCCTCGGCGTGCGCGTCGAGCGGCTCCGGCTGGTGCTGATGCTGTCCGCCGTGCTGCTCACCGCGTCCGCGACCGCCGCCGCCGGACCGGTCAGCTTCGTCGCGCTCACCGCGCCGCAGCTCGCCCGGCGCCTGACCCGCTCGCCGGGCCCGAATCTGGTCGCCTCGATGTGCATGGGCGCCGCCCTGCTGATCCTCGCCGACTTCGTCTCCCAGCGGGCGTTCGGCGCCGACCAGCTGCCCGTGGGCGTGGTCACCGGCGTGCTCGGCGGTGTCTACCTGCTGTGGCTGCTGGTCACCGAGCGCAGGGCGGGCCGGATATGAGCCGCGCCGACCGGAAGAACACTCGAAGGAGCACCGTGAACCGCCTGTCCGCCGAGAACGTCACTCTGGCCTACGACCAGCGGGTCATCGCCGAACAGCTGTCGGTGGAGATACCGGACCACTCCTTCACCGTCGTCGTCGGCCCCAACGCCTGCGGCAAGTCCACCCTGCTGCGCGCCCTGTCCCGCATGCTCAGGCCCACCGAGGGCCGGGTGCTGCTGGACGGGCAGGCCATCCACGCGATGCCCGCCAAGAAGGTCGCCCGCACCCTCGGCCTGCTGCCGCAGTCGTCCATCGCGCCCGACGGCATCACCGTCGGCGACCTGGTCGCCCGCGGCCGCTACCCGCACCAGAGCCTGCTGCGCCAGTGGTCCGCCGAGGACGAGCGGGTCGTCCAGGAGTCCATGGCCCGCACCGGCGTCGCCGACCTCGCGGACCGCTACGTCGACGAGCTGTCCGGAGGGCAGCGGCAGCGGGTGTGGATCGCCATGGCGCTGGCCCAGGAGACGCCGTTGCTGCTGCTCGACGAGCCGACCACCTACCTGGACATCCAGCATCAGATCGACGTGCTCGACCTGTGCGCCGACCTGCACGAGGAGCAGGGCCGCACCCTCGTCGCCGTCCTGCACGACCTCAACCACGCCGCCCGGTACGCCACCCATCTGATCGCCCTGCGGGCCGGCCGGGTCATCGCCCAGGGCGCCCCGAAGGACATCGTCACCGCCGAGCTGGTGGAGGAGGTCTTCGGGCTGCGCTGCCAGGTCATCGACGACCCCGAGACGGGCACCCCGCTGGTGGTCCCGGCGGCCCGCGCGTCCCGGGCGGCGGCCGCGAAGGTGTGAAGCGGGTGCGGCCGGGACGCCGTGCGCCCCGCGGAGGAGGCGTGCGCCGTGCTGCCCGACGGCCCCGCCGAGCCGGCGCTCGTCGAGCTGTGCGCCGCCGTGGTGCGCCGGACCGGCCGGGCCGAGTCCGTACGCCTCGCGCGCCCGGGTGACTCCCGTCACAGGAGCTTGCGGAGCCGGAACAGGTCACGCAGACCCGCCTCCAGCCGCACCCGGCCCGACCCCCAGGCACGGGCGAAGTGCAGCGTCCCGTCCACCAGGGCCACCAGGTCGTCGCCCGTCATGGCGAGCCGTATCTGCGCCTTCTCGCGCGGCGGGCCGGGGAAGGTGTCCCGCACCGCGATCCGGCCGCCGGTGAGCCGGCCCGCGAAGGTCACGTCCAGGTCCGTGACGTGGCAGCTGACCGACCGCTCCGTCGACGCCGCCGCGCGGACGTCGCCCTCGGCGGTCCCCATGCTGTCCGCAAGCTTGTCGAGTGCCGCCCGGCACTGCTCGATCGTGGCCATCGCGCACGACGGTACCCCAGCGGTTCACGGTAGCGTCGGGGCATGAACGACGCAGTGCCGCAGGCGGCGGACACGGAGCCGGACGCCGGCGACCCGCGGGAGGGGCCGGGGGCGTCCGGGGCGCCGCGGCCGCCGTACGACGACGAGCCCGCCGTACCCGCCGGGCCCGCCCCCCTGGGCGTGCCGCGCATCCCCACCGGGAACGCCGAGGTCGACGCCCACGTGGAGCGGCTGGCCGACGCCGACCACCTCACCACCGACGGCCACCTCGAGGTGTACGAGGATGTACACCGGGGGCTGCGCGACGCGCTCACCGCGCTCGACGCCCGCCCGGGTCCCCCGCCCGCCGCCCCGCACCGGGGTCCGTCGGGGCGCCCGTCCCAGCCGGCACACGGACACAGGAGCTGAACCGAACGTGGCAGGAGTCGCACGCCGCCGTCTCGACGCGGAGCTGGTCCGCCGCAAGCTGGCGCGCTCGCGCGAGCACGCCAGCCAGCTGATCGCCGCCGGGCGGGTCAGCGTGGGCAGGACGGTGGCGACCAAGCCCGCCACCCAGGTGGAGACCGCGGCCGCGATCGTGGTCGCCGAGGACGCCGGCGACCCCGACTACGTTTCGCGCGGCGGTCACAAACTGGCCGGGGCACTGGACGCCTTCCTGCCGCGGGGGCTGGTCGTGAAGGGACGGCGGGCCCTCGACGCGGGCGCCTCCACCGGCGGTTTCACCGACGTGCTGCTGCGGGCGGGGGCCGCGCACGTGGTCGCGGTGGACGTCGGATACGGACAACTCGCCTGGTCCCTCCAGCAGGATGAACGCGTGACGGTCAAGGATCGTACGAATGTGCGGGAGTTGACGCTCGAGGTCATCGACGGGGAGCCAGTGGATCTTGTCGTGGGGGATCTGTCGTTCATCCCGCTCGGACTGGTGCTGCCCGCTCTGAAGCGGTGCGTGACGCCGGACGCCGATCTGGTGATGATGGTGAAACCGCAGTTCGAGGTGGGCAGGGAGCGGCTGGGCAGCGGCGGTGTCGTACGCAGCCCGCAACTGCGCGCGGAAGCGGTCCGGGAGGTGGCCGCCAGGGCCTGGGAGCTGGGGCTCGGGGCGAAGGGCGTGACGGCCAGTCCGCTGCCCGGACCCTCCGGGAACGTCGAATACTTCCTGTGGCTGCGGGCCGGGGCACCGGAACTGGACCCGGCCGACGTTGACCGTGCTGTGGCGGAGGGGCCGCGTTGACACAGAACCGTGCTCGTACTGTTTTCCTGCTGGCCCACACCGGGCGGGCCGCGGCCATCCGCAGCGCCGAGCTCGTGGTCAGGGGCCTGCTGCGCTCCGGGCTCGGGGTGCGGGTCCTGGAGGAGGAGGCCCGCGACCTGCCGCTCCCGGACGACGTGGAGACGGTCGAGGAGGCCACCCCGCAGTGCCTGGACGACTGCGAGCTGCTGATCGTCCTCGGCGGTGACGGCACGCTGCTGCGCGGCGCCGAGTTCGCCCGCGCGTCCGGGGTGCCGATGCTGGGCGTCAACCTCGGCCGTGTGGGCTTTCTCGCCGAGGCCGAGCGGGACGACCTGGAGAAGGTCGTCGACCGGGTGGTGAGCCGGGCGTACGAGGTCGAGGAGCGGATGACCGTCGACGTCGTGGTGCACCGCAACGGCGACATCGTGCACACCGACTGGGCGCTGAACGAGGCGGCCGTGCAGAAGGTGTCCGCCGAGCGGATGCTGGAGGTCGTCCTGGAGATCGACGGGCGGCCGGTGACCGGCTTCGGCTGCGACGGCATCGTGTGCGCCACGCCCACCGGGTCCACCGCGTACGCGTTCTCCGCGGGCGGGCCCGTGGTGTGGCCGGAGGTCGAGGCGTTGCTGATGGTGCCGATCAGCGCGCACGCGCTGTTCGCCAAGCCGCTGGTGACCTCGCCGGACTCGGTGCTGGCGGTGGAGGTGCTGCCGCACGTCCCGCCGGGCGTGCTGTGGTGCGACGGGCGCCGCACGGTCGAGCTGCCGGCCGGGGCGCGCGTGGAGGTGCGGCGGGGAACCGTGCCGGTACGGCTGGCCCGGCTGCACCACGCCTCCTTCACCGACCGCCTGGTCGCGAAGTTCGCCCTCCCGGTGTCGGGGTGGCGGGGGGCGCCGCAGTAGGGCCGCGGCGCCGCGCCAGGTCCCCGCGTGCGCGGGGGCACCGTGTCCGGACGCCGTCGGGAACGGGGACGCCCGGACCGTTCCCGCGAGGGCTGGGAACACCCGTTCGACGAGTGACGTCCCGGCATGTCACGGTCCGCCGCGGCGCCCGCGGGGCGGGGTGGCGTCGCACAACACGTGCGGGACCTCGTATGGTCTGGAGGGTGTTGGAGGAGATGCGGATACGGTCGCTCGGTGTCATCGACGACGCCGTCGTCGAGCTGTCGCCCGGCTTCACCGCCGTGACCGGCGAGACCGGGGCGGGCAAGACCATGGTGGTCACGAGCCTGGGCCTGCTGCTCGGCGGGCGCGCGGACGCGGCGCTGGTGCGGATCGGCGCGCGCAACGCCGTGGTCGAGGGGCGGATCGCCGTGCCCGAGGGTTCGCCGGCCGTCGTGCGCGCCGAGGAGGCCGGGGCCGAGCTCGACGAGGGGACGCTGCTGGTCAGCCGTACCGTCTCGGCCGAGGGGCGGTCGCGGGCGCACCTGGGCGGGCGCAGTGTGCCCGTGGGACTGCTGGCGGAGCTCGCCGACGACCTGGTGGCCGTGCACGGACAGAGCGACCAGCAGGGGCTGCTGAAGCTGTCCCGGCAACGGCAGGCGCTCGACCGGTACGCCGGGTACGCGGTCGCCGTGCCGCTCGGCGCGTACGCGAAGGCGTACAAGCGGCTGCGGGCGGTCACCGCGGAGCTGGAGGAGATCACCACCCGTGCGCGGGAGCGGGCCCAGGAGGCCGACATGCTGCGCTTCGGGCTCGAGGAGATCGCCGCGGTCGAGCCGCGTGCGGGCGAGGACGCGGAGCTGGCGGAGGAGGCGGAGCGGCTCGGGCACGCCGAGGCGCTGAGGTCGGCCGCCGCGGTCGCGCACGCCGCGCTGGCGGGCAACCCGGAGGACCCGGAGGGCGTGGACGCCGGGACGCTCGTCGCGGGCGCCCAGCGGGCCCTGGACGCCGTGCGGGCGCACGACCCGGCGCTGGCCGCGCTGACCGACCGGATCGGGGAGATCGGCATCCTGCTGCGTGACGTCGCGGGCGAGTTGGCCGGTTACGCCGACGACCTGGACGCGGACCCGCTGCGGCTGGCGGCGGTCGAGGAGCGCCGGGCGGCGCTGAACGGGCTGACCCGCAAGTACGGCGAGGACGCCGCCGAGGTGCTGGCGTGGGCGGAGCGGAGCGCCGCGCGCCTCGTGGAGCTGGAGGGCGACGACGAGCGGATCGGCGAGCTGACCGCCGAGCGTGATGCGCTCCGCGCCGAACTGGGCGCGCTGGCACAGGAGTTGTCGGAGGCACGGGCGGAGGCCGCGGAGCGGTTCGCGGCGGCCGTGACGGAGGAGCTGGCGTCGCTCGCCATGCCGCACGCACGCGTGTCGTTCGACATCCGGCAGACCGAGGACCCCGACGGCGTCGAGGTGAACGGGCGCACGGTGGCGTACGGGCCGTCGGGTGTGGACGAGGTCGAGCTGCTGCTGGCTCCGCACCCCGGGGCGCCGCCCCGGCCGATCGCCAAGGGCGCCTCGGGCGGTGAGCTGTCGCGCGTGATGCTGGCCGTGGAGGTCGTGTTCGCCGGGACCGACCCGGTGCCGACGTACCTGTTCGACGAGGTGGACGCCGGCGTCGGCGGCAAGGCGGCGGTGGAGATCGGGCGGCGTCTCGCCCGTCTGGCGAAGAAGGCGCAGGTCGTGGTCGTCACGCACCTGCCGCAGGTGGCCGCGTTCGCCGACCGGCAGCTGCTGGTGGAGAAGACCAGCGACGGCTCGGTCACCCGGTCCGGCGTGAAGGTGCTGGAGGGCGAGGACCGCGTACGGGAGCTGTCGCGGATGCTGGCCGGCCAGGAGGACTCCGAGACGGCGCGGGCGCACGCGGAGGAGCTGCTGGCGGCGGCGCGGGTGGACGCCTGACCCGGCCGGAAGGAGATCTTCCGTCATCCGTACGGGTGATGTGTCATCAGGTGTGGACCCCGGCGTACGCCGGAGCGTTTCCCGGAACTGCCGGGCGTGCTGGCATGCTTGACGGTGTACGCGGAGGAAGCCGCGCGGGCCACCCCTGCGCGGGATCCTTCGGTACGTTCGTCGTGACCGTCCGACCCGAACCAGGAGCCCGGCCACGTGACCCCCGTGAGCAGCCACGCACGGCACGGCCAGTCGCCGCTGCGCACTGTGCAGGTGCTGGGCGGCGGCAACGCCGCGAGCGGCGCGCACGTGCGCTCGCTGGCCGCGGGGCTCGTGGCGAGGGGCGTGCGGGTCACGGTGTGCGCCCCCGAGGAGGCGGACCGCGCCTACGACTTCACCGGGGCCGGGGCGGAGCACGTGCGCGTGCCGCGCAGCAGCGACCCGGGGTCGGTGGCCGCGCTGCGCGCCGCCTGCTCGGGCGCGGACCTGGTGCACGCGCACGGTCTGCACGCCTCGTTCCGCACGTCCCTGGCGCTCAGCGGGCGCAGCACCCCGTTCGTCGTCACCTGGCACGACCGGGCGCACGCCGAAGGCCCCCGCGCGCACTTCCTGCGCGTGCTGGAGCGACGGGTCGTGCGGGCGGCCGGCGTGGTGCTGGGGACGACCTCCGCGCTGGTGGACCGGGCGCGCCGCAGCGGGGCGCGCGACGCCCGGCTGGCCGCGGTCTCCCTGCCCGGACCCCGCAGCGCGCCGGCGCCGGAGGAGGCCGAGCGGCGCACGCCCAAGGTGCGCGCCGAACTCGGCGCCGTGGACCGTCCGTTGATCGTGGCCGTCGGTTCCCTGGAGCGGCACCGGGGCCACGACGTCCTGCTGGACGCCACGCACGCCTGGCAGCGCCTCGACCCGGCGCCGCTGGTGGTGGTCGCGGGAGAGGGGCCGCTGCACGGCGAACTGCGGCGCGCCGTCGAGGCCCAGGACCTCCCGGTGCGGCTGCTCGGCCGCCGTGAGGACGCCTCCGACCTGCTGGCCGCGGCCGACGTGGCCGTGCTGCCGAGCCGCAGGGAGGAGGGGCGCTCCCTGTTCGCCCAGGAGGCGCTCCACGCGCGTGTGCCGCTCGTCGCGACCCGG
Source organism: Streptomyces sp. DSM 120436 (assembly GCF_055778765.1). Taxonomy (NCBI): domain Bacteria; kingdom Bacillati; phylum Actinomycetota; class Actinomycetes; order Kitasatosporales; family Streptomycetaceae; genus Streptomyces; species Streptomyces sp. DSM 120436. The sequence continues at coordinate 1,344,513 of NZ_JBSKBS010000002.1, read as the reverse complement.
GTGGGCGGCATCCCCGAACTCGTCGGCGACGCCGCCGAACTCGTGCCGCGCGGCGACGCGCGGGCGCTCGCCGACGCCGTGATCCGGCTGCTGACGGACCCGGAGCACCGGGAGTCGCTCGTGCGGCGGGGGGTACGGCAGGCCGCGACCTGGCCGACCGAGGACCAGACGGTCGCCCAGGTCCTCAGCGTCTACGACGAGCTGACCCGGCTCCGGCCACTGATCTGAACCCTCCGCGGGTCCCGCCCGCCGGTCAGGGCACGTGCCGCCGTGCCCGCAGGGCCAGGCTCAGTGTCAGCACCGCCTGGGGGTCGTCGAGATCGGCGCCCAGCAACTCCCCGATGCGGGCGAGCCGGTTGTAGAGCGTCTGCCGGTTCAGATGCAGCTCCCGCGCGGTCTCCGCCTTGCGCCCGGCATGCGCCAGATACGTCTCCAGGGTGGGCAGCAGCGCGGGCCGGGAGCGGCGGTCGTGGTCCAGCACCGGGCCGATCGCCCGGTCCACGAAGTCCGCCAGGTCCGGATGGTCGCGCAGCCGCCACAGCAGCAGGTCGATGTCCAGCCGCCGGGCGTCGTACCAGGGGCGCTCGGGCAGCCCCTGCGCCGCCGTGGCCGTCTCCACCGTGTGCCGCAGCCCCGCCGGCACCGCCGCCCAGTCACCGGCCGGCCCGACCACCACCACGGGCGGCCGTCCGCCCGGCCGCAGCGTCCCCGCGCGCTCCGCCCCGGCGCGCAGCGCGGCCGCCACCCGGTCCGCGACGGACGGCCGGTCCGTGTCCGCGCGCAGCGCGAGCAGCAGCGGCACCCGCCCCTCGACCGGCCGCACCCCGAGCAGCACCGGCACACCGAGCGAGGACAGCTCCTCGCCCACCGCGCGGGCCAGCACCGCCCAGCCGCCGTCCTGCGGGGGCAGCGCGTCGCCGAGCCGCATGACCACCGGCAGCAGCGGCCCCCGGCCCGGCTTGAAGCCCAGCACCCCGGCCTGGGCGGGCGCGTCCCGGGCGCTGATCCGGCCCTCGGCGAGGTCGGTGAGGAAGTCGCCGCGGCCGCGCGCCGCCAGCTCCTCCTCCTGGCGGGCCTGCATCAGCACCACGGCGAGGAGGCCCGCGGCCCGCTCGGTGGCCATCCGGTGCACCGGCTCCGGCGCGCAGCGCACCGGCAGCAGCACCAGCCGCGCCCGGACGCCGCCGCTGCCGGGCCCCCCGCCGGGCACGTCCACCAGGACCGTGCCGGCCGGCGGATCGTCCCGCCGACGGTCGCGCAGCCCCTCCCACACCTGAAGCGGGTCCGCGCCCTCGGGTCCCTCCCCGGCCGCGTACAGCAGCCGGCCGTCGGCGGCCTCCAGGAACACGGGATCGCCGGTGAACCCGGCGAGGATCTCCAGGACCCGCGGCACGCCCCCGCCGGCGAGCAGCGCCTCGGTGCAGCGCCGGTGCACCTCCTCCGCGCGCTGGAGCAGCGCGTAGTGCCCGTTGACGATCTCGGTGTGGATCTCCTCGGTGACCGTGACGAACGGCACCTCGCGGTGGAGCTGGACCAGCGGCAGCCCGGCGGCGCGGGCCGCGTCGACCAGGGCGGCGGGCAGCCGGGGGAAGCGCGGACCGAGTTCGACCACCAGGGCCGCGATGCCCCGGTCGGCCAGCGTGCGCACGAACGCCCGCTGGTCCGCCGGGCGGGCGCCGAGCCCGTAGCCGGTGGTGAGCAGCAGTTCGCCGCCCTTGAGCAGGGAGGCGATGTGGGGCACCTCGCCCGCGTGCACCCAGCGCACCGTGCGCCCCAGCCGCTCGGCGCCGGAGAGGACCTCGGGGAGGCCGCCGCGCAGTCCGGGCAGTTCCAGGGCGCGCCGCACGGTGATGCCCGTGGGCGGGGGTGTGCCGGCGGTGCTCATGCAGCGGACGCTACCCGCAGGCGCGTCCCCGTCACACGTCCGGCCCGCGCCGCCGCCCCCGGACCGGCCGGGGGCGGGGCGGCGCCGTCAGCCTCCGTACGCCCCCGACGCCGTCAGGCGCAGGGCCGTGTCGATCAGCGGGACGTGGCTGAACGCCTGCGGGAAGTTGCCCACCTGGCGCTGCAGGCGCGGATCCCACTCCTCCGCCAGCAGACCGAGGTCGTTGCGCAGCGACAGCAGCTTCTCGAACAGCTTCCGCGCCTCGTCCACGCGCCCGATCATGGCCAGGTCGTCGGCCATCCAGAACGAGCAGGCGAGGAACGCCCCCTCGTCGCCGGGCAGGCCGTCGACGCCCTCGTCCTTGCCCTCCGTCGGGTAGCGCAGGATGAAGCCGTCGGAGGTGGACAGCTCGCGCTGGATCGCCTCGACGGTGCCGATCACCCGCTTGTCGTCCGGCGGCAGGAAGCCCACCTGCGGGATCAGCAGCAGAGCCGCGTCCAGCTCCTGGGAGCCGTACGACTGGGTGAAGGTGTTGCGCTCCTCGTCGTAGCCCTTCTCGCACACGTCCCGGTGGATGTCGTCGCGCAGCCGCTTCCACTCCTCCAGCGGGCCGTGGGCGTCGCCGGACTCGATGAGCTTGATGGTGCGGTCGACGGCCACCCAGGCCATCACCTTGGAGTGCACGAAGTGGCGGCGCGGGCCGCGCACCTCCCAGATGCCCTCGTCCGGCTCCTGCCAGTGCTTCTCCAGGTACTGGATCAGCTTGAGCTGGAGCAGCGAGGCGTAGTCGTTGCGCGCGAGGCCGGTCATGTGGGCCAGGTGCAGGGCCTCGGTGACCTCGCCGTACACGTCGAGCTGGAGCTGGTGGGCCGCGCCGTTGCCCACCCGGACGGGGGCGGAGTTCTCGTAGCCGGGCAGCCAGTCCAGCTCCGCCTCGCCGAGTTCGCGCTCGCCGGCGATGCCGTACATGATCTGCAGGTTCTCCGGGTCGCCCGCCACCGCGCGCAGCAGCCACTCGCGCCAGGCGCGGGCCTCCTCGCGGTAGCCGGTGCGCAGCAGCGAGGACAGGGTGATCGCCGCGTCCCGCAGCCAGGTGTAGCGGTAGTCCCAGTTGCGGACGCCGCCGATGTCCTCGGGCAGGGAGGTGGTGGGCGCGGCGACGATGCCGCCGGTCGGGGCGTAGGTGAGGGCCTTCAGCGTGATCAGGGAGCGGATCACGGCCTCGCGGTAGGGGCCGTGGTACGTACAGTGCTCGACCCACTCGCTCCAGAAGTCCTCGGTGGCCCCGAGGGCCTGCTCGGGCTCGGGCAGCGCCGGGGGCTGCTTGTGCGACGGCTCCCAGGAGAGGGTGAACGCCACCCGGTCGCCGGGCGCCACGGTGAAGTCCGAGTACGTGGTCAGGTCCTCGCCGTAGGTCTCGACGCCGGTGTCGAACCACACGGAGTCGGGGCCGGCGACGGCGACCGTGCGGCCCTCGTGCCGGCGCACCCACGGCACCACCCGGCCGTAGGAGAAGCGCATGCGCAGCGCCGAGCGCACGGGGACCCGGCCCGAGACGCCTTCCACGATGCGGATGAGCTGGGGGGCGCCGTCGCGCGGGGGCATGAAATCCGTCACGCGGACCGTGCCGCGGGGGGTGTCCCACTCGGATTCCAGGATCAGGGAGTCGCCCCGGTAACGGCGCCGGGTCGCCGCGGGCGGCTCCGCGTCCGGGTGTGCGGGGCCCAGCCGCCAGAATCCGTGTTCCTCGGTTCCCAGCAGCCCGGCGAAGATGGCGTGCGAGTCGAAGCGCGGCAGGCACAGCCAGTCGACCGTGCCGTCCCGGCAGACCAGCGCCGCGGTCTGCATGTCTCCGATGAGTGCGTAGTCTTCGATGCGCCCGGCCACGTGCATCTCCAGTCGAACGGCCACGTCACCCCGCGAGGGGGCTGTCGCTAGTGCGGTCAAGGGGGGTCTTGCAAAATGTCGTTGAGCTGTGAAGCAAAGCAGTCGCCCCGCCGTATGTGCAAAGCGCCGATCTCTGCTCAACGAACTGACGAGCCCACGTTGTTCCGGGACTTACGGGCGGGGGGTGGTGCCGTTCGGCCGGCCGGGCTCGGCAGCGAGTGTCCGAGCAGGATACGACGCACGTAGATGATCTGTATGCCGCTCGCGGCAACGCGACCCCGCCGAACGAGTGAGCCTCGAGTGAGGGCCCCGTGTGTGGTACATGCTGCGTGGCCCCCCGTGCGCGGAGCGTGGTCGTGAGCCGTTCCCCCGCGGCGCTGTTACGCTGGTAGCCCGTGGACCGGTGGGCGAGAAACCCCGGAACCGCACCCACAGACCGCGACCACGGGAGCCCCCTCTTGGCCATGCCGCCCGCTGCTTTCCGAAACAGCACAGCTTCGACGACCAAGCACATCTTCGTCACCGGGGGTGTCGCCTCCTCTCTCGGCAAGGGGCTGACCGCCTCCAGCCTCGGCATGCTGCTCAAGGCCCGCGGTCTGCGCGTCGTGATGCAGAAGCTCGACCCGTACCTCAACGTCGACCCGGGCACGATGAACCCCTTCCAGCACGGTGAGGTGTTCGTCACCAACGACGGCGCAGAGACCGACCTGGACATCGGCCACTACGAGCGCTTCCTCGACCGCGACCTCGACGGCTCCGCCAACGTCACCACGGGTCAGGTCTACTCCACGGTGATCGCCAAGGAGCGGCGCGGCGAGTACCTGGGCGACACCGTCCAGGTCATCCCGCACATCACCAACGAGATCAAGCACCGCATCCGGCGCATGGCGACCGACGAGGTCGACGTCGTGATCACGGAGGTGGGCGGCACGGTCGGCGACATCGAGTCGCTCCCGTTCCTGGAGACGGTCCGCCAGGTGCGGCACGAGGTCGGCCGTGACAACGTGTTCGTGGTCCACATCTCCCTCCTTCCCTACATCGGCCCCTCCGGTGAGCTGAAGACCAAGCCGACCCAGCACTCGGTGGCGGCGCTGCGCAACATCGGCATCCAGCCCGACGCGATCGTGCTGCGCTGCGACCGCGAGGTGCCCACCGCCATCAAGCGGAAGATCTCGCTGATGTGCGACGTCGACGAGGCCGCCGTGGTCGCCTGCCCCGACGCCCGCTCGATCTACGACATCCCGAAGACCGTGCACGGCGAGGGTCTGGACGCCTACGTGGTCCGCAAGCTGGACCTGCCCTTCCGTGACGTCGACTGGACCACCTGGGACGACCTGCTGGACCGGGTGCACAACCCCGACCACGAGATCACCCTGGCCCTGGTCGGCAAGTACATCGACCTGCCGGACGCCTACCTGTCGGTCACCGAGGCGCTGCGCGCCGGCGGTTTCGCCAACAGGGCCCGCGTCAAGATCAAGTGGGTCACGTCCGACGACTGCAAGACCCCGGCGGGCGCCCAGGCGCAGCTCGCCGACGTCGACGGCATCTGCATCCCCGGCGGCTTCGGCGACCGCGGTGTGCTCGGCAAGGTCGGCGCGATCAAGTACGCCCGCGAGAACCGGATCCCGCTGCTGGGCCTGTGCCTCGGCCTGCAGTGCATCGTGATCGAGGCCGCGCGGAACCTGGCGGACATCTCCGACGCCAACTCCACCGAGTTCGACCCGGCCACCGCCCACCCGGTGATCTCCACCATGGCGGAGCAGCTCGACATCGTCGCCGGTGAGGGCGACATGGGCGGCACCATGCGGCTCGGCATGTACCCGGCCAAGCTGGCCGAGGGGTCCGTCGTCCGCGAGGTCTACGACGGCAAGGAGTACGTCGAGGAGCGCCACCGGCACCGCTACGAGGTGAACAACGCCTACCGCGCGGAGCTGGAGAAGAAGGCGGGCCTGGTGTTCTCCGGCACCTCGCCCGACGGCAAGCTCGTCGAGTACGTCGAGTACCCGCGTGACGTCCACCCCTATCTGGTCGCCACCCAGGCGCACCCGGAGCTGCGGTCGCGTCCGACCCGCCCGCACCCGCTCTTCGCCGGGCTGGTGAAGGCCGCGGTCGAGCGGAAGATCTCGAAGTAGCACGCCCAGTTGTACGGTTGCCGGGGTGCGGACCTTCAACGGTCCGCGCCCCGGCCGCGTCGTCGCGGGCGGGCCGGGTACCACCGCTTCGGTTCGGAAGGACAGGCATGACGATCAAGGACACCGCGGAGGAGTGGGAGATCCGCGGGACGCGGACCCCCTTCGTGGGCAAGAAGACCTCCGTGCGCACCGACGAGGTCGTCATGCCGGGGGGCGCCGTGGTCGGCCGCGACTACCAGGTCCACCCGGGGTCCGTGGCCGTCCTCGCCCTCGACGACGCGGACCGGGCCGTGGTGCTGCGCCAGTACCGGCACCCGGTGCGCCAGAAGCTGTGGGAGATCCCGGCCGGCCTGCTCGACGTCCCCGGCGAGAACCCGCTGCACGCCGCCCAGCGCGAGCTGTACGAGGAGGCGCACGTCAAGGCGGAGGACTGGCGGGTGCTGACCGACGTCTACACCACGCCCGGCGGCTGCGACGAGGCCGTGCGGATCTTCCTGGCCCGGGGACTGTCCGAGGCCGAGGGCGACCGCTTCACGGTGGAGGACGAGGAGGCCGACATGGAGCTGGCCCGGGTCCCCGTCGACGAGCTGGTGCGCGGGGTGCTCGCCGGTGACCTGCACAACAACTGCCTGGTGGTGGGCGTGCTGTCGCTGGTCGCCGCCCGCTCCGGCGACGGCCTGGACGCGCTGCGTCCGGCGGAGGCGCCGTGGCCGGCCCGGCCGTTCGAGGCGTGAGCCGGCGGTTGAGGCCGCCCGGGACGTGAAGCCCGTCGGCGTACGGGGCGCCCGTCAGGGGCGTGAATCCTACGATCTGTTGATCCGATCGAGGGAGTCTCGCCCACCGCGCCGCGCTCCTCACGGAACGTCGCAGAGCGTGAACTAGGCTCTGGAGAACGCCCGTACCGGGGATCCGGCGGGCCGGCGCGTGCGGTGGGACGGGAGTGTGGCCCGTGACGGATCAGGCAGTGGACCCGAACGGTGTGCGGCTCCCTCGGGACGCCCACCCGGAAGGTCGATTCCTGGGCCGTACCAGGGAGCTGAAGGAACTGCGCGCCGACATCGAGCGCGCCGGGCTCGACACCCTCTCCGGCCGCAAGGCCCCCCGCGCCCGTGTGCTGCTCATCGCGGGACGCCCCGGATCCGGACGCTCCGCGCTCGCCGAGGAACTCGTCCGCCAGGTCGCCGGCGCCTACCCCGACGGGGTGCTGCGCACCCGGCTGAGCGAGCCCGACGGCACCCCCGTGCCCGTCGGGTCCGCCGCCCGCGACCTGCTCGACGCGCTCGGCGAGCCCGCTCCCGCCGGCGCCCCCGAGGACGAGCTCGGCGAGGCGCTGCGCACCGCCCTCGCCGAGCGCCGCGCGGTCCTCCTGCTCGACGACGCCGCCGACCCCGAGCAGGTCGACGCCCTGCTCCCGGACAACCCCGGCTGCCTGGCCGTCACCGTCTCCTCCGGCCCGCTCACCGGCATCGCCGACGTCCGCCCCTGCACCCTCGGCGGCCTCGACACCAAGTCCGGGGTGGAGCTGCTGTCCCGGTTCACCGGATCCGTGCGCGTCACCGTCGACCCCCGGGCCGCCGAGCGCCTCGCCGAGCAGTGCCAGGGCCAGCCGGCCGCGCTGGTGCTGGCCGGCGGCTGGCTCGCCGCACGCCCCAAGGCCGCCGTCGCCGATCTCGCCAGGCAACTGCACACGGACGCCGGCGCCGAACCCGTGACCGCCCGGCTGCTGCGGCTGGTGCACGACGCGTTGCCGCAGACCGCCGCCCGCACCCTGCGCCTGCTCGCCCTCGCCCCGGCCGGACTCGTCGACCCGCACACCGCCGCCGCGCTCACCGGATGCTCGGTGGAGGCCGCGCACACCACCCTCGACGACTTCGCCGCCCACGGCCTGCTGCACTCGGTGGGCTCCGCCCTGCCGCAGTACCGGGTGCCGGGCTGCCTCCACCGCGAGCTGCGCCGGCTCGCCGAGGAGCACGAGCGGCCCGCCGAGCTCCAGCTCGCCCGCGCCCGCATGCTGGAGCGGACCGTGCGGCTGCTCCAGTCCTGCCGTGCGATCACCGAGACCGACAGCCCCGAGGCCCGGGCGAAGCTCCTCGCCCTGCCGCGCCCCCTGCGCTTCCCCACGCCCCGCGCCGCCGCCGACTGGCTGCGCCTGCGCAGGCCCGCCCTGCTGGCCGCCGCCCGGCTCGCGGTCGCCGACGGGGAGCTGGACACCCTGGCCCGGCGGCTCATGTCCCAGCTGGTGCGGGCCATGGTCGCCCACGTCGGCACCCGTGCCGCCGCGAGCGACCTCTACGACATCCACCACCTCGTCCTGGGCGTCGCCGAGCGCCGGAACCTGTCCCGCGAACGGGCCGCCGCCCTGCTCAACCTCGGCGACCTCGACGCCCGTACCGGCCGCACCGCGAAGGCGCTGGTGCGTTACCGGGCCGCGTTGGACGCCGGGCGCGAGGCGAACGACCCGTACGCCACCGGGCGGGCGATGGAATCCGTGGGCGGCGCGCACCTGGAGCTGGGGGACTACGACCGGGCGGCGGACTGGTTCGGCCGCGCCCTGGCCGAGCGGCTGGCCCGCGACGAGCGCCCCGAGGCGGCCCGGCTCTACGGCCGCATCGGCGCCGCCCACACCTACGCGGGCCGCTACGGCGAGGCGCTGCGCAACTGGCGCGCGGCCGTCGCCGGGCACCGACGGGAGGGCGACGTGGCCGCGCAGGCGCGGGCGTTGAGCGAACTGGGGCGGGTGCAGGAGTACGCGGGGCGGCTGGAGGAGTCGCTGCACACCTGCCGGGAGGCCGTGGAGTGGGCGCGCCGGGCCGAGGACACCCGGCTGCAGGCCGCGCTGCACCTGCGGCTGGCCGACTCCTTCGCGCGTCTGGGCGACCCCGCGTCCGCCGCGCTGCACCGGAGCACGGCCGAGCGCATGCTGGCCGAGGAGGCCGCGGAGGACGACTCCGAGCCGGAATGCGGAGCTAACGCCTGCGAAATCCGCATCGCTTCCACTGAAGATTGATGCAATGGAAGGCTAGACAGCAGGAACACCTTCATTAGACTGGCTCTGCCGCACCATCTCCTGCGGTCTCTCCCGGTGTGCCCGCGCGTGCCCGGGTATGTGTAGTGATATCCCCACACCCTCTGAGCCAAGGACCGTGATCCACGTGAAGGTCGGCATCCCCCGCGAGGTCAAGAACAACGAGTTCCGGGTGGCCATCACCCCTGCCGGCGTGCACGAGCTCGTGCGCCACGGCCACCAGGTCGTCATCGAGCGCGGCGCCGGCGCCGGCTCCTCGATCCCGGACGGCGAGTACGTCGCCGCGGGCGGTCGGATCCTGGACACCGCCGACGAGGTCTGGGCCGCCGCCGACCTGCTGCTCAAGGTCAAGGAGCCGGTCGCGGAGGAGTACCACCGCCTGCGCAAGGACCAGACCCTCTTCACCTACCTGCACCTGGCCGCGTCCAAGGAGTGCACGGACGCCCTGCTGGAGTCCGGCACCACCGCCATCGCCTACGAGACCGTCGAGCTGCCCAGCCGCGCGCTGCCGCTGCTCGCCCCGATGTCCGAGGTCGCGGGCCGCCTCTCCACCCAGGTCGGCGCCTACCACCTCATGCGCGCCCACGGCGGCCGCGGCGTGCTGCCCGGCGGCGTCCCCGGCGTGCTGGCCGGCCGCGCGGTCGTCATCGGCGCCGGCGTCTCCGGCTGGAACGCCGCGCAGATAGCCGTCGGCATGGGTTTCCACGTGACCCTGCTCGACAAGGACATCAACAAGCTCAAGGAGGCCGACAAGGTCTTCGGCACGCGCGTCCAGACCGTCGTCTCCAACGCCTTCGAGCTGGAGAAGGCCTGCCTGGAGGCCGACCTCGTGATCGGCGCCGTGCTGGTCCCCGGCGCCAAGGCGCCGAAGCTGGTCACCAACGAGCTGGTCTCCCGGATGAAGGCCGGAAGTGTCCTTGTCGACATCGCGATCGACCAGGGCGGCTGCTTCGAGGACTCGCGCCCGACCACGCACGCCGAACCGACCTTCACGGTCCACGAGTCGGTCTTCTACTGCGTCGCCAACATGCCCGGCGCGGTGCCCAACACCTCGACCTACGCGCTCACCAACGCCACGCTGCCGTACATCGTCGAACTCGCCGACCGCGGCTGGGTGGAGGCGCTGCGCCGGGACCCGGCGCTCGCCAAGGGCCTCAACACCCATGACGGCAAGGTCGTTTACAAGGAGGTCGCCGAGGCGCACGGGCTGGAGCACGTGGAACTCGCCTCGCTGCTCGGCTGATCCGCACGGGCGGTAAGTCGACCAAGTCACGGATCCGCAAAGGCGATACGTCAACTCGGGACGTCAACGCCTCGCACCGGGCCGGACCTTGCGCGCCAAGGTCCGGCCGGATGTGTGTATGGTCACGTCCTGGTTCGAGGGCAACTCGCCTCGAACGTAACCGTTCTACCGATTCGTACACCCGTGAATCCTGCCGTGCGACGGCCGTACGCCCTTGACAGAGGGGTGTTCCAATGCCGACACATCGGGCCGGGTCCGGCGGATTGTGTTGCTGCGGACGGCCGACACGCCATAGAGTCGCCAACCGTCGGCATGGTGCCACGCTGACCTGTCTAGAAGTTTCCTGGTCACCAAGGAGGTAAGACGACTTGTGAATGAGTCGACATTTACTCCCGGGGGTGGTCAACCAGGAATGCCTGCGCCGGGCCAGGGGTCCGCGGGATTCGCTGCTGTCGGCTCCGTCGCTGTGCGCACCTTCGCAGCCCATCAGAGTCACGGAACTCCAGGAGTGACTCACCCAGCACACCAGAGCATGGATGGCCATCACGTGAACGCCATGGCCGGCGACGGAAGTGGCGCGCCCCACAACCATCTCGCCGACTACGACGAACTGCCCGAGGGGCACTTCTACGACCCCGACGCCGAGTACGAGCCCGACCCGGAGTACGCGGCCACGCTCGCGCCCGACGCGGCACGCCAGCGCCGTGAGCGCATCGGCCCGACCGGGCGCCCGCTGCCGTACTTCCCGATCCCGGGCCCGCTGACCGACCACGGACCCGCGAAGATCATCGCGATGTGCAACCAGAAGGGCGGCGTCGGCAAGACCACGTCGACCATCAACCTGGGCGCCGCGCTCGCGGAGTACGGACGCCGGGTGCTGCTCGTCGACTTCGACCCGCAGGGCGCGCTGTCGGTCGGACTCGGCGTCAACCCGATGGAGCTCGACCTCACCGTCTACAACCTGCTCATGGAGCGGGGCATGGCGGCCGACGAGGTGCTGCTGAAGACCGCGGTCCCCAACATGGACCTGCTGCCCAGCAACATCGACCTGTCGGCGGCCGAGGTGCAGCTGGTGAGCGAGGTCGCGCGCGAGTCGACGCTGCAGCGGGCGCTGAAGCCGCTCATGGACGACTACGACTACATCGTCATCGACTGCCAGCCCTCGCTGGGTCTGCTCACGGTCAACGCGCTCACCGCGGCGCACAAGGTGATCGTGCCGCTCGAGTGCGAGTTCTTCGCGCTGCGCGGTGTGGCCCTGCTGACCGAGACCATCGAGAAGGTGCAGGAGCGGCTCAACCCGGAACTGGAGCTCGACGGCATCCTCGCCACCATGTACGACTCGCGCACGGTGCACAGCCGTGAGGTGCTCGCGCGGGTGGTCGAGGCGTTCGACGACCACGTCTACCACACGGTCATCGGACGCACGGTCCGCTTCCCGGAGACCACGGTCGCCGGTGAGCCGATCACCACGTACGCGTCCAACTCCGTCGGCGCCGCCGCCTACCGCCAGCTCGCCAGGGAGGTGCTCGCCCGGTGTCACGCCGAGTGAGTCTGCCGGGGGCCGACGAACTCTTCCGTACGACAGGGGGGATGGCGCTCCAGGCGTCCACCCCCCGGCGCGCCGGCGGCGACGCCCGGGTCCCCGCTCCCGCGGGGGAGGGCGACGCGGCCGCGGCCGCCCACGAGGACGCGCCGCAGTCGGTGCCCGTGCAGGGCGGCGACGGCGAGGGCGCGGAGCACGCCGCGGCGGACGTGGAACCGGCCGGGGCCGGGGAGTCCCGCGGCCGGGGCGCCGCGGGCGTCGGACGGCGTGCGGCGGTGACGGCCGACGGTGCGGCCGCGCCCCCGCGCAAGCGCGGGCGGCCCGCGGCACGGCGGCCCAGCGGTCGCGAGCGGCACGACGAGAAGATCACCGTGTACGTGTCCGCGGAGGAGCTGATGGACCTGGAGCACGCCCGCCTCGTGCTGCGCGGCGAGCACGGTCTCGCCGTCGACCGCGGCCGGATCGTCCGCGAGGCGGTCGCCGTGGTCCTCGCGGACCTGGAGAGCCGTGGGGACGCCAGCATCCTCGTGCGACGCCTGCGGGGACGGTAGCGGTAGCCTGCGGGGGCCATGACCTCGAACGACGCAGCCGCCCCCGCGCCCGGCGCCGGCCCGCCCCGCCGTCGGCCCCTGGGCCGCGGGCCCGCGGCGGCCGGACGGTCGTCCGCGGACGCCGGCGCCTCCACCGCTGCGGTGGCTCCCGTTCCCGAGGGCACGGTCACGCGGCCCGAGCCGGCCGCCGGGCAGGGTGCGCCCGCCGATGAGCGGGGGGCCGCTGGTGACGCGCGGTGGGCATCCGATGACCCGGTGGTGCGTCCCGGCAGTGCCGGCGCGCCGCGCGCCGGCACGGACGGGCAGGGCCCGGCCGGGGAGGGGCGGGAGGCGTCCGACGCCGTGCGGCCGCCTGCGCCGACGGCCGCGTCGGCCGCGTCCACCGACGCGGGGCGTGCTTCCGACGGCGGGGCCTCGTCGTGCCGGTCCTCGCCGGATCCGGCCATGTCCGCCGGGCAGGCGGTCGCGCAGTCCGAGCCGGCCGCCGGGCAGGGTGCGCCCGCCGAGGAGCGGCGGGTGTCCGACGGCGTGGCCCGGGGGCACGGCAGCAGCGGCACGCCGCTCACCGCGCCGCGTGCCGGGGCCGGTGGGCAGGGCATGGTCGCGCCGCTCCACGCCGACGTGCGGCCGTCCGTGACGGCGCCCGCGCCGGCCGGGTCCACGGCAGGGCGGGGTGCGCCCGCCGACGACGTCGGCGCGCCGGGTGAGGCGAGCCCGCCGGGCGGCGCGTTTGAGGGGAGGGGTGACGGTGGGGAGAGGCGGCCGGGGGCTGACGGCACGGTGGCGCGTCCCGGTGGTGCCGGCGCGCCGCCCGCTGGGCGGTATGCCGCTGCTGACGGGCAGGGTCCGGCCGCGCCGGCCGCCGGTGAGCCGGAGGCGCCCCCCACCGGCGCGCAGCCGCACGTGCCGGTCGGGTCCGCCGCTGCTGACGTGCTGCGGGCACCGGACGGTGTCTCCAGCGGGGCGGGCTCGTCCGGTTCCGTGTCCGAGGGGGAGGGCGCCGGCGGGGACGGGCGGTTCACGGTTCGGCTGGCGAACTTCGAGGGGCCGTTCGATCTGCTGCTGCAGTTGATCGCCAAGCACAAGCTGGACGTCACCGAGGTCGCGTTGTCCAGGGTGACGGACGAGTTCATGGCGTACATCCGGGCGCTCGGGCCGGACTGGGACCTGGACGAGACGACCGAGTTCCTGGTCGTCGCGGCCACCCTGCTGGATCTGAAGGCGGCCCGGCTGCTCCCTGCCGCCGAGGTGGAGGACGAGGCCGACCTCGCCCTGCTGGAGGCCCGCGACCTGCTGTTCGCGCGGCTGCTGCAGTACCGCGCGTACAAGCAGGTCGCCGAGATCTTCAGCCGGCGGCTGGACGACGAGGCCCGCCGTTTTCCCCGTACCGTCGGGCTGGAGCCGCACCACGCGGAGCTGCTGCCGGACGTGGTCCTCAGCATCGGCCCCCGGGGCCTCGCCGAGCTCGCCGTCAAGGCCGTGCAGCCCAGGCCCGAGCCGCAGGTGTACGTCGACCACATCCACGCCCCGCTGGTCAGCGTGCAGGAGCAGGCCGGGATCGTCGTCGCGCGGCTCAAGGAGCTGGGCGAGGCGAGCTTCCGGGCGCTCGTCGAGGACACCGACGACACCCTGACCGTCGTGGCCCGCTTCCTCGCCCTGCTGGAGCTGTACCGGGAGAAGGCCGTCGCCCTCGACCAGGAGAGCGCGCTGGGGGAGCTGACCGTCCGCTGGACCGGCGGCGACGGGGACGCCGTACCCGCGGTCACCGACGAGTTCGACCGGCCGCCCGAGCAGCCCCAGGAGGAGAGGACACCGTGAGCGAGGAGACGAGCGGGGCCCCGGCCGGGGCGCACGCGGTGGCGGAGCTCGACCTGAAGCCGGCCCTGGAGGCCGTGCTGATGGTCGTGGACGAGCCCGCGACCGAGGAGCACCTGGCGAAGATCCTGGAACGCCCGAGGCGCCAGGTCGCCGACGCGCTGGCCGAGCTGGCCGACGAGTACACCGTCCAGGGCCGCGGCTTCGAGCTGCGCCGGGTCGCGGGCGGCTGGCGTTTCTACACCCGCCCCGAGTACGCCGCCGCCGTCGAGGGCTTCGTCCTGGACGGCCGGCAGGCCCGCCTCACCCAGGCCGCGCTGGAGACCCTCGCGGTCGTCGCGTACCGGCAGCCGGTCAGCCGCAGCAGGGTCTCCGCGGTGCGCGGGGTCAACTGCGACGGCGTGATGCGCACCCTCCTGCAGCGGGGTCTGATCGCGGAGGCGGGCACGGAACCCGGAACAGGTGCGATCCTGTACACGACGACGAACTACTTCCTGGAGCGGATGGGCCTGCGCGGCCTGGACGAGCTCCCGGAGCTCGCGCCCTTCCTCCCGGAGGCGGACGCGATCGAGGCCGAGACGCTGGAAGGGGTCCCGTCGTTCGATCCGGACGCCCCGGATTCCGAGGACGCAGACGACAAGACGGAACTTTGATGCGAAGCAGCAGCGGCAGGAACAGCAGCGGAAACAACGGCGGGAGCCGTGGTGGCAACAGCGGCGGCCGCGGCGGGAGCGGCGGTGGCCGCGGTAACCACCGCGGTGCCGGCAACAACCGCGACGACCGGCAGGGCGGTCGTCCGAAGAAGCCGCGCCCGGAGGAGCGGCGCTACGACGTGGGCCCCGGCGCCTCCCAGGAGGGACCCAAGTCGGGCCGTGGCCCCGCGGCGCGCGGAGGCGCCAAGGGCGGGCCGAAGAAGCCCCTGCAGCGGGGCCGCTCGGTCCCGGCGACGTCCCGCGAGTACGAGGCGCGGGCCGAGGAGCGCAACCGGGAGCGGTACGCGGGCAGGAAGGACGTCAAGCTGCCCAAGACCTTCCCGGGCGCCGAGCAGGAGGGCGAGCGGCTGCAGAAGGTGCTCGCCCGGGCCGGCTACGGCTCGCGGCGCGCCTGCGAGGAGCTGATCGACCAGGCGCGGGTCGAGGTCAACGGCGAGATCGTGCTGGAGCAGGGCAAGCGGGTCGACCCGGAGAAGGACGAGGTCAAGGTCGACGGCCTGACCGTGGCCACGCAGTCGTACCAGTTCTTCTCGCTGAACAAGCCCGCCGGGGTCGTCTCCACCATGGAGGACCCGGAGGGGCGGCAGTGCCTCGGTGACTACGTCACCAACCGCGAGACCCGGCTCTTCCACGTCGGGCGGCTCGACACCGAGACCGAGGGCGTGATCCTGCTCACCAACCACGGCGAGCTGGCGCACCGGCTGACCCACCCGAGGTACGGGGTGAAGAAGACCTACCTCGCGCACATCGTCGGGCCGATCCCGCGCGACCTGGGCAAGCGGCTCAAGGACGGCATCCAGCTCGAGGACGGCTACGCCCGCGCCGACCACTTCCGGGTGGTGGAGCAGACCGGCAAGAACTACCTCGTCGAGGTGACCCTGCACGAGGGCCGCAAGCACATCGTGCGCCGCATGCTCGCGGAGGCCGGCTTCCCGGTGGACAAGCTGGTGCGCACCGCGTTCGGTCCGGTCACCCTGGGCGACCAGAAGTCGGGCTGGCTGCGGCGGCTGTCGAACACCGAGGTCGGCATGCTGATGCAGGAGGTCGACCTCTAGTCGGCCGGCCGGCCTCCGGGCCGCACGGTTCGCCCTGCGAGGGCTTGTGCTTCCGCGCCTCCACCCCCTTTAATAGTCGCACTGACTATTAAAGGGGGTGGAGGTCGTCGTGGACGGCTACGACAAGCACGCCTTCGAGCCCTTCGCCGTGACCGTCGACCTCGCCGTGTTCACGATCCGCGAGGGCGCCCTGCACGTCCTGCTCGTCGAACGCGGCCAGGAGCCGTACGCGGGGCGCTGGGCGCTGCCCGGGGGCTTTCTGCGGCCCGACGAGTCCGCGGAGCGCGCCGCCCGGCGCGAACTGGGCGAGGAGACCGGCCTGACGGACGTCACCGGACCGCACCTGGAGCAGCTGCGCACCTACAGCGAACCGGACCGGGACCCCCGGATGCGCGTGGTCTCCGTCGCCTTCGCCGCGCTGCTGCCCGACGCCCCCGAGGCGCACGGCGGCGGCGACGCGGCCCAGGCCCGCTGGACGCCGTACGACGCGGCGCGGGACCTCGCCTTCGACCACGACCGGATCCTCGCCGACGCGCGGGACCGGATCGGCGCCAAGCTCGAGTACACCGGCCTCGCGACCGCGTTCTGCCCGCCCCAGTTCACCCTCGGGGAGCTCCAGCAGGTCTACGAGACCGTCTGGGGCACGACCCTGGACCGCCCCAACTTCCGGCGCAAGGTCCTCGCCACCCCCGGCTTCGTCGAGGCCGTCCCCGGCGCCGCGCGTCTCACCGGCGGCCGGGGCAAGCCCGCCGCGCTGTACCGCGCGGGCGCCGCCGCCGCCCTCCACCCGCCGCTGCTCCGGCCCACCCCGGAAGGACGTCCCGCATGACCACGACCACCGTCACCAAGCGCGCCGCGACCGGAGCGCTCACCGGACTCGCCCTCGGGGACGCCCTCGGCTTCCCCACCGAGTTCAAGGACGTCCCCTCGATCCTCGCCGCGTACGGCGACTGGCGGGGGACGGAGCTGCCGAAGCCGGCGGTCGTCACCGACGACACGCAGATGACGCTCGCGCTCGGACGGGGCCTGCGCACCGCCATGGACCGGGGGACGCTCACCCCCGAGCACCTGGAGCGGCCGGTGCGCGAGGAGTTCGTGGAGTGGTGGCGCTCACCGGAGAACAACCGCGCCCCCGGCAACACCTGCCTCGAGGCCTGCCGGCTGCTGTCCCGCGAGGACCGGCCCTGGCAGGACGCCAGCCGGATCCACTCCAAGGGCTGCGGCGCCAACATGCGCGTCGCCCCCCTCGGGCTGGCCCCCGGCCTCACCGACGAACAGCGCGCCGGCGCCGCCCAGTTGCAGTCCGCCCTCACCCACGGGCACCCCACCGCGCTCGCCGCCTCCGACCTCACCGCCCACGCCGTACGGCTGCTCGCCCAGGGCGCCGAACCGACCGGCCTGATCGGGCTGCTGCGCTCCTACGCCTACGAGAACCGCACCCGCTACCACGAGCCCTGGCTCGGCGACCTGTGGACCCGCTCCCAGGACCCCTCCCCGGAGCACTTCATCGCGCGCGGCTGGGACGAGTGCCTGGAGATCCTGGGCCGTCTCCAGGAGGCCGCGCGGACCGTCTCCCCGGAGACCGACCCGTGCCGGGCCACCGGCGAGGGCTGGATCGCCGAGGAGGCCCTGGCGACCGGCCTGCTCTGCTTCCTCCTCTTCGTCGACGAGCCGCTGACGGCCCTGCGCCGGGCCGCCTGCACCTCCGGCGACTCCGACTCGATCGCCTGCCTGGCCGGCGCCTTCGCCGGCGCGTACCTCGGCGCGGACGCCTGGCCCGCCGACTGGACGGCCCGCATCGAGTACCGGGACGAGCTGCTGTCCCTCGGCGCCCTCTGGGACGCCTGAGCGATGACCGACGCCCGCGGCCTCGACCTGCGCCCGGTGATCGGGCAGCAGCCCGACCCGGTGCTGTTCGCCACGGTCTGCGGCGCGCACCTCCACGGCTTCCCGTCCCGCGACTCCGACGTGGACCTGCGCGGCGCCCACCTCCTCCCGGCCGCCGCCCTCGTCGGACTGCGGGAACCGGAGGAGACCCGGTCCCGGATGTGGGACCGCGACGGCGTCGAGATGGACCTGGTCACCCACGCCCTGCGCACGTTCGTCCGCCTGATGCTGCGCCGCAACGGTTACGTCCTCGAGCACCTGCTGTCCCCGCTGGTCGTGCACACCGCCGGGGCGCACCAGGAGCTGACCGGGCTCGCCCCCCGGGGTGCTCACCAGCCACCACGCCCACCACTACCGGGGCTTCGCGGGCACGCAGTGGCGGCTGTTCGAGAAGAACGGCGAGCTGAAACCGCTGCTCCCCACCTTCCGGGTGCTGCTCACCGGCATCCGCCTCATGCGGGCCGGCCAGGTGCGGGCGCACCTGCCCACCCTCGCCGAGGAGGTGACCGAGGCGCCCGGGTACCTGGCGGAGCTGATCGCCGCCAAGGCGGAGCGGGAGCACGGGGACGCGGGCGTCGACCGGGACCGGGTGCGGGCCGACGTGGAGCGGCTGCACGGGGTGCTGGACGCCGCGCAGGCCGCGTCAGCCCTCCCCGGCGCCCCCGGCGGGCACGACGCCCTGCACGACCTCCTCGCGCGGGTACGGCTGGAGGGCTGAGGCGCGGCGGGCGCGGACCAGGAAGGCCTCGACCCGGCGGCGGTCCGGTTCCGCCGGGAGGGGGCTGCGCGCCGCCGCCTCCTCGGCCTCGCGGACCAGGCGGTTCATGCGGGCCTCGACCTCGGGCCACGGCACCTCGCCGCGCTTCACCGCGAGCAGTTCCTCGCGCCGCTCGCCCACGTCGACCGTGAGGACGCCCGTGCGCAGCAGGTCACGGGCGGTCATCAGCAGGCGGAGCAGGTGCATCGCGTGCTTCCAGCGCGGGGCGCCGTGGGAGCGGAGGTCGGCGTCCAGTTTGCGGCGCTGGCCGTGGGCGTACCGGACGAACGTGTCGTGGACCGTGCGGGAGAGGAACGCGCCGCGCAGCGACAGCAGCTCGCGGCCGGTGGCGTCGGCGTGCTCCACCAGCGGGGAGTGCAGGCACTCCAGGATGTTCGGGTTGCCGCGCAGGGCCAGCTCGCAGAAGCGCTCCAGCTCCCAGCTGAACTGCTCCTCGGCCGGCCCCTCCACGTGCGGGGGCGGCTTCTCGAAGCCCCAGAACAGGGGAGTGGGCGCGAGGAACACGCCCCGCCGGTCGGTGTCGCTGCCCTCCGTGGCCAGACCGAAGGCACGGGAGCCCATCACACAGGCGTAGATCGTGTGGTCCGTGACCAGGCTCTCGGGGCGCATGCCCGGGAGCGTACGCGGCGGATCACGCCCGGCGAACCGTATGTCCGTCCACCGTGATCCGTTCCTCGGGCAGCGGCTCGGTCGCCGGGCCCCGCTCCACCGAGCCGTCCGTGATGCTGAAGCGGCTGTTGTGGCAGGCGCAGTTGACCGTGCCGTCCGAGACGTCGGAGACCAGGCAGTTCTGATGGGTGCAGACCGCCGAGAACGCCTTGAAGACCCCCTGCTCGGGCTGGGTGACCACGATCTTCTCCGCGCCGAGGATCCTGCCACCGCCCACCGGGACGTCGGCGGCCGGCAGCAGCTCCTGCCCGGCGGACCCGTCCGGCGCCGCCGTGTCCGGGGACGCGCCGCCCCCGCCGCCGTCGTCCGAGCCGCAGCCCGCCGCCAGCGCGGCCGCGCCCGACGCGAGCAGGACGGTGCGGCGTGAAGTGTGTGGGGTCATGTCGTCGCTCCCGAGATCGCCGTCGCCGCATCCTGACACCGGATACGGCACAGGAGAAGCGATACCGGCGAAACGTCACCCGCGGCGCACACCGCCCGTCTCAGCGGGCGGTCGCCCCGCGCCGGTCCGGACCGCCCCTGACTACGCTGGACGACCGAACAGCCTTTACGCACGTCAGCAAGGAGCATCGTCGTGGCGGTACGCGCGGTCCGGGGGGCCGTCCAGTTGGAGCGGGACGAGGCCGGTCACATGGAGGAGCGGGTCTCAGCCCTGCTCACCGCGGTGCTGGAGCGCAACGAGCTGCACACGGACGACCTGATCAGCATCTGGTTCACGGCCACGCCCGACCTGCGCTGCGACTTCCCGGCCGCCGCCGCCCGCAAGCTGGGCATCGTCGACGTGCCCCTCATCTGCGCCCAGGAACTCGCCGTCGAGGGCGCCATGCCCCGCGTCGTCCGCCTCCTCGCGCACGTCGAGTCCGACAAGCCCCGCTCCGGGATCACCCACGTCTACCTCGGCGCCGCGGCCGCCCTCCGCAAGGACATCGCCCAGTGAGAACCGCCCTCGTCATCGGCACCGGACTGATCGGCACGTCCGCCGCCCTCGCCCTGTCCCGGCGGGGCGTCGCCGTCCACCTCGCCGACCACGACCCCGGGCAGGCCCGTACCGCCGCCGCCCTCGGCGCCGGCACCGACGAGGCGCCCGACGGGCCGGTGGACCTCGCCGTCGTCGCCGCCCCGCCCGCGCACGTGGCCGACGTGCTCGCCGACGCCATGCGGCGCGGCCTGGCACGCGGCTACGTCGACGTCGCCAGCGTCAAGGGCGGACCGCGCCGCGAGCTCCAGGCGCGCGGGCTCGACCTCACCCCGTACCTCGGCACCCACCCCATGTCCGGGCGGGAGAAGTCCGGCCCGCTGGCCGCCACCGGCGACCTCTTCGAGGGCCGCCCCTGGGTGCTCACCCCCACCCGCGACACCGACACCGAGGTCCTCAACCTCGCCCTGGAACTGGTCTCGCACTGCCGGGCCGTGCCGGTCGTCATGGACGCCGACGCCCACGACCGCGCCGTGGCCCTCGTCTCCCACATGCCGCACCTGGTGTCCAGCATGGTCGCCGCCCGCCTGGAACACGCCGACGAGGCCGCCGTACGGCTGTGCGGGCAGGGCATCCGGGACGTGACCCGGATCGCCGCCTCCGACCCGCGCATGTGGATCGACATCCTCTCCGCCAACCCCGGACCGGTCGCCGACCTGCTCGCCGACGTCGCCGCCGACCTGGAGGAGACCGTCCGCGCCCTGCGCGCGCTGGAGTCCTCCGACGAGCACAAGCGCCGCGAGGGCGCCACCGGAATCGAGGACGTGCTGCGCCGCGGCAACGCCGGTCAGGTCCGCGTCCCCGGCAAGCACGGCTCCGCCCCGCGCGTCTACGAGACCGTCGCCGTGCTCATCGACGACCAGCCGGGCCAGCTCGCCCGCATCTTCGCCGACGCCGAGCGCGCCGGGGTCAACATCGAGGACGTCCGCATCGAGCACGCCACCGGACAGCAGGCCGGCCTCATCCAGCTCATGGTCGAGCCCAAGGCCGCCCCGGTCCTCACGGCCGCGCTGCGGGAGCGGGGCTGGGCGATCCGGCAGTGACGCCCCTCTCCCCGCACCTCTCCCCGTCCCTCCCGCCCGTCTCCCAGGGAGGGGGAGGGTGTCCGCATGTCGGAGGGGTTCCCGGGAGCCAGTAATCTGGTGCGGGGCGTGTCCGCGCCCCGCACACCCCACCCCACCGCACCAGGAAGGTGTTCCTCCGTGGAAAACGGCGCCGCCAAGCCCGTGATCGTCGCCATCGACGGTCCCTCCGGCACGGGCAAGTCGAGCACGTCGAAGGCCGTGGCGGCGCAGCTCGGCCTGAGCTACCTGGACACCGGCGCCCAGTACCGGGCGATCACCTGGTGGATGGTGAACAACAACATCGACATAGCGGACGCGGCCGCGGTCGCCGCCGCGGCCGCCAAGCCCGACATCCTCTCCGGCACCGACCCCACGGAGCCGACGATCACCGTCGACGGCGTGGACGTGGCCGGACCGATCCGCGAGCAGGACGTCACCTCCAAGGTCAGCGCGGTCAGCGCGGTGCCCGAGGTGCGCGCCCGGATCACCGAGCTGCAGCGCGCCATCGCCGCGTCCGCCGTCACCGGCATCGTCGTCGAGGGCCGCGACATCGGCACCACGGTGCTCCCCGACGCCGACCTGAAGATCTTCCTCACGGCCTCCCCGGAGGCCCGCGCCGCCCGCCGCAGCGGCGAGCTCGAGGGCGCCGACCTGCACAGCACCCGCGAGGCCCTGATCAAGCGGGACGCGGCCGACTCCAGCCGCAAGACCTCCCCGCTGGCCAAGGCCGACGACGCCGTCGAGGTGGACACCACCGACCTGACCCTGCAGCAGGTCATCGAGTGCGTCGTCACCCTCGTCGAGGAGAAGCGGGCGGGGAAGTGACCGACGTTCCCTCACCGCGGGGCGCCGAGGTCGGGCGACGCATCGGCGTCGGCCTGATGTACGGGCTGTGGAGGCCGCGCGTGCTGGGCTCCTGGCGGGTCCCCGCGGCCGGCCCGCTGATCCTCGCCGTCAACCACGCGCACAACATCGACGGGCCCATGGTCATGGGCGTGGCGCCCCGGCCGACGCACTTCCTGATCAAGAAGGAGGCGTTCGTCGGCCCGCTCGACCCGTTCCTGACCGGCATCGGCCAGGTGAAGGTCGACCGGGACACCACCGACCGCACCGCGATCGCGCGGGCGCTGGGCGTGCTGGAACAGGGCGGCGTCCTCGGCATCTTCCCCGAGGGCACCCGCGGTGAGGGCGACTTCGCCTCGATCCGCGCCGGCCTCGCGTACTTCGCGGTGCGCGGTGGAGCGCCGATCGTGCCGGTCGCCGTCCTGGGAAGTTCCGACCGGCCCGGCCGGTTGATAAGGGCACTGCCCCCGTTGCGCTCCCGCGTCGACGTCGTCTTCGGCGACCCGTTCGACGCGGGCGACGGCAGCGGGAGACGTACGCGCAAGGCGCTGGACGAGGCCACGGAACGCATCCAGAAGCAGCTCACGGCCCACCTGGAGAACGCCAGGCGTCTCACCGGCCGCTGAGCGACACTTGAGTAGTGGATCTCCGTCCCGCGGGGTTCCACCGATCACCACGATGAACGACGAGGTACGGACTTCATGAACGACCACATCGAGCCCGGCGGCTCGGACGCGCACGACGCTGCGCACGAGCACGATCACGGGGCGCTGGGCGATGCCGAGTTCGCGGAGTTCATGGAGCTCGCCGCGGAGGAGGGCTTCGACCTCGAGGACGTCGAGGGCGCCCTCGAGGCGGCGGGCCACGGCCCGCTCCCGGTGCTCGCCGTCGTCGGCCGCCCCAATGTCGGCAAGTCGACCCTGGTGAACCGCATCATCGGCCGCCGTGAGGCGGTCGTCGAGGACAAGCCGGGCGTCACCCGCGACCGGGTCACCTACGAGGCCGAGTGGGCGGGCCGCCGCTTCAAGGTCGTCGACACCGGCGGCTGGGAGCAGGACGTCCTCGGCATCGACGCCTCCGTCGCCGCGCAGGCCGAGTACGCCATCGAGGCGGCCGACGCGGTCGTCTTCGTGGTGGACGCCAAGGTCGGCGCCACGGACACCGACGAGGCCGTCGTCCGCCTGCTGCGCAAGGCGGGCAAGCCGGTCGTGCTGTGCGCCAACAAGGTGGACGGCCCGAGCGGCGAGGCCGACGCGGCCTACCTGTGGTCCCTGGGCCTGGGCGAGCCGTACCCGGTCTCCGCGCTGCACGGCCGGGGCACCGGCGACATGCTGGACCAGGTCCTCGAGGCGCTGCCCGAGGCCCCCGCGCAGACCTTCGGCACGGCCGTCGGCGGCCCGCGCCGCGTCGCCCTGATCGGCCGGCCCAACGTCGGCAAGTCCTCGCTGCTGAACAAGGTCGCGGGGGAGGAGCGGGTCGTCGTCAACGAACTCGCCGGCACCACCCGCGACCCGGTCGACGAGATGATCGAACTGGGCGGCAAGACCTGGAAGTTCGTCGACACGGCGGGCATCCGCAAGCGGGTCCACCTCCAGCAGGGCGCCGACTACTACGCCTCGCTGCGCACCGCCGCGGCCGTCGAGAAGGCGGAGGTGGCCGTGGTCCTCATCGACGCCTCCGAGTCCATCTCGGTGCAGGACCAGCGCATCGTCACCATGGCCGTCGAGGCGGGCCGCGCGCTCGTCCTCGCCTTCAACAAGTGGGACACCCTCGACGAGGAGCGCCGCTACTACCTGGAGCGGGAGATCGAGACGGAGCTCGGCCAGGTGGCGTGGGCGCCGCGGGTCAACGTCTCGGCACGCACCGGCCGCCACATGGAGAAGCTGGTCCCGGCGATCGAGAGCGCGCTGGCGGGCTGGGAGACCCGCGTCCCGACGGGCCGCCTGAACGCCTTCCTCGGCGAGCTGGTCGCCGCCCACCCGCACCCGGTGCGGGGCGGCAAGCAGCCGCGCATCCTGTTCGGCACCCAGGCCGGCACCAAGCCGCCGCGGTTCGTGCTGTTCGCCTCCGGCTTCATCGAGGCGGGCTACCGGCGCTTCATCGAGCGCCGGCTGCGCGAGGAGTTCGGCTTCGAGGGGACGCCGATCCACATCTCGGTGCGGGTGCGGGAGAAGCGCGGGCGGAAGAAGTAGCCGCCTGCCGCTGGACGTGACGAGGGGGCGGTCCCGCGGGACCGCCCCCTCGGTCTGTCCGTCGCGCTGCGTCAGACCCCGCTGCGGGGGGCCGGGGGCAGCCCGGCCGGTACGTGGTGCATCTCGTTCGCCCCGTGACCGACCGTGCCCACGCGCTGCCACTGGGGCGGTGCCACGGCGGGCCGGCTGAGGGAGGCGGTGAACGATCCGGGGCTGTGGTCCCGGTACGCGCCCGTACTGTGCGGGATGTTCCCGAAGGCGGTGAAGCCCCAGTCCTCCTCGCCGCTGCGGTCGCCCGGCAGCGTGCGGAAGGACTTGACGTACTCGGCGTAGAGAGCGTCGTAGATCGGCGTGGCCGAGTGGCCGCTCCGGGTGTCCCGCGCCGGGCGCACGGGGGCGGGGACCGAGGCGAGGGACTGGCGGTGGGGAGCGTCATATGCGTGCACGTATGTCCAAACGACCCCGTGCCACAAGGGATGCGGCCCGCCCCGAGTTTTCGCAGGCCGCACCCCGATCGGCTCCTCAGGGGCGCGGGGAACCGCGCGACCGGCCCCCGCGCGCCGTCAGCCGACGTGCTTCGAGGAGCGCCCCCGCCGAATCGCCGCGTCAGATCCCCGCGAGCGGCAACGCCGCAGTCACCAGCTTCCCGTTGGCCGCGGCCTTGTCCAACGCATCGCGCATCAGGTCCTCACGGGGCTGTCGCCCGATGGAGCCGACGGGAGCGGCGAACATCAGCACCTGCTGGTGCTTGTTCGCCGCCGCCCGCCACCCGTCGGTGACCTGAAGCGGCTGGTGCGCCTGCCACCAGGCCACCGGACGGCCGCCGTTCGGGTTCGGCTGGAGCACGGCGTGCAGCTGCCCCGCGGCGAGCAGCACCGACCACCCGTGCAGCACCGGCGGCACGACCGTCAGCTCGGTCAGCGGCATGAAGCCCTGCTCGATCAGCAGCGGCAGGAAGTCGTCGCCGGGGCCGAGCGTGCCGGGCCGGGCGACCGGGGCGGTCGGCTCGACCACCAGGGCCGGGTGCAGCTCGTCCTGGATGAGCACCAGTCCGCTGGTCACCCCGAGCACCGCCTGCTCGGGCACGAGGTTCGGGGACTGCTGGGGTTGCTGAGGCTGCTGGGTCTGATGCGGCTGCGGGACCTGCTGCTGGACCGGCTGCTGAAACTGTTGCTGCGGCTCCGCCCCGGCGCCGTCGATGGCCCGTACGGCGCCCTGGAGCTGTTCCTCGGTGACCTGGACGACCTGCGAGGGCAGACAGGTGGCGTGGGCGAAGGCGAGCACGGCGGTCTCGTCGCCGACGAACAGGACGGTGCTGGTGCGCTCCTGCTCCGAGTCGCCCGGGGTACGGCAGGAGGTGCAGTCGTAACTGCCCGGAGCGGACTCTCCGGCGAGCAGGCGGGCTGCTTCTTCGTCGCCGATCTCGGCGCGTACCTCGTCGCTGACGTCGAGCATGCGCGGCACGGGTGGCTCCCTCGGGATGCGGTGCGTGGCGAGGCCGGGTGGCTCCCGGCCCGTGGTCCGGGTGGGTCCCCGGCTCATGAAGAAGACAACGGGCGATCCGTGGCGGGAGTCACGCCTTGTGACGAACGGAATCGAACCATCCAGCGCACAGGACCACAGCCGGTGCGGGACGCGGCATTCAGCGTCAACTGGCCACATGGACAGGGGGTTTGGCGGAGTGAAGCGGCTCACGCCCCACCCGGAGGCGTGGTCGACAAATCCGGAAATCACGCAATTAAATGGGTGGCCGAAAATCGCCGGTGCTTCGGATGCTCCCAGCGGGCCGGACATGGGCCCCGGCCCTCGGGCAGGACCTCCGTGTCCGCATCTGCCGACAGCGCCCGTCGGCGCGACGCCCGTGCCGCGACCGCTGCCGCCGAGGGGGTGGCGCACCATGTGACGGAATGGGACACGTTTTGCACACATCGGCTTCACGGACCGACCGGGCCCGGCCGGGAATGCGCCGCGAAGACGCGCCGGAATACCTCACGCGACGCATTTCTCACGAGGTTTGTCGGGACGGCGAACCGGTACCGGGAATTCCCTCCGAATGCCTGTGGGCGGAGGGGCGGAACCGCCCTTTCGGGTGACCGCCGCCCGTACGGAGCCGTCGTGATCCTGTGACACAAGTGTGACCGCGCACGCCCCTGGCCCCCGGCCTCCGGCGCGGACTTCCCCGTTGCGGGGCCAGGGCATAGCGTGGTCGCATGGCACCCATTCCGACACCCCCCACGGAGCCCCGCGACGATCCGGACGCCTATGTCGGCCTCGCCGCCGACCGGGCCGAGCACCTCGCGCGTGAGCGCGGCTGGTCCTCGGTGCGGGCCCTGGAACCGGGGACGATCGTCACCATGGAGTACCGCGTGGGCCGGCTGAACTTCGAGGTGAAGGGCGGCCGGGTGGCGCGGGCCTGGAAGGGCTGAGACGTGTCGACGGCCCCGGACCTCCGCGGAGGTCCGGGGCCGTCGACACGTCCGGGGGCCGTCAGGGGCGTGGCGCCGACGTCGTCCCGCGCGGGTGGCGGTCGGTGTGCTGCGGCCGCCTGCTGCCCGCGGGAGTCACCGGGGAGCGCTCGGATCGGCTGGTGTGCGGGCCGGGCGCGAGGTAGACCGGTGACCGGGGCGCGCGTCCGGCCGGGACCGCCTCGTGCACCGTGTCGGCGGCGCGCTCGGCGAGCGGCCGGACCACGACGGGCCGGCCGGCCGGAGCGGGCGCAGGCGCCTTGGCCTCGCGGCGGTCGAGCAGCCGGTCCCGCAGGGCGAGGATCCGTGCCTCGGTCCGCGCGATCAGCGGCTCGAACCAGGGCAGCGCCAGCAGGATCAGCAGGCCCGCCGCCCAGCCCAGCAGCACGTCGCTCAGCCAGTGGGTGCCGATGTACACGGTGGACAGGCCGACGCCCAGGGACGTCACCGCGGACAGCGCCGACAGCCATCGGCGAGCCCGTGGCGTGGAGGCCATGTAGGCCAGGATGCCCCAGGTCACCACGGCGTTCGCGGTGTGGCCGCTGGGAAATATATCGCCGCCGAGCCACATCTCGTTCGAGCCGATCTCGGTCGCGTAATGCGGTCCGAGGCGCCCCATGCCGTACTTCGCGGCCCCCACCGTGACGTTGAGCAGCAGCAGGGAGACGCCGAGGGCGAGCAGCGGGCGCAGGGTGTGCTGCCGCCAGGAGCGCCAGCCCAGCCAGGCGGCGACCATCACGGCGGTGGGGCCGCGCTGGCCCAGCACCACGTAGTAGTCGACGAAGGCGTGCAGCTCCGGCCACTGCTGGTAGGGGCGGAAGAACATGAGCTGCCAGTCCAGACGGACCAGCCAGGAGGTGACCACCACGGCCCACACGATCGCCACGTAGAAGGCCAGGGTCGCGCCGAGGAGCACGATCCGGTGCCGGCTCATTCGCGGCATGCCGACGTGGGCCGGTCGCTCCGGCTCACGGTCCAGCCTCGCGAACACCCGGTCCAGACGGGTGTGACTCCGATCGGTACGCACCCAATCGACGTTACAGCGAGTGAGTGCGCAACCCCGACGATTCAGCGGCTTTGTGATGACGATGTGATGTGGCATTCCTCTCAGCCGGGCCTTTATTTCCGGCGAATCCGAACTCCCGCGCGCAATTGTTTTGGTCATGCCGTGCGCCGGGTTTATCGGCCTTCCGAAATGGTTCACCCGGGGCTCGTGCGCAATTCTCCCGCCGCTCACCGGCCGGCCGCGCGTGGGGTCAGGGCGGTCCCGACCCGTTGAGCCAGAAGGCGCCGTACGCCGCTGAAGCCGCCGCGACCGCCCCCAGCCCCGCCGCGAGCGGGCGCGTCCGCGCCCGGGCCAGGGCCAGGGCGAGCGGCAGGAGCAGCGGGAAGGCCGGCATCAGCAGCCGCGGTTTCGACCCGAAGTAGCTCGACGCGCACAGGGCGAGCGCGGTCACCGTGCCGGCGTACACCAGGAGCGGGAGCGGCTGGCGCTGCCGTACGCAGAGGACGTGGAGCCGGATCACCAGGGCCACGCCGAGCACCAGCGCGATCCCGGCGAGGACCGACGGGAACGACGTGAACCTGCCGGCGACGAACCGGGCGAAGGCGTAGCCGCCGTCGAAGCCGTTGCGCCAGCCGGCCTGCACGTCCAGATAGCCCAGCGGGCCGTCCCCGGTCCGCTGTCCGACCCACAGCACGTAACCGGCGGCTCCGAGGGGCGCGAGCAGCATCCCGAACACCCGGCGCAGGCGCACACCGGGGGCGTGCGGCCTTGGCAGGGCGCTGTCCGGTGCGCCCGTACGCGGGGCGTCCGGCGGCGGGCCGGCGCGGCCGCCGCCGCGTGCGCCGCCCGCCGGTACCGCACTGCCGTCCCCCACGAAGGGGGAACCGGAGCGCTCCCGCAGGAAGGCGACGGCGCCGGCCGCCCACACCGCCGCGACCACCGCGAGCCCCACCGGCCGGGTCAGCCCCGCCAGCCCCGCCAGCAGGCCCGCCGTCACCCAGCGTCCCGTCAGCACCGCGTACAGCGCCCAGGCCGCCAGCGCCGTGAACAGCGACTCGCTGTACGCCATCGACTGCACGACCCCGACCGGCAGCACCGCCCACAGCAGCACCGCGCACACCCCGGCCCGCCGTCCGTACAGATGGTCGGCCACGGCGAAGATCCCCCAGGCCGCGGCGAGCGAGGCGAGCAGGCTCACCACGAACCCGCCGTCGGCGTACGACAGCGGGGACACCGCCGCGGCCAGCCGCTCCAGCCACGGCAGCAGCGGGAAGAAGGCCAGGTTGGAGTGCACGTAGCCGCCTGGCAGCCGCACCTCGTAGCCGTACCCCAGCTCGGCCACCCTCGTGTACCAGAGGGAGTCCCAGCGGGCGGTCAGCAAGGTGTACGCGCTCTTGCCGCGCGCCTCGCTCCACAGGGCCAGGACGGCCAGGCCCAGGGCGCGCACGGCGGCGTACCCGAGGAGCGCCGGGGCGGCCCGGCGCAGAACTCCGGGGCGGGCCGCGGCGGCACGCGTCTCGAGATCGGTCACGCGCCGATTATCGACCCGGCCCGGAACCGGCCCGCCCGCGACGGTGCGCGCACCGGGCGGGAAGGAGCGGGCGGGGGAGTGGTGTACGCCACACCGATCGGCCGCGAGGTTGAGAGGTCCGCCACTCGACCTCAGCGTTCACTCGCGTACTCTGACGTGTCACTCGCCGTTCGCCGCGCGGGCCGGAGGCGACCGCTCCTCTCCGGCCGAGACACGGGGAAGTCCCCCACCCCGTGCGCCCGCGGCACCGCGAGGGAACTTCTGGGAGGTACGTACATGTCCGGGACGACCACGGCCGCCGCGCTGCGCCGTAGGGCGGCCGGGGCCGGTGCCAACCGGTGGGTGGTGCTCGTCGTCCTCTGCGTCAGCCTGCTGCTGGTCGCCGTCGACGCCACCGTGCTGCACGTGGCCGTCCCCGCCGTCACCGAGGACCTCAAGCCCGGCGCGGTGGAACTGCTCTGGATCGTCGACGCCTATCCGCTGGTCTGCGCCTCGCTGCTCATCCTGTTCGGCACCCTGGGCGACCGGGTCGGCCGCAGACGCGTCCTCCTCCTCGGCTACGCCCTGTTCGGCGTCGCCTCGGCCATGGCGGCCTTCGCGGACACCGCCCCCCTGCTGATCGCGGCGCGGGTGCTGCTCGGTGTCGGCGGCGCGATGATCATGCCGGCCACGCTGTCGATCCTGCGCCAGGTCTTCCCCGACCGCCGCGAGCGGGCGCTCGCCATCGGCGTCTGGAGCGCCGTCGCCGCCGTGGGCGCCGCGGTCGGACCGCTGCTCGGCGGCTTCCTGCTGGAGCACTTCTGGTGGGGCTCGGTCTTCCTGGTCAACATCCCGCTGATGCTGGTCAGCCTGCCCGTCGGGCGGATCCTGCTGCCCGAGTCGAAGGGCGACGGCGACGGCCCCTGGGACGTGGCCGGTGCGCTGACGGCCGCCGCCGGACTCTTCGCGGTGGTCCTCGGCGTGAAGCGGCTCGGCACCGGCGAACTCGGCCCGGGCACGCTCGTGCCGCTGGCCGCCGGGGGCGCGCTGCTGGTGCTGTTCGTCCGCCGGCAGCGACGCCGCGAGCATCCGCTGCTCGACCTGCGGATGTTCTCCCGGCCCGCGTTCAGCACCTCGGTCGGCTGCATCGTGCTGGCCATGCTCGCCCTGGTGGGCCTCGAACTGATCGCCGCGCAGTACCTCCAGCTCGTGCTGGGGCTGTCCCCGCTGGAGACCGGACTGCGGCTGGTGCCGCTCACCTTCGCGGCGATGGCCGCGGGGCTGGCGGGCGCGCGGATGCTGCGCCGGTTCGGCCCCCGGCGCATGGTCTCGTACGGCTTCTGCCTCACGGCCGGGGCGGTGCTGCTGCTGACGGCGATGGGCGGCCAGGACAACGCCCCGCTGCTGCTCTGCGGGTTCGTGCTGCTCGGCTTCGGCCTGGAGACCACCCTGTTCGGCGCGTACGAGTCGATGCTCAGCGAGGCGCCGCAGGAACAGGCCGGCGGGGCGGCGGCGATCGGCGAGACGTCCTACCAGCTCGGCGCGGGCATCGGCATCGCGCTGCTCGGCAGCGTGATGAACGCGGCCTACGCGCCCGGCCTCTCCCAGGTCCCCGGGGTCCCCGCCGCGGCGTCCGCCGCGGCGGCGCACTCGCTGGGCGAGGCGTACGAGGTGGCGGCACGGCTCGGCGGCCCCGCGGGGGAGACGCTGCGCCACGCCGCGCGCCACGCCTTCGTGCACGGCCTGCACGTGACGCTCCTGGTCAGCGCGGGCCTGCTGCTGGCCGGCGCGGCGATGGCCCTGCGCCTGCCCCGCCTGATGCACTGCGACCCCACCCCGGAAACCCCCTCCGGGACCGGACCCGGACCCGCCTTGTCGGCCACCCCCGAGGTCGCGTCCGGTGCTGCCCCCGACGTTCCCTCCGGGACCGGACCCGGCGTCGTTCCCGAGGCCGCCGACGGAGCGGGCCCCGGAGCCGACCCCGAGGCGGCTCCCGGTGCCGGTGCCGGGAGCGGACCCGTGCACATGCCCGCGCAGCGGGAGTCCCGCGGGCCCGGCGTGCGGGTGTGAGGCACGCACCACGGGCCGGGGTGGACGGCGGAGGAACCGCGTCGTAACGTCGGCCCGAGCCTGACTGGCAGTGCTAGTCGACGTACCGGATGACCAGCCCCCGGAGGGTGCCCCCATGGCCGCGTCCGCGAAGCCGCCCGCGTTCGACCCCGCCGACCCGCTCGGCCTCGACGACCTGCTGGAGCCGGAGGACCTGGCGATCCGGGACACGGTGCGCGGATGGGCGGCGGACCGCGTGCTGCCGTACGTGGCGGACTGGTACGAGAAGGGCGAGCTGCCGGGCATCCGGG
The DNA here is from genome assembly GCF_055778765.1 of Streptomyces sp. DSM 120436. Lineage (NCBI taxonomy): Bacteria > Bacillati > Actinomycetota > Actinomycetes > Kitasatosporales > Streptomycetaceae > Streptomyces > Streptomyces sp. DSM 120436. The sequence goes on along the minus strand of NZ_JBSKBS010000002.1, from coordinate 1,312,914 downwards.
AGCTCGCCCGGGAACTCGGCGGTATCGGCGCGCTCGGCATGTCCCTCGACGGCTACGGGTGCGCGGGCGCGAGCGCCGTCCAGTACGGGCTGGCCTGTCTGGAGCTGGAGGCGGCCGACTCCGGCATCCGCTCCCTGGTCTCCGTGCAGGGCTCCCTCGCCATGTACGCCATCCACCGCTTCGGCAGCGAGGAGCAGAAGCGGCACTGGCTGCCGCGGATGGCGTCCGGCGAGGTCATCGGCTGCTTCGGGCTGACCGAGCCCGACCACGGCTCCGACCCGGGGTCGATGCGCACCTACGCCAAGAAGGACGGCGCCGACTGGGTGCTGAACGGCCGGAAGATGTGGATCACCAACGGGTCCGTGGCCGGGGTCGCCGTGGTGTGGGCGCAGACCGACGAGGGCATCCGCGGCTTCGCCGTGCCCGCCGGCACCCCGGGTTTCTCGGCGCCGGAGATCACGCACAAGTGGTCCCTGCGCGCCTCCGTCACCAGCGAACTCGTCATGGACGACGTACGGCTGCCCGCCGACGCGGTGCTGCCGGGGGTGACCGGGCTCAAGGGGCCGCTGAGCTGTCTGTCGCACGCCCGGTACGGCATCGTGTGGGGCGCGATGGGCGCGGCGCGCAGCTGCTTCGAGGCGGCGGTCGACTACGCGAAGTCACGGGAGCAGTTCGGGCGGCCCATCGGCGGCTTCCAGCTCACCCAGGCCAAACTCGCCGACATGGCGGTGGAACTGCACAAGGGGATTCTGCTCGCCCATCACCTGGGGCGGCGGATGGACGCCGGCCGCCTGCGCCCCGAGCAGGTCAGCTTCGGCAAGCTCAACAACGTGCGCGAGGCGATCGAGATCTGCCGTACGGCCCGGACCGTTCTCGGGGCCAACGGGATCTCACTGGAGTACCCGGTGATGCGGCACGCGACGAACCTGGAGTCGGTGCTCACCTACGAGGGCACCGTGGAGATGCACCAGCTTCGTGCTGGGCAAGGCGTTCACCGGAATCGACGCGTTCCGGTAGGCCGGCCCGTGGGGGGCGGGGCCGGCTGAGCGGCCCCGCCTCAGCTCTGGTTGAAGAAACCGTCGGTGCGGTGCGCGGCCGGCTCGCCGCTGACCACCTCGGTGTCGGCGGGGCTGAGCAGGAACACCCGGTGGGAGACCCGCTCGATGGTGCCGCGCAGGCCGAAGATCAGACCCGCCGCGAAGTCGACGACGCGCTTGGCGTCGCCGGCGTCCATGGCCGTGAGGTTGATGATGACCGGCACGCCCTCGCGGAACAGCTCACCGATGGCGCGGGCGTCCCGGAAGCTGTCCGGGGTGACCGTGCCGATCCGGCGGCCCCGCTCCTCGGCGGCGTCCGCGGCCACCTTGACCCGCGGGTCGGTGACCCAGGCGTCCCCGGGCTCGTTCCCGTCGGAGTAGTCGTCGTCGTAGTAACGCTCGTCTTCGTTGTCGTCGACGAGGCCAAGCCAGGCACTCGCCTTGCGTACCGATCCCATGGACGCCTCCTCTCACAGCGGTCTTTCGTGCTTTCCGCATCCCTATGGTCGTCCATGATGCGGAGGGTGCGCCAAGTGGATAGACGCCGCGCGGGGGGTTTGTGACGGTACTGGTGCACAGCGGATCCGTCGAGAGTCCTGGTTTCCCAAGGGCCTTGACGCAAACGGATGCTGACTGTGAGTGAAATATGATTCTACGCGGCGTACGGGTGATGAAGGGCGCATCCGGGTGAACGCCGCGACCGGTACGATGCCGCAGCTGAACGTCGTACGCATGCACGGGGGAACGTCGTGTTCGGGATCGTCAGGCCCTGCCGTCACCGGCTGGGCGAGAAGCTCACCGCCCAGTGGACCGCCCATCTCTGCGGGCTGTGCCTGGCCCTGCGCGGGGACCACGGGCAGCTCGCGCGGATCGTCACCAACTACGACGGACTGCTGATATCCGTCCTGACGGAGGCTCAGTCGGGCCCTGGCGGCAGCGCGGGCCGCCGTACCGCCGGCCCCTGTCCGCTGCGCGGCATGCGCACCGCGTCCGTCGCCCACGGCGAGGGCGCGCGGCTGGCCGCCGCCGTCTCCCTCGTGCTCGCCTCCGCCAAGGTGCGCGACCATGTCGCCGACGGGGACGGACTGCTGGCCCGCCGTCCCGTCGCGCTCGCCGCGCGCCGGGTCGCGGCGAGCTGGGACCGCGCGGGCGCCCGGACCGGCTCCGACGTCGGGTTCGACACCGCGGTCCTGGTCGACGCGGTGGACCGGCAGACCGGCATCGAGTCGCTGGCCGGACCCGGCACCCCGATCCTCGCCGTGACCGAACCGACCGAGACGGCGACCGCGGCGGCCTTCGCGCACACCGCGGTGCTCGCCGGGCGGCCGCACAACGCCGGACCGCTCGCGGAGGCCGGGCGTCTCTTCGGGCGGCTCGCGCATCTGCTGGACGCCGTGGAGGACCGGGAGGCCGACGCCGCCTCCGGCGCCTGGAACCCGCTCACCGCCACGGGCACCTCGCTCACGGAGGCCCGCCGGCTCGCCGACGACGCGGTGCACGGCATCCGGCTGGCGCTGCGTGAGGTCGAGTTCACGGACGGCGGTCTCGCCCACCGGCTTCTCGTGCATGAACTCCCCGATTCCGTCCGACGCGCTTTCGGTACGCCCTCCTGTGCCCACGGTTCGCATCCGTACGCCCCTCCGAACGCTCCCGGTGCGCCGGGCGCGCCGACGCCGCCCGAACCGCCGCGCCGGGAACGGCGGGGACTGCTGGCGGGGTGCGCCGTGTGGCTGGGACTCGCCTGCACCTGCCAGCTCTGCTGCGGGACCTACGAGGATCCGTGGACGCGGGAGCGCAAGGAAGGATGCGCCGGAAACTGCGACGGTAATTGCTGCGAGTGCTGTGAATGCTGCAACTGCTGCGGGGAGGACTGCTGCTGCAGCGGGTGCGACTGCGGCTGCAACTGCTGAGCGGGGACCGGGCGTGCGGGTGCGCACGGTCCGGCCGATAAGCGGAATCCAGCCATCCCGATCACTGTTCGACCGGTCGTCACCTGGGTGTGACGACCGGTGATGCGGTGCCAGGAGGGGAGCAAGTCGACTACTCGTCCCTAATCCGTAGGCCAAAAGGCACCCTTGCGCCGAACGGTCGGTCGGCCGAATACTCGCCACAGCGATTGTCAGGGGCACGTCGGGTCGGAATCCGGCCCGCCGGCCTCTGGCTGCGCCTCACCGGGCCCACAACCCCACGAGGGCCCCCAACTTCCTTTGTGGAGGAACGAAACGTGAGGATCAAGCGCACCACCCCCCGCAGCGGCATCTCGAGACGGACTCGGCTGATCGCCGTCTCCACCGGCCTCGTGGCCGCCGCCGCGATCGCGGTCCCCAGCGCGAACGCGGCCGACGCCCCCACCACCTTCAGCTCCTCCGAGCTCAAGAGCGCGAGCAGCTCGGTCATGAAGGCCGACGTCCCGGGCACCGCCTGGGCCGTCGACAGCAAGACCAACCGGGTCGTCGTGACCGTCGACAGCACCGTCTCCCAGGCCGAGATCAACGAGATCAAGCAGCAGGCCGGGGAGAACGCCGAGGCGATCACCGTCAAGCGCACCCCGGGCAAGTTCACCAAGCTCATCCAGGGCGGCGACGCCATCTACTCGGGCACCGGCCGCTGCTCCCTCGGCTTCAACGTCCGCTCCAGCAGCGGCGCCGAGTACTTCCTGACGGCCGGCCACTGCACCCAGGGCTCAACCACGTGGTACGGCAACTCCAGCCGGACCCAGGTCCTCGGCTCGACCGCCGGCACCAGCTTCCCGGGCAACGACTACGGCATCGTCCGGTACACCGGTTCCGTCAGCCGGCCCGGCACCGCGAACGGCGTGGACATCACCCGCGCGGCCACCCCGAGCGTGGGCACCACGGTCATCCGCGACGGCTCCACCACGGGCACGCGCAGCGGCCGGGTGACCGCGCTCAACGCGACCGTGAACTACGGCGGCGGTGACATCGTCTCCGGCCTCATCCAGACCACGGTCTGCGCCGAGCCCGGCGACTCCGGCGGCTCGCTCTACGGCAGCAACGGCGTCGCGTACGGTCTGACCTCCGGCGGCAGCGGCAACTGCCGGACCGGTGGCACGACCTTCTTCCAGCCGGTGACCGAGGCCCTGAGCGCCTACGGGGTCAGCCTCTACTAGGACGCCCCCGGCGCCCGGCCGGTCCCGTACGGCTCCCCGAGGAGCCGGCGGCCCCACGAGCCCCCGCACGCGACCCGCGTGCGGGGGCTCGTCCCTGTTCCGGGACCGGCCGAGCGCCCGTCGCGCGCCGGACGGATCCCGGCCGCGGGGGGTCGGTTTTCAGCCACCTGTCGAGCGGTCAGTACGCGCCAAGGGCGATCCCCGCGTGACGTTTGCAGTGTGAACCGTCCCGGGTCTCCCTGAACTGTCAGGACATAGAGGGCGCGCGGTCGTTGTCGTGTGCGCGTCCTGAAGTCGGCCTTGTGTGCTCCCTGGGGCGTTCGGAAGAGTGGGCGGCGATCACCCGGCGCGGGCGTGGCTTCTGCTGTGCTCCACCCCCGTGGCCGTACGCCTTCCGGTCCGGCGAGGTCCCCACAACCCCTCCGGGCCGTCCCCCCACAGGAGGACGTGAGTTGAAGCACCGACGCATACCCGGGCGCCGTGCCGTCATGGCGGGTGCGGGCGTCGCCGCACTGGCCGCGGGCGCGGTCACCTTCCAGACTGCGAACGCCAGTGAGGTTCCGGCCGACGCCGCACCCCGCACCCTCTCGGTCCAGGCGGCCGGAAACCTCGCCTCGACGCTGCTCCAGAACCTGGGCGCCGACGCGGCGGGGACGTACTACGACGCGAAGACCAAGAGCCTCGTGGTGAACGTGCTCGACGAGGCCGCGGCCGAGACCGCCGAGTCGGCCGGCGCGAAGGCCAGAGTCGTGGCGAACTCGCTCGCCGACCTGAAGAACGCGCGCACCACGCTCCGGCAGGACGCCACCATCCCGGGCACGTCCTGGGTGACCGACCCGGTCTCCAACAAGGTCGTCGTCACGGCGGACCGCACGGTCTCCGAGACCGAGTGGGCCAAGCTGACCGAGGTCGCCGAGAGGCTCGGCGACACCGTGGAACTCCAGCGCACCAAGGGGGAGTTCAAGCCCCTCATCGCGGGCGGCGACGCCATCACCGGCAACGGCGGGCGCTGCTCGCTGGGCTTCAACGTGACCAAGGACGGCGAACCGCACTTCCTCACCGCGGGCCACTGCACCGAGTCCGTCCCGACCTGGTCGGACTCCTCGGGGAACGTCATCGGGGAGACCGCCGTGTCCAGCTTCCCGGGCGACGACTACGGCCTGGTCACGTACACGGCCGACGTGGCGCACCCGAGCGGGGTGAACCTGTACGACGGCTCCTCGCAGCCGATCTCCGGCGCCGCCGAGGCCACCGTCGGCATGCAGGTGACCCGCAGCGGCTCCACCACCCAGGTCCACTCCGGCACGGTCACCGGCCTGGACGCCACCGTGAACTACGGCAACGGCGACATCGTCGACGGTCTGATCGAGACCGACGTGTGCGCCGAGCCCGGCGACAGCGGCGGTTCGCTCTTCTCGGGCGACAAGGCGGTCGGCCTGACCTCCGGCGGCAGCGGCGACTGCGCCTCGGGCGGCACGACCTTCTTCCAGCCCGTGACCGAGGCCCTGTCGGCCACCGGTACGCAGATCGGCTGAGCCCGCTCCGGCGGCACGGCGTCCCGTTCCTCCCGCACGGAGGGGCGGGACGTCCGCGCATCAAGGCGCCGTGGGTCCTAGATCCCGGCCGGACGCCCCGGTTCCGGCTCCGGGCGCCGCAGCGCCGACATCAGCACGGTGACGGCGGTCCCCGCCACCGCCCAGGCGGACAGGACCAGCAGCGGGACGGTCACGTCGTTGCCCCGGAAGTACACGATCGAGCGGGCCGCCCAGGTGCCCGCGCCCGGCGGCAGCACCGGCCCGAGCGCCGCCCAGAACGGCGGCAGCAGCGGCGTCGGCAGGGCGCCGCCCGAGCTGGGGTTGCCCAGGATCACCACGAGCAGGATCGCCACGCCGATCCCGATGACCCCGAGAGCGGCCTGCAGCGCGAGCGTGGCGGCGCCCACGGCGAAGATGATCAGCGCGCCCAGTCCCCACAGCCCCGCGAAGCCGTCCGGCAGCGCGTCCAGGGCCGGCCCGGCGATGAGCGCGCCGCCGAGCCCGCCGAGGACCGCGACCGCGGCCATGGCGCCGAGCCGGATCAGCGCCCGGTGCGGGGTGGACGCCCGCGCGCCCGCGCTGATCGCCAGGATCGACGCGCACAGGTAGCCGCCCACGCACCAGCCGACCACCACGTAGAACGACGACAGCCCGTTGGCGTCCTGGGCGGAGGCCGGGGCGACGTCCTCGGTCCGCAGGGTGCGCCGCTCGTCCCGCTCCACCTCGGCGAGGAGCCGCTCCAGGGCGGTGGCCAGCGCGGTGCCGCCGCCGGTGGCGACCAGCAGGGTGTCGGCGGCCCCCTCGGGGTCGACCACCAGCGCCCCGGCGATGTCCCGGTCCTCGATCTGCCGGCGGGCGCTCTCCTCGTCGGCCACCGCCCGCGGGTCGAGCGGCGAGCCGGGCAGCTCCTTCAGCCGGGCCACCGTCCGCTCGGCCGCCGGCGGGGGCGCGGCGACCCCGAAGGGCGCGTCCCGCAGCTTCGGGTGGTGCAGGGCGCCCACGTACGAGGTGATGAACAGGAGCATCAGCGCGATCACGCCGAGCACGAGCAGGGTGGCCCGCGGGGTGACGGCGTCGCGCACCTCACCGAGGAACGAGCGCGGGCGGGTCCCGGGGCCGGTGCTCTGTGCCATGTCCCCACGGTCCGGGGGAGCGGGTGTTCGCGCAGGCGGGGCAGGGCTGAACGGATGACGCACGCTTATTCGGAAACCGGCCCGAGTGTGTGAGGGTGCCGCGCACGGAGGGTCCCGGCCCGGCCGAGCAGGCCTCCCGCGGGCTCGCCTTCGACCCGGTGGACGAGAAGGCGCGGGGATCGGGGGGCGGACCGCGTGCGGGCCGAGTGCGGCCCGCACGGTGATGCCGGGGGCGCCGGCCGCCTGAGAGGGCGGGCTCAGTTGGCCCACGGCGGCACGATGCGCGTGCCGTCGGCCAGCGTCGCCTCCAGGCCGTGGGAGGTGGTCACCCAGGAGACGGCGGTCTCGGCGGTCGGGTTCTCGACGGCGAGGGTCGCGCCGGCGTTGACGATCACGGTGTCGCCGGCGGTGACCCGGTGCGCGGCGCCATTGAGGGTGATCAGCAGTTCGCCCGTGAGCAGATGGAGGATTTCCTCGCGGCTGACGGTGTGCGCGGGCGCACGAGTGCCGGCGGGAATCTCGCCCCGCCAGGCACACAGCTCCTTGCTGCCGGTGGCGGTGGCGGCGTACGAGACGAAGCGGGCGCCGTGCATCTCGTGGACGACGGCTTCGGACGGGCGGACGACGGACATGTGGAGCCTCCGGTGAATGGTCAAGGTGCTTGACCACATGGTCAAGCACCTTGACCAATTCGTCAAGGTGCTTGAATGTTCCCGTGCAGAACTCCGAGGCCATGACGCTGTCCGCTGCCCTGCTCGCCGTCGCCGGAGAGCTCACCCGGCGCATCCATGACGGTGTGGCCGCGCGCGGGTTCGAGGATCTGCGGCCCGCGCACGGCTTCGCCTTCGCCCGGCTCGCCCCGGACGGCGCGACAGTCACCGATCTCGCGGTCCACCTCGGGGTGACCAAGCAGGCCGCGAGTCAGCTCGTCGACGAGCTGGTGCGCAAGGGGTACGTCGAGCGCCGTTCTCACCCCGCGGACGCGCGGGCGCGGCTGGTGGTGATGACCGATGCGGGATGGGCCTGCACCCGGGCGGCCGAGGAGGCGGCGGCGGAGGCCGTGCGGACCTGGAGCGAGGTGCTGGGGGAGGAGCAACTGCGCACGCTGCGGGCGCAGTTGCTGCGCATCGCGCCCGACGGGGCGATGCGTCCCGCTTGGTGACGCCTTATCAGGCGGTCGCAGTCGATCGTGCGGTGACGGGCGAAGTTTTTACCCGCCCGTGACCTCCTGCTTTTTCTACTCGCCCGTAACTTGATGAGTGAACAGCATCCCGTGATCCGGATCACAGGGCGTAGGACCCCACCCTTCCCCCTTGAGCCGCAAGGAGATCACACGATGCTGCCCTGGAAGCGGGTGATCAGGCCGCTGGCCGCGTTCCTGCTGGCCGCGGCCGCCGTCACCGCCCCCGCCGCGTCGAGCGCGCAGGCCGCCTCCGCACCCAGCTCCGGCTGGAACGACTTCGCCTGCAAGCCCTCCGCCGCCCACCCCCGCCCCGTCGTCCTGGTCCACGGCACCTTCGGCAACTCCGTCGACAACTGGCTGGGCCTCGCGCCCTACTTGAAGCACCGCGGCTACTGCGTCTTCTCCCTGGACTACGGCCGGCTCCCCGGCGTCCCCTTCTTCCACGGCCTCGGCCCCGTCGAGAAGTCCGCCGAACAGCTCGACGCCTACGTCGACCGGGTGCTCGCCGCGACCGGCGCCGCGAAGGCCGACATCGTCGGCCACTCCCAGGGCGGCATGATGCCCCGCTACTACCTCAAGTTCCTCGGCGGCGCCGACGAGGTGAACGCCCTGGTCGGCATCGCCCCCAGCAACCACGGCACCACCCTGAACGGCCTCACCGCGCTCCTGCCGTACTTCCCCGGCGCCGAGGACCTGCTGAGCGAGGCCACCCCCGCCCTCGCCGACCAGGTCGCCGGCTCCGCCTTCCTCACCAAGCTCAACGCGGGCGGCGACACCGTGCCCGGCGTCCGCTACACCGTCATCGCCACCAGGTACGACCAGGTCGTCACCCCGTACCGCAGCGCCTTCCTGACCGGGCCGAACGTCCGCAACGTGGTCCTCCAGGACCTCTGCGCGGTCGACCTGTCCGAGCACCTGGCGATCGGACTGGTCGACCGGATCGCCTTCCACGAGGTGGCGAACGCCCTCGACCCGGCCCGCGCCAGGCCGACCACCTGCGCCTCCGTGGTCGGCTGACACGTGTCGCCTCGAAGCCTTCAGAGCCTTTCGAGGCTTCGAGCTTCGAGCTTCGAGGAGAACAGTGGCGGGTCCCTGTCCGGCCTGAGCCGCCGGACAGGGACCCGCCGCCGGTTCAGCGGCCGTGGCGTCCGGTCGCCGTGCGCCGCCGCGCGGAGACGAACAGCGCGGCCGAGCCGAGCGCCAGCGCCGCGGCGCCGCCGACCATCAGGTACGGCGTGCTGTCGTCACCGCCGGTCTCCGCCAGGTTCCGACCGCCGCCGGCCGCTTTCGGCCGGTTGCCCGTGCCGTCGTCCGCCGTGACCGGGTCGGCCGTGGTGGCGGGGTCGTCGTCGCCGTGCCCGTGGTTCTCGACCGTCGACTTCTCGGCACCGGCCTCGATCTGCTCCTCGGACGGGGCGGAGGCCGCCGGCGCCGGGGCGGGCGCCTCCTTCGGCGTGTCGCCCGAGGCGGCCTCACCGCCGTCCGTCTTCCCGCCGCCTTCCGCCGTGTCGCCGCCGGCCGCGCCCCCGTCCGCCTGGGCGCCGCCGAAGGTGACGTCCGAGCAGGAGTAGAAGGCCTCCGGGCTGTCCGACCGCTGCCAGACGGCGTACAGCAGCTGCTGGCCGGAGCGCTCCGGGAGGGTGCCGGAGAAGGTGTAGAAGCCGCCCGAAGCGGCCGGGTCGGTGGAGGTCGCCACCGGGTTGGCCAGGTCCAGGTCGTCCCAGGCCAGCGGCTTGCCCGGGTCGTAGCCGGGCTTGGTGATGTACACCGTGAAGGTGCCCTTGTGCGGGGCCGTCACCCGGTACTTGAAGGTGTGCTCGCCGCTGGACACGCCGGTCGCCGGCCAGTCGGCGCGGGCCAGGTCGAGGCCCTTGAACGCCTCGTTCCCCGCGCTGCACAGCTTGCCGTCCGGGATCAGCTCCTGGTGGCGCCCGCCCGCGTCACCGATGCGGATGCCGTTCCAGTCGTACAGCGCCTGGGTGCCGCCGGCCGCGACGGCGGCCTTGCACGCCTCCGACGTGGGGTTCTCCGGGCCCTCGGCGAAGCACTGGAAGACCCGGCTGACCGGGTCGCCCATCGAACCGTGGGCGGCGGCCGGCGCGGCGGACAGCCCGGTCAGGGCGAGCGGGGCGAGACCGACGGCGGCGACAGCGGCCTTGCGGCGTGCGGACATGGGGCAGCAACTCCTCGACGAACAGCGGATCTCGTGGGGGCGATCCCGGGGGATCCCGTGGGGGTGGCTCAGAAACTAGCCCCGCGAAACCCGGAAATCGCCCGGTGAGGGCGGTGCGGAGAGATCCTTATGGTCGCTTTAAGGAAGCGCTCAGGCTGGGATCAGGTAGGTGCCGTGCGCGCAGGACGAACGCGCGGATCAGGCCGGCCGCCGCCGCCGACGTACCGGCCGTGAAGGCGGTGATCGACGCGGCCTTCCGGCCCTGCATCGCCCGGACCGGGGTGGTGCCGGTGCCCATGGAGGCGGACCACGCGGCGAACGTGGCGGCGGGCCGCGTCTTCGTCGCGGAAATGCCGGACGAGGGCGGGGCCGTGCCCGTACGGGCGGCCGGACTGGTCGTCCTGGAGACCCGCCCCGACCACCTGTACCTGGACATCGTCACCGTCCGCCCCGACGCACAGGGCGCCGGGCTGGGACGGCTGCTGCCGCAGTTCGCGGAGACCCGGGCGCGGGAGCTGGAACGGCCCGAGATCCGGCTCTTCACGAACGCCCTGATGCGGGAGAACCGGAGGATCTACCGGCGGCTCGGCTACGAGGCCGTGGAGCGCCGGGTCACCGGGCCCTACGACCGGATCCACTACCGCAGGCGGCTGGACTGACCCCGGCCGGGCGCTCAGCCGTCGGGCCACCAGGTGCGGGCGATGTCCTCGCGGATCTCGGGGCGCTCCGCGGGACGCCGGCCGGCCTCTTCGCGGACGCGGCGGGTGTCCGTCTTCCTCGGGGGCTTCTGCACGGTGACTCGGCGCATGGCTGCCTCCTCGAAGTCCACCGGGTTGCCCGTTCGCACGGCGGTGAACCTTTCGGGGGAGAGTTCCTCATCCGCCCCGCCCTGTCTGTGGCCGCGGTCACGAATCGACTGTCAGTGGCAGGCTTCACCCTGAGCCCATGACCACACATCGCGGTGACGGGGCAGGCACGGACGGTGTCGACCGGGACGAGCGGGCGGCCACGTTCGACGAGGAGCCGGACCACGGGCTGCGCGACCCGCGAGTGCGCGCCGCCTGGGCCGCGCGGCTGCGGGCCTGGCTGCCCGGCCGACCGGGTGACGTCCTGGACCTCGGCTGCGGCACCGGCAGCCTCTCCCTCCTCGCCGCCGAGCAGGGCCACCGGGTCACCGGGGTGGACCGGTCCCCGGCCATGGTGGCGCTGGCCCGGCGGAAGCTCGCCGGGCGGCACGCGGTGTTCCTCACCGGCGACGCGGCGCGCCCGCCGGTCGACGGCGAGCGGTACGACGCCGTCCTGGTCCGGCACGTGCTGTGGACGCTGCCCGAGCCGGACCGGGCGCTGCGGCACTGGCGCGACCTGCTGCGGCCGGGCGGCCGGCTGGTGCTGGTCGAAGGGGTGTGGGGGACGGTGAGCCCGGTCGGCATACCGGCGGACCGGCTCACCTCCCTCCTCGCCCCGCTCACCGCGCGGGTGCGCGTGGAGCGGCTGTCCGGGGACCCGGCGTTGTGGGGGCGGGAGGTCGACGACGAGCGCTACGCGGTGGTGGCCTCCCGCGACTGACCCCACGGCCCCCGGGGCGTGTCTCAGTCGAGCAGCGCGCCCAGGCCGGCCCCGCGGGCCAGGGCGTCCAGCTCGTCGAGGGCGGCCACCGCGGCCGCCGCCGCGCCGGGGTCCCTGGCAGCCAGACCGCTCTCCGCGAACTCGTCCTCGTCCAGCCGCCGTACGTCCGTGCCGTCGGCGGAGACCCACAGGTCCAGGTCGAGGTCCTCGACGACCAGGCGGCCCCCGGACAGCTCGGCCGGGCGGGTGATGTCGCAGTAGTGGCCCTTGAGCGCGCCCCCGGAGGCGCGCACCTCCTTCACGGAGTACCAGCGGTCCCGCCAGTAGTGCTCCGTGAAGACGTCCCCGGGCTCGAAGCGGACGAAGCCGAAGTCGCGTGCGCCCTCGCCCGCCCACGGGGCGCGCACGCTGATCCGGGCGCCGTCGTCGGCGAGCAGCTCCGCCGGGTAGCGGATCTTCGTGCGGCCCGCCTTGACCAGGACCACCTCGACCGTCGCGGGTCCGTCAGCCGAGTTCGCGGACATACCGCACCTCCGTTCCGCACAGTTCGTAGCCGAACCACTCGTTGATCGCGATCATCGGGCCGTTCCCGGTGTCGTTGCCGGTGAAGGCCTCCGTGTACCCGGCCGCGCGGGCCCGGTGCAGCGAGTCGTTCTTCGCGAGCTTCGCCAGGCCCCGGCCGCGGTGGGCGCGTGCCGTGCCGGTCATGCCGGTCGCGTACCGGGTACCGCCGTCCGTGCGGGCCGCGGTGAACGCGGCGGGCCGGCCGTCGACCACGGCCACCGTGGTCAGCTCGGCGTCGAACAGCGGGTGCTGCCAGGTCTCCCTCAGCCACGCCTCGTAGTCGGTGAACTCCGTGTCCACGTCGCTCGGCTCGTCCGCCGTGGTCTCCGCGTCCAGCTCGAACAGCGGGCGCGGGTCGTCGGCGTACGCGGAGCCCGGGCGCAGCTCCACCCCGGGCGGCGGGTCCTGCGGCGGGGGCAGTTCGCGGTGCGCCAGGTCCAGGCGGAGGAAGTGCGCGGAGCGGCTCGCCCGGTAGCCGCGCAGCTCGGCGAAGGCGCGGTTGCCGGGCTCGTCCAGCACCCAGGCGAGCAGCCGGGTCGCGCCGTGCGCGGCGAGGTGCTCCTCGGCGGCGCGCACCAGCAGCGTGCCCGCGCCCCGGCGTGTGTGCCGGGGGTGCACGTAGACGTTGAGGTTGCCCTGGCCGGGCACGGCGCTGTCGTGCACCAGATGCACCTGGGCCGTGCCGATCACCTCCCCGTCGTCGTCCACCGCGACGAGCGGGCGGTAGTGGGCGTCGGGGTGCAGCTGGGTGAGGTCGTGGGCCAGGGACTCCGGGGTGACCAGGATGAACGGCAGGGCGGCCTGCCGTACGCGGGCGAAGCCCTCCAGGTCGGCCGGGGCGTCGGGGCGCAGATCGCGGACGGTCACTGTCATGTGAGCGCACGCTACGAGGCGGTGAGGCGGGGGCGCCTCTTATTTTCCCGGGACGCCGCGCGGGTGCGCCGGGGTGCCGGCGGGCGGGGGTGTGGGGCGTCCGGGGGATGCGCGAGAATCGCGGCGTGAGTGTACGGATCCACATCCAGGACGGAACACCGCCGTACGAGCAGGTGCGGGCGCAGATCGCCGAGCAGGCGCGGTCGGGGGAACTGCCGGTGGGGCACCGGCTGCCGACGGTGCGGGGGCTGGCCGAGACGCTCGGGCTCGCGGCGAACACGGTCGCCAAGGCGTACCGGGCGCTCGAGGCGGACGGGGTGATCGAGACGCGGGGGCGGAACGGAACGGTGATCGCTGCCGCGGGGGCGGCGGCGGAGAGGGAGGCCGCGGCTGCGGCGCAGGCGTTCGCCGAGAGGGTCCGGCGACTGGGGCTGGGGGAGGAGGCGGCGACGGCCGCGGTCCGGGACGCGCTGCGGGCGGTCTACCGGGCGTAGGCGCCGCGGGGGTCGTGGGGCAGCGGCCACCGCGGGTGCGTGGGGCGGGTGCGCAGTCCCCCGCGTCCCCGGGGGTGGGGGACGTTCAAGGACGTCCGCGGGTTCGTCCGGGCTGAGCGCGCAGGTCCCCGCGCCCCTGAGGGTGTCGGGGGCGAGGTCCCGGCCGGCAGCGGCGTGTGGCCTTCTCCGCTCCTACAGGTACAGGCCCGCGTCCGCGTCGCCGCGCGGCTCCGGCAGGGCGGTCGGGGAGGTGCCCCGGCGCAGGGCGTACAGCTCGGCCAGGGTCGCCCCCTCGCGTCCGACGCCCTCCTCGCGGCCCAGCCAGTTCACCGCCTCCGTGCGGGTCAGCGGCCCCACCTCGATCCGGGCCAGGCAGCGGCCCGGACGCACCACGGCCGGGTGCAGCCGCTCCAGGTCCTCGTTGGTGGTGACGCCCACCAGGACGTTGCGGCCCTGGCCGAGCAGACCGTCGGTGAGGTTCAGCAGCCGGGACAGCGCCTGGCCCGCCGTGTGCTTGGCCTCGCCGCGGATCAGTTCGTCACAGTCCTCCAGGAGCAGCAGCCGCCAGCGGTTCCTGCCGGACGCGTCCTCCTCGCCGATCGCGATGTCCATCAGGTAGCCGACGTCGGAGAACAGCCGCTCGGGGTCCAGGACGCAGTCCACCTGGCACCAGTCCCGCCAGGACCGGGCGAGGGTGCGCAGCGCGGACGTCTTGCCGGTGCCCGGCGGGCCGTGCAGCAGGAGCAGCCGCCCCGAGATGTCCTCGGGGGTGGTCTTCATCAGCCGGTCCATCGCGTTCGCCACCGGGGCGGTGTAGTTGGGCCGGATCTCCTCCCACGTGCCGGCCGTGATCTGCCGGGTGGTGCGGTGCGGGCCGCGCCGCGGGGAGACGTACCAGAACCCCATGGTGACGTGCTCCGGCTGCGGTTCCGGCTCGTCGGCCGCGCCGTCGGTGGCCTCCTCCAGGATCCGCTTCGCCAGGTCGGCGCTGGTCGCGGTCACCGTGACGTCGGCGCCCCGGCTCCAGCGGGAGATCAGCAGCGTCCAGCCGTCCCCCTCGGCCAGGGTGGCGCTGCGGTCGTCGTCCTTGGCGAGCCGCAGCAGCCGCGCGTCCGCGGGCAGGAGGGTCGCGCCGGACCGGACGCGTTCGAGGGTGACGGCGTGCGAGCAGGGCTGCTCGCCCGTCGCGAAACGGCCGAGGAACAGCGCGTCGACGACATCGGACGGGGAGTCGTTGTCGTCGACGTTGAGCCGGATCGGCAGGGCGTCGTGCGGGTGCGCGGACATGCCGCCATGATCGGTCACGGGGGCTCCCCGTGCACCTGGATTGTCGGGCGCGCCCGCGCACGGCGCGTCGCTCCCGGTCCGTCGGCGACGAGTTCCTCCCCGCGCGGTGCCGGAAAGCCGCGCCGCCCCGGTGTCCGTCCGGTACTCGACGGTAATAGTTTTGACATGAACGCTTCCTTTCAACACGCGTCGTTGGTACGACGGTTGAGGCAGAGATCCTGCTAAAGGGAGGTTCCATGAGACGTTCCCGACTCGTCCTCTTCCTCACCGCCCTCTTCCTCGCCGCCACCGCCGCCCTCACCGGTACGACCGCGGCGCACGCGACCTCACAGGCGGCCCCCGGTCCGTACGTGGCCCTGGGCGACTCCTACTCCTCGGGCGTCGGCGCCGGCAGCTACATCTCCTCCAGCGGCGACTGCAAGCGCAGCACGAAGGCCCACCCGTACCTCTGGGCGGCCGCGAACTCACCGTCGTCCTTCTCCTTCACGGCCTGCTCGGGCGCCCGTACGGGTGATGTCCTCTCCGGTCAGCTCGGCCCGCTCTCCGCGAGCACCGCCCTCGTCTCGATCAGCGTCGGCGGCAACGACGCGGGATTCGCCGACGTCATGACGACCTGTGTGCTCCAGTCCGACAGCTCCTGCCTCTCCCGCATCGCCACCGCCCGGGCCTTCGTCGACTCGACGCTGCCCGGCAGGCTCGACGGCGTCTACACCGCGATCCGGGACCGGGCGCCCAACGCCCGTGTGGTGGTCCTCGGTTACCCCCGCTTCTACCAGCTCGGCACCAGCTGCATCGGCCTCTCCGAGACCAAGCGGAAGGCCATCAACGACGCCTCCGACCACCTCAACAACGCCATCGCCCAGCGCGCCCGGGCGTACGGCTACGCGTTCGGCGACGTCCGCACCACGTTCAGCGGCCACGAGATCTGCTCCGGGAACTCCTGGCTGCACAGCGTGGACTGGCTGAACATCGGCAACTCGTACCACCCGAAGGCCGCCGGACAGTCGGGCGGCTACCTCCCGGTGCTCGCCTCGGCGGCCTGACCCCTGCGGCTCAGCAGCCGTCGTCGTCCCCGCCGGACGCCGAAGCGGAGGCCCCGCCCGACGGGGCCTCCGCCGCGCACACCACCGAGAACGGCACGCTCCCCGGCGTCGTGCGCACCGGCTCACGCACCTCCACGCCGATCCGGCTGTGGAGCTCCCCGCTCTCCGCGTACGCGGTCACCACCACCGCGTCCCGCCGGGTCCGCCCGCCGTCCTCGGGGGAGCGACGGGGCGCGCCGGCCCCGGTCCACCGCCGAACCGTCCTCGGCCGCCCGGCGGTACCGCACCTCGGCGGGCGGCCGGTTCACCGTGAACGCCGGTGCCCCGTCCTCCGGGGGCGGGCGGGTCCCGGAGTGCTCCGTGTGCGTGCCGGCTCGTCGCCGCGCGCGACCGGGCACGTGAGATCGCCCACGTTCCCGCCGCCCCGGACGCCCGCACGGGCAGCGGCCGGGAAGCCCGCGGCCGCACGATCGGAATGGTTGCTTCCGTATCGACCGGCGGGGCGGTCGTCACTCTGGGCGGACGTGACGGCCCGTCGGACGGCCGGGTGTGCCGGCTCCGGCTCACGGACCGGGACGGCCGGCCCCGCTCCCTCGCGCTCCTCGAGCGCGACACGCCCTCGGTCGCGTCCGGCCCCCGCCCCACGGTGACGTCACTCGCGGTAACCGCCGAACCGGACGGCAGCCTTCCGCAACCCACCGGCCAGCCCGTCGTCCAACTCGCCCTGAAAACGGTCGGATTCGGAGAGTAATCGTCGAGTGTTCGTCAACCCCCTTACGGGGAAGGTGAATCCTGTGACCTCGATACACGGGTGCCCGTACGGGGCGATAGGGTTACCCTGCCCGGGCCGGGTGGAGTCGTACGGGTGGGGAGTGACATGGAACAGATAACAGTGCGCAGCAGGGCCAGGGTCCCTGCGATCACCTGCGGCAGCGGCGCGAGCAGTACGCGTCTGGACCGCCATCTCTCGGTCCTCGCGGGACCGGCCGTCCCGCAGCGGGAGACGGCCGAGGCGACGTCACTCATGCGTGAGCTGACCGCGCGTGACAGCACCCGTGGCACCAAGGGCGCACGGGCCCGCGCGAGCCGCGTCTCGCTCTTCGCCCCGCTGCGGCGACTGCGCCGCTCCCTGTTCGGCAGCCGCTAGCGTCCGCGCCGGACGGTCCCACCCGTCCCGGCGCGGCACGGCGCCCGTCGTCCCGCGGCACACGGCCCCACTGCGCCGGCCACACGACATCGGTCTTCATCCTGCCGACCCCGATCCCACCCGGCGGCGACCGCAGGACTCCTCCACCGTTCGCGGTCCGTCCGCGAGCACGTGCGGCTGCCGTTCGATGTCACCCGCCTGTTGATGTCACCCGCCTACGGCTCCATCCCTTCTGCGCAAGCCGGAGCCGACCGCGCTGCCGAACGGCGTCGTGACGACGTTCGACAGCGACGAACCGGTCACCGCCGGGCGCACCCGCTCGCTGCCCTGGCCGCAGGGGCGGGGGAACGCGGTCCGCACCGCCCGCCTCCCGTCGCGCACCGCGCCCGGCGCGTCCCCGAGGGCGACGGCGTTCATGAAGGACCCCGGCCCGACCGGCCTCAAGTGCGGTTCGAGCGGGTGCTCACCCGCGTACTGGACGGCGCCCGTCCCGTCGCACCGCCCCCGCCGGGCGCTCCGCCCCGCGTCCTCTCAGATCAGCGCGAGCTGGCCCTCCGGTCCCTCCTCGCGTGCGTCCAGCACCGAGGCCGGTCGGCGGGCGGACGCGGGCACGGGCAGGACGCCTGCGGTGCGCAGGTCGGCGGGGGTGATCGGTGCGGGCAGGGAGTCCGCCACGTCCTCGCGGAGCGGACGCAGTTCGGCGAGGAGGGCGAGGACCGTGACCAGTTCCAGCAGTTCCGAGGTCCAGGCCTGCGGCCAGGCGGCCGGGCGGATCGCCTCCAGGGCGCCCGGTTCGGCCGGGCGCGTGCGGGACGCGCACCACTCCTCCAGCACCCGCACCCCGCCGGCCTCGAACTCCCACGCCTGCGGCGGCACCGGGGAGATGCGGCCGTCACCGAGCAGCAACGCCTCCTCGTCCCGGTCGTAGGCCGGGGCGGGCGGCCGGGACGGCAGCGGGGCGCGGACGTAGGGGCGGCGGCCGCCCGGCAGTCTGGGGCGCTCACCGTCCCGGCGCATGAGCCACAGCGTCCGGCGGCCCAGCGCCACGCCCCGCCGCCAGGCGTCCGGGTCGCCGGTGAGCGGCACGGCGAGCCCGCCCGGAGCGGGACGGGCCACGGCCGCCGCCCAGGCGAGGACGTCGACGGGGGAGACCTCCAGCCCCAGCCGGTCGGCGAGGTGGTCCGTCAGCCCCGGGGCCAGGTTGGGCTCGGCGGCGCCCGGACGGCGGTACAGCGGGCGGATCCGGCCCGTGCGCAGGACGGGGAAGAGGGACGTGACGAGCAGCGGCGGGATGCCGCCGGCCGTCTCGACGGCGAAGATCTGGCGCTCGTCCGCCACCCGCCACAACTCCGGCCGGGGGGCGTCGATCAGCCGCTGGTCGGGGATCAGCCACTGCTCGTCGAACGGGCCGTGCAGCACCCGTACCGGCTCCGGGCACGGTCCCGTGGCGCGGGCCAGCCGCTCCGTGCCGCCGTCCCGCCCGGGGAGCTGCCCGACCGCCGTGTGCGGGGTGCGGGACCGGGTGGACCGGAACAGGGCCTCGCGGTCCGGGCCCTCGGCCTTGACCAGGGCGTCCCAACGGGCCTTCAGGGACGCCGCGTCGGGGGCCGCCGGCCACCCCCGGCCGAGCCGCGGCGGTGCGACGGACCACGGCATGAGGTCCGCCAGCAGCGGAGCGTCGTCGTGCGTCACGCCGGGCATCGTACGACGTGCCGGCGGGGCCGGATCAGGTGGCGTCCAGGGTCACCGTGAAGGAGAAGCGGTCGCCCCGGTAGTGGATCACGGCCACGTCCAGGACCCGTCCGGCGGAGTCGTAGGTGACGCCGGTGTAGTGCAGGATCGGGCTGAGCAGCGGGACCCGGAGCAGCCGCGCCGTCTCCGGGGCCGCGAGCCGCGCCTCCACGGTGTCCGTGATGCGGCTGATGTCCGCGCCGACGACGTCCCGCAGCACCTTCGTCATCGGCCAGCGCACCAGGTCCTGCGGATCGATCCGCTCGGCCAGTTCCGGACGCACGTAGTTGCGGGCGTGGTTGGTCGGCTCGCCGGTCTTCTCGTCGCTGCGCAGCCGGTGGAAGGCGGCCGTCTCCGCCAGGTCCGGGAAGTGCTCGGCCAGTTCGGCCGGGACCGGCGCGACCCCGTGCTCCAGCAGGTCCGTCGTCATGCCGGACTGCTGGGCCACGATCGCGTCGACCGAGCCCAGCAGCCGCACCGGGGCGCCCCGCCGCGCGTCCGGCTCGATGAACGTGCCGCGCCGCCGGTGCCGGGTGATCAGCCCCTCGTCCTCCAGCTCCTTCAGCGCCTGCCGCATGGTCAGCACGCTCACCCCGTAGTGTCCGGCCAGCTGCTCCTCGGTGGGCAGGCGCAGCGGGTCGTGGGGCGAGCGGCCGAGGATCGAGGCGCGCAGCGACTGCGACACCTGGTACCAGAGCGGCAGCTTGCGGTTGAGGACGATCGAGTCCGGGGCGAAGGAGGTCACGCGCTATCCGTACCGGTCGGAGAACGGTCAGTGCAATGGCCGGAAGTGACGCTCGAGTCCCTGCCACACGTCGTCGTACCCCTGCTGCAGGTGCTCCGCCCGCGCCGCCTGGGGGGTGAGGGACACCGGCCAGCGGGTCTCGAACATGAAGGCGAGGCCGTCGTCGACCTTCTGCGGGCGCAGCTCCGCCGCACTGGCGCGGTCGAACGTCTCCCGGTCCGGGCCGTGCGCCGACATCATGTTGTGCAGCGAGCCGCCGCCCGGCACGAACCCCTCCGCCTTCGCGTCGTACGCGCCCTCGATCAGGCCCATGTACTCGCTCATCACGTTCCGGTGGAAGTACGGCGGCCGGAAGGTGTCCTCGCCGACCAGCCAGCGCGGGGCGAACACCACGAAGTCCACACCCGCCAGGCCGGGCGTGTCGCTCGGCGAGGTCAGCACCGTGAAGACCGACGGGTCCGGGTGGTCGTACGAGATGGTGCCCATCACGTTGAAGCGGCGCAGGTCGTAGGCGTACGGCACATGGTTGCCGTGCCAGGCGACGACATCCAGCGGGGAGTGGTCGTAGGTGGCGGCCCACAGGTTGCCGCAGAACTTGTTCACCACCTCCACCGGGCCCTCCACGTCCTCGTACGCGGCGACCGGGGCGCGGAAGTCACGGGCGTTCGCCAGGCCGTTGGCGCCGATCGGGCCGAGGTCGGGCAGCCGGAACGGCGCCCCGTAGTTCTCGCACACATAACCGCGGGCCGTCTCGTCCAGCAGCTCCACACGGAACCGCACCCCACGGGGGATCAGCGCGATGTGTCCGGGCTCCACATGCAGCAGACCGAACTCCGTGCGCAGCAGCAGTCCGCCGCGCTCCGGCACGATCAGCAGCTCACCGTCGGCGTCGCTGAACACCCGCTGCATGGAGACGTCGGCGTGGTACAGGTGCACCGCCATGCCGCTGCGCCGGGTCACGTCGCCGTTGCCGCCCAGGGTCCACAGGCCGGCCAGGAAGTCGGTGCCCTCCGCCGGCTCCGGCAGCGGGTTCCAGCGCAGCCGGTTGGGGTCGGGCACCGTCTGGGTGAACGGCGCCGAGCGCAGCGCCCCGTTGCCCGTGCGGGTGAACGCCGGGTGCGCGGCGGACGGACGGATCCGGTACAGCCACGAGCGGCGGTTGACCGCCCGCGGCTCGGTGAAGGCCGACCCGCTCAGCTGCTCCGCGTACAGCCCGAGCGGCGCGCGCTGCGGGGAGTTGCGGCCGACGGGCAGGGCCCCCGGCACCGCCTCCGAGCTGTGCTCGTTGCCGAAGCCGGAGAGGTGTTCCAGACCCTCGGCGGTCTTGCGCGCCTGCTCGCGCTCCGTCGCGCTCCCGCGGGCGGTGGCCCCGTCGCTCATGTCCGCTGCTCCCTTGCACCGAGCCGATTCCTATAGGACACCGTAGGATTGCGGTTACCCCGGCGCAAGGGCGCCGCGCGGTCCCGTACCCGGGCCGGCCCTCCCGTCCCCTCCACGGAGTACCCGGAACCAGACTCCAGGAGGATTCGCACGTTCGAAGCGCTGTTCTACGCTCCCCGGCATGACGTGGACGCGGAGGCCGATCATCCCCGCGCTCGTGGTCTGTGTCGTCGTGCTGGCCGGATCCGCGGGCTGCGACACCCCGGGCGGCCAGGGGCGGGACGAGGTGTCGTCCTCACCCGTGGGCCGGCTCCTCGACGAGCGCGACGCGGAGGGCCGCCCCTACCGGGAGGTGGACGAGCAGGACGCGCCCCAGGTCGGCGTGGAGGTCACGCCCGACGCCGAGGGCGGCTGGGACGTACGGCTGCGGGTGCGCGACTTCCGCTTCTCGCCCGACGGGACGGGCCGCCGCGCCCGGGCCGGCCGGGGCGTGGCGCACCTGGAGGTGAACGGCCGCCGCGTCGCCGTGCTGCGCGGCCCCGAGCACCACCTCGCCCCCGGCGCCTTCCCGCGCGGCACCCACCAGGTCACCGCGCGCCTGTACGCCGACGACGGCTCGGTGTGGGCCGTCGACGGAGAGCCCGTGGAGAGCACCGCCGACATCACCGTCTCGGAGCAGGAGCCGAGCGCCGGGCCGAGCGCGGGACCGGTCGCGGAAGGGTCGGGTGCGCCGGACGGCCCCGGGCGGGCGGGATGAGACCCGTGTCCTCCACGGCATCGCTCCGCCGGGCGCCCGTGCAGCGGCGCAGCGCCGAACGGCTGGCCAGGATCCTCGACGCCTGTGCCGGCCTCCTCGACGAGGTCGGCTACGACGACCTGAGCACCCGCGCGGTCGCCGAGCGCGCCGGGGTGCCCGTCGGCTCCGTCTACCGCTTCTTCACCGACAAACGCCAGATGGCCGACGCGCTCGCCCGGCGCAACCTGGAGCGCTTCACCGAACGCGTCACCGAACGGCTGGCCGTCGCCGGCGACCGCGGCTGGCGGCACGCCATGGACGTCGTGCTCGACACGTACCTGGACATGAAGCGCACCGCCCCCGGCTTCTCCCTCGTCGAGTTCGGCAACCAGATCCCCGTCGGGGCGCGGCGCGCCGAGCCCAACCACCGGGTCGCCGACCGGCTCACCGCGCTGCTCTCCGGCTACCTGGGCCGCCCGGCCGACGACGGCCTGCGCCGTACCTTCCTGGTCGCCGTGGAGACCGCCGACACCCTGGTCGGCCTGGCGTTCCGGACGGCGCCCGAGGGGGACGAGAAGATCATCGCCGAACTGCGCGCGCTGCTGAGGGCGTACCTGGCCCGAGTGCTCGACTGACCCGTCCCCCGCACGCCCTCCCCTCCATGCGTACCGGTCGGTATGCTCGGCCCGTCCGTGCGCCACCGCCGCCGTCCCGGGGAGGACCCGTGTCCCGCACCGCCCTGCGTATCTGCCCCCTGTGCGAGGCCACCTGCGGCCTGGTCCTCACCGTCGACGACGGCAAGGTCACCGGCGCCCGCGGTGACCGCGACGACGTGTTCAGCAAGGGGTTCATCTGCCCCAAGGGCGCCGCCTTCGCGGAGCTGGACTCCGACCCCGACCGGCTGCGCACCCCGCTCGTCCGGGTGGACGGCGCACTGCGCGAAGCCACCTGGGAGGAGGCCTTCGACGCCGTCGCCGCCGGACTGCGCACGGCCGTCGAACGGTACGGCCCGCACGCCGTCGGCGTCGTCCTCGGCAACCCCAACGTGCACACGATGGCCGGCGCCCTCTACCCGCCGCTGCTCATCGGCGGGCTCGGCACCCACAGCGTGTTCACCGCCTCCACCGTCGACCAGATGCCCAAGCACGTCTCCAGCGGGCTCCTCTTCGGCGACGCCAACCGCATCCCCGTACCCGACCTGGACCGCACCGACCACCTGCTCCTGATCGGCGCCAACCCGCTCGAGTCCAACGGCAGCCTGTGCACCGCGCCCGACTTCCCCGGACGGCTCAGGGCGCTGCGGGCACGCGGCGGCACCCTCACCGTCGTCGACCCGCGCCGCACCCGCACCGCCCGCCTCGCCGACCGGCACCTCGCCGTCCGCCCCGGCACCGACGCGCTGCTGCTCGCCGCGATCGCCCGCACCCTGTTCGACGAGGACCTCGTCGACCTGGGCGACACCGCCCCGCACCTCCAGGGCGTCGCCGAACTCTCCGACGCCCTCGCCGACTTCACCCCCGAGGCGGTCGCCGGCGCCTGCGACGTCGACGCCTCCGCCATCCGCGGCGTCGCCCGGGAACTCGCCGCCGCCCCCACCGCCGCCGTCTACGCCCGCATCGGCAGCTGCACCGTCCCGCACGGCACCCTCGCCAGCTGGCTCGTCGACGTCCTCAACGCCCTCACCGGCAACCTGGACCGGCCGGGCGGCGCGCTCTTCCCCCAGGCCGCCACCGACAGGACCCCGCGCCCCGCCGGACCCGGTCACGGCTTCACCCTCGGCCGCTGGCACTCGCGGGTGAGCCGCCACCCCGAGGCCAAGGGCGAACTGCCGCTGTCCGCCCTCGCCGAGGAGATCGACACCCCCACCGAGGAGGGGGCGCCGGTCCGCGCCGTCGTCGCCGTCGGCGCCAACCCGGTGCTCTCCGCCCCCGACGGCGACCGGCTGGACCGGGCGCTCGCCTCCCTCGACTTCATGGTGAGCGTCGACCCGTACCTCAACGAGACCTCCCGGCACGCCCACGTCGTCCTGCCGCCGCCCCCGCCGGCCCAGAGCCCGCACCACGACTTCGCGTTCAACACCCTCGCCGTGCGCAACCAGGTCCGCTACACCCGCCCCGCCGTGCCCCTCGAACCCGGCCGCATGGCCGAGACCGAGATCCTCGCCCGGCTCGTCCTCGCCGCCACCGGCACCCATGGCGCCGACCCCTCCGCCGTGGACGACCTGGTGATCCGGCAGACCCTCGGCAAGGCCGTCCGCGAGCCGCACTCCCCGGTGCACGGCCGCGACCCGAAGGAGCTCGCCGGGCTGCTCACCGGCGACGACGGCCCCGAGCGACGCCTCGACATGATGCTGCGCCTCGGCCCCTACGGCGACGGCTTCGGCGCCGACCCGGACGGGCTCACCCTGGAGAAGCTGCTCGCCCACCCGCACGGCATCGACCTCGGACCGCTGCGCCCCCGCCTGCCCCAGCCGCTGAAGACCCGCAGCGGCAAGGTGGAACTGCTGCCCGCCCCGATCGCCGCCGACCTGCCCCGGCTGCGGGCCGCCCTGCGCGAACGCCCCGCCGGTCTCGTCCTGGTCGGCCGCCGCCACCTGCGTTCCAACAACAGCTGGCTGCACAACGTGCCCGCCCTCACCGGCGGCTCCAACCGCTGCACCCTGCACCTGCACCCCGACGACGCCGAACGCCTCGGCGTACGGGACGGGCAGCCGGTGCGGATCAAGGGCGCCGGGGGAGAGGTGACCGCCCCCACCGAGGTCACCGACACCGTGCGCCGCGGGGTGGTGAGCCTGCCGCACGGCTGGGGCCACGACCGGCCCGGCACCCGCACCCGGCACGCCTCCGCCCACCCCGGCGCCAACGTCAACCAGCTCCTCGACGGCAGCCTCCTCGACCCGCTGTCGGGCAACGCGGTGCTCAACGGCGTCCCCGTCGAGGTGTCCCCGGAACGGGCCGGCGAGCCGGAGACGCTCACCGCGCTGACCTGAGCGGACGCCTGAGCCGGGGCGACACCCGGTCCGTGGTCAGGGGGCGTCCTCGCCGCACTCGGCCTCTGCCC
Source organism: Streptomyces sp. DSM 120436 (assembly GCF_055778765.1). NCBI lineage: Bacteria > Bacillati > Actinomycetota > Actinomycetes > Kitasatosporales > Streptomycetaceae > Streptomyces > Streptomyces sp. DSM 120436. The sequence continues at coordinate 1,288,097 of NZ_JBSKBS010000002.1, read as the reverse complement.
GGGCCCCGGACCGCCGCTGCCCATGACGACGGCCGTCCAGGTCGCGCCCGCCGCCCGGTGCACCGCCCTCACTGCTGCCGACGCCGGCGGGAGCCGCGCCGGGCCCTCCGACGGCCGGGCGGTGCGGCGCGCACGAACGCGGCCGGGCGGTGCGGCGCGCACGAACGCGGTCGGTGCGGGGCCCGGCGACCGCGGCGGGACGCGCGGGCCGGCTCTGGCAGGATGGCCCCCGTCGCAGCCGGGCCCCGCACGGTCCCGCGCATACGAGGGGGCCCGCATGATCCTGACCGTCCTGTCCGTCGTCCTGATCCTCACCGTCGGCGGCTGCGCCTGCGTCGTCTGGGCGGCCAGGGGCGGCCCCCGCTGGACCCACGGAGTGGCGAGGGCGACCCTGGCCGCCGGCCACGTGACGACCGCGCTTTCCCGTTCCCGCCGCTCGGCCACCCAGGGCGGCGCGGACACCGACGGCGGCGGACCGGACTGAGGGGGCGGGCCCTGAGGGGGCGGGCCCTGAGGGGGGACCTGTCCACCTCCGCGCCGACGCGCCCGGGTCCACGCCGCGCCCCGTGTCGCGGACGTCCCCCCTGCCCGCGCCGGAGCGCGGCCACCCCGCAGGCGCACCCGGCGTCGAAGCCGTACACCCCGCCGCACGCGACCGGCTTCGGGGCACGCGATCCGCCCAACCGCACGCGACCGACCCCGCCGCACGCGACCGGCCCCGGCGCACGCGACCGCCCCCGGCGTCGGAGCGCATCCCACCCCCGCCGCCCCGGCACCCCGTGCCGAATGCTTCCGTCCGCTTTCTCTCTCCGCGGACGGAACGTCCCGATCGCGTCCGTCGTCTTCCCCGGTCGCCTACTTTCCGTTAACTTCCGTGACTCACACGCCCCGTACGGCCCGCACGAGGCGTCCGACCGCGGAGCAGCAGCGCCCTGATGAGCCCCCGGGGGCACCTTCATGACACGCGCCATCACCCTGCACGACGTGAGCAAGTCCTACACGCGAGGTGTTCGCGTGGTGGACCGGTTGTCCCTGGCCGTCACCCCCGGCGAGTTCCTGGTGCTGCTCGGCCCGTCCGGCTGCGGGAAGTCCACCGTGCTGCGGATGATCGCGGGGCTGGAGGAGATCGACGAGGGCGGCCTGTTCCTCGACGGCGAGTACGCCAACGACCGGCCCCCGTCCGAGCGGGACATGGCGATGGTGTTCCAGAACTTCGCCCTCTACCCGAGCATGACCAGCCGGGACAACATCGGCTTCCCCCTGCGCGTCGAGGCGCCCGGCGACGACCCGGCGCCCAGGGTGGACGCCACCGCCCGGATGCTGGGCATCGAGGACCTCCTCGACCGCTTCCCCGCCCAGCTGTCCGGCGGTGAGCGCCAACGGGTCGCGATGGGCCGGGCCATCGCCCGCCGCCCCTCCGCGTTCCTGATGGACGAGCCGCTGTCCAACCTCGACGCCAAGCTCCGCAACCACGTGCGCGCGGAGATCTCCCGGCTCACCCGGCGGCTGGGCGTCACCACCGTCTACGTCACCCACGACCAGTCCGAGGCGATGTCGCTCGGCGACCGGGTCGCCGTGCTGCGCGGCGGCGTCCTCCAGCAGGTCGGCACGCCCCGCGCGGTGTACTCGTTGCCCGAGAACGTCTTCGTCGCCGCGTTCATCGGCACCCCGCGCATCAACCTGCTGCGCGGGCTGGTCCGCGCCCCGCTGGACGGGGCGATGACCGTCCGCCTCGGCAAGCAGTTCCTGCGGCTGCCCGAACCGCTGTCCCCGGATCACCAGTTGCTGCGGGTGCAGCAGGGCCGCGAGGTGATCGTGGGCCTGCGTTCCGAGGCCGTGCGGATCGCCAAGCCGTCCGCCGCGCGCCGCGGCGAGGTGGCGCTCACCGGCCTGGTGGAGCACCTGGAGTTCCAGGGGCACGAGGTGCTGGTGCACTTCGACACCGGCTCCCGCCCCGCCGTCATCCCCGAACTGGAGGCCCCGCGGCCGGGCCCCGACCGCCCCTCCCGGCGCCGCCGCCGGGAGGGAGGCACGGTGCTGGAGCGCCTCCGGGGGCGCGCCGGCGGCCTCCGCCGGGCGGGCGCCGAGCGCACAAGCACCGTGGCGACGCCGGACGGGCCCGGACGGACGGACCCGGCCGCGGTGCCGCCCGCCCCCGCCTCGGCCGAGCCCCGGGTCCCCGGCGACCTCGTCGTCCGCACCACCCCCGACATCCGGTTGCGGCACGGCATGCAGGTGCCGCTCCTGGTCGATCTCGCCCACCTGTTCGTCTTCGACCAGCACGGTCAGCGGATCTGCCCCAGCCCGGACCGGCTGCCCGACCTGGAGGAGTGAGCGCGGCGCGCGGGCGACCCCCTGGCGCGGAAAAACTAACATCGCTAGTTTAGGTGTCCGCACAGGACGCCCCCGCCCCGGAGGAAGCGCGATGAAGGCATACGACGGCATGTACATCGACGGCGCCTGGCGCTCCGCCGCCGGCCCCGACGTGATCGAGGTCGTCGACCCGGCCGACGAACAGGTGATCGCCACCGTCCCCGCGGGCACCGTGGAGGACGTGGACGCCGCCGTGCGCGCCGCCCGCGCCGCCCTCCCCGGCTGGGCGGCCACCCCGCCCGCCGAGCGCGCGGCCCGCCTCACCGCGCTGCGGGACCAGCTGCACGCCCGCCAGGACGAGATCGCCGCGACGGTCACCGCCGAACTCGGCGCGCCCGAGAGGGTCGCCCGGACCGTCCACGCCGGCGTGCCGGTCGCGGTCGCCGGCTCGTACGCCGAACTGGCCGCGACGTACTCCTTCGAGGAGCGGACCGGCAACTCGACCGTGTTCCACGAACCGGTCGGCGTGGTCGGCGCGATCACCCCGTGGAACTACCCGCTGCACCAGATCGTCGCCAAGGCCGCCCCCGCCCTCGCGGCCGGCTGCACCCTCGTGGTCAAGCCCGCCGAGAACACCCCGCTGGTCGCCCGGCTCTTCGCCGAGTGCGTGCACGAGGCCGGGATCCCGGCGGGCGTGTTCAACCTGGTCACCGGCCTGGGACCGGTGGCAGGGCAGGCGCTCGCCGAGCACCCGGACGTCGACCTGCTCTCCTTCACCGGCTCCACCGCCGTCGGCCGCCGGATCGGCGCGATCGCCACCGGCATGGTGAAGCGGGTCGCCCTGGAGCTCGGCGGCAAGTCCGCCAACGTCATCCTGCCCGGCGCCGACCTGGCCCGCGCGGTCAACGTCGGCGTCGCCAACGTGATGTCCAACTCCGGCCAGACGTGCAGCGCGTGGACCCGCATGCTGGTCCACCGCGACCGGTACGACGAGGCCGTGGAGCTGGCCGCGGCGGCCGCCGCCAAATACGGCGACCGCATCGGCCCCCTGGTCAGCGCCCGGCAGCGGGACCGGGTGCGCGGCTACATCGAGAAGGGCGTCGCCGAGGGCGCCCGCCTGGCCGCGGGCGGTCCCGAGGCGCCGCGCCCGCAGGGCTACTACGTCAGCCCCACCGTCTTCGCGGACGTCACCCCGGAGATGACGATCGCCCAGGAGGAGATCTTCGGCCCCGTGCTGTGCGTGCTGCGCTACGAGGACGAGGAGGACGCCCTGCGCATCGCCAACGGCACCGTCTACGGCCTGGCCGGAGCCGTCTGGGCCGGCGACGAGGCGGAGGCCGTCGCCTTCGCCCGCCGCATGGACACCGGCCAGGTCGACATCAACGGCGGCCGGTTCAACCCGCTGGCCCCCTTCGGGGGATACAAGCAGTCGGGCGTGGGCCGCGAACTCGGCGTCCACGGCCTGACCGAGTACCTGCAGACCAAGTCCCTCCAGTTCTAGGGGAGTCGTGACCGCCATGGCCGTACGAGCCGCCGTTCTGCCCGCCGTCGGCGCCCCGCTGGAGATCACCGGCGTCGTCCTGCCCGACCCCGGACCCGGCGAGGTGCGCGTCCGCCTCGCCGCCGCCGGGGTGTGCCACTCCGACCTGTCCCTGTCCGACGGCACCATGCGCCTGCCCGTCCCGGCCGTCCTCGGCCACGAGGGCGCCGGCACCGTCGTCGCCGTCGGCGAGGGCGTCACCCATGTCGCGCCCGGAGACGGCGTCGTCCTCAACTGGGCGCCCTCCTGCGGCACCTGCCCCGCCTGCGGGCGCGGCGAGGTGTGGCTGTGCGCGCACGCCCTGGACGGCGCCGCCCGGGTGCACGCCCGCCGCGCCGACGACGGCACCGACCTGCACCCGGGCCTGAACGTGGCCGCGTTCGCCGAGGAGACCGTGGTGCCCGGTCCCTGCGTGCTGCCCGCCCCGGACGGCGTCCCCCTCGCCGACGCCGCCCTGCTGGGCTGCGCCGTCCTCACCGGCTACGGCGCGGTCCACCACGCCGCCCGGGTCCGCGCCGGCGAGACCGTCGCCGTGTTCGGCGTCGGGGGAGTGGGCCTCGCCGCGCTCCAGGCGGCCAGGATCGCGGGCGCCGGGACGATCGTCGCCGTGGACGTCTCCCCCGAGAAGGAGGAACTGGCCCGCGCGGCGGGCGCCACCGAGTACGTCGTCGCCTCCGACACCACCGCCCGGCAGATCCGCGCCCTCACCGGGAAGCAGGGCGTCGACGTGGCGGTGGAGTGCGTCGGCCGGGCGACCACCATCCGCACCGCCTGGGAGTCCACCCGGCGCGGCGGACGCACCACGGTCGTCGGCATCGGCGGCAAGGAGGAGAAGGTCTCCTTCCACGCCCTGGAGATCTTCCACTGGGGCCGCACCCTCGCCGGCTGCGTCTACGGCAACTCCGACCCCGCCCGCGACCTCCCGGTCCTCGCCGGGCACATCCGCTCCGGCGCCTTCGACCTGGGCGCCCTGGTCACCGAGCGGATCACCCTGGACGGCATCCCGGCCGCCTTCGACACCATGCTCGCCGGCAAGGGGGGCCGCGCCCTGGTGATCTTCTGACGCGCCACGGACGGGAGGCGGCGGGGTGGCCGGCGCCCCCGTCCCTCCGCCCGTGCGGCATGCGGCACGGTCGCCCCCGGCGGGCGGGGGGGCGTGGGCGGACCGCTCCCCCAGGTCCGGGCCGGCGGTGCGGGGCGCCCCGAAGGCCCCCGCGCCGGCCGGCCCGCGCTCGATCAGGTCGTCACGGCTCTCCCGCGCGGGCCCGAAACCGGCGACGAAGGAGCCCGCGAGGGCGCCGTCGGCGCCCGCACCGGCTTCCGGGCCGGCCGGACGGAGACACGCCGGCCCGCCGTCACCGAGCCGCCCCAGCACCCGGCCGGCGGTTCGGCGTCCGCGGCGAGGGCGTTCGTGCCGCGCCGGTACCCGGAGAGCCTCACACCGGCCCGGCAGGCGCCCCGCGCCTCGCTCACGGCGTCCCCCGCGTCCGGGAGGAACCGCGCCCGCCGGCCGGCGTCGCCGTGGACGCCGGTGCGCCGGCCGAGGGACCGGCGACGAGTCGGCATGCCCCGGCGTCGGCCTCCGCCTCAGCGGAGCGCGTCCGCGTCGATCCCGAGCAGGCCGGCGAGCGCCCGTTCCCCGGCCCCGGTCACCTTCACGGCGCGCCCGGAGCCGATCCGTACGCACCAGCCCTGGTCCAGGGCGTGCCGGCACAGGGCCGCGCCCGCCGCTCCCGCGAGGTGGGGGCGCCGCTCCGTCCAGTCCAGGCAGGCGCGGGCCGGCGGGCGCCGTCCCCGCCGGCCGAGGTCCACGCCCAGCGCGCCGAACCAGTGCAGCCCCGCGTCGGTGAGCGCGAACCCCGTGTCCTGGCGCAGCAGTCCGCGTGCGGTGAGGGCGTCGGTGACGGTGACGCCGAGGCGCCCGGCGAGATGGTCGTAGCAGGTGCGGCCGCGCGCCGTCGCGAAGTCCGCGCCCGCCTGCCGCAGACCGCGCGGCGGTTCGGCGGCGTCCGGGGCGAGCTGCGCGGTGAGGTCCTCCACGAGCTGCGCGACCCGGGCGTCGGCCAGCCGCACGTACCGGTGCCGTCCCTGCCGCTCCTCGGCCAGCAGCCCGCCGCCGACCAGCTTGCCCAGGTGCTCGCTGATCGTGGACGCGGCGACCCCGCAGTGCCGGGCGAGCTCGCCCGCCGTCCAGGCCCGCCCGTCCAGCAGCGCCAGCAGGCACGCGGCCCGCGTCTCGTCCGCGACCAGCGCGGCGAGCCGTGCCAGCGCGCCCGCCCTGGGGTCCTTGGAGGTCATGCCCTCCAGCATGCGGCAGGGACGGTTCGGCGCTCACCGACGTGTCCGGGCGGTACCGTCAGGTGCGTTGCCGTACCTGCTCGTACTGGAGGGCCAGGCCGTCCAGCAGGGCCGTCAGGCCCGTTTCGAAGGCGCGTTCGTCGATCTTCTCCTGCTGCTCGGCCAGCAGGTGCGCCTGTCCGAGGTGCGGGTAGTCGGCGGGGTCGTAGGCGCTCGCGTCGTCCACGAAGCCGCCGGCGAACGAGCCGAGCGCCGAGCCCATGATGAAGTACCGCATCAGCGCGCCGATGGACGTGGCCTGCGCGGGCGGCCAGCCCGCCTCGACCATCGCGCCGTAGGCCGCGTCGGCCAGCCGCAGCGCCGCCGGGCGGCGGCCGGGGCCGCGGGCCAGCACCGGGACGATGTTGGGGTGGTCGCGCAGCGCGCCGCGGTAGGACACCGCCCAGTCGTGCAGCGCCGTCCGCCAGTCCCGGCCGTCCTCGAACATCGACAGGTCGACCTGCGCGCTCACCGAGTCCGCCACCGCCTCCAGGATCTCGTCCTTGGTGCGGAAGTGGTTGTAGAGCGACGGCCCGCTCACCCCCAGTTCGGCGGCCAGGCGGCGGGTGGAGACCGCGGCCAGCCCCTCCGCGTCCACCAGCGCGCGCGCCGTCTCGACGATCCGGTCGGTGCTGAGCAAGGGCTTGCGCGGTCGGGCCATGGCGCACATAGTAGGGCTGCGGCACTAAACTAGCAGTGCTAATTTACTTGTGCACGATCACGCGCGTCTCACATGGGGTGACTCGGGATGAACCTGGAGCTGAGTGACGAGCAGGAGGCCGTGCGCCGGCTCGCCCGGGACTTCGTGCGGCGCGAGGTCGCGCCGCACGCCGCCGCCTGGGACCGCGCGGAGGAGGTCGACCGGGGCATCGTGAAGAAGCTCGGCGAGGTCGGCTTCCTCGGACTGACGATCGACGAGGAGTACGGCGGCTCGGGCGGCGACCACCTCGCGTACTGCCTGGTCACCGAGGAGCTGGGACGCGGCGACTCCTCCGTGCGCGGCATCGTCTCCGTCTCCCTCGGCCTGGTCGCCAAGACGATCGCCGCGCACGGCACCGAGGAGCAGAAGCGGACCTGGCTGCCGGGCCTGACCTCCGGTGCGTACGTCGGCTGCTTCGGCCTGACCGAGCCGGGCACCGGCTCCGACGCCGGCGGCCTCGCCACGCGGGCGGTGCGGGAGGGCGACGAGTACGTCATCGACGGCGCCAAGATGTTCATCACCAACGGCACCTGGGCGGACGTGGTGCTGCTCTTCGCGCGCTCCACCGACGCCCCCGGCCACAGGGGCGTCTCCGCCTTCCTGGTCCCCGCCGACACCCCCGGCCTGACCCGCCGGGCCGTGCACGGCAAGCTGGGGCTGCGCGGGCAGGCCACGGCCGAGCTGCTCCTCGACGGGGTGCGGGTGCCCGCGTCCGCGATGCTCGGCGAGGAGGGCAAGGGTTTCTCGGTCGCCATGTCCGCCCTGGCCAAGGGGCGGATGTCGGTCGCGGCCGGCTGCGTCGGCATCGCCCAGGCCGCGCTGGACGCGGCCGTGGGCTACGCGGGGGAGCGGGAACAGTTCGGCAAGCCGATCGCGGGCCATCAGCTGGTCCAGGAGCTGATCAGCGACATCGCCGTCGACGTGGACGCGGCCCGGTTGCTGACCTGGCGGGTCGCCGATCTGATCGACCGGGGGAAGCCGTTCGCCGTGGAGTCCTCCAAGGCGAAGCTGTTCGCCTCGGAGGCGGCCGTCCGCGCCGCGAACAACGCGCTCCAGGTGTTCGGCGGGTACGGCTACATCGACGAGTACCCGGCGGGCAAACTCCTGCGCGACGCGCGGGTGATGACGCTGTACGAGGGCACCAGCCAGATACAGAAGCTGGTCATCGGGCGTGCGCTGACGGGGATCTCGGCGTTCTGAGGGCGGGGCCGTCGAACTGAGTACGGCCTGAGTACGCGGGCGGATGCGGCCGCGGCCGCATCCGCCGATCCTGTTCCGCATGAGCGAGACACCGGTCAAGCAGCAGAGCACGGCCGCCTTCTACGGTCAGGCCGTCGCGTCCTTCGGAGTGGCCCTGGGGGCCACGGCGGTCGGGATCTTCAACCTGGAGACCGACGTCTGGGTCCGCGCCTTCCTCGGCATCGCGGTCCTCTACCTGGTCACCTCCGCCTTCACCCTCGCCAAGGTGATCCGCGACCGCCAGGAGGCCGGGCAGATCGTCAACCGGGTCGACCAGGCCCGCCTGGAGAAGCTGCTGGCCGAGCACGACCCGCTGCAGAAGCTCTGAGGCCGCGGTCGGCCGGTCGTGCCTGCCGGGGGGTGGGCGCTGGGGGTGCCCTCTCCGGGGAGGCGCCCCGTAGGCACCGGGCTGCGCGAACACCCCCGCCCCGCCGCACCGGGGGCGCGTCGCCAAGAGGCGCCCAGGAGCAGCACCTCCCGCCCGGCGGACGCGTCTAAGCGCCCGCTCACCCTTGCCGGTAGGATGGCGACCCTGTCAGCGAATGGGGTGAGCGATGAGTACGGCGGAGGAGACGGCCGGCGGTGAGGCGCGGCCGTGGGGTGAGGTCACGCCCGACGCGGCCCGGCGACTGCTGCTCGCCGCCGTGGAGGCCTTCGCGGAGCGCGGCTACCACGCCACGACGACCCGCGACATCGCGGGCCGCGCCGGCATGAGCCCGGCCGCGCTCTACATCCACTACAAGACCAAGGAAGAGCTGCTCCACCGCATCAGCCGCATCGGGCACGAGAAGGCGCTGGACATCCTGCGCACCGCGGCCCGCGCGGAGGGCACCGCGACCGAGCGGCTCGCCGACGCGGTCAGCTCCTTCGTCCGCTGGCACGCACGCGGCCGCACCACCGCCAGGGTCGTGCAGTACGAACTGGACTCGCTGGGCCCCGACGCCCGCGCGGAGATCGTCGGCCTGCGCCGTCAGGTGGACGCCGAGGTGCGCGGCATCATCGAGGACGGTGTCCGCTCCGGCGAGTTCGACGTCCCGGACGTGCCCGGCACCACCCTCGCCGTGCTCTCGCTGTGCATCGACGTGGCCCGCTGGTTCAACGTCGACGGGCCCCGCACCCCGGAGCAGGTCGGCGCGCTCTACGCCGACCTCGTGCTCCGGATGGTGGGGGCCGAGGGCGCCGGGCCGGCCTAGAGGTAGTAGCGGGCCACCGACTCGGCCACGCACACCGGCTTGTCGCCGCCCTCGCGCTCCACGGTGAAGGCGGTGGCCACCTGCACCCCGCCCGGCACCTCGTCCACGGCGCTGATCGTCGCGGTGGCGCGCAGTCGCGAGCCGACCGGGACGGGGGCGGGGAAGCGCACCTTGTTGGTGCCGTAGTTGACGCCCATCTTCACGCCCTCGACGGACAGCAGCTGCGGGCCGAACAGGGGCAGCAGCGACAGCGTCAGATAGCCGTGCGCGATGGTCGTGCCGAACGGTCCCGCCGCGGCCTTCTCCGGGTCCACGTGGATCCACTGGTGGTCACCGGTGGCCTCGGCGAACAGGTCGATCCGCTTCTGGTCGATCTCCAGCCAGTCGGTGTATCCCAGCTGCTCGCCCACCGCCGCCTTCAGGTCGTCGACGGACGTGAAGATCCTCGGCTCTGCCATGTCCCGGCCTCTCGCGTCACGTAGTCGCAGGCGCATCCGCGTGCGCATGCCTAAGCAACTGCTTAGCATGGTCGGCCGCGCGGCCCCTGTCAACGGACCGGCGGCCGTACGGAGTGGGTAGGCTCCGAGGGGTGCACCGGATTCCAGAGAAGATCCACGAACTCACGGTCGGCCAGCTCTCCGCCCGTAGCGGGGCCGCCGTGTCGGCCCTGCACTTCTACGAGTCCAAGGGGCTGATCAGCAGCCGGCGCACCCCCGGCAACCAGCGCCGCTACACCCGTGACACCCTGCGCCGGGTCGCCTTCATCCGCGCCGCCCAGCGCGTCGGCATCCCGCTCGCCACGATCCGCGAGGCGCTCGCCGAGCTGCCCGAGGAGCGCACGCCCACCCGCGACGACTGGGCCCGGCTCTCCGAGGCGTGGCGCTTCGAACTGGACGAACGCATCCGGCAGCTCAACCGGCTGCGTGACCACCTCACCGACTGCATCGGCTGCGGCTGTCTGTCGCTGGACGGCTGCGTGCTGTCCAACCCCGACGACGTCTTCGGCGAGCGTCTCACCGGCTCCCGTCTGATGGCGGAGAACCGCAGGAAGCCGTCCGGCGACTGAGGGCGGAGGGCTCCGACCCCCGCCCCCGTCGTTCACTCGTGCTCCGCGCCGCCCTTGCGGGTCGGGTACCCCGGGCTCACGGCCTTGGCGGGGGCACGGCCCCGGTCACCGGCCGGATCACCACGCCCTCCCCCGCCGTCGTCGCTTCCGCCGCTCTCGTCGGTCTCGCCGTCCTTGCCGGGTCAGGCGGAGACCAGCAGCCTCGCGCGCCGGGACTCCGCGAGGGCCGCCGGGGTGAGCACGGGGCGCGGGACCAGGATGCCGCAGTCCGTGCACACCGGGCCCGCCGAGGGCTCGTGGTCCAGGTCGTGGCGCCACACGAGCCGTTCCCCCCGGCACACGGGGCAGGACGAGCCCGGCTCACGCTCCAGCGCGGCGATCAGCCGCCGCAGCACCTCGGCCAGGGGCTCCGTCGGGTGCACCCGCGGGTCGTCGCACCAGGCGACCCCGAAACCTCCCCAGGTCATCCGGTGCCAGTCGTCCACACTGCCCGGCCTGCGCAGCCCGTCGTGCTTCTCCTTCCTGCGGCGCTCGGCGAACTCCACCTCGTAGGCCAGCCAGACCGCCCGGGCCTCCTCCAGCTCGTCCAGTGCGGCCACGAGCCGCGCCGGGTCGACGGAGCGGTCCTCGGGATCGAACCCGGCCCGCGCGCACAGATGGTCCCAGGTCGCCCGGTGCCCGTACGGGGCGAACCGCTCCAGGCACTTGCGCAGCGAGTAGCGCCGCAGCGCCAGATCGCACCGGGGATCTCGGACCTGTCTCGCCAGACTTCGGAAACCGGCCATCGTCCTGCACCTCCGTCACACCTGCACCTGTAATCCGGTCACTCCGGCGTCGCGATCGGACGTCGCCGAATAGACGTGCCGGCACGCGATCCGGCTCCATCCTCTTTCCGGCGGCCCCTCGGCCGGCCGCGGGAGCGCCGAACCAACTCCCTTGGTCCGTAGTTCAGTTGTCGCCGTCCGCGGGGTGCCGGCGGTAACGGGCCCCGTCGCTCCTCCCGGCAGGGGAACAGCCTTTCCCCGGCACTTTGAGAACTCCCCGCGGCTTCCACGGGTTCCTGAACCCCACGCCGATATGCACACCGATCGCCGGCCCGTCGGCCGGGGGACGCGGCGCACCGGCACGCGGGGGAGTGGAACCGCTGCTCACCGGGGGTGGACGCGCGGGGGACGCGGGCGCGAACACGACGGCGGCGGATCGCCGTCCGCGACCCGCCGCCGTTCCGTGCCCGCCCGGTAGCCCCTAGCGGTAGAGCAGGTGGTCCCGCCGCTTCCGGCGGAACGCCGCCAGCTCCCGCTGCCAGCCGCCCACCACCTCGTCCGTGTCCGCGCCCGCGTCGATCATCGTGCGGACCCGGGCCGAACCGGTGAGCTTGTCGATCCAGTTGTCCGCGCGCCAGGCGAAGCCGTCCCACGACCGCTTCGCCGTGATCAGCAGGCCGATGCCCGTCCGCACCGGGTCGAACCGCTCGCGGTCGTGCACATGCAGCTGCACGCCCCCGATGGTCCTGCCCTGGAACTTGGAGAAGGTCGGCGCGAAGTACGCCTCGCGGAAGCGCACGCCCGGCAGGTCCAGCTCGTTCGCCGCGGCCGCCCAGCGCCCGTCGACGCCCTCCGCGCCCAGCAGCTCGAACGGCCGGGTGGTGCCGCGTCCCTCCGACAGGTTCGTGCCCTCGAAGAGGCAGGTCCCCGAGTACACCAGCGCCGTCTCCGGCGTCGGCATGTTCGGGCTCGGCGGCACCCACGGCATCCCGGACGCGTCGTAGAAGTCCGACCGCTTCCAGCCCGACATCGTCACGGTCTCCAGGGCGACGGGCGCCGTCAGGAACTCCTCGTTGAACAGCAGCGCCAGCTCCGCCACCGTCATCCCGTGCGCCTGCGAGATCGGCTGTCGGCCCACGAAGGTCGCGAACTCCTTGTGCAGCACCGGACCCAGCGCCGCCCGCCCGGTCACCGGGTTCGGCCGGTCCAGGACCACGAACGACAGACCCGCGAGCCGCGCCGCCTCCATGCAGTCGAAGAGCGTCCAGATGTACGTGTAGAAGCGGGCTCCGACATCCTGGATGTCGAAGACCACCGTGTCCACGCCGGACGCCGTGAAGATGCCGGCGAGCTCCTGACCGCTCTTCAGGTACGTGTCGTAGACGGGCAGGCCGGTCGCCGGGTCGTCGTGGCGGCCCTCGGAGCCGCCCGCCTGCGCGGTCCCCCGGAAGCCGTGCTCGGGGCCGAAGACCGCGGTCAGGTTCACCCGGTCGTCGGCGTGCATGACGTCGACGATGTGCCGCACGTCGCGGGTGATGCCGGTGGGGTTGGTGACCACGCCCACCCGGCGGCCGTCGAGCAGCGCGTAGCCGTCCGCCGCGAGCCGTTCGAACCCGGTGCGCAGGGTGCGGCCGCCACCGTGCGCGGACCCCGGACCGGAGGCGGCGGCCGGCGCGGCGGAGGCCGCGACCGCGGCCGTGGTGGTGGCGAGCAGGCTCCGTCGGGACAGCCTCATGCGGTGACCTCCGTGATCGGGGTACGTGTCATGCCCACGCACGCTAGCGCGCCGGACCGCCCCGGGGAACGCGCCGGACCGAGGCTCCGCGCAACGCCTCTTCCTCCCGGCATACCGACCGGTTAGTCTGGCGCGGTCAGCCGTTTGCCAGCCGCGTCGGAGGAGACCGATGGTGCAAGCCGTGCAGGGTGCGAAGGTGGTCGTCACGGGAGCCGGGGGCGGCATCGGAGCGGCGCTGGCCCGCCGTTTCGCGGCGCAGGGGGCGCACGTCGTGGTCAACGACCTGGACGCCGGCCGCGCCGAGGCCGTCGCCGAGGAGATCGGCGGCCTCGCGGTGGCGGGCGACGCCTCCTCGGTCGTCGCGGAGGCCCGCGACGCGCTCGGCGGGACGGTCGACGTCTACTGCGCCAACGCCGGCGTCGGCCGCGACGGCGGGGAGCCGGGCGAGCCGCTGCGCGAGGCGGACTGGGCCCTGTCCTGGGACGTCAACGTGATGGCGCACGTCCGCGCGGCGCACGCGCTGCTCCCCGGGTGGCTGGAGCGCGGCAGCGGGCGTTTCGTCTCCACCGTCTCCGCCGCCGGACTGCTCACCATGATCGGCACGGCTCCGTACAGCGTCACCAAGCACGGCGCCTACGCCTTCGCCGAGTGGCTGTCGCTGACCTACCGGCACCGCGGGATCAAGGTGCACGCGATCTGCCCGCAGGGCGTGCGCACCGACATGCTCGACGCGAGCGGCAGCGCCGGCGACCTGGTGCTGAAGCCGACCGCGATCGAGCCGGAGGACGTGGCCGACGCCCTGTTCGACGGCATCGAGCAGGACCGCTTCCTGATCCTGCCGCACCCCGAGGTGGCCGAGTACTACCGCGCCCGCGCCGGCGACCCCGAACGCTGGCTCTCCGGCATGAACCGGGTCCAGCAGCAGTGGGAAGCCACCCGCTGACCGACGCCCCGTCACCCGCCCGCCCGCCCACCGGGCGGGTCCCGGCGCGGACCCGCCCGCACCCTCCACCGCACCGGAGGAGAAACTGTGCGGGGAGGTGGCGCCCGCGGAGAAGGGGCCGCGAAGTGGGAAGATCCTCCGGCGGGGACGGCGTTCCCCGACGCACGACGCACGACGCACGACGACCGACAGCGACACGGAAAGGCGGGTGGCGGCAGTGCCCAGAACGACGGACGGTGACGGGACCCCCGTGCCGCAGCGGCTGCTGGCCGCCGCCACCCGGCTCTTCGCCGAGCAGGGGTACGACCGCACCTCGGTGCAGGAGATCGTCGAGGCGGCCGGCGTCACCAAGGGGGCGCTGTACCACTACTTCGGGTCCAAGGACGACCTGCTGCACGAGGTGTACGCGCGCGTGCTGCGCCTCCAGCAGGAGCGCCTGGACCGGTTCGCCGACGCCGACGAGCCCGTCGAGAAACGACTGCGCGGCGCGGCGGCGGACGTCGTCGTCACCACCATCGAGAACCTCGACGACGCGTCGATCTTCTTCCGCTCCATGCACCACCTCGGTGCGGAGAAGAACAAGCAGGTCCGCGCCGAGCGCCGCCGCTACCACGAGCGGTTCCGCGCGCTGATCGAGGAGGGCCAGCGCGAGGGGGTCTTCTCCACGGCGACCCCGGCCGACCTGGTCGTCGACTACCACTTCGGCTCGGTGCACCACCTGTCCACCTGGTACCGCCCCGACGGACCGCTCAGCCCCCAGGAGGTCGCCGACCACCTCGCCGACCTCCTGCTGCGCGCCCTGCGCCCGTAGCGGCCACCGGCTCGCCGGGCCCACCCGACGAGCCGGTCCCCGCCTACAGGTACTTCTTGATCTCCCGGCGGGCCAGCGACCGCTGGTGCACCTCGTCCGGACCGTCCGCGATCATCAGCGTGCGGGCGGCCGCGTACAGCTCGGCCAGCGGGAAGTCCTGGCTCACCCCGCCCGCGCCGTAGAGCTGGATCGCCCGGTCGAGGATGCCGACGACCGTGCGCGGTGTGGCGATCTTGATGGCCTGGATCTCGGTGTGGGCGCCGCGGTTGCCGACGGTGTCCATCATCCAGGCGGTCTTCAGCACCAGCAGCCGCAGCTGCTCGACCGCGACCCGCGCGTCCGCGATCCAGTTCTGCACCACGCCCTGCTGGGCGAGCGCCTTGCCGAAGGCGTCCCGGGACACCGCCCGCCGGCACATCAGCTCGATGGCCCGTTCGGCCATGCCGATCAGCCGCATGCAGTGGTGGATCCGGCCCGGACCGAGCCGGGCCTGGGCGATGGCGAACCCGCCGCCCTCCTCACCGATCAGGTTCGACACCGGCACGCGCGCCTCGTCGAAGACCACCTCGGCGTGGCCGCCGTGGTAGTGGTCCTCGTAGCCGAAGACCCGCATCGCCCGCCGCACGGTGACGCCCGGGGTGTCGCGCGGGACCAGGACCATGGACTGCTGGCGGCGGATGTCCGGCCCGTCCGGGTCGGTCTTGCCCATCACGATGAAGATCCTGCAGTCCGGGTGCATCGCCCCGGAGATGTACCACTTGCGGCCGGAGACGACGTACTCGTCGCCCTCCCGCCGGATGCGGGTGGTGATGTTGGTGGCGTCCGAGGAGGCCACGTCCGGCTCGGTCATCGCGAACGCCGACCGGATCTCGCCCGCGAGCAGCGGCTCCAGCCACTGCTTCTTCTGCCGCTCGTCGCCGAACTGCGCCAGCACCTCCATGTTCCCGGTGTCGGGCGCGGCGCAGTTGGTGGCGGTCGGGGCGAGCTGCGGGGACCGGCCGGTGATCTCGGCGAGCGGGGCGTACTGCAGGTTGGTGAGTCCCGCGCCGTACTCGGCGTCGGGCAGGAACAGGTTCCACAGGCCCTGCCTGCGCGCCTCCGCCTTCAGCTCCTCCACCACCGGCGGGCTCTCCCACGGCGAGGACAGCCGCTCACGCTGCTCGTCCACGACCCGCTCGGCGGGGTACACGTGCTCGTCCATGAAGGCGAGGAGCCGGGCACGCAGCTCCTCGGTGCGCGCGTCGAACGCGAAGTCCATGTCTTGTCAGCCTTCCTGGAGGGTGGTCAGACCGTGCTCGATGAAGACCGGGACCAGAGCGCCGATGCGGTCGAACCCGGCCCCGACCGTCTGGCCCAGCGTGTACCGGTAGTGGATGCCCTCCAGGATCACGGCGAGCTTGAACCAGGCGAACGCCGTGTACCAGGACACCGCCGACACGTCGCGGCCCGACCGCGCGGCGTACCGCTCGATCAGCTCGGCCGGCGTCGGATGGCCGGGGGCCTCCGCGGTGGTGGAGACGGGGGAGTCCGGCATCCCCAGCGGGCTGCTGTACATCACCAGCAGCCCGAGGTCCGTCAGCGGGTCGCCCAGCGTGGACATCTCCCAGTCCAGGACGGCGCGGACCGACTCGTCGTCGCTGATCAGCACGTTGTCGAGGCGGTAGTCGCCGTGCACCACCGTCGGCGCGGGGGAGACGGGCAGCTCACGGCCGAGCGCGGCGTGCAGCTCGTCGACGCCGGCCAGCTCCCGGCTGCGGGAGGCGTCCAACTGCTTGCCCCAGCGCCGCAGCTGCCGGTCCAGGAAGCCCTCGGGGCGGCCGAAGTCCGCGAGCCCGGCCCCGGCGGGGTCGACGGCGTGCAGGTCGACCAGCGTGTCCACCAGGTTCAGCACGGCCTCGCGGGTGCGTTCGGGGCCCAGGGGCGCGAGCTGCTCGGCCGTGCGGTACGGGGTGCCCTCGACGTACTCCATGACGTAGAACGGCGCGCCGAGCACCTCCTCGTCCTCGCACAGCAGCACCGGACGCGGCACCGGCACCTCGGTCGGGTGCAGCGCGCTGATCACCCGGTGCTCGCGCTTCATGTCGTGCGCGGTGGCCAGGACATGGCCGAGCGGCGGGCGCCGCACCACCCAGGTCGCCGCGCCGTCGGTGACCGTGTAGGTGAGGTTCGACCTGCCGCCCTCGATCAGCCCGCCGGAGAGCGGGCCGCCGAGCAGCCCGGGCCGCTCACGTTCGAGCAGCTCACGCAGCCGGTCGAGATCCAGTCCTGGCGGGTGGTCGGGGCTCATCGTCGCTCCTGTGGGCAGACGGACAGTACCCGCCCATGATGCCGACCGGTCGGTATGCCGTCCAGACCGGGAGCGAAACGTGATCGGGTCCACGATAGGGGAGCGCCCCGGGGCCGTCGGCCCCGCCGACGGCGCGAACGGCGTCCGCCGGACCGTTCGGCTTGCGGGACGCGGGCCGATCCCGGAGGGTCGACGCATGAAGGCGATCAGCTACGCGCGGTACGGCGGCCCCGAGGTCCTCGAGTACGGCGAGGCCGACGAACCCAAGCTCGGCCCCGACTCGGTGCTCGTCCAGGTCCGGGCGGTGTCGGTCAACCCGGTCGACTGGAAGGCCCGCCAGGGTCACCTCGACGCGATCCTCCCGGCCGTCTTCCCGGTGATCCCCGGCTGGGACCTCGCGGGCGTGGTCGTCCGGCCGGGGCCTGCGGTCCCCGAGTTCGCCGAGGGCGACGAGGTGATCGGCTACGTCCGCGAGGACGTCCTCTCCTTCGGCACCTGTGCCGAGTACGTGGCCGCCCCCGTACGCGCCCTCGCGCCCAAGCCGCGCAGCCTCACCTTCGAGCAGGCGGCCGGCATCCCCCTCGCCGGACTCACCGCGTACCAGGTGCTGCACCGCGTCCTCGGCGTGCGGCGGGGCGAGACCGTGCTGGTGCACGCGGCGGCCGGCGGGGTCGGCTCCGTCGCCGTCCAGCTCGCCGCCCACCTCGGCGCCCGGGTCATCGGCACCGCGAGCGAACGCAACCACGACTTCGTCCGGGCACTGGGCGCCGAGCCGGTGAGCTACGGCGAGGGCCTGGCCGAACGCGTCCGCGGCCTCGCGCCCGAAGGCGTGGACGCCGTCGTCGACACGGTCGGCGGAGACACCCTCAGGGTCTCCGCGAACCTCCTGGTCCCGGAGGGCCGCCTGGCGTCGGTCGTCGATCCCGGCGTGACCGACTACGGCGGCGCCTACTGGTTCGTCCGCCCCGACCCCACGGACCTGCGCACCCTCTCCGACCTGGCCGACCAGGGCGTCCTCGCCGTCCACGTCGAGGAGACCTTCCCCCTCGACAGGACGGCGGACGCCCACCGCCGCAGCGAGGAGGGCCACATCCGCGGCAAGGTCGTGATCACCGTCGGTCCGTCCGGCGCCTGAGGACGAGGTCCGGAGGGCCGGAACGGGGTGGTGCTGGGGGAGGAGAACCTCACCCCAGCACCACCCCCACCCCGCCCCCCACCGTCACCAGCACGCACACCACGGCCCCCGCGGCGTACCGAGGCGCCAGCCGCTCGGGCTCCCCGCCCGCCGCCAGCCCCCGGATCCGGCGGTGGGCGACCAGCAACACCCCGGCCCACCCCGCGCAGCACACGACCCCCGCCGCCAGCACCCCCGCCGACGCCCCGCCCGTCAGCCCGGCCTTCCCCGCCAGCACGGCCGCCACCGTGCCGGCCAAGGTCGTCCGCCGCCACGCCAGCCGGGTCCGCTCGGGCTGCAACCCCGGATCCCGCTCGCCCCGCGCCCGCGACGGTCCCCCGGGCCTCACGCCTCCCACCCCACCAGCACCACCACGACCATCACGGCGGCCACCCCGGCCACCACCACGCTCAGCAGCGCCGGGAACCGCGACACCGGCAGGTCCTCCCCCCGCCGCATCGCCCGCTCGCACCGCACCCAGTGGTTGACCGCCCGCAGCGCGCACAGCGCACCGGCCGCCAGCAGCGCCAGGGCCAGCCCGACCCGCCACCCCCACCGCAGATCGGGCAGGAACTGGTCCACCGCGAACCCGCCGCCGATCAGCGCGAGAGCGGTCCGCAGCCAGGCGAGGAACGTCCGCTCGTTCGCCAGCGAGAAGCGGTAGTCGGGCGTCTGCCCGTCCTCCCGCACCTCGGTGGGGGCGAACCACAACCGGACGTTCCGCACGAAGTCGATCACCTGGGTGACCCTACCGGTCACGCCCGGCCGGTGATCCCCGCCCGGTACGCCCGCAGCCGCTCGTACGCCGCGAGTCCGTCCGGCACCCACTCCCACTCCCCGAGCCGCCGCCCCACCTCCTCCTCCGTCAGGAAGGCGTGCCAGGCCACCTCCTCGGCCTGCGGCCGCACCGGCAGCTCGCAGCGCACCTCGTACACCGCCGACCACCAGGTCCGGTCCGCGCCGTCGTCGTACAGGAAGGTGAACAGGTGCGAGGGGCGCGGCAGGCCGCTCACCCCCAGTTCCTCCTCGGCCTCCCGCAGGGCCGCCTCGTCGTACGCCTCGCCCGCGCCGACCACCCCGCCGACGAACATGTCGTACAGCGACGGGAAGACGAGCTTCACCGGCGTGCGCCGGTGGACGAAGATCCGGCCCTCCGCGTCCCGCGCCAGGACGAAGACGCAGCGGTGGCGCAGCCCCCGTGCGTACACCTCGCCGCGCGGGGCCCGCCCGATCACCCGGTCGTTCTCGTCGACGACGTCGAGGACCTCGTCGGCGCTCCTGCCGCTCTCGTTCATACCGTCATGAAACCCCGGCTCGTCCCGCCGGCCAAACGCGCCTCTCCGGCACCCGGAGGGCTACGGCACGCACACCGCCCTCCACCGCCCTACGAGGCCACAAGTTGCCCAGTTGTGAACGCAGTTGACGCGTGTAACACCTCGAATGCCCTTGACGTGATCGGTTGGCTGACGATTTGCTGTCCGTGATCAGCTCATGGCACTCGGCAGCCGACCACTGCCACCGACCACCCGCCGTGAGCCGTTGACAAGAGATGCGCGTGAGGAAGTTCCGCGGTGTCCCCACCCCCGCCTCCCCTCGGCCGTGCCCGCAGACGAGCGGCACAGGCCTTCGACGAGGCCCTCGACGACGCCGAACTCGTCGCCGCGCGGGCCGCACTGGCACAGGGACGATGGCAGAGCACCCGCTCGCTGCTGGTCAGGACGGGGGAGGACTGGGACCGCCGCGGGCACCGGATCACGGTGCTCGCGAGGGAGCCGTACTGCGCCGCGTGGGCCCGCGAGTGGCTGCTCGCCGAGCCCGACTCCGGTGACGCGAGCGTGCTCCTGGCGCTGGCCGCGGTGCGGCGCGCCCTGCGCGGCAAGGAGAAGCCGGCCCGGGTCCGCGAGGCCTGCCGCACGGCCGCCGAACTGGTGCCCCACGACCCGACACCCTGGCTCGGGTCACTGATGCTGGAGTGCTCCCTGGGCGCGGAGGGCGACGTGATCCGCGTCTTCGAGCAGGTCCGCACCCGCTACGCCGACCACCACCACGCCCACCACCTGGTCGTCGGCTGGCTCGCGGAGCGCCGCGTCGAGGCGGGCCCGGACCCGCTGCACGAGGTGTACGACTTCGCCAACTGGGCCGCCGAACAGGCCCCCGCCGACTCGCCGCTGGCCATCCTGCCGGTCATCGCGCACGCCGAGCGCTACCGCTCCCTCGCCGCCGCCGGGCACGAACCCGCCGACCCGGTCGCCTCCGGCCACTGGGTCGGACGGCGCGCCCGGCAGGTGATGAAGGCGGCCTTCGACTGGTGGCTGGAGTGGGAGCACGAGGACCACCCCCGCCGACTGGTCGATCTGAACTTCCTCGCCCACGCCAAGGTCTGCGAGGGCCGGGGAGCCGAGGCCGCCGCGCTGTTCCACCGCATCGGCGACCACGCCACGCCCGCCCCCTGGTCCTATCCCGACCGGGACGGGCTCACCGCCTTCCGTACCGCCCGCGCCGCCGCCCTGGGCACGGCCTGATCCTCCCCCCCGCACCCACCACCGACCAAGGACGGTCTCGAGATGACGACGGACAGTTCGAGCGCCAACAGAGCCCCGGCCGACGGGATCAGCACCTTCAAGGGGCAGGATCGCGCCCTGCGGGCCGACCGCCTCGGCACGGGAGGCCTGCTGCTCTCCGTGCTGGCCGCGACCGCCCCGCTCATGGTCGTCGCGGGTGTCATGCCCACCACATTCGCGGTGATGGGCATCGTCGGCCAGCCGCTGCTCTTCGTGCTCCTCGGCACCGTACTGGTGCTGTTCAGCCTCGGCTACGCCGAGATGAGCCGGCACGTGCACAACGCGGGCGCCTTCTACGCGTACATCTCCCGCGGACTCGGCGGAACCGCCGGCGCGGGCGCCGCCCTGGTCGCGCTCGTCGCCTACAACTCCCTCCAGGTCGGCATCTACGGCATCTTCGGCTTCGAGGTCTCCGGCCTCCTCGCCACCTACGCCGACCTCGAGGTCGCCTGGTGGATACCGGCGCTCGCCGCCGCCGTCGCCGTGGGCGTGCTGGGCCTGCTGAAGATCGACGTCAACGCGAAGGTGCTCGGCGTCCTGCTGCTCATCGAGGTGCTGCTGGTCGTCGTCTTCGACATCGCCGCCGTCGCCGACCCCGGCGACGAGGGCCTGTCGCTGCACGCCTTCAACCCGGAGACCCTGACCGGCGCCGGCGTCGGCACCGCCCTGTGCTTCTGCATCGCGGCCTTCCTCGGCTTCGAGCAGGCGCCGGTGTACGCGGAGGAGACCAGCAGGCCGCACGTGCTGGTGCCGCGCGTGATGTTCCTCGCCGTCACCGGCGTCGCCGTCTTCTTCGCCCTCAGCAGCTGGGCGCTCACCGTGGCCACCGGCCCCGCCTCGATCGTCCCCACCTCGCAGGAGCAGAGCGCGGGCCTGCTGTTCTTCCTCACCGAGGACCGTCTCGGCTCCACCTTCACGGACGTCCTGCACGTGCTGTTCGTGACCGGCATGTTCGCGGCCATGCTCAGCTTCCACAACGTCGTCGCCCGGTACGCCTTCGCCATGGGCCGCGAGGGCCTGCTGCCCGCCGCCTTCGGCCGCACCACGGGCGCCAGCGGCGCCCCCGGCACCGGCTCCCTGCTGCAGACCGGCATCGCCGTCGTGCTGGTGCTGGCCTTCGCGCTCACCGACGACAAACCGGCCGGCGACCCGACCGCGCCCGTGCTGCGCCTGTTCACCTGGGGCGGCAACATCGGCGCGCTCGGCGTCATCGTCCTGATGGCCATCGCCTCGCTGTCCGTCGTGGTCTTCTTCGTACGGCGCGGCGCCGCGGGCGCGCAGGCCTGGCGCCTGCTCACCTCGGCGGTGGCCGGACTCGCCCTCGTGGTGATCGCCGGCTACACGGTCAAGGACTTCGACGTGCTGGTCGGGGCCGGCCCCGACTCCGCCCTGCGCTGGATCCTGCCCGGCGTCATCGGACTCGCCCTCGTCGTCGGGCTGGTCCAGGGCGCGATCCTGCGCGCCCGCGCCCCCGAGGCCCACGCCCGCATCGGCCTGGGCAACGAGGCGTTCCAACTGGAGAAGGAGGCCGAGCGCACCCCGTAGGCCGCGCACGGCACGGCAAAGGCCCGTCCGTCCCTCCTGCGAGGGCGCGGACGGGCCTCCGTGGGGCCGGGCCCGGCTAGATGATCAGGGACAGCAGGAGCACCAGCGCCCCCGCGACCACCGAGATGATCGTCTCCATGATCGACCAGGTCTTGATCGTCTGACCGACGTTCAGCCCGAAGTACTCCTTCACCAGCCAGAAGCCGGCGTCGTTGACGTGGCTGAAGAACAGCGAACCGGCGCCGATGGCCAGCACCAGCAGTGCGGCGTGCGTCGTCGACATGTCGGCCGCGAGCGGCGCGACCAGACCGGCCGCCGAGACGGTCGCCACGGTCGCCGAGCCCGTCGCCAGCCGGATCGCCACCGCGATCAGCCAGGCCAGCAGCAGCGCCGGGATCGACCAGTCCTCGGAGATGTCCAGGATCATCCGGCCCACACCGGTGTCGATCAGGGTCTGCTTGAAGCCGCCGCCCGCGCCGACGATCAGCAGGATGCCCGCGATCGGCGCCAGGCTCTTCTCCACCAGGGAGGAGATCCGCTCCCGGCTGAAGCCGGCGGGCACGCCGAGCGTGAAGATGCCGACCAGCACGGCCGCGAGCAGCGCGATCAGCGGGGAGCCGATCACGTCGAAGACGCGCTGCACGTCGTGCTCGGGGTCGTCGATCACGATGTCGACCAGCGCCTTGGCCAGCATCAGCACGACCGGCAGCAGGATCGTGGCCAGCGTCGCGCCGAAGCCGGGGCGCCGCTCCAGGTCCTCGGAGGGACGCTGCGGGATCATCCGCTCGGGGGCCGGGACGTCCACCCAGCGGGCGGCGTACCTGGAGAACACCGGGCCGGCGATCACCACGGTCGGGACGGCGATGAGCACGCCGAGGGCCAGCGTCACGCCCAGGTTGGCGCCGACGGCGTCGATGGCGACCAGCGGGCCGGGGTGCGGCGGGACCAGACCGTGCATCACGGACAGACCGGCGAGCGCCGGGATGCCGATGCGCATGAGCGAGTAGTTGCCGCGCTTGGCGACCATCAGCACCACCGGGATCAGCAGCACCACGCCGACCTCGAAGAACAGCGGCAGCCCGATGACCGAGGCGATCAGCACCATCGCCCACGGCATGGTGCGGCCCTTGGCCCTCGCGAGGATGGTGTCGACGATCTGGTCGGCGCCGCCGGAGTCGGCGAGCATCTTGCCGAGGATCGCGCCGAGGGCGATCAGGACGCCCACACCGGCGACGGTGGAGCCGAGCCCGGAGCTGAAGCTGGTGATGACCTCGTCCAGCGGCGCCCCGGCGAAGGCGCCGAGCGCCAGTGACCCGATGGTCAGCGACAGGAAGGCGTGCAGCTTGAACTTGGTGATGAGCAGGACGATGACGGCTATGCCGGCCAGGACGGCGATGCCCAGCTGAGCGTGGCCGGCCGAGGTGATCGGCTCGGGTGCGTCCGCTGCCAGCATCTCTACGCTGAGTCTGGTCACGGGGATCCTAGGGAGTACGGGGGTGGGGGAGGGAGGGCGGCCCCAGGGGGACAGGAGCCGGTGGGGGACCTACGGGGTGGGCTCGGAGAGCGACGTCAGGGCGGCGGCCGCCCGTTCGGTGATCTCCTCGGGGCTGCCCGTCACGTCCACGGCGACCCCGGCCTCGTCCGGCTCCAGCGGCTGGAGCGTGGCGAACTGGGAGTCGAGCAGCGCCGTGGGCATGAAGTGCCCCTGCCGCTGCGACATCCGGTCCTCGACGAGCGCGCGGTCGCCGGCGAGGTGCACGAAGACCACGCCGGGCGCGGCGGCCCGCAGCCGGTCGCGGTACGACCGCTTCAGCGCCGAGCAGCTCACCACGCCGCCCAGACCCGCGCGCCCCTGAGCCCAGTCGCCGATGGCGTCCAGCCAGGGCCACCGGTCGTCGTCGGTGAGCGGGGTGCCGGCCGACATCTTGGCGATGTTGCTCTGCGGGTGGAAGTCGTCGCCCTCGGCGTACGGAACGCCGAGGCGGGCCGCGAGCAGGGGACCGATGGTGGTCTTGCCCGTTCCGGCGACGCCCATGACCACGAGCACACGGGGGGTGTTCATCGCTGCCTCACTGTCTGATGTCCTCGTCGACACCTTGCCGATGATGTCGACGGCAACTGAAACTCATAAGTAAGACGACTTCAAGAGTCTGTGACGAATAAATCTGACTTTTTATCGGAGTGATGCGCCCCGTACTCTGAGTGCATGAGCACCACGGGCCGGGGGCTGTACGGCCGCGTACTGGACACCCTCGGCCCCGAGATCACGGCGGGCGAGTACCCGCCCGGCAGTGTCCTGCGCACCGACGAGCTCGCCCAGCGTTTCGACGTGTCGCGCTCCGTGATGCGCGAGGTGGTCCGGGTCCTGGAGTCCATGCGCCTGGTGGAGTCCCGGCGCCGCGTCGGCGTCACCGTCCTGCCGTCCCGCGAGTGGAACGTCTACGACCCGCAGGTCATCCGCTGGCGCCTGGCCGGCGCCGACCGCCCCCGCCAACTGCGCTCCCTCACCGTGCTGCGCTCCGCGATCGAACCGGTCGCGGCGGGCCTGGCCGCGCGCAACGCCACGGCCGAGCAGTGCGCCGAACTCACCGAGTGCGCCCTCGGGATGGTCGCCCACTCGCGCGGCCACAAGCTGGAGGGCTACCTCTTCCACGACGTGGCGTTCCACCGCGTGATCCTGACCGCCTCCGGCAACGAGATGTTCGCCCGACTCGGCGACGTCGTCGCCGAGGTGCTGGCCGGGCGCACCCACCACGACGTGATGTTCGAGGATCCCGACCCGGCCGCCGTCACCCTCCACGTCCAGCTCGCCGAGGCCGTCCGCGCCCGCGACGCGGCCCGCGCGGAGAGACTCACCCGCGAGATCACCGAGGGCGCCCTCCAGGAACTGGACATCCTGGCGCCCTGACCCGCCCGCCGGCCGTCCCTCAGCCGCCGAAGCGCTCCCGCGCCCGCTCGATGTGTCCCAGGTGCTCGTGCGTCCAGCCGCAGATCGCGTCGACCGCGGTGCGCAGGGCCCGGCCCGGACCGGTGAGGGCGTACTCGACCCGCGGCGGCACGGTGGGATGCGCCGTCCGCTCGACCAGGCCGTTGCGCTCCAGCATGCGCAGGTTCTGGGTGAGCATCTTGTGGCTCACGCCCTCCACCTCGTCCCGCAGCTCGCTGAACCGCAGAGTGCCCTCGCCGAGCGCCTCGATGATCAGCAGCGCCCACTTGTTGGCGACGTCCGAGAAGATCTCCCGCGCCAGGGAGTCCGCGCGCCGCAGATCGGCGTCCTCCGGCAGTCCCGCGAGCACACGCTTGGTCACCATCAGGTTCCTCGGTTACTGAAAAGTGCGTTCTTCCAGGTCGAAGCTCACTCTCCTACGGTTACCGAGGAACCACAAGAGACCAACCAGGAAAGGCGGCCCCACCATGGCCACCAGTGATGTCTTCGCCTACGGGATCCCGGCCGAGAGCGGCTTCGGGTACGCGCAGGCGATCCGGTCGGGCGACCTGATCCACGTCTCCGGACAGCTCGCGTTCGACGAGACGGGCGGCTTCCCGCACCCCGGCGACTTCGCCGCCCAGCTGCGGCGGACCCACGCGAACATGGACCGGGTGCTCGCCCACTACGGGGTGACCCGCAACCAGATCGTCTCGCAGACCCTCTACGTGGTGGACCTCGGACGCCGCGCCGCGGCGACGGCCGAGGCGAACCTGGCGTACTTCGGCGACCACCGCCCGGCCGCCACGGTGCTCGGCGTCACCGAACTGACGCTGCCGGGCCAGCTCGTGGAGATCGCCTTCGTCGCCGACACCCGCCTGCCCGCCTGAGCCGGCCCCCTGCCGGCCCTCAGCCCAGGAAGTCCCCGTCGACGTACACCCAGGCGCCGTCGAGCCGCTCGAAGCGGCTGCGTTCGTGCAGGGAGCCGCCCTGGTAGGAGGCGCGGAAGGTCACCGTGCCGGTGGAGTGGAAGGCGGAGCCGTCCTCCGCGGCCAGGATCTCCAGACCGGTCCACCGCATCGCCGGATCGAGGTCGAGCCGGGCCGGCCGGGTCCGCGGGTGCCAGGTCCGCAGCAGGTACGCCCCGTCCCGCAGGACGAACGCCGCGTACCGCGACCGCATCAGCCGCTCGGCGGTGGGCGCGGCGGCGGAGCCCGAGTGGTAGCGGCCGCAGCACGCCTCGAAGGCCTCGGGGAGGCCGCAGGGACAGGGCGTGGGAGACGTCATGGGGGTACCTTCCGTGACAACGCCCGAGGGCCGCGACCTCGCGGTCGCGGCCCTCGCGTTCCAAGTGTCCGAGGGGGGACTTGAACCCCCACGCCCGATAAAGGGCACTAGCACCTCAAGCTAGCGCGTCTGCCATTCCGCCACCCGGACAAGGTGTCTGTCGCGCGGGTTTCCCCCCGCGGCGACGACATAAACATTACCAGGTGTTCCGGGGTGACCGATCACCCCCGCCGCGCCGTCGCGGGAACGGCGTGCGACGGACCGGGCTGGGGCTTGGGGCCGGCCCCCCGGGGAGGGAGGATGAGGGGGAACCCACCAGCGGGAACACCAGCAGCGGGAGGTAGCACGTGAGCGAGACGGACCCGGCCAAGGGCGTCACCGGTGAGGACGAGGTCGTGGACCTCTGCCGCGAGCTGATCCGGATCGACACCAGCAACTACGGCGACCACTCGGGCCCCGGCGAGCGCAAGGCGGCCGAGTACGTCGCCGAGAAGCTCGCCGAAGTCGGCCTGGAACCGCGGATCTTCGAGTCCCACCCCGGACGCGCCTCCACCATCGCCCGGATCGAGGGCGAGGACCCGTCGCGGCCCGCCCTGCTCATCCACGGCCACACCGACGTCGTGCCCGCCAACGCCGACGACTGGACCCACCACCCGTTCTCCGGCGAGATCGCCGACGGCTGCGTCTGGGGACGCGGGGCCGTCGACATGAAGGACATGGACGCCATGACCCTGGCGGTCGTCCGCGAGCGCATGCGCAGCGGCCGCAAGCCCCCGCGGGACGTCGTCCTCGCCTTCCTCGCCGACGAGGAGGCCGGCGGCACGTACGGCGCCAAGCACCTGGTGCACCGGCACCCCGAGCTGTTCGAGGGCGTCACCGAGGCGATCGGTGAGGTCGGCGGCTTCTCCTTCACCGTCAACGAGAAGCTGCGCCTCTACCTCGTGGAGACCGCCGAGAAGGGCATGCACTGGATGCGGCTCACCGTCGACGGCACCGCCGGGCACGGCTCGATGACCAACGACGACAACGCCATCACCGAGCTGTGCGAGGCCGTCGCCCGCCTCGGCCGCCACACGTGGCCGGTCAGGGTCACCAAGACCGTCCGCGCCTTCCTGGACGAGCTCTCCGACGCGCTCGGCACCGAGCTCGACCCGGAGAACATGGACGAGACCCTCGCCAAGCTCGGCGGCATCGCCCGCATGATCGGCACCACGCTGCGCAACTCGGCGGCCCCCACCCAGCTCGGCGCCGGCTACAAGGTCAACGTCATCCCCGGCCAGGCCACCGCGCACGTCGACGGCCGCTTCCTGCCCGGCTACGAGGAGGAGTTCCTCGCCGACCTGGACCGCATCCTCGGCCCGCGCGTGCGGCGTGAGGACGTGCACGCCGACAAGGCGCTGGAGACCGGCTTCGACGGCCGGCTCGTCGACGCCATGCAGACCGCGCTCGCCGCCGAGGACCCGATCGCGCGCGCCGTGCCCTACATGCTCTCCGGCGGCACCGACGCCAAGTCCTTCGACGACCTCGGCATCCGCTGCTTCGGCTTCGCGCCGCTCAGGCTGCCCCCGGAGCTGGACTTCGCGGGCATGTTCCACGGCGTCGACGAGCGGGTGCCGGTGGACGGTCTCACGTTCGGCGTCCGCGTGCTCGACCGGTTCCTGGACGCGTCCTGAAGAATCGGGCAGATGTGCGGAATTGACCGGGAAGGGTGAATGCGACCATAAGCTCGTAGCCTCATTACTTCCTCCTCGTTACCCGTGATGTGATCCGCGACTTTGGATCACCTTGCCAACAAGGAGGAATACATGCTGAAGAAGGTCGTCGCCGTCGCGGCCGCCACGGGTGGTCTGGTTCTCGCGGGCGCGGGCATGGCCGCCGCCGACTCGGGCGCCCAGGGTGCCGCCGTGCACTCCCCGGGCGTCGCGTCCGGCAACGTCGTGCAGGTGCCGGTTCACGTCCCCGTGAACGTCTGCGGCAACACGATCTCCGTGATCGGGCTGCTGAACCCCGCCTTCGGCAACACCTGCGTCAACGCGTGATGTCGTGTCTCGCCCTCTAGGCAACGCCCGCTGAGGGCTCGAGCCCGTCGGCCCCGGAGCGCGCGCCATGCGCTCCGGGGCCGACCGGTTCCTCATTCGTCGAGAATCCGGGACGCGGCGGGCGCCGCCTCCCGGCAGCAGGTCCGAGGACAGGGAATTCAGCAATGCGACAGGTCACCCGCAAGGGCTTGATGACCATGGCCGCCGCCACCGGCGTGCTCGCCGCCGCGGGCGGGGCCGCCGCCCACGCCGACTCCGGGGCGACGGGCGGAGCCAAGGGCTCGCCGGGCGTGCTCTCCGGCAACGTCGTGCAGGCCCCGGTGCACGTGCCGGTCAACGCGTGCGGCAACACGGTCAACGTCGTCGGGATCCTCAACCCGGCGGTCGGCAACGCCTGCGTCAACGAGGGAGGCTCCGGCCACCACGGCGGCGCGCACGCCCACGGCAAGGCGAGCGACTCGCCCGGCGTGGCCTCCGGCAACGTCGTGGAGGCGCCGGTGCACGTGCCGGTGAACGTCTGCGGCAACAGCGTCGACGTCATCGGCGTGGGCAACGGGGCGGCCGGCAACGGCTGCGCCACCACGGAGGGCGACGGCGGGGGGCCGGGGAACCCCGGCGACCCGGGTGAGCCCGGCACCCCGGGCCGGCCCGGTACCCCCGATGAGCCGGGGAATCCGGGCGAGCCCGGCACGCCGGACACGCCCGTCACCCCGGACACCCCGTCCACCGGCAACCAGCCGGGCCCCCACTCCGGCCCGCAGGCCGAAGGGGAGCTCGCCGAGACCGGCAGCGAGCTGCCGCTGGGCCTGGTGCTGCCGGCCGGCGCCGGTGCGCTGCTCGCCGGCGGCATCCTGTACCGCAGGGCACGCGCCGCGGCGTGATCTCGGACACACGGAGCGGACCCCGCGACCGACGCGGGGTCCGCTCCGCCTGTTGACTCGGGTCGGGCGCGACCGGCTCACCAGGTGGCGCGCACCTGGCGGATGATCCGCCGCCGCAGCCGCACTCTGCGGCTGCCGTCACGCATCAGCGTCAGGCGGTGCAACTCCCAGTGACCGTACTCGGCATGGTCCGTCAGCAGACGCGCCGTCTCCTTACGGGAGACCCCGCGAGGCACGTACACGTCGACAAATTCGTATTCCGGCATCGCATCTATTGTGCGGGCCGGGCCCCGGTACGGATAGCGTCTGCACTATGTCTGATGCTGCGCAGCCCACTGCTGCCGAGGTACGCGCCGCCGCCGAGGCGGTGAAGACCGCCCTCGACCGCCACCTGGCCGCGGTCGAGGGCCGGTCCGGGGACGACGACCCGGCCGTCTACGAGGCCTTCAACCAGTTGGCCGCGGCCGCGGAGACGTACGACGAACTGCTCTACGACCGCTACGACGAGGTCACCCCCTTCGAGATTCCCGGTTCCGAGGAGGCCCTGCCGCCGTACGCCGGACCCGAGGAACCGAACGCCCTCAGCGTGCTGATCCGCCGTGACTACGCCGTCGTCGAGCCGCAGCGGCTGCTCACGCACGCCCAGCGGATCGAAGAGGCGGACGACGAGAGTCCGGAGGTTTCCAGCACCGTCCACGGCGCGCTGGGCCTGTTGTTCGGCGAGTACGAGCCGGACGAGATCGCCTCCCGGCACAAGGAGTTCGGTCTGGAGGAGGGCGACTCCACGCTCTGGGTGACGGCATCGGACGAGATCCCGGACCCCGGTGAGTGGCTCGAGGCGCCCTTCGAGCAGGTGGATCCCGAGGCCGTGGTGTGCCGCTTCGACGTCAGCGCCGTCTTCGACGACGACGGGGACGACGAGGACGACGACCTGGAGGTCGTCCTGGACCCCCACGCGGACGAGGACCTGGAGCCGCTGGACGCGGACCGCTGACCTCACGGCGACGGCGGCGACACCTTCCCTGGGTGCCGCCGCCGTCGCACGCGGCCCCAGCGGCGCCCCACCGCGGTCACCGCGACACCGGGCGTCCCCGTCAGAGGCACGCCACGCGCGGCGACGCCCACGGCACGCCGTGCAGCCCTTGGACGTGGCCCGGCCGGCGGTTCGCCGCATGCACCTGCACCACCAGCGGCAGCGGACGCCGGAATGCGCGGCTTCGCCGCCCCTTCGGCCACCACGTGGGCCAGTGCCTGCTCCGCCGACAGGTGCTGGTCGGCGAGACCGCACGTCGTGCCGACCAGCGCCCTTCAGCGCGGGCACGGATGCGACGGGCAGCACGACGTCCCTCTCAGCCGGCCGCGGAGCCGCGCCGCCGGCGAACCGGCAGCCTTCGTGCGGCGCTCGCGGAGTTCCTTCAGCCACCGCTCACCGCTCACCGGCTGCCCGCACCGTCGCCTTCCGGCTGCGGGCCACCGCGTCAGCCGACCGCAGCAGACGGCTGCGGTGCCGACAGCACCGGGTGCGGCTCAAGAGCGCCTCGATGTGAGGCCCTGCCCTTCGCTCAACCCCCCGCGGGCACCTGCGGTGCCAACAGCACCGGCAGCCGGGTCGTGCGCGGCTTCGCCGGGATCTCGGCGACCGCTCGCGGGAGGGCCTGGTCCACTCCGTGGACCACCGACAGGTGGCGGTCGGCGCGGCTGAAGGCCGTGTAGACCCAGGGGCGGCTCAGGGCGGGGACCGCGTCGCCGGGGAGGACCACGACCGCCGCCGGCCAGCGGCAGCCCACCGCCTGGTGCGCGGTCAGCGCCCAGCCGTGCCGGACCGACTGCTCCACGCGGTCCCGAGGCACGACGACCGTCTCGCCCGCGCAGTCCAGGCGGAGGCCCTCGCCGTCCGCTCCGAGTACGCGGCCCGGCAGGGTGTGCCCCGGGGCGGGGGAGTACGCCACCCGGTCGCCGGGGTCGAAGCCCGCGAAGCGGCCCGGGCCCGGATTCAGCCGCTCCTTCAGCGCCGCGTTGAGCACGCGTGTGCCGACCGTGCCACCGTGGCCCGGGGTGATCACCTGCGTCTGTCCGGCGGGCACCCCGATGGCGCGCGGCACCGAGTCCACCACCAGCTGCACGGTCCGGTGCACCGCCTCGCCCGCGTCCCGCACGGGCACGATGACGACCTCCTTGCCGGGGGCCTCCACCTGGAGCAGCTCGCCGGCGCCGATCCCCGAGACCAGCTCGCCCAGCGGCCCCGGATCCGGCCGTCGGGAGGCGACCTGCGGGCAGGCCCGCACCGCCAGCAGGTCCGCGAAGACCCTCCCGGGGCCGACCGACCAGAGCACCCCGGGGTCGCCGGACAGCACCAGCCGCGCCCCGTCCGGCAGCGACTCCGTGAGCAGCGCGGCGGCCTCCACGTCCAGCTGCGGCGCGTCCAGCACCACCAGCAGGTCCACGGCCAGCGCGCCCTCCGCGTCCCGTTCCGGGCCCTCGGCGCCGGACAGCAGCCCGGCGACCGTGGCGACCCCCGGGCCGTCGACGCGCGCCGCGAACCGCTCGCGCCCGACGGGGCTGTGCGCGGCGGCCCATGCGCGCAGCCCCATGCCGTGCGCCGCGTCCAGCAGCGCCGCCGGCTCGGCCAGCGCGGCCTCCCCACCGGTGTGCAGCACCAGTCCGTGCCGTGCGGTCGCCCGGATCAGGTCGCCCGCCGAGCCCTCCGCCGCGGCGGCCGCCCGCTCCCACTCCTCGGCCGTCCCGTCCTGCTCGGGCGCCGCGTTGACCAGCCGGGCCAGTCCGTCGGCGAGGCTCTCCTCGGCCAGGGCGCAGCGCTCCAGCCCGACCAGGACACGGACCGGCTGCTCGCCGTCCTCGCCGGCCTCACCGAGGGCGTCCTGGAACACGAGGACGTCCCCCTCGGCGAGGGCGCCCTGCACCGCGTCCTCGGGGGCGGGCACGCCCTGGCGGCCCAGCGCCTCGGTCAGCGCGGCCATCTCCAGCACCGTGTGCCCGGCCGTCGCGGCCTGCTCCAGCAGCCAGACGGTGACCGCGCGTCCCCGCCGCTCGTCGTCCGGCCCGGCCCCCCCGCCGAGCAGCGCGCGGGCGAACCCGTCCGCCTGCTCGGGCCGTACGCCCGGCACGCGCAGGAGCTGCCAGGGGTCCTCCCGCAGCACGCGCGCCGCGTCCTCGCCCAGGGCCGCGGCGGCCGGCGCGGCGAGCGCGGCGGGCGCACCACCCCGCGTCAGCACCTCCCGCACCTCGCCCACGGTGCCCTCGGCGGGCGCGGTCGGCCCCTCGGGGACCACCGGGGCCCGCCGCACCGGCTCGGGCGCGGGGCGCCGCGGGGCGGGCCGCACCTCCTCGGACACGGTGGCCGGCGGCCTCTCGCCGCTCTCCACGGCCCGCACGGCGGCGAGCAGTTCGGCCGCCGTGCCGCTCAGCTTGGCACCCGCCTCGACCGGGCCCTGCCGCTCCGCCTTGCGCCGCTCGATCCGCTCCCGCTCCAGACGCTGCGCGGCCAGCTCCGCCTCGGCCTCGGACACCTGCGCGCCCTCGGCGGGCGTGCCGTCGTCCGCGCTCCTCGGCTCCTCAGGGGTCTCGGGCGTGCTCACAGCGTGCTCCAGTCGTGATCGGGATAGCGGTGCACGGGAGCCGACACGTCGTCGAGCGCCCGGCAGATCTCGTCAGGAAGACTAAGCGCCTCCACTGACAAGGCCGCCGTGAGCTGCTGCGCCGTGCGCGCGCCGACGACCGGCGCGGTCACCCCGGGCCGGTCGCGGACCCAGGCCAGCGCCACCTGGAGCGCGGTCACCGCCAGCCCGTCCGCCGCGGTCGTCACCGCGTCCACGATCCGGCTCGCCGTGTCGTCCAGGTACGGGGCGACGAACGGCGCGAGATGCTCCGAGGCGCCGCGCGATCCCGCCGGGGTGGCGTCCCCGCGGTACTTGCCGGTGAGGACGCCCCGCCCGAGCGGGGAGGACGGCAGCATGCCGATCCCGAGGTCGATCGCGGCGGGCAGCACCTCCCGCTCCACCCCGCGCTGCAGCAACGAGTACTCCATCTGGGTGCTCGCCAGCCGGGTGCGGGCGCCCGGCGCGGCGAGCTGCCAGGTCGCGGCCTTGGCGAGCTGCCAGCCGCAGAAGTTGGACACGCCCGCGTACCGCGCCCGGCCGCTGGTGACAGCGATGTCCAGCGCCTGGAGCGTCTCCTCCAGCGGCGTGGCCGGGTCGTAGGCGTGGACGTGCCACACGTCCACGTGGTCGGTACCGAGGCGGGCCAGGGAGGCGTCCAGGGCGGACAGCAGATGGCCGCGTGAGCCGTCGAACCGGCGGTCCGGGTCGGGCACGCTGCCGGCCTTCGTCGAGATCACCAGGTCCCGGCGCGGCACCAGCCCGTCCATCAGCCGTCCGAGCAGGTACTCGGCCTCCCCGTCGCCGTACACGTCCGCCGTGTCGACCAGCGTGCCGCCCGCGTTCCAGAACGTCTTCAAGAGCTCCGCCGCGTCGTGCTCGTCGGTGTCACGGCCCCAGGTGAGGGTCCCGAGCCCGATCCGGGACACGCGCAGGCCGGTACGGCCGAGATGCCTCTGCTCCATGAACGCCGAGATTACTGGCCGGAGCCGTGCGCGTGGGGGCCTGTGGACGACCGTTCTCCGGGCGTCGCGCGACGGCGCCGGCGGCCCGCCGGACCCGTGTCGCGGGCCCCGCGCGCCCCTCCCTCGCGGGCGCGGAGGTATAAGGTCTGCGCAAGTCACGTTACTGATCGGTAAGGGGAGACGGCCATGCAGCTAGGGATCAACCTCGGCTACTGGGGCGCCGGAATGGACGCGGACAACCTCGCCGTGGCCCAGGAGGCGGACCGCCTCGGATACGCGGTCTGCTGGGCCGCCGAGGCCTACGGCTCCGACGCCGCCACCGTCCTCGCCTATGTCGCCGCCCGCACCGAGCGCATCGACGTCGGATCCGCCATCTTCCAGATCCCGGCCCGCCAGCCGGCCATGACCGCGATGACCGCGGCCACCCTCGACTCGCTGTCCGAGGGCCGCTTCCGCCTGGGCCTGGGCGTCTCCGGCCCCCAGGTCTCCGAGGGCTGGTACGGCGTCAAGTTCGACAAGCCGCTCGCCCGCACCCGCGAGTACGTCGGGATCATCCGCAAGGCGATGACCCGCGAGCGCCTGTCCTTCGAGGGCGAGCACTGGACCCTGCCCCTCCCCGGCGGCCCGGGCAAGCCCCTCAAGCTCACCGTGCACCCGCAGCGCGAGCACATCCCGCTGTACATCGCCGCGATCGGCCCGAAGAACCTCGAGCAGACCGGTGAGATCGCCGACGGCGCCCTGCTGATCTTCCCCTCCGCCGACCACCTGGAGGAGACCGCCGTCCGCCATCTGCGCGCGGGCCGCGAGAAGGCCGGCAAGACCCTCGAGGGCTTCGACATCTGCCCGACCGTCCCGCTCGCCGTGGGCGACGACAAGGACGTCGCCGCCCTCGCCGACACCTTCCGCCCCTACACGGCGCTGTACGTCGGCGGCATGGGCAGCCGCAAGCAGAACTTCTACAACCAGCTCGCCCGGCGGATGGGCTACGAGCGGGAGGCCGCCGAGATCCAGGACCTGTACCTGTCCGGCGACAAGCAGGGCGCGGCCGCCGCCGTCCCGCACGACCTGATCGACAGCACCACCCTGCTCGGCTCGGTCGACCGCATCGCCGACCGCATGAAGGCCTACGCGGCCGCCGGGGTCACCACCCTCACCCTCGCCCCGGCCGGCTTCACCCTCGACGAGCGGCTGGCCTCGCTGCGCGCCGGCGTCGAGGCCCTGGAGCGCGCGGGCCTGGCCTGACCCGTCCGGCCGCCGCCGCGTCCCCCGCGGCGGCGGCCGGGGCCCGCGGCCGTGGTGGGGGCTCGGGGCCGTGGTGGGGGCTCGCGGCCGTGGTGGGGGCTCGGGGGCCGACCCCGCCGCGGCCGTCACCCACGACAACGCCCCCCGGCTCCCGGGGGTTACGCGTCCTCGTGCCCCGGACCGCCCGCCTCGCCGCGCGTCCGCCCCCGCCCTCCCGCCGCCCGGCGCGTACGCCGATCGGCGGAGTCGTCCGCCCCACCTGTTGCCGCGCCCCCACCGCCGCACTTGACTCCTTCTCTGCGAACTGTCGACATGCGGACCGCGCTACGGCGGACGCCGCGGAGAGGTGGACCCCATGCTGTCGGCGAAGAGCCTGTTCCAGGAGATCCTCGACCACGACGAGTCCTTCGCGCTGTTCTGCTCGATCGCCGCGAGCGGGGAGTCCCAGGGCGGCTGGGAGAACGCCCGCATCGCGGCGCTCGTGCCCGGCGCCCAGCGCGACCTCGCCCCCAGGATCACCCGCCACGGCGCCGACGAGGACAAGCACGGCCGGATCTTCGACGCCCTGCTGAGGAAGCGCGGCCTGGAGCCCGTCCCGGTGCCCCCGGAGACCGACTACACGATGCTGCTGGAGCGCAACGGCATCGGCCTGGCCCACGACAGGCTCAGGCGCGACGAGCCGCTCACCGTCCAGGACATCGTCACCTACCTCGCCCACAGCCGGGTCACCGAGCAGCGCGCCTCCGAGCAGATGGAGCTGCTGCGCAAGCACTTCGCCGACCACCCCGACCTGGGCCGCGCGGTGAAGATGATCTCCGAGGACGAGAACAACCACCTCGCCTACTGCCACGAGGAACTGCTGCGCCTCGCCCACGCCGGACACGGCCGCGCCATCCAGCGCGCCCTGCGCGCGTGCGCGCTCGCCGAGATCCGCGTCCACCGCGACGTCAGCCTCGCCGTGATGGCCCACATGGGCCGCATCCTCGGCTGGCCGAGGCCCAAGGCGGCGCTCCTCGCGGCCGGCATCCACGCCGTCCATCTGTACGAACGCCTCGGCGGCTGGCGCCGGATGGTCTCGCTGCGGATGCCCGAGCGGCGCGACGCGCTGGGCGGCCCCGCGGCCCCGGAACCCGAGGCGGCCTGACCGCCCCGCCGGCTACAGCCAGCCCCGGCGTTTGAACGTGCCGAACAGCACCGCCTCCAGCGCGGCCATCATCGCGATCACCACCGGGTACGACCACGTCCACCGCAGCTCGGGCATGTGCTCGAAGTTCATGCCGTAGATCCCCGCGATCATCGTGGGGACCACGGCCATCGCCGCCCACGCGGAGATCTTGCGCATGTCGTCGTTCTGCTGCACGCCGACCTGCGCCAGGTGCGCCGACAGCACGTCCGACACCAGCCGGTCCAGACCCTCCACCGACTCGTTGACGCGCGTGAGGTGGTCGTGGACGTCGCGGAAGTACGGCCGCACCCCCTCCTCCACGAACGGCACCGCCGACCCCGACGTGCCGGTCCCGGCGAGCCGGGCCATGGGCGCGGTCAACGGCACCGTCGCCCGGCGGAACTCCAGGATCTGCCGCTTGAACCCGTAGATCCGGGACGCGGTGTGCCGCGAGTCGCCCGCGTCGGGGGTGAAGACCTGCGTCTCCAGCTCCTCCAGGTCCGTCTGCAGCTCGGTCGCCACCTCCAGGTAGTGGTCGACCACGGCGTCGGCGACCGCGTACAGCACCGACGTCGCCCCTTCCCGCTGCAGCTCCGGCTCCCGCTCCAGCCGGTCCCGCACCGCGGCCAGCGGGGCGCCCCCGCCGTGCCGTACGCTCACCGCGAACGAGTCGCCGAGGAAGATCATGATCTCGCCGGAGGAGACGGTGTCGCTGTCCGGCTCGTACACCACCGGCTTGAGGACCACGAAGACCGAGTCGTCGTACACCTCCAGCTTGGGCCGCTGATGGGCCTTGAGGGCGTCCTCCACCGCCAGCGGGTGCAGTCCGAACTCCCGCGTGACCAGGTCGAACTCCTCGGCCGTCGGCTCGTGCAGCCCGATCCAGACGAAGCCTCCCGCCGACCGCGCCTCGTCCAGTGCGTCGGAGAAGTCCTGGGGGCCCTCCGACCGGTGCCCCTCCCGGTAGACGCCACAGTCGACGATCACGAAGCATGTCCTCCCGTCCCGGCAGCCGGTCCGCCGTCCCGTTCCCGTCCCGCCGTCGTGTTCCTGTCCCGGTTCCCCCGGACTGCCGTACGCCTACCCTGGGCGGCATGCCCACGTTGCTCCTGGTCCGGCACGGACGCTCCACCGCCAACACCGAGGGACTGCTCGCCGGCCGGACGCCCGGCGTGCACCTCGACGACCGCGGGACCGCGCAGGCCGCCGCCCTGCCCGGACGGCTCGCCCCGCTGCCGCTGGCCGAGGTCGTCACCAGCCCGCTCGACCGCTGCCGGGAGACCGTCGCACCGCTGCTCCGGACCCGCCCCGGCCTCACCCACCACACCGACGAGCGCATAGGAGAGTGCCACTACGGCGACTGGACCGGACGCAAGCTCGCCGAACTCAAGGACGAGCCGCTCATGGAGGTCGTACAGGCGCACCCGTCGGCCGCGGCCTTCCCCGGCGGGGAGTCCATGCGCGCCATGCAGACGCGCGCCGCCGAAGCGGTGCGCGAATGGAACGCGCGCGTGGAGCGCGACCACGGACCCGACGCCGTGTACCTGATGTGCTCGCACGGCGACATCATCAAGTCCCTGGTGGCGGACGCCCTCGGACTTCATCTCGACCTCTTCCAGCGGATCTCCGTGGAACCGTGTTCCATCACCGCGATCCGTTACACCCGGCTGCGCCCCTTTCTGCTCCGGCTCGGCGACACCGGCGACTTCGCGTCCCTGGCGCCGCGCGAGGAGCCGCCCGCCGGCGACGCCACGGTGGGGGGCGACGCGGGCGCACCGTGATCGTTCCCCGCAGTAGGGTGAAGCGACCGCACCGTCGCGTGCCGATCCACCCACCGCCCGTTCCCCGACTTCCCATGGAGACAGGACGTGTCCCGTCAGGTGTTCCTCTACGACCCACCGGAACGTTTCGTGGCCGGCACGGTCGGGCTGCCAGGGCGCCGTACGTTCTTCCTCCAGGCCT
This sequence comes from Streptomyces sp. DSM 120436, assembly GCF_055778765.1. Taxonomy (NCBI): domain Bacteria; kingdom Bacillati; phylum Actinomycetota; class Actinomycetes; order Kitasatosporales; family Streptomycetaceae; genus Streptomyces; species Streptomyces sp. DSM 120436. The sequence continues at coordinate 1,249,808 of NZ_JBSKBS010000002.1, read as the reverse complement.
CCGCCGGCTCCCGGGTGACCAGCGTGGCCCTGGAGAAGACCCAGGTCGCGGCGCTCGCCGAGCGGATGGACGAACTGCTCGACGAAGTGGTGCGCCGCAGCGGCGGCAGCGCGGCGGTGCCCGCGATGGCGCCGGCCGAGATCACCGACACGGCCCCGCTGGACACCCCCGTGGAGGAGGAGTTCCGCGTCGGCACCATGGCGCTCGCCTGGGACGGCGAGGAGCAGCGCATGATCGTGGAGGCGCAGGCGCTCGTCGAACTGGACGCCGACTCCGACGAGGACCTCGCCGAGGCGGAGGAGCGGCTGCTCCAGGACGAGGAGAACGGCCCCCCGATGCTGCGCGTCCGGCTCACCGGGGCACAGGCGCGGGCCTTCGCCAAGCGCGCCCTGGACGTCGTCAACGCGGGCCGGCCGCCGTGCCCGCTGTGCAGTCTCCCGCTCGACCCGGAAGGACACGTATGTCCGCGCCAGAACGGATACCGCCGCGGAGCGTGACCGCCACCGACCCGGCCGCGGCCGAACTGCTCGCCCGCGGCGAGCTGACCGTGCGCGGACGCATCCGTGAGGCGTCGAACGCCGCCCTGTACTGCACCGTCGCGTACGAGGGCCGGGAGGCCGCCTGCGTCTACAAACCGGTCGCGGGGGAGCGGCCGCTGTGGGACTTCCCCGACGGCACCCTGGCCGGCCGCGAGGCGGCCGCGTACGAGGTGTCCCGGGCGACCGGCTGGGACCTGGTGCCGCCCACCGTGCTGCGCGACGGCCCCTACGGCGAGGGCATGTGCCAGCTGTGGATCGAGGCCGCGCCCGGCGCCGAGCTGCTCGCCCTGGTGGACGGCGAGGAGCCCGGGCCGGGCTGGAGGGCGATCGGGTTCGCCGAGACCGGCGAGGGCCGCACCGCGCTGCTGGTGCACGCCGACGACGACCGCCTGCGCCGCCTCTCCGTGCTGGACGCGGTGATCAACAACGCCGACCGCAAGGGCGGGCACCTGCTGCCCACCGCGGACGGCCGGCTCCACGGCATCGACCACGGGGTCACCTTCCACACCGAGAACAAGCTGCGCACGCTGCTGTGGGGCTGGGCGGGGGAGCCGCTGCCCGAGGAGGCCCTGGACGTCCTCGAGACCCTCCGGGACGCCCTGGCCGCCTCCGGCCCCCTCACCGCGGCCCTGACCCCGCTGATCACGCCCGCGGAGATCGACGCGACCCGCGCCCGCGTGCAGTCCCTGCTCACCGCCGGCACCCACCCGGAACCGGGCACCGACTGGCCGGCCATCCCCTGGCCCCCCGTCTGACCCGGGCGCGTGGCCGGCGCGGCACACGGCGCGGCCACGCGCAAGAACGCCCTCCCGGCCATACGGTCCGTTCCGGTTCGTATCCGGAACTCGGGTCCGGTTAGGCTCGTGGCATGCATGCCTGGCCCGCTTCCGAAGTCCCCGCCCTGCCCGGTCAGGGCCGCGACCTGAGGATCCACGACACCGCGACCGGCGGTCCCGTCACCCTCGACCCCGGTCCCGTCGCCCGTCTCTACGTCTGCGGCATCACGCCCTACGACGCCACCCACATCGGACACGCGGCGACCTACAACGCGTTCGACCTGGTGCAGCGCGTGTGGCTCGACAACAAGCGGCAGGTCCACTACGTCCAGAACGTCACCGACGTCGACGACCCGCTGCTGGAGCGGGCCGAACGCGACGGCGTCGACTGGACCGCGCTCGCCGAGCGCGAGACCGCCCTGTTCCGCGAGGACATGACGGCCCTGCGGATGCTGCCGCCCCGGCAGTACATAGGCGCGGTCGAGGCCATACCCGGCATCGTCCCGATCGTCGAGCGGCTGCGTGAACTCGGCGCCACCTACGAGATCGACGGCGACATCTACTTCTCCGTCGAGTCCGACCCGCGCTTCGGCCAGGTCTCGCACCTGGACGCCGCCGCCATGCGGCTGCTGTCCGCCGAACGCGGCGGCGACCCGGACCGCCCGGGCAAGAAGAACCCCGTCGACCCGATGCTCTGGATGGCCGCCCGCGAGGGCGAACCGAGCTGGGACGGCGGATCGCTCGGCCGGGGCCGCCCCGGCTGGCACATCGAGTGCGTGGCCATCGCCCTCGACCACCTGGGCATGACCTTCGACATCCAGGGCGGCGGCTCCGACCTGGTCTTCCCGCACCACGAGATGGGCGCCTCGCACGCCCAGGTGCTCACCGGCGAGCACCCGATGGCCAAGGCCTACGTGCACGCCGGCATGGTCGCCCTGGACGGCGAGAAGATGTCCAAGTCCAAGGGCAACCTGGTCTTCGTGTCCCGGCTGCGGCGCGACGGCGTGGACCCGGCGGCGATCCGGCTGGCGCTGCTCGCCCACCACTACCGCTCCGACTGGGAGTGGACCGACCAGGTCCTCCAGGACGCCGTGACCCGCCTCGCCCACTGGCGCGCCGCGGTCTCCCGCCCCGACGGCCCGCCCGCCGAGGCGCTCGTCGAGGAGATCCGCGACGCCCTCGCGGACGACCTGAACGCACCGTCCGCGCTCGCCGCCGTCGACCGCTGGACCGTCCTCCAGGAGCGGAGCGGCGGCACCGACACGGGTGCGCCCGGCGTGGTCTCCCGCGCCGTGGACGCCCTGCTCGGCGTCGCGCTCTAGGTCCGGGCCGGCACGGGACGGCGTGAAGGGGGCCCCGTCCGGGGCCCCCTTCACGCCGTCCGTCAGTCCTCCGGCGACTCGTCGCCGTCCTGATCGGTGTCGGTCTCCTGCCGGGGCGGCTTCGGCGGACGGGACCGGCCGCCCGGCCCGTCGCGCCGGTAGGACGGCCCGTCCGGACCCTCGGCGGTGGCGTGCCCGCCGGGCGGACCCGACGCACCGTCACGCCGCCGCAGATACCGCTCGAACTCGCGGGCGATGGCCTCTCCGGACGCCTCCGGCAGCTCGGCGGTGTCCCGCGCCTCCTCCAGCGTCTGCACGTACTCGGCGACCTCGCTGTCCTCCGCGGCCAGCTGGTCCACGCCCACCTGCCAGGCACGCGCGTCCTCGGGCAGCTCGCCCAGCGGGATCCGCACGTCGATCAGGTCCTCGAGCCGGTTCAGCAGGGCCAGCGTGGCCTTCGGGTTGGGCGGCTGCGACACGTAGTGCGGGACCGCCGCCCACAGCGACACCGCGGGGACGCCCGCGTGCGTGCACGCCTCCTGGAGGATGCCGACGATGCCCGTGGGCCCCTCGTACTTGGTCTCCTCGAGATCCATGCGGCGGGCCAGGTCCGGGTCGGACGTGGTCCCGCTGATCGGGACCGGACGGGTGTGCGGGGTGTCACCGAGCAGCGCGCCCAGCACCACCACCAGCTCCACGCCCAGTTCGTGCGCGAAGCCGAGGATCTCGTTGCAGAACGAGCGCCAGCGCATGGACGGTTCGATGCCGCGCACCAGCACCAGGTCGCGCGGTTTCTCACCGCCCACCCGCACCACCGACAGCCGCGTCGTCGGCCAGGTGATCTTCCGCACGCCGTTCTCCATGAACACCGTGGGGCGGTTGACCTGGAAGTCGTAGTAGTCCTCGGCGTCGAGCGCCGCGAACACCTCGCCCTTCCACTCCCTGTCCAGATGCGCGACCGCGGTGGAGGCGGCGTCACCGGCGTCGTTCCAGCCCTCGAACGCGGCCACCATGACCGGGTCGATCAGCTCGGGAACCCCCTCGAGCTCGATCACCCAGCGCCTCCTTCCGACGTGCCCTCATGTACGCACCAACCTTACGGCGTGTCCACGGGAGCGCCCGCAGCTCCCCGTACAAGGGGGAGTGCCCCATCACTGCCCCGCACCGCGCCGGGAAACACCCGTACGGCGGACCGCGGAACGCGGCGAGGGGCGGCCCCGCAGGCGGGACCGCCCCTCGCCGCGCGTCGGCCTCCGTGCGGGGAAGCCGGCGCGGGCGCGGTCACTTCCTGCCGAGCAGCTCCTGCACGTCCGCCCGGACCTCGTCCGTGGCCAGGCCGCGGATCGTCAGCGTGGTCCGGCGGCGCAGCACGTCGTCCGTCGTCTCGGCCCACTCGTGGTCCCGGGCCCACACGACCTGCGCCCAGATCTCCGGGGCGTCCGGGTGGATCCGGCGGGCCAGCGCCGGATCCTCGTTCGCCAGCCGGGCGATGTCGAACGCCAGCGACCCGTAGTGGGTGGCCAGGTGCCGGGCGGTGTCCGCGGCCATGCGCGGGCCGGGCGCCGGACCGTCCACCAGCAGGCGGTGGGCGACGGCACGCGGGTTGGCCACGCCCGGCAGCGGCACCTTCTTCGGCAGCGCGCCGACCGGCTCGAAGTCCTCGCCCAGCGGGTGGCCGGGCAGCTCCTGCAGCTTGCGCATCACCGTGCGGCCGATGTGGCGGAACGTCGTCCACTTGCCGCCCGCGACGGACAGCATCCCGCCCCGGCCCTCGGTGACCACCGTCTCCCGCTTGGCCTTGGCCGTGTCGCCGGGGCCGCCCGGCAGCACCCGCAGACCGGCGAAGGAGTACGTGATCAGGTCACGGTCGAGCTGCTGGTCGCGGATGGAGAACGCGGCCTCGTCGAGTATCTGCGCGACGTCCTTCTCGCTGACCGCGACGTCCCCCGGGTCGCCCTCGTACTCCTCGTCGGTGGTGCCGAGCAGCAGCATGTCCTCCCAGGGGAGGGCGAAGGTGATCCGGTACTTGTCGATCGGCGTGGCCAGCGCCGCCTTCCACGGGGAGGTCCGCTTCAGGACCAGGTGCGCGCCCTTCGACAGCCGGATCGACGGGGCGGCGTCCGGGTCCTCCATGCGCCGCAGGTGGTCCACCCACGGGCCGGTGGCGTTCAGCACCAGCCGGGCGTTGACGCCGAACTCCTCGCCGGAGAGCCGGTCGCGCAGCTCGGCGCCGGTGACCCGGCCCTTGGTGAAGCGCAGGCCCGTCACCTCGGCGTGGTTGAGGACGACCGCGCCCGAGTCGGCCGCCGCGCGGACCGTCATCAGCGCCATGCGCGCGTCGTTCATCTGGTCGTCGCCGTACACGGCCACGGCCTTCAGGTTCTCGGTGCGCAGCTCCGGCACGTCCTGCGCGGCCTTCGCCGGCGACAGCAGGTGGCCGACGCCGTCGCCGAAGGCCGACAGCGCCGAGTAGGCGAACACGCCGGCCCCGAGCTTCGCCGCGCCGTGCGGCCCGCCCTTGTACACGGGGAGGTAGAACGTGAGCGGGTTCGCCAGGTGGGGGGCCACCTGGCGGGAGACCGCACGGCGCTCGAAGTGGTTCTCCGCCACCAGCTTCACCGCGCCGGTCTGCAGGTAGCGCAGACCGCCGTGGAGCAGCTTGGACGAGGCGGAGGAGGTGGCCCCGGCGAAGTCACCGGCGTCCACCAGAGCCACCCTGAGACCGGACTGCGCGGCGTGCCAGGCGGTGGAGATGCCCAGGATGCCGCCGCCGATGACGAGGAGGTCGTACGACGCCTTGGAGAGCTGCTCCCGGGTCTCGGCGCGGCTCGGGTTCGGGCCGGACGCCGGGTGCGTCCCCAGGGCAGGCACGGACTGCAGGGTGGCTTGGGTGGTCATGGCGGTTCTACTCCTCGTCCTCGAGCCAGCCCATGGTCCGCTCGACGGCCTTGAGCCAGCTCTTGTACTCACGGTCGCGGATGTCCGCGTCCATGCGGGGGGTCCACTCGGCGGCCCGCCGCCAGTTGGCGCGCAGGTCGTCGGTGCTGTTCCAGAAGCCGACGGCCAGGCCGGCGGCGTAGGCGGCGCCGAGGCAGGTGGTCTCGGCGACCATCGGGCGCACCACGGGGGCGTCCACGAAGTCGGCGAGGGTCTGCATCAGCAGGTTGTTGGAGGTCATGCCGCCGTCGACCTTGAGGGCGGTGAGCTCCACGCCGGAGTCCTTCGTCATGGCGTCGGCGATCTCCCGCGTCTGCCAGGCGGTGGCCTCCAGGACGGCGCGCGCGAGGTGCGCCTTGGTCACGTACCGGGTGAGGCCGGCGATCACACCGCGGGCGTCGGAGCGCCAGTACGGGGCGAACAGGCCGGAGAAGGCCGGCACGAAGTAGGCGCCGCCGTTGTCCTCGACGGACAGCGCCAGGGTCTCGATCTCGGCGGCGGTGGAGATCAGGCCCATCTGGTCGCGCATCCACTGCACCAGCGAACCGGTGACGGCGATCGAGCCCTCCAGCGCGTAGACCGGCTTCTGGTCGCCGATCTGGTAGCCGACCGTGGTCAGCAGGCCGCTGTAGGAGTTGATGAGCTTGTCGCCGGTGTTCATCACCATGAAGGTGCCGGTGCCGTACGTCGACTTGGTCTCGCCCTCGGCGAAACAGGTCTGGCCGAACAGCGCCGCCTGCTGGTCGCCCAGGGCGGAGGCCACCGGGATGCCGCCGAGCAGCTCGCCCAGCTTGCCGCCCTTGATCTCGCCGTACACCTCGGCGGAGGAGCGGATCTCCGGCAGCATCGGGGTCGGGACGCCGATCGACTCGGCGATCCGCTCGTCCCACTGCATGGTGTGCAGGTTCATCAGCATGGTGCGGGAGGCATTGGTCACGTCGGTGACGTGCCGGCCGCCGTCCACTCCGCCCGTGAGGTTCCAGATGACCCATGTGTCCATGGTGCCGAAAAGAATGTCGCCCGCCTCCGCGCGCTCCTTCAGCCCTTCGACGTTGTCGAGCAGCCAGCGCGCCTTCGGACCGGCGAAGTAGGAGGCCAGGGGAAGGCCGGTCTCACGGCGGAAGCGGTCCTGGCCGACGTTGCGGCCGAGCTCCTTGCACAGGGCGTCGGTGCGGGTGTCCTGCCAGACGATGGCGTTGTGGACGGGCTCACCGGTGTTCCTGTCCCACAGCACGGTGGTCTCGCGCTGGTTGGTGATGCCGATGGCCTTGATGTCGTCCCGGGTGATGCCGGCCTTGGCGACGGCGCCGGCGACCACCTCCTGGACGTTGGCCCAGATCTCGGTGGCGTCGTGCTCCACCCAGCCGGGCTTGGGGAAGATCTGCTCGTGCTCCTTCTGGTCGACGGAGACGATGCGCCCGTCGCGGTCGAAGACGATGCAGCGGGAGGACGTGGTGCCCTGGTCGATGGCGGCGATGAACGGGCCGGCGGTGTGGGCGTCGGTCACGGTGTGCTCCTGGGAGTTCCTTGGTTACGGGGCAAGGGGTACGGCGCTTCTACAACGATCGCGGAGGAAGGCGAATCGGTCATCTATGCGAAGGCGATGTTGTAGACGCCGGCCGCGAGGGCACCGCCGATCAGCGGACCGGCCACCGGGACCCAGGCGTACGACCAGTCGGAGCCGCCCTTGTTGGGCAGCGGCAGCAGGGCGTGGACGATGCGGGGGCCGAGGTCGCGGGCGGGGTTGATGGCGTAACCGGTCGGGCCGCCCAGCGACAGGCCGATCGAGACCACCACGAGCGCCGTGATCAGACCGCCGAGCACGCCGAGGCCGTTGCCCGCGTCGTTCAGGCCCTGGGTGAGGATGGCGAGCAGCAGCACGAAGGTGCCGATGATCTCCGTGGCGAGGTTCTGCACCGTGTGACGGATCTCCGGGCCGGTGGAGAAGACGCCGAGCACCGGGCCCGCGCCCTTCTCCTGGGCCTGGACGGCCTTGGCGGCGGTCGTCTGGGCGCCCGGCCCGCCGACGATCTCCTTGTCGGTGAGGTGGGCCTGGAACTGGCCGTAGTAGGCGAGCCACACCAGCGTGGCGCCGATCATCGCGCCGAGCACCTGCGCGGCGAAGTAGTTCGGGACGTCCGCCCACGTGCCGTCCTTGATGGCGAGCGCCAGGGTGACGGCCGGATTCAGGTGGGCGCCGGAGAGCGGACTCGATATGTAGACCGCCGTCATGACGGCGAAGCCCCAGCCGAAGGCGATGGCGAGCCAGCCGGCGTTACGGGCCTTGGAGGCCTTGAGCGTCACGGCGGCGCACACACCGCCGCCGAGCAGGATGAGTATGGCGGTACCGATGGTCTCGCCGATGAAGATGTCGGAGCTGGACACCCGCGACTCCTTTGTCCTTCGTCCAGGGTGCCGACCCCCGGGTCCCTCCGGGGATGGGCGCCCTCAGGGGTGAGAGCGTTGCCGGCCCTTGGCGTTGTCCCACTCTAGCGCGTATTGCCGGTAGGTGTTCGACAATGCCGACCGATGGACGGGAGTCTTGCCCGGCACCGGAGATGCGTCAAGAGTCTCGGTTGCCGAAAATGCGATCGTTACTGATCGCCGGGGCGGCCGGGGTGGACCGGCGGCTGTGTGTTCCTGTCCGCGCGCATGCCTGTGCCCCGGCCCGCCCGCAGGGCGTCCGGGTGCTGTGCGGTTCCGTGTCCGGTGCGCGCCCGCCCGCTCAGAAGCGTCCGGCGCCCAGGTCCCGCGACACCGCGCGGGCGCAGTCGCGCACCGCCGCGATCAGCTCGGGCCGCAGCTCGCCGTCCTTGCGCAGCCGCTCCACCGCCCCCGTGATGCCGACCGCCCCGACCGGCATGCGCCGCCGGTCGTGGATGGGCGCGGCGAGCGAGGCCACGCCCTCCCAGGTCTCCTCCACGTCCGCGGCGTAACCCCGCGCGCGGATCAGGTCGAGGGCCTGCTCGAAGGCTCCGACGTCGCACACCGTGCGGTCGGTGAACGCCTTGCGGTCGGCCTCCAGGACCTCGCTGCGCGCCACCGGGTCGTAGGCGGACAGGACCTTGCCGAGGGCCGTGGAGTGCAGCGGCTGCATCGCGCCGATCTCCAGCACCTGCCGGCTGTCGTCGGGCCGGAAGACGTGGTGCACGATGAGCACGCCCTGCTGGTGCAGCACCCCGAGGTAGACGCTCTCGCCGCTGGAGCGGGCCAGGTCGTCCGTCCACACCAGGGCGCGGGCCCGCAGTTCGTGGACGTCCAGGTAGGTGGTGCCCAGGCGCAGCAGCTCGGCGCCCAGCTGGTAGCGGCCGGACGCCTCGTCCTGCTCGACGAATCCCTCCTGCTGGAGGGTGCGCAGGATGCCGTGGGCGGTGCCCTTGGCCAGGCCCAGCGAGGAGGCGATGTCCGAGAGGCCGAGCCGTCGCTCGCCGCCCGCGAGCAGGCGCAGCATCGCTGCCGCCCGTTCGAGCGACTGGATGTTCCGTGCCATCGCCGTACTGCCTCCGTCCCCTACGAGCGCCGACTCGCGACGTCGCTGCCGCTGTTCGGCAATGCCGAACACTACCGGTCGATGCCGACCTCTCGCTAATGGTCGGTCATGATCGGCCGGGTTCTCCCCGCCCCGGCCGTCGCTCTCCGGCCATCTTCGTCCGGCCCGTGGACGCCCCCGACGCCAGGGGGCGGTCCCGGATACCCTGACGGCGTGCGCCCTGCCGGGGAAGCTCGAACAGGTGACTTTTCCGGGCAGCCGCAAAGCCGACAGCCGTCGCACCTGAGGGAGCCCTTTTCATGGCCTCGTTGCCGCTGACCCCTTCCGCCGACAGCCGGACCCGCGTGTCCGCACTCCGTGAGGCGCTGGCCACCCGTGTGGTGGTCGCCGACGGAGCGATGGGCACCATGCTCCAGGCCCAGGACCCGACTCTCGAGGACTTCCAGAACCTCGAGGGCTGCAACGAGATCCTGAACCTGACCCGCCCCGACATCGTCCGTTCGGTCCATTCCGAGTACTTCGGCGCGGGCGTGGACTGCGTGGAGACCAACACGTTCGGCGCCAACCTCACCGCTTTGGGCGAGTACGACATCCCCGAGCGCGTCCTCGAGCTGTCCGAGGCGGGCGCCCGCATCGCCCGCGAGACGGCGGACGAGTTCACCGGCCGCGACGGCCGGCCGCGCTGGGTGCTGGGCTCCATGGGCCCGGGCACCAAGCTGCCCACCCTCGGCCACACCACCTTCGGCGCCATCCGCGACGCCTACCAGCAGAACGCCGAGGGCCTGCTCGCCGGCGGCGCCGACGCGCTGCTGGTGGAGACGACGCAGGACCTGCTGCAGACCAAGGCGTCCGTCATCGCCGCCCGCCGCGCCATGGAGGCCGTCGGCCTCGAGGTCCCGCTGATCGTGTCGGTCACGGTGGAGACCACCGGCACGATGCTGCTCGGCTCCGAGATCGGCGCGGCCCTGACCGCGCTGGAGCCCCTCGGCATCGACATGGTCGGCCTGAACTGCGCGACCGGCCCCGCCGAGATGAGCGAGCACCTGCGCTACCTCGCCCGTCACTCCCGCGTCCCGCTGTCGTGCATGCCGAACGCGGGCCTGCCCGAGCTGACCAAGGACGGTGCCCACTACCCGCTGACGGCGCCCGAGCTGGCGGACGCGCAGGAGACGTTCGTGCAGGAGTACGGACTGTCGCTGGTGGGCGGCTGCTGCGGCACCACCCCCGAGCACCTGCGGCAGTTGGTGGAGCGCGTGCGGGACCTGGCCCCCGCGCAGCGCGATCCCCGTCCCGAGCCGGGTGCGGCCTCGCTGTACCAGTCGGTGCCGTTCCGTCAGGACACCTCCTACCTGGCGATCGGCGAGCGGACGAACGCCAACGGGTCGAAGAAGTTCCGCGAGGCCATGCTGGAGGGCCGCTGGGACGACTGCGTGGAGATGGCCCGGGACCAGATCCGCGAGGGCGCGCACATGCTCGACCTGTGCGTGGACTACGTGGGCCGGGACGGCGTGGCCGACATGGAGGAGCTGGCGGGCCGGTTCGCGACCGCCTCCACGCTGCCGGTCGTGCTGGACTCCACCGAGGTGGACGTGATCCGGGCCGGGCTGGAGAAGCTCGGCGGCCGCGCGGTGATCAACTCGGTGAACTACGAGGACGGCGACGGCCCCGAGTCCCGCTTCGCCCGCGTCACCGCGCTGGCGCGCGAGCACGGTGCGGCGCTGATCGCGCTGACCATCGACGAGGAGGGGCAGGCGCGCACGGCGGAGAAGAAGGTCGAGATCGCCGAACGCCTGATCGCGGACCTGACCGGGAACTGGGGCATCCGTGAGGAGGACATCCTCGTCGACTGTCTGACGTTCACGATCTGCACGGGCCAGGAGGAGTCCCGCAAGGACGGCGTGGCCACGATCGAGGGCATCCGCGAGCTGAAGCGCCGCCACCCGGACGTGCAGACCACCCTCGGTCTGTCGAACATCTCCTTCGGTCTGAACCCGGCCGCCCGCATCCTGCTGAACTCCGTCTTCCTCGACGAGTGCGTGAAGGCGGGCCTGGACTCGGCGATCGTGCACGCGAGCAAGATCCTCCCCATCGCCCGGTTCAGCGAGGAGGAGGTGACCACCGCGCTGGACCTGATCTACGACCGCCGCCGTGAGGGCTACGACCCGCTGCAGAAGCTCATGCAGCTCTTCGAGGGCGCGACGGCGAAGTCGCTGAAGGCGGGCAAGGCCGAGGAACTGGCCGCGCTGCCGCTGGAGGAGCGCCTCAAGCGCCGCATCATCGACGGCGAACGCAACGGCCTCGAACAGGACCTGGACGAGGCGCTGCGGACGCGCAAGGCCCTCGACATCGTCAACGACACCCTGCTGGACGGCATGAAGGTGGTCGGCGAGCTGTTCGGCTCCGGCCAGATGCAGCTGCCGTTCGTGCTGCAGTCCGCCGAGGTCATGAAGAACGCGGTCGCCCACCTCGAGCCGCACATGGAGAAGACCGACGAGGCCGGCAAGGGCACGATCGTGCTGGCCACGGTCCGCGGCGACGTCCACGACATCGGCAAGAACCTCGTCGACATCATCCTGTCGAACAACGGCTACAACGTCGTCAACCTCGGCATCAAGCAGCCCGTCTCCGCGATCCTGGAGGCCGCCGACGAGCACAAGGCCGACGTGATCGGCATGTCGGGTCTGCTGGTGAAGTCCACGGTGATCATGAAGGAGAACCTGGAGGAGCTCAACCAGCGCGGCCTGGCCGCCGACTACCCGGTCATCCTGGGCGGCGCCGCCCTCACCCGCGCCTACGTCGAGCAGGACCTCCACGAGATCTACCAGGGCGAGGTCCGCTACGCCCGCGACGCCTTCGAGGGCCTGCGCCTGATGGACGCCCTCATCGGCATCAAGCGCGGCGTGCCCGGCGCGAAGCTGCCCGAGCTGAGGCAGCGCCGGGTCCGCGCGGCCACCGTCGAGATCGACGAGCGGCCCGAAGAGGGCAGCGTGCGCTCCGACGTGGCCACCGACAACCCGGTCCCGGAGCCGCCGTTCTGGGGCACCCGTGTCATCAAGGGCATCCAGCTCAAGGAGTACGCGTCCTGGCTCGACGAGGGCGCGCTGTTCAAGGGCCAGTGGGGTCTGAAGCAGGCCCGCACCGGTGAGGGCCCCACCTACGAGGAGCTGGTGGAGACCGAGGGCCGGCCGCGGCTGCGCGGTCTGCTGGACCGGCTCCAGACGGAGAACCTGCTGGAGGCGGCCGTGGTCTACGGCTACTTCCCCTGTGTCTCCAAGGACGACGACCTGATCGTCCTGGACGAGGAGGGCAACGAGCGCACCCGCTTCACCTTCCCCCGCCAGCGCCGCGGCCGCCGGCTGTGCCTGGCGGACTTCTTCCGCCCGGAGGAGTCCGGGGAGAAGGACGTCGTCGGCTTCCAGGTCGTCACCGTCGGCTCCCGGATCGGCGAGGAGACCGCCCGGCTGTTCGAGGCCAACGCCTACCGCGACTACCTCGAACTCCACGGCCTGTCCGTCCAGCTCGCCGAAGCCCTGGCCGAGTACTGGCACGCCCGCGTCCGCTCCGAGCTCGGCTTCGCCGGCGAGGACCCGGCCGCCATGGAGGACATGTTCGCCCTGAAGTACCGGGGCGCCCGCTTCTCCCTCGGCTACGGCGCCTGCCCCGACCTGGAGGACCGCGCCAAGATCGCGGACCTGCTCCAGCCGGAACGCATCGGCGTCCAGCTCTCCGAGGAGTTCCAGCTCCACCCCGAGCAGTCCACGGACGCCATCGTGATCCACCACCCGGAGGCGAAGTACTTCAACGCCCGCTGAGCCGGTCCGGCCGCCGGCCCCGGCGGCCGCACCAGGCACTTCCGGCGCGCACGACGTACACTGGTCGGTCCACTGCAGGCCGGTTCCCTTGTGGGAACCGGCCTGATCGTCCCTACAGGAGGTATGTGGATGACCAGTACGGTCCCCGCGCTCGGAACCCTTACGGCCGAAGGCTCGGCCCTCCAGGCCGTGCTCCTCGACATGGACGGCACCCTGGTGGACACCGAGGGCTTCTGGTGGGACGTCGAGACGGAGGTCTTCGCCTCCCTCGGACACACCCTCGACGACGCCTGGCGCCACATCGTGGTCGGCGGCCCCATGACCCGCAGCGCGGGGTTCCTCATCGAGGCGACCGGGGCCGACATCGGCCTCGACGAACTCACGGTGCTGCTCAACGACGCCTTCGAGAGCCGCATCGACCACAACCTGCCGTTGATGCCGGGGGCCGCGCGCCTGCTCGCCGAGCTGGCCGAGCACGAGATCCCGACGGCGCTCGTCTCCGCCTCCCACCGGCGCATCATCGACCGGGTGCTGCCCGTCCTGGGCCCCGAGCACTTCGCCCTGTCCGTCGCCGGCGACGAGGTGCCGCGCACCAAGCCGCACCCCGACCCCTACCTCGCGGCGGCCGCCGGGCTCGGCGCCGACCCCGTGCGCTGCGCGGTCGTCGAGGACACGGTCACCGGCGTCACCGCCGCCGAGGCCGCCGGCTGCCAGGTCGTCGCGGTGCCGTCCGTGGGCCCGATCACCCCGGCCGCCCGGCGCACGATCGTCCCCTCGCTCGACGTGGTGGACCTGCCGTTCCTGCGCGGTCTGATGACGGACCTGCGCTAGCCGCTCACGCGGTGTGCACCGCCGCCGGAACCGGGCGTGCGCGGCGCTCCGTCCAGGGGCCGTTCCGTCCGAGCCGCGCGCCCGCGTTCCGGCCGCCGGCGGCCGATCCCGCAGAGCCGCCGGACCCCTTTTCACATGTGATCTTGATCACGAATTCACTCATCGACAACGATGTCCGGGCGTGCATCCCGCCCGATTCAGGAGATCACCGGCGCGCCCATGTGTCCCGGTTGGTGAGAAGCTGCACCAATCCTTCCCCGGTCATCTCTGTCGGTCCGTTCACACCTGGTTCCACTGCGTGATGAGGCCCCGGCTCCGGGCGCCGCGAACGCTCCCGCGGACGCGGACTAATGTCGTCGCGAGAACCACACCCCTCCTTGCCCTCCGCCGTGGTGACCCCTGCCCGCGGATGACACGGAGCCGACAACGTCCTGGAGAAACTCGAGCATGAACCGCAAGACTTTGGTGCTGGCGGCCGCAATGGGCCTGCTCGCGCCGGTGCTCGCCGCCTGTGGTGACAGCGAGGGCGGGAGCGGCGGCGGCGATGCGATCGTCGTGGGCACCACCGACCGGTTCACCGCGTCCGAGGAAGAGGGACTCGCTCCCCTCGACCCCGCCTGGGCCTACGACGTCGGCACCTGGAACATCCTGCGGCAGACCGTCCAGACCCTCATGGTCCAGCCCCGCGGCGACGGCGAGCCGGTTCCCGAGGCCGCCGAGTCGTGCGGCTTCACCGACGCCGGCAACGAGCGGTACACCTGCACCCTGCGCGAGGGCCTGAAGTTCTCCGACGGTGACCCTGTCACCGCGCAGGACGTGAAGTACTCCATCGAGCGCGCCCTCTCCCTCCAGGGCGACAGCGGTGTCTTCGCGCTGCTGTCCACCATCGACACCGTCGAGACGCAGGGCGACCGCGAGGTGATCTTCCACCTCAAGGCGGCCGACGCCACCTTCCCGTACAAGCTGTCCACCCCGGTCGCGGGCATCGTCAGCAAGGACGACTACGCCCAGGACAAGCTGCGCGAGGGCTTCGACGTCGACGGCTCCGGCCCGTACACGATGGAGAGCGAGGTCAAGGACGGCACCCTGGTCCGCGCCACCTTCACCAAGAACCCCTCGTACAAGGGCGCGCTCCAGGTCAACAACGACAAGGTCGAGCTGGTCAACTACGACAGCGCCGACGCCATGGGCGACGCGCTGAACGACGGCAAGATCGACGTCATGACCCGCAGCATGTCGCCGGAGCAGATCCAGAAGCTGGCCAACGCCACCGACGGCGAGGTCGAGCTGGTGGAGTCCCCGGGTCTGGAGATCCGCTACCTGGCCTTCAACACCAAGGCCGAGTCGGTGAAGGACAAGGCCGTCCGTCGGGCGATGGCCCAGGTGATCAACCGCGACGAACTCGTCGCCAAGGTCTACGGCAGCCAGGCCGAGCCGCTGTTCTCGCTGGTGCCCGCCGGCGTCACCGGCCACTCCAACGCCTTCTTCAACACGTACGGCGACCCGGACGTCGCCAAGGCCCGCGAGCTGCTCGAGGATGCCGGCGTCGACACGCCGGTGAAGCTCACGCTGCACTACACGACCGACCACTACGGTCCGGCCACCAAGGCCGAGTTCGAGCAGCTCAGCAAGCAGCTCAACGACAGCGGCCTGTTCGAGACGGACATCCAGGGCACCTCCTGGAACAAGTTCCGGCCGGCCGGGCAGAAGGGCAAGTACGACGTCTACGGCATGGGCTGGTTCCCGGACTACCCGGACGCCGACGCCTTCGTCGCGCCCTTCCTCGACGAGGACAACTTCCTCAACTCGCCCTACGTCAACACCGAGATCCGCAAGGAGCTGATCCCCGAGTCGCGTCGTCAGGCCGACCGCCTCAACGCCTCGAAGAGCTTCACGAAGATCCAGGAGATCGTCGCCGACGAGGTCCCCGTGCTGCCGCTGTGGCAGGGCAAGCAGTACCTCGCCGCCCGTGACGACATCACCGGCACCGCCTACGCGCTCAACTCCTCCTCCACGCTCCAGTTGTGGGAGCTCGGACGCGGCGTCAGCGGCTGACGGACCCAGCCGCCCTGCACACGACGTGGGGGTGCCCTCCCGGCCGGGAGGGCACCCCCACGTCGTGTCCGCTCCCGCGGGCTACTGCGCGCCGGGGCGCACCAGCCCGCTCTCGTACGCGTACACCGCTGCCTGCACGCGGTCGCGCAGCCCCAGCTTGGTCAGCACGTGACCGACGTGTGTCTTCACGGTGGTCTCGCTGACGAACAGGTCGGCGGCGATCTCCGCGTTGGACAGCCCGCGCGCCACCAGTTTCAGCACCTCGACCTCGCGGTCGGTCAGCGTGTGCAGCGTGTCCGGCACCGGCTCCTCACCGGACGGCAGGTGCGTGGCGTACTTGTCCAGCAGCCGGCGCGTGATGCTCGGCGCGAGCATCGCCTCACCGGCGGCCACCACACGGATCGCCTGCACCAGCTCGTTGGCCGGGGCGTCCTTCAGCAGGAAGCCGCTGGCTCCCGCCTTCAGCGCCTCCACCACGTACTCGTCGAGATCGAACGTGGTCAGCACCAGCACTTTCGCAGGGCCGTTCCGCTCCGGGCCGGTGATCTGGCGGGTGGCCTCCACCCCGTCCATCCGCGGCATGCGGATGTCCATCAGCACCACGTCGGGCTGCAGCGCCCGCACCTGGTCCAGAGCCTGGAGGCCGTCCCCGGCCTCGCCGACGACCGCGAGGTCCTGTTCGGCCTCCAGGATCATCCGGAATCCGGTGCGCAGCAGCGGCTGGTCGTCGACCAGTAGGACGCGGATGGCCACGTAAGTCTCCTTCGCTAGTCCGGCCCCATTCTGCCCTGCTCGGCCCCGCCGGACTCAGGCGCCCTCAAGGGCAGGGGGTACGGCGGGGGAGTGCCGCCGAACTCCGGACAGTGTGCCTGGTGGTCGCACCAGCCGCAGAGCTTCGTCGGGCGCGGCCGCCAGTCGCCCGTCTCGGTCGCCCGCCGGATCGCCTCCCACAGCGCGAGCAGCTTGCGCTCCACCCGCTCCAGATCGGCGAGCACCGGGTCGTACGTCAGCACGTCCCCGCTGCCCAGGTACACCAGCTGGAGGCGGCGCGGGACGACCTTCTTCAGCCGCCACACCACGAGGGCGTAGAACTTCATCTGGAACAGCGCGCCCTCCGCGTACTCCGGGCGGGGCGCCTTGCCCGTCTTGTAGTCGACGATCCGCACCTCGCCGGTGGGTGCCACGTCCACCCGGTCGATGATCCCGCGCAGCCGCAGCCCGGAGTCGAGCTCCGCCTCCACGAACAGCTCCCGCTCGGCGGGCTCGAGCCGGCTCGGGTCCTCCAGCGTGAACCACCGTTCGACCAGCGCCTCCGCCTCCGTGAGCCAACGGGCCAGCCGCTCGCCCTCCGGGTCGTCCGCGAACAGCTCCGCGACCTCCGGCCGGCTCTCGCGCAGCCGGTCCCACTGGCCGGGGACCAGCGACTTCGCGCGCGGCACGGTGCGGTCGGCGGCCGGTGCGTCGAACAGCCGCTCCAGCACCGCGTGCACCAGCGTGCCCCGGGTCGCCGCCTCGCTCGGCTTCTCCGGCAGCCGGTCGATCACCCGGAACCGGTACAGCAGCGGGCACTGCATGAAGTCACTCGCACGGGACGGCGACAGCGAGGCGGGCGGCGCGGCGGGAGGCCCGGCCACCACGACCGTGTCCGCTGCCTCCCCGGGCCCGGCCGGGCTGATGTCGGGCCGCGTCGCGCCCCCGGTGCTCGTCTCCATGACCACAGACCTTACGGCCCGGCGCCGACAACGCGGCGGCCCTGTGGACAAAGGCGGGGAAGGACCAGGGAGGAGGGTGGGGAAGGACCAGGGAGGAGGGTGGGGAAGGACCAGGGAGGAGGGTGGGGAAGAAGGGGAACGAGGGGGTAGGGACAGGGGTGCGGGGCGGAAGGGGCGGCGGACGCCGCATACCATCGATCCCAGGACCCTCCCGTCCGGCAGGCGCGGGAGACGCAGCGAACGAGGGGACACCGGTGGACGTAAGCGGCGGGCGCGGACGGCCGCGGCCCGGCAACGACGAGTCGGCCGAGCACACGGGGCCCCAGGCCCCGGCCCCCGGCGGCACCCACGGCACCGGTGAGCCCGCCCCGACCCCGGCGGCCCCCGCCGGCCCCGACGCCACGGGCGGCTCCCGGAGGACTCCCGCCGCACCGGCGGCCCCGGCCGCTCCGGCGCCTGCCGGCCCGGACGGCGCGGGCGACTCGACACCGCCGGCCGAGGGCGACGGCGGACGGGACGCCGCGAACGCCGCGTCCGGTTCCGAGGGCCCTCACGGCACCACGCCCGGGCCGGACGCCCGGGGTCAGGAGCTGGCCCGGCCGCACGCGTCGGACGGGGCCGGGCCGCGGCCGGAGCACGCCGACCGGCCGTTCGCCCACTCCGGCGCCGGCAAGGGACCCGCCCCGCAGCGCCCCGAGGAGCGGCGGCGCGGCGGGCTGCTGATGGGCCGGCCCTTCGGCGTGCCCGTGTACGTGGCGCCCAGCTGGTTCCTCGTGGCGATCCTCATCACCTGGGTGTTCGGCGGCCAGATCGACCGCATCCTGCCCGAGCTGGGCGCGGCCAGCTATCTGGTCTCCCTGTTCTTCGCGGTGGCCTTCTACGCCTCCGTGCTGGTGCACGAGCTCGCCCACACCCTCGCAGCCCTGCGCTTCAAGCTCCCGGTGCGCCGCATCCAGCTCCAGTTCTTCGGCGGCGTCTCCGAGATCGAGAAGGAGGCCGAGACGCCCGGCAGAGAGTTCGTACTGGCGTTCGTCGGCCCCCTGCTCTCCCTGGTACTGGCCGGGCTGTTCTACCTCGGTCTCCTCGCCGTCGACCCCAGCAGCGTCGCCGGTGTGCTGCTGGCCGGCCTGATGGTGTCCAACCTCATCGTGGCCGTCTTCAACCTGCTGCCCGGCCTGCCGCTGGACGGCGGCCGGATGCTGCGCGCGGTGGTCTGGGCGATCACCGGCAGGCCCATGACCGGCACGGTCGCCGCCGCCTGGGTGGGCCGCGCCCTCGCCGTCTCCGTCCTGATCGGCCTGCCGCTGCTCACCCAGTCCGGGGCGCTCGGCTCCGACGCCGTGGACAACGTCGGCATGGACACCGTCCTCGACGCCCTGCTCGCCGCCATCCTCGCCGCGATCATCTGGACCGGCGCCGGCAACAGCCTGCGCATGGCCCGCCTGCGCGAGCACCTGCCCGAGCTGCGGGCCCGCGCCCTCACCCGCCGCGCGGTCCCCGTGGAGACCGACACCCCGCTCTCCGAGGCCCTGCGCCGTGCCAACGCGGCCGGCGCCCGGGCCCTGGTCGTCGTCGACCCCGACGGCGTGCCGATCTCCCTGGTCCGCGAGGCCGCGATCGTCGGCGTCCCGGAGCACCGGCGGCCCTGGGTGCCGGTCGGCGGGCTCGCCCAGGACCTCACCGACGGCATGCGCGTCTCCGCGGAACTGGCCGGGGAGGAACTGCTGGACGCGCTGCGCGCGACGCCCGCCACCGAGTACCTGGTGGTCGAGGAGACCGGCGAGATCTACGGCGTGCTGTCCGCCGCCGACGTGGAGCGGGCCTTCGTGAAGGCCATGGCGCGCCCCTCCTGACCCGTCGTCCCGGCCGCCGTCCGTGGTCGGCGGGCCCCTCGGGGACCGGTAGGCTGGTCACATGTCCGAACCGACCGGTGCCGCCCGCAGGCGCGGGCCCTTCAAGGTCGGGGACCAGGTACAGCTGACCGACCCCAAGGGCCGCCACTACACGTTCACGCTCGAGGCCGGGAAGAACTTCCACACCCACAAGGGTTCCTTCCCCCACGACGAACTGATCGGCGCTCCCGAGGGCAGCGTTGTCCGCACCACCGGGAACGTCGCCTATCTCGCGCTGCGCCCCCTGCTCCCCGACTACGTCCTGTCCATGCCCCGAGGGGCAGCCGTCGTCTACCCGAAGGACGCGGGGCAGATCCTCGCCTTCGCCGACATCTTCCCCGGCGCACGCGTCGTCGAGGCGGGCGTGGGCTCCGGCTCGCTCAGCAGCTTCCTGCTGCGCGCCATCGGCGACCAGGGCATGCTGCACTCCTACGAGCGCCGCCAGGACTTCGCGGAGATCGCCCAGCAGAACGTGGAGCGCTACTTCGGCGGCCCGCACCCCGCCTGGCAGCTCACCGTCGGCGACCTCCAGGACAACCTGTCCGACACCGACGTCGACCGCGTCATCCTCGACATGCTGGCCCCCTGGGAGTGCCTGGAGGCCGTCTCCAAGGCGCTCGTGCCCGGCGGCATCCTCTGCTGCTACGTGGCCACCACCACCCAGCTCGCCCGGACCGTCGAGTCCATCCGGGAGATCGGCTGCTTCAACGAGCCGACCGCCTGGGAGACGATGATCCGCAACTGGCACATCGAGGGCCTGGCCGTCCGTCCCGACCACCGGATGATCGGCCACACCGGCTTCCTGCTCACCGCCCGCCGGCTCGCCGACGGCGTCGAGCCGCCCATGCGCCGCCGCCGCCCGGCCAAGGGCGCCTACGGCGAGGACTACTCCGGCCCCAACGCCGACGGAGGCACCGGCCGCTGACGCGGTCCGCGCGCTCTCAACGGCCCGGCGCCGTGGGGCAGTTCCGATACGTCACCGGGAACTGCGCCACGGCGCCGACGCCTTGACGCCGGGGACCCGCACCGACCCGCACGGCGGCTCCGCGCGACGACCGCGGACCCCGCCGTTCCCTCCGTACCGTGGCGTGTGGCACGATGCTGGCCACCCTCACCGGCACAGCCCTCACAGGAGACACTCCTCGTGCAGCCTTCCGCCGTTCCGGAGCTCGCCCACACGCACGCCCGGCCCATCCACTGGGTCGCCACCGCCACGGCCGTCGCCGGTGTCGTGGCGCTCTCCTCCGTCCTGCAGCCCGGCCCCGCGACCGCCGCCGCGCCGGGCGCCCCGCGGACCGAGCGGGCTCCCGCGCAGGCGCTGCCGCCCGACCCGGCCGACGTGGAGTTCCCGCTCGACTGCGGCCCCGTGAAGCTGGTGGTCAAGAAGCAGGCGTCCGGCGACCTCGACGGCGACGGCCGCCGCGAGACGGTGGCGGCGGTGCACTGCGACGCCCCGATGGGCACCCCGCCCGACGGCTTCTACGTCCTCACGCAGGCGGCCGGCGCCTCGAAGCCGCGCCTGGTGGCCACCCTCCTCGACCCCAAGGAACGCAGCAACGTCGAGGACTTCGCCGTACGCGGCGGGGACGTCGTCGCCACGCTGCTCGGCTACTCGTCCGCCGACGTGCCCCGTTGCTGCCCCGACGTGCGCGAGACCGTGAAGTGGCGCTGGGACGACGGCGCGTTCGTCCGGTCCACGCCGTCCGACGCGCGGAGCGTGTGACCCCGTGCGGGAGCGCGCGCCAGGCCGGCGCGCCACCGGAGGTGTGACATCAGGCAGACGCGACCGGCCGTGCGGCGGCGGTCACCCGGCGTCCGGTCCGTACACCTCCACGCTGTCCGAAACCCGTCGGACGTGGATGCACTCGCCGGGGCACTCCTTCGCGGAGTCGACGACGTCGGTGAGGAGCGGCAGCGGGACGGGCGTTGCCGCGCCCTTGTCCTGGAGCAGCTCGTCCTGCTCGTTCTTCACGTACGCCAGGCCGTCGATGTCCAGCTCGAACACCTCGGGCGCGTACTGGGCGCAGATGCCGTCGCCGGTACACAGATCCTGGTCGATCCAGACCTCCAGGGCCTCGGCGCCGGTTGCGGCCTCCTGCTGCACGATCGTCTCTCCTGCCGTGTGGTTCGCCGAGCCGTGCCGGAATCCGGCCAGCTCTGACGGGTGTTGAACACGTCGACCCTAACGCCGACTGGGTTCCGATCATTCTCGTTGGGTATTCCCCTGGCGTGAGGGAGAGCGCAAGGGTGAAGATCGGACACACCCCGACCGTCTTTGTGATCTAGGGGTTTCAATCGACACCCGCCCAGGTAGGGTCTGGAAGCGTCCAGCTCCCCTTGGAGGAGGTGAGGACCGTGGCAGCCCACGACGACGACATGAACCGCGGCATCCGCCCGGGACGCGGGTCCGACGACCCGGCCGGGCAGATCGCCTACCTTGAGCAGGAGATCGCCGTCCTGCGACGCAAGCTCGCCGACTCTCCGCGGCACACGAGAATTCTCGAAGAGCGGATCGTCGAGTTGCAGACCAATCTGGCCGGTGTGTCCGCCCAGAACGAACGGCTGGCGAGCACCCTCCGTGAGGCCCGCGACCAGATCGTGGCCCTCAAGGAGGAGGTCGACCGGCTCGCCCAGCCCCCGGCCGGCTTCGGAGTCTTCCTCGAGGCGAACGAGGACGGCACGGCCGACATCTTCACCGGCGGCCGCAAGCTGCGGGTGAACGTCAGCCCGAACGTCGAGCTGGAGGAGCTCCGGCGCGGCCAGGAAGTGATGCTCAACGAAGCGCTCAACGTGGTCGAGGCCATGGAATTCGAGCGCGTGGGCGAGATCGTCACCCTCAAGGAGATCCTGGAGGACGGCGAGCGGGCCCTGGTGCTGGGCCACACCGACGAGGAGAGGGTGGTGCGGCTCGCCGAGCCGCTGCTGGACGTCACCATCCGCGCCGGCGACGCCCTGCTGCTGGAGCCCCGCTCCGGGTACGTCTACGAGGTCGTGCCCAAGAGCGAGGTCGAGGAGCTCGTCCTCGAGGAAGTCCCCGACATCGGCTACGAGCAGATCGGCGGCCTCGGCAACCAGATCGAGGCCATCCGCGACGCGGTCGAGCTGCCGTACCTCTACCCGGACCTGTTCAAGGAGCACGAGCTGCGGCCGCCCAAGGGCGTGCTGCTCTACGGCCCCCCCGGCTGCGGCAAGACGCTCATCGCCAAGGCCGTGGCGAACTCGCTGGCCAAGAAGGTCGCCGAGGTCACCGGTCAGGCCGCGGGCAAGAGCTTCTTCCTCAACATCAAGGGCCCCGAGCTGCTGAACAAGTACGTCGGTGAGACCGAGCGGCAGATCCGCCTGGTCTTCCAGCGGGCCCGGGAGAAGGCCAGCGAGGGCACCCCCGTCATCGTCTTCTTCGACGAGATGGAGTCCCTCTTCCGCACCCGCGGCTCCGGCGTCAGCTCGGACGTGGAGAACACCATCGTCCCGCAGCTGCTCGCCGAGATCGACGGTGTCGAGGGCCTGCAGAACGTGGTCGTGATCGGCGCCTCCAACCGCGAGGACATGATCGACCCGGCCATCCTGCGTCCCGGCCGGCTGGACGTGAAGATCAAGATCGAGCGTCCGGACGCCGAGGCGGCCAAGGACATCTTCGGCAAGTACCTCACCGAGCGCCTCCCGCTGCACGCCGACGACCTCGCCGAGCACGGTGGCGACAAGTCCATGACGGTCCAGAGCATGATCCAGACCGCCGTGGAACAGATGTACGCCGAATCCGAGGAGAACCGCTTCCTGGAAGTCACCTACGCCAACGGCGACAAGGAAGTCCTGTACTTCAAGGACTTCAATTCCGGCGCCATGATCGAGAACATCGTGGGCCGCGCCAAGAAGATGGCGATCAAGGACTTCCTGGAGAAGAACCAGAAGGGCCTCCGCGTCTCCCACCTCCTCCAGGCCTGCGTGGACGAGTTCAAGGAGAACGAGGACCTGCCCAACACCACCAACCCGGACGACTGGGCCCGGATCTCCGGAAAGAAGGGCGAGCGGATTGTTTACATCCGCACCCTCATCACCGGAAAGCAGGGCGCGGACACCGGACGCTCCATCGACACGGTGGCGAACACCGGTCAGTACCTGTAAAAGCGAGGGCGGCTGCGGGTGCCCACGACGGGTACCCGCAGCCGACTGCTTTTCGGGGCCACGGCTGGAGCACAGCAATGACGCAAATGATCTCCCCACCAGCGCAAAGGCGTTCTAGGCTCTTCCGTACCGCCGAGTCGCGCAGTGCGGGGACGGGCACCGCACACGCACCGGAGAGCCAGCGGTACTGCGGCGCCCCCGACCGGGGACGCCGCCGGGCAAGGAGGGCCGCATGACCGTACGGCGAGTAATGGGCATCGAGACGGAGTACGGAATCTCCGTCCCCGGCCACCCGAACGCCAATGCCATGCTCACCTCGTCCCAGATCGTGAACGCCTACGCGGCGGCGATGCACCGGGCCCGCCGGGCCCGCTGGGACTTCGAGGAGGAGAATCCGCTGCGGGACGCGCGAGGCTTCGACCTCGCCCGCGAGGCCGCCGACGCCAGCCAGCTCACCGACGAGGACATCGGCCTGGCGAACGTCATCCTGACCAACGGCGCGCGGCTCTACGTCGACCACGCCCATCCGGAGTACAGCGCCCCCGAGGTCACCAACCCGCGGGACGCCGTCCTCTGGGACAAGGCCGGCGAGCGGATCATGGCGGAGGCGGCGGAGCGGGCCGCGCAGCTTCCCGGCGCCCAGCCGATCCACCTGTACAAGAACAACACCGACAACAAGGGCGCGTCCTACGGCACGCACGAGAACTACCTGATGAAGCGGGAGACCCCCTTCTCGGACATCGTGCGCCATCTGACGCCGTTCTTCGTCTCCCGGCAGGTCTTCACCGGCGCCGGCCGGGTCGGCATCGGCCAGGACGGCCACGAGCACGGCTTCCAGATCAGCCAGCGGGCGGACTACTTCGAGGTCGAGGTGGGCCTCGAGACCACGCTGAAGCGCCCGATCATCAACACGCGCGACGAGCCGCACGCGGACGCCGAGAAGTACCGGCGGCTGCACGTGATCATCGGTGACGCGAACCTTTCCGAGATCTCGACCTACCTCAAGCTCGGGACGACCGCGCTGGTGCTGTCCATGATCGAGGACGGGTTCATCGCGGTGGACCTGGCCGTGGACCAGCCGGTGCGGACGCTGCACCAGGTGTCGCACGATCCGTCGCTGAAGCACTTGGTCACGCTGCGCAGCGGCCGGACCCTGACCGCGGTGCAGCTCCAGATGGAGTACTACGAGCTGGGCCGCAAGTACGTCGAGGAGCGCTTCGGGGACGACGCCGACGAGCAGACCAAGGACGTCCTCGCCCGCTGGGAGGACACGCTCACCCGGCTGGAGAACGACCCGATGAGCCTCGCCGGCGAACTGGACTGGGTCGCCAAGCGGGAGCTCATGGAGGGCTACCGGCGCCGCGACAGCCTCGACTGGGACGCCGCCCGGCTGCACCTGGTCGACCTGCAGTACGCCGACGTGCGTCCCGAGAAGGGCCTCTACAACCGTCTGGTGGCCCGCGGACGCATGAAGCGGCTGCTGGACGAGGCAGAGGTCGAGCGCGCCCGCACGGAGCCTCCGGAGGACACCCGCGCCTACTTCCGCGGGCGGTGCCTGGAGCAGTACGCGGACGACGTCGCGGCGGCCTCCTGGGACTCGGTGATCTTCGATCTGCCGGGCCGGGACTCGCTGCAGCGGGTCCCAACCCTGGAACCGCTTCGCGGAACGCGTAATCACGTCAAGGCGCTGCTGGACCGCTGCCGGACGGCGGAGGACCTGGTCAGGGTGCTTTCCGGCGGGTGAACGGGTGAGCCGCGCACGTCCGGGTACCTGCGGGTACCCGGACGGACCGGCCGGACGGGGTGGAAAGCCGCCCGTCCGGGAATCATCGAGGTGGTCCCCGTGGGTTGGAGCAACTGCGGGGGCATTGTCGGACCCGGCTTGTAGGGTCTGATCTTGACCGAGCAACTGTGTCGGGCGAACCGAGCGGGGTGAGGGTGATGGCGACCAAGGACACCGACGGCGGACAGCAGAAGGCCACGCGGTCCACCGAGGAGGTCGAGGAGCAGGCGGCGGAGGCGCAGGCTTCGGAGGACCTCAAGGAGCGTCACGAGAAGCTCAGCGACGACGTGGACGACGTCCTGGACGAGATCGACGACGTGCTCGAGGCCAACGCCGAGGACTTCGTGCGGTCCTTCGTGCAGAAGGGCGGCGAGTAGCCTCACCGGCTTCGCCGGTCCGGCAGTCACGGCGGTGGCGGGCGAGCGGTGAGGAGAGGGCGCTGTCCGCGGCCGGCCCCGGTGGGCCGCCGCGGGCGGCGTCCGCTCGGCTCCGGGCGTGCGGCCGGCCGTTCCAGATGCTGTTGTCGGAAATGTGGATCATTGCTGTGGGGCGGGTAGGGTCCGTGGCGTAATGTGCTTCAACTGCAATTCGGCCATCGGCAAGTTGGGAGATGATCCCGACGCTGTTCGTCGGGCAGCTGCCTACCTGGAAGGAACTTCGTGGAAGCCAACACTCCTGGCACCGGGCGTCTGCCGGCTGCCTTCCTGACGCCGGGCTCCTCCTCCTTCATGGACTTCCTCTCCGAGCACCAGCCGGAGCTGTTGCCGGGCAAGAGGACGTTGCCGCCCGTGCAGGGCGTGATCGAGGCGCCGCACGGCACGACCATCGTCGCCGTCACCTTCCCCGGCGGTGTGGTCCTCGCCGGTGACCGGCGAGCCACCATGGGGAACGTCATCGCGCAGCGGGACATCGAGAAGGTGTTCCCGGCCGACGAGTACTCGGCGGTCGGCATCGCCGGCACGGCGGGCCTGGCCGTGGAGATGGTCAAGCTGTTCCAGCTCGAGCTCGAGCACTTCGAGAAGGTCGAGGGCGAGCAGCTGTCGCTGGAGGGCAAGGCGAACCGGCTGTCGACGATGATCCGCTCGAACCTGGGCATGGCCATGCAGGGCCTGGCCGTGGTGCCTCTCTTCGCCGGGTACGACGTGGACCGCGAGAAGGGGCGGATCTTCTCCTACGACGTCACCGGCGGGCGGTCCGAGGAGCACGGGTACGCCGCCACCGGATCCGGGTCGATCTTCGCGCGCGGTGCGATGAAGAAGCTGTTCCGGGAGGATCTGAGCGAGGCCGAGGCCACCACGCTGGTGGTGCAGGCGCTCTACGACGCGGCAGACGACGACTCGGCGACCGGTGGTCCCGATGTCGCCCGCCGGATCTATCCGATCGTCACCGTGATCACCGAGGACGGCTACCGCCGGCTCTCCGAGGACGAGGCGTCCGACATCGCCCGGTCCGTGCTGGAGCGCAGGCTGGAGCGGCCGGACGGTCCGCGGGCCTCGTTGCTGTAGTGCGTGCGGGCCGGATGGTCCGGTTGGTTCAGGGTGGTCCAGTGACTTCGACAGAAAGGGACGGGTAACCGGTGTCGACGCCGTTCTATGTCTCACCTCAGCAGGCGATGGCCGACCGGGCGGAGTACGCCCGCAAGGGCATCGCCCGTGGCCGCAGCCTGGTCGTGCTGCAGTACGCCGACGGGATCGTGTTCGTCGGCGAGAACCCGTCCCGTGCGCTGCACAAGTTCAGCGAGATCTACGACCGGATCGGGTTCGCCGCCGCCGGTAAGTACAACGAGTACGAGAATCTGCGGATCGGTGGTGTCCGGTACGCCGATCTGCGGGGCTACACCTATGACCGGAACGACGTGACGGCGCGAGGTCTGGCGAACGTCTACGCGCAGACGCTCGGCACGATCTTCTCCAGCGTGGGGGAGAAGCCGTACGAGGTGGAAGCTGGTGGTGGCCGAGGTCGGGGAGACCCCGGAGCACGACCAGATCTACCGGCTGCCGCACGACGGGTCGATCGTGGACGAGCACGGCTCGGTGGCGGTGGGGGGCAACGCGGAGCAGATCAGCGGATACCTCGACCAGCGGCACCGGGACGGGATGACGCTGGCGGAGGCGCTGAAGCTGGCGGTTCAGGCGTTGTCGCGGGACACCAACGGCAGTGAGCGGGAGATTCCCGCGGAGCGGCTGGAGGTGGCCGTGCTGGACCGGACGCGGCCGCAGAAGCGGAAGTTCAAGCGGATCGAGGGGCGGCAGTTGGTGCGGCTCCTTGAGGCGGGCGGCACGGAGGAGACCGCCTCCGGCGGGGACGTGGAGTAACTTGCGGCGGCGGATGCCGGTGCGGGTGCCTGCGGCGCAGTGTTCCCGCCCGGCGGGGTTGCGGTCCGGCGCCTGCGGTGCGGGGCGCTGTGGCTGAGGTTCTACGCCTGCGGCGCAGGGTTGCTGTGCGGTGGGGGCGGGCGTAGCGCCCACGGTCGGTGGGCGGTGCGGGGCCGCGGTGGGGGCGGTCGTCCTCGGTCTGGCGCGACTGTGCGTCTTGGTCAGTGAAGGGTGCGGACGCGCCGGCCGCTGCGGGCGCCCACCCCGTCCCCTTCCCGCCGCGAGCGGCTACGCCCCGCCTACGCCGGGTGCCTTGCCTCGCCGTACGCGGCTACATTCCGCTCACGCCGGGTTCCCCGCCTTGTCGTACGCGGCTACCGCCCGGTCGTTCGGGGGCGTGCCCCGGACGACTGTGGGCATGCATGCCGCCTGGAGCGCCCCCTTCGGAGGAGGCACTCCGTAAGCGCCGGGTTGCGCCGGTACCTCCGGCCCGCGCCCGTGGTTCACGGCACCCGGGTCGTCGAGCCCCGGACCTCCAGGTGGACCGGGATGTCCGTGCCGGAGGGCTGCTCGCCGTTCAGGACGGCCAGCAGCGCCTGCATGCCCCGTTCGCCGAAGAGTTCCGCGTCCAGGCGGACCGTTGTCAGCTCCGGGTCGATGGCCGTGGCCAGGGCCAGGTCGTCCATGCCCGTGACCGAAAGGTCCGCCGGGACGCGCAGTCCCAGACGGCGGGCGGCCTTGTACGCGCCCGCAGCGAGCTGGTCGTCGTCGCAGACGACCGCCGTGGGCCGGTCCCCGGCGGCCAGTGCGGCCTCGGCGGCGGCTTCCGCCCCCTTGATGGAGATCGGTGAGCGGGCCGTCCGCAGGGACGTACCCGGCACCTGCCGCAGCCGTGCCTCCAGCTCCCGCGCGCGGACCTCGAAGGTCCAGGACGGTACGTCCGCCCCCAGGTGCAGGAAGTGGCGGTGGCCCAGGCCGAGCAGGTGCTCCGTGACCTGCCGGACGCCGTCGGCGATGTCCAGGTTCACCGTGGTCCCGCCGGCGGAGGGGTCGCTGTCCAGCATGACGAGCGGCAGCTGGTCGCCGCGGATGGCGGTCAGGGCCTCCGCCGCCATGGAGGAGGCGATGACGCCGTCCAGTGCGGCCTGGGCGCTGGCGAACGGGTCGCGGGCCGGGCCGATGCCCTCGGGAGAGGGGTAGAGGACCACGCCGAAGCCGTGCCGGGAGGCCACCCGCGCCGCGCCGGTGTAGACGCCCGCGAAGAACTCCGTGGTCAGGGCGGGCACGACCAGCAGCACCGTACGCGTGCGGCCCAGCCGCAGATTGCGGGCCGCGAGATTGGGGCGGTAGCCGAGGGTGCGGGCGGCCTCGCGGACGCGTTCCGCCGTGGCCTCGGAGACCCGGCCGCGCCACTTGTCGCCCAGCACCAGGGACACCGCGGCCTGGGAGACGCCCGCTTCCCGGGCGACGTCCCGGCTCGTGGGGCGGACGCCGGCTCTGGGCACCGTCGCTCCTTCGTCTGGACCGGTGAACAGCGGTCATGGTACGTATGGAGAGTTAAGTTATACGTAACACTTCCACGGGAGGGCCGGCATGGCGACGGGATACCTGGAGATTCTCCGGGCGCGGTACGCCGCCCGGCTGCTCGTGGGCACGCTGGTGGGACGGCTCCCCAACGCGACCGCCCCGATCGCCATCGTGCTGTTCGTGCGCGCCGAGGGCGGGTCGTACAGCCTGGCCGGCGTGCTCGCCGCGGTGTACGGCGTGGCCAACGCGGTGGGGCAGCCGGTGCTCGGGCGCCTGGTCGACCTGAAGGGCCAGCCCCGGGTGCAGCTGCCGGCGGCGCTGCTGTCGGCGGTGGCGATGGGCGTGTTCGCCTTCGCGGGCACCGGGTCGCCGGTCGTGGCGTACGGCGCCGTCGCGCTGGCGGGGCTGTTCACGCCGCCGCTGGAGGGCGGGCTGCGGGCGCTGTGGTCCTCGGTGCTCCCCAGGGAGGAGCACGTGCACCGGGCCTACGCCCTGGACGCCGTGGCCCAGGAGGTGATGTTCACCGTCGGGCCGCTGCTCGTGACGGTGTGCGTCTCCCTGTGGTCGGCCCAGGCCGCGCTGCTCGTGCTGAACGTCATCGGGGTGCTGGGGGCCCTGTCCGTGGCCGTCTCGCAGCCTTCGCGGGCCTGGCGGTCCGCGCCGCGTGAGGCGCACTGGCTGGGGGCGCTGCGGTCGCCGGGGCTCATCGCGCTGCTCGGGGCCTTCCTGGCCGTCGGGATGGCGATGGGGTCCATCACGGTCGCCGCCGTGACGTACGCCGACGATCACGGCGGCGACACCGTCTACGGCTGGCTGATGGCGGCGCTCGGGCTCGGCGCGCTGATCGGCGGCACGGCGTACGGGGCGCGGCAGTGGGCCGGGGAGCCCGCACGGCGGCTCCAGGTGATCGTGGCGCTGCTGGCCCTCTGCTACCTGCCGCTGATGCTGAGGCCGGACCCGGTGGCCATGACGTTGCTCGCCGCGGTCGCCGGTCTCTTCCTGGCCCCGGCCATCGCCTGTGCGTTCGTGCTGGTGGACCGACACGCCCCGCGCGGGACGGTCACCGAGGCGTTCTCCTGGCTGGTGACCACGTTCACCGTCGGCGCGTCGTTCGGGACCGGTGTGACCGGTCCGGTGGTCGAGGCGGGCGGGGCGCTGTGGGGATTCGCCGTGCCGGGGGCCGCTGGCGGCGTGTCGCTGCTGGTTTTGATCGCCACCGGACGGGTATTGGCGGTTCCGGCCAGGACTGCGGTTGTCGCGGCCGGTTCGGAAAATGATCCGAACCGTGCCGTCGAACCCCGTTTCAGCTCGAAGGATCGGGCGTAATGTTCCCTCATGGACCGCCGCATTTTCGGGCTGGAGAACGAGTACGGCGTCACGTGCACGTTCAGGGGACAGCGCCGCCTGTCGCCTGACGAGGTGGCGCGGTACCTCTTCCGCCGTGTCGTGTCATGGGGCCGAAGCAGCAACGTCTTTCTGCGGAACGGCGCCCGCCTCTATCTCGACGTGGGGTCACATCCGGAATACGCAACGCCGGAATGTGACAACGTGACCGAACTGGTCACCCACGACAAGGCCGGCGAGCGCATTCTCGAAGGACTCCTGGTGGACGCCGAACGACGCCTGCACGAGGAGGGAATCGCGGGCGACGTCTACCTCTTCAAGAACAACACCGACTCGGCGGGCAACTCCTACGGGTGCCACGAGAACTACCTCGTCGCCCGGCACGGGGAGTTCTCCCGGCTCGCGGACATCCTCATCCCGTTCCTGGTGACGAGGCAGCTGCTGTGCGGAGCCGGCAAGGTGCTGCAGACGCCGCGGGGCGCCGTCTACTGCGTCAGCCAGCGCGCCGAGCACATCTGGGAGGGCGTCTCCTCGGCGACGACCCGCTCCCGGCCGATCATCAACACGCGCGACGAACCGCACGCGGACGCCGAGCGCTACCGCCGGCTGCACGTCATCGTCGGCGACTCGAACATGTCCGAGACGACCATGCTGCTCAAGGTCGGCGCCACCGACCTGGTGCTGCGCATGATCGAGGCGGGCACCGTCATGCGCGACCTCACCCTGGAGAACCCGATCCGGGCGATCCGCGAGGTCAGCCACGACATCACGGGGCGCCGCAAGGTGCGCCTGGCCAGCGGACGGGAGGCGTCCGCGCTGGAGGTGCAGCGCGAGTACTACGAGAAGGCGCTGGACTTCTGCGAGCGCCGCGGCATCCGCACCGGCACCGTCGAGCAGGTGCTGGAGCTGTGGGGCCGCACGCTGGACGCGATCGAGTCCGAGGACCTCGACCGCATCGGCACCGAGATCGACTGGGTCATGAAGTACAAGCTGCTCGAGCGCTACCGCGCCAAGCACAACATGACCATGTCGCACCCGCGGGTCGCGCAGATAGACCTCGCGTACCACGACATCCACCGCCGTCGTGGCCTGTACTACCTGCTCGAGAAGAAGGGACAAGCCGCCCGGATCTGCAACGACCTGAAGATCTTCGAGGGCAAGTCCGTGCCGCCGCAGACCACTCGGGCCCGGCTGCGCGGCGACTTCATCCGGCGTGCCCAGGAGCAGCGGCGGGACTTCACCGTCGACTGGGTGCACCTCAAGCTCAACGACCAGGCCCAGCGCACCGTGTTGTGCAAGGACCCGTTCCGTTCGGTGGACGAGCGGGTGGAGAAGCTGATCGCCGGCATGTGAGAGGACGCGTCCCCCGGGGGCCGACGAAACACCCGGAACGTCACACGGGCGCCGTACGTTACACCGTGCGGCGCCCTCCTCACGCCGTAGAGTTGCGCGGACGCCACCCACAAGATCGACGATTACGAGGCCCCCACCGTGCGCCGACGCTCACTTCTCATCGCCGTCCCCGCTGGACTGGCCACCCTCGCCGCGTGCGGCGACGACAAGTCCGATTCCGGCAAGGCCAGCGAGACGGCCTCTCCCTCGGAGCCCGAGACGTCGGCGGCGCCGTCGCCGAAGATCGTCGAGGGCCCGCTGCCGGCGATCACGGCCGGGACGAAGTTCGGCGAGAAGCCGACCGTCGCCAAGGGCAGCGGCGACCCCTCCAAGGACCTCGCGGTGAAGACGGTCATCGCGGGCGGCGGCCGCACGATCGCCGAGAACGACTTCGTCGTGGCCCACTACCTGGGCCAGGTGTGGAGCACCGCAAAGGTGTTCGACAACTCGTACGACCGCAAGGAGCCGCTGGCCATCCAGCTCGCCCAGGGCACGATCATCGACGGCTGGCGCTACGGGCTGGTCGGCAGGAAGGCCGGCAGCCGCGTCCAGATGGCCGTCCCGCCCACCTGGGGCTACGGCGAGCAGGGCAACGAGCAGGCGGGCATCAAGGGCACCGACACGCTGGTGTTCGTGATCGACGTGCAGGACACGTTCAACGCCAGGAGCTCCGCCCAGGGCACCGACGTCGCCCAGGACGACATCGACCTGCCGAAGGTCGGCACCAACACCGACGGCAAGGCCCCCTCCATCGAGGTGCCCGACTCCGACGCGCCGAAGAAGCTCGTGGCGAACTACGTCATCGAGGGCGACGGCGAGGAGGTCGGCGCCGAGGACAGCGTCCTGGTGCAGTACAAGGGCGTGCTGTGGGACGGCGGCAAGGAGTTCGACTCCACGTACGGCCGCGGCCAGCTGACGTCCTTCTCGCTCCAGCAGGTCGTCAAGGGCTGGGCGCAGGGCCTGACCGGCAAGAAGGTCGGCAGCCGCGTCCTCATCGTCATCCCGCCGGAGCTGGGCTACGGCGACAACCCGCCGCAGGGCAGCGAGATCAAGAAGGACTCCACGCTGGTCTTCTCCGTGGACATCCTCGCGAAGCTGTGACCCCCGCCGGGATGTAAGACTGTGCGTGTTCGCCTTTCCGCAGACAAGCAGGAGCATGAAGACGTGAGCATCGACAAGCCCGAGATCGACTTCCCGGGCGGCGAGCCCCCGGCGGACCTCGAGATCAAGGACATCTGGGAGGGCGACGGCGAGGTGGCGAAGGCGGGTCAGACCGTCACCGTCCACTACGTGGGCGTCGCCTTCAGCACCGGCGAGGAGTTCGACGCCAGCTGGAACCGTGGCACCCCCTTCCGGTTCCCGCTGGGCGGCGGCCGGGTCATCAAGGGCTGGGACCAGGGCGTGCAGGGCATGAAGGTCGGCGGCCGCCGCCAGCTGACCATCCCCGCCCACCTCGCCTACGGCAACCAGAGCCCCACCCCGGCGATCAAGCCCGGTGAGACCCTGATCTTCGTGGTCGATCTGCTCGGCGTCTGATCCGACCGGAGCCGATCGCCGAGGGTCCACGCCTGTCCGGGCGCGGGCCCTCGGCTTTCACCACGCCACCCCGGGGCGGTACGGTCGTCGGTCGTAAGCACCATAGGGAGGCGAAGCGCGTCGATGGCCATTGCCAAGGCGGAGCGGCTGATGAATCTCGCGCTGTGTCTGCTCGGGACGCGGCGGCCGCTCACCAAGCGCGAACTGCGCGAGTCCATCGAGGCGTACCTCGAAGCGGGCTCCGACGACTCCTTCAACCGCATGTTCGAGCGCGACAAGGACGACCTGCGCGAACTCGGACTGGTCATCGAGACCGTCGAGAACCTCGAGGGCGAGACGGGCTACCTCGCCCGCCGCGACAGCAACCGGCTCCCACCCATCACCCTGGACGCCGAGGAGGCCGCCGCCCTCGGGCTCGCCGCGAAGGTGTGGCAGCAGGCCAGGCTGGCCGGCGCGGCCAGCGGCGCCCTGCAGAAGCTGCGCGCCGCGGGACTCCCCGAGGACGTCGACCCGTACGGCGCGCACGGCGCGCTGGAGCCGCGCATCCCGGTGCACGAGGCCGCGTTCGAGCCGCTGATGCTCGCCTGCCGCGACCGCCGCCCGGTCGTCTTCGACTACCGCAAGGCCAACGCCGCGCAGCCCGAGC
Organism: Streptomyces sp. DSM 120436; assembly: GCF_055778765.1. Taxonomy (NCBI): domain Bacteria; kingdom Bacillati; phylum Actinomycetota; class Actinomycetes; order Kitasatosporales; family Streptomycetaceae; genus Streptomyces; species Streptomyces sp. DSM 120436. The sequence goes on along the minus strand of NZ_JBSKBS010000002.1, from coordinate 1,215,777 downwards.
AGCGGCACGTCGAGCCGTGGGCGCTGGAGTGCTGGCGCGGCCACTGGTACCTGGCCGGCTGGGACCGCGACCGCGGCGCCGAGCGGGTCTTCCGGCTGTCCCGGATCACCGGCAAGGTGCGCTCGCGCGCCGGCCGGTTCACCGTGCCGGTGCCGGACGTCGTCACCGTGCGGGAGACCGTGGCGAGCTGGGCGGGGGAGACCGCCGACCGCTCGGCGCGGATCCGGCTGCGCTCCGACGCCGGCTTCCCGCTCCGGGCCAAGGCCGCCTCGGTCCGGGAACTCGGGAACGGCTGGGACGAGCTGGAGATCCCGTACGGGCACGGACTGGACGCCTGGCTGGTGGAGTTCGGACCGGACGTGGTGGTGCTGGAGCCCGAGGAACTGCGGGCCGACGTGGTGGACCGGCTGCGCGCCGTGGCCAAGGGCTGAGGGGGAGCGGACGAGAACGTGGCAGGCAAACCGGTCAGGCCCGTGAACGCCATCGACCAGACCCGGCGGATGCTGTCCCTGGTGACGTATCTGCGCGAGCGGCCCGGCGCCCGCATCGAGGACGTCGCGCGCGCCTTCGGCATCACCGAGGACGAACTGGTCTCCGACCTCGACGTGCTGCCCATGTGCGGCACCAGCTTCCGCGGCGGCGACCTGCTGGACATCGACACCGACGGCGAGCGCATCTGGTGGCACAACCCGGCCGCCCTGGGCGCCGACGCGGCCGAGCCGCTGCGCCTGGCCGCCGACGAGGCCACCGCGCTGCTCGTCGCCGCCCGCGCCGTGGCCACACTGCCGGGGTTGCGCGAGGGCGACCGGCAGGCGCTGCTGCGGGCCACCGCCAAGGTGGAGACCGCGGCCGGGGAGGCGGCGGGCGCCAGCTCCCGGCTCTCGGTGACCTTCGAGTCCGAGGGCGGCGTCTTCGCGGACGTCGACCGGGCCATCGCCGAGCGCCGCCGGCTGTGGATCCGCTACTACTCGCCCGCCCGCGACGAGGTCACCGAGCGCGAGATCGACCCCATCCGCCTGGTCAGCGTCGGACACACCTATGTCGAGGCGTGGTGCCGCCGCTCCGAGGCGCGCCGCACCTTCCGGCTGGACCGGGTCGCCGAGATCAAGATCCTCGACGAGCCGTCCGCGCCGCCCGAGGTGGAGCTGCGCGACCTGTCCGAGGGGCTGGTGCAGCCCGCGGCCGAGGACCCGGAGGTGGTCGTCGAGGTAGGGCCGGGCGGGCGCTGGGTCGCCGAGTACTACCCGCACGACAGCGCGGACGAGCTTCCCGACGGCGGACTCCGCATCACCCTGCGCACCCCCGACCCCGCGTCGCTGCGGCGGTTGGCGCTGCGGCTCGGCCGCGACGGGCGCATCGTGGAGCCGCAGGAGCTGGCCGAGAGCGCCCGCCGGGCGGCCCGTGAGGCGCTGGCGGCGTACGACGGGGCCGAGGCGGCCGGATGACCGGGCAGGACGACAGGCAGGAGCGAGGGCTTTGAGCGAGTCGGCGACCACAGGGGCACGGGGCATGACGGCGGCGTCCGCGTTCGCCGGGATGAGGAACGTGGCCCCGGTGATGTTCCGGGCGGGCTGCCCGGACTGCCGGGAGCGCTTCGAACTCTCCGCGAGCGCGCTACGGCTGGCGATCGGCGCCAGCCGCCGCACCACGTTCTACTCCTTCACCTGCCCCGAGTGCGGCGCCGCCGTCCGCAAGCCGGCGGGGGAGCGGATCGTCGAGCTGCTGACCGGCGGCGGGGTGCGTACCCTGCGGCTGCACTCGACCGTCTAGGCTCGACCCCATGTTCTGGCCGATGTTCGCCGTAGCCCTGGGGTTCCTCGGGCTGATGGTGCTCGCAGTGCTCGCCGTCCGGGTCTTCGTCGAGGCGGAGCGCCTCGGCAGGCAGGTCGCGGACTCGGCCCGGCGCATCGGCCGCGCCGCCGAGGACCTGGAGCGCGCGGCCACGAGCACGGCCCGCTCGGCGGAGGCCCTGTAGCGGCGGGGCGCCGCACCGGCGGGTCCGCAGTCCGGACGGGCCGCCGCACCCTGTCACTGGCCGGGTCCCGGCAGGTACGCTGCTGATCGCGGCCCGGAGAACGAGGCCCGGACCGCGGACGGGAGTACGCACAGGGATTGCCGGACGTTCACCCCTGGGCGTTACGATCGCTGTCTGCACCGTCCTTCGGACGCATGTCCGACCGGTCGGACAGCCACCCACCCACCCGCCTCGGTGAGAAGGTAAAGACTTATGGGACGGCTCGGACCTACCGAGATCATTCTGATCCTCGTCGTCATCATCCTGCTGTTCGGGGCGAAGAAGCTCCCCGACATGGCGCGGTCGCTCGGCAAGTCGGCCCGCATCCTGAAGAGCGAGGCGAAGGCGATGAAGGAGGACAACAAGTCCTCCGCTCCGGCCGACCCGCCGGCCAACGGCGAGCAGCCCCCGGCGCAGCGCACCATCCAGGCCGCCCCCGGCGACGTGACCAGCTCCCGCCCGGTCACTGAGCAGACGGACACGACCAAGCGCTGACGCAGGGCCGGTGACCTCCGGCCCGCCGCACGAGATGGGAACGTGGGTTGCTCAAGTCTGCCCGCAAACAGCAGAGGGATCCCGAGGGGCGGATGCCTCTTGTGGAACACCTGCGCGAGCTGCGCAACCGCCTGGCCAAGGCCGTGCTCGCGATCGTCGTGGTGTCGGTCGTCGCCGCGTTCTACAGCGAACAGCTCATGCAGTTCCTGGCCGAGCCGGTGCCCAAGTGTGACGACCTGACGAACAGCGACGGCGGCAACTGCGCCATCGTGTCGTTCAACACACTGACCTCGCCGTTCACCACGACGATCAAGGTGAGCCTCATGGCGGGCCTGGTGATCTCCAGCCCGGTCTGGCTCTACCAGCTGTGGGCCTTCGTCGCGCCCGGACTGCACCGGCACGAGAAGAAGTACACCTACGTCTTCACCGCGGCCGCGGTGCCGCTGTTCGTCGGCGGCGCCCTTCTCTCGTACGTCATCCTCCCGGTCAGCATCAAGGTGCTGCTCAGTCTCACGCCCGGGGGATCGGCGAACATCCTGTCGCTCGACGAGGTCCTGGACTTCACCATCCGCATGGTGCTGGTCTTCGGCCTGGCCTTCGAGCTGCCGCTGCTCCTGACCATGCTCAACATGGTGGGCATCGTGTCCGGCCGCCGGATGGCGGGCTGGTGGCGCGGTGTCGTCATGGGCGTCTTCGTCTTCGGCGCGATCGCCACGCCCACCACCGACCCGGTGGGCATGCTCGCGCTGTCCGGGCCGATCGTCGTCCTGTACTTCGCCGCCGTGGGCCTCGCGCTGCTGAACGACAGACGGCGCGCCCGCAAGGAGGCACAGGGACCGGCCGACGACGAGGCGTCCGAGCTCGACCACACGCCTGAGGCCGTCGAACCGGCCGAACCGGTCACCACGCTGCCCGAGCAGACCTCCCGGGACCGCGTCAACGGTTATGACGACGTGACCTGAGGACGGGCCGGCACCTCATAGGGTCGCTCCCGTGACCAGCGAGATCACCCTCTTCGTGAACCCCGCCGCGGGCGGCGGCCGGGGCGCCCGCGCGGCGCGGGCGGCTGCCTCCGCGCTGCGGGACGCCGGCTTCCACGTCGGTACCGTGACGGGCGACGGCCCCGAGGACGCGCTGTCCCGGGCGCGTACCGCCGTCGAGGAGGGCACCGGCGCGCTGATCGCCGTCGGGGGCGACGGCATGGCGCACCTCGCCCTGCAGGCCGTCGTCGGCACGGGCACCCCCTTCGGCCTGGTGGCCGCGGGCACGGGCAACGACTTCGCCCGGGCGCTCGGCATGCCCCTGCGCGAACCCGCCACGGCCGGCCGGATGATCGCCGACGCCCTCAGGAGCGGGCGGTCCCGTGACATCGACCTCGGCCGGATCGGCGACCGCTGGTTCGGCGCCGTGCTCGCCTCCGGCTTCGACTCCCGGGTCAACGACCGGGGCAACCGGATGCGCGTCCCCCTCGGACGTTTCACGTACGACCTGGCGGTGGTCGCCGAGCTGGCCGCCTTCCGGCCGCTGCCGTACCGGATCACCCTGGACGGCGGGGACGTCCGCGAGGTCGAGGCGACGCTGGTGGCCGTCGGGAACGGGCCGTCGTACGGCGGGGGCATGCGGATATGCCCCGGGGCGGACCTCACCGACGGGCTGTTCGACATCACGGTGGTCGGCGCGTGCAGCCGGGCCACGCTGCTGCGGGTGTTCCCGCGGGTCTACCGGGGGACGCACGTCGACCACCCCGCGGTGACCGTGCTGCGGGCGGCGAGCGTGGAGCTGGCCGCCGCGGACGTCACCGGCTACGCGGACGGCGAACCCGTCGGACCGCTGCCGCTGACCGCCCACTGTGTGCCGGGAGCGGTCCGGGTCGTCGGCCCCTGAGGGGGCGGTCCCGGCGTCACCTCCCCCACGCGGACGATCCGGATAATGATCGTCCTGTTGTCGGTGCGGCCCGGTACGCTCGAAAGCACGATGACAGAGGACCTCTCACCGGCCGAGCGGTACGCGGCAGCACGCAGGCGCGCTGCCGAGCAGGCCACCTCGCTCGCCTCCTTCCGCGAGATGTACGACTTCGGCCTCGACCCCTTCCAGGTGGAGGCCTGCCGGGCCCTGGAGGCCGGGAAGGGCGTGCTGGTCGCCGCCCCCACCGGATCCGGCAAGACGATCGTCGGCGAGTTCGCCGTCCACCTCGCCCTCCAGCAGGGCAAGAAGTGCTTCTACACGACCCCCATCAAGGCGCTGTCGAACCAGAAGTACGCCGACCTGTGCCGCCGCTACGGCAGCGACAAGGTGGGCCTGCTCACCGGTGACAACAGCGTCAACTCCGAGGCGCCCGTGGTCGTGATGACCACCGAGGTGCTGCGGAACATGCTGTACGCCGGGTCGCGGACCCTCCTCGGCCTCGGCTACGTGGTCATGGACGAGGTGCACTACCTCTCCGACCGCTTCCGGGGCGCCGTCTGGGAGGAGGTGATCATCCACCTCCCCGAGTCGGTGACCCTGGTCTCCCTCTCGGCGACGGTGTCCAACGCCGAGGAGTTCGGCGACTGGCTGGACACCGTCCGCGGGGACACCGAGGTGATCGTCTCCGAGCACCGGCCCGTGCCGCTGTTCCAGCACGTGCTGGCCGGCCGCCGGATGTACGACTTGTTCGAGGAGGGGGAGGGCCACAGGAAGGCCGTCAACCCCGACCTGACGCGCATGGCCCGGCTGGAGGCGAGCCGCCCGTCCTGGGGCGACCGCCGGCGGGGCCGCAACGGCATGCGGGAGGCGGACCGCGAGCGGGAGCGCAGACAGCGCTCACGCGTGTGGACGCCGAGCCGGCCGGAGGTCATCGAGCGGCTCGACGCCGAGGGCCTGCTGCCCGCCATCACCTTCATCTTCAGCCGGGCCGCCTGCGAGGCCGCGGTGCAGCAGTGCCTGTACGCGGGCCTGCGGCTCAACGACGAGGAGGCGCGGGCCCGCGTCCGCTCCCTGGTGGAGGAGCGCACCGCCTCCATCCCGCCCGAGGACCTGCACGTGCTCGGCTACTACGAGTGGCTGGAGGGCCTCGAGCGCGGTATCGCCGCCCACCACGCGGGCATGCTGCCGACCTTCAAGGAGGTCGTCGAGGAGCTGTTCGTGCGCGGACTGGTGAAGGCGGTGTTCGCGACCGAGACGCTGGCGCTGGGCATCAACATGCCCGCGCGCTCGGTGGTGCTGGAGAAGCTGGTCAAGTGGAACGGCGAGCAGCACGCCGACATCACCCCCGGCGAGTACACCCAGCTCACCGGCCGGGCGGGCCGCCGCGGCATCGACGTCGAGGGCCACGCCGTGGTGCTGTGGCAGCGCGGGATGAACCCCGAGCACCTCGCGGGACTGGCCGGCACGCGCACCTATCCGCTGCGCTCCAGCTTCAAGCCGTCGTACAACATGGCGGTCAACCTGGTCGAGCAGTTCGGGCGGCACCGCTCGCGGGAGCTGCTGGAGACGTCGTTCGCGCAGTTCCAGGCGGACAAGTCGGTCGTCGGCATCTCGCGCCAGGTGCAGCGCAACGAGGAGGGGCTGGAGGGCTACAAGGCCTCGATGACCTGCCACCTCGGCGACTTCGAGGAGTACGCGCGGCTGCGCCGGGAGCTGAAGGACCGGGAGAACGAACTGGCCAGGCAGGGCCAGACCCAGCGGCGCGCGGAGGCCGCCGTCGCGCTGGAGAAGCTGAAGCCCGGTGACGTCATCCACGTGCCCACCGGCAAGTACGCGGGGCTGGCGCTGGTGCTCGACCCGGGGCTGCCCGCGGGGCGGACCGACGGCCACCGGGGCATGGAGTACCACGACGGTCCGCGCCCGCTGGTGCTGACCGCCGAGCGGCAGGTGAAGCGGCTGGCGTCGATCGACTTCCCGGTGCCCGTGGAGGCGCTGGAGCGGATGCGGATCCCGAAGTCCTTCAACCCGCGCTCCCCGCAGTCCCGCCGGGACCTGGCCTCCGCGCTGCGCACCAAGGCCGGCCACATAGTGCCCGACCGGCACCGCAAGAAGCGCGCCCCGGCGGCCGACGACCGGGAGATCGCGCGGCTGCGCAAGGCGCTGCGGGCGCACCCGTGCCACGGCTGCCAGGACCGCGAGGACCACGCCCGCTGGGCCGAGCGCTACCACCGGCTGCTGCGGGACACCTCGCAGCTGGAGCGGCGCATCGAGGGCCGGACGAACACCATCGCCCGCACCTTCGACCGCATCGTGGCGCTGCTGACGGAGATGGACTACCTGCGCGGCGACGAGGTCACCGAGCACGGCAGGCGGCTGGCCCGGCTGTACGGCGAGCTCGACCTGCTGGCCAGCGAATGCCTGCGCGAGCGGGTCTGGGAGGGCCTCGGCCCCGCCGAACTCGCCGCGTGCGTCTCGGCGCTGGTGTACGAGTCGCGGGTCGCCGACGACGCGATGGCGCCCAAGCTGCCCGCGGGCAGGGCGAAGGCGGCGCTCGGCGAGATGGTCCGCATCTGGGGCCGGCTGGACGCGCTGGAGGAGGACTTCCGGATCAGCCAGACCGAGGGCGTGGGCCAGCGCGAGCCCGACCTGGGTTTCGCCTGGGCCGCCTACATGTGGGCCTCCGGCAAGGGCCTGGACGAGGTGCTGCGCGAGGCGGAGATGCCGGCCGGCGACTTCGTGCGCTGGTGCAAGCAGGTCATCGACGTGCTGGGGCAGATCTCCGCGGCGGCCCCGGCCGTCGAGGGCTCGACGGTCGCGAAGAACGCCCGCAAGGCCGTGGACGGTCTGCTGCGCGGGGTGGTGGCCTACTCCTCCGTGGGCTGACCGCCCTCGCCGTCGTCCCCGGAAGCCCGGTGCGCCCCCGCGCGCCGGGCTTCCGCGCTGTGCGCGCCCTCGTGCGGCCGCATCACCGGCGGCCCGGGCGGGAAGGATGAGGAGCGCCTGCGAGAGGCCGACGACCGCCGTTCCGAGGGCCGGGTCATCCGTGACGGTGAGTGGCCGTCGTACGTCTGTACGTCGTGACGTGGTGTGTTCGATCGACGCCGGATCGTGTAAATGACTCCGAGCGTACTCCTGCCTCGGGGGCCGATTCCGGCACTTGCTGAATATGACTTGGCGATGATCCCGCCGGGCTAAGCTCGCCCGCAGCGCACCGAGTTGAGACGAATTCGTGCGCTTGTTCCCCTATGTGCACGTTCCCGACCGTCAGTCGACACGCTTCAGAGGGCTCACATGGCGAGTGTCCACCTTCCCTACGCACGCGCGCTGGTGCTGCCGGCCATAGTGATGGCCGCGGCGACCGGAGCCGCCGTCGCCCTGGTGACGGAGCCCGCCCGGATCGCCGTCGGCGTGTGCGGTGCCGTGGCGACCCTGCTGGTGGCCGCCACCGCCGCCGAGGCGGCGCGCCGCGGCCGGGTGCTGCGGGAGGCGCACGCCGAACACGAGCGTCACCGTGCGTGTCTGGAGGCGCGGATCGCCGCCCACGACACGGAGACCGAGTACTTCATCCAGAAGGTCTTCCCCACCTGCCTGGGCCACCTGCACGCCGGCAACGAGCCGGACGAGGTGATGCGCGACCTGCCGCGGCTCAACCCGTCCTGGCGGGACCTGCCCAAGTACCAGCAGGTGCTGCTGCGCCAGGTCCTCCAGATCATCGACGACGAGGAGAACCTGCGTGACTCCTCGCTGCGCTCCTTCGTCTCCATCGCCCGCCGCGTCCAGGCCATCGTCCACCAGCAGGCCAAGGAACTGCGGGAGATGGAGGAGGACCACGGCCGCAACCCCGAGGTCTTCGACGACCTGCTGCGCATCGACCACGGCACCGCGCTGATCGGCCGCCTCGCCGACTCCATCTCCGTCCTCGGAGGCGGCCGCCCCGGACGCCAGTGGCCCAAGCCGGTCGCGCTCTACAGCGTGCTGCGCGGCGCCATGTCCCGCATCCTCGAGTACCGCCGCATCGACCTGAAGTCGATCGCCAAGATCAACATCAAGGGCATCCACGTCGAGCCGGTCATCCACGCCGCCGCCGAACTCCTCGACAACGCCACCCGCTACTCGCCGCCCACCAGCAAGGTCAGCGTCACCGCGACCGAGGTGCAGACCGGCGTCGCCATCGAGATCGAGGACGCCGGCGTCAGCCTCGACGAGCAGGCCCGCGCCCGCATCGAGGACATCCTCGACCGCGCCCAGCGCGGCGTCGACCTCCAGGAGATCGGCGGCAACCCGCGCCTCGGCCTCGCCGTCGTCGGCCGCCTGTGCACCCAGTTCAGCATGCAGGTGTCGCTGCGGGCCTCCGCCTACGGCGGCGTCCGCGCCGTCCTCGTCGTCCCCAGCGAGATGATCACCGACGAGCCCGGCGTCGGTCTCGCCCACGGCATCGGCGCCACCGCCGTGCCCCGCCCCGTCGACGCCCTCCCCGGTCCGCAGCGCCCCCCGAAGAGGCGCCGTCCCACCAGCCCCCTCATCCCCGCCACGGCCGCCCTCGAGGACGACGTCCCCGAGGTCACCGAGTGGACCGCGGGCGGACTGCCGCAGCGCCGCAGCCGCGTGAAGACCCCGCTCGCCCAGCGCTACGCCGAGCAGGCGGCCGCCGAGCGCGCCGAGCGCGAGGCCAAGGAGCGCGGCGAGGAGTACCACGACATCTGGGCGGCGGCCGAGCCCGAGAAGAAGAAGCGGAACGACCGCGAACCCGGGCTGTGGGTCGACGCCTTCTGGGAGGGCCTGAAGAAGGACCTCGACCCGGGCGTCCACCCCACCGACTTCACCCGGAACCCGACCGCCTACCTGCATCTCATCAACGAACCGGCCCGCACCGAGGCCGAGGACGAGGGGGACCTCAAGTGATCCAGCAGCGAGCCAACTTCGACTGGATGCTCAAGGAGCTCGCCGACGGCGTACCCGGCGTCGAGATGATCGTGGTGCTCTCCGCCGACGGCCTGCGCATCGCCCGCTACGGCGGCGAGCCGGACGCGGCCGACCGGGTCGCCGCCGCCTGCGCCGGCGTGCAGAGCCTCGCCTCCGCCGTCGCGCAGGAACTCCCGTACGGCGACGGCGAGATGAAGATGGTGCTCATCGAGATCGATGAGGGCTACTTCTATCTCATGGCGGCCGGCGCCAACGCCTACCTCGCGGTCCTCTCCGACATGACCTGTGAACCCGGCCGCATGGGCGGCATGATGCGCGACCTCGTCGTCCGCATCGGCGCCCATCTGACCAGTCCGCCCCGACGGAACGGGCAGACCGTATGACTCCTCCGCAACGCCAGAGGCGCACCCCCGCGCAGCCGGCCGCCCCGGCCCCGAAGGAGGGCGCGGGCGGCAACCCGGAGCGGCTGTACGTCGTGGCCGGACCGGACGGCGAGCGCGCCGACATCGACCTGGTCACCCTGATCGTGGCGCGCTCCCCGGACCCCCCGCCCTCCGCGACCCCCGAGCAGGCGGCGCTGCTCCGGCTCTGCGTCGCCCCCCTGTCCGCGGCCGAGCTGTCGGCCTATCTCAGTCTGCCGTTCAGCGTGGTGACCGTGCTGGTCACCGAACTGCTGACGGCGGAACTGGTCCAGGCGCGCTCCTCCATCGTCCGCAAGACGCTCCCGGACCGTTCCCTTCTCGAAGCGGTGATGCATGGACTTCAACGGCTCTGACGCCATCCCGGGCCCACGCGCCGAGGACCAGTTGCCCCACACGGCGCAGTCCGCGGTGAAGATCGTGATCGTCGGCGGGTTCGGGGTCGGCAAGACCACCATGGTCGGCTCGGTCAGCGAGATCAAACCGCTGACCACCGAGGAGACCATGACGCAGGCCGGCATCGGGGTCGACGACAACTACGGCTCCGCGTCCAAGACGGCCACCACCGTCGCCATGGACTTCGGCCGCATCAAGATCACCGACGAGCTGGTGCTGTACCTGTTCGGCACGCCGGGCCAGGAGCGCTTCTGGTTCCTGTGGAACGGCCTGTTCGAGGGCGCGCTCGGCGCGGTCGTGCTGGTCGACACCCGCCGCCTGGAGGTCAGCTTCGACGTCATGGGCCGCCTCGAGGAACGCGGTGTGCCCTTCGTCGTCGCCGTCAACTCCTTCCCGGACGCGCCCCGTTACCACCTCTCCGACCTGCGGGCCGCGCTCGACCTGACCGAGCAGATCCCCATCGTGGAATGCGACGTGCGGCGCCGCGCCTCCAGCCGCGACGTCCTGATGACCCTGATGCGCTTCCTGCACTCGCTCGCCATGACGGGCTCGCTCGCCTGACGCGCGAGCCCCCTCCCCGGACCTTCTGCCTTTCCCCTTTTCGGAGCGACCACAGTGACGCCTGAGTCCCACCCCCTGACGCCGGACCGCCCGGCCGGTGACGACGCCCGGCCGGAGCCGCCCCCCGGATGCCCCGCGCACGACCGCGGCCCCGGCGGCCTCGCCCGCCTCCACGCGTCGGACGACCTCAAGAAGCTCTACGAGCAGCTGCGCGAGGAGCACGGCCCGGTGGCACCCGCGCTCGTCCACGACGACGTACCGCTGTGGGTGGTGCTCGGCCACGCCGAGAGCCAGCAACTGGTCCGCAGATCCACACAGTTCACCAAGGACAGCCGCGTCTGGTCCGCGCTCCGCGACGGCCTGGTCAAGCCCGGGCACCCGCTGATGCCGCACTTCGCCTGGCAGCCGACGTGCGCCCACACCGAGGGCGAGCAGCACCGGCGCTGGCGCGGCGCCATCGACGCCGCCGTCGCCGCCACCGACTTCCGCAGCCTGCGCCGGTACGTCAACCGCAGCGTCCAGCGCGTCGTCAACCGGTTCTGCGAGGACGGCGAGGCCGACCTGGTGAGCCAGTACGCCGAACACCTGCCGATGGCCGTGATGTGCCACGTCCTCGGCATGCCCGACGAGTACGACGACCGCATGGTGCAGGCCGCCCGCGACATGATCCGCGGCACCGAGACCGCCATCGAGAGCAACGCCTACGTGACGGCGGCGCTGGAACGCCTCACCGCCCGCCGCCGCGAGGAACCGCGGAACGACTTCGCCGGCCACCTCGTCAGCCACCCGGCCGGACTGAGCGACGAGGAGGTCAGCCAGCACCTGCGGGTGGTGCTGATCGCCGCCTACGAGGCCACCGCCAACCTTCTCGCCAACGTGCTGCGCCAGGTGCTGATCGACCCGCGCTTCCGCTCCCAGCTCAACGGCGGTCAGATGACCGTGCCCCAGGCGGTGGAACAACTGCTGTGGGACGAACCGCCGTTCAGCACCATCTTCGCCTACTACGCCAAGCAGGACACGGAACTGGGCGGGCAGCGCGTCCGCAAGGGCGACGCCCTGCTGTTCGCGCCCGCGCCGGCCAACGTCGACCCCCGGGTCCGCCCCGACCCGACCGCCGACATGCAGGGCAACCGCTCCCACCTCGCGTTCGGCGGCGGCGCCCACGAGTGCCCCGGCCAGGACATCGGCCGTGTCATCGCCGAGGTCGGCGTCGACGCCCTGCTCATGCGGCTGCCGGACGTGGAGCTGAGCTGCGCCGAGGAGGAGCTGACCTTCACCGAGTCCATCGCCTCACGCCATCTGGTGTCGCTGCCGGCGCACTTCACGCCCCGGCCGCAGCAGGAGGTCACCCAGCCGCCGACCCATGAGAACGACGCGCCGGCGGTGTACGACTGGCAGATCGGGGGGATCCCGCGGCAGGCGGCGCCGACGGCCGCGGCTGCTCCGGCCGCGGTCGCCGTGGGGAGCGGGGCCGCGGCCGCGGGGGCCGGCGGGGCTTCGGCCGCCGGCCCGGTTCCGGTCTCGGGTGCGGCGCCGGCCGAGGCGCCCGTGCCGCCCCCGCCGTTCCCGCGGCAGGAGCCGCCGAAGGGCGCCTGGCAGCGCTTCCTGCGGTGGTGGCGCGGCTACTGACCCGCCGCCCACTCCTCGTACGAGGCCCACGCCCCGAGCACCCGGCCGCTGGTGAACCGGCGTTCCGCCCCCGTCACCGGATCGGTGAACGCCAGTTCCCGCGCCAGCAGTTGCAGCGGACGCCGGAAGTCGCCGGCCGGGACGGGGGAGGTCACCTCGGGGTAGAGGGGGTCGCCGAGGATCGGCACCCGGAGGGCGTTCATGTGGACCCGGAGCTGATGGGTCTGGCCGGTGCCGGGCACCAGCCGGTACCGGCCCAGGCCGTCCGCCCGGTGCGCGAGCAGCTCCACCCGGGTCACCGCGTTCGGCTCGCCCTCGACCTCCCTCGCGGTCAGCGTCCCGCGCTCCTTCACGATCCGGCTGCGCACGGTGCGGGGGAGGTCCAGGGCCGGGTCGTAGGGGGCGACGGCCTCGTACTCCTTGTGCACCCGCCGGTCGCGGAACAGCGTCTGGTAGGCGCCGCGCTCCTCGGGCCGCACGGTGAACAGCACCAGCCCGGCGGTGAGCCGGTCGAGGCGGTGCGCCGCGGTCAGCCGCGGCAGGCCCAGCTCGTGCCGGAGCCGGGCGAGCGCGGTCTGCCGGACGTGGCTGCCGCGCGGCGTGGTGGCCAGGAAGTGCGGCTTGTCGACGACCACGAGGTGCTCGTCCTGGTGCACCACGCGCAGGGGGAAGGGCACCGGGGACTCGGCGGGCATCTCGCGGTGGAACCACACGCACAGGCCCGGCGCGTAGGGGGTGTCGGGCGGGACGGGGCGGCCGTCGGCGCCGACGATCCCGCCCGCGGTGAACAGGGCGTCGATCCGCGCGGGGTCCGCGGCCAGACGCAGCACCAGGTGCTCCCGGACGGTCGCTCCCGGCCCGCCGGCCGGCAGGCGCACCCGTACCGGGTCCACTCCGTCGCGCTGCGGCAGGGGAGGGGGCGGGGCGGGGCGTCTGCGTCTCACGTGGGGCAAGGGTACGGGGCGGCGGAGGGTGAGCGCGCGGTTCTCCGCGCCCCGGTGGGCCACGGCAGAGGGCCGGACGGTCAGGCCGACGCCCGGGCGCTCTCCTGTTCCGCCTCGATGCGGGCGTTCCACTCCTTCTTCGAGGCCTGCCAGCCGTCCTCGTTGTGGCCCTGGCGCCAGTAGCCGGAGATGGACAGGTCCTCGCGCGGGATGCCGCGCTCCACCCGCAGCAGACGGCGCAGTTCCTTCACGAAGTGCGCCTCGCCGTGGACGAAGGCGTGCACCCGGCCCTCGGGCCGGTCCAGCCCGCGCACGGCCTCCACCAGCGCCTCGCCGACCCTGCGGTCCCCGCGGTGCAGCCAGCGGATCTCCGCGTCGGAGTCGATCTTCTGCTCCTCCTCCGGGCCCGCGATCTCGAGGAACGCGAACGCGCGGGCGCCCTGCGGCAGCGACTCCAGGGCGCGGGCGATGGCCGGAAGCGCGCTCTCGTCACCGGCCAGCAGGTGCCAGTCGGCGGCGGGGTCGGGGGCGTAGGCGCCGCCGGGGCCGAGGAACCGGACGACGTCGCCGGGCCGCGCGTTCAGCGCCCACGGGCCGGCCAGGCCCTCGTCGCCGTGGATCACGAAGTCGAGGGTCAGCTCCCGGTGCTCGGCGTCCCAGTGGCGGATCGTGTACGTCCGGGTCACCGGCCACTGGTCGCGCGGGAACTCGGCGCGGATCCGCTCCAGGTCGAAGGGCTCGGGGTAGACCACGCCCGGCGCCGGGAACAACAGCTTGACGTAATGGTCGGTGCAGGTGTCCGCCGAGACGGCCGCGAGGCCCTCGCCGCCCAGCACCACGCGCTGCATGTGCGGGGTCAGCCGCTCCGTGCGGACGACCACGCCGGTGTGCGGGGTGCGCGGCGCGCGTGCCGGTCGCTCTGCCATGAGAGGCCTCCCTGTCGCAGTTAGGTATACCTAAGTTAGCACCTACCGCTCCGCGAGCGTTCCCAGCAGGCGGGTGACCGACCCGCCCAGGCCCCAGCGCGCGGCCAGGGACTCGACGGCGGCCGGGTCGCGCGGAGCGCGCGGCAGGGCCGTGTCGACGTCCGGGAGCGGGACGTCGTCCGCGACCCGGACGACCCTCGGCGCCACCGCGAGGTACGGCCGCGCCTCGTCCAGACGCCTGCGCTGCGCCGGCGTGAGCGTCGACCGCGGGTCGTCCACGGCCGCCAGGATCCCGGCCAGGTCGGTGAACCGGTCCAGCAGCTTGGCCGCCGTCTTCTCCCCGATGCCGGGCACGCCCGGCAGACCGTCGCTCGGGTCGCCGCGCAGCAGCGCCAGATCCGCGTACCCCCTGCCGTCCACCCCATACTTCCCGCGCAGCGCCGCCTCGTCGGTGATCTGCAGCGTCCCGACGCCCTTGACGGGGTACAGCACCCGCACCCCGCGCGCGTCGTCCACCAGCTGGTACAGGTCGCGGTCGCCGGTGACGATGTCGACCGGGCCGTCCGCCCGCGCCGTGAAGGTGCCGATCACGTCGTCCGCCTCGTACCCGGCGACGCCCACCCGTGCGATGCCCAGCGCGTCGAGCACCTCCTCGATCACCGGCACCTGCGGCGACAGCGTGTCCGGGACCTCCTCCACGTCCGGCCCCGACGCCTGCTCCTCGGCGACCCGGTGCGCCTTGTAGGAGGGGATCAGGTCCACCCGCCACTGCGGGCGCCAGTCGGCGTCCATGCAGGCCACCAGGTGCTCCGGCCGGTGGTCCTTGACCAGGCGGTCGATGAAGTCCAGCAGCCCGCGCACGGCGTTCACCGGCGTGCCGTCCGGCGCCTTGACGGACTCCGGGACGCCGAAGTAGGCGCGGAAGTAGAGGGAGGCGGTGTCGAGAAGCATCAGTCCGGTCACGCCCCGCATCATGCCCCACCCCGCCGACAGCACCGTCCTGGCGGCACGCCGCGTACGTCTGTGCGCGACGTGTTGCGCCCTGCGCCACGTCTGTGAGGCCGCACACGAAAAGTTTGCGCCGTTCGAAACAGGGGAGGTGCGGCCGCGGAACGATGCCGGTTGCGCTTTCAACCGTTCGCGGGCCCCGGCCCGCCGCGCATCGTTCCGGCATCTGCAGCCGAGACGAGAGGTACGTGTGTCATCAAGGCTTGAGGCCGAGCACCTGTTCAAGGTGTTCGGCAGACGACCGGACCAGGCAGTCGAACGACTGCGCACCAACACGGCGGACCGCGAGGGACTGCGGGCCGACGGCGTCACCGCCGCCGTCATCGACGCGTCCTTCTCCGTGGAGCCGGGCGAGATCTTCGTCGTCATGGGCCTCTCGGGCTCCGGCAAGTCCACCCTGCTGCGGATGCTGAACGGTCTGCTGGAGCCGACCGCCGGACACGTCCGCTTCGACGGGCAGGACCTCACCGCCCTGTCCGACCGCGAGCTGCGGGACCTCAGGTCCCGGAAGATCAGCATGGTCTTCCAGCACTTCGCGCTCTTCCCGCACCGCAGCGTCCGTGACAACGCCGCCTACGGTCTTGAAGTGCAGGGCGTGCCCCGCGCCGAGCGCGAACGCCGCGCCGACGAGGCGCTCGCCCTGTGCGGCCTGGCCGGCTGGGAGGACTCGTGGCCCGACGAGCTGTCCGGCGGCATGCAGCAGCGCGTCGGCCTCGCCCGCGCGCTCGCCACCGACGCCGACCTGCTGCTGATGGACGAGTCCTTCAGCGCCCTCGACCCGCTGATCCGCCGAGACATGCAGGACCAGCTGATCGAGCTGCAGAAGAAGCTGAGGAAGACCATCGTCTTCATCACCCACGACCTCAACGAGGCCATGCGCCTCGGTGACCGCATCGCCGTCATGCGGGACGGCCGCATCGTGCAGATCGGCACCGCGCAGGACATCCTGATCCGGCCGGCCAACGACTACGTGGCCTCCTTCACCCAGGACGTCGACCGCTCGCGCGTGCTCACCGCCCAGTCCGTGATGGATCCCGAGGTGCGCGGCGACGAGGCCGACTGCGGCTGCGAGACCGCCACGCCCGGGACGGCGTTCACCGACCTGTGCGCCATCAGCGCGCGCGTCCCGCACCCGGTGGCCGTGGTCGACGACGGCGACCTCGTCGGCGTCGTGCCCCGGCAGCGCCTGCTCGGCCTCCTCGGCGACGAGGAGGCGGACCCCGGGGTCTGCGACAGCCCCGAGGACAAGGGCGGGAAGGTGATGGCCCGTGCCTAGGATCCCGCTCGGCGACTGGGTCAACAGCTCGGTCGACTGGCTGCTCGCCAACCTGACCTGGCTGTTCGACTTCTTCAAGACCGTCTTCACCGGCGCCTACGACGGTGTCAACGCCGTCCTCCAGGCCCCCGAGCCGCTGCTCCTCTGCGGCATCTTCGCGGTCATCGCCTTCTGGCTGCGCGGCACCCTCGCCGGTGTCCTCACCTTCGTCGGCTTCGCCTTCCTCGACTCCATGGAGTTGTGGGAGGACTCGATGGTGACGCTGGCGCTGGTGATCGTCGCCACCGTGATCGCCCTGGCGATCTCGGTGCCGGTGGGCATCTGGGCGGCCCGCTCCGACCGGGTCAGCGCCTTCGTCCGCCCGGTCCTCGACTTCATGCAGACGCTCCCGGCGATGATCTACCTCATCCCGGCGATCCTGTTCTTCGGGACCGGCTCCGCCCCGGGCATCGTCGCCACCCTGATCTTCGCGCTCGCCCCCGGCGTCCGCATGACCGAGCTGGGCATCCGGCAGGTCGACAAGGAACTCGTCGAGGCGGCCGAGGCGTTCGGCACCACGCCCCGCAACACCCTGCTGCGCGTCCAGCTCCCGCTGGCGCTGCCCACGGTGATGGCGGGCGTCAACCAGGTGATCATGCTCGGTCTGTCCATGGCGGCGATCGCCGGCATGGTCGGCACCGGCGGACTCGGCGGCGCCGTCATCGAGGCCATCGGCCAGCTGAACATCGGTCTCGGCGCCGAGTCCGGCCTGGCCATCGTCATCCTCGCGATCTACCTGGACCGCATGACCAGCGCCCTGGGCACCCAGGTGTCACCGCTGGGCCGCCGCGCGGCCGCCAAGGCGCGCGCCGCGCAGGGGCTGAGGATCTGGTCCTACCGGCCCCGGCCGCAGGTCGCCGTGGTCGGCATCGTCGTCCTGGCCCTGGTGGCCGGCGGCATGGGCCTGTTCGGCGGCACCGCCGGGTCCGGCGGCACCGAGGCGGACGACGGGAACGTCGGCGACGGGAAGAAGATCAGCATCGGCTACATCCCGTGGGACGAGGGGGTGGCCTCCACGTACCTGTGGAAGGAGATCCTCGAGCGGCGCGGCTTCGAGGTCGAGGCCAGGCAGCTGGACGCCGGGCCCCTCTACACCGCGCTGGCACAGGGCGACGTCGACTTCCAGACCGACGCCTGGCTGCCCACCACGCACGCGGAGTACTGGAAGAAGTACGGCGACCGGCTCGAGGACCTCGGCACCTGGTACGAGGAGACGACCCTGGAGCTGACCGTCCCCGCGTACATGGAGGGCATCGACTCCCTGGAGGACCTGAAGGGCAAGGCGGCCACCTTCGGCGGGAAGATCACCGGCATCGAGTCCAGCGCCGGCATGATGGGCCTGCTGAAGAGCAAGGTGCTCGGCGACTACGGCCTCGACAAGGAGTACGAGGTCGTCGACAGCTCCACCCCGGCGATGCTGGCCGAGCTCAAGCGCGCCTACGGCAAGAAGGAACCGGTCGTCGTCACGCTCTGGTCGCCGCACTGGGCGTACAGCGACTACGACCTGAAGAAGCTGGAGGACCCCAAGGGCTCCTGGGGCGAGGGCGACGCCGTGCACCTGGTGGCCCGCAAGGGCTTCGCCGGCGAGAACCCGGTCGTCGGGCAGTGGCTGAAGGACTTCTCGATGAGCGAGGAGGAACTCACCAGCCTGGAGGCCGAGATCAACAAGGCCGGCAAGGGCCGCCAGCAGGACGCCGTGCGCGCCTGGCTGAAGGACAACCCGGGCGTCGTCGACAAGCTGGCCCCGGTGGACTCCGGCGCGGGCGGCACCCCCGCCGAGGCGAAGCGCACCCTGGACGTGGCGTGGTTCCCGTGGGAGGAGGACGTCGCCGTCACCTACCTGTGGAAGAACGTCCTGGAGCGGCGCGGCTACACGCTGAACCTCAAGCAGATGGACGTCGGCCCGGTCTACACCGGCCTCGCGTCCGGGGACATCGACCTCAACTTCGACGCGTGGCTGCCCCACTCGCAGAAGAACTTCTACGAGCCGAACAAGGACAGACTCACCGACCTCGGCACCTGGTACGAACCGGTCTCCCTGGAGATCTCCGTCCCCTCCTACGTCAAGGGCGTCACGTCCCTGGCCGATCTGAAGGGCAAGTCCGACCTGTTCGGCGGGCGGATCGTCGGCATCGAGCCGGGCACCGGCCAGATGGACATCCTGAAGAACAAGGTGCTGCCCGCCTACGGCCTGGAGGACGAGTACGAGGTCGTCGACGGCTCCTCGCCGGCGATGCTGGCCGAGCTCAAGCGCTCCTACGCCAAGAAGCAGCCGGTCGCGGTCACGCTCTGGTCGCCGCACTGGGCGTACAACGACTACGAGCTGACCAAGCTCGCGGACCCGAAGCGCGCCTGGGGCGAGACCAACACCATCCACACCATCGCCAGCAAGAAGTTCCCCGAGCAGTACCCCCGGCTCACCGAGTGGATCAAGGGTTTCCACATGAGTGAGGACGAGCTCGGCTCCCTGGAGGCGGAGATCAAGAACCGCGGCCAGGGGAACGAGGAGGAGGCCGTCGCCGCCTGGCTCGAGGAGCACCCGGACATGGTGGAGCGGATGACGCCGCAGTAGCCGCCGTACCGGCCGCGTCCCCGAGGGGCGGGTCCCGGAGCGTCCCCCCAGGGGCGCCCGGACCCGCCCCTCGCGCGTGCGGAGCCGCCCCCCGCCGCCACCGCAGGGATCCGGACAACCACAGAGCGCGATCCGCTGCCCGGACCTCCCCGTGACCTTCCGGCGGACACGGTGAACAATGGCGGGAACACGCCTTTTCGCATCCAGGGCGTGCCGAGGGGTCCGGCGGGCGGCTGGCGCGAACTGTGAGGTCCGCACCGGCCGCACGTGACGGCGACGTGACAGGCGCCTGAAACGGTTCGCCGAACATGCGTAGGGTGCACACAACTCGGCAAGGGAAGAGCGCCGGAACCCCGGCGGTCGGGTGCGGGACGAGCGGCGAAGGAGGGAGCCGGAGCGATGGGCGACCACAAGGAACAGCCCCTGCGGGTGGGCGCGGCCGTGCGGCGGCGACGCCGTGCGCTGGACCTCACCCTCGCCGTCGTGGCCGAGCGCAGCGGTCTGTCGGTCCCGTTCCTCAGCCAGATCGAGAACGAGCGCGCGCGCCCCAGCCAGACGTCCCTGGAGAAGCTCGCCGACGCGCTGCGCACCACCGCGGTGGAACTGCTCGCCGCCGCCGACCCGGCGTGCAGCGTGGACGTCGTCCGCGCGGAGGGCGCCGAACCGTGGACCGAGCCACGGGTGCGGTCCCTGGTCCGCGGCCACCACCAGATGCACGCCTCCGAGTTCACCGGCGACCACGACGCCGGACGTGAACTGCAGTTCCGCAACGATCAGTTGATGTACGTCGCGGAAGGCGCCGTGGAGATCGAGGCGGAGGGGCGCGCCTACCGGCTCGGGCGCGGCGACACCCTGTACCTCACCGGCGGCGTCCGGCACCGCTGGCGGGCCACGGTGCCGGAGACCCGGCTGCTGGTGGTCGCCGTCGCCGAGCACATCGAGGCGCTGCGGGACACCAAGCCGCGCCGATGAGTCCCGTACGGGTCGTCTCCCTCGTCCCGTCGCTGACGGAGGCCGTGGCCGTGTCCGCGCCGGGCGCGCTCGTCGCGGCCACCGACTGGTGCACCCACCCCGCCGGGCTCGACGTCGTCCGCGTCGGCGGCACCAAGAACCCGGCGGTGGACCGCATCACCGCCCTCGCCCCCGACCTCGTGATCGCCAACGAGGAGGAGAACCGGCCACCCGACCTGGAAGCCCTGCGCGCGGCGGGCCTCGACGTGCTGGTCACGCACGTACGGACCCTGCCGCAGGCCTTCACCGAGCTGGACGGCGTCCTGTCCGCGTGCGGGGTGCGGAGCCGTCCCGGCTGGCTGGACGAGGCGGAGGCCGCGTGGGAGGCACCGCCGGGGTTCGACACTCACCGCACGGCGGTCGTGCCCGTCTGGCGCCGCCCGTGGATGGTCCTCGGCCGCGACACCTTCGCGGGCGACCTGCTGGCCCGCCTCGGCGTACGCACGCTGTACGCGGACCACGCGGAGAGGTACCCGCGCATCCCGCTCGACGACCTGCGCGCGGCCCGCCCGGACCTGGTCGTCCTCCCCGACGAGCCGTACCGCTTCACGGCGGACGACGGCCCGGAAGCCTTCCCCGGCCTCCCCTGCGCCCTCCTCAGCGGCCGCCACCTGACCTGGTACGGCCCCTCCCTGGCGGAGGCCCCGCAGGTGCTGGGCCGCGCGTTGCGGGCGGTGTGTGCCTGATCCGCGGGCGCGGTGCCTGAGGTGGGGTCCGACGCCGTCTGATGAGGTTCCTCCGGATCGGCCGGGCGGGGGGGGGCAGGTCCTGGCTGCCGTGGTGAGGGGCGCGTGTGTGATGCGCGGGTGCGGTGCCCGGGGTCGGGTTCGCCGCCGTCCGGCGGGGTGTCCTCTCGATCCGCTGGGCGGGAGCAGGATCTGGGCGCCGCTGTGCGCCGCTGTGATGCGCGGGTGCGGTGCCCGGGGTCGGGTTCGCCGCCGTCCGGTGGGGTGTCCTTCGCTCCGCTGGGCGGGGACATCCTCCGGTCGGCACCGTGGGCCGCCCCGCGGGGCGCGCGGTCGCGGGAGCGCGTGAAAACGCGGCGGACCGGCGTGTGCGGTGGGCGCCGGGCGGCCCTCGTCGAGCAGGCGCCTCTCGGCCGGTGGCCGCGTGCGTCAGCTCCGAGGACGCGCCGTCGCACGCGGCGCCCCCGACGGCGCAAGGCGACCGGGCCTGCGGCCCTCACCGCTCGGGCGCGCGGGAACGGCGGTCGCCCGGGTTCGTGGTGGCCGAGGCAGGGACCGGCCGGCGGGGCCGGGCCGGCCGGCCCGTGCGAGCACTCGTCCGGGCGTGCGGCGGTCGTTGCATAAGCTGGGCTTATGAGCAGAACGGACGAGCGCGGCGACGAACGGTCCGCGAGCGCCGGTTCGCTGGCGCACCGGGTGCCCGACCTCGGCGCGCTCGAGCTGCTGCTCGCCGTGGCGCGGGTGGGGAGTCTGGGCCGGGCGGCGCGCGAGCTGGGGATCACCCAGCCCGCCGCGAGCAGCCGGATCCGGTCGATGGAACGGCAGCTCGGCGTCGCCCTCGTCGACCGCTCGCCACGCGGGTCCCGCCTCACCGCCGCGGGCGCCCTGGTCACCGACTGGGCCCGCCGGATCGTCGAGGCGGCGGAGGCGTTCGACGCGGGCGCGCAGGCGCTGCGGGACCGCAGGGACTCACGGCTCCGGGTCGCCGCAAGCATGACGATCGCCGAGTACCTGCTGCCCGGGTGGCTGGTCGCCCTGCGCGCGCAGCGGCCGGACACGGCGGTGTCGCTGCTCGCCGGCAATTCGACGGCGGTCGCGGAGCGGCTGCTGGCGGGGGAGGCGGACCTCGGGTTCGTGGAGGGGCTGACGGTGCCGGCCGGACTGGACTCCGCGGTGATCGCCCACGACCGGCTGGTCGTGGTCACGTCCCCCTCGCACCCCTGGGCCCGCCGCAGGCGCCCGCTCGCGGCGGAGGAACTGGCGGTCACCCCGCTGGTGCTGCGCGAGGAGGGCTCCGGCACCCGGCAGGTGCTGGACGCGGCGCTGGGCGGGCTGGCGCGCCCCCTGATCGAGCTGTCCTCGACGACGGCGGTGAAGGCGGCGGCGGTCGGCGGCGCGGGCCCCGCGGTGCTGAGCGAGCTGGCGGTGGGGGAGGAGCTGGGGATGCGGCGCCTGGTACGCATCCCGGTCCAGGCGGTCGCCCTGGCCCGCGACCTGCGCGCGGTCTGGCCGACGGGCCACCGCCCCGCGGGCCCGGCCCGCGACCTGCTGTCGCTGACCCGCGGCTGAGGGTCCGGGCTCACGCCCGCCGACGGCTGCCCCCGCCGGGCCGGGCGCGGTGCGAGGCCTCTGTGCCCGCACCTCGGGGAGGGCGCCTGCCGGTGAGCTGCCCGAGCCGCGGCGGGGACACCGCGGGGGCCGCGGCCTCACCTCTCGGGGCCGCGCCCCGGCGCCGGACTCAGCCTCGCCGAGGCCGGTGCGGACCGGCCGGCCCGGCGGGGACCCGGCCGCGGATGCCGGAGGCGGTCCCCGTACCCCGGGCGGGGCGTCGCCCCGCGCGCCGGCGGGGTCCGACGGGGCCGGTCCCGTCAGCCTCCTGCCGCCGTGATCAGCGCGCGGACGACGCGTTCGTCCTCACCCATCTCCGGATGCCACTGCACCCCCACCACCCAGTGCCCCCCGGGCCGTTCGACGGCCTCCACCGTGCCGTCCTCCGCGTAGGCGGACGGGACCAGGCCGGTGCCGAGGCGGTCGACCGCCTGGTGGTGGTAGGCCGGGACCGCCGTCTCCTCGGGGACGGCCTCGGCGTACCGCGTGCCCGGGACCGGCTTGACCGGGTGGCGGCCGAAGACGCCCGGCGCCTCCGCGTGGCCGTCGATGTGCTGGACGAGGGTGCCGCCCAGGGCGACGTTCAGCAGCTGCATGCCGCGGCAGATGCCGAGCAGCGGCACGCCCCGCTCCAGGGCGGCCCGGATCAGCGCCAGCTCCCAGACGTCCCGTTCCCGGGCGGGCGGCCCGGTGCGCGGGCCGGGCTCGGCGCCGTAGTGGACGGGCTCCACGTCCGGGCCGCCCGCGACGACCAGGCCGTCCAGCCGGGCCACGGCGGCCGCCGCGTGCTCCGGCGCGTCCGGCGGGAGCATCGCCGCCAGTCCGCCCGCCCGCTGCACCAGCCGTGGATAACCGGCCGGCAGCAGCGCGGCGTCCAGCTGCCACACACCCCACCGCACGCCCGGCTCCGCGTACGTGCTGATGCCGATCAGCGGCCTGCCCGACACCCGGGCACCTCCTCCTCGGTCCCGCGCCAGCTCCGCCTCGGCCGCCGCCGGCGCCGTGAACCCGCCGGACCCACCGGCGGGTTCACGGGATGCGGACGGAAGGCTCACGGCACGGCCCCCAGGAGGCGGTGTGGCACGGAAGGCGGTAATGGAACAGATCCGGACCTTTGCGGGCCCCTACCTTCGTGGCGCACCCGACGCGAGCGCAACCCCCGTGCGTCAAGCCGCGGCAGACCCTGCCCGGACCCGCCGCGCGCCGCGCCGTCAGGCGAGGAACCCCCGCAGCAGCGCCGCGGTCCCCGCACAGTGCTCCCGCATCACCGCGCGCGCCCCGTCCGCGTCCCCCTCCAGCACCGCGTCCACCAGCGCCGCGTGCTGCCGCTGCGAGTGCTCCAGGTTGCGCACCAGCAGCGGGACGCAGTCCAGCAGGTCGTTCACCGTCGCCCGCACCGCCGCGTACTGCGCGGTCAGCGAGGGCGAGCCGGACAGCTCCGCCAGGGTGAGGTGGAACAGCGTGTCCGCCCGCCGGTAGTCGCCCAGCGGCGCCTCCTGCGTGCCCGCCAGCGCCTCCCGCAGCCGCCCCGCCCGCCCCCCGGCCGGCCCGTGCGCCGCGCACAGCCCCGCCGCGCCCACCTCCAGCACCTCCCGGAAGCGCAGCACGTCCTCGATGTCCACCTCGGCGATCCGCCGCCGCAGCTCCTCCTCGCCGGCGTCCGTCGGACGGGGCAGCACAAACGTTCCGCCGTACCGGCCGCGCCGCGACTCCACCAGGCCCTGGTCCTGGAGCACCTTCAGCACCTCGCGCAGCGTCACCCGGCTGATCCCCAGCCGCCCCGCCAGCTCCCGCTCGGCCGGCAGCCGCTCCCCGCCCGCCACCAGGCCCAGCCGCACCACCTGGAGGATCTGCTCCAGCGCCTCCTCGAAGCCGTTGCCCGCACGGACCTGCCGCAGCACCGGAGCCAGCCGGTCCCCGCCCGCGCCGGCCGCATCCTCGGTCATCTGGTCGCGCCCCCTTCCCAAGCAATGGTTCCCGGCAATACCTTATGGCTCCCGGCCGACCGAAGAAGCCCGAAGAAGCCCCAGGAGGCCCTCCGTGGCAGACCGCACACCCCCGCTTTCCGTCGAGGAGCTGCACGCCCTCGTCGCGGGCGGCGAGATCGACACTGTCGTCCTGGCCTTCCCCGACATGCAAGGGCGTCTCCAGGGCAAGCGGTTCGCCGCCCGCTTCTTCCTCGACGAGGTCCTCCACCACGGCACCGAGGGCTGCAGCTACCTGCTCGCCGTCGACGCCGACATGAACACCGTCGACGGCTACGCCATGTCCTCCTGGGAGACCGGCTACGGCGACTTCGCCCTGTACCCCGACCTGGACACCCTGCGCCGCGTCCCCTGGAACGAGGGCACCGCCCTGGTCGTCGCCGACCTGGCCTGGGCCGACGGTTCCCCGGTGGCCGCCGCGCCCCGGCAGATACTGCGCCGGCAGCTCGACCGGCTCGCCGCCCTCGGCTACACCGCCCAGGCCGGCACGGAACTGGAGTTCATCGTCTTCAAGGACACCTACGAGCAGGCCTGGGACGCCGGCTACCGCGGACTCACCCCGGCCAACCAGTACAACGTCGACTACTCCGTGCTCGGCACCGGACGCATCGAGCCCCTGCTGCGCCGCATCCGCAACGAGATGGCCGGCGCCGGCCTCACCGTCGAGTCCGCCAAGGGCGAGTGCAACCCCGGCCAGCACGAGATCGTCTTCCGCTACGACGAGGCCCTGGTCACCTGCGACCAGCACGCGGTCTACAAGACCGGAGCCAAGGAGATCGCCGCCCAGGAGGGCGTCTCGATCACCTTCATGGCCAAGTACGACGCACGCGAGGGCAACTCCTGCCACATCCACCTCTCGCTCGCCGACCTCGGCGGGGGAAGCGCCATGCCGGACTCCCCGGAGGACCCGGACAGCATGTCCGAGGTGATGCGGCACTTCCTCGCCGGGCAGCTCGCCGCGCTCCGCGAGTTCTCCCTGCTCTACGCCCCGCACATCAACAGCTACAAGCGGTTCCAGCCCGGCTCCTTCGCCCCGACCGCCGTCGCCTGGGGCCACGACAACCGCACCTGCGCGCTCCGCGTGGTCGGCCACGGCCGCTCCCTGCGCTTCGAGAACCGGCTGCCCGGCGGCGACGTCAACCCCTACCTCGCCGTGGCCGGCATGGTCGCCGCCGGCCTGTACGGCGTCGAGCACCGGCTGGACCTGCCCGAGCCCTGTGCGGGCAACGCCTACACCGCCGGTTTCGCACACGTCCCCACCACCCTGCGCGAGGCCGCCGAGCTGTGGGAGAACAGCGAGATCGCCAAGGCGGCCTTCGGCGAGGAGGTCGTCGCCCACTACCGCACCATGGCGCGCGTCGAGATCGACGCCTTCGACGCCGCGGTCACCGACTGGGAGCTGCGCCGCTCCTTCGAACGCATGTGAGGCCCCGCGTGTCCGACCAGCCCGCCGAGCTCCAGGTGCACAACCCCGCCACCGAGGAGGTCATCGCCACCGTCCCGGCCGCGAGCCCCGCCGACGTGGACGCCGCCGTCATCCGCGCCACTCGCGCGCAGACCGCCTGGGCCGCCCTCGCACCCGGCGAACGCGCCCGCCTGCTGCGCCGGTTCGCCGCCGCCGTCGACGACCACGTCGAGGAACTCGCCCGACTGGAGGTCCGCGAGGCCGGCCACACCCTCGGCAACGCCCGCTGGGAGGCGGGCAACGTCCGCGACCTGCTCGACTACGCGGCCGGGGGAGTGGAACGCCTCACCGGCCGGCAGATCCCGGTCCCGGGCGGCGTCGACGTCACCTTCCTCGAGCCCCTCGGCGTCGTCGGCGTCATCGCCCCCTGGAACTTCCCCATGCCCATCGCGGCCTGGGGCGCCGCGCCCGCCCTCGCCGCCGGCAACGCGGTCCTCCTCAAACCTGCCGAGACCACCCCCCTCACCGCCCTGCGCCTCGCCGGACTCGCCCTGGAGGCCGGGCTCCCCGAGGGCCTGTTCCAGGTGCTCCCCGGCCACGGAACGGTCGCCGGGAACGCCCTCGTCGAACACCCCGGCGTCGCCAAGATCGTGTTCACCGGCTCGGCGGCCGTCGGCAAGCAGGTGTGGGCCAAGGGGGCCGCCCACCTCAAGCGGGTCACCCTCGAACTCGGCGGCAAGAGCCCCAACATCGTCTTCGCCGACGCCGACCTGGAGGCCGCCGCGGCCGCCGCCCCCATGTCCTTCCTCGACAACGCCGGACAGGACTGCTGCGCCCGCACCCGCATCCTCGTCGAGCGCTCCGCCCACGACCGCTTCCTGGAGCTGCTCGCCCCCGCGATCGAGGCCGTCCGCGTCGGCGACCCGGCCCGCGACGAGGACGTGGACATGGGCCCGCTGATCTCCCGCACCCAGCTCGACCGCGTCCGCTCCTACGTCCCCGACGGCCACGAGGGCATCCGCGGCAAGGCCCCCGAAGGCCCCGGCCACTGGTTCCCGCCGACCGTCCTCACCGGCGTCGACCCCGGCGCGCGCGTCGCCGTCGAGGAGGTCTTCGGTCCCGTCGCCGTCGTCCTCCCCTTCGACGACGAGGCCGACGCCGTCCGCCTCGCCAACGCCACCGACTACGGCCTCGCCGGCTCGCTGTGGACCCGCGACGTCGGCCGCGCCCTGCGCGTCTCCCGCGCCGTGCGCGCCGGGAACCTGTCGGTCAACTCCCACGCCGGCGTCCGCTACTGGACCCCCTTCGGCGGGTTCAAGCAGTCCGGCGTGGGTCGCGAGCTGGGGCCGGACGCCCTGACCGCCTTCACCGAGACCAAGAACGTCTTCATCAGCACGGAGGCCTGACCGCACATGAGCGAGGACATCATCTGCCGCCGCCTGACCGGCCGCACCGCCGTCGTCACCGGAGCCGGCAGCGGCATCGGTCTCGCGTCCGCGCGCCGGCTCGCCTCCGAGGGGGCCCACGTGGTCTGCGCGGACGTCGACGAGGTCCGCGGCACGGCCGCCGCCGAGGAGACCGGCGGGATCCACGTCAACACCGACGTCACCGACCCCGAACAGGTCGAGGCGCTGTTCCGCACCGCGTACGAGACGTACGGCAGCGTCGACGTCGCGTTCAACAACGCGGGCATCTCGCCGCCCGACGACGACTCCATCCTGGAGACGGGCCTCGAGGCGTGGAAGCGGGTCCAGGAGGTCAACCTCACCTCCGTCTACCTGTGCTGCAAGGCCGCCATCCCCTACATGCGGGAGCAGGGCAAGGGCTCCATCGTCAACACCGCGAGCTTCGTGGCCCGCATGGGCGCGGCCACCTCGCAGATCTCGTACACCGCCTCCAAGGGCGGCGTCCTCGCCCTGTCACGGGAGCTGGGCGTGCAGTTCGCGCGGGAGGGCATCCGGGTCAACGCGCTGTGCCCCGGGCCGGTCAACACCCCGCTGCTCCAGGAGCTGTTCGCCGAGGACCCGGAGCGGGCCGCGCGCCGGCTGGTGCACATCCCGCTCGGCCGGTTCGCCGAGGCCGAGGAGATCGCCGCCGCCGTCGCCTTCCTGGCCAGCGACGACTCCTCCTTCGTCAACGCCACCGACTTCCTCGTCGACGGCGGCATCTCGGGGGCGTACGTCACGCCGCTTTGACGTCCTCGCCGTCCTGAAGGGCGGCGATTCCCGCCTGCCGCGCCGTTGGAGGCTGCGGTGTCGGGTGGGTTCCTGCTTCGCTGCGCGGTGCCGGGAGGAGTCCCGGTCTTACCTGCGCTCCACAGGTCGGCACGGCCAGTCCGGCCGCCTCGGCGACGTTGACCGCCTCGTCGATGTCCCGGTCCAGGACGGCCCCGCAGCCCCGCACGCCCCGCACGTCCACACACGGACGTGCAGGGGCTTGGGGCCGTCCTTCACGCCGCACTGCGAGCACACCTGAGACGTGGGCTCGAACCGGCCGATCTTCACGAAGGTGCGCCCGCACCGGACGGTCTTGTACTCCAGCATGCTCACGAACGCCGACCATCCGGCATCGTGCACGGACCTGGCCAGGCGGGTACGCGCGAGTCCCTTCACCGCCAGGTCCTCCACGGCGACCGCTTGGTTCTCGCGGATCAGCTTCGTGGAGAGCCGGTGGTGGAACTCGCGGCGCGCGTCCGCGACGCGGGCGTGTCAGCGGGCCAAAGATCCGCTTCACCACCGGGCTGAAGCCCGGTGCACTGCGAACAGACCAGGTAGCGGCCCCCCACGGTGACTCGGTTCGCCCTCGGGGCGGGCCCGGACGGACCGCCCCTGGCCGGCACGGGCCGCATCACCGAGGACATCCGCCCGGTCGCCGACCGGTCCGCCTCCGGCGGCGCCGGCAGCAGCACCGGTCCCACCGGCTGAGCCCCTACAGGAACGTGTGCCCCTCGCCCCGGTACGTCGGCACGGTCGCCGTCACGGCGTCGCCCTCCACCAGGTGCAGCGCGTCGAACCGCTCGCACAGCTCGCCCGCCTTGGCGTGCCGGAACCACACCTTGTCGCCGATCAGCAGATCGTCGGCGGCCGGACCCAGCAGCGGCGTCTGCACCTCGCCGGCCCCCTCCTGCGGGTCGTGGCGCAGCCCCTCCGGGAGGTACGGCGCCGGCAGCCGGTCCGCGCCGGGCGCGCCGGACGCCGGGTAGCCGCCGCCCAGCACCGTCACCACGCCGACCCCGGGCCGCCGTACCACCGGCAGGGCGAACAGCGCGGCCGGACGCCCCCTGAACGACGTGTAGTTGTCGAACAACCGCGGCACGTACAGCCCCGACCCGGCCGCGATCTCGGTCACCGCGTCCTCGGCCGCCGTGTGCTGCACGCTGCCCGTACCGCCGCCGTTGACGAACTCCAGGTCCGGCACGACCTCCCGGACCGCCCGCACCACCGCGGCCCGCCGCTCGGCGAGTTCGCGCCGCGCGGCGGCCTGCATCAGCCGCACCGCCCGGGACCGCAGCGGCCGCCCGGCCACCGCGTCCCCGACCCCGGCCACATGCCCCTCGTACGCCATGACGCCCACGACCTCGAACCCCGGCCGCCGGGCCACCGCGCGGGCCACTTCGGCGACCTGGGCGGGGGAGTGCAGCGGGGAGCGGCGGGCGCCGATCCGCACGCGTCCGCCCAGCAGCTTGAGCGAAGTGTCCAACTCCAGGCACACCCGCACCACTTCGCCGCCGCCGGCCCGCGCCGCGTCGATCAGGTCGAGCTGCGCCGGGTCGTCGATCATGACGGTGACGGCGGCGGCGAGCTCGGCATCGGAGGCGAGTTCGGCGTACCCGGCGCGGTCGGCGGACGGATAGGCGAGGAGGACGTCGTCGAAACCGGAGCGGGCCAGCCACAGCGACTCGGCGAGCGTGAACGACATGATGCCCGCGAAACCCTCGCGGGCCAGGACCCGTTCGAGCAGCGCCCGGCAGCGCACGGACTTGCTGGCGACCCGGATCGGCTTGCCCCCGGCACGGCGGACCAGATCGTCCGCGTTGGCGTCGAAGGCCTCCAGGTCCACGATCGCGACGGGGGCGTCGAGCTGGGCGGTGGCCCGGTCGTAACGGGCCCGGTCGGCGGCGCGCGCAGTCATGACGGCAGCCTGCCAGACCGGATTACCGCAGGGTAGGGGGATGTTCCGGGCAGATGCCGCGGGCCTGCCGACTGGTTCCCGTACGGGCCCTGGCACGCCGTAGAGTGACGCGCACGCACGGCGGTACGGGGCCGGCCCGGTCGTCCGGGCGGATGACGCGCCGACCGTGCGGGTATCCGTGCCCGGGACGCGTCCGCGCCGGGCCACCTGGCAGCGACACACCGGCCGCGGACGACGAGGACCGGCCCGGGCACGAGGAAACGGGGGGTGCATGAGCACGGAAGCGCGCCGCGCCTTCCTCCCCCCGCGCCCGTCCCACGCCCCCCGCACCGCGGGCGACCCGGGGCCCTTCGGCCCCCGCGCCCCCCTGGACGACACACCTCCGCGGCAGACGGGCCGGCCCGCCCCCGACGACACCGGCCACGTGGGCGCCCCGCGCCCCGCGCCGGACGGACGGGACCCGGCCGACCGCGACGAACGGGCGTACAGGTCGCCCGGCGTGAACACGGCCGACACGGGGCGTGCCGGGGCTTCGGGCCCCGGGGCCGCCGGACCGGACGCGTCCGGCGCGTGGGACGCGGGCGCGTCCGACGGTGAGCCGACGCGTCCGCCGACCGTCGGCAGCCCCGCCGATCGCAGCGTGACGACCCCCCGCGCGTCCGGCGAGCGCGGACCCACCGGCTCGGGGAGCGCCGAACCGCCGTACCCCCCGGCCGGCGGCCGTGCCGATGACCGCGCCGTCACCCCCACCGCCTCCGGCGGCGCGTCCGAGCGCCCCCGTACCGACGCCGACGCCCCCGACCGCACCGCGCCCCCGCCGCCCCAGGCGTCCGCCCGCTTTCCCGACGCGCCGCCCGCCGTCGGACGAGGCGTGCCCTCCGCGCGCCCCGCTCCCCCCGCGCCGCCGCGCCCCGCGTACCGGCCCCGTGCCGAGAGCGCGTCCGAGACGACCACCCGGCTGCGCCCCGTCCCGGCGGAGCCGGACCCCGCGCTGTCCTGGAGTGCGCCCATGTCCCCGGGCGGGGCTCCCGGCGACGGACGTCCCGTCGTGTCCTTCGGGGAACCCGGGAGACACCCCCGCCCGTTCGCCCGCCGCACCCGCGGGCAGGCCGTCGCCGCGGCCGTCTGCCTCGTCCTCGGCACCGGGCTGATCGGCGGCGCCGTCACCGGCGCGTGGCTCGCCGACGGGCCCGAGGGTCCGGGCACCCGGCACGCCTTCGCGGTCGCCGGGGACCTGTGGCACGAGGTCCCCGTGGACCAGCTGTTCCCGCCCACCGTCCAGGGCCGGGGCGCGGGGCCCGGCGAGGCCGACCGCGTCTGGACGCGGATCGCCGTCGCCCCCGACAGCGGCTGCAAGGACGCCTTCGACACCCTGCTCGCCCGCGTCCTCGCCCCCGTCGGCTGCGAGCGCCTGCTGCGCGCCACCTACACCGACGCCACACAGAGCCATGTCACCACCGTCGGCCTGCTGTTCACCGAGGCCGACGCGGCCGGCATGGAGGTCCTCGCCCGTCGCTTCGACCGTGAACGCCTGGACCGCCGCAGCGACCTGATGCCGCTGCCGTACGCGGCGAAGGACACCGCCGCCGAGGGCTTCGGCCCGGAGCAGCGGGCCTCCTGGGCGATCTCCGTGCTGACGGACGCCCCCGTCGTGGTCTACGCCGTCACCGGCTGGGCCGACGGCCGAGCCGTCGACGAGCCGCAGCCCGCCGAGGACGCCATGGGGTCCGGCGCCACCACCGCCCCCGCGCAGGCGGGCCTCGGCCACGAGGCCCGCGGCCTCGCCGACCGCTTCGAACGCGCCCTGCGCAAGCGGGCCGGCGCCCCTACGGAGCGTCCGTCGTGAGGAAGCGCCCCGCCGCCGTCGGCGGCCTGCTCGCCGCGGCCCTGGTGCTGGTCCCCACGACCACCGCGCACGCCGACGGCATCCGCGACCGGCAGTGGTCCCTGGAGGCCCTGCACACCGAGGAGGCCTGGCGCACCACGCGCGGCGCGGGCGTCACCGTCGCCGTCCTGGACACGGGCGTCGAGGCCGACCACCCCGACCTCGACGGCAACGTCCTGGAGGGCAAGGACCTCGTCGGCTTCGGCGCGCGCGAGGGCGACGAGGCCTGGGCCCGCCACGGCACCGCCATGGCCGGCATCATCGCCGGTCACGGCCACGGCCCGGGCAACGGCGACGGCGTCCTCGGCGTCGCCCCGGAGGCGAAGATCCTCCCCGTCCGCGTCATCCTCGAGGACCGCGACCCGGCCCGCGCCAAGGCCCGCAGCACCCGCGGCAACGCCCTCGCCGAAGGCATCCGCTGGGCCGCCGACCACGGCGCCGACGTCATCAACCTCTCCCTCGGCGACGACTCCGCCTCCGCGCACCCGGAGCCGGGGGAGGACGAGGCGATCCAGTACGCCCTGCGCAAGGGCGTGGTCGTCGTCGCCTCCGCCGGCAACGGCGGCGAGAAGGGCGACCGGATCTCCTACCCGGCGGCCTACCCGGGCGTCATCGCCGCCACCGCCGTCGACCGCTACGGCACCCGCGCCCCCTTCTCCACCCGCCGCTGGTACGCGACGGTCAGCGCCCCCGGCGTCGACGTGATCATCGCCGACCCCGACCACAAGTACTACGAGGGCTGGGGCACCAGCGCCGCCGCCGCGTTCGTCTCCGGCGCCGTCGCCCTGGTGAAGTCCGCCCACCCGGACCTGACCCCCGCACAGATCAAGCGGCTCCTGGAGGACACCGCCCGCAACGCGCCCGCCGCCGGACGCGACGACTCGCGCGGCTTCGGCTTCGTCGACCCGGCCGCCGCGATCGAGGCCGCCGGCCGGCTGAAGCCGCAGGGCCTCGAGGCGGCGGCTTACGGCGAGGAGTACTTCGGCCCGGGCCCGGACACCGCCCCCTCCGGCGACGACACCGCCGACTGGGCCGCGCCCCTGGCGGGCGGCGCCGGCGGGGTGCTTCTGGTGGCCTCGGTGGTCCTGTGGCGAGGCCGCCGCCTCGAGAGCCGGACCTTCTGACCGCGCCGCGCCAGGACGTCCACGGCGTCCCGCGCCGCCGCCTCCACCCGCGCCACGCCCTCCGCCAGCGTCGCGTGGCCGTCGGACAGCACCGCCACCACGTACGCGCGCCCGCCGGCGGTCACCCGCCCCGTGCTGTTCACCACCCACAGGCCGGTCGCGTCGCGCGGCAGCCAGCCGTTCTTCACGGCCCACCGCGTGTCCGGGTCGGCCAGGGCCGGCACACCCCAGGCCTGCTCCGGCACGACCCGCTCCATCAGCTCCCGCACGTACGCCCACGCGGGCCCGGCCGGCACCGGGCCCGTCCCCCCGGCCGGCGCGAGGACCCGCCGCAGCAGCGTCACCCGGTCCGCGGCCGTCGTGCGGGTCAGTCCCCAGCGGGCGTCGGCCACCGTGCGGGCGAGACCGAGCCGGGCGTTCGCCGCGTCCAGTCCGGCCGCCCGCCCGACGCCCTGCCACAGCGCCGTCGCCGCGTCGTTGTCGCTGCGCACGATCATCGCCTCCGCGTGCGCCTGCTCGGCGGCGGTCAGATCGCGTCCGGCGTCCCGCGCCGTCAGCAGCAGGGCGGTCAGGATGTCGACCTTCACCACGCTCGCGGTCACGAACTCCCCGTCGTCCGGGGCGTGCGTCTCCCCGCTCGCCAGGTCCAGCACCGCCGCCGACACCCTCGGCCCGTCCGTCACCGCGCACTCCCTCCGCCCGCGTCCGGGCGTCCCGTCCACGGCCGCTAAGGTCGGTGACCGTGGCGAACAAGAACATCCCCGTCTCCCCCTTCCGCGACGACGACGGCTCCGCCGACCCCCGGCTGAGCGCCGCGCTCGCCGCCTGGGCGGAGGACGGCAGCGCCGTCCGGCCGGT
This sequence comes from Streptomyces sp. DSM 120436, assembly GCF_055778765.1. Classification (NCBI taxonomy): domain Bacteria; kingdom Bacillati; phylum Actinomycetota; class Actinomycetes; order Kitasatosporales; family Streptomycetaceae; genus Streptomyces; species Streptomyces sp. DSM 120436. The sequence goes on along the minus strand of NZ_JBSKBS010000002.1, from coordinate 1,181,977 downwards.
CCTGGAGGCGCTCAAGGGCGCCCGGCTGCTCGTTCCCGTGGTGGCCGTGCTGGGTGAGGTGGAGGAGGACGACGAAGAGGGGCGCGAAGCTCCTCGGGAGGGTGGTGGCGGGCGACGGGGGGGCGGACTGCGCCGCGAGAAGACCAGCGACATGGCCGTACCCACGCTGAAGGCCGGCGGCCGCACCGCGCTGCCCGCCTTCACCTCCACCGACTCCCTCGCCCGCTGGGACCCGGCGGCCCGCCCCGTCGCCGTACCGCTGCACCAGGCGCTCCAGGCCGCCGCGCACGAGAAGGCGGACACGGTGGTCCTGGACCTGGCCGGACCCGTGCCGTTCGAACTGACCGGGCCCGCGCTGCTCGCCCTCGCCGAGGGCCGCACCAGCGCCGATCCGCTGGAGGACCCGGCCGTCGTCGAGGCCGTGCGGGCCGCCGTCGCCGCCGAGCCCTCCGTCGTCCGCGCCCACCTCGGGCCGGGACAGGCCGACGGCACCCTCGCCCTGGTCCTCGACCCGGCCGCGCCGGTCGCCGAGGCAGCCCGCGCGGTGGCCCGGCGGCTCGCCGCGGACGAGACGCTGAGGGCCCGCCTGGTGCGCGGCCTCGACCTGGCGGTCCTGCCGGCCGAGGCGACGCCTCCCGGCGAGCCCCTGTACGTACGCGACTGAGGAAGGAGGGAGGCGCCCCGGCACCGGAGCGCCCGTCCGTCAGCCGTAGACCGCGCCCGTGTACTTCTCGCCCGGTCCCTTGCCCGGCTCGTCCGGCACCAGGGAGGCCTCGCGGAAGGCGAGCTGCAGCGACTTCAGGCCGTCCCGCAGCGGCGCCGCGTGGAACGAGCTGATCTCGGTCGCCGAGGCGTCCAGCAGACCGGCGAGCGCGTGCACCAGCTTGCGGGCCTCGTCCAGGTCCTTGTGCGTGTCGCCCTCCTCGGTCAGACCGAGCTTCACGGCGGCGGCGCTCATCAGGTTGACGGCGACCGTCACGATCACCTCGACCGCCGGAACCTCCGCGATGTCGCGGGCCATGGCGTCGAAGTCGGGGCTGCCGGGGGTCTCGGGGGGCTCCGAGGGGGAGGTCTCACTCATGCCCCACACGATAGGCGGTGACGTGCGGTGCCCTCCGGTTAGCCCTTGTCAAGCGATCCTGGTAATCTGGTGGACGACCGGTCGGACCCGTATGCCTCACGGCACGCGAGCCCGGCCCACAAGTGGAGGCTTTCGAACTCCCACCTGGCCGCCCTCAGGGCGGCGGGTCACCGGTCAGGCAGGTCCCGTCCCCGAGTCGGCGACCGGCCCGAAAGCGCGCCCCGCGGTCCTTGCGGCGGTGCTCCGGTAGTTCGAGGAGCCCCGCCTGTGATCGTCCGGGGCATTTTTCGTGTCTCGGCGCGGTTAGGTCTAACGAACACAGACGTTACGCGGCTGTCCGCCAGACCGTCGCGTGGTGCTACCGAGGAGGATCCATCAGCGCCGAGCCCCGCATCAACGACCGGATTCGCGTTCCCGAGGTGCGACTTGTCGGTCCCAGCGGCGAGCAGGTCGGGATTGTCCCGCTTGCCAAGGCCCTGGAGCTTGCGCAGGAGTACGACCTCGACCTCGTGGAGGTCGCGGCGAACGCCCGTCCGCCCGTGTGCAAGCTCATGGACTACGGGAAGTTCAAGTACGAGTCGGCCATGAAGGCCCGTGAGGCGCGCAAGAACCAGGCGCACACGGTCATCAAGGAGATGAAGCTCCGGCCGAAGATCGACCCGCACGACTACGACACCAAGAAGGGTCACGTCGTCCGGTTCCTCAAGCAGGGCGACAAGGTCAAGATCACGATCATGTTCCGTGGTCGCGAGCAGTCCCGGCCGGAGCTCGGTTACCGGCTGCTGCAGCGGCTCGCGGAGGACGTCCAGGACCTCGGGTTCGTCGAGTCGAACCCGAAGCAGGACGGCCGCAACATGATCATGGTTCTCGGTCCGCACAAGAAGAAGACCGAGGCGATGGCCGAGGCCCGCCAGGCGCAGGAAGCCCGCAAGGCGGAAGCGAAGGCCAATCCCGGCAAGTCGCAGAACGCCGCGGACGCGGACAGCGCCCAGGCGGCCGAGGAGCCGGCCGAGGCGTGACTCCCCGGGGCGCGAGCCCCAGGAAGCAACCCCACCAGTACGACGCTCCACCGTGCCCGGTTTCACGACCGGGCACAGGAGCGCCACCGACGAGGAGAGAACGGCGCTATGCCGAAGAACAAGTCGCACAGCGGTGCCAGCAAGCGCTTCAAGATCACCGGCTCCGGCAAGGTGCTCCGCGAGCGTGCCGGCAAGCGCCACCTGCTCGAGCACAAGTCGTCCCGTGTGACGCGTCGCCTCACCGGCAACGCCGAGATGGCCCCGGGCGACGCCGCGAAGATCAAGAAGCTTCTCGGCAAGTGACGCCCCGGCGCGCGAGCGCCGTACGTACGTCAGACCGGGACCCAATCGATTCCGGGCCGTGTGAGCACCACCACGGCCCCGCTACAAGGAGTTAACAAGTGGCACGCGTCAAGCGGGCAGTCAACGCCCACAAGAAGCGCCGGGCGATCCTCGAGCAGGCCTCCGGCTACCGCGGTCAGCGCTCGCGCCTGTACCGCAAGGCCAAGGAGCAGGTCACCCACTCGCTGGTCTACAACTACAACGACCGCAAGAAGCGCAAGGGCGACTTCCGTCAGCTGTGGATCCAGCGCATCAACGCCGCTGCCCGCGCCAACGGCATCACGTACAACCGCTTCATCCAGGGTCTGAAGGCCGCCAACGTCGAGGTCGACCGCAAGATCCTGGCCGAGCTGGCTGTCAACGACGCCACCGCCTTCGCCGCGCTCGTCGAGGTCGCGCAGAAGGCGCTGCCGGCGGACGTGAACGCGCCCAAGGCTGCGTGAGGTTCGTCGGCCCTGTGCCGACGTGCATCTTCCGGGACCCGCAGGCTTCGGCCTGCGGGTCCCGTGCTGTGTCGTTGTCCGTCGGCCGGGCCGACGGCTGCGGATCCGTTGTGGCCGGTCGCGCGGTCCCCCGCGCCCCCGGCTGTCTTTCCTGAAGGTGACTGAAATGGTGCCCGTCGGTCCTGAGCTGATCTCTCCCCGGTCCGCCCGTGTGAGCGCCGCCCGGCGGCTCGCCAAGCGGAACTTCCGCGGGAAGGAACGGCTGTTCCTCGCCGAGGGACCGCAGGCCGTCCGCGAGGCCGCCGCGCACCGCACCGGGGACACCGCCACGCTCGTCGAGCTGTTCACCACCCCCGAGGCCGCCGAGCGCCACGCCGACATCGTGGGCGCCGCCCGGGACGCCGGCGCCCGGGTGCACCTCGCCTCCGAGCAGGTCGTCGCCGACATCTCCACCACCGTCACCCCGCAGGGCCTGGTCGGCGTCTGCCGCTTCCTGGACACCCCGTTCGAGCGGATCCTCGCCGCCCGTCCCCGCCTCGTCGCCGTCCTCGCCCATGTGCGCGACCCCGGCAACGCCGGCACCGTGCTGCGCTGCGCCGACGCCGCGGGAGCCGACGCCGTCGTCCTCACCGACGCCTCCGTCGACCTGTACAACCCCAAGGCCGTGCGCGCCTCCGTCGGTTCCCACTTCCACCTCCCCGTCGCCGTGAACGTGCCGGTCGAACGGGCCGTGACGGGGCTGCGCGAGGCGGGCGTACGGCTGCTCGCCGCCGACGGGGCCGGCGACCGCGACCTCGACGAGGAGCTCGACAAGGGCACCATGGGCGGCCCCACCGCCTGGATCTTCGGCAACGAGGCGTGGGGCCTGCCCGAGGAGACCCGCGCCCTCACCGACGCCGTCGTCCGCGTCCCCATCCACGGAAAGGCCGAGAGCTTGAACCTCGCCACCGCCGCAGCCGTATGTCTCTACGCGTCGGCACGTGCACAGCGCGCCGCCGGAGGGTCCCGCTCCGTCACCGAGAGCTAGTAGGCTGGCCAGCTCGGGGACCTCCCCAAGCTCTCGGCGGGGCCCGGGGACGGGGCGCCCCGAGGACGTTCCGAGAGGTGGGGTACGGGGATGAGCGTCGGCACGAGCAGCGCACCGGGAACAGGACGGACGGCGCGCCCGCCCGCGCCCCGGCCCGGTGACCTCGCCGGCCTCGGCATCGACCCCGACCAGCTCCCCGACGGACTCGTCGTCGCCGACGAGCACGGACGGGTGATCTGCTTCAACACCGCCGCCGTGCGCATCACGGCCGTCCCCGCCGAGCAGGCCCTCGGCCGGTCGCTGGAGACCGCGCTGCCGTTAGAGGACCTGGAGGGCCGCCGCTGGTGGCAGCTCACCGACCCCTACGGCGGCCTCGCCATCCGGGTCGGACAGCCCGAGCGCAACCTCCTGCTGCCCGGCGGCCGGGAGGTCCTCGTCTCCGCCCGCTACGTCCGCGCCCGCCCCACCGGACCCGTCCGCCGCGTCGTCGTCACCCTGCGCGACACCGAGGCGCGGCGCCGCACCGAGCGCAGCCATGCCGAGCTGATCGCGACCGTCGCGCACGAACTGCGCTCCCCGCTCACCTCGGTCAAGGGCTTCACCGCCACCCTGCTCGCCAAGTGGGAACGCTTCACCGACGACCAGAAGCGGCTGATGCTGGAGACCGTCGACGCCGACGCCGACCGCGTGACCCGGCTCATCGCCGAACTGCTCGACATATCCCGCATCGACTCCGGACGGCTGGAGGTGCGCCGCCAGCCCGTCGACATCGGCGCGGCGGTGGGTCGGCACATCCAGGCGTACGTCGCCGCGGGCCAGCCGGCCGACCGGTTCCTGCTGCGGGTGCAGCACCCGCTGCCCGCGCTGTGGGCCGACCCCGACAAGATCGACCAGGTGCTGAGCAACCTGCTGGAAAATGCCGTGCGTCACGGCGAGGGAACCGTCACCATCGACATCACGCCCTCGGCGTCCCCGCGCGACCGCGAGCACGCCGAACCCCCAGCCACGTCGGTCACCGTCAGTGACGAGGGGCCCGGCATCCCGGAGGAGTCCATGAACCGTGTCTTCACCCGCTTCTGGCGGGGCAGCAAGCGCGGCGGCACGGGCCTCGGGCTGTACATCGTCAAGGGCATCGTCGAGGCCCACGGCGGCACCATCACGGTCGGACGCGCCCCCGGCGGCGGCGCCGAGTTCCGATTTACGTTGCCCGTGGCGGCCCCCGCGTATCTCACCTGAGACGTCCGCGGCCCCCACGGGCGCCTCCGCGTACCCCCACCCCGTTAGACTCGGCCCTTGGCACCTTTGCGTCCCGAGGACGGAAGCCGCAGCGCACACCGGGCGCGCGACCGATCATTCGTCCACGAGTCGATGACGGGGACCATCAGCCAGCCAACGGAAGCACGGGAAGAGATGTCGGCACCCAATAAGTCGTACGACCCTGTCGAGGTCGAGGCGTTGAAACCGGAAGAGATCGAGCGCATGCGGGACGAGGCGCTCGCCGCCTTCGCCGCCGCGGACTCCCTCGATGCGCTCCAGGAGGCGAAGGTCGCCCACACCGGCGGCACCTCCCCGCTGGCCCTGGCCAACCGCGAGATCGGCGCGCTCCCCCCGCACGCCAAGGCCGAGGCCGGCAAGCGCGTCGGCCAGGCGCGCGGTGCCGTGAACAAGGCGTTCGCCGCCCGCCAGGCCGAGCTGGAGGCCGAGCGCGACGCGCGCGTCCTCGTCGAGGAGGCCGTGGACGTCACGCTGCCCCACGACCGCGTCCCGGCCGGCGCCCGCCACCCGCTCACCACGCTCTCCGAGCGCATCGAGGACGTCTTCGTGGCCATGGGCTACGAGGTCGCCGAGGGCCCCGAGGCCGAGGCCGAGTGGTTCAACTTCGACGCCCTCAACATCGGCCCGGACCACCCGGCGCGCGGCGAGGCCGACACGTTCTTCGTGGGAGGTCCCGAGGGCGGCACCGGGTCCGGCGTCGTGCTGCGCACCCACACCTCGCCCGTGCAGATCCGCTCCCTGCTCGACCGCGAGCCGCCGGTCTACGTGATCTGCCCCGGCCGCGTGTACCGCACCGACGAGCTGGACGCCACGCACACCCCCGTCTTCCACCAGGTCGAGCTGCTCGCCGTCGACGAGGGCCTGACCATGGCGGATCTCAAGGGCACCCTGGACCACATGGTCCAGTCGCTGTTCGGCGCGGAGATGAAGACCCGGCTGCGGCCGAACTTCTTCCCCTTCACCGAGCCCAGCGCCGAGATGGACATGCTCTGCTACGTCTGCAGGGGCGCGTCCGTCGGCAACCCCGACCGGCCCTGCCGCACCTGCTCCAGCGAGGGCTGGATCGAGCTCGGCGGCTGCGGCATGGTCAACCCGCGGGTGCTCACCGCCTGCGGCGTCGACCCGGAGAAGTACAGCGGCTTCGCCTTCGGGTTCGGCATCGAGCGGATGCTGATGTTCCGCCACAACGTCGAGGACATGCGAGACATGGTCGAGGGTGACGTCCGGTTCACCCGGCCGTTCGGGATGGAGATCTGATGCGGGTCCCGCTTTCCTGGCTGCGGGAGTACGTCGACCTGCCGGCCACCGAGACCGGCCGCGACGTGCAGGCCAAGCTCATTTCGGCCGGGCTGGAGGTCGAGACCGTCGAACACCTCGGCGCCGACCTCAAGGGCCCGCTGGTCGTCGGTCAGGTGCTGACGATCGAGGAGCTGGAGGGCTTCAAGAAGCCGATCCGCTTCTGCACCGTCGACGTCGGCCGGGCCAACGGCACCGGCGAGCCGCAGGAGATCGTCTGCGGCGCCCGCAACTTCTCCGTCGGCGACAAGGTCGTCGTGGTCCTGCCCGGCGCCACCCTGCCCGGCGGCTTCTCCATCAGCGCCCGCAAGACCTACGGCAAGGTCTCGCACGGCATGATCTGCTCCAGCGACGAGCTGGGCATGGGCGACGACGGCACCAAGGGCATCATCGTGCTGCCGCCGGAGACCGAGGTCGGCAAGGACGCCATCGAGCTGCTCGAACTGGTCGACGAGGTCCTGGACATCGCCGTCACCGCCAACCGCGGCGACTGCCTGTCCATCCGCGGCGTCGCCCGCGAGACCGCCATCGCCTACGGCCTGCCGCTGCGCGACCCGGCGCTGCTCGACGTGCCCGGGCCCAACGCCTTCGGCCACCCGGTGAAGGTCTCCGACCCGGTCGGCTGCGACCGTTTCACCGCCCGCACGGTGACCGGCCTCAGCCCCGAGGCGCGCTCCCCGATCTGGCTCCAGCGCCGCCTGCAGAAGGTCGGCATGCGCCCGATCTCGCTCGCCGTCGACGTCACCAACTACGTGATGATGGAGCTCGGCCAGCCGCTGCACGCCTACGACCGCAGCCAGGTCCAGGGCGCCATCGGCGTCCGCCGCGCGCAGGAGGGCGAGAAGATCGTCACCCTCGACGGCGTCGAGCGGAAGCTGCACGCCGAGGACCTCGTCATCACCGACGACCGCGGTCCGATCGGCCTGGCCGGCGTCATGGGCGGCGCCGACACCGAGATCGCCGACCACGACCCCGCCGAGGAGGGGGGCGCCGCGACCACCGACGTGATCATCGAGGCCGCCCACTTCGACCAGGTGTCCGTGGCCCGCACGGCCCGCCGCCACAAGCTGTCCTCCGAGGCCTCCCGCCGCTTCGAGCGCGGTGTGGACCCGCAGGCCGCGTCGGCCGCCGCGCAGCGCACCGTCGACCTGCTGGTGCTGCTCGCCGGCGGCACCGCCGAGGCCGGCGTCACCGAGGTCATCGCCCCGAGCGCGCCGCACACCATCACCGTCGCCGCCGACCACCCGGACAAGGTCGCCGGTGTGACCTACGGCCGGGAGACCGTCGTGCGCCGCCTCCAGGAGGTGGGCTGCGACGTCTACGGGGCGGACGAGCTGATCGTCACGGTCCCGTCCTGGCGGCCCGACCTCACCGACCCGAACGACCTCGCCGAGGAGGTCATCCGGCTGGAGGGCTACGAGAACCTGCCCTCCACCCTGCCCAGGCCGCCCGCCGGCCGGGGCCTGACCGCCCGCCAGCGGCTGCACCGCCGCATCGGCCGGGCGCTCGCCGGCGCCGGGTACGTGGAGGCGCTGACCTACCCGTTCGTCAGCGAGCAGGTCTTCGACCAGCTCGGCCTGGAGGCCGACGACCCGGCCCGCCGCGTCGTCAGGCTGGTCAACCCGCTCAGCGACGAGGAGCCCGCGCTGCGGACCTCGCTGCTGCCGGGCCTGCTCGCCGCGCTGCGCCGCAACGACGGCCGGGGCTCGCACGACCTCGCGCTGTTCGAGACCGGCCTGGTCTTCCAGCCGCGGGACACGGCCGAGACCGCCGCGAACCTCCCTGTCGACCGCCGCCCCAGCCCCGCCGACATCGCCGCGCTGAACGCCGCGCTGCCCGACCAGCCCCGGCACGTCGCCGTGGTCCTGGCCGGGGCCCGCGAGCAGGCCGGCTGGTGGGGCAAGGGCCGCCCGGCCGACTGGGCCGACGCGATCGAGGCCGCCCGGACCGTCGCCCGCGAGGCCGGCGCCGAACTCGGCATCCGCAAGGGGCAGTACGGTCCGTGGCACCCGGGCCGCTGCGCCGAGCTGACCGTCACCGTCGACGGCGCCGAGCGCGTCGTCGGCCACGCCGGTGAGCTGCACCCGCGCGTCCTGAAGACGCTGGGTCTGCCCGCGCGCGCCTGCGCGATGGAGCTGGACCTGGACGTCCTGGAGCGGGTCGGCGACACCCTCCCGCAGGCGCCGTCCATCTCCGCCTTCCCGGTCGCCACGCAGGACGTCGCCCTGGTCGTCGACGCCTACGTGCCCGCCGCGGACGTGGAGGCGGCACTGCGCGAGGGCGCCGGCGAACTGCTGGAGTCCATCCGCCTGTTCGACGTGTACGAGAACGCCGAGCAGCTCGGCGACGGCCGCAAGTCCCTGGCGTACGCGCTGCGGTTCCGCGCGGACGACCGCACGCTGACCGTCGACGAGGCGTCGGCGGCCCGCGAGGCGGCCGTCGCCCTGGCGACGGACCGCACCGGCGCGGTACTCCGCGGCTGACGCCGCACGCCCTCTCCCGTCCGGGCCGGTCACCAGGCGACACGCCTGGTGACCGGCCCGGCGTGTGTTCGTGCGGCGGGAAGCGCCGTGGGTCCGTCCTCGGCGGGTGACGCGGGCGCACGGGCACGTGGCGCGGGGCCCGCGCGGTGGGGCGTGGTGGCGTCGCCGTGGGCGGGTGTGGTGGACCGGGGGGCCGGCGCAGGGCCCCCCGCCCCGCCGGCCCGGCCCCCTGCGGTCCGTGCCGGTCGCCTCCGGCCGCTCCACGGTCTCTCCGACCGAGCCCTCGGATGAGACGAGAGCCCGTGCTCCCGCCCCCGCCCTGGTCGAGGTCCCGGACGGCACGGCCGAGAAGGCGGCGGCGCACCGCATGACGGGCGCAGCGCAGCGCGGGCGGGGAGCGCGACTCCGGAGGCCGGCGCGTCTTTGCGGAGGCCGGCGCGGAGCGGCCGTACAGGGTGCCGACGACTGTCTGGGCCGGGCCTCTCGGGGCGCCGGAACCCCAAGGGAGCCGGAGGAATGCTTCCGCTTCGGGCATATGCGGGGGTCGGCGCGGGCATGTCAGGGCTGGTCAGCAGGCGGAACCCCGGCGTCCCGCCGGTTACTCACTCGTTCGGGTGACTGAGCCGGGTGATGCGGCCGGAACGGGGGCCGCACTCGACAGAATCGGACCGGCCTCTCGAGGCCGGTCTGCGCTGTCCGGGCCTATTTGGGGGGCCATCGGCATGATCCGCTTCAAGCCTGGGGCTCCCCGTGGGGTGCCACCCCGGTTCCTGTCACGGCTGCGCTCCCACGCGGTTCCCACGGCGTGGAGCGCCGTCGCGGTGGCCTACCGCCTGACCTGCCCGCTCGCCCGGGACGACGCCCTCGGCGCCCGCCTGGTCAGCAGCGCCGTCCTCTGCGCGGTCGGCACCGGCATCGTCCTGCACATCCGGCGCCGCATGCTGCGCGAGGTCCGGCACGCCCGCCGGATCGCCGAGGCCGCCCAGAGCGTGCTGCTGCGGCCCCCGCCCCCGCGCGTCGACGGGCTGGCCGTCGCCGCCGTCCACCTCTCCGCGGACCCCGGCGCCCGCATCGGCGGGGACCTGTACGAGGTGACGGCCACCGAGCACGGCGTACGGGCCGTCATCGGCGACGTCCGCGGCCACGGGATCGGCGCCGTGGGCACCGGCGCCGCCGTCCTCGGCAGTTTCCGCGAGGCCGCCCACGACGAGAAGGACCTCGCCGGGGTGCTGCGCCGGCTGGAGCGCGCCATGGACCGGCACCTGCGCGAACGGGTGCACGGTGAGCGCGACATGGGGGACGGCGCCCCCGCCGCCGAGGAGTTCGTCACCGTCCTGCTGCTGGAGATCCTCCCGGACGGGGAGGTGCACGCCCTCAACTGCGGCCACCCATGGCCCCACCGCCTGACCGGTGCGGGCGCCGAACCGCTGGCCCGCGCCGACCCCCTCCCGCCGCTCGGCCCGTTCCCGCTCCCCGGCGAACTGCCCACCGCCGCCTGCGGACGTCTGCTCCCCGGCGACATCCTGGTCCTGCACACCGACGGGGCGGAGGAGACCCGCGACGCCGACGGCCGCTTCTTCCCGCTCCGGGACGTCCTCGCCGAGGCGGCCCGGCAGCGGCCGCGGACGCCCCAGGCCGTCCTGCGGACGGTGCTCACGGCACTGCTGGACCACAGCGTCGGCCCACCGAAGGACGACGTGGCCCTGCTGATCCTCAGGAACGAACGCTGCTCCCCGCCCACGCGGCAGCCCCGCGGCGTGACCCGCTCGGCCACGGCCGACCGGTAGCGCCGCGCGGGGCCGGCGGGCCGTCCGCCCCGCCGCGGAGTGTCGGGCAGGCGGCCGGGCGGACGGCGAGAGAACGGGCCGCCGCTGTACGAGGGGGAGCCGGCGGCCCGGCCGGCCTCTTTCGAGGCAATTCAGTCAACCGGCCGGGCACGTTCCGCGACAGCGCGCGCACACTGCGGATGCGGGCACTCCGTTCACACCCCGTGTGAACGCGCAGCCACTACTCTGTCCGCACCGAGCCACCGGGGGGCCCGACATGCAGCCCAACACTCTGCTCGACGCGATCCTCGACGAGGCCGGCATCTCCCACGCGGGGCTGGCCGCGCACGTCAACCAGGCCGGGCGGGCACGCGGTCTGACGCTGCGCTACGAACACACCGCCGTGGCCCGGTGGCTGAAAGGGCAGCGCCCCCGCGGCCAGGTGCCCGACCTGATCTGCGAGGTGCTCGCCGCCCGGCTGCGCCGCCCCGTCACCCTCGACGACATCGGCCTCGGCGTCCCCGGCGGGCCGGCCGTCCCGCACACCGGTCCGCTCTCCGGCTTCGTCGAGCGGGCCACCGCCCTGTGGCGCTCCGACCAGCAGGGCCGCCCGCACCTCCTCGGCGCCCCCGCCGTCACCGGCACCCCGGCCGTGATGCCCGTGTGGGAGTGGGAGAACCCGCCCGAGGACGTCGACGTCTCCCGCGGCGGCCCGCACCGGGTCACCCCCGGCGACCTGGAGATGCTGCGCGCCGCCCGCGCCCACTACGAGCAGATGTACCGCAAGGCGGGCGGCATGGCGACCCGCGCCCGGATCGTCGGCTTCCTCAACGCCGAGGCCGCCCCGCTGCTGCGCGGCAGCTACACCGACGCCACGGGCCGCCACCTGCACCGCGCCACCGGCGGGCTGGTCGCCATCGCGGGCATCTGCGCCTACGACTCCGACGCGCACGGCCTCGCCCAGCGCTACTTCCACCAGGCGCTGCGGCTCGCCAAGGCCAGCGGTGACCGGGGCCTCGGCGCCTATGTGATCGCCCTGCTCGTCAACCAGTCGCTGTTCCTGCGGGAGTTCCGGCAGGCCGTCGCCTTCGCCGAGGCCGCGCTGCGCGCCGCCGGCCACCGCATCACCCCGGCGCTCGCCTCCGATCTGTACGCGATGCAGGCCAAGGCATACGCCCATCTCGGCGACGGGACGGGCGCGTTGTCCTGCATCCGGCGGGCCGAGCGGTCCGCCGAGCGCATCCGGCGCGGCCACGAGCCCGACGAGACCGGCTATGTCCAGCCCGGTCTGGTCAACGTGCAGGTGGCGGAGGCGCTGTTGAGCCTCGGTGAGCTGGCGGCGGCGGGGGAGCACGCGGCGGCGGCCGTGGACAACCCGGCGCACGACCGGGGCCGGGTGCACCGGCTGGCCATGCTCTGCACCGTCGAACTGCGCCAGGGCAACGCCGACCGGGCGGTGGCCGTGGCCGTGCAGATGGCCGAACAGGCCCGCGGGATGGAGTCGCAGCGGCTGCGCGACCGGCTGCGCGAGGTCCGCGAGCACCTGACGCGCAACGGGTGCGCGGGCACCGCCGAGGCGGCCGAACTCATCGACGGGGCGCTGCGGGTCCCGCTGTAGACGGCCGCGCGCCGCCTCCGGCGTACGACGGGCGGCCGTGCCCCGTCCCGGACCCTCCCGCGCCCGGCGCGTGCCTCCGCCGCGCCGTCGCCTGCGTCACGGACGGCCCTCGTGCGCCTGCTGTACGGCCGCCGCTGCTGCGATCCTGCCCCTTGCTCATGCCCCTTACTCACCGGAAGGCGGCAGAACCATGCAGTGGACGAAACGCAGCGAACAGTCCGTGTACTCGAACCGCTGGTTCAGCGTCAATCTCGCGGACGTGGAACTGCCGGACGGCCGTCACCTCGACCATTTCCTCATACGGCTGAGGCCCGTCGCCGTGGCCACGGTCGTCAACGGGGCCGACGAGGTCCTGCTGCTGTGGCGGCACCGCTTCATCACCGACAGCTGGGGCTGGGAACTCGCGGCGGGCGTCGTGGAGGACGGTGAGGACGTCGCCGGGGCGGCGGCCCGGGAACTGGAGGAGGAGACCGGCTGGCGCCCGGGCCCCCTGCACCACCTGATGAGCGTGGAGCCGTCCAACGGCCTCAGCGACGCCCGCCACCACATCTACTGGTCCGACGAGGGCGAGTACGTCGGGGACCCCGTGGACGCCTTCGAGTCGGACCGCCGCGCATGGGTGCCCCTGAAAGTGGTCCCGGACCTGATCACCCGCGGCGAGGTCCCGGCGGCCAACATGGCCGCGGCGTTACTCCTCCTGCACCACCTGCGCCTGTAGACGGCCCGCGCCGCCCCGCACGGCGGACGCGCGCGGCCGTCGGGGCGTCCGCCGTCACCTCAGGCCCCGAAGGAGGCGGGCCGCACGAACTCCGGCTGGTCCAGCACCCGCAGCCAGCTCCCGTCGGGCTGCCGCCGCACGACCTGGGCGCGGGCGCCGGCCCCGTCCCGCGGCGGGGTCGAGGTCAGCGCGATGTCCCCGCTGACCAGGGTCGGCAGGGGCGGCTCCGGCTCGAACCGGGGCGCGTTCGCCAGCACCTCCTCCCACAGCGCGCGGATCGCCTCCCGCCCCACCGTCAGCTCGCCGGGCGGGTAGGCCATCACCGCGTCCTCCTCGTACAGCGCGGCGACCCCGGCTGCGTCACCGGCGTTGGACCGCTCGACGAACAGCCGTGTGAGGTCCTCCGGACGCCTGGCCTTCTCGTACTCCGGCATGGTTCCTCCTGAGGTGACGCTCGGACCCCTCCAGCGTCACCAGCGGAGCATCACAAGTCCAACAGATGGTTCTTCTGAAAACTAGAATGAGCAGTCATGGAACTGAGGCAGCTGGAGTACTTCGTCGCCGTCGCCGAGGAGCGGAACTTCACGCGGGCCGCCGAGCGGGTGCACATCAGCCAGTCCGGGGTCAGCGCCCAGATCCGCCGGCTCGAACGGGAGCTGGGCACCGAGCTGTTCGACCGCTCCGCCCGCACCGTCACCCTCACCCCGGCGGGAAAGGCCGCGCTGGAACACGCCCGTGACGCGCTCGCGGCGGCGGGCGCGGTCGGCCGGGCCGTGGACGAGGTGACCGACCTGATCCGCGGCCGGATCACCGTCGGCATGGTGATCGGCTGCACCGTCACGCCGCTGTTCGAGGCACTGGCCGCCTTCCACGCCGCCCACCCGGGCGTGGAGGTCTCGCTGTTGGAGGACGCCTCCGACCGGCTCGCCGAGGGGGTGCGCACCGGCGCCCTGGACCTGGCGCTGACCGGTGCGGCGGCCCGGACCCCGGACGGACTGGACGCGCTGACGGTCGTCAGCGAACGCCTGGTCGCGGCGGTGCCTCCCGGCCACGCCCTGGAGAAACGGCGCCGGGTCACCCTGCGCGACCTGACCGCGTACCCGGTCGTGTGCATGCCGCCGGGCTCCGGCCTGCGCGCGGTGTTCGACCAGGCCTGCGCCGCACAGGGCGTCGCACCGTCCCTCGCGCTCCAGGCCAGCGCCGCCGACGCCGTCGCCGGCCTCGCCGCCCGCGGCCTGGGCGTCGCCGTCCTCAGCGAGTCGATGGCGGAGAGCTACCGCGACCGCCTCACCGCCCACCTCATCGCCGACGTGCGCACACCGGCCCTGCTCGCCCTGGTCTGGCGACCCGCCCACAACCCCGCGCTGCGCGCCCTGCTCACCCACTGCCGCCGGGCGTTCGGCGAAGACGCCGCGGGCCCCGCGCCGGAGAACCGGCCCGGGACCCGCGGCTGAGACATCACCCGTACGTGTAGAACCCCGAGCCGGTCTTCCGGCCGAGCCGTCCCGCGTCCACCATCCGCTGCAGCAGCGGCGGCGCGGCGTACAGGGGCTCCTTGTACTCCTCGTACATCGAGTACGCGACCGAGGCGACCGTGTCCAGGCCGATCAGGTCGGAGAGCTTGAGCGGGCCCATCGGGTGGGCGCAGCCCATCTCCATGCCGTTGTCGATGTCCTCGCGGCTGGCGATGCCCGACTCGAACATCCGGATCGCGGAGAGCAGGTACGGGATCAGCAGCGCGTTGACCACGAAGCCGGAGCGGTCCTGGGCGCGGATCCCGTGCTTGCCCAGCACCTTCTCGGTGAAGACCTGCGCGCGGCTCAGCGTGCCCTCGGAGGTGGTGAGCGCCGGGATCAGCTCGACCAGCTTCTGCACCGGGGCCGGGTTGAAGAAGTGGATGCCGATGACGTGGTCCGGCCGGGACGTGGCGACGGCCAGCTTCACCAGCGGGATGGAGGAGGTGTTCGACGCCAGGATCGCGTCGGGGCGGGTCACCACCTGGTCGAGGACCTGGAAGATCTCCGTCTTCACCTGCTCGTTCTCGACCACGGCCTCGATCACCAGGTCACGGTCGGCGAACTCGCCGAGGTCCGTGGTGAAGGTCAGCCGGGTCTGGGTGGCCGCCAGTTCCTCCTCGCTGATCTTGCCGCGCTCCGCCGCCTTCGACAGGGAGTTGAACAGCCGGGTACGGCCGATCTCCAGGGCCTCACCGGTGGTCTCGGCGACCTTGACGTCCAGCCCGGCCCGGGCGCACACCTCGGCGATACCCGCGCCCATCTGACCGCAGCCCACCACTCCGACGCGTTCGATGTCGGTCACATCGTCCCTTTCGCTCCTGCTTGCGGCTGTGGCAGGATGCCGGGTCCCGGCGCCTGCTCCGTTCGAGCACGTTACTCCGAAGTATCGATGATCGATCGCGGGGGTGGGGCATCCTGGCCGGAAGACCGCCCTGACCAGGCGGTTCCAGGACGATCGCGGCAGACCTCGTGACAGAGGCCGGGGCAGAGGTCCGGGGGAGGACGAGGGTGAGAGCGTCACGCAGGGGCTTCGCGGCGGCGGCGCTGGCCGCCCTGGCAGACACGGCGCAGGGGTCCGCCGCCCCACGGCCGGCGCCGGGCACGGCGGGCGCTCCCGCCCGGGGAGGCGCGGCGGCCGGTGAGATGCGCGGCATGTGGGTGGCCACCGTCACCAACCGGGACTGGCCGTCCCGCCCCGGCCTGAGCGCCGAGCGGCAGCGCGCCGAGCTCGTCGCCCACCTGGACGCCGCCGTCCGCGCCCGCCTCGACGCCGTGATGCTCCAGGTGCGGCCCACCGCCGACGCGCTGTGGCCGTCCCCGCACGAACCCTGGTCGCAGTACCTCACCGGCGCCCAGGGCGCGGACCCCGGCTGGGACCCGCTCGGCACGGCCGTCGCGGAGGCGCACGCGCGGGGGCTGCACCTGCACGCCTGGTTCAACCCGTACCGGGTCGCCATGCACGCCGACCCCGACCGGCTCGCCGCCTCCCACCCGGCGCGCCGCCACCCCGGCTGGGTGATCCCGTACGGCGGGAAGCTGTACTACGACCCGGGGCTGCCCGAGGTCCGGGCGTTCGTGCGGGAGGCGATGCTGGACGCGGTGCGCCGCTACCCGGTGGACGGGGTCCACTTCGACGACTACTTCTACCCGTATCCGGTGGCCGGGCAGACCTTCGACGACGACGCCGCCTACGACCGGTACGGCGCCGCCTTCCCGGACCGGGCGGCCTGGCGGCGGGACAACGTCGACCGGCTGGTCCACGAGACGGCCGAGGGCATCCGGGCGGTCCGCCCCGGCACCCGCTTCGGGATCAGCCCCTTCGGGGTGTGGCGCAACGCCGACGTCGACGCGCGGGGCTCCGACACCCGGGCGGGCGTGCAGTCGTACGACGATCTGCACGCGGACACCCGGAAGTGGGCCAGGGAGAACTGGATCGACTACATCTGTCCGCAGCTGTACTGGAACATCGGCTTCGCCGCCGCCGACTACGCGAAGCTGCTGCCCTGGTGGGCCGAGGTGGTCCGCGGCTCGGGCACGCGGCTGTACGTGGGGGAGGCGCTGTACAAGGCGGGGGACCCGGTGCAGCCCGCCGCCTGGCAGGACCCGGCCGAGCTGTCCCGTCACCTCACGCTGGCGAAGCGGTACCCCGAGGTGCGGGGGCACGTGTTCTTCGCGGCGCGCGAGGTGACGGCCGATCCGGCGGGGGCGATGGCACGGGTGGTCGCCGACCACTACGGGCGCGGCGCCGGCCCCCCGTCCTGATCAGTGCCGGGTCATGCTCTCCCGGTGCCGGATCTCGGTGTCGGGACCGGGCGAGCAGATGCCCTCGTGCCCGTCCTCGAACCGGACCCGGTACGGCGGGTCGCCGTCCCGGCCGAGCACTTCGACGATCTCGCCGACCTTGTCGTGCTGGCCGACCACCCTGCCGTGCTGGACAAGCCGGTCACCCTCGGTTGCGCGCATCGTCGCCTCCTCACCTGTACGGGGGCAGCGGTCCATGCTCCTTCGAGTCTACGGCGGGGGGCGGAACCCGGCAGCGGTCCGGCCGCGTCACCGTGGGCACGCGCCCGGGGCGGGCCGTGTCCCCCGGCGGGGACGTGCCTCCGAGCGGGGACGCGCGCCCGCCCCTCTGCCGGACCGTGTCCTCACCCCGCTGCCCGGACGTGCCACGCCCGCGTCCCCCATGCCTCCCACGGCCCGGACGCGCCGTGGCCTGCCCCGCCGGCTCTCACCCCCGCGCCCGCTGCGTCACCGCGATGCACACCAGGACGGCGATCGCCGTGACCGGGGCCGCGACCGGCAGGTGTTCGCCCAGGAGGAACACCGACCAGACCAGCGTCAGCAGCGGCTGGGCGAGTTGCAGCTGGCTGGCCTTCGGGATGCCGATGGACGCCATGCCGCGGTACCAGACGATCAGGCCGAGGAACTGCGAGCCCGCCGCCACCCACAGCAGGCCGGTCACGCTGTGCGCGGTCAGCCGGACCGGCTCCGCGGTCAGGGCGAGCGCGGCGGCCGGCAGGGTGAGCGGCAGGCACAGCACCAGTGCCCAGCCGATGACCTGCCAGCCCGGCATCGTCCCGGCCAGCCGGCCGCCCTCGGTGTAGCCGGCCGCGCAGACCAGCAGCGCCCCGAACAGGTACAGGTCCGCCGTGGTCAGCGCGCCCCCGCTCTGCCGCACGGTGAACGCCACCACCGCCGCCGCGCCGGCGAGGGCCGCCGCCCAGAAGGTGCGCGAGGGGCGCGAGCCCGTCCGCAGGGACGAGAACAGCGCCGTGGTGAGCGGGAGCAGGCCCACCACCACGGCGGCGTGCGCGGTGGTGGACGTCCGCAGCGCGAGCGTGGTCAGCATCGGGAAGCCCAGCACCACCCCCGCCGCGACCACCGCGAGCCCCGGCCAGTGGTGACGGGCGGGGAGCGGGACCCGCAGGGCCAGCAGACAGCCCCCGGCGATCACCGCCGCGAGCACGCTGCGCACCGCCACCAGCGACCAGGGGCCGAAGCCCTCCAGGCCCCAGGCGGTGGCGGGGAACGTCAGGGAGAAGGCGACCACTCCCAGGGCGGCCTGGAGGGTGCCGAAGCCACGGCCGCGCGGGGGGGCGGGGACCGCTATCGGAACAGTGGCGGTAGCGCTACTCTGTACTCTCATGCAGGAGAGTAGCAGCGTCAGTGAATTGGCGGAACGGCTGCGACAGGAACTGGACCGCTACTCTCCCGGAGAGAAGCTTCCGTCCAGCCGGACCCTGGTCGAGCGGTTCCGGGTCAGCCCCGTGACCGTCTCCCGGGCCCTGGCGCGGCTCGCCGCCGAGGGGCTGGTCGTCACCCGGCCCGGCGCCGGCGCCTTCCGTGCCGCGCCCCGCACACCGGCCGCCCCCACCGGGGACACCTCGTGGCAGGAGGTCGCCCTCAGCGCCGACGGCGCCGCCGACCTCGTCCCCCGCTCGGTCGACGCGTCCGGCGTCCTCGTCTCGCTCGCCGCCCCCGCGCCCGGCGTGATCGAGTTCAACGGCGGCTATCTGCACCCCTCGCTCCAGCCCGAGCGCGCCATGGCGGCCGCGCTGGCCCGGGCCGGTCGCCGGCCGGGGGCGTGGGGACGGCCGCCCATGGAAGGGCTTCCCGAGCTGCGCGAATGGTTCGCGCGCGCCATCGGCGGGCCGCTGACGGCGGCCGGAGTGCTGGTCACCGCGGGCGGGCAGTCCGCCCTGACCACCGCCCTGCGCGCGCTCGCCCCGCCCGGTGCTCCCGTCCTCGTCGAGTCGCCCACCTACCCGGGCATGCTGGCCATCGCCCGTGCCGCCGGGCTCCGCCCGGTGCCCGTCCCGGTGGACGCCGACGGCGTACGGCCGTCGCTGCTCGCCGACGCGTTCCGCGCGTCCGGCGCCCGCGTCCTCGTCTGCCAGCCGCTCTTCCAGAACCCCACCGGCGCGGTCCTCGCCCCCGAGCGGCGCGGCGAGGTGCTGCGCATCGCCCGGCAGGCCGGCGCGTTCGTCGTCGAGGACGACTTCGTACGGCGGCTGGTGCACGAGGACGCGGGCCCGTTGCCGCGCCCGCTCGCCGCCGACGACCCCGACGGCGTGGTGGTGCACGTCGGTTCGCTGACCAAGGCCACCTCGCCCAGCTTCCGGGTGAGCGCCCTCGCCGCGCACGGCCCGGTGCTGGAGCGGCTGCGGGCCATCCAGATCGTCGACACCTTCTTCGTGCCGCGCCCGCTGCAGGAGGCCACCCTGGAACTGGTCGGCTCGCCCGCCTGGCCCCGCCACCTGCGCGCCCTCGCCACCGCCCTGCGCACCCGCCGCGACGCCCTGACCGCCGCGCTCCGCCTGCACCTGCCCGGCCTCGCCCTGCCGCACATCCCCTCCGGCGGCTACCACCTGTGGGTACGGCTGCCCGACGGCACGTCCGAGTCCGCCCTGACCGCCGCCGCCCTGCGCGCGGGCGTCGCCGTCACCCCCGGACGCCCCTACTTCAGCGCCGAACCGCCCGCCGGACACCTCCGCCTGAGCTTCGCCGCCGTGGCCGGCGCCGGCGAGATCACGGAGGGCGTGCACCGGCTGCGCAGGGCCTGGTCCGAGGTGGTGGGATAACGGCTCGACGCCCGCCGCCTCCGGCTGCGAGCATCGGCGCATGACTGCCGACCCCCGCCTGCCCGAGGGCTACGAAATCTCCACCGACCCCGCCCGGATCGAGGCCGACACGGTGCACCGGTGGCTGTCCACCGACGCCTACTGGGCCCTCGGCCGCCCCCGCGAGACGCAGGACCGGGCGATCGGCGGCTCGCTCAACTTCGGCGTGTACGACACGGTCACGGGCGCGCAGGTCGCCTACGCCCGGGTCGTCACCGACCGGGCCACCTTCGCCTGGCTGTGCGACGTGTACGTCGACCCCGCCGTACGCGGCAAGGGCCTCGGCACCGCGCTGGTCACCGCCGTGCGGGAGGAGGTGCGGGACTGCGGCGTGCGGCGCGTGCTGCTGGCCACGCACGACGCGCACGAGGTGTACGCCCCGCTCGGGTTCCGGCCGTTGGAGCGGCCCGACCAGTGGATGGCGCTCGTCTTCGAGCAGCCCTGACGCACGGTCCCGGGGTCGCCGGGCGGGCGTTCCGGATGGATCTGCCCCGTATCTCCCCGCCGGAGGGTGAGGAGTGCGCCACCTTGCGTCATGGCCGGCCGGCACCTCTTGACCGGCCGACCCCGGCGGCTGACCATCGCCGCATGGCACTCCGGGTCACGTTCGTCGCCGCGGCGGGGAGCTCCACGGTGCTGTCCGAGCGGTTCGAGGACCCCCGGCCGCTGGACCAGACCGGATGGAGCGAGGTGCAACGCGTCGCGCACGAACTGCTGCCCCTGGCCGCGGCCGACCTGCGCTACTGCTCCCCGGCACCGCGCAGCCGTGCCACCGGAGAGGGTCTCGGCTACGCACCGCTCGTCCAACTCGCCCTGCGCGACTGCGACATGGGGCGCTGGCGCGGACTGACCCTGGGGGAGGCGATGGCCCGCGAGCCGGAGGCGGTGGACGCCTGGCTCGCCGACCCGCGGTCCACACCGCACGGCGGGGAGTCCCTGCTGGAGTTCATCGGACGCGTCGGCGGCTGGCTGGACACCCGGCCCGCCGAGGACGGCTGCCGGGTGGTCGCGGTGGCCGAACCGTCGGTGATCCGCGCGGCGCTCGTCTACGCGCTCAAGGCGCCGCCCGCCACCTACTGGAACTTCGACGTCCGCTCGCTGTCGACGATCAGCGTCGCCGGGCGGCCGGGCCGGTGGAGCCTGCGCCTGGAGAACGTCTCGGCCCAGCCCCTGCGCGCCTAGCCCGCCCTTGTACGGAGCCGGCGCCTGCGCGAAGCCCGGCCCGTGCCCGCGGCGCTCAGGCCTCGCGCGCGTGGTCCGTGACGAGCTCCAGGTCCTTCGCCGGACCGCGCACCCGCCAGACCGCGCGCCAGTGGCCGGCGTCCCGGACGGTGAACTCGCCCCGGTAGAGGTCCGCCGAGCAGGGGTGGTGGGCGACGTGCCGGCCGGACCGCAGGTCCAGGCCGTGGAACGGGCGGCCGTCCGCGAACCGCACGTCCGCGGTGCCGTCGGGGCCGGGCAGGAAGCGGAGCGTGCGCTCGGCGGGCCGGGTGACACCCCGCCAGGTGAAGTCACCGGACTCCCGCTGCAGCAGGCCGCCGCCGTCCCCGTCCCCCGGCGGACCGAACACCACCGTCCCCAGGAACCGCCCCTCGTCCCCGCTCGCGAGATCCCGCACGACGCGCTCGGCCCGCCACCTGCCGCTCAGGTACGCCAGTACGTCGGGTACCGGCCAGAACTCGCCCATGACGCCCCGTTCTCCCGTGCTCCTCGGCGCACGCCCCGCTGACGTGCTCCTGCCTCCGCCCCCGTCCTGCCGTTCGACGTGCGCCCGATGCCCTGGCAGGGTCCCTGCCCCTTTCAGGGCGGTGCGGGGAGAGGGGCCGGGCCGCGGACGCGCGCGGGAACGGCGTCGAGCGTAACCGCAGGGTCGTGGAGCTCGCCTCGTCCCGGTCCGTGCGCGTCCGCGCGGACCGCGTCCGTGGCGGCCGGCCACGGCCTGATTCCGCACCCCCTTCCCCGCGTCCGCGCGGGCCCGGCCGGTCACCCCGTGCGGACGCCGCTCCCGGACGACGCCCGCGACGGGGTCCGCCGTCCGGGGCGGGCGGCGCCACCGGGGTCGCCCGCCCCGGTCCGGATCCCCGGTCCGGATCCCCGGTCCGGATCCCCGGTCCGGATCCCCGGTCCGGATCCCCGGTCCGGATCCCCGGTCCGGATCCCCGGTCCGGATCCCCGGTCCGGAGATCCGGCTGGTCCCCGCGGACGACGAGCGCGGCGCACCGCGACGTCCGGGCGGCCGCGGCGCACGTGCGACGCCGCGGTCGCGCCCCGGCCGCGGCCGCCGACGCGGTCAGTCGAAGGTCTCGACGTACTCCTGCGGCGGGCCGAGGTCGGGACGGTCGCGCAGGACGACGCGGTCGCCGAAGCGCTCGGTCTCCAGCACGGTGAGGACGTTCTCACCGGCGTGCAGCAGCGGCCGGGGGAGGTAGAGCGTCCGCTGCGGGCCGATCTCCCAGTAGCGGCCCAGCAGGGTTCCGTTGACCCACAGGAATCCCTTGCCGAAGCCGGGCAGGGCGACGAAGGTGTCCGCGGGCTCGGCCACCTCCAGCCGGGCGTCGGCGAAGCCCGCCCGCCCCCCGGGCGCCGCGGCCGAGGCGGCGCGGGAGATGTCCTGCCGGGTCCACTCGTCCAGCGGCAGCCGGTACATGCTCCAGTTGTGCACCTGCCGGCGGTCCACGAGCACGCTGCCGAGGATGCCCTTCCCCTGGCCGAGCAGAGGGCCGTAGTTGATCCGGCCCTGGTTCTCCACCAGCAGTTCCAGCCGGACGCGGCGCCCGGCGCCGTGGACGGCGACCGAGGAGCTGTCGCCGTCCAGCACGGCCACGGGCTCACCGTCGACGAACAGCTGGGCACGATCGTGCAGGTCCCGCACGGACAGGTCGACGGACCCCGGGGGGAGGAGCGGTTCGGCCGCGTACAGCACCAGTCCCGCGGCCTGCCCCAGCTCGCCGAAGCTCAGCGGTACCGGTGCGCGTACCGGCTCGGTGGTGGCGCGCAGCCCCTCCAGCAGGGCCGCACGCCGGGTCAGCTCCAGGGAGCGCGGCTCCAGCAGGGGCGGGTCCGCGGGAACGGGCCGGTCCGCCACGGCGGGGTCGACGGCGGCCAGCCGCTCCCGCACCGCGAAGAACTTCGGGGTCAGGGCCCCGTGTTCGGCGATCGGGGCGTCCGAGTCGTAGCTGGTGACGGTCGGCTGGATCCGCTCGCCGTCATGGTTGGCGCCCGACCAGAGGCCGAAGTTGGTGCCTCCGTGCGCCATGTACAGACTCACCGAGCCGCCCTCGGCGAGGATGCCTTCCAGGGAGTCCGCCGCGCTGTCGGCCGACCGGACGTGGTGGTGCTCCCCCCAGTGGTCGAACCAGCCGTTCCAGAACTCCGCGCAGAAGAAGGGCTCGCCCCGCCGTCGCTCCCGCAGCAGCGCCGCGGCCTGCGCGGGCCTGGAACCGAACGTGGCGGCGGCCAGTTCCCCGGCCAGGGAGCCGCCGTCCTGCATGAGCGCCGTCGGGCCGTCGGCGGTGTAGAGCAGTTCGGTGACGCCCCGCTCGACCAGTGCGTCCCGCACCCAGCGGACGTAGGAGTGGTCGTCGCCGTAACTGCCGTACTCGTTCTCGATCTGCACGGCCACCACCGGTCCGCCCCGGCCGGCCTGGAGGGCGGCGATCCGCGGGATCAGCTCGTCGAACCAGCGCCCCACCGCGTCCAGGAAGGGAGGGTGGGAGGTGCGCAGCCGCATGCCGGGGGTGTCCGTGAGCCAGGCGGGCAGACCGCCGTTGTCCCATTCCGCGCAGATGTAGGGGCCCGGCCGCACGATGACGTCCAGCCCTTCCTCCCGGGCGAGCCGGACGAAGCGTTCCAGGTCGCGCGGGCCCTCGAAGTCCGCGTCGCCCGGAGTGCGCTCGTGGAAGTTCCAGGCCACGTAGGTGTCGACGGTGTTGAGCCCGAGGGCGGCCAGCCGCCGGAGCCGGTCGGTCCACTGGTCCGGGTGGACCCGGAAGTAGTGCAGGGAGCCGGACAGGACGCGGTGCGGCCGGCCCTCCCGCAGCAGCGTTCCGTCCCGGAAGGTGAGGGCGGCCGGTCCGCCGCGGGCGGACGCGTGTTCCACGGTGCCGGGCTCCGGTGCGGTCATTTCACGGCTCCCGCGGTCATGCCCGCGCGCCAGAACCGCTGCAGCGAGAGGAAGGCGAGCAGGAGGGGGACGATGGACACGAGCGAGCCCACGACGACGAGCGCGGGCGGTACCGCGACATGGCTGGCGTTCCAGCCGACCAGACCCACCGTGACGGGCTGCAGCCGGTCGTCGCCGAGGACCATCGAGGGCAGCAGGTAGTTGTTCCAGATCTCCACGAACTGGAACAGCAGGATGGTCACCAGGGCGGGCAGCATCATCCGCACCGAGAGGGAGCGGAAGACGCGGAACTCGCCCGCTCCGTCGATCCGGCCGGCTTCCAGCACCTCGTCCGGCACGCTCTGCGCGGCGAACACCCGGCAGAGGTAGACACCGAACGGGCTGACCATGCTCGGCAGCAGCACGGCCAGCGGGTTGTCCATCAGGCCCATGCCGGAGAACATCAGGTACAGCGGCAGGGTGAACAGCACCTTCGGGATGAGCACCGCCGCCAGCACCACGCCGAACAGCAGCCCGCGGCCCGGGAAGCGGTACTTGGCCAGGGCGTAGCCGGCCAGTGCCGAGAAGGCCGTGCCCAGCAGCGCTCCGACGCCGCAGTACAGCACGCTGTTGAGCATCCAGCGCCAGAAGATGCCGCCGTCGTGGCTGCCGAGCCGCGCGATGTTGTCGAAGAGACCGAAGCCGTCGAACCACAGGCCGGTGCCGGAGAACTGCTCGCCGAACGGCTTCGTGGCGGACACGAGCAGCCACCACAGGGGAAGCAGGAAGTAGAAGGCCGACAGGGCCAGCAGCGCCGTGACCGTGACCCGGCTCGGCACGCTCGCGTCGCGCCGCGCGCGGATCATGGGCGGTTTCGTGGTGGGCGCGCTCATTCCTGCTCTCCCCGGGCCGTGAACTTGAAGAAGACGAACGACACGACACCCACCAGCACGGCGAGGAGGACGGACTGGGCGGCCGCGTACGGGTAGTTGCCGGCGGCGATCGCGCTCTGCGCGGACATGATCGGGGTGAAGGTGGAGGAGACCGCGCCGTCGGAGACGGGCTGGAGCACCACCGGCTCGTTGTAGAGCTGGGCCGAGCCGATGATCGAGAAGACGGCGGTGAGCACGAGCGCGTCGCGCACCGCGGGCACCTTGACGCTCCAGGCGATGCGCACGGCCGAGGCGCCGTCCATCCTGGCGGCCTCCAGCACCTCCGCGGGGATCGACTGCAGCGCCGCGTAGATGATGATCATGTTGTAGCCGGTCCAGCTCCAGGTGACGATGTTCGCCACCGACCACAGCACCAGATCGGTGTCGAAGAACGGGATGCTGACGCCGACCGGCTCCAGCATCCGGTTGACCGGGCTCGACTGCGGTGAGTACATGAACGACCAGACCAGCGCGGCGCTCACCCCGGGGATCGCGTAGGGGAGGAAGCTGGTGAGGCGGAAGAAGCCCTTGCCGCGCGCGGACCGGGAGTCGATCAGCAGGGCGAGGACGAGGGCCGCGCCCAGCATCAGCGGCACCTGCACCACACCGAACAGGGCGACCCGGCCGAGGGAGGAGAGGAACGCGCCGTCGTCGAACACCCGCAGGTAGTTCCCGAGCGGGTCGAACTCCTCGGTCGGCGCCGTCAGGCCGAGTCCCGACCGCTGCACGGTGTACAGGCTCTTGACCACGGCGTAGACGATCGGCGCGACGTACATGCCGAGGAACAGGACGATGAACGGGGCGCAGAACAGCAGGGGCCGCAGCGGCCCCCACCGGCTCTTCTGCGGGCCCTCGGGGGCGGGGCGGGCACCGTCGGCGGACGGCGGCCCGCCGGTGGAGCGTCTGCTGCTTCGGGTGTCCGCCGGAGCGGCGGCGTTGCTCACGGGGCAGTTCCTCACTGTGCGCGGTGGACCGGGCGGGCTCGTCGTCTCGTCGGTGCGGCGGGCCGGTTACCCGGCGACCTCCATGCCCTGCTTCTTCATCTCGCCCACCGTCGCCCGCTGCGCGCTCCTCAGGGCTTCGGCGAGCGTGCCCTCGCCCGCCCACGCCTTGCCGAGGCCGTCGTTGAGGTCGGCCGAGGTCTTGGTCATCATCGGGCCCCAGGTCCAGGAGGGGTTGACGCGCGGGGACGCCTCGGCGACGACGTCGTAGATCTTCTGTCCGCCGAAGTACTCGTCCGCCCCGCTCAGCTGGGGGAGGTCGAGCAGGTCCTTGGCCGCCGGGTAGAGCGCGGCCTTGTCGACGAGGTCACCGAACGCCTTCCGGTCGGTGCTGAGCCAGTGCGCGAACGTCCAGGCCGCCTCCGGCGCGTCGCAGCCGGCGAGGACGGCGGTGGCGGAGCCCCCGGCGTTGCCGACCTGCTCGCCCCCCTCGGTCCACTGCGGCATGGGGGCCACCGCCCACTTGCCCGCCCCCTGCGCCGCGCCGCCCTTGATGACGCCGGCCTGCCACACCGCGCCCACGACGGTGGCGATGTTCCCGTTGCCGAGGCCGGTGTACCAGGCCTGGTCGTACATCGGGGCGCTGCTGACCAGGCCCTTGTCCACCAGCCCCTGCCAGTGGTCGGCGACCTTCCGGTTGGCCTCCGAGGCCATGGTCACCTGCCAGGCGTCGTCCTTGATCCCGAACCAGCCGGCGTCCGCCTGCCAGGCGAGGCCCGCGTAGTCGTAGTCCATGTACGGCGACGTGATGTACCGCTTGGGATCGGAGGCGTGGATCTTCCCGGCCGCCTCCTCGTACTCGGCCCAGGTGGCCGGAGGCGCGAGGTCGAGCGAGTCGAAGACCTCCTTGTTGTAGAACATCACCATCGGTCCGGTGTCCACGGGCGCTCCGTAGACCTGGTCGCCGAGGGTCACCGACTTCCAGGCCGCCTCCTGGAAGTCGCCCTCGGCCCCGGAGGCGTGCTCGGTGACGTCCAGCAGGGCCCCCTGGGCGGCGAAACTGGGGAGCGTCTCGTAGCCGACCTGGGCCAGGCAGGGGGCGTTGCCCGCTTTGACGGCGTTCAGCATCTTCTGGTAGCCGCCCTTGGCTCCCGGCTGCACCGACTGGTACGTGACCTTGATGTCCGGGTGGCTCCGGTTGAACGCCTTGACCGCGTCCTCGTAACCCGGGGCCCAGCCCCAGAATGTTATCGATGCCTTGCCGGACGAGGAGGCCGGATCCGAGTCCGATCCACCGCATGCGGTGGCCGTCAGGGCCAGGGCCAGAGTGCCGATGATTCCGGCGGACCGGGTGATTGATCTCTTCATGACTCCTCTTCCAGGGAGATGAGGCAAGGGGCGACCGTCACGCGTTCATGGAGCGGGCGGCGTGCGGCATGGGCGAAGCGACCGTCGACGGCTCGAACTATGGCAGAAGTTGTTATCGATGCCAACGGTTCACAAGCAAGAAATCGGCGGAGTCTTCTCGCGCAGCGCCGACTGATCCTGTGAGCGATATCATCGGGGGCCACGGCCACGAGGAAGGACCCATGGTGAAGCAGAGTGCCGACGCGAAGCGGCCACCCGGGATGGCGGACGTGGCGCGAGCCGCCGGGGTGTCCGCGCAGACGGTGTCCCGAGTGCTCTCGGGCCATCCGAACGTCCAGGAGCACACGCGCGCCAAGGTCATGGCCGCCGTGGAGGAGCTGGGGTACCGGCGCAACAACGCCGCCCGGGTGCTGTCCTCGGGCCGCAGCCGCACCATCGGTGTGGTGACGCTGCGCACCCACTACTACTCGGGCGGGCTCATCACCTCGGGCATCGAGAACGCGGCCAGGGCGGCCGGGTACGCCGTCAACGCCGTCACGACCTCGTCGCTCGACACGTCCGCCATCGAGGACGCGCTGTCCCGGCTGGCCGACCAGGACGTCGAGGGCGTCGTCCTGGCCGTGCCGCTCATCCACACCAGCCGCCGGATCGAGCAGCTGACCGCGTCGGTCCCCACCGTCACGATCGACGGGTCCCGCACCTCCGCGACCGAGGTGGTGGCCGTCGACCAGGCGCTCGCGGCGCGTCTGGCCACACAGCACCTGCTCGACCTCGGGCACGACTCGGTGTGGCACGTGACCGGTCCCGAGGAGTGGCTGGAGGCCGCCAGCAGGCGTGACGGCTGGCGCGACACCCTCGAGGAGGCCGGGCGCTCCGTGCCTCCCGCGCTGGAGGGCGACTGGTCTCCCGCGTCGGGGTACCGCAACGGTCTCGTGCTGGGGCGCATCCCCGACGTGACCGCCGTCTTCGTCGCCAGCGACGAGATGGCCTTCGGGGTGATCAAGGCGCTGCACGAGACGGGTCGGCGGGTCCCCGAGGACATCTCGGTGGTGGGCGTGGACAACATCGAGCTCGCCGAGTACAGCTGGCCGCCGCTCACCACCGTGGCACAGCCGTTCGCGGAGATGGGGGCGCTGGCGGTGACGCATCTGCTGCGGTCCATCGCGGCTCCGGGCGCCCTGTCGGAGCCGAAGTCGGTGGAGCCGCGCCTCGTCGTCCGGTCGAGCACCGCGCCGCCCCGCGGCGCCGGTGGCGCCCGCTGACCCTCGCGGCCCTTTCCGTACCGGGCGGGAGCCGCCCGCCCGGGCGGGGCCGGATGTCCGCGGGGCCGGTGCGACCGCCGTCCCCGGACCGCCCCGCCGGCGGTCCTGACGTCGTCCGGCTCCCAGGGGTCCGCGCGGCGAGGGGGGCTGCCGAGGGCGTCCCGCCCCCGCCGTTCCGGCCCTCCGGAAGCACCGCCACGCGGGGGTGCCCAGGCTTCCCCCGCGGCACGACGAGCGCATGCGGACGACATCCGTGCGGCCGCGGGGGACTCGCTCTCCGGCGTACGCACCCGAGTGCGGCACGCCTGCGGACCACCGGGCGGCGGACTCCCCGTCCGACATCGTGGAGGACTGCCCGGCCGACGACGGGGCAGCCGTCCCCCGGGCGGTCCCGTCCCGCCCCGCCCGGGTCCGCCTCCGCCGGCCCGGCACCTCCCGTCGATCCCGGCACCCGTTGCATAAACGTGCAGAGAAACGTATAGTCATGCCATCCAGGAGGAGGGTTTTTCCATGGCGGTACGTGCGGCGGTGGCCGGAGCGAGCGGGTACGCGGGCGGTGAGCTGCTGCGTCTGCTCCTGACCCACCCCGGGGTCGAGATCGGCGCCCTGACCGGGAACTCCAACGCCGGACAGCGCCTCGGCGCGCTCCAGCCGCATCTGGCGCCGCTGGCCGACCGGGTGCTGGAGCCGACCGCCCCCGAGGCGCTCGCCGGGCACGACGTCGTCTTCCTCGCGCTGCCGCACGGCCGGTCCGCCGCCGTCGCCGAGCAGCTCGGCGACGAGGTGCTGGTGATCGACATGGGTGCCGACTTCCGGCTGAAGGACGCCGCCGACTGGGAGGCCTTCTACGGCTCCCCGCACGCCGGCACCTGGCCCTACGGCCTGCCCGAACTGCCGGGTGCCCGCGCCGCGCTGGAGGGGTCCAAGCGCGTCGCGGTGCCCGGTTGCTACCCCACCGCCGTCTCCCTCGCCCTGTTCCCGGCCTACGCCGCGGGACTCGCCGAGGCCGAGGCCGTGGTCGTCGCCGCGTCCGGCACCTCCGGCGCGGGCAAGGCGGCCAAGCCGCACCTGCTGGGCAGCGAGGTCATGGGCTCCATGTCCCCGTACGGCGTGGGCGGCGGGCACCGGCACACCCCCGAGATGATCCAGAACCTCAGCGCGGCGGCCGGCGAGCGCGTCACCGTCTCCTTCACGCCCACCCTGGCGCCGATGCCCCGCGGCATCCTCGCCACCTGCTCCGTGAAGGCCAGGCCCGGTGTCACCGCCGAGTCCGTGCGCGCCGCCTACGAGAAGGCGTTCGCCGACGAACCGTTCGTGCGCCTCCTCCCCGAGGGACAGTGGCCCGCCACCGCCTCCGTGTACGGCTCCAACGCCGTGCAGGTGCAGGTGGCCCACGACGCCGCCGCCGGCCGGGTCGTCGCGATCAGCGCCATCGACAACCTCACCAAGGGCACCGCGGGGGGTGCCGTCCAGAGCATGAACATCGCCCTGGGGCTCGACGAGACCACCGGGCTGACGACGATCGGAGTCGCGCCGTGAGCGACGCACGTGCAGCCGCCGGGCCGCAGACGACCACGATGCCCGCACCTCCGCACTGCACGGGCGGTCGTGACATCAGCCGCTACCGCGGCGGGGCGAACGAGGAGACACAGTGAGTGTGACGGCAGCGAAGGGATTCACGGCGGCGGGCATCGCCGCCGGGATCAAGGAGAACGGCAACCCCGACCTGGCCCTCGTGGTCAACAACGGCCCCCGGCGCGCCGCCGCCGGCGTCTTCACCTCCAACCGCGTCAAGGCCGCGCCCGTGCTCTGGTCCGAACAGGTCCTCAAGAGCGGGCAGTTGTCCGCGGTCGTCCTCAACTCCGGCGGCGCCAACGCCTGCACCGGCCCCAAGGGCTTCCAGGACACCCACGCCACCGCCGAGAAGGCCGCCGAGCTGCTGGGCGTCGGCGCGGGCGAGATCGCCGTCTGCTCCACCGGCCTCATCGGCGTCCTGCTCCCCATGGACAAGCTGCTCCCGGGTGTCGGCACCGCCGTCGCCCAGCTCTCGGAGCACGGCGGCGAGAAGGCCGCCATCGCCATCAAGACCACGGACACCGTCCACAAGACGTCCGTCGTGTCCGGGGGAGGCTGGACCGTCGGCGGCATGGCCAAGGGCGCGGGCATGCTCGCCCCCGGCCTCGCCACCATGCTCGTCGTCCTCACCACCGACGCCGACGTCGACAGCGAGACCCTGGACCGGGCGCTGCGCGCCGCCACCCGGGTCACCTTCGACCGCGTCGACTCCGACGGCTGCATGTCCACCAACGACACCGTGCTGCTGCTCGCCTCCGGCGCCTCCGAAGTCACCCCGGAGTACGACGACTTCGCCGAGGCCGTACGGCAGGTGTGCGACGACCTCGGGCAGCAGCTCATCCGCGACGCCGAGGGCGCCAGCAAGGACATCAAGGTCGAGGTGGTGGGCGCCGCCACCGAGGACGACGCCGTCGAGGTGGGCCGCTCCATCGCCCGCAACAACCTCCTGAAGTGCGCCGTCCACGGCGAGGACCCCAACTGGGGCCGCGTCCTCTCCGCCATCGGCACCACGCAGGCCGCCTTCGAGCCCGACCGGCTCAACGTCGCCATCAACGGCGTCTGGGTGTGCAAGAACGGCGGCGTCGGCGAGGACCGCGACCAGGTCGACATGCGCTACCGCGAGGTGCACATCGTCGCCGACCTGGCCGCCGGCGACGCCACCGCCACCATCTGGACCAACGACCTCACCGCCGACTACGTCCACGAGAACAGCGCCTATTCCTCATGACCGTCACCCGCAAGCACACCGCGCTGCCCAAGGCGCAGATCCTCATCGAGGCGCTGCCCTGGCTGACCCGGCACCACGGCAGGACCGTCGTCATCAAGTTCGGCGGCAACGCCATGGTCGACGAGGACCTGAAGGCCGCGTTCGCCCAGGACGTCGTCTTCCTGCGGCACGCCGGACTGAAACCCGTCGTCGTGCACGGCGGCGGTCCGCAGATCAGCCGCGCGCTCGAGACCCACGGCATCGTCAGCGAGTTCAAGGCCGGCCTGCGCGTCACCACCGAGGACGCCATGGACGTCGTGCGCATGGTGCTCGCCGGACAGGTCCAGCGGGAGCTGGTCGGACTGCTCAACCGGCACGGCCCGCTCGCCGTCGGCCTCACCGGCGAGGACGCGCACACCCTCACCGCCACCAAGCACCGGCCCCGGATCGACGGAGAAGCGGTCGACATCGGGCGGGTGGGCGAGATCACCGAGATCGACACGGGCGCGATCGAGGCCCTGCTCGCCGACGGCCGCATCCCGGTCGTCTCCTCGATCGCCCGCAGCCAGGACGACCACCATGTCTACAACGTCAATGCTGATACGGCGGCTGCGGCACTCGCTGCTGCTCTGGGCGCCGAAACCCTCATGGTCCTCACGGACGTCGAGGGCCTCTACGAGGACTGGCCCCACAGCGACGAGGTGATCAGCCGTCTCACCGCGTCCCAGCTCGAGAAGCTCCTGCCGGAGCTGTCCTCGGGCATGGTGCCCAAGATGGAGGGCTGCCTGCACGCCGTGCGCAACGGCGTGACCACCGCCCGCGTCATCGACGGCCGGGTCCAGCACTCGATCCTGCTGGAGATCTTCACGGACGAGGGCATCGGCACCATGGTCGTGCCCGACGAACAGGGGGAGTCGTGAGCAACGCGGAACTGACCGCCCGCTGGCAGGGCGCGCTGATGAACAACTACGGCACGCCCCGCCTCCCCCTCGTGCGCGGCGAGGGCCAGCGGCTCTGGGACGCCGACGGCACGGAGTACCTCGACTTCGTCGGCGGCATCGCCACCAACGCCCTCGGCCACGGCCACCCGGCGATCGTCGAGGCCGTCACCCGGCAGATCTCCTCCCTCGGCCACATCTCCAACCTCTTCCTCGCCGAGCCGACCGTGGCCCTGGCCGAGCGGCTGCTGCAGCTCTTCGGCCGGGACGGCAGGGTCTTCTTCTGCAACTCCGGAGCCGAGGCCAACGAGGCCGCCTTCAAGATCGGCCGCCTCACCGGCCGCACCCACGTCGTCGCCACCGAGGGCGCCTTCCACGGCCGCACCATGGGCGCCCTCGCGCTCACCGGGCAGGCCGGCAAGCGGGAGCCGTTCCTGCCGCTGCCCGGCGACGTCACCCACGTGCCGTTCGGGGACGCCCAGGCGCTGGACGCGGCCGTCACCGAGGACACGGCCCTGGTCGTCCTCGAACCCATACAGGGCGAACGGGGTGTCGTGGTCCCGCCCGCCGGCTACCTCAAGGCGGCCCGCGCCATCACGGCCGCCAAGGGCGCGCTGCTCGTGCTCGACGAGGTGCAGACCGGTGTCGGCCGGACCGGCGACTGGTTCGCGTACCAGGCCCACGAGGGCGTGCTGCCGGACGTCGTCACCCTCGCCAAGCAGCTCGGCGGCGGACTGCCGCTCGGCGCCACCGTCGCCTTCGGCCGCGCGGCCCAGCTCCTCCAGCCCGGCCACCACGGCACGACCTTCGGCGGCAACCCGGTCGCCTGCGCCGCCGGCCTCGCGGTGCTCGACACCATCGCCGGCGAGGGACTGCTGGAGAACGCCAAACGGCAGGGTGAGAAGCTCCGCGAGGGGATCGAGGGCCTCGGGCACGCCTTGATCGACCACGTCCGGGGAGCGGGCCTGCTCCTGGGTATCGTGCTCACCGAGCCGCTCGCGCCCCAGGCGCAACAGGCGGCTCAGGACGCCGGGTTCCTCGTGAACGCCGCCGCCCCCGACGTCGTCCGGCTGATGCCGCCGCTGAACCTCGGGGACGACGCGGTGGCCGCGCTCCTCGGGGCGCTGCCCGGCATCCTGGACGCCGCCGGACGCGCGGACGGGGAAGGACGAGCCGGAGAATGAGACGACGATGAGCCAGCAGGACCAGGGGCGTACGGCCGGGCAGGCGGGGCAGGGCGGTCAGACCGCGCAGGCCGGGCCCGCCGTGCCGCAGACCCGCACCGCGCGCCACCGCCGGATCGTGGACATCCTCAACCGGCAGCCGGTGCGGTCCCAGAGCCAGCTCGCGAAGCTGCTCGCCGACGACGGGCTGAGCGTCACCCAGGCGACGCTCTCCCGCGACCTCGACGAGCTGAACGCGGTGAAGATCCGCAACAACGACGGGGACCTGATCTACGCGGTGCCGAGCGAGGGGGGGTTCCGCACGCCGCGCGCGCCCTTGGGGGAGTCCGCCAAGGAGGAGCGGATGCGCAGGCTCTCGCAGGAGCTGCTGATCTCCGCGGAGGCCTCCGCGAACCTGGTCGTGCTGCGGACGCCTCCGGGGGCCGCGCAGTTCCTCGCGTCCGCGATCGACCAGGCCGAGCTGCACGACATCCTCGGCACCATCGCCGGGGACGACACGCTGCTGCTGATCAGCAGGGAGCCCACGGGTGGGCAGGCGCTCGCCGATCACATGCTGCGGCTGGCTCAGAACGGGCAGTGAGGGGGCGCTTCGGTCCGCTGCCGGGTGCGGGTCCGAGGGGACCGGTCGCGCGGTTCCCGCGCCCCTCGCGGGGCGCCGGTCAGCCCAGCCAGTCGGCGAGGTCGCCGGTGCAGCGGACCTCGTCGCCCGCGGTGATCAGGAGGCCCTCCGCGTCGGGCAGGGAGTCCAGCCAGCGCAGGCCCTCCCGCGAGCCCCTCGCGAAGGCCGCCGTGGCCCAGCAGTCCGCCCAGGTCAGGCGGGGGGCGACCACCGTCACCGCGACCAGGTCGGTCACCGCGGGGCGGCCCGTGCGCGGGTCCACGATGTGGTCGCCGCGCTCCGCGGTCCCGGACGTCGCCACCGCCAGCTCCCGCGCCCCGGCCGCGGAGACCACCGCGGCGAGGCCGCCCGGACGCAGCGGGTCCGACACCCCGACCCGCCAGGGCCGGCCCGTACCGGGTGAGCCGAGCAGCTGGACGTCGCCGCCGCCGTTGACGCTCACCCCCGAGGCCCCCGCCGCCAGGAGCCGCCGCGCCGCGCGCTCGGTGGCCCAGCCCTTGACGATCCCGGTCGGGTCGAGCCGCCCCCGGTACCGCGCGCTGAACCAGCCCTCGCTGATCCGTTCCGCCTCCGCGGCCAGCTCCAGCACCTCGGCGACCTCGGGATCGCACGCACCGGCGTCCAGCTCGCCGCGTGCCAGCCGGGAGATCTGGCTGTCCTCGCGGTAGGTGCTGAAGACCTCGTCCACCCGGCGCAGTCCGGCCGCGGCCGCCTCCAGCGCCGCGCGCACCGCGCCGGGTTCCCCGCCGCGGACGTCGAGGGAGAAGACGGTCCCCATCGTCTCCACCACCTGACGCACCGCGGCGGGCGCCTCAACGGGTTCCGTCACCGCGTCAGCCACCGGCCCCGTCCAGGGCCGACTGGAGGGACTGCTGGTAGCCGTCGCTGGTGTAGGTGGCGCCCGACACGGCGTCGATGTCCGCGCCCTGCGCCTGTACCGCCGCCTGGTTGAGCCTGGGCACGGCGGTGGAGGTGATCTGGTCGCTCCGGCCGCCCCGGGGGGCCTGGACGGCTTCGGCCCGGGTGATCCTGCCGCCGCTGACGGTGATCCGTACCTGCACCGGGCCGTACTGGGTCCGCGCGACCTCGCCCGTGACCGTCCGCGCCTCGGCCGCGCCGCCGCCCCCCGCGTCGGCGGGCCCGGCGGCGCGCGCCTTGTCCAGCGCCGACTGGAGGGACCGCTGGTACCCGACGCTGGTGTACGTCGCGCCGGAGACGGCGTCGATCTCGGCGCTCTGGGCGGCCACCGCCGCCTGGTTGAGCCTGGGCACGGCGGTGGAGGTGATCTGGTCGCTCCGGCCGCCCCGGGGGGCCTGGACGGCTTCGGCCCGGGTGATCCTGCCGCCGCTGACGGTCAGCCGCACCTGCACCGCCCCGTACCGGGTCCGCACCGCGTCACCGGTGACCGTGCCGTCCCCGATGGGCCGGGCGCCGCCCTGCACGGACTCCGCCGCGGGCGGGGCGCCGCCCGCGGCCGCGGCCGCCCCCGGGTCGGACGCGGGTTTCAGCGACAGCAGCAGCACGATCCCGGACACGGTGGCGGCGGTCGCCAGAACGGCACGCCGGACGGGGTGACTCTTCCTCATCGCTTCTCAGGCTCCTGACGGGTAACGGGCGACCGGGGCCGACGGCCCGCCGCTCACATCTCGAACGACTCGTGGTGGATACGGCGCGCGGGGACCCCCGCGTCGCGCAGGGCCGCGTACACCTGCCGGGCGAATCCGGGCGGCCCGCACAGGAAGACGTCGTGGCGGTCGACGTCCGGGATCTTGCGCCGCAGGCTCTCCGCCGAGATGTCCGGACGCTCCCCGCCGGGGCTGTTCACCGCGTACATCAGGCGGGCGCCCCGCTCGTCGGCGATCTTCGCCAGCTCGCCCCACAGCGCCAGGTCCTGCGTGCTGTTGGCCCGGTACAGCAGGGTGATGTCCCCGGAGGCGCCGGGCAGCGTCTCGAACAGGGCGCGCATCGGGGTGATGCCCACCCCGCCCGCGACCAGCAGCACCTTGCCGCGGCTGCGGCGCTGCGCGGTCAGCGCCCCGTACGGGCCCTCCGCCCACACCCGGGTGCCGGGCTCCAGCTCGCGCAGCCGGGTGCTGTGGTCGCCGATCGCCTTGACGGTGATCCGCAGCATGTCCGGGCGGGGCGCCGCGGACAGCGAGTACGGGTGGGAGCTGAACCGCATCCCGGGCGCCAGGAACCGCCAGCGGAAGAACTGCCCGGCCTCCGCGCCCATCCGGTGCAGCCTGCGTCCGCCGATCAGCACCGACACGACGCCCGGCGTCTCCTCGACCACCGCCCGGACCCGCATCCGGTGCCGCAGGTTCAGCCGGATCGGGGTGATGATCCGGTACCACAGGACCAGCACGGTCACGGCGCCGTAGAGCCCGTACCAGAAGGTCTTCGCGGACGGGGTGACGGCGAACTCGTTGCCGGCGGCGATCTGGTGCCAGAACGTCAGGAACACCGCCGCGTACGTCAGCAGGTGCACGTGGTACCAGCCGTCGTACGGCAGCCGGCGCCGGACCGGGCCCACCGACAGCAAGGCGATCACGAACAGCAGGCCGGTGCCGAGGGCGGCCTTGCCCATGTCCGGCAGCGTGGTGACGGAGGTGATCGTCTGCGACACGATGTCGGCGAGGGTCCGGCCGGCCTGCCGGGCGTAGCCCCACATGATCAGGAAGACGTGGGCGATCACCAGGCTGACGGTGTAGCGGCCGCTCATCGCGTGCCAGCGGGCGACCCGGTCCGAGCCCACCCGCCGTTCCAGGGCGGGCACCCGTGCCATCTGCAGCACGACCAGGGCCATCAGGTATCCGGCGAGCAGGCCGGTGATCCGGCCGGCGGCGATGATCCTCCCGGTGGTGTCCGCGATGGACGGTGTGCTGGTCCACCACAGCCACAGCACGGCCACCGCGCCCGCGGCCACGGCGAGCAGCAGCGGCACGGCGGGGGAGCGGCGCGGACGGATGCGGCGCATCGTCTGGCGGCGGGCGGCACGGCCGCCGGCGAGCGTGGTGGTCACGGTTCCTCCGTGGGACTCGGCCCTTGGCCCTCACATACGTGCCGCCACGCCGGGGCGTTCAGCGGGAACCGTGGATCCGCCGCCCGTTTCGGCAGCGGGCGGTCGCGGTGCGCCCGCCGGGTCGCGCCGATCGCGAGGTGGGGGGCCCGCACGGGGCCGGCCCGGCGCAGGATCTGCCGCGTCGCGCTCTTCGGCACGGTCACGCACCGGGCGGTGGTGGGCGAAGTCCACCGCCGGGGCGTGGGCGTACCGCGCGGCAGGTGATCAGGCGCTCGGCCCGGCCGGCTCACATGCCGGACGGGGGCAGCGGCAACGGCAGCCCGGGAAGCCCGTCCAGGCTGGTCGCGACGTGCTCCTTCTTGGTGAAGTACGCGTCGAGGGAGGCGTCGTCCTCCCTGGCGAACCGCTTCTCGTGCAGGTCCCGCTCGCCCTCGTAGGCCATGAAGGGCACGGCGTACCCGCAGGTGTCGCGGATCAGCTCGGCCCGCACGACCACGACCGCGCGCAGGCCGTGGGTCCACGGGTCGATGGAGGGGAAGCGGGCGAGCAGCTCCGTGAACCGCGGGTCGTCACGGAACACGGGCTCCCCGCGGCCGTGCACGCGCACGATGGTCGGCGGTCCCTGGAAGGCGCACCACATCAGGGTGATCCGGCCGTTCTCGCGGAGGTGGGCGATGGTCTCGGCGTTGGATCCCGCGA
Source organism: Streptomyces sp. DSM 120436 (assembly GCF_055778765.1). NCBI lineage: Bacteria > Bacillati > Actinomycetota > Actinomycetes > Kitasatosporales > Streptomycetaceae > Streptomyces > Streptomyces sp. DSM 120436. Next base: position 1,144,423 of record NZ_JBSKBS010000002.1, on the reverse strand, counting down.
AGTCGAGGTAGGCGACGGTGAGCTCGTCGAGGACCGCGAAGGATCCCTTGAGCCCCTTGGGGGAGAGGTTGACCGTGCCGTCGGCGGACAGGGGGGCGGTGGCGGTGAAGAAGAGGGGCTGCTCCTCGATGAAGGTGCGGAGCCGCCCGCCGATGCGCTCATACGTTTTTCCCATGTCCACCGATTATCCGGGCAGACCTTTCGTCTGTCTAAGTATTTGACGAGGTCCGTCCGGAGGGGCGGGAGGGGGGAAGCGGGGAGAGCTGTGGCCGTCCCGGCCGGCGTGTGTGCGGGGCGGCCACAGCGCCTGTGCCCGGTGAGTCGTACGCGCAAGCGGTCCCCCGCGTTCACCTTTCACGCGGAAGCGGTGCGGCGGGGGTCCTGGCGGACCCCCGCGAACAGGCGGATTGACGAATCATGCGGACTCCTGCATACTCATGCATGTCAGCGAATGCACTGTGAGGAGAAACCCCGTGACCGAGCGCGTCGTACTCGCCTACTCAGGCGGTCTGGACACCTCCGTCGCCATCGGCTGGATCGCCGAGGAGACGGGCGCCGAGGTCATCGCCGTTGCGGTCGACGTCGGCCAGGGCGGCGAGGACCTGGACGTCATCCGCAAGCGCGCGCTCGCCTGCGGTGCCGTCGAGGCCGAGGTCGCGGACGCCAAGGACGAGTTCGCCGAGGAGTACTGCCTTCCGGCGATCAAGGCCAACGCCCTCTACATGGACCGCTACCCGCTGGTCTCCGCGCTGTCCCGGCCGACGATCGTCAAGCACCTCGTCGCCGCCGCGCAGAAGCACGGCGCCACCACCGTCGCCCACGGCTGCACCGGCAAGGGCAACGACCAGGTCCGCTTCGAGGCCGGCATCGTCGCCCTCGCCCCCGATCTCAAGTGCATCGCCCCGGTCCGCGACTACGCGATGACCCGCGACAAGGCCATCGCCTTCTGCGAGGCCAAGGGCCTGCCGATCGCCACCACCAAGAAGTCCCCGTACTCCATCGACCAGAACGTCTTCGGGCGCGCCGTCGAGACCGGCTTCCTCGAGGACATCTGGAACGCGCCCATCGAGGACGTCTACGAGTACACCCAGAACCCGGCCGTGGCCCGGGAGCCCGACGAGGTGATCATCACCTTCAAGGAGGGCGTCCCGGTCGCCGTCGACGGCAGGGCCGTCACCGTCCTCCAGGCGATCCAGCAGCTCAACGAGCGCGCCGGCGCCCAGGGCGTGGGCCGGATCGACATGGTCGAGGACCGCCTCGTCGGCATCAAGTCCCGCGAGGTCTACGAGGCCCCCGGCGCGATCGCCCTGATCACCGCCCACCAGGAGCTGGAGAACGTCACGGTCGAGCGCGAGCTGGCCCGCTACAAGCGGCAGGTCGAGCAGCGCTGGGGCGAGCTGGTCTACGACGGCCAGTGGTTCTCCCCGCTGAAGCGCGCCCTCGACGGCTTCATCGCCGAGGCCAACCAGCACGTCAACGGAGACATCCGGATGACCCTGCACGGCGGCCGGGCCGTCGTCACCGGCCGGCGCTCGCAGTCGTCGCTGTACGACTTCAACCTGGCCACCTACGACACCGGCGACACCTTCGACCAGGCCGCGGCCAAGGGCTTCATCGACATCTACAGCCTGTCGTCGAAGATCGCGGCCAAGCGCGACCTCGCCTGAGCGCACAGCGCCTGGCGACCCCTCACACGCACTGTCCTGACAGCCGCCTCCTCACACGCCCGTGGGGAGGCGGCGGCACATCCGGAACCCCCGAGGAGCACGCAAGTGAGCAGCAACAGCGGTGACGTCCGGCTCTGGGGCGGCCGTTTCGCCGACGGTCCCGCCGAGGCCCTGGCGAAACTGTCCGCGTCCGTCCACTTCGACTGGCGGCTCGCCTCCTACGACATCGCCGGTTCCCGCGCCCACGCGCGCGTACTGCACACGGCGGGCCTGCTCACCGAGGACGAGCTGACCCGCATGCTCGACGGCCTCGACCGGCTCGAGGACGACGTCGCCTCCGGCGCCTTCACCGGCACCATCGCCGACGAGGACGTCCACACCGCCCTCGAGCGCGGCCTGCTGGAGCGGCTCGGCCCCGACCTCGGCGGCAAGCTGCGCGCCGGACGGTCCCGCAACGACCAGGTCGCCACCCTCTTCCGGATGTACCTGCGCGACCACGCCCGGATCATCGGCGGCCTCGTCGCCGACCTCCAGGACGCGCTGATCGGGCTCGCCGAGGCCCACCCGGACGTGGCGATGCCCGGCCGCACCCACCTCCAGCACGCCCAGCCGGTGCTCTTCGCCCACCACGTCCTCGCCCACGTCCAGTCCCTCTCCCGGGACGCCGAGCGGCTGCGCCAGTGGGACGAGCGCACCGCCGTCTCCCCCTACGGCTCCGGCGCCCTCGCGGGCTCCTCCCTGGGCCTGGACCCCGAGGCGGTCGCCGAGGACCTCGGCTTCGAGCACGGCAGCGCCGCCAACTCCATCGACGGCACGGCCTCCCGGGACTTCGTCGCCGAGTTCGCCTTCATCACCGCGATGATCGGTGTGAACGTCTCCCGGATCGCCGAGGAGGTCATCATCTGGAACACGAAGGAGTTCTCCTTCGTGACCCTGCACGACGCCTTCTCCACGGGCTCGTCGATCATGCCGCAGAAGAAGAACCCGGACATCGCCGAGCTGGCGCGCGGCAAGTCCGGCCGCCTGATCGGCAACCTCACCGGCCTGATGGCCACCCTCAAGGCCCTCCCGCTCGCGTACAACCGCGACCTCCAGGAGGACAAGGAGCCGGTCTTCGACTCCATCGACCAGCTCGAGATCCTGCTGCCCGCCTTCACCGGGATGATGGCCACCCTCACCGTGCACCGCGAGCGCATGGAGGAACTGGCCCCGGCCGGCTTCTCCCTCGCCACCGACATCGCCGAGTGGCTGGTCCGGCAGGGTGTGCCCTTCCGCGTCGCGCACGAGGTCGCCGGCGAGTGCGTCAAGGTCGCCGAGGCGGAGGGCAAGGAGCTGGACGAGCTGACCGACGAGCAGTTCGCGAAGATCTCCGCCCACCTCACCCCGGAGGTCCGCACGGTCCTCGACGTCCCCGGCGCCCTGGCCTCCCGCGACGGCCGAGGCGGCACGGCCCCCAGCGCGGTGGCGGTCCAGCTGGCGGAGGTGAAGGAGAACGTGGCCCTCCAGCACAAGTGGGCCACGGCGAAGAAGCAGTAGGGCAGCTTCCTCGGGGACGCGGGGAACGGCGCGCCAAGCCCTGACGGCGCCGCACGTGCCGTGCCACGGAGGCACCCCCACCAGGGGCGCGGGGAACTGCGCGAACGCCCCCCCCCGCGTACCCGCACCCGCCCCCCGCGTACCCGCACCCGCCCCCCGCGTACCCGCACCCGCCCCCCGCGGCCGCCCCCGCCGCAAGGCGTGGCGCATCCACATCCCGGGTTACGTTGGCACAGCCACACCGCAGCCGACCGACGGAGCCGAGATGCCCTTCGCCCGCCTGGCCACCGCCACCACCCCCACCGCCCACCTCGGCCTCGGCCTCGCCGCGGTCGGCCGCCCCGGCTACCTCACCCTCGGCCGGGAGGCCGACCTCGGCGACGACCGCAGCGTCGAAACCCTCCGCACCCGCACCCACGAACTCCTCGACGCCGCCTACGCCCAAGGCGTGCGCTACGTCGACGCGGCCCGCTCCTACGGCCGCAGCGAGGAGTTCCTCGCGGACTGGCTGAGGAACCGCCCCGACGCCACCGACGTGGTCGTCGGCAGCAAGTGGGGCTACACCTACACGGCCGGCTGGACCACCGACGCCGAGCGCCACGAGGTCAAGGACCACTCCCTCGCCGCGTACGAACGCCAGCGCGCCGAGTCCGACGCGATCCTCGGCGACCGCCTCGACCTCTACCAGATCCACTCGGTCACCCCGGACAGCCCCGCCCTCACCGACAAGGACCTGCACGCCCGGCTCGCCGAGGCGGCGGCGCAGGGCCTCACCGTCGGCTTCTCCACCAGCGGCCCCCGCCAGGCGGACGCCGTCCGCGCGGCCCTCGCCGTCACCGTCGACGGCGAACCCCTCTTCCACACGGTGCAGTCCACCTACAACATCCTGGAGACCTCCGTCGGCCCCGCGCTGGCCGAGGCCCATGACGCCGGACTCACGGTGATCGTCAAGGAGGGCATGGCCAACGGCCGCCTGGCCGGACCGCACGCCCCCGAGCCGCTGCGCGCCGTCGCGGAGGAGGCGGGCCTCGGCTGCGACGCGGTCGCCCTCGCCGCGGTCCTGCGCCGGCCGTGGGCGGGCGTCGTCCTGTCCGGCGCGGCGACGGTCGTCCAGCTGGCCTCCAACCTGCACGCCGCGGCCGTCGACCTCACCGACGACCAGCTCGCCCGCCTGGCCCCGCTGGCCGAGAACCCCGAGGCGTACTGGCAGCACCGCGGCAGCCTGCCCTGGCACTGAGCCCGACGCCGCGTGACGTCGCAGCCGTGAGACATCCATACCCCATGTGAGACATCAATGTCTCACATGGGGTACCGTCATCTCATGGCTGTCGACCGAGACCACGTGCTGCGCAGCGCAGCCGCCCTGCTGTCCCGTAGATCCACCGCGACCATGGACGAGGTCGCCAGGGCGGCCGGGATCAGCCGCGCCACCCTGCACCGGCAGTTCGCCGGCCGGGACGCGCTGGTCCGCGCCCTCGAGGCACTGGGCATCGCCGAGTGCGAGGCCGCCCTCGCCGCTGCCCGCATCGACGAGGGGCCCGCCACCGACGCCGTGCGGCGCCTGGTCGCCGGGATCGAACCGCAGGCGGGCCTGCTCTCCTTCCTCTACTCCGAGAACGAGCTGTTCGAGGGCGAGGAGCAGAACGAGGGCTGGGCCAGGATCGACGAGAGCATCGCGGACCTGTTCCGGCGCGGTCAGTCGAGCGGCGAGTTCCGCATCGACCTCACCCCGGCCTGGCTCACCGAGGCCCTCTACGGCCTGCTCGCCTCCGCCGCCTGGGCGGTCGCCGACGGCAGGGTCGCCCCCAAGGACTTCACCCACATGATCGTCGAGCTGCTGCTCGGCGGCGTACGACGCCCGCAGGAACCGGCGACGCCGGAAGCGCCGGCGGCCAGGAAGGAATCATGACCAGCCCCATAGGGCCGCAGACCGTGGCCGAGGAGGTGCGCCGCCCCGGCCGCTGGCTCGCCCTGTCGGTCCTCGTGCTCGCCGTCCTGCTGGTGGCCGTCGACGCGACCGTCCTCGGCCTCGCCACCCCCTACATCAGCGAGGACCTCGCGCCCACCGGCTCCCAACTGCTGTGGATCGGCGACGTCTACTCGTTCGTGCTCGCCGGACTCCTCGTGTCGATGGGCAGCCTCGGCGACCGCATCGGCCGCAAGCGGATCCTGCTGTACGGCGCCGCCGCGTTCGGCGTGATCTCCGTGCTCAACGCCTACGCGCACACGCCCGAGGTGATGATCGCGGCGCGTGCCCTGCTCGGCGTCGCAGGGGCCACGCTGATGCCGGCCACCCTCGCCCTGATCCGCAACCTCTTCCACGACCCGCGCGAGCGCAGCCTCGCCATCGGCATCTGGGGCGCGACCGCCTCCGCGGGCACGGCGGTCGGCCCGGTCCTCGGCGGGCTGCTGCTCGAACACTTCTGGTGGGGCTCGGTCTTCCTGATCAACCTGCCGGTCATGGCGGTCCTCGTGATCGTCGGCATCAAGCTGCTGCCGGAGTCCCGCACGCCGGAGCCCGGCCCGTGGGACCTGACGAGCGTGGCCCTGTCGCTGGCCGGCATGATCGGCGTGGTCTACGCGGTGAAGGAGACCGCGAGCCACGGGTTCGGCGCGTCCGCCCTGACCGCGGGCCTGCTGGGCACGGCGGCCCTGTACCTGTTCGTCCGCCGCCAGTTCGTCCTCCCGAAGCCCCTCCTGGACATGCGGCTGTTCCGCAGCCGAGGGTTCAGCGGCGCGGTGCTGGCCGACCTGCTCACCGTCCTCGGCCTGTCCGGACTCGTCTTCTTCCTCTCCCAGTACTTCCAACTGGTCCAGGGAAGGCGCCCGTTCGAGGCCGGCCTCGCGGAACTCCCCGCCGCGATCGGCGCGGTGGCGGCCGGCCTGGTCGCCGGCCGGGCCGCCCGCCGCTTCTCGGTGCGCTCGGTCGTCGCCGGGGGGCTGGCGGCCATCGGCCTGTCCCTGGCCGCCCTCACCGTCATCGGCCAGTCCACCGGGTACCCCCTGCTCGGGGCGGCCCTGCTGGTCGTCGGTGCGGGCGCGGGCTTCTCGTTCACGGTGACCGCGGACGTGATCCTCTCCAGCGTCCCGAAGGAACAGGCCGGCGCGGCCTCCGCCGTCTCCGAGACGGCGTACGAACTGGGCGCGGCCCTGGGCATCGCCGTACTCGGCTCCATCGTCACCGGCGTCTACCGCGACTTCCCCGCCCCACCGGGCACCCCGGCAGCCGCCCACGAGTCCCTGGGCGGCGCGGTGGAAGCGGCGACGCACCTGCCCGCCCCCGCCGCGGAGCCCATGCTCGACGCAGCCCGCGAGGCCTTCGTGAACGGCCTCACCCTGGCAGCGGGAGCAGGAGCGGCGATCCTCCTGGCGGCCTCGGCGGCGGCGTGGCTGATGCTGAAGGACCAACAGCTGGACAACTCCTGAAGGGGCGCGGGGAACTGCGCGACAAGCCCCACTCACCCGCACGGAACCCCGAACGCGGCGGGAGCCGGCGGAGAGACTCCGCCGGCTCCCGCCGGAAAAGGGACGCCGGCCCCGCCGGGAACTACGCCGCTTCCTTCGCCTTGCTCGCGTACATGTCCACGTACTCCTGCCCCGACAGCCGCATGACCTCCGCCATCACCGAGTCGGTGACCGCCCGCAGCACGTACCGGTCGCGGTCCATGCCCTCGTAGCGGGAGAACTCCATCGCCTCGCCGAACCGCACGGTGACCCGCCCCGGCCGGGGCAGACCCGCGCCGCCCGGCTGCAGCTTGTCCGTGCCGATCATGGCGAACGGCACCACCGGCGCGCCGGTCATCAGCGTGAGCCGGGCGATGCCGGTGCGGCCGCGGTACAGGCGGCCGTCGGGGGAGCGGGTGCCCTCCGGGTAGATCCCGAAGACGTTGCCCTCCTCCAGCACCCGGCGCCCGGTCATCAGCGCGGCCACCCCGCCCCGGCCGCCGTCGCGGTCGACCGGGATCATGCCGACGCCGGTGAAGAACCACGCCATCAGCCGCCCCTTGAGGCCCTTGCCGGTGACGTACTCGTCCTTGCCGATGAAGAAGACCTGCCGGTCGCAGACGAGCGGCAGGATCATCGAGTCGATGAAGGTGAGGTGGTTGCCGGCCAGGATCACCGGACCGTCGCCCGGGATGTGCTCCGCGCCCTCCACCCGTGGGCGGAACATCAGGCGCATGATCGGACCGAGCGCTGCCTTGATGAGCGCGAAGCGGGACAACGGACCCTCCGGTGGAAGCGGACGTCGACGAATGCGGTATGAGTCTGTGCAGGTGAGGACATTACTCGCGGTCCGGTGAGTCGCGCACGTCGGCATGTGGCGGGCGACCGAGGTCTTACGGTCTCTTGACCCGGGTTCACCTGCGCGGCCGCGCCCGCGGGCGGCGCGCGACACGGCCGTCACGCTGTGACGGAACTCGCCCGGCCCGCGCTCCGCCCGGGTACCCCGGCTCCGCCGGAACGAACCGGACGCGCCGTCACACCGCCGCCCGAACACGGCAGACGTACGTCATCCGCAGGAGGGCGTACGTCATGCGACACCACCCGTGTGTTCGGCTCGCGGTCTCCCGTGCGTCAACCGAGCGCACCTACGATCGGCCCGCACCGAACGAGCCGACACAGGAGGCGTTCATGGCGACACGGGAGTCGAACGGACAGGCGAGCGGGGCCGGCCGGCGGGCCCTGCTCGGGGCGGCGGTCCTCGGCGCGGGCGGGACCGTCCTCGGACTCGGCGGCACGGCCCGGGCGGCCCAGGGCGCCGGGCACGGACGCGGCCGGGGCCTGGGCAGCCTGCCCGTGCCGACGATCATCGGCCACCGGGGCGCCAGCGGCTACCGGCCCGAGCACACCCTCGGCTCGTACCAGCTCGCCCTCGACATGGGCGCGGACATCGTCGAGGCCGGCGACCTCGTCCCCACCAAGGACGGTCACCTCGTCTGCCGGCACGAGCCGGAGATCGGCGGCACCACCGACGTCGCCGACCACCCCGAGTTCGCCGGCCGCCGCACCACCAAGACGCTGGACGGCGTCCGGGTCACCGGCTGGTTCACCGAGGACTTCACGCTCGCCGAGCTGAAGCGGCTGCGCGCCGTGGAGCGCATCCCGGCCAACCGCCCGCACAACACGCTGTACGACGGCCGCTGGGAGATCCCCACCTTCGAGGAGGTGCTGCGCTGGCAGGACGAGCAGACCCGGACACGCGGCAAGCAGGTGTGGATCTACCCCGAGCTCAAGCACCCCACCTACTTCCGCGCGCTCGGCCTCGGCCTGGAGGAGCGGGTGGCGAAACTGCTGCGCCGGCACGGCAAGGACCGCAGGAACTCACCCGTCATCCTGCAGTCGTTCGAGCCGACGGCCGTCGAGCGGCTGAACGGACTGGTCGGCAACCCGCTCGTCGTCCTGCTCGGCGCGGCGGGCACCCGCCCCTGGGACTTCACCGAGGCCGGCGATCCGCGCACCGTCGACGACCTGATCACGCCGAAGGGCCTGAAGGAGATCGCCTCCTACGCGCAGGGCATCGGTCCCACCCTCGACCTGGTCGTCCCGCGCGACGCGGCGGGCCGGCTCACCGAGCCCACCACCCTGGTCCGCGACGCCCACCGCGCGGGCCTGATCCTGCACCCCTACACCCTGCGCAACGAGAACCCGTTCCTGCCCGCGGAGTTCCGCGAGGGCGCCGACCCCGACGCCTACGGCGACGTCTTCGGCGCCTACCGCGCCTACTTCGCCACCGGCATCGACGGCGTCTTCACCGACCACCCGGACACCGGCCTGCTGGCCCGCGAGGACTTCGTCAACCGCTGATCCGCCCCGCCCCGGAAGGGGTGAGGCACGTGCGCCCCGGGCAACCCCGCCCGGGGCGCACGGGTCGTTGCGCGTGTGAGAACCGACCCGCCCCCCGCGCACGACCCGCTCTCCGCCCACGACCTGATCGCCCTGCTCGGCCCGCTGCTCGCCGCGGAGGCCGCCGCCGAGGCGTCCGGCAGCGGCGCCGAACCGGGCGACCTGGAACAGACGGTGTGGCTCCGGCTGCTCGAGCGGCTCCACCGCGACGGACCGCCGCCCGACCCGCCGCTGTGGCTGCGCCGGGCCGTCCGCGCGGAGGCCCGCCGGATCCGTCGCACGGCCCGCCGCGAGACGGCGCTGACCCGCGAACCCGCCGACGCGGACCGGCACGACCCGGAACGGCTCGCGCTCCTCGCCGCCCGCCGCCGCGCCCTGCGCGACGCCGTGCGCCGGCTCCCCGGCCGCTGCCCCGGTCTGCTCGCCGCGCTGTTGTCCCCGAGCGATCCGACATACCGGGAAATCGCAGGGGAGTTGGGTATCTCACAGGGCAGTCTCGGCCCGGAACGTTCCAGATGCCTGGGATGTCTGCGTCGTTTACTCGCGGCGGAGGTTGCGGCGCGCTGAGGACGGGGATAGGAGTGGGGGACGACAGGTGATCAGGTGAGCGGGAGGCATGCGCACATGGGCATGAGCGTGACCATCTCTGCGGCGGCCGAGCAGGACGCGGAGCAGATCTTCAGGTTGCAGTACCTGTGCTTCCAGAGCGAAGCGGCCCTCTACGGCAACTACCGCATCGATCCCCTGGTCCAGACCCTGGACTCGGTCCGCGAAGAGGTCGCGGGGGACTGCGTGTTCGTGGCCCGCCTCGGCGACGAGATCGTCGGCTCGGTACACGGCAGGATCACCGAGGACGGCGCCGCCGCGATCGGCAAGCTCTGCGTCCACCCCCGCCTCCAGGGCCACGGCATCGGCGCCCGGCTGCTCAGGGCGGCCGAGTCCGCGCTCGCCGGCGAGCGCGGCGCCCGCACCTTCCGGCTGCACGCCGGTCACCGCAGCGAGAGCAACCTCCGCCTCTACAGCAAGGTCGGCTACCAGCGCGTGGGCACGTCCCGCGGCGCCGACGGCGTACCGATGATCGTGCTGGAGAAGAAGACGGAGACCTACGCGACGACCGCCTGACCGTGACGGCGGGGGCGGCCGCCCGAGGGGGGGGCCGCCCGTCAGACCGCGGGCTCGTCGGTGCGCGCCCGGCGCAGCCAGTACACGGCGGTCAGCGGCAGCAGCACCGGGATGAAGAGGTAGCCCATCCCGTACTCGGACCACACGGTCGCGTCGGGGAACGCGGACGGGTCCACCAGTGTCCAGGTGCCGACGGTCAGCACGCCCACGAGTTCGGCGGCGCAGCACACCAGCGCCGCCTTGCGGGCCTTCTCCCCGCCGCGCACCAGCGTGTAGGTGATGAAGCCGTAGACCAGGCCGGCCAGCGCGGACAGCGTGTAGGCGAGCGGGGCCCGGTCGAACTCGGTGGCGATCTGGTAGACCGAGCGCGACACGGCGCCCACCACCATCACCCCGTACAGCCAGACCAGCAGCAGTCCGGGCCCGCCGGCCAGCCGCGTCCGGTTCGGCCGTTCCTGCGTCGCGTTCACCTCAGCCTCCCCAGATGTCGAACAGCCGCACCTCGAGCACGGTCAGCACCACACCGCTCGCGGCGACGGTCAGCGATCCCCAGCGGGTGCGCTCGCCCAGCGACAGGAAGCCCGCCGCCGGGACACAGGCGAGCGAGCCCAGCAGGTACGCCACGAAGGTCGTCGTGCCCTGCTCCGGCTCCGCGCCCCCGGCCAGCTGCACGATCCCGACCACCAGCTGCACCAGCGTCAGCAGCGTGACCACGCCCATGCCGATGAAGTGCCAGTCCTTGGTCGGCTGATCACGGTAGGCGGCCCAGCCGCACCAGGCTGCGAGCAGCAGCGCGGCGACAGCGGTCACCACGGTCAGGACATCCAGCATGGCAGGGAGCCTATTACGCCGGAGAAACCGCCCCGACGTCGGCCCCGCGGGCGCCGTCCCGGTCCGCGGCCGTGGCCCCGTAGGGTCGATGGCATGACCATTCATGCGCGCGCCCTGCTCTTCGACAACGACGGAACCCTCGTGTCCTCCCTGGACTCCGTGAACCGCTGCTGGACGCGGTGGGCCGTGGAGCACGGGCTGACGGCCGAGGACTTCGCGCGGATCGAGCTGCACGGCCGGCCGGCCGCCGAGATAGCCGCCGACCTGCTGCCCGCCGAGGCCGTGCCGGGGGCCGTCGCGCGGATCGAGGACCTGGAGGTGGCGGACGTGGCCGACGGCGGGGTCAGCCTGCTCCCCGGGACCGGCGAGTTCCTCGCCGGGCTGCCCCCCGAGCGCTGGGCCGTGGTCACCTCCGCCACCCGGCGGCTCGCCGAGGCCCGGCTCGGCGCCGCCGGCATCCTGCCCAAGACGCTGATCGCCGCCGACGACGTCACCCGCGGCAAGCCCGACCCCGAGCCCTACCTGCTCGCCGCCCGCACCCTCGGCGTGGACCCCGCCGACTGCGTCGTCTTCGAGGACGCCCCCGCCGGACTCCAGGCCGGCCGCGCCGCGGGCATGCGGACCGTGGCCTTGGCCACAACCCACCGGGCCGACGAGCTGACCGCCGATCTCGTCGTGGACGACCTGTCGGCCCTGTCCGCGCTGGTCACGGATGCCGGGATCGAGATCTCCGTACGGCCCTGACGTGCGGACTCGGGTGTCCACGACTGTCCACTATGCGGACGGCCGAGTCCGTTCAGGAGTGAACGTCTGCTTTACTGACCGCATGACCACGACGAGCGACCGCATCCCTGCGACCGAGGCGACGATGACGCCCGGTGCTCGTTGTATGTGTCTCCTCCGAATGCGCGCCTTCTAGAGGGCCCCCGCACCGCCTGAGCCTCGCGCCCCGAAGCGAGAGCCGGCTCGCGTCCGCCCGCGTGCCCCGCACGCGCGACCGAGCCACGCCCCGCGCACGTTCCTCCACGGCTTCCGCATGCCCCGCGAGTCCGTGCGCCCTGCCGCCTGCCCTGCATGCCACGTGCCCGGCGACCACGAAGCGCCGCGCACTCGACAGTGACGGAAACCCACGTGATCACCACCTCGGGCCTCACCAAGGTCTACCGCTCGCGCGGCCGCGAGGTCACCGCCCTGGACGGCGTCGACCTGCACGTCCGCGAAGGCGAGGTCTACGGCGTCATCGGCCAGTCCGGCGCCGGCAAGTCCTCCCTCATCCGCTGCGTCAACCTGCTGGAGCGTCCCACCTCGGGCACCGTGACCGTGGCCGGCCAGGACCTCACCGCGCTCGCCGGCCGCGGCCCCCGCGCCGGCCGGGAGCTCCGCCGGGCGCGCAGCCGCATCGGCATGGTCTTCCAGCACTTCAACCTGCTGTCCTCGCGCACCGTGCAGGACAACGTCGAGCTTCCGCTGGAAATCCTCGGCACCTCCGGGAAGGAACGTTCCCGCAAGGCGCTGGAGCTGCTCGACCTGGTCGGTCTCGCCGACAAGGCCAAGGCCTACCCGGCCCAGCTCTCCGGCGGCCAGAAGCAGCGCGTCGGCATCGCCCGCGCCCTCGCCGGCGACCCCAAGGTACTGCTCTCCGACGAGGCCACCAGCGCCCTGGACCCGGAGACCACCCGCTCGATCCTCCAGCTGCTGCGCGACCTCAACCGCCAGCTCGGCCTCACCGTCCTGCTCATCACGCACGAGATGGACGTCGTGAAGTCGATCTGCGACTCGGCCGCCCTCATGGAGCGGGGCCGCATCGTGGAGTCCGGCACGGTCACCGACCTGCTGGCCACCCCCGGCTCGGAACTCGCCGCCGCGCTGTTCCCCGTCGGCGGCGAGGCGGGCGGCGCCGACCGCACCGTCGTCGACGTGACCTTCCAGGGCGAGAGCGCGACCCAGCCGGTCATCTCCCAGCTCTCGCGCACCTACAACATCGACATATCGATCCTCGGCGCCGCCATCGACACCGTCGGCGGTCTCCAGGTCGGCCGCATGCGCATCGAACTGCCCGGCCGCTACGAGGACAACGTCGTGCCCATCGGCTTCCTGCGCGAGCAGGGCCTGCAGATCGACGTCGTCGGCCACGACGAGCCCGTGCTGGTGAAGGAGGGCGCCAAGTGACCTGGTCCGAGATGCAGCCGCTGCTGGAGCAGGCCTGTACCGAGACGCTGATCATGGTCGGCTGGTCCACCCTGATCGCCGTCGTCGGCGGCCTCCCGCTCGGCATCCTGCTGGTCCTCACCGACAAGGGCGGACTGCTGCAGAACACCGTGGTGAACAAGGTCATCGGACAGGTCGTGAACATCGGCCGCTCGCTGCCGTTCATCATCCTCATGGTCGCCCTGATGAACTTCACCCGCTGGATCACCGGCACCACCATCGGCAGCGAGGCCGCGATCGTGCCGCTCGCCATCGGCGGCATCCCCTTCTTCGCGCGGCTCGTCGAGACCGCCGTGCGCGAGGTGGACCACGGGCTCGTGGAGGCCGTGCAGGCGATGGGCGGCAACACCTGGACCATCGTCCGCAAGGTCCTCGTCCCCGAGGCGCTGCCCTCGCTGATCGCCTCCACGACCACCACGGTCATCGCGCTCATCGGCTACTCCGCCATGGCCGGCACGGTCGGCGGCGGCGGGCTCGGCGACCTCGCCGTCCGCTACGGCTACCAGCGCTTCGAGACCGGCCTGATGTGGATCACCGTCGCGGTCCTCGCCGTGGTCATCTCCCTCATCCAGTTCGCCGGCGACTTCGCGGCCCGCGCCCTGCACCGCCGCGGCGCCCGCTCCGGCCCCGGTCCGAAGCTGCGGCTGCTGAAGGACGGGAAGCCCGCCACGGCCGAGGCCGGCAAGGCCGCCTGAACCGGCCGGTCCTCCGGCCCCCCAGACTCCCCGTGCACCGAGACGGGGTCGCACCACCCAAGGAAAGGCACTTTTCGTGCGTAACACCGCCAAGATCACCACCGCTGTCCTCGCCGCCGGAGCCCTCACCTTCGGGCTCACCGCCTGCGGCTCGGACCAGGACGCCGCCTCCGACACCTCCGGCCCGCTGATCGTCGCCGCGAGCCCCGTGCCGCACGCCGAGATCCTGACCTTCGTCAAGGACAACCTCGCCGAGAAGGCCGGCCTCGACCTCGAGGTCAAGGAGTTCACCGACTACGTCACCCCGAACACCGCGACGGAGGACGGCTCGGTCGGCGCCAACTTCTTCCAGACCCAGCCGTACCTCGACGACTTCAACAAGAAGAACGGCACCCACATCGTGTCGGTCGTCGACGTGCACCTGGAGCCGCTCGGCCTCTACTCGGAGAAGGTGAAGGAGGCCGACGAGCTGAAGAGCGGTGCGACCGTCGCGATCCCGAACGACACCGTCAACGAGGGCCGGGCGCTGCAACTGCTCGCCGCCAACGGCCTGATCACCCTCAAGGACGGCGTCGGCACCTCGGCCACCCCCGCGGACATCACCGAGAACCCCAAGAAGCTCACCTTCAAGGAGCTCGAGGCCGCCCAGACCCCGCGCGTCCTGAACGACGTCGACGCCTCCGTGGTCAACGGCAACTACGCCATCGAGGCCGACCTGAAGCCCGCCGAGGACGCCCTGGTCCTCGAGGAGGCCAAGGACAACCCGAACAGCAACCTGCTCGCCGTCAAGGAGGGCCAGGAGGACGACCCGCGCGTGAAGAAGCTCGCGAAGCTCCTCACCTCGCCCGAGGTGAAGAAGTTCATCGAGGACACGTACGCCGGCTCGGTGCTCGCCTCCTTCTGAGCCGCCGCGACACCCTCACGCCCACCACGGCACCCGCCACGGGGTCCGACTCCGCGCCGCCCGGCGACGGGGGCGGACCCCGTGGTGCGTACCGGTGCTTTCATGCTGCATGCTGGGCAGTTCAGCAGCACCCGACGGTCTCTCAGGTTACGGAGCGGCGCATGACGAGCACCTTCCCCGACATCTCCCTCAGCACGGAGCGGTTGGTGCTGCGTCCCCTCGACGCGGACGACGTCCCCGCCCTCGCCGCGATGATGAGCGACGAGCAGGTCGGCGCCTGGACCGGCGCCCCGCAGCCGTTCACCGAGGACACCGCCCGCACCTGGATCACCGAGTACGCCCCCGCCGAACGCGCCGCCGGACACGGCCTCGACCTCGCCGTCGCCGAGTTCCTCACCCAGCGCCTGGTCGGCCTCATCCGGCTCACCCGCACCAACTGGCACGTACGGTCCACCGAGCTGTCGTACATCGTCGCCCCCTGGGCGCGCGGCGAGGGCTACGCCTCCGAGGCCGCGCTCGCCACCGCGCAGTGGCTGTTCGGCGACCAGAAGCTCCAGCGCATCGAAATGCGCACCGCCGCCGACAACACCGCCGCCCAGCAGGTCGCCCAGAAGATCGGCTGCATCAGCGAGGGCGTGCTGCGCAACGCCTGCATAGCCCGCGTCCGCACCGAGGACGGCGGCTGGAGCGAGGTGCGCACCGACTACATCGTGTGGAGCCTGCTGCCCGAGGACATCGAGGGCACGGACGGACAACTCGCCGACAGCGGCGGCTTCACCGGCTACACCGACTGGAACTGACGTCCGAGGGACGCACGCCGGGCCGCACCGGCGCGGCGGTCCGTGACCGCACCGGGTAATCTCGACAGACCGCCTCCGGGCGGAACAGCCGACGACGACCTGCGCGAACCCCAGGAGACTGACGACGATGGCCGACCGGGTCACGGTGATCGGCTGGGACGGCTCGCCGCTGACCGCCGCGGCACGCTCCGCGCTGGGCGCCGCCACCCTGGTCGCCGGCGCCGCACACCACCTGGCACTCCCCGAGGTGCCCGCCACGGCCGAGCGCATCCGCCTCGGCTCCGTCTCCCTCGCCGCCCGCCGCGTCGCCGCGCACCGCGGCACCGCGGTCGTGCTCGCCGACGGCGACCCCGGCTTCTTCGGCGTCGTACGCACCCTGCGCGCGCCGGAGTTCGGCCTGGAGGTCGAGGTCGTGCCCGCCGTCTCCTCGGTCGCCGCCGCCTTCGCCCGGGCCGGCATGCCCTGGGACGACGCGGAGGTGGTGGTCGCCCACCCGCGCACCCTGCGCCGCGCGGTGAACGTGTGCCGCGCCCACACCAAAGTGGCGGTTCTCACCTCGCCCGGCGCCGGACCCGCCGAACTGGGCCTGCTGATGGAGGGCGTCCACCGCTCCTTCGTCATCTGCGAGGAACTCGGCACCGAGCGCGAACAGGTCACCGTCGTCACCTCCGACAAGGCGGCCGACCACACCTGGCGCGACCCCAACGTGGTCATCGTCATCGGCGGCCCGGTGGCCGCCGGCGACTCCGCGGGCTGGCTCGCCGGGCGCGGCCCCGCCGCCGGACCGCGCGGCTGGACCCTGCCCGCCGAGGAGTACGGCGGCGACCTCGGCGAGGGCGAGCGCGAACCCCTGCGCACCGGCCAACTCGCCCGCCTGGGACCGGGCCTGGGCGACCTCGTCTGGGACATCGGCTGCGGCTCCGGGGCGTTCGCCACCGACGCCGCGCGGGCCGGGGCCGCCGTCATCGCCGTCGACAGCGACCGGCGCGCCTGCGCCCGCACCGACGCCGCCGCGCGCCGCCACGGGGTCCAGATGCAGATCGTCCACGGCACCGCGCCGCAGGTCCTGGAGAACCTCCCCGAGCCGGACGTGGTCCGGGTCGGCGGCGGGGGAGCGGCCGTGGTCTCCGCGGTGGCCGACCGCCGTCCGCAGCGCATCGTCACGCACGCCGCCACCCGTGACGCCGCCGAACTGATCGGCCGGAACCTGACGGAGCACGGCTACCGGGTCGAGTGCGCCCTGCTGCAGTCCGTCGAACTCGACACGCGGGCCTGGACGGAGAAGGAGCGGAGCGTGGCGTTCCTGCTCAGCGGGGTGCTGCCCGCGCGCGGTCGCTGAGCCGCCTCGCCGTCCCCCGTGATCGGTTTGTCGTACTGCGCGCGGTAGGCTGGCCGATCGTTGTACCGCACGGGTCACCCGGCGCTTCGTCGGCCAATGTCCAAAAAGCGTGCCCGTTCTGGGGTGGGTTGTGGTACGGCGGGAACCGGAGGACGCGCAACGTGGCGCAGTCCACAGCGGAACAGTCGCCGATCATGCTGACGCGACGGCGGTGCGCCCGCGACAATGCCAGTGAATGGCTTTGTCGCCTTTTCGGGCGGGCCGTTCGTGCCGCTGGGGACGCACGCTCGTTCTTCAGAGTGGGGCGGTCGGTGCGCCGTTCCGGGTGAGCTGGTCGTAGGAGCACTAACCGATGGGCGAGGGGTACGCATGACCGACACCGGCCAGGTCCCGGGCGAGGGACTGCCGGAGAACGCAGGCAGGGTGGAACAGCCGGGCGTCCCCGCGCCGGACGCGTACGCCTACCTCTCCGACAGTCCCGCCGAGGACGAAGACCTGCTGCTGCCCGGTGCGCAGGGCGCCTGGGGCAACGAGATCGCTCCGCCCGCGCCCGCGCCGGTCGTCGAGACCGTCCACCAGCCGGGCCCGCACGAGACGGACCGCCACGACAGCGGTTCCGTGGACCTCGGCGGTGTCCGCCCGCCCGAGCCGCCGCAGCAGGCGTCCGCGCCCGCCCCGGCCGCGCCGAGCCGTCCGCTGCACCTCGGCCCGCCGCTGCCCGACCTGTCCGCGAGCCCGGTCCGCTCCCTCGCCGACCGCGGCCCCGCCGACCTGCCGGCCCGCCCGCCGACGCCCGGCCCCGAGCACCTCGACGCCCCGCGCACCCGCGAGGCCGCGGCACCGCAGGCCGCGCCGTGGGTGGCCCAGGGCACGGCGGCCCCGGTCGCGCAGCCCGTGGACGCGGCTCAGGCGGCCGTCGCCCGGGTCACCACGCAGACGGTCGGTACGGCGGTCGCCGCCGAGGGCGGGCAGACGCCCACGGCGGCGTACGGCGAGCACGGCACGCCGGCGCTGCCGGGGCCGGGCGCGCCCGGGGACGCGGGTGTGTCCGCGCCGGTGGACGCCGCTCCGGGTGAAGCGCCGGAGGCCGCCCGGCAGGCGGACGGGACTGTGCCCCCGCAGACCGGTGCGCAGGGGCCGGTGACGCCGGAAGCCGACGAGGCCGCCGAGGTGCCGGGTGCTGTCGTGACCGACCCCGGTGAGGCGCAGGACGCGCCTGCCCCGGGGGCGGCGGACGGTGGCGCGCCCGTGCCGGAAGCCGCGGGCGCGGAGGTGCCGCAGGAGGCCGTGGCCCAGGAGCCCCAGGCTCCGGAGGCCGGCGCCCCGGTGGCCCAGGGGGCGCAGGACACCGGCGCGACGGTGGCCGTGCCCGAGCAGGCCCAGGCCCCGGAGGCCGTCGCGGCGGACGGAGCGACGGACGGACAGGACGACGCCGCCCAGGCGGATGCCGCCGAGGCCGCGGTGCCGCAGCCGGCCGAGCCGCAGGACGGCGCCGACGAGAACGCCGGTACGCCGGACGCCGACGCCCAGGCCGGCGCCGACGTACCGCAGGAAGCCCCCGCGGCCGTCGCGCAGACCGCCGCGCCCGAGGCCGTCCCGGCACCGGAGGCGCCCGAGGCCGCGCCGGTGCGCGACGCCGCCGCGACGCAGGCCGGGGAGAGGCGCGAGACCCCGGCAGCGGACGCCCCCGGCACCGCCGTGCCGGCCGCCGAGGCCCCGGTGACCGAGCCCTCCCCGGCCCCGGACCGGGCCCCCGCACCGGAGGCCGAGGCTCCGACGGCGGAGCCGGCCGCCGCGGTGGCCCCCGAACCGGCCCCTTCGAAGGCCCCGGCGGCTCCCGAGCCCGTATCGGCCGTCCCGGGAGCCGCGGCTTCCCCCGAGCCCCAGGCGGCTCCGGAGCCCACGCCCGCCCCCGAGGCCGTGCCGGACCCCCAGCAGACGCCCGCGCACGCGGCCCCGCTCCCCGGCACCCTGCCGCTCGAGCCCGAGGCGGACCAGCCGCTGGGCCGGTTCGTCCCCGTGGACGGCACCGTGCCCACCGCGCCCCACCTCGCTCCCACCCCGCCGCAGGGCGTGACCCTCCCCGAGGGCGGACCCACCGGGTCCGCGCCCGCCGAGGCCACCGCACCGGAAGCCGCGCCCGAGGAGAGCCCCGCG
Source organism: Streptomyces sp. DSM 120436 (assembly GCF_055778765.1). Classification (NCBI taxonomy): domain Bacteria; kingdom Bacillati; phylum Actinomycetota; class Actinomycetes; order Kitasatosporales; family Streptomycetaceae; genus Streptomyces; species Streptomyces sp. DSM 120436. The sequence goes on along the minus strand of NZ_JBSKBS010000002.1, from coordinate 1,125,320 downwards.
CCCGCCGCCGACACCCAGGCGGACGCCGTCGTCGTCCCGCCCGCGCCCGTCGCCGACGCCGAGGTCACGCAGAACGCCGACGACCTGGACACCCGGGGCGCCGGAGCGGAACCAGGGCCCGCGCCGGAGACGGAGCCGGCCGGACCGCCCGCCCCCGGCTACGCCGACGCCGAGCGCGAGGCCGTGCTCAAGGTCATGCGCGAGCGCCGGGACATCCGCAACGGCTTCCGCGGCGACCCCATCCCGCACGAGGTGCTCCTCCGGGTCCTGGAGGCCGCCCACACCGCGCCCTCCGTCGGCCACTCGCAGCCCTGGGACTTCGTCGTCATCCGCTCCGAGGAGACCCGGCGCCGGATGCACGAACTGGCGATGCGCCAGCGCGAGGCCTACGCCAAGACGCTCCCCAAGGGCCGGGCCAAGCAGTTCAAGGAACTGAAGATCGAGGCCATCCTCGACACCCCGGTGAACATCGTCGTCACCGCCGACCCCACCCGCGGCGGCCGCCACACCCTCGGCCGTCACACCCAGCCGCAGATGGCGCCGTACTCCTCCGCGCTCGCCGTGGAGAACCTCTGGCTCGCCGCCCGCGCCGAGGGCCTCGGCGTCGGCTGGGTCAGCTTCTTCGACGAGCGCGAGATGGTCCGCGCCCTGGAGCTGCCCGAGCACCTGGAGGTCGTCGCCTACCTGTGCGTCGGCTACGTCGACGCGTTCCCGGACGAACCCGAGCTGATGCAGGCCGGCTGGTCCAAGCGCCGCCCCCTGTCCTGGGTGGTGCACGAGGAGACGTACGGCCGTCGCGCCCTGCCCGGAGAGGACCCCCACGACCTGCTTGCCGAGACCGTCGCGCAGATCCGCCCGCTGGACGCCAAGGCGCTCGGCGAGGCGTGGGAGCGCCAGAAGCGCATGACGAAGCCGGCCGGAGCGCTCGGCATGCTGGAGATCATCTCCGCCCAGCTCTCGGGACTGTCCCGGCAGTGCCCGCCGCCGATCCCGGAGCCCGCGGCCGTCGCGGTCTTCGCCGGCGACCACGGGGTGCACGCCCAGGGCGTCACGCCCTGGCCGCAGGAGGTCACCGCCCAGATGGTGGCCAACTTCCTCGGCGGGGGGGCGGTGTGCAACGCCTTCGCCGCACAGGTCGGCGCCGAGGTCTGCGTGATCGACGTGGGAGTCTCCTCCGACCTGCCGGCCACGCCCGGACTGCTGCCGCGCAAGATCCGCGCCGGCACGTCCGACATGACCACCGGGCCCGCGATGACCCGCGAGGAGGCCAAGCAGGCCGTCGAGGTGGGCATCGAGACGGCCCGCGACCTGGTCGCGGCCGGCAACAAGGCGCTGCTCACCGGTGAGATGGGCATCGCGAACACCACGGCGTCCGCGGCCCTCATCTCCGTCTACACCGGCGCGGACCCGGCCGAGGTCACCGGCCGGGGCACCGGCATCAACGACGAGACGCTCGCCCGCAAGACCGAGGTCGTGCGCCGCGCCCTGGAGCTGCACCAGCCGGACCCGTCCGACCCCCTCGGCGTGCTGGCCGCGGTCGGCGGTTTCGAACACGCGGCCATGGTCGGCCTGCTGCTCGGCGGCGCGTCGCTGCGGACGCCGGTGATCCTGGACGGCGTCAGCGCCGGCGCCGCCGCGCTGGTCGCCCGCGCCATCGCGCCGGAGGTCCTCGCGGCCTGCATCGCGGGCCACCGCAGCGCGGAGCCCGGCCACGTGGCCGCGCTCAACAAGCTGGGCCTCCGCCCGCTGGTCGACCTCGACCTGCGCCTCGGCGAGGGCACGGGCGCGCTGCTCGCGCTGCCGCTCGTGCAGAGCACGGCACGGGCCATGCACGAGGTCGCCACGTTCGACTCGGCGGGCGTGACCGAGAAGTAACGGCCGGACGTCCCCGCCCGCCCCGTCGGCGCCGGGCGCGCGGGGACGCCGTCCCCGGCAGCCCCGCAGGTCTGCGGGGCAAGGGCCGGTGCAGGCCCTCGGTGAGACCCGTCCCACTCCCCGGACCCACCCCACCCCCGCCGCCCACGGGCATAAAATGCCACGTCAGGCCCGCTCCGACGCCGCAGCGTGCCCGCTGACCCATCGCTCGTCCGAGGAGCCCCAGCTGATGGCCGAACACCCGCCCTACCCCGTAGGTCTCCGCCTCACCGGACGCCGGGTCGTCGTCCTCGGCGGCGGCCAGGTCGCCCAGCGGCGCCTCCCCGCCCTGATCAAGGCGGGCGCCGACGTCCACCTGGTGTCGCCGGAGGCCACCCCCTCCGTGGAGGCGATGGCGGACGCCGGTGAGATCACCTGGCACCGCCGCCCCTACGCCGAGGGCGACCTCGCCGACGCCTGGTACGCGCTGATCGCCACCAGCGACCCCGACGCCAACACGGCCGCCTCCGCCGAGGCGGAGCGCCACCGCGTCTGGTGCGTCCGCTCCGACGACGCCGACGCCGCGACGGCGTGGACCCCCGCCACCGGCTCCAGCGAGGGCGTCACCGTCGCCGTGCTCACCACCGACGCGCGCGGACGCGACCCCCGGCACACCGCGGCCATCCGCGACGCCGTCGTCGAGGGCCTGCGCGACGGCACCCTCGTCGCCCCGCACCACCGCACCCGCACCGCGGGCGTCGCCCTCGTCGGCGGCGGCCCCGGCGACCCGGACCTCATCACCGTGCGCGGCCGCCGTCTGCTCGCCGAGGCCGACGTGGTCATCGCCGACCGGCTCGGCCCGCGCGACCTGCTCGCCGAACTCCCCCCGCACGTCGAGGTGATCGACGCGGCGAAGATCCCGTACGGCCGGTACATGGCCCAGGAGGCCATCAACGACGCGCTGATCGAGCACGCCAAGCAGGGCAAGTCGGTGGTCCGCCTCAAGGGCGGCGACCCCTACGTCTTCGGCCGCGGCATGGAGGAACTGCACGCCCTCACCGAGGCCGGCATCCCCTGCACCGTCGTCCCCGGGATCTCCAGCTCCATCTCCGTGCCGGGCGCGGCCGGCATCCCCGTGACCCACCGCGGGGTCGCCCACGAGTTCACCGTGGTCAGCGGGCACGTCGCCCCCGACGACGAGCGCTCCCTGGTCGACTGGCCCTCACTGGCCAGGCTGACCGGCACCCTGGTGATCCTCATGGGCGTCGACAAGATAGGGCGGATCGCCGAGACCCTCGTGGCGCACGGCAGGTCACCGGACACCCCGGTCGCCCTGGTCCAGGAGGGCACCACCGCCGCCCAGCGCCGCGTCGACGCCACCCTCGCCACGGTCGCCGAGACCGCCGTCGCCCAGGACGTGAAGCCGCCGGCGGTCATCGTCGTCGGCGACGTCGTGGCCGTGGGCCCGGACGGGACGGCTGCCTGACATGGGCGAGATCATCACCGTCGACGACCCCGCCGACCCGCGCCTGCGCGACTACACCGACCTCACGGACGTCGAACTGCGCCGCCGCCGGGAGCCCGCCGAGGGCCTGTTCATCGCCGAGGGCGAGAAGGTCGTCCGCCGCGCCGGGGACGCCGGTTACGCCATGCGTTCCATGCTGCTGTCGCGGAAGTGGGTCGACGTCATGAAGGACGTCATCGAGCGCACCGACGCCCCGGTGTACGTCGTGGAGCCCGCGCTCGCCGAGCAGGTCACCGGCTACCACGTGCACCGCGGCGCGCTCGCCTCCATGCAGCGCCGGCCCCTGCCCGAGGCCGCCGAGGTGCTCCGCACGGCCCGCCGCGTCGTCGTCATGGAGTCGGTCAACGACCACACCAACATCGGCGCGATCTTCCGCTCGGCCGCCGCCCTCGGCATGGACGCGGTCCTGCTCTCCCCGGACTGCGCCGACCCGCTGTACCGCCGCAGCGTCAAGGTCTCCATGGGCGCCGTCTTCTCCGTGCCGTACGCCCGCCTGGAGACCTGGCCGGGGGACCTGGCATCGGTCCGGGAGTCGGGTTTCGCCGTGCTCGCTCTCACCCCCGACGAGCGGGCCCGCTCCCTCGACGAGGCGGCCCCGCACCGGATGGAGCGGGTGGCACTGATGCTCGGCGCGGAGGGCACCGGCCTGTCCTCCCGCGCTCTGTCGGCCGCCGACGCATGGGTCCGCATCCCGATGTCCCACGGCGTGGACTCCCTCAACGTGGGCGCGGCGGCCGCGGTCGCCTTCTACGCGGTGACGACGGGCCGCCCGCAGGAGTGAAGGGGCCGCCTCTTCGACCGGGCCCGCGGTCGGAGCCTGCCGGTCGGGTCAGCGGCTCCGACCTGCTGGACGGCTCGGCGGCCACCGCCCCGCATGACGCGCGGGGCGTCCCGCCGGCCGCGTACCCGCGGCCCGCTCATCCGCTCAGGCGGACCCCTGGCACCCCTGCACCAGCGCGATGCCGAACGCCACCACCAGCGTCACCACCACGAACACGAACAGCCGCTGCCTGAGCAGACGCGGATTGGCCGGGCGCAGGCCGGACCCGGTCGGCCGGGGCGCCGGACGGCGGCCGCCCGTGCCGGTGCCGGGCCGGGTGGCGCCCCGGGACGACGTGCCGGTACGCGGCTTCGGCCGGGCCGGTGCGCCCTGACGGGGCGCCCCGTTCCGCCCGGACCCCCCGTTCCGGGACGGAGGCACGCGCCTGCCGCCCCGCGAGGACGACGGGCCGCCGCCCCGGGCCCCGGAGCCGCGTGCCGCGGAGCCGCCGCGCGGGGGAGTGGTCCGCCCGCCCTGCCGGCGCGCGTCCCGCTCGGGGTAGGTGTCCGCGAGCCGCCCGCCCGCCCGCTCGGACTCGGGGGCGCGCGGCGCGGGCGGCCGGACGTCGGCGAGGCCCTGCGCCTCCCGCGCGGCGATCTCCTTGAGCCGCAGCGACAGCTGCAGCGTGCTCGGCCGCTCTTCGGGGTCCTTCGCCAGACAGGCCCGCACCAGCGGGGCCAGCGCGTCCGGCACACCCTGCAGCTGGGCCTCCTCGTGCACGACGCGGTACAGCATCACCTCGGAACTGCCGTGTCCGAAGGGCGAGTCGCCCATCGACGCGTACGCGAGCGTGGCGCCCAGCGAGAACACGTCCGTCGCCGGAGTGACGGCCGCGCCGCGCACCTGCTCGGGGGCGAGGAAACCGGGCGAGCCGACCGCCGTGCCGACGTGCGTGAGCGTCGACGCGCCCGTGGCCCAGGCGATGCCGAAGTCGATGATCCGCGGCCCCTTGGGGGACAGCAGGATGTTGGACGGCTTGAGGTCCCGGTGCACCACGCCCGCCTCGTGCACCGCCACCAGCCCCTCGGAGAGCGCCGCGCCCACGGCCGCCACCTCGGCGGCGCTCAGCGGACCCTCGTCGGCGACCTTGTCGTGCAGCGACGGCCCCGGCACGTACTGGGTGGCGAACCAGGGACGGTCGGCCTCCAGGTCGGCGGCGACCAGCCGGGCCGTGCAACCGCCGCGGATGCGCCGGGCCGCCGAGACCTCGCGGGCGAACCGCGAGCGGAACTCCTGGTCCTCCGCGAGATCGGGGCGGATGACCTTCAGCGCGACCCGCTGCCCCTTCTTGTCCGAGCCCAGATAGACCACGCCCATCCCGCCCGCGCCGAGCCGTCGGTGAAGCCTGAAAGAGCCGACGACGCGCGGGTCCTCGCGCCTCAGGCGCATCATCGCCATGTTCATCCCCGCTGCCCGGTCCTGTGACGTGCCACAGCTTACGTTTCCACAGCCGTCGGTGCGCAGAGGCCGCGCCCTCTCTGTTCGACGGATTGTCAGTGGCCGGTGGGAGACTTGAAGAGTGGTCAGGGAACGCGTGAGCGGGCCGGGTTCCCGCGAGGACGGGGCAGGCCGTTCCCAACCGCTCGACGGTGAAGGGGGATTGATCGCGTGAAGGGTGACCGGGTCGAGATCGTCGTGGACGCGGGGGACACGACGCGTACGTACGAGGTGGTGGCCTCGCGGGCGGGCCGCAGGGTGGAGACGGCGGTGCGACGAGGGGTGGTGGAAGTGAGTGAAGTCACCCGAACCGGCGCTGTGGTGCGCACCGCGCGTTTCATGGCGAACCGGGTGCTCGCCCTGGTGGAGCAGCCCGTCCCCCGCCAGGACACCGCGGAGGGAGCCGGCCGCGGCGGCCGTCCCCTCGGGGATGTCCCCGAGGCGTAGGGCGCCGTCTCCACCCAGGGGAGTACGGCGCGGCGGCCCGCTCATCCTCGCGGAGGCCCGCCATTCGGTACGAGGGCATGACGTGAGGGAAGCCGGGGGCCCCTAGATTTGAGGTCGAGCGGCGGGTGCGGCACTCGTCCCCCCGAAGCCGGGCGCCCGCCGCTGCCGCAGACAACAGAAACAGACAAGAGAAACGGTCAGGAGAGGGGCCATGGCGTACACGGCACCGCGGACGTCGTTCCGCACGCGGGATCGCGGCAAGGGCCGCCGGCACCCGCTGGTGGCGACGTTGATGGCCCTCCCCCTGGCGGTCCTGCTCCTCCTCGTCTTCGACGGGTGGGAGACGGTGACCACACAGGCGTCGTCCGTGGGCGAGATGCTGGGGCGCTGATCCAGCGACCCCGGGCCCGGAAGAGCGGTCCGGGCGGGGACATCCGCCCATGAAACCCCGTGGGGACGGGGGTGCGGCGGACGGCAAGATGCCGGCGCAGCTGGGGAGCTGCGCCGGCATCGCTTTTCCCCGGCGCCCGGAACACGCCCGCGGGGCCCGCGTAGCCTCACCCCGTGACCGAGGACCTCCTCCCCGCCCTGACCGCCCGCGCCACGGAGGCGGCCCACGCCCGCGACGCCGCCTGCCTCTGCACCGCCGCCACCCTCGCCCACCGCGAGGACACCACCGTCGTCCGGCACGCCGGCGCCGTGGCCAAGGCGCACGCCCCCGGCACCGACCCCGCCGCACTGACCCTCCGCCTCGCCGTCGCCGCCCGCCTCCCCGGTGTCCTGCTCTCCCCGCTCACCCCGGTCCCCGCGGAGTTGCACGGCCGCCCGGTCACGTACTGGCCGTACGGCACGCCCGTGGACCCGGACGACCCGGACGCCGCCCCCTGGGAGCAGGCGGCCGCCCTTCTCGCCCGCCTCCACAGCGCCCCGCTCCCCGAGACCGTGCCCCCCGCGCGCGGCCCCGAGAAGGCCGCCCGCGCCGTCGCGCTCCTCCGGGACCTCACCCCGCGCCACCCTGCCGCCGCCCCCGTGCTGGACGCCTGGGCGGACCTTCCGCCCTGGGCCCGTGGCGAGGCGCCCGCGCCGGGCCCCGTACGCCTCTGCCACGGCGACTTCCACCTGGGCCAGCTGATACGCGACCCCGCCCCGGGCAGCCCGTGGCTGCTGATCGACGTGGACGACGTCGGCGCGGGCCCACCGGTCTGGGACCTGGCCCGCCCCGCCGCCTGGTACGCCGTGGGAATGCTCGCCCCCGACGCCTGGCACCGCTTCCTGGCCGCCTACCGCGCCGCCGGCGGTCCGGCCGTACCGCCCGACGGCGATCCCTGGCCGGCGCTGGACGTCCCGGCCCGCGCCCTGACCGCGCAGACCGCCGCCCGCGCCGTCACCAAGGCGGCCGCGGCGGGCCGGCCCCTGGACGAGGTGGAGGAGTGGCTGGTCGACGCCTGCGCGCGCATGCGGTCCGTGCCGGCCGCCGCCCCGGCGGACTGAGGGGAATTCCCCGACGTAAGGTGCAACCGGCGCGCAGCCGGACGGAGTCTGTCCAAGCGATACGCGAGGCAGATACGACCGGCGAGGAGTTGAACCGAAGATGCAGTGTCCGAAGTGCCGTGCCCCCATGCACACGTACAACCGCAACGGTGTCCAGATCGAGCAGTGCAGCGGGTGCAAGGGGATCTTCCTCGACTACGGCGAGCTCGAGGCGCTGACCCGGCTCGAGTCCCAGTGGTCGCAGCCCGCCCCGCCCCCGCCCGCCGCACCCCAGGCCTACCCGGCCGCGGCGCCGCAGGCCCCGGCGTGGGGCGCGCCGCACGGGAGCCACTACGGCCACCGCCGTCACAAGAGCTTCGGGCACATGCTCTTCTCGAGCTGACGGCTGACGGGCTCACGACGAAGCCCCCGGTCGCCGGACCGGGGGCTTCGAGCCGTGTGGACGATACTGGGATTGAACCAGTGACCTCTTCCGTGTCAGGGAAGCGCTCTCCCGCTGAGCTAATCGTCCTCGGGGCCATGACCACTCAGCGGAGCGGACCACGGGCACTGCGTGCGCGATACTGGGATTGAACCAGTGACCTCTTCCGTGTCAGGGAAGCGCTCTCCCGCTGAGCTAATCGCGCGGGCCGGAACTTCGATGATCTGTCGAAGACCGAAGATCCAGTGGACGATACTGGGATTGAACCAGTGACCTCTTCCGTGTCAGGGAAGCGCTCTCCCGCTGAGCTAATCGTCCTTGGAGGTGGAGACGGGATTTGAACCCGTGTAGACGGCTTTGCAGGCCGTTGCCTCGCCTCTCGGCCACTCCACCAGGAGTGCAGGGGACCGGGAAGCCCCCTCTTCCTTCGAGCGGACGACGAGGCTCGAACTCGCGACCTCAACCTTGGCAAGGTTGCGCTCTACCAACTGAGCTACGTCCGCCTGTCGTTTCGGTCCGCTTGCGCGTCCCGGCGACGAACTGAACTCTAGCGGATTCCGGGGCCAGTACAAAAACCCGTTTGCGCAGCGTGCTGCGTCACGCCTGCTCACGGGTGCTCACGGGCGTGGTCACGTCACCCGTGCGTCCCCGCCATAGACTCGTGGCGTGCTCGACCTGCCACCTCTCGCGCGCTTCGGTGACCGCGTCGCCACCGGCCTCGCCGACGTCACCGACGACCCCGCCGCCCTCGACTCCACGGGCTTCTGGGCCGTCGCCGCCGACTTCGAGGGGCGTCTGACCTGCGCCCGGTTCCAGGACGTCCGGGAGGAGCCCGTGCCGCCCCCGGCGCCGGGCGCCTGGCGGGGACCGGCGGCCGGCGACTGGACGTCCTCCCTGGACCGCGCCGGGTACACGGCGGCGGTGCGCCGCATCCGCGACCACATAGCGGCGGGCGAGGTCTATCAGGCGAACCTCTGCCGCGTCCTGTCCGCGCCGGTGCCTCCGGACGCCGACGTGGACGCCCTCACCGCCCTGCTGGCCCGCGGCAACCCGGCGCCGTACGCAGGAACGATTCGGCTGCCGCGGCACGGCGTGGAGATCGCCACCGCATCGCCCGAGCTGTTCCTCCGCCGGGAGGGCCGGGCCGTGGAGTCCGGGCCGATCAAGGGCACCGGCCGGACCGAGGCGGACCTGCTGGAGAAGGACTACGCCGAGAACGTCATGATCGTCGACCTGGTCCGCAACGACGTCGGACAGGTCTGCGCCACCGGCACGGTCACGGTCCCCGACCTCTGCGCCGTCGAGAAACACCCGGGCCTGGTCCACCTCGTGTCCACGGTCCGCGGCGAACTGCGCGACGGCGAGGGCTGGCCCGGACTGCTGCGCGCCGCCTTCCCGCCCGGCTCCGTCACCGGGGCGCCCAAGTCCAGCGCGCTGCGGATCATCGAGGCGCTGGAGACCGCGCCGCGCGGCCCGTACTGCGGGGGGATCGGCTGGGTCGACGCCGACCGCGGCACCGGCGTGCTCGCCGTCGGCATCCGCACCTTCTGGATCGACCGGGACGCGGACGGCCGGGCCGTGCTGCGGTTCGGCACCGGCGCCGGCATCACCTGGGGTTCCGACCCCGAGGGGGAGTGGCGGGAGACCGAGCTGAAGGCCTCCCGGCTGCTCGCGGTAGCGTCGGGGACGTACCAGGTGAGCGAAAGGATCCAGACGTGAAGATCTGGCTCGACGGCGCGCTGCGGGACTCCGAGTCCGCCCGCGTCTCCGTCTTCGACCACGGACTGACCGTGGGCGACGGCATCTTCGAGACGGTGAAGGCCGTGGCCGGCCGGCCGTTCGCCCTCACCCGGCATCTCGACCGGCTGACCCGCTCGGCCCGGGGCCTCGGACTGCCCGACCCCGACCTGGACGAGGTCCGCCGCGCCTGCGCCGCCGTCCTCGAGGCCAACCCCGTGCCGCTCGGCCGGCTGCGCCTCACCTACACCGGCGGACACGGCCCGCTCGGCTCCGACCGCGGCGACCGGGGCCCGACCCTCGTGGTCGCCCTCGGCGAGACCGCCCGCCGGCCGGACACCACGGCCGTCGTCACCGTGCCCTGGACCCGCAACGAACGCGGCGCGCTCACCGGTCTGAAGACCACCTCGTACGCCGAGAACGTCGTCGCCCTCGCCCGCGCCCACGAACAGGGCGCCACCGAGGCACTGTTCGGCAACACCGTCGGACAGCTCTGCGAGGGCACCGGGTCGAACGTCTTCGTCGTCCTCGACGGCGAGCTCCACACCCCGCCGCTCTCCTCCGGCTGCCTCGCGGGCATCACCCGTGAGCTGGTCGCCGAGTGGGCCGGGGCCAAGGAGACCGACCTGCCGCTGGACGTCCTGCGGGAGGCCGACGAGATCTTCCTCACCTCCACCCTGCGCGACGTGCAGGCGGTGCACCGCGTCGACGACCGCGAACTGTCCGGCGTCCCCGGCCCGGTGACGGCCGAGGCCCTGCGCGTCTTCGAGGAGCGGTCCGCGGCGGACATCGACCCGTGAAGGGCCGGAAAACCGGCTGAGGCAGGGGATCGCCGCGGGGTAGAACACCCGTGATGACGACCACCCTGCGGCCGACCGAGCCGCTTCAGCGGAACCCCGACGGGACGCGTTCGCGTCACTTCCACGTCTGTGTGAACAGCCGTCCCGTGGGGGAGGTGCGCCTCGGCACGGACCCCGTCTTCGGCGACGCCGTGGCGCGGATCGCCGGTCTGCGCGTCGACGAACCGGACCGGCGGCGCGGCCGGGGCACGGTGGCCGCCCTCGCGGCGGAGGAGGTGGCCCGCGGCTGGGGCTGCCGCCGGATCGAGGTCACCGTCCCCGCCCGCCCGGGCGCCGCCCTCGCCCTCGCCACGGCGCTCGGCTACGTCGTGCGCAACCGGGCCATGGAGAAGGCCCTGGGCGACACCCCGCCCGCCCTTCCGGAGGGCACCCGCGCCCGGCCCATGACCGAGGAGGAGTTCGGTCCCTGGCAGGCCGAGAGCTCGGCGGAGTACGCGCGGGAGTGGGCGCGGCGCGGAGTGCCCGAGGCGGAGGCGCGGGCCAAGGCCGCCGCGGACGGGACGGCACTGCTGCCCGACGGCCTCGCCACGGAGGACATGGTCCTCAGCGTCCTGGAGCACGAGGGGACCGCGGTCGGCACGCTGTGGCTCGCGGTGCGCGGCGAACGCGGGTACGTGTTCGACGTGGAGGTGTCGCCCGCCCACCGCGGCCGGGGCCACGGGCGCAGCCTCATGCTCCTCGCCGAGGCGCAGGCGGCCGCCGCGGGCAACCGGGCCATCGGCCTGAACGTGTTCGCGGGCAACACCCCGGCCGAGCGGCTCTACGACTCGCTCGGCTACACCGCGACGCGGTACTCGCTGTACAAGCCGCTGGTGTAGCCGCCGGGGCGACAGGGCCGGGGGGCGTGGGTCAGAGGTCCTGTCCGGCCAGCAGCCGGTCCGCGATCTCCTCGATCCGCTCGCGCAGCCCCTCCTGGCTCCTGCCGCCGTCGAGCCGCTCACCGCCGATGACGTACGTCGGCGTCCCGGTCACCCCGATCGCCTTGCCCTCGGCCTGGTCCGCGTCGACCACCAGGATGTGCCGCCCGTCGATCAGGGCGGTGTCGACCTCGTCGGCGTCCAGACCCAGCTCACGTGCGGTCTCGACCAGGACGGCCTCGCCCCGGCGCTCCAGCTCCTCGACCCGGCCGAGCACGGTCTCCGCGTACTCCCAGCCCCGGCCCTGCTCCCACGCCTCCTCGGCGGCCTGGGCGGCGGCGAAGGCGTGCTTGTGCTTCTCCAGCGGGAAGTGCCGCAGCCGGATCTCCAGCCGGTCGCCGTACCGGGCCCGCAGGGCGCGGAGGTCGTCCAGGGCGGTTCGGCAGTCGGCGCACTGCAGCTCGCACCACACGTCGAGGACGGGGGCGGAGAAGCGGGCGGGGGAGGAGTCGTTCATGGGCGACAGTCTTCCAGCCGGTGCCCGGCACCACCCAATCCGGTCCCGCGCACCGGACCCTCCACCGCGGCCCGGAGATCCCTTACGTGTGTGCCGACCGGCACCTGCGGAGGAGCCGTGACCCGGAGATGTCCCTGATGTCCGCCCCGGGCATGGCCGCTCGGGGTGCGGCGGGTGCAGGATGGAAGGGACGAAGTCGCTCGCGACCGCACGCACGCTGCTCTGGAGGACCGGATGATTGCCGAGACCGTCTGCTCCGCCGTCGCCGCGGCGGGCCTGGGCATCGCGGTGGTCACGGCCTACCGCAAGCGCTACCTCACCGCGACCCGCATCGCCGCGTACGCGCTGGTGCCGCTCGGTCTGGTGCTGACCGGCGTCGTCGAGTGGCTCGCGGACACCGCCTTCAGCCCGACGGCATGGGTCGGCTTCGGCCTGCTGGGCCTGTCCTGGGTGCTGTTCGCCACGACCCGCACCGTGGAGCGCCGGCGGGGCGGCGCCCGCAAGGAGCGCAAGGCGGCACAGGAGACGGCCGCCCCCGCGGCCACGGCACCGGGCGCCTCCGCGCCCGCCCTCGGACAGGCGCCGTCCCGGGGGCAGAGCCCCGCGCCCCGGCGGCAGACGCCGGCCGCCCAGGGGGACGACGACTTCAGCGACATCGAGGCCATCCTCAAGAAGCACGGCATATGACCGCCTGGGACCGCATGCGTCACAGGGGGTCCCGGACCGCTCGGAAATGATCACGCTCTGACCGGTAGACCGCGCTTTCCGCGTGCGCGTGTGTGGTGCCCGAGTGTTGATCGCCTCGTGCCCGTCCGATGCGTCATCATCGCGGCGAGATGCTGGACACGACACAGAGCGATGCCGCGCCGCAGCAGGGCGAGCCGCGCGGATGCCTCTTCGCCCTATCCCAGCCACCGCTGATGATCTTCCTGGCGGTGATCGGGTGTCTGCTTCTCACGGCCGCCTTGCACGACCTGCTGTGGCTGTGAGCCGTACCCGCGGTTCCCCGGCGTCACCCGTCGGGACCGCGTCGGCCCGGCATCTGCGGTGACGCTCCGTGGCGGCCGGGGCCGGTCAGCCGGCCGCCTCCTTGCGGCGCGCCCGGTAGGCGGCCACGTGCAGCCGGTTGCCGCAGGTGCGGCTGTCGCAGTAGCGGCGCGAGCGGTTGCGGGAGAGGTCGACGAAGGCGTGTCTGCAGTCCGGCGCCTCGCAGCGGCGCAGACGCTCCTGCTCGCCGGCGACCACGAAGAACGCCAGCGCCATGCCGCAGTCGGCGGCCAGGTGATCGGCCACGGAGGCGCCGGGGGCGAAGTAGTGCACGTGCCAGTCGTAGCCGTCGTGGTCGGTGAGCCGGGGCGTGGTGCCGGCGGCCGCGATCAGCTCGTTGATCATCGTGGCGGCGCTGCGGGCGTCGGGGGCGGCGAACACCGCGGCGAACCGCGCCCGGATCCTGCGCACCGCGGCCAGGTCGAACTCGGTGAGCGCCCCGACCTCACTGACCTCGTGGTCCCGCACGAACGCATCGAGGGCCGGGACGTCCGGCAGTCCGTCCGGTGTCCCGTCGTCCTCCGGTGCGGTGTTCACCAGATCCACCACGGTGTTCAGCGCGCACCGGGTGTCATGGGTGATCAACACGATTCGCTCCCTGGCCTGGGGTCGGGCGGGCGCCCGCCGATGGTGGCCGATGGTAGTGGCTCCGGCGCGCCCCGCACCTCCCTGCTCCCCACATGGCTTCGAATTGAGCGCGGAACGAGACCCGGGGGTTCCCGGGCCTCGCGAGCACGCGGCCGGGCCGCACCCTCCGCGCGCCCACACCCGGCCCGGGGCGGCCCTGACAGGCCACCGCGCCCACCCACGCGTCGGACCCCGGACGGGCTGCGCGCGCCCCGTTCTCCCGGCGCCCCACGCCTCCGGCCCAGACCCGGCGTGCGCACCCGTTTCCCATCGCCCACGCACGCGGCCCCGAGCCGGCGTGCACGCTCCTCGAACACGTCCACGCCCGGCCCCGAACGGGCGGGCGCATGCTCGACTCCGAGCAGCACCGCCCCATGCCTCCGGCGCTTCACGCCCGTCCCCCGCCTTTGGAGCCGCACGGACGTGCGCAGACCCCTGCGTTCGCGCACCCAGCCCAGATCGACGGTCGGTCCCGCTTCCAGGCGCGCCCCCAGCACCCCTCGATCAGGTGCAGACGCGTCTCGGCGCGCGCTCACCCCGCCCCGGCGCACACCCGGTGCCGGGCACCCCCGGGGCCACGCGTCGGCCCCGACCCAGGCGCCCGCCCCGCCGCCGGACGTGCCCGTGCTCCCTCACCCCTTCACACGCCCGCGCCCCGCACAGCACACCGGCGCCGAGCCGCGGCGACCCGCGGCGTCGGCGCCGGTGTGTGTGAGCCGTATGCGGCTGCATCCCGTATGCGGCTGTCCGGGCCCGAGCCGTCACCCCGAGTCGACGGCGCCGGGCGGCTTCGCGGGCCTCGCCTAGCTTTCCGCCAGGATGTGCGAGAGCTCCTGATCGAGGTCGAAGTGCCGGTGTTCCGTGCCGGGCGGCACGGCGGCGTCGGTGCGCTTCAGGAAGGACTCCAGAGCCCGTGCCGGGGCCTCCAGCAGGGCCTCGCCCTCCGGAGAGCTCAGGGCGATGCACACGACGCCCTGACCATGACTGCGCGACGGCCAGACGCGGACGTCGCCGGTGCCCGTGGGGCGGTGAAGTCCCTCGGCGAGGAGGTCGCGGGCGAACACCCACTCGACGGTTTCCTCGGCTCCGGTGTGGAAGGTGGCGTGCACGGCGTAGGGGTCGGCCGTGTCGTACCGCAGGCCTGCGGGGACAGGCAGGGAGGACTCGCTCGACACAACGAGGCGCAGGTGCAGCTCGCAGCTGACCGTGGTGTTCATAAGCGCCAGGGCCTTTCGCTCAGTGTGCGCTCGGGGATTCGCACGTCGGCGAAATCGACATGCCACCTACGGTGCCGTTGTAAACCCCTCTGCGTGTTTTGCGTGGGATTACGTAACTCTTCCGGCCGAGAGATCGTTCGGACTCCGCGCCCGTTCCGGTGACGTCTTCGGCTCCGGTAGTGTTGGGCTGCATGAACACGGGGAGTAACACGTCCGGCGAGGCCGTGACCGCGGCCCACGGGGTGACGGTGGACGAGAGCGAGCGTCAGGACGAGCGGGGGCTCGGGTCGAGGGCGCCCGAATTCGTGAAGGCGCGGCGCGCGCTGCATCTGAGCTGGCAGGTGGGGGTCTTCGTCGTCGGCCTGGCCGTGGTGGTGGCCGGGGCCCTGATGCTGGTGCTGCCCGGCCCGGGGTGGGTCGTGATCTTCGGCGGCATGGCGGTCTGGGCGACCGAGTTCGTCTGGGCCCAGCTGGTGCTGCGCTGGACCAAGCGCAAGGTCACGGAGGCCGCCCAGCGGGCGCTGGACCCCAAGGTGCGGCGCCGCAACATCATTCTGACCTCGGTCGGCCTGGTGATCGTGGCCGCGCTGGCCGGCTTCTACCTGTGGAAGTTCGGTCTGCAGATGCCCTGGAAGATCAAGGACCAGTGACGGGCGCCGAGGGCCGGGCCGCCCGGCTCCCCGTGGTCACGGGCACCCCCTGACATGGGGTAATGTTCTTCCTGCGCCCGGGCGATTAGCTCAGTGGGAGAGCGCTTCGTTCACACCGAAGAGGTCACTGGTTCGAACCCAGTATCGCCCACCGGGTCAAGCGGTCCGGCTCACCAACAGTGAGCCGGACCGCTTCGTCGTTGCGAGAAGGCGTTCCCGCCTCGGCCTCCACGCCGTTCCGCTTCGCTCGTGTTCACCCGACCGTGACCTTCCGCGTGGCCCGCCGCGGCCGTCGCCGCGTTGTTCGGCCGGTCGGTCGCAGGCGCGGGACCTGCCGTTTTCCCTGCCGGCCCGGATCTTCGCCGGACGCGCCCGCCGTCATGCCCCCGCGAGGATCCGCCGTCAATTCCTGTCCGAATCATTGACGCGCTCATGAGGGCTCGGGCCCTGTGTTGGCGAGCGCTTGCTTGAAACCATTCATGAGTGGCCGGGGACGTCGCGAGGAGCCCTGTAGGCAGCAGGGCAAGGGTGGGGAGGGGCGGACGGTCCTCAAGGCGGCGGGGTCTCGCTCGCCGTCACGGGGCCCGGCGCGACGGCGACCGCCTGCGGTGGCGGAAGCGGTTCCGGAAGCGGAACCGTGACGATCCGTTATGCCTGGTGGGGTGCCGAGGGCCGGGCGCAGCGCATCGACAAGACCGCCGATCTCTTGAGAAGAAGTACCCGAAGACCAAGGTCAAGACCGTCTTCCAGCCGTACACGGATTTCTGGAGGAAGTCCGACACGCAGACTTCCAGCGGGAATCCGCCGGACGTCTTCCAGAATGTCAGCGGATTCCTCCGTGAATACGATGCGAAGGATGTGCTCCTCGACCTCCACGCGCAGGTGAAGGCCGGCGACCTGCGCATGGAGGGCTCCCGGGCGGGCCGGACCGGCGACAGCGGCATGTACCTCTACGACCTGTACCTGCGTCAGAACGGCACGGCGTTCCTCACCGAGAACGATCTCGGTTCCACCGAGGTGGATCTGACACGGTGGTGGACGAAGGAGGAGGGCGTGAGGTCCGGCCTCTTCGCCGACCCCAAGAAGGTGGCGCAGGTCATGCCCGGGCCGACGCTCCCCGCCGCACTCGCGGGCGGCGAGTTCGCCTGGGACAGCTTCACCGTCCGCCACACCCCCGAGGGCAGGAGCGAGTACGGACTCGCGCCCGTCCCCGCCACCGGCGGCAGGCGGACCGGCCAGTTCCTCCGCCCGCTGACGCTCAGCACCCAACGACACCGCCCTCCACGGACTCGCCGCCGTCGGGAACCTCGCACTCCTGGGGGACCGCATGCCGTGACGCACGAGCCGGGCGCGGACGGGCACACTCCGTACATGGACCGGAACCATTACCGCTTCCGCAGTGTGTGGACCCTGTCCGCGCCCGCCGTGACCGTCTACGGCGCACTGGAGCGCATCGAGGACTACCCCCGGTGGTGGCCGCAGGTGCGGGAGGTCGCCCGCCTCGACGACACCACCGGCATCGTCACGATCCGCTCCGTGCTCCCGTACGACCTGACCTTCACCCTGCACGAGGGGCGGCGGGACCGGGAGAGCGGCGTGCTGGAGGCAGGATTGTCCGGCGACATCGACGGCTGGGCGCGCTGGACCGTCACCGATCTGGGCGCCCACGGCTGCCTCGCCCACTACGAGCAGGAGGTCGACGCCCGGGCGCGGCTGCTGCGCCTGCTGGCCGTGCCCGGACGACCCCTCTTCCGCGCCAACCACGCGCTGATGCTGCGGGCCGGCCGGCGCGGACTGGCGGCGCACCTGCGAGCGGTTTGAAGGAAGCGTCCCCGGACCTGTATGGTTCAGTGCGTTCCCGGGCGATTAGCTCAGTGGGAGAGCGCTTCGTTCACACCGAAGAGGTCACTGGTTCGAACCCAGTATCGCCCACGCTCGGAAGAGCGACGTGTGTCCGTTGTACAACGGACCACGTCGCTCTTTTTGGTGTTGTGCGCGGCGAAGGCGTCGTCGCGAGCCCGATCCCCCAGGTCAGGCGGCTGCCGGCAGGTCCGGACGCAAGGGCCAGGCCGGATCGACGACCTCCTCCGTGCCGGTGCGCTGGAACCACGCCTGCAGGCCCCGCGCCTGCGCCGCGTGCCACACCGCCTGCAAGGTGTGCAGCTCACCGGGGGACAGCCGCTCCAGCCGGGACGCGAACCGGCGGCCCACCGCCCGGGTGACCTCCAGCGCGGCCGCCGCGTCCGCCGCCGCTTCGTGCGCCTCCTCCAGCTCCACCTCGTAGTGCGCGCACAGACCGGCCAGCGTGCGGCGGCCCTCGCGGTAGCGGTCCAGATGCTTGTCCAGCACCCGCGGGTCCAGCACCAGCAGCGGCGTCCGCTCGAACCAGCGGGCCAGCGACGACGCCCGGTGCCGGCGCAACTCCCGGTCCAGCAGCGTCAGATCGAACGGTGCGTTCATCACCACCACCGGCCGGCCCACGGCCGCCTGCTCCGCCAGCGCCTGCGCCACCTCGTACATCACCGGCGCGGGCCAGCGGCCGTTGCGCCGCAGGTGCTCCTCCGTCAGCCCGTGCACCTCGGTCGCGGCGGCCGGCACCGGCACGCCCGGGTTCACCAGCCAGCGGGTCGTCCGCGGTCGGGCGCCCGGGGCGTCCTGGACGACGAGGGCGGCCGACACGATCCGGTCGTTCTCGACGTCCACGCCCGTGGTCTCCGTGTCGAAGGCGGCCAGCGGCCCCTCGTACCAGCACGTCATACCCACCAACCCCTCGCTCACCAGCAGCAGTCGACGTACCGCGCACTGCTCTGACCGGTGATACCCGGACCGTTCGCGCACTACTCCGGGGGCAGTTCAGCGACCCGCACGGGGATCCGGCTGTTCCGGACGGCAGTTGGCCGTGGCCGCCGTGCAGCCCGAACGGGCGGGCCGCGACCGGAGCGCGCACCCGCCGCCCGCGGGCACACGGTCCCGGTCGCGGGCGACGGTGCGGCTGCGGGTGTCCGCGGGCGCACCATGCCGCCGTCTCCGCGTCGCGCCCGGTGGAGACGATCACCGGACCGCCGGACACGCGCTCCTCGTGGGCCCGCCGGCGCGGATGCGCGGGCGGCTTCGGCGAGGCCCGCGGCCCGGCCCGCGACGGCTGATTTCGCCTCGACCGGTCCCGGGTCGGTACGATCGCACCCATGCGTGCGCTCCGGTATGGCGCCGCGACCACAGCCTTCAGTCAGGAGAGACCGGTGTCAGACGTCCGTGTGATCATCCAACGCGATTCCGAGCGGGAAGAACGCGTGGTGACGACGGGCACTACGGCCGCCGAGCTCTTCACCGGCGAGCGTTCCGTCATCGCCGCACGCGTGGCCGGAGAGCTCAAGGACCTCTCGTACGAGGTCAGGGACGGCGAGACCGTCGAGGGCGTCGAGATCTCCTCCGAGGACGGCCTCGACATCCTGCGCCACTCCACCGCGCACGTGATGGCCCAGGCCGTGCAGGAGCTGTTCCCCGAGGCCAAGCTCGGCATCGGCCCGCCGGTGCGGGACGGCTTCTACTACGACTTCGACGTGGAGAAGCCCTTCACGCCCGAGGATCTCAAGGCCATCGAGAAGAAGATGCAGGAGATCCAGAAGCGCGGCCAGCGCTTCTCCCGCCGCGTGGTGACCGACGAGGCCGCCCGCGAGGAGCTCGCCGACGAGCCGTACAAGCTGGAGCTGATCGGCCTCAAGGGCGCCGCCTCGTCCGAGGACGGCGCGGACGTCGAGGTCGGCGCCGGTGAGCTGACGATCTACGACAACCTGGACGCCAAGACCGGCGAGCTGTGCTGGAAGGACCTCTGCCGGGGCCCCCACCTGCCCACCACCCGGAACATCCCGGCGTTCAAGCTGATGCGCAACGCAGCCGCCTACTGGCGCGGCAGCGAGAAGAACCCGATGCTCCAGCGCATCTACGGCACCGCCTGGCCCTCCAAGGAGGAGCTGAAGGCGCACCTGGAGTTCCTCGCCGAGGCCGAGAAGCGCGACCACCGCAAGCTCGGCAGCGAGCTCGACCTGTTCTCCATCCCGGAGCAGATCGGCTCCGGCCTCGCCGTCTTCCACCCCAAGGGCGGCATCGTCCGCCGGGTCATGGAGGACTACTCGCGGCGCCGCCACGAGGAGGAGGGCTACGAGTTCGTCTACACCCCGCACGCGACGAAGGGGAAGCTCTTCGAGACCTCGGGCCACCTGGACTGGTACGCCGACGGCATGTACCCGCCCATGCAGCTCGACGAGGGCGTGGACTACTACCTCAAGCCCATGAACTGCCCGATGCACAACCTGATCTTCGACGCGCGCGGCCGCTCCTACCGCGAACTGCCCTTGAGGTTGTTCGAGTTCGGCACCGTGTACCGGTACGAGAAGTCGGGCGTCGTGCACGGCCTGACCCGTGCCCGCGGCTTCACCCAGGACGACGCGCACATCTACTGCACCCGCGAGCAGATGTCCGAGGAGCTCGACAAGACCCTCACCTTCGTCCTGAACCTGCTGCGCGACTACGGCCTGACCGACTTCTACCTGGAGCTGTCCACCAAGGACCCGGAGAAGTTCGTCGGCTCCGACGAGGCCTGGGAGGAGGCGACCGAGACGCTGCGCCAGGTCGCCGAGAAGCAGAACCTGGAACTGGTGGCGGACCCGGGCGGCGCGGCTTTCTACGGTCCGAAGATCTCCGTCCAGGCGCGCGACGCGATCGGCCGCACCTGGCAGATGTCGACCATCCAGCTCGACTTCAACCTGCCGGAGCGTTTCGACCTGGAGTACACGGCCGCGGACGGCTCCAAGACGCGTCCGGTCATGATCCACCGCGCGCTGTTCGGCTCCATCGAGCGGTTCTTCGCGGTGCTCCTCGAGCACTACGCGGGCGCCTTCCCGGCGTGGCTCGCCCCGGTCCAGGCGGTGGGCATCCCGGTCGGTGACGCTCACGTGCAGTACCTGGAGGAGTTCGCGGGCGAGGCACGGCGCAAGGGTCTGCGCGTCGAGGTGGAC
Organism: Streptomyces sp. DSM 120436; assembly: GCF_055778765.1. Taxonomy (NCBI): domain Bacteria; kingdom Bacillati; phylum Actinomycetota; class Actinomycetes; order Kitasatosporales; family Streptomycetaceae; genus Streptomyces; species Streptomyces sp. DSM 120436. Next base: position 1,104,798 of record NZ_JBSKBS010000002.1, on the reverse strand, counting down.
TCCTCCTCGGACCGGATGCAGAAGAAGATCCGCACGCAGCAGAAGCAGAAGGTCCCGTTCATGATCATCGTCGGTGACGAGGACATGCACGCGGGCACGGTGTCGTTCCGCTACCGCGACGGTTCGCAGGAGAACGGCATCCCGCGCGACCAGGCGCTGGCGAAGCTCGTTGACGTGGTGGAGCGCCGGATCCAGGTGTGACCTGCTCCCCGCGCAAGCAGGGGCGGTCCGGACGCGATCGGTCGGACGTGGCATATGCCGACCTGATCCCCGCGACGCGGGGCTCGGCCCCCGGGAGCGATCCCGGGGGCCTTTTTGCCGCCGCCCCGTGGTCACGCCATATGCTGCACGCATGACGAGTGAGCCGGAGCAGCAGTTGGGAGTGGGGACGCAGGACGCGTTCCAGCGTCTGTGGACGCCTCACCGGATGGCCTACATCCAGGGCGAGAACAAGCCGAGCGGCCCCGGCGACGGCTGCCCCTTCTGTTCCCTGCCGGCCGAGTCCGACGAGGACGGGCTGATCCTGCGCCGCGGCGAGCTGGTGTACGCGGTGCTCAACCTGTACCCGTACACCGGCGGCCATCTGATGACCGTGCCGTACCGGCACGTGGCCGACTACACCGAGCTGACCGTGGAGGAGACGGCGGAGCTCGCCGTGCTCACCCAGCAGGCGATGACGGCGCTGCGCACGGCGTCGGGCGCCCACGGCTTCAACATCGGCATGAACCAGGGCACGGTCGCGGGCGCGGGCATCGCCGCCCACCTGCACCAGCACGTCGTCCCGCGCTGGGGCGGCGACACCAACTTCATGCCGGTCATCGGCCACACCAAGGTGCTGCCGCAGCTGCTGGGCGACACCCGCAAGATGCTGGCGGAGGCCTGGCCGGCGGCCTGACGCCCGGCCACGGGGCGGGGCCCGTCCCGCGCACCCCGCCCGTCCTCGCCTACGCGTCGTACAGGTCGGCCTTGCTCGGTGTCGCGTCCTGCACCGCCGTGGACAGGGACGAGGAGCGGGAGCCGAACTTCTCGGTGTTCACGCCGTTCTCCTCCAGCACCTTGAGCGCCGCGGAGTGCACCACGCGCAGCACCGGCGTCGCCGCCCGCAGCGCGTCGTCCGCCATGAACCGGTGCCGCCAGGGCTTGTCCGCCCAGGCATGACGCAGACCGAACGGCTCGGGCAGACTCAGCTTGCCGCCGAGCCAGTACAGCAGCGGCGGGTAGTTGGTCAGCGGCGCGCGGGCGGCGAGCCGCACCACCTCGTCCGAGTCGACCAGCGGGAGCTTGACCTTCCGGGTCTCCCAGAACTTGATCGACTTCTGGACCTCCTTCTCCTTGGCCGCCGGCTTGGTGGTGAACAGCGAGTGCACCGGTCCCAGGGCGTGCCCGGTGACCTCGATGCGCAGCGTCTCGTGCAGCACGGTCACCGTGATCAGCATCGTGATCACCAGCTGGCCGTCCCACAGGGTCCACTGCACGCCCAGGTAGTGCCGGTCGCCCGCGCCGAACTGCTGCTTGTTGCAGATCTCCTGCACGGCGTGCGGCTTCACCTGGTACGCCTCGACGTCCGTGCCCTCGGGCCGGGACACCGACGTGGCGTTCTCCCCGATGGGCGTGACGATCCAGTGGCGTATCGACGGCTTGGGGAAGCCGCCCGTGTTCAGCGGGCCGCGCTCCAGCATGCGGAGCCGGTCGTGGATGGCCTTGATGACGTCCCAGCTGCGGAACGGGTGGATCTCCCGGCCGGGGTCGGCCGGCACCAGGTCCTCGGCGAGCTGCCAGCTGCCCCAGCGCGTGCCCATGCCGAGGATGCCCTTGGGACCGGCGTAGAAGGCGGAGTTGGACTGCTGCTCGGCGCTCAGCCGGGCCAGTGACTGGCGGAGCTGCTCGGCCGCCGTCTCGCCGGGGCTGCTCGGCACCGTCTCGGGCACCTTGGCGCCGATGCTGCCGCCGGACAGCAGGCTCTCCCAGCGCTCCCGCAGGTCATGGGCGGTCCGCTCGCAGATCCGCTTGGCCCAGAACCAGCCCAGCACCGGGGCCACCACACACGCGCGCGCGTACCAGCCCCAGAAGCCGTCGAACGGCATGCGCAGCAGGAACAGCACGGCGAGGGCGCCGACGCCCACCAGCAGGGTGGTGGCGAGCGCGCCGGCCCGCTTGTCCTCACGCTTGGCCATCGTCGTGCGGATCTGGAACACCAGCAGCCACACGAGCAGGCCGGGCAGGAACAGCAGCCCGCACAGGACCATCACGGCGGTCAGCCAGTTGTCGCGCTCCCGGCGGATGCGGTGCGCCGCCAGCGCGTGCTCGACCACCACCTGGGGCTGGGTGCCGAAGGACTGGATGAGCGGGGCGCGGCCGGAGCCCAGCATCCGGTCGATGATCGCCCGGGAGAACGCCTCGCCCAGATTGGGCCGGAACAGCTTGACGCGCGGCTTGCCGACCGCCGACTTGTGCCACTCGTTGTTGGCCTTGAGTATCTCCTCGGCCTCGTTGTCCCGGTAGGCCGCCGAGGCCAGTGCGAGGGTGGGTGTCTGGCCCTCGTCGCCCGTGCGCGGTACCTGCGGACCGAAGAAATCCGCGAAACCGCTCTCACCGGTCATTCCCGCCCCCGATCGCCGCGACTGTCGTCTTGCGGCCTTCCCGACTTCCGTACTGCGCACACCTGTTGATCAGGTGTTCAGCGTATAGGCAGCCACCGCCGTCCGCCGGGGGCCGTTCCAAGCCGTTCTCCGGTACGGGGGAGGCGATACGGAGCGAACCGGGAGCGTGACCGCGCACACAGGGGCGTCCGCCGGAGCGACCGGCGGACGCCCGGCGTGTCACGAGGCCGCGTGCGCCTCCCCCTTGACCCGTTCCGCGACCTGCGGCGGCATGGGTTCGTGCCGGACGTAGCGGCGGCTGAAACGGGCGGTGCCGTGCGACAGCGACCGCAGGTCGACGGCGTACCGGCCGATCTCGATCTCCGGCACCTCCGCCCGGATCAGCGTGCGTCCGCCGGGCGACTGCTCGGTGCCCAGCACTCGGCCGCGCCGGCCGGACAGGTCGCTCATCACGGCGCCCACGTAGTCGTCGCCGACCAGCACGGACACCTCGGCCACCGGCTCCAGCAGGAGGATCCCCGCGTCCGCGGCGGCCTCCCGCAGGGCCAGCGCGCCCGCCGTCTGGAACGCGGCGTCGGAGGAGTCCACCGAGTGCGCCTTGCCGTCCAGCAGGGTCACCCGCACGTCGATGAGCGGGTGCCCGGTGGCGACTCCCTTCAGGGCCTGAGCCCTTATGCCCTTCTCCACCGAGGGGATGAACTGCCGGGGCACGGCGCCGCCGACCACCTTGTCCACGAACTCGATGCCCGAGCCGTTCGGCAGCGGCTCCACCTCGATCTCGCAGATCGCGAACTGCCCGTGCCCGCCGGACTGCTTGACGTGCCGGCCGCGCCCGGAGGCCGGGCCGCCGAACGTCTCCCGCAGCGACACCCGGTGCGGCACCACGTCGACCTGCACGCCGTACCGGCTGCGCAGCCGCTCCAGCGCCACGTCCGCGTGCGCCTCGCCCAGACACCACAGCACCACCTGGTGGGTGTCCTGGTTCTGCTCCAGCCGCATCGTCGGGTCCTCGGCCACCAGCCGCGCCAGCCCCTGGGACAGCTTGTCCTCGTCGGCCTTGCCGTGCGCCTCGATGGCCAGCGGCAGCAGCGGGTCCGGCATCTCCCAGGGCTCCATGACCAGCGGGTCGTCCTTCGCGGACAGGGTGTCGCCGGTCTCCGCGCGGGAGAGCTTCGCCACGCACGCCAGATCGCCCGCGATGACGTGCGACACCGGCCGCTGCAGCTTGCCGAACGGCGTGGACAGGGCGCCGACCCGTTCGTCGACGTCGTGGTCCTCGTGGCCCCGGTCGGTCAGGCCGTGCCCGCAGACGTGCACGGTCTGGTCGGCGCGCAGCGTCCCGGAGAAGACCCGCACCAGCGAGAGCCGCCCCACGTAGGGGTCGGAGGAGGTCTTCACGACCTCCGCGACCAGCGGGGCGTCCGGGTCGCACGGTTTCAGCTCGCGCGGCCTGCCGTCCGGCGTGGTCACCTGCGGGGTGCCGTGCTCCAGCGGGGTCGGGAAGCCGTTCGTGACCAGGTCGAGCAGTTCCACCGTGCCGAGCCCCTGGCGGGCGCCGGGGGCGGCGGGCGCGGCGGCCAGGACGGGGAAGAAGACGCCGCGCGCCACCGCCCGCTCCGCGTCGTCGATCAGCGTCTCGACGTCGACGTCCTCACCGCCGAGGTAGCGGTCCATGAGGGTCTCGTCCTCGCTCTCGGAGATGATCCCCTCGATCAGCCGGCCGCGTGCCTCCTCGATCAGGGGCACCTGGTCCCCGACCGGCTCGGACGCCACGCGCTCACCGCTGGAGTAGTCGAACAGCTTCCGCGTCAGCAGCCCGATCAGGCCGGTCACGGGCGCGTGCCCGTCGGGCCCCTCCGGGCCGCGCAGCGGCAGGTACAGCGGCAGCACCGCGTCCGGGTCGTCCCCGCCGAAGGTCTCCGCGCAGACGCGGGTCATCTCCTCGAAGTCGGCGCGGGCCGCCTCCAGGTGCGTGACGACGATGGCGCGCGGCATGCCGACCGCCGCGCACTCGTCCCACACCATGCGGGTCGGACCGTCCACGCCGTCCGCGGCGGAGACGACGAAGAGGGCCGCGTCCGCCGCTCGCAGACCGGCCCTGAGCTCCCCGACGAAGTCGGCGTAGCCGGGGGTGTCCAGGAGGTTGACCTTGATGCCGTTCCATTCCACCGGCACCAGGGAGAGCTGCACCGAACGCTGCTGCCGGTGCTCGATGTCGTCGTAGTCGGAGACGGTGCCGCCGTCCTCCACGCGGCCCGCCCGGTTCACCGCCCCCGCGGTCAGCGCGAGGGCCTCCACCAGAGTCGTCTTGCCCGATCCGGAGTGGCCGACCAGCACCACGTTCCGTACGGACGTGGGACGGTCGGCCGCCTGTGCCCTGCCGGCGGCCCCGGGGTGTGTGTGCGCCTTGTCGCCCATGATCCTGCCTCCCGTGCACGGTGAGGTCACTGTGGGCGCGGACCCGTGGAACCCTTCCCCGGACCCCGTCCGGGGGCATCGCCTGCGGTGCGGCTCCGGCGGCGCCCGCGGTTCTTCGAGCTTTCCACTCCTGTCACGGCCCGTCCATACGAAGGACGTGCTCCCCGCCGCGGCCCCGGTCCGCGGGGGTGCGGCGGGGCGCGCGGCGGCGCCCGCGCACGGCGGCCCGGGTGCCCCGCAGCCGCGCCCCCGCGCGCGTGACTACGATGGGCCCGCCGGTGGCCAGCAGGGGCCGCGCGGCCACACCGACCGTCGGGAAGGCCATGCTGAACAAGTACGCGCGTGCATTTTTCACGCGTGTCCTCACACCGTTCGCCGCGTTTCTCATCCGGCGGGGGGTCAGCCCCGACACGGTCACGCTCATCGGCACCGCGGGCGTGGTGGCGGGTGCGCTGGTCTTCTATCCGCGCGGCGAGTTCTTCTGGGGCACGGTCGTCATCACGCTGTTCGTCTTCTCCGACCTGGTCGACGGCAACATGGCCCGGCAGCTGGGCCGTTCCAGCCGCTGGGGCGCCTTCCTGGACTCCACCCTGGACCGGGTCGCCGACGGCGCGGTCTTCGGCGGCTTCGCCCTGTGGTACGCGGGCTCCGGCGACGACGACGTGCTGTGCGCGGTGTCGATCTTCTGCCTGGCCAGCGGCCAGGTGGTGTCGTACACCAAGGCGCGCGGCGAGTCGATCGGGCTGCCGGTCGCCGTCAACGGGCTGGTGGAGCGGGCCGAGCGGCTGGTGATCTCGCTGGTCGCGGCCGGGCTCGCGGGCCTGCACGCGTTCGGGGTGCCCGGCATCCAGTACCTGCTGCCCGTCGCCCTGTGGGCCGTCGCCGTCGGCAGCCTCGTCACGCTGATCCAGCGCGTGGTCACCGTGCGCCGCGAGTCCGCCGAGGCGGAGGCCGCGGAGCGGCAGGCGCAGGGGAGCGAGGCCGCCCAGTGAGCGCCCGCGAACGGCTCGCCGACGCCCTGTACGGCGCCGGCTGGAGCACCGTGAAGAAACTGCCCGAGCCGGTCGCCGTGCGCCTGGGCCGGACCATCGCCGACGCCGCCTGGAAGCAGCGCGGCAAGGGCGTGCTGCGGCTGGAGAGCAACTACGCGCGCGTGGTGCCCGGCGCGAGCCCGGAGCGGCTCGCCGAGCTGTCCCGCGCGGGCATGCGGTCCTACCTGCGGTACTGGATGGAGTCGTTCCGGCTGCCCTCCTGGAGCCCCGAGCGCATCGCCGACTCCCTCACCGTGAAGGACCTGCACCACCTCGACGAGGGCATGGCGGCCGGCAAGGGCGTCGTCCTGGCGCTCCCGCACCTCGCCAACTGGGACCTCGCCGGCGCCTGGCTCACCACCCGGCTCGGCATGCCGTTCACCACCGTCGCCGAGCGCCTCAAGCCGGAGACGCTGTACGACCGCTTCGTCGCCTACCGCGAGGGCCTCGGCATGGAGGTCCTGCCGCACAGCGGCGGCTCCGCCTTCGGCACCCTGGCCCGACGGCTGCGCGACGGCGGCCTGGTCTGCCTGGTCGCCGACCGCGACCTGTCCGCCTCGGGCGTCGAGGTGAGCTTCTTCGGCCACGCCGCCCGCATGCCCGCCGGCCCCGCCCTGCTGGCCCTGCACACCGGCGCCCGGCTGCTGCCCGTCACCCTCTGGTACGACGAACCGCCCGTGATGCGGGGCCGGGTCCACCCCCCGGTCGAGGTTCCCGCGTCAGGCACGCGCGCCGAGAAGACGTCCGTGATGACACAGGCGCTGGCCGACGCCTTCGCCACCGGAATCGCCGGACACCCGGAGGACTGGCACATGCTGCAGCGCTTGTGGACCGAGGACCTCGACCCCGCGCACGCCCCCGGCGAGGGCCGGGAGGGGACGCCGTGAGGATCGGCATCGTCTGCCCGTACTCCTGGGACGTGCCGGGCGGCGTCCAGTTCCACATCCGCGACCTGGCCGAGTACTTCCTCCGCCTCGGACACGAGGTCTCCGTCCTCGCCCCGGCCGACGACGACACCCCGCTGCCCCCGTACGTCGTCTCCGCGGGCCGCGCGGTGCCGGTGCCGTACAACGGCTCGGTGGCCCGGCTGAACTTCGGCTTCCTGTCCGCCGCGCGGGTGCGGCGCTGGCTGCACGAGGGCTCCTTCGACGTGGTGCACATCCACGAGCCGACGTCGCCCTCGCTGGGCCTGCTGACCTGCTGGGCGGCCGAGGGCCCGATCGTCGCCACGTTCCACACGTCCAACCCGCGCTCCCGCGCGATGATCGCCGCGTACGCCATCCTCCAGGCCGCCCTGGAGAAGATCAGCGCGCGGATCGCGGTGAGCGAGTACGCCCGCCGCACCCTCGTCGAGCACCTGGGCGGCGACGCCGTGGTCATCCCCAACGGCGTCGACGTCGACTTCTTCGCCGAGGCCGAGCCCAAGCCGGAATGGCAGGGCGACACCATCGGCTTCATCGGCCGCATCGACGAACCCCGCAAGGGCCTGCCGGTGCTGATGCGGGCGCTGCCGAAGATCCTCGCCGCCCGCCCGCGGACCCGGCTGCTGGTGGCCGGGCGCGGCGACGAGGAGGAGGCGGTCGAGTCGCTGCCGGCCGAGCTGCGTCCCCGCGTGGAGTTCCTCGGCATGATCAGCGACGAGGACAAGGCGCGGCTGCTGCGCAGCGTGGACCTCTACGTGGCGCCCAACACGGGCGGCGAGAGCTTCGGCATCATCCTGGTCGAGGCGATGTCGGCGGGCGCGCCGGTGCTCGCCTCCGACCTGGACGCCTTCGCCCAGGTCCTCGACCGGGGCGCGGCCGGCGAGCTGTTCGCCAACGAGGACGCGGACGCGCTCGCCGACGCGGCGGTGCGCCTCCTGGGCGCCCCCGAGCGCCGCGCGGAACTCCGCGCGCGGGGCAGCGCCCATGTGCGCCGCTTCGACTGGTCGACGGTCGGCGCGGACATCCTCTCCGTCTACGAGACGGTCACCGCGGGCGCGGCGGCGGTCGCCACGGACGACCGCGCGACGGGCCTGAGGGCCCGGCTGGGGCTGGCGCGGGACTGAGACCCCGGGGCGCGTCCCGTGTCCTCAAGCCCCGCGTGCGCCGGACCCGGGATCCGGGGCGCGGCCCCAGGGACCGCGCCCCGCCGCGCCGGTACTAGCCTTGCCGCCCGTGACCGCAACCCTGATCTGGATCCTCGTCGTCCTCGTCGCCGTCGGGCTGTACCTGAGCTGGACGGCCGGGCGGCTGGACCGGCTGCACGCCCGGATCGACGCCGCCCGCGCCGCGCTCGACGCGCAACTGCTGCGCCGCGCCTCGGTGGCGCAGGAGCTGGCCACCTCCGGGGTGCTCGACCCCGCCGCCTCGATCGTGCTGTACGAGGCCGCGCACGCCGCGCGGCAGGCGGTGGAGGAGCAGCGGGAGGTCGCCGAGAGCGAGCTCAGCCAGGCGCTGCGGGCGGTGTTCGCCGACCCGCAGCAGGTGGACGCGGTCCGGGAGGCGCCCGGGGGAGAGGAGGCCACGCGGGAACTCGCCGAAGCCGTGCGCAGGGTGCCGATGGCCCGCCGCTTCCACAACGACGCCGTGCGCGCCGCCCGCGCCCTGCGGCTGCACCGCAAGGTGCGCTGGTTCCGGCTGGCCGGCCACGCCCCGTTCCCGATGGCCTTCGAGATGGACGACGAGCCGCCGGCGGCGCTGATCGAGCGGGCCGCCTGACGGCGATGTCCGGCCACCAGGAGCCCGGCCGTCGGCCGAGAACGAGCCACCGGCTCCCCATTGGCCCTTGATGTGGCCTGCTCCGGTCACGTTTCCTCAGTGCTGCAGAATCCCCCTCACCTCAGCGAGGTCATTCGTGTCCAGCACGCTCTCCGAAAACCAGGGTCCCCAGACCGGCACCGCGCGCGTGAAGCGCGGCATGGCCGAGCAGCTCAAGGGCGGCGTGATCATGGACGTCGTCACGCCGGAGCAGGCGAGGATCGCCGAGGACGCGGGCGCCGTCGCCGTCATGGCGCTGGAGCGCGTCCCCGCCGACATCCGCAAGGACGGCGGCGTGGCCCGGATGTCCGACCCGGACATGATCGAGGGCATCATCGACGCCGTGTCCATCCCGGTGATGGCCAAGTCCCGCATCGGCCACTTCGTCGAGGCCCAGGTGCTCCAGTCGCTCGGCGTCGACTACATCGACGAGTCCGAGGTCCTCACCCCGGCCGACGAGGTCAACCACTCCGACAAGTGGGCCTTCACCACCCCCTTCGTCTGCGGCGCCACCAACCTGGGCGAGGCCCTGCGCCGCATCGCCGAGGGCGCCGCGATGATCCGCTCCAAGGGCGAGGCCGGCACCGGCAACGTCGTCGAGGCCGTCCGCCACCTGCGCCAGATCAAGAACGAGATCGCCCGCCTGCGGGGCTACGACAACAACGAGCTGTACGCCGCCGCCAAGGAGCTGCGCGCCCCCTACGAGCTGGTCAAGGAGGTCGCCGAGCTGGGCAGGCTGCCGGTGGTGCTGTTCTCCGCCGGCGGTGTGGCCACCCCGGCCGACGCCGCGCTGATGCGCCAGCTCGGCGCCGAGGGCGTCTTCGTCGGCTCCGGCATCTTCAAGTCCGGCGACCCCGCCAAGCGCGCCGCGGCCATCGTCAAGGCGACCACCTTCTACGACGACCCGAAGATCATCGCCGATGCGTCCCGCAACCTCGGCGAGGCCATGGTCGGCATCAACTGCGACACCCTGCCCGAGACCGAGCGCTACGCCAACCGGGGCTGGTGATGACCGCTCCCGTGATCGGAGTGCTCGCGCTCCAGGGTGACGTACGGGAGCATCTGGTGGCCCTGGCCGCGGCCGACGCCGTGGCCGGGCCGGTCCGGCGCCCGGAGGAGCTTGCCGAGGTCGACGGCCTGGTGATCCCGGGCGGGGAGTCCACCACGATCTCCAAACTGGCCGTGCTCTTCGGTCTGATGGAGCCCCTGCGCGCCCGCGTGCGCGCCGGTATGCCCGTCTACGGCACCTGCGCCGGCATGATCATGCTCGCCGACAAGATCCTCGACCCGCGTTCCGGGCAGGAGACCGTCGGCGGCATCGACATGATCGTGCGCCGCAACGCCTTCGGCCGGCAGAACGAGTCGTTCGAGGCCGCCGTCGAGGTCGAGGGAATCGCCGGGGAACCCGTGCAGGGCGTCTTCATCCGGGCGCCCTGGGTGGACTCCGTCGGCGCGTCCGCCGAGGTGCTCGCCGAGCACGACGGCCACATCGTCGCGGTCCGCCAGGGCAGGGCGCTCGCGACCGCTTTCCACCCGGAACTGACCGGGGACCACCGGGTGCACCGCCTCTTCACCGACATGGTGCGGGCGAACCGGAGGGGCGAGTCCTTGTAGGATTCCTGCGTTCGTTGCAGCGATGGGTTACGCGAAGGAGACAGGCAGATGTCCGGCCACTCTAAATGGGCCACGACGAAGCACAAGAAGGCCGTGATCGACGCCAAGCGCGGCAAGCTCTTCGCGAAGCTCATCAAGAACATCGAGGTCGCGGCCCGGATGGGCGGCGCCGACCCCGACGGAAACCCGACGCTGTACGACGCCATCCAGAAGGCGAAGAAGCAGTCGGTCCCCAACAAGAACATCGACTCCGCGGTCAAGCGCGGCGCGGGCCTGGAAGCCGGCGGCGCCGACTACGAGACGATCATGTACGAGGGCTACGGCCCCAACGGCGTCGCGGTGCTCATCGAGTGCCTCACCGACAACCGCAACCGCGCCGCCTCCGACGTCCGGGTCGCGATGACCCGCAACGGCGGCTCCATGGCCGACCCGGGCTCGGTGTCGTACCTGTTCCACCGCAAGGGCGTGGTGATCGTCCCCAAGGGCGAGCTGACCGAGGACGACGTCCTCGCCGCCGTGCTCGACGCGGGCGCCGAGGAGGTCAACGACCTCGGTGAGAACTTCGAGGTGATCAGCGAGCCGACCGACCTGGTCGCGGTCCGTACCGCGCTCCAGGACGCCGGCATCGACTACGAGTCGGCCGACGCCAACTTCGTCCCGACCATGCAGGTCCAGCTGGACGAGGAGGGCGCGAAGAAGATCTTCAAGCTCATCGACGCGCTGGAGGACAGCGACGACGTGCAGAACGTCTTCGCCAACTTCGACGTCAGCGACGAGATCATGGAGAAGGTCGACGCGTGACGCGTCCGCGGGGCGGCGGGCCGACGGGACACACCCCGTCGGCCCGCCGCTCTGTCGGTGGCACCCGATAGCCTGCACAAACAGGTGATCGAGCAAGGGGGCCGCGCATGCGCGTACTGGGGGTCGACCCGGGACTGACCCGGTGCGGCGTCGGCGTCGTCGAGGGGGTGGCGGGACGCCCGCTCACCATGCTCGGCGTGGGAGTCGTCCGCACGCCGACGGACGCCGACCTCGGCCACCGCCTGGTCGCCGTCGAAGAGGGCCTGGAGCAGTGGCTCGACGAGCACCGCCCGGAGTTCGTCGCCGTGGAGCGCGTCTTCAGCCAGCACAACGTGCGCACGGTGATGGGCACCGCCCAGGCCAGCGCCGTCGCCATCCTCTGCGCCTCCCGGCGGGGCATCCCCGTCGCCCTGCACACGCCCAGCGAGGTCAAGGCCGCCGTCACCGGTTCAGGCCGCGCCGACAAGGCCCAGGTCGGCGCCATGGTGACCCGCCTGCTGCGGCTCGACGCGCCGCCCAGGCCGGCCGACGCCGCCGACGCCCTCGCGCTCGCCATCTGCCACATCTGGCGCGCCCCCGCCCAGAACCGGCTCCAGCAGGCCGTCGCCGCCCACGCGGCGCGCGCCCCGCAGACCACCCCCCGGGCCCCCGCGGCCCGCCACGCATCGAAAGGCCGTACGGCATGATCGCCTTCGTCAGCGGCACGGTCGCCGCCCTCACCCCCGACACCGCGGTGGTCGAGGTCGGCGGTGTCGGCATGGCCGTCCGGTGCACGCCGGACACGCTGTCCACGCTGCGCGTCGGACAGCCCGCGAAGCTCGCCACCTCCCTCGTCGTCCGCGAGGACTCCCTGACCCTGTACGGCTTCGCCGACGAGGACGGACGCCAGGTCTTCGAGCTGCTCCAGACCGCCAGCGGCGTCGGCCCCCGGCTGGCCCAGGCCATGCTCGCCGTGCACAGTCCCGACGCCCTGCGCCGCGCCGTGGCCACCGGCGACGAGAAGGCGCTGACCGCCGTCCCCGGCATCGGCAAGAAGGGCGCCCAGAAGCTCCTCCTCGAACTGAAGGACCGGCTCGGCGAGCCCACCGGCGCCCCCGCCGTCGGCGCGCCCGTCACCGCCGGCTGGCGCGACCAGCTGCACGCCGCCCTCATCGGACTGGGGTACGCGACCCGTGAGGCCGACGAGGCCGTGGCCGCGGTGACCCCCCGGGCGGAGGCCGCCGGGGGCGCCGTACCGGTGGGGCAGCTGCTCAAGGCGGCCCTGCAGACGCTGAACCGCGCCCGATAGACCGCGGCCGCCGCCCAACGGCCCACGACCGCGCCCGAGTCCGTACGGAGAGCTGAGGCACACGCACATGAACTGGGACGACACGAACGACACCGCCGCCTCCGAGCGGCTGGTGGAATCGGTCGCCGACCGCGAGGACCAGGCCGTCGAGGCCGCGCTGCGCCCCAAGGACCTGGGCGAGTTCATCGGCCAGGAGAAGGTCCGTGAGCAGCTCGACCTGGTGCTGCGGGCCGCCCGCGCCCGCGGCGCCACCGCCGACCACGTCCTGCTCTCCGGCGCCCCCGGCCTCGGCAAGACCACCCTCTCCATGATCATCGCGGCGGAGATGGACGCCCCCATCCGCATCACCTCCGGCCCCGCCATCCAGCACGCCGGCGATCTCGCCGCGATCCTCTCCTCCCTCCAGGAGGGCGAGGTCCTCTTCCTCGACGAGATCCACCGCATGTCCCGGCCGGCCGAGGAGATGCTGTACATGGCGATGGAGGACTTCCGCGTCGACGTGATCGTCGGCAAGGGCCCCGGCGCCACGGCGATCCCGCTGGAGCTGCCGCCCTTCACCCTGGTCGGCGCCACCACCCGGGCCGGTCTGCTGCCGCCCCCGCTGCGCGACCGCTTCGGCTTCACCGCGCACATGGAGTTCTACGAGCCGGCCGAGCTGGAGCGGGTCGTCCACCGCTCGGCGAGCCTGCTCGACGTGGAGATCGACACCGAGGGCGCCGCGGAGATCGCCGGACGCTCCCGCGGCACACCCCGCATCGCCAACCGCCTGCTGCGCCGGGTCCGCGACTATGCGCAGGTCAAGGGCGACGGCCGGATCACCCAGGACGTCGCCGCCGCGGCCCTCGCGGTGTACGAGGTGGACGCCCGGGGCCTGGACCGGCTGGACCGGGCGGTGCTGGAGGCGCTCCTCAAGCTGTTCGGCGGCGGTCCGGTCGGCCTGTCCACGCTCGCCGTCGCGGTGGGGGAGGAGCGTGAGACCGTGGAGGAGGTGGCCGAGCCCTTCCTGGTGCGGGAGGGACTGCTCGCCCGTACCCCGCGGGGACGGGTGGCGACGCCCGCGGCATGGTCGCATCTCGGCCTCACGCCGCCGCGCTCGCAGGCCGCCGGAAACGGACAAGGGGACCTGTTCGGGGCGTGACGGCGGGCGCGCTGGCCCGGGCAGGAACCCGGGTGCCATGCTGAGCGTTGTTCCCTCGGTGCGGACTCGCCTAGACTCCGCCGGTGCCGCCCTTGTCGGCGGCAGCACATACCCCCAACCATCAGGCCGTTCACCATCGCGGTCGTGTGAAGGAAGTTCCGACCCGTGAGTCTCCTGACCCTCCTCCCGTTCATTGTGCTCATCGGGGCCATGTTCCTGATGACCCGCTCGGCCAAGAAGAAGCAGCAGCAGGTCATCGAGATGCGGAACCAGATGCAGCCCGGTTCCGGCGTCCGCACGATCGGGGGCATGTACGCCACGGTCAAGGAGGTCAACGAGGACACCGTCCTCCTCGACGCCGGGCCGGGCGTGGAGCTGCTGTTCGCGAAGAACTCGATCGGCGCCGTCCTGAGCGACGACGAGTACAACCGCATCGTCCACGGCATCGAGCACGACCCGCAGTCCGACGCCGACGTCGTCCCCGACGACGCCTCCTCCCTCCTCGAGACCGACGACTCCTCCGACGCTGCCGCCGACTCCGACGACACGCCTGTCGACCTCGGCAAGAAGGACGCGGAGGACGAGCCGGCCGACGCCACGGCGGACGCGCGCGCGAAGAAGTCCGACGGCGGCACCGACGCGAAGTAGCCGTGTCCCGGGGCGCGCGGGTACCGCCCGCGCGCCCCGGACCATGCCCGGCTCGCACGGGATCATCCCGACACCACGTCATGGCCGCCGGCCCCCCTCTCGGGATCAGGCGGCCCGAGAGGGAGTACAAAGGTGGCAGCACTCAAAAAGGGACAGAACGCGAGCGCCACAAGCAAGCCGTGGCGCTCGCTGGCTCTGATCCTGATCGCCATCGTGGCGCTCACCGGAGGGATGTTCGCCTCCGGGCACACCACTCCGCGTCTGGGCATCGACCTGGCCGGCGGTACGAGCATCACGCTGGCGGCGGTCCCCGAGGCGGGCCAGGAATCCGCGATCAACAAGACCAACATGGACACCGCGGTCTCCATCATGGAGCGGCGGGTCAACGGTCTGGGCGTCTCCGAGGCCGAGGTCCAGACGCAGGGCGACCGCAACATCATCGTCAACATCCCCAAGGGCACCAACTCCGAGCAGGCCCGGGAACAGGTCGGCACCACCGCCAAGCTCTACTTCCGTCCCGTGATCGCCACCGAGCTGGCCGCCGGCGGCGCCGCCCCCGAGCCGAGCGCCACCGGCGCCCCCTCCGCAGACTCCTCCGGCTCCTCCGGCGACAGGGCCACGGACGACGCGAGCGAGGAGGCCACCGACGGCTCCGCCGCGCCCGCCACTCCCTCGTCGAGCGCCACCGCCCAGGGCCGCGCGCTCACCGACGCCCTGAAGGCCGACGAGAGCCCGTCCGCCACCGACCAGGCGAGCCCCGCCCCGTCCGCGGCGGGCGGCGCCTCCGCCGACGCCGACAGCGAGCTCCAGGCCGCGTACGCGGGGCTCGACTGCACCGAGGAGAGCGTCCGCGCCACCGCCGGTGACGGCGCCAAGGCCACCGACTCCACCGTCGCCTGCGGCCAGAACTCCGAGGGCCAGTGGCAGAAGTACATCCTCGGCCCGGCCGCCGTCGACGGCACCGACGTCGACGAGGCCGACGCCGTCCTCAACACCCAGTCCGGCGCCGGCTGGACCGTGACCATGCAGTTCACGGACGAGGGCTCCAAGAAGTTCGCCGACATCACCGGCCAGCTCTCCCAGAAGCCGTCCCCGCAGAACCAGTTCGCGATCGTCCTGGACGGCGAGGTCGTCTCCGACCCGTACGTCCGGCAGGCCCTGACCGGCGGCAACGCCGAGATCTCCGGCAACTTCACCCAGCAGTCGGCGCAGGAACTGGCCAACATGCTGTCCTACGGCGCCCTGCCGCTGACCTTCCGTGAGGACAGCGTCACCACCGTCACCGCCGCCCTCGGCGGCGAGCAGCTCGAGGCCGGCCTGATCGCCGGCGCCATCGGCGTCGCGCTGGTCGTGCTGTACCTGCTGATCTACTACCGCGGCCTGTCCTTCATCGCCGTCGCGTCCCTGCTGGTCTCCGCGGCCCTCACCTACGTGATCATGTCGCTGCTCGGCCCGACCATCGGCTTCGCGCTGAACCTGCCGGCCGTCTGCGGCGCCATCGTGGCCATCGGCATCACGGCGGACTCCTTCATCGTCTACTTCGAACGGGTCCGGGACGAGATCCGCGAGGGCCGCTCGCTGCGCCCCTCCGTGGAGCGGGCCTGGCCGCGCGCCCGGCGCACCATCCTGGTCTCCGACTTCGTGTCCTTCCTGGCCGCCGCCGTGCTCTTCGTGGTCACCGTCGGCAAGGTGCAGGGCTTCGCGTTCACCCTGGGGCTGACCACGCTCCTCGACGTCGTGGTGGTGTTCCTCTTCACCAAGCCGCTGCTGACACTGATGGCCCGCCGTCCGTTCTTCGCGAGCGGCCACAAGTGGTCCGGTCTCGACCCGAAGGCGCTGGGCGCGAAACCGCCGCTGCGCCGCACCCGCCGTCCCTCCGCCCCTGCCCTGACGAAGGAGGCGTGAGAGATGTCGAAGCTCGGCACCCTCGGCGCCCGACTGCACCACGGCGAGATCGGCTACGACTTCGTCAAGAACCGCAAGCTCTGGTACGGCGTCTCGATCCTCATCACCATCGCGGCCATCCTCGGCCTGGGCGTGCGCGGCCTGCACATGGGCATCGAGTTCCAGGGCGGCGCGGTCTTCACCACCCCGAAGAACATGAGCGTCTCGGTGGCGACCGCCGAGGACCACGCGGAGGACGCCTCCGGCCACGACGCCATCGTCCAGAAGCTCGGTGACGGCAGCCTGCGCATCCAGGTCTCCGGCATCGACACCAAGACCTCGGACACCATCAAGGACCGGCTCGCCGCCGACCTCGGGGTCGACGCCGAGAAGATCAACGCCGAACTGGTCGGTCCCAGCTGGGGCGAGCAGATCGCCAACAAGGCCTGGCAGGGCCTGGGCATCTTCCTCATCCTGGTCGTGATCTACCTGGCGATCGCCTTCGAGTGGCGCATGGCCGTGGCCGCGTTCGTCGCGCTGATCCACGACATCACCATCACGGTGGGGGTCTACGCCCTCGTCGGCTTCGAGGTCACCCCCGGCACGGTGATCGGTCTGCTCACCATCCTCGGCTACTCGCTGTACGACACGGTGGTCGTCTTCGACAGCCTCAAGGAACAGACCAAGGACATCACCAAGCAGACCCGCTGGACGTACAGCGAGATCGCCAACCGGTCGATCAACAGCACCCTGGTGCGGTCGGTCAACACCACGGTGGTGGCGCTGCTTCCGGTGGCGGGACTGCTGTTCATCGGCGGCGGCGTCCTCGGCGCCGGCATGCTGAACGACATCTCCCTGTCGCTGTTCGTCGGCCTCGCCGCCGGCGCGTACTCCTCGATCTTCATCGCCACCCCGCTCGTCGCCGACCTCAAGGAGCGCGAGCCGGCCATGAGGAGCCTGAAGAAGCGCGTGCTGGCCAAGCGCGCCCACGGCGGCGACCCGGACGACGGCCGGGACACCCCCGTGACCCACGACGGCCACGACGAGCCCGCCGGCGTCGCGGCGGCGGTCGTCGGGCCCCGCACCCAGCCCGCGTCCCGCGTCCGCGGCCGCGGCCGACCCTCAGGAAAGCGCAGATGACCGAGCACGCCGACCTCTCCGCCCTGCTGCTGAGCCGTATCCGGGACGTGGCGGACTACCCGGAGCCGGGCGTGATGTTCAAGGACATCACGCCGCTCCTGGCCGACCCCAAGGCGTTCGACGCGCTGACCGCGGCCCTCGCGGACGTCGCCCGCCGGGCCGGCGCCACCAAGGTCGTCGGCCTGGAGGCCCGCGGGTTCATCCTCGGCGCCCCGGTCGCGCTCCGGGCCGGCCTCGGCTTCATCCCCGTCCGCAAGGCCGGCAAGCTCCCCGGGGCCACCCTCAGCCAGGCGTACGACCTGGAGTACGGCTCGGCCGAGATCGAGATCCACGCGGAGGACCTCGGCGCCGACGACCGCGTCCTGGTCGTCGACGACGTCCTGGCCACCGGTGGCACCGCCGAGGCGTCCCTCCAGCTCATCCGCAGGGCGGGCGCCGAGGTCGCGGGCCTCGCCGTGCTGATGGAGCTCGGCTTCCTCGGCGGCCGGGCCCGGCTGGAGCCCGCCCTGGCGGGCGCACCGCTGGAGGCGCTGCTCACGGTCTGAGCCCACGGGGGCGCCGGGAACGGCCCCGGAAACACCACGCAGGCGGACCCGGAGGAATACGGGTCCGCCTCGTGCGTTTCCCCTGTCGACGGCCCTCACACCGCTCCGGAGGCGATCGGCGGACGCGGGCTCGCTACCATGGGATCTCCGGAGCCTGACCGGGGACCCGGATCGCGCACGAGGAGTCCTCTTGCCAGACGAGGCCCAGCACCTGACCGCCGCCAAGCCCGAGCCCGCCTCGGCGCCGGCGGCGAAGCCCGCGCCGGACACGCCCCAGGCGAAGAACGACACCCGAGGGCCGGTGCAGCGCGCCCAGGCGGCTCCCGTGGACAAGCCCGAGCAGCCACGTCCCAAGCCGTCCCCTCCCGAGCGTTCCGCGTCCCCGGCCCGTCCCAACGCCGGCCAGCCGCGCTCCGGCTCCTCCAACCGCGTCCGCGCCCGCCTGGCCCGGCTCGGCGTCCAGCGGGCCAACCCGTACAACCCGGTGCTGGAGCCGCTGCTCCGGATCGTGCGGAGCAACGACCCGAAGACCGAGAACGCCACGCTGCGCCAGATCGAGCGCGCCTACCAGGTCGCCGAGCGCTGGCACCGCGGCCAGAAGCGCAAGAGCGGCGACCCGTACATCACGCACCCGCTCGCCGTCACCACCATCCTCGCCGAGCTCGGCATGGACCCGGCGACGCTGATGGCCGGGCTGCTGCACGACACCGTCGAGGACACCGAGTACGGCCTGGAGGACCTGCGCCGCGACTTCGGCGACGTGGTCGCGCTGCTCGTCGACGGCGTCACCAAGCTGGACAAGGTCAAGTTCGGCGAGGCCGCCCAGGCCGAGACCGTGCGCAAGATGGTCGTCGCCATGGCCAAGGACCCGCGCGTCCTGGTCATCAAGCTCGCCGACCGCCTGCACAACATGCGCACGATGCGCTACCTCAAGCGGGAGAAGCAGGAGAAGAAGGCGCGCGAGACCCTGGAGATCTACGCGCCGCTCGCCCACCGCCTGGGCATGAACACCATCAAGTGGGAGCTGGAGGACCTCGCCTTCGCGATCCTCTACCCCAAGATGTACGACGAGATCGTCCGCCTGGTCGCCGAGCGCGCCCCCAAACGCGACGAGTACCTCGCCATCGTCACCGACGAGGTGCAGCAGGACCTCAGGTCCGCCCGCATCAAGGCGACCGTCACCGGCCGCCCCAAGCACTACTACAGCGTCTACCAGAAGATGATCGTCCGCGGCCGCGACTTCGCGGAGATCTACGACCTGGTGGGCATCCGCGTCCTCGTGGACACCGTCCGCGACTGCTACGCGGCCCTCGGTACGGTGCACGCGCGATGGAACCCGGTCCCCGGCCGGTTCAAGGACTACATCGCGATGCCCAAGTTCAACATGTACCAGTCGCTGCACACGACGGTCATCGGCCCCGGCGGCAAGCCCGTCGAACTGCAGATCCGCACGTTCGACATGCACCGCCGCGCCGAGTACGGCATCGCCGCGCACTGGAAGTACAAGCAGGAGGCCGTCGCCGGCGCCTCCAAGATCCGCACCGACGCGCCCAGGTCGTCCGGCAAGAGCAAGGACGACCACCTCAACGACATGGCGTGGCTGCGCCAGCTCCTCGACTGGCAGAAGGAGACCGAGGACCCGGGCGAGTTCCTGGAGTCGCTGCGCTTCGACCTCTCGCGCAACGAGGTCTTCGTCTTCACGCCCAAGGGCGACGTCATAGCGCTGCCCGCCGGCGCCACCCCCGTGGACTTCGCCTACGCGGTGCACACCGAGGTCGGCCACCGCACCATAGGCGCCCGCGTCAACGGCCGCCTGGTGCCGCTGGAGTCGACCCTCGACAACGGCGACCTGGTGGAGGTCTTCACCTCCAAGGCGGCCGGCGCGGGCCCCTCCCGCGACTGGCTCGGCTTCGTGAAGTCGCCCCGCGCCCGCAACAAGATCCGCGCCTGGTTCTCCAAGGAGCGCCGCGACGAGGCGATCGAGCAGGGCAAGGACTCCATCGTCCGCGCCATGCGCAAGCAGAACCTGCCGATCCAGCGCATCCTCACCGGCGACTCGCTGGTCACGCTGGCGCACGAGATGCGCTACTCCGACATCTCCGCGCTGTACGCGGCGATCGGCGAGGGGCACGTCTCCGCGCAGAACATCGTGCAGAAGCTGGTGCAGGCCCTCGGCGGGGAGGAGGCGGCCACCGAGGAGATCGACGAGTCGGTCCCGCCCGCCCGCAGCCGCCGCAAGCGCCGCTCCAACGCCGACCCCGGCGTCATCGTCAAGGGCGTCGAGGACGTGTGGGTCAAGCTCGCCCGCTGCTGCACCCCGGTGCCGGGCGACCCCGTCATCGGCTTCGTCACCCGCGGCAGCGGCGTCTCCGTGCACCGCAGCGACTGCGTGAACGTCGACTCGCTGTCCCGCGAGCCCGAGCGGATCCTCGAGGTCGAGTGGGCGCCCACCCAGTCGTCGGTGTTCCTGGTCGCCATCCAGGTCGAGGCCCTGGACCGCTCCCGGCTGCTGTCGGACGTCACGCGCGTGCTGTCCGACCAGCACGTCAACATCCTGTCCGCGGCCGTCCAGACCTCCCGCGACCGGGTCGCCACCTCCCGCTTCACCTTCGAGATGGGCGACCCCAAGCACCTGGGCCACGTCCTGAAGGCCGTACGCGGCGTGGAGGGCGTCTACGACGTCTACCGCGTCACCTCGGCCCGCAACCGCGGGTAGGACGCGCGCCGGACACACGGAAGGGGCCGCCGAGGTACGGCGGCCCCTTCGTCGCGCGTGCGGCCGGGCTCAGCCGCCGAACTCCTGGAGACCCTTCAGGGCCTGGTCCAGCAGGGCCTGGCGGCCCTCCAGCTCGCGCTCCAGCTTCTCCGCCTTGGCGGTGTTGCCCTGCGCGCGGGCCTGCTCGATCTGGCCCTTCAGCTTGTCCACGGCGGCCTGCAGCTGACCGGTCAGACCCTCCGCCCGCGCACGGGCCTCCGGGTTGGTCCGGCGCCACTCGGCCTCCTCGGCCTCCTGGAGGGCGCGCTCCACGGCGTGCATCCGGCCCTCGACCCGCGGACGGGCGTCCCGCGGCACGTGGCCGATGGCCTCCCAGCGCTCGTTGATCGCGCGGAACGCGGCCCGGGCGGTCTTCAGGTCCGTGATCGGCAGCAGCTTCTCCGCCTCGCCCGCCAGCTCCTCCTTGAGCTTGAGGTTCTCCGCCTGCTCCGCGTCACGCTCCGCGAACACCGAGGAGCGGGCCGCGAAGAAGACGTCCTGGGCGCCGCGGAAGCGGTTCCACAGCTCTTCCTCGTGCTCGCGCTGGGCGCGGCCCGCGGCCTTCCACTGCGTCATCAGGTCGCGGTACCGGGCCGCGGTCGGACCCCAGTCCGTCGAGCCCGACAGCGCCTCGGCCTCGGCGACCAGCTGCTCCTTGAGCCGGCGGGCCTCCTCGCGCTGCGCGTCCAGCTGTGCGAAGTGCTGCTTGCGCCGCTTGGAGAACGCCGACCGCGCGTGCGAGAAGCGGTGCCACAGCTCGTCGTCGGACTTGCGGTCCAGCCGAGGCAGACCCTTCCAGGTGTCCACCAGGGCCCGCAGCCGCTCCCCGGCCGCCCGCCACTGGTCGGACCGCGCCAGTTCCTCGGCCTCGGTGACCAGCGCCTCCTTGGCCCGCCGGGCCTCCTCGGACTGCCGGGCCCGCTGCGCCTTGCGCTCCTCGCGGCGCGCCTCGACCAGTTCCACGAGCTTGTCCAGCCGGGCCCTCAGGGCGTCGAGGTCACCGACCGCGTGATGGGCGTCGACCTGCTCGCGCAGGTGGTCGATCGCGGCCACGGCGTCCTTGGACGACAGGTCGGTGGTCCTCACCCGCTTCTCGAGGAGGCCGATCTCGACCACCAGGCCCTCGTACTTGCGCTCGAAGTAGGCCAGCGCCTCGTCAGGGGAGCCGGCCTGCCAGGAACCGACGACCTTCTCGCCGTCGGCCGTACGCACGTACACGGTCCCCGTCTCGTCGACGCGGCCCCACGGGTCGCTGCTCACAGCGCCTCCTCCACATGATGCCGTCGAGGGGCCTGTGCGCTCCCCCGGGCATCGTCCACAGTTTCGTCACGGCCAACATAGGCGACCGACGGGATGCCTGTCCGCATCCCGCGCGACCGAAATTACGCAGTTGGGGCTCAGGATGCGGTCACGGTCGCCTTGTCGATCACGACCGTCGCGTTGGGCGCCCCGTCACCGCCCCCGGTGCTCTCCCCGGCGTCGGCGATCTTCTTCAGGACCTTCAGGCCCGCGTCCGAGACGGTGCCGAACGGGGTGTAGCTGGGCGGGAGCTGACTGTCCTCGTAGACCAGGAAGAACTGGCTGCCGCCGCTGTCCTTCTGCCCGGTGTTGGCCATCGCGACCGTGCCCGCCGGGTAGGTGTTGTCCTTCAGGCTCGCGTCCTTCAGGTTCTCGTCCGGGATCGTGTAGCCGGGGCCGCCGGTGCCGGTGCCCGTCGGGTCGCCGCACTGCAGGACGTAGATGCCGTTGGTGGTGAGCCGGTGGCACTTGGTGTGGTCGAAGTAGCCCTTGCCGGCGAGGAAGTGGAACGAGTTGACCGTGTGCGGGGCCGCCGACGCCTTCAGCGCCACGTCGATCGTCCCGCAGGTCGTCTCCAGCTTCATCGTGTACGCCGCCGACTTGTCGATCGACATCGCCGGCTCCTTCTTCCACGTCTGCGTCTTGACCTTGCCCCCGGCCGGCTTCTCACAGGGGTCCGGGGCCTTGCTCGCCGGCTCGGCGTCCGGCGTGACCTCCGCGGCCGCGTTGGTCTTGTCGTCGTCCTGCTTGAGCACCCCCGTCGTGTACAGCGCGAGGCTGCCGACCAGGGTCACACCGAGCACCGACGCGATGACCGCGTTGCGGACCTTCGCCTTGCGCCGCGCCTCGGTACGCCGCTGTTGCTGCCGCAAGAACTTCTCCCGGGCGAGCTGACGCCGCCGCTGCTCCTGGCTGACCACCGGGTTCTCTCCTCATGCGTCTCGTGTGCCGGCCGGTACGCGTGCGTGCGTGCGGTGAGCCGACCGCCTGCGTGTGCCCCGTACCGTATATGGGTTCGCTGAGGAATCGGCAGCGCCGGTAGGCTCTGACCACGGGCTCAGCCCGTCGCAAGCCTCCCGTACCGACACAAACGAAGGACGATCGTGCTCATTGCCGGGTTCCCCGCCGGAGCATGGGGGACGAACTGTTATCTCGTCGCCCCCGCCGCCGGTGAGGAGTGCGTGATCATCGACCCCGGCCACCAGGCCGCCGACGGCGTGGCGGAGGCGGTCCGCAAGCACCGGCTCAAGCCCGTCGCCGTCGTCCTCACCCACGGCCACATCGACCACGTCGCCTCGGTGGTCCCGGTCTGCGGGGCGCACGACGTGCCCGCCTGGATCCACCCCGAGGACCGGTACATGATGAGCGACCCCGAGAAGGGCCTGGGCCGGGCCATCGGCATGCCGCTCATGGGGGAGCTGGCGGTGGGGGAGCCGGACGACGTCAAGGAGCTCACCGACGGCGCGACGCTGAAGCTGGCGGGCCTGGAGTTCTCCGTCGCGCACGCCCCGGGCCATACCAAGGGGTCGGTGACCTACAACCTGCCCGAGTCGGCCGACGTCCCGCCGGTCATGTTCTCGGGTGACCTGCTGTTCGCCGGCTCCATCGGACGCACCGACCTGCCCGGCGGTGACATGGCCGAGATGCTCGACTCGCTGGCCCGCGTGTGCCTGCCGCTCGACGACTCGACCGTGGTGCTGTCCGGCCACGGCCCCCAGACCACCATCGGCCAGGAGCGCGCCACCAACCCGTATCTGCGGCAGGTGGCCGCCGGCCCGGGAGCCCGGGACGAGGCTCCCCGACGAGGAATGTGACGAGTACTTCCGTGAGCACCTTCAAGGCCCCCAAGGGCACCTACGACCTGCTGCCGCCCGACTCCGCCAGGTACCTCGCGGTCCGCGAGGCGATCGCCGCCCCGCTGCGCGGCTCCGGCTACGGCTACGTCGAGACGCCCGGCTTCGAGAACGTCGAGCTGTTCGCGCGCGGCGTCGGCGAGTCCACCGACATCGTCACCAAGGAGATGTACGCCTTCGAGACCAAGGGCGGCGACCGGCTCGCCCTGCGTCCCGAGGGCACCGCCTCCGTGCTGCGCGCCGCCCTGGAGGCCAGCCTGCACAAGGCGGGCAACCTCCCGGTCAAGCTCTGGTACTCCGGCTCGTACTACCGCTACGAGCGCCCGCAGAAGGGCCGCTACCGGCACTTCTCCCAGGTCGGCGCCGAGGCGATCGGCGCGGAGGACCCGGCGCTCGACGCCGAGCTGATCATCCTGGCCGACCAGGCCTACCGCTCCCTGGGCCTGCGGAACTTCCGCATCCTGCTCAACAGCCTGGGCGACAAGGAGTGCCGTCCCGTCTACCGGGCCGCCCTCCAGGACTTCCTGCGCGGCCTGGACCTGGACGAGGACACCCTGCGCCGGGCGGAGATCAACCCGCTGCGCGTCCTGGACGACAAGCGCGAGTCGGTGCAGAAGCAGCTCACCGGCGCGCCCCTGCTGCGCGACCACCTCTGCGACGCCTGCAAGGCGTACCACGAGGAGGTCCGGGAGCTGATCACGGCCGCGGGGGTGGTCTTCGAGGACGACCCCAAGCTGGTGCGCGGCCTGGACTACTACACCCGCACCACCTTCGAGTTCGTCCACGACGGCCTCGGCTCCCAGTCCGCGGTGGGCGGCGGCGGCCGTTACGACGGCCTGTCGGAGATGATCGGCGGCCCCGCGCTGCCGTCCGTCGGCTGGGCGCTCGGCGTCGACCGCACGGTGCTGGCCCTGGAGGCGGAGGGCGTCGAGCTGGAACTGCCCGCCGCCACCAGCGTGTTCGCCGTGCCGCTCGGGGACGAGGCCCGCCGGGTGCTGTTCGCGAAGGTCACCGAGCTGCGCAAGAACGGCGTGGCCGCGGACTTCGCCTACGGCGGCAAGGGCCTCAAGGCCGCGATGAAGGCGGCCAACCGCTCGGGCGCCCGGTACGCGCTCATCCTCGGCGAGCGCGACATCGAGGAGGGCGTGATCCAGCTCAAGGACCTGGAGTCCGGCGAGCAGACCGCGGTCGGCGTGAACGAGGTCGTGGCGGAGCTCGAGTCCCGCCTCGGCTGAGACGCGTCCCTCCCGGGCGCCGGGTCCCCTTCCGAGGGGGTCCGGCGCCCGGGTCGTCAACGGCCCGGATCCCGCCGCCACCCCGGCGGGGGAGCGGACTCGCGCACCCGTGCGAACACCCGACGAAGACCGGCCGAAATCCTGCGCCCCGACACGAACGCCTGTGCGCCCTTATCTCCGGTCAACAGCGAACGCGCCCCGCCGTACGGCACAATGGCCCCTGCCCGAAGCAGGTCCGCATGCGTGAGTGACGGAATCGGCGTGATGAGCAAGACGACAGTCAGGGACGTCGACATGGAGTCCGAACCCTCTCCCCCCGACGGGAGTGACACCTCGCCCCGCACGGAGGGCGGCAGCAGGGCGTTCGCGTGGCTCCTGGTGATCACCGGCGCCGCCGGCGTGCTCGCCGCGTGGGTGATCACGCTCGACAAGTTCAAGCTGCTCGAGGCCAAGGTCAAGGGCGAGACGTTCGTCCCCGGCTGCAGCCTCAACCCCGTCGTCTCCTGCGGCAGCGTCATGGAGAGCGACCAGGCCTCCGTCTTCGGCTTCCCCAACCCGATGCTCGGCCTGGTCACCTACGGCATCGTGGTCTGCGTCGGCATGAGCCTGCTCGCCGGGGCCCGTTACCCCCGCTGGTACTGGCTCACCTTCAACGCGGGCACCCTCTTCGGCGTCGGCTTCTGCGCCTGGCTGACGGTCCAGTCCCTGTACCGGATCAACGCCCTGTGCCTGTGGTGCTGCCTCGCCTGGGTCGCCACGATCATCATGTTCTGGTACGTGACGTCCTTCAACGTCCGCAAGGGCTTCCTGCCCGCGCCCTCCTGGCTCAAGGGCTTCTTCGGCGAGTTCACCTGGGTCCTGCCGGTACTGCACATCGGCGTCATCGGCATGCTGATCCTGACCCGCTGGTGGGACTTCTGGACCAGCTGACCGCCCGCTCCGGGGCTGTCGGCGCGGTGCCTTAGGGTTTCAGCGTGGAGCCCGACCTGTTCACCGCCGCAGCAGAAGAACGCCAGGAGAAGGACCCGGCCGGCAGCCCCCTGGCGGTCCGGATGCGCCCGCGCACCCTCGACGAGGTGGTGGGCCAGCAGCACCTGCTGAAGCCGGGCTCCCCCCTGCGCAGACTGGTCGGGGAGGGCTCCTCGGGCCCCGCGGGCCCCTCCTCGGTGATCCTCTGGGGCCCGCCCGGCACCGGCAAGACGACCCTCGCCTACGTCGTCTCCAAGGCCACCGACAAGCGCTTCGTGGAGCTGTCCGCGATCACCGCGGGCGTCAAGGAGGTCCGCGCGGTCATCGACGGCGCCCGCCGCGCCTCCGGGGGGTACGGCCAGGAGACGGTCCTCTTCCTCGACGAGATCCACCGCTTCAGCAAGGCCCAGCAGGACTCCCTGCTCCCCGCCGTGGAGAACCGCTGGGTCACGCTCATCGCCGCGACCACCGAGAACCCCTACTTCTCGGTCATCTCCCCGCTGCTCTCCCGCTCCCTGCTGCTCACCCTCGAGCCGCTCACGGACGACGACATCCGCGGTCTGCTGCGGCGCGCCCTCACCCACGAGCGGGGCCTCAAGGGCTCCCTCACCCTCCCCGACGACACCGCCGAGCACCTGCTGCGCATCGCCGGCGGGGACGCCCGCCGCGCGCTCACCGCCCTGGAGGCCGCCGCCGGCGCCGCGCTGGACAAGGGCGAGTCCGAGGTGAGCCTGGAGACCCTGGAGGAGACGGTCGACCGGGCCGCCGTGAAGTACGACCGCGACGGCGACCAGCACTACGACGTCGCCAGCGCCCTGATCAAGTCGATCCGCGGCTCCGACGTGGACGCCGCCCTGCACTACCTGGCCCGGATGATCGAGGCCGGCGAGGACCCCCGCTTCATCGCCCGCCGCCTGATGATCTCCGCCAGCGAGGACATCGGCCTCGCCGACCCGGGCGCGCTGCAGACCGCGGTCGCCGCCGCCCAGGCCGTCGCCATGATCGGCTTCCCCGAGGCCGCCCTCACCCTCAGCCACGCCACCATCGCCCTGGCGCTCGCGCCCAAGTCCAACGCCGCCACCACGGCGATCGGCGCCGCCCTGGAGGACGTCCGCAAGGGTCTGGCCGGCCCCGTCCCCTCCCACCTGCGCGACAGTCACTACCAGGGGGCCGGCAAGCTCGGCCACGGCAAGGGCTACGTCTACCCGCACGACCTGCCCGAGGGCATCGCCGAGCAGCAGTACGCCCCGGACGCCCTGAAGGACCGCGAGTACTACGAGCCCACCCGGCACGGCGCCGAGGCGCGGTACGCGGACGCCGTGGAGTGGACCAGGAAGCACCTCGGTCGCAGGCGGCCCTGAGCACCCTGTAGAATCCGTCGAAGTGCTGTGTCCCGTGTCCGGCTCCGGTCGGCGCCTCAGGCGGGACGACCAGCCGGATCCTTCGATCCAGGAGCGTCGCGCACCGTCGTAGGTGTCGCGGGCAGCCCACCACCACCCGTGAGTCCCGGGACCGGTCGGTGGGCCGTTCGTGTGCTGCACGTATGTGCCCAGTTCAGGGGAGCGGCTGCCCACCAGGTCCCTCGCGGGCCCGATGGGAATTCCCCTGCTGCGGATGCGACCTCCCGTAACCCTGAGGCAGCCGGAACACGAAAAGGAAAACAAGTGGCGAACCAGTCCCGCCCCAAGGTCAAGAAGTCGCGTGCCCTCGGTATCGCGCTGACCCCGAAGGCCGTCAAGTACTTCGAGGCCCGCCCCTACCCGCCGGGTGAGCACGGCCGCGGCCGCAAGCAGAACTCGGACTACAAGGTCCGTCTGCTGGAGAAGCAGCGTCTGCGCGCGCAGTACGACCTCTCCGAGCGCCAGCTCGTCCGTGCCTACGAGCGCGCCTCCAAGACGTCGATGAAGACGGGCGAGGCCCTCGTCATCGAGCTCGAGCGCCGTCTCGACGCGCTGGTCCTGCGTTCGGGCATCGCCCGCACGATCTACCAGGCCCGCCAGATGGTCACCCACGGCCACATCCAGGTCAACGGCAAGAAGGTCGACAAGCCCTCCTTCCGCGTCCGCCCGGACGACGTCGTGGAGGTCCGCGAGCGCAGCAAGGAGAAGACCCTCTTCACGATCGCCCGTGAGGGTGGCTTCGCCCCCGACGGTGAGATCCCGCGCTACCTCCAGGTGAACCTCAAGGCCCTGGCGTTCCGCCTGGACCGCGAGCCGAACCGCAAGGAGATCCCGGTGATCTGCGACGAGCAGCTCGTCGTCGAGTACTACGCCCGCTGATCCGGCAGGCGCGCGGTATCCCGAGCCCGTCGTCTTCCCGCCCCTCGGGGCGGGCGAGGCGGCGGGCTCGTCCTCGCCCGGGAGCCTTCCGGCGAGACCGATGCCGCGGCGGACGGTAATCCGGTACGGGGACCCGCCACCGGCGCGATAGGCTCGGTGACACGACTTTCTCGATGTTCAGGCGCGTTTCAAGGGAGCGGGTGCACACAGTGTCCGGTGGTGAGGTGGCCGGAATCCTGGTGGCCGTCTTCTGGGCGATCCTGGTCTCCTTCCTCGCCGTCGCGCTGGCGAGGCTGGCCCAGACGCTCCGGGCGACCACCAAGCTGGTGGCGGACGTGACCGACCAGGCCGTCCCGCTGCTGGCGGACGCCTCCACGGCGGTGCGGTCCGCGCAGACCCAGATCGAACGGGTCGACGCGATCGCCTCCGACGTCCAGGAGGTCACCTCCAACGCCTCCGCGCTGTCCACCACGGTCGCCTCCACCTTCGGCGGCCCCCTGGTCAAGGTCGCCGCCTTCGGCTACGGCGTGCGCCGGGCCGTCAGCGGCCGCAAGGAGGACGCGCCGGACAGGACGCGGCGCAACGTGATCGTGGGCCGCACCGTCCCGGGAGCGCGGCGCGACAAGCGGACCCGGGGAAAGAAGGACTGACCGGACGATGTTCCGCCGAACGTTCTGGTTCAGCACCGGCGTCGCCGCCGGCGTGTGGGCCACCACCAAGGTCAACCGCAAGATCAAGCAGCTCACCCCCGAGCACCTCGCCGTCGCCGCGGCCAACAAGGCGATCGAGGCCGGCGGCCGGCTCAAGGACCGCGCGGTGGACTTCGCCCTCGAGGTCCGCGAGAACATGGCCCAGCGCGAGGCCGAACTCGGCGACGCGCTCGGGCTCAACGCCCCCGTCGACCGTGAACTGCCCGCGCCCCGCGGCTACGCCGTGATCGAGAACCGCAACGGCCCGACGTACGTCGAGGGCCCGAAGAAGTCGACGTACCCGACGTACCCGCACAACCGGAATGAGGACCACTGATGGAGTCGGCCGAGATCCGCCGCCGCTGGCTGAGCTTCTTCGAGGAGCGTGGGCACACCGTCGTCCCGTCGGCGTCGCTCATCGCGGACGATCCGACTCTGCTGCTCGTCCCGGCCGGCATGGTGCCCTTCAAGCCCTACTTCCTGGGCGAGGTCAAGCCGCCCTTCGACCGCGCCACCAGCGTGCAGAAGTGCGTGCGCACCCCCGACATCGAAGAGGTCGGCAAGACCACCCGCCACGGCACGTTCTTCCAGATGTGCGGCAACTTCTCCTTCGGCGACTACTTCAAGGAAGGCGCCATCAAGCTCGCCTGGGAGCTGCTCACCAGCCCCCAGGACAAGGGCGGTTACGGCCTGGAGCCGGAGAAGCTCTGGATCACCGTCTACCAGGACGACGACGAGGCCGAGCAGATCTGGCGCGACGTCGTCGGCGTGCCCGCCGAGCGGATCCAGCGCCTGGGCAAGAAGGACAACTTCTGGGACATGGGCGTCCCCGGCCCGTGCGGTCCCTGCTCCGAGATCAACTACGACCGCGGCCCCGAGTTCGGCCCCGAGGGCGGCCCCGCCGTCAACGACGAGCGGTACGTGGAGATCTGGAACCTCGTCTTCATGCAGTACGAGCGGGGCGAGGGCCCGGGCAAGGACTACCCGATCCTCGGCGACCTGCCCAGCAAGAACATCGACACCGGCCTCGGCCTCGAGCGGCTCGCCATGATTCTGCAGGGCGTGCGGAACATGTACGAGATCGACACCTCCACGGCCGTCATCGAGAAGGCCACCGAGCTGACCGGCGTCCGCTACGGCGACGCCCAGCAGTCCGACGTGTCCCTGCGCGTGGTCACCGACCACATGCGCACCTCGGTCATGCTCATCGGCGACGGCGTCACCCCGGGCAACGAGGGCCGCGGCTACGTGCTGCGCCGCATCATGCGCCGCGCCATCCGCAACATGCGCCTGCTCGGCGCCACCGGCCCGGTCGTCAAGGACCTCATCGACGTCGTCATCGACATGATGGGCCGGCAGTACCCGGAGCTGATCACCGACCGGGAGCGGATCGAGAAGGTCGCCCTCGCCGAGGAGAACGCCTTCCTCAAGACGCTGAAGGCCGGCACCAACATCCTCGACACCGCCGTGTCCGAGACCAAGGCCGCCGGTTCCAGCGTCCTGCCCGGCGACAAGGCCTTCCTGCTCCACGACACCTGGGGCTTCCCCATCGACCTCACCCTGGAGATGGCCGCCGAGCAGGGCCTGACCGTGGACGAGGACGGCTTCCGCCGCCTGATGAAGGAGCAGCGGGAGCGCGCCAAGGCCGACGCCCAGGCCAAGAAGACCGGCCACGCCGACCTCGGCGCCTACCGGGAGATCGCCGACCGGGCCGGCGCCACCGACTTCATCGGCTACACGGACACCGAGGGCGAGTCCACCGTCGTCGGCATCCTCGTCGACGGCGTCTCCTCGCCCGCGGCCACCGAGGGCGACGAGGTCGAGATCGTCCTGGACCGCACCCCCTTCTACGCCGAGGGCGGCGGCCAGATCGGCGACACCGGCCGGATCCGCACCGACTCCGGCGCCGTCATCGAGGTGCGCGACTGCCAGAAGCCGGTCCCGGGCGTCTACGTCCACAAGGGCGTCGTCCAGGTCGGCGAGGTCACCGTCGGCTCCCGCGCCCACGCCGCCATCGACGACCGCCGGCGCAAGGCCATCGCCCGCGCCCACTCGGCCACGCACCTCACCCACCAGGCCCTGCGCGACGCCCTCGGTCCCACCGCCGCCCAGGCCGGCTCCGAGAACCAGCCCGGCCGGTTCCGCTTCGACTTCGGCTCGCCGTCCGCCGTGCCGCAGACGGTCATGCTGGACGTCGAGCAGAAGATCAACGAGGTGCTCGCCCGCGACCTCGACGTGCGCGCCGACATCATGGGCATCGACGAGGCCAAGAAGCAGGGCGCCATCGCCGAGTTCGGCGAGAAGTACGGCGACCGGGTGCGCGTGGTCACCATCGGCGACTTCTCCAAGGAGCTGTGCGGCGGCACCCACGTGCACAACACCGCCCAGCTCGGCCTGGTGAAGCTGCTGGGCGAGTCCTCCATCGGTTCCGGCGTGCGCCGCATCGAGGCCCTGGTCGGCGTGGACGCCTACACCTTCCTCGCCCGCGAGCACACGGTCGTCAACCAGCTCACCGAACTGCTCAAGGGCCGTCCCGAGGAACTGCCCGAGAAGGTCTCCGCCATGCTCGGCCGGCTGAAGGACGCCGAGAAGGAGATCGAGAAGTTCCGCGCCGAGAAGGTGCTCCAGGCCGCCGCCGGTCTCGCCGAGTCCGCCAAGGACATCAAGGGCGTCGCCGTGGTCACCGGCCAGGTCCCGGACGGCACCACCGCCGACGACCTGCGCAGGCTGGTCCTCGACGTGCGCGGCCGCATCCAGGGCGGACGGGCCGCCGTCGTGGCCCTGTTCAGCACGGTCAACGGAAAGCCGCTCACCGTCATCGCCACCAACGAGGCCGCCCGCGAGCGCGGGCTCAAGGCCGGCGACCTGGTGCGCACCGCCGCCAAGACCCTCGGCGGCGGCGGTGGCGGCAAGCCGGACGTCGCCCAGGGCGGCGGCCAGAACCCGGCCGCGGTCGGCGAGGCCGTCGACGCCGTGGAGCGGCTCGTGGCGGACACCGCCAAGTGAGCGGTACGGAGAACGAGCAGGCGGGCGGCCCGGTGATGCGCCGCGGCCGCCGCCTCGCGATCGACGTCGGGGACGCCCGCATCGGGGTCGCCTCCTGCGACCCCGACGGGATCCTCGCCACCCCGGTCGAGACCGTCCCCGGCCGGGACGTTCCGGCCGCGCACCGCAGGCTGGGGCAGCTCGTCGAGGAGTACGAGCCCATCGAGGTCGTCGTCGGCCTCCCTCGCTCCCTCAAGGGGGGCGAGGGCCCCGCCGCCGCCAAGGTCCGCGGTTTCGTCCAGGAGCTGGCGCGCATGATCGCGCCGGTTCCGGTGAGACTCGTGGACGAGCGCATGACCACGGTGACGGCCAGTCAGGGGCTGCGCGCCTCGGGCGTGAAGTCCAAGAAGGGGCGCTCGGTCATCGACCAGGCCGCCGCTGTGATCATCCTCCAGCAGGCACTGGAATCCGAACGGGTGTCAGGCAGACCACCCGGTGAGGGCGTCGAAGTGGTCATCTGATCGCGATACGGTAACGTTCCGCGCGATGCGGGCGGCGTTCGAACAGCCCCCGCACAAAGAGAGGCGGAACGGAAGCCGCGGTCTTCAGGTGGCCGGGCTGCCACCGCCTCGCGGCTCTAGGGGATCGATGACTGAGTATGGCCGGGGCCAAGGCTCCGCACCGTGGCATCCGGACGACCCGTTGTACGGGGACGACGGATGGAGAGGACAGCAGGCTCAGCAGTCACAGCAGTCCTACGGCGGCCAGCAGCATCACCCGCAGCAGTCGCAGCAGCAGTACGGCGACTGGGGCACGGGTGACCAGCACGAGTACGGCGACCCGTCGTACCCGCAGTACGACGGGTACGGTCAGCAGCACACGCCCCCGCAGCACCAGCAGCAGCACCAGGCGCAGCAGCAGCAGCACCAGCAGCCGCAGTACGACGAGAACGGCTGGCCCACCGGCTCGTACCCCCAGGACCCGTACGCGGGCGGTCCGCAGGATCCGTACGCGCAGCAGCCCGCGCCCTACGGCGGGGAGCAGTCCGACTACTACGGCACCCCCGAGGCCTACCCGCCGCCCGAGCCCCCCGGCCGCCGGCGGCCCGAGCCGGAGCGCGAGCCCGAGCCGCGGACCGACTGGGACCCCGGCCCCGACCAGGGCGAGCACGCGTTCTTCGCGGGCGGTGACGACGAGGACGGCCGCGCCGACGAGCCGGACGACCGGCGCGGCCGCGGCGAACGCCGGGGCGGCGGGGACCGCCGGGGCGGCGGCAAGGAGAAGAAGCGGCGCAGCGGAGCGGCCTGTCTCGTGGTCGTCGCGGTCTTCGGCGGCGGACTGGCCGGTGTGAGCTACTTCGGCTACCAGTTCTACCAGGATCGTTTCGGCAGCGCCCCGGACTTCGCGGGATCCGGGAACGGCGAGCAGGTCACCGTCACCATCCCCAAGGGCTCCGGCGGCTACGCCATCGGCCAGGTGCTCAAGAAGATGGGCGTGGTCAAGAGCGTCGACGCCTTCGTCTCGGCCCAGGCGGCCAACCCGGAGGGCAAGAACATCCAGGACGGCGTCTACACGCTGCAGAAGGAGATGTCAGCCGCGAGCGTGGTCGAACTGATGCTCAGCCCGAAGAGCCGCAACAACCTGATCATCGCCGAGGGCAAGCGCAACGCCGACATCTACAAGCTCATCGACACACGCCTCAAGGTCGAGGACGGGACCACCGCGAAGGTCGCCAAGAACAACTGGGAGAAGCTCGGCCTGCCCGATTGGGCGATGAACCACGAGGACGTCAAGGACCCCCTGGAGGGGTTCCTGTTCCCCTCCAGCTATGGCGTGTCCGAGGGGCAGACACCCGAGGACGTGCTGAAGAGCATGGTCGAGCGCGCCACCGCCACCTACGAGAAGCTCGGAGTCGAGAAGAAGGCCGAGAGCCTCGGCCTCGAGGATCCGTGGCAGCTGATCACCGTGGCGAGCCTCGTCCAGGCCGAAGGCACCAGTCACGCCGACTTCCGCAAGATGTCCGAGGTCATCTACAACCGGCTCAAGCCGGGCAACACCGAGACCAACGGCATGCTCGAGTTCGACTCCACCTACAACTACATCAAGAACCAGAGCGAACTGGACCTGACCCTCAGCGAGCTCAGGAACTACGACAACCCGTACAACACGTACTTCTACAAGGGGCTGCCGCCCGGACCGATCAGCAATCCCGGCGAGGACGCCGTCAAGGGCGCGCTCGACCCGACGGACGACGGTTGGTACTACTTCATCTCGTTGGACGGCAAGACCAGCGAGTTCACCAAGACCAACGCCGAGCACGCGAAGCTGGTCGATAAGTGGAACAAGATGAGGGGGAACTGATGACAGCGCCCCGCCGTGCCGCCGTCCTCGGCTCCCCGATCGCCCACTCGCTCTCCCCGGTGCTGCACCGCGCGGCCTACGCCGAGCTGGGCCTGGAGGGCTGGACGTACGACCGGTTCGAGATCGACGAGAAGGAGCTGCCCGGCTTCTTCGAGACCCTCGGCCCCGAGTGGGCGGGACTGTCGCTGACCATGCCGTTGAAGCGGGCCGTGATCCCGCTGCTCGACGGCATCAGCGAGACGGCTGCCTCGGTCGACGCGGTCAACACGGTCGTCCTCACCGAGGACGGCCGCCGCACCGGCGACAACACCGACATCCCCGGCATGGTCGCGGCCCTGCGCGAGCACGGCATCGAGAAGGTGGAGACCGCCGCGATCCTCGGCGCGGGCGCCACCGCCTCCTCCGCGCTCGCCGCGCTGTCCCGCGTCTGCTCCGGCGAGGTCGCCGTCTACGTGCGCGGCGAGACCCGGGCCGCCGAGATGCGGCAGTGGGCGGAACGCCTGGACGTCACCGTGCGGATCGCCGCCTGGGACGACGCCGAGGAGGCCCTGCACGCGCCGCTGGTCGTCAGCACCACCCCGGCCGGCGCCACCGACCCGCTCGCCCGCGCCGTGCCGGAGCGCCCGGCGGTCCTCTTCGACGTGCTGTACGACCCGTGGCCGACCGTCCTCGCGGCCCGCTGGTCCGCGTACGGCGGGGCCGTGGTCAGCGGACTCGACCTGCTGGTGCACCAGGCGGTGCTCCAGGTGGAGCAGATGACCGGCCGCTCGCCCGCCCCGTTGGAGGCCATGCGGCACGCGGGCGAACGGGCTCTGGCGGCCCGGTAGGATCCCTCCTCGTTCCGCAGGGGGCGGAGCGTGAGGGAGGGGACCCTTCTCATGTCCGCAGGCGTGCCGCTGGCGTCCTGGAAGACGCAGATATTCGAGTCGCTGCTGGGCTTTCTGCCCGAGTGGGTGCAGATCACCGTGCTGGCGCTGGTGGTGCTCGCCGTCCTGGCGGTCTGGGCGCGCAAGGTAAAGCGCCGGATCGCCGCCCGCCGCGCCCTGCGCGCGGGCACGCCGGTCCACCCGCAGGCGAGCGGTGCCGACTTCCTCGGCCCGTACGCCCCGGCGCACCAGGGCAGCGGTGCCGACCACCTGGGCGCCCACGCGCCGCGGCCCGCCGCCGCGGACACCCGCGAGCCGAGCGGGGCCGATTTCCTCGGCGCCTACGCGCCGCGCCGCGAGGGCGACGACCTGGTCTGATCCCGGCGGCCGGCAGGTGATCCCGGCCGTCCGCCAGATGGACCGGCGGCCGGATCCCGCACCCGACATGGGAGGATCGAAGGACGGCGGACCGGGACCCGCGCACCCCGTCCCGCCGCGCGCGTACGCGAGAAGGAGCGTGCGCAGGGCAGTACCGGGGCGCGAACACGGAGGAGCACCGTTGAGCAGGTTGCGCTGGCTGACCGCGGGTGAGTCCCACGGTCCCGCACTCGTGGCGACGCTGGAGGGTCTTCCCGCCGGCGTGCCGGTCACCACGGACATGGTGGCGGACCACCTGGCGAGGCGGCGGCTGGGCTACGGTCGTGGTGCCCGGATGAAGTTCGAGCGGGACGAGGTCACCTTCCTCGGCGGTGTCCGGCACGGGCTGACCCTGGGCTCCCCGGTCGCGGTCATGGTGGGCAACACCGAGTGGCCGAAGTGGGAGCAGGTCATGGCGGCCGACCCGGTCGACCCGGAGGTGCTGGCGGGTCTGGCCCGCAACGCCCCGCTGACCCGCCCGCGTCCCGGTCACGCCGATCTGGCCGGTATGCAGAAGTACGGTTTCGACGAGGCCCGGCCGGTGCTGGAGCGCGCCTCCGCCCGGGAGACCGCCGCCCGCGTGGCGCTGGGCGCGGTGGCCCGGTCGTACCTGAAGGAGACGGCCGGCGTGGAGATCGTCTCCCATGTGGTCGAACTGTGTTCCGTCAAGGCGCCGCGGGGCGTGTACCCCACGCCGGCGGATGTGGAGCGGCTGGACGCCGACCCGCTGCGCTGTCTGGACGCGGACGCGTCGAAGGCGATGGTCGCCGAGGTCGATCAGGCGCACAAGGACGGTGACACCCTCGGGGGTGTGGTGGAGGTCCTCGCCCACGGGGTGCCGGTCGGTCTCGGTTCGCACGTGCACTGGGACCGCAGGCTCGATGCGCGGCTGGCCGGTGCGCTGATGGGCATCCAGGCCATCAAGGGCGTCGAGATCGGTGACGGCTTCGAGCTGGCCCGGGTGCCCGGCTCCGAGGCGCACGACGAGATCGTGAACACGCCCGAGGGGGTCCGGCGGGTCTCCGGCCGCTCCGGTGGCACCGAGGGTGGTCTGTCCACCGGTGAACTGCTGCGGGTGCGTGCGGCGATGAAGCCGATCGCCACCGTGCCGCGTGCTCTGGGGACGGTGGACGTGACCACCGGTGAGGCCGCGCGGGCCCACCACCAGCGTTCCGACGTCTCCGCCGTGCCGGCCGCCGGGATCGTGGCCGAGGCGATGGTCGCGCTGGTGCTGGCGGACGCGGTGGCGGAGAAGTTCGGCGGTGACAGCGTTGCCGAGACCCGTCGCAACGTCACCTCGTACCTCGAGAACCTGGCGATCCGGTGAGTCCGCGACTCGTTCTGACCGGCCCGATGGGCGTGGGCAAGTCCACCGTGGGCCGGCTGCTGGCCGAGCGGCTCGGCGTCGGCTACCGGGACACCGACGACGACATCGTCGCCGGGCAGGGCCGCACCATCGCCGACATCTTCGTCGAGGACGGCGAGCCCGCCTTCCGCGCCCTGGAGAAGGAGGCCGTGCGGCAGGCGCTCGCCTCCCACGACGGCGTCCTCGCCCTGGGCGGCGGCGCGATCCTCGACCCGGACACCCGCGCGCTGCTCGCCGCGGAGCGGGTCGCCTACCTGTCGATGGACGTCGAGGAGGCCGTCCGGCGCACCGGCCTGGGCGCCGCCCGCCCGCTCCTCGCGGTCAACCCGCGCAAGCAGTGGCGCGAGCTGATGGAGGCCCGCCGCCACCTGTACGAGGAGACCGCCACGGCCGTCGTGCCGACCGACGGCCGCACGCCCGAAGAGGTCGCCGACGCGGTCCTCGACGCACTGGAGCTGAAGGAAGCATGAGCAACGAGGCAGTGACCCGCATCCACGTCGCGGGCACGGCGGGCACCGAGCCCTACGACGTCCTGGTCGGCCGGCAACTGCTCGGCGAACTGGCCGGGCTGATCGGCGAACGAACCCAGCGGGTCGCGATCATCCACCCCGAGGCCCTCGCCGAGACCGGTGACGCGCTGCGCGCCGACCTCGCCGGGCAGGGCTACGAGGCCGTCGCCATCCAGGTGCCGAACGCGGAGGAGGCCAAGACCGCCGAGGTCGCCGCCTACTGCTGGAAGGCGCTCGGTCAGTCCGGCTTCACCCGTACCGACGTCATCGTGGGCGTCGGCGGCGGCGCCACCACCGACCTGGCCGGATTCGTCGCCGCGACCTGGCTGCGCGGCGTGCGCTGGATCGCCGTCCCGACCACCGTGCTGGCCATGGTCGACGCGGCCGTGGGCGGCAAGACCGGCATCAACACCGCCGAGGGCAAGAACCTCGTCGGCGCCTTCCACCCGCCCGCCGGCGTCCTCTGCGACCTCGCCGCCCTCGACTCCCTCCCGGTCCACGACTACGTCTCCGGGCTCGCCGAGGTCATCAAGGCCGGTTTCATCGCCGACCCGGTGATCCTCGACCTGATCGAGTCCGACCCCGAGGCCGCGCGCACCCCGGCGGGACCGCACACCGCCGAGCTGATCGAACGCTCGATCCGGGTGAAGGCCGACGTGGTCTCCAGCGACCTCAAGGAGTCCGGCCTCCGCGAGATCCTCAACTACGGCCACACCCTCGGCCACGCCATCGAGAAGAACGAGCGCTACAAGTGGCGCCACGGCGCCGCCGTCGCCGTCGGCATGCACTTCGCCGCCGAACTGGGCCGCCTCGCCGGCCGCCTCGACGACGCCACCGCCGACCGCCACCGCACGGTCCTCGAGGCCGTCGGGCTCCCACTGCACTACCGCTACGACCAGTGGCCCAAACTGCTGGAGAACATGAAGGTCGACAAGAAGTCCCGCGGCAACCTGCTGCGCTTCGTCGTCCTCGACGGGCTCGCCAAGCCCACCGTGCTGGAGGGCCCCGACCCGGCCGTCCTGCTCGCCGCCTACGGCGAGGTGGGTGAGTAGCCGCCTGACGGGCACTCATCACCGCCCCCGGCCGTTCACACAACGACGGCAGGGGGCGGTACCGTTCGGTGACGCGGGGACGGCCCCCGCTGTCAGTGACCCATTGCCTGTACGAGACGGAGTGGCACCGGATGCAGCACGCAGTGGGTTCTCCGCTGCCGCCGCCCCACCAGCCGGGGCACGGACCGGCCGCCGGCTGGTCACCGGCCGCGCACCACCCAGGTCAGCACCAGCAGGGCCCCGCGGCCCCGACGCCCGCCCAGCCCCCCGGTTACCCGGCGCCCCCGCCCCCGGCGGGCCCGCGGCACGCCTCGATGCCTCCGCCGCCGGACACCACCGGCCATGTCACGCTGCCGCCCGGCGCCCCGGTTGCCGTGCCGAGCCCGCCGCAGGCCCCCGCGGGCCCCGGCCCGACCGCGGCGACCCTCGCCGTCCTGCTCATCGGCCCCGCGGGCGCCGGCAAGACGAGCGTGGCCAAGTACTGGGCGGACCACCGCCGGGTGCCCACCGCGCACATCAGCCTCGACGACGTCCGCGAGTGGGTCCGCTCCGGCTTCGCCGACCCGCAGACCGGCTGGAACGACAACTCGGAGGCCCAGTACCGGCTGGCCCGCCGCACCTGCGGCTTCGCCGCCCGCAACTTCCTGGCCAACGGCATCTCCTGCATCCTCGACGACGCGGTCTTCCCCGACCGCCCGGTCGTCGGCCTCGGCGGCTGGAAGCGGCACGTCGGCCCAGGCCTGCTGCCCGTCGTCCTCCTGCCCGGCCTGGACGTCGTCCTGGAGCGCAACGCGGAGCGCACCGGCAACCGCCGCCTCAGCGACGAGGAGGTGGCCCGCATCCACGGCCGCATGGCCGGCTGGTACGGCTCGGGCCTGCCGATCATCGACAACTCCCAGCTGGACATACCGGAGACGGCCCGCATCCTCGACGACGTCCTCACCCGGGCGATAGCCAGCCCGCCCAAGTGGTGAGTCCCTCTCCCTGAGGCACGAGCCCCGGTGGGGGAGCGGCCGGGTCCCCGGTCGGCCCCGCTCGACCGGCGACATCCCGCCGCCGCTCCTAGGCTCGAACCATGTCTGAGGTCTACGCGGTCCGCCGGACGCGCCTCCGGGAACGCTGCAACGCGAGCGGCAGCACGGCCGCGCTGGTGTCCCGGCCCGCCAACGTCCGCTACCTGTCCGGCGCCGTCCCCGGGAACGCCGTGCTGCTGCTCGGCAGGGCCGAGGACGTGCTGGTGTGCGCGGAGCCCCCGGACGACCGCGTCCCGCACCACCGCCCCGACGAGGCCCTGCGCCTGCACGTCATGACCGGCATCGGCGGCGACCCCGCCGTGGAGGCCGCCGCCCTCGCCGTCGCCCAGGGCGTCGACGCCCTCGCCGTGGAGGAGCACCACCTCACCGTCACCCGGCACCGCGCGATCCGCGAGGCCGCCCCCCGGCTGCGCCTCACCGGTGTCGGCGGCGCCGTCGA
This sequence comes from Streptomyces sp. DSM 120436, assembly GCF_055778765.1. NCBI lineage: Bacteria > Bacillati > Actinomycetota > Actinomycetes > Kitasatosporales > Streptomycetaceae > Streptomyces > Streptomyces sp. DSM 120436. The sequence goes on along the minus strand of NZ_JBSKBS010000002.1, from coordinate 1,064,845 downwards.
ACAGCTCCGCGTGGTCAAGGACGAGGAGGAGATCTCCTGTCTCCGCATCGGCGCGGAGATCGCCGACCAGGCCCTGGGCGAACTCCTGGAGTCCATCCTGGTCGGCCGCACCGAACGCCACCTCGCCCTGGAACTGGAGCGCCGCCTGGTCGACCACGGCGCCGACGGCCCGGCCTTCCCCACCTCCGTCGCCACCGGCCCCCACGCCGGCCGCCCCGGCCACCGCCCCACCGACCGGCGGGTGGAGGAGGGCGACTTCCTCTCCGTCTGCCTCGGCGCCACCTACCGCGGCTACCGCTGCGAGATCGGCCGCACCTTCGTCATCGGCACGGCCCCCGCCGACTGGCAGGTCGAGCTGTACGACCTGGTGTTCTCCGCCCAGCGCGCGGGACGCGAGTCCCTGGCGCCCGGCGCCGCGTGCCGTGACGTGGACCGTGCGGCGCGCCAGCTGCTGGACTCCGCCGGGTACGGGGAGGCGCTTCCGGCCCTCACCGGTCACGGAGTCGGACTGGAAATCGACGAGGACCCTCAATTGACCCCGGCGGCCATGGGTAAACTGGACGCTTGCGTGCCGGTGACCGTCGAGCCGGGGGTCCATCTCCCCGGCCGGGGCGGAGTCCGGATCGATGACACGCTCGTCGTGCGCCCCGAGGCGGACGGCGGACCCGAGCTACTCACCATCACGACCAAGGAGCTGCTCGCGCTCTAGCCTCGCGCAGTGCGCCTGCCTTCGCCCCGGCCGTCGTCCACGTCAGTCCAGTCCAGGAGATTCCGCAACCGTGGCTTCCACGAACGACCTCAAGAACGGCATGGTGCTCAAGCTCGAAGGCGGCCAGCTCTGGTCCGTCGTCGAGTTCCAGCACGTCAAGCCCGGCAAGGGCCCGGCCTTCGTGCGCACCAAGCTGAAGAACGTGCTGTCCGGCAAGACCGTCGACAAGACCTTCAACGCCGGCGTCAAGGTCGAAACGGCCACCGTCGACAAGCGCGACATGCAGTTCTCCTACATGGACGGCGACTACTTCGTCTTCATGGACATGGAGACCTACGACCAGCTGCACATCGACCGCAAGGTCGTCGGCGACGCCGCCCACTTCCTCGTCGAGGGCTTCGAGGCCACCGTCGCCCAGCACGAGGGCGAGGTGCTCTTCGTCGAGCTCCCGGCCGCCGTCGAGCTGACCGTCGCCGAGACCGAGCCCGGCGTCCAGGGCGACCGCTCCACCGGCGGCACCAAGCCCGCCACGCTGGAGACCGGCCACCAGATCCAGGTCCCGCTCTTCATCACCACCGGCGAGAAGATCAAGGTCGACACCCGTACGAGCGACTACCTCGGCCGGGTGAACAGCTAACCGTGGCTGCCCGCAACACGGCCCGCAAGCGCGCCTTCCAGATCATCTTCGAGGGCGACCAGCGCGGCACCGAGGTCCTGACGGTCCTCGCCGACTGGATCCGGCACTCCCGGACCGACCCCCGGCAGCCGCCGGTGAGCGAGTACACGATGCAGCTCGTCGAGGGCTACGCGGAGCACGCGAAGCGGATCGACGAGCTGATCTCCCAGTACTCGGTCGGCTGGACACTCGACCGGATGCCGGTCGTGGACCGCAGCATCCTGCGGCTCGGCGCGTACGAGCTGATCTGGGTCGACGAGACCCCGGACGCGGTCGTGCTGGACGAGATGGTGCAGCTGGCGAAGGAGTTCTCCACGGACGAGTCCCCCTCGTTCGTCAACGGCCTCCTCGGCCGTCTCAAGGAACTCAAGCCGTCCCTGCGCCGCGACGAGTAGAGCGCCCCGCCAGGGACGCGGGGAACCGCGCGCTCGACCCGTCACGGCCCGCGGCCGGTGCACGACCGCAGCCGACGGACAAAAAACCGCCGGGGTGCCGGAACCACAAGGTTCCGGCACCCCGGCGGCACGTTTCTGCGCCCCCGCGGAGCGCCTACGCGTCCTCGTGGGACGCCACCGCACGGCGCGCGTCCGCGTCCAGCACACCCCAGCTGATGAGCTGCTCGGTGAGGACCGAGGGCGACTGGTCGTAGATCACGGCGAGCGTGCGCAGGTCGTCCTGGCGGATCGACAGCACCTTGCCGTTGTAGTCACCGCGCTGCGACTGGATCGTCGCCGCGTAGCGCTGCAGCGGGCCCGCCTTCTCGGCCGGCACCGTGGCCAGCCGCTCCAGGTCCAGGACCAGCTTCGGCGGGGGCTCGGCGGCGCCGCCCGGGGTCGTGCCCGGCAGCAGTTCCTGCACCGGGACGCCGTAGAAGTCCGCCAGCTCCGCGAGGCGCTGCACGGTCACGGCGCGGTCGCCGCGCTCGTACGAACCGACCACGACCGCCTTCCAGCGGCCCTGGGACTTCTCCTCGACACCGTGGAGGGAAAGGCCCTGCTGGGTGCGGATGGCCCGGAGCTTGGCCCCGAGCTGTTTGGCGTATTCGCTGGACATATAGCTCCCCGGCACTGTGTCGACGCGGATGGCTGAATTCCATGCCGCGCGGCTGGTAACTCACTGTGAGGTTACGCAGCGTTACTCTCGTGCGTCAAGCCGAATGGTCCACACCGACTCTTCCGTGGTAGCGAAGATCGGTTGCTCCATCCGGGTGATCGGGGGTGTCGCTGCGGCCCGTGAACGACCTGCTAGCCTGTGGGACGCAACCCGACGTCCTTTAAGGTCCGTCCCGTGAGGCGGAGAAGGAGGTCCGTTTCGTATGGACACGCAGGATCCGCAACCGCCGCCCGCGTCGCGGCCGGACGCACGGCCCGTTCTCGAGGCCCCCGACATCGCCCGGGTCATGACCCGTATCGCCCACGAGATCGTCGAACGCGCCAAGGGCGCCGACGACGTGATGCTCCTCGGCATCCCGACCCGAGGCGTCTTCCTCGCCCGGCGGCTCGCCGACAAGCTCGAGCAGATCACCGAGCGCAAGGTCCCGGTCGGCTCGCTCGACATCACCATGTACCGCGACGACCTGCGCATGCAGCCGCCGCGCGCGCTGGCCCGCACCGAGATCCCCGGTGACGGCATCGACGGCAGACTCGTCGTCCTCGTCGACGACGTGCTCTTCTCCGGCCGCACCATCCGCGCCGCCCTCGACGCGCTGAACGACATCGGCCGCCCCCGCGCGGTGCAGCTGGCCGTGCTCGTCGACCGCGGCCACCGCGAACTGCCCATCCGCGCCGACTACGTCGGCAAGAACCTCCCCACGTCGCTGCGGGAGACGGTCAAGGTCCTGCTCGCCGAGGAGGACGGCCGCGACACCGTGCTGCTCGGCGCCAAGCAGACCCCCCAGTAGCACCGCGAAGCGCACACCGGACGCGTGTGCGCCGGCGCGGCACGCCCACGCGCGTACCCGTCTGCCCGATTTCGCCTCATTGAACTGCCTTCACGGAGCCTGACAGATGCAGCGTCATCTCATCTCGGCCGCCGACCTCACCCGCGACGACGCCGTCCTCATCCTCGACACCGCCGAGGAGATGGCCCGGGTGGCCGACCGGCCGATCAAGAAACTTCCCACCCTGCGCGGCCGTACCGTCGTCAACCTCTTCTTCGAGGACTCCACCCGCACCCGGATCTCCTTCGAGGCCGCCGAGAAGCGGCTGTCCGCGGACGTCATCAACTTCTCCGCCAAGGGCTCCAGCGTCTCCAAGGGCGAGTCCCTGAAGGACACCGCCCAGACCCTGGAGGCCATGGGCGTCGACGCGGTCGTCATCCGGCACGGCGCCTCCGGGGCCCCCTACCGGCTCGCCACCTCCGGCTGGATCGACGCCCACGTCATCAACGCCGGCGACGGCACCCACCAGCACCCCACCCAGGCGCTGCTCGACGCCTTCACCATGCGCCGCCGGCTCGTCGGCCGGGACACCGGGCTCGGCCAGGACCTGAACGGCCGCCGCATCACCCTCGTCGGCGACGTCCTGCACAGCCGGGTCGCCCGCTCCAACGTCGACCTGCTGCACACCCTCGGCGCCGAGGTCACCCTCGTCGCCCCGCCCACCCTGCTCCCGGTCGGCGTCGAGACCTGGCCCTGCGAGGTGTCGTACGACCTGGACTCCACGCTGCCCAAGTCCGACGCGGTGATGATGCTGCGCGTCCAGCGCGAGCGGATGAACGCCGCGTTCTTCCCCACCGAGCGCGAGTACTCGCGCCGCTACGGCCTCGACGGCGACCGCATGGCGCGGATGCCGGAGCACGCCATCGTGATGCACCCCGGTCCGATGGTCCGCGGCATGGAGATCACCGCCGAGGTCGCCGACTCCGGCCGCTGCACCGTCATCGAACAGGTCACCAACGGCGTCTCCATCCGGATGGCCGTCCTGTACCTGCTGCTCGGCGGAGCCGAGTTCCAGACCGCCGGCACGCCCGCCCCCGCCCGTACCGCCGAGGAGAAGTGAGACCGATGAGCAAGACCCTGATCCGTGGTGCGAAGGTGCTCGGCGGCGAGCCGCAGGACGTCCTGATCGACGGCGAAACGATCACTCAGGTCGGCGCCGGGCTGTCCGCCGAGGGCGCCGGCCGTGCCGGAGGCGCGCAGGACGTGACCGTTGTCGAGGCCGGCGGCAAGGTGCTGCTGCCGGGCCTGGTCGACCTGCACACCCACCTGCGCGAGCCCGGCCGCGAGGACTCCGAGACCGTGCTGACCGGCACCCGCGCCGCCGCGAGCGGCGGCTACACGGCCGTGTTCGCCATGGCCAACACCTTCCCGGTCGCCGACACCGCCGGCGTGGTCGAGCAGGTCTGGCGGCTCGGCAAGGAGCACGGCTACTGCGACGTACGCCCGGTCGGCGCCGTCACCGTCGGCCTGGAGGGGCGGAAACTCGCCGAGCTGGGCGCCATGCACGAGTCCGCGGCCGGCGTCACCGTCTTCTCCGACGACGGCAAGTGCGTCCACGACGCCGTGATCATGCGCCGCGCCCTGGAGTACGTGAAGGCCTTCGACGGCGTCGTCGCCCAGCACGCCCAGGAGCCCCGGCTCACCGAGGGCGCCCAGATGAACGAGGGCGTCGTCTCCGCCGAGCTCGGCCTCGGCGGCTGGCCGGCCGTCGCCGAGGAGTCGGTCATCGCCCGGGACGTGCTGCTCGCCGACCACGTCGGCTCCCGCGTCCACATCTGCCACCTGTCGACCGCCGGGTCCGTGGAGATCGTCCGCTGGGCCAAGTCCCGCGGCATCCGCGTCACCGCCGAGGTCACCCCGCACCACCTGCTCCTCACCGACGAGCTGGTGCGCTCGTACAACCCGGTCTACAAGGTCAACCCGCCGCTGCGCACCGAGCGCGACGTCCTGGCCCTGCGCGAGGCGCTCGCCGACGGCACCATCGACATCGTCGCCACCGACCACGCCCCGCACCCGCACGAGGACAAGGACTGCGAGTGGGCCGCGGCCGCCATGGGCATGGTCGGCCTGGAGACCGCGCTGTCGGTGGTCCAGGAGACGATGGTCGACACCGGTCTGCTGGACTGGGCCGGCGTCGCCGACCGCATGTCCTTCACCCCGGCGCGCATCGGACGCGCCGAGGGCCACGGCCGCCCCGTCTCGGCAGGTGAGCCCGCCAACCTCACCCTCGTCGACACGGCATACCGTGGACCGGTGGACCCCGCGGGCTTCGCCTCGCGCAGCCGCAACACGCCCTACGAGGGCCGTGAGCTGCCGGGCCGTGTCACGCACACCTGGCTCCGGGGCAAGGCCACGCTCGTCGACGGGAAGCTCACGTGACATCTTTCATCCTGCTGGCCGCCGAGAAGCAATCGGCGGAAGTGACCGACTGGGCCGCCCGGATCGGCTGGGTCGTCGGTCTCGCCCTCTTCGTCGCGCTCGTCTACTGGCTGATGCGCGAGGGCTGGAAGTGGCGCGGCACGCTCCAGGGCGACCTGCCGGAGCTGCACGCCACGCCGGACGACCCCGGCCCGGCGATCCTGACCATGAGCGGCCGCTACCACGGCTCGACCACCGCCGGTCAGTGGCTGGACCGCATCGTGGCGCACGGCCTGGGCACCCGCAGCCGTGCCGAGCTCACCCTGAGCGACGCCGGACTGGACGTCGCACGCCCCGGCGCGGACGACTTCTTCGTCCCGGCCGGCGCGCTGCGCGAGGCCCGGCTCGACAAGGGCATCGCCGGCAAGGTCCTCACCGAGGGCGGCCTGCTGGTGATCACCTGGCAGCACGGCGACCGGCTCATCGACTCCGGGTTCCGCTCCGACCACGCGGCCGAGCACACCGAGTGGGTCGAAGCCCTCACGAACATGATCAACAAGACGGAAGGCGCACGATGACAACCTCCACCAGGGGAGCCGCCAGGGTTCCCGCCGTACTCGTCCTGGAGGACGGCCGGATCTTCCGCGGCCGTGCCTACGGGGCGGTGGGGGAGACCTTCGGCGAAGCGGTGTTCTCCACCGGCATGACCGGCTACCAGGAGACCCTCACCGACCCGTCGTACCACCGCCAGGTCGTGGTGATGACCGCCCCGCACGTCGGCAACACCGGCGTCAACGACGAGGACGCCGAGTCCCAGCGGATCTGGGTCTCCGGCTACGTGGTGCGCGACCCCGCGCGCGTGCCGTCCAGCTGGCGCTCCCGCCGCACCCTCGACGAGGAGCTGGCCGCCCAGGGCGTCGTCGGCATCAGCGGCGTCGACACCCGCGCCCTCACCCGGCACCTGCGCGAGCGCGGTGCCATGCGCGTCGGCATCTTCAGCGGCGACGCCGTCCGCGACGCCGCCGCCCTGCTCGCCCGCGTCCAGGAGGCGCCCGAGATGGAGGGGGCGGACCTCTCCGCCGAGGTCGCCACCACCGAGCCGTACGTCGTCCCCGCGATCGGCGAGAAGAAGTTCACCGTCGCCGCCGTCGACCTCGGCATCAAGGGCATGACCCCGCAGCGCATGGCCGAGCGCGGCATCGAGGTGCACGTGCTGCCCGCCACCGCGACCGTCGACGACGTGTACGCGGTGAACCCGGACGGCGTGTTCTTCTCCAACGGCCCCGGCGACCCCGCCACCGCCGACCACGCCGTCTCCGTGATGCGGGGCGTGCTGGAGCGCGGCACCCCGCTGTTCGGCATCTGCTTCGGCAACCAGATCCTCGGCCGGGCCCTCGGCTTCGGCACCTACAAGCTGAAGTACGGCCACCGCGGCATCAACCAGCCGGTGCAGGACCGCACCACCGGCAAGGTCGAGGTCACCGCGCACAACCACGGCTTCGCCGTCGACGCCCCCCTCGACCAGGTCTCCGACACCCCGTTCGGCCGCGCCGAGGTGTCCCACGTCTGTCTCAACGACAACGTGGTGGAGGGCCTCCAGCTGCTCGACAAGCCGGCCTTCAGCGTCCAGTACCACCCCGAAGCGGCCGCGGGCCCGCACGACGCCGCCTACCTGTTCGACCGCTTCGTCTCCCTGATGGAGGGCCAGCGTGCCTAAGCGCACCGATATCCAGTCCGTCCTGGTCATCGGCTCCGGCCCGATCGTCATCGGCCAGGCCGCGGAGTTCGACTACTCCGGCACCCAGGCCTGCCGCGTGCTCAAGGCCGAGGGCCTGCGCGTCGTCCTGGTCAACTCCAACCCGGCGACGATCATGACCGACCCGGAGATCGCCGACGCGACCTACGTCGAGCCGATCACGCCCGAGTTCGTCGAGAAGATCATCGCCAAGGAGCGGCCGGACGCCCTGCTGCCCACCCTGGGCGGCCAGACGGCCCTCAACACGGCGATCTCCCTGCACGAGAACGGCGTCCTCGGCAAGTACGGCGTCGAGCTGATCGGCGCCCACGTCGAGGCGATCCACAAGGGCGAGGACCGCGACCTGTTCAAGGAGGTCGTGGAGGCCGTGCGCCGCAAGATCGGCCACGGCGAGTCCGCCCGCTCGTACATCTGCCACTCCATGGACGACGTCCTCAAGGGCGTCGAGGAACTCGGCGGCTACCCGGTCGTCGTCCGCCCCTCCTTCACGATGGGCGGCGCCGGCTCCGGCTTCGCGCACGACGAGGAGGAGCTGCGCCGCATCGCCGGCCAGGGCCTCACCCTCTCGCCGACCACCGAGGTGCTCCTGGAGGAGTCCATCCTCGGCTGGAAGGAGTACGAGCTGGAGCTGATGCGCGACAAGAACGACAACGTCGTGGTCGTCTGCTCCATCGAGAACTTCGACCCCATGGGCGTGCACACCGGCGACTCCATCACCGTCGCCCCGGCGATGACGCTCACCGACCGCGAGTACCAGATCCTGCGCGACATCGGCATCGCCGTGATCCGCGAGGTCGGCGTCGACACCGGCGGCTGCAACATCCAGTTCGCGGTGAACCCCGAGGACGGCCGGGTCATCGTCATCGAGATGAACCCGCGCGTCTCCCGGTCCTCCGCGCTCGCCTCCAAGGCGACCGGCTTCCCCATCGCCAAGATCGCGGCCAAGCTCGCCGTCGGCTACACCCTCGACGAGATCCCGAACGACATCACGCAGGAGACCCCGGCCTCCTTCGAGCCGACCCTCGACTACGTGGTCGTGAAGGCCCCGCGGTTCGCCTTCGAGAAGTTCCCGAGCGCCGACTCCACCCTCACCACCACCATGAAGTCGGTCGGCGAGGCCATGGCGATCGGCCGCAACTTCACCGAGGCGTTCCAGAAGGCGCTGCGCTCGCTGGAGAAGAAGGGCAGCCAGTTCACCTTCACCGGCGACCCCGGCGACAAGACCGAACAGCTGCGCGCGGCCGTCCGCCCGACCGACGGCCGCATCAACGCCGTCATGCAGGCCATCCGCGCGGGCGCCACCCCCGAGGAGGTCTTCGAGGCCACGAGGATCGACCCGTGGTTCGTCGATCAGCTCTTCCTCATCAAGGAGATCGCCGACGAGCTGGCCGCCGCCCCCGAGCTGACCGCCGACCTGCTCGCCGAGGCCAAGCGGCACGGCTTCTCCGACCAGCAGATCGGCGAGATCCGCGGACTGCGCGAGGACGTCGTCCGCGAGGTCCGCCAGGTGCTCGGCATCCGGCCGGTCTACAAGACGGTCGACACCTGCGCCGCGGAGTTCGCCGCGAAGACGCCGTACTTCTACTCCTCCTACGACGAGGAGACCGAGGTCGCGCCCCGCGAGAAGCCGGCCGTCATCATCCTGGGCTCCGGCCCGAACCGCATCGGCCAGGGCATCGAGTTCGACTACTCCTGCGTCCACGCCTCCTTCGCCCTGAGCGACGCCGGCTACGAGACCGTGATGGTCAACTGCAACCCGGAGACCGTCTCCACCGACTACGACACCTCCGACCGGCTCTACTTCGAGCCGCTCACCCTGGAGGACGTCCTGGAGGTCGTCCACGCCGAGCAGCAGGCCGGCCCGGTCGCGGGCGTCGTCGTCCAGCTCGGCGGGCAGACCCCGCTGGGCCTCGCCCAGGCGCTCAAGGACAACGGCGTGCCCATCGTCGGCACCCCGCCGGAGGCCATCCACGCCGCCGAGGACCGCGGCGCCTTCGGCCGGGTCCTCAAGGAGGCCGGCCTGCCCGCGCCCAAGCACGGCACCGCCACCACCTTCGCCGAGGCCAAGGCCATCGCCGACGAGATCGGCTACCCGGTCCTGGTGCGCCCGTCCTACGTGCTCGGCGGCCGCGGCATGGAGATCGTCTACGACGAGAACCGGCTGGAGGCGTACATCGCCGAGTCGACCGAGATCAGCCCCTCCCGGCCGGTCCTCGTCGACCGGTTCCTCGACGACGCCGTCGAGATCGACGTCGACGCCCTCTACGACGGCGAGGAGCTCTACCTCGGCGGCGTCATGGAGCACATCGAGGAGGCCGGCATCCACTCCGGTGACTCGGCGTGCGCCCTGCCGCCCATCACCCTCGGCGGCTTCGACATCAAGCGGCTGCGCGCCTCCACGGAGGCCATCGCGCGCGGTGTCGGGGTACGCGGACTGATCAACATCCAGTTCGCGCTGTCCGGCGACATCCTCTACGTCCTGGAGGCCAACCCGCGCGCCTCCCGCACCGTGCCCTTCACCTCGAAGGCCACCGCGGTGCCGCTGGCCAAGGCCGCCGCGCGGATCTCGCTGGGCGCCACCATCGCCGAACTGCGCGCCGAGGGCCTGCTCCCGGCCACCGGCGACGGCGGCGAGCTGCCGCTGGACGCGCCGATCTCCGTCAAGGAGGCCGTGCTGCCGTGGACCCGCTTCCGCGACATCCACGGCCGCGGCGTCGACACGGTCCTCGGCCCGGAGATGCGCTCCACCGGTGAGGTCATGGGCATCGACAGCGTCTTCGGCACGGCCTACGCCAAGTCGCAGGCCGGCGCCTACGGCCCGCTGCCCACCAAGGGCCGCGCCTTCATCTCGGTCGCCAACCGGGACAAGCGCTCGATGATCTTCCCGGCGCGCGAGCTGGCGGCCCACGGCTTCGAGCTGCTCGCCACCTCCGGCACCGCCGAGGTCCTCAAGCGCAACGGCATCAACGCCACCGTGGTGCGCAAGCACTTCGAGGGCACCGGCCCGAACGGCGAGAAGACCATCGTCCAGCTCATCCACGACGGCGAGGTCGACCTCATCGTCAACACCCCGTACGGCACCGGCGGCCGCCTCGACGGCTACGACATCCGTACGGCGGCGGTGGCCCGGTCGGTGCCCTGCCTGACCACGGTCCAGGCGCTCGCCGCCGCGGTCCAGGGCATCGACGCGCTCAACCGGGGCGACGTGAGCGTCCGCTCGCTCCAGGAACACGCGGAGCACCTGACCGCGGCCCGCGAGGACCAGTAGCCCCCAGGGGGACACCGGAAACGGTGTCCCCCTCTCCATGAGGACACCATGTACAGGATTCTCTTCACCCTGCTCTTCTCACGCATGGACCCGGAGCGGGCCCACCACCTGGCCTTCCGCTGGATCCGCCGCGTCGCCCGCGTCCCGGTCCTGCGCACCTTCGTCGCCGCGGTGCTCGCCCCGCGCCACGAGGAACTGCGCACCGAGGCCCTCGGACTGCGCCTGCACAGCCCCTTCGGACTGGCCGCCGGCTTCGACAAGAACGCCGTCGGCATCGACGGCCTGGCCATGCTCGGCTTCGACCACGTAGAGATCGGCACGGTCACCGGCGAGCCGCAGCCCGGCAACCCCAGGAAGCGGCTGTTCCGGCTGGTCCCCGACCGGGCGCTGATCAACCGCATGGGCTTCAACAACGACGGCTCGCTCGCCGTCGCCGCCCGCCTCGCCTCCCGCGAGCCGGTGTTCAAGACGGTCGTGGGCGTCAACATCGGCAAGACCAAGGTCGTCCCGGAGTCCGAGGCCGCCGCCGACTACGTGAAGTCCGCCGAGCGGCTCGCGCCCCACGCCGACTACCTGGTGGTCAACGTCTCCTCCCCGAACACCCCCGGGCTGCGCAGCCTCCAGGCCGTGGACCAGCTCCGCCCGCTCCTCACCGCCGTGCGCGAGGCCGCCGACCGCGCGGTCCCGGCCCGCCGGGTGCCGCTGCTGGTGAAGATCGCCCCCGACCTGGCCGACGAGGACGTCGACGCCGTCGCCGACCTCGCCGTGGAACTGGGCCTGGACGGCATCATCGCCACCAACACCACCATCGCCCGCGAGGGACTCGGCCTGACCGCGGCCCCGGCCCTCGTCCAGGAGACCGGCGGACTGTCCGGCGCGCCCCTCAAGGCCCGCTCGCTCGAGGTGCTGCGCCGCCTCTACGCGCGCGTGGGCGACCGCATCACCCTGGTCGGCGTCGGCGGCGTCGAGGACGCCGAGGACGCCTGGCAGCGCATCCTGGCCGGCGCCACCCTGGTCCAGGGGTACAGCGCCTTCGTCTACCAGGGCCCCTGCTGGGCCCGCGCCATCCACAAGGGGCTCGCCGCACGGCTGCGCACCAGCCCCTACGCCACGCTCGCCGACGCGGTGGGCGCCGACGTGAGGACGTCCGCATGACCGGTCCCGAACCCTTCGGCGCACGGCTGCGCCGCGCGATGGACGAGCGGGGGCCCCTGTGCGTGGGCATCGACCCGCACGCCTCCCTGCTCGCCGAGTGGGGCCTCGACGACGACGTGAACGGTCTGGAGCGGTTCAGCCGCACCGTCGTCGAGGCGGTGGCCGACCGGGTCGCCGTGCTCAAGCCGCAGAGCGCCTTCTTCGAGCGGTTCGGCTCACGCGGCGTCGCCGTCCTGGAGAAGACGGTGCGGGAGGCGCGGGCGGCCGGGGCGCTGGTCGTCATGGACGCCAAGCGCGGCGACATCGGCTCGACCATGGCCGCCTACGCGGAGGCGTTCCTGCACCGGGACGCGCCGCTGTTCTCCGACGCGCTCACCGTGTCGCCGTACCTCGGCTACGGCTCGCTGAGCCCGGCCGTCGCGCTGGCCCGGGAGTCCGGCGCCGGGCTGTTCGTGCTGGCGCTGACCTCCAACCCGGAGGGCGGCGAGGTGCAGCACGCGGTGCGGGCCGACGGGCGCACGGTCGGGGCGACGGTCCTCGGCCACCTGGCGCTGGAGAACGCGGGGGAGGAGCCGCTCGGATCCTTCGGCGCGGTCGTCGGCGCCACCCTCGGCGACCTGTCCTCCTACGACCTCGGCATGGGCGGGCCGATCCTCGCGCCGGGCATCGGGGCGCAGGGGGCGACGGCGGCGGACCTCCCGGCGGTCTTCGGGCGCGCGGTGCGCAACGTGGTGCCGAACGTCAGCCGCGGGGTGTTGCGCCACGGTCCCGACGTGGTCGCTCTGCGTGACGCCGCGGAGCGGTTCGCGGACGAGATCCGGGCCGCGGTGACGTCCGCCTGAGACGGCCCACGAGGGGGCTCCGTGGTGGTCGCACTGTGGATCCACCCTCAAATCCGAGGAATTTTGTCCAGAATGTCCGACCTGACGGAGGCTGACCAGGACTTTTCCTCTGTTCTCGCTGACTCAGAGCGCTCTGGCCGCTAGTCTCCGACGGGTGGGGCTACCTCCCACGCCTTCCAGGCAGTGGGGGAGAACGGGCACGTGTTGCTCGTAGCTCCCCAGGTGTGGGGCGACTAGGTTCCTCACCGGTCCGTATCCGACAGTTCGACATCCGAGGTGACGTAGGCGTGGCTCTTCCGCCCCTTACCCCTGAACAGCGCGCAGCCGCGCTCGAAAAGGCCGCCGCGGCTCGCCGGGAGCGGGCCGAGGTCAAGAATCGACTCAAGCACTCCGGCGCCTCCCTGCACGAGGTCATCAAGCAGGGCCAGGAGAACGACGTCATCGGCAAGATGAAGGTCTCCGCCCTGCTCGAGTCCCTGCCGGGCGTGGGCAAGGTCCGCGCCAAGCAGATCATGGAGCGTCTGGGAATCTCCGAGAGCCGCCGCGTGCGGGGTCTCGGTTCGAACCAGATCGCCTCCCTGGAGCGCGAGTTCGGCAGCACCGGCTCCTGAGTCACGGGCGGTCCGGGACCGGCGTCCCGGACACCCCGCGATTGCTGGAATAATCGCCGCATGGCTGCAACACCCCGGGGGGCGACCCCCGCACCCCCGGACGAACGTCCGCGGCTGACCGTGCTCTCCGGCCCCTCCGGGGTCGGCAAGAGCACGGTCGTCGCTCATATGCGCAAGGAACACCCCGAGGTCTGGCTCTCGGTGTCGGCGACGACCCGCAAGCCCCGCCCCGGTGAGCAGCACGGCGTCCACTACTTCTTCGTCACCGACGAGGAGATGGACAAGCTGATCGCCAACGGCGAGCTGCTGGAGTGGGCCGAGTTCGCGGGGAACCGCTACGGCACGCCCCGCGCGGCGGTGCTGGAGCACCTGGAGGCGGGTGTGCCCGTGCTCCTGGAGATCGACCTCCAGGGCGCGCGGCAGGTCCGCGCGTCCATGGCCGAGGCCCAGCTGGTGTTCCTGGCCCCTCCCTCCTGGGAGGAACTGGTGCGCCGGCTCACCGGCCGCGGCACCGAGTCGCCGGAGGTCATCGAGCGCCGTCTGGAGGCCGCGAGGACCGAGCTCGCCGCCGAACCGGAGTTCGACACGACCCTGGTCAACACCTCCGTCCAGGAGGTCGGCCGTGAGCTGCTAGCCTTGATGAACGTCGTGTGACCGTGGGCGACTGTCCGCCGGTCGAAGCGACTGCATCTTTCCCATCCATCGGAAGGTAGAGCGTGTCCTCTTCCATCTCCGCGCCCGAGGGCATCATCAACCCGCCGATCGACGAGCTCCTCGAGGCCACGGACTCGAAGTACAGCCTCGTGATCTACGCGGCCAAGCGGGCCCGCCAGATCAACGCGTACTACTCGCAGCTCGGCGAAGGCCTGCTCGAGTACGTCGGTCCTCTCGTCGACACCCACGTCCACGAGAAGCCGCTCTCGATCGCCCTGCGCGAGATCAACGCGGGACTGCTGACCTCCGAGGCCGTCGACGGCCCCGCCCAGTGATCGGTCAGTACGTCGTACGATCAGCTCGCAGCTGACTTTTCCACAGGCCCGGCAGCACGTCTGCCGGGCCTGTGGTGTCTCATGGGTGATGGCAAGGTTTCCGAGGTCCGGGGAGAGACGGTGGACAAGCCGAAGGTCGTTCTGGGGGTCAGCGGCGGCATCGCCGCCTACAAGGCCTGCGAGCTGCTGAGGCGGCTCACGGAGTCGGGCCACGACGTACGGGTCGTCCCCACGGCCTCCGCCCTGCACTTCGTCGGCGCCGCCACCTGGTCCGCCCTGTCCGGCAACCCGGTCTCCACCGAGGTCTGGGACGACGTCCACGAGGTGCCGCACGTCCGCATCGGACAGCACGCCGACCTGGTCGTCGTCGCACCCGCCACGGCCGACATGCTCGCCAAGGCCGCCCACGGCCTCGCCGACGACCTCCTCACCAACACCCTCCTCACCGCGCGCTGCCCGGTGGTCCTCGCCCCCGCCATGCACACCGAGATGTGGGAGCACCCGGCCACTCAGGAGAACGTGGCCACGCTGCGCGCCCGCGGCGCCGTCGTCGTCGAGCCGGCCGTGGGCCGCCTCACCGGCGTCGACACCGGCAAGGGCCGACTGCCCGACCCGGCCGAGATCTTCGAGGTCTGCCGTCGCGTCCTGGTCCGCGGCGCCGCCGCGCCCGACCTCGCCGGACGGCACGTCGTGGTGAGCGCCGGAGGCACCCGCGAGCCCCTCGACCCGGTCCGCTTCCTCGGCAACCGCTCCTCCGGCAAGCAGGGCTACGCCCTCGCCCGCACCGCCGCCGCCCGCGGCGCCCGCGTCACCCTGATCGCCGCCAACACCGCGCTGCCCGACCCGGCCGGCGTGGACGTCGTGCGCGTCGGCACGGCCGTGGAACTGCGCGAGGCCGTCCTCGGCGCCGCCGCCGACGCCGACGCGGTGGTCATGGCCGCCGCCGTGGCCGACTTCCGCCCCGCCGTCTACGCGTCCGGGAAGATCAAGAAGAAGGACGGCACGGAGCCGGAGCCCATCACCCTGGTACGGAATCCGGACATTCTCGCGGAGGTCTCCGGCGACCGGGCGAGGACCGGACAGGTGATCGTCGGCTTCGCCGCGGAGACCGACGACGTGCTCGCCAACGGCCGCGCCAAGCTGAAGCGCAAGGGGTGCGACCTCCTCGTGGTGAACGAGGTGGGCGAGGCGAAGACCTTCGGCGCCGAGACCAACGAGGCCGTGGTGCTGGGTGCCGACGGCAGCGAGACGCCCGTCCCGCACGGGCCGAAGGAGGCCCTCGCCGACACCGTCTGGGACCTGGTGGCCGAACGTCTCGCATGAGTGGCTCATCCGTTCCCCGGCCATCCGGAACCTCGCCATCCGGGGCGTGGTGCCTCTGGCGAACCGCGCCCCGCACGGGGAGAATGCCCGTGCCGCAGGTCACGGCGCTCTCGCGAGGCGAGACGGGGCGACCGGTGGCGACGCACGACCGATAAACTGTTCCACCGACGGCGTCGGGTGCAGCCCCCGCCGTTCGCCCATGATCAGCCAGCAGCCGCTGCAACCCCAGGGAGCATTGTGTCCCGTCGTCTGTTCACCTCGGAGTCCGTGACCGAGGGTCACCCCGACAAGATCGCTGACCAGATCAGCGACACCATTCTCGACGCGCTGCTTCGCGAGGACCCGTCCTCCCGGGTCGCCGTCGAGACCCTGATCACCACCGGTCTCGTGCACGTGGCCGGCGAGGTCACCACCAAGACGTACGCGGACATCGCGACGCTGGTGCGCAGCAAGATCCTGGAGATCGGTTACGACTCCTCGAAGAAGGGCTTCGACGGCGCCTCCTGCGGCGTCTCGGTGTCGATCGGCGCGCAGTCCCCGGACATCGCCCAGGGCGTCGACACGGCGTACGAGACCCGGGTCGAGGGCGACGACGACGAGCTGGACCGGCAGGGCGCGGGCGACCAGGGCCTGATGTTCGGCTACGCGACGGACGAGACGCCGACGTACATGCCGCTGCCGATCTTCCTCGCCCACCGGCTCTCCAAGCGCCTGTCCGACGTGCGCAAGAACGGGACCATCCCCTACCTGCGCCCGGACGGCAAGACCCAGGTCACCATCGAGTACGACGGCGACAAGGCGGTCCGCCTGGACACCGTGGTCGTCTCCTCGCAGCACGCCTCCGACATCGACCTGGAGTCGCTGCTCGCCCCCGACATCCGCGAGTTCGTCGTGGAGCCGGAGCTGAAGGCGCTGCTGGAGGACGGCATCAAGCTCGACACCGAGAACTACCGGCTGCTGGTGAACCCGACCGGACGCTTCGAGATCGGCGGCCCGATGGGTGACGCCGGCCTGACCGGCCGGAAGATCATCATCGACACCTACGGGGGCATGGCCCGCCACGGCGGCGGCGCCTTCTCCGGCAAGGACCCGTCCAAGGTGGACCGCTCGGCGGCGTACGCGATGCGCTGGGTCGCCAAGAACGTGGTGGCGGCCGGCCTGGCCGCGCGCTGCGAGGTGCAGGTCGCGTACGCGATCGGCAAGGCCGAGCCGGTGGGTCTGTTCGTGGAGACCTTCGGCACCGCCAAGGTCGACGTGGAGAAGATCGAGCGGGCGATCGACGAGGTCTTCGACCTCCGTCCCGCCGCGATCATCCGCGACCTGGACCTGCTGCGTCCGATCTACGCCCAGACCGCCGCGTACGGCCACTTCGGCCGTGAGCTGCCGGACTTCACCTGGGAGCGCACCGACCGCGTGGACGCGCTGCGGAAGGCCGCGGGGCTGTAGCCCGCACGCTGTTCCGCCGCCGAGGCCCGGTGCCCCTCCCGCCAGGAGGGGCACCGGGCCCCGGTGCGTCCGGGGAGGGCTGTGCCGGCTCCCGCCCGCGCTCGTCCGTGCGGTTGCCCAGCAGTACGGGACGCCGTTGCGTCCACCCGTGCCGCTCGGTCCCCCAGGCCTTTGAGCAGTGGGGGAGGCCCGACGGCTGCCCGCGACGGCGGGGTGCGAGCGACTGGGGCGCGGGGTCTTCGGGCGGGGCCGCCCGGCCGCCGGGGCGCGGTCGCCCGAGGAGCGTCGGTGTGCGCCCGGTCCGGGGCGGGCGGGGGGCGTTGTCAGTCGGGTTTGGAAGAATGCGGACGTGAGCAGCGAGGACGGACAGGGGCACGGGGGTGCGCAGGGCGCGCCGCCCGAGCAGCTCGCGCTCATCCGGGAGAGCGTGCGGCAGGCCAAGGCCCCCCGGGCCAAGCCGCGCACCTGGCGGGGCGCCGCCCTCGCCAAGGAGCTGCCCGTCGCCCGGGTCCTCGTCGACAAGGGCGTGCTCCATCTCGACCGCTACTTCGACTACGCCGTGCCCGAGGAGCTGGACGCCGACGCCCAGCCCGGGGTCCGGGTGCGGGTGCGCTTCGGCGCCGGCCGGCACCGGGTGCGGGACGGGCGGCGCGAGGGCGGGGGCCTGATCGACGGGTTCCTGATCGAGCGCCTGGCCGAATCCGACTACTCGGGCCCGCTGGCCGCGCTGGCCCAGGTCGTCTCGCCCGAGCGGGTCCTGGACGAGGAGCTGCTCGGCCTCGCCCGCGCGGTCGCCGACCGGTACGCGGGCAGCCTCGCCGACGTCCTCCAGCTCGCCGTGCCGCCGCGCAACGCCCGCGCCGAGCGGCGCGCCTCGCCGGAACCGCTGCCCCCGCCCCCGGCTCCGGCGGCCGGGTCCTGGGAGCGGTACGAGCAGGGCCCGGCCTTCCTGGAGTCCCTGGCCTCGGGCGGCAGCCCGCGCGCGGTGTGGAGCGCCCTGCCCGGCCCGCTGTGGTGCGAGGAGGTCGCCCGCGCGGTCGCGGCGACCCTGTCCTCGGGGCGCGGCGCGCTGGTCGTCCTGCCGGACGGGCGGGCCGTGGCCCGGCTCGACGCCGCCCTCACCGGACTGCTCGGGGAGGGCCGGCACGCGGTGCTCACCGCCGACGCCGGACCGGAGAGGCGCTACGCCCAGTGGCTCGCCGTACGGCGGGGTTCGGTGCGGGCGGTGATCGGGACGCGGGCGGCGATGTTCGCGCCGGTGCGCGACCTCGGGCTGGTCGCCGTGTGGGACGACGGCGACGACAACCACAGCGAGCAGCACGCCCCGCAGCCGCACGCCCGGGAGGTGCTGCTGCTGCGGGCCGCGCAGGACCGGTGCGGCTTTCTGCTGGGCGGGTGGAGCTGCACCGTGGAGGCCGCTCAGCTCGTCGACACCGGCTGGGCGCGGCCGTTGCAGGCCGCGCGGGAGCGGGTGCGGGCCGCGGCGCCGCTGGTGCGGACCGTGGGCGACCAGGACCTCGCGCGGGACGAGGCCGCCCGCGCCGCCCGCCTGCCCACGCTCGCCTGGCAGACGGTCCGGGAGGGACTGCGGCACGGGCCGGTGCTGGTCCAGGTGCCCCGGCGCGGTTACGTCCCGCGGATGGCGTGCGCGACCTGCCGGGCGCCGGCGCGGTGCCGCCACTGCTCCGGACCGCTGGAGGCGCAGGGCTCGGACGACCTGCGCTGCGGGTGGTGCGGGCGTACGGAGAGCGGCTGGCACTGTCCCGAGTGCGGCGGTTCCCGGCTGCGGGCGCAGGTGGTGGGAGCGCGGCGGACGGCCGAGGAACTGGGGCGGGCCTTCCCCGCGGTCCCGGTGCGCACGTCGGGACGTGAGCACGTCCTGGACACGGTGCCGGGCGCGCCCGCCGTGGTGGTGAGCACGCCGGGTGCGGAGCCGGTCGCCGAGGGCGGGTACGCGGCGGCGTTGCTGCTGGACGGGTGGGCCATGCTGAGCCGCCCCGACCTGCGGGCCGGGGAGGACGCGCTGCGGCGGTGGATGGGCGCGGCGTCGCTGGTCCGTCCGCAGCCGGCGGGCGGCACGGTGGTCGTGGTCGCCGAACCGACCCTGCGGCCGGTGCAGGCACTGGTGCGCTGGGACCCGGCGGGCCACGCGGTGCGGGAACTGGCCGAGCGGGGCGAGCTGGGCTTCCCGCCGGTGTCGCGGATGGCGGCGGTGTCGGGGCCGGAGGAGGCGGTGGCCGGGTTCCTCCGGGCGGTGCGCCTGCCGCCTCAGGCGGAGGTGCTGGGTCCGGTGCCGATGCCGGTCACCCCGGCGGGCCGCCCCCGCCGCCCGGGCGCGCCCCCGCCCGGCGAGCGGTGGGACCGCGCTCTGATCCGCGTCCCCCCGGGCAGCGGCGCGGCCCTCGCGGGTGCGTTGAAGGCCGCGCAGGCGGCGCGGACGGCACGGGGCGGGAGCACGCCTGTGTGGGTGCGGATCGATCCGCCGGACATCGGATAGGGGGCCGTTCCCCTCTTCGAGGGGCGGACGGGTCAGTCAGGTCCGGGTGGGCCGCTGCACGGGCGGGGACAGGCCGTGGGCCGCGGGGGCATGCCCGTAGCTGCGGGGAGGTCGCGCCTCGGGCGGGCGGGCGGCTGTGGAGGTGCGTGCGTGGCGCTGTGCTGGGGGACGCTGCGGGCGGAAGCGGGGGAGTGTGCCGAGTGAGAGGGACGCAGGGCGGGCGTGGCTGCTCGGTGCGCTGAGGGGCTGGGGCTGCGGGCGGGGGCCGGGGGAGTGGCTTGAACGGGACGCCTGCATGGCGGCGGATGCGTGTTCGGTGCGCTGAGGGGGGTCGACGGTCGTGGCGCGGGCGTCAAGGGCTGCGGGCGGGGGCCGGGGAGTGGCTCAAGCGGGACGTCCGCGGGACGGGGCGCGTGTGCGGCGCGTACTGGAAAGCCCGACGGTCATGGCGCGCGGCCCGGTCCGCGAGCGGCGCTGCCGACCTCCGTTCGGCGAGCGCGCCACAAGCCCCCCGTACGGTCAGGACGGGGCGTGCCCCGGAAAGGGGCGCGCCCTCCCGGGACGGCGGCCGGGAGGGCGGAGGGGGTCAGCCGTTGCGCGGGGTCGGGAACGCCGTGGGGCGGGAGTCGTCGCGGAGGGACGGGCTGCCCGCGGTGGGCTGGGTCGGCATGGCGCGGGCCGCCTGCACGGTGGGCACCGCGGTGACACCGGAACCGACGTTGACCGTGCGGGGGCCCGACGACTCCGTGGTCCGCTCGGTCTCGGCGGAGGCCGCCGCCTGCGCGGCCGCCCGGCGGGCGCCGTACCGGCGGTGCACCGCCTGCTTGGTGACCCCGAGCGCGGAGCCCACCGCGTCCCACGAGAAGCCCAGGGAGCGGTCGAAGTCCACGGCGGCCGTGACCAGGGTCTCGACGCTGTCCCGCAGCTCCTGCGCGAGGCGGACGGTCGGGGCGGGGGCGCGTCCGTAGACGACGAAGCCCGTGGAGGGGCCGGAGCGGCGCGGGCGGTAGACGTTGCCGAGCTGGGCGGTGAGCGTGCGCAGTGCGTCCACCTGCCGGCGGACCCGCTCGATGTCCCGCACCAGCAAGTGCAGGCTGGCCCGAGCCTGGGCGTCGTGGGTTGCGTGGTCGGCCATGAACAAGCCTCTCGAACCGGCGTGGAAAGGGAGGGACCCTGTCGGGGCCCGTGGTCAACTCTTCCTTGACCAACGCCGATCCGGTCCCCGGGTCACGGGCTGGGGCGCGGCGGCATATGCGTACGCCCCTGCGAGGGCCCCGCCGGACGGCACGGCCGCCCGCTCGGAACGTTCCTGCACGGCACGGCAGGTGTCCCGGACGCGGCGCCCTGTCCCTGCGTCCGCGGCGGAGGGCCGCCCCATAGACTGGTGCGTCGCCCGAACCGTTCCCGCCCGAGAGGTCCTCCGCACCCCATGAGGCTCGTCTTCGCCGGCACCCCCGAGGTCGCCGTTCCCGCACTGGACGCTCTTCTCTCCTCCGGGCGGCACGAGGTCGCCGCCGTCGTCACGCGGCCCGACGCGCCCGCCGGACGCGGCCGCAGGCTGGTCGCCTCGCCGGTCGCCGAGCGGGCGGAGGAGGCCGGCGTCGAGGTGCTGAAGCCGGGCAGGCCGAAGGACCCCGACTTCCTCGAGCGGCTCCGGCAGATCGCCCCCGACTGCTGCCCCGTCGTCGCCTACGGCGCCCTGCTGCCCCGCGTCGCCCTCGACATCCCCGCCCACGGCTGGGTCAACCTGCACTTCTCGCTGCTGCCCGCCTGGCGCGGCGCCGCCCCCGTGCAGCACGCCATCATGGCGGGCGACGAGATCACCGGCGCCAGCACCTTCCTCATCGAGGAGGGGCTGGATTCCGGGCCCGTCTACGGCACCGTCACCGAGGAGATCCGTCCCACCGACACCAGCGGCGATCTGCTCACCCGGCTGGCCCTCGCCGGTTCCGGACTGCTCGCGGCGACGATGGACGGCATCGAGGACGGCACGCTGAAGGCCGTGCCGCAGCCCGCCGACGGCGTCAGCCTGGCCCCCAAGGTCAACGTCGAGGACGCGCGCGTGGACTGGCGGTCCCCGGCGCTGCGCGTCGACCGGGTGGTGCGCGGCTGCACGCCCGCGCCCGGCGCCTGGACCACCTTCCGCGGCGAGCGGCTGAAGATCGTCCAGGCCGCGCCCGTACCGGACCGCACCGACCTGACGCCCGGCCGGCTGTCCGCCGGGAAGAACAACGTGTACGTCGGGACCGGTTCGTACGCCGTGGAGCTGCTGTGGGTGCAGGCCCAGGGCAAGAAGCCGATGCGCGCCGCGGACTGGGCGCGCGGGGTGCGGATCGCGGCCGGGGAGACCCTCGGCGACTGAAGCCCCGGCTTCCGCCCGGCGTACGCCGTAGGCTGGAGCGCGCACGCCCACCCACATCCGGAGCACCTTTTTCGTGAGCGACCAGCCCCGTCGGCCCCGCAGGCCCGCCAAGCCCTACCGCCGTCCCCAGAAGGACCCCGTCCGCATCCTCGCCTTCGAGGCGCTGCGGGCCGTGGACGAGCGCGACGCGTACGCCAACCTCGTCCTGCCCCCGCTGCTGCGCAAGGCGCGCGAGAGCGAGGGACCCGAGAAGTTCGACGCCCGGGACGCGGCGCTGGCCACCGAGCTGGTGTACGGCACCCTGCGCCGCCAGGGCACGTACGACGCCGTCATCGCGGCCTGCGTCGACCGGCCGCTGCGCGAGGTGGACCCGCCGGTGCTGGACGTGCTGAGCCTCGGCGCGCACCAGCTCCTCGGCACGCGGATCCCGACGCACGCCGCCGTGTCCGCCACCGTGGAACTGGCCCGGGTGGTGCTCGGCGACGGGCGCGCCAAGTTCGTCAACGCCGTCCTGCGCAAGATCGCGCAGGACGACCTGGACGGCTGGCTGGAGCGGGTCGCGCCGCCGTACGACGAGGACCCGGAGGACCATCTCGCCGTCGTGCACTCCCACCCGCGCTGGATGGTCTCCGCGCTGTGGGACTCTCTCGGCGGCGGACGCGCCGGCGTCGAGGAACTGCTGCGCGCCGACAACGAGCGGCCCGAGGTGACGCTGGTCGCCCGTCCCGGGCGGGCCACCACCGACGAGCTGCTGGCCGAGGAGGCCGCCGTCCCCGGCCGTTGGTCCCCGTACGCGGTGCGGCTCACCGAGGGCGGGGAGCCCGGCGCGGTCCCGGCGGTCGCCGAGGGGCGGGCCGGGGTCCAGGACGAGGGCAGCCAGCTGGTGGCGCTCGCCCTCGCGGCGGCGCCCGTCGAGGGGCCGGACCGGCGGTGGCTGGACGCGTGCGCGGGGCCCGGCGGCAAGGCGGCGCTGCTCGGCGCGCTCGCCGCCGAACGCGGGGCCGTGCTGCTCGCCTCCGAGAAGCAGCCGCACCGGGCGGGCCTGGTCGCCAGGGCGCTGGCCGGGAACCCCGGCCCGTACCAGGTGGTCACCGCCGACGGGACGCGTCCGCCGTGGCGGCCCGGCAGCTTCGACCGGGTGCTGGTCGACGTGCCGTGCACCGGTCTCGGCGCCCTGCGCCGGCGGCCCGAGGCGCGGTGGCGGCGCCGCCCGGAGGACCTGGACGGCTTCGCGCCCCTCCAGCGCGGGCTGCTGCGGACCGCCCTGGAGTCCGTGCGGGTCGGCGGCGTCGTCGGCTACGCGACCTGCTCACCGCACCTCGCGGAGACGCGCGCCGTGGTGGCGGACCTCCTCAAGCAGTTCCCGGACACCGAGCTGATCGACGCCCGCCCCCTCCTCCCCGGCGTCCCCGGCCTCGGCGACGGCCCCGACATCCAGCTCTGGCCTCACCTCCACGGCACCGACGCGATGTACCTCGCCTTGATCCGCCGCACGGCCTGACCCCGGGGACAGCAGGCGCCCCCGGCCCGCCCGCCACGGAGGGCTCCCGCGCGCGGAGCGGCGTCCGCGGGGCGGGGACCGGTGGGTCCCGGGTGCCCTCGCGCCGGGGCCGGCCCGCCACGGGACCTTCGCGTCGAGACGGCCCCGGGCCGACGTCTTCGGGCCCCCGCCGCGACGGCGCCCGAGCTGCCGGGGGGCGGCCGTCGGGCCGGCGACGCCGTGGGTGACGGGTTCGGGCGGGACCGTCCGCCGCGGGGCGGTGGCGTGGATCTCCTCGTCACCGCCCCCCACCAGCGGGCGGCCGTCGGGCTCGGCACGCCGTGGGTGACGGCTCCGGGCGGTTCCGGCCGACACGGGGCGGCGGCGCGGATCTCCGTGTCCTCGCCCCCCGTTGACCAGTCCCCGGACGCTTCGCACCGCCGCGCGGCGCAGCGCATACGCTTGGGGCATGGCCCCGCAGATCAGTCCCAGCATCCTGTCCGCCGACTTCGCCCGGCTCGCCGAGGAGGCGAAGGCCGTGGAGGGAGCCGACTGGCTCCACGTCGACGTGATGGACAACCACTTCGTGCCGAACCTGACGCTCGGCGTGCCGGTCGTGGAGTCGCTCGCCCGTGCCACGGACACGCCGCTGGACTGCCATCTGATGATCGAGGCGCCCGACCGCTGGGCGCCGCAGTACGTGGAGGCGGGGGCGGGTTCCGTCACCTTCCACGTGGAGGCGGCCACCGCGCCCGTCCGGCTCGCCCGGGAGATCCGCGCCAAGGGCGCCCGCGCCTCGATGGCGCTGCGGCCGGCGACGCCGGTCGAGCCGTACGAGGATCTGCTGCCCGAGCTGGACATGCTGCTGATCATGACGGTTGAACCGGGCTTCGGCGGGCAGGCGTTCCTCGACATCATGCTGCCGAAGATCCGCCGCACCCGTGAGCTGATCGCCAAGCACGGTCTGGAGCTGTGGCTGCAGGTCGACGGCGGTGTGTCGGCCTCGACCATCGAGCAGTGCGCCGACGCCGGAGCGGACGTCTTCGTCGCGGGTTCCGCCGTGTACGGCGCGTCGGACCCGGCCGAGGCGGTCCGTGCCCTGCGCAAGCAGGCGGAGGCGGCGACGGCCAAGGCGTCGTGGTCGTCCGAACACTGAGCGTCATGTATGTGAACGGCGGTCAGCAGGGCTGATCGACAGCGCCGGATCTGCAAGGATGAACGGCGAGTCCAGAGCGTGAACAGCAGTGAGGAGATCGCCGTGTCGGGTATGTCGGCGGGCCGGTCAGCCATGCGGATGGGACCCGCTGAGCTGGTGCAGGCGGCGGCCATGGCCCGCCGCTTCTACCTCGAGGGGAAGTCCAAGATCCAGATCGCCGAGGAGTTCGGCGTCAGCCGCTTCAAGGTGGCCAGGGTCCTGGAGACCGCCCTCGAGCGGGATCTGGTGCGCATCGAGATCCGCGTGCCCGCCGAGCTGGACGCCGAGCGCTCGGACGCGCTCCGAGCCCGCTACGGCCTGCGGCACGCCGTCGTGGTCGAGTCCCCGGCCGAGGCCGAGGAGACGCCCGACCCCGAGAACCTGGGAGAGGTGGCCGCCGACCTGCTCGGCGAGCTGGTCAACGAAGGGGACGTACTGGGTCTCGCCTGGGGGCGTTCCACCATCCACATGGCGGCGGCCCTGGACCGGCTGCCGCCCTGCACGGTCGTCCAGCTGACCGGCGTGTACGACGCGGGCACGGCGGAACGCGGCTCGGTCGAGGCCGTGCGCCGCGCCGCGCAGGTGTCGGGCGGCGACGCCCACCCCATCTACGCGCCGATGCTGCTGCCGGACGTCGCCACGGCGGAGGCGCTGCGCCACCAGACGGGCATCGCCCGGGCCTTCGAGTACTTCGACAAGGTCACCGTCGCCTGCGTGTCCATCGGCTCCTGGGAGCCGGGCATCTCCACGGTGCACGACATGCTCAGCGACGAGGAGCGGGCGCACTACGCCTCCCTCGGCGTCGCCGCCGAGATGTCCGCGCACCTCTTCGACGCCGAGGGCCGCCGGATCGGCCGCGACCTGGGCGAGCGGTGCATCACCGTCAAGACCGACCAGCTGCGCAAGGTGCCCGAGGTCGTCGCCATCGCCGGCGGACAGCGCAAGGGGCCGGCGATCGACGCGGTGCTGCGCTCCGGCCTCGTCACCAGCCTGGTGACCGACACCTCGGCCGCCGACTACCTGATGACCGCCGGACCCGCCCCGCGCTCCGCCCTCAACCGCGCGGACCCCGACGGCCCCTGACGGTGTGTGGGACCGGGAGGGGACCGGCGGCATCGGCCGCAGACCGCGGTGAAGGGCCCTCCTCCCGCCTCCCGTGACCTGCCCGCCGCTCGCCCTGCCGACGGGTCGCTCGGCCGCCGGCGACGAGGGCGGGGCGCCGGCGCGGACCGAAGCGCTGCCCGCCGAGGCCCGGCGCACCCTGGAGCTCATCGACGAGGGCGGCCCCTTCCCGTACGAGCGGGACGGCGCCGTGTCCGGCGGCTTCGAGGGGCTGCTGCCCCAGCACGACCGGAGCCACTCCCACGACCACGAGTGCACGGCGCCCCCACGCCCGGCTCCCACGACCGGGGCGTCCGGCGCGCCGTCACCGGCCGGAACGGCGGGACGTGCCGCGCCGACGGCCACCGCGCGGCATCCGCGGCGGTACGGAGATGACCCACGGCCTCACCGGCGGGCTCGTCGTCCCCCTCGGCCTCGACGGGGTGACCGACGAGACGGGCCTGACGGGCCGCCGCGCCCGCGCGCTCGGCCTGCCCGACCGGTCCGGGCGCGACCGGGACGCCCTCGCGCACCCCTTCGCCGGCCGCGCCGTCCGGCCCGGAGCCGCGGTCGAGCGCGGGCTGCCGCTCGTCGTCCGCGGCCGGCGGGCCCGCGCGGACGCCCCCGGCGACGGGCGACCGCCCAGGAGGTGTTCGCCGAGGCCGTGGGAGGCGCCACGCCGCCCACCGTGGCGCCCGCCGTTGGAGGATCCGCCGAGCACCTCGCCGACCGGGCTGGACGATCCGACCGGAGCTGACGTCACGGTCACCGTGGGAGAATGAAGTACGTGCTCTTCCCCCTGGCTGACCTGTCCGGGGGCCGCCTCTGATCGACTGGGATGTGCAGCACGTGCGTTTCCTCAACGACATCCAGCCCCCGCACGACCTGACGTACGACGACGTCTTCATGGTGCCGAGCCGCTCCGCGGTCGGCTCGCGGCAGGGTGTGGACCTCAGCTCGCCCGACGGCACGGGCACCACCATCCCGCTCGTCGTCGCCAACATGACCGCCATCGCCGGCCGCCGCATGGCCGAGACGGTCGCCCGGCGCGGCGGACTGGTCGTCATCCCGCAGGACATCCCGATCGAGGTCGTCGCCGAGGTCGTCTCCTGGGTGAAGGGCCGCCACCTGGTGCTGGACACCCCGATCGTGCTGGCCCCGCACCAGACCGTCGCCGACGCGCTGTCCCTGCTGCCCAAGCGGGCGCACAACGCGGGCGTGGTCGTCGACGAGGAGCACCGGCCGGTCGGCGTGGTCACCGACGCCGACCTGACCGGCGTGGACCGCTTCACCCAGCTCGACGAGGTCATGTCCAAGGACCTGATCCTCCTCGACGCCGACAGGGACCCGCGCGAGGCCTTCCACACCCTCGACGGCGCCAACCGCCGCTACGCGCCCGCCGTGGACCGCGACGGCCGCCTCGCGGGCATCCTCACCCGCAAGGGCGCCCTGCGCGCCACCCTGTACACGCCGGCCACCGACGACCGGGGGCGGCTGCGCATCGCCGCCGCCGTCGGGATCAACGGCGACGTGGCCGGCAAGGCCAAGCAGCTCCTCGAGGCGGGCGTCGACACCCTCGTCATCGACACCGCGCACGGCCACCAGGAGTCGATGATCAACGCCGTGCGGCTGGTGCGCGGACTCGACCCGCAGGTCCCGGTCGTCGCCGGCAACATCGTCTCCGCCGAGGGCGTCCGCGACCTCGTCGAGGCCGGCGCGGACATCGTCAAGGTCGGTGTCGGCCCCGGCGCCATGTGCACCACCCGGATGATGACCGGCGTCGGCCGGCCGCAGTTCTCCGCGGTGCTGGAGTGCGCCGCCGAGGCGAAGAAGTACGGCAGGCACGTCTGGGCCGACGGCGGTGTCCGCCACCCGCGCGACGTGGCCATGGCCCTCGCGGCCGGGGCGTCCAACGTGATGATCGGCTCGTGGTTCGCCGGCACCTACGAGTCCCCGGGCGACCTCCAGCACGACGCGGACGGCCGCCCCTACAAGGAGTCCTTCGGCATGGCGTCCGCCCGCGCCGTGCGCAACCGCACCTCCGAGGAGTCCGCCTACGACCGCGCCCGCAAGGCGCTGTTCGAGGAGGGCATCTCCACCTCCCGCATGTTCCTCGACCCGGAGCGCCCCGGCGTCGAGGACCTGATCGACTCGATCGTCGCGGGCGTCCGTTCCTCCTGCACCTACGCCGGCGCCGCCACGCTGGAGGAGTTCGCCGAGAAGGCCGTCGTCGGCGTCCAGAGCGCGGCCGGCTACGCCGAGGGCAAGCCGCTGCACGCCAGCTGGAACTGACCCACCCGGTGAGGCGGGTGTGGAACGGGCCACACGGCCGGCGCAACGAACATCCGCCTCACCTCGAGGAACGCAATGATCGTGCGGTGGTGCGCAAGGTTGCTGCATTTCAGCAGCAACGACAAACCTCGTAGGGTTACGCGCTGTACGTGTGCGGCGGGGACCCCGCTCGACGGGTCCCGGCTGTCGCGGGGCGCCGTCGGTCCCCGGCCGCGGAAGACCGGCAGCGATCAAGGAGTCAGCGCGTGCTCGACCATGGCGCACCCCCGCACGACGGCGGCCCAGCCGCCCCGCAGCCCCAGGGCGCGGGCATGCGTCTGATGCGCCGCAAGCCAGTGGAACGCCTGGTCGCCGAAGGTGGCCAGGGTGAGGGCGGCACCCTGCGCCGCTCCCTCGGGCTGTGGCAGCTGACCATGATCAGCATCGGCGCCACCCTCGGCACGGGCATCTTCGTCGTCCTCGGCGAGGCCGTGCCGAAGGCCGGTCCCGCGGTCACGCTCTCCTTCGTCATCGCCGGTCTGACGGCCCTCTTCTCCGCCCTCTCCTACGCGGAGCTGGCCGGCACCATCCCGGTCTCCGGCTCCTCCTACTCGTATGCGTACGCAACGATGGGCGAACTGATCGCCTGGGTCTGCGGCTGGTGCCTGATGCTGGAGTACGGCGTCTCGGTCGCCGCCGTCGCGGTCGGCTGGGGGGAGTACCTCAACGAACTCCTCGACGGCACCATCGGCGTCACCCTGCCCGCCGCGCTCTCCGCCCCGCCCGGCGACGGTGGCGTCTTCAACCTGCCGGCGCTGGTCGTCGTGCTGCTGGCCATGGCGTTCCTGCTGGGCGGCGCCCGCGAGTCCGCCCGCGCCAACACCGTGATGGTCGTCGTCAAGGTCGGCGCGCTGGTGCTGTTCTGCGTCATCGGCGTCCAGGGCTTCCGCTCCGGCAACTACGAGAACTTCATGCCGCTCGGCATGGCCGGCGTCAGCGCCGCCGGGGCCACCCTGTTCTTCTCCTACATCGGCTTCGACGCCGCCTCCACCGCAGGCGAGGAGGCGAAGAACGCCCAGCGCGACCTGCCCCGCGCCATCCTGCTGTCCCTCGCCGTCATCACCGCGCTGTACGTCCTGGTCGCCGCCGTCGCCGTGGGCGCCAAGCCGTGGCGGCGGTTCACCGACTCCGAGGCCGACCTCGCCCAGATCATGCGCGAGGTCACCGGCCAGGACTTCTGGGGCACCCTGCTGGCGTTCTGCGCCGTCATCGCCATCGCCAGCGTCGTGCTCACCGTGCTCTACGGCCAGACCCGCATCCTGTTCGCCATGTCCCGCGACGGGCTGGTGCCCAAGGTGTTCGCCAGGGTCAGCCCGCGCACCGGCACCCCCCGCGCCAACACCCTGATCGTCTCCCTGTTCTGCGGTGTGCTCGCCGCCGCCGTCCCGCTCGGCCAGCTCGCCGACGCCACCAGCATCGGCACCCTCTTCGCCTTCGCGCTGGTCAACGTCGCCGTGGTGGTGCTGCGCCGCAGCCGCCCCGACATGCCGCGCTCCTTCCGGGTCCCGCTGTCCCCGCTGCTGCCCGCCCTCGGCTTCGGCTTCTGCCTGTGGATGATGGGCAGCCTGTCCACCGTCACCTGGATCGTCTTCGGCGTCTGGATGGCCGTCGGGCTCGTGTTCTACTTCCTCTACGGCTACCGCCGCTCCCGGCTCGCCGCCCCCGCCCCATCAGAAGCGAAGTGAACCACCCGCAGTGCTGAACGATCTCGACGAACGCATCGTGCACGCCCTCGCCGAGGACGCCCGTCGCTCCTTCGCGGACATCGGCCAGCTCGTCGGCCTCTCCGCGCCCGCCGTCAAACGGCGCGTGGACCGGCTGCGCGCGACCGGGGCCATCACCGGATTCACCGTACGGGTGGACCCCGCCGCCCTGGGCTGGGAGACGGAGGGGTTCGTCGAGATCTACTGCCGCAGCAACACGTCCCCGGAGACCATCCAGCGGGGTCTGGAGCGGTACCAGGAGGTCGTCGCCGCCTCCACCGTGACCGGGGACGCGGACGCCATCGCCCAGGTCTTCGCCTCCGACATGCGGCACTTCGAACGGGTGCTGGAGCGCATCGCCGGTGAGCCGTTCGTCGAGCGGACCAAGTCCGTGCTGGTGCTGTCGCCGCTGCTGCGGCGGTTCTCGTCCGGCTCGCCCGGGTGAGGGGCACCGCACGGGCGTGGCCCGGGCTCGTGCGGCAGCCCTCCGACGCCGGTTCTGCGACCGGTGAGCCCGGGGGCGGATCCTGGAATGCGAGGGTGCGCCGACGGGCGGAGGACTACCCTCGGAGTATGACCTGGCGACATTGATCCACGCGTAGTGCCTCCCGAGGGCCGCCGCGGGCGCCGTTCGACCTCAGCGTCCGGTGTCCGAACCGCCCTTCCGGGAAGGCCTCATGACTCCCACGCCCACGCGTGCCGTCGACGTGCGCGTGCGTCGGCTGACGACCACGCTGTACGGCTACTCGTTCCTCGAAGAATTCGTTCTGCTGTACCCGGTGTACGCGCTGCTGTTCAGCGACGCCGGGCTGTCCGTGTGGCAGATCTCGTCCCTGTTCGCCCTGTGGTCCGTCACGGCCGTGCTGCTGGAGGTTCCCTCCGGGGCGTGGGCCGACGCGGTGTCGCGGCGGCTGCTGCTGGTCGTCGGTCCGCTGCTGACGGGGGCCGGGTTCGCCCTGTGGGTGCTCGTGCCGTCGTACGCCGCCTTCGCGGTGGGGTTCGTGCTGTGGGGGACCGGCGGGGCGCTGAGCTCGGGTGCGCTGGAGGCTCTCGTCTACGACGAGCTGGAGCGGGCCGGGGCGTCGGACCGGTACGCCCGTGTGCTGGGGCGGGCGCGGGCGGCGGGGCTGGTCGCCGTGATGGCGGCGATGGGGCTGGCCGGGCCGGTGCTGGCGTGGGGCGGGCACGCGGCTGTGGGGGCGGCGAGTGTGCTGGTGTGCTTGTCGACCTCGGTCACGGCGCTGCGGTTTTCCGAGCATCGGGTCGCGGGGGGCGTGCAGCGGGGATGGGCCGCGGCTCTGCGGGCCGGGCTGGGCGGGGCACGGCGCGACCGGTCCGTGCGGGGCGCTCTGCTCCTGGTGCCGGCGGTGGCGGCGGTGTGGGGTGCGTTGGACGAGTACACACCGCTGCTGGTGCGGGAGACGGGGGTCGCGGATGTGGCCGTGCCGTGGGTGCTGCTGGTGGTCTGGGGCGGGGCCACGGCGGGGAGCTTGCTGGCGGGGGAGGGGGAGCGGTTCGGTACGGGCGGGCTCGCTCTGCTGCTGGGAGGGGGTGGGGTCGCTCTGGCGGTGGGCGCTGTTGCCGGGACCGTGCCGGGACTGCTGCTGGTCGCCGCCGCGTTCGGTGCGTTCCAGGCGGCGACGGTGCTGGCGGAGGCGCGCCTGCAGCACCGGATCGAGGCGACGGGGCGGGCGACGCTGACGTCGGTCGCGGGGCTGGGGACCGAAGTGGTGACGCTGACGGTGTTCGCGGGGTACGCGGTGATCGCGTCGGGCCACGGGCACGGTGCGGCGTTCGCGGTGGCGGCGGTGCCGTACATGGTGCTGGCGGCGGGGCTGCTCGTGGTGCGGAGGCGGCGGGCGGTGTAGCGCTCCGCGGGCATGCGTGCCTCCCCCGTCGCCCCTGGGAACTCCCAGGGGCGACGGGGGAGGGGGAGCACGACGGCACCTCGTGAGCGCCGGGCTGCGCACACCCCCGGCCACACCGACGCCCCCGCGCAACGAATCGCCGCGAACGGCGGTTCACACGCAACGACCGGCACACCGGTGCGCAACGGCTTCTCCTTGTCCGGCGAAGCCACGCGACCGTACCTTCATGGGTGACCCCCCAACCCCCGCCTTCCCGGTGAGGATCACCCATGCGCATCGCCCTGCTCCAGAGCTCCGGCAGTCCTGGCCACGTCGCCGAGAACCTCGAGGTTCTCGACGAGGCCGCCGGACGTGCGGCCGCCGCGGGCGCGGGACTGCTGGTGACCTCCGAGCTGTTCCTCACGGGATACGCCATCGGCGACGATCTGGGACGTCTCGCCGAGCCGGCCGACGGCGACGCGGCCGACGCGGTCGCCGAGACCGCCGGCCGTCACGGCCTCGCCGTCGCCTACGGCTACCCCGAGCGCGCCGGCGACACGGTGTACAACTCCGTCCAGCTCGTCGTCCCCGACGGCACCCGTCTCGCGAACTACCGCAAGACCCACCTCTACGGCCGCTTCGAGCACGACCACTTCACCCCGGGCGTGGACACGGTCGTGCAGGCCGAGCTGAACGGCCTCACCGTCGGCCTGGTGATCTGCTACGACGTGGAGTTCCCGGAGAACGTCCGCGCCCACGCCCTCGCCGGCACCGACCTGCTGCTGGCGCCCACGGCCCTGCTGCACCCGTACCAGTTCGTCGCCGAGTCCGTGGTGCCCGTGCGGGCCTTCGAGAGCCAGCTGTACATCGCGTACGTCAACCGGGTCGGCCGGGAAGGCGCGTTCGAGTTCGTGGGGCTGTCCGCGCTGGCCGGGCCCGACGGGCTCGCCCGCGCCCGCGCCGGCCGCGGTGAGGAACTGCTCCTCGCCGACGCCGACCCGGCGCTTCTCGCCGCGTCCCGCGAGGACAACCCGTATCTGCGGGACCGCCGGCCCGGTCTCTACGGGTCCCTCGTCTGATCCGCTCTTCCGGTTCCACCCCTGCAAGGAGTCCGTACCCCATGACGTCCACCGTGCCCAACGCCGTCGAGCACGCCGACGAGCAGCAGCCGCCGATCACCATGTTCGGCCCGGACTTCCCGTACGCGTACGACGACTTCCTGGCCCACCCCGCCGGGATCGGGCAGGTCCCGGCGACCGAGCACGGCACCGAGGTCGCCGTGATCGGCGGTGGGCTGTCCGGGATCGTCGCCGCGTACGAGCTGATGAAGATGGGGCTCAAGCCGGTCGTGTACGAGGCCGACCGGATCGGCGGGCGGCTGCGGACCGTCGGTTTCGAGGGATGCGACGCGTCGCTCACGGCGGAGATGGGCGCCATGCGTTTCCCGCCGTCGTCCACGGCGCTGCAGCACTACATCGACCTCGTGGGTCTGCAGACCCGGCCGTTCCCCAATCCGCTGGCCGAGGCGACCCCTTCGACCGTGGTGGACCTGAAGGGCGAGTCGCACTACGCCGAGACGATGGACGATCTGCCGCAGGTCTACCGGGACGTCGCCGACGCCTGGGCGCGGTGCCTGGAGGAGGGGGCCGACTTCTCCGACATGAACAGGGCCCTGCGCGAGCGGGACGTGCCGCGGATCCGGGAGATCTGGTCGCGGCTGGTGGAGAAGCTCGACAACCAGACGTTCTACGGCTTCCTCTGCGAGTCGGAGGCCTTCTCGTCCTTCCGGCACCGGGAGATCTTCGGACAGGTCGGGTTCGGCACCGGCGGGTGGGACACCGACTTCCCGAACTCGATCCTGGAGATCCTGCGGGTCGTCTACACCGAGGCCGACGACCACCACCGGGGGATCGTGGGCGGGTCGCAGCAGCTGCCGCTCAGGCTGTGGGAGCGGGAGCCGGAGAAGATCGTCCACTGGCCGTACGGCACCTCGCTGAAGTCCCTGCACGTGGCCGGGGAGCCGCGTCCCGCCGTCACGCGGCTCGGACGGACCGCCGGCAACCGGATCACCGTGACCGACGCGCGCGGTGACATCCGTACGTACCGGGCGGCCGTCTTCACCGCGCAGTCGTGGATGCTGCTGTCGAAGATCGACTGCGACGACTCGCTCTTCCCGATCGACCACTGGACCGCGATCGAGCGCACCCACTACATGGAGAGCTCCAAGCTCTTCGTGCCCGTGGACCGGCCGTTCTGGCTGGACAAGGACGAGCAGACCGGGCGGGACGTCATGTCGATGACGCTCACCGACCGGATGACCCGCGGCACGTATCTCCTGGACAACGGTCCGGACAAGCCCGCCGTCATCTGCCTCTCCTACACCTGGTGCGACGACAGTCTGAAGTGGCTGCCGCTGTCCGCGAACGAGCGGATGGAGGTCATGCTGAAGTCGCTCGGCGAGATCTACCCGAAGGTCGACATCCGGAAGCACATCATCGGCAACCCGGTGACCGTCTCCTGGGAGAACGAGCCCTACTTCATGGGCGCGTTCAAGGCCAATCTTCCGGGCCACTACCGCTACCAGCGGCGGCTGTTCACCCACTTCATGCAGGACCGGCTGCCGGAGGACAAGCGGGGCCTGTTCCTCGCCGGTGACGACATCTCCTGGACGGCCGGCTGGGCCGAGGGCGCCGTGCAGACCGCGCTCAACGCGGTGTGGGGCGTGATGCACCACCTCGGGGGCGCCACCGACCCGGCCAACCCGGGCCCCGGCGACCTGTTCGACGAGATCGCGCCCGTCGAACTCCCGGAGGACTGAGGTCAGCCGGGCAGCGGGGTGAGCAGCATGCGCCCCGCGAACCCCATCGCGGTGTCCAGCCGTTCGGTGAACTCCGCCGCCACGTCGGGCAGCCGGCGCAGCGCCCACAGGGCGCGCGCCGCCGTCCAGGCCGCGTCCCGGGCGCGCTCCAGGCTCCACGCGCCGAGCAGATGGGTCAGCGGATCGGCGATCCGCAGCAGCTCGGGGCCGGGGACCAGCTCCTCGCGGACGCGCTCCTCCAGCGACAGGAGGAGTTCGCCCACGGCGTCGAACTCGTCCTCCAGGTCGGCGGGTTCGCAGTCGAGCGTACGGCAGGTGTCCACCACGGCCAGCGCGAGGTCGTGCCCGATGTGCGCGTTGATGCCCGCCAGCGCGAACTGCACCGGACGCACCCCGGGGTGGCGGCGGAACTGGAACAGCGGACGCCAGCAGGCGGGGGGACGCCGGCCGTCCGCCGCCGCGTCCACCGCGGCCAGGTAGCGTTCGGCGAACCGCACGTCCAGCGTGATCACCGCACGGGTGTCGGGGAAGTGGCCGGCGTCGATGCGGCGGTCCACGGCTTGTGTCACGGCGAGGTAGACACGGTTGAAGACCGCGACCCCGTCCCGCGCGGGCAGGGCCGCCTCGAGGGCGCGCATACGGGCGACGACCCCGTCGACCGGGGTGAGGACTTGTTCGCGGTGCGCCATGAGCGCAGGGTGACACCTTTAGGGTGGCACCAGCGGCGGCGGGCCCGGCGCTTCCCCGGAACGGGGGAACGCGCCCGCCGCGGGGGAGGGAGAAGCACAAGGTGGCGGATTCGCGTGCCCGGAGACTGTCCGCGCGCCGTGCGGAGCGCCGGCGTGCCGCGCGGCGGACCGCGTTGGTCGCGGCGGCCTCGGCCGTGGTCGTGGCCGGCACCGTCTCCGGGGTGATCTCGGCGGCCGGGGAGGGGCGGGACGCGCCGGAGGCCCGGCCGGTGACGTCCGCGTCGCCGCGTCTCGTTCCGCTGCCCGCCGTTCCCTCGACGTCCCCGTCGGCCACCGTGCCCGCCTCGCCGTCGGTCCGGCCGCGGCGGACGAGCGCCTCGCCCTCCGCGTCGCCGGGCGTGCGGAAGGAACCCGGTGTGAAGAAGCGGACCGTCCCCGTGTCCGCGCGGCTCTACCGGCACCCCGCTTCCCGGGTGCTCGACTGGGTGCGGGCGCATCCCGGCGACCCGCGCCGGCCGGTCATCGAGTCGCGGATAGCGGAGCAGCCCGCGGCCGTGTGGTTCGCGGACTGGTCGCCGGACACGGTCACCGCGCGGGTGAGGGCGGTGACGTCCGGCGGGGCCGCGCAGGGGCGGGTGCCCGTCGTCGTGCCGTACGCGATACCCGGCCGGGACTGCGACGGGCACTCCGAGGGCGGCGCGCCGGACTTCGACGCCTACGACGACTGGATCGACCGGTTCGCCGCCGGGCTCGGCAGCGGGGAGGTCGTGGTGATCCTGGAGCCCGACTCGGTCGCGCAGGCCGACTGCCTGTCCGCCGGGCAGCGGGCCGAGCGGTTCGCCTCGCTGGCCCGTGCCGGGAGGGTGCTCAAGGAGGCCGACGCCCGCGCCCGCGTCTACTTCGACGCCGGGCACTCCGGCTGGCACACGCCCGCGAAACAGGCGGACCTGCTGCGGCAGGCGGGGGCCGCCTCGCCCGTGTCGTCGGACGGGATCTTCAGCAACGTGTCCAACTTCCACGCCACCGCCGACGAGATCGCCTACGACCGCGCCGTGCTGGACGCCCTCGGCACGGCGGGCCTCGGCGCGGTGATCGACACCAGCCGCAACGGCAACGGCGCCCCCGCCGACGGCGAGTGGTGCGACCCCGCGGGCCGCAGACTGGGCCGGGCCCCGACGCTCAGCACCGGCGAGGCCCGGATCGACGCCTACCTGTGGGTGAAGCTCCCCGGCGAGTCCGACGGCTGCAAGGGCGCGCCGGGCACCTTCAGCCCGTCGTACGCCTACGACTTGGCACGCTGACCGTCCTGCGGGCCGGCGCCCGTGTCGTAGGAGGACGTGCCCTCGTCGAGCAGCGGCCTCTGGGTCTTGAGGTGGGCGGGCGCGAAGGCGCGCAGCGCGTGGTAGCCGGTGATGACGACGACGGTGCCGAGGGCGATGCCGCTGAGCGAGAAGGTGTCGGTGAACTCCATGGAGACGTTGCCGACGCCGATGATGATGCCCGCCGCGGCCGGCACCAGGTTCAGCGGATTGCGCAGGTCCACCTTGGCGTTGATCCAGATCTGCGCGCCGAGCAGGCCGATCATGCCGTACAGGATGACGGTGATGCCGCCCAGCACACCGCCGGGGATCGCGGCCACGACCGCGCCGAACTTGGGGCACAGGCCGAACAGCAGGGCGAAGCCGGCGGCGGCCCAGTAGGCGGCGGTGGAGTAGACGCGGGTCGCGGCCATCACGCCGATGTTCTCGGAGTAGGTGGTGTTGGGCGGGCCGCCGACCGCGGTGGACAGCATGGAGCCGACGCCGTCGGCGGAGATGGCCGTGCCGAGCTTGTCGTCGAGGTCGTCGCCGGTCATCTCGCCGACCGCCTTCACATGGCCCGCGTTCTCGGCGATCAGCGCGATGACCACCGGCAGGGCGACCAGGATCGCCGACCACTCGAAGGACGGCCCGTGGAAGTCCGGCAGGCCGATCCAGTCCGCCCGGCCCACGCCCGACAGGTCCAGGCGCCAGTGGTCGGTGACCTCGCC
This sequence comes from Streptomyces sp. DSM 120436, assembly GCF_055778765.1. Lineage (NCBI taxonomy): Bacteria > Bacillati > Actinomycetota > Actinomycetes > Kitasatosporales > Streptomycetaceae > Streptomyces > Streptomyces sp. DSM 120436. The sequence continues at coordinate 1,027,721 of NZ_JBSKBS010000002.1, read as the reverse complement.
GCTCCCGTCGGCCGAGTGGATCTGTCCGAAGATCCGGTCCAGCGCCCAGGACAGCGCGTACCCGAAGAGCAGACCGAGGAAGATCGCGATGCGGGACCAGAAGCCGCGCAGGCAGACCACGGCCAGTCCGGTGAACAGCATCACGGACAGGGCGGTCCACTGGTCCTGCGGCCAGTACGTCGAGGCGGTCACCGGCGCCAGGTTGAAGCCGATCAGCATCACCACCGCGCCGGTCACCACGGGCGGCATCGCCGCGTGGATGATCCGTGCGCCGAAGCGCCGCACCGCGAGGCCGGCCAGGAACAGCGCGGCCCCCACCACGAACACCGCGCCCGTCACCGTGGCGCTGGAGCCGCCGTCCGCCCGGATCACCGCGGCCACGCCGACGAAGGAGAGCGAGCAGCCCAGGTAGCTGGGCACCCGGCCGCGGGTGGCCAGCAGGAAGATCACGGTCGCGACGCCCGACATCATGATCGCCAGGTTCGGGTCGAGGCCCATGAGGACGGGCGCCACGAAGGACGCGCCGAACATGGCGACCACGTGCTGGGCGCCGAGGCCCGCGGTGCGCGGCCAGGAGAGGCGCTCGTCGGGACGGACGACCGCCCCGGGTGCCGGAGTGCGTCCGTCTCCGTGCAGTTTCCAGCGGACGCCGAGATCCATGGGGTTGTCGCTTTCTCGAAAGGTCAGCGTGTCCGCACCATTGTGCGGTCCGCACGGACGTGGTTCGCACAGGTGGCCGGACGGATGAGCGCGTCTGAGCGTCCGCTTAGGATGAGGGCACGCCGTTGACCGATGCACACGGCACCTTTCCCGTACGTCCCAGGAGCACCGCACGTGACCGCCGAAGCCCCGCCCGCGCCCGCCCTCTCCCACGGCCGGCTGATGCCCGTGACCGTCCACTTCGACGACCTCGACGCGCTGGGGTTGCTGCACAACGCCCGTTACCCCCTGCTCGTCGAGCGCGCCTGGGCCGAGTGGATGCAGGCGGGCGGCGTCGCCTTCGACGGCGACTGGGCCGCCGCCGGCGACGCCTGCAACGCGGTCAGGGAACTGCGCCTCACCTACGAGGCCCCGGTGACCCGGCCCGGCCCCTACGCCGTCCACCTGTGGGTGGAGCGGCTCGGCACCACCGGGCTCACCTACGGCTTCCGGTTCTGCTCGGCGGACGGCGCGGTGACCTACGCGCGGGGCAGCCGGGTGCTGGTGCGGCTGGACGCCACGACCCTGCGCCCGGCGCCCTGGAGCGAGGAGTTCAGGGGCGCCGTTCGGGAACTGCTGCGTCCGGACGCGTGACCTTCACCCGGTCGCCCGCGCGCAGTACCCGCGCGAAGCCCGCGATGCCGCAGCTCAGTACCGTCACCAGCACGAACGACACCACCAGGCTGGTCGCCTGGGCCAGCAGGCCGATCGCGCTCGGGGCGATCAGCCCCGAGGTGTAGGTGATGGTCGCCACGCCCGCGATGGCCAGACTCGGGTTGGAGCCGCTGCGGCCGGCGGCGGCGAAGCACAGCGGGACGACCACCGCGATGCCCAGTCCCATCAGCGCGAACCCGGTCATCGCGACGGCGGGGTGGCCGGCGGACACGATCAGCACGCCGCCGAGCAGGGCGACCACGCCGCTCGCGCGGACCGTGCGCACCGCGCCGTAGCGGTCCACCACCCGGTCGCCGGCGATGCGGGCGACCGCCATGGTGAGCGTGAAGCCGGTCGTGCAGGCGGCCGCGAGGCCCGCGGAGGTCCCCAGACTGGTCGCGCAGGTAGACCGCCGACCAGTCCAGGCTCGCCCCCTCGGCGAACACCGCGCAGAAGCCGATCGCGCCGATCAGCAGCGCCGAGCGCGGCGGCAGCGCGAACCGGGGCGGCGGCTCCTCGTCCTCGGTCGGCTGCAGGTCGAGCACCCAGGCGCAGGCCGCGAAGCCCACGACCGTCAGCACGGCGGCGGCCAGCGCGTGGTGCAGCCGGGCGTCCGAGCCGAGATGCGCGGCGAGCGTGCCCGCCGCCGAGCCGATCACGGCGCCGACGCTCCACATGCCGTGCAGCCCCGACATGATCGACCGGTCGAGCCGGTTCTCCACCTCGACGCCGAGGGCGTTCATCGCCACGTCCGACATGCCGGCCGTGGCGCCGTAGACGAACAGGGCCAGGCACAGGGTGAGCATGTCCGGGGCGGCGGCCGGCAGCACCAGCGACAGCGTCCACAGGGCGAGCAGTCCGCGCAGCGCGTTACGGGCGCCGAAGCGGTGCGAGATGCGGCCCGCGAGCGGCATCGCCAGGGACGCGCCCAGCGCGGGGAAGGCCAGCGCGAGGCCCAGCTGCCCGGCGCTGACCCCCGCGTGGTCCTGGATCCAGGGGACCCGGGTCGCGAACGAGCCGGTGACCGCGCCGTGCACGGCGAACACGGCGGCCACGGCGTACCGTGCCCGCTTCACCTCGTGTGGTGTGTGGACCACCGCACTCATCGATCCGCCCTTCCCTGACTCACCGCCGTCGTGCGCGCGCCGCTCACTGCCGTCGTGCGCGCCGCCGTAAACTATCAGGAACCCTGCCTGAAAGAAACGGGTACTCCGGGACACGGCACCCGCCGGCCGGGCCCGCCGATCTGGAAGGATCCCGGCATGGCCGCATCCCCGAGCACCGCCCGAGCCATCAACGACCGGCTCGCCCTGCGCCTGCTCCAGCAGGAGGGCCCGCTGACCGCCGGGCAGTTGAAGGAACTCACCGGGCTCTCCCGGCCCACCGTCGCCGACCTCGTCGAACGCCTCACCGAGGCCGGACTGATCGAGGTCGCCGGCGAGGCCCGTGCCCAGCGGCGGGGGCCCAACGCCAAGCTGTACGGCATCGTCGCCGACCGCGCGCACCTGGCCGCCCTGGACGTGCGCACCGAGGGCGTCGCCCTGGTCGTCTCCGACCTCGTCGGCGGGGTGCTGGCCGAGGCCTCCCTGCCCATCGCCGACGACACCGGCACGGGCCTTGCCGTCGAGCAGGCCGTCGCCCTGGTCGAACGGACGGCCAAGGAGGCGGGCGCCGACCGGCTGCACACGGTGGGCGTCGGCGCGCCCGGCCTGATCGACCCCGCGACCGGCGAACTGCGCGACTCCACGAGCCTGCCGGAGTGGCACCGGCGCCTGGTCGCCGTGCTCCAGGAGCGGCTGCCCGACGCCCGGGTCAGCGCGGAGAACGAGACCAACCTCGCCGCGCTGGCCGAGCAGCGCGACGGGGCCGCCCGCGACCGCGACACCTTCGTCCTCCTGTGGCTCGGCCACGGCACCGGCGCCGCCGTGATCCTCGGCGGCGCCCTGCTCCGGGGCGCCTCCGGCGGCACCGGGGAGATCGGCTTCCTGCCCGTGCCGGGCACCCCGGGCCTGCCGTCGGCCACCGACTGCGCGGGCGGCTTCCACTCCCTGGCCGGCGCCGCGGCGGTCGCGCGACTCGCGGGCGAATGCGGCGTCGCACCGGAACCCGGGACCGAGCCGGAGGCGGCGGGTGCCGTACGGGCGGCCGTCGCCGCACCGCAGCGTGTGGTGCACACGCGCTTCCTCGACGCCCTGGCCGACCGGATCGCCGTGGGCGTCGCCGCCGTGGTCGCGCTCCTCGACCCCGGGTGCGTGGTCCTGGGCGGCGAGATCGGGCAGGCGGGCGGCGAGACGCTGGCCGCGCGGGTCCACGACCGCCTGACGGCGATGTCCCCGCTCCCTGTCGACGTGCGGCCGAGCACCCTGGGCGGAGGAGCGGTGCTGCGCGGGGCGCTGCTCACGGCGCGGGACCGGGCCCAGGACGAGCTGTTCGGGGTGCCGGGGCATTGACGGCGGCTGCGGTGGTCCGTCTGCCGGCGGGCGGCGGGACGCCGGCCGCGCGGGTTCACGGCCGGGTGGCCGTGATGTCCCCGCACCGGCGGCGGGCAGGGAGCCGTACGCGGTCCGGCTTCGCCGGGGCGGGCGACGGCCGGGCGTGTCCGTGCGTGGTGAGGCCCGGCGGCGGGCAAGGGCCGTCGTCACCGCCGCCGGGCCGGTCCTGAGGGGGAGTCGGCGCCGTCCCGGTCCCGCGGGACGCCGCTCTCGGTGAAGGTGGATCGGACCCTAAAAGGACTAGACCATTTCGTCAAGAGGGGTGGACCGATCCCCGGTGCGGCGACGACCGGGCGTGCGGCCGGGGAAGTTGTGCGCCGCGCGACCCTCGGTGGCCGCCCGGTCGCCCCCTGTGAGTCACGCCACACCACTCACTCGCGTGGCCGAGTCCGGGCCGTGGCAGACTGGGGCAGTACCAGTAGCAGCGCACTCCGGGGTCGGTGAAAGTCCGAACCGGCGGTTACAGTCCGCGACCCGGTCGCCTCCAGCGGCCGGTTGACCAGGTGAAATTCCTGGACCGACGGTTAAAGTCCGGATGGGAGGCAGTGCGCGGCGGGCGGGCATCCGTGCGCGCCGCCGTACCGGTTCGCCCTTCGGGCGTGCCCTGTCCGGCGTCGCTCCCGGTGTCCTCGCTCGTGATCCTGTCGTCATCGACAGCCCCGGAGTCCGTGCCCGAAGAGGCAGGAGGACCCGGGAAGTGTTCACCGGAATCGTCGAAGAGCTGGGCGAGGTCACCGCCGTCGAGACCCTCGACGACGCCTGTCGCTTCCGGCTGCGCGGCCCCCTCGTCACCCGGGGCGCCCGGCACGGAGACTCCATCGCCGTCAACGGGGTGTGCCTCACCGTCGTCGAGCACGAGGGCGACGAGTTCACCGCCGACGTCATGGCGGAGACCCTCGGCCGCTCCAGCCTCGGCGCCCTCACCGTCGGCTCCCGCGTCAACCTCGAGCGGCCCACCGCCGTCGGCGACCGCCTCGGCGGCCACATCGTGCAGGGCCATGTCGACGGCACCGGCGAGATCCTCGAGCGCACCCCCTCCGAGCACTGGGAGATCGTCAGGATCTCCCTCCCCGCGGACCTGAGCCGCTACGTCGTGGAGAAGGGCTCCATCACCGTCGACGGCATCAGCCTCACCGTCGTCGACGCCGGACGCGACCACTTCACCGTCAGCCTCATCCCCACCACCCTCGCCCTGACCACCCTCGGCCTCAAGAAGCCCGGGGACCCGGTCAACCTCGAGGTGGACGTCATCGCCAAGTACGTCGAGCGGATGCTCGGCGACCGCGTCGCCGGTGAGGAGGCCTCCCGGTGAACTGGCTCAACTCCGAGGCCTTCACCCTGTTCGGCCAGCACATCAAGTGGTCGGACATGATCGGCAACGTGATCGGCCTGATCGGCCTCGCCCTCGGCTGGCGCCGCTCCCTGTGGACCTGGCCCGTCCAGTTCCTCTCCGGGCTCATCCTCTTCGCCGCGTTCGCCACCGCCCACCTCTCCGGCAGCGCCGGCAAGCAGGTCGTGGTCATGCTCGTCGCCGCCTGGGGCTTCCGGCAGTGGCAGCACGGCCGGCAGCAGGCTCAGGACGGCTCCGTCGCCGTCCGGTTCGCCACCTGGCGCGAGCGGGGCGTGCTGCTCGCCGGGGCCGCCCTCGGCACCCTCGCCGTCGGAAGCCTCTTCACCGCCTACCCGTCCCTGTCCTGGGACCCCTGGCCGGACGCCTACATCTTCGTCGGCACGGTCGTCGCGATGTACGCCCAGGCCCGCGGCATGGTCGAGTTCTGGTTCGCCTGGCTGCTCGTCGACCTCGTCGGCGTCCCGCTGAACTTTGCCAACGGCTTCGCCTTCTCCGGCTTCGTCTACGTCATCTACGGCGCACTCGTCCTGTGGGGCATGCGCGACTGGTGGCTGCGCACCCGCGAGGCGCGGCCCGCACTGGAAGGAGCGTCGGCATGAGCGCCCGCCCGTCACCCGCCACCACCCCGAACGAGGCTCCCCCGGAGCGGAAGGCCTGGGGGGACCCCCCTCGCGCCACCCCCTCGATCCCACCGATCCTGTACGACACCGAGGACCTCGACCTCCGGCTCGACCCCGTCGAGCAGGCGATCGCCGACATCGCCGCCGGCCGCCCCGTGGTGGTCGTCGACGACGAGGACCGGGAGAACGAGGGCGACCTGATCGTCGCCGCCGAGAAGGTGACCGAGGAGATCGTCGCCTTCATGATGACCGAGTGCCGCGGCATGATCTGCGCCCCCATGACGGGCGAGGAGCTCGACCGGCTGGACATCCCGCAGATGGTGGCGCAGAACACCGAGTCGATGCGGACCGCGTTCACCGTCACCGTCGACGGCTCCGCCGCCCACGGGGTGACCACCGGCATCTCCGCCTCCGACCGGGCCACCACGCTCCGGCTGCTGGCCTGCGGCACCGCCGCGCCGGACGACTTCGTCCGCCCCGGCCACGTCTTCCCGCTGCGCGCCCGCCCCGGCGGCGTGCTCGAGCGCGACGGCCACACCGAGGCCGCCGTCGACCTGGCCCGCCTCGCGGGACTGCGCCCGGCCGGCGCCATCGTGGAGATCGCCGGCGAGGACGGCCGCATGCTGCGCCTGCCCGAACTGGTCCCCTTCGCCCGCAAGCACAGCCTGTCGATCATCTCCATCGAGGACCTGATCGCCTACCGCCGCGGCAGCGAGCCCACCGTCCGCCGCGAGGCCGAGGTGCGGCTGCCCACCTCCCACGGCACCTTCACCGCGTACGGCTTCCGCTCCACCGTCGACGGCGTCGAGCACGTCGCCCTGGTGCACGGCGACCTCGGCGACGGCGAGGACGTCCTCGTGCGCGTGCACTCCGAGTGCCTCACCGGAGACGTCTTCGGCTCCCGGCGCTGCGACTGCGGCCCCCAGCTCGACGCCTCCCTGGACCGCATCCAGGCCGAGGGCCGCGGCGTCGTCGTCTACCTGCGCGGCCACGAGGGACGCGGCATCGGCCTGATGTCCAAGCTGCGCGCCTACGAACTGCAGGAGCGCGGCCGCGACACCCTCGACGCCAACCTCGAACTCGGCCTGCCCGCCGACGCCCGCGACTACGCCGCGGGCGCGCGGATCCTCGCCGACCTCGGCGTCCGCAGCGTCCGCCTGATGACCAACAACCCCGACAAGTGCGACGCGCTCGCCCGCCACGGCATCGGCGTCCGCCGGCGCGAGCCGATGCCCGTCACCGCGAGCGAGCACAACCTCCGCTACCTGCGCACCAAGCGGGACCGGATGGGCCACGACCTGCCCTGGCTGGACACGCCGACCGTGCCCGCCTGCGGCAACCAGTGAGAGAACCACGAGGAGAGACGTGAGCGGCAAGGGTGCACCGGAGCTGACCGTACGCAATGTGGGTGACCTGCGGGTCGCCGTCGTCGCGGCACAGTGGCACGAGAAGGTGATGGACGGACTGGTGGACGGGGCCCTGCGCGCCCTGCACGACCTGGGCATCGACGAGCCGACCCTGCTCCGGGTCCCCGGCAGCTGGGAACTGCCCGTCGTCGCCAAGGTGCTGGCCGGCCGGGGCTACGACGCGATCGTCGCCCTCGGCGTCGTCATCCGGGGCGGCACACCCCACTTCGACTACGTGTGCCAGGGCGTCACCCAGGGGCTCACCCAGGTGTCCGTCGACACCGGCGTCCCCGTCGGCTTCGGCGTCCTCACGTGCGACGACGAACAGCAGGCCCTGGACCGCGCCGGGCTGCCCGGCTCCCGCGAGGACAAGGGGCACGAGGCGGTCACCGCGGCCGTCGCCACCGCCGCCTGCCTGCGCTCGGTGTCCGAACCCTGGCGGTGAGCAGTCCCCGTCACCGCGTAGGGTAAGGACCACCATGTCCAAGAAGACGTTCGAGGAGCTCTTCACCGAGCTCCAGCACAAGGCCGCCCACGGGGACCCCGCCACCTCCCGCACCGCCGAGCTGGTGGACAAGGGCGTCCATGCCATCGGCAAGAAGGTCGTCGAGGAGGCCGCCGAGGTCTGGATGGCCGCCGAGTACGAGGGCAAGGAGGCGGCCGCCGAGGAGATCTCGCAGCTGCTGTACCACGTCCAGGTGATGATGGTCGCCCGCGGCATCTCCCTCGACGACGTCTACGCCCACCTGTAAGAAGCCCCGCCCCTCCCCTCCCGTTCCAAGCGAAGGAAGCCGACCTCATGCTGCGCATCGCCGTCCCCAACAAGGGTTCCCTGTCAGGCCCTGCGGCGGAGATGCTGCATGAGGCCGGCTACCAGCAGCGCAGGGAGTCCAAGGAACTGCGGATCGTCGACCCGGTCAACGAGGTCGAGTTCTTCTACCTCCGCCCCCGCGACATCGCGATCTACGTCGCCTCCGGCCGGCTGGACATCGGCATCACCGGCCGTGACCTGCTGATCGACTCCGGGGCCGACGCCGAGGAGATCCTCCCGCTCGGTTTCGCCCGCTCCACCTTCCGCTACGCCGCCAAGCCCGGCACCGTCACCGGGGCCGGCGACCTCGCCGGCAAGACCGTCGCCACCTCCTACGAGGGCATCGTCGCCGCGCACCTCGCCGAACACGGCATCGACGCCTCCGTCGTCCACCTCGACGGCGCCGTGGAGACCGCCATCCAGCTCGGCGTCGCCCAGGTCATCGCGGACGTCGTGGAGACCGGCACCTCTCTGCGCAACGCCGGCCTCGAGGTCGTCGGCGATCCGATCATGACCTCCGAGGCCGTGGTCATCCTCCCCCGGGCTCGAACGCACTCGCCCGGGGGGACCCCCACCACCGGCGCGGACGGCGAGGAGCCCAAGGTGCAGCAGTTCCTGCGCCGCCTCCAGGGCGTCCTGGTCGCCCGCACGTACGTGATGATGGACTACGACTGCCGGGTCGAGCAGCTGGAGAAGGCCGTCGCGCTGACCCCCGGCCTGGAGTCCCCGACCGTCTCGCCGCTGCACAACGAGGGCTGGGTCGCCGTCCGGGCGATGGTGCCCTCCAAGGACGCGCAGCGGATCATGGACGACCTGTACGACATCGGGGCCCGCGCCATCCTCACCACGGCGATCCACGCCTGCCGTCTCTGACCGGGCGGGGAGGAACCGTCATGTCCGGCACCGAGCTTCCCGAGCTGCCCGTCACCTTCCGGCCCGGCCGCACCCGCGCCGTGCTGCTCTCCGCGGGCGTCGCGCTGTTCGTCGTCGTCAGCCTGATCGGGCTGCTCCTGAGCGGGCTCGGCCCGGGGGAGCGGATCAGCTTCGTGTTCACCGCCGCGCTGCTGGCCGGTGTGCTGTTCCTGCTGGCCCGGCCGAAGATCGTCGCCGACGAGGCGGGCGTCACGGTCGTCAACATCGTGCACCGGCGCCGCCTCGAGTGGGCGGAGATCCTTCAGGTGAACCTCCGCTCGGGTGACGCCTGGGTGTTCCTCGACCTCAGCGACGGCACCACCCTGCCCGCGCTCGGCATCCAGCCGGGTATCGCCAGGCAGCGCGCCGTCGCCGACGCCCGCGTCCTGCGGGCCCTCGCCGAGGCGCACTCCGCGCCCGGGGCCGGGACGCCCCGCGACTGACCCCGGCCGGCCCGTCGCCGCGTCCGGACCGCGGAGCGGCTGGAGGACGCCCTGGAGCTGGGCTCCCGCCCGGTCACGGACGTCCTGCTGCGCCGTGATTCCCTGGTGACGGTCACCCCGGCGGTCACCGCGGGGCAGGTCGTGGAGCTGACCGCCCGCACCGGGTACTCACGCTTCCCGGTGGAGGCCGAGGGCGGCGCCTTCCTGGGCTACCTGCACGTCAAGGACGTCCTGGACCTGGAGGACGCCGACCGGTCCGTCCCGCGGCACCTGTGGCGTCCGATGACCACCCTGCGTCCCGAACTCCCGCTGGACGACGCCCTGACGGTGATGCGCCGCGCGGCCACCCACCTGGCCCAGGTGGCCGACGCGTCCGGCAAGGCGCTGGGCCTGGTCGCCCTGGAGGACGTCCTGGAGATGCTCGTGGGCGAGGTGCGGGACCCCGCCCACCGCGGGGTCACGCTCACCCCGCAGCGGGCGGGCGGGGCGCCGGAGGAGGCGATGACCACCTGACGACGGGCGGCCCCCCGTCGTCACGTCCGTCGGGGTCTCACGGCTCCGACGGGTCCGAGGGGCCCCGCCCCGACAGCACCTCCCCGTACGCCTGCATCAGGTCCGGCAGCCGCAGGGTCGCCAGGTCCTCCCGGGACAGCGGCCCCGGGTACGCCGACAGCCGCAGGTCCCGGTAGGCGCAGCTCTTCTCGTACAGGGTGCGCAGGAACCGTCCGTTGCCCAGCTCGTCGATCCAGCCCTGGTCCACCACGTGCCCGGTGACGGAGCGCAGCTCGTCCAGGGCCTCCTCGTCCCACACGTCGCCGTTCTCCGCGGCCAGCACCTCGCCGATCCTGGTCAGCTCCGGCGGCCGGTAGGAGGGGAAGTCCACGCGGGTGGTGAACCGGGACGACAGCCCCGGGTTCGCGGTCAGCAGCCGGTCCATGCCCTCCGGGTAGCCGGCGAGGATCACCACCAGGTGGTCGCGGTTGTCCTCGGCCCGCTTCAGCAGCACCTGCAGCGCCTCGTCGCCGTACGCGTCGCCCTTGCCGTACCCGGAGTTCGACAGGGAGTACGCCTCGTCGACGAAGAGCACCCCGCCGAGCGCGGAGTCGATCAGCTCGTTGGCCTTCACCGCGGTCTGCCCCAGGTACTCACCGACCAGGTCGGCCCGCTGGGCCTCCACCAGGTGGTCGCCGCCGAGCAGCCCGAGGGCGTAGAAGACCCGGCCCAGGATGCGGGCGACGGTGGTCTTGCCCGTGCCGGAGGGTCCGGAGAAGACGAAGTGCCGTTTGGGCGGCTGCACCGGGAGACCCTGGCCGGTCCGCAGCCGCGCCATGTTCAACTGCGCCGACAGCGCCTTGACCTGACGCTTCACCGGCTCCAGGCCGACCATGCGCTCCAGCTCCGCGAGCGCCTCCTCCAGCAGCGCCGGATCGGTGGGGCCCGTGCCCGGGAGCAGCACCGGGCCGGGGCCGCCGAAGCGCTCGCGCGCCCCCGGCCCGGCCGGCGGGGGCATCGGGGAGGGCGCGGGCCCGGGAGCGGGCAGCCGCAGGTCGCGGCCCTCCGTCCCGAAGAGCGGGTCCAGGGTGTCGGGGCCGTCGACGGTGTCCTGCCCGGCGCCGCTCAGGGTGATCGCGGCGAGATCGGCGGAGTCGTCGTAGCCGTCGCCCTCGGCGATCGCGGCGAGCCGGGCGGAGGTGTCCATGAAGGCCGGATCGACCCGGTGCACGGCCCGGTACAGGGGGAGGGCGGCGGCGCTGCGGCCGGTGCCCTCGTGCGCGCGGGCCAGCCAGTAGCGCAGCTCCTTGCGCTGCGGCTGCTCGCTGCGGCACCGCATCAGCGCCGCCGACAGCAGCGGCTCGGCCTGCCCGTACATCTCCAGCCGCACCCGGGCCATGCCGCCGAACAGGCCCGCCTCGATGCCCAGCAGCGGGTCGTCGACGAGCGGGTCGGTGTGCCGGACCAGCTGCTCCCAGTCCTTGACCAGGTAAGCGCGGCAGGCGTGCAGGAAGCGGACCTGCGGGTCGGTGTCCACCGGGGGCAGCCCGGCGAGCGCGCGGTCCAGCTCGGGGACGTGCCGGCCGTCCAGCCAGTGCGAGGCGTGGGCGAGCAGCAGGTCGCGCGGGGTCTCCAGGACCGGCTGCACCCACCAGCCGAGCCAGTACCAGGAGTTGAGGGTGCGGCGGTGCCGGGCGCGCTGTTCGCCGAAGCGGTCGCGGTGGCGGAACATGCGCAGCAGCGCGGCCGTCGTGTCGACGCGCAGCGCGTGCAGTCCGAGCCAGCCGTCGGCCATCCCCGGATCGATCCGCACGGCGGTCCGGAACTCCTCCTCCGCCTGCGGATAGGCGCCCATCGTGTAGGCGTCCACGCCTCGCAGCCAGGCGAGGTCGGCCGGGGCCTGCGGGCCCTGCGTGCCGAAGTCCATCGCGTCCCCCACGGACCGTGCCCCCGTCGGTGTGCCGGCCGGCCCTCGGCTGCCGGCGTCCTGTGGCCGAACCGCCGTGCCGCGGACCGGAGTTGCCAGGTGCGCGAAGCGTCGTCGCCGGTCGCACCGAGGGGCATCGTACCTGCGGGGGCGCCGCGTCCACAGGGTGCGGAGCAGGGGAGACGGAGAGGGGGAGGGGCGCGTGGGAGGCGCGCGGAAGGTGATCCTCACCCAGGGTGATCGTCATATGCCGCTGTGCGCCCGGAAAGCGTGAAAAGGGCAGAACGAAGCCCCCGATCACGGGGGAACAACCGGGGGCTTCGCGTCTTCCGGCGGCTCCCGAAGGGCCGCACATTGAGAACGTAAGACCTGTACGGGCCCTCGGTCAAGCCGAGTTGGGGGACCGTGGCAACTTGTCCGGGACCGTTCTTCACGGGATCACCACATCGCCTACGGTCCGTCACCGAGCGTGATCGAGCAGGGTGCCTCGTCCGTCCCGGCAGGCCCGGGAACCACCTCGTATCCCTGCTGCCGCTGCCGTACCAGCAGGTGCGCGAAGGGGCGCGAGGGGTCGTCGGCGAAGTGCGTGCGCTCCGCCCGCTCCCAGCCGTCCCAGAACGCCCGCTGCTCCTCGCCGTCCCGCGCCCGCCCCCGCGCCCAGGACTCCTCACGCGGCACGTCCATCCACAGCAGCAGCGCCAGACACGGGCGCAGCGCCTCGCGTCCGGCGCCGACGCCCTCCACGACCACCACCGGCGCGGCGGGCAGCGGGCACGGCGGTCCGGGGCGCCGGGCGCGCCAGTCGTAGGGGGCGTAGTGCGCGGTCGCGCCGCGGGAGAGCGGGCCGATCACCTCGTCGCGCAGCCGTGCGGTCCAGTCGAACAGCTCGTCGTGGCGGGCGATGTCGTCGAGGTGCAGCACCGGGGCGCCGCCGAGCCCGGCGGCCAGCAGCCCGGCGAAGGTCGACTTCCCGGACCCGGCGTGCCCGTCGACGGCGACGAGCCGCACCGGGCCGCACGAGGGAGGGAGCCGGCGGATGCGGGAGGCGAGCGTGTGCATGGCTGGTTCCCGGGCCGTGAGGAGGGCGTACGGGAGCACTCTAGGCGCCGGACGGCACGGTGGTCCGTGCGGCCGGGACCCCGCCCGTCACGGGCGGGAGGGCGCGCGTCCGCGGTGGATCCGCCACTGGTCGAGTCCCATGTCGGTGGACGCCGCGCGGCCCGGATGCTGGCAGGATCCGCCCGGCTGCGTTCATAGTGGGGCCCACACCCGCTCCATCCGCCGGACGCACACCCCCCGGCGGCCGCGCACCGGTCCTGTCCCGACCCGACACCTGGGGGTCCCCCACCCATGAGCAGAGCCGAACTGCCGTCCCGCAGAACCCTGCTGACCGCGGCGGTCGTCGCCACCGTCGCCGGGAGCGCGGCGACGGCGTCCGCGGTCGTCCCGACCGCCGGCGCCACCCAGCCCGCGGCGCCCGGGCGGGCCGCCGCCCGCACCGTCGACAACCGCGCCTGGACCACGTACACCGACTGGCGCTCCGGCACCGCCGCCGGCGCCCGCGCCGTGGCCGGCGTCCGCCCCGGCCTGGTGGTCGCCGAGGCGGCCGGCACCACGGACTACACCGATCCGCACACCGGCCGCACGGCCGCCTGGGAGTACGCCACCTGGACCTCGCCCGTCCACCGCCTCGCGGTCCCGTCCACCGAGGCGATCGCCTCCTGGAACGCGCACACCCCCGAGGGCACCTGGATCCAGGTCGAGCTGAAGGGCGCGTACTCCGACGGCACGGACACCCCCTGGTACGTGATGGGCCGCTGGGCGGCCGGCGACGGCGACATCCGGCGCACCTCGGTGGACGACCAGGGCGACGGGAGGAGCAGCGTCTGGACGGACACGCTCGCCGTCGACGACGCGTCCTCGGGGCTGCGCCTGACCTCCTGCAGGCTGCGCCTGACCCTGTACCGCCGCCCGGGTACCCGCCTCACCCCGACCGTGTGGCGCCTCGGCGTGATGGGCTCCGACGTCCCCGACCGGTTCACCGTCCCCGCCTCGACGCCCGGCCTCGCCAGGGAACTGATCGTCCCGCGCTACTCGCAGGAGATCCACAAGGGCCGGTACCCGGAGTACGACAACGGCGGCGAGGCCTGGTGCAGCCCCACCTCCTCGCAGATGATCATCGAGTACTGGGGCGGCCGGCTCTCCGAGGAGCAGCTCTCCTGGGTCGATCCCTCCTACGCCGACCCGCAGATCTGCCACGCGGCCCGCCACACCTACGATCACCAGTACGCCGGGTGCGGCAACTGGCCGTTCAACGCGGCCTACGCGGCCACCTTCCCCGGCCTCCAGGGCGTGGTCACCCGCCTGCGGTCGCTCACCGACCTGGAGACGCTGATCGCGGCGGGCATCCCGGCCATCACCTCCCAGTCGTTCCTGGAGGAGGAGCTGACGGGAGCGGGTTACGGCACCGCCGGGCACCTGATGACCGTGATCGGCTTCACCGCCGACGGCGACGTGATCGCCAACGACCCCGCCTCGGAGGACAACGAGGCCGTGCGCCGGATCTACCGGCGGCGCGAGTGGGAGAACATCTGGCTCAGGACCAAGCGGTACAACGCCTCCGGGAAGGTCGCCTCCGGCACCGGCGGCGTCTGCTACCTGTACTTCCCGGCCCGCCCGACCCCGCGCCAGCGCAAGGCGCTCGCGGCGGTGGGCGTGCGCTGAGCCGGCGCGCGCGGCGGTCCCCGGCCGTCACCGGGGCCCGCCGCGTGTGACCAACCTCTCGGCGGCACCGGCCGGTTCCGGTGGCAAGGTGGAGGACGTCGCTTGGGGGGATCCACGCACCACGGAGACCAGGTAGAAGTCATGAGCGCCAACGCAGCCACCGTCACCCGCGTCCGTACCGGCGGACCCCGCGAGGACGGTCCGAAGATCGTCGAGCATGTGCTGGGCTGGACCCTCGTCGTGGTCCTCGCGATGCTCGTGACACAGCTGGGACTGCTGTAGTCCCGCGGTGCGAGCGGCCCTGCCGCGGCGCGGGCCGACCTGCCCCATCCCTGCGGGACCGTCCCGCTCCCGCGGGGGGCCCGGACCGACGGCGAACCTCAGCCGGCATCCCGTGGCGCCTCCCCCGGATCGCGGCACCCGGCGAGCGTCGGCCCGTCGCGCCGGGCCCATCGCCATCGGACGCCGTCTGTTCGCCGACCGGTCCCACGGCGCGCTTCGGCGGGGCGATGCGCGCCGTCGAGGAACGGGACCCCTCGTATCCGGTTCCGGAGCCCGCACGCCGTGACGGCCGGCGGCGGCCGGGGACGACGCGGGGGCGGGACCCTCTCGCGGGGCCCCGCCCCCGCGCGTACGGCTTCCGCCGTCCACCGGACGGCCTTGATCAGCTCGCCGTCCGCGGTGCCGCCGCTGAGCTCCCGGAGGAAGGTGCCGCCCGGGCCCCGCTCGTCCTTCCAGGCCGTCTTGGCGGCGACGGTCTCCGGGGTGTCGTGGCTCCACCTCTCGTCACCGCACTTGGCGTAGGCGGTGCCGTCGCCCGTGCCGGTGGGCAGTCCGGCGCCGAGCGCGGCGGCGCATGCCGCGGACACGAGCGCCCGCAGGGGGCGGGGGCGGTGGGGGGACGGCATCCGGTGTCTCCTCGCGGGGGAGGGGGAGCCGAGTCGCTTGGCGCGAATGCGGTGATCCGGTGGGGCGAAAACCCCAGGAGGACTAGACCGGTTGGCCAATGGTGCGGACCAATGCGGTCACCGGGGGACGCCGTACAGTGTCGTGGAAGTAAGCGGTCGTTAACTGGTGACGCGCTGCCGCCGATCGGGCATACTCACAGCGCACAGCCGCTGGTCAGCAGCTTCCGAGACCCGGGAGTGCGACCATCGGCCAGGCACTGACACGACCCCGGCGCGGACGCCTCCACCCCAGGCGCACGCCGATGTGCCCGAACAGGGAGGAGAGCGACGCCATGCCCGACCGCGCCCCGCAGCCGGTGGACCGGCTACTGCCCACGGACGAGGCCCGGGATCTGATCTCGCTCGTCCGCGACATCGCGCAGCGCGAGATCGCCCCCAGGGCCGCCGAGGAGGAGGAAGCGGGCCGCTTCCCGCGCGAGCTGTTCACCCTGCTGTCCGAGTCCGGCCTGCTCGGCCTGCCCTACGACTCCGAGTACGGCGGCGGCGACCAGCCGTACGAGGTCTACCTCCAGGTCCTCGAGGAGCTCGCCCGGGTCCGCCTCACCGTCGCCCTCGGCGTCAGCGTGCACACGCTCGCCACCTATCCGCTCGCCGCCCACGGCACCAAGGAGCAGCGCGCCGAACACCTGCCCGCGATGCTCGGCGGCGGCCTGCTCGGCGGCTACTGCCTCTCCGAGCCCTCCTCCGGCTCCGACGCCGCGTCCCTGCGCACCCGCGCGGTCCGCGACGGGGACGACTGGGTCGTCGACGGCACCAAGGCGTGGATCACCCACGGCGGCGTCGCCGACTTCTACACGGTCATGGCACGCACCGGCGGTGAGGGGGCGCGCGGCATCAGCGCGTTCCTGGTGCCCGGGGACGCCGAGGGGCTCAGCGCCGCCGCGCCGGAGAAGAAGATGGGCATGAAGGGCTCACCCACCGCCCAGGTCCACTTCGACGGCGTCCGGGTCCCTGACGCGCGCCGCATCGGCGACGAGGGGCAGGGCTTCGCCATCGCCCTGTCCGCGCTGGACGGCGGCCGGCTGGGCATCGCCGCGTGCGCCGTCGGCGTGGCCCAGGCGGCGCTCGACGAAGCCGTCGGCTACGCCACCGAACGGCGCCAGTTCGGCAGGCCGATCGCCGACTTCCAGGGGCTGCGCTTCATGCTCGCCGACATGGCCACCCAGATCGAGGCGGGACGCGCGCTGTACCTGGCGGCGGCCCGGCTCCGCGACGCGGGGCGGCCGTTCGGCCGGCAGGCCGCGATGGCCAAACTGCACTGCACCGACGCCGCGATGCGGGTCACCACCGACGCCGTGCAGATCCTCGGCGGCTACGGCTACACCGCCGACTTCCCCGCCGAGCGCTACATGCGCGAGGCGAAGGTCCTGCAGATCGTCGAGGGCACCAACCAGATCCAGCGCATGGTCATCGCCCGCCACCTCGCGGGGTCGGAGACGCGCTGAACCGGCCGGACCCGCGCCGGGGCCGGGCGAGCCGGACCCGCTCCGGGGCGTGCCGCCCCGGTCCGCCCCACGTCCGCGCCAGGCCGCGGTGGAGGGGGCGGGTCCGGGAACCGAGGCGGCGGGGCGGTCACGGCGGTCTCGGCTGGTGGCCGCACGGACCCCGTGGCGCTGACGCCCGGTCGTCGCCTGCGTGGGGGGCGTCATGCCCGGCCGGCGCACGATCGGACCGGTCGTGGGGGTCCGAGGGGAGCGTGTGTTCACCCGTGCCCCGTGCGGCGGAAGCGGAAAGCGGAAAGGGGACGGGGGTGGCGAGGAGCGGGGGTGGCGGAGCTCCGCCGCCCCTGGGCCGGTCCGCGCTCAGGCGGCGTCGCGCCGCATCGCCGGGAACCGGATCGGACGCGATCCCGGGCCGCCGACGTGCGAGAAGGGCTGGGTCCGCCAGTCGAGCCCCTGAGGGAGCGTCAGCAGCAGGGCCGTGTCCTGCTCCTGGGGCGTGACGGTCTCGTCCGCGGGCCGGGCCTCGGACGCCCGGCGGCCGGTGCCCCGGCAGACCGTGAGCCCGAACGGGTTCCACGGCGAGGCGCACAGGGCGTGCTCCGGCAGGACCTCCTCGTCCGCCAGAAGGGCGATGGGCTGCGAGCAGTCCGGGCACACGACCCGGAACATCTCGAAGGTGTCGTACGGGTCGGCGTCCTCGTCCGGGGTGCCGGGTTCGACGTACTCCGGATCGGGCATGACGACCGGCTGCTGCCGCTTGGACGTGGTACGACCAGGGCGCTTGAGACTCTGCATTGGGTACTCCCCCTCGGGCTGGGCCGTTCAGGCGCTGCGGCCTCGACCACAGCAAGCACTTCCCTCGACCTCTCGGGGGTAATCACGGAAACATCACGGAGACGGCGCAACGGGTGTGGTCTTCGTCACATGTCGCTCGCGGGTGCCGTCCGAGGCCCCCGCACACCGGCGTTCCGGTATCCGAGGCGATCAAGCGCCCTGTAGGTTCAGCGCCATGGAGGAGCTGGACCGACAGATCGTGCAGCTGCTCGTCAAGGACGGGCGGATGAGCTACACCGACCTGGGCAAGGCCACGGGCCTGTCCACGTCGGCCGTGCACCAGCGGGTGCGGCGGCTGGAGCAGCGCGGCGTCATCCGCGGTTACGCGGCGGTGGTCGACCCGGAGGCGGTCGGCCTGCCCATGACCGCCTTCATCTCGGTCAAACCGTTCGACCCCAGCGCCCCCGACGACATCGCGGACCGGCTGGCCGGCGTCCCCGAGATCGAGGCGTGCCACAGCGTCGCCGGCGACGAGAACTACATCCTCAAGGTCCGCGTCGCCACCCCGCACGAGCTGGAGGAACTCCTCGCGAGGGTCCGCACCCTGGCGGGAGTCTCCACGCGTACGACGGTGGTCCTTTCGACGCCCTACGAGGCACGGCCTCCCCGCGTCTGACGCGCCCGGCGGACTCGGGCGGGCGGACCGGGCCGGGTCAGGCATACGGGCGCCCTGCGGCAGGCCGGTGACCGCGTCGGGAGGCGCCGGCCCCGAACGTGCGACGGCCAGGGGCGGCCGCGTGGGTCCGGGCGGCCGGCCGGGCCGGTTTCGTCGTGCCCCGTGTGGCCGCCGGCCCACGCGGCCGTGGGCACGGTGGGGTGCCGTCGGGGTGCGGCCGCCGGGCGGAGCGGCTCGATCCGCCGGCGGCCTGCCGCGGGCTCGGGGCGCCGCGGGGTGCTGGAGGAGCGCCGCCCCGAACGGGACCTGCGTGCGGGGCCGCACGCCCGGCGCGCGAGACTGAGGGCATGAGTGAACGTATCGCCCCGCCGCCCACCGTCCTGCTCCGTCGTGGGGAGGTGCACAGCCCCGCCGACCCCTTCGCCACGGCGATGGTCGTCGAGCGCGGGCAGGTCGCCTGGGTGGGCTCCGAGGGCGCCGCCGACGCCTTCGCGGACGGTGTCGACGAGGTGATCGACCTCGACGGGGCACTGGTCACCCCGGCGTTCACCGACGCGCACGTCCACACCACCGCCACCGGCCTCGCCCTCACCGGCCTGGACCTGTCCGACGCCGTCTCCCTGGAGGACGCCCTCGCCCGGGTGCGGGAGTTCGCCGCCGGCCGCCCGGACGACCGGGTGCTCCTCGGGCACGGCTGGGACGCCTCCCGCTGGCCCGGCGGCCGGCCCCCGACGCGCGCGGAGCTCGACGAGGCCACCGGCGGACGCCCCCTCTACCTGAGCCGCATCGACGTGCACTCCGCCGTCGTCTCCACCGCGCTGCTCGACCTCGTGGCGGACGGCGTGACCCGCGAGGACCGGCCGCTCACCGGGGACGACCACCACGCGGTGCGCGCCGCCGCGCTGGGCGCCGTCACCCCCGCCCAGCGCGCCGCCGCCCAGCGCGCCGCCCTCGCCCACGCGGCGTCCCTCGGCATCGGCACGGTGCACGAGTGCGGCGGCCCCGAGATCTCCTCCGAGGACGACTTCACCGGCCTGCTGCGCCTCGCCCGCGAGGAGCCGGGCCCCCGCGTCGTCGGCTACTGGGCCGAGCAGGACGTCGCCAAGGCCCGCGAGCTGGGCGCGCTCGGCGCGGCGGGCGACCTCTTCGCCGACGGCGCCCTCGGCTCGCACACCGCCTGCCTGCACGAGCCGTACGCCGACGCCGCCCACACCGGCACCGCGCACCTCGACGCCGGCGCGGTCGCCGCCCATGTGGCCGCCTGCACCGAGGCGGGCCTCCAGGCGGGCTTCCACGCCATCGGCGACGCCGCGGTCACCACCGTCGTCGACGGCGTCCGCGCGGCGGCCGAGAAGCTCGGCCTCGCCCGGGTGCGCGCCGCCCGGCACCGCGTCGAGCACGCCGAGATGGTCACGCCGGAGACGATCGCCGCCTTCGCCGAGCTCGGTCTCACCGCCTCCGTCCAGCCCGCCTTCGACGCCCTGTGGGGCGGCGAGGACGGCATGTACGCCCAGCGCCTCGGCGCCGAGCGCGCCCGCACGCTCAACCCGTTCGCCGCCCTGCTGCGGGCCGGCGTCCCGCTCGCCTTCGGCTCCGACAGCCCGGTCACCCCGCTCGACCCGTGGGGCACCGTCCGGGCGGCGGCCTTCCACCACACCCCCGAGCACCGCGTCTCCGTCCGCGCCGCCTTCACCGCGCACACCCGCGGCGGCTGGCGGGCGACCGGACGGGACGACGCGGGCGTCCTGGCGCCCGGCGCCCCCGCCGACTACGCCGTCTGGCGCACCGGCGAACTCGTCGTCCAGGCGCCCGACGACCGGGTGGCCCGCTGGTCCACCGACCCGAGGTCCGGCACCCCCGGCCTGCCCGACCTCACCCCCGGCCGTGACCTGCCCGTCTGCCTCCGCACGGTGGTCGGCGGCCGCACGGTCTTCGTACGACCGGGGGAGTGATCCGCACGGGCGGCGCGGTGACGATCACGCGCCCCGCCGCCGTCGCGCGACCTGCGCGTCCTCGCCTCCGACCAGGCACGTGACCCGCATCGCGCAGGTGGGAGGGCTGTTGACAGGCGGCCGCGGGGGGCCGGTAGGTTCGGCGGGTCCACCACCGGACGCCCGACCGGAGAACGTCCGGCCACTCGGGCCGGCGCCGCTGGGTCAGGGACGGTGTGCCGTACCGGGCACCGCCACTGGGAGCCAGGCTCAGCGCGGCACGGGACCGAGGGACGCTCCCGCCGGCCGGGGAGGTGCGACCCCGGGTGGGGCCCTGGCGCTCAGTAGACAACGGCTCCAGGTCGATCCGCAGCCGGCGGGTCCCGGGCCGGCCCGAAGGGCGCCGGGCCCCCATCCGCTGTCCGTCCGCGCGTATCCGGCAAGGGGAAGACGCGCCTACCCGATCTTCGGGAAAGACGCCACCACATGTACGTCCTGCCACATCACCGAGGGCCGTGCCGACTAAGGTGGGATCCTGCGCACAGGACATGAAGGGGCAGCAGTGAACGACGGCGACGGGACCCTCGCGGCAGGATCCCAGGGGCGGAGATTCGGCCCGCTCGGTACGGCTCTGGTGATCATCCCCACGTACAACGAGGCGGAGAACATCAAGGCGATCGTCGGACGCGTGCGCAAGGCCGCTCCCGAGGCGCACGTCCTCGTGGCCGACGACAACAGCCCCGACGGCACCGGCAAGCTCGCCGACGAACTGGCCGCCGGCGACGACCACGTCCAGGTGCTGCACCGCATGGGCAAGGAAGGCCTCGGCGCCGCCTACCTCGCGGGCTTCCGCTGGGGCCTGGAGCACGGCTACGGCGTCCTGATCGAGATGGACGCCGACGGCTCCCACCAGCCCGAGGAACTGCCCCGGCTGCTCACCGCCCTCAAGGGCGCCGATCTGGTGCTCGGCTCGCGCTGGGTGCCCGGCGGCCGGGTGGTCAACTGGCCGAAGTCGCGGGAGTTCATCTCGCGCGGCGGCAGCCTCTACTCGCGCATGGCGCTCGACCTGCCGCTGCGCGACATCACCGGCGGGTTCCGCGCGTTCCGCCGCGAGACGCTGGAAGGCCTCGGCCTCGAGGATGTCGCCTCCCAGGGGTACTGCTTCCAGGTCGACCTCGCCCGGCGCGCGGTGAAGGCCGGCTACCACGTCGTCGAGGTGCCCATCACCTTCGTGGAGCGCGAGCTCGGCGACTCCAAGATGAGCCGGGACATCCTCGTCGAGGCACTGTGGCGGGTCACCGCCTGGGGCGTGGGGGAGAGGGTCGGCAAGGCCCTCGGACGCGACGACGACAAGCCCCGCCAGCCCCGGGCCGGCAAGGCCGCCCCGGCCACCCCGGCCCCTCCGGTCAAGGAGACGACGCCGGGCGCCGAGCGCTCCGAGTCGTAGGAGGGCCGCAGGACGGCGGGGCGGGCCCCGCTTATCCCGTGCTGAGCCCGGCCCAGGCACACTGGGGGTATGACGACTGGTGCTCAGAGCCCGTACTCCGCCCGGCCCCGGCGCTCCCGGCTGCGCACACTGCTGCCGTTGAGCGTCGCCGCATGGCTCGTGCTGGAGATCTGGCTGCTGACCCTGGTCGCCGGGGCGTCGAGCGGCCTGGTGGTGTTCCTGATCCTGGTGGCCGGCATCGTCCTGGGCTCGTACGTGATCAAGCGGGCGGGCCGCCGTGCCTTCAAGAACCTCGCCGAGACCGTGCAACAGCAGCAGACCGGCGCCCCCGTGCCCCCTGGGCCCCGGCCCAACAGCGAGGGCAACGGGCTGACGATGCTGGGCGGCCTGCTGATCGTCCTCCCCGGCCTGATCTCCGACGCGCTCGGCCTGCTCCTGCTGGTGCCGCCGGTCCAGAAGGCCGTGAGCCGCTACGCGGAGCGCGCCTTCGAGCGCAAGCTCCGCGAGGCCGCCGCGCAGAGTCCGCTGGGGGACGCCTTCACCCGGGCCCGTGTGCACCGCCCGGACGGCAGGGTGGTCCAGGGCGAGGTCATCCGGGACGAGCCCGGAGGCGCCCCCGAGGACGCCCCGCGGCCCCCGCTGACGAAGTAAGGACGCCCGGCCGCGGCCGGGCACGCGGACAGGACCGAGGGCGCCGTACACGTACGGCGCCCTCGGTCCTGTCGCTGTGCGTCCGGGCGGGCTCCCGCCGGGATCAGGCCGACTTGCGGCTGTCCCGCGGATGCACCGCGATGTTCATCGCACCGGACCGCAGAACGGCGAGACGCTCCTCGAGGACCTCTTCGAGCTCCTCTCGGGTGCGCCGCTCCATCAGCATGTCCCAATGCGTACGCGCCGGCTTGGCCTTCTTCTCCTCCGGGCCGTCACCGTCCACCAGGAGTGCCTGGGCACCGCAGACCTTGCACTCCCACTCCGGCGGGATCTCCGCCTCGACCGAGAAGGGCATCTCGAAGCGGTGCCCCTTCTCGCATGCGTACTCCACGGCCTGGCGCGGGGCCAGGTCGATGCCGCGGTCCGTCTCGTAGCTGGTCACCACGAGGCGCGTGCCGCGAAGAGCTCGCTCACTCATGAATCGTGCCTCCCGGGCTTGTCGCCCACAGGACAGGTGTCGCTGTCGTCGTCATCCGGTCAACGTCCGGTCGGCGGTAAAGATTCCCGTTCGGAGTCCCGTTCCGGGTCATGTGTCACCGTCGTGGCCGCAGCCTTTGTCAACCAGTGCAGTACCCACCGACGCCCGGTTTGTCACACCCGGTCACAGATGTGACACAGCGGTTCGGCATCTTTGACGCGCAGTAACGGTACGCCTGGCAGGCCAAACGCGTACACTACCGCCCTTTTGCGCCGAGCGCTAAATCCGCTGGGGCACCGGGTTGCCCGCGTCGGCGATCGCCCGCCGTACGGGTACCCGCGCGAGCAGGACGAACCCCAGCACGAAGAAGCCCACCAGGGAGATGATCGCGTCCCGGTAGCTGCCCGTGAGCTGGTACGTCAGACCGAACAGCAGCGGCCCGAGCCAGCTCAGCCCCCGGTCGCTGATCTCGTACGCCGAGAAGTACTCGGCCTCCTTGCCCGGCGGGACCAGATGGGAGAAGAGGGAGCGCGACAGGGCCTGGCTGCCGCCGAGGACCAGACCGATCCCGGCGGCCAGCACGAAGAACCACCCGGGCGCGCCGGCCGGCAGGAAGTACCCGGCGGCCAGCGTCAGCGTCCAGGCGACCAGCGAACCGAGGATGGTGCGCTTCGCCCCGTACCGCCGGGCGAGCACGCCCAGCAGCAGCGCGCCCGCCACCGCCAGCACCTGGACCAGCAGCACGGCCACGATCAGCGTCGACTGCCCGAGCCCCAGCTCCTTCGAGCCGTACACCGAGGCCTGGGAGATCACCGTCTGGATGCCGTCGTTGTAGACCAGGTACGCCAGCAGGAAGGCGAGGGTCAGCGGGTGCCGGCGCATGTCGCGGATCGTCGCCGCGAGCTGCCGGAACCCGGGCAGGGCCGCCTCCCGGGCGGGGGCACGGCGGTCCCGCAGCCGGCGCAGCGGGATCACGGCGAACGCGCCCCACCACAGCCCGGCCGACGCCAGGCAGATGCGCACCGCCATGCCCTCGGACACCCCGAAGCCGTCGTGCCCCGTGTAGAGGACGAGGTTCGCCACGAGCACCAGCGCGCCGGCCGCGTAGCCGAAGGCCCAGCCGCGCGAGGAGACGGCGTCCCGCTCCTCCGGCGGCGCGATCTGCGGCAGGTAGGAGTTGTAGAGCATCATCGCGACCGACTGCGCGGCGTTCGCCACCACCAGCAGCAGACCGCCCAGCAGATAGCGGTCGCCGTCGAGGAAGAACATCCCGGCGGTCGCCGCGGCACCGGTGTAGGCGGCCGCGGCGAGCAGCGGCTTCTTGCGCCCGGTGCGGTCGGCCGCGGCCCCCACCAGCGGCATCACCAGCACCGCCACGATCACCGACAGGGACACCGCGTACGCGAAGAAGGAGCCCGCCCGCACGGGTATGCCCAGGGGGTGCACGAACCCGTCCGCGTCCGCCGCCGCCTCGGCGACCGAGGTCAGGTAGGGGCCGAGGAACACGGTGACGACGCTCGTGGAGTAGACGGAGCAGGCCCAGTCGTAGAAGTACCAGCCGCGCTGCTCGCGTCGCCGCCCGGCGCTGTCGTCCGCCGCCGGTGACCGCACGGTGTCGGTGTCCACCCGTGC
This sequence comes from Streptomyces sp. DSM 120436, assembly GCF_055778765.1. NCBI lineage: Bacteria > Bacillati > Actinomycetota > Actinomycetes > Kitasatosporales > Streptomycetaceae > Streptomyces > Streptomyces sp. DSM 120436. Next base: position 1,003,191 of record NZ_JBSKBS010000002.1, on the reverse strand, counting down.
CCTCGCTTCCCCGTGTGCGCGCCGAGGCGCCGGGGCGCGGGGGGTCTCAGACCCAGGTGCCGCGGTCCTCCATGACCTCGCGCAGTGTGCCGATGTGATCGGTCATGATGCCATCCACCCCGAGGTCCAGGAGCCGGTGCATGCGTTGCGGTTCGTTCACGGTCCACACGTGGACCTGGAGGCCGCGCGCGTGGGCCGCCCGTACGAAGCGCTCGTCGACCACGCGGACGCCCGACTGCTCCTCCGGCACCTGGGCGGCGACCGCCGACCGCCGCAGCGGGACCGGCAGCCCCCAGGAGCGCAGCCGCAGGTTCACCACGCCCCGGGTGCCGAACGACGTGGCGAGGCGCGGCCCGGCCAGCCGCTGGGCGCGCACCACGCGCGCCTCCGAGAACGACCCGACGCAGATCCGGTCCCAGGCCCCGGCGCGCTCGATCAGGTCCACCAAGGGGCGCAGCGCCGGTTCGGCCTTCACGTCCACGTTCCAGCGGACGTCGGGGAAGGTCTCCAGCAGCTCCTCGAACAGGGGGACCGGCTCCCGCCCGGCCACCCGCGCCCGCGCCACCTCCGCCCAGGGCAGGTCGGCGATCCGGCCCGCTCCGTCCGTCACCCGGTCCAGGGTGGCGTCGTGGAAGGCGACGAGCCGGCCGTCGCGCGTGACGTGGACGTCGGTCTCGATGTACCGGTAGCCCGCCTCGACGGCGCTCCGGAACTGCCGGACGGTGTTCTCCAGACCGTCCGCGGCCCCGCCCCGGTGGGCGAAGGCGAGCGGTCCGGGATGGTCGAGGTAGGGGTGGCGTATCCGCGGCGTCACGACCGCAGTATCGCCCGCCGGGGGGTCCGCCCCGCGACGACGGTGCTGCCCTCGTCCGGTGCGGGCACCGCGAAGACGCGCAGGAACAGCTGGGCGAGCGGGCCGATGGCCACCGCGTACAGCAGGGTGCCGACGCCGGCCGTGCCGCCCAGCGCGAAGCCGGTGACCACCACCGTGATCTCGATGGCCGTGCGGACCAGACGCACCGACACCCCCGTGCGCTGGTGCAGCCCCGTCATCAGCCCGTCGCGCGGGCCCGGCCCGAACCGGGCCGCGATGTACAGCCCGGTCGCCGCGCCGTTCAGCACGATCCCCGCCGCCATCAGCGCCACCCGTACGGCGACGGCGCGTGCGTCCGGCACCACGGCCAGCGTCGCGTCCATCGCCGCGCCGATCACCAGCACGTTGGAGACCGTGCCGAGCCCCGGCCGCTGCCGCAGCGGGATCCACAGCAGCAGGACCGCCGCGCCCACGGCGGTCAGCACCACGCCCATGGACAGCCCGGTGCGCTCGGACAGGCCCTGGTGCAGGACGTTCCACGGCTCCAGGCCGAGCCCGGACCGCACCAGCAGCGCCGAACTGGCCCCGTACAGGGCCAGACCCGCGTAGAGCTGGAACAGCCGTCGCGCGAGACGGCGCTCGCGGAGCGCGTTTCTGGCCAAGAGCTGCCCCCTGTGGTGGAAGTGGACCGACGCGTGCCACCCTGGAGCCTGACTGGTCATGCCCTCCATGGCCAATCCGGGGAAGGTGGACTGATTTGTATGGCGCAGTGGACGTCCGCGGTGGGGGCCGCCCAGCTGGCCCGGCTGCTCGGCTCCCAGCAGGACCGCCCGGCGGGGCCCGGCACCCGGCGTCCGCCCGCCTACCGCGCCCTCGCCGACGGCATCCGCCTGCTGGTGCTGGAAGGGCGCGTGGCGGTCGCCGCGCGGCTGCCCGCCGAGCGGGAACTCGCCCTCGCCCTGTCGGTGAGCCGCACCACCGTGGCCGCCGCCTACGAGGCGCTGCGCGGTGAGGGCTTCCTCGAGTCGCGGCGCGGCGCCGGAAGCTGGACCGCCGTCCCGGCCGGCAACCCGGTCCCGGCACGCGGTCTGGAGCCGCTGCCGCCCGAGGCGCTCGGCTCCATGATCGACCTGGGCTGCGCCGCGCTGCCCGCCCCCGAGCCGTGGCTCACCCGCGCCGTCCAGGGCGCACTGGAGGAGCTGCCGCCGTACGCGCACACCCACGGCGACTATCCGGCGGGGCTGCCCGCCCTGCGCGCGATGATCGCCGACCGCTACACCCGGCGGGGCATCGCCACCATGCCCGAGCAGATCATGGTCACCACCGGCGCGATGGGCGCCATCGACGCCATCTGCCACCTCTTCGGCGGCCGCGGCGAGCGGATCGCCGTGGAGTCCCCCTCCTACGCCAACATCCTCCAGCTGATGCGCGAGGCCGGCGCGCGGCTCGTCCCCGTCGCCATGGCCGAAGGGCTGACCGGCTGGGACCTGGACCGCTGGCGCCAGGTGCTGCGCGAGGCAGCCCCGCGCATCGCCTATGTCGTCGCCGACTTCCACAACCCGACCGGGGCGCTCGCCGACGAGGACCAGCGGCGCCGGCTGGTCGACGCGGCCCGCTCGGCGGGCACCGTGCTCGTCGCCGACGAGACGATGAGCGAGCTGTGGTTCGACGAGGACGTGGAGATGCCGCGCCCGGTGTGCGCCTTCGACCCCGCCGGGTCGACGGTCATCACGGTGGGCTCGGCGAGCAAGGCGTTCTGGGCCGGCATGCGCATCGGCTGGGTGCGCGCCGCCCCCGACGTCATCCGCAGTCTTGTCGCCGCCCGCGCCTACGCCGACCTCGGCACGCCGGTGCTCGAACAGCTCGCCGTGAACTGGCTGTTCGGCACGGGCGGCTGGGAGGAGGCGGTCGAGCTGCGCCGCGCCCAGGCCCGGCGGAACCGTGACGAACTGGTGAGCGCGGTCCGGCGCGAGCTGCCCGGCTGGGAGTTCGAGGTCCCCCGCGGCGGCCTCACCCTGTGGGTCCGCACGGGCGGCCTCTCGGGCTCCCGCCTGGCCGAGGCGGGGGAGCGGGTGGGCGTGCGCGTCCCGTCCGGACCGCGCTTCGGGGTGGACGGCGCGTTCGAGGGCTATGTCCGGCTGCCGTTCACGGTGGGCGGCGCCGTCGCCGAGGAAGCGGCGGTCCGCCTGGCGGCGGCGGCCCGCATCGTCGAGACGGGCGGGACGTCGGGCGGCGAGCCACCCCGCACATTCGTGGCGTAGCCCCTCCGGGACGCGGGCGACGACGCCCCTCGGGGGCGCGGGGGACCGCGCGGCCGACCACGTCCGGGCCGCGCCCGGCGTTGCACCGTGTCCGTCAGGGCGCTGAAGCGAGGCCCGCTGGAAGGCGCCTCCCCCGGAGGGGGCGCGCCCCCGGCGCCCGCCCGTGCCGCCCTGCGGCACGACTGCCCGCGGACGGCGGGGCGGGTGACGCCCCTCGGGGGCGCGGGGAACCGCGCGGCCGACCACGTCCGGGCCGCGCCCGGCGCTCCACCGCGCCCGGCACCGCCTCGCCCGCCCTCACGAGGAGGATTCCGCCACCGGGGCCGTGGGGGCGGGCGCCGGCTCCGACGCCTCCGCGTCCGCCGCCAGCGCAGCCGCCGCCGCGACCTTCTCCGTGGCCGCCTTGTCCAGCCGCACCGCCTCCGGCACCGGTCCCTGCTCCGTCGGCGCGGACTCCAGGCGCTCCGGCTCCTCGTCCGCCGGGGTCGTGCGGGGCGGGAGCAGGTCGAGGACGGCCTGGCGGTGGGCCTCGCTGGTCGCGTCGTCGTAGGGGTCCGGGGTCGCCGGGACCTGGAGGCGGTGGACCGGGCCCGTGCCGAGGCGGGCGTAGCCGCGTCCGGGCGGCGCCTGGTCGACCGGCGTGGTGTGCGGGGGCGCGCCCAGCACGGTCTCGAGCTGGGCGGCCGTGGCGGGGCCGAGCACGACGCGCGCGCGGGTGTGCTGCCGCACCGGGCCGGTCAGGGCGTCGAGGCCGTCGAACTGTTCCGCGACCACCACCGTGACGTTCGCCGCGCGGCCGTGCCGCAGCGGGGCCTGGAGCAGGGACTGCGGGTCGGTGCTGTCCTCCGCCGCGGCCAGGTGGGTGAAGACGCTCGGCCGGTCCAGCAGCAGCCACAGGGGGCGCCGGGTGTCCGCCGGCGGCGGGTCGCCCGCCTGGTGCGCCTCGCTGGCCGCGGCCAGCCGGCGCTCGGTCTCGTGGGCCGCCCACTCCAGGCTGGTCAGCGCCCCCGACAGGGCGCACTCGACGGCGAGCACGCCGTCCCGGCCGGTGAGGCAGGCGTACTCGCCGGTCCCCCCGCCGTCCACGATCACCACGTCGCCGTGGTGCAGCGCCTGGAGGGCGATGGAGCGCAGCAGGGTCGAGGTGCCGCTGCCCGGCTGGCCGACCGCGAGCAGGTGCGGCTCGGTGGAGCGGACGCCGGTGCGCCACACGACCGGCGGGACGTCGGTCCGCTCCTCGCCGTGCGCGCCGTGGGTGAGCGGCAGCGTCCGCTGCACGCGCGTGGGGTCGGTGAAGCCGAGCACCGTCTCGCCGGGGGCCGTGACGAAGGGCTGCGCGGCGATGTCGGTGGGCAGCGGGGCGAGGACGCGGACGGTGAGCAGGTTGGCCTCCTCGTCCCACACGAAGTGGTACTCCCGGCCGCGTCCGCACTTGGCGCCGAGCAGGTGCTCGATCCGCGCGCGGGACTCCGGCTCGGCGTCCGTGAAGTAGGCCGGGTAGGCGATCACCAGGTGCGCGAGGCGGCCGTCGCCGTCGAACTCGTACTCGGAGAAGACCTTCCCCCAGTCGCCGCCGCGGGCGTACAGCGGCTCGGGGTCGTCACTCGCCGAGAAGTACGGCACCAGGGCCTCGTACAGCGACTTCAGGCGCTGCGACTGGCCGGGGGCGGGTCCGGCCGGCGTCACGGGCGCGCGGTCCCGCCCGTGCCAGGCCGCCGCCGCCATCAGGGCGACGACGGCGAGCAGCGGGCCGTACGGCGCGAGCGCCACGGCCAGCAGCACCGCCGCCAGGCCGAAGAGCAGCGTGCCGCGCCGCTCCTTGGGCGTGTCGGCCCACCTGCGCCGTCCGGCCGAGGCCATCCGGCGCAGCCCGCGCGTGATGGTGATCAGCGGGTGGAGGACGTCCGTGGCGCTGTCGGCCGCCGTCCTGGCCAGCTCCCGGCCCCGGGCGAGCTGGGCGCCGCCGTTGCTGAGGACGCGGGGAAGGGGACGAAGGGGACGCCGGGCCACTGCTGTCTCCAGAGGGTGCGTACGGGCGGGCGGGGCGTGGCGGGGCGGGTCAGAACTTGAACCCGCCCAGGAGGCCGGCGAGGCTCTCGCCGCCCGCCTTGATGCTCGGCGCGATGGCCGTGCTGGCCAGATAGAAGCCGAACAGCATCGCCACCAGTGCGTGCGACAGCTTCAGTCCGTCCTTGCGGAAGAAGATGAAGACGACGATGCCGAGCAGCACCACGCATGAGATCGAGATGATCATGTGAGTTCTCCTGGTTCGCGGGGACAGTCGCCATGAGTACTTACCTGATCACAGGATGTGTCTATACGATAAAAGGTGCAACTGGGTGGATATCCGCCCCCATGCCCGGCGGAGTCCGCGCTGATCATTACCTCGGGCGCGTCAGGTCATGTGCCGCCCGAGCCAGTACCCTGGCGATTCACCCGTACGGCTGCCCCACGTGCAGACGTACGCCCTGTTCCCGATGCGTGCACCCGTGCAGTGAGAGGCGGTCCGGCGATGAGTGAAGCCCCCGACCCCGAGGTCGTGGAGCTGGCGACCAAGATCTTCGATCTGGCCCGGCGCGGCCGCACCGAGGAGCTCGTGGCCTACGTCGACGCGGGCGTCCCCGCCGACCTCACCAACGACCGCGGCGACTCCCTCGTGATGCTCGCCGCCTACCACGGCCACGCCGAGGCGGTGCGCGCCCTGCTGGCCCGTGGCGCCGACGCCGACCGCGTCAACGACCGCGGCCAGACGCCACTCGCGGGAGCGGTCTTCAAGGGGGAGACCGACGTCGTCAAGGCCCTCCTGGAAGGCGGCGCCGACCCCTCCGCGGGCACCCCGTCGGCCGTCGACACGGCCCGCATGTTCGCCCGCACGGAACTGCTCGAGCTCTTCGGCGAGGGCTGAGCGACTCCGCTCCGACCAGCGACGACACGGAAAACGGGGGAGGCGGTACAGGGCCGCCGAAATACGGTCGCGGCAGATGTGACCGCCGGGTCATCATGACGACGTGATTCACGGACGCGATGGCCGGGCAGGTGTTGCCGCACCACGCGGGCCGTGACGCGGCCCGCACGGGCCACCGACGAGAGGCAGAGAGAGATGGTCTACAGCGAGCAGGAAACGGCGGGCGCCCCGACGTGTTGTCACGCGGCCAGGTGACCCACACTCCCGGTTGCGTCGACGCTTGATGTGAGGCTGTTTCCCATGTTCGATCCGGTCATAGCGCCCAGCGGTACGCTGCTCGGCCTGCTCCAGCGGGGCCGCGGCGACGGCACACTGCACGCGCTCACCGCCCCGCGCTCCGAGGCGCTCGCGGCGCTGAACCACTGCGTGCTGCGCGACCCGCGCCACGACTGGCAGGTGGAGAACCGCTCCCTCTACTACGCCCGCCTCTACCTCGACCTGCACGGCGGACTCGACGCCGTCGAGGCCCACCTCTTCGGTCCCGAGGACGTCCTCGACACCGACGAGTCACGCACCGGACTCGCCCTCGCCGTCCTCGGCCACCTCGCGTCCTACGGCCGGCAGGACGCCCTGCACCTGCTGCGCAGGTACGCCGCCCAGGGCGCCAACTGGGCCTGGGCCCTCGACGAACTGGCCCTCCGCGACGACGACGCGGGCCTGCGGTCCCTCGCCGGCCCGGTGCTCGCGCGCTTCTCCACCGATCCCCAGGGCGAGGCCGAACTGGCCGCGACCGTGCGGGACGCCTTCGAACCACGTCCCTGGCGCCTGTGGGCCGACGACCCGCGCCCGGCCGTCGCCACGCGCGTACGGGCCGCCCAGGAGGCCGGCTCCTTCGACCGCTGGCAACGGCAGATGCGGCCCGCCGGGCCGCGCCCCGGCTGGAGCGTCCAGGCCGTGTTCGACTGGGCCCAGCAGGGTCTGGACCGTGGTGCCGCCCTGCACGTGCCGGCCGCCCGCTGCCTGTCCGCCGTGGCGGGGCCCGAGGACCGGCCGGAGATCGTCCGGGCCGCCCAGGACGGCACCGACGGAGCCCGGTGCACGGCGTTGCGCTATCTCGCCGACACCGAGGACCCCGGCGCCCTCGACCTGATCGAGGGCGCCGCGGCCGACGGCTCGACGGCCGTCGTGGACGCCGCCGTCGACGCCTTCGAACGCATGCGCAGTACGGCCGCCGTCGACCGGGCGCGCGGCTGGGCCCGCCGGCCCGACGCGCTGGGCGAGGCCGCCGCACGCGTGCTCGCCTGCCGGGGCGGGGCGCGCGACCGCGACCTGGTCCTCGCCGCGCTCCGCGAGGCCGTACGGGGCGAGGGCCCCGACGCGAGGACCCTGTGGACCCTCGTCGACGGCGCCGGCCGCCTCGGCATCGCCTGCGCCGCACCCGTACTGCGGCACGTCTACCGCGAGACCGCCTCCTCCCATCTCCGCGGCCGCGCCGCCCGCGCCCTCGCCGCCACCGACCCGTCCTTCCCCGCCGGCTTCGCCGTCGAATGTCTCTGGGACTGCGAGGAGACCACCCGCGAGATCGCCGCCCGCCACGCCGAGACCGGCGACGCCCGCGTGGTCGACCGCCTCCGTCGCCTCGCCGCCGACCCGGCGGAGGAGGCCGAGGTCCAGACGGCGGTCCGCAGCAGGATCGGCCCCGAGGAAACGGCCGTGTGACCCGGGGCTCCGCTCCTCGACCGCCGGACGGGCCGGCATCGGCCCGCCGACGGTCGAGGAGGGCCCACAGACGCCTCAGCACCCCCCGCGCGCCCGCGCGGCGACGAACCGCACCGGCGTCCCCGGCCGAGCCTGCGCCGCCGCGGACAGATCCGCCGCGCGCACCACGGCGATGACCGGATAGCCGCCGGTCGTGGGGTGATCGGCGAGAAAAATCACCGGCGTCCCCGCAGGCGGCACCTGGACCGCCCCCAGGACCATCCCCTCGCTGGGCAGCTCGTCGCACCGCGCGCGCTCCAGCACCGGCCCCGTCGTCCGCAGCCCGATGCGATTGCTCGCCGACGAGACGAAGAACGTGCCGGACAGGAAGCGCCGCAGCGCCTCAGCGGTGAACCAGTCGTCGCGTGGCCCCGGCGTCACGCGCAGGACGAGTTCGGCGGGCGGCGCCGCCTGCGGCGCCACGTCCACGCGCGCGTGGAGGTCCGTCGGCGCGCCGAGCGGCAGCACCGCCCCGTCCGTCAGCGGCGCCGGACCGAGGCCGGACAGCAGGTCCGTGGAGCGGCTGCCCAGCACCGGCTCCACGGCGACCCCGCCGGAGACGGCGACGTAGGCGCGGACGCCGAGGACCGCCGGCCCGACGTCCAGCACGGCCCCGGCGCGCACCCGTACCGGCGCGCCCCAGGCGGCGGGGCGTCCGTCCACCCTGACCCGGCAGGGCGCCCCGGTGACCGCCACCGTGACGGTGGAGCGGGGCCGCAGGGAGCAGCCGTCGAGGGTGGTCTCCAGGACGGCCGCGTCCGGGCCGTTGCCCACCAGGCGGTTGGCGAGCGCGGCGGCCGGACCGTCCAGCGCGCCGGAACGGGGGACACCGAGGTGGGCGTGGCCGGGGCGGCCGCGGTCCTGAACGGTCGTCAGGGCCCCCGCCCGTACGACGCAGAGCGCGCGGTCCGTCATGCCGCCGGCCCCGTCGAGGTCACCGGGACGAACCGCACGCGCGTGCCGGGGGAGAGCAGTGCCGCGGGTTCCCGGGTGTGGTCCCACAGCACCAGGTCGGTGGTGCCGATGAGCTGCCAGCCGCCGGGGGAGGAGCGCGGGTAGACGCCCGTGTACGGCCCGGCGAGGGCCACCGAGCCCGCCGGGACGGACGTGCGCGGAGCGGACCTGCGGGGAACCTCGTAGCGGGCGGGCAGACCGGTGAGGTAGCCGAAACCGGGGGCGAACCCGCAGAACGCGACGCGGTACTCGGCGCCCGCGTGCAGGCGGGCCGCCTCCGCCGGCGTGACGCCCCAGTGCCCGGCCACGTCCGCCAGGTCCGGGCCGTCGTAGCGCACCGGGATCTCGACCGTCCCGGCCGGGCGGGGCGGGGCGGGCGGCACCGGGTGCGAGGTCAGTTCGGCGGCCAGGCGGGCAGGATCGGGCAGGCCGTCGAGCAGCACCGTGCGCGCCGCCGGGACGATCTCACGGGCCGTCAGCCTCCCCTCCGCGCGGCGGCGCAGCAGCTCCGCCAGGAGCGCCTGCGCCTCCTCGCCCGAGGCGACCTCGACGAGCAGCGCGTCCTCGCCGACGGGCAGCGTCCTCATGCGAACGCCTCCACCCGGACCCCGGACGCCTCCAGGGCGCCCCGCACCCGTCGCGCCAGGTCCACCGCGCCCGGCGTGTCGCCGTGCAGGCACAGGGAACGGGCCTTCACCTGGATCCGCCGCCCCGAGAGCGCCACGACCCCCCCGCTCCGGGCCAGGTCCACCGAACGTTCCAGAACGGCCCCCGGATCGGTGACCAGGGCGCCTTCCTCGCCGCGCGGCACCAAGGTGCCCTCGTCGGTGTACGCGCGGTCCGCGAACGCCTCCTCGACCGCCGGCAGCCCCGCCTTGGCGGCCACCTGCAACAGCCGCGAGCCGGGCAGCCCCAGCACGGGCAGCGCGGGGTCGGCGAGGAGCACCCCGTCCACCACCGCGCGGGCCTGCTCCTCGTCGCGCACCACACGGTTGTAGAGCGCGCCGTGCGGCTTGACGTACGCCACCCGGCTCCCCGCCGCGCGGGCGAACACCTCCAGGGCGCCGATCTGGTACGCCACCTCGGCCGCCAGTTCGGCGGGCGGCACGTCCATCGCGCGCCGCCCGAAGCCCGCCAGGTCGCGGTAGGAGACCTGGGCGCCGATCCGCACCCCGCGCGCGGCGGCGAGTTCGCACACCCGGCGCATGGTGGGCGCGTCCCCGGCGTGGAAGCCGCAGGCCACGTTGGCGCTGGTCACCACCGACAGGAGCCGCTCGTCGTCGGTGAGCCGCCAGTGGCCGAAGCCCTCGCCGAGATCGGCGTTCAGATCGATCGAGGTCATGAATCCTTCGTTCCTTCGTGCTGGTGAGGGCCGGCGGATGCCGTGCGGGCGCCGGTCAGACCACGCGGAACTGCTCGTCCCGCGCGTCGCCCACGAACATCCGGCCCGGCGCGTGCGTGAGGGCGAACGGCGGCCGGGAGGCCATGACCGCCGCCTGGGGGGTGACCCCGCAGGCCCAGAACACCGGGATGTCGTCCGGTGCGAGGTCCACCCGGTCGCCGAAGTCGGGACGGTCCAGGTCGCCGACGCCCAGCGCGGACGGGTCGCCGCAGTGCACCGGCCCGCCGTGCACGGCGGGCATCAGACTGCTCTCCCGGATGGCGGCGTCGAGGTGTTCCGGCGGCACGGGCCGCATCGACACCACCATCGGACCGCTCAGCCGCCCCGCCGGGCGGCACCGCCACGTCGTCACGTACATCGGGACGTTCCGGCCCTGCTCCAGGTGGCGCAGCGGCACGCCGGCCGCCGCGAGCGCCCACTCGAAGGTGAAGCTGCAGCCGATGAGGAACGACACCAGATCGTCCCGCCAGTACGCCCGCACGTCCGTCGGCTCGTCCACCAGCTCGCCGTGCTCCCACACCCGGTAGCGCGGCAGGTCGGTGCGCAGGTCGGCGTCCGGGGCGAGCACGGTGGTGGCGGAACCGGCGTCGGTGACGTCGAGGACCGGGCACGCGCGCGGGTTGCGCTGGCAGAACAGCAGCATGTCGTACGCCCAGTCGGCGGGCACGGAGACCAGGTTGGCCTGGGTGTACCCGGCGGCCACTCCGGCCGTGGGCATCGCCAGGCCCTCCCGGAAGCGGGCACGGGCCGTCCGCGGGCTCCACGCGCGCGCGGTGTCGCCGGCGAGGTGGTCGGCGAGCATCACAGGGCGCTCGTCCACGGCGGCGCGGACGGTGTCGTCGGCGGCGTTCACTCCAGCTCCTTCCCGCGCGTCTCCGGCAACCCCAGCAGCGCCAGCGCGGCCAGGCCGTAGCCGATCGCGCCGAAGACCAGGGCGCCGCCGACACCCCAGCCGTCGGCGAGGAAGCCGACGGTGGTCGGGAAGACGGCGCCGACGGCGCGGCCGGTGTTGTAGGTGAAGCCCTGTCCGGTGCCGCGAACGGCCGTCGGGTACAGCTCGCTCAGGTAGGAGCCGAAGCCGCTGAAGATGGCCGACATGCAGAACCCGAGCGGGAAGCCGAGGACGAGCACCAGGGTGTTCGCGCCGTCCGGGATGTTCGTGTACGCCACGATGCACACCGCCGACAGCAGGGCGAACAGCCAGATGTTGCGCCGGCGGCCCAGCCGGTCGGTGAGGTGACCGCCCGTCAGGTAGCCGAGGAACGCGCCCGAGATGAGGAACGTGAGGTAGCCGCCGGTGCCCACGACCGACAGGTCGCGCTCGGTCTTGAGGTAGGTCGGCACCCAGGTGGCGAGGGTGTAGTAACCGCCCTGCACGCCGGTGGAGAGCAGGACCGCGAACAGGGTGGTGCGCAGCAGACCGGGAGAGCCCGCGCGGGCCGGCTGGAAGATCGCCGCGAACGATCCCTTGTGCGGGCTGTTCTCCCGGGCGGCGGCCGCCTCCGGCGCGTCCTGCACGCTGCGCCGCACCCACACCACGAGCAGCGCGGGCAGCGCGCCGGTCCAGAACATCACGCGCCAGGCCAGGTCGTCGTCGACCAGGGAGAAGATCGCCGTGTAGACGATCACGGCCAGGGCCCAGCCGACGGCCCAGGAGCTCTGCACCGCGCCGAGGGTGCGGCCCCGGTGCCGGGCGCCGGCGTACTCGGCGACCAGGATCGCGCCGACCGCCCACTCGCCGCCGAAGCCGAGGCCCTGCAGGGCGCGGAAGACCAGCAGCGTCTCGTAGTTGGGAGCGAAGCCGCAGGCCACGGTGAACACCGCGTAGGTGATCACCGTCAGCAGCAGCGCCCTGACCCGGCCGATGCGGTCCGCCAGCACACCCGCGAGGGCGCCGCCGACCGCCGAGACGAGCAGGGTCACGGTCGTCAGCAGACCGGTCTGGCCGCTGTTCAGGCCGAAGTACGCGGACAGCGCCACCATCGTCAGCGGCAGCGTGAAGTAGTCGTACGAGTCCAGGGCGTAGCCGCCGAACGCGCCGCCGAAGGCGCGCCGGCCGCGCGGACCGAGTGCGCGCAGCCAGCCGAACGCCCCGTCCTCGGACGGTGGTTCGGACTTGACGGGGCGTGGGGAGCCGGTGAGGGCGTGCGGCGGGGGAGGGGTCGTGCTCATGGGCACCTCGCAGGAAGGACGGGGGTGCAAGGAAGGAGTGAGCCGTGCCGGTGTCCAGCAAGGTAGAGGATCGTTGAACGATCCTTCAATACCCGTGTTGTCTCGTCCTTCCGCGTGCGTTTGAATTCAGGCATGGCAGAGCAGACGAGCGGACTCGCCGACGACCGCGCCCTGTTGGGTCGCACCAGCACCGCCGAGCGCGTCGCGGACATCCTCAGGAGCCGCATCGCCGAGGGGTTCTTCCCGCCCGGCACCCGGCTGTCGGAGGACAGCATCGGCGGCGCCCTCGGGGTCTCCCGCAACACGCTGCGCGAGGCGTTCCGGCTGCTCACCCACGAACGGCTGCTCGTCCACGAGCTCAACCGGGGCGTGTTCGTCCGGGTGCTGACCGTCGAGGACGTCGAGGACATCTACCGCACCCGCCGGCTCGTCGAGTGCGCCGTCGTCCGCGGGCTGGGCGAGCCGCCCTACGCCCTCGACGGGCTCGCCGGGGCGGTCGCGCAGGGGCAGCGGGCGGCGCGCGAAGGTGACTGGAAAGCGGTGGGCACGGCCAACATCCACTTCCACCAGGAGCTGGTCGCCCTCGCCTCCGGCGAGCGCACCGCCGAGCTGATGCGCAGCGTCTTCGCCGAACTCCGGCTCGCCTTCCACGTGGTGGACGAGCCGCAGCGGCTGCACGAACCGTACATCGCGCGCAATGCCGAGATTCTCCAGGCCCTTCAGGCGGGCGACCGGGACGCGGCCGAACGCCTGCTCGCGGCCTACCTCGACCTGTCGCTGGAACGAGTGGTGGAGGTCTACCGGCGCCGGGTCGGGAACGGGGGGTAGGACCGCGGCGGAACCGGCCGGCGCGGGTGGTCCGCCGGCCGCGGGAACGGGACGCTTCCGCCTCGTTTGGGCCGTTGTCGGACCGAGGACCTAGTCTGTGCACCGTGACTTCGCCTGCATCGACGGACAGTGCTCCGCCCCAGCTCAGCGCGGGGCCGCGCCCCGCGTCGGGCCCGGCCGCCGACGAGGGACTGGCGCGGCGGCTGCGCGCGCTCGCGTGCACCGCGCCGCTGCACGACCTCGACGCCCGCAAGGCCAATCTCGCGGGCGAGTACTCGGTGTACGGCATGGCGGAGATCGCCCTCGCCGCCATCGACCTGGTCACGCTCACCATGGACTTCGACACCGGCGCCGACCACGACCAGATCGTCGCCCGGCTCGTCCCCCGCGCCGCCGCGCAGGCCCCCGACCGCCCCGCCGCCGAGCACGAGCGGGTGGCCCGCTGGGTCCTGGAGAACCTGATCAACGTCGGCAGCGTCGACCGCGGCTTCCGCGCCGTGTACGGAGTGTTCGGCCCGGACGGCACGTACGTCCGCCGCGACTACGACTTCAAGCTGATCGAAGAGGTCCCGGGACCCGGCGGCACGGTGTACCTGCGCACCACCGACGAGGCGGTCAACGTGCTGGTCGGCGCCCTCGACACGGACGTCACCAGCGCCCAGATCGCCGCCGAGGTCAAGCTCGAGGTGCTGATCAGCCGGGGCAGGCTCGCCGACGCCCAGCTCGCCGCCGAGCAGGCCCGCTACCGCACGGTGCAGTACTCCGAGACCCTGCGCCGAGCCCTGGAGGCCACCCGGCGCAACGTCCGCGCGGTGGACTGGCTCAGCGCCGTGCCCGACATGATCGCCGAGGCGCTCGAGCACGTCGCCGACCGCTACCGCCACGAGAACGCGATCCTCACCAACATCCGCAAGGCCCGCGACGAGTCCGAGGACCCCGAGCACAAGCGCCGCGCCGCCGAGCTGGTGGACATCGTCAAGGACTGCATCCGCCGCCACACCCAGCTGCAGTCCCGGCTGCTGGAGGCCGGCCCGCTGTTCCGCGCCGAGCAGGACCGGCAGGCCTTCGCCACCCCCGCCGCGGCCGCCGGCACCGACCTCTACGGCCAGCTCCTCGCGCCCCTGCTGCCGCTCCCCGTGGAGCAGGCGTCCCGGGTCACCGACGCGTTCTTCGCCCACGGCACCGGACTGCGCACACCCGTGTCCGTCCGGGTCGCCGACCTCGTCGAGATCCTGCTGACCCCGCCCGTGGAGCGGGAGCACCTCGGTGCCGAGATGCCCGAGCCGGACCTCATCGCCACCCCCGACGACAGCCGCTTCAGCGAGGAGCAGCTCGCGGCCGCCACCGAACTGCTGGACCTCCCGGCCGATGCGCCGCGCCGGCTGTCCGGGCTGCTCGCCGAGGCCCGCCGCAAGGATCCCGAGCTGCCCTACCTGGTCGCCCTGCTGGCGGTCCACGCCGCCAGCCCGCCGTTCGGCACCGCCTACCGTCAGGGGGAGCGGAGCCTGCTGTTCGCCGTGGACGACGGCACCGCGCTCGACGACCCCGAGTTCGGCGGCGCCGACCTCATCGTGGGCACGGCCCTGCTGGACGCGGCGGGCATGGCCGCGGACCGTGCGGAGGCGGTGTGACCGCGACCCGAGCGGCCCGCGGCGACACCCCCCGCACCGAGACCGTCCGCACCGATCCCGCCCGCACCGAGGAGCCCCGACCGTGACCGAGCACGCCGACTGGAGCGAGCCGGAGCCCGTGGCGACGCCGGCGAGCACCGCCGTCACGCCCGCCGACGCCGCCGACGCGGCCCGGCTCGTCGCCTTCGGCCTCCAGCCCAAGCTCCAGCCCGCCCGCGACCAGGAGTACGCCGACCTGCTGCGCCGCTACCGGGAGGACCCGCCGTTCGCGCGGCTCGCCGACGCCGTGGCCACCGGCCTCGGACTCGTCGTGCTGGAGGTGTCCCCGCGCGCCGGCATGGCCGTCACCGCCGCCGAGGACTCCGTCTTCGCCGTCCGCATGGGCGACTACGCGCGCCGCGCCTCCGCCGACGGCGGCGACCGCTTCCTGCACGGACTCGCCCACCTCGCCGTCGCCGCCCTGGCCTTCCCCCGCCCCGAGGACCTCGCCGACGACGGCTACATCGGACGCGTCACGGTCAACGGCGTCGACGCCTTCGTCCGCCAGGCCTGCCACCGCCTGGAGGAGCGGGCCGCCGAACAGGGCGAGAACACCGACCCGGCCACCGACGCCCCCGGACTCGAGGCCGCCTGGCGGATCTGGTCCCGGCGCAGCGCCACCGGCGCCACCAAGGACGCCCGCCGCCTGGCCGGATCCACCACCGGCATCGTCGCCAAGGCCGTCTCCTTCCTCACCGACTCCGGCTTCCTCCAGCGCACCGGCGACGACAACGGCGGCACCTACCGCACCACCGCCCGCTACCAGCTCCAGGTCCGCGACATGGCGGGCAGCGCCGCCATGGCCGAACTGCTCGACCTCGGCGTCGTCCCCGTCACCGACGGCACCCCCACCCTGCTGCCGCCCGAGGACGGCGACGACCTGGACCTGGTCGCCGACGCCGGCCTCCCCTTCCACTCCGCCTGACCCCCACCCCACGAAGCCACACGAGAGTCCGCCATGTACGAGCTGTCCCGGGTCCGCCTCTACTCCATCGGACCGGCGGGCGCACGCTACGCCGACACCGTGCTCGACCTGCGCGGCGTCGGCGCCACCGTGCCGAACCCGGCGCCGACCCAGGCGGAGTTCTTCGCGGACGAGCCCGTCGGCCCGCCCCGCAGGCCCGCGCCCGCCGGCGTGCTCTTCCTGGAGAACGGCGGCGGCAAGTCCGTCCTGCTGAAGCTGATCTTCTCCGTGATGCTCCCCGGGCACCGCAACACCCTCGGCGGCGCCAGCTCCGGCGTGCTGCGCAAGTTCCTGCTCGCCGACGACTGCGGCCACGTGGCCCTCGAATGGCAGCACGTGCAGACCGGCGAGTGCGTCGTCGTCGGCAAGGTCAGCGAATGGCGCGGCCGCCAGGTCTCAGGCGACCCGCGGAAGTTCGCCGAGGCCTGGTACTCCTTCCGCCCCGGTCCCGGCCTCAGCCTGGACAACCTCCCCGTCGCCGAGGCCACGTCCGTGCGCCCACCCGTCGAGGGCCAGTCCGGCGCCCGCGGCCGGCGCCGCACCATGAAGGGCTTCCGTGACGCCCTCACCGAGGCGGGCAAGACCTACCCGCACCTGGAGGTGCACTGGGAGGAGATCCACGAACGCTGGACCGAACACCTCGGCGACCTCGGGCTCGACCCCGAACTCTTCCGCTACCAGCGGGAGATGAACGCCGACGAGGGCGAGGCGGCCGGTCTCTTCGCGGTGAAGAAGGACTCCGACTTCACCGACCTGCTGCTGCGCGCCGTCACCGACACCCGCGACACCGACGGACTCGCCGACCTGGTCAGCGGCTTCGGCAACAAGCTGGGCCGGCGTGCCGAACTCATCGCCGAACGGGACTTCACCGCCGGGTCCGTCGACCTGCTCGGCCGCATCGTCGAGGCCGCCGACGCCCGCACCCGGGCCCGGGAGATCCACGCCTCCGCCGAGCGCCGCACCCGTACCCTCGCCCGCCGGCTCTCCGCGCGGGGCGCCCAGGAGCGGGAGCGCGCGGCCGACCTCGCCCACCGCGTCACCGCCGCCGCGCACGCGGTCGCCCAAGCCGAGACCGCCCGCGGGCACAGCGCCCGTGTCTCCGCCGAACTCGCCTACCGGCACGCCTCGTTGGCGCTCGCCGCCGCCGAGAAGTCCGCCGCCGCCCAGAAGCGCGAACTGGCCGACGCGCGCACCCTGTACTCCGCCTGGCAGGCCGCCGAGTCCGTGCTGCGGCACCGCGCCGCCGCCGACCGGGTGGCGCGGGTGTCCGCCGCGATCCAGGAGGCCGAGCGGGACGCCGCCCCGGCCCTCGCCGCCCGCGCCAAGGCCGCCCTCGACCTGGTCCGCGCCCTGCACGCCGCCGCGCAAAGCGCCGAGAACCGCGCCAACGAGGAGGAGGCGCGCTCCGCCGCGCTCCAGGAGGCCGGCGACGGCGCCCACCGCGACTCCACCGCCGCCGCCACCGAGGCGCAGCGTGCCCGCAGCGAGATCGGCCACCTGCGGCAGCGGCTCGCCGAGGTCGAGCAGGAGACCGCCGAGGCCGTCCGGGCCGGCTGGCTCGACGACAGCGCCCCCGACGCCGACCCGGCCCGCGCCGCCCTCGCGGCCAGCGACGCCGAGAAGACCGCCGTCGCCGCCTGGGACACCGCCCGCGAGACCGCCCGCCGGGCCACCGAACACGCCCGTGAGACGGCCGCCGCCGAGAGCCGCGCGGAACTCACCGCCGCCCGCGCCGCCGACGCGGCCACGGCGGCCGAGCGCGCCCACGAGAGCGAGCGCCGCACCGCCGAGGCCCTCGCCGCCGAACAGCGGCTGGCGGAGCTGCTGAGCCTGCCGGGCGCGTCCGGCCGGCGCCGGACGACCGTGCCGGGTCAGCGCACGGACACCGGCACCGCCGCGAACGGCTCCCGTGAGGGCGGGCTGAGCGCGGAGGAACTCGACCGGTTCGCCGACGAGCTGCGCGAACTGCTCGACGACGCCGTCTCCTCGGCGGAGCGGCAGCTCTTCGAGCTGCGCACCGCCGCCGCCGACGACGCCCGCATCCTCGGCGCCCTCGGCGACGGCGGACTGCTGCCGCCCGGCCCCGACGTCCTGGCCACCGTCGAGTTCCTCGGCGAGCACGGCATCCCCGCCCTCCCCGGGTGGCGCTACCTCGCCCAGGCCGTCGACCCCGCCGACCACGCGCGCGTGCTGGCGGCCCGCCCCGAACTCGTCGACGGCGTCGTCATCACCGACCCCGACTCCCACGTCCGCGCCCGCGAGGCGCTCGGCGACGCCGCGCTGCTGCCCCGGTCCGCCGTCGCCGTCGGCACCGCCGCCGCCCTGCTCGCGCCCACGCCCGCGTCCGGCTCCGGCGACGTGTTCCTCGTACCGCCGAACCCGGCCATGCACGACGAGCACGCCGCCGACGAGGAGCGGCAGGCGCTGCGCGCCCGCGCCGCCGAGCGGGACGAGGAGATCCGGACGCTCGCCGCCCGGCTCGGCAAGGACCGCGAACTCGCCGCCCGGCTCGCCTCCTGGCGCACCGGCTGCCCGGCCGGACGCCTCGCCGAGCTGGCCGCCACGGCCGAGCAGGCACGGACCTTCGCCGAGGAGGCCGAGGCCGAACTCGCGGAGGCGCGCAGCCTCCGGGCGGAGGCCGAGGAAGCGGCCGCCGAGGCGGTCCGGGTCCGGGACGAACGGCAGGAGGCCGCCCAGAAGGCCCGGCGCGCCGCCGACGCCCTCGCCGGACTCGCCTTCCGGCTGCGCGAACGCGCCGGATGGCAGGCCAAGGTGCGCGAACTGGCCGACGACGCCGCCGAGGCGGAGGCCCGCGCCCAGTCCTGCCTGGAGCGGGCCCGCGCCGCGGACGAGGACCGGCGCGCCGCCCAGCGCGCCGCCGACGACGCCCGGCGCACCGCCCGCGCCCTGCGCGCCGAGCGCGCCGAGGTCGCCGGCGCCCCCGACGACCTGCCCGAGGACGGCGACGGCGCCCCGCGGGCGTCCCTGCCCGCCCTGCGGGAGGCCTACCGTGCCGCGTCCCAGGTGTACGAGAAGGTCGGCGTCGGCGCCGACCTGCGCGCCGAGCAGGCCCGCGCGGAGAGCGACGAGAGCGCCGCACGCGCCGAGCTGGACCGGCTCAGCAACAAGGTCCGCACCCGCGCCGAGCAGCTGCTGGAGTCGCCCGACGGGGCCGACGGCCCCAGCCGGCAGGCCGCCGCGGCCCGCGCCGAGGAACTGGTGCAGCTGCTGGAGACCCGCATGTCCGGCGCGAGCGAGCAGCTCGGCCGGCTCCGCGGCGAGACCGAGCGGCTCGCCCCGGCGGACGGTGAGGCGCACACCGAGCTGCCCGAGGAACTGGTCCCGCGCGACGCCGAGCACGCCCAGGCCCTCCTGCGCACCGCCGCCGCCGAACTCGCCGCCTGCGAGGAACAGCTGGGCCAGGCTCAGGAGGCGCACGCCGAACTCCTCGCCGCCCACCGGGCCGCCGAGGACGCGGCCGGCGGCTTCGACGAGATCGCCGCCATGCTCCGCGACCTGCTGCGCGAGCACGCCGCCGAGGAGGAGCAGGAGCAGCCCGAGCCCTACCCCGGCGGTCTCGACGACGCCCGGCGGTCCGCCGCCGAGGCACGCCGCTCGCTGCGGGGCTGCGCCGCCGACCTGTCCGCCGCCGAGGCCGCGGTGCGCGAGGCCGGCGACGTGCTGGTGCGGCACGCCAACTCCACCCGGTACGAACAGGTCCGCACCCCGGCCCGCCAGCAGATCCGCGAACTGCCCGCCTCCGCGCTGCCGGAGCACGCCAAGAAGTGGGCCGACGCCTTCGCCCCCCGGCTGCGGGTGCTCACCGACGAGCTGGAGCAGCTGGAGCGCAACCGCGACTCGATCGTGGACCGGCTGCGCGGCCTGGTCGAGTCCGCCCTCGCCACCCTCCGCTCGGCCCAGCGGCTGTCCCGGCTGCCGGAGGGCCTGGGGGAGTGGTCCGGGCAGGAGTTCCTGCGCATCCGCTTCGAGGAACCCGACCAGGCCACCCTCACCGAGCGCCTCGGCGAGGTCATCGACGAGGCCACCCGGGCGGCCGTCAAGAAGAACTCCGACCTGCGGCGGGACGGCATGTCCCTGCTCCTGCGCGGGGTCGCCGCGGCCCTGCGGCCCAAGGGCGTCGCCGTGGAGATCCTCAAGCCCGACGCGGTGCTGCGCGCCGAGCGGGTGCCGGTCGGGCAGATGGGCGACGTCTTCTCCGGCGGGCAGCTTCTCACCGCGGCCATCGCCCTGTACTGCACGATGGCCGCGCTGCGCTCGAACGACCGGGGCCGCGACAAGCACCGGCACGCGGGGACGCTGTTCCTCGACAACCCCATCGGCCGGGCCAACGCCACCTATCTGCTGGAGCTCCAGCGGGCGGTCGCCGACGCGCTCGGCGTCCAGCTGCTGTACACCACCGGCCTGTTCGACACCACGGCCCTGGCCGAGTTCCCGCTGGTCATCCGCCTCCGCAACGACGCCGACCTGAGGGCGGGCCTGAAGTACATCCGCGTGGAGGAACACCTCCGCCCCGGTCTCCCCCAGCCGGACCCGGGCCAGGAGACCCACAGCGAGATCACCGCCACCCGCATGTTCAAACGGCCGGCCGCGACGACCTGAGCGGCGTCCGCGAAGCACCACGCGGCGCCGTGACCGCCGGTCGCTTCGGCTGTGCGGCCGGGGCCGCCACGCCCGGCCGCGCGCCGGGTGCCGCGCCCCGGTGCCGGGCGGTCGCGTTGGCGTGCCCGGGCGGTCTGCGCGTGGGACGACGGGAGGACTTCCCGGGTGCGTCGGAAGGCTCACGCCCGAGGCAGGTCACTCCGCCCGCCTACGGTCCGTCATGCGCCGGGTGCCGCGCCCCGGTGCCGGGCGGTCGCGTTGGCGTGCCCGGGCGGTCTGCGCGTGGGACGACGAGGAGGCTTCCCGAGCGCGCCGGACGGTCCGTGCTTGAGTGGGCCGCTCGCCCGCCCCGACCGCCCGTCACGCGGCCCCCGGCGGCATGACCCTCGACGCCGTGGTCCCCGACGCGGCGAGCCTCACGGACCACGCCGTGCCGCCCAAGCGCGTGACCTGCCGAGCCGGTCCGCCCCGCCCGGGTGCCCGGTGGCGCGGGGCGCCGACCGTCCGCCGCCCTCGCCGCGGGCGGTGCCTAGAAGCCGTACCCCATCCGCCGTGACAGCTCCTCCGCTGCGGCCGCGGTCCTGGCGCCCAGTCGGGGCAGGCGATCCGGCGTCATCCGGAAGACCGGGCCCGAGACGCTGATCGCGGCGATCACCGCGCCGTCGTGCGCGTGGACCGGTGCCGCGACGGCGACGAGTCCCCGTTCGAGCTCCTCGCGCGTCGCCGCGTACCCCTGCTCCGGCACCCGCTCCAGCTCGTCGCGCAGCACGGACGCCTCCGTGACGGTGTGCTCCGTGAACCGGCGCAGCGGGCGGGCCAGATGGTCCTCGCGGAGCGCGGGCGCCATGTGGGCCAGGAACACCTTGCCGCTGGACGTCGCATGCAGCGCTGTGCGCCGGCCCAGCCAGTCCTGCGCGGTCACCGCGGCCGTACCGCGCGCCTGCATGATGTTGACGGCGGCGTCCTCGTCCAGCACCGCGGTGTTCACCGTCTCGCCCAGCTCGTCGGCGAGGTCCCGGCACACCGGGACGGCCTCCTGCGAGACGTCCAGCCGCACGGCCGCCGCGCCCGCGAGACGCAGCACACCGGCCCCGAGGTGGTACTTGCCCCGGTCGCCGGCCTGCGCGACCAGACCGCGGTTCTCCAGAACGCCCAGCAGCCGGAACGCGGTGGAGCGGTGCACGCCCAGCTCGTCGGCGATCTCCGTGACCCCGGCCTCGCCGCGCCGGGCGAGGATCTCCAGCACGCTCACCGCCCGGTCCACGGACTGCACGGCGCCGCTCGCGCTCTTCCCCCGCTCTCCGGGCCGTCCCGCACCGGTCATGGCCGGCCCCCATCCCTTCGAACGCCCGGTGCGCGCCGCCCGCCGGGCCGTCGCGCACCGC
Organism: Streptomyces sp. DSM 120436; assembly: GCF_055778765.1. Taxonomy (NCBI): domain Bacteria; kingdom Bacillati; phylum Actinomycetota; class Actinomycetes; order Kitasatosporales; family Streptomycetaceae; genus Streptomyces; species Streptomyces sp. DSM 120436. Next base: position 981,458 of record NZ_JBSKBS010000002.1, on the reverse strand, counting down.
ACTCACCTGCGCGTCATACGGAACGCCACCCTACCGACGACGCGTCCTACGGGTGTGACAGCTGCCCGGTGCCGCCCCGCCGGCGTATGCGGGTCTGCTCCCGCTCGGCGGCCCGCTGCCGACGGCGGGCCTGCCGCCGCTCGCGGCGCAGCGCCCGGGCCGTGCTGCTGGGCGTGGACACCACGCCGTGCCGCTGGTTCCACACCTGGCGGGTCACCCACACGTCGAGCACCGCCCAGGTGGCCGCGATCGTGCTGACCACGCTGCTGATGACCATCGGGAAGGCGAGCCAGGATCCGGCCAGCGTGCACAGCAGGGCCACCATGGCCTGGATCAGTGTCACCGCGATGACGAGCACCGATCGCACCGCGGCCGTCCGCACCGGATCGGGCATGCGGCGCCGCTTGGCCGGCTCCTCCACCCACAGCGGCCGGTGGGCCGGCCGGTCCTCGGCCGCTTCCCGGACGGGCCCGCCGTCCGCCCGTCGCCCGGCCGCGTCCGTCACACGCTCCGCCGCCGCGGCGCCCCGCCGCGTCACATCCCGCGCCGCAGTGCCGTCCTCGGACGTCCCGCGCCGCTCCGCCGTGCCCATCACCGTGTCACTCCCCACCGCCGCCAGCCCGCTGCCCATGTCCGAAGACCCGGCTCCCCATTGGCTGCCCGGCTTGCGCTGTTTTACGCCGCCCGGATGCGGGACACGGCTCCTGTGGCTGATTCCGCCCCCATGTCCCACAGGTAAGGACGCGCGGAGCATCGTGAAGATTCCCGGTCGGGAAAGTTTTCGGCCAACAGCCGTCCGCGACCCGGGGGAAGGGCCGGGAAACCCGACCCGGACTCCGGGAGGCGATCTCCCGCAATCGGCGGACAACTCCGCCTGTACCGACCGCCTGCCGGAACCCAACCCTCCGGCCGGGTCTTCGAGTTGACCCCGATGCGGTAGTAGGCTCGCGCCGTTTGTTGACGCACATGCGTGCCCCCGGCCACCCGGGGGGCCGAGCTGGGGGAGGCCATGCGCTTTCGCGGGAAGTCCATCCGCCGGAAGATCGTGGCGCTGCTTCTCGTGCCGTTGGTGTCCCTGACCACGCTCTGGGTCTTCACCACGGTGATCACGAGCCGCGAGGCGAGCCGCCTGTTCGACGTGTCGTCCGTGATGGAGGAGGTCGGTTACCCGGTCGAGGACACCGTCCGCGTCCTCCAGCAGGAGCGCCGGCAGACCCTCGTCCACCTCGCCGACCCCCGTGCCGCCGACGGGCTCTCCGCCCTCGAACGCAGCCGTGCGGCCACCGACAGGGCCGTGGCCGCCGTCCGCAGGAGCGCGTCCGCCGACGGCGTGCGCGAGGCCATGCACGGCGGCTCCGGCAAACTCGACGCCGCCCTCGACTCGTTCGAGGGCATCCAGTCCCTCCGCCGCAGCGTCGACGACGGCACCGTCGACCGCCGCCAGGCCCTCGACCTCTACAACCGCCTCGTCGACCCCTGCTACGTGCTGCTGGCCGACCTGCGCGTGGTCGAGGACGTCGGCCTCGACAAGCAGTACCGCGCCCTGGTGAACCTGGCCCGCGCCCGCGAACTGCTCGCCCGCCAGGACGCCCTGCTCGGCTCCGCCCTGGTCGTCGGCGAGCTGGCCCCCACCGAGGTGCGGGACGTCTCCGACCTGATGGCCCAGCGCACCCTGCTGTACGAGTCGGCGCTGCCGCAGCTCCCCGCGGACGAGCGCGAGCGTTACGAGACGTTCTGGTCGAACGCCGCCACCGCCCCGCTGCGGGTCGGCGAGCAGGCAGCCGTCTTCGCCGAGGACGGCAAGCCCCGCGGGGTCACCGCCAGGACCTGGGACACCGCCGCCGGGGAGGTGCTGGAGGAACTCGCCACCCTCAACGACCAGGCCACCGACCGCTACCAGGAGCGGGTGCGGCCCGTCGCCATGGGCGTCATCGCCAAGGCCGTCGCCGCCGGTGTGCTCGGCCTGGCCGCCCTGCTCGTCTCCCTGTTCCTCTCCGTGCGCGTGGGCCGCAGGCTCATCCGCGACCTCAGGCAACTGCGCCTGGAGGCCCACGAGGCGTCCGGGGTGCGGCTGCCCAGCGTCATGAGCCGTCTCTCGGCCGGCGAACAGGTCGACGTCGAGACCGAGGTCCCGCGCCTGGAGTACGACAAGAACGAGATCGGCGAGGTCGGCCAGGCCCTCAACACCCTGCAGCGCGCCGCCGTCGAGGCCGCGGTCAAGCAGGCCGAACTGCGGGCCGGCGTCTCCGAGGTCTTCGTCAACCTCGCCCGCCGCAGCCAGGTGCTGCTGCACAAACAGCTCACCCTGCTCGACGCGATGGAGCGCCGGACGGACGACACCGAGGAACTCGCCGACCTGTTCCGGCTGGACCACCTGACCACCCGCATGCGCCGGCACGCCGAGGGCCTGGTCATCCTGTCCGGCGCCGCACCCTCCCGCCAGTGGCGCAAGCCCGTGCAGCTCATGGACGTCGTCCGCGCCGCCGTCGCCGAGGTCGAGGACTACGAGCGCATCGAGGTCCGGCGGCTGCCCCGGGTCGCCGTCACCGGACCGGCCGTCGCCGACCTCACCCACCTGGTGGCCGAACTCCTGGAGAACGCCACGGTGTTCTCCCCGCCGCACACCGCCGTCCAGGTCGTCGGCGAACGCGTCGGCAACGGCTTCACCCTGGAGATCCACGACCGGGGCCTCGGCATGGCCGCCGACGCGCTGCTCGACGCCAACCTCCGGCTCGCGGAGACGCCGGAGTTCGAGCTGTCCGACACCGACCGGCTCGGCCTGTTCGTGGTCAGCCGGCTCGCCCGGCGCCAGAACGTCCGCGTCTCCCTCCAGCCCTCCCCGTACGGCGGCACCACGGCCGTCGTGTTCATCCCCGACGCGCTGCTCACCGACGACGTGCCCGACACCAACGGCGTCGGGTTCCGCCTCGACCGCCCCCGCCGTACGGAGAAGGAACCGGCCGACAGCCGCCGCGCCACGCTCTCCCAGGTGCCCGCGGCCCTGCCCGGACTGCCCGCCTCCGTGCTGGACGGACCGGTCGAACTGGAGGCGCCCGTCGACCTGGACGCCCTCGACGGCTTCCCCGCCCCGGACGACGGGGACCGCGCGCACGGCGGTCTGTTCCGGTCCCGCCGCTCCCGCGCCGACGCCGAGCGCCCCGGCCGCGACACCCCCGGCCGCGACACCCCCGGACACGACACCGCGCGGCACGACACCGCCCCGGACGACCGGGACGGGACGGCCGGCGGGCGGGGGAGCGGACCCGTGCCGCTCACCCGCCGGGCCACCCCCAAGCTGGTCAGCTCCCACGGTCGCCCGGTCCGCGACCCGCGGGCCCTGGAGGACCGGACGGACGGCGACACCGCGGCCCCGCACACCCGCCCCGACGCGGCCGAGCCCCCGCCGCTGCCCTCCCGGCGCCGCGGCGACACCGGCCGCCGGGCCATCGGCCGGGCCGGCGCGGAACCCGTGCCGGAGCTTCCCGCGCGTGACCCGGAGCAGCCGGGCACGGAGACACCGCCGCCCCTGCCCGCCCGCCGGCGCGCCACCGGCTCCGCCCGGCCCGGCACCGCCACCGGCACGGGGAAGCGCGACGACACCCCCGCGCCCGCCGGTCCCGCACCCACCGGCCCCTCCCGCCGCCCCGCGGCCACCGGCGGCGGCCCCGACGACTTTCCTCCGGTCATCAGTGACGCGTACACCGGCACACCGCGACCCGACGGCACACCACAGCCCGACGGCACACCGCAGCCCGACGGCACACCGCAGCCCGACGGCGCGGAACTGCCCCGGCGCGTGCGGCAGGCCAGCCTGGCACCGCAGCTCAAGCGCGACGTCGCGGCCCGGAAGACCGACCGGGCCCGGCCCGTCGAACGGGACGCGGACGAAGTGCGCAGCCGTATGGCCTCGCTCCAGCGCGGCTGGCAGCGCGGCCGGGAGGAGAACGCCGCGGGCGACGACGCCGACAGCGGCACAGCACCACGACGAAGGACTAAGGGGGACGGTCGATGACCGAACCGAGCGCCACCGGCCACATCGCGAACGACAAGGGAGAGCTGAACTGGCTCCTCGACGACCTGGTGGACCGCGTCGCCAGCATCCGCAAGGCGATCGTGCTCTCCGGCGACGGCCTGCCCACAGGGGCGTCCAAGGACCTCACCCGGGAGGACAGCGAACATCTGGCCGCCGTAGCCTCCGGCTTCCACAGCCTCGCCAAGGGCGTGGGCCGCCACTTCGAGGCCGGTGAGGTCCGCCAGACCGTCGTCGAGCTCGACGAGGCGTTCCTGTTCGTCACCGCCGCAGGGGACGGCAGCTGCCTCGCCGTCCTCGCCGACGCCGACTCCGACGTCGGCCAGGTGGCCTACGAGATGACCCTCCTGGTGAAGCGGGTCGGCGCACACCTGGGCGCCGCGCCACGCACCGATCTGCCCCCGAGCGGGTAGTGAACCGGCATGAGCGCTCACGGTCAGGGGAGAAGCCACTGGTTCGACGACGAGGCCGGACCGGTCGTCCGTCCGTACGCCATGACGCGGGGCCGCACCACCAGTGCGGCCCAGCACCGCCTCGACCTGATCGCCGTGGTCGTCGCGGAGCCGCACGCGGACGACCCGGAGGACGACCCCACCCTCTCCCCGGAACACGTCGACATCGTCGGACTGTGCCGCGAGATCCCCCAGACGGTCGCCGAACTCGCCGCGGGGCTCGACCTGCCGGTGGGCGTGGTCCGGGTCCTCGTCGGTGATCTCGTGGACGCGGAACTCGTCCATGTGAACCGGCCCGTCCCCCCGGCCGAGCTGCCGGACGAGAGTATTCTGCGCGACGTGATCAACGGCCTCCGGGCGCTGTGACCGGCGCGGAAGCGGGGTAGTGGCGTGACAGGCTGGCAGTTCTGGGTCGACCGAGGCGGCACCTTCACCGACATCGTCGCGCGCCGCCCCGACGGCCGGCTGCTCACCCGCAAGGTCCTCTCCGACGCCCCGGACCCGGGCCGCTCGGGCCCGTCCGGCGCCGACGCGGCGGTGGCCGGCGTCCGCGCGCTGCTGAACGGCTCCGGCGACCCCGTCGACGTCGTCCGCATGGGGACCACCGTCGCCACCAACGCCCTCCTCGAACGCAAGGGCGAGCGCACCCTGCTGGTCGTCACCCGCGGCTTCCGCGACGCCCTGCGCATCGCCTACCAGAACCGCCCGCACATCTTCGCGCGCCGCATCGACCTGCCGGCACCGCTCCACGAGCGGGTCGTCGAGGTGGACGAACGCGTCGCGGCCGACGGCACCGTGCTGCGCGCCCCCGACCTCGACGCCCTCACCGGTCCGCTGCGGCAGGCGTACGACGACGGGATCCGGGCCGTCGCCGTGGTCTGCCTGCACAGCGACCGCCATCCCGCCCACGAACAGGCCGTCGGGGAGCTCGCCGCCCGCATCGGCTTCCCCCAGATCTCGCTGTCCAGCGAGGTCAGCCCGCTGATGAAGCTGGTGCCGCGCGGGGACACCGCCGTCGTCGACGCGTACCTCTCACCCGTGCTGCGCCGCCATGTGCGCCAGGTCGCCGACGCGCTCGACGGCGTACGGCTGATGTTCATGCAGTCCAACGGCGGGCTCACCGAGGCCCGGCAGTTCCGCGGCAAGGACGCGATCCTGTCCGGGCCCGCCGGCGGGATCGTGGGCATGGCCCGCATGTCGCGGCTCGCCGGCTTCGACCGGGTCATCGGCTTCGACATGGGCGGCACCTCCACCGACGTGTCCCACTTCGCCGGCGAGTACGAGCGCGTCTTCACCACCCGGATCGCGGGGGTCCGGCTGCGCGCGCCGATGCTCGACATCCACACCGTCGCCGCGGGCGGCGGCTCGGTGCTGCGCTTCGACGGCTCCCGCTACCGCGTCGGCCCCGACTCGGCGGGAGCGGACCCCGGCCCCGCCTGCTACCGGCGCGGCGGCCCGCTCGCCGTCACCGACGCCAACGTCATGCTGGGCCGCGTCCAGCCGGCCCACTTCCCGGCCGTGTTCGGCCCCGGCGGCGACCGGCCGCTCGACGCGGACGTGGTCCGCGAACGCTTCACCGCCCTCGCCCGCGAGATCCACGAGAGCACCGGCGACGACCGCACCCCCGAACAGGTCGCCGAGGGCTATCTCCGGATCGCCGTCGCCCATGTCGCGGCCGCGGTCAAGCGGATCTCCGTGCAGAAGGGCCACGACATCACCCGGTACGCCCTCACCGCCTTCGGCGGGGCGGGCGGCCAGCACGCCTGCATGGTCGCCGACTCCCTCGGCATCCGCACCGTCCTCGTGCCGCCCATGGCGGGCGTGCTGTCCGCGCTCGGCATCGGCCTCGCCGACACCACCGCCATGCGGGAACGCTCCGTCGAGGCCCCGCTGGAGCCCGCCGCCATGCCCGGCGTCCACGGGACCGCCGACGAGCTGGAGGCGGCAGCCCGCGCCGAGCTCCTCGCCGAGGACGTCCCCGAGGAACGCGTCGAGGTCACCCGCCGGGCCCAGCTCCGCTACGACGGCACCGACACCACCCTCACCGTCGGGCTCACCGAGCCCGACACCATGCGGCGCGCCTTCGAGGACCGGCACCGCGCCACCTACTCCTTCACCCTCGACCGCCTGATCGTCGTCGAGGCCCTCTCCGTCGAAGCCACCGGCACCACCGAACCCCCCGATCTCTCCGCCCTGGCCACCTGGTCGGGGCGGCCCGCCGCGCCCGTCACCGTCCGCCTCCACACCGGTGGCGCCTGGTGCGACGTGCCCCTCCACCGCCGCGAGGACCTCCCTCCCGGCGAGACCGTCACCGGCCCCGCGATCATCGCCGAGGACGGCTCCACCACCGTCGTCGACGACGGCTGGCGGGCCGCGACCACCGACGACGGGCATCTGGTCATGGAACGCGTCGCGATCACGGAGAGTTCCGGCGTCGGCACGGAGGCCGACCCGGTCATGCTCGAGATCTTCCACAACCTCTTCATGTCCATCGCCGAACAGATGGGCGCCCGTCTGGAGGCCACCGCCCAGTCCGTCAACATCAAGGAACGCCTGGACTTCTCCTGCGCCCTCTTCGACCCCGACGGGAACCTGGTGGCCAACGCCCCGCACATCCCCGTCCACCTGGGCTCGATGGGCACCAGCGTCAAGGAGGTCGTCCGGCGGCGCGGCTCCGCCATGCGCCCCGGCGACACCTACGCCGTGAACGACCCGTACCACGGCGGCACCCACCTGCCCGACGTCACCGTCATCACCCCCGTCTTCGGCTCCGCACCCGGGAACGGCACGCGGCGGGGCCCCGAGGTCCTCTTCCACGTCGCCTCCCGCGGCCACCACGCCGAGATCGGCGGCATCGCCCCCGGCTCCATGCCCGCGCACAGCCGCACCATCGACGAGGAGGGCGTCCTCTTCGACAACTGGCTGCTCACCGAGAACGGCCGGTTCCGCGAGGAGGAGACCCTCCGCCTGCTCACCGGGGCGCCCCACCCCTCCCGCGATCCGGCGACCAACCTCGCCGACCTGCGCGCCCAGATCGCCGCCAACCACAAGGGGGTCGAAGAGGTCGGCCGCATGATCGACGCCTACGGCCTCGACGTCGTCCAGGCCTACATGCGGCACGTGCAGGACAACGCCGAGGAGGCGGTGCGCCGCGTCATCGACGCCCTGGACGACGGCGCGTACGCCTACGAGACCGACTCGGGCGCCGTCCTGCGCGTCACGGTGAGCGTGGACCGTGCCGACCGCTCCGCGACCGTCGACTTCACCGGCACGTCCCCCCAGCTCGCCACCAACTTCAACGCACCCTCCTCCGTCGTCGACGCGGCCGTCCTGTACGTCTTCCGCACCCTGGTCGCCGACGACATCCCGCTCAACGACGGCTGTCTGCGCCCGTTGCGCATCGTCGTCCCGCCCCGCTCCATGCTGGCGCCCGAACCCCCGGCCGCCGTCGTCGCGGGCAACGTCGAGACCTCACAGGCCGTCACTGGCGCCCTCTACGCGGCGCTCGGCGTCCAGGCCGAGGGATCCGGCACCATGAACAACGTCACCTTCGGCAACGCCCGCCACCAGTACTACGAAACCGTGGCGTCCGGCTCCGGCGCCGGCCACGGCCACCCCGGAGCCCCCGTCGTCCAGACCCACATGACCAATTCCCGGCTCACCGACCCGGAGATCCTGGAGTGGCGGCTGCCGGTCCGGCTCGAGGAGTTCGCGGTGCGCCGGGGCAGCGGCGGCGCCGGACGGTGGCGCGGCGGTGACGGAGCCGTCCGCCGCATCCGCTTCCTGGAGCCCATGACGGTCTCCACGCTGTCCCAGCACCGCCGGGTGCCGCCCTACGGCATGGCCGGCGGGGCCCCCGGCGCGACGGGCGCCAACCGGATCGAGCGGGCCGACGGCACGGTCACCCCGCTCGTCGGCAGCGACTCGGCGGACGTCGCCCCCGGCGACGTCCTCGTCATCGAAACCCCCGGCGGCGGGGGATACGGCCCGCCGCCCGACCCTCGTCGAGCAGGAGAAGGAACCGATGATCCTCGGGCGATCTGAGCGCGGCAGGCCCCCGGTCGAGCCCGTCACGCTCAAAATCCTGGTGGCCGGCGGATTCGGCGTGGGCAAGACCACGCTCGTCGGCGCGGTCAGCGAGATCCGGCCGCTGCGCACCGAGGAGCTCCTCACCGAGGCCGGGCGGCCCGTCGACGACACCAGCGGTGTCGAGGCGAAGAGCACCACCACCGTGGCCATGGACTTCGGCCGCATCACCCTGCGCGAGGACCTGGTGCTGTACCTCTTCGGCACCCCCGGTCAGGAACGCTTCTGGTTCATGTGGGACGAGCTGTCCGAGGGTGCGCTCGGCGCGGTCGTCCTCGCCGACACCCGGCGCCTCGAGGACTGCTTCGCCGCCGTCGACTACTTCGAGCGGCGGTCCATACCGTTCCTGGTAGGCGTCAACTGCTTCGAGGGTGCCGCCCGTTACCCGGAGGACGCGGTACGGCGGGCCCTCGACCTCGACGACGGGGTGCCGCTGGTGCTGTGCGACGCGCGGGACCGCGAGTCGGTCAAGGAGGTCCTGGTCGGCGTCGTCCAGCACGCCATGACCCGGGCCGCCGAGCGGCGCCGCGCGGTCGCCACCTGACACGGCCGGACGGACGCGGCCCGCGCGCCCGCCGGCCGGAGCACGAGCCGCCGTACGACGGTCCGGTCACCCGGCCCCGTAGACCGGAACCGTGTCCCACCCGCCGGTGCGGACGGCGACCCCGGGGGTGACCGCGGGGTTGAGGCGGCCCCCGGACAGCGGGGCGGCGGTGTACGCGCCGGCCGTCACGCCGAAGCCCCGGCCGAACGCGATGACCACCCAGCCGGCGTCCTTCGCCTTCGAGTGGTCGAGGACGACGGCGGCGACCACGCCGGCGCCGAAGAGGAGGAGCATGACGGTGCCGACGACCTCGCCGACGCATATGTCCCCGTTGGTCATGGCGGCTCCTGGGCCGGGCCCGGGACGGCCGGCCCCGGACCTCACGTGCAGGGTGCGTTTCCCGTGCCGACTTCTGCCGGAGACAGGGGGATCCGCGCCCCGCCCGGCATCCGCGACGAGCGTGCCGTCGCAGCCGCACCGCCCGTGGGGGAGTCCTGGCGCCGGTGGGACGCCGGCCGTGGCGCGCCGAATTGCGCCGGGATGCACGACGATGCCGACGGACACCGGAAGTGTTCACCGGCGTCCGGGAAGCGTCGAGGTCGGTGACGGAACGGGTCGGGGCGCCTGCTTCCGTACGACCGTCCCCGTCTGATAGATGCAGAGGACATGACACATTCACCGCGCGCGGTACGCGCCCTGGTCACCGCCCTCGCCGCCCTGCTCACCGCGACCACCATCGCCGCGCCCGCCCGGGCGACGCCCGAACCCAAGGCGCCCCGCGACTTCGTGGCCCTCCACAGCGTCGACCCGACGATCCTGCACGAGATCCGCTACGTCACCCCGCACACCTTCCTCGGCGAGCCCGTCGACGGTTACCGGCAGCCCCTGTGCATCCTCACCCGCCCCGCCGCCGAGGCACTCCGCACCGCCCAGCGACGGCTGCTGCCGCAGGGCTACTCCCTGAAGGTCTACGACTGCTACCGCCCGCAGCGCGCCGTGGACCACTTCGTGCGCTGGGCCGAGGACCTCGACGACCAGACCATGAAGGCCGAGTTCTACCCGAACGTCGACAAGACCCGCCTGTTCGCCGACGGGTACATCGCGGAGAAGTCCGGCCACAGCCGCGGCTCCACCGTCGACCTCACCCTCGTCGAGCTCCCCGCCCGCCCCACCCGGCCCTACCGCCCGGGCGAACCCCTCACCCCCTGCTTCGCGCCGAAGGACGAGCGGTTCCCCGACAACTCCGTCGACATGGGCACCGGTTACGACTGCTTCGACACCCTCAGCCACACTCTCGACCCGAGGATCACGGACGAGCAGCGGGCCCACCGGATGCTGCTCAAGAACACCCTGGAGGACCTCGGCTTCGTGAACCTCGCCGAGGAGTGGTGGCACTACACCTTCAAGCCCGAGACCTACCCGGACACCTACTTCGACTTCCCCGTGGCCCGCAGGTCCCTCGCCGGCCACCGTTGAACCGCCCTCCCCTCAGACGCCCCGTCCGCCATCGGATACAGTCCCGCGCGTGTCCGATACTCACGTTCCCAACTCCGCGGTGAACTCCCACTGTTCGTCCTGCGGCACACCCTACGGAGAGGGCGTCTCCGGCTGGCCGCGCACCTGCCCCGCCTGCGGCGCCGTCGCCTACCGCAACCCGCTCCCCGTCGCCGTGGCCCTCCAGCCCGTGTACGACACCCAGGGCACGGCCCTGGTCGTCGTCACCCGGTCGATCCCGCCCGCCAAGGGCGGCACCGTCCTGCCCGGCGGCTACATCGACCACGGTGAGGACTGGCGCCGGGCCGTCGTCCGCGAACTCGAGGAGGAGACCGGCCTCGACGCGGCCGGCCGCGACGTCCGGCTCGCCGACGCCATGAGCGCCCCCGACGGCCACCTGCTGCTCTTCGGGCTGCTGCCCGAGCGCCCGGCGGACGACCTGCCCGTCTCCGCGCCCACCGACGAGACCGAGGGCACGCACCTGCTGCGCCGCCCCGAGGAACTCGCCTTCCCCCTGCACACCGTGGCCGTGCGCGCCTTCTTCGAGGGCCGCTACCTCTGATCCGGACCGCTACGTCCGGCCTCCGGACCGGCCGAGCCCGCGGACGCGTACCGGCCGGGACGGCTCCCGCGCGCCGCCCTCCCTCTCCCGCCGGACGACGACCCGCGGGCCCGACCAGGTCACCGAGTACCGCTCGACCTCCGGCTCCGCCCCCTCGTCCCCGCCGTCCGGCACCACCGGCCCGCCCCCGCTCCGGCCCGGGGCGGGCGCCCACACCTCCAGCTCCGTCCCCCCGTCCTCCCCGCGTACCGGGACCACCGCGCCCGCCCGCGCGAACACGGGTATCCGCTCCAGCGGGGCGTCGGCCAGCACCGTCGCCGGCCCCTCGTACACCCGCTCCGTCGCCGTGTCGTACCACCGTCCGCGCGGCAGCCGCACCTCCCGCCGCTCCGCGCCCGGCTCCAGCACCGGCGCCACGAGCAGCGCGTCCCCCAGCAGGAAGGCGTCCTCGCAGTCCCGCAACGCCCGCTCCTCCGGCGCCGCCCACCACAACGGCCGCACACAGGGCGCCCCGGTCCGCCGCGCGAGATGCGCCAGCGTCACGAAGTACGGCAGCAGACGCCGCCGCTCGCCCAGCGCCGCACGCGCGTGCTCCAGCACCCCCGCGCCGTACTCCCACGGCCCGTCACCCGCCGCAGTGGCCGCAACCGTACGCAGCAACGGCAGGTACGCGCCCAACTGCAGCCGCCGCGCGTACAGTTCAGGCGAACCGTCCTTGCCGCCGACGACGACGTCCGGCCCCGAGAACGGCACCCCGCACAGCCCGAGCCCCAGCACCAGCGCGAGCGACGCCCGCAGTCCGGGCCACCCCGCGGCCCCCTCGCCGGACCACACCCCGCCGTACCGCTGGAGCCCCGCCCACCCGGACCGGGACAGCACCAACGGCCGCCCGCCGTCGACGGCTTCGTCCCGCAGCCCTTCGGACGCCGCCCTGGCCAGGCACAGCGCGTACACGTTGTGCGTCTCCCCGCCGACCGGCGCGGGCGAGTCGAGCGTGTGCCACACCCCCGCGAAGCCCTGTTCCGTCCGCTCCGCGTACCAGCCGCCCCACCAGGTCCGCACGCGCGCGTCGGTGAGGTCCGGGAACACCGCCTCGCCACGCCGGCCCGCCGCGCGCACCACCTCCCCGGAACCGTCCCGCACGAAGGCGTCCCGGCGCGTCCCCTCCTCGTACACCGCGCCGCCCGGCACGGCCCGCACGGCCGGGATCACCACCGACACCAGCCGGACCCCCTCGCGCCGCAGCTCGTCCGCGAGCACCGGCAGCTTCGGGAAACGGTCCTGGTCGACGGTGAACGCCCGGCGGCCGTCCAGGTGACCGTCCCCCAGATGCACCGCCTCCAGCGGCAGCCCGCCCTCCTGGTGCCCGGCGACGACCCGCCGCACGTCGTCCTCCCCGCCGGCGCCCTCCCGCACATGGTGGTGGCCGAAGGCCCACGCGGGCGGCAGCGCCGGCGCCCCGGTCAGCGAGGCCCACGCCAGCAGGACCCGCGCCGGCGTGCCCACCACCACCCAGCCGCGCACCGGACCACCCGCCACGCGCAGCTCGCTCGTGCCCACCCGGTCGTGCCCGGAACCGGCGCCCTCCGCGCCCTCCCGCAGCGTCACCGTGCCGTCCCACGGGTTGTCGACGAACAACAGATGCGTGCCCGCGTCGGCCACCACCAGCTGCACGGGCATCGACACCGGGGCCGGGCCCCCCGCGCCCTCGGCGGCCCGCCCGACGACGCCGTTCCCCAGCCGGTGGGTGCCGTCCCGCAGCCGCGGCCCCTCAGCCCGGCCACCCAGACCGAAGAAACGGGCGTCCGCCGGCACCTCCGCACGCTGCATCCAGCACGCCGGACCCCCGTCCGCCGGCTCCCACCACCGCGGCGGCAGATCCCGCCGCAGCATCACACCCCCGGGCGTGAGCACCTCCAGCGCGCCGTGCCGTGACACCGCGACCGTCACCCGCTCGGCCACCACCCGCCAGCCGCCGTCCGTGTCCGGCTCCAGCGCGGCCCGCGGGTCCGGTTCGGGACACGCACCGGCCAGCGCGTACGACGGCTCCGGGCCCGCCCCGTCCCAGCCCCAGAACACCGCGCCGTTCACCGCCACGAGGATCCGCAGCTCCGAGCGGCCGAACCGGATCACACCCCCGCCCGGACCAGGCTCCACCTCCCGCACGGTCCCCGGCACCCGCGCCCGCACCGGCCCGGTGGCGTCCGCCCCCCGCCTGCGCCACGCTGCTCGTACGGCACGCGGTCCCCGTGCCGCTCCCGCCCCGCCGACCGACCACCACGAACGCACCAGGCCACGACCGTTCATGTTGCTCACCCTGCCATCGACCGCGCCCCGCAGACGTGGCGTTCAACTCCCGTTCACCCGTGATCGGACCACATCCTCACGACAGGGACTATGCGGGGGGCGCCCTGGTGCGGAAGTCGATCACATGGCATCGTCCCTGTCAGCCGCGTCACGCGCACACCCCAGCCCGTGCGCGGAGGACGCACACGACGCGCACAGTCCGGGAGCCGCCCCATGTCGACCGTGAACCCCCAGCCGCTCTGGCAGCCGACACCGGAACGTATCGCCGAGGCCCGCATCACCCGGTTCCAGGCCTGGGCCGCCGAGCACCACGGCGCCCCCGCCGACGGCGGTTACGCGGCGCTCCACCGGTGGTCCGTGGAGGAGCTGGAGACCTTCTGGAAAGCGGTCACCGAGTGGTTCGACGTCCGCTTCGCCACGCCGTACGAGCGCGTCCTCGGCGACCGCTCCATGCCCGGCGCCCAGTGGTTCCCCGGAGCGACCCTCAACTACGCCGAGCACGCCCTGCGCGCGGCCGACTCCCGCGCGGACGAGCCCGCCCTGCTCCACGTGGACGAGACCCACGACCCCCGCCCCGTCACCTGGGCCGAACTGCGCCGCCAGGTCGGCTCCCTCGCCGCCGAGCTCCGCGCCCTCGGCGTACGGCCCGGCGACCGCGTCAGCGGCTACCTGCCGAACATCCCGCAGGCCGTCGTCGCCCTCCTCGCCACCGCGGCCGTCGGCGGCGTGTGGACCTCCTGCGCCCCTGACTTCGGCGCCCGCAGCGTCCTCGACCGCTTCCAGCAGGTCGAACCGGTCGTCCTGTTCACCGTCGACGGCTACCGCTACGGCGGCAAGGAACACGACCGCCGCGACACCGTCGCCGAACTCCGCCGCGAACTGCCCACCCTGCGCGCCGTCGTGCACATCCCGCTGCTCGGCACCGACGCCCCTGACGGCGCCCTGGAATGGTCCGCCCTCACCGCCGCCGACACCGGACCGGTCTACGAACAGGTGCCCTTCGACCACCCGCTGTGGGTGCTCTACTCCTCCGGCACCACCGGACTGCCCAAGGCCATCGTGCAGTCCCAGGGCGGCATCCTCGTCGAACACCTCAAGCAGCTCGGCCTGCACTGCGACCTCGGCCCCGAGGACCGCTTCTTCTGGTACACCTCGACCGGCTGGATGATGTGGAACTTCCTCGTCTCCGGCCTCCTCACCGGCACCACCGTCGTCCTCTACGACGGCAGCCCCGGCCACCCCGACACCGGCGCCCAGTGGCGCATCGCCGAACGCACCGGAGCCACCCTCTACGGCACCTCCGCCGCATACGTCATGGCCTGCCGCAAGGCCGGCGTCCACCCCGCGCGCGACCACGACCTGTCCGCCGTGACGTGCGTCGCCACCACCGGCTCACCCCTGCCGCCCGACGGCTTCCGCTGGCTCCACGACGAGTTCGCCGAGAGCGGGGACGACCTGTGGATCGCCTCCGTCAGCGGCGGCACCGACGTCTGCTCCTGCTTCGCCGGAGCCGTCCCCACCCTCCCCGTCCACGTCGGCGAGCTCCAGGCCCCCTGCCTCGGCACCGACCTGCAGTCCTGGGACCCCAGCGGCAAGCCCCTCACCGACGAGGTCGGCGAACTCGTGGTCACCACCCCCATGCCGTCCATGCCGATCCACTTCTGGAACGACCCCGACGGCAGCCGCTACCACGATAGCTACTTCGACACCTACCCCGGCGTCTGGCGCCACGGCGACTGGATCACCCTCACCTCGCGCGGCTCCGTCGTCATCCACGGCCGCTCCGACTCCACCCTCAACCGCCAGGGCGTCCGCATGGGCTCCGCCGACATCTACGAGGCCGTCGAACGCCTCCCCGAGATCAAGGAGTCCCTCGTCGTCGGCATCGAACAGCCCGACGGCGGCTACTGGATGCCGCTCTTCGTCCACCTGGCGCCCGGCGCCACCCTGGACGACGACCTCACCGACCGCATCAGGAAGACCATCCGCACCCAGCTCTCGCCCCGGCACGTCCCCGACGAGATCATCGAGGTGCCCGGCATCCCGCACACCCTCACCGGCAAGCGCATCGAGGTCCCGGTCAAGCGCCTCCTCCAGGGCACCCCGCTGGAGAAGGCCGTCAACCCCGGCTCCATCGACGACCTCGACCTGCTCGCCCCCTACCAGGAACTGGCCCGCACCCGCCCCTGAGCCGCCCCGGACCGGTCACGCCGCGTCTCCTCCTCCGCCCGTTGTCAGTGCCGCCGATTACGGTGAGTGAGCATTGATCGACCGTGCAGAGGGGGAGACATGGCGTACACCGACCACCGGACCCTGCGACGCGTCCTGCGCCGCGAGATCGCCGGCACCATCGGCGTGCTGACCGACGAACACGACTTCCGCGCCATGCGGCGCTACGACAGCTTCGCCTTCGAAGACCACGCCACCTACCTGAAACACGTGGAAGCGGTCCTGCGCACCCGCGCCCTCCAGGGCAGCCACACCACGGTGGCCCTCTTCGACCCCGAGGAGTACGCCGAGTACTGCGCGCACCACGGCCTCGACCCCGACAGCCACGTCAGCCGCACCCGCTTCACCGCCGAACGCGCGGCCACCGGACCCGCCGTCCCCTACGACGGCCGCCCCTTGGCCGACCTCATGACCACCCTCGTCGACGAGGCCGTCCGCCGCGCCACTTGGGAATACGCCACCGCACTCCTCGCCCGCCTCGGCCCCTGCGCCTCCTGCGGCGAGGACCTCGGACACGCGGCCTTCGCCCGCGCCTCCCGCCTCGTCACCCGCATCCTCGACACCGCCCCACCGGGCGACCGCCACCTCGTCTGCAGCGTCTTCGGACCCCCCGAATCGCTCGTCGCCGTCCTGCACGCCGACGACACCGACGACGGCGTACGCATCGACGAGACCGAGGCCCTGGAGTTCACCACCGTCCTGGCCGTCGGCCTCGCCACCGCGAGCCCCGGCGGCCTCGTGATGCGCGCCAGCACCCCGGGCGAACCCGACCGCGTCCACGGCTGGCGCCTGCGCTCCCACGGACTCGTCCCGCTCACCGCCGGAGAGGTCTTCGACGCCTACTGCACCGACGCCGAGACGGGCGAGATCATCCCGCCCGAATCCAACGTGGACTACTGCGCGTCACCCGACCTCACCGACGCCGACCCCGGCCCGGACCACCAGCACTGACCGCACAGCACAAGGGGCGCCCCACCGAAGTGGAGCGCCCCAGGCACGTTCAGGGAGGACTACTCGCCCGACAGCACCGCCTGCGCCGCGTTCCGCGCCTCCTCCGCGCTGTCCGCGGCCCGAGCGGCAGCGGCTGCCCGCTCGCACTGCGCCAGCGTGAACTTCGCCAGCGACGCCCGCACGTACGGAATCGACGCCGCACCCATCGAGAGCGAGGTGACACCCAGCCCCGTCAGCACACACGCCAGCAGCGGATCCGCAGCGGCCTCACCGCACACACCACAGCTCTTGCCCTCGGCCCGTGCCGCCTCGGCGGACAGCGCCACCAGGTCGAGCAGCGCCGGCTGCCAGGGGTCCTGCAGTCGGGACACCGCACCCACCTGACGGTCCGCGGCGAACGTGTACTGCGCGAGGTCGTTCGTACCCAGCGACAGGAACTCCACCTCCCGCAGCACCGAGCGCGCCCGCAGCGCCGCCGAGGGGATCTCGACCATGGCGCCGTACTTCGCGCGCAGCCCCGCCTCCCGGCACGCGTCCGCGAAGGCCTTCGCGTCGGTCCGGTCCGCCACCATCGGGGCCATCACCTCGAGGTGCACGGGCAGCCCCTCCGCGGCCTTGGCCAGCGCCGTCAGCTGGGTGCGCAGCACCTCGGGGTGGTCGAGCAGGGTCCGCAGGCCCCGCACGCCCAGCGCCGGATTCGGCTCGTCGCCCGGGGTGAGGAAGTCCAGCGGCTTGTCCGCGCCGGCGTCCAGCACCCGCACCACGACACGCCCCTCGGGGAACGCCTCCAGCACCTGCCGGTACGCCTCGACCTGCTTCTCCTCGGACGGAGCGCTCCTGCTGTCGTCCAGGAACAGGAACTCGGTCCGGAACAGACCGACGCCCTCGGCGCCCGCCTCGACCGCCGCGGCCACATCGGCCGGCCCGCCGATGTTCGCCAGCAGCGGCACCTTGTGCCCGTCCGCCGTCGCACCCGGCCCGGTCGCCGCCGCCAGCGCGGCCTTACGCTCCGCGGCCGCGGCCTCCAGAGCGGCCCTGCGCTCCTCGGCCGGGTCCACGAAGACCTCGCCCGAGCTGCCGTCGACCGCTATCAGCGTGCCCTCGGCGATCTCACCGGCCCCCGGCAGCGCCACGACCGCCGGCACACCCAGCGCACGCGCCAGGATCGCGCTGTGACTGGTGGGCCCGCCCTCCTCGGTCACGAAGCCGAGCACCAGCGTGGGGTCCAGCAGCGCCGTGTCCGCCGGCGCGAGATCCCTCGCCACCAGCACGTACGGCTGGTCGCTGTCCGGTACGCCCGGCATCGGCACGCCGAGCAGCCGCGCCACGATGCGGTTGCGCACGTCGTCCAGGTCGGCCACCCGGCCCGCCAGGTACTCGCCCGCGTTGGCCAGCAGCTCGCGGTACGCGGCGAACGCGTCGTAGACCGCGCGCTCGGCCGAGCTGCCCACGGCGATGCGCCGCTCCACGTCGGCCATCAGCTCCGGGTCCTGCGCCATCAGGGCCTGCGCCTCGAGCACCGCCTGGGCCTCGCCCCCGGCGAGGTTCCCGCGCGCGGTCAGATCGGCCGCGACCGCCTCCACGGCCTGACGGGCGCGCTGCTGCTCGCGCTCCGCCTCTTCCGCCGGGATCTGCTTGGCCGGCGGCTCCAGCACCGCCGTGCCCATGTGCCGAACCTCGCCGATCGCCACACCGTGGCTCACGCCGACGCCTCGCAGCGTTGTCTCCATCTCACCCGTCTCCGGTAAAGCGGCGGGTCGCGCCGCAGCGTCCGATGTTTCTGTGCCGTCGCGGGGACGGCGTCACGTCACTTCCAGAGGAAGAGCGCGTCGCCCGCCTTCACGTCGCCCTCTTCGCGGAGCTCGGAGAGGGCGTCCGCCGTGGCCTCCAGCGCCACGACCGGGCACACGGGGGACTTGCCGGAGGCCTCGACGGCGGCCGGGTCCCAGCGCACGATGCTTTGTCCGCGCGTCACGGTGTCGCCCTTGTTGACGAGCACCTCGAAGCCCTCGCCGTTGAGCTGGACGGTGTCGATGCCGAGGTGGGTGAGCACGCCGTGCCCGCTCTCGTCGACGACGACGAACGCGTGCGGGTGCAGAGAGACGATCACGCCGTCGACGGGGGAGACGGCCTCGGAAGGCTCCCGCACGGGGTCGATCGCGGTGCCCGGGCCGACCATGGCCCCGGAGAAGACCGGATCGGGCACGGACGCCAGTCCGATGGCGCGTCCTGCAAGCGGGGACGTCACGGTGGTCATGGGAAGCCTCCCAAGAAGTGGAGATCTGTACGAGCGCCGTCACTGGCTGTCTCCGGCGTGCTGTTCAGCAGGGTATGTCATGAGACGTACCGGTTCCGGGGGACAGGTCCAGATCCGTGGTCCAGACAAGAGGTCTAGACCATGCACCCTAATCGATTTGCACGTGGTCGGCGACCCCGTGTACAGTCTTAAACCTGCCTGGGGTTGAGGGGTGCGGTCACGCGTCCAGGACCCGGCAGCAATCCAACTTGTCAGATCCTGTCTCTGGGTTTCTTTCCGCATGCTTGCGGAGCGGTGGTCAGAGGGCCGGAAAAACACTGGTAGAGTTGGAAACATCGAAGGGAAGCGCCCGGAGGAAAGCCCGAGAGGGTGAGTACGAAGGAAGCGTCCGTTCCTTGAGAACTCAACAGCGTGCCAAAAGTCAACGCCAGATATGTTGATACCCCGTCCGTCCGGTCCTGCCGGATGGTCGAGGTTCCTTTGAAGAAAACACAGCGAGGACGCTGTGAACGTCGGGACTATTCCTCCCGATGTTCCGCTCTCGTGATGTGTGCACCCGATCACGGGTAAACATTCACGGAGAGTTTGATCCTGGCTCAGGACGAACGCTGGCGGCGTGCTTAACACATGCAAGTCGAACGATGAACCTCCTTCGGGAGGGGATTAGTGGCGAACGGGTGAGTAACACGTGGGCAATCTGCCCTGCACTCTGGGACAAGCCCTGGAAACGGGGTCTAATACCGGATACTGATCATCTTGGGCATCCTTGGTGATCGAAAGCTCCGGCGGTGCAGGATGAGCCCGCGGCCTATCAGCTTGTTGGTGAGGTAATGGCTCACCAAGGCGACGACGGGTAGCCGGCCTGAGAGGGCGACCGGCCACACTGGGACTGAGACACGGCCCAGACTCCTACGGGAGGCAGCAGTGGGGAATATTGCACAATGGGCGCAAGCCTGATGCAGCGACGCCGCGTGAGGGATGACGGCCTTCGGGTTGTAAACCTCTTTCAGCAGGGAAGAAGCGAAAGTGACGGTACCTGCAGAAGAAGCGCCGGCTAACTACGTGCCAGCAGCCGCGGTAATACGTAGGGCGCGAGCGTTGTCCGGAATTATTGGGCGTAAAGAGCTCGTAGGCGGCTTGTCACGTCGGTTGTGAAAGCCCGGGGCTTAACCCCGGGTCTGCAGTCGATACGGGCAGGCTAGAGTTCGGTAGGGGAGATCGGAATTCCTGGTGTAGCGGTGAAATGCGCAGATATCAGGAGGAACACCGGTGGCGAAGGCGGATCTCTGGGCCGATACTGACGCTGAGGAGCGAAAGCGTGGGGAGCGAACAGGATTAGATACCCTGGTAGTCCACGCCGTAAACGGTGGGCACTAGGTGTGGGCGACATTCCACGTCGTCCGTGCCGCAGCTAACGCATTAAGTGCCCCGCCTGGGGAGTACGGCCGCAAGGCTAAAACTCAAAGGAATTGACGGGGGCCCGCACAAGCGGCGGAGCATGTGGCTTAATTCGACGCAACGCGAAGAACCTTACCAAGGCTTGACATACACCGGAAAGCATCAGAGATGGTGCCCCCCTTGTGGTCGGTGTACAGGTGGTGCATGGCTGTCGTCAGCTCGTGTCGTGAGATGTTGGGTTAAGTCCCGCAACGAGCGCAACCCTTGTCCCGTGTTGCCAGCAGGCCCTTGTGGTGCTGGGGACTCACGGGAGACCGCCGGGGTCAACTCGGAGGAAGGTGGGGACGACGTCAAGTCATCATGCCCCTTATGTCTTGGGCTGCACACGTGCTACAATGGCCGGTACAATGAGCTGCGATACCGCGAGGTGGAGCGAATCTCAAAAAGCCGGTCTCAGTTCGGATTGGGGTCTGCAACTCGACCCCATGAAGTCGGAGTCGCTAGTAATCGCAGATCAGCATTGCTGCGGTGAATACGTTCCCGGGCCTTGTACACACCGCCCGTCACGTCACGAAAGTCGGTAACACCCGAAGCCGGTGGCCCAACCCCCTTGCGGGGAGGGAGCTGTCGAAGGTGGGACTGGCGATTGGGACGAAGTCGTAACAAGGTAGCCGTACCGGAAGGTGCGGCTGGATCACCTCCTTTCTAAGGAGCACTTCTAGGCTGCCTCGGCAGTCCAGAGGCCAGCATGCGGGCGAACGTCTCGCACTGGTTGCTCATGGGTGGAACGTTGACTACTCGGCACACTTGGCCTGCTTGTCTTCCTAGTACTGCTTCGGCGTGGAACGGAATGAGGAGAGGGTGAGGGTGTCGGGCACGCTGTTGGGTGTCTGAGGGAATGAGTTTCCTTCAGTTGCCGGCCCCAGTGCACTCGAGTGTCATGCTCGGGGTGATGGGTGGTTGGTCGTTGTTTGAGAACTGCACAGTGGACGCGAGCATCTGTGGCCAAGTTTTTAAGGGCGCACGGTGGATGCCTTGGCACCAGGAACCGATGAAGGACGTGGGAGGCCACGATAGGCCCCGGGGAGTCGTCAACCAGGCTTTGATCCGGGGGTGTCCGAATGGGGAAACCCGGCAGTCGTCATGGGCTGTCACCCGCTGCTGAACACATAGGCAGTGTGGAGGGAACGCGGGGAAGTGAAACATCTCAGTACCCGCAGGAAGAGAAAACAACCGTGATTCCGGGAGTAGTGGCGAGCGAAACCGGATGAGGCCAAACCTACGACGTGTGAGACCCGGCAGGGGTTGCGTCGTGGGGGTTGTGGGATCTCTCTTTCATGGTCTGCCGGCCATGAGACGAGTCAGAAACCGTTGATGTAGGCGAAGGACATGCGAAAGGTCCGGCGTAGAGGGTAAGACCCCCGTAGTCGAAACGTCAGCGGCTCGTTTGAGAGACACCCAAGTAGCACGGGGCCCGAGAAATCCCGTGTGAATCTGGCGGGACCACCCGCTAAGCCTAAATATTCCCTGGTGACCGATAGCGGATAGTACCGTGAGGGAATGGTGAAAAGTACCCCGGGAGGGGAGTGAAATAGTACCTGAAACCGTGTGCCTACAAGCCGTGGGAGCGTCGGAGCGAGGCTTGCCTTGCTCTCGTGACTGCGTGCCTTTTGAAGAATGAGCCTGCGAGTTTGCGGTGTGTTGCGAGGTTAACCCGGGTGGGGAAGCCGTAGCGAAAGCGAGTCCGAACAGGGCGCTGTAGTAGCACGCTCAAGACCCGAAGCGGAGTGATCTAGCCATGGGCAGGTTGAAGCGGAGGTAAGACTTCGTGGAGGACCGAACCCACCAGGGTTGAAAACCTGGGGGATGACCTGTGGTTAGGGGTGAAAGGCCAATCAAACTCCGTGATAGCTGGTTCTCCCCGAAATGCATTTAGGTGCAGCGTCGTGTGTTTCTTGCCGGAGGTAGAGCACTGGATAGGCGATGGGCCCTACCGGGTTACTGACCTTAGCCAAACTCCGAATGCCGGTAAGTGAGAGCGCGGCAGTGAGACTGTGGGGGATAAGCTCCATGGTCGAGAGGGAAACAGCCCAGAGCATCGACTAAGGCCCCTAAGCGTACGCTAAGTGGGAAAGGATGTGGAGTCGCAGAGACAACCAGGAGGTTGGCTTAGAAGCAGCCACCCTTGAAAGAGTGCGTAATAGCTCACTGGTCTAGTGATTCCGCGCCGACAATGTAGCGGGGCTCAAGCGTACCGCCGAAGTCGTGTCATTGCGATATGTACCCCCAACGGGGATCGTGATGGGTAGGGGAGCGTCGTCTGCCGGGTGAAGCAGCCGCGTAAGCGAGTTGTGGACGGTTGACGAGTGAGAATGCAGGCATGAGTAGCGATTCACACGTGAGAAACGTGTGCGCCGATTGACTAAGGGTTCCTGGGTCAAGCTGATCTGCCCAGGGTAAGTCGGGACCTAAGGCGAGGCCGACAGGCGTAGTCGATGGATAACCGGTTGATATTCCGGTACCCGCTGTGGAGCGTCAAACATCGAATCCAGTGATGCTAAGCCCGTGAAGCCGCCGGCTGAGTCTTCGGACGAGGTCGGAGTGGTGGAGCCGGTGACCCGAGCTGGTAGTAGGTGAGTGATGGGGTGACGCAGGAAGGTAGTCCATCCCGGGCGGTGGTTGTCCCGGGGTAAGGGTGTAGGACGTCAGGTAGGCAAATCCGCCTGGCACGTAGTCTGAGACCTGATGCCGAGCCGATTGTGGTGAAGTGGATGATCCTATGCTGTCGAGAAAAGCCTCTAGCGAGTTTCATGGCGGCCCGTACCCTAAACCGACTCAGGTGGTCAGGTAGAGAATACCGAGGCGTTCGGGTGAACTATGGTTAAGGAACTCGGCAAAATGCCCCCGTAACTTCGGGAGAAGGGGGGCCACACCTGGTGAGGGGCTTTACGCTCTGAGCTGGGGGTGGCCGCAGAGACCAGCGAGAAGCGACTGTTTACTAAAAACACAGGTCCGTGCGAAGCCGTAAGGCGATGTATACGGACTGACGCCTGCCCGGTGCTGGAACGTTAAGGGGACCGGTTAGCTCACTTTCGGGTGGGCGAAGCTGAGAACTTAAGCGCCAGTAAACGGCGGTGGTAACTATAACCATCCTAAGGTAGCGAAATTCCTTGTCGGGTAAGTTCCGACCTGCACGAATGGCGTAACGACTTCTCGACTGTCTCAACCATAGGCCCGGTGAAATTGCACTACGAGTAAAGATGCTCGTTTCGCGCAGCAGGACGGAAAGACCCCGGGACCTTTACTACAGTTTGATATTGGTGTTCGGTTCGGCTTGTGTAGGATAGCTGGGAGACTGTGAAGCCTGGACGCCAGTTCGGGTGGAGTCGTCGTTGAAATACCAGTCTGGTCGTGCTGGATGTCTAACCTGGGTCCGTGATCCGGATCAGGGACAGTGTCTGATGGGTAGTTTAACTGGGGCGGTTGCCTCCTAAAGGGTAACGGAGGCGCCCAAAGGTTCCCTCAGCCTGGTTGGCAATCAGGTGTTGAGTGTAAGTGCACAAGGGAGCTTGACTGTGAGACCGACGGGTCGAGCAGGGACGAAAGTCGGGACTAGTGATCCGGCGGTGGCTTGTGGAAGCGCCGTCGCTCAACGGATAAAAGGTACCCCGGGGATAACAGGCTGATCTTCCCCAAGAGTCCATATCGACGGGATGGTTTGGCACCTCGATGTCGGCTCGTCGCATCCTGGGGCTGGAGTCGGTCCCAAGGGTTGGGCTGTTCGCCCATTAAAGCGGTACGCGAGCTGGGTTTAGAACGTCGTGAGACAGTTCGGTCCCTATCCGCTGTGCGCGTAGGAGTCTTGAGAAGGGCTGTCCCTAGTACGAGAGGACCGGGACGGACGAACCTCTGGTGTGCCAGTTGTTCTGCCAAGGGCATGGCTGGTTGGCTACGTTCGGGAGGGATAACCGCTGAAAGCATCTAAGCGGGAAGCCTGCTTCGAGATGAGGACTCCCACCCACTTGATGGGGTAAGGCTCCCAGTAGACGACTGGGTTGATAGGCCGGATATGGAAGCACGGTAACGTGTGGAGTTGACCGGTACTAATAGGCCGAGGGCTTGTCCTCAGTTGCTCGCGTCCACTGTGTTGGTTCTGAAACCACGAACAACCCCATGCCATGGTCACGGCATGCGGCCGGTTGTCAGTTTCATAGTGTTTCGGTGGTCATAGCGTAGGGGAAACGCCCGGTTACATTCCGAACCCGGAAGCTAAGCCTTACAGCGCCGATGGTACTGCAGGGGGGACCCTGTGGGAGAGTAGGACGCCGCCGAACTTCTTTTACAGCTCCGGCTCTTGGGCGAACAGCCCGAGAGCCGGAGCTTTTTCGCGTTGCGGTAGGGTCAGGGAGCATCGTAGAAACGTTTCCCACAGGAGGATCCCGGGT
This sequence comes from Streptomyces sp. DSM 120436, assembly GCF_055778765.1. Classification (NCBI taxonomy): domain Bacteria; kingdom Bacillati; phylum Actinomycetota; class Actinomycetes; order Kitasatosporales; family Streptomycetaceae; genus Streptomyces; species Streptomyces sp. DSM 120436. The sequence goes on along the minus strand of NZ_JBSKBS010000002.1, from coordinate 956,703 downwards.
GGAGGTCCAGGAGACACGGGTCCAGACGGACCGTGTCCTCACCATCCCGAACATGCTCAGCATGGCGCGGCTCGTCGGCGTACCCCTGTTCCTCTGGCTGATTCTGCGGCCGGAGTTCGGCGGGCCGAAGAGCGACGGCTGGGCGCTCCTGGTGCTGGCCTTCAGCGGCGTCAGCGACTACCTGGACGGCAAGCTCGCCCGTCGGTGGAACCAGATCAGCAGCCTCGGCCGGCTGCTCGATCCCGCGGCCGACCGGCTCTACATTCTCTCGACCCTGGTCGGACTCACCTGGCGGGAGATTCTGCCGCTCTGGCTGACCGTCGTGCTGCTGGCCCGGGAGCTGGTCCTCCTGGTCATGGTGGGCGTCCTGCGGCGCCACGGCTATCCGCCGCCGCAGGTGAACTTCCTGGGGAAGGCCGCGACCTTCAACCTGATGTATGCCTTCCCGCTGCTCCTGCTCAGTGACGGAAGTGGCTGGATCTCATCACTCGCTGCGATTTTCGGCTGGGCGTTCGCCGGATGGGGTACAACCCTCTATTGGTGGGCAGGAGTGCTGTATGTGGTCCAAGTCCGCCGCTTGATCCGTGCGGACACCATGGCCGATTGACTCGCTTCTTCACGCGCAACGTGGCGCGCGATGTCCCATGCTGGATAAGTGTGCGGCAAACCAGGCGGGTGTCGGCCAGACCGTCGTCTCTTCGAGGAGGACGCTTCCGACATGAAGGCCGTCGTGATGGCCGGGGGCGAAGGCACCCGTCTTCGCCCCATGACCTCAAGCATGCCCAAGCCGCTCCTGCCGGTGGCCAACCGGCCGATCATGGAGCATGTTCTGCGGCTGCTCAAAAGGCACGGGCTCAACGAAACCGTTGTGACTGTCCAGTTCCTTGCCTCACTCGTCAAGAACTACTTCGGTGACGGCGAGGAGCTCGGGATGGAGCTCACGTATGCCAATGAGGAGAAGCCACTCGGTACCGCCGGGAGCGTCAAGAACGCAGAGGAGGCGTTGAAGGACGATGCCTTTCTCGTCATCTCCGGCGATGCCCTCACGGACTTCGACCTCACCGAGCTGATCAATTTTCACAAGGAAAAGGGCGCCCTGGTCACGGTCTGCCTGACCCGCGTGCCCAACCCACTGGAATTCGGCATCACCATCGTCGACGACGAGGGCAAGGTCGAGCGCTTCCTCGAGAAGCCCACCTGGGGCCAGGTCTTCTCCGACACGGTGAACACCGGCATCTACGTCATGGAGCCGGAGGTCTTCGACTACGTCGAGCCCGACGTCCCCGTCGACTGGTCCGGTGACGTCTTCCCGCAGCTGATGAAGGAAGGCAAGCCCATCTACGGCTATGTCGCCGAGGGCTACTGGGAGGACGTCGGCACCCACGAGAGCTACGTCAAGGCGCAGGCCGACGTCCTCGAGGGCAAGGTCGACGTCGACCTCGACGGGTTCGAGATCTCGCCCGGCGTGTGGGTCGCCGAGGGCGCCGAGGTGCATCCCGACGCCGTGCTCCGCGGACCGCTCTACATCGGCGACTACGCCAAGGTCGAGGCCGGCGCGGAGATCCGCGAGCACACGGTCGTGGGCTCCAACGTCGTGGTCAAGAGCGGCGCCTTCCTGCACAAGGCCGTGGTGCACGACAACGTGTACGTCGGCCCGCACAGCAACCTGCGCGGCTGCGTCGTCGGCAAGAACACCGACATCATGCGCGCCGCGCGGATCGAGGACGGCGCGGTCATCGGTGACGAGTGCCTGATCGGTGAAGAATCGATCGTCCAGGGCAATGTGCGGGTCTACCCGTTCAAGACCATCGAGGCCGGCGCCTTCGTCAACACATCGGTGATCTGGGAGTCCCGCGGCCAGGCGCACCTCTTCGGCGCCCGTGGCGTTTCCGGCATCCTGAACGTCGAGATCACCCCCGAGCTCGCCGTCCGCCTCGCCGGCGCCTACGCGACGACCCTGAAGAAGGGGTCGACCGTCACCACGGCCCGCGACCACTCCCGAGGCGCCCGGGCCCTGAAGCGCGCGGTCATCTCCGCGCTCCAGGCCAGCGCCATCGACGTACGCGACCTGGAGAACGTGCCCCTGCCCGTGGCCCGGCAGCAGACCGCGCGGGGCAGCGCCGGCGGCATCATGATCCGCACCACGCCGGGCGTGCCCGACTCCGTCGACATCATGTTCTTCGACGGGCAGGGCGCCGACCTGTCGCAGGGCAGCCAGCGCAAGCTGGACCGCGTCTTCGCGCGGCAGGAGTACCGGCGTGCCTTCCCCGGGGAGATCGGCGACCTGCACTTCCCGGCGAGCGTCTTCGACTCCTACACCGGGTCGCTGCTGCGCAACGTCGACATCACCGGTATCGCCGAGTCCGGGCTGAAGGTCGTCGTCGACGCGTCGAACGGCAGCGCCGGCCTGGTCCTGCCCAGCCTGCTCGGCAAGCTGGGCGTCGACTCGCTGACCATCAACCCCGGTCTGGACGAGTCCCGGCCCACCGAGACGGCCGACATGCGCCGCGCAGGCCTGGTGCGGCTCGGGGAGATCGTGGCGTCCTCCGGGGCGGCCTTCGGCGTGCGGTTCGACCCCGTCGGCGAGCGGCTGTCGCTGGTCGACGAGAAGGGGCGGATCGTCGAGGACGACCGGGCGCTGCTCGTCATGCTCGACCTGGTCGCCTCCGAGCGGCGCAGCGGCCGCGTCGCACTGCCGGTGACCACCACGCGGATCGCCGAGCAGGTGGCGGCGTACCACGGCACGCAGGTGGAGTGGACGACCACGTCGCCCGACGACCTCACCCGTGTCGGCCGCGAGGAAGGGACGATCTTCGGCGGCGACGGCAAGGGCGGCTTCATCGTCCCCGAGTTCAGCGGCGTCTACGACGGCACCGCGGCGTTCGTCCGGCTCATCGGGCTGGTCGCGCGGACCCAGCTGACGCTGAGCCAGATCGACGCCCGGATCCCGCGGGCGCACGTCCTCAAGCGCGACCTGGCGACCCCGTGGGCCGTCAAGGGCCTCGTCATGCGGCGGGTCGTCGAGGCGGCCGGAGACCGCTACGTGGACACCACCGACGGCGTGCGCGTGGTGGAGGCCGACGGACGCTGGGTCATGGTGCTGCCCGACCCGGCCGAGGCCGTCACCCACCTGTGGGCCGAGGGGCCCGACGACGCCTCCGCGCAGGCGCTCCTCGACGAGTGGTCGGCGATCGTGGACAGCGCGGGCAGGTGACCGTCCCGTAGCGGACGCAGTGACCGGCGGCGTGCCGGACCGGAGTCCCGGAAGGGGCCCGTCCGGCACGCCGCCGGGTCTGTTCGGAAGTACGGGGCGAGGCGTGCGACGATGTGCGGCATGCCGCTGCAACCCCCCGTTCGGAGCACACCCGCGCGGCCCGCGCGCCCGGACGCGTCCATGTCGTTGATCACCAACGTGATGGACCACAGTCTCGACGACGGCTACGCCGAGGCCGCCGCCCGGAAGCGGAGCGAGGGGACCGGCGGCATGCCGAAGACCCTGAGGGCGAAGCTCGGTCTGGCCGTGGGGCTGGTCCTCGCCGCGTGCGTCGTCACCGTCGGCGCGGCCCAGGCCCGCGTCGCCGCTCCGGTCGTCGCCAAGGAGCGCGAGGAGCTGATCGACCGGATCGACGAGGAGACCGCGGCCGCCGACCGGCTCGAGGAGAGCATCGACGAGCTGCGCGCGGAGGTCAGCGCACGGCAGCGGGAGGCGCTGAGGGACAGCGGCGGTGACCGGTCGACGCTCATGGGCATCCTGTCGGGCGCCACGCCCGTCCACGGACCGGGCGTGCGGCTCGTGGTGAACGACGCCGAGGGCAGCGGCGGCGGCGGTGACGGCGACCCCCGCTCCACCTCCGGGTTCTCCGACACCGGGCGGGTCCGGGACCGCGATCTGCAGCGGGTGGTCAACGGGCTCTGGGAGTCCGGCGCGGAGGCCGTCTCCATCAACGGGCGGCGGTTGACCGCCCTGTCGGCGATCCGGGCCGCGGGAGACGCGATACTGGTCGACAACAAGCCGCTGGTACCGCCGTACACGGTGCTCGCGGTGGGGGACGGCGAGGAGCTCGGCGACCGGTTCCAGAACAGCGCCGACGGGCTGTACCTGCACGTCCTGCAGGAGAACTACGGCATCCGGACGGCCCTGTCCGCGGAGGACGACGTCCGGCTGCCCGCCGCAACGAGTGTGACCGTACGAACCGCACAGCCGATAACCGAGAAGGACACATCGTGATCGCCGTACTGGGCCTCATCGTGGGAGTGGTGGCCGGCCTGTTGGTCCGGCCCGAGGTGCCGGCGGTCGTCGAGCCCTACTTGCCGATCGCCGTCGTCGCCGCGCTGGACGCCGTGTTCGGCGGCCTGCGGGCCATGCTCGACGGGATCTTCGACGACAAGGTCTTCGTGGTGTCGTTCCTGTCGAACGTCGTCGTGGCCGCGCTGATCGTGTTCCTCGGCGACGAGCTGGGCGTGGGTGCGCAGCTCTCCACGGGTGTGGTCGTCGTCCTCGGTATCCGCATCTTCTCCAACGCCGCGGCGATCCGCCGGCACGTGTTCCGGGCGTGAGGCCGATGAGCGAGCGCGAACAGCCCGAGACGACGCGCCCGGCGGTGACCCCGCCGCGGACCGCCCCCCATACGCCTGCGTCCGTCCCCGGCACGCCGCCCCCGGCCGGGCTGCGCCGGGAACTGCCCGCGGAGGTGCCCCCGGCCGCGCCGGTGAGGAACGGCGGGACCGAGGTGCCCCCCGCGTCCCACCCGTCCGAGGCGTTCCAGCCGCGTCAGGCGCCCGCGGAGCCCGTCGCCGACGAGCCGGGCGGGCCCGCGTTGACCGGGCGGCAGCGGCTCGTGAACGGGCTGTGGCCGCCGCGCGTGACCCGGGCCCAACTGATCGTCGCCCTGCTGCTGTTCGGACTGGGGTTCGGTCTCGCCGTCCAGGTCGCCTCCACCAGCGACACGGACGGTGCGCTGCGCGGCGCGCGCCAGGAGGATCTTGTGCGCATCCTCGATGAACTCGACGACCGTACCGAGCGTCTTGAAGACGAGAGGCAGGGTCTCGAGAAGCAGCGGGAGGAGCTGGAGAACAGCTCCGACCAGGCCGAGGAGGCGCGCAGGCAGACGATCGAGAAGGAACGGCAACTCGGCGTCCTCGCGGGCACCGTGGCCGCGCAGGGGCCCGGCATCGAGATGACCGTGGAGGACACGAAGGGGATGGTCGAGTCGGACATGCTGCTCGACGCCGTCCAGGAGCTGCGCGCCGCGGGCGCGGAGGCGATCCAGGTGAACGGGGTGCGCGTGGTGGCCGGCACGTATCTGTCGGACGCGGACGGCGGAGTCTCCGTGGACGGGAACAAGATCAAGTCCCCGTATCGTTTCAAGGTCATCGGCAAGCCGCAGGACCTGGAACCGGCGCTCAACATCCCCGGAGGCGTGGTGCAGACGCTTGAGAAAGAACAGGCCACCGTTACCGTGGAGCGGTCGGACAAGATCGTTGTGGACGCCTTGCGAGCGCCGGAGCGGCCTGACTACGCTCGGTCGTCCTCCCGGTGAACCGGGGGTGCATGGGGGGTGTCCGGCCAGGGCATGAGGTTGCGGGGGGTCGGCGCACCGAATGGGTGGTGCGTGGTGGAAACTGTCTGGCGGAGGCGGACGTTGTGAGGATGTCCGGGTCGGCCAATGTGTTCAGTCAGGGTTCGTCCTGCCCCACGGGCGGGTCTGTTTCGGTCAAGGGGAATCGCCCGTGAAGTTGTTTGGGAAGTTGTTCGGCAAGCGCGCGCGGCGAGAGGACGGCGACAGCGCGACCGCTCGTCACCGCGCACAGCCCGGTGCGGAACACCAGCGTCCGCTGTTCCGGGACGAGGCCGGCGGGGCCTTCGTCGACCCTGCGCAGTCGGGCGGCATAGGTTCTGGACAGCCGTCGGGCCCAGGTGCGGGCGGAGGCTACTCCGACCCGTACGCGTCCCCCGCCCCCGGCGGGCAGCCGCGGCAGGAGGATCCGTCCATGTCGGCCCTGGTGTGTTCGAGGTGCGGCAACCGCAACGCGGAGAACAGCCGTTTCTGTTCCCACTGCGGTGCGCCGCTGAAGCCGGGCGTCACCCCGGAGCGTCCCTCCGAGACGACGTCCACGATCTCCATCTCCGGTCTCGAGGCCTATGACTCCGAGACCACGGGGCAGACCCAGCTGCCCGCGCTCTCCCCGGAGGCGCAGGCGGCCGTCGACGCGCTGCCGGTGGGCTCGGCCCTGCTGGTCGTGCGCCGCGGGCCGAACTCGGGCAGCCGCTTCCTGCTGGACGGCGACCTGACCACGGCCGGGCGTCACCCGCAGAGCGACATCTTCCTCGACGACGTGACGGTCTCCCGCCGTCACGTCGAGTTCCGCCGCAGCCCGGACGGCTCGTTCACCGTCGCCGACGTCGGCAGCCTGAACGGCACCTACGTCAACCGCGAGCGGATCGACCAGGTCGCCCTGTCCAACGGCGACGAGGTGCAGATCGGCAAGTACCGGCTGGTCTTCTACGCGAGCCAGCGGGGCTACTGACCCTCCCCGGGCACGGCCCGGGGAGCTCCAGGAAGGGTCCATGCAGCAAACACCGAGCGGCGGTGCCGGCGACGGCGCCGCCGCCACGGACACCGGACTGCTGAGCATCGGTGCGGTGCTGAACGTGCTGCGCGATGAGTTCCCCGAGGTCACCATCTCCAAGATCCGCTTCCTGGAGTCGGAAGGGCTCGTCGAACCGCGCCGCACCCCGTCGGGGTACCGCAAGTTCAGCGCGGAGGACGTCGAGCGTCTCGGCCATGTGCTGCGCATGCAGCGCGACCACTACCTGCCGCTCAAGGTGATCCGGGAGCACCTGGCGGCCATGGAGCGCGGCGAGGCCGGCCCGTTGCCGGCGCTGAGCCGTCCGGGTGACGGGGAGGACCCCGCCGAGTGCGCCCAGGACAGGCCCACGGCGGCCCGCATCGGGCGCAGCCAGCTGCTTGCCGCCGCCGGGGTGGACGAGCAGCGGCTCGCCGAGTGGGAGTCGTACGGACTGCTCACCGCGGTGGGTGAGGACGTGTACGACGCGGAGGCGGTCACCGTCGCCGGTCTCCTCACGGAACTGGGGCGGTACGGGATCGAGCCGCGCCATCTGCGGGCCATGAAGGCGGCCGCCGAGCGGGAGGCCGGGCTGGTGGAGCAGGTCGTCGCGCCGCTGCGGCGCCACCGCAACCCGCAGACCAGGGCCCACGCCGAGGACCGCACCAAGGAACTGGCCGGCCTCACGACGAAGCTGCACGCGGCGCTGGTGGGGTCGGTGCTGGGGGTGCGGCTGCCCTGAGAGGGCAGCACAGCCCGGCCGGATCGGCCACCTGATCCCGGCCCGACTACCCAAACGTCCCGGGCACGGCCTAGGGTTGCTGTGTGAACGAGCTCGATGTCGTAGGTGTCCGGGTCGAAATGCCCTCCAACCAACCGATCGTGCTGTTGCGTGAAGTGGGCGGCGACCGCTACCTCCCCATCTGGATCGGCCCCGGGGAGGCGACGGCCATCGCCTTCGCCCAGCAGGGCATGGCGCCCGCACGGCCGCTGACCCACGACCTGTTCAAGGACGTGCTGGAGGCCGTGGGACAGGAGCTCACGGAAGTGCGCATCACCGACCTGCGGGAAGGTGTGTTCTACGCCGAGCTGGTCTTCGCCAGCGGGGTCGAGGTGAGCGCCCGTCCGTCCGACGCCATAGCGCTCGCCCTGCGCACGGGGACCCCGATCTACGGAAGCGACACGGTGCTCGACGACGCCGGGATCGCCATTCCGGACGAGCAGGAGGACGAGGTGGAGAAGTTCCGCGAGTTCCTCGACCAGATCTCGCCCGAGGACTTCGGGACCAGCAACCAGTGAGCCGGCCCCGGGGTCCCGCCGCGGTCGCGGCCCGCGCCGTGGGCATTCGGCTAGCCTTTCCCCGCGGTGGGGCACGGGAAACCACTCTTAGGGTGATTATCACTCGGCGTGCCGAGTGTGGCGATCGTTGACGCACCCTTGGTGACTGCCTACCGTCGAGGAGGCAGGTCAAGGACGGAGGTCGGCGTGAGAAGCAGCGGCGACGGTACGGCTGGGGGTGCCCCCGGACGCGTTTTCGGGGCGGGCGGGCCGTATCCTCCCCAGAGCTCTCCGCTCCGCTCGGGCGGGGGCCATCCCGCGCGTGGTGGTGCGATCGATCCCGCTCCGCAGCGGCCGACGGCTGTGCCGAGCGGCGGAGGGGCGGCGGCCATGGCGACCGGGGAGATCGGCTACCGCGGGCCCACAGCGTGCGCCGCGGCCGGCATCACCTACCGCCAGCTCGACTACTGGGCGCGTACGGGCCTGGTCGAGCCGAGCGTGCGCCCGGCCCACGGGTCCGGCACGCAGCGGCTGTACAGCTTCCGCGACGTCGTCGTGCTGAAGATCGTCAAGCGGTTCCTGGACACGGGCGTGTCCCTGCAGAACATCCGCACCGCCGTCCAGCACCTGCGTGAACGGGGCTTCAGCGACCTGGAACGCATGACGCTGATGAGCGACGGCGCCACGGTCTACGAGTGCACCTCGCCCGACGAGGTCCACGCGTTGCTCCAGGGCGGCCAGGGCGTCTTCGGCATCGCCGTGGGCGTGGTGTGGCGCGACGTCGAGAGCGCGCTGTCGCAGCTCCACGGCGAGCGCGTCGACACGGGTGAGACCCTGATCGGCCACAACCCGATGGACGAGCTGGCCCGGCGCAGGAACCGGGCGGTCTGAGCCGGCGCCGCGCGGCGCCCACCCGACGAGCACGTTGTCAGTGGCGTAGGGCAGCATCGGGGACGTGAGATCCGCTCCCACGATCCTGCATCTCGACATGGATGCCTTCTACGCCTCGGTGGAGCAGGCGTCCAAACCGAGTCTGCGCGGCAAGGCCGTGATCGTGGGCGGGCTCGGACCCCGTGGCGTGGTCGCCACCGCCTCCTACGAGGCCCGCGTCTTCGGCGTCCGTTCCGCGATGCCCATGTCCCAGGCCCGCCGGCTCGCGCCGAACGCCGCGTACCTGGTGCCCCGGTTCGCGCTGTACCGCTCGATCAGCGACCAGGTGATGGCGCTGCTGCGGGCCCTGTCGCCCCTGGTGGAGCCGCTCAGCCTCGACGAGGCCTTCGTGGACCTGGAGGCCGGAGGCGCGGCGTGGGACGAGCGGTCGGCGCGGCTGGCCGGCGCGAAGCTGCGCGCCGACATCCGGGCGGTCACGGGGCTGACCGGCTCGGTGGGGCTCGCCGCCTCCAAGATGTTGGCGAAGATCGCGTCGGAGCAGGCGAAGCCGGACGGGCTGGTCGTGATCGAGCCCGGGACGGAGCGGGCGATGCTCGAACCGATGCCGGTGCGGGTCCTGCCGGGCGTGGGCCCCGCCACCGGTGACCATCTGCGGCGGGCGGGCATCCACACGGTCGGCGAGATCGCCGAGGCGGGCGAGGACGAACTGGTGCGGCTGCTGGGCAAGGCCCACGGGCACACGCTGTACGCGATGGCGCTGGCCCGCGACGACCGGCCCGTCGTCGCCGAGCGGGAGACGAAGTCGGTGTCCGTCGAGGACACCTACGACGTGGACATCCACGACCGGGTGCGGGTCGGACTGGAGGTCAAGCGGCTCGCCGACCGCTGCGTGCGCCGGCTGCGCGGCGCGGGACTCTCCGGACGCACCATCGTCCTGAAGGTGCGGCGGTACGACTTCTCGACGCTGACCCGGTCAGAAACGCTGCGGGGCCCCACCGACGACCCGGCGGTCGTCCGGGAGGCGGCGGCACGGCTGCTGGACTCGGTGGACACCACGGGCGGCGTACGGCTCCTCGGCGTCGGGGTCAGCGGGCTGGCCGACTACACGCAGGAGGACCTGTTCGCCCAGGCGGCGGGCACCACGGGCGCGGGGGAGGAGGCACCGGAGGGCGAGGAGCCCGAGGCCGCGCCCGAGACGCGCCCGGAGACCCCCGCCGAGCGGCACTGGCCCGCCGGACACGACGTCCGGCACGCGGAGTACGGGCACGGGTGGGTGCAGGGCAGCGGGCTGGGCCGGGTGACCGTCCGCTTCGAGACACCCGGCTCGGCGCCGGGCCGCGTGAAGACGTTCCGGGGCGACGATCCGGCATTGGAACCGGCGGATCCGCTGCCGCTGGTGGAGGGGCCACCGGGTGTGGCCGAGGCGGCGGGGGTGGCGGAGGCGCAGTCGCCGTGACGGTCACGGTGGGGCCGGCGGCTGGGGTGCGGGATGGGTGACGGTCGCGGGGAGGCGGCAAGGTGCGGTCCGTGAGCTGGGCGAGTCCACCACCGCTGGCGGAAGGGGCGGAGGCGCAGTCGCCGTGACGGTCACGGTGGGGCCGGCGGCTGGGGTGCGGGATGGGTGACGGTCGCGGGGAGGCGGCAAGGTGCGGTCCGTGAGCTGGGCGAGTCCACCACCGCTGGCGGAAGGGGCGGAGGCGCAGTCGCCGTGACGGTCACGGTGGGGCCGGCGGCTGGGGTGCGGGATGGGTGACGGTCGCCGGGAGACGGCAATTCGTGGCCCGTGGGCTGGACGGGTCCGCTGCGGCTCGTGGAAGGGCCGCCGCGCGTGGCCGAGGGGACGGGGCGCGGTTGCCGGTGACGTTCGCGGTTCACCGGGTCGTGCCCCCGAGGGAGCGGGGTCCGGTGCGCCGGGCGCTTGGATGGAGGGGGCCGTGACGGTCGGGGGGCGGCTGCCGGCGTCTGTGGCCCCGGCCCGGGTGCATCCGGTGCCGCCGGCCCGAGGGAGCGCCGGGCGTGACCGAGGCGGGGGCCTAGTCGCCGTGCCGCTCGCGGTCAGGGGCCGCGCTTCCTGAGGATGCGCGGCCCGGCGAGCCCCGCGGCCGGGGCGGTGGGCCCCGGCTCGTGGCGGTGGCGTGGGAGCCGGACACACACGGCCCCGGTGCTTCCGGCCGCATCCGTGGCCCGGCCGGGTGAGGGGAGCCGGGGCTCCGGGCCGGCCCGGCACAGGGTTCACGGGACCGCCGCCCCCGGTGGCGTCAACCGCGTTCCTCCTGGCCCGCCAGCTTGCCGAAGTCGCGGTCGGGGAGCGGGGGAGGGGAGCCCACGTCCAGGCCGTAGTGGTGGTAGAGCTGGAGCTCCTGCTCCGGGGACAGGTGGCGGCCGACGCCGAAGTCGGGGGCGTCCTTGATGAGGGACCGTTCGAACGGCACGTGCAGCGCCCCGTCGATCAGCTCGCTGGGTTCCAGGGGCACGAAGGCGTCCCGGCTGAACAGGCCGGTGCGTATCGCGGCCCATTCGGGCACGCCGGTGGCGTCGTCGAGGTAGACCTCGTCGATCGTGCCGATCCGGGTGCCGTTGCGGTCGTACGCCTTGCGGCCGATGAGGTGACGCGGGTCGATGTCGGTCTGCACGGGCCCTCCACTCGACGCGAACTCATGCGATAGCACAACAAAAAGGCACAATCGGCGGAACGGCCACTCGAAAGTACGGGTCGGGGCCCCGCTGGTACGCTGGCAACGGCCGCTGACCCCGTGCGGGAGAGTCCTCCAGGCACCACCGGAGGCGCCGAAGGAGCAAATCCTCCCCGGAATCTCTCAGGCACACGTACCGCACGGACGAGGTCACTCTGGAAAGCAGGGCGGGTGTCGACGGCTTCCGCTCTCACCGACGGTGAAAACCGGACCGCCCGCGGCGTCCCGGTGAAACTCTCAGGTTGAGATGACAGAGGGGGAGGCCGTCCGGGCACCTGCGCCGTGGTGCCCCTCGAAGGTCGTCGGACCAGGAGGCCTCCTCAATGACTGCCCCCCGTACCCCGCTCTCCGAGCTCGAACAGGGAATCCCCTTCGAGCAGCGCCACATCGGCCCCGATCACGAGGCCCGGGCGAAGATGCTGGCCCAGGTGGGCTACGGCTCGCTCGACGAGCTGACCGCCGCCGCCGTGCCCGACGTGATCAAGAACGCCGACGCGCTGGACCTGCCCGGCGCCCGGAGCGAGGCCGAGGTGCTCGCCGAGCTGCGCGCCCTCGCCGGCCGCAACCAGGTGCTCGGCTCCATGATCGGCCTGGGCTACTACGGCACCTTCACCCCGCCCGTCATCCTGCGCAACGTGATGGAGAACCCCGCCTGGTACACGGCCTACACGCCGTACCAGCCGGAGATCTCGCAGGGCCGGCTCGAGGCGCTGCTGAACTTCCAGACGATGGTCGCCGACCTCACCGGTCTGCCCACCTCCGGCGCCTCCCTGCTCGACGAGGGCACGGCCGCCGCCGAGGCGATGGCGCTGTCCCGGCGCATGGGGAAGAACAAGAAGGGCCTGTTCCTGGTCGACGCGGACGCCCTGCCGCAGACCATCGCCGTGATCGAGACCCGCGCCGAGCCGACCGGCGTGGAGGTCGTCGTCGCCGACCTGGCCGACGGCATCCCCGCCGAGCTCGACGGCCGTGAGATCAACGGCGTCCTGATCCAGTACCCGGGTGCCTCCGGTGCCGTCCGGGACATCAAGCCGGTCATCGACCAGGCGCACGAGCGGGGCGCGCTCGTCACCGTCGCCGCCGACCTGCTCGCCCTCACCCTGCTGAAGTCCCCCGGCGAGCTGGGCGCGGACATCGCGGTCGGCACCACGCAGCGCTTCGGCGTCCCGATGGGCTTCGGCGGACCGCACGCCGGCTACATGGCCGTCCAGGAGAAGATGGCCCGAAGCCTGCCCGGTCGCCTCGTCGGCGTCTCCGTCGACGCCGACGGCGACAAGGCGTACCGTCTGGCGCTGCAGACGCGCGAGCAGCACATCCGCCGCGAGAAGGCCACCAGCAACATCTGCACCGCGCAGGTGCTGCTCGCCGTCATGGCCGGCATGTACGCCGTCCACCACGGCCCCGACGGCCTGCGGACCATCGCCCGCCGGACCCACCGCTACGCCGCGATCCTCGCCGAGGGGCTGCGCTCCGGCGGCGCCGAGGTCGTCCACGGCTCCTACTTCGACACCCTCACCGTGCGGGTCGCCGGGCGGGCCGCCGAGGTCGTCGCCGCCGCCCGCGACCGCGGTGTGAACCTGCGTCTCGTCGACGCCGACACCGTCTCCGTCGCCTGTGACGAGACCACCACCCGCGACCAGCTCACCGCCGTGTGGCGCGCCTTCGGCGTCGAGGCCGACGTCGAGGCCCTGGACGCCGCCGCGCGGGACGCCCTTCCGGACGCGCTGCTGCGCTCCGACGAGTTCCTGACCCACCCGGTCTTCCACCAGCACCGCTCCGAGACGGCCATGCTGCGTTACCTGCGCCGCCTCGCCGACCGCGACTACGCGCTGGACCGCGGCATGATCCCGCTGGGCTCCTGCACCATGAAGCTCAACGCGACCACCGAGATGGAGCCGGTCACCTGGCCCGAGTTCGGACAGCTGCACCCCTTCGCGCCCGCCGAGCAGGCCGCCGGGTACCTCACGCTCATCCGTGAGCTGGAGGAGCGGCTCGCCGAGGTCACCGGCTACGACAAGGTGTCCCTCCAGCCCAACGCCGGGTCCCAGGGCGAGCTGGCCGGACTGCTCGCCGTCCGCGGCTACCACCGCGCCAACGGCGACGATCAGCGCACGGTCTGCCTCATCCCGTCCTCCGCGCACGGCACCAACGCGGCCAGCGCGGTCATGGCCGGCATGAAGGTCGTCGTCGTCAAGACCGCCGACGACGGCGAGGTCGACGTCGAGGACCTGCGCGCCAAGATCGAGCAGTACCGCGACCAGCTGGCGGTACTGATGATCACCTACCCGTCGACGCACGGCGTGTTCGAGGAGCACGTCGCCGACATCTGCGCGGCGGTGCACGAGGCGGGCGGCCAGGTCTACGTGGACGGCGCCAACCTCAACGCCCTGGTCGGCCTGGCCAAGCCGGGCCACTTCGGCGGCGACGTCTCGCACCTGAACCTGCACAAGACGTTCTGCATCCCGCACGGCGGCGGCGGCCCCGGCGTCGGCCCGGTCGGCGTCCGCGCGCACCTGGCGCCGTACCTGCCGAACCACCCGATGCAGCCCGAGGCGGGGCCGGAGACCGGGGTCGGCCCGATCTCGGCGGCGCCCTGGGGCTCGGCGGGCATCCTGCCCATCTCCTGGGCGTACGTCCGGCTCATGGGCGGCGAGGGCCTCAAGCGGGCCACGCAGGTGGCGGTGCTCAGCGCCAACTACATCGCCAAGCGCCTGGAGCCGCACTACCCGGTGCTCTACACCGGCCCCGGCGGGCTGGTGGCGCACGAGTGCATCATCGACCTGCGTCCGCTGACCAAGGCGACCGGCGTCAGCGTGGACGACGTGGCCAAGCGGCTGATCGACTACGGCTTCCACGCGCCGACGATGTCCTTCCCGGTGGCCGGGACGCTGATGATCGAACCGACCGAGTCCGAGGACCTGGCCGAACTGGACCGGTTCTGCGAGACGATGATCGCCATCCGCGCGGAGATCGAGAAGGTCGGCTCGGGCGCGTGGCCCGCCGAGGACAACCCGCTGCGCAACGCCCCGCACACCGCCGCCGCGCTCGGCGGGGAGTGGGAGCACGCGTACAGCCGCGAGGAGGCGGTCTTCCCGGTCGGCGTGAACGCCGCGGACAAGTACTGGCCGCCGGTGCGGCGCATCGACCAGGCCTTCGGCGACCGGAACCTGGTGTGCTCCTGCCCGCCGCTGGACGCGTACGAGGACTGACGCCCTCCTGGGAGCACGGCCCCGTGTGTCCGACGCGGCACGCGGAGCCGTGCCGTCGGGGCACGTGAGCGGCCCGGCCGGGGAATGCCCGGCCGGGCGCTCACGCGTCTGCGGGCCCGGCCGGGGAGTACGGGGGGCGTGGGGTCGTCAGGCGGTGCCGAGGGTTCCGATCGACGGTTCCAGCAGGTCGAAGGCGCGGGTCGCCTCCGGCGCGACCGTCGCCTCGATCTCCTCGGCGGGCAGCCCGGCGAGGGTGAGCTGCTGGATGCGCTGGAACAGGAGACGGTGGACCGCGCCCAGGAGGCCGGCGGCCGTGCGGGCCACGATGTCGTCGGCCGGCACGTTCTCGGCCGTGGCGAGCGCCTCGGCCAGTGCCTCCTCCCGGCGGTCGTGCAGGCCGCGCACGCAGGTGGTGAGGGTGGCGCTGTCGGCCACCATCCGGGCGAACTCCGGGCCGGTGAAGCCGCTCACCGGATCGTGGGCGGCGAGTGCCTCGGTGAAGGCGCGGCGCAGCGCGCCCAGGGCGGACTCGCCGGGGCTCCGGGCGGCCACCGTCGAGGCCAGGCTCGCGACGAAGGCGTCCTGGTGGTCGAGGGCCAGGTCCTCCTTGCGGGCGAAGTAGTTGGTGACCGTCTTCTTCGACACGCGTGCGGCGTCGGCGATCTCCGCGATGGTCGTGGCGTCGAAGCCCTGTCGGAGGAAGAGACGGGTGGCCTGGTCGGAGATGTGCTGACGGGTCTCCTGCTTCTTGACCTCGCGCAGGCCGCCCGTGGACCGTGACGACGCGCTGTCGTGTTGGCTGCTCATGGGCGAATCTTACTACGGTGGTATTTTTTTGTTGACGCTCTTTGTGGGCAGAGGGTAATTTTACTACTGACGTAAGAATCGACCAGTCCTACGGGGGCCTCTCGTGACCGATCCCGCCGTTCTGCACCCGCTGCCGGAGCACGAGCGCGTCGTGTTCCTCAAGCCGCTGATCACCTCCCCGTCGATCGAGGTGGGCGAGTTCACCTACTACGACGACCCCGAGGGGGCGACGGAGTTCGAGCGGCGCAACGTCCTCTACGCCTACGGTCCGGAAAAGCTGATCATCGGCCGGTTCTGCGCCGTGGCCGCCGGTACCCGCTTCCTGATGGCCGGGGCGGGGCATCCGACGATGGGAGTGTCCACCTACCCGTTCACCATGTTCGGCGGGGAGTGGACCGACCGGACCCTCGATCTGGTCACCGCCATGCCCAGCCGCGGGGACACGGTGGTCGGCAACGACGTCTGGTTCGGCTACGGGGCCACCGTCATGCCGGGCGTGCGCATCGGCGACGGCGCCGTCATCGCCGCCGGAGCCGTCGTCACGGCCGACGTGGCGCCGTACACCGTGGTCGGCGGCAACCCCGCCCGTCCGATCCGGCGGCGCCACAGCGACGCGGACGTGGCGCTCCTGCTGGAAGCGGCCTGGTGGGACTGGCCCGTCGACGTGATCACCCGCCACGTGCGCACGATCATGGCCGGCACTCCCGCGGAGATCGGCGCGATCGCCGCCCGTGAGACGGGCAGCCGCGGCGACGCCCCCGCCGCGTCCTGACCGCCCCGGCGAACGCCTCCGCCGCCTCCCTTACCGCCCAGGACTCCCCGGCAAGGAGCACGCATTGACCGACACGCCCTCCACCGCCCCCAGCCCGCCGGCCCCGCTGCCGCCGCTGTCGGCCCAGGCCGACCGCCTGATCCGGCTCGGCCTGCACACGCAGGCGGGGATACCGGCCGGAGAGATCCGGTCCTTCGCCGAACGGCACTCCGCGGCGGGCCGGGACACCCTGCTGGCCCTCCACCCCGACCGTGTTCCCGCCTCGGTCCTCGCGCCGCTGCTGCGCCATGCCGGCAAGCCCGGCTTCGTCGTCACGGACATGTCGGACGTCGACCGTTTCACGCCCCAGGGGATCGACCTGCCCGACGCCCCCCTCTACGCGGTCGCGGGTGTCGACCGGGGTGATCACCTGGCCGACTGGAGCCCGGAGGAGGCCCTGCCCGCGCTCACCGGGGAGGGCCGCACCCCGCTGCTGCTCAGCGAGGGCATCCACTGGGTGCTCCAGCAGCCCGGGGCCCTGGAGCGCAACCGCTGCTTCATGACCATCGGTTCCCGGCTGCGCAAGCCGAACGGGAGGTTCGACGCCCGCACGCCCGCGATCTGGATCAGCAACGGCACCGGCCGCGACGGCCGGGACCGGCGCGACGCCCCGAAGGTCGGCTGGTGCTGGTGGGGCAACCGCCACACCTGGCTCGGCTTCGCCTCCGCGGCGGGCCGCGAGACCTGACGGCCCGCCCCCGCGCCCGCGGGCGACCGGTCACCGCGTCGCGCGGGCGGGGGCTACGCCGGGTAGGCGTGGGTCTGGGTGGCCTTGACGGCCGCCCAGACCGGGGCGCCCGGGCGCAGGTCGAGTTCGGCGGCGGCCACCGTGGTCAGGTCGGCGGCCAGGGAGAGCTCACCGGTCAGTTCGGCGCGGATCCGGTCGCCGTGGGTCTCCAGGCCGGCGACCTCGCAGCGCCACAGGTTGCGGGCGCTGGTCCCGCCGGGGCGCTCCCCGTGCAGCGTGACCGCGCCGGGCGGGAACGCGACGAAGACGGGACCGGTCAGGTCCTCGCTGGTGGTGACGACGGGTCCTCCGGGGATCCGGACCGTGTGGCCGTCGGCCCGGCCGCGGTAGAGGTTCAGGCCGACCAACTGGGCGATGTACTCGGTGCGCGGGTGGCGGGCGATGTCCGTGGGCGTGCCCTCCTGGACGGTCCGTCCCTGCTCCACGACGACGAGCCGGTCGGCCAGCACCATCGCGTCCAGCGGATCGTGCGTCACCAGGACGGCCACGGCCTCGAAGGCGGCCAGGTGGCGCCGCAGCTCGGTCCGGACCTCGAGCCGCGTCCGGGCGTCCAGTGCCGCCAGCGGTTCGTCCAGGAGCAGCAGCCGGGGGCGGGTGGCCAGGGCGCGGGCCAGGGCCACGCGCTGTGCCTGGCCGCCGGAGAGCCGGCGGGGCTTGGCGTCGGCGTGGCCGGCCAGCCCCATGCGGTCCAGCCACTCGGCGGCCAGGGCCCGGGCCCGCGCCTTTCCGGCGCCCCGGCAGCGCGGCCCGAAGGCCACGTTGTCGAGCGCGGTCAGGTGCGGGAAGAGCAGGTAGTCCTGGAAGACGACGCCCACCGGACGGTCCTCGGGCGGCGCGTCGCGCAGGTCCCGGCCGTCCAGCCTCAGGTGGCCGTCCGAGAGGGGGGCGAGGCCCGCCAGGGCGCGCAACGCGGTGGACTTCCCGGCACCGTTCGGGCCGAGCAGCGCGATCACGTCCCCGGGCGCGGCGCGCAGCGAGACGTCCAGCCGGAAGGAGCCCCGGTCCACGACCAGCCGGGCGTCGAGTCCGTCGGCGGGGGCGCGTCCGGCAGGGGTGCGGGCCCCGGCGGGGGCGGCTTCGGCGGCGGGACCCCCGGAACGCTCCGGCATCTCCTCGGGCGCCATGTCAGACCGTCCTCATCCATCGGTCGCGCAGCGCGGCCAGCACGGCGACGGACACCGCCAGCAGGACCAGGCTCAGGGCGATCGCCGCCGCCGGGTCGTTCTGCAGGGCGAGGTACACGGCGAGCGGCATGGTCTGGGTGCGGCCGGGGAAGTTCCCCGCGAAGGTGATCGTGGCGCCGAACTCCCCGAGGGCCCTCGCCCAGGCCAGGACGGCGCCGGCCGCGACGCCGGGGGCGATCAGCGGCAGGGTGACCCGGCGGAACGCGGTGAAGCGGGACGCGCCCAGGGTGGCCGCCGCCTCCTCGAACCGCGGGTCGGCGGCCCGCAGCGTGCCCTCGACGCTGATCACCAGGAACGGCAGCGCGACGAAGGTCTCCGCGAGGACGACGCCGGCGGTGGTGAACGGCAGGGTGACGCCGAACCACTCGTCCAGCCACCGCCCCACGACGCCGTTGCGGCCCAGCGCCAGCAGCAGGGCGACACCGCCGACCACCGGCGGCAGCACCAGCGGGAGCGTCACCAGGGCGCGGACCAGACTCCGCCCGGGGAAGTCGGTACGGGCCAGCAGCCATGCCAGCGGCACCCCGACGACCAGGCTGAGCGCGGTCGCCGTGGTCGCGCAGACCAGCGACAGGCGCAGCGCGTCCCAGACCGCCGGGCCGGTCAGCTGCTCGGGCAGGTCACGCCAGGGTGCCCGTGCGACGAGGGCCAGCAGGGGCACCAGGAGGAACGCCAGGCCGGCCAGGGCGGGCGCGAGAAGGGCGAGCGGGACACCGCGGCCGGGGGTGCGCGGCCGCCGCGCCGTGCGGACGGCTTCCCGGGCGGCGGTCATGGCGCGAGGAATCCGGTCCGGCCGAGCACCTTCCGGCCGTCCGGCGATGTCACGAGCGCGACGAAGGCCTCGGCCGCCGCGGGGTTCGGGGCGGCCTCCAGCCGGGCGATCGGGTAGTCGTTGACGGCCTGCGCGGCCTCCGGGAAGTCCACGCCGTCCACCGTGTCACCGGCCGCCCTCACATCCGTGCGGTACACGACCGCGGCGTCCGCCTCCTTCAGCCGCACCTTGGTCAGCGCGCCTTTCACGTCCTGCTCGTAGGAGGCGGGCGTGACCTCGGCCCCGGCCGCCGTGAGGGCCTTCTGGGCGGCGGCCCCGCAGGGCACCGCCTTGTCGCAGAGGACGACCTTCAGGCCGGGCGCGGCCAGGTCGGCGAGGGAGTCGATGCCGTGCGGGTTGCCGGGGGCGGTGGCGACGGCCGGGCGGTTGCGCGCGAAGGTGACCGGGTCGCCCGCCGTGAGCTTCTCGTCCGTGACGCGCCGCATCGTGGCGGGGCTGGCGGCGGCGAAGACGTCGGCGGGGGCGCCGCCCACGATCCCGGCGGCGAGGGAGTCGCTGCCGTTGAAGTTGAAGACCACCTCGGTGCCGGGGTGTTCCTCCTCGAACCGCTCGCCCAGGGCCGTGAAGCTCTCCTTCAACGAGGCGGCGGCGAAGACGGTGACGGTGCCGCTCGGACGTCCGCCGCCGTTCCCCGGCGAGGAGCAGGCGCTGAGCCCGGGGGCGGCGAGGAGGGCGAGGGCGGCGACACCGGCGGTCCGGCGGACGGAACGGATCATCCGAGTGCACTCCCTCGCGGCGGCGGGCGTCTGCGGGGACGCTCACCCCGCGTTCCTTCATTGTGACGCATCTGCAAGGTGAAGAGTGCCTGCCTTGCCGCATGAGCAAGGCTCAAGCGCGGACAGGGTTCGCATGTGAGTCTCCGTAGGTGCTGTGTGTCAGGTGCGGTCGATGTGGACGTTCGTCGACTTCACCCTGGCCGTGGCCTCCACGCCGACCTCCAGGCCCAGTTCCTCGACCGCCTCCCGCGTGAGCAGGGAGACCAGGCGGTGCGGTCCGGCCTGGATCTCCACCTGGGCCGCGACGTCACCGAGCTTGACCGCCGTGACGATGCCGGGGAACGCGTTGCGGGCCGAGGTGTAGGGGGCGTCCTCCTCGGCCGTGGCCGCCTTGGCCAGCTCGACGGAGAACGCCGCCAGGGCGCGGCCGTCGATCACTCGTCGTCCGGCGTCGTCGCGTCGGGTGGTGAGGCGTCCCGCGTCCGCCCAGCGTCGTGCGGTGTCGGGGCTGATGCCGAGCAGCCGCGCTGCCTGGCCGATCGTGTAGGACTGCATGCCGGTCACGATAGGGCGCGGCGGCCGGCGCGGGCGTACCGCCTACGACGCGGGCGGCGCCGTGCTCGCGCGCACCACCAGGTCGGTGCCGAGCTCCACACGGGGCGAGTCCGGCTGCTCGCCGCGGGTGAGGCGGAGCACCGTACGGACGGCGAGGGCGCCCATGTCGGCGAGCGGCTGACGGACCGTGGTGAGCGGCGGAGCCGACCAGCGCACCTCCGGGAGGTCGTCGAAGCCGGCCACGCTCATGTCCTGCGGCACCCGCAGCCCCCGGACGCGCAGCGCCTCGATCGCCCCGAGCGCCATCTGGTCGCTGGCGGCGAAGATCGCCGTGGGCGGTTCCGGCAGGTCCAGCAGGGTGTGACAGCCCGCGTAGCCGGACTCGGGACGGAAGTCGCCCGGGGTCACCAGGGTGTCGTCGGGGGTGACGCCCGCGCCCTCCAGCGCGGCGCGGTAGCCGTCCAGGCGGGCCCGGGAGCAGAGCAGCCGCGGCGGGCCGGCGATCAGGCCGATCCTGCGGTGCCCGAGGGACAGCAGATGCTGGGTGGCCGCCAGGCCGCCGGACCAGTTGGCGGCGCCGATGGTGGGGACGTCCAGGCCGGGGGAGCCGTCCGGGTCCACGACCACCAGCGGGACGCCCAGGATGCGCAGTTCCTCGTGCAGCGAGGACTCCAGGGCGGAGGTGACGAGGATGACGCCGTCGGAGGCGCGTGCCCGCAGGTTGCGGATCCATTCGCGCGCGTCGCCGGAACGCCCGTGGATCGCCGACACCACGGTGCCCACCCCGGCGGTGTGGGCCTCTTCCTCGACCCCGCGGATGATCTCCACGGCCCAGGGGCTGTCGAGGTCGTTGAAGACCAGATCGAGCAGCGCGGCGCGGGAGGGCGGGGATGCGGGGCGGCGGCGGTAGCCGTGGCGGCGCAGCAGGTCCTCGACGCGGGCGCGGGTCTGCGGGGAGACGTCGGAGCGGCCGTTGACCACGCGGGAGACGGTCGGGACGGAGACCCCGGCCTGCCGGGCGATCTCGGTGATCGTGACCCTGCTCCCGGCGTCGGCCTCCTGTGCTGCCACTTGCCCCTCCTCCGAGACGGAACCCGCGAAACCTCCGGAAGTCTTCCGGAGAACGGGCGCGTGGGGAAAGGCGGCGCCGGTCACACGGCGGCCGCCGCCTGTGCCTTCCGGGGCGGCCGTCACCGTGCCCTTCCGCGGGACCGCGGCGGGTGAGGAGCCGGGCACACGCTGCGGAGCCGGGTCGCGGGGGCGTCCCGCGGTCCGGCCCCTGTGTCGCCCGGCCCTGCTCAGGCGGACGTCAGCGTGGCGCCCCGGGACCGCTGCGGGGCGATGACCCTGCCGTCGGGCAGGAGTTCACCGGTGTCCTCGAAGAGCACGACACCGTTGCACAGCAGGCTCCAGCCCTGCTCCGGGTGGTGCGCCACGAGACGGGCGGATTCCCGGTCGGCGGAGTCGGCTGAGGGGCACGGTGGCTGGTGCTGGCACATGGGTGGGTTCTCTCGCTCCGTGATGACCTGTGAGTGGGCTGTCGTGTCAGTCGCGCGGCGTGAATCGTCGTTCATGGCCGCCCCCGTGGTGATGAGTCGGTCGGGATCCAGTGTTGCCCCACGGACGAGGATCCGCAGGCATTTCGCGGCACCGCTCCTCACCGGTTCAGGACGCGTCACCCACGCGGACGGTTCATCCCAACTGCACTGTCCTTTCGGGTGGTTCGTAGTGGCCGGATGGGGCTAGTCCGTACGCGCGCTCCCCGTCGCCCGACGCACGTACCCCGCCGTCCGGGGCGCGGGCGGCGGGGTGCGTGCAGGGGGCGGGTCAGGCCGGGGAGCCGAGCAGCCGGGTGGGCGTCACGCGGTGGGTCAGCACCGGGAGCAGGTCCGTGACCCGGTGCGGCCGGTGGGCCGCGATGCCGGGCGGGGCCGGGGCCAGCGGCACCAGCAGGTCGTCGGCGGCCGGGACGCCGGCGGCGCCGTCGGCCTCCGTGTCGCCGTGCAGCCACAGCGCCAGCATGTACAGGCCGGGCACCGACAGCAGCCGGGGCTGGTACGGCTGGGCCATGGCCTCCGCCTGACGCAGCGCGAGTTCGGTGGACGTGATGTACGGGCCTTCGAAGAAGCGGGAGAAGGCCCATCCGTCGGCGGTGAGCACGGTGTCGGCGGCGGCCGCCGCGCGATCGCCGGTACGGATCAGGAAACGCCACCCGGCGAGCGTCGTCGAGGTCTCGCCGTCGGCGGTGACCCGGTCGAGGACGTGCACGGGCAGCGGGAGCTCGGGTGAGACGGGCCCCTGGGCGCGGAGCAGCGAGGGAGTTCGGGCGTCGCGCACGGCGGTCGGCGACGAGAGCGCGGTCAGGACGGAACGCAGTGCGGGCGCGGGAGCCGGGGGTACGTGCAGCGGCATGGTGGGTCGCCTCTCATTCGAAGGCACAGTGGCGCGAGGGCGGGGCGTGCGGTGCGGACGGCGCTGTCAGCTCGCGAAGGTCAGAGAGGCAGGGGCCGGAGGGTCTGAGCGGGAGACGGGGGTGAGGAGAGCCGCACGCCGTCTCACGGCTGGATCACTCGACCGTGGGCGCCAACCTGGATCTGCCTTGTGCAGGGAGTTTATACGACACGGGTTGAGACTATGTTTCGTCTAGCTCTTCCCGGTGACCCGAGCAAGGATATTTCAGGTCGGCGATATGCGAAAAAGATGCCGATTTCCCAAAGGGTTCACCGCACTGACCTCGGGCCGTGACCGCCGTACGGTCGGCCTATTCCGGTCGGCGTTTTTCACGAGTTCGCAACCGCGTGTCGATGCGCCTTCCCGCGTATTGCCTCGTGAATGTGCCACTGGACACCTCGACAGAGTAGCGGGCGCCACACGGATCCGGGGCGTTATCGATCGCATCCGCGGGGCATCCTTGCTTGTGGACCGGGACCCCGGCGGCCGATCTTCGGTACGCCATCCGAGGAGGGACGCTTCGATGGGGGAAAAGGTCGTGGCGGGTCAGTTCGACCTGTCCGATCGCCAGCGCTACCGCGAGAAGCTCCACAGGTGCCTGACGGGCCTGGAGCGACTCCTGACGGAGAAGCGGTTCGACCGCCCCAAGAACCTGATGGGGCTGGAGATCGAGCTCAATCTCGCGGGCGCCGACGGCATGCCGAAAATGTTGAATGCGCAAGTCCTCGAGCGCATCGCGAGCCGTGACTTCCAAACGGAACTCGCGATGTTCAACCTGGAAGTGAACATCGCCCCCCACCGGCTGGGCGGGCGCGTTTTCGACCAGCTCGACGAGGAACTGCGGACCTCGCTCGCCTACGCCGACCGCAAGGCCGAAGAGGTGGACGCGGGTATCGTGATGATCGGTATTCTGCCGACGCTCGACCGTGACGACCTCGTCTCCTCCAACCTCTCCGACGTCGACCGCTACGCGCTGCTCAACGATCAGATCGTGGCCGCGCGCGGTGAGGACTTCACCCTCGACATCGACGGCGTGGAGCACCTCAGGTGCACGTCGAAGTCGATCGCCCCGGAGGCCGCCTGCACCTCGGTGCAGCTGCACCTCCAGGTCACGCCGGAACGGTTCCCCGACGTGTGGAACGCGGCGCAGGCCGTCGCCGCCGCGCAGATCGCGGTCGGCGCCAACTCGCCCTTCCTGTTCGGCCGCGAGCTGTGGCGCGAGTCCCGGCCGCCGCTGTTCCAGCAGTCCACCGACACCCGCCCGCCCGAGCTGCAGGCGCAGGGTGTGCGGCCGCGCACCTGGTTCGGGGAGCGCTGGGTGACGTCGGCGTTCGACCTCTTCGAGGAGAACCTGCGCTACTTCCCGGCCCTGCTGCCCATCTGCGAGGACGAGGACCCGCTCGAGGTGCTGGACCGCGGCGGCGTGCCCTCGCTCGCCGAACTCGTCCTGCACAACGGCACCATCTACCGCTGGAACCGCCCCGTCTACGACATCGCCGACGGCGTGCCCCACCTGCGCGTGGAGAACCGCGTGCTGCCCGCGGGACCGACCGTGACCGACGTGGTGGCCAACGCGGCCTTCTACTACGGCGTCGTCCGCGCCCTCGCCGAGGACGCCCGCCCGGTGTGGAGCCGGCTGCCCTTCGAGGCCGCCGCCGCCAACTTCGACGCCGCCTGCAAGGACGGCATCGACGCCCGCTTCACCTGGCCCCGGCGCGGACGCCTCGGCGGCCTGGGCGAGGTGGACGCGGTCACCCTCGTACGGGAGGAGCTGCTGCCGCTCGCCGAGGCCGGGCTGGACGCGTGGGGGATCGAGCCCGCCGACCGGGACCGGTACCTCGGGGTGATCGAGGAACGCTGCCGACGGCGGGTGAACGGCGCGTCCTGGCAGACCGCCACGTTCCACCGGGCGCTGGACCTCGGGCTCGGCCGGGAGGAGGCGCTGGCGGCCACCACCCGCCGCTACCGCGAGCTGACCCGGCAGGGCGACCCCGT
The DNA here is from genome assembly GCF_055778765.1 of Streptomyces sp. DSM 120436. Taxonomy (NCBI): domain Bacteria; kingdom Bacillati; phylum Actinomycetota; class Actinomycetes; order Kitasatosporales; family Streptomycetaceae; genus Streptomyces; species Streptomyces sp. DSM 120436. Next base: position 931,966 of record NZ_JBSKBS010000002.1, on the reverse strand, counting down.
GCACACCTGGCCGGTCGGGCTGCCCGAACCGGTGCCGACGAGGGCCTGACCGCCGCCCCGGACCCGCGGCCGGCCGCACAGGTCCTGCCTTCATACTGATCGGACCGATCGGTGATGGGGAGGCAGGGGTGCAGGCGGAGGCGGCGGGCCCGGGGGGCGATGCGTATCGGGAGCGGACGCTCTCGCGGCGGACGCTGCGCGACGAGACACTGCTCGTCCTCGCGCTGTCGCTCGGCGCGAGCGGCGTGTCCGCGCTGATCAGTTTCATCGGCTCGGTCACCAGGCCGGGCGGTCTGAAGGACCAGGCGGCCACCCTCAACGCCTCGGCCGCGCCGGGCCGCCCCTGGCTGGACCTCGCCTGGCAGCTGTTCGGCATCACCACCGCGCTGGTGCCGGTGGCCCTGGTCGCGCACCTGCTGCTGCGGGAGGGCGCCGGGCTGCGCGTCCTCGGCTTCGACCGCGCCCGGCCCTGGTCCGACCTCGGCCGCGGCGCCGTGATCGCGGCGGTCATCGGCAGCAGCGGCATCGCCTTCTACCTGGCCGTGCGCGCGCTCGGCTTCAATCTCACCGTGGTGCCGGAGGCGCTGCCCGAGGTGTGGTGGAAGTACCCCGTGCTGATCCTGTCGGCCGCGCAGAACTCGATCCTCGAGGAGGTCGTCGTCGTCGGCTATCTGCTGCGCCGGCTCGACCAGCTCGGCTGGTCGCCCACCGCCTCGATGGCGGGCAGCGCGCTGCTGCGCGGCTCGTACCACCTCTATCAGGGCATCGGCGGCTTCATCGGCAACATGGTCATGGGCGTGGTGTTCGTCTACCTGTACCGCCGCTGGGGCCGCGTCGGGCCACTGGTGGCCGCGCACACGTTCCTCGACATCGGCGCGTTCGTCGGCTACGCGCTGCTCGCGGGCAAGGTCGACTGGCTGCCGACGGCGTGAGCCGGGCGGAGGGGGGCGTACGGGCCGGCCGGTCGTACGCCCCTTTCGTCGTGCCGGGGGTCAGACCAGCAGGTCGCCCTCGATGACCGTCACCGCCCGGCCGCCGAGCAGGGTGCGGGCGCCGCGCACCTCGGTGCGGACGAGGCCGGAGCGCGGTGAGGCCTGGAGCCCGGTGAGGACGGCACGCCCGAGCCGCTGCGACCAGTACGGGGCGAGCGCGGTGTGGGCGCTTCCGGTGACCGCGTCCTCGTCGATGCCGACGTTGGGGAAGAAGCAGCGCGAGACGAAGTCGTGGGCCGCGTCCGGGTGCCCGGCGCGGGCGGTGGCGATGATCCCGCGCTCGGAGTAGGTCTTCAGAGCCTTGTGGTCGGGCCGCAGGGCGCGCACGGTCCGCTCGTCGGCCAGTTCGACCAGCAGGTCGCCGACGTTCGGGCCGGTGTCGAAGGCGGCCAGGACGGGCGCGCCGAGCGCCTCCGCGACGCCCTCGGGCACGTCGACGGCGGTGAGCGGGGCGGTGGGGAAGTCCAGGGTGACGGAGCCGTCCTCCTCCTCCTCCTCCTCCTCGGCGACCAGCACGCCGCTGCGCGTGGCGAACCGCACCGGGCCCTTGTGGGCGCCGGTGGTGTGCAGGACGTGCGCGGTGGCGAGCGTGGCGTGGCCGCACAGGGACACCTCGGTGACCGGCGTGAACCAGCGCAGCGCCCAGTCGGCCTCGCCGCCCTCGGGCAGCGGGTGGGCGAAGGCCGTCTCGGGGTGGTTGACCTCCAGGGCGACGTCCTGCAGCCAGGAGTCGTCCGGGAAGGCGTCGAGAAGCAGCACCCCGGCCGGGTTGCCGCTGAAGGGACGGTCGGTGAAGGCATCGACGATTCGGATCCGCATGCCCAGACGGTAGAGGGCGGGCGGGCGGCCCCGGGGTCGAGGGCCTTGTCGGTCGGCTGGTTCCGATATATCGTTGAGATATCGCAATGGATCAACGGCGGGATGGGATGGGTGCGGTGCGTACCTACGGTCACGAGCACGGACACGGTGGCCCGCGGGGCGGGCGGGGCGGTGCCGAACGGCTGCGGGCGGCCTTCGGGCCCTTCGGTCCCGGTGGTCCGGGCGGACCCGGGGGGCTCTTCGGTCCCGGCTTCGGCCACGGCGGCCCCTGGGGCGGCCGAGGGCGCGGCGGGCCCAGGGGGAGGGCGCGGCGCGGTGACGTCCGCGCGTCGATCCTGGCTCTCCTGAAGGACCGCCCGATGCACGGTTACGAGATGATCCAGGAGATCGCCGAGCGCAGCGGCGGGGCGTGGAAGCCCAGCCCCGGATCGGTCTACCCCACGCTCCAGCTGCTGGAGGACGAGGGCCTGATCATCGGCGAGTCCGAGGGCGGCAAGAAGCTGTTCTCCCTCACCGAGGCCGGCCGCACGGCCGCCGAGGACGGTCCGGAGGCGCCCTGGGAAGAGGCCTCGCGCGGGGTGGACTGGGAGGCGCTGAGCGAGGTCCGGCAGGCCGGGTTCGGCCTGATGGAGGCCTTCGGGCAGGTCTGGAGGACGGGGAGCAAGGAGCAGCGTGCCAAGGCGCTCGCCGTCGTCGACGAGGCCCGCAAGAAGCTGTATCTGATCCTCGCGGATGAGCACTGAACCGACGGCCGACGGCCGGCGGGAGAGTTTGGGGGCGTGCGCTGGGGGCGGTTTCCAGGGGTCGTCGCAACACGTGGTCGTGTTGATCAGGCCGCGAGTAGTTTATGCAGGCGCTCGGCTGGGGTCTCCCAGCCGAGCGTTTTGCGTGGGCGGCCGTTGAGTTCGGCGGCCACGGCGTCGAGGTGCTCGCGGGTGTGGACCGAGAGGTCGGTGCCCTTGGGAAAGTACTGCCGGAGCAGGCCGTTGGTGTTCTCGTTCGAGCCGCGTTGCCAGGGGCTGGCCGGGTCGCAGAAGTAGACCGGGACGTCCGTGGCGACGGTGAACGCGCCATGGCCGCCCATCTCCGTTCCCTGGTCCCAGGTCAGAGACCGTCGGAGGTGGCTGGGCAGGGTCTGGACCGTGGTGACCAGCGCGTCCCGGACGCTCTCCGCGCCATGGTCGCCGGGCAGGTGCAGCAGCATGACGTAGCGGGTGGCGCGCTCGACCAGGGTGCCGATGGCCGACTTGCCGTCCTTGCCGATGATCAGATCACCCTCCCAGTGGCCGGGCACGGCCCGGTCTTCGGCTTCGGCCGGGCGCTCGCTGATCATGACCATGGGGGTGGCGAACCTGGGCCGGCGCTGCTGGGCCTGGCGGCGGGGCGTGCGCCGGGCACGTCCGGTGCGCAGGGCGCGGGCCAGCTCACGGCGGAGCTCTCCACGGCCCTGGACGTAGAGGGCCTGGTAGACCGTTTCGTGGACCACGTGCATCTCCGGCCGGTGGGGGAACTGGGTCCGAAGAGCCTGGCAGATCTGTTCCGGGCTCCACCGTATGTCCAGGTGGTCCTGGATGAAGTCCCGCAGCTCGGGGTTCTGGCGGATCTTGCCGGTCTTGGGCCGGGGCCGGCGGGCATCGGCGCGGGCCTGGGCGGCGTGCGGCCGGTAGGCACTGCTGCCCGGGTGGCGGTTGCGGCGGATCTCCCGGCTGATGGTGGACGGGCTGCGGCCCAGCTCCGCGGCGATCGCCCGCACAGTCGCCTTCTCCCTCAGCCGGTCGGCGATGTGAATGCGGTCTTCCTCGCGCAGGTAGCGGGACGGCCCGGAAGGCGCTGCCACCGCGTTGATCGGTGGCAGCGCCTTCCGGTTTCCGTATGCGTGACGTCCGTTGCGCCACTTCTGGCCGGTCCGCACGTCGATCCCGACAATCCGGCACGCTTCCCGGTTGCTCACACCCTGCTGCATGAGCCGGGAGTATGCCTCCCGCTCCCGAGTGAGCTTCTTCCTGCCCTGAGGCCTCGTCCGGTCCTTACGGATCTCGAAGTCCATCGCACCCCTTGAACTGGGGTGTTGCAACGACTCCTAGAACCCAAGGGGTGGCGTGCGCCCCTTAGGTGTGTGCGTTCTGATCTCGTTCCCAGGGAGGAGATTTCGCCACGCCGTGTCCGCTTCCCGTGGGACGCCAAGATGCGTCGCGCCGGGGATGTGCCGGGCTGCCCGGACTGATGGGGTGGGAGGTGTGCGAACCCGTGTCCCCCGGCAGCAGGCCCAGTGGCCCCAGGCGCAGGCCGCGCGCGGCGCGGACGACGACGCCGGGCTCGGCCCGGAGCTGGCGGCGGTGGTGGCCGGCGCCCGGCGCAGGGTGGTCCGGGACGGCGACCGGCAGATCGACACCGCGCATCTGCTGCACTCCCTGCTCGAGTCCGACCCCGGGGTGCGGGCCGCGTTCGGTGAGGGACCCACGGGGGCTCGGCTGCTCGGGTATCTGGTGCAGCGCAGCATCGGCTACGGACTGAGGTGGCAGAGGGCCGTCGAGGACTCGGACGGGCTGCCGGTCGTGGAGGGGGCGGCGGGGTTTTCGCCGCTCGCGGCGGGCTGTGTGGAGCGGGCGCGCGAGCGGGCCGCTCGCCGGGGCGGCGGGGCGGTCCGCGGGACGGATCTGCTGGCCGCGCTCGTCGCGGATCCGCAGGCGCGGGCTGTCGAGGTGCTGCGGCGGGCCGGGGTGGATCCCCATGACCTCACGGGTGAGGCGGACCGGAGTCCGGCGGGCTGAGCGGTGGGTCGCGGGGGCGGGTTTTTCTCCTCCCCTTCCGTGGGAGGGGGCTTCGCCCCCCGGCCCCCTCCGTGCGGTTCCGCGCGCCCGCGGAGGACGTGGGACGACAGGTGCCTCGGGGGGTGACGGTCCTGTCGAAGGCTGTCATCATGTGGCGGTGTCTACGACAGCTCCTCCCCGCAGCTCACGCGCCCGAGGCGCCGGGCTGACCCTCGCGCTGGTGTCCGCCGTGGCCTTCGGCGGCTCCGGCGTGGCGGCCAAGCCGCTGATCGAGGCGGGACTCGACCCGCTGCACGTCGTGTGGCTGCGGGTGGCGGGCGCGGCTCTCGTCATGCTGCCGCTGGCCGTCCGCCACCGCGGACTGCTGCGCCGCCGCCCCGCGCTGCTCGCCGGGTTCGGGCTGTTCGCCGTGGCCGGTGTGCAGGCCTGCTACTTCGCCGCGATCTCCCGCATCCCCGTCGGCGTCGCGCTGCTCGTCGAGTACCTGGCGCCCGCGCTCGTCCTCGGCTGGGTGCGGTTCGTGCAACGGCGGCCGGTGACCCGCGCCGCCGCCGTCGGCGCGGTGCTCGCCGTGGGCGGGCTGGCCTGCGTCGTCGAGGTGTGGGCGGGGCTCGGCTTCGACGCCCTCGGACTCGCGCTCGCGCTCGGCGCCGCCTGTTGCCAGGTCGGCTACTTCGTCCTGTCCGACCAGGGCAGCGACAGCGAGGAGGCCCCCGACCCGCTCGGCGTCATCGCGTACGGGCTGCTCATCGGCGCCGCCGTGCTGACCGTCATCGCCCGGCCCTGGTCCATGGACCGGTCCGTGCTCACCGGCACCGCCGCGATGGACGGCACGCCCGTCGCCGCCTTCCTGCTGCTGGGCTGGATCGTCCTGATCGCCACGGTCGCCGCGTACGCCACCGGGGTGCTGTCGGTGCGCCGCCTCTCGCCGCAGGTCGCCGGTGTCGTGGCCTGTCTGGAAGCGGTCATCGCCACCGTCCTCGCCTGGGTGCTGCTGGGCGAGCACCTGTCGGCGCCGCAGATCGTCGGCGGCGTGGTCGTGCTGACCGGCGCCCTCATCGCCCAGTCCTCCGCTCCGGCGAAGCCCTCCGAGGAACCCGTCGCGAGCGGCGGCCGCGAACGGGAGTTGTCCACGCCGGGAACCACCGCCTAAGGTGCTGATCATGCATACGCGCGCACGTGTTCTCCCGCCGCCGGCCGCCTGAGGCGGGTCCTCCGGCGCATGCGCCCGGCAGCGTGCCGGGCGTCGCGGTGCTGCCCGCAGACGAAGTCAGCGGACCCCGGTTCCCCGGCCCCGGCCGGGCCTGAGCCGGGCTCCCTTCCGAACGTCCGCGCCCACGCCGACGCGTGGTGCGCGCCTCTGCGGAGAGAGAACACGTGTCGAACAACGTCTCCGGCCTGCCCGTCGGGCGCGGCCTGATCTACCTCGTCGTCGCCGGCGCCGCCTGGGGCACCGCGGGCGCCGCCGCCTCGTTGGTCTACCGGACCAGCGACATGGGCCCCGTCGCCCTGTCCTTCTGGCGCTGCGCCGCCGGGCTCGCCGTGCTGTACGCGGCGCGGCTGCTGTTCGGGCGGTCCCGCGTCACCGCCCCCGCGCCGCCGGGCCGCCGGGTGGCGCGGGCCGTGGCCACCGGCATCGGGCTCGCGGTCTTCCAGACCGCGTACTTCGCCGCCGTCTCCGCGACGGGGCTCGCCGTGGCCACCGTCGTCACCCTGGGCGCCGGCCCGGTGCTGATCGCCGTCGGCGCCCGGCTCACCATGGGGGAGCGGCTGGGGCGCGGCGGCCTCGCGTCCGTCGCGGGTGCGCTCGTCGGACTCGTGGTGCTCGTCCTGGGCGGCGGGGGCGCGACCGTGGACCCGGTGGGGGTGCTGCTCGCCCTGCTGTCCGCCGTCGGCTACTCCGCGATGACCCTGCTCACCCGCTGGTGGGGGCGGGACGGCGGCACCGACTCGTCCGGTGCGACCGTCGGTGCGTTCGCCGTCACCAGCCTGGTACTTCTGCCGTTCGCCGCGGTCGAGGGGCTGCTGCCGCACACCGACGCGCCCGGCACCCTGCTGCTCCTGCTGGCCTACGTCGCGACCGTGCCGACCGCGCTGGCCTACGGCCTCTACTTCGCGGGCGCCGCGGTCGTCCGGTCGGCGACCGTGTCCGTGATCATGCTGCTCGAACCGGTCAGCGCGGCGGTGCTGGCCGTCGTCCTCCTCGGCGAACACCTCACGGCGGCGACGCTGGTCGGCACCCTGCTGATGCTGGGGTCGGTGGCGGGCCTCGCGGTCGGCGAGGCGCGGGACGCGCGGGCCGCCCGTGGAACGCGGGGGGACACCGTCCCGGCCTGAGGTGAGCGAGGGCGCCGCCGGTCGACCGGCGGCGTCCCGCCCGTGGCCGCCGGGTGTCACCGCCGCATCAGCGACCCCGCCCGCAGGACGTGTCCCCGTGCTGCCGCGTCCCGCGCGAACCCCGTTCCGACAGGCCGTCGGCCATGCGGTCCCGGACCGTCTGCGACCGCTTGCCCGCGTCCGCGGACTCGGCCCGGACGTCGGTCGCTTCCAGCCGGAGGCCGCGGACGCCGGACAGGAGTCTCCCGTACGGGGCCTCGCCCGGTGCGGAGCCGTCCTCCGGCTGGACGTGGCCGACCCGGCGGTTCAGCGATGCCGTCCCCTCCGCCGGGTCGTCCACGAGGCGGGCGCGGCAGCGCGCCCGCACGGCGGCGCAGAGGCCGGCCGGGGAACCGGGCTCGGCCTGCCGGGGGCCGGGACGGACGGGTAGGCGTCGGCCACGCCCGGCAGGAGGTCCGGAGCGGCCTCGGTCGCCGGCCGGAGCGGGCGAGGTGCGTCACCGCCTCGCCGCGGTCGGCGTCGTGGGCGAAGGGCGGGGGCCGGACGCGGGGCGGTGCGTCCGGTGGGCCCTTGACCGCGAGCCGGCCGAGGCCGCGGGTGGCGGACCACCGTCGCCAGGGGGCGTCGCGCGGTGCGTCCAAGGGGGCGGCATCACAAGGCCGTCAGATAGCCGGGGACCTCGGCGCCGGGGGCCAGGCCCGGGTCCGGCTCGGGGGTGCCGTAGACCGTGCGGACCGGGAGGACGCCCGCCCAGTGGGGCAGGGACAGGTCCTCGGGTTCGTCGTTGACACCGCCGGTGCGCGCCTTGGCGGAGACCTCGTCGAGGCGGAGGCGGAGCACCGCCGTGGCGGCCAGTTCCTTCTTGTCGGCCGGGCGGGAGTCGGCGGCGCGGCCCGGCACGACGTGGTCGACCAGGGCGTCGAGCGCCCGCCGCTTCTCCTCCGGGTCGGTCACGTCGTACGCCGTGCCGTGCACGACCACGGAGCGGTAGTTGACCGAGTGGTGGAAGGCGGAGCGGGCCAGCACCAGGCCGTCGACGTGAGTGACCGTGAGGCACACGGGGAGCCCCTCGTCGGACCGGGCGGCGGTGCGCAGCGGGCGGGAGCCGGTGGAGCCGTGGACGTAGAGGACCTCGCCGACGCGGCCGTAGAGCGTGGGCAGGACGACCGGGGCGCCGTCCCGGACGAAGCCGAGGTGGCAGACGTAACCCTCGTCGAGTATCGCGTGCACCACGTCCTTGTCGTACCCCGCGCGCTGGGCGGCGCGGGTGGGGACGGTGCGCGCGGTGGGCGTGTAGGCGGCGTCGGGTCGCCGCTGCGGTGACTGGGGCCCCTGCATGGCCAGCTCCATTGTACTAGTGCATAATGAGATTTGTGATAGGAGAGTATCGGATCAGTGGGCGGCGCGCAGCGGACATTTCCGCGAGCATCGAGCGGGCGGTGGCGGAGGGCACCCTGCAGCCGGGTGAACTACTGCCCCCCATGCGGGAGTTGGCCGAGCGACTCGGGGTGAACCCGAACACCGTGGCCGCCGCGTACCGGACCCTGCGCGAGCGCGGGGTCATCGAGACCGCGGGCCGGCGGGGGAGCCGGGTGCGGCCCAAGCCGGCCACCACCGCCCGCGAACTGATCCGGGTGGAGGCCCCGCCGGGCGTGCGCGACCTGTCCGACGGCAATCCCGACCCCGCGCTGCTGCCCGCGCTGGCCGGTGCCTTCGCGGCCGCCGCGGCGCGGGGCGACCGGGAGCCGGTGCTGTACGGGCATGCCCCCGTCGATCCCGGACTGGAGCGGCTGGCGCGGGCCGGGCTGGACGCCGACGGGGTGCCGGACGGCCCGCTCGCCGTCACCTCGGGCGCGCTGGACGCCGTGGAGCGGGTGCTCGCCGCCCATCTGCGGACCGGGGACGCGGTGGTGGTGGAGGACCCGGGGTGGGGGAGTCTGCTGGACCTGGTCCCCGCGCTCGGCCTGCGCACCGTGCCGGTGGCCGTCGACGACGAGGGACCGCTGCCCGACGACGTGCGCGGGGCGCTGGCGGGCGGGGCGCGGGCACTGATCGTCACCGACCGCGCACAGAACCCGACCGGCGCCGCGCTGACCGCCGCACGCGCCCAGGCCCTGCGCGCGGTGCTCGCCGACCACCCCGAGACGCTGCTGATCGAGGACGACCACGGGCATCACATCGTCGACCTGCCGCTGCACGCCCTCGCGGGCGCCACGCACCGCTGGGCCTTCTCCCGCTCGGCCGCCAAGGCGTACGGGCCCGATCTGCGCCTCGGGATCCTCACCGGCGACGCGCTCACCCTCGACCGGGTGCGCGGCCGGCAGCGGCTCGGGCCCGGCTGGGTCAGCCTGACCGTCCAGCGCGCGGTGGCACGGCTGTGGGCCGACGGCGCGGTGGACCCGGCGGCCGTCGCGGCGCGCTACGGGCGGCGCCGGGACGCGCTGGCCTCGGCGCTGCGACGGCGCGGGATCACGGCGCACGGGCGCAGCGGCATGAATCTGTGGGTGCCGGTCCCCGACGAGACCGGGGCGGTCGCCCGGCTGCTGCACGCCGGCTGGGCGGTGGCGCCCGGGGCGCGCTTCCGGATGAGCACGCCGCCGGGCATCCGCGTCACCGTCTCCACGCTCACGGAGGCGGAGATCGAACCGCTGGCCGAGGCGATCGCCTCGGCCGTGCGGCCCGGTGCTGGGGACCGGCGGACCCACGCCTGAGGGACGACGGCCCCGCCCCGCCGTGCCGGCTGTCTCGGTTCGACCTGGGTCGGTGCCGCCTCCGTCGGTACGGGGCCCCGCCCCGTCACGTCCGCCGTCTCGGTCTCACCTGCGTCAGCGCCGCGCCCGCCAGAACCACTGCCGCGCCGACCGGTGTCGACCAGGTCAGCGTCTCGCCCAGCAGCAGGACGCCGGCCGCGGCGGCGATGACCGGGACGAAGTAGGTGACCATCTGGCCGGTGGTCGGGCCGACCTCCGCGACGATGCCGTACTGGACGAGGACCGCCAGGCCCGTGCCGAGCGTGCCCAGCGCGGCGATCGCCAGCAGCGGTCCGACCGCCAGGCCCGACGGAGCCGACGTGAACAACGGGGTCACGATGGCCAGTTGCACCGTCGCGAGCAGCAGTTGGCCGCCGGTCAGCGACAGGTGGGAGTGGCTGCTGCCGGCGAGGGTGCGGCGCACGTAGATCCAGCCGACGGGGTAGCTCAGCGAGGCGATCAGGGCCAGGGTCGTGCCGCGCGCGTCCAGGCCCTCGAAGCCCTGCCACGCCCCCAGCACGGTCAGCACCCCGAGGAAGCCCAGGGCCAGCCCGGCCACCCGCACCCGGGTCGGCCGGTCCTCGCGCAGTGCCACCAGGGACAGCGCCATGCCCCACAGCGGGGAGGTCGCGTTGCAGATGCCGGCCAGGGTGGACGGGATCGTCAGTTCCGCGAAGGCGAACAGCGAGAACGGCAGGGCGTTCAGCAGGAAACCGGCGACCGCCAGATGCCCCCAGGTGCGGGCGCCGCGCGGCAGCCCCTCCCGCCGCACCGCCATGGCCACCGCCAGCACGGCCGTGCCGAACGCCAGCCGCCCCAGGGTGACCTGGAACGGGGCGTAGCCCTGTGTGCCCACCTTGATGAGGAGGAAGCTGAAGCCCCAGATCAGGGACAGGGCGGCGAAGCGCAGCCGCCAGTCGAGGCGGGGACGGGCGGGTGCGGGGGCGGATCCGGCCGGATCCGGCGCGGTGGTGGTGGTCGCGGTGACGCTGCTCATGCCGGTAACGATGAAGCAGACTCATCTCGTAGCACAATCGAGAATTCGCACGCGGTATCTCGTAGCATCGCTTACATGTTGAACCTGGAGCGCCTGCGCACCCTCGACGCCCTCGCCCGGCACGGCTCGGTCAGCGGCGCGGCGGAGGGGCTGCACATCACCACCTCGGCCGTCTCCCAGCAGATGGCCAAGCTGGAACGCGAGGTCGGCCAGCGGCTCCTCGCCAAGCACGGGCGCGGTGTGCGGCTCACGGACGCGGGCCGGCTGCTCGCCGAACACGCCGCGCGCATCCTGTCCCAGGTGGAACTGGCCCAGGCCGACCTGGAGGCGCAGCGCGGTCAGGTCGCGGGCGAACTGCGGATCTCCGCCTTCCCGACCGCCGCCCGCGGACTGTTCCCGCTCGCGCTCGCCGGCCTGCGGGAACGGCACCCGGCCCTGCGGGTGCGGTCGCGGGAGCTGGAGCCCGAGAACGGCATCCGGGGCGTGGTCCGCGGCGACCTCGACCTCGCGGTGGTGCTCGACTGGTACAACAAGCCGATGCCGCTGCCCGACGGGCTGGTCAAGGCCCTGCTGCTGGACGACCCGGCCGACGTCGCGCTGCCGGCCGGCCATCCGCTCGCGGGCCGTGCGGAGATCGACCTCGCCGAGCTGGCCGAGGACGAGTGGATCACCTGGGGCGAGGGCGAGTTCTGCCATGAGTGGCTGATGTTCACCCTGCGCTCCAAGGGCGTCGAACCGATCGTCGCCCACCGTGCCGCCGAGAGCCACACCCAGCTCAACCTGGTCGCGGCGGGGCTCGGGGTGTGCATCGCGCCGCTGCTGGGCCGCGACCCGCTGCCCGGCGGGGTGGTGACCGTGCCGCTGCGGCAGCGCATCCGGCGGCACGTGTTCGTCGTCTGGCGCGCCGACGCCGACCGCCGCCCGTCGATCCGGGCGGCGGTGCGGGCGCTGCGGGCGGCGGGGGAGCGCTTCGGGGACGCCCCCGGGGACGGCATCCCCCCGGCCACCGTCCCGGAGGATGCCGCGCCGGTCAGGACGGGTGCGACAGCTTCCTGAAGTCCCAGGACACGGCCTTCTCCGGGGTCAGCCGCAGCCACGCGTGCCGGCCGTCGTGCGGCATCTCGTCCAGGCCGAAGTACTTCCGGGCGAACAGCGTCTCCGGTACGTCCAGTTCCGCCCGCAGCTCGCCGGTGCGCGGGATCTCGCCCACGAACTCCACCCGCCCGGCGAGCTCCGCGCCGCGCAGCTCGCCGTACTCCTCGCCCGTGTCGACCGCGACCGCCACCCGCGGGTCACGCCGCAGATCCGCGAACCGCCTGCTGCGCACCACGGAGTACAGCCACATCGAGCCTCCGTCCCACACGAACCACAGGGCGCTCACGTGCGGCATGCCGTCGGCGGACACCGTGGCGACCCGGCAGGTGCGCTGCTCGGTGAGGAAGTCGTCCAGCTCCCCGGGCGTCATCATGATCTTGCGACCCCGGCGCTGCGTGGCGGTCATACGGCCCCTCCTGCGGTCCTGCTGTGCTTGTGCCCGTGCACGGAATTCCCCCATCGTGCACGGGCGGCGTTGGTTCAGGCGAGGGTGATGGAGTCGCCGTCGACGGTGATCCGCACCGCGGGCAGCGGCTTGGTCGCCGGACCGCTGCTCACGCTGCCGTCGGCGATGGAGAAGTTGCTGTTGTGGCAGGGGCAGTTGATGAGCCCGTCGGAGACGCTCTTCACCGCGCAGCCCTGGTGGGTGCAGGTCGCGGAGAACGCCTTGAACTCGCCCGCCGACGGCTGGACGACCACCACCTGCTGGTCGGCGAACACCTTGCCGCCGCCCTCGGGGATGTCGGCGGTCGACGCGAGCGGCGTGCCGCCGGCGGCGTCCCCGCCGGAACCGTCGGCGGTGCCGCCGCCGTTCGCGGCGTCGTCCGCCGCGCCGCCGGACCCCGCCGAGGCGGGCGCGTCGTCGTCGGAACCCCCGCACGCGGTCAGCGCCACGGCGAGGCCGGCCGCCCCCGCGGCCGCCACCACGGTACGGCGGGCGGGTCCCGATGCGGGCTGGAACGATACGGTCATGCCGGTGTGTCCCTTCCGGGGATGGAGCATGGTCTGGGAACAGGTACGGTCAGCGGGCCCACGCTGTTCAAGCAGCGCCGACAGCTTCGCCCACGCGCGGTCGGAGGGGCGTAAGCCGGCGCTGTCGTTCGCCTGTCGGTCACCTGCGGCCGCCACCGGGCCGCCTCCTACGTGCGGCGACACGCCAGTAGCCTGGGGCGATGCTCAAGGAAGTCATCGCGACCCGATTCATCGCGCCGCTGCGCGAGGGCGGCTCGCTCCCGGGACTGATCGAGGCGGACGACCTCGGCACCTACGCGCTGAAGTTCACCGGTGCCGGACAGGGCCGCAAGACGCTCGTCGCCGAGGTCGTCTGCGGGGAACTGGCCCGCCGGCTGGGGCTGCGGGTGCCGCGCCTGGTCACCGTGGAACTCGACCCGGTGCTCGGGCTCGGCGAACCCGACCCGGAGGTCCAGCAGTTGCTGAAGTCCAGCGGCGGCACCAACCTCGGGACGCGCTTCCTCTCCGGCGCCCTCGGCTTCGACCCGCTCGCCTTCGAGGTGAGCTCCGAGGAGGCCGGCCGGATCGTGTGGTTCGACGCGCTGGTCAACAACGTCGACCGCTCCTGGCGCAACCCCAACATGCTGCACCTGCGCGGGGAACTGTGGCTCATCGACCACGGCGCGACCATGATCTGGCACCACAACTGGCCCGGTGCCGAAACCTCCGCCGCCCGCCCCTACGACGCCTCCGACCACGCCCTGCGCGGCGCCGCGCCGGACGTCGCCGCGGCGGCCGCGGACCTCGCCCCGCGCGTCACCGAGGACCTGCTGGCCGAGGTCACCGCCCAGATCCCCGACGTCTGGCTGGCCGGAGAACCCGGTTTCGACAGCCCCGACGACCTCCGGCGCGCCTACGCCCGCCCGCTGCTCGCCCGCGCCGACGGGATCCACCACCGCATCGAGGGCCTCGAGGGGGACCGGTGAGCGACCTGCACGTCTACGAGTACGCCCTGCTGCACGTCGTGCCGCGGATCGAACGCGGCGAGCGCATCAACGCGGGGGTGCTGGTGTACTGCCGGCCCCTGTCCTACGCCGGGGCCCGCACCCACCTCGACGAGGCGCGGCTGCTGGCCCTCGACCCCGCCGCCGACGTGCCCGGCGTACGGGCCGCGCTGCGCGCGGTCGAGGACGTCTGCGCCGGCGGCGACCCGGCGGGCCAGGCGGCCCACGACGACGCGGGCCGCCGCTTCCGCTGGCTGGTCGCCCCCCGCTCGACGATCGTCCAGCCGGGCCCGGTCCACACCGGCCTCACGGCCGACCCGGAGGCGGAGACGGAGCGGTTGCTGGACCTGCTGGTCCGCTAGGGCACGCGGTGCCGGGTGGGCGGTCGCCGCGCCGGACGCGGGGAGGGGCGGGGCGGATGCGGGGTGCGCCGGACGCGGGCCGGGGTGGACGCGGGCCGGGAGCCGTCGTCAGACGCGGCGGCGCCGGACGACGTAGCCGGTGGCGAGCAGGGAGCCCGTCACGAACGTGGCGCCGATGCCCACGTCCCAGGTGGTCGGGCCGTTGCCCGAGGAGCCGCCCAGACCGCCCTGGACGCCGCGGGTCGGCGTGGCGGCGGCGGAGGTCCGCGTGGGCGTCGCGGTCGGGCCCGGGGAGCGGGTCGGTGACGCCGCGGCGGTCGCGGTCGGCGTCCGGGGCGGGGCCGCAGACGTCGGAGCGGCCGTCGTCGGGGCCGCCGTCGTCGGGGTCGCCGGGCGCGAGGACGGGGCCGGGCGGAAGGTGGAGGAGGTCAGGCCGCGGCGCGGCAGGGCCTCGCAGGCGATGCCGTCGTCCGGGCCGGGGTCCTCGTCGAGCCGGTGCGGATCGCTGCGGTCCGTCTCGAAGAAGGTCTGCGCGTCCTCCTGGTAGGTGAAGTCGCCGCAGTCCAGGTCCTGGGCGTGGGCGAGGTCGGCCATCGGCACGATCGCGGCGAGCGCGATCAGCGTGCCTAGGGCACCGGTGCGACGGCGCATCGAACGCCTCCTTTCCGGCCGCGGGGGTTCGCGCTTCGACGCTAGGTCCCGCCCGCCGCGGCGGCGCGCAGCGCTGGGCCGATCGGGTGCCGGACGGGCCCGGCCGGGCGCGGGGAATGGATCACACACGCGCGGTGCGCCGTTGACACCGGGTGCCAGGGCTTCTAGCGTCACGTCTGCTGAAGGTACTAAGCGGTCGCTCATCGATTCGAGCCGGCCGCAGGAGCCGCATCCCAAGGCGAGGAGAAGCAGGTATGTCCACCACTGAAGCGCGGGTCGCGGTCGTCACCGGCGCCGCGCGCGGCATCGGCGCCGCCACCGCCGTACGACTGGCCGCCGAGGGCCGCGCGGTCGCCGTGCTGGACCTCGACGAGGCCGCCTGCAAGGACACCGTCGAGAAGATCACCGCAGCCGGCGGCAAGGCGATCGCCGTCGGCTGTGACGTCTCCGACGAGGCGCAGGTCGAGGCGGCCGTCGCGCGCGTCGCCGAGGAGCTCGGCGCGCCGACCATCCTGGTCAACAACGCGGGCGTGCTGCGCGACAACCTGTTGTTCAAGATGAGCGTCTCCGACTGGGACACCGTCATGAACGTGCACCTGCGCGGTGCCTTCCTGATGTCGAAGGCCTGCCAGAAGCACATGGTGGACGCCGGTTTCGGCCGCATCGTCAACCTGTCGTCCTCCTCCGCGCTCGGCAACCGGGGCCAGGTCAACTACTCCGCCGCCAAGGCCGGTCTGCAGGGCTTCACCAAGACCCTCGCCAAGGAGCTCGGCAAGTTCGGCGTCACCGCCAACGCCGTCGCCCCCGGCTTCATCGCCACCGAGATGACCAAGGCCACCGCCGACCGCGTCGGCATGGGCTTCGAGGACTTCAAGGCCGCCGCCGCCACCCAGATCCCCGTCGCCCGCGTCGGCGAGCCCGAGGACGTCGCGGGCGCCATCGCCTTCTTCACCGCGGACGAGGCCGGCTTCGTCTCCGGCCAGGTGCTGTACGTGGCCGGCGGACCGCTCGACTAGGGGAACCGGACATGACGACAGTGGAACCCACCGGCAAGGTCGCCCTGATCACGGGCGCCAGCCGCGGCATCGGCTACGGCGTCGCCGAGGCCCTGGTCGCGCGCGGCGACCGGGTCTGCATCACCGGACGCAACGAGGACGCCCTCAAGGAGGCCGTCGAGAAGCTCGGCGCCGACCGGGCGATCCACGTGGCCGGCAAGGCGCACGACGAGGCCCACCAGGCACTCGCCGTCGAGCGCGTGATGGAGGCCTTCGGCCGGGTCGACTACCTGGTCAACAACGCGGGCACCAACCCGGTGTTCGGGCCGATCGCCGACCTCGACCTGAACGTGGCGCGCAAGGTCTTCGAGACCAACGTGGTCTCCGCGCTCGGTTTCGCGCAGAAGACCTGGCACGCCTGGCAGAAGGACAACGGCGGGGCGATCGTCAACATCGCCTCCGTCGCGGGCATCGCGCCCTCGCCCTTCATCGCCGCCTACGGCGTCAGCAAGGCCGCGCTGATCAACCTCACCCAGCAGCTGGCGCACGAGTTCGCGCCGAAGGTGCGGGTCAACGCCATCGCCCCGGCGGTGGTGAAGACCAAGTTCGCCCAGGCGCTGTACGAGGGCCGGGAGGAGGAGGCCGCCGCGTCCTACCCGCTCGGCCGGCTCGGCGTGCCGTCCGACATCGGCGGCGCGACCGCGTTCCTCACCTCGGACCAGTCCGCCTGGGTCACCGGCCAGACCCTGGTCGTCGACGGCGGCATCTTCCTCAACGCCGGCGTCGGCTGACCCGTACCCGCAGCGCCGGTCCGCTGTGCGCACCACGCGTGCACACGGGTCACGACCGCCCCGTCCGGCACGGGCGCCGTTGACGAAAACGGCGCCCGTGCCGGCGATGTGAGGCCGGAACACGCGTGACAACGTAGTCATCCGCCAGTTGATCTCAACCCCCTTCCAGGGCAGGGTCGGCGGGCGTGTCACTGCGGTATCGTTCGCCGACCCTTGGTACGGCAGATCGAGGAGCGTGCGCGTGTTCAACCGGAACCGATGCCTGCGGCGGGTGGCGGCCATCGCGTCCATATCGTCCCTGGTGACCGGATGCGGCGTCCTGTCGTCCGACAGCCCGGAGGACGAGGACCCCATCGTCGTGGGAACCACCAGCTCGCCGAGCACGCTGGATCCTGCCGCGTCCTGGGACAGCTCCTGGGAGCTGTTCCGCAACATCTACCAGACGCTGCTGAGTTACCCGATCGGCGCGACGACCCCGCAGCCGGACGCGGCGAAGAGCTGCGAGTTCTCCGACACCTCCAACCAGGTGTTCCGCTGCGAGCTGCGCGAGGGCCTGACGTTCTCCGACGGGGGCGAGCTGGACGCCAAGGCGGTCAAGCACTCGATCGACCGGATCCGCCAGATCAACGTCAACGGCGGCCCGGCCGGTCTGCTGGGCAGCCTCGAGAGGGTCCAGGCGCCGAGCGAGCGCGAGGTGGTCTTCTACCTCAACAAGCCCGACGCCACCTTCCCGTTCGTGCTCGCCACCCCCGCGATGTCGATCGTCGACCCCGACTCCTACCCGGCGGGATCGCTCCGCAAGGACAAGAGCGTCGTCGGATCGGGCCCGTACACCCTCCAGTCGTACGAGGAGGGCAAGGAGGCCCGGCTGGTCCGCAACGACCACTACCAGGGGTACGCCGAGCGGAAGAACGACGCCGTCACCATCCGCTACTACCAGGACTCGGGCGAGATGGTCGAGGCGCTGCGCGACAAGCGCATCGACCTCACCTACCGCGGGCTGGCCGCGGGCGACATCGTCGAGCTGCAGGGCAGGACCTCCAAGGAGGAGGAGATCCAGCTCATCGACGGCACCGGGACCGACATCAACTACCTGGTGTTCAACCCGAAGGACCCGTGGGCCGGGAAGAAGGCGGTGCGCCACGCGATCGCGCAGCTCGTCGACCGCGCCGCGATCGCGCACAAGGTCTACAAGGACACCGTCGACCCGCTGTACTCGATGGTCCCCAAGGGCCTGACCGGACACACCACCGGCTTCTTCGACGACTTCGGCGAGCCCGACGCCGACAAGGCCCGCAAGATCCTCCGGGACGCCGGCATCACCGAGCGGGTGCCGCTCACCCTCTGGTACACCTCGGACCGCTACGGCTCCGAGACCGCCCTGGAGTTCAAGGAGCTGGAGCGGCAGCTGGAGGCGTCGGAGCTGTTCGACGTCACGCTGAAGAGCCGCCCCTGGAAGACCTACGTCGAGGGCTACCAGAAGGGCGAGTACCCGGTGTTCGGCCGTGGCTGGTTCCCCGACTTCCCGGACGCGGACAACTTCATCGCCCCGTTCGTCGGCGAGCAGAACGCGCTCGGCACGCCGTACGCGGCCAAGAAGATCGTCAACGACCTGCTGCCCAGCTCACGCCGGGAGAGCGACCGGGGCAACGTGGTGAAGCAGTTCGAGGAGGCCCAGGAGATCCTCGTGGACGACGTGCGGCTGCTCCCGCTGTGGCAGGGCCGGCAGTACGTGGCGGCGAGCCGGGACATCTCGGGCGCCGAGCGCGCCCTGGACCCGTCCACGATCATGATGCTGTGGCAGCTCTCCCGGAAGACCAGCTGGTAGCGCACCCGGCCCGGCCGGCCGCGGGGCCGGCTGTCAGTGGCCCCCGGTAGGTTCTGAGACCGGGAAACGACCACGTGAGCAAGGGAATCGACGTGACCGACATCGCCATGCTGCCCGAGTCCTGGCGCGGGGTTCTGGGTGACGAGCTGCAGCAGCCCTACTTCCAGGAGCTGACCGAGTTCGTCGAGGAGGAGCGGGCGCGCGGTCCCGTCTACCCGCCCCGCGAGGAGGTCTTCGCGGCGCTGGAGGCCACGCCCTACGACGAGGTGAAGGTGCTGGTGCTCGGCCAGGACCCGTACCACGGCGAGGGCCAGGGGCACGGGCTGTGCTTCTCGGTCCGGCCCGGGGTGAGGATCCCGCCGTCCCTGCGGAACATCTACAAGGAGCTGCACGCCGACCTGGGCACGCCCGTCCCGGACAACGGCTATCTGATGCCGTGGGCCCGGCAGGGCGTGCTGCTGCTCAACGCGGTGCTCACGGTCCGCGCGGGGGAGGCCAACTCGCACAAGGGGAAGGGCTGGGAGCGGTTCACCGACGCGGTGATCCGCGCGGTGGCCGACCGCCCCGACCCGGCGGTCTTCGTGCTGTGGGGCAACTACGCGCAGAAGAAGCTGCCGCTGATCGACGAGAGCCGGCACGTGGTGGTGAAGGGGGCGCACCCCTCGCCGCTGTCCGCGAAGAAGTTCTTCGGTTCCCGGCCGTTCTCCCGGATCAACGAGGCGGTGGCCGCGCAGGGGCACCAGCCGATCGACTGGACCCTCCCGAACCTGGGCTGACCCGCCCGCCGGCCGGGTGCGCAGGGGCGCCGCGGCCCTGCGCACCCGGCACGTCGCGGGGCGGCCTGTCCGGAATCGTCCGTTCCTGCGGTTAGCGTCGGGGTGACAGCGGGCGAGGGTGCGGAGGGCGCGGTGGCGGAGCGACAGGAGCAGGCGGCGCCGGACGCCCTGCTCACCCGGATCGGCCAGGCGGCGATGCTGCACCACGCGGGGGACCGTGAGGAGGCCCGGCACCGCTTCCTCGGCCTGTGGGCCGAGATCGGCGAGCACGGCGGCCCGCTGCACCGCTGCACGCTCGCCCGCTGCCTCGCCGACACCCAGGACGACCCCGAGGACGAACTGGCCTGGGACCTGCGGGCGCTGACGGCGGCCGAGGAGGCGGACGGGACCCCGCCCCACGACGACGCTCCGGCGGTGCGCGCGCTGTACCCGTCGCTGCATCTCGACCTGGCCGCCGACTACGCCCGCCTCGGCCGCCGCGACGCGGCCCGCGCCCATCTGGAGCGGGCCCGGGGCGCTGCCCGCGCCCTCGCCGACGACCGTTACGGCCAAGGCGTACGGGACGCCGTCCGGCGGCT
This sequence comes from Streptomyces sp. DSM 120436, assembly GCF_055778765.1. NCBI lineage: Bacteria > Bacillati > Actinomycetota > Actinomycetes > Kitasatosporales > Streptomycetaceae > Streptomyces > Streptomyces sp. DSM 120436. The sequence continues at coordinate 912,269 of NZ_JBSKBS010000002.1, read as the reverse complement.
GGAGGCACGGCTGGGCGAGGACGGGACACCGCCCGGGGGACCGGGCCCACCGCGGCGTCCTTGAGGCGCGGTGCGGCTCAGCGTCCGTAGGCGTCCTGGCAGATCCGCGCCTGCGGGCTGTCCGCCGGCCAGCCCCCGTACTCCCTGCCCAGCGCGCAGATGTCCGAGCCGCCGCCGGGCGTGCCGCCGTCCGGCGACCCGCCGCCCGGCAGCTTGGCCGGCGGGCGTGGCGCGGGGGTGCGCCCGGGCGGCTGCGGCTGCGGCTGCTCGGGACTCCGGGGCCGCCCCGTGTGCGCCTGCCCGTCGCGCGCGTCGGACGGCGCGTCCGGTTCCGGGGGCTTCGCCTTCGGGGTGGCCCGGTCCGACGGCGACGCCTCGGGCGCGTCGGCCGGGGTCCTCCGCAGGGCCTCACGCGCCGGCGCCTGCTCGGCCGGGGAGGCGCCGTGTCCCGCCGCGTCGTGCCCGGCGCCGTGCGGCGGCGCGGTCGCCGGGCCCGGCGCGAGGGGACGCTGGACCGTCACACAGCCCGAGAGGGCGGCGACCGCCACGGTCACCAGAAGCGTTGCTGTGGTCGTCGTTCGCTGCACCCCCGCCACTTTGCTGGTTCCGCCCGCCGGGCGGTGGACGGACAGGCGCGGGTCTACCCCGCACGGGTGATGTCCGCCCACCTTCGGGGGCCCCGCCGGCACGGGGGGTGACGTCACTCGCCGGTGGCGCCGTCGATCCGCTGCCGGATCAGGTCCGCGTGGCCGTTGTGCCGGGCGTACTCCTCGATCATGTGCGTGTAGATCCAGCGCAGGGAGTACGGCTCGGGACGGGAACGGTGCCGCCCGCGGGAGAGGTCGTCCAGGGTGTGACCGGACGCGGTGCGGCGGGCGGCCTCGATCTCCGCCTGCCAGGTCTCGTAGGCGTCCTTCCAGGTGTCCGCCTCGCCGGGGTGGAACTCGCCGTCCGGGTCGGCCTCGCCGTAGTAGATCGGCCCCGCCTCCTCACCGGCGAACACCCGGCGGAACCACGAGCGCTCCACCTCCGCCATGTGCCGCACCAGCCCCATCAGTGACAGGTCCGACGGCGGCACCGAGGCGGTCCGCACCTGTTCGTCCGTCAGCCCCTCGCACTTTTGGGCGAGCGTCGCGCGGTGGTAGTCGAGCCACCCCTCGAGCATGCATGGCCCGTTCATCGGCGTCCGGCGCGGGTTCGGTGCGCTGGGAAGTCGTGTGCTGGAAGTGCGTGTGCTGGAAAGGCGTGTGCTGGGACGTCATGTCCGCATCCTTTCCCGTCGACGCGGCCTCACGCCAAGGGCTTTGCGGCGGCAGGTCGCGGGGCGGTGCGGCGCCGGTGTCACGGTCAGGTGCTCGCGCCGGTGCGCGCGAAGAGGCAGAACGGGTGGCCCACCGGGCCGTAGAGGACCCGCGCGTCGTCCTCGCGGCTGGAGATCCGCCACGGCCGCCCCCAGGGCGACGGCACGTTCGGCCGCCGACGACAGACCGTCCCCCTCGATGTCCAGGTGCGTCGTCATCTGCTGCCCGGACCGTGCGGGCGGCCGTCGTGCAGGGGTGAAGAGCGGCTCCGTCCGGCACGACGGCCCGGCGCCGCCGTCGGACGGGCCGATCTCGAACCGGTCCGGTCCGGGCGTCCGTACCGGCCACCCGAGCAAGGCCTGGCAGAACCCCGCCGGCTCCCGGGCGTCCGGCGCGTCGAGCGTGGTCGCGGCCGACGTGGAACGCGGGAGGGCTTCATGCGGTGCTGCTGCCCGGTCTCGTCGCGGTGAGACCGGGGGTCACTCCTCCGGCTGCGGCCGGCGCCCCGCGGTCCCCAGCATCCCGTCGAGGAGTTCCCGCAGGTCGGTGCGGATGTCCGGCACCGACGGCACCTGGGCGTGGTAGGAGCCCGCCACGCAGGAGAAGAGGAGGCCGTCGGCCCAGGCGGCCAGGGACAGGGCGTGGCGGGCCGGGGACGTGGAGCCCATCGCCGTGACGAGGGCGGTGAGGCGGTCGCGGAAGCGGGCGCCGGCCGCGTCGAAGTGGGCGCGGAGTTCGGGGCGGCGGGTGGCCTCCAGGGCGAGTTCGTAGCGGGCGAGGGTCAGCTCGTGGTGGTGCGTCAGCGCGCGGTGGACGGTCAGGGCCAGGGCGTCCAGCAGGGCGTCGGCGCCGCCGCGGGGGTCGGGCAGCTCGTGGAGGGCCAGCACCCGCTCCTCCCGGTCGGCGAGGCGGCGCACCGCCAGTTCCAGCAGCGCCTGCCGGGTGCGCGCCACGTTGGACGTGGAGCCCTGGGGGAGCCCGGCCGCCTCGTCCACCGCCCGGTGGGTCAGGCCCCGCATGCCCCGCTCGGCGAGCAGGGCGAGGGCGGTGTCGGCGACGAGGCCGGCGCGGGCGCCGACGGTGGTGCGTTCGGACATGGAGGTCAACCTACCCGTCTCACTACGGATGTAGTACGTTGGAGTCGAAGGTCCACTACAGATGTAGTCAGCGGCCACGAGGAGGAGCCATGGCAGCGGTCGAACGGGTGATCGTGATCGGCGGGGGGATCGGCGGACTGACGGCGGCCGCGGCCCTGCACCTGCGCGGAACGCACGTGACCGTCCTGGAGCGCGCCCCTTCCCTCGAGCCGGTGGGCGCGGCGATCTCCCTGTCCCCCAACGCACTCCGCGCACTGGACGTCATCGGCCTGGGCGACGACATCCGCGCCCTCTCCGCCTGGCAGGGCGACGGCGGGCTGCGCGCCCCGAGCGGCCGGTGGCTGGCCCGCACCGACGCCGCCGCGGCGGCCGAACGCTTCGGCGGCCCGCTCGTCCTGCTGCACCGCGCCACCCTCGTCGGCCACCTCGCCGGACGGCTCCCGTCCGGCACGGTCCGCACCGGCGCCCCCGCCCGGCTGACCGACCCCGGCGTCCCGGGCGACCCCCGCAGGCCGGCCCGCGTGGAGACACCCGGAGGCGAACTGGAGGCCGACCTGGTGGTGGCCGCCGACGGCATCCGCTCCGCCGTGCGCGGCGCCCTCTTCCCCGGCCACCCCGGCACCGTCTACAGCGGCTTCACCACCTGGCGGGCCGTGATCCCGCTGCCCGGCGTCGCGTTCCCCTCGCACGAGACCTGGGGCCGCGGCCGCATCTGGGGCACCCACCCCCTCAAGGACGGCCGGGTGTACGCCTACGCCGCCGCCGTCGCGCCCGCGGGGGAGCGGGCCCCGGACGACGAGCGGGCCGAACTGCTGCGCCGCTACGGCGACTGGCACAGCCCGGTCCCCGAGGTGCTGGCCGCCGTCCGGCCCGAGGACGTCCTGCGGCACGACGTCCACCACATCGCCGAGCCGCTGCCCGCCTTCCACCGGGGCCGCGTGGCGCTCGTCGGCGACGCCGCGCACGCCATGCCGCCCACCCTCGGCCAGGGCGGCAACCAGGCCGTCGAGGACGCGGTCACCCTCGCCTTCCCCCGCCCGGGCATGCCCGGGTCCGCGCACGCCCCCGTCGCCGACGGCCTCCCCGGCTACACCGCCGCCCGCCTCCCGCGCACCACGGCCGTCTCACGCCGGGCGGTGCGGGTGGCCCGGCTCAACGTGCTGACGACCGGCCGCATCGGCACGGCCGCACGGGACACCGCGCTGGCCGCGCTGTCCAGGGCGGCGCCGTCGCTGTTCCTGCGCGGGTTCGACGGCGTCGCCGACTGGCGGCCGCCGGGAGGGCCGTCCGGTGCGGACGGGGACGGCTCCAAGGCACCCCGTATGCTCGCAGCGGACCAGGTCAGGCAAGGACCAGAGGAGAACACACCGTGAAGGTCGGCTGCATCGGGCTCGGCGACATCGCGCAGAAGGCGTACCTCCCGGTGCTCGCCGTCCAGCCCGGGGTGGAGCTGCACCTGCAGACCCGCACCCCGGCCACGCTGGAACGGGTCGGCGACGCCCTCCACCTGCCGGCCGGGCACCGCCACGCCGACCTCGACGCGCTGATCGGCGCGGGCCTCGACGCGGCCTTCGTGCACGCCCCGACCGACGTCCACCCGCGGATCGTGACCCGGCTGCTCGAGGCGGGCGTGCCGACGTACGTCGACAAGCCGCTCGCCTACGAACTCGCCCACTCCGAGCGGCTGGTGACGCTCGCCGAGGAGCGCGGCACCAGCCTCGCGGTCGGCTTCAACCGGCGTCACGCCCCCGGCTACGCGCAGTGCGCGGACCACCCGCGCGAGCTGATCCTCATGCAGAAGAACCGGGCCGGGCTGCCGGAGGAGCCCCGCCGGACGATCCTCGACGACTTCATCCACGTCGTGGACACCCTGCGCTTCCTGGTGCCCGGGCAGGTCGACGACGTGACGGTCCGCGCCCGCACCGAGGACGGGCTGCTGCACCACGTGGTGCTCCAGCTCGCCGGCGACGGCTTCACCGCCCTCGGCGTGATGAACCGGCTCAGCGGCTCCTCCGAGGAGATCCTCGAGGTCTCCGGCCAGGACTCCAAGCGCCAGGTGGTCAACCTCGCCGAGGTGATCGACCACAAGGGGCAACCGACCGTACGGCGGCGCGGCGACTGGGTGCCGGTGTCCCGGCAGCGCGGCATCGAGCAGGCGGCGCTCGCCTTCCTGGACGCGGTGCGCGCCGGCGAGGTGCTCAGCGCCCGTGACGCACTGGCGACCCATGAGCTGTGCGAACGGGTGGTACGAGCGGTCGACGAGCGGCTCGCCTAGACCGCGCCGACTCCACCACGCCGTAGACCGCGAGGACGAGCAGCGCCGCCTGCGGGGGCCAGTCGCCGAAGCGGACGTACGGCGTGGTGCCCCGCGCCGGCGACACGTCGTACACCTGCGCGGCGGAGGCGTCCGTGCCGAGCCGCGGGCCGATGCGCCCGCCGTCCGCGCCGTACACGGCGGACACCCCGGTCAGGGTGGCGTGCACCATCGGGCGGCCGGTCTCGGCGGCGCGCAGCGCGGCCAGCGAGGCGTGCTGCCCGGGCGCCCAGCTCCGCTGGAACGTCGACGTGGCGGACTGCGCGAGCAGGACGCCGGCGCCGTCCTGCGCGAGGTGGCGGCCCATGTCGGGGAACGCCGACTCGAAGCACACCATCGGGCCGATCCGCAGGCCGTCCCCCACGTCCATGACGACCTGCTCGGAGCCCCGCCGCCGGTCCTCGCCGGCCGCCTTTCCGACGGAGGTCGCCCAGCCCAGCAGCGAGCGGGCCGGGATGTACTCACCGAACGGCACCAGCCGCATCTTGTCGTACCGGTCGCCGGTCGGGCCGTCCGGACCGATCAGCACCGAGCTCTTGTAGATGCCGGGCTGGTCCGAGCGCCGGGCGTCCACGTTGACCAGGATCTCCGCGTCCGTCCCGCGGGACAGCGCGGCCAGCCGCCGGGCGAGGTCGGGGCGGTCGCCCAGGTCGAAGCCGACGCTGCTCTCCCCCCAGACGACCAGGTCGACGCCCTGACCGACGAGTTGACGGGTGAGCCGCTCCTCGCGGTCGAAGCGGCGGTCGGCGCTGTCCCGTCCGGACACCACCCCCGGCTGGACGACCGCGATCCGCGCCCGCTCCCCGGTGGGGTCAGGGCGCGGCGATCCCACCCACGCGGCGGACCCGGCGGCGGCCACGGCGACCAGTCCCGCCACGGCCGGCACCCGCGCCCGGCGCACCGCGACCAGCACGGTCACGGCGACGTTCAGCGCCACCACCAGGAAGCTCGGCAGCCACACCCCGCCCACCGACGCCAGCCGCAGCGCGGCCTCCACCCGCCACTGGCTCGCGCCCAGCACGCCCCACGGCCCGCCGAGCCCCTGCCAGGAGCGGATCAGTTCGATCGTCAGCCAGCCCGACGGCACCACCAGCAGCGCGGCCGCGACCCGGCCCCCGGACGGCGCCCCGCCCAGCGTCCGGCGCACCAGCCACCCCCACGGCGCCCACAGCGCGCCCAGCAGCGCGGCGAGGACGAACGTGAACACGTGCAGGCTGGGCAGCAGCCAGTGGTGCATGGCCAGCATGAACCCGAACCCGCCCCACCAGCCGTCGAAGGCGGCCCGCCGCCCGGTCGGCGCGGTGCGGATCAGCAGCAGCCAGGGGACCAGGGCGACATAGGCGATCCACCACAGGTTCGGGGCGGGGAAGGCCAGGACGGGCAGGGCGCCCACGGCCGCGGCGGCGGCCGAGCGGCGCCACGGGGAGGCGAGGTGGTGGCCGACGGTCTTCATGGGCGCCTCCCTACCCCGCGGTGCCTCCAGTGTGCGTGCCGGACCCGGCCGGACGCGCCGCACGACGGTTTCAGTCGATCACACCGCCCGCCCGGGCGACACCGGGGCGCGCGTCATGCGAATCTGGGGATCCTCGTCCCGCGTTCCACGCCCGGAGGTACTCATGAAGCGTCTGGTCACGGTGGTCACCGGCGGAAGCCGGGGCATCGGCGCCGCGACCTGCCGGCGGCTGGCGGCGGAGGGGCACGACGTGGCGGTGAACTACGTCCGGGACGCCGACGCCGCCGAGAAAGTGGCCGAGGACGTACGGGCCGCCGGGGCGCGGGCGGTGACCGTGCGGGCGGACACCGCCGTCGAGGCCGACGTGGAGCGGCTGTTCGCGGTGGCGGAGCGCGAACTCGGGCCGCTGACGGGGCTGGTGAACAACGCGGCGGTGACCGGGCCGCTCGGCCCCTTCACCGAGGTCGGCACGGACACCCTGCGGCGGGTCGTCGACGTCAACGTCACCGGCACGCTGCTGTGCGCGCGGCGGGCCGCCCAGCTGATGACGCCGCGCGGCGAGGGCGTGATCGTGAACATCTCGTCGGGCGCCGCCACCCTGGGCAGCCCCGGCGAGTACGTGCACTACGCGGCGACCAAGGCCGCCGTCGACGCCCTGACCGTGGGACTGTCGAAGGAGCTCGGGCCGGCCGGCGTGCGGGTCAACGCGGTGGCTCCGGGCCTGATCGACACGGAGATGCACGCGGCGATGGGGGCGCCGGACCGCGTCCGGGAGATGGCCGGGAGCATTCCGCTCCGGCGGGCGGGACAGGCGGAGGAGATCGCGGCGGCGGTCGCCTGGCTGATGTCGCCGGACGCCTCGTACACCACGGGGACGGTGCTGCGGGTCGCGGGCGGACGCTGACCGGGGACGCGGAGAGGGCGGGAGGTCAGGCCGCTTCGACGACCCGGCCGCGGATCGCGGCCGCCCACTCGACGACCAGCATCTCGTACTCCTCGCGCTCCTGGGCGGACAGGGAGCCGCCCGCCCGCAGCCACAGGGCGCGGATCTGCTCGTTCACCTCGGCGGCGGACCGCACGGAACCAGGGGGCGTTAAGTCGGGGGACATGCGGACCAGCCTAGGGCCATGGACTGACGGTGCGCTACCGGACGGCTACCGGACCCGTATGGGTTCGGTCACGTGCCGCGGTCACGTCCCGGGCGGACGGTCCGCGGCCGGACCGCTCCCGCGCGCCGCGTCCCCGGGACGCTCAGCCCGCCGACTCCGCCGCGTGCGGACTGAGCGCGCCGACGGCGACCAGGACGATGATCACCACGCCGAGCGCGATCCGGTACCAGACGAACGGCATGAAGCTCTTGGTCGAGATGAACTTCATGAACCACGCGATCACGGCGTACCCGGTGACGAACGCGATCACCGTGGCGAAGAGCGTCGGCCCCCACGAGACGTGACCGCCGTCCGCCGCGTCCTTCAGCTCGAACAGGCCGGACGCCAGCACCGCCGGGATGGCGAGCAGGAACGAGTAGCGGGCCGCGGCCTCCCGCCGGTAGCCCATGAACAGGCCGCCGCTGATGGTGGCTCCGGAGCGGGAGACGCCCGGGATCAGGGCCATCGCCTGGCACACGCCGTAGATCAGGCCGTCCCTGACGGTCAGGTCGCCCAGCTCCTTGCGGGGCGCGGCCACCCGGTGCCTGCCGCCGCTCTCCGCGCGCGCCGCCAGCCGGTCGGCGACGCCGAGCACGATGCCCATGCCGATCAGCATCGCCGCCGTTAGCCGCAGGTCGCGGAACGGCCCCTCGATCTGGTCCTTGAGCGTCACCCCGAGCACACCGATCGGGAGGGAGCCGACGATGACCAGCCAGCCCATGCGGGCGTCCTGGTCCCGGCGCATCTCCTTGTCGGTCAGCGAGCGCGTCCATGCGGACAGGATGCGTCCGATGTCCTCGCGGAAGTAGATCAGCACCGCGGTCTCCGTGCCGATCTGGGTGATCGCGGTGAAGGCCGCGCCGGGGTCCTCCCAGCCGGAGAAGGCCGCGGTCAGCCGCAGGTGCGCGCTGGAGGAGACGGGCAGGAACTCGGTCAGACCCTGGACGAGTCCGAGGATCAGGGATTCAAACCAAGACATGGGGCAGCGGAGTCCAAGTGCCGATCGCGGAAAGGTCGAAGGGCACACCCCCACCGCCGGGTGCGGTGCTGTCGATCATCGGGCGCGCCGACGGCGAACTGTAGCGCCCGGAGATGAAGCCCCGGCGAAGGTCCGATGGCAGCCCGCGTCCGTACGGGTGACGCCGGGGCGGCCGGGGGTGCGGGGTGCGGATCCCGGCGCCGGCCGGCCGGCGCGGGCGCGTGGCCGGGAGGTCGCGCGGCGCGCCGGCGGTGCGCACGAGCCGGCCGGAGCGGCCGTCGCCGGGACACACCTCGCGCAGGGGGGTACGGCGACGGCCTTCGCCCACGGCAGCCCGCTCGGCGCGAGCGGCGCCCGCCTGACGGCCACCCCGGTCCGCGCCCTGCGGGAGCGCGGCGCGCGGTGCGCCCCGCGGACCAGGCGCGCGGCCGGCGGTCCCGCCGACGCGGTGACCGTCGAGCGGCGCCGGCATTCCGCCGGCCCGGCGGCGGCCCGGTGTCCTATGGGGCGCGCAGCCGGTGCCGCTTGCGCCACGCCACGGCCGCGCCCGCGAGGCCCGGCACGGCGATGCAGGCCAGCGCGATCAGGAAGGCCGGGGACGTCGGGGTGGAGGCGCGGGCGCCCGCCACGACGTAGGCGGCGGTGTTCGGGACCGAGCCGAGCGCCGTCGCCAGCAGGAACGGCAGCAGGCCCATCCGGGAGACCGAGGCGCAGTAGTTGGTGGCGGCGAACGGGATGCCGGGGAACAGCCGCGCCGCCAGCATCGACCGGAAACCGTGCCGGCTGAGCTGGTCGTCCGCGGCCTTCAGCCAGCGCCCGCGCAACAGCGGACGCAGCGCCTTCTGGCCGAGCGCCCGCCCCAGGCAGAACGCCAGCCCGGCACCCAGCACCGTGCCGCCCAGCGCCGCGACCAGCCCGAACTGGGAGCCGAACAGCGCCCCCGAGGCGAGGTTCAGCAGCGGGCGCGGCACGAACGCCACCGTGCACGCCCCGTACGCCACCGCGTAGGCGACGACGGCCGCGGCACCGCCGAGCCGGACCGGCAGACCGTCGGTCAGCAGCTGCTGCGGCTCCAGCACCACCATGACCGCCGCCGCCGAGGCGAGCAGGACGACCAGCAGGGACAGCCGTGACCACGGCGACAGCAGGACTCTCGCGCAACGGCCGGCGGGACCCGGCGAGGGCGCGAGAACGGGAGCGGCCGTGGGGACGGCGACCGCGAGGTCGGACGAGCCGGCCCGGGGACGGGCCGTGGCCGTGCCCCCAGAGCGGTTGGTGGCATCGAGCATTCGGTGACACTAACCGACATTTGTGCGAGATCGCCGTAGTGTTCGTCTCATGGGCGTCACAGAAGACGGTCCGGCGCCGCCGCGGGCGCCGGACAGCACGCTCGCCGACACGGTGCTGGAGCGGCTCACCGCCGCCTACCCGTCCGCCGCCGACCCCGGGCAGGCGGACGCCATGCGGGCGTACATGAAGGACGTCGCGCCCTTCCTCGGCCTGAGGACCCCGGTGCGCCGCGCCCTGTCCCGCACCGTCGAGGCGGGACTGCCCCGCCCGGCCGAGGCCGACTGCGCGGCCGTCGCCCTGCGCTGCTGGGCGCTGCCCGAGCGGGAGTACCACTACTTCGCCGTGGACTACCTGCGCCGGCACGTACGGCGGTGCTCCTCGGACTTTCTGCCCGTGACCCGGCATCTCGTCACCACCGTGCCCTGGTGGGACACCGTCGACCCGCTCGCCGCGCACGTCGTCGGGGCGCTGGTCGCCGCCGACCCGGCGCTCGCCGCCGCGATGGACCGGTGGAGCGCCGACGACGACCTGTGGCTGGTGCGCACCGCGCTGCTCCACCAGCTCCGCCACAAGGAACGCACCGACACCGAGCGGCTCTTCGGGTACTGCCTGCGCCAGTCCGGCCACCCCGGCTTCTTCGTCCGCAAGGCCATCGGCTGGGCCCTGCGCGAGTACGCCAGGACCGACCCGGACGCGGTGCGCGGCCTCCTGGCCCGCGAGGGCGGCCGGTTCGCGCCGCTGTCGGTGAGGGAGGCCCTGAGGAACATCGGCGCGTGACCGGGAGCCGGTGACGACCTGTCACCGGGAACCCCTGATCCGTAGGGCGGACTTCCGCTTCGCGGAAAACCGTTCGACGCGGGGCGCCGCGTCGGCAAGGATCGACGGCATGTTCCGGTACGCCTTCCTTCTCGCCGCATCCGCCGTCGCGGATGCCCCGAAGGCTGCCGTCCCCGCTCTCCTCGCCGCAGTCGACGGCGCCCGAAGCTGACCCTCCCCGGATCACCCGGCGGACCCCGCAGGGGGAGGGTCGGCCAGGTTCCCCGGGGTCCCCGCCCCGGCCGCGCGCCGATCCGCCGCGCCCGGGGCCTGACGCGTCATCACCCGAAAGGCTTTCCGGTACCGCCATGTCCAAGACGGCGTACGTCCGCACCAAACCGCACCTCAACATCGGCACGATGGGCCATGTCGACCACGGCAAGACGACCCTGACCGCCGCCATCACCAAGGTCCTCGCCGAGCGCGGCTCCGCCGGCTTCGTGCCGTTCGACCGCATCGACCGCGCCCCCGAGGAGGCCGCCCGCGGCATCACCATCAACATCGCGCACGTCGAGTACGAGACCGACACCCGGCACTACGCGCACGTCGACATGCCCGGCCACGCCGACTACGTCAAGAACATGGTCACCGGCGCCGCCCAGCTCGACGGGGCGATCCTCGTCGTCTCCGCGCTGGACGGGATCATGCCGCAGACCGCCGAACACGTCCTGCTCGCGCGGCAGGTGGGCGTCGACCACATCGTCGTCGCGCTCAACAAGGCCGACGCGGGGGACGAGGAGCTGACCGACCTGGTCGAGCTGGAGGTCCGCGAGCTGCTCTCCGCGCACGGCTACGGCGGCGACGCGGCGCCCGTCGTCCGGGTCTCCGGACTCAAGGCGCTCGAGGGCGACCCGCGCTGGACCGCGGCGGTCGAGGCGCTGCTCGACGCGGTGGACACCTATGTGCCCGTGCCCGAGCGGTATCTGGACGCGCCGTTCCTGCTGCCGGTGGAGAACGTGCTCACCATCACCGGCCGGGGCACCGTCGTCACCGGCGCGGTCGAGCGCGGCACCGTCCGGGTCGGCGACCGGGTGCAGGTGCTCGGCGCGGAGACCGAGACCGTGGTGACCGGGCTGGAGACCTTCGGCAAGCCGATGGAGGAGGCGCAGGCCGGGGACAACGTGGCGCTGCTGCTGCGCGGGGTGCCGCGCGACGCGGTACGGCGCGGGCACGTGGTGGCCGCGCCCGGCAGCGTGACGCCCAGCCGGCGGTTCACGGCGCGGCTGTACGTGCTGTCCGCCCGCGAGGGCGGCCGTACGACACCGCTGTCGACCGGGTACCGGCCGCAGTTCTACATCCGCACCGCGGACGTCGTCGGGAACGTCGACCTCGGCGAGGCGGCGGTGGCGCGGCCCGGGGACACGGTGACCGTCACCGTGGAGCTGGGGCGCGACGTGCCGCTGGAGCCGGGCCTCGGCTTCGCCGTCCGCGAGGGCGGGCGCACGGTCGGCGCCGGGACGGTGACGGAGGTCGCGTGAGTCCCTGACGCGCACGTGACCGGCCGCCCGACCCCGTCACCGGGGGGCGGGCGGCCGGGTGCGGGGGCGGCGGCACAATGGGACGGTGAGCGAGCCCCTCCCCGTGTCCCGCGCCGTCGACCACGGCACCGCCAAGCTGATGCCCGACGTCGACCGGGAACGGGCCTGGCTGCTGACCGTCGACGGCGCCCCCCAGTCCTACGTCGACCTGGACGAGCCGACCCACCTGGAGTTCGAGTACGCCCGGCGGCTCGGGCACCTCCTCGACGTGGCCGGCGCACCCGGCGCGCCCCTGGACGCCGTGCACCTCGGCGGCGGCGCGATGACCCTGCCCCGCTACCTCGCCGCCACCCGGCCCGGCTCCCGCCAGCACGTCGTCGAGGCCGACGGGGCGCTGGCCGGCCTGGTCGCCGAACACCTGCCGCTCCCGCCCGGCGCCGGCGTCATCGTGCACACCGCGGACGCCCGCGCCTGGCTGGAGGCGGCCCCCGAGGGCAGCGCGGACGTCCTGGTCGCCGACGTCTTCGGCGGTTCCCGGGTGCCCGCGCACCTCACCACCGTCGGCTACGTCGACGAGGTCGCCCGGGTGCTGCGGCCCGGCGGGATCTATCTCGCCAACCTCGCGGACGCGGCCCCGTTCGCCTTCCTGCGCTCACAACTGGCGACGGTGGCGACGCGGTTCGCGGAGCCGGCGCTGATCGCCGAACCGGCGGTCCTGCGGGGGCGGCGGTTCGGGAACGTGGTGCTCGCGGCGTCCGACCGCGTGTGGGACATTCCGGCTCTGTCGCGGGCGACCGCGGCGGATCCCTTTCCGGCGCGGGTCGAACACGGGCCGTCCCTGCGTGGCTTCGTGGGCGACGCCGACCCGGTCCACGACGGCACGGCGGTCCCGTCCCCGCTGCCGCCTTCAGGGGCGTTCGCGATCGGTTGAGGGGCGGGAGCGGCGCTGCGGGGGCTGCCCGCGCAGTTCCCCGCGCCCCTTGTGGGGGTGGTGGTGGCCGGTCGGCTGCGGCGCCGTGGGGATTGTCCGCGCAGTTCCCCGCGCCCCTGAGGGGCGGCGCATGCGCGGGTCCCCGCGGCTCTGGGGACGTCGTCGGGGCGTTCGCGTCGATTGCCGTCCATCGGAGGATGACGGTGGTTCCGCACTCTCAGGGGCGCGGGGAACTGCGTGCTTGCCCCCACCGGGCCGTAGCCGGCCGGCGCGCGTGGGCGCCGCAGCGGCCTGGTTCTGTGGGCGACGGCGGGATCGGCCCCTCCAGGGGCGCGGGGAACTGCGCGATCAGTCGCCGCCGGGCCGCAGCCGGCCGGCGGCAGTACCGGCCCCGTCCTGCTCCCGGGCGGCGCCCCGCACGGCGCCCGTGACCTGCTTGGTGCGGCGGCGGAGGTTCCGGACGTCCGGGACCGTGAGGACCGCCGCCGTGACCACCACGACCAGGGCGGCGCAGCCCCAGAGGGCCTCCGGGCGGCCGAACGCCGACTCCGCCGGGCCCGCGAGGGCCATCGCCGCCGGGACCAGCGCGACCGAGCCGAACCAGTCGTAGGCGCACACCCGGGACAGCTTCTCCTCGGGTATCTCCTGGTGCAGCGCGGTCATCCAGGAGACGCCGAACACCTCCACGGACAGTCCGGTCAGGAACATCACCGCGCACAGCACCGCCACCGGGACGGGCACGGCGAGCGCGGCGGACGGCAGCGCCAGCGGGAACACGCACAGGGTGCCCACCAGCAGCAGACGGCGTGGCTGCCAGCGGGTCATCAGCAGCGCTCCCGTCACCGTGCCGCCGCCGAAGAACGCCAGCGCGACACCCCACGGCGCGGCCCCGCCCAGATGGTCGCGGGCGACGAGCGGACCGTAGACCGCGTCGGCCGCGCCGACGACCGCGTTGGCGAGGGAGAACTGCACGACGATGCCCCACAGCCACGGCCGGCCGGTGAACTCCCGCCAGCCGTCCCGCAGGTCGGCGAGCATCCCGCCGCCCGGCTCGCGCGGCGGGATGTGCCGCACGTCGAGGAACGCCCGCAGCACCGCCGCGACCGCGAAGGCCGCCGCGTCCACCGCCAGCACCCAGCCCGGCCCGATCGCGGCCACCATCGCCCCGCCGAGCGCGGCGCCGCCCAGCGTCGCCCCGTGCATCGCCATCCGGAACATCGCGAACGCGCGGCCCGCCTGCTCGCCGTCGACGGAGGAGAGCAGCATGCCCTCGGCGGCCGGGTTGAAGAACGCCTGCCCGGCGCCGCCGAGCGCGCTGAGCAGCATCATCTGCCACAGCCGCGCCTCGCCCGCGAGGACCAGCGCGGCGAACGCGGCTTGCGAGACGCAGTTCAGGACGTTGGCCGCGACCATCACCCGGTGTCGCGGCAGCCGGTCCGCGACGGCCCCGCCGATCAGCAGGAACAGCACGAGCGGCAGGGTGCGGGCGGCGGCCACCAGACCCACGTCCCCGCCGTCGCCGCCCGCGTCCAGCACGGCGAACGCGGCGGCGATCAGCGCGCCGTGGCTGCCCAGGTTGGTCACCACGGCGGAGGCGGTCAGCAGCGTGTAGTTGCGGCCGGCCCAGGCGGGGCGGCGGCGGTCGGCGGTGGTCGGCACCCGGTGACTATCGCCGGGAGGGGGCCGACTTGCCAAACGGGTTCCGGGCCCGTTCACGAGCGGGCCCGGACCGTCACCCCTCCTCCGGCGCCTCCTCGGTCAGACGGACCGTGCTGAGGATCTTCTGGACGGTCGCCTCGGGGATCTCGTCCTTCACGCCCGCCGCGCCGTACAGGTTCCAGGTGACGAAGTCGCCCGCGCCGTTCTTGAACGCGAACGTGATCGCCTTGCCCTCGCTGTCGCACTTGCCCTTCTGGGGCGTGCCCTCCGAGTGGGCCGTGACCACGTGTCCGGTGATCCCGGACTTCGTCGTGTAGGGCTTCGGCTCGTCCTGCTTCACGCTCTTCTTGTCGGGCTGCGTGTACCCGCCGAAGATCCACCATGGCACACGGGTCTCGGCCGCCTCCTGGGTGTTCCTGGCGCCGTTCTCACCGCGGGTGCCGGCGGTGGCCAGGGCGGTGTCCTCCATGCGGCCGTCCCTGTTCTCGTCGGCGGTGCACCACTTGGACTTCAGGTAGGCGGGAGCGGTGACGGAGGTGCGGCCCAGCTCACCGTCCTCCTCCTCCCACTCGAAGCCGACGGAGGTGCCCGGCGTCTCGATCTCCCAGTCGGCCGGCACGTCGAACTTGGTGCCGAAGCGCGTGTTGACGACGACCTGCCATCCGGGGATGGTCGCCTTCTCCTCCTCGCCGCCGCGCGGGTTGTTCTCCGAGGGTGAGGGGGTCGGCCCGGCGGAGGTGTCCTCGGACGCGGTCGCGCTCGGCTTGGCGCTCTTCCCGCCGTCGGCCTCGTCGTCCTTGTCGCCGCCGAGCACCAGGAAGCCCGTCACGCCCGCGGCCACGACCACGGCCGTCGCCGCGATGATCGCCACCAGCTTGGTGCGGTTGTTCCCGCCACCGCCGCCGTCCCCCGGCTGCGGCATGCCCACCGTGGACGGCTCGCCCCACTGCGGCTGCTGCTGGTACGGGTTCGGCTGCGGGTAGCCGGGCTGCTGGTACGGGTTCGGCTGCTGGTACCCCGGCTGCTGGTACGGATTGTTCGACTGCGGGTTCTGCTCGCCCCCGGGCGGCTGCTGTCCTGGCCACATGGGCAGCCACCCTAGCCGCGCCCCGACACGATTCGGTCACTGCCCTTTGACGAGGACGTAGCAACCGCGGGGCGCGCCCGGGCGGAAGAACGGGAGCCCACCGGTCCCACGGGCGGACCGGCGGGCCCCGTACGGCGCGGGCGGCCACCCTCACACAGCCGCACCGGCGCCGTACGGGCCGAACAGGTCGAGCAGCCGGACCCGGGCGGAGTGCAGCCGGTGGGCCACCACCTCGCCCACCCAGCGGGTGACCTCCCGGCCCAGCTCCGGGTCCTCCGCGCACAGGGCGAGGACGGACGCGGCGTCGAACTCGTACGCCCGCACCGGGGTGGCCGCCTCGGCGCCCAGGTGCCAGACGTGCGGGGTGAACAGCCACGACCAGCCGACCAGCTCGTTGTGCCCGAGGCGTCCGATCAGGGCGGCCCGGCGGCCCGGCACGCGCATGTCCAGCTCCACGGTGCCGGTCCGGATCACCCAGAACCGGTCCGCCCGGGCGCCCTCCTCGAACAGTCGGGTCCCCTGCGGGAAGGACACCTCGCGCGCGGTGGCCATGAGCCGTGCCCGGTGCTCGGCGGGCAGGGCGCGCGGCAGGCTGGGGGACGGGGGAGCGAACATGGCGGGCCTCCCGGACGTGACGTGTGGGCCACTGGCTGCCTCCAGAGTCGCTCCGGTCCGCGCGCCGCTCCCATGGGCCGACCGGCCCCAGCGGCACGGCATACGGCCCTTACCGATCCTGAACGGACGGGGCCTCCCACACCCGGGGGCTTCCCGACCGTGCCCCGGGCCCACTGCGCGTCCTCACAAGGACCGGGCGGCTCGGACGAGCCGGGCGGCCCGGGGGGCGACACGGCCCCGGTGGGGGCGGCGGGGGCCGGGACCAGGAGGGACCCGTCCGGACGAGGGGCTGTGACGCGGCCCGGGAGGGGGCGCGGGCCGCGTCAGCCCCCGTGCCGGTCCCGGTGGGCCTTCGCCAGCTCCGCGTACATCGTGCCGTTGAGCGTCAGCCCCTCGCGCTCCTCCGGCGTCAGCTCCCGCCGTACCTTCGCCGGGACCCCCGCGACCAGGGAGCCCGGCGGCACCCGCATGCCCTGCGGCACCAGCGCCTGCGCGGCGACCAGGGAGCCCGCGCCGATCACGGCGCCGTTCAGCACGGTCGCGCCCATGCCGATCAGGCAGTCGTCCTCGACGGTCGCCCCGTGCACCACCGCGTTGTGCCCGACGGAGACCCGCTCGCCCACGGTGACCGGGAACCCGGGGTCGGCGTGCAGGGTGCAGTTGTCCTGCACGTTGCTGTCGGCGCCCACCGTGATCGACTCCACGTCGCCGCGCAGCACCGCCCCGTACCAGACGCTCGCCCCGGCGTGCAGCGTCACGTCCCCGATCACGCTCGCCGTGGGCGCCACGAACACCCCCTCGTCGATCCGCGGCTCCCTGCCGCCGATGCCGGTGATCAAGGCCTGGTGCGTCATCGTCGCCTCCTCGTCGGATGTCGGGGGAACCGTACGCCACACCCGTGGGGTGAAGATCACAGGGGCGCCGGGCCGTCCCCGTCGCGCCCGCGGACTACGGTGAGCGGGTGCCGAAGCGCAAGAACACGTTCTCGTCCTGGCCGCGTCGCCTCGCCCAGCGCGCGGTCCACGCGGGCTGGGCCTGGGCGCAGCGCACGGGCTCGGTGACCGCGGAACACCCCGGCCGCTTCCGGTTCGGCGCGATGGGAACGGGTACCAGGCTCGCCTTCCCGCTCGGCACCGTCTTCGGCGAGCCCTGGATCCGGATCGGCGCGCACTGCATCGTCGGGGAGCAGGTCACCCTCACCGCGGGCCTGATGCCCGGCCTCGACCTCGGCCCCGACCCGATCCTGCGCATCGGCGACGGCGTCGTCCTCGGCCGCGGCAGCCACGTCATCGCCGACACCACGGTGACCATCGGCAGCGACTGCTACTTCGGCCCGTACGTCTACGTCACCTCCACCAACCACTCCTACGACGACCCGGACCAGCCCATCGGCAAGCAGTGGCCGCGGATGGAGCCGGTGGAGATCGGCCCCGGCTGCTGGATCGGCACCGGCGCGGTGATCCTGCCGGGCGCCCGCGTCGGGCGGAACGTGGTGGTGGCCGCGGGCGCGGTCGTCCGCGGCGAGGTGCCGGACCACTGCGTGGTCGCGGGCGCGCCCGCCCGGGTCGTCCGCCGCTGGACGCCCGACGAGGGCTGGCAGCCGCCGCTGCGCACCCCGCCGCCCGTGCCGATCCCCGACGACATCACGCCCGATCAGCTGCGGGCGCTGTCGGGACTCGACGAGGAGAGCGCCGCCCGCCTCGCCGGGCTGGACGAGGAGAGCGCCGCCCGCCTCGCCCGGCACGAGGCGAACGGCGCCGCGCGGCTGGCCGAGGCGGAACCGGGCGCCTGAGGCCCGCGCCTTCCCGGCCGCGGCCTCGCAGTACAGTGCGGTGAACGACCGGGTACACCGCACCGCAGTCGCACGGTCCGGCCCCGGTCATCCGGATTGTCGAACGGACGGAATGTGGCGGACCTCGACCTGCTGACCCGGTCGCTGGCGCGCAACGTCAAGCGCTGGCGCACCGAGCGCGGCTTCACCCTGGACATGCTCGCGGCCCGGGCGGGCGTCAGCCGCGGCATGCTCATCCAGATCGAGCAGGCGCGCACCAACCCGAGCATCGGCACGATCGTCAAGATCGGCGACGCGCTCGGCGTCAGCGTGCCCACCCTGCTCGACTACGAGCGCGGCCCGAACGTCCGGATCGTCCCCGCCGACCGGACGGTCCGCCTGTGGTCCACCGAGCGCGGCAGTTACAGCCGGCTGCTGACCGGCACCGAGGCCCTCGGCCCGCTGGAGATGTGGCGGTGGCGGCTGATGCCGGGGGAGAGCAGCGACTCCGACCCGCACCCCGAGGGCACGGTCGAACTCCTCCACGTCACGGCCGGGGAGCTGACGCTCACCGTCGACGGGGAGGAGCACCGGGTGCCGGCCGGCGCCAGCGCCTCCTTCGAGGCGAACGCGCCCCACACGTACGGCAACGCGGGCGACGGACCCGTCGAGATGATCATGACGGTGTCGGTGCCGCCCGTGCAGTGAGACGCGCTCCGACGGCCGCCCCGCCCGCTGTTACCGTGCCGCCATGCGCGCACCCATCGGAGACTTCGACCACGCCACCCCCGCCCCCGACTGCCTCGACGAGCTGACCGCCCCCGTCGCGGCCGCGGTCCGCGCCTGGAGCGGGAGCGTCCCCGCCGACCGGATCCTCTACGTCGAGACCGACCCGCGGTGGGCCGACACCGCCGTCTTCGTCGAGCACTACGGCCGTGACCTGCTGGAGCGGTCGGCGAACTGCGTGGTGGTGGCGGGCAGGCGCGGCGGCGAGACCACGCTCGCCGCGTGCCTCGTGCCGTCCACCACCCGCGCCGACGTGAACGGGGTGGTGCGCCGCCACCTCGGCGTCCGCAAGGCGTCCTTCGCGCCCATGGACACGGCGACGGGGGAGACCGGCATGGAGTACGGCGGCATCACCCCCGTCGGACTGCCCGAGAGCTGGCCGGTGCTGGTGGACGCGGCCGTCGTGGACCTGCCGTACGTGCTGGTCGGCAGCGGGCGGCGGCGCGGGAAGCTGCTGGTTCCGGGCAAGGCCTTCGCGGACCTGCCGGGGGCGGTCGTGCTGGAGGGCCTCGGCAGGCCCGCGGCCTGAGCCGACGGGCCACGACCGTCCGGGTGTTCAGTACGCGCCGTGTGCCCTCGCCCTCACGGCGTCACCCCGCCCGTCCGTGCGGCACTGGCGTGACCGCTGCTTTTCTCAGGCCTCGCGGGGAGCTCAGGCCTCGCGGGGACCGAGCCGGGGAATCTCGATCGCGGGGCAGCGGTCCATCACCATCTCCAGCCCCGCCGCACGCGTGCGCTCGTACGCCGCCTCGTCGACCACCCCGAGCTGGAACCACACGGCCTTGGCGCCCTTGGCCACCGCCTCGTCCGCCACCGCGCCCGCCAGGTCGCTGTTGACGAACACGTCCACCACGTCCACCTCGAAGGGGATGTCCGCGAGCGAGGCGTACCCCTGCTCCCCGTGCACCGTCTCCGCCTTCGGGTGCACCGGCACCACGCGCTTGCCGAACCGCTGGAGCACCTGCGCGACCCCGTACGCGGCGCGCTGCCGGTTGGCGGACAGGCCGACCACGGCCCAGGTGTCACCGGACTCGGTGAGGATCTCGCGGACCGTCGCATCGTCGCCGTACACCGTCGGCCTCCCGTGGGTCTGGAATGAGCTGGTGTCCTGCACAACCCGGCGCACGGCACGGTGATTCCCGGCGCCGCGCGCCTGCCACGACGGGCGGCGCCGGGCAGGCGACGGCGTGAAAAGCGTGCGAGATACCTGCGTGTGCCCGCTCGTATGCCTACGCTCGCCTCGTGCTGCGCATCACCGACGCCCGAACCGGCGAGCTCGTGGCCGCCGCCCCCGCCCGCCGGGGCCTGACCCGGGTCGAGGCCCACCCACCGGGCCTCGACCCGACCGGCCTGCGCGTGCTGCTGGCCGCCGACCTGCTCGTGCGCGCCCTGGAACTCGGCGGCACGCCGGTGTGGGCGCTGCTCTCCGCCGAACGGCAGCACGAGGAGCTGCGTGCGGCGGCCACCGCCCTCGGGGTCCGGCCCTTCGAGGACGGCGAGGGCGCCGCCGGGCTCGGCGAGGCACAGGTGCTGCACGTCGTGGACGAGGACGGCGCGGAACCCGACGGCGTACGGGTCGCCGTCGCCCCCGTCACCTGGGCGGCGCCGGTCCCGCCGGTCGAGGCCGACCAGGCCGCCCTGCGCCTCGCCCTGCTCGCGCACCCGAGGAGCGCGCCCGTGCGGATCGACGCGGACGCCCTGGCGGAGGCCGGCGACACCCTCGGCCGCTGGCGGGGCGCGGTCGCCGACTGGGCGCGGCGGCCCTCCCGGCCCGTGCCCGACGAGGTGCGCGCCGACCTGCGCGGCGCGTGGGAGGGCGATCTGGACACGGCCGGGGTGCTCGGGGTGCTCCGCGCGCTGGAGACCGACCCCGGCCCGGCGGACGGCGCCCGCTTCGAGACCTACGCCTACGCCGACCGGCTGCTCGGCCTCGACCTCGCCCGCGACCTCGGAACCCCCGCATGATCGAGCGTGCGGCGGCGGGACCGCTGCGCCGGCTGGTCGTGCTGCGGCACGCCAGGTCCGCCCGGCCGGAAGGCGCCCGCCGGCCACGGGCGCCCGCCGGCCGCCGGGACGCACCCGCCGCCGGGCGGGCCCTCGCCGCCATGGACCGCCTGCCCGGCCCGGCCCTGTGCTCCGCGGCCGTCCACGCCCGCCGCACCGGGGAGCCGGCCGCCGGGCAGTGGGGCACGTCCCCGCCGGTCCGGCTCGACCCGCGCCTCCACCACGCGGACGTCCCCGGCCTGCTGGACGTGATCCGCGAAGCGCCCGCCGGCCGCCGGGACGCACCCGCCGCCGGGCGGGCCCTCGCCGCCATGGACCGCCTGCCCGGCCCGGCCCTGTGCTCCGCGGCCGTCCGCGCCCGCCGCACCGGGGAGCCGGCCGCCGGGCAGTGGGGCACGTCCCCGCCGGTCCGGCTCGACCCGCGCCTCCACCACGCGGACGTCCCCGGCCTGCTGGACGTGATCCGCGAAGCGCCCGCCGAGGCCGAGACGCTGCTGTTCGTCGGCCACAACCCGGGGCTGGAGGACCTCGTGCCGGCCCTCGCCTCCGACGGCCTCGACGACACCCTGGACCGGGTCCGCGCCACGTTCCCCGCCTCCGCGATCGCGGTGCCCGACCGGCGCGGCGCCTCCCGGCGCGAGCTGGCCCTCGCAGGCGCCCTGCTCACCTCGCTCACCGTCCCGCGCGGCAGTCGCTGACGGGAGCCGCATAGGCTGGCCGGATGCAGGACGAGTACCGCACCGTGGCCCGCGCGGGTGTGCACGAGACCGAGATCAACCGCTCCCGCTTCCTGTGCGCCCTCGCCCCGGCGGCCACCGAGCGGGAGGCTCAGGACTTCATCGCCGCCGTCCGCAAGGAGCACGCCGACGCCACCCACAACTGCTGGGCGTACGTCATCGGCGCGGACGCCTCCGTCCAGAAGGCCAGCGACGACGGGGAGCCCGGCGGCACCGCCGGCGTCCCCATGCTGCAGATGCTGCTGCGCCGCGACATGCGCTACGTCGTCGCCGTCGTCACCCGCTACTTCGGCGGCGTGAAACTCGGCGCGGGCGGCCTCATCCGCGCCTACGGCGGCTCGGTCGGCGAGGCCCTGGACGCCCTCGGCACGATCACCCGGCGCCGCTTCCGGCTGGCCACCGTCACCGTCGACCACCAGAGGGCGGGAAAGGTGCAGAACGACCTGCGCTCCACCGGCCGCGAGGTGCGCGACGTGCGCTACGGCGAGGAGGTCACCCTCGAGATCGGCCTCCCCGACGCCGACGTGGACGCCTTCCGCGCCTGGCTCGCCGACGTCACCTCCGGCACCGCACGCCTCGACCTGGGCGGGGAGGCCTACGGGGACGCCTGACGCCCCGCGCGCATCCACCTCTCCGGGCGGCGACGGGCGGAACCGGGACGTGACGGGCGGTACGGGAACAACCGCCCGCGCTGCCGGAGACGCCGGGTGCGCTGATCGGCCCCTGGCCGTCGGAGCGACGCCGTCCCTCGCCGCGGGAACCGTCCCCGAGGCCGTCCCGGGCCGCCGAGGAGGGCCGGACCCGTCCGGTGGAGCCTGCTCCCCGGCCTGAGCGCACCTACGTCCGAGCCCAGAGGGCGGGGACATTCGGCGGTTCCCAGCCGGCCATGGACGTGTGGGCTTGCAGGCAGCGGTAGGAGGACCCGTCGTAGGTCACCACGTTGCCGGAGGCGTAGCTCCTGCCGGCCGCCCAGGCGCCGCTCGGCGGGCCGGTCGGGGTGGGGGAACCACCGCCCGGAACACCGTCGACGTCCAGAACGAAATCGAAGGCGCCCCGCCTGCCGTTGCCCGCGCCGCGCACATGCATCAGGAGCGCGGGATCGTAGATCGTGTCCGTGGCGTTGCGGGGCTCGCCAGGAAAGTAGAGCTGTGTGGTCAGCACCGGCTCGCCGGGGGCCTGGGCCTTCACGTGGAGGTGCCGGGTGCGGCCCGGGTAGAGACCGGGCACGATCGTCGTGAGACCGAAGGCGCCGGTGGAGTCGGTGAACTGGTGCCCGCGGAAGGCGAAACCGGTCATGTCGTATGCGCCGGCGTCGTCTGCCTGCCAGAAGTCCAGAAGCACGCCGGACAGCGGGACGCAGTTGCGGCCGAAGACGTAACCGCTCACCGTCAGAGGCGTGCCGGCCGTCCCCGCCGTCACCAGGCTGGTGCGCAGAGGCGAGTTCGGCTTGAAGTACGGACCCTCCATCTGGTCCGGTGTCAGGTCGTCCCCGTCGTCGCACTCCGGAGTCGGTGTGAGTGCACCGGCGCCGGCGGGGCGGACCGCGTCACGGGCCAGGGCCATGCCGCCGGTGGCGAGGAGCGGGACGGCCGCGCCGGCGGCCATGGCCGCACGTAACAGGTTCTTGCGGCTGATGCCGCCCGGCTCGTCGGGAGAGGGGCTGGTGGGGGGCATGGGGATCCTCGTCTCTCGGCGGAGTGGAAGCGGAGGGCTGGACTGCGCATCACGCGTACGGGGCGTGTGGAACCGGCATGCGCTCCCGCCGCCGCAGGGCCGGCAGCCGCCGGCGCTCCATGGTGATGGCAGGTAACCGTAAGGGCGACCAGGCGGTCCGGGGACCTCCTGTTCCGCCCTCTGCCCGGCGTTATGCGTCTTCCGGCGGCGCGAGCCGACCGCATACGCCGTTGCGCGGGCGGTCCGTCCGGCACGGAGGAGGGGCGGCCGACGACGAACGCGACACCGTGGGCATCGCGGCAGATCGACTGTGCGCAGCCGTCCTGCCCGCTGCCGCCGTCAGCGTCGGCTCCGCCCCACCGCCGAGGACCTCACCGGCTGCACCGAACCGGGCGCCGGAAACCACGTGGGGGCCTCTTCGGGACGGTCACGTTGTCGCCGCCGTCCGGCCGCGTCGCCCTCCCCGGTGGGCGAGGAGGCTTGCCAAGGTCCAACGGCCGGGCCCGAGGGCGGAGATGAGCAGGAAGGACCAGCAGAACATGACCGCCGCCTCACCGCCGTTCTCGATGGGGAGGACCGCATGGGGCTGGTGCACGACGAAGTAGGCGTATGCCATGGATCCGGAGCACAGGACAGCCGCGGTCCGGGTCCCGAGGCCGCACAGGACCAGTGTGCCGCCGAGCAGTTGGATGGCGGCGGCCCACCAGTCGGGCCACGCGGCGAAGTCGGGCTTCGCTCCGTGCGGACCGCCCAGGATGTCGAACAAGGTGGCGGCTCCGTGACAGGCGAACAGCAGTCCCAGGACGATCCTGAAAAGTCCGATCATCTGCTCTCTGCTTCTGTCCAGCGCTTTCATCGGTCTGTCTCCTTTGTCTCGCGCGGCGATCTCGAGGAAGCGGTGGCGCGGTGGGGCGGCGATGACTGGCCCTGGTGCTCGGGCGCCTTGGTCCGGGCGATGCCCGGCGGGTGGCCCGCGTCGGGCTGGGGCGTGGGCGAATGCTCGCCCGGTGCGCCACTCGGCCGGTGCATGGCGCGGATCACGGCCGGGTGGGCCCGGCACCGTCGAGGGTGGCCGGGGCGTGGCAGTCGAACAGTGGACCATGCCGGGGCCCTTGTCTAGACCAATAGGGAGAGAAGTTCCGGCTCGGGGCGCGGCTCCCGAGTGGGACGGCCCGCCCGGCAGTTCGCTTTGCGCGACCCCTTGACCGAATCCGATCCGCCGCTAAGGTCTAGACCTGCATAGGGAAGGTCTAGACCTTATCCGGGTTCGTGCCGGAGTGGCCGGCGTCGTGCGCGCTCGGTGGCGTCCACCGCGACACCGGTGTCCCCGCACGGCCCGTCCCGCCCGACCGGGCGGCACGACGGCACAGCGCATGTGCGTCACACCTGACCGGCACTGTTCGCGCCCTCGGGCGACCGCCCTGACGGCATCGAAGGAAGTGGAGTGGCATGAACACGAAAAGGAAAGCGACTTTCGCGATCGGAGCGCTGGTAGCTCCTCTGCTCGCCGTCAGTCTCCCGGCGGGCACGGCCGGCGCTCACGGCTGGGTGACCGACCCCGGCAGCCGACAGGACCAGTGCGCCGCGGGCGTCGTCGACTGCGGCCAGATCAAGTACGAGCCGCAGAGCGTCGAAGGGCCGAAGGGCCTGCGCAGCTGCAGCGGCGGAAACGCTCAGTTCGCCGAGCTCGACGACGACAGCAAGGGCTGGCGGGTCACACCGGTCGGCAGTACGCACACCTTCAACTGGCACCACACGGCACGGCACTCCACTGCCAACTGGCAGTACTTCATCGGCAACACGAAGATCGCCGAATTCGACGGCCGTCGTGCCCAGCCTCCCGCCGATGTCAGCCACCAGGTGAACTTCGGTGGCTTCACCGGACGTCAGAAGGTGCTTGCCGTGTGGAACGTGGCGGACACCGGCAACGCCTTCTACGCCTGCATCGACGTCAACATCGGCGGCGGTGACGGCGGCGGTGACGGCGGCGGTGACGGCGGCGGTGACGGGGAGCCGGGCGACTGCACCGCGCCGCTCTGGAACGCCGGCAGCGTGTACACCGGCGGCGACACCGTCTCCTACGGCGGACACACCTGGCGCGCCAAGTGGTGGGTGAGGGGCGAGCAGCCCGGTACCACCGGTGAGTGGGGTGTCTGGGAAGACCTCGGGGCCTGCTGATCTCAGCCGATGGGCCGATCCCCTGAGCGCCCTGCCGCCGACACCCCCGGCACCCGGCCGACCATGACCGACGACGGAGCGTGTGGCGCCGGATCCCGATCACTGTCAGGAGCGCGTTCGGGGGTGGAGGAGGCGACGTGGGAGAGCCGGCCGCGACGTAGAAGGGACCGGATTCCTTCCACGGGACCGAGGTCGGGTGCGTAGGGAGGCAAGGAGGGGAGGGGCGGCCGGCCCCGGACCGCGGCGGATTCCTTCAGGCCGGAGGCCTTGTGGGCGTCGGGGTGGCTCGGCCGCTCCACCGTCCAGAGCACGGCCGGCACCCATGGCCGTCCGACCCCGGACGCTGATGGCAGACTGAGGTCCGTGACGGATCAGGTGCCGACGGGCGCCGGCGTGACCGGCGCCGACCACGAGGACCGTGCCGGTCCGGCGCCGACCACAGGGGCTGAGTAAGGGGAGACATGCAGGCCGGAGCGGCGTCTTGAGAATTCTGCACACGTCCGACTGGCACCTCGGCCGGTCCTTCCACCGCGTCGGCATGCTCGGCGCCCAGGCCGAGTTCATCGGCCACCTCGTCGACACCGCGCGCGAGCGCGACGTGGACGCGGTGGTGGTGTCGGGGGACGTGTACGACCGGGCCGTTCCGCCGCTCGCCGCCGTCGAGCTGTTCGACGACGCGCTGCACCGGCTCGCCGACCTCGGCGTGCCCACGGTGATGATCTCCGGGAACCACGACTCGGCCCGCCGCCTCGGCGTCGGCGCGGGGCTCATGGGCCGCGCCGGCATCCACCTGCGCACCGAACCCTCCGCCTGCGGCACCCCCGTGCTGCTCCCCGACGCGCACGGGGACGTCGCCTTCTACGGCCTGCCCTACCTGGAGCCCGCCCTGGTGCGGGACGAGTTCGGCGTGGAACGGGCCGGGCACGAGGCGGTGCTGGCCGCCGCCATGGACCGGGTGCGCGCCGACCTCGCCGCCCGCCCGTCCGGCACCCGCTCCGTCGTCCTCGCCCACGCCTTCGTCACCGGCGGCGAACCGAGTGACAGCGAACGGGACATCGCCGTCGGCGGCGTCGCGTCCGTGCCCGCCGCCGTGTTCGACGGCGTCGACTACGTGGCGCTCGGCCATCTGCACGGCTGCCAGACCCTCACCGACCGCGTCCGCTACTCCGGCTCCCCGCTGCCGTACTCCTTCTCCGAGGCGGGGCACCGCAAGTCCATGTGGCTCGTCGACCTGGCCGCCGACGGCAGCGTCACCGCCGAGCGCGTCGACTGCCCCGTGCCGCGCCCCCTGGCCCGCGTCCGCGGCACCCTCGAGGAGCTGCTCGCCGACCCCGCGCTCGCGCCGCACGAGGAGGCCTGGGTCGAGGCCACCCTCACCGACCCGGTCCGCCCCGCCGACCCCATGGCCCGGCTCACCGAGCGGTTCCCGCACACCCTCGCCCTCGTCTTCGACCCGGACCGCCCGCCGGACGACCCCGACGTGTCCTACGCCCGCCGCCTCGCCGGCCGCGACGACCAGCAGATCGCCGAGGACTTCGTCGCCCACGTCCGCGGCGCCGGGCCCGACCCGCACGAGCGCACGGTGCTGCGGGACGCCTTCGACGCCGTCCGCGCCGACCAGGCCGCGCGGGAGGGGGTCCGATGAGACTGCACCGCCTGGACATCACCGCCTTCGGGCCGTTCGGCACCACCCAGAGCGTCGACTTCGACGCCCTGTCCGCCGCCGGACTGTTCCTGCTGCACGGCCCCACCGGCGCCGGCAAGACCTCCGTCCTGGACGCCGTCTGCTACGCCCTCTACGGCTCCGTCCCCGGCGCCCGCCAGGGCGGCCAGGGCACGACCTTGCGCAGCGACCACGCCGCGCCCGGCACCCGCACCTCCGTCACCCTCGAACTCACCGTCGCCGGACGCCGGCTGGAGATCACCCGGCAGCCTCCGTGGGAGCGTCCGAAGAAGCGCGGCGCCGGCACCACCGTCGACAAGGCGCAGACCTGGCTGCGGGAGCGCGACGCCGCCACGGGGGCCTGGAAGGACCTCAGCCGCTCCCACCAGGAGATCGGCGAGGAGATCACTCAGCTGCTCGGCATGAGCCGGGAGCAGTTCTGCCAGGTGGTGCTGTTGCCGCAGGGCGACTTCGCGCGCTTCCTGCGCGCCGACGCCGAGGCCCGCGGCAAGCTGCTGGGCCGCCTCTTCGACACCCACCGCTTCGCCGAGGTGGAGAGGCGCCTCGCCGACCGCCGCCGGGCCGCCGAGGCGCGGGTGCGCGACGGCGACGCCGACCTGCTCGCCGACGCCCACCGCATGCAGCAGGCCGCGGGCGACGCCATGGAGCTCCCCGAGCTGTCCCCCGGCGAACCGGGCCTCGCCGACGCCGTGCTGACCGCGGCCGCCGTCGCCCGCAGCACCGCGCGCGAACAGCTCACCGCCGCCCACGGCCGGCTCGCCACCGCCGAGTCCGTACGCGCCGAGGCGGGCCGAGCCCTGGACGCGGCACGCGAACGGCACCGGCTGCAACGCCGGTACGCCGAGGCGCGGGAGCGGGCCGAGCGGCTGCGGGAGCGGTCCGGCGCCCACGACGAGGACCGGGCCCGCATGGAGCGGGCCCGCAAGGCCGGGACCGTGCTCCCCGCCCTGGAGCTGCGGGACTCCGCCGACGCGGAGCACCGCCGCGCCGCCGCCGCCGAGGAGCGCGCCCGCGCCCTGCTCCCCGCGTCCCTCGCGGACGCGGGCCCGGACGGGCTCGCGGCGGCGGCCCGCCGCGCCGCCGAGGAACTGGGCGGACTGGGGTCGGCCCGCCGCGCGGAGCGCCGCCTCACCGAACTCCTCGACGAACGGGCCGGCCTCGACCGCCAGGAACGCGCCGACGAGGAGGTCCGCGAGGACGCCGAGGCCTGGCTCGACGGCTGGGAGGCCACCCGCGCCGCCCTCCAGGACCGCATCGCGACCGCCCAGCAGGCCGCGGCCCGGGCCGCGGAACTCGCGGGACGGCGCGACACCGCCCGCCACCGCCTGGCGGCCGCCCGGACGCGGGACCGCCTCACCCGGGACGCCGAGACGGCCGCCGACCAGGCCCGCGCCGCCCGCGACGAGGCCCTCGCCGCCCGGCAGCACTGGCTCGACCTCAAGGAGCAGCGGCTGGGCGGCATCGCCGCCGAGCTGGCCGCCGGCCTCACCGACGGCGCCCCCTGTGCGGTCTGCGGCGCCACCGAACACCCCGCCCCGGCCCGCAGGGTCGCAGGACACGTCGACCGCGAGACCGAGGAGCGCGCCCTCGCCGGCCACCAGCGCGCGGAGGAGCGGCGCGCCGAGGCCGAGCAGCGGCTCGCCGCCGTCCGCGAGGAGCTGGCCGCGGCGGGCGCCGGGGCCGGGGACACCCCGGCCGAACAGCTCGCCCGCGAACTCGACGAGGCGGAGCGGGAGTACGCACGGGCGCGGGAGGCCGCCTCCGCCCTGCACGCCGCCCAGGAGGAGCTGCGCGCCGCCGAACGCGAGCACGAACTGCGCACGGCAGCCCAGCGCGACGCGGCGGTCCGCGCCGCCGCCCGCGTCGGTCACCGGGACCGCATCGACCTCGAACGCGCCGCTCTGGAGACGGAGTTGGTTCACGCGCGGGGAGACGCCCCCAGCGTGGCGGCACGCGCCGGGCAGCTCGAACGCGAGGTCGCGCTGCTCACCGACGCCGCCGACGCCGCCCGCGCCGCCGAGGAGGCCGCCCGGCGGCTCAAGGACGCCGACGCCCGGCTCGCCGACGCCGCCTTCCGCGCGGGCTTCGACACCCCGCGGGCCGCCGCCGACGCCCTCCTCGACGACACCGCCCACCAGGAGCTGCAACGGCGTCTGGACGCCTGGCACGACGAGGAGGCCGCCGTGCGCGCCGTCCTCGCCGAACCGGAGACCGCGGCCGCCGCCCGCGAGCCGGCCGCCGACCTCGCCGCCGCCCGGCGCGCCGCCGAGGACGCCGACCGCGCCGTCCGCGAGGCGGCCTCCGCGCGCGACGCCGCCGCCCGCCGCTGCGCCGAACTCGACCGGCTCTCCGCCCGCGCCGCCGCCTCCGTGCGCCGGCTCGGACCGCTGCGCGAGGAGTACGACCGGGTGGCCCGCATGGCCGCCCTCACCGCGGGCACCTCGGCGCAGAACGAACGCCGGATGCGCCTGGAGTCGTACGTGCTCGCCGCGCGTCTGGAGCAGGTCGCCGCCGCCGCGACCGTCCGGCTGCGCCGCATGTCGTCCGGCCGCTACACCCTCGTCCACTCCGACGACCGCACCGGCCGCGGCCGCAGCGGCCTCGGACTGCACGTGGTGGACGCCTGGACCGGCCGGGAGCGCGACACCGCCACCCTCTCCGGCGGCGAGACGTTCTTCGCCTCCCTCGCCCTCGCGCTCGGACTCGCGGACGTGGTGACCGACGAGGCGGGCGGGGTGCGACTGGACACGCTCTTCATCGACGAGGGCTTCGGCAGCCTCGACGACCAGACCCTCGACGAGGTGCTCGACGTCCTCGACTCGCTGCGCGAACGCGACCGCAGCGTCGGCATCGTCAGCCACGTCCCCGACCTGCGCCGCCGCGTACACGCCCAGCTCGAGGTGGAGAAGAGCCGCTCCGGCTCACGGCTGCGCCAGCGCGGGACGTGACGAGGCGGCCGGGTCACCGGCCCACGGGACGGCGCGGCAGCGGCGAGGAGTACACCACGCTGGTGGTCACCGAACCGAGCGCGCCGATCCGCCCCGACACCTCCTCCAGGTGCCGCATCGACCGCGCGGCGACCTTCAGCACGAAGCAGTCGTCGCCCGTCACGTGGTGCGCCTCCAGGATCTCCGGTGTGGCGGCGACGAGGTCGTGGAACGGCTTGTAGTTGCCGGTCGGGTAACGCAGCCGGACGAACGCCAGGACCGGCAGCCCGATCCGCTCCGGGTCCACCACCGCCGCGTACCCCTGGATGATCCCGGCCTCCTCCAGCCGCCGCACCCGTTCGGTGACCGCGCTCGCGGACATCGACACGGCGCGGGCGAGTGCGGCGTAGCCGGCCCGTCCGTCGCGCTGGAGGACGTCGAGGATGCGCCAGTCGGTGGCGTCCGGGGAATACTCGGTCATCGCCGAGAAATAGCAGGGAAATCCCCGGCGGATCAAGCCCCGGACCGGGATGCGTCCCTTCAGGCCCGCCGTCCGCGCCCGTAGTTTCTCCGTCATGACGACCACCGTGAACCCCGTCCTGCGGGTCGCCCCCGCCTCCCCGGCCGAGGCCGCCGCGCACTTCCGCGCGAGCCTCGCCCTGTACACCGACGTCGCCGACGTGGCCGCCGCCCTCGCGTCCGGCGGGGACCCCCGTTTCGTCCTGGTGGACTCCCGCTCGGCCGAGGCGTGGGACCAGGGCCGCGTGCCCGGCGCCCTGCACCTGCCCACCGCGCGGATCCCCGAGCGGGCCGCGGAACTCCTCGACCCGGCCGTGCCGGTGGTGACGTACTGCTGGGGCCCGGGCTGCGACGGGGCCGCCCGCGCCGCGCTCGCCCTCGCCGAACTCGGGTACCGCGTCAAGGAGATGCTCGGCGGCTTCGAGTACTGGGTGCGCGAGGGCTACGCGTTCGAGGCCCCGCGGGGCCGGGAGCGCCGCGCCGCCGACCCGCTGACCTCCCTGGCGGACACGGACGCGTGCGGATGCTGAACCCGGTCGTCCGGCAAGGGAGTCGAGCGGCGGGTCCCCGCCGCCATGGAGCCGTACGCGGTGCCGGGGACGGTACTGCCCTCCGGACGGGAGCCGACGGCGGGAAGACCGCCTCGGACCACGACCGGGCCCTGGGAGGCCGACGGGCCGGTCGGAGTCCCTCGGCCGCCGCCGCCCTCCGTCCTGGGCGACGGACCGGCCGCCACCGCCCGCCTCCCCGAGCACTCCGTCGTCGTCCGCCGGGTCGCCGGGCACACGGAGGAGGACCTGCCGGCACGCGTCCCCGCCGCGCCGGCCACCGCATGGCGGCAGCAGGAGACGCGCTGGAGGGCGCCCGGCCCGGTCGTGCTGTTCGACGCGGCCCGGCCCGCACGCCGCCGGCCACGCCCGTCCCGCCCTCGGGCCCGGCCGGCCCCGGTGCCGCTCCGGCGGCCGCCCCGGCGCGCGGGCGCCCGCCGTTATTCGCGTGCCCTCACCGGCGGCGCGACCCATCATGGGGATCATGCCGAAGCTTCCCCCGCCCCCGCCCGAGGAACTCCGCCGTGACCCCCTGCCGCTGCGGGGCCGCACCGCCCTGGTGACCGGGGCGAGCCGGCGCGGCGGCATCGGCCATGCCGCGGCCCGCCGGCTGGCCGCGTACGGCGCCAGTGTCTATCTGCACCATCACGTGCCGCACGACGCCGCCATGCCCTGGGGCGCCGACCGGATCGAGGACGTCACCGCGTCCGTGCGGGAGGCGCTCGGCGATCCGGACGCGCGGGTGCTCGCCGGCCCCGGCGACCTCAGCGACCCGGCGGAACCGGCCGCCCTGCACGCCCGCGCCGCCGAGGCGCTCGGCGGACGCCTGGACATCCTCGTCGCCAACCACGCCCTCAGCGGCTCCGACGGCGACCTCGACACCGTCGACGCCGCCATGCTCGACGCGCACTGGGCCGTCGACACCCGCTCCGTGCTGCTGCTCGTCCAGGCCCACGCCCGGCACCGCGCCGCGCTCCCGCCGGGCACTCCGGGCGGACGCGTCATGATGATGACCTCCGGGCAGGACATCGCCGGCGGCATGCCCGGCGAGATCGCCTACGCCCTCCAGAAGGGCGCCCTGGCCTCCATCACCCGCTCCCTGGCGACCGCGCTGGCCGACCACGCGGTCACCGTGAACACCGTCAACCCCGGCCCCGTGGACACCGACTACCTGACCGGCGAGGCCTACGACGCGATCGCCGCGTGCTTCCCCGCCGGGCGCTGGGGCATGCCCGACGACCCGGCCCGCCTCCTCGCGTGGCTGGCCACGGACGAGGCGGGCTGGATCACCGGCCAGGTCATCGACTCCGAGGGCGGCTTCCGGCGCTGAACCGGCTCACAACGCCGCCAGTTCGTCCACCAGGTCGTCCAGGCCCAGCGACCCCTGGGACAGCGCGGCCATGTGCCAGGCCTTGAGGTCGAAGGCGTCGCCGTGCCGCTCGCGGGCCTTCTCCCGGCCCAGCAGCCAGGCCCGCTCGCCGAGCTTGTAGCCGATGGCCTGTCCCGGGATCGTCAGATAGCGCGTCAGCTCGCTCTCCACGAAGTCCGCCGGGCGGCTGCTGTGCGCGCCGAAGAACTCCTGCGCCAGCTCCGGCGTCCACCGCTCGCCCGGGTGGAACGGCGAGTCCGCGGGGATCTCCAGCTCCAGGTGCATGCCGATGTCGACGATGACCCGGGTCGCCCGCATCATCTGCGCGTCCAGGTACCCGAGCCGCTCCTCCGCGTCCGTGAGGAAGCCCAGCTCGTCCATCAGCCGCTCCGCGTACAGCGCCCAGCCCTCGCAGTTGGCGCTGACCATGCCGACGGTGGCCTGGTAGCGGGAGAGGTCCTCCGCCACGTGCACCCACTGCGCCAGCTGGAGGTGATGGCCGGGTACGCCCTCGTGGTACCAGGTGGACACCAGGTCGTACACCGGGAAGCGGGTCAGCCCCATCGTGGGCAGCCAGGTGCAGCCCGGCCGGG
The DNA here is from genome assembly GCF_055778765.1 of Streptomyces sp. DSM 120436. Lineage (NCBI taxonomy): Bacteria > Bacillati > Actinomycetota > Actinomycetes > Kitasatosporales > Streptomycetaceae > Streptomyces > Streptomyces sp. DSM 120436. The sequence goes on along the minus strand of NZ_JBSKBS010000002.1, from coordinate 879,311 downwards.
AGAAGTCCTCCGACGGCTGCGTGTAGTACGGCGCCGCCGCGCTGCCCGCCGGGGCGATCCGCGACTCCACCTTGCGCACGCGCTCGGCGAGGTCGAAGTGCGTGCCGTCGAGCCTGTCGATCGCCTGGTCCATCAGGCCCTGCAGCCAGTCGCGGACCTCGTCCACGCCCTCGATGTGCCGGCCGTGCTCGTCGAGGTGGGCCAGCGCCACCCACGGGGTCCCCGCCCCCGGCAGGATCTTCTCGGCCTCCTTCCGCATCTCGCCGAGCAGCCGGTGGTACTCGGACCAGCCGTACGCGTAGGCCTCGTCCAGGTCCAGGTCGGTGCCGTTGTAGTAGCGGGACCAGCGGGCGTAGCGCTCCCGGCCCACCGTGTTCGGCGCGCCCTCGACCGCCGGGGCGTAGACGTCCCGCAGCCAGTCCCGCAGCTCCGCCACGGCCGCGGTCGCCGCGCGGGCGCCCTCGTCCAGCTCCGCGCGCAGCGCCTGCGGGCCCGCGGCGGCGAAGTCCTCGAACCAGCCGCGGCCCTCGCCGGTGTCCGCCCACTCGCCGAGCTGTCCGACGAACGTCTTCGTGGGGCGCGGCGCCGCGTACAGCTTGCGCTCCAGGCCCAGCGCCAGGGACTCCCGGTAGCCGGCCAGCGCGGCCGGGACCGCGCGCAGCCGCTCCGCGATCGCCCGCCAGTCCTCCTCGGTCCTTGCCGGAGTCACCGTGAACACCTCGCGCACCGCGTGCGCGACCGTGCCCAGGTTGCCCACCGCGCGCAGGTGCTCGTCGGCCTCGTGCACGGCCAGCTCGGCGGTCAGCCGCTCCCGCAGCAGCCGGGCGCAGCGGCGCTCGACGCCGCTGTCCGCGCCGGGCTGCCGCTCGGCCTCGTCGAGCCGCGCGAGGGTCGTCCTGAGCAGTTCGGCGACCGCCTCCTGACCGGCGGGGGAGAGATCGGGCAGCCGGGAGGAACTCTCCTTGACCCCGAGGTACGTCCCGGTGATCGGATCGAGGGCGATGAGCTCGTCGACGTAGGCGTCGGCGACCTGACGGGGAAGCGCGCTGTTGGTTCGTGACATGCGGACCATCCTGGTACGACGTCCGCGGCGCGTCACGTGGATTGAGCCGAGGGCGAAGGCGGCATGACCGGTCCGCAGTCCCACTGCTGGAAGATCAGCCGCGTCTCCACCCGCGCCACCTCCCGCCGGGCGGTGAACTCGTCCAGCACCAGCCGCTGCAGATCCGTCATGTCGGCGACCGCGACATGCACCAGATAGTCGTCGGGACCGGTCAGATGGAACACCGTCAGCGACTCCGGCAGCGCCCGGATCCGCTCCACGAACGGCCCCACCAGCTCCCTCCGGTGCGGTCTCACCTGCACCGACAGCAACGCCTGCAGACCCCGGCCGAGCTTGGCCGGGTCCAGTCGCAGACGGTGCCCGAGGATCACGCCGGAGCGCCGCAGACGGGTCACCCGGTCCAGACAGGTCGACGGCGCGACCCCGACCTGCGCGGCGAGATCCCGGTACGTCGTCCGGGCGTCGTTCTGCAACAGCCGCAGCAGATGGAGATCCACCGGATCCAGTACGACGGATTCGGTCACCGGCCGAACGTAGCACGGGGTTCGGCCGCACAGAACCGGCCGGTGTTCACCCTGAGCGCCATGGACAACGGCATGGACACGCGACGCACCACCAGAGCACTCGCCACCGAGGCCGTGCACGCCGGCCGGGACGACCTCGCCGGACTCGGACTGCACGCCCCGCCGATCGACCTGTCCACCACCTACCCCTCCTACGACAGCCGGGCCGAGGCCGCCCGCGTCGACGCCTTCGCCACGACCGGCGCCGAACCCGACGGCCCACCCGTCTACGGGCGGCTCGGCAACCCCACGGTCGCCCGCTTCGAGACCGCCCTCGCCCGCCTGGAGGGCACCGAGTCGGCGGTCGCCTTCGCCAGCGGCATGGCCGCGCTCAGCGCCGTCCTGCTGGCCCGCGGCTCGATGGGCCTGCGGCACGTCGTCGCCGTACGGCCGTTGTACGGGTGCAGCGACCATCTGCTGACCGCCGGGCTGCTCGGCTCCGAGGTCACCTGGAGCGACCCGGCCGGGGTCGCCGACGCGCTCCGTCCGGACACCGGCCTGGTGCTGGTGGAGTCGCCCGCCAACCCCACGCTGGCCGAGATCGACCTGCGGGCGGTCGCCCACGCCTGCGGCTCGGTGCCGCTGCTCGTGGACAACACCTTCGCCACACCGGTCCTCCAGCGTCCGGCCGAGCACGGGGCGCGGCTGGTGCTGCACAGCGCCACCAAGTACCTCGGCGGGCACGGTGACGTGCTGGCGGGCGTGGTGGCCTGCGACGAGGAGTTCGCCGGGCGGCTGCGACAGGTGCGGTTCGCCACCGGCGGGGTGCTGCACCCGCTGGCCGGCTACCTGCTGCTGCGCGGCCTGTCGACCCTGCCGGTCCGGGTCAGGGCGGCGTCCGCGAACGCCGCCGGACTCGCCGCCCGCCTGGCCGCGGACCCGCGCGTGGCCCGGGTGCACTACCCGGGCATCGGCGGCGCGATGGTCTCGTTCGAGGTCCACGGCGACCCGCACGCGGTGATCGCCGGCGTCCGCCTGATCACCCCGGCGGTGAGCCTCGGCAGCGTGGACTCCCTCATCCAGCACCCGGCGTCCATCAGCCACCGCATCGTCGACGCCGACGACCGCAGGGACGCGGGCGTCTCCGACCGCCTGCTGCGCCTCTCGGTCGGCCTGGAGGACGTCGAGGACCTCTGGACCGATCTCGACCAGGCCTTGGGCACGCCGGCCGACCGGCCCGCCCGGACGGAGGCCATGGCCCAGGGCTAGGGCGCTGCCGCGGAGACGGTCCGCGGGGACGGGGGCGGCCCGGCACGCGCCGTGCGCCGGGCCGCCCTCCGCCGTGGGGGTCAGGGGCGGGTGACCCTCTCGCCGGGGGCCGGGGTGCTCCGGACCGGGGTGGAGTCCAGGCCGGCGGTGATGACCAGGGTGCCCTCCTCGATCTGGTAGTCGAGGGGGAGGCCCAGGCCGCGCATCGCGGCGACCATGCCCGTGTTGGACGCCTGCGTCACGGCGTACACGTGGGCGCAGCCCGCCTCGACCGCCATGCCCACCAGCCGGGACAGCAGCTCCGCGCCGATGCCCCGCCGCTGCCACGCGTCCTCGACGATCAGCGCCACCTCGGTCTCGTCGCCGTCCCACAGCAGGTGGCCGAGGGCGACGATGCGGCCGGAGGCGGTCTGCGCGGCGAGCGTGCGGCCGAAGCGCGGGCTGAGCAGGTGGTCGAGGTAGCGGCTCGCGTCGTCCACGGGTCCGTGGTACCGGCGCCGCAGCGTCTCGGTGGAGCACCGTTCGTGCATCTCCCGCGCGGCCTCCAGGTCGGCGGTGTCCGCCCGGCGCACGCAGACGTGACCGCCCTCGGACAGCGTCAGCACGTCACGGCCGCGCGGCAGCCGCGGACCGAGCCGGGCGTCCAGCTCCACCAGCGCCCGGGCACGGGCGAACTCCGTCGGGGTGAACGGCAGATACGGCCGCTCCGCCGTGATCACACCCCCCTCCGGGTCGCGCAGCCGGATCACGGTGCCCTCCAGGGCGCCCTCGGGCGGCACGGGCGCCGCGGTGCCGGCCGCCGCGGCGGGCTGGGAGCGGATCGTGCAGCGCCCCAGCAACTGGCGCAGCACCAGCGGCAGTTCGGACGCGTCGGTCGCGGTGCGGGCGGCCAGCCCGAGCATCCGGGTCGGGCCGTCCACCAGGTCGTGGGCGTCGGCCCGCTCGGCCCAGGTGTCCGTGCCCCCGCCCGCCGCCACCGCCGCGGTGAGATCCGTACCGGCCGGCACGCGCAGCAGGAACTCGTCGACGGTGTGCGCGCCCAGCGGGTGCGTCTGCAGGCTGAGGATGTCGACCCGCCGCTCGGCCAGCGCCGTGCACAGGGCCGCGAGCGCGCCCGGCTCGTCCCGCACGGTCGTCCGCATCCGCCACAGCGCGCTCCCGGCCGCCGCCGGCTCGGGCGGCGGCGGAGCGCCGCCGGTATCGTGCGCCGGCGGGGCGTGGCCGTGGCGGCGCGTCCGCCATGTGCGCAGGGTCTCCCCGCGGCGCGCGGCACGGGCCAGCGGGTTCCAGCGGCGGGGCGCGCGCCCTCCGGCACGGTCGTTCGTCACTTCAGACATGTCTCGACTCATGCGGTCACTGTGAAGGAATCGTGTTTCGTGATCACGAACGTACTGTGACTGACGGGTAAAGCGCGCTTCTGTCCGAAATGCAGCGTTACTGACCGACGAGGCCCGGCTGCAGCGTCTTCCTGAACAACACCGTGCCGTCCATGTCCCGCAGCCGCACGGTCAGTTCGCCGCTGCCGCCGTCGATGTCCACCTCGCCGAAGAACTGGTAGCCCCCGGCGGGGGAGACGTTGGAGGCGGTGGGCGCCTTCACCCACACCCGCTCCGGGCCGAACGTCGCGTCCAGCTCCGAGGCCGGGAACGCACCCGCGTTGAGCGGTCCGGAGACGAACTCCCAGAACGGCTCGAAATCGCCGAACGCCGCCCGTGCGGGCTGGTAGTGCTGCGCCGAGGTGTGGTGCACGTCGGCCGTCAGCCACACCGTGCCGGTGATCCGCCGGTGCTTGACGAACCGCAGCAGCTCGGCGATCTGCAGCTCGCGTCCCAGCGGCGCCCCCGGGTCGCCCTGCGCCACCGCCTCGACGTGCGGGTGTCCCTCGGTGGTGTCGGGCACGATCAGGCCGATCGGCATGTCGGCGGCGATCACCTTCCACACCGCGCGCGACCGCGCCAGTTCCCGCTTCAGCCAGTCCAGTTGCTCCCGGCCCAGGATGCCCTGCGGGTCGGCGGCCTGGTCGCCGGGCGAGTTGGGGTTCCGGTACGTCCGCATGTCCAGCACGAACACGTCGAGCAGCGGGCCCTGCCGCAGCACCCGGTACATCCGGCCCTCCCGGGCGCCGGGCCGCGGCGTGGAACCGGGGAAGTACTCGCCGAACGCCCTCCGGGCGCGGGCCGCCAGCACGTCGACGCTCTTCTCGGTGTACCGGGTGTCCGTGTCCGCGATCCGCTGCCCCGGGTACCAGTTGTTGCGCACCTCGTGGTCGTCCCACTGGACGACGGACGGGACGCGGGCGTTGAACCGGCGCAGGTGTTCGTCCAGCAGGTTGTAGCGGAAGTTGCCGCGGAACTCCGCGAGGGTCTCCGCGACCTTGGACTTCTCCTCGGTGGTGATGTTCCGCCAGAGGCTGCCGTCCGGCAGTTCGGCGGTCGCCGCGATGGGGCCGTCGGCGTAGATGGTGTCCCCGCTGAACAGGAAGAAGTCCGGGTCGATCCGGGCCATCGCGTCGAAGATGCGGTAGCCGCCGAACGCCGGGTTGATGCCCCAGCCCTGTCCCGCCAGGTCGCCCGACCACACGAACCGCACCCCGTCCCGGCGCCGGTCCGGCACGGTGCGGAAGGCGCCGGCGACCGGCGCGCTCGTGCGGCGCGGGTCGTCGGGGTCGGCCAGCAGCACCCGGTAGTGGATCCGCTCGCCCGGGGGCAGCCCGCGCAGCCGGGTGGTGCCGGTGAAGTCGGTGCCGGGGCCGATCAACGGGCCGTGCAGGCGGCGGACGGTGCGGAAGGACTCCGTGGCCGAGGTCTCGACGATCATCCGCGCCGGGCGGTCCGACCGCACCCACACCAGCGCGGAGTCACGGGTGACGTCCCCCGTCTGGACGCCCCATTCGGCCGCCGGACGCCCCGACCGGGCGAAGGCGGGCGCGGAGCCCAGCGGGGGCAGGGCCAGCCCCGCCGAAGCGGCCAGCGAGCCCTTCAGCACGGAACGGCGTGCGGGGAACGGACGGTGTGCCATGAATACGCCTCCGGGGCCGGGATCCGGTCAGTGTGCGTCCCCACACCTACGCCGACGCGACGGCACGCGCACGAACCCCGGGTGAACAACGCCCCTCAGGGGTGCGGGGAAACCGCGTGTCAAGCCCCACCGGCCCGCAGCGGGCCACCGCCCCACGTCCCGCACCCCCGCACGCCGTCAGCGACTGCCGTCCAGCAGCACCCGCGCCACCAGCGCCGGATCGTCGTTCATCGGCACATGCCCGCACCCGGGCAGCCGGACCAACCGCGCCCGCGGAATGATCCGCTTCGCGCGCACGCCCTGCCGCGGAATCAGCAGACGGTCCCGCGACCCCCAGGCCACCGTCACCGGAACACCCGGCACGTCCTCGGTGAACTGCACGGCGCCGCCCGCCCGCAGGGTGCGGGCGAAACCGGGCGCCTCGGCCAGCGCACGCGTCTCGGCGACCACCGCCTCGGGGGCGCGGCGCCCGGGGCGGGCGTAGATCGTGCTGGTCAGGGCCGCCCGCCCGGCCGCGGACCGGGCCAGGCTCTCGACCAGCCGCTCCGGCATCCGCTCCGCGATCCCGCGCATGGCGGACAGCACGGTGAAGGCGTACGTCCGCTCGGCCTGCGTCCAGAAGCCCGCGGGCGACAGCGCCGTCACCGACCGGACCAGCCGCGCCCGCCCGAGCTCCAGGGCCAGCAGACCGCCGAGGGAGTTGCCGGCGACGTGCGGCCGGTCCAGTTCCAGCGCCTCGCACAGGCCGGCGAGGGCGGTGGTCATGGTGGGCAGGTCGTGGTCGAGGCCGTCGGGCAGGGCGGGCGAGGCGCCGAAGCCCGGCAGGTCCACGGCGATCACCTCGCGCTCGGTGGCCAGGATGTCCACCACCGGGTCCCAGGCCTGCCGGTGATGGCCGATGCCGTGCAGCAGGAGCAGCGGCGCCCCGCGTCCCACGCGCACGTAGGACAGGGTCACGGCCTGCGGGCCTCGGGGGGAGGTGACCTTGTAGGTGACGGTCGCGGACATGAGGTGCTCCTCGGTCGGACTCGTGGAACGGATGCGCGGAAGGGACGTCGCGCCCGACGTCGTAGACAGCTTGTCAGCAATTGCTACCGACGGGTAGACCGGCACGCCCGCCGACCGGGGAGGGCGGCCGGCCCGGCGGCGTCCGGTCCGTCGTGCGCGCGCCGCGCGGCGCGACCTGGCCTCCGGCACGGCGTCGATTGGTATTGACCAAGTCCGGTGGCCCCCTTATCGTCGCGTAGAAGTGAAACAACCTTTAATAAACAAGGGCGTTAAAACGCCGCCGGACACGGCGATCGTGGAGGACAGGGTGGGGACCACGCAGCTGGAATCGGTGCCGGAACCGAAGTACTGGCATCTGAAGACCGTGCTCAGCGAGGCGCTGGACTCGGAGTTCGCCGTGGGTGAGATCCTGCCCAACGAGCGCGACCTGGCCGCCCGCTTCGGCGTCGCGCGCGCCACGCTCCGGCAGGCCCTGGAACAGCTCGAACTGGAAGGCAGGCTGCAGCGCCGCCGCGGGGTGGGCACCACCGTCGCCCCGCCGCGCATGGGCGTCCCCGTCGGCAGCGAGCAGCACGCCTGGCCCGGCGGCCCGGACGACGCGTGGCACCCCGTGGACTGCCGGTTCGAGGCGCCGTCCGCCGCCCTCGCCGAGCGCCTGGCGACCGGCAGCGACGAGGCCGTGCACATCGTGCGGCGCTCCCGCGTCTCCCGCGGTCAGCCCGTCGCGTCCGAGCTGCTGTACGTCCCGGCCGCCTCGGTGCCCGACCTCTCCGGCATCGACGCCCCCTCCGGCGCGGCGCGCGCCCGCGCGGTCCTGCGCGAACTGCAGCGCCTGACGCTGGAGCGCCAGGAGAACGCCGTGGAGCTCGGCTCGGCCGGCGCGGACGAGGCGAAGGAACTGGACCGCCTGCCCGGCGCCCCCGTCCTCGTCGTCACCACCCGCTACCTCGCCCGCGGCCGCACCGCCGCCCTCTCGGTGGCCACCTACCGCGCGGACACCTGCCGCCTGACCTTCGGCGACTTCGGCGGTGTCGAGATACACCACGGCCCGCAGCGCCAGGCGTCCTGAGCGCCGGGCCTCCTGACGGACCGTCGACGCGCCGTGGGGCCCGCCCCGCGGCGCGCCCGTCAGCGGCGGGCCGTCACCGTGCCCTCCACGGCGAAGAGCTGCTCCTCGACATGGTCGAGAGCCAGCCGCACCGCGCCCGTCGCCACCGCCGCCTCGCCCAGCAGCGACAGGGTGACCTCCGGCGGGCGCAGGCAGTAGCGGGCCAGCTCGCGCCGCAGCGGCTCCAGCACCCCGTCCAGCCCGGCCGCCCAGCCTCCGATCACGACCAGTTCCGGGTCGAGCGCCAGCACCAGTGCCGCCACGTCGTGGACCAGCCGCCGGATGAACCGGTCCATCGCCGCCAGGGCCCGCTGGTCGCCCTCGCGGGCCCGCGCGAACACCTGGGCGACGGCCTGCTCGTCCAGCGGGTGCAGCGGCTCGTCCGTGGTGGACAGCAGCGTCTCCGGCGTCGCCTCACGGCCCAGCAGGTGCAGCGCCCCGATCTCGCCGGCCGCCCCGCCGTACCCGCGGTGCAGCCGCCCCCCGATCAGCGAACCGGCCCCCGGGCTCAGCCCGGCCAGCACGAACACCACGTCGTCGCGGCCTTTCGCCGAGCCCTTCCAGTGCTCCGCGACCACCGCCGCGTTCGCGTCGTTCTCCACCAGCACCGGGCAGGTGAAGGAGCGGCTGAGCCGCGCGCCGAGGCGCAGCCCCGTCCAGCCCGGCAGCGCCGTGCCCAGCCGCACCGTGCCGTCCACGTCGACGATCCCCGGCGTGCCCACACCGACCGCCCGCAGCGAGCCGCGCGCCACCCCGGCCCGCCGCAGCAGCTCCGCGACGGCCGTCCGCAGCCGGTCGAGCCGCTCGTCGGCCTCGACCGTCTCGTCCGCGTCCCGCACCTCCGCGCCGATCACCCGGCCGTCCAGGTCCGCCAGCAGCGCGGCCACCCGGTGCACACCGATCTCCAGGCCCAGCAGGTGCCCCGCCTCCGCCCGGAAGCGGAACCGCCGCGCCGGGCGGCCCTGACGCCGTGCGGCGCCCTCGCCGGCCGCCGCCTCCACGACCAGGCCCGCCTCGATCAGACCCTCCACGACGCCCTCGACGGTCGGCCGGGACAGTCCCGTCACCCGGGTCACCTCGGTCAGCGTCGCGCAGTCCGTGGCCCGCAACGCGTGCAGCACCACGGCGGAGTTGATCCTCCGCAGCAGCGAGGGATCCCCGCCGGTCAGCCGCCCCACCGTCCGTCCTCCCAGCTCGTGCGTGTGTGGGGCGGATCGTACTCGGCGCGGTTCACCCCGGCGACCACCGGGCGGCGCACCCGGTCCCGGCGCGGCCCGCTCAGCCCGGCGCCACGAACCCCGACTCGTACGCCGTGATCACCGCCTGCGTCCGGTCCCGCGCCCCCAGCTTCGCCAGCACGGCGCTCACGTGCGTCTTCACCGTCTCGGCGCCGACCACCAGCCGCGCGGCGATCTCCGCGTTCGACAGTCCACGCGCCATCAGCCGCAGCACCTCGCCCTCCCGTTCGGTCAGCCGGGCGCGCTCCAGCACGGCGCGGGCCGCGCGGTTCCCGCCGCCGTCGCCGTACTCGGCCGCCAGTCGCCGCACCGAGGCGGGGAACAGCAGCGACTCGCCCGCGGCGATCAACCGCACCGCGTGCACGATCTCCGCGGGCCGGGCCCGCTTCAGCAGGAACCCGTCGGCCCCGGCGCGCAGCGCCTCGTACACGTACTCGTCGTTCTCGAAGGTGGTCACCACGAGGATCTTCGGCGGGCCGGACACCGTCCGCAGCAGCGCGCGCGTGGCCTCGATGCCGTCCAGCAGCGGCATCCGCACGTCCATGGCGACCACGTCCGGCCGCAGCCGCCGCACCAGCGGGATCACCGCAGCCCCGTCGGCCGCCTCCCCGGCGACCTCGATGTCCGGCTGCGCCTCCAGCACGGCCCGGAGCCCGGCGCGCACCAGGGGTTCGTCGTCCACGAGGAGCACTCTGACCGGCATCCGCCCAGCGTAGATCAGCCCAGGGGCAGTTCGACCCGCACCCGCCAGTCGCCGGCGCCGTCCGGGCCGGTGCGCGCCCGCCCGCCCAGCAGCGCCGCCCGCTCCCGTATCCCGCGCAGCCCGCTGCCGCGGCCGGGGGCGGGCCGGTCGTCGGGCAACGGGTTGCGCACCTCCAGGGTGAGCAGGCCGTCCGCGGTCGCCACCCGGACCCGGGCCGGCACCGCGCCCGCGTGTCTGAGCACGTTGGTCAGCGCCTCCTGGAGGATGCGGTAACCCTCGCGGGAGACAGGGCCCGGCAGGGTCTCCAGCGGCCCGGTGACCTCGGCGTCGACCACCGCCCCGGAGGCCCGCGCGGACTCCAGCAGCCGGTCGGCGTCGGTGAGCGTCGGCCGGGCGCTCGTGGGCCGTTCCGACTCGCGCAGCACGCCGAGCACCCGCTCCAGGTCCTCCAGGGCGGCCCGGCCGGTCTCCTCGATGGCCGTCAGGGCGCGTTCGGTGAACTCCGGGCTGGACGCCGCGCGGGCGGCCCCCGCCTGCACGACGGCCACGGTCAGCGCGTGCCCGATGGAGTCGTGCAGCTCGCGCGCGATGCGGGTGCGCTCCAGCAACTGCTCCGTCCTCGCCTCCAGCGCGGCGAGCCGTTCGGCGGGCGAGGGGCCGAGCAGACGGCGCGCGGCGGCCGTGACGAGCGTTCCGATGCCCACGAGTGCCGCGTACAGCAGCACGAGGGGGAGCGGGACGAGCAGGGCGTAGGCCCAGTGGTGCGGGGCGTCCTCCAGCACCGGCACCCCGGCGGGCACCGTGCCGGCGGCCAGTTGTGCCAGGGAGAAGGCCAGCAGGGGCAGCCACACCGTGACGATGCCCGTCGCCGTGGACAGGAGGATGCGCACCAGCATCCACAGCGAGGTGCGCGCCCGGTCCTGCCAGCAGGCCGACGGCTCCTCGGAGATCCCCGGGTCCGCCTCGCCGGGGGTGAGCAGCAACCGGGCCTGCACGCCCTCGCCCTTGCGCACCACGGCGACCAGCCCCAGCGGGACCAGCACGAGGGTCGGCGCCCACGGTGTGCTCGGGTGGACGAGGACCCACACGCTGAACGGCAGCGCCGGCACCCACAGATGCAGCAAGCGGGTGTACGTCGCCCCGTTCCGCAGCGGGCGCAGCAAACGGATCACCGCGCCATCGTGCCAGCGCCCCGGGAGGGCCGCCTCCCCCGCACGGGGGAGACGGTCCCCGCGCCCGGGGGAGGACCGCACCCCCGTGCGGCGGCCACGCTGGGGTCATGACCAGCATCGACGTCCGCGACCTCACCAAGGAGTACGGCACCGGACGAGCCGTCGACGACCTCACCTTCACCGTGCCCCCGGGCCGCGTCACCGGATTCCTGGGCCCCAACGGCGCGGGCAAGTCCACCACCATGCGCCTGGTGCTCGGCCTGGACCACCCCACCTCCGGCTCGGCCACCCTCGGCGGCCGGCCGTACGCGAGCCTGCGCGAACCCCTGCGAAGGATGGGCGCGTTGCTCGACCCCGGCGCCGCGCACGGGGCCCGCACCGGCCGCGACCACCTGCGCGTCCTGGCGGCGACCCATCGCATCCCGGACCGCCGGGTGGACGAGGTGCTGGAGGAGACCGGGCTGGGTCCGGCGGCCCGCCGCCGGGTGCGGACGTACTCGCTCGGCATGCGGCAGCGGCTCGGCATCGCCGCCGCGCTGCTCGGGGACCCGGAGGTGGTGATGCTCGACGAGCCGTCCAACGGCCTCGACCCGGAGGGCATCGTGTGGATCCGCGGCCTGCTGCGCCGGCTCGCGGACGAGGGGCGGACCGTGCTGGTGTCCAGTCACCTGATGAACGAGACCGCCGTGTTCGCCGACCACCTCGTCGTCCTCGGCCGGGGCCGGTTGCTCGCCGACACCTCCATGCGGGAGTTCATCGACGCGCGCGTGCGGCCCGCCGTACGGGTGCGCAGCTCCGACCCGGACGCGCTGGAGCGCGCCCTGGCCCGCCACGGCCACCAGGCCGTACGCCACCCCGACGGCCACTGGACCGTGCCCGACGCGCGCGTGGACGACATCGGACGCCTTACCTCCGCCGAGGGGGTGCCGCTCCTCGAACTCACCGCCGACGAGGGCACCCTGGAGCAGGCCTATCTGGATCTGACCGCCGCCGAGACCGACTTCGCCGCCCAGCCCCAGGAGGCCTGACCGTGCCGTTCGCCCCCGTGTTCCGCTCCGAGTGGCTCAAGATCCGTACGGTCCGCTCGCTGCTCGCGACCCTGTTCGTGCTGTTCGCGGTGACCACCGCGTTCTCCGCGCTGGCCGGCATGGACCCCGAGGACCCCGGCGCCGACCCGCTGTTCACCGCCCTGTCCGGCACCACCCTGGGGCAGATCGCCGCCATCGCCTTCGGCTCCCTGGCCGTGTCGGCGGAGTACCGCGAGGGCGCCGCCGTGCGGCTGTCGCTGACGGCGGTGCCGCGTCGCGGCCTGTGGTTCGCCGCCAAGGCGGCCGCCGTCGCCGTCGTCGTCCTGGTGACGTCCCTGGTGACGTCCCTGGCGGCGCTCCTCGCGGGCCTGGCCGGACTCGGCGACGCGGCCGACGGCCTGAGCACGGCCGACCAGGTCCGCGGCGTGCTCGGCGGCGCCGTCTACCTCACGCTCATGGCCCTGTTCGCGGCCGGACTGGCGACGCTGCTGCGCAGCGGGGTGGCCACCCTGTCGGTGCTGATCCCGTTCATCCTGATCGTGTCCTTCGTGATCGGCGACGCGCTCGGCACCGTCGTCGACTTCCTGCCGGACCGCGCCGGCCAGGCGGTGCTGCACAGCGTGTCCGACGGAACGCTCGGCCCCTGGACGGGACTCGCCGTCACCGCGTGCTGGACGGCCGCCGCCCTGCTGGCCGGGGCGTGGCGGCTGCGGCGGTACGACGCCTGAGAGGCCACCGGACGATCCGCCGCCGCGGTCGGTGGCGGCGGGTCTGCCGGAGTCGTGAACCCCGCCCGGCGCATCGTCCTCGTCGACGAGCTGTGCCTCCGTCCCTTCCCGGCGGAGCACGGCCCGTCGGACGCCGGCCTCCCGAGACCGGGCCACCACGTCGCCGTGCCGGAGTCCGGCGGCCGCCCGGACCCCGGTCCGGCGAGCCGGGCGGCGACGGTGGACCGGTTCGGGAAGGCCCGCGACGCGGTGCGCGAACGGCTCGCCCCCCGCTGGGGCGGCACCGGCCTCTACGACCCGCGCACGGCGCGGGAGGGGATGTCCGAGCCGTGAGCCCGACTCGGTCACCACGCGGGCGTCGCCCGGCTGTGGGAGGTGCGGGGGACCGGCCGCCGGGTCGCGGTCGCGGTCGCCGGCCGGGACGCGGGCGACGCGGTGCGGCCGCCGGCCGGGGGGCACGGTGACGGCCCCCTCCCCAGGAGACGACCCCTTCCCCGAGGGACCGTCACTCCTGCTCCGCCGCCTCCCGCAGCCGCGCGAACTCCTCCGCGAGCGTCGTCGGCGTCCAGTGCGCGTTCAGCCCGCTGGGATTGGGCAGCACCCACACCCGGGACCCGCCGATCGTCCGCGCCTGCGGTCCGACCTTCGCCGTGCGGTCGTCGAACGCCACGCGGTACGCGGTCACGCCCAGCACGGCCAGCCAGCGCGGACGCAGCCGGGCCACCTTCGCCGCGAGCTCCCGCCCGCCCTCCCGGTACTCCTCGGCGGTCAGCTCGTCGGCCCGCGCGGTCGCCCGCGCCACCACGTTGGTGATGCCGAGCCCGTACGACAGCAGTTCGTGCTGCTCCGACGGCGGCAGCTGGCGCGGGGTGAAACCGGAGCGGTGCAGGGCGGGCCAGAAGCGGTTGCCGGGGCGGGCGAAGTGGTGGCCCGTCGCGGCCGTCGTCAGGCCCGGGTTGATGCCGCAGAACAGCACCCGCAGGCCGTCCGCGACCAGGTCCGGCACGAGGCGGTCGCGGGCGGCCTCCAGTTCCTCCCGGGTGAAGCGCCTCAGAGGATCGCCCCGGGGGTGTAGCCGGCGGCCTCCGGGCGCTGCTTCACGATCTCCTCGATCCGGGCGACCACGGTGGCGACCTGGTCGCTCGCGGCGCCGGTGAAGGACAGCTTGTCCGCCATCAGCGCCTCCAGTCCGGCGCGGTCCAACGGCAGCCGCCCGTCGGCGGCGAGCTTGTCGAGCAGGTCGTTGCGCTCGGCGCCCTGCTCCCGCATGGCGAGCGCGGTGGCCACGGCGTTCTCCTTGATCGCCTCGTGGGCGACCTCACGTCCGACGCCCGCGCGGACCGCGCCCATGAGCACCTTGGTGGTGGCGAGGAACGGCAGGTAGCGGTCCAGCTCGCGGGACACGACCGCCGGGAAGGCGCCGAACTCGTCGAGCACGGTCAGGAACGTCTCCAGCAGGCCGTCGAGCGCGAAGAAGGCGTCCGGCAGCGCGACCCGGCGCACCACCGAGCAGGACACGTCGCCCTCGTTCCACTGGTCGCCCGCCAGCTCACCGGTCATCGAGGCGTAGCCGCGCAGGACGACCATCAGGCCGTTGACCCGCTCGCAGGAGCGCGTGTTCATCTTGTGCGGCATCGCGGACGAGCCGACCTGGCCGGGCTTGAAGCCCTCGGTGACCAGCTCGTGCCCCGCCATCAGCCGGATCGTCTTCGCCAGCGAGGACGGCGCGGCGGCCAGCTGCACCAGCGCGGTGACGACCTCGTAGTCCAGGGAGCGCGGGTAGACCTGGCCGACGCTGGTGAACGCCTGGGAGAAGCCCAGGTGGCCGGCGATCCGCCGCTCCAGCTCGGCCAGCTTGGCGGCGTCCCCGCCGAGCAGGTCCAGCATGTCCTGCGCGGTGCCGACCGGGCCCTTGACGCCGCGCAGCGGGTAGCGGCCCAGCAGCTCCTCCAGCCGCCCGTACGCCACCAGCAGCTCGTCGGCGGCGGTAGCGAACCGCTTGCCGAGGGTGGTGGCCTGCGCGGCCACGTTGTGCGAGCGGCCGGCCATGACCAGCTCGCCGTACTCCCCGGCGAGCTTGCCGAGGCGGGCCAGCACGGCCACCGTGCGGTCCCGCATCAGCTCCAGCGACAGCCGGACCTGCAACTGCTCGACGTTCTCGGTGAGGTCGCGGGAGGTCATGCCCTTGTGCACGTGCTCGTGCCCGGCGAGGTCGTTAAACTCCTCGATCCGCGCCTTCACGTCGTGGCGGGTGACCTTCTCGCGCTCGGCGACCGAGGCCAAGTCGACGGTGTCGAGGACGCGCTCGTAGTCGGCGATCGCCGCGTCGGGCACGTCGATCCCGAGGTCCTTCTGGGCCCGCAGCACGGCGAGCCAGAGCTGCCGCTCGAGCCTCACCTTCTGCTCGGGCGACCAGAGCGTGGCGAGCTCGGCGGAGGCGTAGCGTCCGGCGAGGACGTTCGGGATACGGGGCTTGGCGGGCGCAGCAGTCACGTGCAGGGAGTCTACTGGCGGTTCGTGCAGGCCCGCGCCACGGGGTGACCTGGAGGAACGTACAAGGGGGCGGCTACGCCGTCTCGTACGGCAGCAGCTCCGGACGCTTGGGCGGCAGGCCGTCGCCCGAGGAGCGGCCGGTGAGCCGACGGCCGATCCACGGCAGCAGGTGCTGCCGGGCGAACCGGGCGTCCGCGACCCGCCGCGCCACCCAGTGCGGCGGCAGCGCCGCCTCCGGGGGCAGGTGCCACTCGGGGTCCTCCGCCGGGTGGCCGAGCGTCTGCCACACCGCCTCCGCGACCCTGCGGTGCCCCTCGGCGGTGAGGTGCAGCCGGTCCACGTCCCACAGCCGGGGGTCGCCGAGCGCGGGCGCCCCGTACAGGTCGACCACCAGCGCGTCGTGCCGCGCGGCGAGCTCGTCGACGACCGCGAACAGCGCCTCCATGCGAGGGCGGAAACGCTCCAGCACCGGTCCCTGGCGGCCGGGGCTGCGCATCAGCACGAGCTGCTTGCAGTTCGGGGCCAGCCGCTCCACGGCCTCGGTGAGCAGGTCCCGCACCCGCCCCATGTCGCACTTGGGGCGCAGGGTGTCGTTGAGGCCGCCGACCAGGGTGATCACGTCGGCTCCCATGGCGGCCGCCCGGTCCACCTGCTCGTCGACGATCTGCTGGATCAGCTTGCCGCGCACCGCGAGGTTGGCGTACCGGAAACCGGGCACCGCGGCCGCCATCCGGGCGGCGAGCAGGTCCGCCCAGCCGCGGTAGGTGCCGTCGGGCAGCAGGTCCGACATGCCTTCGGTGAAGGAGTCGCCCAGGGCGACGAGGCTGGTGTGGGCGGGGGCGCTGGGAGTGGGGTTCGTCTGCATGGCGACAGAAATGGTAGCCCCTGGCACATACCCGCCGGTCGGTCGCCTTGCCGGCCGCGGGGAAGGCCGGCTCCCGCACGTCCGGAAGAACCGGCTCCCGCACATCCGGATGGCCGACTCCCGCGAGCCCGGAGAAGCCGGCTCCCGCACGTCCGGAAGAACCGGCTCCCGCACATCCGGATGGCCGACTCCCGCGAGCCCGGAGAAGCCGGCTCCCGCACGTCCGGAAGAACCGGCTCCCGCACATCCGGATGGCCGACTCCCGCGAGCCCGGAGAAGCCGGCTCCGCGCCCCGGCAGCCGGCTTCCCGCGTCCGGGGGAACCGCTCAGGCCCGCTGCCCGAACAGCTCCCGCAGCACGTCCTCCATCGTCACCAGCCCCGCCAGCCGCCCGTCCGTCCCGAGCACGGCCGCCAGGTGCGTCCGGCTGCCCCGCATCGCGGTGAGCACGTCGTCCATCGGCGTGCTCTCCCGGATCCGGGCGATGGGCCGCATGTCCCGCAGCCGGAACGGCATGTCCCGCGGCGAGGCGTCCAGGGCGTCCTTGACGTGCAGATAGCCGACGATCCGCCGTTGCTCGTCCACCACCGGGAACCGCGAGAACCCGGACTCCGCCGCGAGCCGCTCCAGCTCCTCCGGCGTGACGCCCAGGCGCGCGTAGACCACCCGCTCCAGCGGCATCACCACGTCCCGCACCGGACGCCGGCCCAGCTCCAGCGCGTCGTTCAGCCGCTCACGGGCCCGGTCGTCGATCAGACCCGCCTCGCCGGAGTCCTTCACGATCTGCGCCAGCTCGGCGTCCGAGAAGGACGCGGCCACCTCGTCCCGCGTCTCCACCCGCAACAGCCGCAGCAGCGTGTTCGCGAAGGCGTTCACGGTGAAGATCACCGGGCGCAGCGCGCGGGACAGCGCCACCAGCGGCGGACCCAGCATCAGCGCGCTGCGCACCGGCTCCGCGAGCGCGATGTTCTTCGGCACCATCTCCCCGAACAGCATGTGCAGGTACGTGGCGAGGGTCAGCGCGATCACGAAGGACACCGCGTGTCCGGCGCCCTCGGGGAAGCCCACCGCGTGGAACACCGGTTCCAGCAGGTGGGCGATGGCCGGCTCGGCGACGATGCCGAGGACCAGGGTGCACAACGTGATGCCCAGCTGCGCGGCCGCCATCAGCTGGGACACGTGCTCCAGGCCCCACAGCACCCGCCTGGCGCGCCGGTCGCCCTCGTCGGCGT
Source organism: Streptomyces sp. DSM 120436 (assembly GCF_055778765.1). NCBI lineage: Bacteria > Bacillati > Actinomycetota > Actinomycetes > Kitasatosporales > Streptomycetaceae > Streptomyces > Streptomyces sp. DSM 120436. The sequence continues at coordinate 861,884 of NZ_JBSKBS010000002.1, read as the reverse complement.
GCGGCTCGATCTGGCTGCGGCGCACCGAGATCAGGGCGAACTCCGCGCCGACGAAGAAGGCGTTGGCGACCAGGGTGGCCAGGCCGATCAGCAGTTGCACGGCGGTCATCGGCGGGCTCCCGGGTCGTCGTGGAGGCCGGCGGACGCGGATCCGTCACCGTCCGGCCGTGCGGTCCGGGCGTCGTCGTCGCGGGGCGCGCGCAGCAGCACGCGCGCCGCGCGGCGGCCGGAGGCGTCCGCGACCTCCAGCCGCCAGCCGGCCACCTCGACGGCGTCACCGGCCTCCGGGATCCGGCCCAGCTCGGCGGCCACCAGCCCGGCCAGCGTCTCGTACGGCCCCTCGGGGGCGCGCAGCCCGACCCGCGCCAGCTGGTCCAGCCGTGCGGAGCCGTCGGCGGAGAACAGCTCGCGGCCCGCCTCGTCGGTGCCGGTGCGGGCCAGGTCGGGCGTCTCGTGCGGGTCGTGCTCGTCGATGACCTCGCCGACGACCTCCTCCACGATGTCCTCCAGGGTGGCCACCCCCGCCGTGCCGCCGTACTCGTCGATGACGACGGCCATGGTGCGGCGGCCGGACAGCCGGTCCAGCAGCCGGTCGACGGTGAGCGACCCGGGCACCAGCAGCGGTTCGCGCATCAGCTCCGACACGGGCACCTCGGGGCGGCGCCCGGCGGGCAGCGCGAGCACGTCCTTGACGTGCGCCGTGCCGACGACCGAGTCCAGCGTCCCGCGGTAGACGGGGAACCGGGACAGCCCGGTCGCCCGGGTCACGTTCGCCACGTCCTCGCAGGTCGCGCTCTCCTCCAGGGCGATGACCTGGACGCGGGGCGTCATCACGTTCTCCGCGGTCAGGTCGGCGAGGTTCAGCGTGCGGACGAACAGCTCCGCGGTGTCCGGCTCCAGGGCGCCCTCCTTGGCGGAGTGCCGGGCCAGCGCGGCCAGCTCCTGCGGGCTGCGCGCGGACTCCAGCTCCTCGGCCGGCTCCAGCCCGATGCGGCGCACCATCCGGTTGGCCGAGTCGTTCAGATGGGTGATGAACGGGCGGAACGCGGCGCTGAACCAGCGCTGCGCGTTGCCCGCCCGTTTGGCGATCGCCAGCGGCGAGGAGATCGCCCAGTTCTTCGGCACCAGCTCGCCGACCACCATCAGGAACACCGTCGACAGGCCCGTGCCGATCACCAGCGCCAGCGAGCGCGCCACCGGGCCGGAGACGCCGATGTCCCGCAGCGGGCCCGTGATCAGCGCGGCGATCGACGGCTCGGCCAGCATGCCGACCACCAGGTTGGTGACGGTGATGCCGAGCTGCGCCCCGGAGAGCTGGAAGGTCAGGCTGCGGACGGCCTTGAGCGCGCCGGCCGCGCCGCGCTCGCCGCGCTCCACCGCCCGCTCCAGGTCGGAGCGCTCGACCGTGGTCAGGGAGAACTCGGCGGCCACGAACACCCCGCACAGGAGCGACAGCAGGATCGCCGCCAGCAGGAGGAGCACTTCGGTCATCGGGTCACCTCCGTCCCATCGTCGGACAGGACGGAATCGGACGCGCGATGTCGGCAACCGGAGGCGGGCCCACGGGCGGAGACACAACCTTTCATGGGGGACCGAGTGGCCCCCACCGGGTAAAGGATGGGCAAAGTCCGGTCGGCGGGCCGTGGATCACCCGGTCAGGGGCTTCACCCAGCGCCGCCACCGTTCCTCCGGCGCATACCCCGCCGCGGCCCACGCATGATGGGCGGTCTCGTTGCGCTGCAGCACCATCGCGTCCGCGCGGCGCCCGCCGAGCGTCACGAACCGCTCCTCGGCGGCGGTCAGCAGCGCCGTGGCGATCCCCTGGCGGCGGTGCTCCGGGTGCACCGCCAGGCGGTACAGGTGGCAGCGCCACCCGTCGAAGCCGGCGATCACCGTGCCGACCAGCTCGCCGTCCCGCTCGGCGAGGATCAGCGCCTCGGGGTCGCGGGCGACCAGCCGCTCCACGCCGTCCCGGTCGTCGCTGATGCTCGTGCCCTCGGCGGACGTCTTCCAGAAGGCCAGCACCGCGTCGAGGTCGTCGGGGCCGGCGGCCCGGGTCCGCGGTGCGCCCGGCAGTTCACTCATGCGCCCGATTCCAGCACGGCGGACCGGCCGTGAGCACGGATTTCCACGATGCGGACCGGCCGCGCGAAGGGACCGCGCGCGGGGCGCGCTCATGGGCGGCGGCCTCCGGCACGTTCGTCCGCGACGCCCGCGGCGCCGGGTGATCTCCGGCGGGAACGGCCTGAAGGCGGCGTTCCGGACGACGCAGTCCGCGCCCGGCGTCTTGTCGGTCCGCTCGCCGGAGGACCGCGACATCTCGTCGGAGGACCGCGACATCGAGGCGCCGGCCACCGACGACCCGCCGACCGGGGCCCGGCCCCGGCCGTCAGCGTGGCGGGTGCGCGAGGAAGCCGCGCGGGGTGGCCTCCAGCGCGGCGTCAGTCCTCCTCGCCGTCCGGCGACGCGACGCCGCCACCGGACGCGTCCGGCTCCGTCGCCGCGCGCACGACGTCGAACCGCTTCATCCGTTCCAGGACCGACTCCGCCGTGGGCCGTCGCATCTCGTCCACGATGCGGCCGTCCGCGAGGAACAGGACCAGGTCGGAGTGGGCGGCGGCGCCGGGGTCGTGGGTGACCATGACCACCGTCTGGCCCAGCCGGTCCACCGCCTCCCGCAGGAAGCCCAGCACCTCGAGGCCGGCCCGCGAGTCGAGGTTGCCGGTCGGCTCGTCGGCGAAGATCAGCTCGGGCCGGGAGGCCAGGGCACGCGCGCAGGCCACCCGCTGCTGCTGGCCGCCCGACAGTTGCGCGGGCCGGTGCTTCAGCCGGTCGCGCAAACCGAGCGTGTCGATGACCCGGTCCAGCCACTCCTCGTCGGGCTTCCGCCCGGCGATGTCCATGGGCAGGGTGATGTTCTCCCGCGCGTTCAGCGTGGGGATCAGGTTGAACGACTGGAACATGAACCCGACGCGATCCCGCCGCAGCCGGGTCAGCTCACGGTCCTTCAGCCCGGTGATCTCGGTGCCGCCGAGCCACACCTGGCCGGCCGAGACGGTGTCCAGCCCGGCCAGACAGTGCATCAGCGTGGACTTCCCGGAGCCCGACGGTCCCATCACCGCGGTGAAGCGCCCGCGCGCGACGTCCACGTCCACCGAGTCGAGGGCGGTCACCGCCGTCTCGCCCGAGCCGTACGCCTTGGTCAGACCGCGGGCGCGGGCCGCGGTCCCGTCGGCCGACGCGAGGCCCGGGGCGTGCTCCGCAGCGGGTGTGGACAAGGCGGCCTCCTCGGTGCGAACAACCGGGTCGAGCATGTCGCGCCGACGGTAAGGCCGCCCGGTGCGCCCGGAACATCCCCCGTGAGTGCCGGACCGTCTCCGTCCCGGGTCTGGTCCCGGACTCCGATGTAAGGGACACATGGGCTCGCGCGCCGGCTCCCTTGCCGCTGCTGGCGTCCCGGCGCTAGCTTCGAGGCATGGCGAAGACTCGGCTGAACGTGCGCGTGGACGAGGACACCGCCCGCGCGGCCCGGGAGCGCGCCCTGGCGCGAGGCATCAGCGTCAACCGCTACATCGAGGAACTGGTCCGGCAGGACACCGGCGAGTCCGGACGCGCCTTCGTCGAGGCCGCCGCCGACTTCATGAAGCAGTACGAGAGCGTCTTCGCCGAGGAGTTCGGCAGGGACCGCGAGGGCGCGCGCGAAGGCCACCGCTGACCCTTGGACCACGTACGCATCGACCTCGCCTGGCTGCTCATGCTCGCCGAGCGGCAGACCCCCGGCGACCCCCAGGTCACCGACTGGGGTGCCCTCGTCGCCGCCGTCGCCCGTCATGACGCCGAGATATTCGACGTCCCCGTCTACGGCACCCCGCACAGCCGCGCCGCCGCGCTGCTCCAGCTGCTGATCCACGTTCCCGCGCTGGAACGCTCCAACGCGCTCTTCGCCTCCGCCGTCGCGTACGCCTACCTGGTCGCCAGCGGGCTGAAGGTCGTCACCTCGCCCGAGCAGGTGCGCGACCTGGCCCGCCTGGTCAAGACGGGCGACGCGGACGTCGACGCCATCGCGGCCGAACTGCGCCGCTGGTGCGCCTGATCACCCGCCGTCGGCCCCCGCACCGGCGAGGGGCCGCCACGCGGTGCCGATGACGCAGAACGACTGCGGCAGCGCGGGCCCCTTCTCGGGGATCGTCATGCGCCGGTAGGGGCCCAGCTCGAAGCCCGCCCCGCGCAGCGCCCCGACCGGGTCGCGGGACAGATGGCAGCCGCCCGCCAGCGGCGGCCACACCGTGCGGTCCAGCGCCCGCTGGGTCGCGTGCATGACCCGCCCGCCGCCCGCGCCGTGCTCGAAGAACCGCACCTCGCCACCGGGCCGCAGCACGCGCCGCACCTCCGCGAGCGCCCGCCGCACGTCCCGCACGCTGCACAGCACCAGCGACAGCACCGCCGCGTCGAACGCCTCGCTCTTGACGGGCAGCGCCTCCGCCACCCCGGGCGCCACGTCCACCGGCATCCCCGCCCGCAGCGCCGCCTCCACGGCCAGCGCGCGCAGTGCCCGCTCCGGCTCCATGGCGACGACCTCCGAGACGGTGCCCGGATAGTGGGCGAAGTTCAGGCCGTTGCCCGCGCCGACCTCGATCACCCGCCCGGACAGGCCGCGGAGCAGCCCGCGCCGTACGTCCGCCATCCCGCGGCTCTCGGCGGCGGCGCTGCAGCGGGCGTAGCAGCGGGCGAAGACGGGGTGGTGCACGGGATCCCGCACCGCCTGCGCGGAGCGGGGGGACCGCACCTGCATGGGGACCTCCCCGGGTCGGGCCTACGGCGATTCTCCCCGTCGGCCCGCCCGGCGAATCACCGTGTGCGGGCCGGCGCCGCGCGCGTGCGGAACGCCTCCGCGTCCCAGGTGCCCTCGAGCCGGGGCGCGAGCCAGTGCGGTGCGGCCGCCCGGAAGACGGCCGGGTCCAGGCGCCCCGCGCCCTCGGGGACGGCGCCCAGCAGCGGGACGCCGGTGACGTCCGGCAGGTCCAGCAGGTTGCAGCGTTCCGCCAGACCGGGGTCCGCCGGCCAGCTCCCGATCACCACCCCCACCGGCTCCAGTCCGCGCCCGCGCAGTTCCCGGACCGTCAGCTCCGTGACGTTGAGGGTGCCCAGTGCGGCGGAGGCCACCACCAGGACCGGCGCGCGCAGCAGGTCCGCCGCGTCCGCCAGCGTCCCGCCGGCCGCGTCGAACCGGACCAGCAGACCGCCCGCGCCCTCCACCAGCACCAGGTCGTGCTCGGTGGCCAGCTTGGCGGCTCCTTCGGCGATCTCGTGCGGGTGCACGGGCGCCCGGCCCGCCCGGCGGGCCGCCGTGCCGGGCGCCAGCGGCTCGGGATAGCGGGCCAGCTCGGCCGGTGTGACCGGTCCGGCGAGCCGCGCGACCTCCGCCGCGTCCCCGGGCTCGTCCGGGCCCACGCCCGTCTGCGCGGCCTTGAGCACCGCCACCGAACGGCCGCCCGCCAGCGCCGTCGCGGCGACCGCGGCCGTCACCACGGTCTTGCCCACCTCGGTGTTCGTGCCCGTCACCACCAGCACCGGCATGTCATCCCTCCTTCGCCGCCGCGCACACCGCGCGGGCGATCCGCGCGACGTCCGCGTCACCCGTGACGTACGGCGGCATCGTGTACACCAGATCGCGGAACGGCCGCAACCAGACGCCCTCCCGCACCGCCGCCCGGGTGGCCGCGGCCAGGTCGACGTCGTGATCGAGCTGGACGACCCCGATCGCTCCCAGCACCCGTACGTCCCGCACCCCGGGCAGCCCGGCGGCCTCCGCCAGCCCCTCGCGCAGCCCCGACTCGATGCGCTCGACCTCCGCGCGCCAGTCCCGGCCGAGCAGCAGCTCGACGGAGGCGCAGGCCACGGCCGCCGCCAGGGGGTTGCCCATGAAGGTCGGGCCGTGCGCCAGCACCGGCACCTCGCCCCGCGAGATGCCCTCGGCCACCCGCGAGGTGCACAGGGTCGCCGCCATCGTGAGGTAACCGCCGGTCAGCGCCTTGCCCACACACATCACGTCCGGCGACACGGCCGCGTGCTCCGCCGCGAAGAGCGTGCCCGTGCGGCCGAACCCGGTGGCGATCTCGTCGAAGACCAGCAGCACGTCGTGCTCGTCGCACGCCTCCCGCAGCACCCGCAGATACGCGGGGGAGTGGAACCGCATCCCGCCCGCGCCCTGCACCACCGGTTCCACGATCACCGCGGCCAGTTCACGGGCGTGCCGTCCGACCAGCTCCCGCAGGTGGCCGGCGTACTCCTCCTCGTACGGGCCGGGCGGGGCGTCGGCGAACACCTGGCGCGGCAGCACCCCGGACCACAGGTCGTGCATCCCGCCGTCCGGGTCGCACACCGACATCGGGTGCCAGGTGTCGCCGTGGTAGCCGCCCCGCCAGGTCAGCAGCCGCCGCTTCTCGGGGCGGCCCAGCGAACGCCAGTACTGCAGGCACATCTTGACGGCGACCTCGACCGACACCGACCCCGAGTCGGCCAGGAAGACGTGCTCCAGGCCGTCCGGCGACACGTCGACGAGGAGCTTCGCGAGCCGTACGGCGGGCTCGTGCGTGAGCCCGCCGAACATCACGTGGCTCATCCGGCCGAGCTGGTCACGGGCGGCCTCGTTGAGCACCGGGTGGTTGTAGCCGTGGATCGCCGACCACCAGGACGACATGCCGTCGACCAGCTCGCCCGACCCGTCGGCGAGGGTCAGCCGGACACCGCTCGCCGACGCGACGACGAGCGGCTCCTGACGCCCCGGCATGGGCCCGTACGGATGCCACACGTGCCGCCGGTCGAGCTCCAGCAGCGCGGCGACGGACGTGTCAGGCATTGGGCGCGAGGTCCGTTCCCGCGCCCCGGCGACGCACGGCCACCAGGCCGGGACGCGGCTCGTCCGCCGGGGCGGCGGGGGCGGACGTGGCGGCGGGGGCCGTTCCGCAGACGCCGCCCTCGTGGGAGCCGCAGCCACCGCCTTCGTGGGGGCCGCAGCCGCCGTCCGCGTGGGTCCCGCGGCCGGCCCCGTCGTGCGCGCCGCACCCCGCACCCGCCCGGTGTCCGGGCAGGGTGACCTCTCCGGCGCCCTCCACCTCGAACCCGGCGTCCGCGATCATCTCCAGGTCCGCCCTGCCGGCCTGGCCCTCGCTGGTGAGGTAGTCGCCGAGGAAGATCGAGTTGGCCAGGTGCAGCGCGAGCGGCTGCATCGTGCGCAGATGCACCTCGCGGCCGCCGGCGATCCGCACCTCGACGTCCGGGCAGACGAACCGCACCATCGCCAGGATGCGCAGGCAGCGCTGCGGGGTGAGGTTCCACTCCTTGGCGAGCGGGGTGCCCTCGAACGGGATCAGGAAGTTGACCGGCACCGAGTCCGGGTCCAGCTCACGCAGCGAGAACACCACGTCGACCAGGTCCTCGTCGGTCTCGCCCATGCCCGCGATCAGCCCGGAGCAGGCGGAAAGACCGGCCGCGTGCGCCTTGCGCACCGTGTCGACCCGGTCGGCGTAGGTGTGCGTGGTGGTGATCTCCCCGTACGTCGACTCGGACGTGTTGAGGTTGTGGTTGTAGGCGTCCGCGCCCGCCTCGCGCAGCCGCTCCGCCTGGCCGTCCGAGAGCAGGCCCAGGCAGGCGCACACCTCGACGTCCTGGTTCTGCTCCTTGATCGCCTTGATGGTGTCGGACACCCGGTCCACGTCCCGGTCCGTCGGGCCGCGGCCGCTGGCCACCAGGCACACCCGCTTCGCGCCGCCGGCCAGCCCCGCGGCGGCCGCCCGGGACGCCTCGTCCGGCTTCAGCCAGGTGTACTTGAGGATGTCGGCCGTGGAGCCGAGCCGCTGGGAGCAGTAGGAGCAGTCCTCCGGGCACAGCCCGGACTTGAGGTTGACCAGATAGTTGAGTTTCACCCGGCGGCCGAACCAGTGCCTGCGCACCTTCCCGGCCGCGGCCACCACGTCGAGCAGGTCGTCGTCGGACGTCGCGAGGACGGCCAGCGCCTCGGCCCGTGTCGGCGTCTCGCGTCGAAGCCCTTTGTCCACCAGCGTGTTCAGCAGGTCCATGGGAGCCGATCCTGTCCTACCGGGGCCGTCCTGGCCAAGGAGACTCCGGACAACAGAGCCGTCCGGCGGTGTGGGTATCACCACACCGTGGCGGGGGGTGCCCTGCCGCTAATGTCTGTGCACTGCCTACAGAATCCCCGGAGGACCCATGGCGTTCGGCTGGATCGACGAGCAGGCGGAACTGCGCCGCAGGGCCGGGCTCGTCCGCACCCTGCGCCCCCGGCCGGCCGGCACGCCGCTCCTCGACCTGGCGGGCAACGACTACCTCGGCCTCGCCCGCCACCCCGAGGTCACCGAGGGGGCCGCGCGGGCGGCACGCACCTGGGGCGGCGGCGCGACCGGCTCCCGGCTGGTCACCGGCACCACGGAACTGCACGCCGAACTCGAGCGCGAACTGGCCGACTTCTGCGGCTTCGAGGCCGCCCTGGTCTTCTCCTCCGGCTACGCGGCCAACCTCGCCGCCGTCACCGCCCTGGCCCCGCACGGCTCGCTGATCGTCTCCGACGCGGGCAACCACGCCTCGCTGATCGACGGCTGCCGGCTGGCCCGGGGCGCGACGCAGGTGGTGGCCCACCGCGACCCGGACGCCGTGCGCAAGGCGCTGGACGGTCACGAGGGCCCGGCGGTGGCGGTGTCGGACACGGTGTTCTCGGTGGACGGCGACGCCGCGCCGCTCGCCGCGCTGGCAAAGGCGTGCCGGGAGCACGGCGCGGGTCTGGTGCTCGACGACGCGCACGGGCTCGGTGTGCTGGGCGACGGCGGCCGGGGCGCCCCGCACGCGGCGGGGATCGCGGGCGACGGGGACGTCGTCGTGACGGTGACGCTGTCCAAGTCGCTCGGCAGCCAGGGCGGGGCGGTGCTGGGTCCGGCCCGGGTGATCGGCCATCTGGTCAACGCGGCGCGGACGTTCATCTTCGACACCGGTCTCGCCCCCGCGGCGGCGGGCGCGGCCCTGACGGCGCTGCGGCTGTTGCGCCGCGAGCCGGGGCGCGCGGCGCGGGCGGCCGAGGTCGCGCGCGACCTGCACGCCCGGCTCACGGCCGCGGGCCTGGAAGCGGTGCGTCCGGACGCCGCGGTCGTCTCCGTGCGCGCTCCCTCCCCGGAGCAGGCCGTGCGTTGGGCGGCCGACTGCCGGACGGCCGGTCTGTCCGTGGGCTGCTTCCGTCCTCCTTCCGTGCCCGACGGCATCTCACGGCTCAGACTGACCGCCCGGGCGGACCTGTCCGGGGCGGAGATCGAACGCGCTGTACGGGTGATCGGCGAAACGCGGCCATGAGTCGGCGGGGCACGGCCGTGTGTCGCGCGAGGTACGGATGACCGGCCGGACCGGCTGAACCGGCCGGACGGTTCGGATCAGGGACGGGGACGGGGCCGGATCAGTGGACCGCCGTCAGGAAACGCGCCCAGGCGTCAGGGGGGAAGAGCAGCGCGGGCCCGTTCGGGGCCTTGCTGTCGCGCACGGCGAGCAGTCCGGCCGACGGGCCGGCGGTCGGCCGGGCCGTCTCCACGCAGTTGTTCGCCCCCGTGCTGTGACTGCTGCGCAGCCACCGCACGCCGCGCAGGGCGAGGCTGGACGGGATGGTCCGGGGCGGTGCGGGCATCGTGCCTCCTTACGCGCCGGCCGCTGCGCCGGCGATGAATTCCGACGATTCCTCGGGTGAGAGGGCGTGGCTCGCCAGGGCCTCGAAGGCCTCCGAGTACGCCCGGAGGTCTTCTTTCCGTTCCAGGTAGTGACTAGTCGTCAGATGGTCGTGGACCACCACATCCAGGTCAGAAGTGCGCGGGAACGAAAGGATGACGAAAGGGCCCATGACGCCGATGTGCGCGCCCGCGCTGAACGGCAGGACCTGTAACCGGACCTGAGGCAGCCGGGACGCCTCGACCAGCCGGTTCAGCTGGCGCGACATCACCTCGGGGCCGCCCACCTCCCGGCGCAGCACGGCCTCGTCCAGCACCGCCCACAGCTCCAGCGGCGGCTCGGCCCGCAGGACGTCCTGCCGCGCCAGCCGCACCTCCACGAGGGCGTCGAGCCGCTCCTCCGACGCGCCCTCCAGGGCGGCCTCGGTCACCGCCCGCGCGTACTCGGGTGTCTGCAGCAGCCCGGGGACGACGGTGGTCTCCAGGGTGCGCATCGCGCTCGCCTGCGACTCCAGGCTGATGAAGTCCCGGTAGGTCGGGGGCAGTACACCGCGGTACGCGTGCCACCAGTGGTGCCGCCCGTCGCCGTCGCCGGCGCCCGACAGCACCAGCAGCAACTCCCGCAACTGCGGGTCGTGCACACCGTAGGCGTCGAGAAGCAACCGCACGTCGGCCGGTTTCACCCCGCTCGTGCCCGTCTCGATCCGGCTCACCTTCGACTGGTGCCAGCCCGCCAGCCGGGCCGCGTCGCCGCTCGTGAGTCCGGCCGCGATGCGCAGCGCGCGCAGTTCGGCGCCCAGTTTCCTGCGGCGCACCGCGGGGCCGTGCTGCATGGGCCTCTCCTTACCCCTTCCGGGCCGCCCGGATACGGTCCCCCAGGGCAGAGTTCACCGCTTTGAGCGACAGATATATGCATATCTTGGTGGATCGCCGCGCGGCGCCCTGCGGTGATGGCAGTCTGGCGACGAAGCACCAGTGCGGGACCGTACTCGAACCAGCCGCTCCGTGTCGGACCGCGGTTCCGTGGGAAAGGGACGACGTCGCCATGGCAGACCATCTGGAAGCATCCGTCACTCTGCCGAGCGATCCCGCCTCGGTCTCCGCCGCGCGGGCCCATGTGGCCGGCACGCTGGCGGGATGGGGGCTGCCACCGGACGCCGAACTCTGCGACACCGTACGGCTCATCGTCTCCGAGCTGGCCACGAACGCGGTACAGCACACCTTCGGGCAGTCGCCCACGTTCACGGTGGACGTCGTCCTGGTCCGGGAGGAGCGGGTGCACATCGGGGTGACGGACAGCCATCCCGGGTTCCCGAAACGCCTTCCGGCGGCGGTGCAGCAGGACAACGGGCGCGGTCTGGTCATCATCCGCTGGCTGACCGCGGAATGCGGCGGCCGTCTGAGGATCCGCCCCACCCGTGAGGGCGGCAAGACGGTCGCCGTCGAACTCCCGTGGCCGGGCGCCGCCCCCGGCCGGCCCACGGAGACCGTCATCGCCGCGGTTCCGCAGGAACCATGACGCCACGTCACGGGCGGCGGGGCGGCCGAGGAGGCTCCGGGAGACGCCGGGGGACGTCGTGAGGGGCCCGGGGCGTGTCGTCCCGAGGACGAGGACGACGCCGTGCGGACCCCCGGCGGGATGCCACGCGGGCGTCGGGCCCGCGTGGCCGGTCGCGGCTCGGCGGCGGCGCTCCCGCGGGCGCCGGCCGCCTCCGCCCGTCACTTCACGCGGCCGTACCAGACGCTCTTGGTCCAGATCTTCTGCAGCCGCACCACGTCCCCGGTCTTCGGCGCGTGCCAGATCTTGTTGTTACCTGCGTAGATCCCGACGTGGTAGACGTAGCTGCCCGAGTGGAAGAACACCAGGTCTCCGACCTTCCGGCTGCTCTTGGAGATGTGGCGCGTCTTGTTGTACTGCTGGGCGGCCGTGCGGGGGAGCTTCTTCCCCACCTTCTTGAACGAGTACAGCGTCAGGCCCGAGCAGTCGAACCGGTTCGGTCCGGTCGCCCCCCACTGGTACGGCGCTCCCTTCTTGGACGCCGCGACCTTCAGGGCCTTGGTGCCCACGGTTGCCGCCGCAGCCTCCCCGGCCGCTCCCGGAACCACGATGGAGCCGCCCACGGCGGCGAGGGTGAGGGCCGAGGCCGTGCCGGCCCGGGCCATGAGAGACGGGACACGATTGAGCGCACTCATGCGCAACCCTTCGTCAGCCGCCTGTGAAGGATGACCTGTCGGATTCGGGCTGGCGAAGTAGCCCGGCCGCTCACGCGGCTTCACCCCAAGGGCTGCTCGGTGCGCGTGTTGTCCGCGTACCGGCGACCCGTCGTGCCTGGGTCCTCCACTCCTGCCGATCCACTCCTGTCGACCGGTCATCCGGGCGGCGGCAGGACTCGGCGTCCGCCCGGATCGCCCCGCCGCGGCGGCGGGGTCTTGTCGTCAGTCAGGGATCTTGGCTCATGACATGGCCGATTTCCCAACGGAACGGGGGGTTTGTGTTGTTACTCACCACTCAGCCGTTCGGGTGGACAGTCGTCCGTTCGAGCCGCCGTCAAGAGGGCGTGGGAGGCCAGGACCAGCGGTGGAATGGTCAATTCCGCCCCTCGGCGGGGCCGGACGCGCAAGTGCGACGGCCCGAAAACAGGAGGTTCGTCTACGCCGGACGGGGGTAAGCCGTTCGGTCCGTTTCAACCCGTTGCGGGGCAGCTCGTCGAGGGGGCCCGCCGCTTCGCGCCCGCTCCCGTCAACTTCCCGCCCGCGGAGGCAGCGTGACCCTGGCCGTACGCCGCTCGCCGTCCAGCACCTGCAGGGCGCGCGCCAGGGTCTCGGCGTGCAGTTCGGTCTCACCCCGTCGGTGCATCAGGGCCAGCGCGTCGCGCAGCGCGACCGCCGTGCCGACCAGCGCCTGGGCCGCGCGCAGGCTTCGGTAGGTGTCGTCGCCCTGGGCCGGATTGACCCGGCCCAGCAGGTCGACGACCTCCAGGTAACGGTCGATCAGCTCGGCCTCCGCCCGGGTCAGCGCGGGCAGCGGCGGCAGTTCCGGCAGCATCCGCGGCTCACCTCGCGCCGGTCGCGGTGCGGGTGGCCCGGCGGTGCGGCACGATCCGGTCGGCGAGGCCGTGGTCCACGGCGGCCTGCGCGTCGAGCACCAGGTCCCGCTCCAGATCCGCCCGCACCCGGTCCACGGGCCGGCCGGTGTGCCGGGCCAGCATCTCCTCCATGCGGGCCCTGACGCGGGCCAGCTCCCCGGCCTGGACCGCCAGGTCGCTCGCCCTGCCCTCCACCGGCTCCGGGGGTGCGGGCTGACGGAGCACCAGCCGGGAGCCGGGCAGCACGTACCGCTTGCCCGGGGTGCCCGCGGCCAGCAGCAGCGCGGCCGTCCCCTCGGCGCGGCCCAGGCAGACCGTCTCGATGTCGCAGGTGACGTACGTCAGGGTGTCGTACAGCGCGGACAGGGCGTGGAACGGGCCGCCGGGGGAGTTGACGTACAGCGAGACGTCGCGGTCCGGGGCGTGATGCTCCAGGTGCATGAGCCGGGCCGTCACGTCGTTGGCCGCGGTCTCGTCGATCCGCGTCCCCAGGACGACGATCCGCTCCTCCAGCAGCCGCGCGTACGGGTCGGACGTCCGGTGCCCGGACGCCGTGCGTGCGGTGAACTCGGGCAGGACCTGGCGGGCGGGCGGTCGCGTCATGGTGCCCTCCTGTCTCGTTGTCTGTAAAAAATGTACAGGACGTACGTGACGTTATGATGGTCCCATGGCTTACGAGATTCCGGTGACCCGGGCCAGGGCCGAGCTCGCCGACCTGATCAACCGCGTGGTGTACGGCGGTGAGCGGGTCGTCGTGACCCGGCACGGGAAGCCGCTCGTCGCCCTCGTCTCCGCCGATGACCTGCGACGACTCGACGAACTGAAGGAGGCGCCGGACCCGGCGGAGGAGCCGGTGATCAGCACGGTGGCCGGCGTCCGCGAGGTCGCGTCCGCTGCCCGCGAACACCATCGCTTCGGCATCGCGGCGGAACACAGGGGCGCGGCCGGCTCGTGACGCCGGCCCCCACGGCAGTGAGGGGCGGCCGGAACGCTCCGGCCGCCCCTCACCCGGGTCCGGCGCTCACCGCAGCGGCATGCGCGGCGTGCGCCGCTTCTCCTCCGCCTTGCGTCCGGCCTCCGCGGCCTTCACGTCGGCCGCGTACCGGTCGACGTACTCCTGCCCGGAGAGGGAGAGGATGGCGTACATGATCTCGTCCGTGACGGCGCGCAGGATCGCCTTCTCGTTCTCCATGCCCGCGTAGCGCGAGAAGTCCAGCGGCTCGCCGAAGCGGATCACCACCGGGTGGATGCGGGGGATCTTACGGCCGGGCGGCTGCGCCTCGAACGTGCCGATCATCGCGCAGGGGACCACCGGGACGCCCGCCTTGAGCGCCATCGCCGCCACGCCGACCTTGCCCTTGTAGAGGCGGCCGTCGTGCGAGCGGGTGCCCTCCGGGTAGATGCCGAGCAGTTCCCCCTCGCTCAGCACCCCGAGGCCCTCGCGGATCGCCGCCTGCCCGGCCTCCTTGCCGGAGCGGTCGACGGGGATCTGCCCCGCGCTGTGGAAGAAGAACGCCGTCAGCCGTCCCTTGAGGCCGGGACCGGTGAAGTACTCGGCCTTGGCGAGGAAGGTGATGCGCCGCTTCAGCACGGCCGGCATCAGGAAGTGGTCCGAGAAGGACAGATGGTTCCCCGCCACGATCGCGGCGCCGGAGGACGGGACGTGCTCGAGGCCCTCGATCCGGGGCCGGAAGACCAGTCTGAGCAGCGGGCCCAACAGCACATATTTGAGCAGGTTGTAGAACAAAAGCACGCTCCTCGACTCTGGGAAACGACGGGGTCGCCGCGTTCCAGCAGGTCATCCGGCACGTAGTGAACCGCCAGTCTAGGACCGGGCGACGGGCCCCGGCACCAGGTCCGACGGGAACCGGAACGCACCGCGGCGGAGCACCGGCCGCACGCCGCACGACCGTCACCCGCGCACCGCCCGGTACGCTCGACGGCATGCGGATCTCCGTCTCCTCCGACATGGACGAACCCGTCGCCCGCGCCCTGGTCGGCGAACTCCGCGAGCGCGGCCACGAGGTGCGCGCCCACGGCGCCCTGAGCCCCGGGGACGACCCGCAGTGGGCCGTCTGCTCCGAGGCCGCCGCCCGCGAGGTCGCCGACGGGACGGCCGACCAGGCGGTGGTGTGCTGCTGGACCGGCACCGGCGCCTCGATCGCCGCCAACAAGGTGCCCGGCGTGCGGGCCGCCCTGTGCACCGACGCCTACACCGCCGACGGCGCCCGTCGCTGGAACGACGCCAACGTGCTGGCGCTCAGCCTGCGGCTCACCTCGGAGCCGCTGCTCAAGGAGATCCTCGACGCCTGGTTCGCCGGCCGCCCCAGCGACGACCCCGAGGACCGGGCCAACGTGGACCGCACCATCCGCCTCGACCACGGACGCACCGGCACCTGACGGCGCGGGGGCCCCGTCACCGCCGTACGACGGCCGGCGCCGTGTCGCCCGTGGCGCCGCCCGGCGGCAGCAGCTCCCTCGGCGCCGTGTCCGCAGGCGGCTCCGGGTCCGGCTCACGGTGACGGCACAGAGAGCCCGCCGGGCGCCGCGGCCCGACGTCGATGTCGCCCGTCCGTGCACAGCACCGGGGTCGCACCGGCCGACGTCCCCACCCGGGGACGCGGCCCGCCCGCAGACGGTGCTGAACGCGCCGGACCCCGTTGACGTCCGCACACCAGGCC
Source organism: Streptomyces sp. DSM 120436 (assembly GCF_055778765.1). Taxonomy (NCBI): domain Bacteria; kingdom Bacillati; phylum Actinomycetota; class Actinomycetes; order Kitasatosporales; family Streptomycetaceae; genus Streptomyces; species Streptomyces sp. DSM 120436. Next base: position 846,401 of record NZ_JBSKBS010000002.1, on the reverse strand, counting down.
GGGGCCGGCAGCGCCCGGCACGCCGCCCCGCAGCCGATCGACGCCCGTGCCGCGGCCCGCCCCCCTCGGGGGCGGGGGCAGCGGCTGCTCCGCGGGAGGCGGTGCGGAGGTTCCTCATCCGGGCCGCCCGGCGAAGAAGCCCGCGAGGGAGGACGCGAGCGCTTCCGGCGCCTCTTCGGCCACGTGGTGCCCGGCGTCGATGCCGTGGCCGCGTACGTCCGGGGCCCACCGCCGCCAGATCCTCACCGGGTCCCCGTACAGGTCCTCGAGGTCGTCCCGGAGCGACCAGAGGACCAGTGCCGGGCACCGGATCCGTCTCCCGGCGGCGCGGTCGTCCTCCTCGTGCCGCCGGTCGACGGTGAGGCCGGCCCGGTAGTCCTCCAGCATCGCCCGCACCACGTCGGGGTTTCTCGTGGCCGCGCGCCACTCGTCGTGGTTCTCCTGTCCCATGCTCCGGGGATCGCCGCGGTACCAGCTGTCCGGATCGGCGTTGATGACCCGCTCGGGGATGTCCGGCTGGGCGAAGAAGAACCAGTGCCACCACCGCGTGGCGAACTCGGTCGTCATGCGGGACAGGTGCTCGGTGACGGGCAGACAGTCGATCAGCGCCACTCGCGAGACCGCGTCGGGACGGTCGAGTGCGAGACGCAGCGCGACTCTGCCTCCCCGGTCGTGCCCGGCGAGCGCGAACCGGGCGTGGCCGAGGGAGCGCATGACCTCGACCACGTCACCGGCGACGGCCCGCTTGGAGTGTCCCGCGTGGTCCGCGGTGGGCACCGGACCGGTGGACCGGCCGTACCCCCGGAGATCGGGGCAGACCACGGTGAAACCGTGTCGGACGAGGAGCGGGGCGACGCGATGCCAGGTCGCGGACGTCCGCGGGTGGCCGTGCAGCAGCACCACGGCGGCCCTTCCCCGCCGTGGCGAACGAGGATCGACGCCTCATCGACCTCGACCCGCTCGGTCTCGAAGCCCTCGAACAAGGCCCGGCCCTCCCGCCTTCGTCGACACACCGCCCACGGCACCCGCCGGCCCAGGACGGGTCCGTACGCGCACGCGAGGACCACCGGACCAGCAGACCGCGCGAGCCGGCCCCCTGGCCGGCGAGTGCTGAGCCGGCACAGCCTTCCTCATGCCCCCGCACGTCCCGTGGACACCCCCGCCGGATCCGCCAACGGTGTCGAGAGGTCCGGCGGGGGCGGCGCGGAGGCGGTCAGACCTGACGGCTGAGCACCTTCTCCAGCGTGCGCAGCGCCTCCCGCAGTTCGTCCGCGGTGACGGTCAGCGGCGGGGCCAGCCGGACGGTCGAACCGTGCGTGTCCTTCACCAGGATGCCCTCGCGCATCAGGCGCTCGCTGACCTCCCGGCCGGTGCCGAGGGCCGGGTCGACGTCCACGCCCGCCCACAGACCGCGGCTGCGGAACCCGGTGACGCCCTTGCCGACCAGCGCCTCAAGACCCTCCCGCAGCACCACGCCCAGCTCGGCCGCGCGGCGCTGGAACTCACCCGTCTCCAGCAGCTCCACCACGGCCGTGCCCACGGCGGCCGCCAGCGGGTTCCCGCCGAAGGTCGACCCGTGTTCACCCGGATGCAGCACCTGGAGCACCTCGCGCCGGGCCACCACCGCCGACACCGGGACGATGCCGCCGCCCAGCGCCTTGCCGAGCAGCACCACGTCCGGGACGACCGACTCGTGCTCCACGGCGAGGGTGCGGCCGGTGCGGCCGAGCCCCGACTGGATCTCGTCGGCGACGAACAGGCACCCGGCGCGCCGGGTCAGCTCCCGCACCCCGGCCAGATAACCGTCGTCCGGGATCACCACGCCCGCCTCGCCCTGGACCGGCTCGATCAGCACCGCCGCCGTCGTCTCGTCGACGGCCCCCTCCAGCGCCGCGAGGTCGTTGTACGGCACCACCCGGAACCCCGGGGTGAAGGGCCCGAACCCGGACCGCGCCACCTCGTCCGTGGAGAAGCTCACGATCGTCGTCGTCCGGCCGTGGAAGTTGTCCGCCGCCACCACGATCGTCGCCCGGTCCGCGGGGACGCCCTTCACGTCGTAGGCCCACTTGCGGGCCACCTTGATGCCGCTCTCCACCGCCTCGGCGCCGGTGTTCATCGGCAGCACCGTGTCCAGGCCGGTCAGCGCGGCCAGCCGCTCCGCGAACCCCGCGAGCCGGTCGTTGTGGAAGGCGCGCGAGGTCAGCGTGAGCCGGTCCAGCTGGCGGTGTGCCGCCTCGATCAGCGCCGGGTGCCGGTGGCCGAAGTTCAGCGCCGAGTAGCCGGCCAGCATGTCCAGGTACCTGCGGCCCTCGACGTCCTCCACCCAGGCGCCCTCCGCGCGGGCGACGACCACGGGCAGCGGATGGTAGTTGTGCGCGAGGACCGGCTCCTCCGCCGCGATCAGCTCGGCGGACGAACGCGTACGGGCGACAGAGGTCATGAGCGGATCTCCTGAGTGCAGCACTTGATGCCCCCGCCCGCCTTGTGGAACTCGGACAGGTCGACGGGGACGGGGACGTAACCGCGGTCGGCGAGCCGGGCGGCGAGCGAGGCCGCCCCCGGTGAGATGAACACATGACGGCCGTCCGAGACGGAGTTCAGGCCGAACGCCATGGCGTCCTCCCGGGTGGCGGTCACCGCGTCCGGGTACAGCCGCTCCAGCACCTCACGGCTGCCCGGCGAGAACGCCTCCGGGAAGTACGCGACGTTCTCCTCGTCCAGCACGAACAGCGCCGTGTCCAGGTGGTAGAAGTACGGGTCCACCAGGGTCAGGCCGATCACCGGCCTCCCGAAGAACTCCTGCGCCTCCCGGTGCGCCTCGGGGGCGGTGCGGAAACCGGTCCCGGCGAGGATCCAGCGCCCGGCGGGCACCAGGTCGCCCTCGCCCTCGCACACCGACTCCGGGTGCTGGACGTCGAACCCGTGCGCCTTGAACCAGGCCTCGTACGGCACCGACTCCGGACGCCGCTCCGGGGCGTGGAACCGGGAGCCGAACACACGGCCGTCCACGACGACCGCCGCGTTCGCGGCGAACACCATGTCGGGCAGACCGGGCAGCGGTTCCACGGTCTCCACCGTATGGCCGTGGCGGCGATAGGCGTCGACCAGCGACAGCCACTGCCGCCGGGCGAGTGAGACGTCGACGGGACGGCCGGGACGCATCCAGGGATTGATCGCGTACCGCACGGCGAAGAATCTGGGTTCGCAGACGAGATAACGCCGTGGGCGCGCCACACGTGATCCGGGCACGAAGGGGTTCCTCCGCTTCACACGGTGTCAACAGGGGGTGACTCCACGGTAGGAACCGAGCCGCGCGGCCGACAAGCGACGCATCCTGCGCGTGTGCGCACGATCGCTGCGTCTTTCCCACCCTCAGCGCACGTCCGGTGCGTCGTCCGGGGCGGGCTGTGTCACTCCCGCCTCAGGACTGTCGGGCAGCAGGTGCGACAGCACCATCACGCTGATCGTCTTCCGGATGAACGGCTCCTGGCGGATGCGCTCCAGCACCTCCTCGAAGTGCTCCACGTCCCGCGCCCGCACGTGCAGCAGCGCGTCCGCACCCCCGGTCACCGTCATCGCCGCCGCGATCTCCGGATGGTTGCGCACCACCTCCGCCAGCCGCCGCGGCGGCGCCGCCCCCTCGCAGTACACCTCCACGTACGCCTCGGTGCGCCAGCCCAGCGCGGACGGCCGCACGGTGGCGGTGAACCCGGTGATCACCCCGGTCTCCCGCAGCCGGTCCACCCGGCGCTTGACCGCCGTCGCCGACAGCCCGACGCAGGCGCCGATCTCCGCGAAGGACGTCCTGGCGTTCGCCATCAGAGCGGTGACGATCTTCCGGTCGAGCTCGTCGAACGGCGCGGGCCTGCTGTTCATGCGGGCACTGTATCCGCGGCGGCCCCGGGGCCGCCCCGGTCCCGCCCCGGAGGGGTCCGGGCGCGGAACCGGGTGAAACGCCCTTGTCCGGCACGTGGTCCGGACCCGGAGATCCCCCTACACTCCACCTTCATGCTGCGCGCCCTCGCCGTCGACGACGAACGCCCCTCGCTGGAGGAACTGCTGTACCTGCTGAACGCCGACCCGCGCATCGGGAGCGCGGAGGGCGCCGGCGACGCCACCGAGGCCCTGCGCCGCATCAACCGGGCACTGGAGTCGGGACCCGACGGGCCCGACGCCATCGACGTCGTCTTCCTCGACATCCAGATGCCCGGCCTCGACGGACTCGACCTGGCCCGGCTGCTCACCGGCTTCGCCCGGCCGCCGCTCGTCGTGTTCGTCACCGCCCACGAGGACTTCGCCGTCCAGGCCTTCGACCTCAAGGCCGTCGACTACGTACTGAAACCCGTCCGCAAGGAACGCCTGGCCGAGGCCGTACGGCGGGCCGCCGCCCAGCGCGGCCCCACCCCCCGCGACGCCGCCCCGCGCATCCCCGTGCACGAGCCCGACCCCGACCACATGGCCGTCGAGCTGGGCGGCGTCACCCGCTTCGTCGCCGTCGACGACATCACCCACGTCGAGGCACAGGGCGACTACGCCCGCCTGCACACCGACCGCGGCAGCCACCTCGTGCGCATCCCGCTGTCCACCCTGGAGGAGCGCTGGCGCTCCCGCGGCTTCGTCCGTATCCACCGCCGCCACCTGGTCGCCCTGCGCCACATCGGGGAACTGCGGCTCGGCGCGGGTACGGTGAGCGTCCTGATCGGCTCCGAGGAACTCCAGGTCAGCAGGCGCCACGCCCGCGAGCTGCGGGACCTGCTGATGCGCCGGACCACCGGCTGACCGGGGGAGAGGCCCGCATGCCCCAGGAACCCGCCGAGCGCCGGGTGGTCGTCACCGGCCCGCCCCGCCGCGTCCTCCGCTCCTCCGGCTACTACCGCCCGCGCACCGAGATCGACGAGCAGACCACCCTCGGCCACACCTACGTCCGCTCCCTGATGCGCATCCAGCTGCGCACCGGGCTCACCGTGTTCGCCGTGCTCGCGCTGCTCATCGGCCCGCTGCCGCTGGTCTTCGCCGTCGCCCCGGACGCCCGCCGCCTCGAGTGGGCGGTCCTCGGCTTCGGGCTCTACCCCCCGCTGGTCCTGCTCGCCCGCTGGTACGTCCGCCGCGCCGAACGCAACGAACGCGACTTCGTCCGGCTCGTCGAGGACCGCTGAGACCCCGGGGACCGCACCACCGTGAACACCGCCTACGCCGTCACCGCCGTCGCGCTCGTCGCCGTCGCGACCGTCCTCGTCGGCGCCTTCGGCCTGCGCATATCCCGCACCACCTCCGACTTCTACGTCGCCTCCCGCACCGTCGGCCCCCGCCTCAACGCGGCCGCCATCAGCGGCGAGTACCTCTCCGCCGCCTCCTTCCTCGGCATCGCCGGACTCGTCCTCGTCCAGGGCCCGGACATGCTCTGGTACCCGGTCGGCTACACCGCCGGCTACCTGGTGCTCCTGCTGTTCGTCGCCGCCCCGCTGCGCCGCTCCGGCGCCTACACGCTGCCCGACTTCGCCGAGGCCCGGCTCTCCTCGCACGCGGTACGGCGGCTCGCCGGCGCCCTCGTCGTCGGCGTCGGCTGGCTCTACCTGCTGCCCCAGCTCCAGGGCGCCGGACTCACCCTCACCGTGCTCACCGGCGCCCCCGACTGGCTCGGCGCGGTGATCGTCGCCGTCGTCGTCACGGTCATCGTGGCCGCCGGCGGCATGCGCAGCATCACCTTCGTCCAGGCCTTCCAGTACTGGCTGAAGCTGACCGCCCTGCTGGTGCCCGCGCTCTTCCTGGTGCTCGCCTGGCAGAGCGACGGCGCGCCCAGCCACGCCTTCGACGAACCCGCCGAGTTCCGCGAACAGCGCGTGGTGCGCGTCGACGACACCGTCGACCTGCGCCTCACCGCCCCGCTCACCGTCACCGTGGACGGCACCGTCGACGGCCGGGAGCACACCGGGAGCGAGGTCCGCCTGCCCGCCGGCACCCACCGCGTCGACGGCGGCACCCGCCTCACCTTCGCCGAAGGCGCCGAGGTGCCCGCCGCCGGACACGGCGCCGACGACGCCCTGTCGCCCTCCCGCGCCGAGAGCCGCGCGGAACGCCCGCTGTACGCCACGTACGGGCTGATCTTCGCGACCTTCTTCGGCACCATGGGCCTGCCGCACGTGGTGGTCCGCTTCTACACCAGCCCGCACGGGGTCGCCGCCCGCCGCACCACCGTCGCCGTCCTCGGCCTGATCGGCGCCTTCTACCTGCTGCCCCCCGTCTACGGTGCCCTCGGCCGGCTCTACGCCCCCGAGCTCACCCTCACCGGGGACGCGGACGCCGCCGTCCTGCTGCTGCCCGGCCGGATGATCGGCGGCACCGGCGGCGACCTGCTGGGCGCCCTGGTCGCCGGGGGAGCGTTCGCCGCGTTCCTGTCCACCGCCTCCGGACTGACCATGGCCGTGGCAGGGGTGCTCACCCAGGACGTGCTGCCCTCCCGCGGCGTGCGCCACTTCCGGCTCGGCACCGTGCTCGCCATGGCCGTCCCGATGGCCGCGAGCGTCCTGGTCGGCGGGCTGCCGGTGGCCGACGCCGTGGGCCTCGCCTTCGCCGTGTCCGCCTCGTCGTTCTGCCCGCTGCTCGTCCTCGGCATCTGGTGGCGGCGGCTGACCCCGCCGGGCGCGGCCGCCGGGATGCTGATCGGCGGGGGCTCCGCGTTCCTCGCCGTCGCCGCCACCATGGCGGGCTACCCGGGCGCCGGGCCCTGGCACGCGCTGCTCGCCTGGCCCGCCCTCTGGTCGGTGCCGCTCGGCTTCCTCACCATGGTGCTGGTCTCCCTGGCCACGCCGAGCCGGGTGCCGCCCGGCACGGCCTCGGTCCTGGCCCGCTTCCACCTGCCGGAAGAGCTGCGTACGGAGGTGTCCGCATGAGCGGTTTCCTCGCCGGTCTGCTCGTCGCCGTGCTGCCCCTGCTGGCCGCCGGCTTCTGGCTGGGCCGGCGCACGGCACGGCCCGCCAGCCTCGCCGGGCTCGGCACACCCGTCGAGCACGCCACCTTCGAGACCCTGCACACCGCCTCGCTGGCCACGCCCCCGCTGCGCGCGGGCCTCACCGAGGAGACCGCCCGCAAGGCGGCCCGCAAACTGCGCTCCCTGCTCGGCACCGACGCCCTGTGCCTCACCGACCGCGAGCGGGTCCTCGTCTGGGACGGCGTCGGCGCCCACCACCGCACCGAGATCATGGAGCGCCTCGCCGGCCCCCTGGACACCGGCCGCGGCGAGGCCTTCCCGCTGACCTGCGACACCCCCGACTGCGCCGTCCGCTGGGCGGTGGTCGCCCCGCTCACCGTCGACGACCGGGTGCACGGCGCGCTCGTCGCCTGCGCGCCCCGCGAGTCGGCGGTGCTGGTCAGGGCCGCCGGGGAGGTCGCCCGCTGGGTCTCCGTCCAGCTGGAACTGGCCGACCTGGACCAGTCCCGCACCCGGCTGATCGAGGCGGAGATCCGGGCCCTGCGCGCCCAGATCTCCCCGCACTTCATCTTCAACTCGCTCGCGGTGATCGCGTCCTTCGTGCGCACCGACCCCGAGCGCGCCCGCGAGCTGCTGCTGGAGTTCGCCGACTTCACCCGCTACTCGTTCCGCCGGCACGGCGACTTCACCACCCTGGCCGACGAGCTGCACGCCATCGACCACTACCTGGCACTGGTGCGGGCGCGCTTCGGCGACCGGCTCTCGGTCACCCTGCAGATCGCGCCCGAGGTGCTGCCGGTCGCACTGCCCTTCCTGTGCCTCCAGCCGCTGGTGGAGAACGCCGTGAAGCACGGTCTGGAGGGCAAGGCCGACACGTGCCGCATCCAGATCACCGCGCAGGACGCGGGAGCCGAGGCACTGGTGGTCATCGAGGACGACGGGGCGGGCATGGACCCCGAGCTGCTGCGCCGCATCCTCGCCCGGGAGGTCAGCCCGACGGGCGGCATCGGCCTGTCCAACGTCGACGACCGGCTCCGCCAGGTCTACGGCGACGACCACGGGCTGGTCATCGAGACGGCCGCGGGCGCGGGCATGAAGATCACCGTCCGGCTGCCGAAGTACCAGCCGGGCGTCCATCTGGCGGGGCGGCTCACCCCGCGGTGAGCCGCCCCCGTGCGTGCGGTCAACCGGTGTGGGTGGCGACCATCCCGAGGGTGATCAGGCCCAGGACGACCCAGCCGAACCACAGCCAGCCGTTGCTGCCGAGCGCCACCGTGTACGCCGTGACGGCGACCAGGCCGCCGACGGTGAGCACTCCCATGGTCTTCGTCGAGGTGGAACCGTTCGTGGTGACGGGCATCGTGACACCCTCCTCTTGGTCCGGTCCCTCCATGGTGCCCCGGTTTCCGGAAAGGAGGCCGGTGCCGGGACGCGGGTCCCGAGGGCTCTCTAGCCGCCGCGCGCCTCCAGGGACGCCAGGTAGGCGTTGTACGCCTCCAGCTCCTTGTCGCCGTCCCGGTCGGCGGCGCGGTCCTTGCGCCGGGCCTGCCGCTGGTCCGAGGCGTACCACTGGAACAGCAGCGCGATCAGCACCAGGACGGAGGGGACCTCGCTGAACGCCCAGGCGATGCCGCCGGCCGCGTTCTGGTCGGACAGGGCGTCGATGCCCAGCGACGCGGGCGGGTCCTGGAAGGTGGTGACCATGGGGGTGGAGGCCATCATCAGCGCGATGCCGAAGAACGCGTGGAACGGCATGCCCGCGAACAGCTCCAGCATCCGCATCAGGTGCCCCGGCCGGTGCGGACCCGGGTCCACACCCATGATCGGCCAGAAGAACACCAGACCGACGGCGAGGAAGTGCACCATCATCACCACGTGCCCGACCGCCGATCCCATCAGGAAGTCGAACAGCGGGGTGAAGTACAGGGCGTACAGGCTCGCGATGAACATCGGGATGGTGAACAGCGGGTGCGTGACGACCCGCATGTAGCGGCTGTGCAGCAGCATCAGCAGCAGCTCGCGCGGCCCCTTGGCGCCGCGCACGGACGCCGGGGGCAGCGCCCGCAGCGCCAGGGTGACCGGGGCGCCGAGCAGGATCAGGATCGGCGACACCATGCTGATCACCATGTGCTGCACCATGTGCACGCTGAACATCACCATGCCGTAGTCGTTCAGCGCGGTGCACATCACCAGACCGATGCTCAGCACACCGGCGGTGAACGCCACGGTCCGCCCCACGGGCCACTTGTCACCGCGCCGGACCAGCCGGACCACGCCCCAGCCGTACAGCGCGAGCCCCAGCAGGCAGGCGACGAGGAAGAAGGGGTCCGCCGACCAGGCGAGCCCTCGCCCCAGCGTGAACGGCGGCAGATCCATGGTCATGCCGTGCCCGCTGTGATCCATCCGCCGGCTCCATTTTCGTCCAGGTTGTACGCAATCGGTCCGCACCAGACTAGAACCGCCCCCGGCGACGTCCGTCACCGGGGGCGTTCTGTGAGGCCCGTCTCACGCGCCGGGCGGCGGCAGCGGGGTCAGAGCACGCACTCCGCCTCGGCGTACCGGTCCTCGGGCACCGTCTTCAGCGTCTCGACGGCCTCGGCCAGCGACACCGTCACGATGTCGGTGCCGCGCAGCGCCGTCATCCGCCCGAAGTCGCCGCGGTGCACGGCCTCCACCGCGTGCCAGCCGAACCGGGTGGCCAGCACCCTGTCGTACGCGGTGGGCGTGCCGCCGCGCTGGACGTGGCCGAGGATCACCGGCCGGGCCTCCTTGCCGAGGCGCGACTCCAGCTCCAGGGAGAGCTGCCGGGCGATCCCGGCGAACCGCTCGTGGCCGTAGACGTCCTTGCCGCCCTCGTCGAAGTCCATGGTCCCGGGCTTCGGCTTGGCTCCCTCCGCCGCGACGACGATGGCGAACCGCTTTCCGGCCGAGAACCGCTCGCCGACCTTGGCGGTCAGCTCGTCGATGTCGAAGGGCCGCTCGGGGACCACGACGGCGTGCGCGCCGGCCGCCATGCCGGAGTGCAGCGCGATCCAGCCGGTGTGCCGGCCCATGACCTCCACGATCAGCACGCGCTGGTGCGACTCGGCGGTGGTCTTCAGCCGGTCCAGGGCCTCGGTGGCCACCCCGACGGCCGTGTCGAACCCGAAGGTGACGTCGGTGACGGCGATGTCGTTGTCGATGGTCTTCGGCACGCCGACTATCGGCAGACCGTTGTCGGACAGCAGCCGGGCCGCCTTGAGGGTGCCCTCACCCCCGATGGGGATGATCGCGTCGAGACCGAGTTCCTCGACGTGGCCCCGGGCCCGCTCCACACCGTCCCGCAGATGCTCGGGGCGCACCCGGGAGGAGCCGAGGACGGTGCCGCCGCGGGCGAGGATGCCGCTCACCGCGTCGAGGTCGAGCTTGAGGTAGTCGCACTCCAGGAGGCCCTTCCACCCGTCGCGGAAGCCGATGACCTCGTCGCCGTGGTCGACGACGGCACGGTGCACGACGGACCGGATGACGGCGTTCAGGCCGGGGCAGTCGCCGCCGGACGTGAGGACACCAATGCGCATAGCCCGAAACAACCTTCTCGAAGGGGGCCGGGACCGGACCGCGTCGTCCGGCTCGATCCCCGCCACCCTAGCCGCTCCGGAGGGCGAAGCCGCATCCCGCGTCCGCCTGCTGGACGACCCCGCTCACCTGTGCGGAGGAGGCGTCAGACGGGCCGTTCCGGGCCCCTCCGACGCCTCCTCCGGGGGTGTTCGCCCAGCGCCTCACGCGGGCTGCTGGGCGGCCGCGATGCGCTCGTCGCGCAGGGCCTCGTACCAGCGGTCGTCGGTCGGCGGCAGGGCGTTGACGTCCAGCGCCAGCTTCAGCAGCAGGTCCGCGATCTGCGGGTTGCGGGCCAGCACCGGACCGTGCATGTACGTGCCGAAGACGGTGTCGTTGTACGCGCCCTCGGTGCCGTCCCCGGTGCCGTTGCCGTTGCCGAAACGGACCTGGGCCAACGGGCGTGCCGTGGGGCCCAGATGGGTGACGCCCTGGTGGTTCTCGAACCCGGTCAGCGGGGGCAGGCCCAGCGCCGGGTTGATGTCCGCGAGGACGTCGCCCACGCAGCGGGCGCCCTCGCCGCGCACCGACACCACGTCGAGCAGGCCGAGGCCCGGCTGGCGCTGGCCGAGGTCGTTGATGAACTCGTGGCCGAGGATCTGGTAGCCGGCGCAGACCGAGAAGACGATCGCGCCGTTCCCCACGGCCCGGTGCAGCCCGCCGTCGCGGCGCAGCCGCTCGGCGGCCAGCCGCTGCGGGCGGTCCTCGCCGCCGCCGATCAGGTAGATGTCGCCGGAGGTCGGGATCGGCTGGTCGCTGCGCACGTCGAGCCGTGCCACGTCCAGGCCGCGCTGCCGCGCCCGGCGCTCGACAACGAGGACGTTGCCCTGGTCGCCGTAGGTGCTGAGCAGGTCCGGGTAGATCCAGACGACCCGCAGCTGGTTGTCGCTCACTTCAAGTCCCCTGAGGTGTCGTGGTCAGTTGCCGACGCGGCGGCGCAGGTCCTGGAACGCGGTGTAGTTGGCGATGACCTCGATCCGGCCCGGCGGAGACATCTGGACCGCCTGGTCGAGGTTCTCGCACACCTGGAACTGCTGGTTGGCGACCTCGAGGCGCACCGCCAGGTCCAGTTTCCGGTCGCCGACGACGCAGATCGGGTGGCCGGTCAGCCGGGTGTAGTCGACGTCCCACAGCCAGGAGGTGTCGGTGCCGTCGGCGGAGCGCGCGTTCACCGACAGGATCACCGGGGCCGGCGGCGGGTCGATCAGCGAGAACGTCTCCAGCCAGCCCGCGGGGTTCTTCGCGAGCAGCAGCCGCAGGTCACGGCCCTGGAACTGGACGATGTCGTAGCGTCCGGCCACGGCCTGCACCTGGTACATGCGCTCCAGGGCGACCTGCGGCGGCACCCCGAAGACGGCGGCGACGGCCGCGGAGGACGCGGCGTTGGCCTTGTTGGCGCGGCCCGGCAGCTGGAGGTGGATCGGCCAGGCGGAGCCGTGCGGGTCGAGCACGTGGTCGCCGGAGAGCGCCCAGGTCGGGGTGGGGCGGCGGAAGCCGCACTCGCCGCAGAACCAGTCGTCGCCGGGGCGCTGCATCACACCGCCGCAGGACGGGCAGGACCAGGCGTCGTCCTTCCACATCTGGCCGGCGGCCACCCAGATCACGTTGGGGGAGGACGACGCGGCCCACACCACCAGCGGGTCGTCGGCGTTGGCGACGACCACAGCCTTCGAACCCGCCAGGCCCTCGCGCCAGTTCTCGGCGAGCATCCGGGTCTCCGCGGCGCGGTCGAGCTGGTCGCGGGAGAGGTTGAGCAGCGCGATGCACTTCGGCTCGGTGGCCTGGGCGACGCCGACGAGGTACTTCTCGTCGACCTCGATGACGCCGTAGCGGGCGTCCGCGCCGTCCGCGAGGGCCGAGGTGATGCCGGCCGGCATGTTGGCGCCGAGCGCGTTGGAGACGACCGGGCCGGCCGCCTTGAGCGCCTCGGCGATGAGCCGGGTGGTGGTGGTCTTGCCGTTGGTCGCCGAGACGAGGGTCACGTCCAGGTGCTGGGCGAGCCGCGCGAGAAGGTCGGGGTCGAGTTTCAGCGCCACCCGGCCGCCGATCACCGAACCGCTGCCGCGCCCTGCGGCGCGGGACGCCGCCGCGACCGCCTTGCCCGCGGTCACGGCCAGCTTGGCCCGCGGCGTGAGCGGGTCCGAGTTGCCTGCCATCAGTTCTCGATCCTCCTTGCGTACGCGCCGCGTCTGTGCCTGACGGCCACGTGGTGTGGGCTCAGCCTATCGAGATCCCTTCACCCTCCAGTACCGCGGCTCCATCGTGAGACGGGGCGGGAATACAAGGACCGTACCCTTGCCGCCATGCGACACGGTTCCCTCCCCGGCGTCCACGGACGCGTTCGGCCCCTCACCCTGCTCGGCGACCCGGTGCTGCACACGCCCTGCGAGGAGGTCACCGGCTTCGGTCCGGAACTGGCGGAGCTGGTGGAGGACTTGTTCGCGACGATGTACGCGGCGCGGGGTGTGGGGCTGGCCGCGAACCAGATCGGGGTGCCGCTGCGGGTGTTCGTCTTCGACTGCCCGGACGACGAGGACGTACGGCACCTCGGGCACGTGGTGAACCCGCGGCCGGCGGTGACGGACGGGGTGGTGGTGCGCGGCCCCGAGGGCTGTCTGTCGCTGCCGGGCCTGGAGGCCGGGACGGAGCGGTACGACCACGCGGTGGTCGAGGGCGTCACGGTGACCGGCGAGCCGGTCACCGTGCACGGCACGGGCTTCTTCGCCCGCTGCCTCCAGCACGAGAGCGACCATCTGGAGGGCACGGTCTACGCCGACCGGCTCACCGGCCGCCGTCACCGCAAGCTGATGCGTCAGGTCTCCCGCGCCTCCTGGCACCGCCCCGCCTGAGCCGGGTCCCGGCGTCCCGCCGCCCGCGTCCGGGCGCCGCGCCGCGGGCGGCGGCGGGAGCGCGCCGGCCCCGCCCGCGCCCGCTCTTCCGGGCGGCCGCCACGGGGACGACTGCGCGCTTCGCCCGGCCCTGCGCTCGCGCGTGCGCAGACCGAGGTCCGGCGCGGCCGGCGCCGGCGCCTCGCTCCTGCCCGTGTCGGCCCGGCCGCTGCCGCACGCGGCAGCCGTCCGCGCCGTCCCCCGCGCCGCGCGCCCCCGTCCCCGGCCCGGGGTCAGAAGCCCGGGCCGCCCGCCTTGTCGCCGGCCGCCGCCAGGCGGCCCCACAGCAGGTCGGCCAGGCTGCGGACCAACTCGGCGCGGTCGCAGGGGCGCTCGCCCAGCCACCAGTCGCCGGCGGCGTGCATCATGCCGACGATGCCGTGGCCCCACACCCGGGCGAGCCGGTGGCTGCCGGGGCCGAGGTCGAGGCGTTCCTCGATCACCTGGGCCAGCTCCTCGCCCATCCGGCGCAGCAGCGGCGCCGAGTGCTTGCCCACGTCGAAACCCTGGTCGCCGGGCGAGCCCTCCGCCGGGTGCATCAGGAAGCGGTACACCTGGGGGCGCGCCTCGATCGCCGCCAGGTAGGTGTCCAGCGTGGCCTCGACCCGCTCCCGCCGCTCCGCGGGCGCGTCCAGCGCGGCCCGCAGGGAGGCCAGCAGGGCGTCGGTGTGGCGTTTGGCGAGGGCGGCGTAGAGTCCCCCCTTGTCACCGAAGTGCCGGTAGAGGATGGGCTTGGTGATGCCGGCCTCGGCGGCGATGGCGTTCATCGAGGCTCCCGGGCCGTCGCGCAGCACCACTCGGTCGGCGGCCTCCAGCAGCTCGCGCCGGCGTCGGTCGGCGGACCGCTGCTGCTCGGTCCGCTGTGTGGTGTCCATGAGCTCTCCCCGCCCGTGCCGAATCGGTGACGCCTGCGCAAACTAACACCGATCACGGCCCGGACATCGAACGGGATGTCGGCCTGCCCCGGAGAGTTGACTTTTCCTACTTATCGGTAACAGACTGGGGTTACCGCAAGTAACACGCACGGGCGTCGCCGCTGGAGGGGTCATGGCCGAGTTCACCATGGAGCTCAACGACGAACAGAAGGAGGTGCGGGACTGGCTGCACGGCTTCGCCGCCGACGTCATCCGCCCCGCCGCCGCCGAATGGGACGAGCGTGAGGAGACTCCCTGGCCGGTCATCCAGGAGGCGGCCAAGGTCGGCATCTACTCCCTGGACTTCTACGCCCAGCAGTACTTCGACGCGACCGGACTCGGCATCCCCATGGCCATGGAGGAGCTGTTCTGGGGCGACGCGGGCATCGCCCTGTCGATCGTCGGCACCGGCCTCGCCGCCGTCGGCGTCCTCGCCAACGGCACCGAGGAGCAGATCGGCACCTGGATCCCCCAGATGTACGGCGACGTGAACGACGTGAAGGTCGCGGCCTTCTGCTCCTCCGAGCCCGACGCCGGCTCCGACGTGGCGTCGATGCGCACCCGCGCGGTCTACGACGAGGCCAAGGACGAGTGGGTGATCAACGGCACCAAGACGTGGGCGACCAACGGCGGCATCGCCAACGTCCACGTCGTGGTCGCGGTCGTCGACCCCGAGCTCGGCTCGAAGGGCCACGCCTCCTTCATCATCCCGCCGAACACCCCCGGCCTGTCCCAGGGCCAGAAGTTCCAGAAGCACGGCATCCGCGCCTCGCACACCGCCGAGGTCATCCTGGACGACGTGCGCGTCCCCGGCTCCTGCCTGCTCGGCGGCAAGGAGAAGCTGGACGAGCGTCTCGCCCGCGCCCGGGAGAAGGCGAAGCAGGGCGGTGAGCGCGTGAAGAACGCGGCCATGGCCACCTTCGAGGCGTCCCGTCCCGCCGTCGGCGCCATGGCCGTGGGCACCGCCCGCGCCGCCTACGAGGTCGCGCTGGACTACGCCACAACGCGTGAGCAGTTCGGCCGCCCGATCATCGACAACCAGGGCGTCGCCTTCCAGCTCGCCGACATGCGCACCCAGATCGACGCCGCCCGCCTGCTGGTGTGGCGCGCCTCCTGGATGGCGATCAACGGCAAGCCGTTCACCGCGGCCGAGGGCTCGATGTCGAAGCTGTTCGCCAGCGAGACCGCCAAGAAGGTCACCGCCCAGGCGATCCAGATCCTCGGCGGCAACGGCTACACCCGCGAGTACCCGGTCGAGCGGATGCACCGGGACGCCGCGATCTACACCATCTTCGAAGGGACGAGCGAGATCCAGCGCCTGGTGATCGCCCGCACCCTCTCGGGCATGTCCATCCGCTAGGACGGCCCCCACGGAACGACCCGGCGGTGCGGGCGGCACCGCCGGGTTGCCGTCGTCCGGCCGCCGGGCCACCCTCGGGGTGACCGACGCCTCGGAGGACGCGATGACACGCACGGCCCGGGACCTGCTGAAGACGATCACCGCGGAACTCGCCCCCGACCCGCGCTCCAACCCCCTCGTGCCGCTGATCGCGGCAGGTGAGGCGGACCGCGAGGTGCTGGCGGTGCTCGCGCTGGAACAGACGCGGGTGATTCCCGCGGACCGCCGCGCCTTCCTCCAGCTGGCCGTGCGGTCCACGGCCGAACCGGAGGCCGACGCCTTCTTCACCGCGCTCGCCGAGGGCGAGGCCGTCGCCCAGCGGCGGCTGCCCGCCTTCGCCGCGGCCTGCGGCGTCGACGAGGACCGCGCCGCCGCGTACACCCCGCTGCCGGGCTGCCAGGCCTACCCGGCCTACGTCGCCTGGCTGGCGCTCAACGCCGCCCCCGCCGACGCCGTCCTGGCCGTCACCGCCAACTTCTCGGCCTGGGGCGGCTACTGCGCCACGATCGCCGGGGCCCTGCGCACCCACTACGGCTTCGACGACGAGGCCTGCGCCTTCTTCGACTTCTTCGCCGAACCGGCCGAGGAACTGGACCGCACGGCGGAGCGCGCCGTCCAGGCGGCCCTGGACGCCGGCCGCCTGGACGAGCGTCGTGCCCGGGCCTACGGGCACCTGCTGCAGAGTTACGAAGCGCTGTTCTGGCGCACCCTCGAACGGCCGGCCTGACGGCCTGCCGTCATGGCGTGGTGCCGCTGCTGTGGGCGATGCACGCGACGTCGATGCGGTCGGCGAGCTTCGCGAGTTCGATCGTCAGCGCGGCGACCGTGTCCTCGTCGAGCCCGCTCTCGCCGGCCTCGACGAGCCGGACCCACCGGCCGCCCACCGTGCGCAGCAGCTTGCTGACGTCGGCGGCCGCCACCTGGAGGGTGCCGCGGTCGTCGACGATCAGAGGCAGTGTCACTTCGCGGTTCACAGTCGGGATCGTAGCCGTGCGCGCGTCACGCGCCGTGCCAAACCGTGGTGATGTTGCAGAACTCGCGGATTCCGTGCCCGGACAGCTCACGCCCGTAGCCCGACCGCTTCACGCCGCCGAAGGGGAACGCGGGGTGGGAGGCCGTCATGCCGTTGACGTACACGCCGCCCGCCTCCAGATCCCGGACGAACCGGTCGATCTCCGCCTCGTCGCGCGTCCAGACGTTGGAACTCAGCCCGAACGGCGAGTCGTTGGCGATGAGCACCGCCTCGTCCAGGTCGGCCGCGCGGTAGAGCGTGGCGACCGGACCGAAGGCCTCCTCCCGGTGGATGCGCATCTCCCGGCCGACCCCGGCCAGCACGGTCGGCGGGTAGAACCAGCCCGGTCCGTCGGGACGTTCGCCACCGCACAGCACCGTGGCGCCGGCCCGTACCGCGTCGTCGACCAGCTCCTCCAGGTCCGTGCGGCCCTGTTCGCTGGAGAGCGGGCCGACGTCGGTGTCCTCGTCCATGGGGTCGCCCACCTTCAGCGCCTTCATGCCCGCCACGAACCGCTCGGCGAAGGCGTCGTAGACGTCCGTGTGCACGATGAACCGCTTGGCGGCGATGCAGGACTGCCCGGCGTTCTGCACCCGGGCGGTCACCGCGACCTCGGCGGCCCGGTCCAGGTCGGCGGAGGGCATGACCACGAAGGGGTCGCTGCCGCCCAGCTCCAGCACCGTCTTCTTGATCATCTCGCCGGCGGTGGAGGCGACGGCCCGGCCCGCGGGCTCGCTCCCGGTGAGGGTCGCCGCCTTGATCCGCTCGTCGCGCAGCAGGTCGTCGACGGTGGCGGAGCCGATCAGCAGGGTCTGGAACGTGCCCTCGGTGAAGCCCGCGCGGTGGAACAGGTCCTCCAGGTACAGGGCGGTCCCCGGCACGTTCGACGCGTGCTTGAGCAGTCCGACGTTGCCCGCCATCAGGGCGGGGGCGGCGAACCGCACCACCTGCCACAGCGGGAAGTTCCACGGCATCACCGCGAGCACCGGGCCCAGCGGGCGGTAGCGCACCAGGACCCGGGAGGCGCCGGAGTCCTTCACGTCGGACGCGTCGGGCTCCTCGTCGGCCAGCAGCTCGGCCGCGTGGTCGGCGTACCAGTGCATCGCCTTGGCGCACTTCGCGGCCTCCGCGCGGGCCTGCGCGATCGGCTTGCCCATCTCCGTGGTGATCACCTTGCCGACGGCGTCCCGGTCCTCGTCGAGGATCTCGGCGGCCCGGTGCAGCAGGCGGGAACGCTCCTCGAAGGTCGTCGTCCGGTACGTGCGGAAGGTGGCCTCCGCGAGCCGGAGCCGGCGTTCCAGCTCGTCCTCGTCCATGGGGTGGTACGTCTTGACGGTCTCGCCGTTCGCCGGATTCACCGTGGCGATGTGCATCACTGGCCTCCATGGGACGGGCGGTGCTCTGACGACCTTCCCGCGCGCCGACGGGCCGCGCAACGCGGGGAGGCCTCTCGGAGCGAGTGCTCCGCCAGGCGGTCCAGAAACGCGGTCTGTGCCGGGACGACCACCTCGCGGGCCCGGTCGAGGGGGAACCAGGCGACCCGGTCCAGCTCCGGGAACTCCCGCGTCCGCCCCGACCCGGGCGGCCACTCCATGGCGAACGTGCCGGGGACGGCCGACGCCGGGTCCAGGTCGGCCTCCACCGCCCACGCGGTGACCACCTTGCCGCCCGCCTGGCGGACCTGCCCGAGCGGCACCGCCTCCCCGTCCGGCGGCGGCAGCCCCAGCTCCTCCTCGAACTCGCGGCGCGCCGCCTCCCAGGCGGGCTCGGCGGGGTCGTACTCGCCCTTCGGCACGGTCCACGCCCCGGCGTCCCGGCGCGCGAAGAACGGGCCGCCCATGTGGCCGAGCAGCACCTCGACGCCCTCCCCGGCGCGCCGGAACAGCAGCAGCCCCGCGCTCCGGGCCCTCGTCACGGCCGCACCCCCGGGTGCGCGGCGAGCACGGTCCCGACGGTGTCCGCCTCCTCCGGGCGCTTGTCCTCGCGGTAGCGGATCACCCGGGCGAAGCGCAGGGTGACACCGGCCGGGTAGCGGCTGGAGCGCTGCAGGCCGTCGTAGGCGATCTCCACGACGAGTTCGGGGCGCACGGTCACCGTCCCGCCGCTCTCGCCGACCGCGATCTCCCGCAGCCGCTCGGTCTGCCACCGGAGCATCGCGTCGGTCATGCCCTTGAAGGTCTTGCCGAGCATCGCGAAGCCGCCGTCGGCGGTGCGGGCGCCCAGGTGCAGGTTGGACAGCTTCCCGGTGCGCCGGCCGTGGCCCCACTCGGCGGCCAGCACCACCAGGTCCAGCGTGTGCACCGGCTTGACCTTCAGCCAGGACGCCCCGCGCCGCCCCGCGCTGTAGGGGGCCTCCAGACCCTTGACCACGACGCCCTCGTGGCCGCGCTCCAGGGTCCGCGCGAGGAACCGCTCCGCCGCCTCCAGGCCGTCGGGGCCGTCCACCACGGTGCGCCGCACCCGCATCGGCTCCGGCACCAGCCGGACCAGTTCCGCGTGCCGCTCGGCGAACGGCAGGTCCAGCAGGTCCCGGCCGTCGACCGACAGCGCGTCGAAGAACACGGGGGAGACCGGCGTCTCCCGGGCGGCCGTCGCCACGTCCACCCGGGAGCCGACCCGCCCGGCGGTCTCCTGGAAGGACCGCGGGCGCCCGGTGGCGTCGAAGGAGATGACCTCGCCGTCCAGGATGAACCGCTCCACCGGCAGCTCCCGCGCCGCCGCGGTCACCTCGGGCAGCCGGTCGGTGATGTCGTCGAGGGTGCGGGTGTGCACCCGCACGGCGTCGCCGTCGCGGTGCACCTGGACGCGGATGCCGTCGAGCTTCTCCTCGACCGCGCAGACGCCCAGCTTCCCGACCGCCTCGGCGACCGAGGAGGCGCTGTGCGCCAGCATCGGCTGCACCGGGCGCCCGACGGTGAGCCGGAACCGCTCCAGCGCCTCCGGCCCGTCCGCCAGCAGCGCCCCCGCGACCGGCTGGAGGGAGCCCGCGAGCATCACCGCCCGCCGTACGTCCGCCGGGTCCGCGCCCGTCGCCCGGGCCAGCCCCTCCGCCGCCAGCGCGTCCAGCGCGCCCTGGCGGACCTCGCCGGTCAGCAGCCCCGTCAGGAACCGCTGCTCGGCCTCGGTGGACGCGCCCAGCAGCTCACCGGCCAGCCGGGCGCGTTCCGTCTGGGAGCCCGGTCCCGACACCTCGGCGAGCCGGGTGAGCAGCGCGTCCACCTCGCGCACCGTCAGGGACGGCTCGGCGGCGGGCGGGACCGGACGGCTCAGCACCTTCCAGCCGACCCCGATCCGTCCCTGCGGCAGCCGCCCCGCCAGATACGGGATGACGACCGGGACGTCGTCCGGCCCGGCCTCCCGGAACAGCTCGGCGAGCAGCGCGGTCTTCCGCGACCGCGCCGAGGCGGCGGCCACCTCCTGGGACACCTGGGCCAGACGGGACAGCAGCATGCAGTCAGGGTGCTACGAAGGCGTGCCTCCTACACCTCCGGCGGAGCGGTCATCCGGTGAGCGTCGCGTCCAGGTCCGCCATCCGCAGGTCGCCGACGATCGCGGCGGCCGCCCGGTAGCCGCCGCTCGCCGCGTGCACCACCTGCTCGGCGAAGCCGATCGCGTTGCCCGCCGCCCACACGCCCGGCACGCTGGTCAGCCCGTTCGGGTCGACCACCGGGTACGTCCCGAACGGCGTCTCGCGCATCTCCGCGCCCAACCGCTCCAGCAGCCCCGTCCGCGGGAGCGGGCGCGGTGCGACGAACAGCACCGACCGGGAGTGCACCGTGCCGTCGGCCATCCGCACGCCGGTGAGCCGGTCGTCCTCGACCTCCAGAGCGGCGACCTCGCCCGGCACCACGCCCACCCCGGCCGCGGCCAGCCGGCGCAGGTCCAGGTCGGACAGCTCCTCCTCGGCGACCCGGTGCAGGAAGAAGCTGACGTCCTTCGACCACCGGGACACCATCAGCGCCTGGTGCACGCCCGCCGCGCTCGACGCGAGCACCCCGAAGGGCCGGTCGCGCACCTCCCAGCCGTGGCAGAACGGGCAGTGCAGCACGTCCCGCCCGAACCGCTCGGCGACCCCGGGGACGTCCGGCAGCTCGTCCTTCAGCCCGGTCGCCACGACCAGCCGCCGGGCGCGCACCCTCCCGCCCCCGTCCAGCGTCACCGTGAAGTCCTCGCCGGGGGCGGCGTCCACGACGCGGTCGCGGACGAGGTCCACCCCGTAGGCCGCGATCTCCTCCCGGCCGAGCGCCAGGAAGTCCGCCGGCGCCATCCCGTCCCGGCTCAGGTAACCCTGCATGTGCGCCGAGGGCGCGTTGCGCGGTTCGCCCGCGTCGACCACCAGCGTGCGGTGCCGGGCCCGTCCCAGCACCAGCGCGGCCGACAGTCCCGCCGCGCCTCCGCCCACCACGACCACGTCGTAGCGGCTGTCCCTGCGATCCGTCTCGGTCATCGTGACCACCTCCACGACCGACGGTCGCCCCAGACCCCACGGATTGACAAACGAGGTTGCCGAAACTGCAATGTCCGCATGGTGATAGACGACGTTCTCGCGGAAGTGGGCCCCCGGCTGCGCCGGATCAGGAAGGAGCGGGAGGTGACGCTCGCGGCGCTGGCGGAGGCGACCGGCATCTCCGTGAGCACCCTGTCCCGGCTGGAGTCCGGGCAGCGCAAACCCGGCCTGGACCTGCTGCTGCCCATCGCGCAGGCCCACCAGGTGCCGCTGGACGAGCTGGTCGGCGCGCCCCCGGCGGGCGATCCGCGGGTGCGTGCCCGGCCGATCGAGCGCGGCGGGCGCACCCACTGGCCGCTCACCCGGCAGCCCGGCGGGCTCCAGGCGTACAAGGTGCTCGAACCGAAGCGGAGGCTGGAGCCCGACCCGCGCACCCACGAGGGCTACGAGTGGCTGTACGTGCTCTCCGGGAAGCTGCGGCTGGTGCTGGGCGACCACGACGTGGTGCTGACGGCGGGGGAGGCGGCCGAGTTCGACACGCGGGTGCCGCACTGGTTCGGGTCGACGGGGGAGGGGCCGGTGGAGTTCCTCAGCCTTTTCGGGCCGCAGGGGGAGCGGATGCACGTGCGGGCGCGGCCGAAGGGCAAGGGGTGAGCCGGCCGGCGGGCGCGGGACGGTTCCCTTGAGGCAAGCGACCGCTTAGTATGCGGAGACCCGGTCAGCGAAGACGACGTTCACCGTCCCGTGGAGGCCCCGCATGCAGGCATGGCAAGTGCACGAACTCGGCGAGCCGGGCGAGGTGATGCGCCTCGCGGACGTCGGGCGGCCGGCGCCCGGCGAGGGGCAGGTGCTGCTCCGGGTGCGCGCCGCCAACATCAACTTCCCGGACGCCCTGATGTGCCGGGGGCACTACCAGGTCCGGCCGCCGCTGCCGTTCACCCCGGGCGTGGAGATCTGCGGCGAGACCGAGGACGGCCGCCGGGTGCTCGCCAATCCGGTGCTGCCGCACGGCGGTTTCGCCGAGTACGCCGTCGCGGACGCCGCCGCGCTGCTGCCCGCCCCGGACGCGCTGGACGACGCCGAGGCCGCGGCCCTGCACATCGGCTACCAGACCGCCTGGTTCGCCCTGCACCGCCGGGCCCGCCTGGAGGCCGGCGAGACCCTGCTCGTGCACGCCGCCGCGGGCGGGGTGGGCAGCGCCGCCGTGCAGCTCGGCAAGGCGGCCGGCGCCACCGTCGTCGGTGTGGCGGGCGGCGCCGACAAGGCCGCCGTGGCCCGCGGCCTGGGCTGCGACGTGGTGATCGACCGGCGCGAGCAGGACGTCGTCGCCGCGGTCAAGGAGGCCACCGGCGGACGCGGCGCGGACGTGATCTTCGACCCCGTCGGCGGCGAGGCCTACGCCCAGTCCGCCAAGACCGTCGCCTTCGAGGGCAGGATCGTGATCATCGGCTTCGCCAGCGGCACCATCCCCAGCCCCGGCCTCAACCACGCCCTGATCAAGAACTACGCGATCCTCGGCCTCCACTGGGGCTTGTACAACACCAAGGACCCCAAGCTGGTCCGGGACTGCCACGAACAGCTCACCGACCTCGCCGCCCGGGGCGCGATCAAGCCGCTGGTGAGCGAGCGCGTGCCGCTCGCCGGGGCCGCCGACGCCGTGCAGCGGGTCGTCGAGGGCGTCACCACCGGCCGCGTCACCGTGCTGCCGTCCGGGGAGAACGGAGCCACCGCATGACCGACGCCGACGAACTGCGCCGCCGTACCCGCGAGTTGCTGGCCGCGCACCCGCCCGCCGAGACGGAGCGCCTGGACTTCCTGCGCGCCCGCTTCGACGCCGGACTCGCCTGGGTCCACTTCCCCGAAGGGCTCGGCGGCCTCGGCCTGCCGCGCTCGCTCCAGGCCGTCGTGGACGCCGAGCTGGAGGCCGCCGGCGCCCCCGACAACGACCCGCGCCGCATCGGCATCGGCCTGGGCATGGCCGCCCCGACGATCCTCCAGTACGGCACCGAGGAGCAGAAGGCGCGCTTCCTGAAGCCGCTGTGGACCGGGGAGGAGGTCTGGTGCCAGCTCTTCAGCGAGCCCGGCGCCGGCTCCGACCTGGCCGCGCTCGGCACCCGCGCCGTCCGCGAGGGAGACACGTGGGTGGTCGACGGGCAGAAGGTGTGGACGTCCAGCGCCCACCTCGCCCGCTGGGCCATCCTCATCGCGCGCACCGACCCGGGCGTGCCCAAGCACCGGGGCATCACCTACTTCGTGTGCGACATGACCGACCCCGGTGTCGAGGTGCGGCCGCTGCGCCAGATCACCGGCGAGGCCGAGTTCAACGAGGTGTTCCTCACCGGCGTCCGCATCCCCGACGCCCACCGCCTCGGCGAGGTCGGCGACGGCTGGCGGGTCGCCCAGACCACCCTGAACAACGAGCGCGTCGCCATCGGCGGGATGCGGCTGCCCCGCGAGGGCGGCATGATCGGCCCGGTCGCCAGGACCTGGCGCGAACGCCCCGGACTGCGCACCCACGACCTGCACCAGCGGCTGCTGAAGCTGTGGGTCGAGGCGGAGGTCGCCCGGCTCACCGGCGAACGCCTGCGCCAGCAGCTCGTCGCCGGACAGCCCGGCCCCGAGGGCGCCGGCATGAAGCTCGCGTTCGCCCGCCTCAACCAGGAGATCAGCGGACTGGAGGTGGAACTGCGCGGCGAGGAGGGCCTGTTGTACGACGACTGGACCATGCGCCGCCCCGACCACGTCGACTTCACCGGCCGTGACGCCGGCTACCGCTACCTGCGCTCCAAGGGCAACAGCATCGAGGGCGGGACCAGCGAGGTCCTGCTGAACATCGTCGCCGAGCGCGTCCTGGGCCTGCCCGCCGAGCCGCGCACCGACAAGGACGTCGCCTGGAAGGACCTCGCCCGATGAGCAACCGTCCCGACCTGCTGTACTCGGAGGAGGAAGAGGCGCTGCGCGCCGCCGTCCGGGACCTGCTCACCGACCACTGCGACACGACGGCCGTGCTGGCCCGCGCCGAGTCGGACGCGCCGCACGACCCGGCCCTGTGGAAGACCCTCGCCGAGGGCATGGGCCTCGCCGGGCTGCTGGTCCCCGAGGACCGGGGCGGCCAGGGCGCGACCCACCGCGAAGCCGCCGTCGTGCTGGAGGAGCTGGGCCGCGCGGTCGCCCCCGTGCCGTACCTGACGAGCGCCGTGGTGGCCACCGAGGCACTGCTGGCCTGTGCGGACGGCGACGACGTGCTCGCCGGCCTGGCGTCCGGACGCCGGATCGGCGCGCTCGCGGTCGGACTGCACACCGCCCCCGGCGCACCGTTCGCCACCGTCCGCGTGGACGACGGCACCCTGCACGGCGAGCTGACGGGCATCGCGGACGCCGCCGTCGCCGACGTCCTGCTGGTGCCGGCGGACGACGGCGGGCTGTACGCGGTGACGGCCGACGCGGTCACCGTCACCCCGCAGACGTCCCTCGACCTCACCCGGCCCCTCGCCCGCGTCACTCTCGACGCCGCGCCCGGCCACCGCGTCGGTGACGCGGAGCCCGCCGTACGACGCGCCCTGCGGGCCGGGGCGGGACTGCTCGCCTCGGAACAACTGGGGATCGCCGAATGGGCGTTGACCGAAACCGTGCGGTACCTGAAGGAGCGCACGCAGTTCAACCGGCCCGTCGGCGGCTTCCAGGCGCTCAAGCACCGGCTCGCGCAGCTGTGGCTGGAGACCGTCCACCTCCGCGCCGCCGCACGGGCCGCCGCCGACGCCCTCGCGACCGGCGAGGATACGGAGGTCTCGGTCACCGTGGCGCAGGCCTTCGCCGCGCCCGTCACCGTCCGCGCCGCCGAGGAGGCCCTGCAACTGCACGGCGGCATCGGCATGACCTGGGAACATCCGGTGCACCTGCGCCTCAAGCGCGCCAAGGCCGACTCGATCGCCTACGGCACGGCGGGCGCGCACCGGGAGGCGCTGGCGGAGCTGGTGGATCTGCGCGCGCCCTGACGGGTGTCCAGTCGGCGGCCCGCCCTCCCCCGTCCGGGGTGGGCGGGCCGCCGCTCGTGGGTGAACGGCCGACGGCGAACCGGCCAACTCCTCGCACGTCTCTGCTCCTTGTGCGCGGCGGGACCCCATACTCACCGGGACCCCGTACAGCACTTCAGGGAGGCAGAGCATGGCCCTCACCACCCGTCGCAGAGCCCTCACCGCCCTCGGCGCCGCCCTCGCGACCCCGGTCGCCCTCCCCGCGGCCCAGGCGCTGGCCGGTCAGCACCCGCGCCGCGCCCGCCCGTTGTGGCGCGCCCACGCGCACAACGACTACGAGCACCCCCGCCCGCTGTCCGACGCCCTCGACCACCGCTTCGGCAGTGTCGAGGCGGACATCCACCTCGTGGACGGACGGCTGCTGGTCGCCCACGACCCCGAGGACCTCGACCCCGCCCGCACCCTGGAGTCGCTGTACCTGAACCCGCTCGCCGCCCGCGTCCGCGCCCACCGCGGCACGGTGTACCGGGGCCACCGCGGATCGCTCCAACTCCTCATCGACCTCAAGACCGAGGGCGCCTCCACCTACGCGGAACTCGACCGCCGACTGCGGCGCCACAAGGGCCTGTTCACGACATACGCGCACGGCAGGGTGTTCCCCGGGCCGGTCACCGCCGTCGTCTCCGGCGACCGCGCCGCCCGCGCGCCCATGGAGGCCCAGCGGATCCGCCACGCCTTCTACGACGGCCGGCTCACCGACCTCGGCGGCCCCGCACCCGCCTCGTTCGCGCCGTTGATCAGCGACAACTGGACCCTCCACTTCACCTGGCAGGGCGTCGGCGTCTTCCCCGAGGCGGAACGCCGGAAGCTGCGCACACTGGTGCGCACGGCTCACGCCCGAGGGCAGCGGGTGCGCTTCTGGGCCACCCCGGACGTGCCGGGTCCCGCCCGTGACGCGCTGTGGGGAGAACTGGTCGCGGCGGACGTCGACCACCTCAACACCGACGACCTCGCGGGACTGGAAGCGTTCCTCGACGCCCACCGGAAGGCGTGACACCACACGTTCGGCGGACAGGTCAGCCGCCCGGACAAACCCTCCGCTACGCCACACTTGCGGCCGAACGCCGCGAAACAGGCGTGGCGGAGGAGGTTGACGATGGCCATTTCCATCTCTGTGGTGCTGCTGCTCTCGGTCCTGGCGGTGATCTTCCTGCGCAACAGCGGGCTGAAGGTCTCCCATGCCCTGGTGTGCCTGCTGCTCGGCTTCTACCTGGCCAGCACCAGCATCGCCCCCACGATCCACAGCGGCCTGACGGCCACGGCGGACATCGTCAGCGGCTTGCGGCCGTGAGAGGGGCGTGAGGGCGGGGCGCCCGCACGCCGCCCAGCTTGCGGGGCGGCCGTACGCCTGGCTTGGGGGTGCCCGCACGCTCCGCTCGCGGGTACCCGTGCGGCAGATGTCGCGGTGAGGCCGGCCGGGTTGTTCGCGGACACCGCGAGACCGCGCGCCGTGGTCGCGGCGGTCCCCTGTTGATCACGGCCACCGGTCAGTCGGCCGGGCGGCCCCGAAGCCGTGTGTCAGCGCGGAGCCGAGGCGGTTCGCGCGGCAGGGCGGTCCCGGGAGGGCGACCTCGCGGGGGTCAGGCCCGTCCGGCCACCACCGCCGGGTCGTCCAGGACACCCCGGACGACCGAGTGGGCGGCGCCCAGCAGCGGGCCCTCGGGGCCCAGGGCGGAGACGGAGACCGGGCAGGCCGGCCCGGCCGTGCGGCGGGCCAGTTCGGCGCGCAGGGAGGGCAGCAGCCAGGGGGAGAGCCCCGACAGGGCGCCGCCCAGGACCACGCTCTCCGGGTCCAGCAGATTGACCGCCCCGGTCAGGGCGATGCCCAGCGCCGTGCCGGCGTCGTGCAGGGCACGCCGTACGGCGGTGTCGCCCTGTTCGGCGCGGCCCGCGAGCAGGCCGACCCGGTCCTCGCCGGGTTCCAGGCCGGCCGCGCGCAGCACCGCCTCCTCGCCGGCGTACTGCTCCAGGCAGCCCCGGCCGCCGCAGGCGCACGACGGGCCGTCGGGCCACACCGGCACATGGCCCAGCTCGCCCGCGAACCCGCGGTTGCCGTGCAGCACCCGCCCGTCCACGATGACCGCCGCGCCGATGCCGATCTCGGCCGACACGTGCAGGAAGTCACGCGGGGCGTCCTCGCCGAGCCACAGTTCGGCGAGCGCGCCGAAGTTGGCCTCGTTGGCCACGGTCAGCGGCAGCGTCGCGGGGAGCAGCGGGCCGAGATCCGCATCCAGCCACCCCAGGTTCGGAGCGCGGACGACGGTCCGGGCGTCGCGGGCCACCAGGCCGGGGACGGCGACGGCGAGCCCGGCCGGCCACAGGCCCTCGCCCTCCGCCTCGGCCACCACCCGGTGGATCAGTTCGGTGAGCTCCCCGAGCACGGGCTCGGGGGAGCGGTCCCGGTTCGGCACGTGCCGCACCGCCCGCGCCCGGACCTGCCCGCGCAGGTCGACCGCGCACACCGCGAGGTGGTCGACGCCGACCTCGGCGCCGATGCCCGCGGGACCCCGCCCGCTGACCGCGAGAGCCGAACCGGGACGGCCCACGCGTCCGGGCCGCTCCGGGCCCAGCTCCTCCAGCAGCCCGGTGCGGATGAGTTCGTCGACCAGCGTGGACACCGCCGCGCGCGTCAGGCCGATCCGGGAGGCGACGGCGGCTCGGGACAGCGGCCCCTCGTCCCGGACGGTGTGCATCACCCGCGACAGGTTGCGGCGGCGCATGCCCTGCTGGGTGTCGGGCAGGCCGCGCCCCTGACCTGCCGGGCGGGCCTCGTGCAGCGGTGTGCTCATTCCTCCGTCAATCCTCGGGTCGGTGCCGTCCGCGCCCGGCGGACGTCCACGGCGGCCGTGACGCGGCCGCCGTGGGGCGGTGGTCGCCGGGGCGTCAGCCGTGGTCCGGGGCGCGCTCCAGCAGCGGGGCCGCGTCGGAGAGTACCCCGGCCAGCCGGGACAGGGTCTCCTCGTCCCGCTCCACCGCGTCCAGCACCGGCCCGGCCGCCGTGTCCCAGCGCCGGGCGACCGCGGCCGGGTCCTCCCCGGTGAGCAGCCCGGCCGCCTGGGCCGCCGCGCCGAGCGCGACCAGCTCCTTCGCCTCGGGCACCTGCACGGGCCGCCCGGACAGCCGCCGTACGGTCTGCTGCCAGGCCGTGCCGCGGGCGCCGCCGCCGATCAGCAGCAGAGGCGTCGACGGGTCGGCGTCCTCGTCGAGGACCAGGTCGAGCGCGGCCAGCAGGGAGTGGACGGCGCCGTCGTAGGCGGCCTGGAGCAGCTGGCCGCCGGTGGTGTCGTGCCGCAGACCGTGCAACAGACCCGAGGAATGCGGGAGGTTGGGGGTGCGCTCGCCGTCCAGGAAGGGCAGCAGCGTGATGCCGCGGCCCGGTTCGACGGCCTCGCGGTCCAGACCCAGCAGGTCGGCGACCCGGTCCACGGCGAGCGTGCAGTTGAGGGTGCAGGCCAGCGGCAGCCAGTCGCCGCGCGCGTCGGCGAAGCCCGCCACCGTGCCGGTCGGATCGGCGGGCCGCCGCTCCGACACCGCGTACACGGTGCCCGACGTGCCGAGGCTCATCACCGGCGTGCCGGGGCGCACCCCGAGGCCCAGCGCGGCAGCGGCGTTGTCGCCTGTGCCGCACGCCACCAGCGTGCCCTTGGAGAACGGCAGATCATGCGCGTCGCGCACGGTGCCGGCCACCTCGCCCGGCCGCACCACGCGCGGCAGCAGCGCCGGGTCCAGCCCGACGTGCGCCAGGATCTCCTCGTCGTACGCCTCCGTGGCGGACGCCCACCAGCCGGTGCCCGAGGCGTCGCCGCGGTCGGTGGTGCCCTGCCCGGTGAGCCGCTCGGTCAGATAGTCGTGGGGCAGCCGCACCGCCTTGGTGGCGCGCACCGCGTCCGGCTCGTGCTCCGCCAGCCAGGCCCACTTGGTGACCGTGAAGGACGCGGTCGGCAGGCTGCCGGTCCGCTCGGCCCACGCCTTCGCGCCGCCCAGCTCCTCCACCAGCCGGCTCGCCTGCGGGGCGGACCGCACGTCGTTCCACAGCAGCGCCGGGCGGACCGGCTCGCCGTGCCCGTCCAGCGTGACCAGCCCGTGCTGCTGCCCGCCGATCGACACCGCCGCGGCCTCGTGCGCCGCCTCGCCGCACTGCCGCAGCGCCTCGGTCAGGGCGTCCCACCACTGACGCGGATCGCTCTCCCGCCCCGCGCCCGAGGTCACCGTGTGCGGCGCCTGGCCGCTCGCGACGACCCTGCCGGTCGCCACGTCGACGACCAGGGCCTTGGTGGACTGGGTGGATGTGTCCACGCCGACGACGAGCGGACCCTCGGCTGCTGACATCGGTCTCTCCCTCTTCCGCGCCCCGGCGGGGTGTGTCTCTTCCCAGAAATGTTCCTGCATACTAATTTGTAAACCGCCATGACGAAATAGTCTCAGCGAGCAAGGAGCCGCGGCATGAGCTACCAGCCCACCCCCGAGGACAAGTTCACGTTCGGCCTGTGGACCGTCGGCTGGCAGGGACGGGACCCCTTCGGCGACGCCACCCGCGGCGCCCTCGACCCGGCCGAGTCCGTCCGCCGCCTCGCCGAGCTCGGCGCCCACGGCGTGACCTTCCACGACGACGACCTCATCCCCTTCGGCGCGAGCGACAGCGAGCGCGCCGAGCACATCAAGCGCTTCCGCCAGGCGCTGGACGAGACCGGCATGAAGGTCCCGATGGCGACCACCAACCTGTTCACCCACCCGGTGTTCAAGGACGGCGGCTTCACCGCGAACGACCGTGACGTGCGCCGGTACGCGCTGCGCAAGACCATCCGCAACATCGACCTCGCGGTCGAGCTCGGCGCGCAGACCTACGTCGCCTGGGGCGGTCGCGAGGGCGCCGAGTCCGGCGCCGCGAAGGACGTCCGGGTCGCGCTGGACCGCATGAAGGAGGCCTTCGACCTGCTCGGCGAGTACGTCACCTCCCAGGGCTACGACATCCGCTTCGCCATCGAGCCGAAGCCGAACGAGCCCCGCGGCGACATCCTCCTCCCGACCATCGGCCACGCCCTCGCCTTCATCGAGCGCCTCGAGCGCCCGGAGCTGTACGGGGTCAACCCGGAGGTCGGCCACGAGCAGATGGCCGGGCTCAACTTCCCGCACGGCATCGCCCAGGCCCTGTGGGCGGGCAAGCTGTTCCACATCGACCTCAACGGCCAGTCCGGCATCAAGTACGACCAGGACCTGCGCTTCGGCGCGGGCGACCTGCGCGCCGCGTTCTGGCTGGTCGACCTGCTGGAGTCGGCCGGGTACGAGGGCCCGCGCCACTTCGACTTCAAGCCGCCGCGGACCGAGGACTTCGACGGCGTGTGGGCCTCCGCGGCCGGCTGCATGCGCAACTACCTGATCCTCAAGGAGCGCGCGGCGGCCTTCCGTGCCGACCCGGAGGTCCAGGAGGCGCTGCGCGCCGCCCGCCTGGACCAGCTCGCCCAGCCCACGGCGGCCGACGGCCTCCAGGCGCTGCTCGACGACCGGTCCGCCTTCGAGGACTTCGACCCGGACGCGGCCGCCGCCCGGGGCATGGCCTTCGAGCGCCTCGACCAGCTGGCGATGGACCACCTGCTGGGAGCGCGCGGCTGACGTCCCGCGCGCAGGGGCTCGTCCCTCGGGGCGGGCCCCTGGTCACCGCCGGGTGCCGAGGCGCGCCCCGGTCGCGGTTCGGGCGCCGTGGCTCCGTGGGCCGGGCACGGGGGCGCGGCGCTGTTCGGTCGGTGCGGTCGGTGGGGGTGCGCCCGCGCATGTCCGGGCGTGTCCGGGGCGCCGGGCGTGTCCGGGGCGCGGGGTGTGCGCGGCGCGCGCTGTCCGCGTTGCCTGCGCGGACAGGGGCGTTCCAGGTGCGGGCGCCACGACCGGCGGGCGGTTTTCGTGCCGTCTCCTCGCGCGGGGGCGGGGGCGCGGCGACGATGTGCTCATGGCCACGCCACCGGTACCGCCCCAGCAGCCGCCCGGCCCGCCGGACGGCGCACCGCCGCCGCACGGCGGAGGTTTCGGCCCGCCCTCCTACGGGGACGGATCCGCGTCCGGACCGCCCGACGGCGGCGGAGGCGGGCCGGGGCGCGGGCCCGGCCGGCGCAGGCTGCTGGTCCTGCTGCTCGCCGTGATCGTGGCGGCCCTGGTGGTCGCCATCGCCGTGCTGGTGACGTCGGACGAGGACGGCCCGGCCCCGGAGCCCACCGAGACCGCCACGGACCCGGGGGGCCCATCGCTGGACCTTCCCCCGGATTTCCCCAGCGGGCTGCTGCCCTCGGATTTCCCGAGCGGGCTGCTGCCCTCGGACTTCCCCACGGAACTGCCCTCCGGCTTCCCGACCGCGCTGCCCAGCGACTGGCCGAGCGGTCTGCCCACCGCGCTGCCGAGCGGCCTGGAGTCGCTGCTGCCGGGGTTGGACGGCGCGGACGCGCCCTGATGCTCGGCGCGTCCTGCGGGTACCCCTGAGCTGTGAGGTGGGTCACCATGGTGAGGGGCGGGGCGCGGGCTGCCGGGAGACCCGGGGACCTGTAGACCCGGGACCGGGAGACCTGGGACCGGGGGACCTGGAGGCCTTAGGGGGCACATCTCAGGGATCTTTCAGGGGCGTCTCAAGGTGGCGGCCAGGAACCGCCGCCGGCGCGGACCCGTTTTCACGCCAGAGAGCGGCACTGGCCGCGAAGGAGGCGACACACATGTCGAAGAACGCGAAGATCGCCGCGGGGGGCGTGGCAGCCGGGCTCATTCTGCTCATCTGGCTGCCCTGGTGGGCAGCGCTCCTGATCATCCTGGGAGTCCCGGCAGCCGCCTATCTCGCCCTCGACCCGTCACAGAGGCAACGCCTGCGGCGGGCCGGGCGCAAGGAGCTGGGTCGCTGAGGCATCCGCCTCGGCGTGCGAGGGGCGGGCACCCGCGGGAGCGGTCGTGTGAGCCGCGACCGGGGTGACGCGTCCCGCCGCGAGGTGACGGGCCGGTGCGGGCGCCGCCCCGTCCGCCGGGCGTTCCACCGTGCCCTGCGTCCGGGAGACGTCAGGGTGCGAGGCGCTCCGGCGGTGCGCGCGGCCGGATTCGGTGCCGGCGGTCGCCGCGTCGCCCGCTCGGGCGTCCCGTCCCGCGCACGTGTCGAGTACGCCCGTGTGGGACGGCTGTGGGGCGTGCCCTCCCCGCCCGGCGCTGTGCGCGCCGGGCGAGCCAAGGCGGTCGTACCGCCACCTGATCGCGGCCGGACACGATCCCGGTGACTGCCGCATCCGGCCCGCCAAGGCGTCCTGCCCCGCGCGCCCGCTCACAGCGGCCGTACGGCCATCTCGTCGAGCGCTTCGAGCAGCCCCGGCAGCTCAGGCCCTCGGCGCACCGGAAGCACCTCCCCCGGTTCGTCGTCGAGCAGGACGAAGGCGATGTCGTCCGTCCGGGCCACCAGCGACCACCCGGGTCCGTCCGCGCGCAGGGTGCGCGCACCGCCCGGTGCGAAGGAGGACCGCACCCGGCCCAGCGGCGGCGGCGAGTCGATGTAGGCGCGCGCCTCGGCCAGCGCACGGCGGATTCCGCTGTGCCCGCCCACCGACGCCCCCGCGGCCCCGCCCTCCTTGCCGTGCGCGTCGGTCCCGGAGCCCGCGTCGGTCTCCGGAGCCGCACCGGGCGTCGGGACCGCCGAGTCGTCCACCTGCTCCCGCCACATCGCCCACTGCAGCGCGATCTCGTCGGCCCCCAGACGCCGCTGGGCCGGGCCCCACACCTCCGCATCGGGCGGCGACAGCGGCGGCATGTCCGCCACGTCGGGGGAGGGATCGTGCGGCGCGGGCACGTTCGGCGCCGCCACGGCCACCGCGAGGGGCCAGCCGGGCAGCGCGGCGACGACCGTGCGCTCGTCCGGCGACAGATCGTGCTCCATGCCGCAGTCCCATGACGCGATGGCGACCGCGACCAGCGAGACGTCGTCGACGACCACGGTCCACCGGGCGCCTTCCCCGTCCTGGCCGAGCACCAGCCCGTATCCGTCGGCCACCGGCGGAAGACCGAGCGCCGCGCACGCCTCCGGGTAGTCGTCGCCCAGTACGCTCGGGAACTTCGCGGGCGTCAGCAGCGCCGCCGTCAGTACGTAGAGCGCGTCGTCGGAGGCGACGGCTTCCTCGTCCGTCCCGGTCATCCCAGCCTCCCCATCGGTTCGCCCGTCGGCGCGCACGATATGCCGACCCCGAGGCCGTTGTCACGACCCCGCACCCGTGCCCGGAGCTGCGGGTTCCCAGTCGTACGGGGGCGGACCGACCAGCGCGCGGGCCCGTTCGGGCCCGTTCGGGCCCGTTCGCGGACCCCGCACACAAGTCCTACGGACCCCGCACGCAAGCCCCGCGGAACTCGGAACGCCGCTCAGCCGTCCCGCACCGCCAGCGCCAGGAACCGCGTGTCCTCGTCGGCGTACGACCTCATGCGCCAGCCCGCACGCGTCAGCAGCGCCCGCAGATTCGGCTCGGCGCGCAGGTCGTCCGGGGTGAGCCGACGCCCCTGGCGCGCGGCGAGGGCGGCCCGTCCGACCGGATGGAACAGGGCGAGCACCCCGCCGGGCCGCACCACGCGGCGGATCTCCCGCAGGTTCTCGGCCGGATGCGGCAGATGCGCGATCAGCCCCGCCGCGAACACGGCGTCCAGCGAGGACGGACGCAGGGGCAGCGCCGCCACGTCCGTCAGCAGCAGCGTGCCGTCCCCGTTCCGTCCGGCCCGCACCGCCTCCCGCAGCATCGCCGGCGTCAGATCCGCGCCCAGCACCACCCCGGACGGGCCCACCGCCGCGCGCAGCGCGGGCAGCGCCCGCCCGGTGCCGCAGCCCGCGTCCAGCACCCGGTCGCCCTCGCGCAGCCCCAGCCCGGCGACCGCGGCGGCGTAGGCCGGGCCGTCGTCGGGGAAGCGGCGGTCCCAGTCGGCGGCGCGGGCGCCGAAGAACTCCTGGACGTGTGTGTGGTCGTCGCTCATGTCCGCATGGTTCCCCATCGGAACCGGCGAGACCGTGTGCGCGCGTTCGAACGCGATGCGGCCGGCCCGCGCCGCCGGTGCGTCATCTTCGCGCTGCTGCCCGAACGCGCCCCTCAGCGCGCCTGCGCCCCTGACGTCTCCGGGTCACCACCGGTCTCAACGTCACCCTCGGACGGCCCGATGTCAGTCCGCCACGCCCTTTTCAGTCGGCACCATGTCGATCCGCACCCGGACCAGCAGCCCGCCCGGCACGCCGTTGCGGGCGCCGAACTCCTCGGCGCGCTCCTCGCCCATGTACCGCGCGCCGATCCGGGCGGCCCAGTGCCGCAGTTCCCCGGGGTCCTCCGAGAGACGCGCCCGGCCCTCCAGGGTCACGTACGCGAACGGCGGCCGGTCGTCGTCCACGCAGAGGGCGATCCGCCCGTCACGGGCCAGGTTGCGCCCCTTCACGGTCGCCGTGCCGGTGTTGAACACCACCTCGCCCCCGTCGAGGACGAACCAGACCGGCGCCGGGTGCGGACGGCCGTCGGCCCGGACGGTGGCCGGTTTCCCGGTGCGGGTCCCGTACGAGACGAACTCCCGCCACTCCTCCTGGGGGGTGACCCAGTTACGCGTCAAAGGGGCAATGAGTTGATCTTGAAGCCGTGAGCGTCCGGCCCGTCATCCGTTCGGCTCGGCGTCGTTGGTGGTGATGTTGACCATCGTCTTGGGGCCCGGGGCGGGTTGTGACCTCGATCGAGTGGACCGCGTATCCGCGGTTCAAGCGGCTGATCACCGCGCATGGGCGGCATCTGTTCTTCTCGCCGACTCGTGACGAGCTGGAGTGGGCGGCCGGGGCGACGGACGGGGATGAGCATCTGCTGGCCTTGTTGCTGATGCTGAAGTCGTATCAGCGCATGGGGTGATTTTCGGTGCCGGAGGACGTGCCGGAGCAGGTGGTGGAGTTCGTGCGGCGGCAGGTGGAGCTGCCGGAGGGCACGCTGCCGGTGTACCGGGCGAAGCGGACCGCCAAGCAGCACCGGGGCCTGGTCCGCAAGCGGGTCGGCGTGGCGTACGACCAGGCGGAGGCCCGGCGGATCACCGAGGCGTCGATCTGCAAGGAGGCCGCGGCGAGGAACCGGCCGGCGGGCCTGATCAACATCGCGCTGGAGAAGGTCGTGCAGGACGGGCTGGAGCTGCCGGGGTTCTCCGCCTTCGACAAGATGGCCTTGGCGGGCTGACGCCGCAGAAGGCGACGCCGAGGGCGGCACCCATCTGGTCATCGTGTCGGGGCTGCGCGATGACGAACCGCCCACGGACGACGACGGGTTCGTGACGTACGTCAGGAAGAGGCTGCCGCATCCGCTCCTGCACCGGTGGCTGGACGAGGCCGAGCCCCTCTCGTCGGCGTTCGACTACCGGCGGAGTGCGGGATTCCATCTCCACGCTCACGCCACTCCGCCCCGGTGGGCAGAACCCACGCCGAACCCTACGGTTCGCACGGGGTCGCCCAGCTGATCAGAGAGGCTGGCGAGGTGCCGCGAGCACGTCCCTGAGCACCTTCTCGAGCGTGACGCGGGCCAGTTCGTGTCTCAGGGTCTCCTCGATGTCCTGGTAGATGCCCCGCATGGCCGGCTGGATGCCGTGACCCACCACGCATCCCTGGTCCGGGGTGGTGCGGTGCAGCGCGAACAGCGGGCCGGGTTCCACTGCCTCGTACACGTCGAGCAGGGTGATCGACCCCAGCTCGCGCGCCAGCGACCAGCCCGCGCCCGCGCCCCGCCGGGACTCCACGAGCCCGGCCCTGCGCAGCTCGCCGAGCAGCCTCCTGATCACCACGGGGTTGGTGTTCGCGCTGGCTGCGATCTGCTCGGAGGTGGCGACCTCGTGGCCCTGGCGCTGGTAGAGACCGATCCAGGCCAGCGCATGGGCGGCAATGGTCAGCCTGCTGTTGGCGCTCATGCTCCCTCCTCCGGTCGCAACGCTCCATGTTACGACAGCGCAGTCGTAACAGTGGAGGTTGCGACAATCTGGCGTAACGATTATTGTTACGACAGCCGGGGAGGGCCAATCAAAGACAAGCGCGGATCGTGAGCGTGTTGCGAACTCAAAGGAGAGCAGGAATGGAAAGTAACGAAAAGACCATTCGCGAGGCTTACCGGCTCGCGGAAGGGAGCGTGCTCGACGGTGACGGTTTCCTGGCCTTGTTCACCGAGGGCGGGTCGTTCAACGACATGTCGACCTCGCAGAGTTTCCGCGGAGAGCAGATTCCTCAGGTGATCGCGGGCCTCGCCCGCTCGTTCCCCGATGTGCACCGCGAGCTGCTCGAGGTACATGCGTTCGGTGATGTCGTCGCCGTCGAGTTGCGAATCCAGGGCACGCATCTCGGAGGGTTTCCGACTCCGGTCGGCGAGATCCCGCCGACCGGGAATCGGATCGACGTGCCGGCGGC
Source organism: Streptomyces sp. DSM 120436 (assembly GCF_055778765.1). Lineage (NCBI taxonomy): Bacteria > Bacillati > Actinomycetota > Actinomycetes > Kitasatosporales > Streptomycetaceae > Streptomyces > Streptomyces sp. DSM 120436. The sequence goes on along the minus strand of NZ_JBSKBS010000002.1, from coordinate 809,790 downwards.
GGACCTCTGGTACCTCCGTGACGGAAAGATCGAAAGGTTCAATTGCTACAACTCGATGAGCGTGTGGCTTGATCAAATCGGGGTCCACCCCGACTTCAAGTCCGCAGTCGAAGCCACCGAGACAGCAGCCACGACGGCGTAACTCCGCCGGTCAGCGCCGAGTATGCGACAAGGCACCCCCTTCTTCGGGCCGCATGCCCGGCGCTGCTTCTTGAACGAAGTCGTTGTTCGCACCCAACCGCCGACACGACCCGGCAGGCCGACTCATCGCGTATCAGCAGCCCTGGCCGGCAGGTGGGGCGACGACCCACATCGAGTGACGTTCTCCGGGCCCGCCTCCACGAGACACACCGCTGCGACGAGACCCCACCCCGAAGATCATCGAGGTACGCGGGGCCGGACTGCCCTTCCCCATGCCGCCAAGCCCTGCGCATCCGACGCCGACCGTGGACGAGTTCCACGCGTGCGCGGACCGTGGAGGGCTCGGCCTGCCATGAGTCCGTGACGATCACGAGAACCGGCGCGGAGGCCGGCGTGAGAGACGGCACCACCCGCGCCCCTTGCTCCGCCCTTGGGCAGGACGACGACTCCCAGCTCGACGCCTTGCGGGCTGAGGCATCCCGGGGGACAGGATCTTCAGCGAGAAGATCAGCACCCGCGTCCGCGGAGGGCCCGGTTCGAGGAGGCGCTCGTACGGCGCGGGAGGTCAAGGCCCACGCCCCGCACTGCCACGTCATCTTTACCGTGTACGAGATGAAGCGGCTCGGCGCCGTGTACGAGATGAAGCGGCTCGGCCGCGACGCCGCCGAACTCACCGCCCACGGCCTGGTCCTGGAGTGCTCGCCGGGCCCCTGCCCGGCATCTACGACCCCACCGGCCCGGGGAAGCTGCTGTTCGCGTTCTTCGCGGCGATGGCGGAGACCGAGCGGGAGAACGTCCGGGAGGCGACGCTGGAGGGGCTTGACACCGCGGCCCGCAAGGCCAAGCACGGCGGCCGGCCCCCGGTCATCACCGCCGACATGCTCCACACCGTGCTGCGGCGCCGCGCGGGCGGTGAGTCCGTCGAGCAGATCCAGCCCGACCTGATCATCCCCACCGGCAAACGCAAGGGACAGGACCCCTCCGTCGCCGGCCTCCACCGGGCGCTCGCCGCACACGCCAAGCGCGAGGCGTACCCCGAAGCCGTCGAGGCCGCGCACGCCGACTTCGCCGCCCTGAAGGCCAGGGACGTTCCCGCCGCGCGTACGGCGGACCAGCCGGAGCCCACCCGGCACCTCGCGGTCCTCCCGTTCGAAGAGGGCGGCCCGGCCGTCACCGGTGAATGGACCGACGACGCTCCCGCCCCGCGCACGTACCGCGGCTGGGTCGGGCTGTACGGCAGCCAGGACAGCGTGGTCATCCGCCTCATCGAAGTCGGCGACGGCCGCGAACGCGTACTCAAGACCTGGACCGCACAGGGCGAAGTCGGCGCCCCACCAGGGGCAGATCCGTAAGCCTGCTGGTCACCGGCCCGACGGCGGGGTGACGATGGCCGCCGCAACGCCGTACGGGAAGAGGTCCCCGACGGCTCTGCCCGCACTGACCGCCGAGGCCCGCGCCGAAGCGCTGAGGAAAGCCGCCGCTGTCCGCAAGGAGCGCGGCGAGATCCTCGCCCAGCTCAAGGACGGCAAGGTCCCACTGAAGGAGGTGCTGGAGCGCGAGGACACCGTGGTCGGCAAGGTCTACGTCCGCCGCCTGCTGGAGTCGATGCCCGGCATCGGCAAGGTCCGCGCCGCACAGCTCCTGGACGAACTCGAAATCTCCGAGAGCCGCCGCGTCCAGGGCCTGGGCGCCCGGCAGAAGGAACGCCTGCTCGAACTCTTCGCGCCGGCGGCCTGACCACCGCGAACACCAAGCTCCCGGCCGGGGCCCTCCGCTGTCCTTCTACCGCTCCCGCAGCTCGTACGGGTTGATCCCCGCGTACCGGCCGTCCGCCTCAGTCAGGTCGAAGCCTTCCTCCCACGCTGAGGTCTCCGGCCAGTTCACCGGCCCGCCAGCCCGGAACTGCGGATGCTCCCAGCGAGGCTCGCCCACACAGAACGCGTGCACTTGGGGCTGCTCGTCGCCGTTCCGGCGGACGAACTTCTCGTCGTAGATGAGGAAGTGCCCCATGTCGTCGCGGTCCTCGCGGACCTCCTCCGGGAGCGTGACCACCCGGGTCACCTTGTCGTCGTCGCAGTCGACATCGACCATCACCGGCATCACGTACCGGGCCCACCGCTTCGCCACCGCGGCCCCGCCCTTCACCTCGCGTGGTCGGCGGCACGCTACCGGGACTGTACCCACCCAGGGGAGCAAAGGTCAGAGCATCACCCTCGTACGAGGGTGTGGCCTCTCCGGGGCACTCGGGCCGCCCGTCAGGGCTTCAAGATCAACTCATTGCCCCTTTGACGCGTATCTGGGTCACACCCCCTCCTCCGGTCATCTTCTGTCCCATGGCTCTCATCTTCCTTGCCCGCCGCCCGGTCGTGGGGAAGGCTGGCGCAGGGACCCTCCCGACCGGAGGGGACGACACACGGGGCACACGGGGACAACAGGGGGAGACACACGACATGGGGCAGAACCGGCGACTCGACTGGCTGCTGGACGACCTGACCCAGCGCGTCGACCACGTACGGCACGCGCTGATCCTCTCGAACGACGGCCTGGTGACGGGGGCGAGCACCGGCCTGCGCCGCGAGGACGCCGAGCACCTGGCCGCCGTCTCGTCCGGGCTGCACAGCCTCGCCAAGGGCTCGGGGCGGCACTTCGGCGCGGGTGGGGTGCGCCAGACGATGGTCGAGTTCGACGAGGCGGTGCTGTTCGTCACCGCCGCCGGCTCCGGAAGCTGCCTGTGCGTCCTCAGCGGCGCCGAGGCCGACATCGGACACATCGCCTATGAGATGACACTGCTCGTCAACCGGGTCGGCGAGCACCTGGGCGTCGACAGCCGCCGACCGGAGCCGGAACCGGACTCCTGACCTGCGTGTCCGTCGTCGTGACGGAGGTTGTCCACAGGCTCGCCACGCAGCGTGACGAAACGGATACCGTCTTTCCCGGAGCGGGCGCGACCGGCGCCGGCCCTCCACGAACACGGGGGAGACGAGCATGTCCCGACAGTCGACGACCGACACGCAGCGATCCGTCACGGCTTACGACACGGGTGCCGGCCCGGTCGTGGCGAGGGCCGACGCCTGGGTCACGACGGGCCGCGCGACCCGCGAACTCGGTCTGCGGCGCATGGAGTTCGACCTGGCCGTGCGACTCGGCCGGATCCGCACGGGGCCCGGCGGGGCAGCGGGGGAGCGGCGGGTCGCGCGGGCGGAGATCGAGCGGCTGCGCGCCGGACCGGGGTTCCCCGAGACGCTGCGCCACAGCGTGCACGCCGTCGGGACCGCGGAGGGCGCCGCGCTGCTGGGGGTGCCGAAGACCCGGTTCACGCGGCTGGCGAGGCTCGGTCTGCTGGTTCCCGTGGCGTTCTACCTGAACCGCTACCGCGCCGTGGTCTGGCTCTATCTCGCCGACGAGGTGCGGTGCTTCGGCGACGACGAAAAGAACGCGCCACTGCTGACCGGGCGTACGCCCGAAGGGCTGCGCGGTCTGCTGGACGCCGGGACCGACCTGCGGCCCCGCAACTGGCGCAGCAGGCACCTGGGTTTCCTGCTCCGCGAGGCCGAGGACCCCTGGGCACGTGCCGGGGCCGTCGCGTCCTTCCTCGGCCCGCTGCATGTGGCGCAGGTGGTGCGGGACCCCTACGACCGGTCCCGTCTCAACGGGCTCCGCCGCCGACCGCCCGGCAGCGGCGGCGGCCCGGACTCGCCGGGAGCGCAGATCGCGGCCGACCTCATGACGGCCCGCGATCCCGACGAGATCGCCTGGCTGCGGGCCGACCTGGCCCGGCTCGTGGACGAGGCCCGCGCCCACCGCCCGGCTCCTCGGCCGCCCGCGTCCTGCCGGACCGCACCGGCGGCCGAGCGGTCCGCGTCCCGGCCGCCCGTGTCCCCCCGAACCGTACCCGCGCCCCAGGCGTCCGCGTCCCGGCCCGTAAGGTCCGCAAGGCCCGCAACCTCGACCCCGGCCGGTCGGGACACCCCCGCCCCCGCCGACCGAGCCAGACGCCGAGGCCTGCTCGCACGATGGCGTCACCGCCCCGGCCGAGCCGCGACACGCCCATGAGAGGGCGGCGTCCGGCGACTTGAAGCACCCGAGAGCGAGCGACCCCCGGCGACGTGAGAACGGGTGGCGCCAGGCGACTCGAGACGCCGCGAGCGGTGGTGCCGACGACGCGAGACGCCCGCATGCCGCGACGCGCGGTGCGTGGACCGTCCGGTGTGCCCGACGCATCCGGTGACCGAGCCGGCCCCGGACCTACAGCGCCCGGAAGAGCCCTTCCTGGACGACCGAGACCAGCATGCGGCCCTCCCGGTCGTAGATCCGGCCGCGGGCCAGCCCGCGGCCGCCCGTGGCGATGGGTGACTCCTGGTCGTACAGGAACCACTCGTCCGCCCGGAACGGCCGGTGGAACCACATCGCGTGGTCCAGCGACGCCATGTCGAAACCGCGCGGGCCCCACAGCGGCTCCACCGGGATCCGCACCGCGTCCAGCAGCGTCATGTCGCTGGCGTAGGTCAGCGCGCAGGTGTGCACCAGCGGATCGTCACCGAGCGGACCGACCGCGCGCATCCACACCGCGCTGCGCGGCTGGGCGCCCTCGATCTCGTCCGGCTTCCAGCGCAGCCGGTCGACGTAGCGGATGTCGAAGGGCTGGCGGCGGGCCATCCGCTCCAACTGCTCCGGCAGCGCGCCCAGATGCTCGCGGATCTCGTCCGCGACCGTCGGCAGCGACTCGGGGTCCGGCACCTCACGCGCCGGCGGCAACTGGTGCTCGAAACCCCCCTGTTCAGGCTTGTGGAAGGAGGCGGTCAGATTGAAGATCGTGCGGCCCTGCTGCACGGCGGTGACCCGGCGGGTGGTGAACGACCTGCCGTCCCGCACGCGTTCCACCTGGTACACGATCGGCACCCCGGGACGCCCCGGGCGCAGGAAGTACGCGTGCAGCGAGTGCACCGGACGGTCGCCCTCCGTGGTGCGGCCGGCGGCGACCAGCGCCTGGCCCGCGACCTGTCCGCCGAAGACCCGCTGCAGGGACTCCTGCGGGCTGCGGCCGCGGAAGATGTCGACCTCGATCTGCTCCAGGTCGAGCAGGGCGACGAGGCTCTCGGCCGGGTTCGTCATGGGTGCGTCTCTCCTGTGCTCACAGCTGGCCGACGTCGGTGACCCGCACGACGGCACGGCCCTCCGCGTCGGAGGCGGTCAGGTCGACCTCGGCGCTGATGCCCCAGTCGTGGTCGCCGTTCGGGTCGTCGAAGATCTGGCGGACCCGCCACAGCTCGTTCTCCGGCTGCTCGTCGATGATCAGCAGCTTCGGGCCGCGGGCGTCGGGACCGGTGCCGAGTTCCTCGTACTCGTCCCAGTACTTGTCCATCGCCTCGCCCCACGCGTCCGCGTCCCAGCCGGACTCGGCGTCCATCTCGCCCAGCTCGTCCACCTGGTCGAGGGCGGCGAGTTCCACCCGGCGGAACATGGCGTTGCGGACCAGGACCCGGAAGGCGCGGGCGTTGGCCGTGACCGGCTTGACCTGGTCGGCCTTCTCCTGGGCCTCCTCGGCGGTCATCTCCTCCGGGTTGGCCAGCTGCTCCCACTCGTCCAGCAGGCTGGAGTCGACCTGGCGCACCGTCTCGCCCAGCCAGGCGATCAGGTCCTCCAGGTCCTCCGACTTCAGGTCGTCGGGGATGGTGTGCTCCAGCGCCTTGTAGGCGCTCGCGAGGTAGCGCAGCACGATGCCCTCGGTGCGCGCCAGCTCGTAGTGGGACACCAGCTCCGTGAAGGACAGCGCCCGCTCGTACATGTCCCGGACCACGGACTTCGGCGACAGCGGGTGGTCGCCGACCCAGGGGTGGGACTTGCGGTACGTGTTGTACGCGTGGAAGAGCAGCTCCTCCAGCGGCTTGGGATAGGTGATGTCCTGGAGGCGCTCCATGCGCTCCTCGTACTCCACCCCGTCGGCCTTCATCGCGGCGACCGCCTCGCCGCGCGCCTTGTTCTGCTGGGCGGCGAGGATCTGCCGCGGGTCGTCCAGCGTGGACTCCACCACGGACACCATGTCCAGCGCGTACGACGGCGACTCGGGGTCCAGCAGCTCGAACGCGGCCAGCGCGAACGTGGACAGCGGCTGGTTCAGCGCGAAGTCCTGCTGCAGGTCGACGGTGAGACGCACGATGCGCCCCTCCGCGTCCGGCCGGTCCAGCGTCTCGACGATGCCGCCGTCCAGCAGCGAGCGGTAGATGGCGATCGCCCGCCGGATGTGCCGCAACTGCTGCTTGCGCGGCTCGTGGTTGTCCTCCAGCAGGCGGCGCATCGCCTCGAAGGCGTTGCCGGGCCGGGCGATCACCGACAGCAGCATGGTGTGGGTGACGCGGAAGCGGGAGGTCAGCGGCTCCGGTTCGGACCCGATGAGCTTCTCGAAGGTCTGCTCGCTCCACGCGACGAAGCCCTCGGGCGCCTTCTTGCGCACCACCTTGCGGCGCTTCTTCGGGTCGTCGCCCGCCTTCGCCAGCGCCTTCTCGTTCTCGATGACGTGCTCCGGCGCCTGGGCCACCACGAAGCCCTCGGTGTCGAAGCCGGCCCGCCCGGCGCGCCCCGCGATCTGGTGGAACTCCCGCGCCCGCAGTGTGCGCACCCGGTTGCCGTCGTACTTGGTGAGCGCGGTGAACAGCACCGTGCGGATGGGCACGTTGACGCCCACGCCGAGGGTGTCGGTGCCGCAGATGACCTTCAGCAGACCCGCCTGCGCCAGCTTCTCCACCAGCCGCCGGTACTTGGGCAGCATGCCGGCGTGGTGCACCCCGATACCGTGCCGCACGTAACGGGAGAGGTTGCGGCCGAACTTGGTGGTGAAACGGAAGTTGCCGATCAGGTCGGCGATCCGGTCCTTCTCCTCCCGCGTGCACATGTTGATGCTCATCAGCGCCTGCGCCCGCTCCACGGCCTGCGCCTGTGTGAAGTGCACGATGTACACCGGCGCCTGCCGGGCCTCGAGCAGATCGGTCAGCGTCTCGGTGAGCGGGGTGTACCGGTACTCGTACGACAGCGGTACGGGCCGGGTCGCCGAGCGGACCACGGCGGTGGGCCGGCCGGTGCGCCGGGTGAGGTCCTTCTCGAAGAAGGAGACGTCGCCGAGCGTCGCCGACATCAGCACGAACTGCGCCTGCGGCAGCTCCAGCAGCGGGATCTGCCAGGCCCAGCCGCGGTCGGCTTCGGCGTAGAAGTGGAACTCGTCCATCACGACCTGGCCGACGTCGGCGTCCTTGCCGTCGCGCAGCGCGATCGACGCGAGCACCTCGGCGGTGCAGCAGATCACCGGGGCGTCGGCGTTGACGGACGCGTCACCGGTGAGCATGCCGACGTTCTCGGTGCCGAAGATCTTGCACAGCTCGAAGAACTTCTCCGACACCAGGGCCTTGATGGGGGCCGTGTAGAAGGTGACCTCGTCCCGGGCCAGCGCCGCGAAGTGGGCGCCCGCGGCGATCATGCTCTTGCCGGAGCCGGTGGGCGTCGAGACGATGACGTTCGCCCCCGACACCACCTCGATCAGCGCCTCCTCCTGGTGCGGATAGAGAGTGAGACCGCGCTCCTGCGCCCACGACTCGAAGGCTTCGTAAAGGGCGTCGGGGTCGGCGGTCGGCGGCAGCTGATCGATAAGGGTCACCACCCTATTTTGCCTGCCCACCCGTCCGATGCGGGAATCGGCTGTCGGCTCGAAGATCACTACCGCTACGCTGTGTCGCCGGCGCAGCGTCTCCGTCCCCGGTCAACAGGGCGGCGGCACAAGAGGAATGGGGCGGGCACAGGCGATGATGGGACCAGCACACTCACTGTCGGGCGCCGCGGCCTGGCTCGGGGTCGGAGCGGCGACGTCCGCGGCCGGACGCCCGATGCCCTGGCCGGTGCTGCTGGCCGGTGCGCTGATCTGCGCGGGGGCCGCCCTCGCCCCGGACCTGGATCACAAGGCCGCCACCATCTCGCGGTCCTTCGGTCCCGTGTCCCGCCGGCTGTGCGAGATCGTCGACAAGCTGTCCTACGCGGTCTACAAAGCGACGAAGAAGCCGGGCGATCCCCGTCGCTCGGGCGGTCACCGGACCCTCACCCACACCTGGCTGTGGGCGGTCCTCATCGGCGGCGGCACCTCGGCCCTGGCGATCTACGGCGGCCGCTGGGCGGTCCTGTTCATCCTCTTCGTGCACATGGTGCTGGCCATCGAGGGCCTGCTGTGGCGGGCGACGCGCGGCTCCAGCAGCGACGTGCTGGTGTGGCTGCTGGCAGCGACCAGCGCCTGGATCATCGCGGACATCCTCGACGAGCCCGGCAACGGAGCCGGCTGGCTGTTCACCGAGCCGGGCCAGGAGTACCTGTGGCTCGGCCTGCCGATCGTCCTCGGTGCGCTGGTGCACGACATCGGGGACGCGCTGACCGTCTCCGGCTGCCCGATCCTGTGGCCCATACCCGTCGGCCGCAAGCGCTGGTACCCGGTCGGCCCGCCGAAGGCGCTGCGGTTCCGCGCGGGCAGCTGGGTGGAGCTGAAGGTGCTGATGCCGGCGTTCATGCTGCTGGGCGGGGTGGGCTGCGCGGCGGCGCTCAACGTCATATAGACGCCGACGCCCATAGACGCCGACGCCCATGGACGCCGACGCCCAAGGACGCTGTACGGCACACACAGCCGGCCGCCGGTCAGCCGCCGCCCTCACGGCTCTCGCCGCCGTACCGGCGCTCGAAGCGGGCGACGCGGCCTTCGGTGTCCACGGTCCTGGCCTTGCCCGTGTAGAACGGGTGGCTCTCCGAGGAGATCTCCACGTCCACCACCGGGTAGGTCTCACCGTCGTCCCACTCGATGGTCTGCTCGCTGGACGCGGTGGACCGGGTGAGGAAGGCGTATCCGGCGGCCCGGTCCCGGAAGACGACCGGGTGGTAGTCGGGGTGCTTGTCCTGCTGCATGGGTGCTCCTCGGGCGGTCGGGTTCCGCGTCGCGGCCGGGCAGGTCGGGGTCAGCCGGGCAGACCGTCCTCGTCGACGATGTGCACGGCGGCCTCCTCGGCGGAGGCGGCGGCGCCGTCGATGCCGACGTCGCTGGCGACCAGCGCCTCCTCCTCGTCCTCGTGCACCCCTTCGTCGGGGGCGACGAGCCGGCCGGAGCGTACGGCACCGACCTCGTTGTCCAGGAGTTCCCCGTCGGTGCCGGAGGAATCACCGAGGCCGTCGCCGTCCGGCACGACCAGGTCCGGCAGCTCCTCGGCCAGCCGCTGGTCCAGCGTCTCGCCCCGGTGCCGCTCGGCGGCGGTCACGCCGTAGTGCTCCACGGCCCAGGGCCGCTCGGGAGGCGACCAGCCCCGGTCGAGGGGATCGTCGACATCGTCGGTCTCCAGCGTGTCCTCGGCGTCCAGCAGACCGGCGTCGTCCTGGATCTCGGACGCGTCGGGCTGGTAGACGTCGTCTCCCCAACCGTCAACGCTGTTCACGGACACCTCCAGGGGTGGGGCGGGCAGCGTCGCCCGCCGTGGCCCGCGCCGGGCCGGCTCCACGGGCACCGGATCCGCCCGGACCCGCTCCACCGGACTCCGGGCGCCCCCGAGCCGATGCCTGCTTCCAGCCTTCCACTGCATCTCCCGACCCCGCAACGCCACCCGTCGTGACCGGCGGACGCCGGTCCGCCGTCCCGAACGGGGCCGGTGCCTGCCGGCGAGGGGTGGCCCACGGCAAGGCGCCACACCGGCGCGCGGGGGCGCAGGACGGTGCCTGCCTCAGGGGAGGGGCCGAGGACGCGTCCGCCTCGGGAACACCCCCGCCCCTGAAACACCCTCGCCGCACGGGCGCCCCGTGACCGACGGCCCCGGGGACGTGCCCCGCTCACCCGTGCCAGGAACGCCACAGGGCCGCATAGGCTCCGCCCGCCGCGACCAGTTCCTCATGGCTGCCCAGCTCGCTGATGCGGCCGTCCTCGACGACGGCGATCACATCCGCGTCGTGGGCCGTGTGCAACCGGTGGGCGATGGCCACGACGGTCCTTCCGTCGAGAACCCGGGCCAGACTGCGCTCCAGGTGGCGCGCCGCGCGCGGGTCGAGCAGCGAGGTCGCCTCGTCGAGGACCAGCGTGTGCGGGTCGGCCAGCACCAGCCGGGCCAGCGCGATCTGCTGCGCCTGCGCCGGGGTGAGCGCGAACCCGCCCGAGCCGACCTCCGTGTCGAGGCCGTCCTCCAGCGCCCGCGCCCAGCCGTCCGCGTCGACCGCGCCGAGCGCCGCCCACAGCTCGGCGTCCTCCGCGCCGGTGCGGGCGAGCCGCAGGTTGTCGCGGAGGGAGCCGACGAAGACGTGGTGTTCCTGGTTGACCAGGGCGACGTGGGAGCGGACCCCTTCCGCGGTCATGCGGGACAGCTCCGCGTCGCCGAGGGTGACGCGTCCCTCCCGGGGCGCGTAGATCCCCGCGAGCAGCCGGCCCAGCGTGGACTTGCCGGCGCCCGAGGGCCCCACCAGGGCCATCCGCGTCCCCGGCGGCACCTCGAGGGACACCTCGCGCAGGACGTCCACGCCCTCCAGGTAGCCGAAGCGCACGGCGTCCGCCCGCACCCGGCGCCCCTCGGGCGTCACGGCGGGGTCCCCCGCGTCCGGCTCGATGTCCCGCACGCCGACCAGCCGGGCCAGCGACACCTGCGCGACCTGCAGCTCGTCGTACCAGCGCAGGATGAGTCCGACCGGGTCCACCAGCATCTGCGCGATCAGCGCGGCCGTCGTGAGCTGGCCGACGCCGGTCCAGCCCTGGAGCACGAACACCCCGCCGATCATCAGGACCGATCCGAGCACCGTGACGTGGGTGATGTTGACGACGGGGAACAGCACCGAGCGCAGCCACAGCGTGTAGCGCTCCCAGGCCGTCCACTCCCGCACCCGCTGGTCCGTCAGCGCCACGCGGCGCGGTCCGAGGCGGTGCGCCTCCACCGTCCGCCCGGCGTCCACGGTCTCGGCGAGGGCGGCGGCCACCGCCGCGTACCCGGCGGCCTCCGAGCGGTAGGCGCCCGGCGCCCGGCGGAAGTACCAGCGGCATCCCACCACCAGCAGCGGCACCGCGACCAGCACCGCCGGCGCCAGTTCCGGCGCGGTGACGACCAGGCCGCCGAGGAGCAGGGCCGCCCACACCACGCCGATCGCCAGCTGGGGCACGGCCTCGCGCATGGCGTTGCCGAGCCGGTCGATGTCGGTCGTGATGCGCGACAGCAGGTCTCCGGTGCCGGCCCGTTCCAGCACGCCCGGCGGCAGCCCCACCGACCGCACCAGGAAGTCCTCGCGCAGGTCCGCCAGCATCCGCTCGCCGAGCACCGCCCCGCGCAGCCGCACCTGCTGGACGAACCCCGCGTGGACCACCAGAGCGGCCGTGAACAGCGTCGCGGTGAGCCCCAGGTGCAGCTCCCGTTCGCCGGACGAGACCCGCTCCACGAGCCCGCCCAGCAGGTACGGCCCGGCCATCGAGGCGATCACCGCCACCGTGTTCACGGTGACCAGCAGCAGGAAGGCCCGCCGGTGCCGGCGCAGCAGCTCGGCCACGTACGCGCGCACGGTCGCGGGCGCCCCCACCGGCAGCGTGCCGGCCGTGGTCGGGGCCGCCGGGTCGTACGCCGGTGGCGCCACGCCGATCATGCCGTCTCCTCGATCTCTTCGAGCTCTTCCAGTTCCTCGAGGCCGTGCGGGACCCTGTCCGCGCGCAGCCCGCCGACGTCGGCGCGCAGCCCGGCCGGCGTCGGCTCCTCCTCCGTCTCGCGGGTCACCACGGCCCGGTACCGGGGCTCGGTGCACACCAGCTCGCGGTGGCCGCCGACCGCGACGACCGTGCCGTCGTGCAGGAACACCACCCGGTCGGCGCGGTCCAGCAGCAGCGGGGACGAGGTGAACACCACGGTGGTGCGCCCGGCCCGCAGGTCGCGCACGCCCTGCGCGACGCGTGCCTCGGTGTGCGAGTCGACGGCGGAGGTGGGTTCGTCCAGGACCAGCACCTCCGGGTCCGTGACCAGCGACCGCGCGAGCGCGAGCCGCTGGCGCTGCCCGCCGGACAGCGACCGTCCGCGCTCGGTGATGCGGGCGTCCATCGGATCCCCGGCGCCCAGCGACCCCTGCACCAACGCCGCCAGTACGTCCCCGCACTGCGCGGCCTCCAGCGCCGCCCGCGGGTCCACCGCGCCGGACGCGGGCACGTCGAGCAGCTCCCGCAGCGTGCCGGAGAGCAGTACCGGGTCCTTGTCCTGCACCAGCACGGCCGTGCGGGCGCTGTCCAGCGGCAGTTCGTCGAGGGGTGTCCCGCCGAGCAGCACCGAGGCGCCCTCGTGCGCGGCGTGCCCGCCGATCCGTTCGGCCAGCCGCCCCGCCGCGTCCGGGTCGCCGCACACCACGGCGGTGAGCAGCCCGGACGGGGCGAGCAGCCCCGTCTCCGGGTCGTAGAGGTCGCCCGCGGGGATCTCGGCGGCGCGCGTTCCGGCGGTGTCCGTGGCCCGCTCCAGCGACAGCACCCGCGCGGCCCGCCGGGCCGAGGGGCGCGAGAAGGAGTAGGCCATCGCGATCTCCTCGAAATGGCGCAAGGGGTAAGTGAGGAGCATCACCGAGCTGTAGACGGTGACCAGCTCACCGACGGCGATCCGGCCGTCGCGGGCCAGGTGGACGCCGTACCAGACCACCGTGATCAGCAGCAGGCCCGGCAGCAGCACCTGCACGGCGGCGATCAGCGACCACATCCGCGCGCTGCGCACGGCGGCGTGGCGGACCTCCTGCGACGCGCGCCGGTAGCGGTCGAGGAACAGGTCCTCGCCGCCGATGCCGCGCAGCACCCGCAGCCCGGCGACGGTGTCGGAGGCCAGCTCGGTGGCCCGTCCGGCCTTCTCGCGCTGGACGTCCGCCCGCCGGGTGGCCGTGGGCAGCAGCGGCAGCACCGCGAGCGCCAGTACGGGCAGTCCGACGGCGACGACGGCACCGAGGGCGGGCTGGTAGGCGAGGAGGCCGACGGTGACCGCGACGACGGTGACCGCGGCGGCGGTGAACCGTGACAGGGCCTCCACGAACCAGCCGATCTTCTCCACGTCACCGGTGGAGACGGCGACGACCTCGCCCGCGGCCACCCGCCGGGTCAGCACCGAGCCCAGCACGGCGGCCTTGCGGCCCAGCAGCTGCTGCACGCGCGCGGCGGCGGTGATCCAGTTGGTGACGGCGGAGCGGTGCAGAAAGGTGTCGCCGACCGCGTTGCCCACGCAGGCCAGCGCCATCAGCCCGCCGGCCAGCGCGAGCCGCCCGCCGGAGCGGTCGACCGCGGCCTGGACCGCGACACCGACGCAGAACGGCAGCGAGGCCACGGACGCGAAGTGCAGCAGGCCCCAGGCCAGCGACTTCAGCTGTCCGGTCAGCTGGTTGCGGAAGAGCCACCACAGGAATCGAGGGCCCGAGCGGGCGTCGGGCACGCCCGGATCGGGGTACGGAAGGTCGTGAATCTGCATGGCGTCCCAGGGGCTCGGAGCAGGAGCCGCGGCCGTCCTCGGACGGCCGCAGCAAACCGTGACAGGTTGGCTCCGCCGCCCAGCCGCGGGCAACCGGTTTTTCCCGGCCACCGCCCCGCGCGCGGAGCTCCGGCCCGGCCGGGAGCCCGAGCGGGAACGTCAGCCCTTGAGCCCGCCCGGCCGCTCGGCCGGCCCCTCCCCGCAGGGCGGGTCCGAAACCCCGTCGACCAGTGTGTCCAGCAGCTCCCCGAGCTGCTCCCGCTCCCGTTCCCCCAGCGGAGCGAGGATCTCCGCCGCGGCCGCCCGCCGCGCCGCGTGCAGTTCGCGGAGCGCCTCGCGCCCCTCGTCGGTCAGCTCGATGCGGATCACCCGCCGGTTGACCGGATCCGGGACCCTGCGTACCTTGCCGTGCGCCTCCAGCCCGTCGACCAGTGTGGTCACCGCGCGGGGCACCACTTCCAGCCGCTCCGCGAGGTCGGCCATGCGGGGCGGCGAGCTGTAGTGCGCGAGGGTGCGCAGCAGCCGGGACTGGGCAGGAGTGATGCCGAGCTCGCGCCGCTCCAGATGGCGCTTCTGGATGCGGTGCACCCGGCGGGTGAGCCGGAGCAGCTGCTCGGCCAGCAGGCCGTCGGGGTCGGGGGCGGTCATGCGGGAACATTATCAGGATGCCGTTCATTGTGAGTGCAGGTAACAATGAACGTTGTTCGCCGAACCGGTCCGGACGCCCGGCCGACTCACCGCGCACCCCGAAGGAGACCATGCACCCCGACCACGCACCCGCATGGACGCCGCCCGCCGGAGCCGAGCAGGAACCCCGGCAGGTGCGGCGCATCCTGCGCCTCTTCCGTCCCTACCGGGGCCGCCTCGCGATCGTCGGACTGCTCGTCGGGGCGTCGTCGCTCGTCTCGGTCGCCTCGCCGTTCCTGCTGAAGGCGATCCTCGACGTCGCCCTGCCCGAGGGCCGCACCGGCCTGCTCAGCCTGCTGGCGCTGGGCATGATCCTCAGCGCCGTGCTGACCAGCGTCTTCGGCGTGCTGCAGACCCTGATCTCCACGACCGTGGGCCAGCGCGTCATGCACGACCTGCGCACCGCCGTCTACGGACGCCTGCAGCGCATGTCGCTCGCCTTCTTCACCCGCACCCGCACCGGCGAGGTGCAGTCCCGCATCGCCAACGACATCGGCGGCATGCAGGCCACCGTGACCTCCACGGCGACCTCCCTGGTCTCCAACCTCACCAGCGTGGTCGCGACGATCGTGGCCATGCTCGCGCTCGACTGGCGGCTGACGGCCGTGTCGCTGGCGCTGCTGCCGGTCTTCGTCTGGATCAGCCGCCGCGTCGGCAACGAACGCAAGAAGATCACCACCCGGCGCCAGAAGCAGATGGCCGCGATGGCGGCCACGGTCACCGAGTCGCTGTCGGTCAGCGGCATCCTGCTCGGCCGCACGATGGGCCGCTCCGACTCGCTGACCGCCGCCTTCGCCGACGAGTCCGAGCGGCTGGTCGACCTGGAGGTGCGGTCGAACATGGCGGGCCGCTGGCGGATGGCGGTCATCACGATCGTCATGGCCGCCATGCCGGCGGTCATCTACTGGACAGCCGGCCTCGCCCTGCACTCGGGCGGACCGGGGGTGTCGATCGGCACCATCGTCGCGTTCGTCTCGCTCCAGCAGGGCCTGTTCCGCCCGGCGGTGAGCCTGCTCTCCACCGGCGTGCAGATCCAGACCTCGCTCGCCCTCTTCCAGCGCATCTTCGAGTACCTCGACCTGCCCGTCGACATCACCGAGCGCGAGGACCCGGTGCGCCTGGAGCGCGTGAAGGGCGAGGTCCGCTTCGAGCGCGTCTCCTTCGGCTACGACGGCAAGGGCGGCCCGGTCCTCGACGGCATCGACCTCACCGTCCCGCCGGGCGGCAGCCTCGCCGTCGTCGGCCCGACCGGCGCCGGCAAGTCCACGCTGGGCCACCTGGTACCCCGGCTGTACGACGTCACGGGCGGGCGGGTCACCCTCGACGGGGTGGACGTGCGGGACCTCGACTTCGACACCCTGGCCCGCGCGGTGGGCGTCGTCTCCCAGGAGACGTACCTCTTCCACGCGTCGGTCGCGGACAACCTGCGCTTCGCCAAGCCCGACGCCACCGACGAGGAGCTGCACGCGGCGGCGAGGGCCGCGCAGATCCACGACCACATCGCGGCCCTGCCGGACGGCTACGACACCGTCGTCGGTGAGCGCGGCCACCGCTTCTCCGGCGGGGAGAAGCAGCGCCTCGCGATCGCCCGGACCATCCTGCGCGACCCTCCGGTGCTCGTCCTCGACGAGGCCACGAGCGCGCTGGACACCCGCACCGAGGCGGCGGTGCAGGCGGCCATCGACGCGCTGTCGGCCGACCGCACCACCCTCACCATCGCCCACCGGCTCTCCACGGTCCGCGACGCCGACCAGATCGTGGTCCTCGACTCCGGGCGCGTGGTCGAACGCGGGACCCACGAGGAGCTGCTGGAGCGCGGCGGGCGTTACGCGGCCCTCGTACGACGGGACGCCCGACTGGAGCCGACAAGCTGAAAATATGCCGGGTTTGTGACGTTATGAGGGTTACCGTGCCCGCATGCAGACGAACACTCCGTCACGGAACCCGATCCGACTGACGCGCCGCGGCCGTTTCGCCCTGGCGACGCTCGGGGCCGTCGTGGCCGGCACCGCCGTGGCGGTGCCGCTGCTGATCATGGGCGACGAGGAGGAGCCCCGCCCCGACACCCTGGTGGTCCCCGCGGGATGGCGGGCCGGCCAGGTCTACGCCGCCATCGACAAGGCCCTCGACCTCCCCGCCGGGACGACCGAGAAGTCCCTCGCCAAGGCGGGCCTGAAGCTGCCGGACGAGGCGGAGGGCAACCCCGAGGGCTATCTCTTCCCGGGCACGTATCCGCTCCCGGAGAACACCACCCCGCAGAAGCTGCTGGCCCGGATGGTCGACAAGGCCGACAAGGCGTTCAACGGCGCCCCCGTCGCCGCCGGGGCGCAGCGCAACGCGATGAACGTCTACCAGGCGGTCACCGTCGCCAGCATCGTCCAGGCCGAGGCTGCCACGAAGTCCGACATGGGCAAGGTGGCCCGGGTCGTCTTCAACCGGCTGGAGCGCGGCATGCCGCTGCAGATGAACTCCACCGTCGACTACGCCCTCAACCGGACCAAGGCCCGCGCCACCCCCGCCGACACCGGGATCGACAGCCCTTACAACTCCTACCGGCGCATGGGGCTGCCGCCGACCCCCATCGACAACCCCGGGGAGGACGCCGTGCGCGCCGCGATCAATCCCACCCCGGGCGACTGGCTGTACTTCGTCACGGTCCGGCCGGGGGACACCCGCTTCACCGCGGACCTCGCGGAGCACCAGCGCAACGTGGCCGAGGCGGAGGCCGAACGGAAGAGGACCGCCGAGACGTCCGCCCGGCCCTCCGCCGGGTGACCGCCGTTCAGGCCGCGGCGGTCGGCTCCCCGGCCAGCAGCCGCCTGATGTCCCGGACCGCCGCGCGCCCCGCGCGGTTGGCGCCGACGGTGCTGGCGGAGGGGCCGTAGCCGACCAGGTGGATCCGCGGGTCGGCGACCGCCCGGGTGCCCTCCACGCGGATCCTTCCGCCCGGCTCCCGCAGCCGCAGCGGCGCGAGATGGTCCAGGGCGGGCCGGAACCCGGTCGCCCACAGGATCACGTCCGCCGCCGCACGGCGTCCCCCCGCCCACACCACGCCGTCGGGCTCGATCCGGTCGAACATGGGCCGCCGGTCGAGGACTCCGTCCGCGAGCCCGCGCCGGATCGCGTCGTTCAGCGGCAGTCCCGTCACGGAGACCACGCTGCGCGGCGGCAGCCCCTGCCGGACGCGCTCCTCGACGAGGGCCACGGCCGCACGGCCCGCGTCCTCGTCGAAGGGCTCCTCCCGCCAGACGGGCGGCCGCCGCGTCACCCAGGTGGTGGCCGCCGCGTACGGCGCGATCTCCAGCAGATGCTGGGTGCCGGACGCGCCGCCGCCCACCACGACCACCCGCAGCCCGGCGAACGCCTCCGGGCCCGGATACCGCGCGGTGTGCACCTGCCGTCCGCGGAAGGTTTCCTGACCCGGGTAGCGGGGCCAGAACGGCCGGTCCCAGGTGCCGGTCGCGTTGATCAGCGCCCGGGTCGCCCAGACGCCCCGCGAGGTCTCCACCAGCAACCGTCCGCCGGGCCCCTCCCGCACCGCGCGCACGTCCACCGGACGGCGCACCCGCAGGTCGAACGTCCGCTCGTAGCGGTCGAAGTACTCGCTGATCACCTCGGAGGAGGGCCGCCGCGGATCGGCGTCCGTCAGCTCCATCCCGGGCAGTGCGTGCATCCCGTGCACCTTGCCGTACGTCAGCGACGGCCAGCGGAACTGCCAGGCACCGCCGGGGCCGGGGGAGTGGTCCAGCACCACGACGTCGCGGCCCGGCTCGAAGCCGGCCCGCCGCAGGTGATAGGCGCTCGACAGGCCGGCCTGCCCGGCGCCGACGACGACCACCTCGACCTCGCGCACACTGTTCACACTTCCGCCAACACCCCGGCCGTGGCGGATCTTCCCGGACGCGCTCCGCCGGGAACCGCGCCGAGTGCGTCAGGATGGGGTCATGTCCGACGCCTTCACCACCCGAGTCCTGAACCTCACCACCGGCTCCGCCGAGCGGGTCGTCGACATCACCGGCGACTGCGAGGCCTTCCTGCGGGAGGCCGCGGCCGGCCGGGACGGCCTGCTCAACGTGTTCGTCCCGCACGCCACCGCCGGCATCGCCGTCATCGAGACCGGCGCGGGCAGCGACGACGACCTGCTCTCCGCGCTGCACACCCTGCTGCCCGCCGACGACCGCTGGCAGCACCGGCACGGCAGCCCCGGCCACGGCCGCGACCACGTCCTGCCCGCCTTCGTCCCGCCCCACGCGACGCTCCCGGTGATCAACGGCCGCCTGGAACTGGGCACCTGGCAGTCCGTGTGCCTGGTCGACACGAACCGGGACAACCCCGACCGCAAGGTCCGCCTCAGCTTCCTCGGCTGACCAGGAGCCTTCGACCGGGGCGCGTGCCGCCGCTTCTCCGGGCCATGCGTGCTCGAACGGGGACAAGAAGGGCGCGGTACGGACCCTCGTGCGGCCGAATGTCCTTGTGGCGGATGCGGCAAGTACCCGCTCGGAGTGCGGCGGCTGTCGCGCGTGAAGCTGGCGACGTCTTCGCCTGAGCGCCAGCGAGAAGACGTGCTCACTGCCGCCGCCTCCGTCGGGGCGCACATCATCGGCTGGGCGGACGACTGGGAGGTCTCCGGCGCCACGGACCCCGTGACCCGCCCCAGCCTGGGCCCGTGGCTCCGTGACGAAAGGGGCCCCTACGACGGCTTGGTCGCGGCAGCGGTGGACCGGCTCGGCCGCAATGTCGTCGACTGCCTGAACACCGGCTACAAGATGCGGGACGAGAAGAAGATGCTCGTCACGTACGGGCACGACGGGGCCTGGAACCTCGACGACCCCGCCGACGAGAACCGCTTCACCATGGAAGCCTGGGGCGCGCAGATGGAACTGCGTGCGATCCAGCGCCGCAACCGTGACGCCACCGTCAAGACCCGTGCCGCCGGCCGTCCGAAGGGCAAGCCGTCGTACGGCTTCCAGTACGTGCGGAAGGTGATGGGAGGAAAGATCGATCAGGTCCAGCTGCACCCGCACGCCTCCGAAGTGTTGCGGGAGGTCGCCCGCCGCATCCTGGCCGACCCGGACAACGTCACCTGCAGCAGTGAGGCCGCGCGTCTCAACCGTGCCGGGGAACTGTCACCGGCGGATCACCTGGCGGTGATGTACGGCAAGCCGGCAGGAGGCCGGCCCTGGTCCCCGCAGAGCCTGAAGAACATCCTTCTGTCGGAAGCCACCCTCGGGTACCTGATGCACCGCAACAAGCCCGTCCTCGGAAGGGCGGACGGCAATCCCGTACGACTCTGCGAAGGACTGTGGGAACGAGCCACGCACGAGGCGCTCCGGAGCGCCATCCTCTCCCGGAAGGCCCCTTGGACCCGCCGTTCCAACCGTGAATACCTGCTGACCACGGTCGCCCTGTGCGGACAGTGCCATACGCGCCTTTACACCCAGACGTCGAAGGACGCCCCTCCGCGCCACACCTGCACGGCACGGAACAAGGGCTGGCCGCAGGCACAGCACTGCCGGTCCGCCCCGCTCATTAAGACGTCGTCTCATTTGGGGTGTTGGGTAGTCTGCATCACGTGGTGATGGTCGAGCGCATGGTGCCGGACGAGTTGTGGGAGCTGTTCCAGCGAGTGGTGCCCCCTGCTCCATCACGGCCGCAGGGCGGTGGTCGGCGCCGGTACGGGGATCGTGAGGTGCTGGCCGCGATCGTTTTCGTGGCTACGACGGGCTGCACATGGCGGCAGTTGCCGCCGGTCTTCGGCCCGTCGGGGCCGACTGCACACCGGCGCTTCACTGAGTGGTCCGCCGCTCGGGTCTGGGCGAAGCTGCACCGGCTCATCCTCGATGAACTGGGCTCGCGCGGGGAGCTGGACTGGTCGCGGTGCGCGATCGATTCGGTGAACATACGGGCCATGAAAGGGGGGACCTGACGGGTCCGAATCCTGTGGACCGGGGCAAGAAAGGGTCGAAGATCCACTTGATCACCGAGCGGACCGGTCTGCCCCTCTCCATCGGGATCTCCGGCGCCGATCTTCACGACAGCCAGGCACTCGAGCCGCTCGTGCGGGGCATCCCGCCGATCCGCTCCCGCCGCGGACCCCGTCGACGCCGCCCCGCCAAACTCCACGGCGACAAGGGCTACGACTACGACCACCTGCGGCGATGGCTCCGCAAGCGAGGCATCCGGCACCGCATCGCCCGCAAGGGCATCGAGTCGTCCACCCGGCTGGGCCGGCACCGCTGGACGATCGAGCGCACCATGTCCTGGCTGGCCGGCTGCCGCCGCCTGCACCGCCGCTACGAACGCAAGGCCGAGCACTTCCTGGCCTTCACCGCCATCGCCTGTAGCCTCATCTGCTACCGCAGACTCACCAAATGAGACGACGTCTAAGCCTGAGCGGGCGAAGCAACGCTGCGAGAAGAGAGGAGGGAGGGGAGGTTGTAGGTTCCGATTTGATCTGTCGGCCGGGACCGTGATGTCCAGGGGTTTTGGATGGGTGTCCGGCCGGTTTGTCGGTGGGTTCGTCCAGCCGATCTGTCGTTTTCCTCGGACACGTCGTGGATCGGTCCGCTGGGGCGGAGTGCGGATCGTGGGGTGGTTCGCTCTTTCGACGCCGCTTGGTGGGTATGGGTGTTCCCAGCGGGCGGGCCATCGAGGCAGGGAGAGATCATGGCGGTGCTCACGGGCAAGGCGGCTGTCGTTACCGGTGGCTCGCGGGGGATCGGTCGGGCTGTCGTGCTGCGGCTTGCGCGGGACGGGGCGACTGTGGTCTTCAACTACGCGCAGAACCGGGATGCTGCGGATGAGGTCGTGCGGCAGGCCGAGAAGGCGGGCGGGAAGGTCGTTGCGGTCCAGCTGGATCTGGCGGAGCCTCGCGCGGCCGAGGAGTTGTTAGCTACTGCCGAACGTCAGCTCGGCGGTCTGGACATTCTGGTCAACAACGCGGCTATGCATACCGACGTCGTGCCCATCGCGCAGACGGAGGAGGCTGTGTTCGACAGAGTGATGGGCGTGAACGCAAAGTCAGTTTTCCTCACGGTGCGTTATGCGGCGCGGCGCATGCGCGACGGCGGGCGGATCGTGAACATCTCCACCCTCAACACCGTTTTCCCCGCTCCCGGCAACGCTCCATATGCAGCCAGCAAGGGCGCCCTCGAACAGCTGACCTTGGTAGCCTCACGCGAGCTGGGCGCACGGGGCATCACGGTCAACACCGTCTCGCCCGGCGCCACGGACACCGATCTTCTGAACGCGGCCAACGAGCCGGAGAAGTTGGCGATGGCCATCGGAATGACCTCGCTCGGACGCCTCGGCCAGCCCGAGGACGTGGCGGACGTCGTCGCCTTCCTTGCGGGGCCGGACGGGCGGTGGCTGACGGGCCAGAACATTCGTGCCAACGGAGGTGTCCTCTAACGGATAGGGGAGCTGTGAGGCATTCATGTCGAGGCTGATCGAGTCGTCCTCCTCGCGAAGCCGCTAGTCAGATGACTTCGGGCGACTGTTGATCGTTTGGCTTCTTCCGGTCGCGGTGCGGTGCTGGGTTCACCTTGGGATCCTTCATGCGTGAGGGGGCTTTGACGTCCACGACGGTCACCAGACCGTCGGCATGGACGAGGAACAGATCGGGGACGTGCCGGCGGATGCGCGTACCGTCCCGGCCGACCAGATGGAAGGGCTGGGCCGCGATCTCCGTGACGTCGCTGGCGAAGTCGGCGATCAGGATGCGTGCGAGTTCCAACCGGCTCTCGTGGGCCACCAACCGGCCCGTCGTCGAGGCGTGATACCAGCCCGAATAGTGCTTCCGGCCCCGAGACCAACGGAACTCTCGTACGGGGAGCCCGCCTGCGACCTCGTCCACTGGGATCCGGTCGAGATCGGCCTCGACCAGCCGGCCGTCGCACCGCCGATACGTGACCCGGACTGTCCGGCTATCTGTCGCGTCCTCGCCACCTGCACCAGTCCCCATGGTCGCCCCTTCGTGTCCGATGTCTTCGACACCAGGACACTGGCCGCCACCAGCGCTAGCCTGATCGGAACGGAGGACAAACCCAACGAAAGACTGGACCACGGACCGCCGGCATGACGCTAACCCCGCACCGAGGGGAGACTCAGCCGGACGCGTCGAACGACAAGTTGATGACAAGTCACTTGGAAAACGACACCTCTATTCGGAACCTACAGAGGTGTCGGTCAGACGACTCGGCAGACTGCGAGAATCCGCGACTCCCAGGACGCGAGGGTCGTGATCCGCACGACGTCACCGGTGCGCGGGGCGTGGACGATCAGGCCCTGCCCGATCGCCATCCCGACATGCTCGGGCATGGCCGCAGTCCCTTCGGTGAAGAGGAGGCCGCCCGGCTCAAGGGCGTCGACCGAGACGGCTTTGCCGTCCTTGACCTGCGTGTACGTGGTCCGTGTCAGGGAAATTCCGGCGATCTTGTACGCCTGCTGCATCAGGGACGAGCAGTCACAGCGGCCCATCGGGTCGGTGCCGTGGGAGTTGGTGCAGTTCCCACCCCACTGGTACGGAGTGCCGAGCTGACCCAACGCCCACCGGATCGCCGTCCGAACCTCTCGCGGGGCAGTGGCGGGGATCTTGTACTCGCCTGGTAGCGCACCGGCAGGGATGGTGCCGAAGTCCGTCCCGTCCCCGTCCGCCGAACAGCGGCCCGCGGTACTGGGTGAAGTTTCCCCAAGGCCGGGTGGTTAGTGTTTTCGCAGGTCACGCAAGAGATTCTTTATTGTGTGATTGCCGCGTAGCGGCCGGTGCGGACTCTTTTGATCACTCCTCTCTCGGTCCAGCGAGCGAGTTGTCGATAGGTGGCGACGAGGGTGACGTCGCCGAGAAGCTCAGCGATCTCCCTTGAGTGCCACAGCCGTTCGGGTTCTGCCTGCAGGATGGCCAGGACGCGCCATGCGGCTGCAGGTCTTGCCGTGGCCGGTCTTCTCCCGGACTGTCGTCGCGGGCAGTGCGGGCTCCGGTGATGGGGGCGGCAGGAGAGTGATCGTCGTCGAGGTCACGGCCTTGCTGCCGTCGGGGCGGCCGTCCAGCTTCCGTTCCGCGTAACGGGAGATGGGGGACTTCACCTTGCGGGTGCTGATGCGGGATCGCCGTGCGGGAGACAGTGCCGACAGGACGCGGCGGCCGATCTCCCCGATGCCCTGCTCGAAGACCCCCTGCGCACCTACCAGACGGTAAGAGCCCTCGAAGTTGCTGCCGTTGGTGCAGGTGACGCTCACCCGGGCTTCGATGGTGCGCACCAGGACACCTCCGATGACCGAGAGGTAGGAGGAGTCAGCGAGCGGCTGGAGGGCCGGTGGGCGGCGGCGCCGGCGAATGCGGCCCAGGACCCGTGCGCCGGTGGTGTGCACGGCGGCGAGGACGTCGTTGGCGTCGAAACCCCGGTCCCACAGCACCCACATCTCGGAGTCCAGGTGGTGCAACAGCCTGGTGGCGTAGGAGGTTTCGCCCTCCCGGGTGGGGCCGAAGACCGCTCCGATCACGGCCCGGGTGCCGGTCTCGACCAGTGTCATCAGCTCGACCTGGGGACAGCCGCCGTGCGGGCACCGCCCCAGCCGGCCCCGGTTGCGCTCGCTGTCGGGAACCTTGATCGAGCTGCAGCCGTCGAACGACACCGTCCGATACGGGCCGAAGCGTACCCCCGGCGTGGTCGGCCGGGCCAACGGCCCGGCCAGCACCTCGAACAGCGCCCGCACCGGCGCGCTGCCGAGTCTGCGGCGCAGATCACGAAGCGCTTTCGTGCTCGGGCAGACGATCGGCATTCCCGACAGGCCGGCGGTCAGCTTGTCCCAGACCAGCCGGTAGCCGACCTCGGGGAACAGGCGCATCGCCACCAGGAAGTAGACGCCCCAGAAGCTCTCCGCGGCGGCATTGTCGAAGCATGATCCGGTGCGTCCGCAGCTCTGCCGCAGCCCCAACTCCCGTACTCGTTCCCGGAACTGGGCCGATGTGTATTCGCTGCCGCGATCGCTGTGCATCACGCAGCCGGGCTCCGGAGCGCCCCGGCCGTGGGCCATGTCGAGTGCATCGACGACGAGCCCGGCGCGGTGGTGGTCGGCCATCGCGTGGCCGACGACCTCGCGGGTGGCCAGGTCCAGCCAGCAGGCGAGGTGGAGCCAGCCCTCGGCGGTGGGCAGGTGAGTGATGTCGCCCACCAGCTTGGTCCCGGGACGCTCGGCATGGAAATCGCGGCCGATCAGGTCCGGGGCGGGCTTCGCCTTCAGATCCGGCCGGGTCAGCGAACGCCGCCTGCGCCGGCTGACACCGCGGATGTCGCGCTCACGCATCACGCGGGCGACCTTCAGCACCCGGCACAGCAGAACGACCGGGTAAGTCGCCTTCTCCGCATGGATCAGCCGGTACAGCTCGCTCACCGGTCGTTCTCCCTCACGAAGAAGGCCGTCGCTTTTTCAGGATTTCGATCGTCTGCTGCTGTTCGCGGACCTCCCTGCGCAGCCGCTTGAGTTCCTCGCGCTCGGCGCCGGTCAGCTCACCGGACCCGCCCTCGCCCCGGTCCGCCTTGGCCCGGCGGTACCAGCCGCGCAGGGACTCCGAGCTGATACCGAGCTCCCGAGCAACAGCGGTGACCGTCTTGCCCGAGGAATCCACGAGCGCGATCGCGTCCCGCTTGAACTCCTCGGTGTACCGCTTCGTGTACTTGCTTCCCACCTGGTGCTACTTCCTCTGAAACCACTCAGGTCCCAGTCTCCAGGTGTCCACGATCAAGGGGAAGCTTCACCCCGGCGATGGTCCTCACATAGGGGCTGGCCGCCCGAATGGAGGTCCACAGGATGGTGCACATCGCGGCAGCGGCCCTCTTCTTCGGGGGTCTGGTGTCGTTCCTGTTCGCCGCCCTGCTCGCCATGGCGTAAGCAGAAGTCGGTAAGCACGGCGGTGGCGGTCTCCCCTCAGCGGAGGCCGCCACCGCCACCCAGAGCGCGCGTCAACCAGTCGTCCAACGCGGCTGGCGAGGCGCCCGCCCACCCCAGGTGGCCGTCGGGACGAACGAGCATGACGGTCCGTCTCCCGCCGGTCTCCGAGAGTGCGGCCACCGCGGTATCTGCGCCCAAGTGTCTGCGGGCGGTGTCCACAAAGGCCGGTGCAACCGGGGCAGGGGCGACAAGCGCCCACCGGTGACCGAGCTCCCTGTGCAGGCGGGTGCGGCTGCCGTCCTCCCGGAGGCAGGCCAGGTCGGGTACGCGATCGCCCGCACGGGGTCCGACACCGATCCGAAAACGCGACCACCGGCCTCCCAGAAGCCCGTTGCGGTAGTTGACCCTGAGCTGCGAGGACTTCTCCCAGAGCAGCCGTTGCGCCGTCGGGAGACGGAGTAACGGAACCAGGGCACGGTCACGGACGGCGCGCACCACCATGTTGTCCGCGAGGGCCAAACGCGTAACACCGCTCGTCGAAGCCATCACCTCGCGGGCCACTGGACGCCGTTCGCCTTCATAGGTGTCCAGCAGGCGGCTGTGGGCTCTGCCCGAGGCGACCAGTGCGAGCTTCCAGGCCAGGTTCTCGGCATCACCGAGCCCGGTGTTCATGCCCTGTCCACCGAACGGGCTGTGTACGTGAGCAGCATCTCCCGCCAGCAGGATCCGGCCGGACCGGTACCTGGTGGCCAGGCTGCGCTGAATACGGAAGGTCGAAGTCCACAGGTCCGTCCATCGCTCGGGCGGCTGGATCCCGGCGTGCTCCTGAACGGCCAGTCTCAGCGCGTCCGACACACGATCGGAACCGATGTCCTCACCATCCGCGGGAGCCGACGCCACCAGTCGCCAGACGCCGTCCCCGGGCAGAGGAAATACCCCGAGCATTCCCTCCCGGTGCAGCCACGCCGACACCACGTCTCTGGGAAACGGCAACGACGCGCGCACATCCGCGAGGAGAAAACCATCCATCATGGGCGCTCCGGGAAAACCGATGCCCGCCGATGTGCGCACCTGGCTGTGCGCTCCGTCGCAGCCCACCAGCCACCTCGCGCGCACCGCTCCGTCGTCGAACTGAACAGTCACGCTCTCCGCATCCTGATCAGCGTCGACGAACTTCCGGCCCCACTCCACTTCGACACCAAGATCGCGAAGCCGCCGCAGCAACTGCGCTTCCACCTCTGCCTGCGAATTGACGAGCACGGGGCGATCCGCCAGCGTCGCATGCGCACCGACCGTCAGACGCATCAGGCACTTGCCGTTGACGTACGTGACGAACTCCGCGACCCGCACCGATCGCTCCGGCAGTCCCTCCAGAGCTCCGAGCCGGTCGAGGACTTCGGAGCCCCGCGGCTGGATCCCCAGAGCACGTGACGCTGTCGACGGCCGCCCCGCCTTGTCGACAACCCTGACCGATACCCCAGCCAGGGCCAAGCCGCATGCCAGGGCCAGCCCGGTCGGTCCCGCGCCGACCACGATCACCATTGGACCTTCCACCTGGCATCCTCTGCGACTGAGATCTGAAGTGGCCGGAGTGCCGAGCCTAATACGAGTGAGGGTTTCGCCGTTCACCGCCACCTGCGTTCCGCAGGGCTCCGGCAGACGAACTTCCATGGGTCCTGAAGCCCGCCACCGGGCAACAAAGGAACCGCACACCCAAAGGCCCGAACTGATGCTCCACGCAATTTTGGTGGGGCCAATTGGGGTTCCAAACAGCCGTTTGCGGTCACTGCTGGTGATCGAACCTGCGTCGGCCCGACGCTCGGGGACACGGGCCGGGGCACCCACCGGCGGCCCGCCGCCGGGCCCCGGCCGTGAGGGAAGGCGTCACCACGCCCGACGGCATAGGGCATGTGAGCCGGGAACGCTACGAACAGATCCTCGCGGGCGACCGCGAAGGGGGCGGGCGTATGAGCGGCGACCAGTTCACCATCGGCGACCACGCACTGGAGATCGAACCGGTACGGCCTGTCGGCGGCTTCCGACCCGCGACGGGCCTTGACCCCGGTTTCTGGACACGGGTTACGCGGCTTGCGTCAGCGTAGTTGATGTCGTTCGGAGGGCGTTCTCGTAAGCGATGGGGCTGCGGTGTGCGAGGCGGGAGTGACGGCGTCGGACGTTGTAGCGGTGCAGCCATCGGAACGCGTCGAGGCGGGCTTCGTGCTCGTCGGCCCAGTGCTTGCGGCCCTGGAGGGTCTTGCGTTTGAACGTCGCGTTGAAGGACTCGGCAAGTGCGTTGTCCGCGCTGAAGCCGATCGCGCTCATGGACTGGCGGACGCCGGCCTGGCTGCAGGCGTCGGCGAAGGCCCGGCTGGTGTACTGGGCTCCATGATCGGTGTGCAGGACCGCTCCGGCGAGGCTGCCGCGGGTGCGTCTCGCGGCGGCCAGGGCGTCGATGACGAGATCGGTGCGCATGTGATCCGCGATCGCCCAGCCGGTCAGACGCCGTGAGGCGAGGTCGATGACCGTGGCCAGATAGAGGAACCTCCCGCTCTCCAGGGGGAGGTAGATGATGTCACCGACGTACTTCGTGTTCATCTCACTCGCGGTGAAGTCGCGGCCGATCAGGTCCGGGGCCTTCGCCGCGGCCGGGTCCGCGACCGTGGTGCGGTGTCTTCGTCGCAGCCTCACGCCCGCCAGATCGATGCTCCGCATCACGCGTGCGACCCGCTTGTGGTTGACGCGCTCGCCGTCCTCGCGGAGCTCGGCGGTGATCCTGGGGACACCGTAGGTGCCGTCCGATTCCCGGTGCACGGCCCGTATCCGTGTGGCGAGATGGGCGTCGGCCTCCTGCCGGGCAGCCCGGCCGGAGGCGGTGCGGCGCCAGTAGGAGAAGCTGGAGCGGGCGATGCCCAGGATGGTGCACAGCCGCTTCACGCCGTAACGGCGCTGGTGGTCTGCGACGAACTGGAAGCGGGTCACCAGCGCGTCTCCCCGGCGAAATACTTCGCCGCCTTCCGCAGGATCTCGCGCTCTTCCTCCAGCTCGCGGATCTTCTTGCGCAGGGCCGCGTTCTCCGCCTCCAGCGCAGTGGGCGGCTCGACGGACGCCTCGGCCCGACGTCCCCGCGGCCGGCTCGCACCGGCCGCCCTGACCCAGTTCCGCAACGTCTCCGGGTTCACCCCCAGATCAGCGGCGACCGACCTGAGCGTCGCTTCGGGCCGCGACTCGTACAGCGCGACCGCGTCCGCCTTGAACCGCGGCGGATAGTTCTTCATGACCACGAGACGTCCGTTCTCAGATCCTCAGGATCCAGTGTCTCGTGTGTCCAAGATCCGGGGTCAAGGCCCGTCCGCAGGACTCGGTCCGCGTGGGAACGGGGCAGCCAGGAATCGGCTCCAGTCGCCACTTCCCGTCGCTGCCCTTGACGGCGGGCGCGTTCACGCACCGATCGCCAGATGTGACAGGGTTCGGTTTCTGCCCGCTCCACTTCGTCGGCATGCCAGCACATCGGTAGGACGAGACGAACGGGGACGCGGAGGCAGGGGGCCCTGCGATGCGGATGCGCCGCCGCCAGGGCGTGCATGGGCCCGACCGTTGTCAGTGCCGAGGTCTAACGTGCTCGGCAACTGCTCATGAGGTCCCCGTGCGACGGGTGACGGGGAGGAACAGCGCCATGCACCAGGAAATCGCCGACGAGGACCGGTTCGAGATGCCCGCCGCCTGGCTGCGGGCCCTGCCCGCGCTCCGGGCCGCCGCGAAGCCGGCCGAGGACGCGGTGGAGAAGGCCGCTCGCCGCTACGCGCAGGAGGCGGCCTGGTTCGAGGAGATGTTCTCCTCCTCCGGCAGCGACCCGGAGCTGGTGAAGGAGGGCCGGGCCCACCGGGAGGGCAGTCCCTCCCCGCTCGGAGCCGCCGTGGAGATCGCCGTCGGCTGGCACTACACGATGGTGGACGTGCTCGTCGATGCCTGCGTGACCGAGCACGGTCTGCCGTTCGCCGCCCGTGCCGTCGTGGAGCTGGGATGCGTCAACCCCCATTACAAGCAGGCAGGTTCCCGACGGTA
Organism: Streptomyces sp. DSM 120436; assembly: GCF_055778765.1. Lineage (NCBI taxonomy): Bacteria > Bacillati > Actinomycetota > Actinomycetes > Kitasatosporales > Streptomycetaceae > Streptomyces > Streptomyces sp. DSM 120436. Next base: position 780,553 of record NZ_JBSKBS010000002.1, on the reverse strand, counting down.
CGACGCGGCGCTGCGGAGAGCGGCCGATTACCGGACCTCCTACGTGTGGGAGACCGCCGCCCGTGTCCGGGACCTGCTCGCGGCGGTCGACGAGGAGATCCGACGGCGGGCCGTCGAGGCCCTCGCCGGCCTCCGGGACACCGCCGAGCGCCGCATCGTGGTCTCCTACCTGGTACCCGAGGAGCATGCCTGGGTCGACGAGTGCTGCGACGGTCCGATACCGGACGATTCCGTCCTGCGGCGCATGCTCCTCCTCTCCCTGCACCGGCCGGAGCAGATCGCCCGCCTCGGCGAAGGAGCACGACTCGGCTGGAACGGCTGGAACCTCCCCCTGCTCGCCACCCTCGCGCACCGGCTCGGTCCCGCCGTCGGGTCCCTGCTGGAGGACGCGTTCGACGGGGCCTACGGATCCGACGGACACCGGGACGTCGCGGGCTGGGCCGCCGAACTGCCCACCGACGACGCCTTCCGCCTGCTGCTGAAGAAGGGCGGCGACCGCAATGTCCGCCCCGCCCTGCTCGACGCCATGAACCGCTACCCGCGGCGGGCCCTGCGGCTGCTCTCCGCCACCGCGGTCGGCGACAGCGAACAGGCGTCTCTCTCCCGGATGCTGCTGCCCCTGCACGTGGCGACCCACCCGGAGCTCACGAAGGAGACGTTGCCTGCGCTGCCCGAGGCGTCCGCAGCCGTCGTCGCCCCGCTGCTGAAGCGGGGCGAACGGGAGGCAGAAGCGCCTGCGGAGGCGCTCCCCGCCCTGCTGGTCGCCCCGCCGTGGACCCGGAAGCGCACCAGCCGCAAGGCCCGTGTGGCCCGCGACGTCCCCGGGGCGCCGCAGGCCGAGGTGGCCTGGAAGCCCGGGGAGCAGGAGACCTGGGCGGCCACCGTCGTCGCTGAAACCCCTTGGTTCCGCGAGTACGACTGGTCCCGCGAGATCCAGCAGATGCAGCGGGGAAGGTGGCGGGGCGACATCCGCGCCGCCCGCCTCTTCGTCACCGGCCCCGAGGACGTCGTACGCCCGCTGCTCGACGCCTTCGCCCCCGAGCACGTCTGGGACACCGAAAGCCACCTCAGGCCCGTCGCCGCCCGCCACGGCCTGCACGCCCTGCCGATGCTGAGCCGGCTCGCCGCCCGCTACCCGGCCACCGCCGGCGGCCTGCTGCTGCCCTACCGCAGCGTCGAGGTGGCCCGGCAGATGGCCGAGTGGCTGGTGCGCCGTCAGCCGCTGAGGCCCACGGTTCTCGCCTGGCTCCGCCGCCACGGCCGGGCCGCGGTCGCCTTCCTCGTTCCCGACGCCGTCGGCCCGGTGGGCAGGGCCCGCACCCACGCCGAACACGCCTTGCGGCAACTCGCCGCAGAGGTGGGCGCCGAGGCCGTGCGGGAGGGCGCCGCCGGCTGCGGCGCCGAGGCCGAGGAGATCGTTTCCGACCTCCTCGCCGGCGATCCGCTGGAAGCCGCCCTTCCGGCGAGGATGCCGTCCCCCTGCACCTGGGCCGACCCCGCCCTGTTCCCGCAGATCCTGCTCACCGGCGGCCGCGGCGCCCTGCCCGCCGACGCCGTCCGCCACGTGACGGCCATGCTGCAGATCTCCAAGCCCGGTGACGTCTACCCCGGCCTCGCCACCGTCACCGAGCACTGTGACGCCGGCTCCCTCGCCGAGTTCGCCTGGGCCCTCTTCGAGACGTGGCGGTTCCACGGCATGCAGGCCAAGGACAGCTGGGCCCTTCACACCCTCGGCCTCCTCGGCGACGACGAGACCGTCCGCCGTCTCACCCCCCTCGTACGTGCCTGGCCCGGTGAGAACGCCCACCACCGGGCCGTCGAGGGCCTCACCGTCCTCGCTGCGATCGGCACCGACACCGCCCTGCGCCATCTGCACGGCATCTCCCAGCGTGTGCCGTTCAAGGCCCTCAAGAAGCGAGCCCGGGAGAAGATCGACGAGGTCGCCGAAGGACTCGGTCTCACCACCGACCAGCTCGCCGACCGGCTGGTCCCCGACCTCGGCCTCGCCGACGACGGCAGCACCGTCATCGACTACGGCCCGCGCCGCTTCACCGTCACCTTCGACGAACAGCTCCGCCCCTGCGTCCGCGACGAGACCGGCAAGCTCCGCAAGACCCTGCCGGCCCCGGGCGTCAAGGACGACCCGGAACTCGCCCCCGCCGAGCGCAAGCGGTTCGCCGCCCTCAAGAAGGAGGTCCGCACCGTTGCCTCCGACCAGCTGCGCCGCCTGGAGGCCGCCATGGTCACCGGCCGCTCCTGGACCGCCGCCGAGTTCCGCGAACTGCTCGTCGAACACCCCCTTCTGCGCCACTTGGTGCGCCGCTTGATCTGGCTCGGCGACGGCGACGGCACGGTGACCGCGTTCCGTGTCGCCGAGGACCTCACCCTCGCCGACGTCCACGACGACGCATGGACCCTCCCCGTCGGCGCCACCGTGCGCCTCGCCCACCCCCTCCATCTGGCGGACGGACTCGAGGACTGGGCCGACCTCTTCGCCGACTACGAGATCCTCCAGCCCTTCCCGCAGCTCGGGCGTCCCGTGCACGCCTTCACCGACGAGGAGGCCACCGGCCACAGGCTGACCCGCTTCGAGGGCGTCACCGTCCCCGTCGGCAAACTCCTCGGGCTCACCAAGCGCGGCTGGGAACGCGGCACGCCCGAGGACAACGGCGTGGAACGCTGGTTCTCCCGCCCGATCACCCGCGACCGCCACCTCGTCATCGCCCTCGACGGCGGCATCGCCGTCGGCATGGTCGACGCGTTCCCCGACCAGACCCTCGAGACCATCTGGATCGACACCGCCCCCGGCGACTACTGGCCCAACCACACGTACCCGCACCGCCTCGGCGAGATCGACCCCGTCATCGCCTCCGAGATCCTCGCCGACCTGACCGACGTCACCGCCAAGTGAGCACCGCCATGACCACAGTGAGCGACCCGCACCCGCCCCGCCTGCAGCGTCCGCCCGCAGAAGTGCGCCACGCCGACGAACTCGCCGAGCTGCGCGCCGGGGACACCGACCCGCGGCCGCCCGGCTGGCGGCTCAGCCTCCGTGCCGCCCTCCGCTTCGTGGTCGGAGACCCCGACGCCGGCATCAGCCGCAAGTTCGTCGGCAGCCCCTCGCTCGTCGAACGGGCCCTGGTTACCCTGGCCACCAACCGGGGCCTGATGCTCGTCGGCGAACCCGGCACTGCCAAGTCGCTGCTCTCCGAACTCATCGCGGCAGCCGTCAGCGGCACCTCCACGCTCACTGTTCAGGGCGGCGCGGCCACCACCGAGGACCAGATCAAGTACTCCTGGAACTATGCCCTGCTGGTCTCCGAAGGCCCCTCCCGCCGCTCCCTGGTGCCCGCCCCCATGCTCCGCGGCATGGCCGAGGGACGCATCGTCCGCTTCGAGGAGATCACCCGCTGCCCCCTCGAGGTCCAGGACTGCCTGCTCTCCCTGCTCTCCGAACGCGTCGTCGCCGTCCCCGAACTCGACGGCGACGACGGCATGGTCTTCGCCCGCCAGGGCTTCAACGTCATCGCCACCGCCAACACCCGTGACCGCGGCGTCAATGAGATGAGCGCCGCGCTGAAACGCCGTTTCAACTTCGAGACCGTCTTCCCGATACCCGACCTCGACACCGAACTCGCCCTCGTCGAAGCCGAGTCCACCGCCCTGCTCCGCGAGTCCGGAGTCGAGCGGGCACCCGACCGGGACGTCCTCGAGGTACTGGTGGGCACCTTTCGCGAACTGCGCGGCGCACCCGGCCAGGGCGACCGGCCCTCCGCAGTGATGAGCACCGCCGAAGCCGTCTCCACGGCCCACGCCGTCGGCCTGCGCGGTTGGTTCCTGCGCGGCGAGGCCGGCAACGCCGCCGACATCGTCTCCTGTCTCGCCGGCACCGCCGCCAAGGACAGCCCCGAGGACCTCGCCCGCCTGCGCCGCTTCCTCGAACAGCAGGCCCGCCTGCGCCGAGGCCCCCAGTGGCAGGCCCTCCACGAGGCCCGGTACCTGCTGGACCAACGGTGAGCACCGCCCGCGTCACCTTCCTGGGGGTGCGCCACCACTCACCGGCCTGCGCCGGCCTCGTCCGCCGCACGATCCGCGAACTGCGCCCGGCCTACGTCCTGGTCGAGGGCCCCGCCGACATGAACGACCGGATCGGCGAACTGCTCCTCGGACACGAACTGCCCATCGCCGTCTTCAGCCACTACCGCGACACCGAACGGGTCGCCACCTCCTGGGCCCCGCTGTGCGCGTACTCCCCGGAATGGGTGGCACTCACCGAGGGCCGTACCGCGGGCGCCGAGGTCCGGTTCATCGACCTGCCCGCCTGGCACCGCGCCTTCACCGACCGCCCCGACGGCGCAGCCAACCGCTACGCCGACGCCGAGGCCCGCTACAGCCGCGCCACCGAACGGCTCCGCGCCCGTTACCGGGTCGACACCGTGGACGCCCTGTGGGACCGCGTCTTCGAGATCGCCGATCCGGACGGCCTGCAGGACCGCCTGGACGCCTACTTCGCCCTGGTGCGAGGCGGCACCGAGGCCGACGTCGGGGACCGCGCCCGCGAGCAGTACATGGCCTCCTGGGTCCGTGCCGCAGTCGCACACGCCGGCAGCCGACCGGTCCTGGTGGTGACCGGCGGCTTCCACCAGCCCGCCCTGCGCGCCCTCACCGCCGCCCCCGGCACGTCTCCGGGTGCGGAACATGCCGCATGGCCCCCGGTGCCCGTCCCGCCCGACGGGGCTACGGGCGGCAGCTTCCTGGTGCCCTACTCCTTCCGCCAGATGGACGCCTTCGCCGGCTACCAGTCCGGCATGCCGTCCCCCGGCTACTACCAGCACCTGTGGGACGAAGGCCCCGACGCGGCCGCAAGGACCCTCCACCGCACCGTCGTGGAACGGCTCCGCGCCCGCCGCCTCCCCGTCTCCACCGCCGCCCTGATCTCCGCCCACACCCTCACCGAAGGCCTCGCCGCCCTCCGCGGACACCCCCGCCCCGCCCGCGTCGACGTCCTGGACGGCCTCGCCGCCGCACTGATCACCGACGACCTCGACCAGCCGCTCCCCTGGAACACCGACGGCCCCTTGAGGCCCGGCGCCCACCCCGCCGTCGTCGAAACGGTCGTCGCCTGCACCGGCGACCGCACCGGCCGCCTCCACCCCGACACTCCGCTGCCACCCCTGGTCCACCACGTGACTGCCGAGGAGATCCGCCTCGGCCTCGACGGCGACCGCACCCTCGACCTCGACCTCACCAACCCCCGGGGGCTCGAACGCAGCCGCTTCCTCCACCAGCTGCGCATCCTCGGCATCCCCGGCCACACCCGCCTCACCGGCCCCGACCATGGAGCCGACCCCCGCGACCACGAAACCTGGGAACCCTGCCCCCGCACCGGCCGCGACGCCGCACTGACCGAGGCCGGCGCCTACGGAGCCCGCCCCGACGAGGCCGCCACAGCCTTCCTCGCCCGCCGCCTCCGCGACACCGGTACAGCCGCCGACGCCGGGACCACCGCCGCCCTCCTTTTCGACGCCGTCCTCTGCGGAGTCGGAACCCTCTCCCACGACCTCCTGGACGGCCTCGCCCAGCGGATCCGTACCACCGTCGACCCCGGCCCCCTGGGGCGGGCCCTCGCCGTGGTCCTGGGCCTCTGGCGCCATGACCGCGTCTTCGGTGCAGCCCGTGACCCGCTGCTCGGCAGCGTCCTCGACCACGCCGTCGACCGCCTCTTCCACCTCGTGGAGGGCCTTCACGGCGGCCCACCCGGCGTCGACGTCCCCCGCCTGCGCGCCCTGACCGCCGCCCGCGACGCCCTCCTCCACGCCGCACCCGCCCTTGCCCTCACCCCGGAAACCGCCGCCGCAGCCGCCGCCCGCATCGCCCGCGACCGGCATGCCCCAGCCGACCTGCGCGGCGCCGCCCTCGGCCTGTGCCGCGCCCTCGGAGTCCTGACCGAACCCGCCGGTGAGGCCGAAGCGTTCGCCGCCGCGGCCGACCCCGTCGTCCTCGGCGACTGGCTGGCCGGTCTGTTCGCCCTCGCCCGCGAAGAGATCCTGCGGCCCGCCCCGAAGGGCGAACGGTCCCTGCTCGACACCCTGGACGGCGTCGTCACCGCCATGACCGACGACGTGTTCCTCCATGCCCTGCCCGCCCTGCGCCAGGCCTTCGCCTTCTTCCCGCCCCGTGAACGCGAACGCGTCGCACAACTCCTCCTCAACCGCCGGGACCTGCACGGTTCCGCCCGCACCCTGCTGCGCACCACCGCCGACCCGCTGCTCCTCGCCCGTGCCGCGGCCCTCGAGGAACACACCGACCTCCTGCTCGACCGGCACGCCCTCGGAGCACCCCGATGACCCCCGACGACCCCCGCGCAGGACTGGAACGCTGGCGGCTGATCCTCGGCGCCCCCGCCGAACGCCGCACCGGCGGCCTCGACGGCCAGGACGCCGCCCGCGACACCGCCCTCCAGTGGCTCTACGGCCGCGACGACGACCTCGCCCGCCGTGGTGAACGCCGCGGCACCGCCGACGGCCGGGAGGGCGGCGACGGCCCTTCCACGCTCACCGTCGTCGACTGGCTCGACGACATCCACCGTCTCTTCCCCCGGGAGACGGTCGAACGCCTCGAACGCGACGCCGTGGAGACTTACGGCATCGACGAGATCGTCACCGATCCCGACGTTCTTCTCCGCGTAGAACCCAGCACCAGCCTGCTGCGGGCCGTGCTGCGCACCAAACACCTGATGAACCCGCAGGTTCTGGCCGCCGCCCGGCGCATCGTCGAAGCCGTCGTGCGCGACCTGACCGAGCGGCTGAGGCCGGATATCCGGCGCGCCCTCACCGGAGCCCGCTCCCGCCGCCCCAGCCGGACCCCCCTCGCCCGAAACTTCGACTTCAGGGCCACGATCCGCGCCAACCTCGCCCACTATCGGCCCGAGGACCGCCGCATCCTCATCGAGCAGCCGCACTTCCACTCCCGCACCCGCCGCCACATCGAGCAGTGGCAGCTGATCCTCCTCGTCGACCAGTCCGGCTCCATGGCCGGATCCGTGATCCACTCCGCCGTCACCGCTGGCTGCCTATGGGGCCTGCCCGGACTGCGCACCCACTTGGTCGCTTTCGACACGCAGGTCGTCGACCTCACCTCCGACGTCACCGACCCCGTCGAACTCCTGATGAAGGTCCAGCTCGGCGGAGGCACCGACATCGCCCGCGCCGTCGACTACTCCGCCGGCCTCGTCGGCAACCCGCGCCGCACGATCGTCGTTCTGATCACCGACTTCTACGAGGGCGGCGACGCCCACCGCCTGACCCGCACCGTCCGCGACCTGACCGGACAGGGCGTCACCGTCCTCGGCCTCGCCGCCCTCGACGAGGAGGCCGCCCCCTCCTACGACCGCGACCTGGCCGGCCGCCTCGCCGAGGCCGGCGCACACATCGGCGCCATGACCCCCGGCCACCTGGCCGAATTCGTTGCCGAGAGAATGGCCCACGGAGGACGAACGGCATGATCCGCACCGACCTGCTCGCCCTCACCCCCGACATCCTCGCCGCCCTCGCCAACCGCGGCCTGGTCAAACGCGCCGCCAAGGATCTCGACGCCGGAGCGGGCCCCGACCTGGACGTCACCGGCGACCACACCGTGCACGGTTGCTTTCCCGACGGCACCGAGACCCGACTGCCGCCCGGCGCCACCCTGCAGGACGCCCGTTGCAGCTGCGAGGCCCACGGGGTCTGCCGCCACCGCATCGGCCTCGTCCTCGCCTACCAGCGCACCGCGACCGCATCGGACACCCCGCCGCCTTTCACCGACTGGTCCCCCGGAAACATCGACGACACCGCCCTGGCCGAGGCCTTCGGCCGTCCCGCCCTCACCGCGGCCCGTCGCACCCGCGACCGCGGCTACCAGGCCGTCCTCCACCGCCCCACCCCCGCCGACCCCGTTCCCGCCGTCGAACTCCCCGCCTGCACCGTCCGCTTCCCCGTGCCCCACCGCCCCGGCTTCGCCGTCACCGACGCAGCCGAGCCACTGCGCGGCGCGACGGTCGTACTTGCCGTCTGGGCCTTCCGAGCCGCCGACACCGAGGGCAGCGACCGAGTCACCGTCGGAGGAGAGAAGACGACCCCGGACCACGGCGACAGCGCCCACCGCGCAGCCATGGACCTCGTCGACGAACTCCTCGTCGAAGGCGTCCCCCAGGCCGGCCCCGTCCTGGACGGAACCCTCCGTCGTGCCGGCGCCGCCCTCACGGCCGCCGGCCGCCACTGGCCCGCCGCGGCCCTCGAGGGGATACGCCACCAGTTGGCCGAGCACGCCGTCCGCGGCGCCCGCCACGACCGCGAGACCCACGCCCTGCTCCTCGCCGAACTCCACGCCCGCCACCGCGCCGCCCCCACCGACCCCGCAGCCGTCCTCGGCACTGCCGAGACGGCCCGCACAGCCTTGCGTCGAGTCCGCCTCGTCGCCCTCGGCTGCCATGTCGACGGCTCCGCCGGCGACCGCACCGCCGACGTTTTCTTCGCCCACCCCGATGCCGGTGTCGTCCTCGTTCTGCACAAACGCTGGGAGCTGCCCGACGGTCAGGCGCCCACCGGCCATGACCTCGGCTCCCGCAGGATCCTCGGTACAAACCTGCGCACCCTTGCCGCCGCCAACGTGGTCAGCGAGGCCACCTCCCGCACAGCCGGCCGCGCCGTGGAGATCTCCCGCGGCCGGATCGCCACCACGTCCGTCACTCCCGTCGGCACCGCCTGGGACGACCTGCCGCCCGGGCTGCTGGTCACCGACCTCGCCGCACAGTTCCCCGCCCCAGGTACCCTCCTTCCCCGCCTCGTCCGCCCTCGGGTGGAGGCCGAGTCCATGCGCGTCCTCGCCGTCGCGGAGGCCGGACCCGTGCGGTACGACCCGGCCGCACAGCGCCTCGAAGCCGTCCTTCACGACCCGGCCGGCAACGAGGCCCTGCTGAGCACCGCGCACAACCCCCACTGCCCCGGCGCCCTGGACGCCCTGACCGACGCCCTCGCCTCCGGCACCGCCGACCGGATCAGCGGTTCCCTCCGCCATGACCGGGGCAGGGTCCTCCTCGCCCCTCTCGCCGTCCGCACCTCCCACGGCGTCCTCGTCCCCGACCTCGCTCCCGGCGACGGCGACACCGGCCTCCCCGTCGCCCCGCACCCCCCGGACGACCCCCTCACCACTGCCCTGGAACAGGCGCTCGCAGCCCTCGCCGAGGCCGCCCACCACGGCCTGAAGAACCTGGCTGCCACCGACCACGCCACCCTCGAATCAGCAGCCGCCCTCCTGCGCCGAACCGGCTTCCACACCACCGCGGACAAGGTCTCCGCTGTGACAACCGCCCTCCGCACCCACGGCCCGGCCACCGCCACGTCCCACTGGCACACCGCCGTCATCCGCCTCGCCACCACCCTGGAACTCCACCGGGCCGGCCCGTACACGTCGCCGTGACTGGAAGTGATGGTCCGGTGCGTTCACGTTGAGTTCCGGCATCTTGTGCACGTCACCCTTGATCAGCTCCCGGTTCGGTGGGACAGGCCGGGCTCATGTGGGGGCGGTCGCGGGCGGGCGGCTGGTGGTGCCGACGCCGACGCTGCCTGCGCAGGGGAGGAGTCCCTCGTGCAGCCCGCCGACCAGGACGGCGCCGGGCAGGCCGTTCGGCCGGCCGCGCCCGGGGATCCATCGGCTGGAAGGGCTCCTCGCCGAGCGGCCCACCTCCCCGTACGCGCCCGGCCTTCGGGCCGAAGCCGAGCATGCTCCCCACGGCTCGTGGCGGCGGACCGCGCCGCAGCCCGAGCGCGTGACGTCCGGGCGTCGTCAGGCGGATCGCCTCCCGTTCCGGGAATCCCGGTCGTGGAGCCGAGGACTTGCCTATTGGTAACCGGTAAGTTACTAATAGGGGGTGGATCCGTTCATAGCCCTGGCTGACCCCGTGCGCCGCGACCTGTTGCGCGCACTCGCCGTCGGCCCGGCCCGAGTGGTCGACCTCGCGGCACGGCACCCGATCAGCCGGCCCGCGGTGAGCAGACATCTGCGACTGCTCACCGAGGCAGGGCTGGTCACCGCCGAGGACTACGGTCGCGAGCGCCACTACGCGCTTGCCCGCCCGGGCCTCGCCCCGGTCCGCGCCCTGCTCGACGAGCTTGCCGGGTGCTGCCTCCCGATCCCCGAGAGTGCTTTCGACGCCCTCGAACTGGAGGTTCGCAGAACCGTCCACGACCGTCGGGCCGGCACCGGCGCCGCTCCCGGCACGGGAAGACCTCAGGAGGAATCCGCATGACCGGCATCCCTACCGGGCGTCGCGTGACCGTCGACGGCCTGGACGGCATCGCCTTCGACCGCACCTTCCGGGCCGGCATCCAGGACGTCTGGGCGGCGGTCACCGAGCCGGACCGTCTGGCCCGGTGGATCGGGGAGTGGACCGGTGACCCGTCGACCGGCTCGGTCGACTTCCGGATGCTCTACGAGGGTGACGAGCACCAGGCCGAGCCCCTCACCATCGAGGAGTGCCGGGCTCCCCGCCGTCTGGTCCTCACGTCGCAGGTGCCCGGCCAGGAACTCGTCTGGCGCATGACTCTCACACTCGTCGAGCACGAGGGCACCACCACGCTCACCTTCACCCAGGCCGTCGGCGACGACCCCGCGACGGCGGGAGGTGTCGGCCCCGGCTGGGACTACTACCTGGACCGGCTCGTCCTCGCCGAGACCGGCGGTGACCCGGCATCCGTCGACTTCGGTGACTACCATCCGGTCCACGAACGGTACTACCTCGCCCTGTTCAGCTGAGCAGGCCGAGTGCGAGGGCTGGATCCCTGCCGGTCCGTCTGCGGGCTGGCCGGCAGAGCGGCTGGACCTCGGTGAAGGCGACGACGGCCACGGTGCGCACGGCGCAGACCGCGCTCCTCGAACTCGCCGAACGCTGCACCGACTCGGCCGTCGGGTCGGAGCCCGCCGTACAGGGACGCTCGACGTGACCGGTCAGGGGCGTCGTCCCTGGCCGATGCGGGTCCGCCGACGGATCCGGTCACGGATGAAGCCGATGGCCTCGGCCCACTTCCGGCAGCAGCGGCACGGCTTACGCATACGTCCCCGTTCCTGTCGGCGGCGACCGCGAGGCAGGTGGGCAGGGGGCTTCCCGTTCACCGGGAACGCGAGCCGGTCGAACCCGGGCCGGGGTGGACGCCGGACGGCCCGGGAAGCAGGCCTGGGTCCTGGGCGCGCAGCACCGCGCTGAGCCGGTCCGCGGCCCCGAGCTTCCGGGTACAACGCGTTCAGGTGCTTGTGGACGGTACGCGGCGAAATGCCCAGTCTGCGTCCGATCACCTCTGCGGTCAGTCCCGTGGCCAGCAGGTGCAGCACGCTCGTCTCGCGCGGGGTCAGCGGCGTCGCCAAGGCGTGGCTGGCCTGCCGCCTGCGATCGCTGCCGGAGACTCGCGCAGCGCCATCAGGAGGGATTGAGCAGTGGCTGGACGCATGCGGCGTAGCGCTCATCGTGCCGGGAGGAGTCGCCGCCGGACCGGTGCGCCGGGAATCCGCTGACGTGCGGTTCCCGCCCGGGCAGCGACAGGCCGAACACGTGCCGTGTCCCGAACGCCTGGTGGTGGGCGTCGTCGGTCGGACTGTTTGCTACCTGCCGCCCCGCGCACCCGACTTCAACCCCGCCGAGGGCATCTGGTCCCTGCCGCGGCGCGGCTGGCTCTCCAACGTCGCGTTCACCGCCCTGGAGCTGCGAGCCGCGCGAGTGTGGCGGCGATGTGGCCGGTCCAGGGCCAGCGCCGGGCCGGGCGGAGGATTCGCCGGCGGCGGGCGCCCAGAGCCTGGCGGCGCCGGTGAGCGTGAGCATGTGTGTCCTCCCCCAGACCTCGTCCGGGGGCATCCCGGGCCAGCAGGTCGAGGGCGATCTGGACGATCTCGAGCCAGACCTTGTTCTGGGTTGTGGTGTGCAGGGGCAGGTTGCGCAGGGTCGTAGGTGCGCAAGGGGGCGAGGGTTTCTCGGTGGCGTTGTGCCGAACGCGATGCTTGCCTCACGTCTCGTCGGCGCTGACACCGGCCAGTAGTCCAGGGGCTGCATGGAACAGGTCGCCTGTGGAGGTGGGGAGGAAAGGGCCGAGGGGGACCGGTCGGAGGAAGTGCCACAGCGGTTCGAGGCGCTCCAGGGGCATGACCCTGGTCCAGGCGTTGAAGGGCGCAGTGTCGCATGCTCCGTTGAGGGTGAACTGGAGCAGGAAGCGGTTGAGGGGTTCCGCTTCGAGGATCGTTTCCGGGTCGTCGTCGAAGTGGGGGTCCTCTGTGAGCCGGACAGGGGGTCGGAGTCCGTTGGAACGCCCCGGGGCGGCCAGGGGATGGGCCAGTCCCTGACCCCCTGGTTGTCCGCCGCGAAGACCAGTTGACCGCCGTGCGGTCTCCTGACGTGCTGGGGGGTGCGGGAGCACCGGGTTGCTGAAGCGGTGGAGGGCGGGGCGCGGCCGGGCGAGGCGGTGGAAGGCGGCGAGCGCGGACACCAACCGGGACAACCCCGACCGCAAGGTCCGCCTCAGCCTCCTCGGCTGACGCCGCCTCCGGTCGGCGCCGGCGCCGGCACGGTCTCAGCTCAGTGCCCGCACCACGGTGACCGGGCAGTCCGCGTGGTGCAGCAGTGCCTGGCTGACCGAGCCGAGCAGCATCCCGGCGACCCCGCCGTGACCACGCGCCCCGGCCACCACCAGCTGCGCCTCGCGCGTCGCCGCCAGCAGCGCCTGCCGGACCCGGCCACGCTCGAGGCGCGGCTGGACCATGACCCCCGGATGCGCGGCCATCCAGGGCTTCATCGCCTCCTCCAGCAGCCGCCGGTGCCGCAGTTCGAGCTGGTCGAGGTCCACCACCACGCTCAGCGGATCACCCGGATCCTCGTACGGTGTGGGCTCGCCCCAGGTGTTCCACACGTGCATGGCCACCAGCGGAGCCCCGCGCAGCTCGGCCTCCGTGAACGCGAAGGAGGCTGCGGCGTTCCCGGCGGGTGAGCCGTCCGCGGCCAGCAGCACGGGGCCCTGCGGGTCGGACCGCCCGCGCACCACCATCACCGGGCCGTGCCCGTGCGCCGCCAACTGCATGGTCGTCGAGCCCAGCAGCAGGTCACCGAAGAGGCTCCGGCCGCGCCGCCCCAGCACGGTCAGCACCGCGTGCCGCGACTCGGCCCGCAGCACGGTCAGCGCGTCGCCGGACACCACGGTGCGGGTGATCTCCAGGCCCGGGACGCGCTCGTGGACCCGCTGCTCGGTCTCGGCCAGCGCCCCGTGCACCATCGGATCGAGATCCGCGGGACGGGCGAACGCGTGCACGATCCGCAGCCGTGCCCCGCGCAGCCGTGCTTCCTCGGCCGCCAGGTCGGCGGCGGCGAGGCTGGAGGCAGAGCCGTCCACTCCGACGATCACCGTGTCGTCCACCACACACTCCCGTCCCCGGAAGGTGTCACCGAGTACCCACGCCGGACGGCCCCTACGCGCCCGATTCCCGGGTTTTGTCCGGTGCACCCCGCTGAACTGCGGCGGCACGAAGTCCTCGGAGATCTTTTCCACGCCCCCGGAACCTGTCCATCCGTGGCAACACCCATGTTCCGGCCGAATGGCGGGATGGCACCATTACGCCGGTGGGGGGTGCCACCCGGTGCCGTGGGACGGTCCGCCCAGCCCCGCACATCGGACGATTTCAGAAGAAGAACGGGAAGGGGACGGGCTGTGCCTGCTCCACGGATGAGCGCGACACCGCTGCCGGGCATCGGTGTGAAATACGACCTCACCACGCGTGAGCACGAGCACCTGTCCGTCATCGCGCACCGCGACGGTGCCCGGACGGTCAACGTCTACAGCTCCGACGACCCGGACGCCTGCGCCCGCTCGATGCGGCTGAGCGTCGCCGAGTCGGCCGCGCTCATCGACGCGCTGATGCCGGCCCACCACAGCCCGAACCTGCTGCACACCACCGACCTGGGGCTGGTCGCCGAGCGCATCGAACTCTCCTCGGTGTCCCACTGGAACGGACGGCTGCTGGGCGAGACCCGGATGCGCACCGACACGGGAGCGTCGATCGTGGCCGTGCTGCGCCGCGCGGAGGCGATCCCGTCGCCCGCGCCGGACTTCCGGCTCGCCGGAGGGGACACGCTGATCGTCATCGGCACCCGCGAGGGCATCGACGCCGCCGCCGAGATCCTCGGGCGGGAGTGAGCGCGTGCACTCTTCCGCGATCTTCCTCATCGAGTTCGGCGCGATCATCCTCGGCCTCGGCCTGCTCGGCCGCCTCGCCGGACGCCTCCAGTTCTCGCCCATCCCCCTCTACCTGCTGGCCGGCCTCGCGTTCGGCGAGGGCGGCCTGCTGCCGCTCGGCGCCAGCGAGGAGTTCGTCGCGATCGGCGCCGAGATCGGCGTGATCCTGCTGCTGCTGATGCTCGGCCTCGAGTACACGGCCAGCGACCTCGTCTCCAACCTCAAGACGCAGTACCCCGCCGGTCTCGTCGACATGACGCTCAACGCCCTGCCCGGCGCCGCCCTCGCCCTGCTCATGGGCTGGGGTCCGGTCGCCGCCGTGGTGCTCGCGGGCGTCACCTGGATCTCCTCCTCCGGTGTCATCGCCAAGGTCCTCGGCGACCTCGGCCGGCTCGGCAACAGAGAGACCCCGGTCATCCTCAGTATCCTCGTGCTCGAGGACCTGGCGATGGCCGTCTACCTGCCGATCATCACCGCCCTGCTGGCCGGCGTCAGCCTCGCCGCGGGCAGCGTCACCCTCGCCATCGCGCTGGGCGTCGCCGGGCTCGTGCTCTTCGTCGCCGTCCGCTACGGACGTGTGATCTCCCGCTTCGTCTCCAGCGACGACCCGGAGAAGCTGCTGCTCGTCGTGCTCGGCCTGACCCTGCTGGTCGCCGGCATCGCCCAGGAGCTCCAGGTGTCGGCCGCCGTGGGCGCCTTCCTCGTCGGCATCGCCCTGTCCGGCGAGGTCGCGGAGGGCGCGCACAACCTGCTGGCGCCGCTGCGCGACCTGTTCGCCGCGGTGTTCTTCGTCTTCTTCGGCCTGCACACCGACCCGCAGTCCATCCCGCCGGTCATCCTGCCGGCGTTCGGCCTGGCGGTCGTCACCGCGCTGACGAAGATCGCCACCGGCTGGTGGGCGGCCCGCCGGGCCGGCATCTCGCCCAAGGGCCGCTGGCGCGCGGGCGGCACCCTGGTGGCGCGCGGCGAGTTCTCCATCGTCATCGCGGGACTCGCGGTCACCGCCGGCATCGAACCCCAGCTCGGCCCGCTGGCCACCGCCTACGTCCTGGTCCTGGTGGTGCTCGGCCCGCTCACCGCCCGCTACACCGAGCCGATCGCGATGCGCCTGGCCGGGCGGCGCACGCCCGCGCCCGACACCCTGCCGGCCCAGCACGGCACGCCCGCCGTGGAGACGCTGGAGCCGATGGAGGACAGCGGCCGCGACCGCTGAGCCCGTCTGCGCGTCCGGCCCGGACAGCCCCGTGAGGGAGCGCCCGGGCCGTCGTGCGTCCGGGGCGGTGCCTCAGTCGGCCAGTCGCACCGGCATCAGCAGCGAGAACGTGTGCTCGTCCGCGGGGCGGCGGATCGCGAGCGGGGCCGTGGGAGCGCCGAACTCCAGGACGAGCCGCTCACCGGCCGCCGCGGCGAGCGCGTCCAGCAGGAACGCCCGGTTCACCGCCACGAGGTCCGGCGCGTCGGCGCCCTCCGGGGCCGGGACGACCCCGCCGTCGTCCGAGACCGCCAGCACCGTCAGCTCGCACCGCGCGTCCCCGCCGTCCTCGTGCGGCCGGACCGGTCCCGAACGCACGGCCTCCGTGAACGCCGGCACGTCCACCTCGGCACGCCGCCCGGCGGGCAGCCGCACCAGGCGCCGGTAGTCCGGGAAGTCCTGCTCCAGACACCGGCCGCCGGTCTGCCGGTCACCGGCCTCCAGGGTCACGCGGCCGTCGTCCACGGTGAGGCGCGCCTCGTTCTCGCCGTCCAGCAGCGCCCGCATCGCGTCGGCGAGGGGCAGCGGCACGGTCGCCTGCACCCGGCCGCCGTCGTGCCCGCCGACGGCGGTGCGTGCCACGGCCATCCGGTAGCGGTCGGTCGCCACGACGTGCAGCGCGTCGCCCTCGACGTCGAGGTGGACGCCGGCGAGCACCGGCAGCTCCGGAGCGGTGCCGGCCGCGAAACGGACCGCGTCCAGTGCGGCGGCCAGACCGGGGCCGGACACGGACAGCCGGGCGGCGGTGCGGGGTGAGATCATGGGGTTCTCCCTGTCGTCGAGTAGGGCGCGGAGCGCGGAGAACTCGGCGCGGGCGGCCGACAGCCCCTCCTCCAGTCGGCGCAGATGCGCCTCGAGGAGCCGGCGCACGAGGTCGGTGTCGGCGGCCGTCCAGCCGGCCAGGACCAGCCGGACGTCCGCCAGCGGCATCCCGGTGCGGCGCAGCCGGGCCAGCAGCCGGGCCTCGCCCAGTTGCTCCGGCGCGTACCAGCGGTAACCGGTGACCGGGTCGACCTGGTCGGGAACCAGGACACCGGCACGGTCGTAGAACCGCAGGGCGCTGACGCCCAGCCCGCTCTCGCGGGCCGTCTCACCAATGCTGCGCATCTCGCTCTCCACACCTCGGACCCTGCCGCCTCGACAAGGTCGAGGGTCAAACCCCGTCCCCGCGACGCGTACGGCCGAGCGGGTGACGGCTTCACCCGCGGGGGCGGAGGTGAAGCCCACGGCGTACCACCGGCGCACGGCGGCGCGTTGCTCCGGCATGGACAGCACTGAGACGGCGCGGCGCCTTCTCGGGCACGACGCCGTGAGCCGGCCGTACGCGCAACTGACCGGGGGGCACCCGGCGAACACACCGATCTACGCGGAACTCGTCGCGGAGTGGCGGGCGAAGGGGCACACGGTCCCGGCGCACCGGGACGGACTGCGGGCGTCCTTCGCCGCCGCGGGCGACCGCGGTCCGGCGCCGGCCGTGCCGTTCCGCGTCCCGGTCCTTCTGCCGACTTCCGGGACGCCCGAGGAGAAGACGTCCGAAGAGGCGCCGGAACCGGACGTCACCAGCGGTCCGGGCGCGACGGGTCCGCGCTGACCGGTGCGAGCACCGCGAGCGTGCCGGCCGCCCGGCGCAGCGCCCGCTCGAGCGGCTCCGCCGCGTGCAGCGCGCCGGTGCCGTCCGGCGGGACCAGCCACTCCAGCCGCCCGGAGGGCCGGTACGGCGGCGGCACGGCCACCCAGGAGCCGCGTCCCACGTGCCGCACCCCGAACCCCACCCACTCGCTGCCCGGGTCGGGCGGCAGGAAGAAGCCCACGCGGCGTGCCGTGACGTCCACCAGCGTGGGTCCCGGCATCTCGAGCGGATCGCTCCACAGCAGGTCCAGGGCCAGCAGCCCCAGGCGGTCGGGAACGCTCAGCACGTCCCAGTACCGGCCCGCCGCGAGCAGGGCCGTCCCCGGGGCGCGGTCCCACCGGCGCTTGCACTCCTGCGGGTCCGTGGCCGCCGCGGCCAGCCATTCGACGGCCTGCTTCCACCTGGTGTCGCGCATGTCCCACCCCGGGCACGGTCGGCGCGCCGCCACGGGCGCGTGCGATAGCGCCACATGGTGGTGCATATATCTGTTCTCCGGAAGGGGTGGGGCGGTGCCGGTTCCCGGCGAGCGAGGGGGCGGAACCCGAACACCCCCGGGAACCGGGGGCCCGGCCGGGGGTGTCCTGTGCCTCGGGAGCGGGCCTCAGGCGCCGCTCTCGCCGCTCTCGGTGTTCTCGTTCTCGCGCTTCCTCAGCCGGGCCGCCTCCTTGCGGACCTCGGCCTGGGTGGCGCGCTCCCGCTCCAGCCACTCGGGGCGCTCCTCCTTCAGCGCCTCGATCTGCTCGGTGGTGAGCGGCTCGGTCACCCCGGCGCGGGCCAGGCCGGAGATCGAGACGCCCAGCTTGGCCGCGACCACCGGGCGGGGGTGCGGGCCGTCGCGCCGCAGGTCCCGCAGCCACCGCGGGGGATCGGCCTGGAGCGCGTTCAGTTCCGCGCGCGAGACCACGCCCTCCCGGAACTCGGCGGGGGTGGCCTCGAGGTACACACCCAGCTTCTTCGCCGCGGTCGCGGGCTTCATCGTCTGGGTGCTCTGGTGCTGCGTCATGGCGTCCAGGGTATCGAGCGTGTGCACGGCCGCCGACCACGGCCGGTAACCTGGCCAGGTGACCGGCCCGGAAGTGTCCCCCTCGTTCCGCCTCGTGTACGTCCCCGGTGTGATGCCCGACAAATGGGTGCGGGTCTGGAACGAGCGGCAGCCCGACGTCCCGCTGACCCTCGCCCAGGCGCCCGTCGGCACGGCGCGGGGACTGCTGCTGGACGGCGGCGCCGACGCGGGCCTCGTCCGGCTCCCCGTCGACCGGACCGTGCTCAGCGCCATCCCCCTCTACACCGAGCGGACGGTCGTCGTGGTCCCCAAGGACCACCTGGTCACCGCCGCCGACTCGGTCACCGTCGAGGACCTCGCGGACGACATCGTGCTGCACCCCCTCGACGACGTGCTCGACTGGGAGACCCTGCCGGGCCGCCCCGCCCTGGAGCGCCCGGCCACCACCGCCGACGCGATCGAACTGGTCGCGGCCGGGATCGGTGTGCTCGTCGTGCCCCTGTCGCTGGCCCGGTTGCACCACCGCAAGGACCTCACCCACCGCCCGCTGGAGGAGGCTCCCGCCTCGAGCGTGGCGCTGGCCTGGCCGGAGGCGGCGACCACGGACCTGGTCGAGGACTTCATCGGCATCGTGCGCGGCCGGACCGTCAACAGCACCCGCGGCCGCCGGCCGCAGCCCGCGCAGGAGAAGAAACCGGACAGGAAACCGGAGAGGAAGAAGGACGGGCCCGCCGCGCGCAACGCCGCCCGCGGCCGGCGGGGAACCGGCGGCGGAACGGCGAAGAACCCGCGACGGGGCAAGCCCCGCCGCAGGTCCTGAGCCGCGGACCGCGAAGGCGTCAGCGCACCGTCCCCGAGGGCGACGGTGCCGGGGAGGCCGTGTTGAGGTCCTCCAGCTCCTTCGGGATCGGCAGGGCGAGCACCGGCGCGCCCGCCTGCGGCGCCGGCGGCGTCACCTGCTCGCGCGGCAGCTTCGGCGGGCTGGTCTGCTGGAAGTTGACCTGCTCGTGATTGACCAGGCCGGTCTTCTCCAGCACCGTGATGTGATCCAGCACGGTGTCGTTGGCCTGGTCCGCGAGCTGCCGGACCAGCGTGTTGCGGGTGTTCGCCCGGATCTTGGCGATCACGGGGAAGATCTGCCCGTGGGTCACCCGCATGATGTTCACGGCCGTGGAGTCGAACTCCTTGCCGTTGGTGGCCTTCACCGTCTCCACGAACCCCTGTTGCTGCGGCGACGCCTGGTTCGGCAGCGTGATGCCGAGCTCCAGTGCGATCCTGCGGCAGCTGGCGTCCAGCCGGCCGTGTCCGACCACCAGGTGCTCGCCCGCCTCCTTCATCTCGGGCGTCGTGCCGCGCTCCATCGCCAGCAGTCCCAGGGGGTGCTCCCACAGTCCGGCCGCGCGCACCTTCACCACGAAGTCACGGTCCTCCTCCGTCAGGGGGCCGTAGTTCGTGTTGGCCACCACCCGGTCCTGCTTGGTGGATGTGGTCTGTACGCCCAGCATGGTGGGATAGGCGAGCGCGGTGAGGGTCAGGATCATGGCTCCGCCCACGAACGCGGTTCCTGCCGTGCTGCGCGAGAAGCGCATCGTTCCTCCTGGGTTGAGAACGGCCCAACACCAGGAAGTACGGACGGGGAGCGCGTAACAATCACCCTCCGGGGAAAGAATTTTCGGCTGCTTGGGACGGCGAACCTCAGTGCGGCTCCCCACGTCTGCGGGCCGGCACCGGTCAGGCCCCTCGGCGGGCGGTGGCGGCCAGCCAGTGCCAGGCCGCCACCGCCGTGAACTCCGCCTGGCCGCCGCGCACCAGCAGGTCCGCCGTGGCGAACTCCGGTGCGTCGGCCTGCGCGGCCACGTAGGGGACGGCGACGCAGCGCATCCCGGCCGCGTGCGCGGCGGCCGCGCCCGGCGCCGCGTCCTCGACCACCACGCAGTCCGCCGGGTCCGCGCCGAGCCGCCGCGCCGCCTCCAGGAACACGTCGGGGGCGGGCTTGCCACGGGCGACCTCGTCGGCCGACACGACGGTCCGCAGATACGCGTCCAGCCCGGTGCCGGCGAGGATCGCGCCGATCGCCTCGGCCGAGGAACCCGACGCCACGGCCATCGGGACGCCCTCGCCCGCCAGCCGCTCCACGAACGCGCGCATCTCGGGGAACACCGTCGTCTTCGTCCGGGCCAGCTCCAGGTAATGGTGGTTCTTGACCGCGACCAGCTCGTCCACCGACGCGGACAGGCCGTAGCGGCGACGCCAGTCGGCGATCGTCTCGCGGGTGCTGATGCCGACGTAGCGCTCGTGCTCCTCCCACGTGAAGTCCGGGACGCCGTACTCCTCGAGCGTGCGGCGTCCCGCCTCGTAATAGTTCGGCTCGCTGTCCACGAGTGTTCCGTCGAGATCGAAGACGACCGAGAGGGTGCCGAGTGCGCTCATGCGTCCAGCATGGCAGGGCCTAGGTCCGCGCCGACCGGCCGATCGCCTCCACCAGCGGCAGCAGACGGTGCGGCACCCGCTCCCGCAGCGCCACCTCGGTACGGGTGCGGACCACGCCGGGCAGCCCGATCAGCTTCTGGATGACGTCCTCCAGGTGGGCGTTGTCACGGGCCACCACCCGGGTCAGCAGATCGCCGCCGCCCGTGATGGAGAACGCCTCCACGATCTCCGGCACCGCGGCCAGCGCGTCCCCCACCTCGTCGAGGTGCCCCTGGGTGACCTCGATGTGCACGAACGCCAGCACGGGGTGGCCCAGCGCGGCGGGGGAGAGGGCGGGGGCGGTGCCGGTGATCACGCCGTCGCGCTCCATGCGGTCGAGCCGCGCCTGGAGCGTGCCGCGCGCCACGCCGAGGATCCGGGCGTACTCGCGCACGCTCGTGCGCGGCTGCTCCAACAGCAGCCGCAGGATGCGGGTGTCGAGTTCGTCCACGGCCACGGGGTTGTCGCTCCGGAGTCGGCCATTGGCACGGAGATGGCCGAAGGAATGCCGAAAGCACTGTACCAATGGCTCACTCAACCGGGTGCCAGTTGAGCCGATGGCGGTGAAGATGCTGATATGGGTGCGTCGATGGCGCTGCGGACCCGCGGCGCCTTTTTCATGCCACGACACATGTCGTACGAGATGCCAGGGGGCGGTAGGTGCTGAAGAAGGTGTTCATGGCTCCGGATCCGGGACGGATCCGGCTGCGGTTCGCGACGCGGGCCGTGCTCGGCATCGGGCTGGCCGTCGTCGTCTGCGGGTTCGCCGGGCACTCGCTCACCGGCACGATCACCGGCGGTCTCGCCGCGCTCCTCGCCCTGTTCACCGTCACCGACGCCACCGTCCGCGGGCAGGCCGTCACCACGGCCCTCCTGCCCGCCGCCGGGCTGCCCGTGCTGGCCGTCGCCGCGGCGCTCCAGGACCACGCGGCGGCCCGGGACATCGTCTTCCTCGCCGTGGTCGGGCTCGGCGTGTACGCCAGGCGCTGGGGGCCGCGCGGGCACAGCCTCGGCATCTTCGCCTTCATGACCTTCTTCGCGGCGCAGTTCCTGCACGCGAGGGTCGGTCAGCTCGCCGAGCTGTCCGCCTCCGTGCTGCTGTCCGTGGCGACCGCGGGCGCGGTGCGCTTCGGACTGTGGTGCTACGAGCGGCGGCTGCCCCCGGCGGTCGTGCCCACCCCGCCCGGCGGCACCGGGCTGGCCCGCATCACCACCCGCCAGGCGGTCCAGGCGACGGCCGGCGCGGGCTTCGCCCTGCTCGTGGGCCAGCTGGTGTCCGGGGAGCGGTGGTACTGGGCCGTCGGCGCCACCTGGTGGGCGTTCGTCAACACCACCTCGCGCGGCGAGACCCTGGTGCGCGGCTTCCGCCGCGTGCTCGGCACGGTCATCGGCGCCGGGCTCGCCTTGTTCGTCGCCGTTCCCGCGCACGGCGACGGCGCGGTCACCGCCCTCGTCGTCGCCGTCTCCGTCTTCGGCGTCTTCTACACGGCGGCCCTCTCGTACACCTGGATGATGCTCTGGGTGACGGTCCTCGCCGCCATGCTCTACGGCCTGCTGGGCGTGCTCACCCCGTCCCTGCTGGCCCTGCGCATGGCGGAGACCGGCGTGGGCGCGCTCGGCGCGGCGCTGGCGGTGGTCTTCGTCCTGCCCGTGTCCACGCACAGCGTCACCGACGCGTGGATCCAGCGGGCGCTGCGCTGCGTGCACGCCTGCACGGCGCAGACGGCCGCGCGGCTGGCCGGCGACCCGGACGCGGACCCGGCGCCCACGGTGACGGAACTGGAGCAGCTCCTCGCCCGGGTGCGCCTGTCGGTGGCGCCCCTCGTGCACCCGCTGAACCCGATGCTCGGCCGCAAGCGGCGGGCCCGCCGGGTGCTGGCGCTGCTCGACGACTGTGCCCGCGAGATCCGCGGCCTGGTCGCCGTGGCCGCCGACCCGGAGGCCTCGCACGACGCCCGCCTGGCGGCGGCCTGCTGGCGCGTCGAGGCAGCGGTGGAGGCCCTCACGACGGGCCGCGACATAGAGCTGCGCACAGCGCCCTCCGCGACGGAACCGGCCCTGGTCCACCTCCACACCCTGGAACGCACCCTCGCGGAACTCTCGACCCCCCTCCGGACGCCGTCGGGCTCACCGCTGGTGGGCGCGTGAGGACCGGGACGGCCGCCGGCTGACTTGACGTGCGGGCGCGGCAAGGCTTGCGGGTGGGCCGCCCGCCCGGGCAGACCCCCACCGGTTGCCTGGCGGCGTGTGTCAGGGCCTGTCGCCCGGCGGCCGCGTCCGCACCCCTCATCCGCCGCACGCCCGGCCGCAGCAGACCGTCCGGCCCCGGCGGCCCCGGGCGAGCCGCCGACCCGCCCTCCCGCCCGTCACAGCCCGGCCGGGACGGCCGTACCCCGCACGCCAAAGGGCCCGCTCCGGGTGACCGGAGCGGGCCCTTCAGGCGTCCTGCGAGAGGGGCGCCCGCGTCAGCGGGCCGGGGCGCTCTGGGGCTGCTGCGGGGCGATGCCCAGGGCGGTCGTGTACCTGGCCAGGGCCAGCTTGCCGATGGCCGGGTAGGGGCCGAGCGGCTCGGACGCGGGGCACGCCGCCTCCTTCGCGGCCTCCTCGACGAGCGAGGCGTCGATCTCCGGGCCGATCAGGTACGGCGCCAGCGCCAGCTGCTGCGACCCGGCGTTGCGCAGCTGCTCGGCCACGGAGGCGATGGAACCCTCCTGGTCGAGGGCGGCGGCCATCACCGGCACGGCGAGGCGTGCGGCGAGCAGCATGCCGGTGATACCGGCCGCCTGCACCGCCTCGTCGCCGCCCACGGAGGCCAGGATGATGCCGTCCGCGGCGGTCGCCACGGTGAACAGGCGGGCGCGGTCGGCGCGTGCCAGACCCGCCTCGGAGAGCCGCACGTGCAGCGCCTCGGCGAGCAGCGGGTGCGGGCCGAGGACGTCGGTCAGCTCGGCGGCGACGCGGCTGTCCATGACGGCCTGGCGGATCTGGCGCAGCAGCGCGCTGTCCGGGCCGGCGAGCAGCGGCACGACGACGGCGACGGGGCCGTCGGGCTCCTTGACGTCGGAACCGGCGGCACGCGCCTGCTCGTAGCGGGCCGTGCGCTCCTCGGCCGCGTGCGTGAGGACGGAGGTCAGCGAGGGGGAATCCTCGTCGCCCCCGTCGAGGTGACCGATCCGGGCGTCGAGACCGGGCAGCTCGGAACGTGCGATGCTCACGACCTCGTCGGCGAGCGAGCGGGCGGCACTACTGGGCGTACCCGGCACGGCGAGGACGAGCGCGGGCGCGCCCTCGGGAGCCACCAGGGGTTCGGGACGGCGGTGCCGTCCGGGCTGGCGGGGGCGCGGCATTCGTACGGGCAGGCCGGACGCGGGCCCAGTGGGGGTGCTCATGCTGCGGCATGTTAGTGGCTTCCGGGGGTCTCCTGTTCGGGGAGGGGGCGGGTGAGCGGTATCCGTCCGGTTTTGTCGGATGAGTTACGTACGGGTGTCGGTCGTGAGGGTGACGTCCGTTCCCCTCGTGCTCGTCACGCACAGCATCCTCTCGTCACCCGGAAGAGCGAGGGGACCAGCGGAAAGGTCTTCGGCGATCCGCACCGCCCCGTGCAGCGGATCCCCCTCGGCGGGGACCCGCCGCGCGCCGGGCAGCAGCTCCGCCAGCCGCTCGTCCAGCGGCGCCAGCACCACCTCGCCCAGCCCGAACAGACCGCCGGTGCACCCCACCACGGCCGCGCCGTCCGCCGGGCACACCGCCGCCGCCGAGTCGGCCATGTGCCGGGCCGCCGCCCGCACGATGTCCACGGCCACCGGGTCCCCGTCCACCGCGCACGCGCCCACGCGCGGGGCGAACGATGCGAGCACTGCCGCCCGGTCGGCGCGCGGGTACACCTGCCCCGGCAGTCCGGCCACCGGGCCGAACATCTCCTCCGCGTCCGCCAGTAGCCGCGCCGAACCGCTGCCTCGCCCGTCGTGCGCGCGCAGCGCCGCCTCCAGACCCGCCCGGCCGATCCACGCCCCGCCGCCGCAGTCGCCGAGCAGATGACCCCAGCCGTCCGCCCGCCGCCAGCCGGCCAGATCGGTGCCGATCGTGATCAGACCCGTGCCCGCCGCGATCACCGCTCCGGGCCGCGACCCGAGCGCGCCCACGTACGCCGTGACCGCGTCGGCCGCCAACGCCGCCCGCGTGACACCCAGTTCGCGGGCGAGCCCGCCCGGCAGCTCCGCACGCAGCGCGTCCCCCAGGCTGGCCATCCCCGCCGCGCCGATCGCGGCCGTGTCCAGCCGCTCCAGCCCCGCCTCGGCGCACAACGCCCGCGCCATCGGCACCAGCTGCTCCATGAGGTGTCCCGGGTCGAGCCCTCGGTCGCCGGTGCGCACCGGCACGTCCGAGGAGGCCCGGGCCAGCGGGCCGCGCCCGGGCGTCCCGACGACGGCCCGCAGCCCGGAGCCTCCGGAGTCCACGGCGAGGTAGCCGGCTCCGGTCACGGCAGGCGCCAGTCCACCGGCTGCCCGCCCTGACGGATCAACAGGTCGTTGGCCCGGCTGAACGGGCGGGAGCCGAAGAACCCGCGGTCGGCGGAGCGCGGCGACGGGTGCGCCGATTCCACGGCCGGCAGATCGCCCAGCATCGGACGGCAGTTGCGGGCGTCGCGTCCCCACAGGATGGACACCAGCGGCTTGCCGCGTGCGGCCAGCGCGCGTATCGCCTGCTCGGTGACCTCCTCCCAGCCCTTGTCGCGATGGGATCCCGGCCTGCGCGGGGCCGTCGTCAGCGCTCTGTTGAGCAGCAGCACGCCCTGCTCGGTCCACGGGGTGAGGTCGCCGTTCGACGGCTGGGGCAGGTCCAGGTCGCTGTTCAGCTCGCGGAAGATGTTGATCAGGCTGCCGGGCAGGGGCCGTACGTCGGGGGCGACGGAGAAGCTCAGGCCCACCGCGTGTCCCGGGGTGGGGTAGGGGTCCTGTCCGACGATCAGGACGCGTACCTCGTCGAAGGGCTGCTGGAAGGCCCGCAGGACGTTCGCCCCCGCCGGGAGGTAGGTGCGTCCCGCGGCGATCTCCGCGCGGAGGAAGTCGCCCATCGCGGCGATCCGTCCCGCCACCGGTTCGAGGGCCTTCGCCCAGCCCGCTTCGACGATTTCGTTCAAGGGTCGTGGTGCCACGGGCGTCACCCTACTGCCGCCTCGGGAGCGGCTATCAAACCGTGGCCCGAACCCGGCGGGATCCGCCCGGACCTCATCCGACGACCGCCGCCCGCACGCACAGCACGTCCGGCAGGTGGGCGGCCAACTGCTCCCAGCTGTCGCCGTCGTTCGCGGACGCGTACACCTCGCCGTTGCGGTTGCCGAAGTAGACGCCCGCGGGATCGGCGTCGTCGCTGCACATCGCGTCGCGCAGCACCGTGCCGTAGTGGTCCTCCGGCGGCAGCCCCGCCGACAGCGGCTCCCAGCTCCGTCCCGCGTCCCCGGTCCGGTAGACACGACAGCGCCGGCCGGCCGGGACCCGGTCGGAGTCGGCGTTGATCGGGAACACGTAGGCCGTGTCGCCGCGGTGGGGATGCGTCACCATCGCGAACCCGAACGTCGAGGGCAGTCCCTCCCCGATGTCCGTCCAGTGGGCGCCGGCGTCGTCGCTGCGGTAGACCCCCCAGTGGTTCTGCAGGAACAGCCGGTCCGGGTCCACCGCGTCCCGGGCGACCTTGTGCACGCACTGCCCGAACTCCGGGTCGGGGTCCGGCAGGAACACCGCGGACACCCCGGAGTTGGACGGCGCCCAGCTCGCGCCGCCGTCCAGGGTGCGGAACACGCCCGCCGTGGAGACGGCCACCGTGACCGCCCGCGGGTCGCGCGCGTCGGTCAGCACGGTGTGCAGGCCCTCACCGCCGCCGCCCGGCATCCACTTCGAGCGTGTGGGATGCTCCCAGAGCGGTCTGACCAGCTCGAAGGAGTCGCCGCGGTCCTCCGAGCGGTACAGCGCGGCCGGCTCCGTGCCCGCGTACACCACGTCCGGTTCGGCGGCGGCCGGGTGCAGTTGCCACACCCGCTCCAGCGACGCTCCGGTGTCCGGTGGGAACTTGACGGCCGGGCGGGCCGGTTCGGTCCAGGTGCGGCCCAGGTCGTCGGAGTGGAACACCGACGGGCCCCAGTGCGCGCTGTCCCCGCCGGCCAGCAGCCGAGGGCTCGGCCCCCGGGTGTCGATCGCGACCGAGTACACGGCCTGCGCCTTGAAACAGGGGTCTTCGTCGAACTCCCAGGAGCCGCCTCGCCGGCGTCCGATGAACAGGCCCTTGCGGGTGCCCACGGCGAGCAGTACCTCGGTCATGCCGATCACCTCCGTGACATCGCCTTCGACGTCCTCGATCAGGACACCGGCCAGTGTGCACCCCACCACTGACAGTCACCGTCGGACACGGCGTGACCGCAGGTCACGGCGGTGCGGCGGCCGTCCGTGGGGCGGACGGCCCGACGGCCGTCGCCGACCCGGGGACGCCCCCGCCCGCCACACGGCGCCGACCGCCCCGCCGGCCGCAGGAAGCCGCCCCGCCGGCCACACGGCGCCGACCGCCCCGCCGGCCGCAGGAAGCCGCCCCGCCGGCCGCGGTCACCCGCCCCGGCTCACCCCTGCCCCGGCAGCGCCCGCTCCAGGATCGCGTCCAGACCGGCCCCCGCCGGCAGCGTGCCGAAGGCGTGCCCCCAGTCGCCGCCGAGCCGGGTCGCGCAGAAGGCGTCGGCGACCGCGGGCGGAGCGTGCCGCACCAGCAGGGACGCCTGCAGGGTCAGCGCCATCCGCTCCACCAGGCGCCGGGCCGTCACCGGCGACCCCTCGGCCAGCCGGTCCTTCAGCCCGGCCACGGCCGCGTCCAGCCGGGCGTCCGCGCCACGGGTCAGGGACAGCTCGTCGAACAGCGCCTGCGCGGTCGCCGGGTCCCGGCCGAGAGCCCGCAGCACGTCGAGGGCGTTGACGTTGCCCGAGCCCTCCCAGATCGACAGCAGCGGCGCCTCCCGGTAGTGCCGGGGCATGCCCGAGTCCTCGACGTACCCGTTGCCGCCCAGGCACTCCAGCGCCTCGGCGGTGAAGGCCGGACCCCGCTTGGTGACCCAGTACTTGCCGGCCGCCGTCGCGATCCGCCGGAACGCGGCCTCCCCGGCGTCCCCGCGCACCGCACGGTCCGCCGCACCGGCCAGCCGCAGGGTGAGCGCCGTGGCGGCCTCGGACTCCAGCGCGAGGTCGGCCAGTACGTTGCGCATGAGCGGCTGGTCCACCAGGCGCGCCCCGAAGGCGCTGCGGTGCCGTGCGTGGTGGCCCGCCTCGACGAGCGTCTTGCGCATCAGGGCCGCCGACATCGTCACGCAGTCCAGACGCGTGCAGTTGACCATCTCGATGATGGTCTTCACGCCCTGCCCCTCGGGCCCGACCAGCCAGGCCACCGTCCCGTCGAACTCGGGCTCGGAGGAGGCGTTGGAGCGGTTGCCCAGCTTCTCCTTGAGCCGCTGGATGCGGAAGGTGTTGCGGGTGCCGTCGGGCAGCACCCTCGGCACGAGGAAGCAGGACAGACCTCCCGGCGCCTGCGCCAGCACCAGGAACACGTCGCACATCGGCGCCGAGGTGAACCACTTGTGGCCGCGCAGGGCGTACACACCCGGCTCGGCGGTCGGCGCGGCGGACGTGGTGTTGGTGCGGACGTCGGAGCCGCCCTGCTTCTCGGTCATCCCCATGCCGGCCAGCAGCCCGCGCTTCTCGGCCGGCACGCGCAGCCCTGGGTCGTACTCACGGCTGGTCAGCAACGGCTCGTAGCTCTTCGCCAGCTCGGGCTGCCGGCGCAGGGCGGGGACCGCCGCGTACGTCATGGACGTGGGGCAGCCGTGTCCCGCGTCGGTGTGGCCCCAGACGAGCCCGCCGGCCGTGCGTGCCACGTGCGCGCCGGGGCGGTCGTCCGCCCAGGGCGAGCCGGCCAGCCCTTCGGCGACGGCGGTGCGCATCAGGTGGTGCCAGCTCGGGTGGAAGTCGACCTCGTCGACGCGGTGCCCGTACCGGTCGTGGGTACGCAGCTCGGGCTCGTGGCGGTTGGCCTGCTCGGCCCACTCCTGCGCCTCTTCGCCGCCCGCCAGCCGTCCGAGCCGGCGCAGGTCCTCCTCCGCCCAGCCGGCTCCCTCCCGCCGCACCCCTTCGAGCAGGGCGACGTCGTCGGAGGCGTCGTACGGGGCCGGGGGAGGGGGCTGGTTGGTGACGTCGTGCGTGGCGCCGCCGGCGACGCCGAGTCCGTACGGGAGCTGCTGCGACTCGTCCGTGCGCGTGAGGGTCATGGCTGAGTGTTGCACTATTCACACGAGTGTATCAATAGTGCAACGCATAAAGGGCGCCGCCCTCAGGGGCCTCGAGAGCGAGGGCCTAAAGTACGTCCCCATGGGCAGCGACGACCCGGCGGAGCCGGCACCGGGAGAACTGCGGCCGCGCCCCCTCTCCGCGCGGTCGGTCGTCCTCAGCCTGCTGCTGGGCACGCACCCGCCGGAGTTGTCGGCGCGGGAGCTCGGGCGGCTGCTGGAGGGGTTCGGCGTCGGCGGATCGACGCTGCGGGCGGCGCTCAGCCGGATGGTCGCCGCCGGGGACCTGCGCCGTACGGACACCGGCTACCGCCTCAGCGACCGGCTGCTGGACCGCCAGCGCCGCCAGGACGAGTCCGTGCGGCCGCGCACCCGCGCGTGGGACGGGGACTGGGAGCTGGTGGTCGTCACCGCGAGCGGGCGCGGCCCGGCCGAACGGGCGGAGCTGCGCACCCGGCTGGCCGGTCTGCGCCTCGCCGAGCTGCGCGAGGGGGTGTGGCTGCGCCCGGCCAACCTGGACCGCCCGCTGCCCGCCGCACTCGACGAGGCGGCCGAACGCGGTACGACCCGCCCCGCGCGGCCCGCCGCCGAACTCGCCGCGCGGCTCTGGCCGTTGGACGCCTGGTCGGACGAGGCCCGCGCGCTGCTCGGGCACGTCGGGCGCACCGGGCGTCCGGCCGAGCGGCTGACCCTGTTCGCGGCCGTGGTGCGCCACCTGCTGGCCGACCCCGTGCTGCCCGCGCCTCTGCTGCCACCGGACTGGCCGGGCGGCGCACTGCGGGCCGCGTACGCGGACTACCGGCGGGAGCTGGAGGACGAGGTGCGCACCCTGGTGGGCGGGTCCTGACCGCGCGCGGGCGAAGGCGCGGAGGCCGGCGGCCGTAGGGGACGTCACGCGGGGCGCCCCGTACGGCCGCTGCCCGTGGGGGGCTACCGGTAGGTGATGTCGGACGGGCTGTACTTGCAGTGCGTGCCGTCGGGGCCGGAGCCGTTGCCGCTCGGCTCCTTGCCGGTGTTGTTGCCGATGTACTTCTGGCACGGCACGATCTTCTTGCCGCTGTCGCCGACGATCGTGATGTTCCGCAGGGTCGCGCTGTCGCCGTAGTTGGTGTTGATGCCGGCGATGCGGCCGCCCTTCCAGGTCACCTCGATGGAGTTGAGGTTGATCGTCCGCTTGTACTGCGTGGAGCAGTTGCCGCAGGAGCGGACGAAGGTGCCGAAGTTCTGGACGGCGAAGCCGGACACGTTGAGCGTGCCCGCGCCGTTGAACTGGAAGACCTTGTCCCCGGCCTCCTTGGCGCCGCCGCCGCTGACGGTGTAGACCGCGCCGGACGACTTGCCCTTGAAGGTGGCCGCGTCCTCGCCGACGTCCTCCCACCAGACGTTCTGCAGCGTGCAGGAGCCCTCGCAGTGGATGCCGTCGGCGGCGGGGGCGCCGAGGATCACGTTCTTGAGGACCGCGCCGTCGGCCAGCTTCAGGATCGGCCCCTGGTCCTCGTCCTGGCTGCCGGAGCCCAGGTCGCCGGTGCCGTACAGGCGTTTCATCCCGTAGTCCTTGGTGCCGGACACGGAGATGGTGGAGGAGACCCCCTGGCTGCCGTTGGGGGTCGGCCAGGACGCGGCCTGCGCGGAGGGAGCCGCGGTGGTCAGGACCATGCCGACCGAAAGGCCGAGGGTGGCGAGCGTGCCGGTCAGTGCGCGTCCGCGGGTGCGCGGTCGTGTCGCGGATGTCATGTCGTTCCTTCTGTCGTGGTGTGGGGGTATGGGGCCATGTGGCGCCCTGTGGGTGAACGACGTTCACAGGGGTGTACGACATGCGGGCCGCTTCCGTTCAACGGCCGCGGCACGGTCACGTCGATGAACGGAACGTAGAGGGAAAGCGCTTTCCGGTCAACGCTTCGCGTGCCTCCTGTTCGGTCGGGGACGACGGACGCCGGCGGCCCGGAAGCCCGTGAAGGGCTTCCGGGCCGCCGGCGCGACACGGTGGGGGGGAACAGGTCAGACGGAGAGGTGGTACTGGTCCGGCACGCGGACCTCGGCGCCCAGCTCGCGGGCGGCCCGGCGGGCCCAGAAGGGGTCGCGCAGCAGTTCACGGCCCAGCAGCACGGCGTCCGCCTCACCGCCCGCGAGGATCTTCTCCGCCTGCCCGGCGTCCGTGATCAGGCCCACGGCGGCGACCGGCATCGGCGTCTCCCGGCGCACCCGCGCGGCGAACGGCACCTGGTAGCCGGGGCCGGTGGGGATGCGGACGCCGGGGGCGTTGCCGCCGGTGGAGACGTCGAGCAGGTCGATGCCCCGCCGGTGCAGGTCGGCGGCGAGGCGCACGGTGTCGTCCGGGGTCCAGCCGGCCGCGTCCAGCCAGTCCGTGGCGGAGACGCGGAAGAACAGCGGCTTGTCGTCCGGCCACTCCTCACGCACGGCGTCCACCACCTCGAGCGCGAACCGCGTCCGGTTCTCGTACGAGCCGCCGTAGGCGTCGGTACGGCGGTTGGAGTGCGGGGAGAGGAACTCGTTGATCAGGTAGCCGTGCGCGCCGTGGATCTCGGCGATCTCGAAACCGGCGGCGAGGGCCCGGCGGGCGGCCGCACGGAACCGGCCCACGATCTGCCGGATCTGCTCCGTGCTCAGCTCGTCCGGCACCTGGTGGCGCTCGCTGAAGGCGACCGCGCTGGGCGCGGCCGGCCGCCAGGCGTGGTCCTCCGGTCCGAGCGGCGCCCCGCCCTTCCAGGGCCGGTCGGTCGCCGCCTTGCGTCCGGCGTGCGCGAGCTGGACGGCCGGCACGGCGCCCTGCTCGGAGAGGAAGCGGGTGATCCGGCGGAACGCCTCGACCTGCGTGTCGTTCCAGATCCCGAGGTCGTACGGGGAGATGCGGCCCTCCGGCGACACCGCCGTGGCCTCGACGACGATCAGCCCGGTGCCGCCGGTGGCGCGGGCGGCGTAGTGCGCGAAGTGCCAGTCGTTCGGCGCACCGGCCTCCGGGCCGTCCGGCGCGGCCGAGTACTGGCACATCGGCGCCATCCACACGCGGTTGGGGATCGTCAGGGCGCGCAGGGTGTACGGCTCGAAGAGCGTGCTCACGATGAGCTCCGTTCGGCGGAGACGGCGGGTGTGCGGCTCGTACGATAGCCGTCGTAGTACGTAGGATGTCAAACTACGAAGGTTCTCGTACAATGAGGGCTCCCGGAGCACCATGGAGCCGCCGTGACGACCGCCCTTCCCAGCCGCCGCGTCCTGCCCCACCCCGC
Organism: Streptomyces sp. DSM 120436; assembly: GCF_055778765.1. NCBI lineage: Bacteria > Bacillati > Actinomycetota > Actinomycetes > Kitasatosporales > Streptomycetaceae > Streptomyces > Streptomyces sp. DSM 120436. Next base: position 748,394 of record NZ_JBSKBS010000002.1, on the reverse strand, counting down.
GCGGGACGAGATCCGGCTGGACTCGGTGCTGCACGCGCTGTCCGATCCCGTCCGGATGTGCATCGTCAGCGAACTCGCGGACGCCGAGGCCGCGTTGTCCTGCTCCCACTTCGACCTCCCGGTCACCAAGTCGACCACCACGCACCATTTCCGCGTGCTGCGCGAGAGCGGTGTGATCCAGCAGGTCTACGAGGGCACCGCCAAGATGAACGGCCTGCGCCGCGATGACCTGGACGCCCTGTTCCCGGGCCTCCTCGACGCCCTCCTCACCGCGGTGAGCCACCAGGCGGCGCGCGACGCGCGGTCCTGACGCGCCGGCCGCGGGCGGTCGGCCGGTCTTCCCGGAGGCGGCGAAGCCCAGGCGTTCCCCAGGCCCTGACCGGTGTGTGCAGCAGGTCCTCGGCTTCCCCCGCCGTCAGGTGGCCGATGAGGACGTGGCTGGTGAGGCCGTCGGCGCGGGCGAGCAGCGTACGGGCCTCGCGCGCCGCGTCGGCCGGGGAGACGCCCCCGCCGGCTGCTCGCGTCCGCCTCCGTGACGAGGCGGACGGAAGAGGCCTGCAGGGCCGCGCAGCTCGCTCCCCGGCGGGGCGGCGAGCGGCGGTCCGGCGGGGTCGGCTCCGCAGTCCGCCTGCTCGGGCGTGACCGTCCGGCCACGCGGCAGGCGGGGTTATGGCTGCCGGACGGCCCCGCCGTCCTCGCCCCGCGCCGCCGTCAGCAGCGACTCCCAGTCGGGGAGCTTGACGACGCCCCGGCCGAGGGAGGCGCCCAGGCGGGACTCGGCGCGTTCGATGGCCTGCCAGCCCTGCCAGGCGACCGGGGCGACGCCCTCCGCGCGCAGGGCCGGCAGCGGGTCGTCGGGGAGGGCGCGGCCGGTGAGGGACGGGGCGTCCTCCAGCAGGGACGTCACCGTCTCCTTCGCGCAGGAGCGGTTGGTGCCGATGACGCCCGTCGGGCCCCGCTTGATCCAGCCCGCCACGTACTCGCCCGGGGCGACGGCGCCCCCGCGCAGCACTCGCCCGGCGTGATGCGGCACCGTGCCCGTCGCGGCGTCGAACGGCAGCCCCTCCAGCGGCACGCCCCGGTAGCCGACCGACCGCAGCACCAGTTGCCCCTCGACGTCCTCGAAGCGGCCCGTCCCCGCGACCCCGCCGCGGCCGTCCGGCGTCGTCCGCTCGAAGCGCACGGCGCCCACCCGGCCGTCGCGGGCGAGCAGCTCGACCGGGCGGAGGAAGAAGCGCAGCCGGATCAGACGCCGGGCGTCCGGTCGCGCCGGCGCGGTCCAGCCGCGCAGCACCTCGACGTTGCGGCGCCGGGGCGGCGGCAGGCCGGCCGGGTCGGCGAACGCCGGGTCGAGCGCCGCCTCGGCCGCGTCGACCTGGACGGCGGTGTCCGGCAGCGTGCCCAGTTCGCGCAGTTCCTTGGCGGTGAAGCGGGCCTGCGAGGGGCCGCGCCGGCCGACCATGTGGATCTCCGTGACCTCGCTCGCCGCGAGGGTGGTCAGCGCCGCGTGCGGCATGTCGGTCGGGCGCAGCTCGCCCGCGCCGCGCGCCAGCATGCGGGTGACGTCCACGGCGACGTTCCCCACGCCGACGACCACCGCCGACCGCACCCCGCGCAGGAACCCGGCGTCGGCGGCGTCCGGGTGCGCGCTGTACCAGGACACGAACTCGGTCGCCGACCAACTGCCCGGAAGGGCTTCGCCCGGCACGCCCAGATGCCGGTCCGCGGCGGCGCCCACGCAGTACACCACCGCGTGGTACAGCTCCCGCAGCCGGGCCGCCGGCACCCCGTCCGGGCCGACCGGCACCGCGCCCAGGAAGCGCACCCGCTCGTGCTCCAGCACCGTGCGCAGGCTGTCCTGCAGGGACTTGATCTTCTCGTGGTCCGGGGCCACGCCGTAGCGGACCAGGCCGTACGGGCAGGGCAGGCGGTCCAGGACGTCCACCCGCACCTCGGGATCGAGCTGGACGAGGCTCTGGGCCGTGTAGCACCCGCTGGGCCCGCTTCCGACGACGGCGACACGCAGCACGGGGAAACTCCTCACCCCGGGGAGACCGGCGGGAGTCCGCCGGTGCCTCCAGCATGGCACCCCCTTCACTGCGCTGACAGGGTGCCGTCCGCCGTCCGGGGTGCGTGTTCCTACGGAGGGAAACTGATCACACCGTTACGTTGCCTGCGTGCTCGAGGCATCTTTTCTTCAACTTTCCGATCGCTCTCCGACAGAGGGTGCGGTGTCCGTGTGGCCCGCGTGGGAGGTGCGGGAGGGCGAGCGTGCCACCCGGTGGCTCCACGTGCGGCTGGCCTTCCCCGACGGGGCCGTGATCGAGGCGCTGGCGTCCGTGAGCGAGGGCTGGGTCTGCGTGGAGGACGTCCAGGCCCGCCCCGCGCTCGCGCTGGAGGACCTGGCCGTGTTCGCCGACTGGATCGAGGGACCGCTGGCGCGGGCCTGCGGCGCCGAGCCCGAGCCGGAGGCGGAGCCCGGGGCGGACACCGGCGGCGCGCACCGGGAGGACCCGGCGGGCGGGCGGGCCGAGTGGCCGCTCGTGGCCCGGGCGTACCGGGCGGCGCAGGAGCGGGGCGCCGACCCGGTGCTCGCCGTGATGGAGCAGACCGGCTACAGCCGGCGCGGCGCGCTCCGCCTCATCGGCCGGACGCGCGACGCGGGGCTGCTCTCCCCGCGCCACGCCCGCCGCTGACCGGCCCGCCGTCCCGGCGGAACGTCACAGCAGGTCGCGCATCCGGTTGATCTCGCTGGTCTGCTGCGCGACCACGTCGTCCGCCATCTCCTCGATCCGGATGTTGTTCCCCTGGCCCTTCACCTCCGTGGCCATGGTGATCGCGCCCTGGTGGTGCGTGATCATCAGCGTGAGGAACAGCTGGTCGAACGCCGCGCCCTCGGCCGCCCGCAACTGCCTGAGCTGCGCCTCGGTCGCCATGCCGGGCATCGTCGCGTGGCCGTGCCCGTGACCGGCGTCCTCCTCCGCCTTGCCGTGGGTGCGCAGCCACCCCTTCATCGCGTCGATCTCCGGCTTCTGCGCGGCGGCGATGCGCTCGGCCAGCCCGGCCACCTTCGGCGACTCGGCACGCCCCGGCACCAGTTCGGTCATCTCCAGCGCCTGCGCGTGGTGCTGGATCATCATCCGCGCGTACGACACGTCCGCGGAGTTGGGGGAGTCGTCCTCCTTGCGCTGCCGCTCGGCCTCCTCGGCCGACAGGGTGCGGTTCTCCTCACCGGGCGCGCCGGGCGCGATCACCGAAGGCCCGCTCGCGGGAGCCGACTCGGCGTCGTCGCCGGAGTCGCAGCCCACGAGCCCGAGGACGGCCAGCGCGGTCAGCCCGGCGGCGACGACGGACAGGCGTGGCACGCGGCGGTAGTGCACATGGACCTCCTGTGGCTGGCGGTATCCCCGCTCGGCAGTGGTGCGGGACACCTCGTGAGTGTCGATGACCGTCCTAGCACGCTTCCTCGCGACTCCGATCAGAAAACTTCGGTGCGATGGCGTTGGCCCTCTGTTGGTATGTGCATGTCGAAGACGATACTGCCGGTGCCACACCGTTCCGATGTGAACGGAACCAGGGAGGAAAACAGTGATCCTGTTGAGCGTTTCCCGAACCCGGCGGAGACGGCTGGGAGTTGCCGCGGCGGCGGGCGGCCTGCTGGCCGCGCTGCTCACCGCCGCGCCCGCCGCCGCGATCCCGGACCCGGGGGACTCGCCCGCCGCCCCGAAGGACGTGTCCCGCAGCGACCAGTCCGAGGCCCGGGCGGCCATCAAGAGCGGTGAGATACCCGGCCAGGACGAGATCGTCCACTCCGCCAACATCAAGCACGTGGCCAACATCCCCAAGGACGTGCTGTCCGGCACCAACTCGGACCTCGCCTTCCAGGGGAAGTACGCCTTCGCCGGCAACTACGACGGCTTCCGCATCTTCGACATCAGCAACCCCAGGAAGCCCAGGACCGTGGCGCAGGTGCTGTGCCCCGGATCGCAGAACGACATCTCCGTCTCCGGCAACCTGCTGTTCCTGTCCACGGACTCCTCGCGCAGTGACAGCAGCTGCAACAGCACCACGCAGCCGGCCACCGAGAAGTCCTCCTGGGAGGGCATGAAGGTCTTCGACATCAGCGACAAGCGCAACCCGCGCTACGTCGCCGCCGTCGAGACCGCCTGCGGCTCGCACACCCACACGCTGGTGCCCGAGCGCAAGAACGTCTACGTCTACGTCTCCTCCTACTCGCCGAACGCGGCCTACCCGGACTGCCAGCCGCCGCACGACGGCATCTCCGTGATCAAGGTCCCGCGCAAGGCCCCGCACAAGGCCGCCGTGGTCGGGTTCCCCGTGCTGTTCCCGGGGGAGGGCCCGGACGGCGGCGGCAACCCGGGCGCGCCCACCAACCCGGGCGTCTCCAAGACCACCGGCTGCCACGACATCACCGTGCTGCCCTCGAAGGACCTGGCCGCCGGCGCGTGCATGGGCGACGGCATCCTGTTCTCCATCAAGAACCCCGAGCGTCCGAAGGTGATCGACCGGGTCCAGGACAACGTGAACTTCGCGTTCTGGCACTCGGCGACCTTCAACCAGAGGGCCGACAAGGTCGTCTTCACCGACGAGCTGGGCGGCGGCGGCGCGGCCACCTGCAACGCGGAGATCGGTCCCGACCGCGGCGCGGACGGCATCTACGACATCGTCGGCAAGGGCGACCGCAGCAAGCTGGTCTTCCGCAGCTACTTCAAGATCCCCCGTCACCAGGCGGACACCGAGAACTGCGTGGCCCACAACGGCTCGCTGATCCCGGTCCGCGGCCGTGACCTGATGGTCCAGGCCTGGTACCAGGGCGGCGTCTCGGTGTGGGACTTCACCGACTCGTCCAAGCCGAGGGAGATCGCCTACTTCGAGCGCGGGCCGCTCTCCACCGACCAGCTCGTCACCGGCGGTTCGTGGTCGGCGTACTACTACAACGGCTACATCTACTCCAACGACATGGCCAAGGGCTTCGACGTCCTGAAGATCGACGACAGGCGCACGGACGCGGCCCGCTGGGTCCGTATGCAGGAGCTCAACGTGCAGACGCAGCCGGACTACTTCGACTGAGTCCCGGGATCCGTCGCGAAGAACCGGGCCATGTCCGTCCGGTCCTTCTCCTCCGTCCCGCCGGTCCCCCCGGGGCCCGGCGGGACACCCATCTCCCAGTCCAGCCGGTAGCGCTTGAACAGCTCGGCGCGCAGCACCGGCAGCGCCATCGGCGCCCCCGGCATCACCGCCGCGTACACGGCGCCCATCAGCAGCGCCCGCAGCATCGGGTAGTCGGCCCCGACGTCCTGCGAGCCGTGCCGGGCGACGGTGTCGCTCAGCAGCTCGGCCAGCCGCCGCTGCTCGGGACAGGGCAGGAAGCCCTCCGCCTGCAGCAGCCCCGCCATGTGCTGGCGCATCAGCACCGGCCGGTCCCGCGCCAGGCCCAGGATCGCGTCGATGGCCCGCGCCATCCGCTCCCTGCCGTCCTCGGTGCGCGGCTCGCGCTCCAGGGTCTCCTCCAGGGTGCGGTGCATCAGCCGGTGCACCGCGGACTGCACGAGCTGGCGTTTCCCCGGGAAGTAGTACGACACCAGACCCCGTGCGGAGCCCGCCCGGTCGGCGATGTCGCTCAGCGTGGTCGCCTCGTACCCGCGCTCGTCGACCAGCTCGACGGCCGCGTGCAGCAGCCGCTCCTTGGAACGCCGACGCAACTCTTCATTGACCAGGGCGCTGCGCGGGGACATGCTGGACTCCTGCGTTGACTGGCTGCCAGCCAACTATACTCAGCGCACCTGGAAGGGCCCTGGCGGGCCCTCTTCGGGCTGCCGTTCACCTCGGGCGACGCGGGGGATCGTCCGAGGTGAACGGTTCGGGGACGGACGACGGGCGCGCACCGGCCGAGGGGCCCGGTGCCGGGTCAGGGGCGGCGGGACGCAGCCGCCGGTGCACCGCGACCGCCCCGACCACCGTCAGGGCGCCGAGCAGCCAGCCGCCGAGGACGTCCGTCGGCCAGTGCACGCCGAGCCAGATCCGGGTGAGACCGACGCCGGCCACCGAGACGACCGTCACCGCGAGCGCCGTGCGCCACAGCGCGGGTCCCGGCCTCCGGCGGCGCAGCACCCACAGCAGCAGTCCCAGGACGACCGTCGCGGTCATGGCGTGTCCCGACGGGAAGGCGGCGTAGTGCGCCGTGTCCACCGGGTCGGGCCACACCGGGCGTTCCCGGCCGAGCGCGGCCTTCAGCCCCTGTTGCACGGCCGTGCCGAGGGCCACCACCACGACCAGCCACCCCGCGGTCCACCGGGTGGCCGGCCGCCGGAGCAGCAGGACCACCACCACCGCGCACAGCAGACGCATCGTCCACGGGTCCCACACCCAGTCCGTCAGGACGCGGGCCGCCCGGGTCAGCCCGCCCTCCGCCACCGCCCAGCGGTGCGTGGTGCGGGAGATGACGCCGTCCAGGTCGAGCAGGGGCCGCCACTCGGCGGCGACCAGCGCCAGCAGCAGCGCGGAGGCGGCCGCGAGCACGGCGGCCGACGCCGCCGCCGACCGGGCCGGTGCGCGGGATCCGGGGGGCGTGGGTGGTGCGGGGGCGTGGGGGGTGCGCATGGAATGATCCTCGCCGACCGGGGGCGCCCGGGCCAGGAACCCGGCACGCCCGGTCCTCAGGGGGCGCGGACCGGCCCGGGGCCGGGACGGTCCGGCCGCGTCGGGGCCGTCGCCTACCCCAGTGCCCGCAATCCCGGCAGGAACGCCACGAGGACGGGGACCGCCGGCACCAGCGACGCGACCGCCGTCAGCCGCAGCCGCCGTCCCGCGGTCAGCCGGTCGCCCGGGCCCAGCAGCCGGTGCACCCGCGCCGGGACGTGCGCCTGCGTGGTGGGGCAGGGGCCGAACACGCCGCGGTCCTCGTTGAGTTCCACCAGGGCCAGGGCGGTGGTCAGCCGGCCGAACCGGCGGGACGCCGTGTCGTCCGCGGCGAGTTCGACCAGCCGGTGCATCTCGTCCCGGAACGCGGAGAACACCGGCACCTGGGGAAAGCCCTCCGCCAGCGCCGACGAGCAGTGCAGCAGCCAGTCGTGGCGGGCCCGCGCGTGACCGCGCTCGTGCGCCAGCACGGCGTCCAGTTGCCTCCCCTTCAGACGCTGCAACGCGGCCGTGGTGACGACCAGTTGGGGCGGGGAGCCGGGCAGGCACCAGGCGTCGGGACGGTCACCCTCCAGCACCACGAGCCGGTCGGAACCCGGCTCCTCGCCGGGCAGCAGGGGCGCCCGGCGCCGCAGTTCCGCGCGGCGCGCCCGGCGCCGGGCGCGGGCCCGCGCGATCTCCCGGAGCAGCATGGCCCCGCTCCACAGCCCGCCGCACGCCAGCACCACGGCGGTGACATGCGCCCAGAGACCCGCCGTGCCCAGGGTGTACGCCTCCGCCACCGCGCCCGGCGCGCCCGTGAACACACGGCCGCCCACCGCCCGCCAGGCCGCCGCCGCGCTGAACGTCATCGACAGGGCGCAGCACAGCAGCACCGCCGCGATCACGCACTGCCAGGCCCACAGGGCCACCACCGGCTCCCGGTCCGGCCAGTCGGCCCGCGCGAGCAGCCGGGGACCCACGACGGCGGTCAGCACACCGAGCAGCAGCAGGACCGCGGGGAGGATCATGGGAGCAGCCTAGAAGCGCGGACGCCCCCCTGGAAACGGGCCCGCGGTCCGAAGTGACGCAGACAACGGTCCCGCACCGACGGCCGGACGGCCTCCTGCGCGCCCTCACATCATCAGCAGCATCGCCACCATCGCGATCCCCATCGACAGCCGGCAGGCCCGCGCCAGCTCCGGCCGGTCGCCCCACCCGGTGCCCGGTCCGCCCGCCACGGCGGCCACCGGCACCAGCCGCGCGCCCGTCACCAGCACGTACGCCGTGAAGTACAGCAGCAGGGCCGCGGTCAGCGCGGGCATGCCCACGCCGCCGTGGTGCGCCCCCTGCGGGGCGGCCGCCATGGCCACCGCCATGTAGACCATCGCGCCCGCGCCCACCACATGGTGAAGATGGCGCGCGGACGCGCGGGCCGCCCACAGGGCGTGCAGCCCCGCCGCCCCGAACACCGCCGCCCACAGCGGCCAGGCCCACGCAGGCGGGGTGAACACCGCCGCCGGCACCGCCATCGCCGCCATGCCGAACCCCATCAGCGCCTCGCCGCCGGCCGCCCGGCGCTGCTCCTCGACGCGGCTGCGCATCCGCAGCAGGCAGTAGGCGCCGGTCACCGCGCAGAGCGCCACCAGCAGCCAGCCGGACGATCCCGGTCCGTGCACGCGAACCCCCCTCGAACCGCTCCACCGGACGGTCAGGGAATGCCCGGGTCCGACGGCGCGTACGCGAGCGCGAGGGGGTACGCGGGGGGCTTCCGGGGGCGCGGATGGCCTTCCCGGTAAAATTTTTACAAGTAAAACACCTGTTAACATTGCTGGTCATGAGCAGTGCCCTCCCCACTCCCTCGCGCGTCCGGCGTCTCCCGGTCGCCGGCCCGCTGCGCCTCGGGCGCCCCTCCGACGTCTGGTTCAAGCCCGCCCTCAGCGTGGTCGCCGCCGTCGCCCCGCCCGGCCTGCTCCTGGTGGCGCTCGGCCGCCTCGACCTCGCCGCGTACACCATGGCCGGGTCCCTGTGCGCCCTGTACGCGCACAACCGCCCGTACGCCGCCCGCGCGAAGGTGCTGGCGTGGGTGATCCTCGGCATGCTCGGCGGCCTCGCCGTGGCCCTGGTCACCGCCTCCCTCACCCGGAACGCCGCCGTGCTGGTCACCGTCGGGGCCCTGCTGGCCGCCGTCCAGAAGGCGGTGTGCGACGCCACCCGCGTCGGGCCGCCCGCGCACGTCATCCTCACCTTCGTCAGCTCGGCCTCGCTGTTCGTGCCGCAGACCCTCGAACAGGTCCCCGGCCACCTCGCGCTCGCGGCGGCGGCCGGTGCGTGGGCCTGGCTGGTGGGCATGGTCCCCGCCCCGCTCCGGCCGCACGGCCCCGAACGGCGGGCCACCGCCCGGGCCCTCGAGGAGGCCGCCGCATACGCCGAGACCGCGCACGGCGACGACGGGAGCCCGGGCGCCCGCTCTGCCGCCTACGCCGCCGTGCACGCGGCCCGGCAGACCCTGCTCGTGGCCGGGGACCGCCCCTCCGCCACCCGCCGCGCCCTCGGACGGCTCGTCGTCCGCGCCGAGGTCGCCCTCGCCGCACCGGCCGACGCCGACCCCGCCCGCCTCCGCGCCTGGGCCCGCGCGGTGCGCGGCACGGGCCGCGTCCCGCACGCCGGCGACCCGCGCCGGGGGGACGACGGCCCGCCCGTCGAGCGGGACGAACTCCCGGGCGTGGCCGCCGAGCGCGCCACCGCGCCCGGCCCGCTGCGGACCCGGCTCGGACCCCTGGCCCCGGCCGCCGTCCGCACCGCGCTCGGCTGCGCCCTCGCGGGCCACGCCTCCCTCGCCCTCGGCGCCGACCGCCCCTACTGGGCCCTGGTCACCGCGGCCTCCCTCTACCAGGCCAACATCACGCTCACCTGGAGCAGAACCGTGCAGCGCGTCGTCGGCAACCTCGTCGGCGTGCTGCTCTTCGCGGCCGTCGCCCCGGTCGCCCAGCTCGGCCCGCTCGCCCTCGTCCTGACCATCCTGGCCTGCAACTTCGGCGCCGAGGCGCTCATCGGCCGCAACTACTGGCTCGGCAGCGTCTGCGTGACGCCGCTGGCGCTGCTCGTCACCGAGCTGCCCGGCTACCGGCCGACCGGCGAGCTGGTCGCCGACCGGCTGGTGGACACGCTGGTCGGCGCCCTGGTCGGCTTCGCCGCCGCCGTCGCCGTCACCGACCGGCGGGCAGGCCGGCGCGTCGAGCGGGCGCTCACCGCCGCAGACCGGGCCCGCGAGCACGCCGCCCGCCTGGCGGCCGACCCGGAGGCCGCGCCCGCGGCCCTGGAAGCCGCCCGTCGCGGGCTCGCCGCCGCCGTGGTCGACCTGCGCGCCACCGCCGACGTCGCGGCCGGAGAATGGTGGCAGCGCACGCTGCCCCGGGAGCGGGTGGTGCTCGCCGAGCAGGCGGCACACCGTACGCTCGCGGCGACGGTACGACGCCAGGGACTCCTCCCGGACCCCGGCACCAGCACGCACACGCACACGGAGGACGCATCGCCATGACGGCGCCCCACGGGCCAACGGCCGGCGACGGTGTCACCGGCACGCCGGGCACCTCGAACACCGCGGACCCGTCCGCCCCCGGGCGCGACACCGTTGCCGAGGTCGTCCGGCAGTGGCGGGCGGTCCACCCCGGCCTCGACACCGGCCCGATGGAGGTCATCGGCCGCATCAACCGCTGCGCGGCGCTCCTCCAACAGGCCGAGGACGCCCCGCTGCGGCGGGCCGGGCTCACCCGCCCGGAGTTCGACCTGCTCGGCGCGCTGCGCCGCACGGGGCACGAGCTGACCCCCGGCGAGCTGGCCCGCGAGACCTTCTCCTCCGGCGCCGCCGTCACCAAGCGGCTGAAGCAGCTCACCGAGCGGGGCCTGGTGGAACGCCGTGGTGACACCCGGGACCGCCGGGTCGCGCACGTACGCCTCACCGACGCGGGCCGCGAGCTGGTGGACGGCATCCTGCCGGCGCAGCTGTCCTACGAGACCGCGGTGCTGTCCGGGCTCGACCACGCGGAGCTGGGTGATCTCGCCTCCCTGCTGGGGGGACTGCTGTCCCAGCTGGAGGGGCGCTTGGGCGCGTTGCGCGCGTAGGGGGACGACCGTACCCGGGGGCCGCGCCCCGGAACCCCGCTCCGGCCCCGGCGGGCCTCGTCCGCGGGCGCCGGACGGGCTGGGGACGCAGCCGGCGTGTCCCGGTCCCGCGGGGAGGGCAGCACGAGGTCTAGATCCCCGGCCGGTACCGCAACGGGTGTCCGGCCGGGACCTCGACGAGGACGATCGGCGTGCCGTCCGGGTCCTCGATCCACATCTCGATCAGACCCCACGGCTCCTCGACCGGAGGGCGGACGATCTCCACGCCCCGCGCGGTCAGTTCCTCCCGCGCCGCCTCCACGTCCTCCACCTGCAGCCACAGCCGCACATCGGGGGAGCCCGCCGGGGCCGCGTCCGCGCGGCCCGAGAGCTCCAGGAAGCCGCCGCCGAGGAAGTAGACGGTGCCGCGCTCCGGGCCGGTGCCGAACTCGCGGTGGACGGCGAGCCCGAGCCGACGGCCGTAGAAGTCGCGGGAGCGCTCGGGGTCGGAGGGACGGAGCAGGACACGGCTGCTGAGTACATGCACCATGCGGCCGAGCCTAGGCGAGGACCCGCGAGCCGTCGCCGACCCGCCGTCCGGAGGGTGGACGTCCCCTTCGGCGCCCGGCGGCGGCGGGTTACTCTCGGCCCGTCCCGGCCACGTCGAAAGAGACGCGCACGAATCGAGGAACCGCGCCATGGGAACCGCCGCCGACGCCGCACCGACCTTCCGCCACGCCACCGACGCCGACGTGGACGCCCTCGTCGAGCTGATCGAGTCGGCCTACCGGGGGGAGTCCAGCCGCGCGGGGTGGACCACCGAGGCGGACATCCTGCACGGGCAGCGGACCGACCCCGAGGGTGTTCTGGAGGTCCTGAAGGCGCCGGACAGCCGGCTGCTCACCGTGGAGCGCGACGGCCGGATCGTGGCCTGCTGCCAGCTCGAGCACCGCGGGGACCACGCCTACTTCGGGATGTTCGCGGTCAGCCCCGCCCTCCAGGGCGCCGGCCTCGGCCGGGCCGTCATCGCGGAGGCGGAGCGCCGGGCCCGCGAGGACTGGGGCGTGACCGAGATGCGCATGACGGTGATCTCCGTGCGCGAGGACCTGATCGCCTGGTACGAGCGACGCGGCTACCGCCGTACGGGAAAGACCACGCCGTTCCCGTACGGCGACGAGCGCTTCGGCGTCCCGCTCCGTGACGACCTGGAGTTCGAGCTGCTGGTCAAGGAGCTGACCTGACCGTCGTACGGCGTCCGGCCGCTCACGCGGTGAAGCGGCCGGTGCGCTTGATCTCCGGGTAGTCGGTGGTCGCCCCGTCCAGCTCCAGCGCCCGCACCAGCCGCAGATGGTCCTGCGTGTTGACCACCCAGCCGACCACCGACAGGTCCGCCTTGCGGGCGCGCTCCACGATCTCCAGGGTGATCCGGCGGATGTTCAGGCACAGTCTCGAGGCGCCGACGGCCACCGCCCGGTCCACCACGTCGGTGCCGGTGGGGGTCCCCCCGCTCGAGCTCGTCCGGGGGTGGGGGAGGCCGGACACGAGGGCCGTGCGCACCCCGGGCACCAGCCGTGCGATCTCGGCGATCGCCTCGTCGTGGAACGACGCGACCTCGACCCGGCCGGCGAGCCCCCGGTCGTTCATCACCTCGGCCAGCGCCCGGGCCGCCCGGACGTCCTTGATCTCCGCCTGCAGCGGCGTCCGGACCGCGTCCAGGACCTCCTCGAAGAGGGGGACGCGCTCGCCGCGCCCGGCGTCCAGCGCGCGCAGTTCGCCGAGGGTCTTGTCGGCGACGGCACCCGTGCCGTCCGTGGTGCGGTCCACGCGCGCGTCGTGCATCACCACGAGCGCGCCGTCCTTGCTCAGATGCAGGTCCAGTTCGATGACGTCGAGCCCGGCCTCCTGGGCGGCGACGAAGGACCGGAGGGTGTTCTCGGGTTCGACGCCCATGACTCCGCGGTGACCGATGGTGAGGAAGTTCAAGATCCGACTCGCTTCCGTCGACGGCGGCGGGGGACCGCTTCCCTACGGCCCTCTGGGACCGTATCGCCTCTGCCCACGGCGTCCAGGGTCCGCACCCAGAACGCATGGAGCGTCGCCGGACGGGGTAGCCGACAGGAAAAAATGCGGTGACTCCCCGGGTGAGGCAGGATATTTTCCTGAGGCACCCCTTGATGGGAGAAACGCCCTGTGTATACGGTCAGGCGTACGCAAGGTTCTCCTGTGGAGGATGGGACATGACGGAAATTCTTGTGCAGCAGGGTTCGGGGGAGCGGATTCCTTCGATGATCAGGGTGGTGGAGCACCCGGCATGGCCCGTGCTCAAGGATGCCGTGGAGCGGATCCGGCCCTGGCAGTCCAAGGACGGCTCCATCGATTTCGCGGCCGAGGGCGCTCCGTCGCGTGCCGACGCGGAGCACGCCGTGCGCACCGTGATCGGCGCGGTCGACGAACTGTCCCCGCTGCTCCCGCACGACCGCGCGTACCACGAGGCCGTGGGCAAGGACCTGGCCCGCTGGGCCGAGGGCGGCTTCGAGGTGCCCGACTTCCTCGACTCGCTGCTGGCCTTCCAGCCGGCCGCCCGCCGCGAGGACGGCCTGCAGCACCTGGTCGTCTTCCCGATGTACACGCAGAACGGCAACCCGGACCGCAACCTCGAGGCGGTCGTGTTCCGCATGGTCTGGCCCGACTGGCTGGCCGAGCTGGAGCGCACCCGCTACGACAACCCGCTGTTCTGCGGCATCACCTTCGAGGACTTCACGTCCGGGTACGACACCAACTCCGCGGTGCTCTTCCCCGAGACCATCGCCGTGCGCGAGGCCCCCGAGCGCTTCACCTGGGGCGCCATCTTCTGCGACCGCGAGGCCGCCCGCTTCCGCCGGGTCACCGAGGCCGCCGTGGGCGTCCTGGGCCTGGAGCTGCCCGAGGACGTCGCCGCCCTGGTCCACGACCAGAAGCGCTGCGAAGAGGCCTTCGTGCTGTGGGACATGATCCACGACCGCACCCACAGCCACGGCGACCTGCCGTTCGACCCCTTCATGATCAAGCAGCGCCAGCCGTTCTGGATGTACGGCCTGGAGGAGCTGCGCTGCGACCTCACCGCGTTCAAGGAGGCCGTGAAGCTCGCGGACGAAGGCGTGCCGCAGGCCCGTGACGTGCAGGTCGCGGTCATCTTCGACCGCATGTTCCGCTTCCCGGTGACCGGCGAGCGGGTGCGCAACTACGACGGTCTCGGCGGCCAGCTGCTCTTCGCCTACCTGCACAAGCACGACGTCGTCCGCTGGACCGACAACAAGCTCTCCATCGACTGGGAGCGCGCCCCGCGGGTCACCAACGAGCTGTGCGCGGAGATCGAGAAGCTGTACCGCGACGGCATCGACCGCCCCAAGCTCGTCCACTGGCTCGCCGGCTACGAGCTGGTCTCCCGCTACCTCTCCCCGCACCCGGGCTCCACGTGGGCCAAGGGCCCCGAGGCCCTCGACCTGTCGCTGCCGCCGCGGAAACTCGTCGATGACGTGCTTCCGGACGAGTTTCCGCTGAGCATGTTCTATGAGGCACTGTCCAAGAAGCTGAAGAACGTGATCGCCTCGACCAAGGGCATCACGGCGGACGGCGCCGAGCGGGTCGCCGCGTGAGCGATCTCGTCCACAACACTGCTCAGGAGGCGAGAACCATGGGGAACGGGGCGCTCGAGGGTGCGGTGATCGCGGTGGCCGGCGCGGGCGGGCCCGCGGGACGCGCGGCGCTGCTCAGGCTCGCCGAGGCGGGAGCCACCGTCGTCGGTTCGGACAACGACCCGGAGCGGCTGGCGGCGGCCGTCGACGCCGCGCGGTACGCGCACGGCGGGGCCACCGTCACCGGCGAGACGGTCGACCTGCTCGACCTGGAGTCCACCCGGGACTGGGCCGCCCGCACCGAGAAGGAGTTCGGCCGCGTCGACGGCCTGGTCCACCTCGTCGGCGGCTGGCGCGGCAGTGAGACGTTCACCAAGACCAGCCTCGACGACTGGGACTTCCTGGAGCTGCTGCTGGTGCGCACCGTGCAGCACACGTCTCTCGCCTTCCACGAGGCGCTCCAGCGCAGCGACCGCGGCCGGTACGTCCTGATCAGCGCGGCCGGCGCGACCAGGCCGACCGCCGGCAACGCCGCGTACGCGGCGGGCAAGGCCGCCGCCGAGGCGTGGACGCTGGCCATGGCCGACTACTTCCGCAAGGCCGGGGGCGAGCAGGGGCCGACGTCGGCTGCTGCCATCCTGGTGGTGAAGGCGTTGGTGCACGACGCGATGCGCGCCGAGCGCCCCAACGCGAAGTTCGCGGGCTTCACGGACGTCAAGGACCTGGCCGAGGCCGTCGTCGGCGTCTGGGACAAGCCCGCCGCGGAAGTGAACGGAAACCGTCTGTGGCTGACCGAGAAGCCGTGAACCCGCCGAGGACCGACGCGCGTCGTCATCACGACCCGGACGTCCGCGGTTTCGCCAGCGACAACTACGCCGGGGTCCACCCGGAGGTGCTCGCCGCCCTGGCCCTGGCCAACGGCGGTCACCAGGTCGCCTACGGCGAGGACGCGTACACCGAGAACCTCCAGCAGGTGATCCGCAGCCACTTCGGGCCCACCGCCGAGGCCTTCCCGGTCTTCAACGGCACCGGGGCCAACGTCGTGGCGCTCCAGGCGGTCACCGACCGCTGGGGCGCGGTGATCTGCGCGGAGAGCGCCCACATCAACGTGGACGAGGGCGGAGCCCCGGAGCGGGTCGGCGGCATCAAGCTGCTCACCGTGCCCACCCCGGACGGCAAGCTCACCCCGGAGCTCATCGACCGGCAGGCGTACGGCTGGGACGACGAGCACCGGGCCATGCCGCAGGTCGTCTCCATAGCCCAGGCCACCGAGCTGGGCACGGTGTACACCCCGGACGAGATCCGCGCGATCTGCGAGCACGCCCACGCGCACGGCATGAAGGTGCACGTCGACGGCTCACGGCTGGCCAACGCCGCCGCCACGCTGGACGTGCCGCTGCGCACCTTCACCAACGCGGTGGGCGTCGACCTGCTCTCGCTGGGCGGCACCAAGAACGGCGCGCTGTTCGGCGAGGCGGTCGTGGTGCTGGACCCGGACGGGGTCAAGCACATGAAGCACCTGCGCAAGCTGTCCATGCAGCTCGCCTCCAAGATGCGCTTCGTGTCGGTCCAGTTGGAGGCGCTGCTCGCCAAGGACCTGTGGCTGCGCAACGCCCGGCACGCCAACGAGATGGCCCAGCGCCTCGCGGAGGGCGTGCGCGCGGTGCACGGCGTGGAGATCCTCTACCCGGTGCAGGCCAACGCCGTGTTCGCACGGCTGCCGCACGACGTGGGCGAGCGCCTGCAGAAGCGGTTCCGCTTCTACTTCTGGGACGAGGCCGCGGGCGACGTCCGCTGGATGTGCGCCTTCGACACCACCGAGGACGACGTGGACCGGTTCGTGGCCGCCTTGAAGGAGGAGGCGGCTCGCTGACACGGTATGCATAGGTATGCGCTCGACTGAAAATTCATTGACTCTCGGTCGGGCGTGTACCTATGCTCCGAGACCATGCAGCTGATCCAGGAAAACCCGGACCTCTCCGCCTACTTGGCCGCCGACGAGGCCATCGACCATCACCATCCGCTGGTCCGGGAGGTGTCCGCCCGCCTGGCCGCCGATGTCCGCGACTCGTATGAGTATGCGCAGGCGGCTTTCGCGTACGTGCGCGACCGCATCACGCACTCGCAGGACGCCGGGGACCCCCGCGTGACCTGGCGCGCCTCCGACGTGCTGGAACAGGGCACCGGCCTCTGTTACGCCAAGGCCCACGCCCTGGCCGCGCTGCTGCGCGCCGAGGACATCCCCGCCGCGCTCTGCTACCAGTGCCTCGGCGTGGTGCACGGCCTGGTCGCGGTGCGGTTCCACGGCGCCTGGCACCGGCAGGACCCGCGCGGCAACAAGCCCGGAGTGGACGCCCGGTTCTCCCTCGACGGCGAGCGGCTGGCCTTCACGCCCGACCCCTCGTCCCACGAGACGGACCATCCGGTCCTGTACGCCGCGCCGCACCCCGTCGTCCTGCGCGCCCTTCGGAACGCCGCCGACCGGCCGCACCTGTGGCGGACGCTCCCCACCGCACTCTGAGCAGCGAGGCGCGCCCCTGACCTTCGCCCCGATCGTGTCCGACGGGGTACGGGCCCTCGTGCCCGGCTTCACCCGCGTCGCCGTCGAGGCGCACGGTCTGGCCAACGGGACCGGCGTCGAGGGGAGTTCCGCCCTGCTCGGCCAGGCGCACGCCGGCTCGCCGCCCGCCTGGACGGGCGCGCCCCGCACGAGGACCCGCACAGGGCGGCCCGGCGCGCGGCCTGCGGCGCCTTCGGCTCCGAGCCCTCCCGCACCCGCAACTCCGCGGAGCCCTGGCGAAGCGGGCCCTGCCGGACGCCGGCCTGCCCCGGTCCGTGCGAACGCGGCAGGCCCCGGGCCCGTGGTGCGACCACGGACCCGGGGCCTGGAAGAGGACCTCAGTGGGCCTCGGCCTCGCGCACCTGCTCCGGGGTGGGGGCCGTGCCGCCGAGGTGGGCCGGCATCCACCAGGTGTCGTCCGGGCCCTTCGGCCGCACCGGGTACGCCCGCTGCGCCGCCTCCAGCAGCTCCTGCACCCGCTCGCGCAGTTGCCGGGTGATCGCGCCCGCGTACTTGTCCTTGGACGCCTCGATCGCCTCGCCCACGCGGATGGTGATGGGGATGTGGCTGCGCTTGAAGTTGCGCGGACGGCCCTTGGTCCACAGCCGCTGCGTCCCCCACACCGCCACCGGGATCAGCGGGACGCCCGCCTCCTGCGCCATGCGCGCGGCACCGGACTTGAAGCTCTTCAGCGTGAACGACTGCGAGATCGTCGCCTCGGGGAAGACGCCCACGATCTCCCCGGACCGCAGTGAGCGCAGCGCGTGCTGGTACGCGGCCTCACCCTGCTTGCGGTCCACCGGGATGTGCTTCATGCCGCGCATCAGCGGACCCGAGACACGGTGCCGGAACACCGACTCCTTGGCCATGAAGCGGACCAGCCGCTTCTGCGGGAGCGCCGCCAGTCCGTTGAACACGAAGTCGAGGTAGCTGATGTGGTTGCTCACCAGCACGGCGCCGCCCGAGCGCGGGATGTTCTCCGACCCCTGACAATCGATCTTGAGGTCCCACACCTTGAACAGGGTGCGGGCGAAGCCGATCACGGGCCGGTAGACAAGTTCTGCCATGGGCGGGTCGGAACCCTTCCTTTTTTCCTGGGCAGGGGGTCTCCCAGTCGAAGTTACGCAGCCGTAGGTTTACGGCCTGTCGCTGATGCTGCCCCAGAAACGGCCGGTGAACCAGCCCCGGCGCCGCTCCGGGGCGGAGATTCTCGTCACGTTCCCGTGATCCACCTGGGGTTGTGCCGCCCGGACGGGAATGTTCGCGGATCCTGGGACGCTGGAGGCGGTCGGGAAGCGGCATCCAGGGCGGGAGTGGCGAGTGCGAGGCAGTGACGACACGGGACGGCCCGGCGGCGACGGCGCGGTGCGCACCGGTCTCGGGGCCGAACTCGGCACGGGGCTGGGCGAGCGCGCCACGCTCGTGCAGTTCTCCAGCGCCTTCTGTGCGCCCTGCCGGGCCACCCGCCGGGTGCTGGGCGAGGTCGCGGGCATGGTGCCGGGCGTGACCCACGTGGAGATCGACGCCGAGGCCCGCCTCGACCTCGTACGGCGGCTGGGGATCGAGCGCACCCCGACGGTGCTGGTGCTCGACGCGGACGGCCGGGTGGTGCGGCGCGCGGCCGGACAGCCGCGCAAGGCCGACGTGATCGCCGCCCTGGGCGCGGCGCTGTGACAGCCGCCGCGATCACGGTGAGACATCTCCCATCCGCAGCGGCCGGCTTGACGCTGCGCGGCGCTTGTCGTCAGCCTGACGACCATGTCGTCGGGACTCCTTCGCCGCCCTCGGGTACCCGGCCGCCTCCCGGCCGGCGCCCGCTTCCCGCGTGTGCGCCGACCGGGCCGGTGAGCAGCCGCGAACCCGCCCGTGACCCCTCCCAGAAGGACTGTTCCATGACGGCAATGTCCGACCTCGGTGCCGCCCGGCCCGCCTCGCCCGACCTGCTGCGCTCCGTCTTCCGCCGGCATCCGGCGGGGGTCGCGGTGGTCACGGCGCGCGGCCGTTCCGGTCCGGTCGGCTTCACCGCCACCTCCCTCGCCTCCGTGTCCGCGGAGCCGCCGATGCTGTCCTTCGGCGTCTCCACGGCCGGTTCCAGCTGGCCCGCGATCGCGACGAGCGACCACGTCGGCGTGCACCTGCTGGGCGAGCACCAGCAGGACCTCGCGGCCACCTTCGCCCGCCGGGGCGCCGACCGCTTCGGACCGGGCACGGCCTGGCGGGAGGGGCCGGAGGGGGTGCCGGTGCTGCACGGCGTGCCCGCCTGGATGGTGTGCCGGGTGACGGCGCGGGTGCCCGCGGGCGACCACCGGATCGTGGTCGCCGAGGTGCTGGTCGGCGACCCCACGGGTCACGGCCGCCCCCTCGTCTACCACCAGGGGCGATTCAGCGGACTGCCCGACTGAGACGCGGGGCCCCGACCGCGTCGCGGACCGGAGGAGTTCCGGTTACGCTGCGTTGCGAAGGTCACAGTTCAAAGCGCTTGCTTAGTGGGCAGAAACTGAGTGTACTGACGAGTAATATTTCCATCGGAGCGTGGGTCGCCCCGACCGGGACCGCCCGCTTGAGGCGCCTATGCTGCCTGCAGGCAGGCAGCCAGAAATGACGATGCAGTAGGAGAGCCGGCGTGAGCTTGAGGATCGTTGTCACTGTGAAGTACGTGCCCGACGCCACTGGCGACCGGCACTTCGCCGATGACCTGACCGTCGACCGTGACGACGTGGACGGTCTGCTCTCCGAGCTGGACGAGTACGCGGTCGAGCAGGCGCTGCAGATCGCGGAGAACTCGGACGACGACGTGGAGGTCACCGTCCTGACGGTGGGCCCCGAGGACGCCAAGGACGCGCTGCGCAAGGCGCTGTCCATGGGCGCCGACAAGGCCATCCACGTCGAGGACGACGACCTGCACGGCACGGACGCCATCGGCACCTCCCTGGTGCTGGCCAAGGCCGTCGAGAAGGCGGGTTACGACCTGGTCGTCTCCGGCATGGCCTCCACCGACGGCGTCATGGGCGTCGTCCCGGCGCTGCTCGCGGAGCGCCTCGGCGTGCCGCAGGTGACGCTCCTGTCCGAGGTGTCCGTCGAGGACGGCAAGGTCACGGGCCGCCGTGACGGCGACGCGGCCTCCGAGCAGCTCGAGGCGTCCCTCCCCGCGGTCGTGTCGGTCACCGACCAGTCGGGCGAGGCCCGTTACCCGTCCTTCAAGGGCATCATGGCGGCCAAGAAGAAGCCGGTGGAGTCCTGGGACCTCTCCGACCTCGACATCGACGCGGACGAGGTCGGCCTGGAGAACGCCTACACCACGGTGGAGTCGGCGTCCGAGCGTCCGGCCCGCACCGCGGGCACGATCGTCAAGGACGAGGGCGAGGGCGGCAAGCAGCTCGCCGAGTTCCTCGCGAGCCAGAAGTTCATCTGAGCCGCACGGCACGGTTCGCTTCCCGCCCCTCACACTTCGCAAGCAGGAGAGAAGAAGTCCCATGACTGAAGTTCTCGTCTACGTCGACCACGTGGACGGCGCCGTCCGCAAGCCGACCCTGGAGCTGCTGACCCTCGCCCGCCGCATCGGCGAGCCGGTCGCCGTCGCGCTGGGCAGCGGCGCCGGCGACACCGTCGCCACGCTCGCCGAGCACGGCGCGGTCAAGGTCCTCACCCACGAGGCCGCCGAGTACGCCGACTACCTGGTCGTGCCGAAGGTGGACGCCCTCCAGGCCGCCCACGAGGCCGTCTCCCCGGCCGCCGTGCTGGTCCCGTCCTCCGCCGAGGGCAAGGAGATCGCCGCCCGCCTGGCGCTGCGCATCGGCTCCGGCGTCATCACCGACGCCGTCGACATCGAGGCCGGCGACGAGGGCCCGGTGGCCACCCAGTCGGTCTTCGCCGCCGCCTACACCACCAAGTCCCGCGTCTCCAAGGGCACTCCGGTCATCACGGTCAAGCCGAACTCGGCCGCCGTGGAGGCCGCCCCGGCCGCCGGCGCGGCCGAGTCCCTGAGCGTCACCTTCTCCGAGCAGGCCACCGGCACCAAGGTCACCGGCCGCACGCCGCGTGAGTCGACCGGCCGTCCGGAGCTGACCGAGGCCGCGATCGTCGTCTCCGGCGGCCGCGGTGTCAACGGCGCGGAGAACTTCTCGATCATCGAGGCGCTCGCCGACTCGCTCGGCGCGGCCGTCGGCGCCTCGCGCGCCGCCGTCGACGCCGGCTGGTACCCGCACACCAACCAGGTCGGCCAGACCGGCAAGTCGGTCTCGCCGCAGCTGTACATCGCCAACGGCATCTCCGGCGCGATCCAGCACCGCGCGGGCATGCAGACCTCGAAGACCATCGTGGCCGTCAACAAGGACGCCGAGGCCCCGATCTTCGAGCTGGTCGACTACGGCGTCGTCGGCGACCTGTTCGACGTCGTCCCGCAGCTCACCGAGGAGATCAAGGCTCGCAAGGGCTGATCGCCTCCGGACCGTCCGAGGCCCCCGCGACCGCACCCGGTCGTGGGGGCCTCGCCGTGTCCCGCCGGGCCCGCCGGCGGGCCCGCCCCGCCGTGTCCCGCCGGCGGGGCGGGCCGGCCCGCAGGGGGGTGTCGGCCGGCACGGAGACCGCTGGACACCGTCGGTCAACGAACTGCTGATTCCGTGTCGCGGAAACAGGGTGACGGAATCCGGGTCGCGGTCGTCCGGGCGGGTGGCATGGGCCGGGGGCGACAGGAGCGGGTGCCCGCGCGTCTCGCGGGCGCCGTCGCCGAGGAGGTCGGCGCCTTCTTCGCGCCGGTCGACGCCGAACTGGAGCGCCTGTACCCCGGCGACCGGTTCACCGCCGGCGCCGTCCGTGATTGCGCAACCTATCGAAAGTCGATAGATTCCCATCGTGCTTCGAGTGAAGGAGGGGCGATGGGACACGTGACCGTGCTCGCGCTGCGCGCGGTGATCGCGGTGCTGCTGGCGGGCTCCCTGGCGGTGCAGACGGTGATGGTGCCGCTGCTGGCGAGCGACCTGGACGGGCTGGACGAGCGGTACGCCTTTCTGCGGACCCCGCTCCTGGTGATCGTGGTCCTCACCGTGCTGGCCGCCCAGACCGTGCTGATCTGCGTCTGGCGGCTGGTGACCATGGCGCGGCGCGGCACCGTCTTCTCCCACGCGGCCTTCCGCTACGTCCACATCGTCATCGGCGCGTTCGTCGCCGCGGCCCTGCTGGTCTTCGCGCTCGGCGCGCTGCTCGCGCCGGGGGAGGCCGTCGCGCCCGGCGTCGTGCTCCTGGTGGGCGGGGTCGGCCTGGCGATCGTGGGCATCGCGCTCGTCGTCCTCGTCCTGCGGATGCTGCTGGCCCAGGCCGTGGCCCGGGAGCTGGAGGCATCGCGGATGCGGGCCGAACTGGCCGAGGTGATCTGATGCCGATCGCCGTCGACATCGACGTGATGCTCGCCCGGCGCAAGATGTCCGTGGGCGAACTCGCCGAACGCGTCGGCATCACCCCGGCGAACCTGGCCGTCCTGAAGAACGGCCGCGCGAAGGCGGTCCGCTTCACCACCCTCGCCGCACTGTGCGAGGTGCTCGACTGCCAGCCGGGCGACCTGCTGCGCTACGAACCCGACCACGCGTCGGCGGAACCGGCGGCGAACCCGGCGTAGCGCTCCGGTTCCGCCGGTGCCGGGGCCTGCGGGGCGGTGGCGCGTGGGACCTGCTGGCCGCGCCCGGCCGGTCGCGTGCGGCTTTGATTCGCGGCCCTCTGTGGTTCCGCCGGTGCCGGGGCCTGCGGGGCGGTGGCGCGTGGGACCCGCTGGCCGCGCCCGGCCGGTCGCGTGCGGCTTTGATTCGCGGCCCTCTGTGGTTCCGCCGGTGCCGGGGCCTGCGGGGCGGTGGCGCGCGGGACCCGCTGGCCGCGCCCGGCCGGTCGCGTGTGATCCCGGCTCGCGGCCCTCTTCCGCTTGCGCGGGGCAGGCGGGGGAGCCGATCGGGATCACCCGGCACCCGGTCCTCGGAGCCCCCACCGGTCCAGCGACAGCAGCCGGCCCCTGTCGAGCACCCCCGACTCCCGCGGCCGGACGCCCGGGCACTCCGGCGGATGCCCGCGCGGCGCCACGCCCCGCCTCAGCGCCCGCGCGCACGGTCCTCCACCGTCACCGCCCCGCTCAGTCGGCCGGGGGCAGCTCGCCCGAGCCGCGGGTGATCAGCCGGGTCGGCAGCTCGATGCGCTCCGGGGCGATCAGGGTGCCGTCCAACTGGCGGAAGAGCCGCTCGGCGGCGGTCCGGCCGAGGGCGGCGGCGTCCTGCGCGACGACCGTGACGCCGGGCTGCAGCAGATCGGCCAGCTCGATGTCGTCGAAGCCGACGAGGGCGACCGGACGGGCGTGCCCGGCCAGCACCCGGATCACCGTGACCGTCACCCGGTTGTTCCCGGTGAAGATCGCGGTGACCGGCTCCGGGCCGGTGAGCATCTCCTCCGCCGCCCGGCGCACCCGCTCGGGGTCCGTGACGCCGAGCGACATCCACGCGTCCGCCACCGGTATCCCCGCGTCCTCCATGGCGGTGCGGTAGCCGCGCAGCCGCTCGGCCGCCGTGTGGATGCGCGGCATGTCGCCGATGAAGCCGATCCTGCGGTGCCCGTGCGCGATCAGGTGGCGCACGCCGTCGCGGGCGCCGCCGAAGTTGTCCGACACCACCACGTCCGCGTCGATGTGCCCGGCCGGACGGTCCACGAACACGGTGGCGACACCCGCCTTGATCTCCGGCTCCAGGTAGCGGTGGTCGTCGCCGGCCGGGATCACCACCAGGCCGTCCACCCGGCGGGCGCACAGCGCCAGGACCAGCTCCTGTTCACGGTCGGCGTCCTCCGCGCTCGACCCGTTGATCAGCAGCGCGCCGTGCGCGCGGGCCACCTCCTCCACCGCCCGGCTCAGCGGGCCGTAGAACGGGTCCGCGAGATCCTCCAGGACCAGACCGATGCTGGCGGTGCGCCCTTTGCGCAGCACCCGGGCGCTGTCGTTGCGGCGGAAGCCGAGCGCCTCGATCGCCTCCTGCACCCGGCGCTCGGTCTCCGGCGTCACGCCCGGCTCGCCGTTCACCACGCGGGAGACCGTCTTGAGGCCGACCCCGGCACGGGCGGCCACGTCCTTCATCGTCGGACGGTTGCCGTATCGGGTCCCTGGGAAGCGGTCGGTGCGGCGGGTCGTCTCCGGCACGATGCGGTGTCCTGTCCTGTCGGCCACGGGGATGCGTGAGTCCATGGGCTTGTATGAGGATGTGGCGTCGAGCATAGAGCCTGGACAACGTTGTCAGGCTCGGGGGACACTGTCCGACGCACACTCCGGCCCGCGCCTCGCCGTTCGACCGGGCCGCCGCCCGTGCCCCATGTGTTGCCTCCTGGTCGCGCATGGCCGTTCCCAGCGTGTTTTCTGATGGTTTCCGATGGTTGACGGGGAGATCCGACTCTGATGCACACCGACCTCGTGGCTGCGCTCGACATCGGCGGCACCAAGATCGCCGGCGCGCTGGTGGACCGTGAGGGCCGGATCCTGGCCCGCGCGCAGCGGCCGACCCCAGCGCAGGAGGCCGGGGACACCGTCATGGCAGCCGTCGAGGCGGTGATCGGCGACCTCACCGCGTCCCCGCTCTGGGAGCGCGCGGACGCGGTCGGCATCGGCAGCGCGGGCCCCGTCGACACCTCCGCCGGCACGGTGAGCCCGGTCAACGTGCCCGGCTGGCGCGACTACCCGCTCGTCGCCAAGGTGCGGGACGCGGCCGGCGGACTGCCCGTCGAGCTGATCGGCGACGGGGTCGCCGTCACCGCAGCCGAACACTGGCAGGGCGCCGCCCGCGGCCACGACAACGCGCTGTGCATGGTCGTCTCCACCGGCGTCGGCGGCGGCCTGGTGCTCGGCGGGCGGCTGCACCCCGGACCCACCGGCAACGCCGGTCACATCGGCCACATCAGCGTGGACCTCGACGGCGACCCGTGCCCGTGCGGCGCGCGCGGGTGCGTGGAGCGGATCGCGAGCGGCCCCAACATCGCCCGGCGCGCCCTGGAGAACGGCTGGCGACCCGGTCCGGACGGTGACACCTCCGCCGCCGCGGTGGCCGCCGCCGCCCGTGCCGGCGACCCGGTCGCCGTGGCCTCCTTCGAGCGGGCGGCCCGCGCCCTCGCCGCGGGTATCGCGGCCACCGCGACGCTCGTCGAGATCGACATCGCGGTGATCGGCGGTGGCGTGGGCAAGGCCGGCGAGGTGCTGTTCGCGCCGCTGCGCAGGGCGCTCACCGAGTACGCCACGTTGTCCTTCGTGCGGCGTCTCGCGGTGGCCCCGGCGCAGACGGGCATCGACGCCGGCCTGGTGGGGGCGGCCGCGGCGGCGCTGTTCAGCCGCACGGACCCGGCGGTCGCGGGGGTGTGAGGGACCCGGCCGGCGACTCGTCCGGACCGGGGCGTGACCAGACGGCCGGTTCCGCAGTTGAGCCGGGCATGAAGAAGCGCAGCATGCTCGCCATCGCCTCCCTCGCCACCGGTTTCGTCGTCGCGGCCGTCACCCCGTCGCACGCGCTCGCCGACACCGCCCTCGGCGCGCTCGACGTCGAGGACACGCTCAGCACCCTCGACCGCACGGTCGCGGAGAACAACACGCTGGAGCTGGACGTCGACCGGGACGGCAAGGCCTGACGGGCCCACCGAAGCGCCGACGGCGGCGCCGGCACCCCTCCACGACGGGTGCCGGCGCCGCCGTCGCGTGTTCTCAACGCGATCTGGTTTCCGTGGCAGGGTGGAGCGGGCAAGCCTCAGGGGGCCAACAGAAGAGGGGGAACCGTGATCGTCTGGATCAACGGGGCGTACGGTGCGGGGAAGACCTCCACCGCGCGCGAACTGATCGAGCTGATCCCGAACAGCACGCTCTTCGACCCCGAGGTCATCGGCGGAGCGCTGGACCGACTGCTCCCGCCCAAGCACCTCGCCGGGGTCGGCGACTTCCAGGACCTCCCGATCTGGCGACGCCTCGTGATCGACACCGCGGCCGCGATGCTCGCCGAGCTCGGCGGGACCCTGGTGGTCCCCATGACCCTGCTGCGCCAGGAGTACCGTGACGAGATCTTCGGCGGCCTCGCCGCCCGCCGCATACCGGTCCGGCATGTCCTGCTCGCCCCGGCCGAAACGATCCTGCGGGAGCGGATAGCCGGCCGGGAGGTCCCGGAGGACCTCCCCGACGGGGAGATACGCGTCCGGCAGTGGTCGTACGACCGCATCGAGCCGTTCAAGGCGGCGCTCGCCGCCTGGCTGACCGCCGACGCCTACCCGATCGACAGCGGCTGCCTCACCCCGCGCGACACCGCCCGCCGCATCGCCGAGGCGGTCGGCAGCGGAGAGGTGCCCGCCTGCGACATCGTGCAGACGCCCGAGCCCACGGCGGAGACCGTCGCGGCGGGCGTGCTGCTCTTCGACGAGCAGGACCGCGTGCTGCTCGTCGACCCGACCTACAAGGCCGGCTGGGAGTTCCCCGGCGGGGTCGTCGAACGCGGGGAGGCTCCGGCGCGGGCCGGCATGCGGGAGGTCGCCGAGGAGACCGGCATCCGTCTCGACGACGTGCCGGCCCTCCTGGTCGTCGACTGGGAGCCGCCCGCGCCCCCGGCCTTCGGCGGACTGCGGCTGCTGTTCGACGGCGGCCGCCTCGACTCCGCGGACGCCGGACGGATGCTGCTGCCCGGCCCGGAACTGCGCGCCTGGCGCTTCGCCTCCGAGGCCGAGGCGGCACATCTGCTGCCTCCGGTCCGCTACGAGCGCCTGCGCCGGGCGCTGCGGGCACGCGAGCGCGGGCGGGCGATGTATCTGGAGGGCGGAGTGCCGGTGGGGTGAGGGGACTCACGGCCTCGGGGCCGTCGTCCGCCCGCTGTGCACGGCCTGCGGCTCGCGTGCCGCGCGGCTCGCCCGGACGCGGGCGGCTTCAGCGGCCGGCGGCCCGACGAGCCGCGTCCGCCCTCGCCCGTAGCCTGCCGACCGCGTCCGTCGGAACCGGGTCGCCAGGGCCGAAGCGGGCCACCTTCGTGTCCAGGCCGGCCGAGCGGACGCAGGACGCCGGGAATTGACGCTCGTTCAGGTGGGGACGCCCGGGATCACCGTGCCGTGCGTCGGGGACGCGGCACCGGGTCGCCGGTCAACGTGGTGCCGTGGCCGGGGAGACGGAGCGCGAGGCTGCCGTGGGTGTGGCCCGGGACGTGCGGTACCTGGCCTTGGACGCCTACGTCCAGGATGCCGCCGTCGGGCGACTCCGTGACCGGCGAGGAGTGTTCGTGGCCGTCCGGGAGCAGCAGGGGTGACATGGGGAGCGTCCAGGCGGTGGGACAGCACCTCCGCGCCGGTGGGCGGACCTCGTCGGACGGCCTCCGGACGCGTGCCCGCGGACGTCACCGCCCCGGCGGTCGGTGCGCCCGGGCCCGCCGGACCGGCGGCGATCGGCGTCAGGTCGTCCGGCACGTCGCGTCAGACGTACCCCTGGCCGACCGGGAAGCGCGGCATCCCGAGGCAGGGGGGAGGGGCAGGGCCCCGTCCGGGGACGGAGGCCCTGCGTCGGCGGAGGGCGCCGGTCAGCCGGTGCCGGACGCGTAGTTGCGCAGGAACAGCGCCTCGGCGACCGACAGCCGCTCCAGCTCGTCCGGCGACACGCTCTCGTTCACCGCGTGGATCTGCGCCTCCGGCTCGCTCAGCCCGATCAGCAGGATCTCCGCCTTCGGGTAGAGGGCGGCGAGCGTGTTGCACAGCGGGATCGAGCCGCCCTGACCGGCGTACTGCATCTGCTGGCCGGGGTACGCGACCGCCATCGCGTCCGCCATGGCCTGGTAGGCCGGGCTGGCCGGGTCGGCGCGGAACGCCTGCCCCTGGCCGATCCGCTCGGTGGTCACCCGCGCGCCCCACGGCGTGTGCGACTCCACGTGCGCGCGCAGCAGTTCGGTCGCCTCCGCCGCGTCCACGCCCGGCGGCACCCGCAGACTGACCAGCGCCCGCGCGCTGGCCTGCACGGACGGCGTGGCGCCCACCACCGGCGGGCAGTCGATGCCGAGCACGGTGACCGCGGGGCGGGCCCAGATGCGGTCGGCGACCGTGCCGGAGCCGATCAGCTCCACCCCGTCCAGCACCTTGGCGTCCTTGCGGAACTGCTCCTCCTCGTACTGGATGCCCTGCCAGGCGCTGTCGCCGGTCAGCCCGTCCACGGTCGTGCTGCCGTCCTCGGCGCGCAGCGAGTCCAGCACCCGCACCAGCGCGGCCAGCGCGTCGGGCGCGGCCCCGCCGAACTGACCGGAGTGCAGGTTGCCCGCGAGGGTGTCGATCCGCACCCGCACCAGCGTCATGCCGCGCAGCGTGGTGGTGACGGTCGGCAGACCGGCGCGGAAGTTGCCGGCGTCGCCGATGACGACGGTGTCCGCGGTGAGCAGGTCCGGGTGCTCCTCGGCGTACCGCTCGAGACCGCCGGTGCCCTGCTCCTCCGAGCCCTCCACGATGACCTTGACGTGCACCGGCACGCCGCCGTTCGCCTTCAGGGCGCGCAGCGCCAGCAGGTGCATGATGACCCCGCCCTTGCAGTCGGCGGCGCCGCGCCCGTACCAGCGGCCGTCGCGCTCGGTCAGCTCGAACGGCGGGGTGGCCCAGCCGGCCTCGTCCAGCGGCGGCTGCACGTCGTAGTGCGCGTACAGCAGCACGGTCTTCGCGCCCTCCGGGCCGGGCAGGAAGCCGTAGACCGACTGGGTGCCGTCCGGGGTGTCGAGCAGGGCGACGTCCTGGAAGCCCTCGGCGGTGAGCGCGTCGGCGATCCAGCGGGCGGCGCCCTCGCTCTCCTCGCGCGGGAACTGGTCGAAGTCCGCCACCGACTTGAAGGCCACCAGCTCGGTGAGCTCCTCCTTCGCCCTGGGCATCAGTGAGGCGACGGTCACGGCGACCGGATTCGACGACATGGGCACGCTCCTTGTGGGTGCGACGTTGTGCGAGTGCGTACTTCGCGGTACGCGATGATCGTGTGGTGTGCGTGAGTGACCCATGTAAGGGACACTCACGTCGCCGATCCTCCCACAGCGGACCGTGACGACCGCCGCCGTAGGATGCGGGAGGACAGCAGCGGCAGGCGGCGTGATCGGAGCAGCGGACCATCGTGAGCAGCGAGAACTCTTCGGCGGACGACGTGCGGCGGGTGTGGGACGTCGTCGTGGTGGGCGCGGGACCCGCGGGGGCGTCGGCGGCCTACGCGGCGGCGGTCGCGGGGCGGCGCGTGCTGCTGCTGGAGAAGGCGGAGCTGCCCCGCTACAAAACCTGCGGCGGCGGCATCATCGGCCCGTCGCGCGACGCGCTGCCGCCCGGTTTCGAGCTGCCGCTCAAGGACCGGGTGCACGCCGTGACGTTCTCCAGCAACGGCCGCTTCGCCCGCACCCGCCGCTCCCGGCAGATGCTCTTCGGGCTCGTCAACCGGCCCGAGTTCGACCAGCAGCTCGTCGAGCACGCGCAGAAGGCCGGCGCCGAACTGCGCACCGGCGTCGCCGTGCAGCGCGTGGAGCAGCACGGCTCGGCCGTGCCGGACCGGCGCACGGTCGCCGTCGTCCTCCAGGGGGGCGAGACGGTCCTCGCGCGGGCCGTGGTCGGCGCCGACGGCAGCGCCGGCCGGATAGGGGCGCACGTCGGGGTCAAGCTGGACCAGGTCGACCTGGGCCTGGAGGCGGAGATCCCGGTGCCGGAGACGGTCGCCGAGGACTGGAAGGGCCGGGTGCTCATCGACTGGGGCCCCCTGCCCGGCAGTTACGGCTGGGTCTTCCCCAAGGGCGACACCCTGACCGTGGGCGTCATCTCGCGGCGTGGTGAAGGCGCCGCCACCAAGCGCTACTTGGAGGACTTCATCGCCCGGCTCGGCCTCGCGGGCTTCGAACCGGCGATCTCCTCCGGGCACCTCACGCGCTGCCGGGCCGACGACTCGCCGTTGTCCCGCGGCCGGGTGCTGGTCTGCGGGGACGCGGCCGGGATGCTGGAGCCGTGGACCCGCGAGGGCATCTCCTTCGCGCTGCGCTCCGGCCGGCTGGCGGGGGAGTGGGCGGTGCGCATCGCCGAGGCGCACGACGCCGTGGACGCGCGCCGGCAGGCCCTCAACTACGCGTTCGCCGTGAAGGCCGGGCTCGGCGTGGAGATGAGCGTCGGCAAGCGGATGCTGGCGGCGTTCGAGCAGCGGCCGGGCGTCTTCCACGCGGTCCTGACCGGCTTCCGCCCGGCCTGGAAGGCGTTCAAGGACATCACGCAGGGCTCGACGACGCTCGGCGAACTGGTCCGCCGCCACCCGATGGCCCACCGCGCCCTGCTGGCGCGGGACCGGCGTTCCGCGGGCGACGGCGGGGTCAGCTCCGGACAGTGATCCGGAAGACCGGGTGGTCGGGGGCCGCCGCCAGGATCTCCTCGTCGGAGGACCTGGCGGTGACCCCCTTGAAGTACTGGTTGACCTCCCAGCCCCACTTCTCCAGGTAGGTGCGCAGCACCGGCGCCTTCTCCTCGTCGGGGACCTCCACCGCCGTGAACGTGCGCACCTTGCGGCCCACGCGCAGTTCACCACCGCCGGCGACCCGCATGTTGCGCACCCACTGGGAGTGTCCGCGCGCCGAGACCAGGTACTGCTGCTCCGCGTGGCTGTGCGGGTTGACCGGGACGCGCTGCATCTGCCCGCTCCTGCGGCCGCGGACGGACAGCTCCGCGGTGCCGGCGAGGCTGACGCCGTGCCGGGCGAGCCAGCCGACGATCCGGTTGAACCGGGCGGCGACGGGACCGGCGGTGAAGTAGTACGGCGTGGACGACGGCATCGGGACCTCCGGGGAAACAGGGGTGAGAGCGCCGCTCTGTTTTGTGAGCACTGATCTCGTTCGGTTTCAGTGTGCCCGGCTCCGTGCGCCGTTGCAAGAGCAGTGCTCTCGTTTGTGTGCGCCGCTCTGTCCTCGTGGAACACTGACGGCATGACGAGCACCGCACACGGCGCCCGCGCGCGGGCCAGGACCGAGATCACCGCCGCCATCAAGGAGGAGGCACGCCGGCGCCTCGCCGAGCAGGGCGCCGCCGAGCTGTCCCTGCGGGCCGTGGCCAGAACCCTCGGCATGGCGTCCTCCGCGGTCTACCGCTACTTCCCCAGCCGTGACGACCTGCTGACCGCGCTCATCGTCGACGCCTACGACTCTCTGGGCGAGGCGGCCGAAACGGCCGCCGGGGCCCGTGCGGGCGCCGCCCCGGGGGAGCGCTGGACCGCCGTGTGCGAGGCCGTCCGCGGCTGGGCGCTGGCGCATCCGCACGAGTACGCGCTGATCTACGGCTCGCCCGTGCCCGGCTACGCCGCGCCGGCCACCACCGTCCCGGCCGCCTCCCGCGTCGGCTTCGCCCTCATCGGCGTCGTCCGCGACGCCCACCGGGCCGGGGAGCTCGACGTCACGGCCCTCCCGGCGGACCTGGAGGCGGAGGCCGCGCGCATGGTGTCGGACTTCGTCCCCGACCTGCCTCCCGCGGCGGCGCCGGCCTGCGTGGCCGCCTGGGCGCAGTTGCTCGGTCTGATCGGCTTCGAGGTGTTCGGCCAGTTCACCGGGGTCGTGGAGGAGCGGGACGCGTTCTTCCGCCACACGGTCGGCGGTCTCGCCCGCACGGTGGGACTGCGGCCCGCCGAGACGCCTTAGGCCGCCCCCGGCGCCCGAGCGGGGCGTACTTCTCCGGGCGTACGAGTGATCCGCCGCCCGGCGGGTGCGGCGTCCAGCGCGGCGGGCAGGGACGAACAGCGTGGGCCCGGCGCCGGCCCGCCGGAGCGGTGGTGCTCCGGGCAGGGCGTTGAGGGTGTGCCAGGACCTCGGTGCTCTGTGGCGCCGGCCGGACGCTGCTGTTCGTGTCGGGCGCGCTGCCGCTGTGGTGATGGCGGCATCCGGTCGCCGTGCTGTGCGGCACGGTGGCGCCCCCCTGGTGCGTCTCGGGGCCGGATGTCCGTACGGCCCGTGTCCCTGGCCGTCGCCGTTTCGCCGCCGTCGCCCCGGAGCGGCGGTACGCGGCCCGGGCGGCGACCGGCACGCTGTGGGCCGTGCACTGCTGATCGCCCACGTCCTGTGCCGCAGGCTGCCCCTTCCGGTGACGGCGCGGGTCCCTGGACCGAGGAGGGTGCGGCCCGGCCGACGAGGAGATCGCCCCGGCGCCTGATGGTGAGCCGTTCACCGCCACGGTCCGCGTCGGTCCGCCCCATGGTCGAGCCGGGCGCCCGCGACCGCCCCCGACGGGCCGTCCCGGCCTACGGGTCGGTGCCGGTGCGGCCGGGCCGGGCCGTCCGCCGGAAGCGCACCAGGACGGACGCGGCGCGGACGGCGAACAGCGCCCCCGCGACCACGGCGCCCCCGCGCACCAGCACGGTCTCCGCCGTCCCCGGCAGCGCGAACAGCAGGGCCGGACCCGCCACCGCGCCGAAGACCACGGCCGCCGCGAACGCCGCGCTGCACAGCGCGTACCCGATCTCGACGGTGATCGCGTCCCGCTCGGCCTGGCTGCGGCGGCGGCCCCCGCCCGCCGTACGTCCCCCGTCGTCCCGCATGCCGGAAGTCAAACAGGCGTGCGGCCGGTGGGCAAGCGCCCACGAGCAGGGGCGTCGCGGCCCCTCAGACGACGGCGGACGTCTCCCGCCACAGCGCCGCGAGCGACGCGTCGCCCGTCACCGACGGCAGCGGCAGCCGGTTCCACAGGCCGAGGTACAGCTCGGCGGCGGGCCCGGACACCTCGCACTCGGCGTCCCCGGCCGCGTCCCGCGTGGTCACGGGCGGCCCCGGGGACAGCCGTACGGTCCACACCGCGTCCGTGTCGGTGGCGCGCACCCGCAGCACGCGCGGCTCCGGGGTGCGGACCCGGCTCCTGGGACGGGCGTGGAAGCCGCACAGCAGTTCGTCGACGCCGTCCACCGCGAAGTCCGGGGTGACCGGCGTCGGGTCGCCGCCGCGCGCCGCCTCCGCGTCGTGGCGGTGCACGGCCGTCTCGTGGGCCTGGCGGCGCGCCCAGAAGCCGAGCGCGGATTTTGCGCCGGGCAGGAAGGTGAAGCACTCCACGTCCGGCCTCGCCGAGCGGAGGGTGTCGAGCAGGGCGCGGTGGCAGGCGCGGTACCAGGCGACCAGCTCGGCGCCGTCCAGGTCCGGATGGTCCCCGATCGGACGAAGCGTCGCGCACGCGTCCGTGACGAAGGCCGCCGCCCACCGGTGCACCGCGCCGGTGTGCCGCAGCAGGTCCCGCAGCCGCCAGTCCGGGCAGGCGGGGACGGGGGCGTCCGTCCCCGCCTGTTCCGCGGCCTCGGCCAGCAGCCGGCCCTCGTCCTCCAGGATCCCCAGGTACCGGGCAGTCTCCATGGCCGGGAGTCTGCCTCACGGAGGGCCGGTGCCGTGCGTGTTTTTCCGCCGGGCCCTACGGCAGCGGGGTGCCGCCCGTCGCGTTCACGATCTCGGCGGTGATGTACGACGCCTCCTGCGAGGCGAGGAACACGTACGCCGGGGCCATCTCGGCCGGCTGGGCCGGACGCCCGATCGGGGCCTGCTTGCCGAACTCCGCGGTGTCCGGCAGCGTGGCCGGGATCAGCGGCGTCCACACCGGGCCCGGCGCCACGGCGTTGACCCGGATGCCCCGCTCGATCAGCATCTGCGCCAGCCCCTGGGTGAACGTGACGATGGCGCCCTTGGTGGTCGCGTAGTCCAGCAGATGCGGACTCGGCTTGTACGCCTGCACGGAGGCCGAGTTGATGATGCAGCCGCCCTCCCGCATGTGCGGCACGGCCATCTTGCACAGCCAGAACATGCCGTACAGGTTGGTCCGCACCACCCGGTCGAACTGCTCGGTGGTGATCGCCTCGATGCCGTCCGGCTGGGACATCTGGTACGCGGCGTTGTTCACCAGGATGTCGATGCCGCCGAACTCGGAGACCGCCCGGTCGATCAGCGCCCGGCAGTTCTCCTCCTCCCGGATGTCGCAGGAGACGGCCACGGCACGCCGGCCGGCCTCCTCCACCCACCGCGCGGTCTCGGCCGCCTCGTCCTTCTCGCCGTCCAGGTGGGTGAAGAGCACGTCGGCCCCCTCGCGGGCGAACGCCAGGGCGACCGCGCGGCCGATGCCGGAGTCCCCGCCCGTGATCACGGCCGTACGGCCGGTCAGTCGTCCGCTGCCCCGGTAGGAGTCCTCACCGTGGTCCGGCGGCGGGTCCATGGGGCCGGTCCAGCCCGGGTGCGGCTGGTCCTGGGCGGGGAAGTCGGGGGTGGGGTGCTGGTCGACGGGGTTCTGCTGTTCGCTCACGTTCTCTCCCGGATCCACACGGTGGTCGCTTGCGGCGTCCACCGGGCGGAGGACCGGCGGACGCCGACGACCGGGTACCCCGAGACCGCCCGGCGATCCATGCCGGACGCTCAGTCCGTCCGGACGTTCCGGGTCGCGAAGCCGACGGCGGTGGCCACCGCCGCCAGTACCGCCACGCTGGTGAGGGCGGCCGGGAGGCTGTACCAGTCGGCCATGAAGCCGATCGCGGGCGGACCGAGCAGCATCCCGCCGTAGCCCAGCGTGGAGGCGGTCGCCACCCCGCTCGCGCCCGCCAGCGCACCGGCCCGCTCCACGGCCACGGGGAAGAGGTTGGCGAGACCCAGCCCGGTGACGGCGTACCCCAGCAGCGCGGCCCACAGGGACGGGGCGAGCGCGCCGAGGAGCATGCCGGCCGCCGCGGTGGAGCCGCCCACCAGGATCGTGCGGGTCCGGCCCAGCCGCTCCAGCAGCGCGGTGCCGCTCAGCCGGCCGATCGTCATGGCGAGCGCGAAACACAGGTAGCCGACGGCCGCCGCCCCCGGCGAGGCGTCGAGGTCCTGTTCGAGGTGGAGCGCGCCCCAGTCGGCCAGCGCCCCTTCGCCGTAGGCGGTGCACAGCGCGATGAGCCCGAAGACGACCACCAGGGCCCTGGTGCGCCGGTCCCGCCGGGGCGCGGCGCCCTCGGCGGGCCGTCCCCCGTCCGCCGGGGTCAGCGGCTCGCACCGCAGGAGCGCCCGCCCCGCGACCGCCGTCACCAGCAGCGCGACCACGGCGAGCCCGGTGAGGTGCCGGGCCGGTGACAGGGAACCGGCGACCAGGGCCCCCAGCCCCGCGCCGATCATGCCGCCCAGGCTGAACGCGGCGTGGAAGCTGGGCATGACGGGCCGCCGCAGCGCGGCCACCAGGTCGACGGCGGCGCTGTTGAAGGCGACGTTGATCCCGCCGTAGGCCGCGCCGAACACCAGCAGCACGGCGCCCAGCGCCCCCGCGGAGTGAGTCAGCGGCGGCAGGGCCACGCTGATGCTCAGCAGCACCGCGCAGACCACGGTGACCAGGTGGCTGCCGTACCGGCGGCACAGCCGGCCGGTCAGCGTCATGGTGATCACGGCCCCCGCGGACACGCCGAGCAGCGCGAGTCCGAGGGCGCTCGCGGACGCCCCGGTCTGCTCCTTGACGGCGGGGATGCGCACGACCCAGCCGGCGAAGACGAAACCGTCCAGGGCGAAGAAGGCGGTCAGGGCGAGTCGGAGTCGGACGAGGTCGGTACCCGGCACGGCACTGTGCGAACGGGTTTTGTTTATCTGCGGCACAAAAGCAGGCTAGGCGGCGTCCCCGTGCGGCGGCAAGATGCCGCCGCGTGCGGCGAAGCGAGCCGGCGCAGGGCCGGAGGGGTGGGGGAGTTAACCCGTGTGATCGTCCCGGATGGTGAGGGCGCGCGACATGACTGAGCGTGGATCACGCCGGAGCCCGGGAGATCCGTGCTGACGCGGAGTCAGCTGCCCGGCCTCCAGCGGAAGGACTCTCAGATGCGCTCTGCCCGCATGGTGCTCGCCGCCGCGACGGCCACGGCGGCTCTCGCCATCGTCGCGCCCGCGGCCTACGCCGACCACGGTGACGACGGCGGCCACGACAAGTCGTCCTACAGCAAGGAGCACGACGAGGAAAGCAAGCAGGAGGAGGAGAGCAAGCAGGACGAGGGCGGCAAGTACGAGGAGGAGAGCAAGCAGGACGAGGGCGGCAAGTACGACGAGGAGAGCAAGCAGGACGAGGGCGGCAAGTACGACGAGGAGAGCAAGCACGACGAGGGCGGCAAGTACGGCGAGGAGAGCAAGCACGACAAGCCGCGCGGTGGCGTCCACACGGGCGGCGGCGCCCTGTCCGTGGTGAACGCGGACGACTGGGGCACCGCCAAGGACCCGAAGTACGACCCCGAGACCTACAAGGACAAGGAGGACTCGCAGAGCGAGGACTCCTGGAGCGGCAAGCAGGACAAGGAGGGGAAGCACGAGAAGCCGCGCGGCGGCGTGCACACCGGCGGCGGCGGTCTCGCCTCGGAGCCCGCTGTCACGGCGGGCGGCCTGGCCGCGCTCGCGGTCCTCGGCACCGGCGCCTACGCACTGCGCCGTAAGAAGGTCTCCGGGGACATGGCCTGAGCCGTGCCCGGGGTCATAGCGGCCGGGGCCGTCCCCGGCGCCCCGCGCGTCACGACGGCCCCGTCCGCCCCCTCCCTGACCTCCCCCAAGCACCCCCCGCCGCGCCCGAATGAGGTGGTCCCCCCGATGCCGGCCAGTCCCCCCACTCCCGTAGAACCCGACCAGGCGTCCCCGACGAGGCGCAGGGTGCGCTCCGTCATGACCGCGGTCTTCTGGGGCGGAGCCGGTCTGCTGCTGGCCACCACGCTGATGGGCGGCGGTGAGGACCCGCCCGGCGACGCCCACGGACCGCACGCCATCCGCACGGTCTCCACGGCGCCCTCGGCCGGCGCGTCCGCCGGGCCGGCCGAGGGCGGGTCCGCCGCCACGCCGACGTCGCCCGGTGAGCGGTCCGCCGCCAAGCACCTGCCGCGCTCCGCGCCGACCCGGCTGGTCATCCCCTCCATCGGGGTCGACGCTCCCTTCACCGCGCTCGACCTCGACAGCAAGGGACAGCTCGAACCGCCCCCCGCGGACGACACCAACCTCGTCGGCTGGTACGCCAAGGGCGTCTCCCCGGGCGAACCGGGCACCGCGATCATCGCCGGGCACGTGGACACCAAGACCTCCGCCGCCGTCTTCGCACGGCTCAGCGAACTGGAGGAGGGCGACCGCTTCCGGGTGCAGCGCGCCGACGGCACCAGGGCCACGTTCGTCGTCGACGAGGCGGAGTCCTTCGCCAAGGACGCCTTCCCCGACGAGCGGGTCTACGCCGACACCCCCGACGCGCAGGTCCGGCTCATCACCTGCGCCGGCGCCTACGACCGCGCCGCCAAGGACTACACCGAGAACCTGGTGGTCTTCGCCCGCCTCGTCTGAGGGCGACGCACCCGAGCACGGCCGGCCCCGCACGGCGAACGGCCGCCCGGAAGGGGAGGGACCCTCCGGGCAGCCAGCTCCGTCACGCCACGGAGCACTCCGCGCCGTTCAGCAGGAACGCCGTGGGGTTCGTGTTCGTCCCGGACCGCGTGCCGGTGAAGCCCAGCGAGACCGAAGCCGACGGCGGGATCGTCGCGGTGTACGGGGCCGCCGCGACGCTCACCTCCGCACCGCTCTGCGTCGCCGTCCCGCCCCACGAGTGGGTGATCCGCTGGCCGGCCGGGAAGGTCCAGCGCAGCGTCCACCCGTCGACCACCGTGCTCCCGGTGTTGCGCACGGTGACCTCGCCCTGGAAACCGCCGGGCCACTCGCCCGTCACCCGGTAGGCGACCGCGCAGGAGCCCGTCGCCGGACCGGACGTGGTGGTGACGGTCACCGCCGCGGAGCGCGCCGAGCGGTTGCCGGCCGCGTCCCGGGCGTAGACGGCGAAGGTGTACGAGGTGTCCGGCGTGAGACCGGTGACGGTGGCCGTGGTGCCGGTCGCCGAGGCGACCACGGTCTCCCGGCCGCCGGCGACCCGCACGACGTCGTAACCGGTCACCCCGACCGCGTCGGTGGCGGCGCCCCAGGTGAGGGTCACGGAGGAGGAGCCCACCGCCGAGGCCGCGGGCGCGCCCGGAGCGGTCGGCGCCGTGGTGTCCTCGCCCGGGCCGCCCCGGTAGATCGCCGCCTCCTCGGACGTGGCCGCGATGCCGTCCGGGCCGTCGAAGAGGCGCTGCCCCCAGCCGGTCATCCGGTCCGGGTCGAAGTTCTCGACCATGTCCAGGTACTCGACCCCGCCGCCGTTGCCGCTCCACGACCAGCCCAGGTAGCCGATGCCGAGCTGCCGGGTGACCGACAGGATGGCGTCCTCGTCCGGGTTGCCGTCGGAGTGGTCGTGTCCGAACTCACCCACCACGATGGGGAGTTTCGCGGCGACGAAGCGGCCCAGGTAGTCGCTCACCTCGGCGGCGGTGTCGAAGACGCCGTACATGTGGATGGAGAACACCGTGTTGGCGTCCGGGTCGGCGGCGAGCACCGAGGCGGCGTTGTCGCGCATGGTGAACGCCCAGTCCTGGCCCCAGTTGGGGGCGTCGGCCATCAGCGTGTGGCCGAACCCGGCCGCCCGCAGCTTCTGGATCGCCGCCTTGGTGTCGGCGGTCCAGCGCGTGTAGTCGGTGTTGCCGTGCGGCTCGTTGCCGAGGTTGACGATGACGTGGTCCTCCTGGCCGGCGAGCGCGTCCCGCACCTCGATCCAGTAGTCGGCGGCGCGGGACAGCGTCACCGCTCCGCTCTGCTCGCCGTAACCGGTGGTGTCGTGCACCTCCAGGACACAGATCAGCCGGTTCCGCTTGCACTGCGCGACGACGTTCGCCACGTCGGCGGTGTCGTTGCGGGTCCACCGGTCGCCGCTGGACAGCACCACCCGCACGGTGTTGGCGCCCTTGGCCTTGATGTGGTCCAGCGCGTCGAGCCGGTCGGCGTACCAGGTGTGGGCGTGGTTGACGCCGCGCATCACGAAGTCGTTGCCGGACGCCTCGAGAAGCCGTCCGTTCTCCACCCGGAACCCGGTGGGCGCCGCGTGGGCCGGGGTGGTCGGGACGAGCAACGTCAGGAGCAGCCCCGCGAACGCCGCGAGGAGCGCGGCGGCCCGGGGGACGGTGCGGTCGGTGGTTCTCATGGCGGCTCCAGGGGAGAGGTGGATGAGGGACGTTTCCGCGTCGGCCGTGAGCCGGAGTCAGGGGGCGGGCGTGGCCGCGCAGTCGGCGGTGGCGGCGGGGGCGGCCGATGCCGCCGTGGTGGTGGCGATGATCCCGAACGCCGTGCTCGCACCGGGGGCCAGAGAGCCGTTCCAGCCCGCGTCGGCGACGGTGGCCGTGCCGTCGGCGGTCGTCGTCAGGGTGCCGTTCCACACCTGGGCGACCCGGGCGCCGTCGGCCGGCCGCAGCGTCACCGTCCAGCCCCGGACGGGCGCGGCGGAGGTGTTCCGTACGGTCACCTCGGCCTGGTAGCCGCCCTGCCAGACGGAGACGGACCGGAACGACGCCGTGCAGGTGAGGGCGGGGCCGTCCGGGTCACCGGGGTCGTCCGGCTCCTGGGGGTCGTCCGGAACGCCGTCCAGCTGTGCGGCGAGGGCGGGGAACCAGCGGGCGGCGATCTTCTCGTCCCCGGCCGCGTCGGGGTGCACGCCGTCGTAGGTGTCGGTGGCCGTGTCGAAGCCCGTCCACTGGTCCACCACGACCACCGGCGAGCGGCCGGTGGTCGCGGCGGCGGCCCAGCCGGGGATACGGGCGTTCAGGTCGATCACCCGCTGCGCGCAGGCGGCGCACGTGGCGGGGTTCATCGGGATCAGCTGGGCGACCAGGACGCGCATGTCCGGGTTGGACTCCCGCATCTGCGCCAGCAGCGTGGTGTAGGCGGCGAGGATGCGGTCGGGGGCGATGCCGCTCCAGACGTCGTTCGTGCCGAAGTGCATGACAACGATGTCCGGCCGAGTGGCGGCCAGTCGGGCCGGCAGCAGGCCCCGGTCGGCGACCTGGGTGACCAGTTCGCCGCCGTGGCCCTCGTTGTCGCCGTCGTGCGCGACCCCGCAGCCCTGCGGGGGCAGGGTGCCGACGAAGTCGACGCCGGTGTGGCCGGCGTCCTGGAGCCGGTTCCACAGCAGGGCGCGCCAGCACCCCGGTGATCCGGTGATGGAGTCGCCGAGCGGCATGATCCGCACCGGAGCGGCGGCTCGGCTCCCGTCCGACGGGGAGGCGGCCGCCGTGGCCGGAGCGAGCAGGCCGAGCGGGAGGAGCAGGGCGGCCAGCAGACCGAGCAGTGACCGTGTGGAGGAGCGTGGTAAGCGCAGAAGGCGGGTGTCGCGCATGGTGTCCCCTTCCCGAAGCGGAGGTGGGAGCGCTCCCATGCGGGACATGAAGCCACCGTTGTCGATTACGCGTCAAGAGGTGCGGCGCGGATCCGTCGCGTGACCTGCGGGGGAGACGGGGCGTGGGGCCGGGACGCCGTGGGAGTCCCGGCCCGACACCGGCGAGTTCGACCGTCGTTCGACGGCTCAGGCGCTCCGGTCGGGCGCCGCCGTACGGCGGCGGGGCAGCGCCCCGCGGATCAGCGGCCAGGCGAGCAGGAGCACCACGACCGCGTAGACGGTCACGGAGAACGGCGTGTTCACCAGGCCGGTGACGCTGCCGTCGCTGATCTGCAGGGCTCGGCGCAGCTGCTGCTCGGCGGCCGGGCCGAGGATGACGCCGATGACGGCGGGCAGCACCGGCAGTCCGTAGCGCCGCATGCCGAATCCGATCAGGCCGATGACCAGCAGCAGCACCAGGTCGGCCACCTCGCCGCCGACCGCGTACGCGCCCACCGCCGCGAAGAACATGATGCCGGCGTACAGGTACGGCCGCGGGACCCGCAGCAGCTTCGCCCACAGCGGCGCGAGCGGCAGGTTGAGGGCCAGCAGCAGCACCATGCCGACGAAGAGCGAGGCGATCAGGCCCCACACCAGATCGGGTTCACGCTCGAAGAGCAGCGGGCCCGGCTGGATGCCGTACTGCTGGAAGGCCGCCAGCATCACCGCCGCCACCGCCGTGGTCGGCAGGCCCAGCGTCAGCATCGACACCAGCGTGCCCGCCGCCGAGGCGGACGCCGCCGACTCCGGTCCCGCCACGCCCTCGATGGCGCCCTTGCCCCACTCGTCCTTGTGCTTCGACAGCCGTTTCTCCGTCACGTACGACAGGAACGTCGGGATCTCCGCACCGCCCGCCGGGATCGCGCCGAACGGGAAGCCGATGAACGGGCCGCGCGCCCAGGACTTCCAGGTGCGCCGCAGATCCGCGCGGCCCAGCCACGGCCGGCCCACCGGGATCGGGTCCGGCGGCCGGCGCCGCAGATGGGCGGCCACCCACAGCGCCTCGCCGATCGCGAACAGGCCCACCGCGACGATCACCACGTCCACGCCGTCGGCGAGGTGCAGCGAACCGAAGGTCAGCCGTTGCTGCCCGGTCATCCGGTCCAGGCCCACCAGGCCGATCGTCAGGCCGATCAGCAGCGAGGCCAGGCCCCGGATGCGCGACGAGCCGAGGACCGACGTCACGGCGATGAACGCCAGCACCATGATGGCGAAGTAGTCCGGTGCGCCGATGTCCACCGCCAGGTCGGCGACCGTCGGCGCGAGCGCGACCAGCAGCAGCGTGCCCACCATGCCGCCCGCGAAGTGGCCGACGGCGGCGGCCGCGAGGGCCTGGGCGCCCCGCCCCGACTTCGCCATCGGGTTGCCCTCCATCGCGGCGACCACGGCGGCGCTCTCCCCGGGCGTGTTCAGCAGGATCGAGGTCGTCGAACCGCCGAACATCGCGCCGTAGTAGATGCCGGCGAACATGATGAACGCGCCGGTCGGGTCGAGCCCGTACGTCACCGGCAGCAGCAGGGCCACCGCCATCGCCGGGCCGATGCCCGGCAGCACGCCGATCGCCGTGCCGAGCAGCACGCCCACCGCGGCCCACAGCAGGTTGAGCGGGGTGAGGGCCGTGCCGAAGCCGTCCAGCAGGGAGTCGAGGGTGTTCATGTCACAGCACTCCCATCAGCGGACCGCCGGGCAGCGGCACTCCGAGCAGCTTGTCGAACAGGGCGTAAGTGACCAGCGAGAGCACCGCCGCGATCAGCGGGTCGCGGTCCGCCCTGCGGCTGCCGAGCGCGTAGGCGGCGCCCCAGAACAGCAGGGCCCCCGCGGCGGGGAAGCCGAGCGGCTCGATGAGGACGGCGGAGCCGAGGAACACGCCGGAGAGCAGCAGGACCGTGCGCCAGTCGGCCGGTTCGGTCAGGTCGACGTCCTCGCCCGTCTCCGCCTGGCCCCGGCCGCCGCGCAGTACGTCCACGGCGAGGAGGGCGGCGACGAGGAGCAGGGCGGCGCCGACGACGACCGGAACCGTCCGCGGCCCGACCGGGCCGCGCTGGGTGAGGTCGACGTCCATGGTGAGGGCGTCGGTGAGGACGAGCCCGCCGAGGGCGAGGAGCAGGGCGCCGACGCCCAGTTCGGAGTGGTCGCGGAGCCAGGAGCGGGCTGTGGTGGACGGCGTCGGTGCCGGCTCAGGCTTCGGCGTGGGTGCGGGCGTGGGTGTCGGTGTCGTGTCGTCGGTGGTCACAGGCCGAGCTCCTTCAGTACCGACACCACGCGCTCGTCCTCGGCGGCCAGGAACGCGCCGAACTCGTCGCCGGTCAGGAACGCGTCGTCCCAGCCGTTGCGCTTCATGGACTCCTGCCACTCCTCCGAGTCGTGCAGGGCCTCCAACAGCCGGACGAGCTTGCCGCGTTCGGCGTCGGTGAGGCCGGGCGGGGCGACGACGCCCCGCCAGTTGGTGAACTCCACGTCGTAGCCCGACTCCTTGAGCGTGGGTGCGTCGAGGCCCGGCACCCGCTCCGGACCGGTCACCGCGAGCAGGCGCAGCTCGCCCGCCTCGATCTGGTCGCGGTACTCGCCGACCCCGGAGACGCCGAAGGCGACCTTGCGGCCGAGGATCGAGGCGAGCAGTTCGCCTCCGCCGTCGAAGGGGATGTAGTTGACGTCCTTCGGGGCGATCCCGGCGGCCCGCGCCATCAGCATCGGCGCGAGGTGGTCCGGGCCGCCGGGGGACGAACCGCCGCCCACGGGGAGCCGGCCGGGGGCGGCCCTCCAGGCTTCGACCAGATCGCCGATGGTCCGGTACGGGGAGTCCTTCGCGACCACCACCACGTCCTGCTCCTCGGTGAGCCGGGCGAGGGGCGTGGTGTCCGCGAGGGTGCGCGGCGCGTGGTTGGAGCGGACCGCGCCGACCACGCCCAGGCCCATCGACATGGCCAGCTTGCCGTTGCCGCGCTCGTTCACCAGGCGGGTGAGACCGACCGTGCCGCCGGCTCCGGGCAGGTTGAACACCTCGACGGAGCCGGTGAGTCCGGCGTCCTCCGCGTTCTTCGCGGCCGTGCGGGCGGTGATGTCGTAACCGCCGCCGGGCGTGTTGGGAACCATGAGGCGCAGGCCCGGGATGTGCGTGCCGCTCTCGGCGCCGCTGCCGGTCGTGAGCAGCGGTGGGCCCACGAGGACGAGCAGGGCGGCGCCGAGCAGGGCGAGGGGTGTGCGCAGACGCACGAGTGCCACCACCTGTCGGTCGGGTTCTGACGTGTGTTGTCCGGAAGGCGCGTGACCCGGGGAGGAGGAGGGTGACGCGGGCCACATGGTGCCCGGGCGGGGGCGGGCTGTCGCGGTTACGGAAGCAATGGAGGTTGTGGTCGTTGTGTCAGCGGGGCGGGCGTCGTCGTGCAGATCCCCCGCAGGTCTTCCGCACCGCTCTTTGCCCGGTCGGGGGCGGGGGTCATGATGGCGGTATGCGAGACGGGGAGGGAGCGGCCGACACCGTCGGGGTGCTCGTGGTGGACGACGACTTCCGGGTGGCGCGGGTGCACCGGGCGTACGTCGAGCGCGTGGACGCCTTCCGGGTGGTGGGTGTCGCCGGCAGCGGAGAGCAGGCCCTGCGTGCTGTCGAGGAGCTGCGTCCTGATCTCGTCCTGCTCGATCTGTATCTGCCCGACGTGTTCGGGCTCGACGTCATCCCCCGGCTGCGGACCGCCGGGCACGACTGCGACGTCATGGTCGTCAGCGCCGCGCGCGAGGCGGACGCGGTGCGCGGCGCGGTACGGCGCGGCGTCGTCGACTACCTCCTCAAGCCCTTCGACTTCGAGGACCTGCGGGGGCGGCTGGAGCGGTACGCGATGCAGCGGGGACTGCTGCGCGACACGGTGGTGCGCGGGCAGGCGGACGTCGACCGGGTGCTGGCGGGGGCGGCGATGCCCGTCACGTCCGCGCTGCCCAAGGGGATGAGCGCGGAGACCGCCGGGCTGGTCGAACGGGCGTTGAGGGAGGCGGAGGGGAGCCTGTCGGCGAGCGAGTGCGCGAGGCTCACGGGGGTGTCCCGGGTCAGCGCGCGGCGGTATCTGGAGTACTTCCACACGGTGGGCGCGGCCGAGGTGTCGTTGCGCTACGGGGCGACCGGGCGGCCTGAGCGGCGGTACCGGTTCGCGGGGGCGGCCGGGGCGGGGCGTGGAGTCACCTCCGGGGTGAGCGGGCGCGGAGTTGTCTCCCGGGAGGCGGAACCCGGATGAACGAGTTCGGTGTGCGTGCCGGTCACGACCATGGCGGAGGACGCCCGTCGGTCAGTGTGCGAAAACGAACCCGGACGTCCTTCTGAGGGCACTGCCGGGGTGCGGCCGCCTGGGAAGCGGCCGGGAGGCCCGGG
Organism: Streptomyces sp. DSM 120436; assembly: GCF_055778765.1. Classification (NCBI taxonomy): domain Bacteria; kingdom Bacillati; phylum Actinomycetota; class Actinomycetes; order Kitasatosporales; family Streptomycetaceae; genus Streptomyces; species Streptomyces sp. DSM 120436. The sequence continues at coordinate 703,900 of NZ_JBSKBS010000002.1, read as the reverse complement.
ACGCGCCGGAGTTCGCCGCGGCGCTGTGCGAGGCGGTGTTCACGGGGCGGGGAGGGCGCGACGCTGCGGGTGGTGGACGCGCACGAGGACGCCGTGGGGGACGTCGGGAGGCCGGTCGCCCCCGGCCCGCCCCCACGCCGGGTGCGCATGAGCCCCGCCGCGCGACCCCCTGGTGCACCCCGCGTCGAAGACACGACCGCCGAGCCGCCCGAGGGCGCCCGAAGCCTCCCCCGGTGTCAACCGCGCCGCGGCCACCGCGGGTAGGACGCCGGGAGCCGGGCCGAGGCGACCGCCAGCGCGGTGGCCGCGGACGCGACCCCCAGCACCGCCCCCGCCGCCACATCTCCCGGATAGTGCACCCCCGTGTGGATGCGGGAATACCCCACCGCCCCCGCCAGCGCCCCCAACGGCACCGACGCGGCGGGCAGCACCGTCCCCACCGCCGTCGCGAAGGCGACCGCCGACGCCGTGTGCCCGGAGGGGAACGACGCCGACGTCGGCATCGGCACATGCCGGTCCACCGTCACCCGCGCCGCCTCCCGGTCCGGGCGGTTGCGCCGGACCAGCCGCTTGCCCAGCAGGTTCGCCGACGCGGACGCCACGGCCACGGCGCCGACCCCGGCGAGCGCCGCCCGGCGCGGGCGGGAGCCGGCCAGGGCCAGCGCGCCGGCGAGGGCGAAGGAGATCTTGGAGTGGTCGGCCGCGTGGGAGAGCCGGCGCAGCGCGCGGTCGAGCGTCGGGGTCGGGGTCGCGGCGACCGCCGCGTACAGCGCGCCGTCCACCGCCCTGAGGTCGCTCAGCACGGCGGAGGCGACCCTGCGCAGTCCATCGGCGGGCGGCACGGGTCCGGTGAGCGGACGGGCGTCGTTCCGGTCGGTGGTGGGCGGCTCGCTCATCTGTCTCTCCCGCGGTGACATCGTCTGGTGGTGTACCCGCACCGTGAGGCGGGATGCACCGGGTGCCCACGGTACGCATGATCCGTGCGGCGGGCCCGCCCGCCCCGCCCGCAGTCGGCCCGGGCCGCCCGGAACGTCCGCAGCGGCAGGGGAGTTGCGCGCCACGGACACCGAAGCGGCCGCCGTGGACCGCGGCGTCGGCGCCGACCGTCGCGACGGTCGCCCCCGGCCCCTCGCGAACACGGGGCGGGTCTCTGCGAGAGGGGTGGCCGCATACCCCCGCCCCGTATGCCGCACAAGGCGCTCGTCGACTTGACTAGGTACCCCCCAGGGGTATGGTGAACTGTATCGACCGGCTCGTGACGGAGTGCGGGCCGCTGTTTCCACGGGAGAGACGGCCATGAAGACCGGACTGAGGATCACCGCGTTCGCCGCCGCACTGACCGCCGCCTTCGGCACCGCCTACGGGGTCGGCCAGACCTTCGACCCGGTCGTCGCGGACCGTCCCCAGACGCACGGGGAGAAGCATCCGCCGGGAGCGAGCGAGCACGGCGGAGCCGCCCACGCGCCCGGCGGGCTGCAGGTCTCCGAGGGCGGCTACACCCTCGACCTGGACACCCCGGCCGTGACGGCCGGCGAGCGGACCGGACTGCGCCTCACCGTGCGGGACGCCGACGGTGCTCCCGTCACCGAGTACCGACGGGAGCACGACAAGGAACTGCACCTCATCGTGGCCTCCCGCGACCTGGTGACCTACCGCCACCTCCACCCCGAGCGCGCCGCCGACGGCACCTGGAGCACCCCCGTCGACCTGCCCCGCGCCGGCGGCTACCGGGTGTTCGCCGACTTCACCCCCGACCGGCCGGGCGCGGAGAACCTCACCCTGGGCGCCGACCTGGCCGCCTCCGGCCCCTACCGCCCCCAGGACCTGCCGCGACCCTCCACCACGGCCCGCGTCGACGGCTACGACGTCGAGCTGACCGGGACACTGCGACCCGGCCGGGCGAGCGAACTGCGCCTGACCGTCTCCCGCGACGGCGAGCCGGTCACCGACCTCCAGCCCTACCTCGGCGCCTACGGTCACCTGGTCGCCCTGCGCGCCGGAGACCTCGCCTACCTGCACGTCCACCCCGAGGGCGAGCCGGGCGACGGCACCACCGAGCCCGGACCGCACGTCTCCTTCACCGCCACGGCGCCCAGCAGCGGCAGCTACCGCCTCTTCCTGGACTTCAAGCACGACGGAGCCATCCGCACCGCCGCCTTCACCGTCGAGGCCGGCGAGGTCCCCTCCGAGGAGCCCCGCCCCGCCACCTCACCCGGACACGCGGAGTCGCCCGGGCACGGCCACTGAGGGTCAGCCCAGCGCCCGGTCCAGGTTGTACGCCGCGCTGATCAGGGCGAGATGGGTGAAGGCCTGGGGGAAGTTGCCCTGTTGGTTCCCGGTGTGGCCGATCTCCTCGGCGTAGAGGCCGAGGTGGTTGCCGTAGGTGAGCATCTTCTCGAAGGCCAGGCGGGCCTCGTCGAGGCGGCCGGCGCGGGTGAGGGCCTCGACGTACCAGAAGGAGCAGATGGAGAAGGTGCCCTCCTCGCCGTGCAGGCCGTCGGGGCTCACGTGCGGGTCGTAGCGGTAGACCAGCGAGTCGGAGACCAGCTCCCGGGTCAGACGGTCCAGCGTGGACAGCCACCTGGGGTCCTTCGGCGCGATGAACTTCGCCATCGGCATCATCAGCAGCGCGGCGTCCAGCACCTCACCGCCCTCGTGCTGGACGAACGCCCGCAGCTCCTTCGACCAGCAGGCGGTCATGATCCGCCGGTAGATCGCGTCCCGGCACTCCGTCCAGCGCGGCAGGTCGGCGGGCAGGCCGCGGCGGTGGGCCATGCGGACGCCGCGCTCGATCGCCACCCAGCACATCAGCCGTGAGTACAGGAAGTCCTTCCGCCCGCGGCGCGTCTCCCAGATGCCCTCGTCGGGCTGGTCCCAGTTGCCGCACACCCAGTCGACCAGCGCCGTGACATGGTCCCACTGCTCGCTGGAGATCGGCTCGGCCCACTTGTCGTAGAGGTAGATCGAGTCGATCAGGGCGCCGTAGACGTCCAGTTGGAGCTGGTCGGCCGCCGCGTTGCCGACCCGGACCGGCCGCGATCCGCGGTGGCCCTCCAGGTGGTCGAGGCTCCGCTCGGACAGGTCGGTGCGGCCGTCGATGCCGTACATGATCTGGAGCGGGCCCGACGGCTTGCCGTCGCCGGGGCTGATGTGCCGGGAGACGAACGCCATGAACGCCTCCGCCTCCTTCGTGAAGCCCAGCCGCAGCATGGCGTAGACGCAGAACGCCGCGTCGCGCACCCACGTGTACCGGTAGTCCCAGTTGCGTTCGCCGCCGAATTCCTCCGGCAGGCTCGTCGTCGGCGCGGCGACGATCGCCCCGGTGGGCGCGTACGTCAGCAGCTTCAGGGTGAGGGCCGAGCGGTGCACCATCTCCCGCCAGCGGCCCCGGTAGTGGGAGGCGGACAACCAGTCCCGCCAGTAGCGCACCGTCGCGGTGAACTCCCGCTCGGCCTCCGCGTGGGCGCACCCGCGCGGCGCCAGCCCACCGCCGACCCGGTCCAGCGCGAACACGGCCGTCTCGCCCTCGGCCAGCTTGAAGTCCGCCCGTACGTCGCGTCCGTCCTGCTCCAGCGGGACGGTGGCGGTGAGCGCCAGCTCCAGCGCCTCGGACGCGAAGACGGCCACGTCCCCGGTGACGCGCAGCGTGTGCGGGAGGGCCGCGTAGCCGAACCGCGGCGCCACCAGCGCGCGGAACGGCAGCGAGCCGCGCACGCACAGCACCCGCCGGATCAGCCGGTGCCGGTCCTCCCGCGCGGACTCGCCCGACACGGGCATGAAGTCCTGCACCTCGCCGACGCCGTCCCCGGTGAAGTAGCGGGTGATCAGCACGTTCGTGTCGGGGAAGTAGAACTGCCTGGTGCGGGCCGGCACGGCCGCCGCCAGCTCGAAGCAGCCGCCCCGGCCGGCGTCCAGGAGCGCGGCGAACACGCTCGGCGCGTCGAAGCGCGGCGCGCAGTACCAGTCGATGGTGCCGTCCGTCGCCACCAGCGCCACGCTGCGCAGGTCGCCGATCAGCCCGTGATCGGCGATGGGCGTGTACCGCCGGGCGCCGGAGCCGTCGCCCGGCCGGTCCGTCGTCCCGTCCATCGCAGCCTCCTCGGCCGGCGCGCGTGCTCTCCTGCCAGCTTAGGCAGGGGGCGCGGGACCGGCCTTCCGGCGGGCGGCGCACCGGCCGGGGCCTACCGCCGTACGGCCCTGAGGACCACGAACTTCGGGTCCGACGCCACCACCTCGCTGTTGCCGAACAGGCGGCGCAGCTTCACGTGGTAGCCGAGGTGCCGGTTGCCGACCACCCACAGCTCGCCGCCCGGGCGCAGGGTGCGGCGGGCTCCGGTGAACATGCGCCAGGCCGTGGCGTCGGTGGTGGCCTGGTGGGAGTGGAAGGGCGGGTTGTTCAGCACCAGGTCGACGCTGCCCGCCGGGACGCCCGTCAGTCCGTCGCCGACCCGGAACTCGGCCTGCCCGCCCACGTCGTTCGCCCGGCAGGTGTCCTGCGCCGACGCGACCGCCTGGAAGGACTCGTCCACGAACAGCACCTCGGCCTCCGGGTCGGCCAGCGCCATCGCCGTCCCCACGACGCCGTTGCCGCAGCCCAGGTCCACCACCCGGCCGCCGCCCCGCCCGGCGGGCAGGTGGCGCAGGAAGAAACGGGTGCCGATGTCGAGCCGGTCCGCGCAGAACACCCCGGCGTGGTTGACGACCGTCCGGCCCGACACCGGTCCGACGTCCTCGGGGAGCGTGTAGCGGTACGGCCACGGGTTCGGCGGGCGGACCAGCGAGGGGTCCGGCGTGCAGAGGACCAGCCGGGCCTTCTGCTCCGCCAGGGAGGTGCGGGTCGGGCCGAGGATCCGCTCGAACAGCTTCAGCGTCGAGGTGTGGATCTCCTTCACCATGCCCGTGCCGACCACGACCGTGTCCGCGTGCACCGACGGCGCCAGCCGCAGCAACTGGTCCTCCAGCAGCGCCAGGCTCTTGGGCACCCGCACCAGCAGTACGTCGATCCGCTCCGGCGGGGCGTCCCGCGTGGTCAGCAGCCGGACCGTGCCGGGCTCGACGCCGTTGCGGGCGAGGTTGGCGCGGGTGGCCTGCTGGCCGAGCCAGGAGTCGGTGATCTGCGTCGGCCGGTGCGCGGCGAGCGCCGTGACCAGCGCGCCCCACCGGTCGCCGACGACCACGACCGTGCCGGACAACGGCGGCTGCCGGCCGGCGAGATGCCTGAGGAGATACGCGTCGGAGGCGTCCCAGGCGCGCAGCCTGTTCCGCGGGTCCTCGGGGAAGCGGGCCAGCACCGGCTCGCCCCAGGGGGTCGTCATACGGTCGTTCATCGTGCGGCCAGGCTAACCGAGCCCCGGTCCGGTCCGGCCCGGCGGACGGGCGGAGCCGCCGGGGCGCACGCCGCGCACGCCCCACGGGTGTCCCGTGGACGGGCGGCCTGTCGTCCGCGAGCGTCGCGGATCATGGGAGACTCGCCCCCATGAGCGGGAAGGCGGACCCCCGGCCGGCGGGGGAAGGGACCACCTCGAGGACGCGGCTGGACCGGGGGCGCGGGGCGCTCGGACCCGCGCTGGAGCTGGTGCACACCGGACGCGCCCCGACCCGTGCCGTGCTCACCGCGGAGCTCGGCGTCACCCGCGCCACGGCCGGCGCGGTGGCCGCCGAACTGGAGGCGCTCGGACTGATCCGCGTGGACGCCCGGCCCGGCGCCGGAGCCGGCTCCCAGGGACGTCCCTCGCACCGGCTGTCCGTCGCCGAGGACGGCCCCGTGGCGCTCGCCGCGCAGATCCACGCCGACGGTTTCCGCGCCGCCCTGGTCGGGCTCGGCGGGCGGATCGTCGCCACCACGCCCGGCTGCGAGGTTGTCGACGCCGACCCGGCGAAGGTCCTCGGCTCCGTCGTCGCGGCCGGCGCCGAGCTGCTGCGGGAGACCGGCCGGCGGTGCGTGGGCGCGGGGCTCGCCGTGCCGTCGGCGGTCGCCGAACCGGAGGGGCTGGCCCTGAACCCGCTGCACCTGGCCTGGCCCGTCGGCGCCCCGGTGCGGGAGATCTTCGCCGAGCAGGTGCGCGCCGCCGGCCTCGACGGGCCCGCCTTCGCCGCCAACGACGTCAACCTCGTCGCGCTCGCCGAACACCGGCACGGCGCCGGGCGGGGCTCGCGCGACCTGCTGTGCGTGGCCACCGGCCACCGCGGCGTCGGCGGCGCGCTGGTCCTCGACGGCCGTCTGCACACGGGCAGTTCGGGCCTGGCCCTGGAGGTCGGCCACCTCGCGGTCAACCCCGACGGCCGCCCCTGCCACTGCGGCGGCCGCGGCTGTCTCGACGTCGAGGCGGACCCGCTGGCCCTGCTCACCGCGGCCGGCCGCGACCCGGGCCCCGAGATGTCCCTGCTGAAGCAGGCCGACCACCTGATCCGCGGGCAGTACGACGACCCGCAGGTGCGCACCGCCACCGAACAGCTCATCGACCGGCTCGGCCTCGGACTGGCCGGACTGGTCAACATCCTCAACCCCGACCGGATCATCCTCGGCGGCCTGCACCGCACCCTGCTGGAGGCCGATCCCGACCGGCTCCGCGCCGTCGTCGCCGACCGCAGCCTGTGGGGCCGCAGTGGCGGAGTACCGATCCTCCCCTGCACGCTGGACCACAACAGTCTGGTCGGCGCGGCGGAGCTGGCCTGGCAGCCGGTGCTGGACGATCCCCTGGGCGCACTGGCGTAGGGACGACGACCGCCCGACGGAAGGCCGACCGCATGACCGACAAGCTCACCGGTGACGCCCCGGGCACCGGCATCACGGGCGCCGCGACGGCCCGCGACCTCCTCCGGGCCGGGCGCACCGTCCGCGCCTGGAACCGCACCCGCGCCAAGGCCGCCCCGCCGGCCGCCGACGGCGCCCACGTGGCCGGCGCCCCCGAGGAGGCGGTGGAGTCCGCCGACGTGGTCCTCACCATGCCGCACGACGGTCCCGTCACCCTGGGGACCGTGCGCGCCGCCGCCCCGGCCCTCCCGCCGGCAGCCGCCTGGGCGCAGTGCACCACCGGCGACGTCCTCGACGCCGCCGGTGGTGCACTGCGCCCAGGCGGCGTCGAGGACGTCGCCGGGACGGCCGCCTTCGCCCGCGCCCACGGCTCGTGCTTCTACGACTCCCCGGCCCCCGGCGCCCGGGGGCCCGTCGAGGACGGACGGCTCACCGTGCTCGCCGCCGGTCCCGTCGAGGGGCACGACGCGGTGACGCCGGTGTTCGACGCGGTGGGCGCCCGCACCGCGCGGACCGGCGAGGACGGCGCGGAGGCGGGCGCCACCCGGCTGGAGCCGGTCGCCGACAGCCGGGTGCCCGCGGCCACCGCCGCCGCCGGTGAGACCCTGGCGCCGGCCCGCGCCCTCGACGTCGCCCCGGACGCCTTCCTCGCCCTCATCGCCGGCGGACCGCTCGACATGGGCCGTCCGCCCGCCAAGGCACAGCCGGTCCTCGAGGAGCGGCTCCCCCCGGCTCAGTACGCGGTGAGAACCGCCGCCGAGGACGCCGCGCTCATCGTGCGGGCCGACGAGCGCGGCGGCGCCCGCCTCGACGTCGCCGCGAGCGCCCGCCGCCTGGAGCGGGCCGCGGACCAGGGCCACGGCGACGAGGACACGGCAGCCGCGTACCACGCCGGCCTCGGCGACGGACCGGCGACCACCACATGACCATCCCCCCACGATTCCCTTCACTCATCGAGGAGTTCACGTGTCCAAGCCCCCACTGCCGCCGGAGGCCGAGGCGCTGCTGCGCAAGCCCAACCCGTGCGTGATGGCCACCCTGCGCTCCGACGGCGCGCCCGTCTCCACCCCCACCTGGTACCTCTGGGAGAACGGCCGCGCGCTGATCAACTTCGACGAGGGCCGGGTCCGCCTGGGCCACCTCCGCCGCGACCCGCGCGTCACCCTCACCGTCCTCGCCGCGGACGACTGGTACACCCACGTCACCCTTCTGGGCCGCGTCGCCGAGATGTACGACGACGAGGGCCTCGCCGACATCGACCGCCTCTCCCGCCACTACGGCGGCTCCGAGTACCCCGACCGCGAGCGCCGCCGGGTCAGCGCCTGGGTCGAGGTCGAGCGGTGGCACGGCTGGGGCGCGATGAAGGACAGCGACCAGTCCGGCTGACCGAGGAGCCCCTGGACGCGCCGTGCACGTCGAGGGGCCACGGCAGAAGCGGCGTACCGCCCGCGTGCTCCCCGGGCGGTACGCCGGCTGTCGTCGGCCGCGCGATGACCGGACCCCCTCCCGGGGCGGGGCTCGACGTGTCGCCGAGGGGCGACGAGACGGCGGCCGCCCGCACGCCGGTGATCCTCCGGGAGAGCGCGGCGGCCCGGTCCGGCGGCCGGAGCGCGCGCGGCTCCGCCGGCTGCCCCGGCGGCACGTCGTACTCCGGCGCTTCCAGGGCGGGAGCCTGACGCGGACGTCCACCGGCCGCTCGGCCTCCCGGGCGCCGGGGCCGGGCCGGGCGCGCGTGTGCGGGCGCACGTGTACGTCGACGGCGTCCGGGCCGCCGCGGTGGACCTGGGGGCGGCGGCCACGAGCTGCCGGCAGGCGGTCCTCACGGTGTGCCGGGCGGCGGACGCCCGGCACACCGCGAGGACCGTCGGCGCCGGCGGCCGGCCCGCCGTCACCACGGCCGGCCTCGTCCGCGTCCGCCGGCGGTCCGCGACAGCGGTGTCCGGCGGGCGGGAGGTCCGCCGGACACCGCCGCCCTCGGCGGCGCCCGTCGTGTCACCGCCCGGTCAGCCGGGGACGGCGGACCGGGCGGGAGCGGGTTCGGGCCGGTGGGCCTCGGACACGCGGTCGACGAGTGCGACCTCCGTGAACCGCGGCCGGTCCGGTGCGGCGGCCGTGAGGTCCGGCCGCCGGTCCCAGGCCGCCGGTGCGGCGGCCGCGGGCGTCGGCAGGGTGAACCACACGGCCTTGCCCGACTCGCCGTCCGGCAGCACGCCCCAGCTCTCGCTCATGGCGGCCACCATCGCCAGGCCGCGGCCACAGGTGGCGAGCGGTCCGGCGTCCGCGACGGCCGGCAGCCGCGGATCGTGGTCGTGCACCGACACCTTGAGCCGGTCGAGGAGCAGTTCCATCTCCACGGTGCACGTCTTGTCGGGCTGTGCGTGCCGGTGGACGTTGGACAACAGCTCCGTCACACCGAGCGAGGCCCGGTCTATCAGGGGATCCATGTGCCAGTAGCGCAACTGCGCAGATACGATTCTGCGGACCTGGCCGATCCGCGACGGCAGGGCTTGGAGCTCCACCGTGCAGTGCCTGCTCGGATGACTGATCACGGCTGCGACTCCCCGACGTGAGGTCCGGAAGAACACGGAGTACGGATCCAGCAGGGCGCCTGCGTGACGCTGCCGCCTGCTGTCGTGGCCGGCGGGCTGGTTCGCAGCGTTATCGCCGGTAAACCCAGAGTGACGTGAGAACAGCGTGACCCAGCCGATGAGGCGGCGCAACTCGCGGACATCTCAGGCGTCACGCCCCGCCGCCCGGCGGACGGCCTCGACGAAACGCCGGGCCGCCGGCGGACCCGGCTCCCCGGGCGCCGGGTCGTGGTCCCCGAGGGTCAGCAGATACCGGTGGCCGTTGAGGTCGGCCAACGCCCGGCCGTCGGGCGCGAACCACGGCCGGGTGGCCCGTACGGCCTGCACCGGCGCGCTGTCTATCTCGGTGCCGTAGCTGGTGAGCAACTCCAGCCGCCCGTCGCTGATCCGGACCCGTCCGGCCCGGGTGAGCGACCGCAGCCGCCGGCCGATCCGCACGCCCGTGGCCTCGAACTCCGGCTCCGCCATTGCCACCCGCCCCCTCTGTGCGCGTCGGTGGTCCGGACCGCGCCGCGCGAACCGGCCGCTGTCCGGAACCAGTGTGCCCCTGCTCCCGCCGGTGCAGTCTGCCCGCACGCGCCGCCGAGCACCAGAGCCCGAACCCCGCCGTCCGGGGGCGCGGGGGGCACTCGCGCCAATGCGCCCCCACCCGCGCGCCCCCGGGTTCCCAGCCTTGCCTTTCAGGTCGTCAAAGATGTGTTTATGCAGGTGGGAGGTGGTGTGAGAGGTGCTTATGATCGGAGTGTCGGCCGCGCTGGACGCCGGCGGCGCTCAGTGTAAGGAGCCCACTCGTGAGCACTCCCCAACAGACCGTGACCGGAGCCACCCTCGACGTCGACCGCAGCGACCCCGCCTACCGGGCCTGGCTGAAAGAGGCCGTGCGCCGGGTGCAGGCCGACGCCAACCGCTCGGCCGACACCCATCTGCTGCTCTTCCCGCTGCCCGAGCGGTGGGGCATCGACCTCTACCTGAAGGACGAGTCCACCCACCCCACCGGCAGCCTCAAGCACCGGCTGGCCCGCTCCCTGTTCCTGTACGGCCTGTGCAACGGCTGGATCCGGCCGGACCGCCCGGTCATCGAGGCGTCCAGCGGCTCCACGGCCGTGTCGGAGGCCTACTTCGCGAAGCTGATCGGCGTGCCCTTCATCGCGGTCATGCCGCGCACGACGAGCGCCGAGAAGTGCCGCCTGATCGAGTTCCACGGCGGCCGGTGCCACTTCGTGGACGACCCCCGCACGATGTACGAGGCGTCCGCCGCCCTGGCGGCGGAGACCGGCGGCCACTACATGGACCAGTTCACCTACGCGGAACGGGCCACGGACTGGCGCGGCAACAACAACATCGCCGAGTCGATCTTCCGTCAGCTGCGGAGGGAACGGTTCCCGCAACCGGAGTGGATCGTCGCCACCGCCGGCACCGGCGGCACCTCCGCGACCCTCGCCCGCTACGTCCACTACATGCAGTACGACACCCGCATCTGCGTCGCCGACCCGGAGAACTCCTGCTTCTTCCAGGGCTGGACGACCGGCGACCCGGACGTCTCCTGCGACAGCGCCTCCCGCATCGAGGGCATCGGCCGCCCCCGCATGGAGCCGAGCTTCGTGCCCGGCGCCGTCGACCGGATGATGAAGGTGCCCGACGCGGCCGCCGTCGCCGCCCTACGGGCCCTGGAGCACGTCATCGGCCGCAAGGCGGGCGGCTCCACCGGCACCGGGCTGTGGAGCGCGCTGAAGATCGTGGCGGAGATGGCCGCGGAGGGCAGGCGGGGCAGCGTGGTCACGCTGCTGTGCGACCCGGGCGACCGCTACCTGGACAAGTACTACTCCGACGCCTGGCTGGCCGAGCAGGGCCTGGACGTGACGCCGTACGCGGCGGCGATCGACTCCCTGCTGCGCACCGGCGTGTGGCCCGAGGGGCTATCCCGCGAGCCGGCGGTCCAGTGAGGCCATGGCGTCGCGGAAGCCCGCCGCGAGACCCGGGCGGGCCGCCTTCAGCGCCAGCCGGAACGGCGTGACGCCGTCGGCCGCCATCGCCCAGCGCACCCGCGTGCCCGTCCCGGCCGGCCGCAGCCGCCACTCCTCGACCAGGGCGCGGGCGCCCGGCACATTGGTCACGTCGACGCGGTAGGCGTACACCCCGGGTTCCTCGGCCGCGAGCACCGTCTCGCGGAACCGGGCCCCGCCCGCGAGCCGGATCTCCCGGCCCGCGCCGCCGTCCAGCGGACGGGCCAGGGTGACCGGGCGGAACCACGCGGGCCAGCCGGTGACGTCCCGCGCGAGCGCGTCGTACACCGCCGGGGGAGCCGCGGTGATCTCCCGCTCGAAGACCAGGCGCACGGGTGCGACCGAGGCGAACTCCTGCCCCACGGGGCGCAGACGGTGGGCCATCGACTCAACTCCCTGAAGGATCACGCGACGTGCGGCACGTGGACGCGGACGGAGCGGCGCCCCGGTCAGGCGTCGCCGGCCTGCGCCGGCTCGTCCGGGTATTCCTCGGACTCGCCGACCACCACCAGCCGCCGCAGATGCTCGGACACCTCCGCGCGGGCCTCGGCGGACAGTCCGGAGTCCGTGACCAGCGTGTCCACCTGCTCCAGCGAGGCGAACGAACTCAGGCCGACGGTGCCCCACTTGGTGTGGTCGGCGACCACGACGACCCGCCGGGCGGACTGCACCAGCCGCCGGTTGGTCTCCGCCTCCGCGAGGTTCGGCGTCGAGAGCCCCGCCTCGGCCGATATCCCGTGCACGCCGAGGAACAGCAGGTCGAAGTGGAGCGCCGCGATCGCCTGGTCGGCCACCGGGCCCACCAGGGAGTCGGACGGGGTGCGCACCCCGCCGGTCAGGACGACCGTGGCCGCCCCCTGCCGGCTGCCCGAGGAGCGCTGCGCCGCGTGGAAGACGTCGGCCACCCGCACCGAGTTGGTGACCACCGTGAGATCGGGGACCTCGGTCAGCCGGTGGGCCAGCGCGAACGTCGTCGTGCCGCCGGACAGCGCGATCGCCGCGCCCGGCGGGACCAGCTCGGCCGCCGCGCGCGCGATGTCCTCCTTGGCGGTCGGCTCCAGACCGGACTTCGCCTCGAACCCCGGCTCGTGCGTGCTCGCCTCGGCCACCGGGACCGCGCCGCCGTGCACCTTCTCCAGAACGCCCTGCCGGGCCAGCGCGTCGAGGTCGCGGCGGACCGTCATGTCCGACACGCCGAGCCTGCGGGTCAGCTCGTTGACCCGGACCCCGCCCCGCCGCCGGACCTCGTCGAGGATCAGGGCGCGCCGCTGCTCGGCGAGCAGGTTCTGATTCTCGCTCACGTACGCTCCGGTCCCTTCGCCGCACAGCAGTCCGACATCCACCCGCACGTCCACGGCGTCGGGCGGCATGCTCCCGGCACCGGCGCGCGGACGTCCCATCCTCCCATGCCGGGCCCCGGGCGGCGCCACCGGTGGCTCGTCGCGTACATGGCGCTTCTGGTCATCCCCGTGAGGCGTGCGCGCCACACGGACCGGGGAAGTCATGTGACGACGGATGCGCACCGTCCGGGTACGGGAGATCCTGTCCCGCACGGACGGAGCCGACGGGGCGTCACGGGGGAAGCGACATGGTGGAGAACGCGCAGCGGCACAGGCCGGCCGAGGACGGCGGAGCACCGGCCGCCGGGGGGTCCGCCGGGTCCGGGACCGCCCTGGAGCTCCTGGTGCACGGGGTGGGCGGCACCACCCCGGAGCGGATGCTCGACGACCCGCGCACGGTCCGCGTCACCGGCGACGACGTCGCCGCCGTGTTCCGCCGCGCCGACGACGCCGACGCCGAGCGGGACCCCGCCGTCCGCCGTGACGGACCCGTCCCCGAGGCGTACGTCTGGTGCAACCTCACCTCCGGCAACGGCACCCGTGCCCTGTGGCTGCTGCTCCTGCCCTTCATGGTGGTCAACCTCGCCCACTGGATGCGCCCCAGCAGCGCCCACGGTCACCGCCGCACGGTCCGGCTGTACGGGCTGCTGGTGAGGCTGACCGGCCTCAGCCTCACCGTGCTGCTCGTCGCCGCCGCCTGCGAGGTCGCCCTCGACCTGACCGCCTGGCAGTGCGCGGGCACGCCCGCCTGCGCGGACCGGCACTCCTGGCTCGGCTTCACGGCGGCCGACGGCGGCTGGTGGAGCGCCCCGGGCCGCCGGCTCGCCCTCGCCGCCCTGGTGCCCGCCGCCCTCACCGGCCTGCTGTGGTTCCTGTCCCTGCGCACCTGGAGCGCGTACGAGTCGCAGCAGCCGATGGCCGGCGCGTCCACGCCGGAGGAGGACACCGGCCCGACCGCGCTGAACCGGCCCGGCTTCTGGTACGGCCGCCGGCTGGGCGCCCGGCTGCGCGCCGCGCACACCGCCGCCGCGCTGCTGACGGTCGCCGCCGCCGTCGGCTCCGCCGCCGCCCGTCACGACCGCGAGCCGGGCGGTCCCGCCGCCCTCGCCGCCCTGGGCGTGACGCTGGAGGCGGCGCTGGCCGCCGGGGCCTGCGCGGTGGTGTGGGTGGTCTGCCGCCGCGGCCGCAGCGAACACCGCCTCGACGGCGAGGCGGACCGCCGGCTGGTGCGCGCACTGCCTCTCGCCGCCCTCGCCCTGCTCGTCCTCAGCGCGCTGTACGCCGGATGGGAACGCCCCGGCTGGCAGTCCGCGGGCCGGCTGCCGGGCAACGTCACCTTCGGCGCCCTCACCCTCGCGCAGGGCCTGCTGGTGATCCTCCTCGCAGGCGTCGCCCACACCCTGCACCGCACCGACCCCGACCGGCGCGCCGCGCTGCGCGGGCTGGCCGGGCCGGCGGTCGCCATGCTCGCCTGCGCCCTCGGCGGGGTGATGTCCGGCGGCGTCGCGCAGCGGGTGTCCGACTGGCTGGACGGCACCCGCGCCTCCCTCCCCGGCCCGCCGGTCCTGCTCACCTGGCAGGCGTCCGTCATCCCCCCGCTGCTCGTGCTGCTCCTCGTCATGTGCGGCTGGCTCGCCCGCCGCGCCTGGCACCTCGCACGGGCCGAGCGTGCCGTCGTGGAGGACGAGTACCCGGGTGAGACGGCCGACCCCGGCCGCACCCGCCGCATCGCGTCGGTGCGCGCCATGGCCGCCCTCACCGACCGCGGGCCGCGCATCCTCGCCGTCACCTCCGCCGCCACCCTGCTGCTGGGCGCCGGCGCCCTCGCCGGCGCGATGGCCACCGGAAGGACGCCCGGCGAGGCGGCGCGCGGCGCCCACCCCGTGGTGCACGGCGCCGCGCAGACCGCGCAGGCCCTCGGCTCCTGGCTGATCGGCCTCGGCTTCGTCCTCCTCGTCACCTGGGGCCGCCGCGCCTACAAGGACGCCTCCGCCCGCCGCACCATAGGGATCCTGTGGGACGTCGGCACCTTCTGGCCGCGCGCCGCGCACCCCTTCGCGCCGCCCTGCTACGCCGAGCGCGCGGTGCCCGACCTGACCTGGCGGATCGCCACCTGGACCCGCGCCACCGGCGGACGGCTGGTGCTCTCCGGTCACTCCCAGGGCAGCGTGCTCGCCGCCGCGGCGGCCTGGCAGCTCCCGCCGTCCGCCCGCCGACGCGTCGCCCTGCTCACCTACGGCTCCCCGCTGGAGCGGCTGTACGGCCGCTGGTTCCCCGCGCACTTCGGCCCGGACGCGCTCGCCTCCCTGCACCGGGAGGTCGACTGCTGGCGCAACCTCCACCGGCGCACCGACCCCATCGGCGGCCCCGTGCGGCTGCCCGGGGACGGCGGACCCGACGTGGACCGCCCGCCGCTGAAGGACCCCCTCGCCTACGGCCGCACCGCGGACCACCCGCTGCCCGCGCCGATCCTCGGCCACTCCGACTACCAGGCCGACCCGGCGTTCGCGGAGGAACGCCGGCGCCTGCTCGCCCGGCTGCGGCCCGAGATGCCCGCCCCGCGCCGCACCGGGGAGCCCGGCCCGGCGGCGTGACGGCCCGCGCTCAGGACAGCGCGGGCAGGTCCTCCGCGTACAGCAGCGTCAGGTCGTCGGTGGTGGGCTCGTCGAGCTGGGCGACACGGCTCGCGTGCCGCTCCACCATCGCCTCGAACGTCTGCCGCGCCGTGCGCCCGTTGCCGAAGGCGGGGCCCTTGGGTATGTCGGTGAAGTACGTCAGCAGCGCCTCGGCCGCGCCCGGCGCCAGCCGGTACTCGTGCTCCTCGGCCTGCTGTTCCACGATCCGCAGCAGTTCCTCGGGACCGTAGTCGCCGAATGTGATCGTCCGCGAGAAACGGGACGCCACACCGGGGTTGACCGACAGGAAGCGCTCCATCTCGGCCGTGTAGCCGGCCACGATGACCACCACCGCGTCCCGTTGGTCCTCCATCAGCTTCACCAGCGTGTCGATGGCCTCCTTGCCGAAGTCCCGGCCCGCGTCCTCCGGCGAGAGCGCGTACGCCTCGTCGATGAACAGCACCCCGCCGCGCGCCTTCTCGAACGCCTCCTGGGTGCGGATCGCCGTCGAGCCGATGTGCTCGCCGACCAGGTCCACGCGGGACACCTCGACCAGGTGACCCTGCTCCAGCACCCCGAGCGAGGCGAGGATCTCGCCGTACAGACGCGCCACGGTGGTCTTGCCGGTGCCGGGGGAGCCGGTGAACACCAGGTGCCGCTTGACGGACGCCGCCTTCAGCCCGGCCTGCTGCCGGCGCCGGCCCACCTCGATCATGTCGGTGAGGGCCCGCACCTCGCGCTTGACGCTCTCCAGACCGACCAGGGCGTCGAGTTCACCGAGGACGTCCTTCGAGGTGCGCGCCGGGCGCCGTGCTTCCGGCACGGGCGCGGGTGGGGCCGGGGTCTCGGAGGCCGGGGCGGGGACCGTGCCCAGCAGTCCCGTGGTGCGGCCCGTCGTCTGCACCGCAGGCTCCGGGGCGGGCGGATCGGCGCGCAGGCTGCCGGACTCGTCGCTCGTGCAGTCCTCGACGACCGGTCCGCCCGGTCCCGACGTCCCGTCGGCGCCCTCGGCGAACTCGTAACCCCCGCGCGCGCAGCGCTCGGTACGGCACTTGCGCAGTGTCGTACGGCTGCCGTCGATGACGTGGAAGCCGTACCCGCCGCTGCCCGTGACCCGGCAGTGCCCGAAGGTCCCGCGGCCGCCCGCGGAGACGTACACGCCCGCCTCGGCGGGGGAGTCGATCGTGCAGCGCTCGACGGTCGGGTCGGCGCCCTTGGTGACGATGACGCCGGTCCGGGTGCCGTCCAGGGAGCAGTTGTCGAGGGTGCCGCCGCTGCCGTGGTCACGGAACCAGGCGCCCGTCGCCGCCTCCCGGATCCGGCAGTCGTCGAGCTGGGCGGTCGCGCCGTCGCTCACCGACACCGCCGTGTTGCGCACCTGCGAGAGGTCGCTGTCGACGACGTCCGCGCGCGAGCCGCGGTCGAGCACGAACAGGGCGTCCGGCACGTCGTGCACCCGGCAGGACTCCAGGACGGCCGTGGCGCCGTCGCTCACCCACACCGCCGGGTAGTCGCCGGTGCTGTCGAAGATCTCGCACTGGTGGGCGTCGACCCGCGTGCCCGGGTCCCACACCGACAGGCCGTTGCGGCCGAACTGCCGCACCGTGGTGCGGGTCAGGGTGAGCACCGAGCGGGAGCGCAGGTCGACCGCGTTCTCCGGGATGTCGTGGATGCGGCAGTCGGCCAGCGTCAGCACGGCGTCCGTGTCGAGCGTGACGCCGTCCCCGGTGGTGCGGTGCACGTCGCAGTCGGTGAGGTGGGCGGTGGCGCGGCCGGTCACCTGCACCCCGCTGCCGCGCACCTCGTACACCTCGCACCCGACGGCTTCCAGCGCCGAGTTCTCCCCGGTCACGGTCAGCCCGGAACCGGAGGCGTGGTGCACCCGGCAGCGCTCCAGGCGGGGGTGGCCTCCGCCGCGCACGGCGACGCCCGCCTGTCCGGCGGCGACCACCTCGCACTCCTCGAACACCCCGCCCCCGCCGTCCAGGACGGCGATGCCGGCGCCCGCCGGGTTGTCGACCGTGCAGCGGCGCACCGTGGGCCGTGCGGCGCCGCGCACCTCGATGCCGGCCGCGGACCGGCTGACCACACGGATGTCCCGCAGCTCCGGGGTGCCGTCCTCCACCAGCACGGCCGGGGCGGTGGCGTCCTGCCCCTCCACGTGCAGGTCCTGCACCACGGCGGAGGCGCGCACGGTGAGCGGCACCCCGTCCGGCGGCGTGATGCGCACCGATCCGGGCGACCCCTCGGGCCCGCGCAGGGTCACCGCCCGCCGCACGACGAGGTTCTCCCGGTAGGTGCCGGGAGCGACGGTGAGGACGTCGCCCTCGGCCGCGGCCTCCAGGGCGGCGGCGAGCGATGGGTACTCACCCGTGCGGCGCCGCCACCTCGATGTGCCGGTGTGCGTCACCTGGACCGTGCCCTGTGCCATGGTGTTGCCGTGCCCCCACCTCGTCGTACCTGTGGACCGTTCCCGTCCGGGTCGCTGCCGATCGGTTCGGCCGGACCACCGTAGCGTGCGCGGGGGCGGCGAGTTGACCGGAGGCGGAACGCCGTCAGCTGCCGGCTCCCGCCCTGCCCCAGTCCGGACCCACCCGGCCCCACTCCCGGTCCCAGCGGGCGTACCGGTCGCCGAGCATGCGCCGCAGCGCCAGGCGCCGCCCGCCCTCGAACAGTCCGGCGGCCAGCAGCGCGGCCCCCGTGCCCGCCAGCGCCGCGTGCGCCGTCGCCGCGTCCGCGTCCAGCGGGCGCGCGACCCGGTCCCCGCTGCCGTCGGTCCATATGCGGAAGGTGTCGCCCGGCCGGGGGTCCGGCAGGCGCGCCCGCACGGGCTCCCGCCGGTCGGCGCCGTCCGGGGCGGTCCAGCGGGCCAGGACGCGGCTGCCCGGGGCCCCGCCCACCAGCTCCGTGTCCGTGCCCGGCAGGGGAGGTTCGAGCTCGCGCACCACCGTGGCCGTCACCAGGTGACGGGACTGCTGCTGGGCGAGGGCCGAACGCTGCAGCGATGCGTGTGCGGCGCTGCCGGCGAGGACGCCGATCAGCGGTGCGGCGAGGGTGACCAGCAGGAGCGCGGTGAGCGCCAGCCAGGCCTCCGCGAGGTCGGTGGCCCGGCACAGCGGGTTGCGCCGCCAGCGCCACAGTCCGCCGACCGCCCGCACGGCACGCACCCCCTCCCCGGTCTCTCGCCGACCCCTCACGCAGCCCAACGCGCCGGAGCGGGCCCGGGTTCCCGCGCCGCGCGGGCCCGCCCGGCGGTGCGTCAGGCCACGGCCTCCAGCGGGTCGCCGATCCGGAGGGTGCCGGGGGAGAGGGGCACCAGGTTCTGGCCGAAGACGAGCCGGCCGTCGACGGACCGGTGCCGGCCCAGGGTGTGCAGCGGTTCGCGTCCGCGCAGGGCACTGTCCTGGTCGGTGGTGGTGACCACACACCGGCCGCAGGGCTTGGCGACCCGGAACGGGACCTCGCCGATCGTGACGCGGGTCCAGCGGTCCTCCGCCCACGCCTCCGTCCCCTCGATGACGACGTTGGGCCGGAAGCGGCTCATCGGCAGCGGGCCCTCGTCCGCGTGCGCACCCTGTGCGATCAGGGAGTTGAGCCGGTCCAGGGAGGCGGTCGTGGTGAGCAGCAGCGGGTAGCCGTCGGCGAGGGTGACCGTCTCGCCGGGCAGCGCGTACGCGGGGTCCACCGGCCGTCGTACGGCGGGGTCGTCGAGGTGCACGAGCCGTACCGGAGTGCCCAGGAAGCCGCTGCACCAGGCGTGCACGGCCGCGTCCTCGGCGGGGACGACCTCCACCGTGTCGCCGAAGAGTTCCGCCGGGACGGTCGCGCCGGGGGCCGGCACGGGCACCGTGACCGGGTCCCGGCCGGGTGCGGACAGCACGACGCCGCCGCCGGGCAGCGGCTCGGCGGCGGCGAGGGCCAGGCGCGGGTGGCGGCGCTGGGTGACGACCTTTCCCCCGTCGTCGATCAGCATCCAGCGCCGGTCACCGGCCGGACCCCAGCGCTCCACGACGACCTCCCGGAGCGGCAGGCTCCGGAAGGCCTTGACCGGATGAACGTGGATCGAGCGCACACGAGCGTTCCGCATGGGGCCATCGTGCCATCACGGGACGACGGCCCCGGTCCGCTCAGTACCCCCGGTACTGCTGGTTGTTGTACGGGTCCTGGTACGGCGCGGGCGCCGGCCGCGGGGCGGCGGGGCGCATCGCCTCGTACCCGGCGGGCTGGGGCGGGCGCGGCGGCTGCGGCTGGGGGCCGGGGTAGCCGCGCGGCGCGGTGGCCTGCTGCGGGATGTACGGCGTGTGCGCCTGCTGGAGCGGGGCGGGCTGCGGCGCCGCGGGCTGGGGGTAGCCGTAGGACGGCTGGGACGGTGCCGCCGGGAGGGCCGGCAGTGCCGAGGGAAGCGCGGGCAGGTGACTGCCCGGCGCCTCGTACGCGGCGGGGACCCGGATCGGGGCGATCTGCGGGGTGCCCCGCTCGGCCACGAGCGAGTCGTAGATCGGGGTGTCCGGGAAGGCAGCGGAGGAGTAGCCGCCGCCATACATGGAGCGGGGGGAGGTCATGGCACATAAGTTAAGCCCACGATGTGCCGGTTGGGGAGACCGATAAGAGGGTTGTTTTCCGCTCCCTGGGTGACTCGCGGTCCCCAATGCGAGCGAATTTGGGGAAAACGGGCTTTCTGTCGCGTGGTTTTCGTGTAAAGGCCGAGTTCCCAGGGCGTTACCGAGGGTTGCACGGGGCGTCCCACCCGTGCGGCGTGGGCGTCCCACGCCCGGGGGAGCGGGCGGGCCGCGATCAGCGCGATGTCGCCGGCCGCCGTGGGCGTCCGGCGCGCGGGGGAATAGGTTGGGCGGACGCACACCGACGGACGCCGGGAACCGGCCTGGCGCGGCGACCTGTGATGGGGGCGGGACATGTCAATGCCGAAGGGATCGAACACACCGGTGCCGGCCACGGCACTGCGGGTGGACGTGGGCTGGCGCTCGGGCCCCGGCGTCCCCGACGCGGACGCCTCGGCGCTGCTGCTGGCCGGCGGCAAGGTCCGCTCCGACGGCGACCTCGTCTTCTACAACCAGCCCGCCCACGCCTCCGGCGCCGTGCGCCACGAGGGCAAGCGGCAGGCCGGGGGCCGGGTGACCGACGCCCTGCTCGTCGACCTCACCCGCGTCGAACCCGGCATCGAGTCCGTCATCCTGGCCGCCTCCAGCGACGGCGGCCCCTTCGGGCAGGTCCCGGACCTCTCCATCGAGGTGAAGGACGCGGCGAACGGAACCGTGGCCGCCCGCTTCGACAGCACCGGCGCCACCACCGAGACGGCCTTCGTGCTCGGCGAGTTCTACCGGCGCCAGGGCGCCTGGAAGTTCCGCGCCGTCGGCCAGGGCTACAGCAGCGGGCTCGAGGGACTCGCCACCGACTACGGCATCACCGTGGACGAGCCGCAGCACGCCGCCCCGCCCGCCGCGTCCGCCGCGCCTCCGGCCCCGCCGGTCACGCCGGCGGCCACCGTCCCGCAGCCCCCGCCCCCTCCGGCGGCGCCCCAGGCGCCGGTCCGGCTGACGAAGGTGACGCTCACCAAGGCGGCGCCGTCCGTGTCACTGTCCAAGCAGGGCGGCACCTCGGGCTCCCTGCACGTCAACCTCAACTGGGAAGTGCGCAAGCAGTTCTCCGGCTGGGCCTCCAAGCTGGGCCGGGCGGTCGCCCTGCACGCCGACCTCGACCTCGACCTGTGCGCCCTGTGGGAGCTCACCGACGGCAGGAAGGGCGTCGTCCAGGCCCTCGGCAACGCCTTCGGCTCGCTGCACCAGCCGCCCTTCATCCACCTCGACGGCGACGACCGCACCGGCGCCTCGTCGAGCGGCGAGAACCTCACCGTCAACCTCGACCACAAGCACCTCATCCGGCGCATCCTCGTCTTCGTCACGGTCTACGAGGGCGCCCGCTCCTTCGCCGACCTGCACGCGACGGTCACCCTCCGCCCGCAGCACGGCGCCCCCATCGACTTCTCCCTCGACGAGTGCACCGTCCCCTCCACGGTGTGCGCGCTCGCGCTCATCAGCAACGACGGCAGCGGCGACCTGCTCGTCCAGCGCGAGGCCCGCTACCTCGTCCCCGAGCGCGGCGTCAGCCCGCAGCGCACCGTCGACCACGCCTACGGCTGGGGCATGAACTGGACGCCCGGCCGCAAGTGACGGCCCGTCAGCCCTCCTCGGCGGCGGTCTCCGGGCGGGCGTAGGTGCGGCCCTTCCAGGCGGCACCGCGCCCGCGGCGGTGCTGCACCGCCGAGTCCACCGTCATCAGCAGGTAGAGGAACGCGGTCGCCGGCAGCAGCGGGGCGAGCCACAGCGGCTGCCGGCAGTACCGCAGCATCGGGACGTACGTCCCCGCCATCACCAGCCAGGCCGCCGCACCCAGCAGCGCGCACGGCGGGCTCCCCGCCGCCGCGCCCACGGCCACCGCGACCGGCGGCACCAGGTACACCAGCGCCAGACCGGCCACCGTGCCCGCCAGCAGCACCGGGCTGTGCCGCAGCTGCGCGTACGCGCTCCTCGACACCATGCGCCACAGGTCGCGCAGGTGCGGGTAGGGGCGCACGCTGTCCACGCCGTCCGCCAGGCCCAGCCACACGCGCCCGCCGCTCCGCTTGACCGCGCGGGCCACGGCCACGTCGTCGATCACGGCGTGCCGCACGGCGTCCGGGATCCGCGCCCGGGCGGCGGCGTCGGCGCGCAGCAGCACGCACCCCCCGGCCGCCGCGGCCGTCCTCGACCCCGGACGGGCGATCCGGCGGAACGGGTAGAGCTGCGCGAAGAAGTACACGAACGCCGGCACGACCAGGCGCTCCCACGGGCTCTCCACCCGCAGCCGCGCCATCTGCGACAGGAGGTCGAACCCGCCGGTCCGGGCCGCCGCCACCAGCCGCCGCAGACTGTCCGGGGCGTGCGCGATGTCGGCGTCCGTCAGCAGCAGGTACTCGGGGTCCCCGGCGCGGGCCAGCTCCATGCCGTGCCGCACCGCCCACAGTTTGCCGGTCCACCCGGCCGGCGGCTCCCCGGGGGAGACCACGGTGAGCGGCAGACCTCCCTGCCGCCGGGCCAGCTCCCGGGCGAGGTCCCCGGTGCCGTCCGTGCTGCCGTCGTCGACGAGGAACACCTCCGCCCGGCCGGGGTAGTCCTGGGCGAGCAGCGACGGCAGGCTCGCGGACAGCACCGCCGCCTCGTCGCGCGCGGGGACCACCACGCACACGTCCGGCCACGCGTCCGGGTCGCGCGACGCCGGAAGCCGTACGTCCGTGCGCCAGAACCACCCCTGGAACAGCAGCAGCCACAGCCAGGCGGCGAGGGACACGGCGGCACTCCACACGACGGCGCTCACGTGCGCAGTCTGCCCCACGGCACGGCCCCGCAGCGGCTCATCGTCTATCGTGGCCGGGTGAAGATCGCGCTCATGGACTCCGGAATCGGACTGCTGGCGGCCACCGCCGCGGTACGGCGACTGCGCCCCGACGCCGATCTGGTGCTCTCCCTCGACCCCGACGGCATGCCGTGGGGACCCAGGACGCCCGTCGACCTCACCGAGCGCGCCCTGGCCGTCGCCGAGGCGGCCGCCGTGCACCGGCCCGACGCGCTGATCGTCGGCTGCAACACGGCCACCGTGCACGCCCTCACCGCCCTGCGCGCCCGCCACGAGCCCGACCTGCCGGTCGTCGGCACCGTCCCCGCCATCAAGCCGGCCGCGGCCGGCGGCGGCCCGCTCGCCATCTGGGCCACGCCCGCCACCACGGGCAGCCCCTACCAGCGCGACCTGATCAAGAGGTTCGCCGCGGGCGTGACCGTCACCGAGGTGCCCTGCTGGGGACTGGCCGAGGCCGTGGAGCGCGCCGACGACACGGCGATCGACGCCGCGGTCGCCGCGGCCGCCGAGCTCACCCCGGACGACGTGACCACCGTCGTCCTCGGCTGCACCCACTACGAGCTGGTCGCCGACCGCATCCGCGCCGCCGTGCAGCGCCCCGGACCGCGGCCGCTCGCCCTGCACGGCTCCGCCGGCGCGGTGGCCGCCCAGGCCCTGCGGCGGCTCGGCGAGCAGCCCGCCCCCGACGCCCCCGCCACCGGCACGCTGACCGTGCTGCTCAGCGGGCGCCCGGGCCCGCTGCCCGAGGCCGCCCTCACCTATCCGGAGGGCGGACTGCTCCAGGCGGCCGTCCCCGCCCGGACGGCCCAGTAACGGCCCGCGACGCAGGACCGACGGGGCGGACCCTGAGTAGCCTCGAGGCATGAGGGACCACCGCTTTGGCGAGCACGGCCCGTACTCCGAGGTCTGGACCGGTCGCGCCACCGCCCGCTTCCAGTGGTTTCTGGCGCTGATCGGCGTCGCCTGCATGGCGCTCGGCATCGCCCTGGCCGTCGACTCCGCGTGGACGTCCGGTGGCGCGCCGCTCGCCATGGCCGTCGTCGGCTGCATCGCGGCCGGACTCCTGGTGCTGTTCGGCACCCTCGCCTTCGTGCACGTCGCCCTGCGCGTCGACGAGGACCACCTCGAGGTGCGCTGCGGCCACATCGGCGTACCGCGCCGCCGCATCCCGCTGTCCCATGTCGCGGGGGCCGAGTTCGCCCCGCACGTCACGCCCCGCCACTGGGGCGGCTGGGGCTATCGCTGGCGCCCCGAGAAGGGGACGGCGGTCGTCGTCCGCCGCGGCGAGGGCGTGGTCCTCCGGCTCGCGGACGGCCATACGTTCACCGTGACGGTGGACGACGCGGAGGCGGCGGTCCGCGTCATCCGCGACCGGCTGCGGCTGAGGCGGCCGGGGACGAAGTCGTGAGGGGGCGGGCTCCCGGCGCACGGCGCCTCGTCGGCGGGGCGGGCGCGCGTCGCCCCTGATCGGTGGGCGCGCCTCGCGGACGACGTGATCGTGAGGCCGGGCGTCGTCCCGCCGCAGCGCGTGGCCCGTGCCGGCCGGTCGGCCGCAAAGCGGGGCGGCGGGCGCGGCTCTCCCCGGCGGTGATCCCAGGGACGTGGTGCTCCCCTCGCCGAAGCGGCCCGGTCCCACGCCCAGGCCCACGTGCGTCCGGGCCAGGTCGAGCGCATCGCGCCACAACGCCACCCGGTGCGGGGCGAGCCGGCCCCCGAGCGACGTGGCGAAACCTTCCGGCACCGCGTCCCCGGCGACGGCCCAGGTCAGTCCGGCGGCCCCGGCGGCGGCCAGGCCCAGCCCGACGAGGGCGGCGCCACGACGCCGTACCCGGCCCGCCGCCAGCGAGCACCCCAGTACCACCACCGCCGCCACGCACCCCGTGGCCGAACCCGGCACCGCCGCGGTCCGGCCGCCCCGGCGCCGTACGACCGTGCTGTCCCACCCCAGGTCACGCGCCGTAGACTCGCCGGGTGACCGTCACCGCAACCTCCGTCGGCGCGTCGGACCCCATGCCGCCGCGGACCACGCCCTCGGCCCGGCAGAAGTGGCGCGCGCGCCTCCTCCCGCCCGCCGTCGCCGCGCTCGCGGGCCTCCTCCTCTACGTCAGCTTCCCGCCGCGCACCCTGTGGTGGCTGGCCCTGCCCGCCTTCGCCGCCTTCGGCTGGGTGCTGCGCGGCCGGAGCTGGAAGGCGGGCCTCGGCCTCGGCTACCTCTTCGGCCTCGGCTTCCTGCTGCCGCTGCTGGTGTGGACCGGCGTGGAGGTCGGCCCCGGCCCGTGGCTCGCGCTCGTGGTGATCGAGGCGGTGTACGTGGCGCTGGCCGGCGCGGGGATCACCGTGGTGTCGCGGCTGCCCGGGTGGCCGGTGTGGGCGGCGGCGCTGTGGATCGCCGGCGAGGCGGCACGCGCGCGCGTGCCGTTCAGCGGCTTCCCCTGGGGCAAGATCGCCTTCGGTCAGGCCGACGGCGTGTTCCTGCCGCTCGCCGCGCTCGGCGGCACCCCGGTCCTCGGTTTCGCCGTGGTGCTCTGCGGATTCGGCCTGTACGAGCTGGTGCGGCTCGCCGTGAGGGCGCGGCGCACCGGCGCCCCGCACCGGGCCGCCGCGGTCGTCGGCGTGCTGAGCGTCGCCGTGCCGGTGGCCGGGGCGTTCGCGGCGCGCACGCTGGTCGGCGACGAGGCCGAGAGCGGCACGGTCACCGTCGCCGTCGTCCAGGGCAACGTGCCCCGTCTCGGGCTCGACTTCAACGCCCAGCGGCGGGCCGTCCTCGACTACCACGCGCGCGAGACGGAGCGACTGGCCGCCGAGGTCGCCGCCGGCCGTGCCGAGCGGCCGGACATCGTGCTGTGGCCGGAGAACTCCTCCGACATCGATCCCTTCGCCAACGAGGACGCCCGCCGGGTCGTCGACCGCGCCGCGAAGGCCGTCGGCGCGCCGATCTCGGTCGGCGCGGTGGTCTCCCGGGACGGGAAGCTGCTCAACGAGCAGATCCTCTGGGACCCGGTGAAGGGCCCCGTCGACACCTACGACAAGCGGCAGACCCAGCCGTTCGGCGAGTACCTCCCGCTGCGCTCCCTGGTCGGCGCGATCAACGAGGAGTGGACCTCGATGGTCCGCCAGGACTTCAGCCGCGGCTCGGAGCCGGGCGTGTTCGACCGGGACGGCGCCGCCGTCGGCCTGGTCACCTGCTACGAGGCCGCCTTCGACTGGGCCGTGCGCGACACCGTCACCGACGGCGCCCGGATGATCTCCGTGCCCAGCAACAACGCCACCTTCGGGCGCAGCGAGATGACCTACCAGCAGCTCGCCATGTCCCGGGTCCGCGCCGTCGAGCACAGCCGCGCCGTCACCGTGCCGGTCACCAGCGGCGTCAGCGCCGTCATCATGCCGGACGGAAGGATCACGCAGAGGACCGGCATGTTCGTCGCCGACTCGCTGGTGCAGGAGGTGCCGCTGCGCACCTCGCAGACACCCGCCACCCGGTTCGGCGCCCTCCCGGAGGCGGGCCTCGTCCTGCTGGCCGCGGGCGGTCTCGGCCGGGGCGTCGCCGTGCGGGTGCGCGCCCGGCGCGCCGGCGACCGGTAGGGGACCGCCGCACGCCTCCTGACGTGCCCGGACGTGCCCCGGGTGCCCGTTAGGGTCGGGGGCATGGCTACTCCTGACTTCATCCGCACCCTGCGTGCGTCGGCCGGCCACCAGCTGCTGTGGCTGCCCGGCGTCACGGCCCTCGTCTTCGACGACGAGGGCCGTGTGCTGCTCAACCGCCGGGCGGACACCCGTAAGTGGTCGGTCATCGGCGGCATCCCCGATCCGGGGGAGCAGCCCGCCGCCTGCGCGGTGCGGGAGGTCGAGGAGGAGACCGCCGTACGCTGCGCGGTCGAGCGGGTCGTGCTGGTCCAGGCCCTGGAGCCGGTGACGTACGGCAACGGCGACGTCTGCCAGTACATGGACGTCACCTTCCGCTGCCGCGCCGTCGGCGGTGAGGCGCGGGTCAACGACGACGAGTCCCTGGACGTCGGCTGGTTCGCCGCGGACGCGCTCCCCGAGCTGAACGACTTCGCGAGCTTCCGCATCAAGCAGGCCCTTGCCGACGCACCCACCTGGTTCGAGCCCGCACCCACCTGGCTCGGCCCCACGGGAAACGGCTGAACCGTGGGGCGCGATCACGTGGGTGGACCGGGGCGTGCTGCCCAGGGCCGCCCCCGTGACCGCGCCCAGTGCCCTCCCGGCTCCCCACGGCCCTCTCCTCGACCTCGGCGGACGCACCGCGCTCGTCACCGGGGCCGCCGGCGGTATCGGCCGCGCCTGCGTGCTGCGGCCCGCCGCCGGCGCCGAGGCGCCGTTCCTGGAGCTGTCGGCCCGGGGCGCCCCGCCGAGGCCTACGAACAGCCGGTGCTGCCGGCCCGCGCCGAGGGCCTGCCCGCCGAGCGGGCCGCGGCTCTGGAGCGGGCCGAGCTGCTCGCCCTGCGCGTGCGTTCCGCGAGGGAGGAGCGCCGCCGCCGGGAGGCCGAGCTGTCCGCGCTGTTCGAGACCGCCCACGACCTCGCCGGATGCGAGCCGGCCGCCCGCAGGCAGCGCGGCGTCCCCCTGACCTGGCCGACGGGCGCGGGCGACGGAGCCGCGAGCCTGACACGTCGCTCGTTCCTCGAGCCGGGAGGTCGTCCGGGCCTGACCGGGGCGGTTTCGGCGGATCGCGCCGCGTTGAACCAGAGCGCTCAGGGGCTCTTCGGCTCAGGGCGTCGTGCGGTGGGCGGCGGGGGAGGCAGGCCCGGTTCCGCCGCTCGGCCCCGAGGGCGGTCGAAGCCGCCGGCTCGGGAACGGTCCGGGTCCCGTCCTCCTCGGAGCACCGCTGATCGACGGCGCACGATCGGCGCATCCGCCGAACAGCGCGGCCGCCTCACCGGCGGGGACCCCGGGGGCGGGGACGCCCGGCACGAGGGCGCCCGCCGCGTCGCCCCCCGCGACGTGGTCCTCTCGCTCCCTCCCCGCGCATCGGGTTCCGGGCACGGGCCCTGTGGCTCGTCCCCGTCCCGTCCGTGTCCCGTCCAGGTCGCCGCGGATCGGCCTCGACCCGGGGTGGGAAGTCCCTGCCGGGACTTGCCCGGGCGGCCGTGCGGCCGCCCCGGGACTGAGGCGCCCGCACGGCGTCGGGCGGGATTCACGTGCGCACGACCGTGGAGCCGGGTACGGCCAGGTGCCGCTCGGCGTGCTCGGCGATCAGGTCGAGGGTGGCGGAGATGTCCGCCAGCGAGGTCAGTGGGTTGAGCAGCGTGAACTTGAGCCAGTGCCGCCCCTGCACCACGGTGGAGGCGATCACCGCGTCACCGGTGGCCGCGAGCATCTCGCGGGCGTGGAGGTTGGCCGCGTCCACGCGGGCCGCCGCCGTGCCGGGGGCGGGGCGGTAGCGGAAGACCAGGGTGGACAGCTGAGGGCGTACGGCGGCTTCGAACCGGGGGTCGCCCTCGATCAGTTCCCAGGCCTGCGCGGCGCGGTCGACGACCTCGTCGAAGAGCTCTCCGACCGCGTCGGGCCCCATGATCCGCAACGTCATCCACAGCTTCAGCGCGTCGAAGCGGCGGGTGGTCTGCAGGGACTTGTCCACCTGGTTGGGGACGGCGTTCTCGGCCATCCACGCGGGGTTGAGGTAGTCGGCGTGGTAAGTGGCGTGGCCGAGCACGGTGCGATCGCGCACCAGGACGGCCGAGGCGGAGACCGGCTGGAAGAAGGACTTGTGGTAGTCGACGGTCACCGAGTCGGCCCGCTCGACGCCGGCCAGCAGGTGGCGGCGGGTGGGGGAAACCAGCAGGCCGCAGCCGTAGGCCGCGTCCACGTGCAGCCACGTGCCGTACTTCTCGCACAGATCGGCGATCTGCGGAAGCGGATCGATGCTGCCGAAGTCGGTGGTTCCCGCCGTCGCGACCACCGCCATCACCGTCTCCCCGGAACGAGCACGGCGCTCCAGTTCGTGGGCGAGGACGTCCGGGCGCATCCGGCGGGTGGCGACGTCCACCGGCACGGGGACGACGGCGTCGGGGGCGAGGCCGAGGAGGCGTGCGGACTTCTCGATGGAGAAGTGGCTGATCTCCGAGGTGAGGACGCGCAAGGTGGGCAGCAGCTCCGCCCGGGTGGCTGCGGGGGCGGCGGCGCCCGACGTCCGGGCCCTCTTCGCGGCCAGCCGCAGCGCCTCTTCCCGGGCGAGCAGCATCGCGTGGAGGTTGGACTGGGTGCCGCCGGAGGTGAAGACACCGTCGGCCGCCGTCCCGAGCCCGACCCGCGTGGCGGTCCAGTCGACGAGCCGCCGTTCCATCAGGGTGGCGCCGGCGGACTGGTCCCAGGTGTCCATGGAGGAGTTGACCGCGGCTATGACCGCCTCGGCGACCACGGCCGGAAGCACCAGGGGGCAGTTGAGGTGTGCCAGGTAGCGCGGGTGGTGGAACCAGACCGCGTCGCGCAGATAGACGCGTTCGAGCTCGTCCAGGGCCGCCGCGGTGTCGCCGAGCGGTGTGTCCAGGTCCACGCCGTCCACCACCCGTGCCAGCTCCTGCGGGGTCGCTCCGGTGAACGGGCGGTCGGTGGAGGCGAGTTTGCGGGCGATGCGGGCGGTGGCGAGGTTGACGTCGCGGTGGTAGCGCTCCGCCGTCGCGCCGTTGAGCAGGTGGGACCTGCTGTGCATGGAGGCTCCTCCCTAGAGGGCGAATGAGGTCGGGCAGAGGGGGGCACCGCTCTGCGTCGATCGGATCGACCGTGGCGAGCGACGTCGGGAGCGGCGGCCGGGGGCACGGTGACCGATCGACGCAAAAGCCCGCCGAGCCGGAGCTCAGCGGGCCGGCGCGGACACGGGCCGGGAGCGAGGCGGCCGCGGGCGGCGTCGCCCGGCGCCCCGTCGGAACCTCAGCACGGGTCAGAGGAAGGACGGCGAGACCGGGTGAGCACGGTAGGCGCGCCGCGCGCGGTCGAGGATGTCGCCCACCCGCTGATCGACGTCCGTGGCAGCCACCGCGCAGAACCGGTTGAACGTGCGGACCACCTCGAACGAGTCGCTCGCCTCCCGCCACGCGGTGCCGAAGAGCTGCAGCACGTCGTGGTCCGTCTCCTCGAAGATGCTCAGGTTGCCGCGGGAGTTGGGCTGGATCCCATCGACCACTTCGTACCAGGACCGTTCCACCCTGCTCGCCGCGACGGCACCGGCCCTGGCCCGGGGCGAACCGCCTTTCAGCAGGTAGTTGAACTCCGGCAGGCCGTTGATCTCCTCGATCCCGCGCTCCAGCGCGACCATGCGCTTGACCTGCTCGTACCCGTAGGGTGAGAAGAGGGAGGCGCGGTAGCCCTCGACGATCCCCGCGTACTCCCGCGACACCAGCTCCCTGAAGGTCAGGTCGGGGTCGATCGTCACGGAGCTGAAGGCGAAGGGCGAATTCGCCACGGCGCAGACCGAATCGGGTACGGGCGACGGCCGGCGGTGCTGGGACCGGACCACGACCCGGCGTGTCGAGAGGTCGACGCTCAGGAGGATCGCGTAGACGACGAGCGAGATGCCGGGCTTGCTCACACGAAGCGCGGAACTGAGCCGTGCCAGCGAGCGAGCGTGCTCCGCCGACTCCACGACACCGAACGTCGCGGCCTCGGTCGGGTCCTTCCTGAGGTTGGTGCTGGCGGCCTCACCGAGCATCCGCCGCACGGTGGCCAGGTTCTCCTTCTCCGCCCGGGCGAACTCGGCCGAACGCTCGGCCTCGAGCACCTCGGCGATCCGGGCCGCCCTCAGGCGCGGGGTGCCGCCGGCGAGCAGCTCGCGGTACTCGTCGTGGAGCAGTTCCAGCCCGTTGCCGTCCACCGCCAGGTGGGAGACGACGGCCCCTCCCGTCCACCTGCCCCCTCGGTTGATCAGGAGCGGCATGAAGGCGCGACCGCGGCGCACGAACTCGCTCTGTGCGAGCCCCAGTACGCCCTCACCGGTCAGCGGGGCGTCGACCGAGTCCACCTCGATCGTCAGCGGACGTACGTCGGATCCCCGGTGCACGACCTGCCGCGGGAACGTGTCCGGGTCGGCGTGGTCGAACGCGTCCCCCACATCCTCGAAGACCGAGGTCAGGACATCGTGCCGGTGGGCCAGCCCCTGGAGCGCCGCCAGGACGCCCTCCTTGTCCGTGCGGGCCTCCTGCTCGTCGAAGACGATGCTCAGAGGCCAATGAACGGGGTCCAGCCCGCGGTGGTGAAACATCTCGACCATGGCGGCCTGTCCCCACGTAAGGCTCATTCGCTCGCTGTCCACCTGGTTTCCCGCCTCGTGTTCTGGATCGCTGTGTCGGTGGGCCGCCCGGTGCGCCCGGCTTCGCGTGCGGCACTGGGCGCGGCACGGAGACCGGTGCTCAATGCCCGCTCTCGAGATGGTCGTAGACGCGTTTCATCAACCGGCGACGGCGCAGGAGACTCTGCACGGGTTCCCTCACCAGGTTGCTCACGTACACCACCGCGAGCTCGCGGCGGGTGTCCGCGAGAGCGAACGAGCCGGTTCCGGAGTCGGATCCGAAGGCCTCCCGGCCCGGCTGCTGACCCGTCCACCGCCACCCCGTGAGCGCGCCGTGCGAGAAGTCGAAGGCGTGCTTGCCCTCACCGTCGGTCGACAGGCCCTTGCCGACCGGCTGCTCCAGGTACGGAACGGCGCGGGCCAGCGGGTCCGGCAGCGCGTCGCGCTCCGCACCGGTCGCGAGGACCCCGAAGATGCGCATCAGGTCCTCCGCCTTGCCGCGGAAGCCGGAGCCGGGCCACGCGCACGCCATGATCTCCGGTACGTCGGCCCACCACAGATCGGGCTCACGGTCGCCCGTCTCGCTGTTCACGATCGGCAGCGGAGGGGCCTCACCGGGCGCCGGCGGTCCGTATCCCAGTCCGGCGCCGAACGGTTCGAAGCCGAAGCGCCGTGCGAACGCGGTCCTGTCCATGCCCGACGCTCGTTCCAGAACGAGCGAGAGCACGTACCAGCCCGTCGTCACGGTGTAGACCGGCGCGTGCGCCGGGTCCACGGGAGAGCCGGCGATCCACCGCCGGAAACGTTCCTCGGACCAGCGCCCGGGCGTGGCGTCCCGGGTGATGCCGCTGGAGTGGGTCAGCAGGTCCCGGATCCGGATCGGGTCGAACCGCGGCCCGAAGGCGTCCGGCAGAAAAGGCCTCACCGGACTGTCGAGCGTCACGTCGGTCCGGTCGAGCAGGAAGTTCAGCGCGGCGAGCGCGAAGACCGGCTTGCTGACGCACAGCAGTGAGAACGTCGCGTCCTCCGTCCCCACGTGCTCGTCGTGCACGGTCTCGCCCCGGTACCGGACGATGACGCGCTCCGAGACCGTGGCGGGAAGACGCTCGCCGTCGATGAGTTTCACGCCGGTTCCTTTCGCTCGTCGCGGGCCGTTTGCCCCGCCGTCCGGTGCCGGCCCCCGACGAGCGATTCCAGGGCGGGGTAGTCCACCTTTCCCCGGCTCGTCCGGGGGATGTCCGGGACCGTCTTCGCCGACACCGACGACGCGGGCAGCCCGGCCGCCCGCGCAGTCCGTGTGACCAGTCTCGTTCACGTCGCCCCGGTGTCCGGCCACGCAGATGACGATCTCCGAGTCCGAGCCGATGACGGCTACGTCTCCTTCGTGCCGGAGGTACGTCTCGATCTCGTCGAGGCTGATCCGCTTCCCGAACTGCTTGACCGTCCGGCTCGTACGCCCCGTGATCCAGATGAAGCCCTCGTCGTCGATCGTCGCGAGGTCACCCGTCCGGTGGAACTCCTGGCAGGTCCGGCCCCGGCCGAGGCGGTTGATCGCCTCGGCCGAGTCGACGTAGCCCTGCATCACGCTGGGACTCTTGACGACGAGTTCCCCCCTGTCGCAGGCCACCTCGATCCCCGCGAGCGGCAGGCCCACGGAGCCCGTCTTGTCCGGTCTGCGGGTGAGGTCGAAGGCGGACACCCGCGTCATGAGTTCGGTCTGTCCGTACATGAGGAAGAACTGCGCTTCGTGTCTCTGCGCCAGGTCCAGGTAGCGGCGCGTCACCTCGGGTGCGAGCCGCCCACCGGAGTGCGACAACTGCCGCAGTGTCTCCGGCCAGTGCCGGGCGAACCGATCCTGCAGCAGCTCGTACATGAAGGAGACCCCGGCGAGGTGGGTGACGCCGCCGGTGGACAGGACGTTCCAGAACTTCCGGGACGTGGGGCGTTCCTTCGTCACCACCAGACTGCCGCCGGCCGCCAGATGGGAGTGCAGCACCGACAGGCCGAACGCGTAGTGCAGGGGGAGGCTGGTGACGGAGCGGCTCCGGGCGTCCAGCTCCAGCCGGTCGATGATCCCGAGCGCGTTGGCCCGCAGACCGGGCTCGCCCAGCGCAACGCCTTTGGGCACACCCATGGAGCCCGAGGTGAGCAGGACGAGCTTGGTGGAGGTCGTACCGGCCGCCCCGGCCTCCCGGCGGACCCAGTGACCGGGCTCGGTCTCGCGGTAGAGGGCGTGACCGAGCGACGGAGCGCCGACCACGAGGTGCGGCTCGTAGGAGTCGACGGTCCGGGCCATCGACTCCGGGCCGCTCAGCGGATCCACCAGGATGACCGTGGTCGGTGTCGCGAACGAGGCGAGGTACGCCACCACCGTACGCAGACTCTGCTCGGCCGCGATGACGACGCGAGCGCCCTCCTGCCCGAGGTGCCATTGGGTGAACTCCTCCACCAGGCGCTCGAGTTCCCCGTAGGTGATCGCCTCGCCGTCAGCGACGACCGCCACGGAGTCCCGGTCCCCTCCCAGCAGCCACATCAGCCGGCCGTCCGGGCTTTGATCAGGCGGGCGACCTGCGCCGGGGTACCGGCTTCGAACACCTCCTGTATGCCGAGCTGCAGACCGTACCTCTCGAAGACCGCTGTCGACACCTCGATCAGGGCCAGCGAGTCGGCACCGAGGTCGAAGAAGTCGTCGTCGACGCCCACGCGGACGCTCTGGGCGGCCTCGGCGACCACACCGCAGACGTACTCCTCGACCTCGTCGCGCGGGGCGGTGTAGACCGACCGGTGCTCGGCCGCGGTCTGCTCGACGACCCGCATCGTCACCTCGTCGACGGCCGCCGGATCCCCCATGACCACCACGGGAGCGCTCGCGTCCGTGCCGAGGTGCTCCCAGATCAGGTTCCGGTACTCGACGGCGCTGACCGTTCCGCCCGAGCGGATCACCACGATCCACCGGTCGTGCGAGAACGTCACGGCGGAGTCCGCGACGTCGGGAAGCGAGCCGACGAACCGGGCCAGGTCGGTGGACGGTGCTGATTCAGTGGTCATCGGTACCCCATCTCTTCAACTTGCCGACTTCGGTACGCGGGAGGGCATCGACGAACGAGAGCACATGAGGCCGGGACGCCGGTGGCAGGGTCCTCCTGCAGTGCGCCTTGATCGCGGAGGCCGTCGCCTTCGTGGGGTCGTCCGCGATGACGAGGGCCTCGGCGATGCTGCCGAGCACCCCGTGCGGTCGTGCCCGCACCATCACGTCCCGGACACCGGGCACTTCGAGGATCGTGCTCTCCAGTTCGGCGGGGTACACGTTCTCGCCGCCCACGGTGAACATGTCGCCGTCCCTGCCGACGAGGAACAGGTACCCGGCGGCATCGAGGTAGCCGCGGTCGCCGACGGAGCGGTACCCGTCGCTCGTCCGCCTGACGCCGGGCGCCGTGTGGCGCGCGTGGGACAGGCTGCGCATGTACACCTCGCCCACGGTCCCCGCCGGGACCGGTCGCCCGTCGGCGTCCCGCACACTGACGCGGGTGAGATATCCCTTCCCGACGGTTCCCGGTCGCTGTGTCCACTCCTGTCCTGAGCAGAACGTGAGCCCGACCTGTTCGGTGGACGAATAGAACTCGTGCACGCGGGCTTCCCCGATGCGTTCGATCCATCGCCGCTTGGTCCCGTGGTCGCATGCCGCCGCGGTGTGCAGCACACCGCGGAGCGTGCCCAGATCCGCAGCGGCGAAGCCGTCGGCCAGTGCCAGCAGGCGAAGATGCGTGGGCGTGGTGCAGAACCACTCCACGGACTCCGAGCCGATGACGTCCAGGACCTCGTCGGGGTCGAAGCTCCTGCCCGTCAGCGTCAGCCGGCCGCCGTCGAGCAGGCCGGTCAGTGCGGGGATCAGACCGGCCGCGTGGTGCAGCGGCAGCAGGCCGAGCTGGTTCGAGCCCGGGCGCCAGCCGGCCTGCCGGTACAGCCGTTGCATGCCGGAGAGCGCGGCCGGGGACAGGTCCAGGCGGATCAGCTTCGGACGGCCCGTCGTTCCGCCGCTGTGGAGGAGCGCACACCATGCGGCCGGACCGCCTTCCGGCGCGCGGTCGCTCCGCGCGGCGAGCGCGCCCTCGTGGAGGACCCCGTCGAACCCGGCGGCGACGAGCTGCGAGCACAGCCGCTCCGAGGTCGCCGCCCAGGTGCCGGCGCGCACCAGGCAGATGCCCAGTCCGGCTCGTGCGGCGGCCAGGAGGGTGACCAGCGTGGCGATCTCGTCGTGGGTCTCGTGGAGGACGACCGGCTGTACGAGGCCGTGCGAGTCGACGTGCGCGCGCATCTCCTTCGTCACCGACGACACCCTCGCCTCCAGGTCGCCGAAGGTCACTCGCGCCCCTGACCGCAGGTGCACCAGGGCGGTCGCCGACGCGCCGGCCCCGTCCCAGGTGCGCCGCAGCGAGAACTCACCGGCACGGTCGGCCCCGGACGGGGACGGCCCGGCGGACACGCGCCGCTCCCCGCCCCGGCCGCCTCGCGCGGCCGGGCGCACCGCACCACCGCTCGACCACTCGTTCATGCGGGGAGCTTCTCTCCGTCGGCCCCCGACGCCCCGGCACGCAGCAGTTCCAGCACCTCGGAGTGCAACGGTCCGTTGCTGACGACGAAGCCGCCGTCAGAGGCCGCCCCCACCGGGCCGCCGTCCAGAGCCGTGGCCCGTCCGCCGGCCTCGGCCACGATCAACGCACCCGGGAGCAGGTCCCAGGCCTCGCCCCACGGCTCGATGGCCACGTCCACACTGCCGTTGGCGACCCGAAGGTGCTGCAGGAAGCCGCCCCGGGTGCCGTGCGGGTACGACGAGCGGGCCAGTACGGCGCCCAGGTTGCGGTGAGGTGCCCCGGAGGTCCATTCCGCGAACCCCGCGAAAGCGACTTCGGCCCACGCGAGGTCACGCCGGTCGCTGACGCGTACGGCCTCGCCGTTGACGAAGGCGCCGCCTCCCCGCAGAGCCCAGGCGCGGATGCCCAGGAGCGGCGCCGAGATGACGCCGACGACGGGCTCGCCGTCGCGGACGTAGGCCAGGAGCGTGCCGAACTCCGGGTCCGACCGGGCGAAGTGACGTGTGTGGTCGATGGGGTCCACGAGCCATCCGTCGACCTCACCGGCGAGCAGGGCGCGCACTCCCTCCGGACCGGAGCGCTCCTCCCCGAAGACCTCGGCGCCCGGGGAGTGCGGGGAGAGTGCAGCGCGCACCGCGTCCTCGACGGCGAGATCCGCGCGAGTGAGCAGCGAGCCGTCGGTCTTCACCGACACGTCGCGCGGCTCCTGGTCGAACCTCCTGAGGATCGCGTCGGTCGAGTCCATGGCACGCTGAGCCGCCTCGAGGGCGCGTTCCAGCTCGGTGTCGATCGGCGACATCTGTCCCTCCTGCTCCTGCCGGACGGTCTCCCGCGGATGCCGCGTCGTGAAGGGCCATGCGT
Source organism: Streptomyces sp. DSM 120436 (assembly GCF_055778765.1). Lineage (NCBI taxonomy): Bacteria > Bacillati > Actinomycetota > Actinomycetes > Kitasatosporales > Streptomycetaceae > Streptomyces > Streptomyces sp. DSM 120436. Next base: position 667,495 of record NZ_JBSKBS010000002.1, on the reverse strand, counting down.
CGCCCGGCACGGGCCGGGCGGCAGGGGGAGCGCGCGCTGCCGCACGCACTCACGACGTCCACGGACGCGGGCATGCCCCGCCGGTCACTTCCGGCGGACACCGGTCTCCGGCCGCTCGGTTTCAGCGGTGGGTGACGGTGTACTGGATGGCGGTTCGGGGGTTGTCCCAGAACATCTGGTCGATCTGCTGTTCGGAGAATCCCAGGGAGGCCATGTTCTTGCGCTGGCGGTCGGGGCCGCTCTGGCCGGCGGCGACCTTGCCGTCGTCACGGCGCCACAGCAGTGAGCCGTCGTCCGAGAGGGGCTCTCGGGCCATGGTGGGGATCTCGGTGTGGTCGGTCAGCACGATCATCCTGTCGCTGCCGAGGTAGTCGACGGTCTTGCGGACGATGTCGAGGTCGACGTGGTAGCCGTCGAAGTTGATGCAGGGGAAGAGCTTGCCGTCCTGCGCCGCGTGGATCATCTCCGCCGGTACGGGACCGAGCAGGTCGGCCAGCGTCTCGCGGCTCCAGGGCCGGTCGACGATCGCGGGCAGTTCCCCGGCGCGCAGGGCCAGCTCCTCGGCGGTGCGGTAGGCGTGCCGGAAGTTGCGCGGCATGTCGTTGTAGAGGTGGTCGGTGAGGATCAGGTAGGGCGAGGACTCGTAACGGGCGTGCAGGAAGTCGATGACGGCCCGCATCCGGCGTGCGCTGCGCTCGGGAGCGTCGCGGTGGAAGTGCCCCAGCGCCACCCGGCAGCCGTGGTCGTAGAAGTCGGTCAGCAGGCCGGCGAAGGTGAAGCCGGGCGCGATCTCCTCGTCCAGCTCCATCGCGTCGGGAGCCATCACGATGTAGCGCAGGCCGTGGGCGCCCAGCGCGGCCAGGCGCCGCCACTCCTGCGCCGTCGGCGTCCACACACCCGCCCGGGGGATGCCCCCCTCGGGGCCGAGCATCGGGCCCTCCACCGCGAAGCCGCGTATCCGGGTCCCGGGGACCTTCGCCCGGTAGCCGTCGTAGGCCCTCACCAGTTCCTCGAACGCCCCCAGCGCGGGCCGGCGCAGATACACCGTGGGCACGATCTCCAGTCCGCGCTCCTGCGACAGCCTTTCCAGCGCGGGGAGGTCGGCCTCGCTCATCTCGGAGAAGTCGATCTCACCCAGGCCGTGGAAATGGTAGAGGAAAGACTGCGACACGTGAGAGACCTCCCATGACCGTGACGATGCATCCGCCAGGACGGCCCACGAGAGCCCCCCGAGCGCGATCACAGTAACAAACACCCGGTCCGCCACCCAGGCACACACCCACGCCGGCAAGTACCCACCCGGACACCACAGTTACCCGCCCGGAACGTCTCCGCACACCACCCCCGCCACCACCCCCGCCACCACAGGCCCCACCCACCGACCACCACAGGGAGAGGCGATCGATGCGGTTTCAGGACAGCGGCCGAGCACACTGCTTGGATCCGTGCGCCGGAGGCCGAACCGGGTCCGGACGATCCGCACCGCCGGTCATCGTGCTGGGCCGACGAGGCCTGCGGCCTGAGCCAGCAGGACCGCGGTGAGCGTCGAGGCGTCGGCGTACCCTCCGAGCGACGCCTGCGCCACCAGGGCTTCCACCGTGGTCTCCACGGTGCCCGCACGCGGAGTGACCACCTTGGCCCCGAGCGCGGCGTAGGCGTGCGTCACCTCGTTCGAGCTACCGGGACTGTTGTGGAACCGGCCGAGGTGGACCGCTCGCTCGCTGGTTGCTCCGATCTCCTCGAACATCTCCCGCAGCGCTGTCTGTTCGGCCGTCTCACCGGGATCGATCCTGCCGCCGGGCACCTCGAGGACGACCTGGTCCAGGGCGACGCGGTACTCCGAGGAGACCAGGACGGTGCCCGCGGCGGTCACCGGCACGGCGACAGCCGCCCCCGGATGGTCCTGGAAGTGCCAGGTGGAGGTCTCCGTCCCCTCGTGCAGCACCGCCTCGACGACACGGAACCACGGCGACAACCGATGGAGCCGGCGCTCGCCGATCCAGCGGGACTCGGGGGAGCGAGGTGCATCCATGGGACCTTCCGCGGTTGCTCGCACGTGTTCGTGATCGATCGGCGCCATCGTCGCACGCCGGCCGACAGCCCCAACAGGCGTATGACGGTGGGTGGATGTTAGTTTCCGGGACGTTGCTGGTACCCGGGAGGCAAGCGAGAGAATGACACGGCACGCACATCGGACCGGCGGCGAGGACGGCGTCAGCTGTCGGGCACCACTGAGAGTTTCCCTTGCGGGTGGCGGTACCGATCTCCCCGACTACTCCGCCGAGTTCGGGGGAGACGTGATCGCGATGGCCATCGACGCCTCCGTGCGTGTCCGCCTGTCCGCCTCCGAGCGGTCGGAGATGAGGTGGTCCGACCGGACGGGGGACCTGCCCGGCGACCCCGTGCTCAACGAACTGGTCACGTCGGTCCTGGGGACGCACCCCGACTGGGCGCACCGGACCTGGACGGTGACGAGTACCGCCGATGCCCGGGCGGGGGCGGGACTCGGTTCGTCGGGCGCCTTCCTCGTCGCGTTGGCAGGCCTGCTCCGCCCTGGCGGCAGCGCCGACGAGCTGGCCCGAACGGCATATCACTGGGAGCACCGTCAGGCCGGCCGCATGGTGGGGCCACAGGATTCCTTCGCGTCCGCCCACGGAGGGATCGGGGCACTCGCTGTCGGCACCGACGGCGCGGTCCGGGTCTCCCCTCTGGCACCGCACCCGCGCTCGGCCTCGTGGATCGACAGGAACCTGCTCCTCTTCGACACGGGCGACAGCCGTGACGCTTCGCGGATCGCGGCAGCGGCCAAGCGGGACGCCGAGCGTCGGACACCGGAGGGCGGCACCGGCGGACCCGGCCGCCGCACCGAACAACTCCACGCCATCCGGGCCCTCGTGGCCCCGTTCCGCCGAGCCGTCGAGGAGGGGGACGTCGACCGGTTCGGCCCCCTCCTGACCGAGAACTGGAATCTCAAGACGGGCCTGGGCCGCGGTGTCTCCACCCCTCGCGCCGAGGAGCTGCTGGCCGTCTGCCTGTCTGCCGGGGCTCACGGCGGGAAACTGGTCGGAGCGGGCGGCGGTGGCTACGTGCTGGTCAGTGTCCCCGACCGTGCGCTCCGCGCCGTGCGGGCGGCGATGGCCCGGGCGCACGCCCCCGAACTGCCGTTCCGCCTGTCCGCGCAGGGCGCGCGGGTCGACCGTACGGGCTCCCGTGAGCCGGCTCCCGGCAGGACCGGCGGTCGACGCGTCGCCCCCGTCGTCACCCCCCGGCAGCGTGGAGCATCCCCGGCTGGAGAGAAGGAGCTGTCATGAGCTTGGAGAAGCCGACCAAGATCTGGTGGAACGGTGCAGTGGGCGACTGGCAGGACGCCCAGGTCCACGTCACCACCGAGACCGCGATGCGCGGCGTCAACGTGTTCGAGGGCGTCATGGCGTACAAGGTGGAGGGCCGGTCCGAGCACGCCGTGATCGCGCTGGACGAACACCTCCAGCGGCTGTCCCGCTCCGCCGCGCTGCTGCATCTTCCCCTGCCCCACTCGCTGGAGGACCTGCGGCAGGGAGTCCTGGACCTGATCCGGGCCGAGCCGAGCGAGCTCGACCTCTACATACGCCCGACGCTCTACCTCGACAGCGGTGCCTACACGAGCGACCCGAGCCGCATGCGGATGGGCGCGTACATCACGTCGTACACCCGGGAGCGCGGCCCTCTGCGGAGTGTGCGCCTGGTCAGCACGCCGTGGACGCGGGTCGACGACCCGGCCTTCCCGTCCCAGGCCAAGAGCGGCGCCGTGTATTCCGCCTTCCGGCTCGCTCGTATGGCCGCGGTACGGGCCGGGGGCGACGAGCCCCTGCTGCTGAACGCGCGGGGCACGGTGGCGGAGACCGCCGGAGCGGCGGTCATGGCCGTCTTTCCCGACGGAGTGGTCAGCCCGCCACCCGAGGACGGCGCGCTCGACAGCATCACCCGCGCCGTGCTGACCCGCCTCCTCGAGGACGAGTTCGGCGTCAAGGTGACGCAGCGGTCCCTCCGCCCCGAGGAGTTGCACGAGGCTCAGGAGGTGTTCCTGTGCGGCACCCTCGACGAGGTCGTCGAGGTGGCCAGTTTCGACGGCGTCGAACTCGGCAACGGGACGGAGGGCCTGGCCCGCAGACTGTTCGACAGGTACCGCTCGATCTGTACCGCGACGGACTCCGCCCGCTCCCCTCTTCAGACTCGCGTAGCGTGGTGAGCGCACCCGTGCTGGACAGGGACCAACCCGACAACCTCCTAGAGAAGGTGGCGTGATGCACCTCCCGACCCACGACGAAGCGACCCGTCTCCTGCACCGCTGGACGGGCGGGGCGGACCCCCGGCTGCTCGGTCAGGGGATGGAAGGACTCGTCTACGAGATCGACCAGGACCGGGTCGCCAAGGTCTGGTTCAACGAGTCGGAGGCGGCCCTGCAGCGGACACAGGTGTTCTACGACGCGCTGGCCGGCAGCGCCTTCGAGTTCGCGGTCCCGCGGATCCACGAGGTTCACGTCGTCGAGGACCGCTGCGTCACGATCGAGCAGCGGCTCGCCGGTACCAGCATGTCCGACCTCCTGGAAGCCGGCCGTATCACCCACGCGGAGGCCAGGTCGGCGTTCGTCGACGTGCTGTCCCAGCTGGCCGGGAGCGGGCCGCTGCCCGAGGGCCGAGCCCTGTCGGTCATGGACGAGCAGGTCTCGCTCTACGACGCGGCCGATGATTTCCCCCAGGCCCTCCACGCACTGGCCGAGCGTCGCGTCGACCGGTTCAGGGCCGTGCTCGAGCCGGCTGTCGCGGACCTCGACAAGAAGTTCCACGCCTTGCAGGGGCGGCTGCGCGAGATCGACAGCGGACGGCGGTCCGTCATCCACGGCGACATGATCCTGGGCAACATCCTCGTGGACGACGCCGGGGCTCCGACGGCGGTCCTCGACTGGGGATTCCTCACGACCGAAGGCGATCCGGTGTTCGACGCCTCGGTGGCCGCCTCGATCTTCGACATGTACGGGGAGCACGCCCTGGAGACCGAGCTCGGTCTCTACACGCAGATCGAGGAGCGCCTGGGCTATGAGCGGGAGGCGCTCCTGGTCTACCGAGCGGCGTACTCACTGATCACCGCGAATGCGTACGACGCCGAGGGCAAGGACGGCCACTTCGCCTGGTGTGTCGCGGCCCTGAACCGGCCCGACGTCGTACGCGCGCTCCTGGGCTGAATCGACGCCGGTCAGTTCTGCGGCTCGTCGCCGGCGAGCGGTCGTCGGGCCCGTAGGACGGCTCGCTCGCTCGTCGGCGTCAGCGGCCGCCCCCGCTCGTCGTGGGCGGTCACGTGTTCGTACCCCAACCGGAGCACCAGGGACCGCAGTTCGGGGATGCCGTAACGGCGGACGTGGTAGCTGCGCCGGGTGGAACGGCCCTCGATGACGACCTCCTGCTCGGTGAGCTGCCGCCCGAGAAGCGGGTCGTAGCTGTGCCACTCGCGCAGGACGTCGTCGCCGTGGCTCTTCTCGGTGAAGTCGTCGAAGGTGCGCCCGAACGCGTCCCAATGGCGGCTCTCCACCAGCAGCCGGCCCCCCGGCTTCAGCGCGCGAAGAGCTGAGGACAGGGTTGCCTCGTCGTCCTCTTCCTCGTAGTAGCCCAGGGACGTCGACCACACGAGGACGACGTCGAACTCCCCGTCCGCCTGAGGCTTTCGCATGTCGCCCAGCAGGTAGGTGGTGGCCGGGTGCCCCTCTTGGCGCGCGATCTCGAGCAGGTGTCTGCTGGAGTCGATCCCCACGACCGTGTGGCCGCGCGCCGCGAGGCCGTTCGCGATGCGCCCGAAACCGCACGCCAGGTCGAGCACACGCATACCGGGGGTCAGGTTCCCCAGGTTCTCGATGGTGTCGAGTTCCTGGACCTCGGCACTCTCGGAGCGGTAGCGGCGCCAGAACCGGTCGTAGTCCGCCTCGAACGCAGGATGGGGCTGCGGCTGCTCGTGCACGTTCCTCCAACTCTCGGAAGGGGCCGCGCGAGAACGACCCCCGTGTGGATGTCCGTCGGCGGGAGCGACGTTACCAGTGCCTCCCGAGGGGCCCGTGGGCCGTGTGTGCGATGCTGAGCGGCCCCGACCCCACCGCAGCAGGAGGGTGCCGGCGGAGCCCGGGACGAAGCCGTGTGCGTGCGGCGGCGGGGGTCCCGGGGCCTGGCCCGTGCGAAGCCGCCGCGACCACGTCCGTCCGGAGGGTGCGGCCGGCCTGGGGCGCGGCCCCGGACCCGGCGGATTTCGTCACTGATCGCCGGGGCAGTCGAGGGGGGCGGGCGGGGAGCTCGGCACGGTGTGCCGACGCGTTCGGTGATGATGTGTTTCGCAGTGGGTCGGCTCGGGCGGGACGGCCGGCGTACCGGAGGTGAGATGACCGAGCAACAGGCGGCGGAGAGCGAGCTGGCGCCGCGTCAGCGGCTGCCGCGTGCCCTGGTCCCGTTCAGGCTCGCCAGTTACCGCCGACTGGCGGTCGCGCTGGCCCTGTCCACTTTCGCCACCGGGGTGTGGGTGGTGGCCCAGGTGTGGGAGGTCGTCCGCATCGGCGGCGGGCCGCCTCAGCTCTCGGTGGTGTCGACATCCGCTGCCGTGGGGGTCCTGCTTCCGGCATTGCTCGCGGGCGTAGTGGCCGACCGGGTGCCGCAGAAGCTGATCCTGCTGTGTGTCGCCGGCGTGGAACTGCTCGGCATGGGCATCATCGCGGTGCTCGCGCTCAGCGACTCCACCCGGCTCTGGCACCTCGCCGCGGTCGCTCTGGCCACGGGCATGGCCCAGGCGTTCTACTATCCGGCCTACAACGCCTGGCTGCCGGCCCTCGTCCCCGAGTCGGACCTGATGGCGGTCAACGGTTTCGAGGGCATGGTGCGGCCGACGATCGGCCAGGCCGTCGGCCCCGGTGTGGCCGGCGTCGTGGTGGGCATGTCCTCGCCGGGAGCAGCAGTCGGTATCGCGGCACTGGCCAGCCTGGCGGGGCTGGTGATCCTGGCGATGGTTCCGCTCACACCGGTGCGCCGCAAGCACGACGAGGCGGACGACGCGCACCCGGTCCGCTCCGCGATCAGCGACATGCGGGAGGGCTACAGCTATGTGCTCCACACTCCCTGGCTGCTCGCCACCCTGCTCTTCGCGTCGGTAATGATCTTGATGATGGCGGGGCCGGTCGAGGTCCTCATCCCGTTCCTGATCAAGGACCGCCTGGGGGGCGGCGCGGGCGACCACGCCTGGGTGATGGCCTCCTACGGCGTGGGCGGGGCGGTCGGTTCGCTGGTGATGGCATCCGTACGGATGCCGCGGCGCTATCTCACCGTGATGACCCTGATGTGGGGCGCCAGCTGCCTGCCCCTCATCGCCGTCGGGTACGCCAGTCACCTGTACGTGGTGGCAGGAGGCGCTTTCCTGCTCAGCGCACTGTTCTCCGCCTCGTCGGTGATCTGGGGAACGCTGCTGCAGCGCAGGGTGCCCGCCCGCATGCTCGGTCGGCTCGCCGCGCTCGACTCGTTCGTCTCGATCAGCCTCATGCCGGTTTCGATGGCGCTGGCCGGGCCCGTGGCCGAAGCCATCGGTACGCGTACCACCTTCCTGATCGCGGCGATCGTTCCGGGGGTGGCGGCGGTGCTGGCTGTGCTGGTCGCGAAGTTCCCGGCCGATGAGGCCGCCCACCCGCTGAAGGACTAGCGCGCAACCGCCCCCCCGAACCGGGTTGGTGGGCGGCCCGGAGGCTGACGATGTGCCGCTTCCGCGTCGGGAAGCCGTTGCCCGACGCGCTCGAGGGCCGGGTGGGGCCCGTCCGTGTCCCCGACCGGACCATCGGCCTTGAGAATCCACCGCGGGGGGCCGCGCCCCGGCCGAGCACACCGTGCTGAAGGTCCTCCCGGGCTCTGCCGCTCGGACGCGAACCCCGCACGGACCTGAGGCAGGACCGAGTCCGTTCTCCCTGTGGTGGTCGGTGGGTGGGGCCTGTGGTGGCGGGGGTGGTGTGCGGAGACGTTCCGGGCGGGTAACTGTGGTGTCCGGGTGGGTACTTGCCGGCGTGGGTGTGTGCCTGGGTGGCGGACCGGGTGTTTGTTACTGTGATCGCGCTCGGGGGGCTCTCGTGGGCCGTCCTGGCGGATGCATCGTCACGGTCATGGGAGGTCTCTCACGTGTCGCAGTCTTTCCTCTACCATTTCCACGGCCTGGGTGAGATCGACTTCTCCGAGATGAGCGAGGCCGACCTCCCCGCGCTGGAAAGGCTGTCGCAGGAGCGCGGACTGGAGATCGTGCCCACGGTGTATCTGCGCCGGCCCGCGCTGGGGGCGTTCGAGGAACTGGTGAGGGCCTACGACGGCTACCGGGCGAAGGTCCCCGGGACCCGGATACGCGGCTTCGCGGTGGAGGGCCCGATGCTCGGCCCCGAGGGGGGCATCCCCCGGGCGGGTGTGTGGACGCCGACGGCGCAGGAGTGGCGGCGCCTGGCCGCGCTGGGCGCCCACGGCCTGCGCTACATCGTGATGGCTCCCGACGCGATGGAGCTGGACGAGGAGATCGCGCCCGGCTTCACCTTCGCCGGCCTGCTGACCGACTTCTACGACCACGGCTGCCGGGTGGCGCTGGGGCACTTCCACCGCGACGCTCCCGAGCGCAGCGCACGCCGGATGCGGGCCGTCATCGACTTCCTGCACGCCCGTTACGAGTCCTCGCCCTACCTGATCCTCACCGACCACCTCTACAACGACATGCCGCGCAACTTCCGGCACGCCTACCGCACCGCCGAGGAGCTGGCCCTGCGCGCCGGGGAACTGCCCGCGATCGTCGACCGGCCCTGGAGCCGCGAGACGCTGGCCGACCTGCTCGGTCCCGTACCGGCGGAGATGATCCACGCGGCGCAGGACGGCAAGCTCTTCCCCTGCATCAACTTCGACGGCTACCACGTCGACCTCGACATCGTCCGCAAGACCGTCGACTACCTCGGCAGCGACAGGATGATCGTGCTGACCGACCACACCGAGATCCCCACCATGGCCCGAGAGCCCCTCTCGGACGACGGCTCACTGCTGTGGCGCCGTGACGACGGCAAGGTCGCCGCCGGCCAGAGCGGCCCCGACCGCCAGCGCAAGAACATGGCCTCCCTGGGATTCTCCGAACAGCAGATCGACCAGATGTTCTGGGACAACCCCCGAACCGCCATCCAGTACACCGTCACCCACCGCTGAAACCCGCGCAATGCCGAGCTGGAAACCTCGATCGGTCGGAGTGGAGGCTGTCCCTTCCATGCATTCTGAGCGCCTCGTAGTCTTCCTCGCCGGGGGGCGAGCGACCCGCCTGCAGGGCCGCGCCGCGGATACGCCGAAGGCGCTGCAGCCCGTCGCGGGTGCGCCGTTGCTCGATCACCTGGTCAGGGAGGCGACACGCCTCGGCTTCGGGCGGTTCCACCTCGCCCTGGACCACCTGTACAGCCCCATCGTGGAGCACCTCGCTGCTCGGGGCCTGGACTTCACCTGGTCGCTCGACGACGTTCCCGGTGGCGCCGGCACCGCCGGAGCACTCCGGTCCGCCCGCGACCACCTGCCCGAGGAATTCGTGGTGTGGCTCGCCGACACCCTTCCCCCCGCGGAGCTGGAGGGGCCTGTGCTTCCCGTTCCCACCACACCGGCCGTCGCGCGGATGGCCGTCTCGGCACAGGTCCCGGACGTGGTGCCGAACGTCGTGGTGGAGGACGGCCGTGTCACCGGTTATGACAAGCACGCGGCCGCGGGCGCGACGCACGTCGACGCGGGACTGTACGCGCTGACGCGTGACGTGCTCCAGCACGTGCCCGACCGGCGATGCGACCTCGAAGAGCTGTGGCCCGTCCTGGCCGGGCAGGGCCTCGTCGAGGCCGAGGTGGTGGACGGCCGGTTCTTCGACATCGGCACGCCCGACCGGCTCGCGGTCGCGGAACGGGAGTGGCGGAGGGTGAGGCCCCGTGCCTAGCCAATCCGACCGGACCACGGTCCGGGGCGCCCGTGGATACGTCGACGACCTGTCCGTCGCCCTCGACCGGCTGGACACCGAGCAGTTGGACACCGCCATCGAGATGGTCGCGTCGCGCATCCGCGGCGGGCGCGGTGTCTTCGTCGTCGGCAACGGCGGCAGTTCGTCGGTGGCCGAGCACATGGCCTGCGACTGGCAGGCCGCTGCCTGGAACGCCGGCCACCGCACCCGGGAGGTCTGCTCCCTGACCGAGAACACGGCGCGCATCACGGCGATCGCCAACGACTTCAGCTACGAGGCGATCTTCGAGCAGCAGCTGATCGAGCGTTGCCACCCCGGTGATCTGCTGGTGTGCCTCTCGGTCAGCGGGAGGTCCGCCAACGTGCTCCGCGCCGCGTCGGCCGCGCGGGAGCGGGGTGTCGCGGTGCTGAGCCTGGTGGGCCAGCTCAGTCCCCTGTCCGAGCTGAGCGACGTCACGGTACTGCTCGATGTGCACGGGGACTACGGGTTGACCGAGGACCTCCAGTCGCTCTTCATGCACATGGTCGCCAGGACCATACGCAACGTGCGCGCCCACCGGGTGTCCACCCCGGCGCAAAGGCTCGTCCGGTGAGCGCGGCAGCGCGTCCCCCGGGGACGCCCGCGCGCACACCGCGGGCGATCCTCTTCGACGTCGGGATGACCCTCGTCCATCCCGACGGGAGCGTCATCTCGGAGGAACTCGCGGCCCGGGGCGTGCCCGGCGTGACGGCGGCGGACGCGGGAGCGGCTCTGCAGATGGCGTGCGACGCGTCCCACATGCGGCTGCCCTCGGGCCACGACGCGATCGGCCGGACCGGGTTCGCCTTCGCCGGTGCGCTGGGACTGCCCCCCGGGCCGACCCTCGAGGCGTTGCGCACATGCCTTGCCGAGCGTGATCTGTACCGTGAGCTCGACCCCGGTGCCGCGCCCGCGCTCCAGGCTCTCCAGGACCTCGGCGTCGTGCTCGCCGTCGTATCCAATTCGGACGGCACTCTGCTGGAGGAGCTGGACCGCTGGTCGCTGCGCGGCTACTTCGACGTCGTCGTCGACTCCACCGTGGCAGGTGTGGAGAAGCCGGACCCCGGCATCTTCCGCATCGCGGTCGACCGGCTGCGGCTGGACGCGGGCGACTGCTGGTACGTCGGCGACCACGTGGTCAACGACGTCGTCGGGGGCATGGCCGCGGGCATGGGCGAGATCGTCCTGTACGACCGGTTCGACCTGTACCGGCACATCCCCGGAGTGCGTCGGATCACCGAGCTCCCGGAGCTGGTGACACTGGCGGAGGAAGCGCTGGCCGGAGCCGCGGCGGAGTGAGGGCCGCCGCGGACGCCGTACCGGGCCTGCGGGGTGGACCGGCCGCGCGCAGCGGCCGGCCCGCCCCGCATCGTGCGTGGGGGGTCACCGGCAGGCGGTCGACGACCGCGGCAGGGAGGCGAGTACCTCCGCGGTACGGCTGACCATCACGGGGAGGCTGAAGTTGTCCCGGACGTGCGCGAACCCCGCCTCCGCGTACTCCTCGCGGGCGGCGGGATCGGTGAGCATCCGATCGAGGGCGGCAGCGAGTGCCTTCGCGTCACGCGCCTCGACCTGAACGGCCACGTCCGGCCGGGTCACGATCTCGTTGATGCCCGCGACCCGCGTGGTCACGACCGGCCGGCGCGCCGCCATGCCCTCGAGCACGGCCAGCCCCAGCCCCTCCTCGTGGCTGGGCTGCGCCACGAGGTCGGCGGCCGAGAAGAGGGCGGGGACCTCCGTCGCGACCACGGTTTCGTCGAAAGCGACCAGGTCGGCGCAGCCGAGGCGGTCGGCGAGGGACTTCAGCCCATCGGCGTACGCCTGGGACGCCGAACTGACCGTTCCCGCGATGACCAGCCGCAGCCGTCGTTCCCGGGGCCGGAGGCTCGCGAACGCCTCGATGAGTTCCGACATGCCCTTGCGCGGCTTGAGGCGGCCGACGCAGGCGATCATCAGGTCCTGATCGCCCAGACGGTACCGGGCCCGCCAGGCGGCGGTCGTGTCCACGTCGACCTCCGGCATCGGCACTCCGTGGTGGATCAGATGGACCGCCTCGGCCGGTCCGTGGGCGCGGGCCCGTTCGGCGTAGAACCGTGAGCCGGCGAGTACGGCGTCGGGGCGCAGGTCGCCGTAGACGACGGCCATGCGTCCGTCGCCGAACGGTTCGTCCTGCGGGGCGTGTTCGTGGAAGGCGGCAGCCCAGGCGAGGCCGGGCCTCGAACGCCGGATCATGGCTGCCTGGAGGGCGGTGTCCAGGCTGTTCGAGAGCAGGACGTCCGGCCGGAAGGCGTCCAGGTGGGCTTCGAGTTCGGTGGCGAGCGAGAACGCCATCTCCTCCCAGGGCAGTTTCTGGCGGTCGAAGAGCCGGTCCCGGTAGCGCCACAGCCGGACCAGTCGGTAGGGCCGGGGCTCGGGGTCGGCCGCGCCCGGCTCCATGCCGTGCGGTGTGTCGGTCAGCACCATGACCTGGTGGCCGGCCGCGGTCAGTCCCTCGGCCAGGTTCAGTGCGTAGGTCTCGGCACCGCCGATGACCGGGTCGAAGCTCGATGTCAGGAGTGCCACGCGCATGGGGATCATCATGTCCTGTCTCGGTCTGGGTGTGCGGCCTTCGGGCGGGCGCGCCCCGCCGAGCCGCGATCGGCGGTGCGGTGCCCGGGGGCGCGGCTCGGCAGGACGCGCTCCGTTCGCTCAACCGCCGCTGTCCGCCCGGCCGAAGAACACGGAGTTCTCGAACAGTCCGGCCGGCAGCCGGGTCTCCGGCATCGTGACGCTGTGCCGCACATGGGCTCCTTCCGCCAGGACGGTCCGCCCTCCCAGGACGGCCGGGCCCTCGACGCGGCTGCCGGCGGGCACCGTCACCCCCTCGCCCAGCAGGACGCGTCCGGTGACTGTTCCCTCCACCGGGGGGTGGCCGCCCCGGCACCAGACGTCCGCGTCGGGGTTCGACGTCCGGTCCCGGCACGGACGGGCGCTGCGGCGGAGCCGGTCGGTGCCGAGCAGGTGGAGCGAGGACGACAGAAGAGCCCGGGGGACACCGACGTCGCTCCAGTACGCCGCCGTCCCGATCGCCGCCACCGGCATCCCGCGGCGCAGCAGCTCGGGCACCAGGTGCCGGTCGAAGTCCAGGTCCGGAGCCGTGCCGCGGAGGTCGGACAGCACCTCGAGGGCCTCGGGCGAGACGACGTACATGCCGGTGCTGATCATGCCGGAGGGCAGACGGCGGGAGGGGTCCCGCACCATGCCGGTGATCCAGCCGTCGGCGTCGACGTCGATCTGGCCGAACGGTCGTGGGTCCTCGACGACCTGGGTCACCACGGACATCACCGCACCGCGGCGCCGGTGCTCCGCGACCACGTCGCCGAAGTCGACGGTGGTGCAGGCGTCACCGCTGACGACGACCGCCTGGTCCGCCCCGGCGAGCTGTTCGAGGACCGCCAGCAGACCACCGGCCGGCCCGGTCAGGCGTTCCTCCGTCACGGATGTGAGCCGGATCCCGTGGACCGGCGCGGCCTGCATCCACGCTTCGACGGCAGGCGCCAGGTGATGCAGGTTGCACACCGCCTCCGTGATCCCGGCGGCTGCGAGGTCCTCGGCGATCCATTCGATGAGGGGGCGGTTCAGGACCGGTACCAGCGGCTTCGGCACAGTGGCCGTGATGCCGCCCAGCCGGGTGCCACGGCCGGCGGCGAGGATCACACCCCGTACGGTGCCCGGGGTCGGCTGCGGGCCCGTCATCGGCCCGCCCGCGACGCCCACAGGCCGGCTGCCGCCTGGCGCACGGCCTCCCGGGACGACGCCCGGGGCCTCCAGCCCGTGGCGGCCAGCCGGGCGGTGTCCGGCAGTACCGTGCCGGCGTCGCCGCGCCAGGCCAGTTGGTCGCTGTCCTTCTCCACGGCGAACGTGACGCCGGTGACCGTCGCGACGGCATCCGCCACGTCCGCGATCGAGACGCTGTCGAAGTTCGCGATGTTGAAGACCTGCTGTCCCTGCGCCGAGCCGGGCAGGGCGTCGGAGAGTTCGACGACGGCCGACGCGCAGTCCGCCAGGCTCAGGAAGGAGCGGCGGTGGTGGGTGGAACCGGTGATCTCGACGGTACCGCCCGTGCCGGCGGCCTCACCGGCCCGGCGCACGAAGTCGTGGACGACGCCGCGGCGTGTGGTCGGTCCGACGATGTTGGCGAGCCGAAACGCCGCGGTCGGTACGCCGCTGCGGTGCCCGTAGGCCTCGAGGAACGCCTCCGAGGCGATCTTGGCGGCGGCGAACCCGGTCGTGGCCGCCACCGGAGCCTGCTCGTCGGGGTGTTGCCGGCCGGATGCGTAGACCAGTTGACTCGAGGTGGTCACCACGGCGCCCGGAGCGCGCTCGGCGAGGGCGTCGAGGAGGTGGGCCGTCATGCTGAGCGAATCGAGGTGATCGAGAAGACTCGACCGGTCGTCACGGTTCTCGGTGACCGAGGCGAGGTGGACGACCAGACGGTAGTCCCGTACCAGTGCGGGATCGACCGGCAGGCGCAAGTCGACGCCGGCGGTGGTGACTCCCGGACCCGGGCGCGGCTCGACGAGGTCCCACGCGTCCACCTCGAAGCCGCGCCGGACCAGTTCGTCGACGACCGCCTCGCCTATCGTTCCCGCCGCCCCGGTCACCAGTGCCCGGTGAGTCATCGTGTCCGTCTCCCTGGAGTTCACTCGTATCGTCATGGTCAGTCAATCACCGGTGGTCGACCGGCTGGTCGCGCGGAGCCTCGTGAAGGGGGGCGCCGGGTCGGGCGAGCAGCCGGTCGACGCCAGCGGGCAGGGAGGCGGCTATGACGCAATCCGGGTGAACCTGACGGGTGTTGCTTTCGTGGGCCGCGCCGCGGCCCGTCCGGACGAGCATGGTCCTGCACCCGGCCGCGACCCCTGCCTGGATGTCGGTGATCGCGTCGCCGACCATCCAACTGCCCTCCAGGCGGCACCCCCAGGCGCGTGAAGCGGCGATCAGCATCCCCGGCTCGGGCTTCCGGCACGCGCAGCGGCTGAGGGGATCGTGCGGGCAGATCACGGATCCCACGATGTCCGCGCCCGCGGCCGTGAGCGTGTCGACGAGGGAGCGGTGGATCGCCAGGATCTCCTCCGCCGGCGCCGAGTCGCGTTCTATGACCGCCTGGTTGGTCACGATGACCACGTCACGGCACTCGCTCAGGCGGCGCACGGCGTCCACCGCTCCCGGGATCAGGGCGACATCGGACGCCCGGCGCACGTGGGTGCGACGGTTCTCGATCAGCACGCCGTCACGGTCGAGGAAGACGGTCGGTCGTCCCGCGCGCGACGCCCGCTCGTCACGGTGCCGCATCATCACGCAAGGCCGGTCGGTGGTCATGGTGGGTCTGCTCCCGCTTCGACGGACACGGTTGCTGCGCAGGCCGGGCCGCACGGGCGGCCCGGTCCCCGTTCACACGCGGCACGGCCGCGAGCGGTCGTCGACCTGCTCCGACGGCGTCTGTCTCCGCGCTCGGTCGGAGCTTAGCCGGACCGCCACCGGAACCGGCCGGTGGCCTCACCCGGTTCACCACCTCCCCGCCCGTGCCCGGCGTGCCCGTCCGGCCGTCACGGCGACCGCCGCCCGGAGCGGAAGCGGTCACGCTCGGTCTCCCGGCCCCGGGCCCCGCCGGCGGCGCGGTGGCTCAGACCGGTCCGCAGCCGGACGGCGAGCCGTTCGGCGAGCGCCCGGCGCAGGCCCTGCTCGACCCCGGCCGGGGCCGGCTCCCTCCCCGTGCACGGGTGGGCCTCCCGCCGACGAGCGACCAGGCACGCGTCCACGAGGGCGCGCACGGCCCGACGCCCGTGCAGCAGGACCCGTACGGAACCGACCGCGTACCCGAAAGCCTTCTGCTCCGCCTACGACACCAGCTCATGGCGGCTGGGTCCCCCGAGCGCGTCGTCCTCGTCCTCACCGCCTTCGCCGTCCTCGTCGTCGTAGAGGCGGCCGTCGTCCTCGAGGTCGTGGAGCTCTGTCCAGCCGTGGCAGCCGACGGGCATCCCGGCCTCCTCGGTGAGGTCGCGGATGCTCTGGCTCGTGACGTGCAGCGCGCTGCTGTGGAGACACCCCATGTGCCGGTCGAGGACGGACCCGCCGTGGCCGGGCGGGGCGGTGGCCGACACGGCACGCGTGTCGTAGTCGTTGTCGGGCCGGGGAACCGGACCCACGCGTACGGGTATGACGGCACAGCCCTCCGCCGGGGACGTCTGCGTGTCGCCACACCGTAGGAACCCGCAGGCCAGGCGCGCGTGTGGCGGGGCCACATGGTCCGAGGGCCGGCCCTGCGCGCGGCCACCGTGCCGGAAGGACGCGGTGCTCACTGCCCGGCCGCGCGGTCGACCGGGCCGGGACCGCTTTCGGGCCCCTGGGCGTGTGCGCGCCGGGAGCGGCGGTGCGCACACGCACGGCTCCGGGGGAGTCAGCCCTCCGGGCGCAGCGACCGGCGTGCGACGAGGGCCGCGCCCAGGTGCTGGAGGTCCAGGGGGCGGGTCGGGGACAGGCCCGTGAGGGTGGTGATGCGGCGCAGCCGGTAGTCGACCGTGTTGGGGTGGATGTGGAGCGCCGCGGCGGTGGCGCGGCGGTCCAGTTCGCGGGCGAGGTGGGTCTCCAGGGTCCGCAGGAGTTCCGGTTTGTCCTCCAGGGGCCGCAGCAGGGAGGCCAGGCCGTGCAGGGCCTCGCCGGGGCGGCTCAACTGGTAGTCCAGGAGGACGTCGGCCAGCCGGTACAGGCCGGGCGGCCGGCCGGAGCGGCGTACGAGGGCGACGACCTCGGCGGTACGGGCGACGGCCGCCGGTATCCCGGGCGGTTCGGCCGTCTCGGCCGCGGCGGTCACCGGCACGCCGGCGGCGTCCGCGGTACGGGCCACGAGCGCGGCGAGTTCCGTCCAGGGCGGGGGCGCGGCGGCGGGGAGCAGGACGGTGCCGCCGTCGGGGCCGAGGGCGGTCAGGGGCGGCTCGCCCCCGTGGGCGTCGAGAGCCGAGCGGACCCGGCGGAGCTTGCGCCGGGCCGCGATCCGGGCGCCGGGGCCGTCGCCGGTCTCGTCGGGGTGCGGGGCGAGGGCGAGGGTCAGGGCGACGTAGCGTTCGCTGCCGCCCTCGGCCGGGTCTCCGGCGAGCAGGGCCGTCATCAGGGCGTGACGGCCGCGGTGTTCTTCGCTGTCCAGGGCTCGGCGGGCCTCCAGGTAACCGGCGCTGACGGCCGAGGTGACGTACTGCTGGAGCGTCAGTATGTGGGTCACGGTCCGGATCACGTCGGGGAGTTCGCCGGGGCGGGCGCCGGCGGACAGTTCCTGCCAGCACATGGTCGTGCCCAGGTGGTAGGCGGTGAGGATGGCGTCCAGCGGTACGCCCTCCTCGGCGCGCTGGCCGGCGGAGTCCCGCTGCCGGACGAGTTCGGTGTCGTCGGGCGGGCGCCGGTGTTCCAGGGAGTCGGCGAGCATCCGCAGGTTGTGCTGGACGATGTCGGCGATGTCGCCGGTCAGTGCCTCGCCGGGCAGCTCGGCGTAGGCGGGGAGTTCGGTGCGCAGGCGGGCGATGATACGGCGGGTCAGGGCGGGTGCGGCGGCACGGAGTCGGGCGGCGGCGGGACGGCCCGCGACGCACAGGTGCGGACCGGAGTTGTCACGCGTCACAAGGACCCCCGTTGAAGTCTGCGTCACCGCCCAGTTAAGCAGGGCCCCGGAAGGCTGCAAGATGACCGGCGGCACCTTCCGCTCCAGCTCCGACGCCGTCGCGGATCCGCACCCGTCGTCCCGGAAGCGTATTCGCACCGTTTCTCCTGTACCGCGCGTTGCACAGCTTGCCGTCATGCCGTCCTCGGGACTTGGGAGCCGCAGTGAACACGTCGTACCGCAAGGGAATCGCCCGTCTGGTCAGATGCGCGCTCGGCGCGGGTCTGGTGGCCGGGCTGCTGGCGGGAGCGCCCGCCGCCACCGCCGCCGAGTCCGCGGCGGGGGAGGTGTACGTGGCCCTCGGTGACTCGATGGCGTCCGGGCCGCTGATCCCGTGGCCCACCGGGCCGTTGGCCTGTGGCCGGTCCACGCAGAACTACCCGCACGAGCTGGCGGAGCGGCTGGACGTCGCCGAGTTCCGCGACGTGACGTGCAGTGGGGCGAAGACGGACCACATGACGCGGCCTCAGGGGCTGTCCCTGCTGGACCTGGACATGGGCGAGGCGCCGCCGCAGTTCGACGCGCTGAGCGCGGACACGACCCTGGTCACGCTCACCATCGGCGGCAACGACGCGGGCCTGGTCGGCATCGCCCAGGACTGCATGCGGCTGGACCCGACCGCGGAGCCGTGCAAGACGGGTCACACCGAGGGCGGTGTGGACCGGGTCGCGCAGCGCGTGGACTCCGCCGCGCCGAAGGTGGCGGCCGTGCTCGCAGGCATCCGCGCGAAGGCGCCGGACGCCCGGGTGATCGTGGCGGGGTACGGGCTCTACATCAAGCCGGGCGGATGCTGGCCGGTGCAGCCGGTGCTCGGTGTGGACGCCGACTATCTCCAGGGGGCGGTGGACCGGCTGAACGGGATCCTGGCCGAACAGGCCGCGGCCCACGGCGCCGAGTACGTCGATCTGCGCACGCCCAGCGCGGGCCACGACGCCTGCCAGGCGCCGAGCCGTCGCTGGATCGAGGGCTATGTGCCCACCTCACCGGCGGCGCCGCTGCACCCCAACGCGGCCGGTGAGGCCGCGTACGCGCGGCTGATCGGCGATCACATCACGGGCGCCTGACGGATGCCGCACCTGAGAGGCCGGCCGCTGCGGCGGCGCCGGGAGCGGGCCCCACGGCCGGCCCGGCCGGCGCGGGCGCCACGCGCTCTGCGGCTCGCGCTGGCCGCGCTGCTGGCCGCGGCGGGCGGTGTCCTGACGCCGCCCGCGGCGGCGCCCGGCTCCACGCCCCGGCGCTCGCACCCGGCCGCAGCCCCGACCGGGTGCCCCACTGGGGCATCCGCACCGCCGACCCGCCCTTCCGGGGCGGCTCCGCGATGGTCGTCTGGGACAGCGGCACCCCCACACCGCCCCTGACCAACACACCGCCCACGGCACCCGAGTACGGGCAGGACCCGCACTCCGACCCCCGGAACACGCCCTCCGCGCGCCAGCAGAAGGCCGTCTTCCTGACCACCGGGTGGGTCCTGGACGTCTGCGGCGGCGCCCCCTGCACCGCCATCCCCGCCCCCTGACGGAAGAGGCCCCATGCAGCGACGTTCCTTCCTCCGCACGGTCACCGCCGGAACCGGCGCCGCCGTCCTCTGCGGCACCCTGTGGCAACAGGCCGGCCACGCCGCCCCGGCCGGCGCGGCCCCGGGCAGTCCGTACGGGCCGCTCCTCGCCCCGGACGCCAACGGGGTGGCCCTGCCCGCCGGGTTCACCAGCCGCGTCGTCGCCCGCTCGCTGCGGCCCGTCGGCGGCATCATCTGGCACTCGGCGCCCGACGGCGGCGCCTGCTACGCCGACGGCGACGGCTGGATCTACGTCTCCAACTCCGAGATACCGCTCCTGGGCGGCGCCTCCGCCATCCGCTTCCGCGCCGACGGCTCCGTGGACCGCGCCTACCGCATCCTGTCGGGCACCAACCTCAACTGCGCGGGCGGCGCGACTCCCTGGAACACGTGGCTGTCCTGCGAGGAGACCTTCCGGGGCCGGGTCTTCGAGACCGACCCGTACGGGCGGAAGGGGGCCGTCGCGCACCACGCCATGGGCCGCTTCAAGCACGAGGCCGCCGCCTGCGACCCCGACCACCGGGTCGTCTACCTCACCGAGGACGAGGACGACGGCTGCTTCTACCGCTTCACGCCCGACACCTGGGGCGACCTGTCCACCGGCCGCCTCGACGTGGCGTGCACCACCTCGGGCGACGGCGTGGAGTGGCGCGAGGTGCCGAACCCGTCCGCGCCGCTGGTCCAGACCCGCAGGCAGCTCTCCGCCGCCCGCCACTTCGACGGCGGCGAGGGCTGCCACTACGCCGAGGGCATCTGCTACTTCACCGCCAAGGGCGACCGTCAGGTCTGGGCGTACGACACCCGGGACTCGACGATCACGTCCGTCTACAACAGCGACGGCACCCTCACCGGGGTCGACAACATCACCGGCACGGCCGCCGGGGACCTCTACGTCGCCGAGGACGGCGGGAACATGGAGATCAACATCATCACCCGGGACGGCGTGGTCGCCCCGGTCCTGCGCGTCGACGGCCACCCCGACTCCGAGATCACCGGTCCCGCCTTCTCCCCGGACGGCAGCCGCCTCTACTTCTCCTCCCAGCGCGGCACGAGCGGCGAGATCAGCGGCTCGGGCGGCGTGACGTACGAGGTCCGCGGCCCGTTCCGGCACTGAGGCCCCGCGGGCCCCGGCCGGCGACCGGGCCCGCCCCAGGGGCCCCGGATCCGGCGGCTCAAGGCGCCCGGGCCGCCCGGCGGCGCCACGGGCGTTCGGCCGTGAGGCGGTGGTGGACCGCCGGGGCCGGCCGGGCGATGACTCCTTCGCGGGCCGTCTCCACCGCCGGCGGGAAGCGTGGTACGTGTCGGCGGCTCCCCTCCGTCGCCGCCGGTCCTGCGAGCAGGCTCCCGCCGGAGCCGTCGCGCCTTTCGGCGCCTTCCCCGCGGCCGGCCGGCAGCCGGTCCGACGGTGGCCTCCGCTCCCAACGGCGGATCGGAGTCCGGCAGTTGCCGGTCCGCCGGCAAGACCGCGCTCCCGTAAGCTGCGTCGGTCCGGTCCGGTCCCCGTGGGGGCCGTGTCCGGACCCGGTCCGGTGCCCGTGGCGCCCCGCCCCGTCGCGGCCTGGCGGCTCGACGAACGTTCCGGAACACGGGCGGCGGACGCCGCCGGACGCCACCACGCCACGGCCACGGCGGTCAGATGGGGAACGCGCCACGGTGAGGGCGCCGAGTTCAACGGGTTCAGCAGTGAAGTGGCCACCGAAGGCGCGGTGATCGACACGGCACGCGGCAGCTTCACCGTCGGTGCGTGGGTCCGGCTCGGTGTGATCCCTCCGCACTTCGTCACCGCGGTCAGCCAGGACGGCGAGGAAACCAGCGGCTTCCACCTCCAGTACTCCTCCGACGAGGGCCGCTGGGCCTTCGCCCGCCCGGACCTGCGCGTCACGCCGACGTCCGTCCCGGTCGCCGGTGCGTGGACCCATCTGACCGGTGTCTGCGACAGCGTCGCCGGGGAGCTGCGCCTCTTCGTGAACGGCGCCCAGGAGGGTGCGATCCGCGACAGGATCCTGATCGTGTCCGAGGGGCCCTTCGTCATCGGCCGGGGCCGTTACGGCAGAAGGCCGGTCGATCACTTTCCGGGCGGCATCAAGGACGTCATGGTCTTCGACCGTGCCCTCACCGAGGGGGAGATCGGCGGCCTGCTCCGGCCCTGACCCGGCCGGAGCCCGGACTTGCCGGCGCACGGGCACACGCGCCGGGAGGTCCCGGCTCGCGGGCGGCTCCGGGCGACCGGTCCGACTGCTCGAACGGCCTGCTCGGAGAACGGCAACGGCCGACGGGGCTCCCCCGCGGTGTCCGCGCCGGCCTCATGCCGCGGTGGGCGTTTCGCGTCGTCCGTCACCGGGAACCCGGCGGGCCGCCGACGCCGACGAGAGGAACGGACATGACCGGGCAGCAGGACCAGGACACCGACCGCTACGGCCGGGCGCGCAGCGGCGAGGAGCCCGGCGCCCACTCGGGCGGTGAGCAGCAGGCGCAGGACCGGACGATCCCGGGCGAGGGGAGCGCCAAGGAGGGCTACCAGACGGGCCGCGGCACGACGGCGGGCAACCCCTTGGAGGGGGTCGAGGCCCCCGCGGACGCCGAGGACGAGGCGAGCGGGGACACCGAGGACCGCCAGGGTTCGTGACCGTCGGCCGGCCACGCGGGGCGGGCCCCGCGACCGGCGTCCTCACGCCATGGACCACACCAGGTACGTCTCACCGTCCCCCGGCGGCCGGATCCACGAACGAGTGGTGACGGTGTGCAGACGGCCGTTCCGGAGAGCGTGGCGGGGGAGACGGACGCCGAAGTGCTCGGCCACGGCTTCCAGCAGCGGCCGTTCCGCCGCGGCGCCGGTCCCGGGTACGGCGAAGAAGCGGTCCGGGTCCAGTGCCCGGGGGATGTCACCGGTGCGCCGGATCTCGCCGTCCGCATAGGTGAAGGCGTACTCCTGCGTGCCGTCGCGTGCCATCGAGAGGTGGAAGAACGACTTCCCGCGCCGGGCCCCGAGGTCGCCCCACACCACCACCGCGCGGGTGCCCGCAGCGGCGGCCGCGGCGGGGGAGACGAAGCGCTGAGGGGCGAACGGCGCCGGGTCCCCGTCGAAGGCGAAGCTCCATCCGGCGCCGGCCCGGCCGACCGCCATGACCGGCCTGTCGTCGTAGGACGAGGACTCCCTCGGGCTGCGCGGCAGGTGCTGCCGCGCCTCCCAGAGGGTCCTGGGGGTGTCGAGCGCCGCACCTTCCGCGTTCTCGTCGCCCAGACGCGCGGGCAGGTCTTCCGGCTCCACTCCTTCCACCAGGACGAAGCGGTAGGGCTCTCGTCCGCCTCCCGGTCCGGGATCCGCGAGCCAGGCCAGGCCGGGCGGGTCGAGGCCGGGCGTCGGGGCGGGCGCCTCTCCCGGGTGTCCGCCCCTGGGCGTGGCCAGCAGTTCGCGGCCCCGTTCCACGGTGAGCAGCGGACCGAGGACCGGGTCGGCCACCCAGCCGAGGGGCGCCAAGTGGTCCGGGCCCAGTGGCCGCCACAGGGGCAGGGCGTCCGTCAACGTGCGCCACGCCCGGTCGGTGTCGCCCCAGCGGGCCAGCTCGCGTGCCCGGTCGACCGCTTCGCCGAAGGGACCGGGGGCCGTGTACCGGTACGTGCCGGCGCGCACCTGCTCCAGGATCGCGAAGGCCCGGGACACCAGGGCGTCGTCCGCACCCCGTAGGGGGAAGGTCAGGGAGGTGTCGCCGCGGTAGGAGTGGGCGGCGTGCTCGGCCACCAGGGGAGGCAGGAGCTCGGGGGCGTACCTCGGGTCGGTCACCACGTCGGGGAAGTCCACCATGTAAGTCCTGCCGAGCAGGCGGCGTATCTGGTCGCCCAGGCCCCTGGCCCGCGGTCTGCCGTACTCCCCGGCCTCGTCCAGCGTCTTCAGCGCCCTCTCCCAGTCGCCGCGCAGCGCGTCCCGGCGGGCCTCGGCCACCCGGGCGTCCAGCTCCCGGGTCGTGTCGTTGACGAACGCGGGCTCCCGGTCGGTGCGGTGCGCCCGGAGACGGTGGAACTCCCGGTACATCGCCTCCATGAAGGACCGGAAGTCCGGGTGCCGCTCCGGCGCGTCGGCACGCCAGCTCGCCCAGGTGTACACGGCCCACTCGCCGTCCTCGTCCACGTCCTCCGGGTCCAGCAGGACGTAGGTGGCGTCGGACCGCACGTCGAGCTGGAGTCCGCGCCGCCAGATGCCCGCCTTCCGCCGCTCCTCCGGGCCGGCGTCCTCGTCCAGGTACTCCTCGTACACGTCCGCCAGCTCCGACTCGTTGGCGTGCCAGCGCGCGTCCGCCGTCCCCGCCAGCAGCCACACGAACCCGCCCGCGTGCCGCCAGCCGTCGGTGATCCGGAGGAAGGCCCGGTACGACGGAGGCATGCGCCGGCCGAGGCGCTCCTCCATCGCCGCGACCCGCTCCTGCGACGCGGGCGGGAAGCCCAGCCACCGCGCCCGCCGCGCCGCCTCGTCATCCGGGGACCGCGCCTCGTCGTGCGGCAGGGAGTCCGCCCACTCGCCGCTCCACCGCAGCAGGAAGGTCCGCCAGTCGAAGACCGTGTGTCCCGTCATGCGCCGATGTTGTCACCCGCCACTGACAGACCGACAGGCATGGACCTCTTTGGGCGGGGCAATCGCAAGCCTGGCGCCCCGCTTGTGGGACGGCCTTCGACGAGGGGAGAGGAAACGACCATGATCATGCCGGCGGAGAAGGAGCTGCGTGCGGTGCTGGCCCGGTTCGCGCAGGCGCGGATCGAGCACGACGTGCTGCCCACCGGCCACACCAGCCGCGCGCTCGAGGACGCCACCTACACGCTGTGCGTGATGACCGGCTCCCGTACCGCCGAGCAGGCCCTGCGTGCCGCCGACGCCCTGCTCGAGCAGTACCGGGCGGGCCGCGCCGGCCTCCGCCAGGCGGACGAGACGCTCGCCGCGTGAAGGACTCCCGGAAGCGGGGACCGGCGGGGACACGCCGGGCGGGTGCGGGTGTGCGACCGTTGAGGCAACGTCCTTCCGCCCGCACCGGAGTCGCTCATGACCACAGCGCGTGACCTGGCCCTCGTCGCCGCCGACCCGCGGGACGGCGCCGTCGTGGAGCAGGGGGATCTGTCGCTCGCCCTCGCCGGGGCGGAACTGATCGACCTCCTCGGCGCCGGAACCCTCACCCTCGACGGCGTCCGCCTGGTCCCCGGCGGGTCCGCGCCGGCCGACGACCCCCTGCTGTCCGAGGCCGCGCGGCGGCTGGCGGACGGCGGACCCGGCGAGACCGTGGAGGACTGGCTCTGGCGCCGTGGCCGTGGCCTCGCGGCCCGCTACCGGTCCGTACTGGAGGCGGAAGGGCTGCTCGCGCCCGAGCGGCGGAGCCGCAACCCGCTGCGGCGGCAGAACACCGCACCGGCGGACCCGTCGGGGGCCAGGGCGGCGAGAGAGCGCTGGACATCGGGCGACCCCGTGCTCGGCGCCCTCGCGGCCGCCGCCGGACTGACCGAGCGGGGCGGCGACGAGCCGGACGGGCTCGCCGACGACCACACGGCGGTGCTGGCCGCCGTACTCCAGGCGGTCACGGAACTGGCCGGCGAACGGCAGCGCCGCGCCATCGAGGCCGCGGCCTTCGACAACATCTGGCGCGGCAACTGACCGGCGTCCGCCCGCCCCGGCGGCGGGCGGCCGGGCGGTACGACGCCGGGGCCGCGTTCCGATGCGGCGGCGGGGGCGCCCGGCCCACCGGTCGAACGGGTGAGCGGCCAGGTGGGAGGTCGCGGAACCGGTGCCGCGGACGGACGGAACAGGGCGCGACGACGACACCCGCGAGCCCGCGTCCGGCTGGGTGATCACCGGTGGCGGGCCACCAGGGCCGCTCATAGCTTCGGCCTCATGAACAGACGTCACATCGCGTACGCCGCCTGCGCCACCGCCGTCGTCGCGGCGGGGATCGGCGCCGCGCCCTCGACCCATCTGACGACCGTGCACCGCGTGCAGCCCGGGCAGTCCATCCAGAAGGCCGTGGACGCGGCCCGGTCCGGGGACACCGTGCTGATCGCCGCCGGCACCTACCAGCAGAGCGTCGACATCACCCGCTCCGGCATCACCCTGCGCGGCGACGCCGCCGGCCGCACCGTCCTGGAGCCCCCCGCGAGCCCCGGGACGTCCGCCTGTGCCGAGGCGGGCAACGGCGTCTGCGTCACCGGCACCGACGAGAAGCCCCTCGAGAACGTCTCCGTACGGTCCCTGACGGTGCGCGGGTTCGCGAAGAACGGCGTGTGGGCCACCGGCACCGAGAACCTGAAGGTGCGGTTCGTGACCGCCGAGAAGAACGGCCGGTGGGGCATCGCCGCCGAACGCTCCACGCGCAGCGTGATCAGCCACAACGTCACCCGCGAGAACGGCGACGCCGGCCTGTTCGTGGCCAACACCGTCGACACCGAGGAAGGCGCGCGCGACGCGAAGAAGACGGTGATCCGCCACAACGAGACGGCGGGGAACCGGATCGGCGTCACCGTGCGGCGGCTGCGGAACCTCAGCGTCGACCACAACGAGGCCACCGGCAACTGCGCCGCCGTGTTCGTCGTCGGCGACGAGACCGAGCCCCGCGCCGGACACCTCGACGTCTCCTGGAACCACGTCCACGCCAACAACAAGCACTGCGCCGCGACACCCCGGCTGCCCTTCCTCCAGGGCTCGGGCATCGTCCTCACCGGCGTCGAGGAGACCCGGGTGGCGTTCAACCGGGTCGAGAACAACAAGGGCGCCTCCCCGCTCTCCGGCGGCATCGTGCTCTTCAAGAGCCTCGTCGGCACGCCCGGCGAGCGCAACGACGTCCGCGACAACCTGGTGACCGGCAACAGCCCCGCCGACCTCGCCAACCGCGACACCGCCACCACCAACACCTTCAGCCACAACACCTGCACACTCTCCGAACCCGCCGGAATGTGCTGACCCGACCGCCCTCCCCCCCCCACCCACGGCACCACAGCAGAAGCGAGGCAACGGATGACCACCGTTGATCCGGCTCCCCCGCCGCCCATGCGGCTGAGGGAGATCGTGTTCGGGGCGGCCTGCGCGGCCGCCGTACGCGCCGCCGTCCGCCTGGGCGTGCCCGACGCGCTGGACGACGACCCCCTGACCGTCGACGACCTGGCGGCGGCGGTGAAGACCCAGCCGCACACCCTGCGGCGGCTGCTGCGCGCGCTGTCGTGCCAGGGCGTCTTCACCGAGAACCCCGACGGCACCTTCGAGCACACCGACATGTCCCGGCTGCTGCGCGAGGACGACCCGCACAGCCTGCACTACATCGCCCTGTGGTGCACCGAGCCCTGGACCTGGAACGTGTGGCCCCGGCTCGACGAGGCGGTGCGCACCGGCGGCAACGTCTTCGAGGACGTGTACGACCGGGAGTTCTTCACCTACCTCAACGAGTCGGCGCCCGAGTCCGCCCACGTCTTCAACCGGGCCATGACCACCTCCAGCGAGCAGTCCGCGCGGGACGTGGCCAGGCTCCTGGACCTGGGCGACGCCGCCTCCGTGGCGGACATCGGCGGCGGCCAGGGCCACGTCCTGGCCGGCCTCCTGGAGAAGCATCCCCACCTGCACGGCACCCTGCTCGACCTGCCCGGCGTCGTCGAGAACGCCGACCCCCGGCTGCGGGACGGCGGGGCGCTCGCCGCCCGGGCCCGCGTCGTGGCCGGTGACTGCCGCGAGGAGGTGCCCGTCGCAGCGGACGTGTACGTCATCAAGAACGTTCTGGAGTGGGACGACGACAGCACCCGCCGGGTGCTGGCCGCCATCCGCCGGTCGGCGCGCCCCGCCGCCCGGGTCGTGGTGATCGAGAACCTGGTCGACGACACCCCGTCCATGCGCTTCACCACCGCCATGGACCTGCTGCTGCTCCTGAACGTCGGGGGCGCCAAGCACACCCGGCAGAGCATGGTGGACCGGCTCACCGGGGCGGGCCTGGTCATCGGCGAGATCCGCCCGGTCAACGCCTACCTGCACGCCTTCGAGTGCACCGTCCCCGGCTGATCCCGAGGCCCGCGCACACCTCGAGGCCGCCGGCTCCGCGACTGACGCGGAACCGGCGGCCTCGGGCCTTCGTGTGTGCGGCGGCTCAGGAGCCGGCGCCGCGCTCCCAGCGGTAGAAGCACTGCGCCATGGCGTCCTTCGGGCCGCGCCACGTGGCCGGGTCGTACGGGCTGACGTACGCCTCCAGCTCCTGGCTGATGCGGCGGAACTCGGGGTGCGAGGCCACCTTCGCGATGGCGGGCGCCGGGTCCTGCTCCGACTCGATGAGGTGCAGGTACACGTCGTCCCCGAACCGGAAGAGGCTGCGCCGGCTGACGCCGACCAGGTGAGGCAGCTCACCTCGGTCCGACGCGGCGAACACGTCGGCGATGTCCGGCGCCGAGCCGGGCTTCATCCGGGCGACGATCAGGGCGTGGTGCATGGGATTCCTTCCGGGTCCCCGGCGGGACCGGTGCTCAGCGCGAGGACGCGACGGACGCGGTCTCGGTCTCGCGGGCGGCCTGCTCGATCCTGTCCCGGATGAGCGCCATCTGGGTGCGGGAGTTGCGGTTGATGTTGTCCGTCATCCAGGCGTCGTCCACCGGCGCGTCGGGCTTCATCGCGAAGTCCTGCGTCCAGCGCATCTCGATGCCGCCCGGCACCTCCTCGTACTCCCACAGGATGTCCATGTGGGCGAACGGGCCGGTCTCGACGCGGCGGGCGCGCACCCTCCGCTTCTCGCGGTCCGGGGTGCGCTCCGACACCCAGCTCCACACCTTGCCGTTCTCGTCCGGGTGCATGGTCAGCCGGAACGTCGTCGTGGCGCCCTCCCGGGAGAGGATGTCCACCGACGCGTACTCGCTGAACAGCCGCGGCCAGTTCTCCAGGTCGTTGGTCATCTCCCAGACGAGGTCGAAGGGAGCGTCGATGGTGATGCTGTTCTCGGTGTGTCCTGCCACTTTCAGGCTCCAGCCGTGAGGGTGCTGTTGACGAGGTCCAGGAACTCGCGGGGCGTCCTGCAGCGCTCGGAGTCGGGCGGCAGGGAGGCGCCGTACCGGTTCTCCAGCTCACCGACGATGCCGAGCAGGCCGAGCGAGTCGAGACCGAAGGAGTCGAAGGGGGACTCCGCGGCGTCCTTGAGTTCCTCGGGGTCGACGGTGATGCCGGCCGCCTGCTTCATCAGCGCGGCCAGTTCGTCGAAGGTCACTTCGGTGGTGATCACGGGTGACTGCTCCTTCCCCGCCCGGATCACCGGGCGGAATCGTCACCGCGGCGCACGACCAGCGCCGCGTTGGAACCCATCAGTCCCCGGCTGAGGACGAGGGCGGTGCGCAGCTCGGCGGGGCGAGCGTGCGACGTCACCAGATCGAGGTCGTGGCAGATGCCGAACACGTTGGGCGTGGGCGGCACCTGGCCGTGCTCCATGGCCAGCAGCGCCGCCACCGTGTCCAGCACCGGCGCGGCGCAGTGGGCGCGGCCGAAGCCGGTCTTGGGCGCCGTCACCGGCACCCGGGCGCCGTGCGCGCCGAGGGCGTCGGCGATCGCCAGCGCCTCCGCGCGGTCCGCCTCGGGCACGCCCAGGGCGTCGGCGAACACGACGTCGATCTCCTCCGGTGCGACGCCCGCCTCGTCGAGGGCGCCGGTGATGGCGTGGGCGAGGCCCTCACGGGACTCCGCCCAGCGGGACTCCCCGGTGAACGTGGCCGCGTGACCGGCCACGACACCCCGCACGGGCACCCCGCGCTCACGGGCCCGCTCCTCGTCCTCGACGACGAGCAGGGCACCGCCCTCGGCGGGCACGAACCCGCACGCCTTCTCGGTGAACGGGCGGTAGGCGCGGTCGGGGTCGTCGAGGGTGCTGAGCTCGGGGTAGCCGAGCTGGCACACCATCGAGTACGGGGCCAGCGGCGCCTCCGCCGCCCCCACCACCATCACGTCGGTGCCGCGCCGCACCGCACGGGCCGCGTGCGCGAGGGAGTCCAGACCGCCCGCCTCGTCGCTCGCCACCACCCCGCAGGGCCCCTTCAGGCCGCCGCGGATGGAGATCTGCCCGGTGCTCGCCGCGTAGAACCACGCGATGGACTGGTACGGGCCGACGAACTTGGAGCCCTGGCCCCACAGTTTCTGCAGCTCGCGCTGGCCGAACTCGCCGCCGCCGGAGCCGGCCGCGGTGACCACGCCGACCGAGTACGGATCGTCGGGTTCACCGCCGAGTCCGGCGTCGTCGAGGGCGAGCGCCGCCGCGGCCATCGCGAAATGGCTGAACCGGTCGGTCTGCACCAGGAAGCGGTCCTCGATGAGGGCCGCCGGGTCGAAGGACCGCACCTCGCCCGCCACCCGCAGCGGCAGGTGCTCGCAGCCCTCGCGGGTGATCAGGTCCAGTACGCCGAGGCCTTCACGCACCGACTTCCAGTACGCGTCGGTCCGCAGTCCGTTGGGTGCGACCACACCGATGCCGGTGACGGCCGCACGCCCGGAACGCCGCTTGCTCATCGTGCCCTCCCGCCCGTCCCGGACAGCAGCACCGCGGACTGGAAACCGCCGAACCCGCTGCCGACGGAGAGCACGTGCTCCAGCTTCCGCGGGCGGGCGGTGCGCGGCACGTAGTCCAGGTCGCACTCCGGGTCGGGGGTCTCGTAGTTCGCCGTCGGCGGCACGGCCTGGTGCCGCAGCGCGAGCACGCAGGCGACCACCTCGATCGCGCCGATGGCGCCGAGCGAGTGCCCCACCATCGACTTGATGGAGCTCATGGGCGTCTCGTACGCGTGCGCCCCCAGCGACCGCTTCACCGCGGCCGTCTCGTGCCGGTCGTTCTGCCGGGTGCCGGAACCGTGCGCGTTGACGTAGTCGATCCGGGTGGGATCGACACGGGCCTGGTCGAGGGTGCCGTCGATGGCGCGGGCCATCTCCAGGCCCTCACTGGTCAGGCCGGTCATGTGGTAGGCGTTGCCGTAGGTGGCGTAGCCGCTGATCTCGCAGAGGATGTCCGCGCCGCGGGCCCGCGCGTGCTCGTACTCCTCCAGCACCAGCACCGCCGCGCCCTCGCCCATCACGAACCCGTCGCGGCGGGCGTCGAACGGCCGCGACGCGTGCTCGGCGTCGTCGTTGTTGGGCGACGTCGCCTTGATGGCGTCGAAGCAGGCCATGGTGATCGGGGAGATCGGCGAGTCCGACGCCCCCGCGATGCAGACGTCGGCCCGCCCCTCGGCGACGCTGTGGAAGGCGTAGCCGACCGCGTCGAGCCCGGAGGTGCAGCCGGTGGAGACCGTCTGCACCGGGCCCCGGGCGCCGAACTGCTCGGCCACCGTGGAGGCGAGGGTGCTCGGCGAGAACGCCCGGTGCAGTTTCGGCTCCGCCTTGGTGTGGTCCACGTCCCAGCGCCGACCGCCCTCGCTGACCAGCACGTAGTCGTGTTCCAGCCGGGTGGTGCCGCCGACCGCGCTGCCCAGCGACACCGCGGTGCGCCACGGGTTCGTGGCCCCGGTGTCCAGCCCGGACTGCCGGACCGCCTCCCGGGCCGCGACCACGGCGAACTGGATGTAGCGGTCGGAGTGCTGGCACAGGTCCGCGTCCAGGCCGTGTTCGAACGGGTCGAAGTCGCACTCGGCGGCGATGCGCGAGCGCAGACCCGCCGGGTCGAACAGGGTGATGCCGCGGGTCGCGGTGCGGCCGGCCGCCAGCAGGTCCCAGAACGCCGTCGTTCCGATGCCGCCGGGAGCGACCACGCCGATACCGGTGACGGCCACTCGCCGGGTCACTTTATGGCCTCGCTCGGCTCGGCCGGACGGCCCGCCTCCGGCCCGCCCACCGTCAACTGCGGCCCGGACACCGCGCCTTCGGTCTCCTCCGTGTCGACGTGCCCGAGGCTCGGGTGGGGCGCGAGGGGACCCAGGTGGAACACCATGCGGGCCTCCTCGTCGCCGACGTTGCGGAACCGGTGCCGCATGTCGATCGGGATCATCAGCCCCTGCTCGGCGCGGAGCGCGAACGGCTC
The DNA here is from genome assembly GCF_055778765.1 of Streptomyces sp. DSM 120436. NCBI lineage: Bacteria > Bacillati > Actinomycetota > Actinomycetes > Kitasatosporales > Streptomycetaceae > Streptomyces > Streptomyces sp. DSM 120436. Next base: position 636,248 of record NZ_JBSKBS010000002.1, on the reverse strand, counting down.
GCCGTCCAGATCCACCTCCAGCGAGCCGGTGACGACGTACACGAACTCCTCGGAGTAGGGGTGGTAGTGCTCGGCGATCCGCTCGCCGGGCTTGATGACGGCCAGCCCCATGAAGCCGCTCGTGGAGCCCACGGTGGCCGGGGTGAGCAGGGTCCTCAGGTCACCCCCGCGCCGGCGGTTGGGTTCCGTCTCGCTCAGGTCCACGATGCGTGGATGCTGCTTGGACATGGTTGGTTACCTCCGGGTGTTCCGGTGACGTCCGGACGTCCGCGGCCGCGGACGTCACCGCGGTGGGTCGTCAGGAATCCGCGGAGACGCGGTCGGTGACGGGCAGCATGTCGGCGTGCGCCAGGAGCCGGTGCAAGGTGCGCTCCGAGTTCAGGGAGCCCTCGACGCCGATCGCGGCGCCGTCCAGGAGACGCTCCAGCTCGGCGGCCTTGCCCGGGCCCTTGATGCCGAGGGCGGCGGCGGGGTCGAGATCGAGCTCGCCGGTGACGTCGATCATGCGGACCACGACGTCGTCGCGCTGGAAGACGGTGCTCGCGTACACCGGGCCGTCCGGGTCGCTCGCGGCGGCCTCGTCCTGGTGGGCGAGGAACCGGGCCAGCTCCAGGCCGCGGTCCGTCACGGCCGGGTAGTACAGCATGTGCCGCCGCAGGCCGGCGGGTTCCGGCCGGCCGGCCGTCACGTGCTGCATGGCCGGGAGCGCCGCCCGGGTGAAGAAGAGCCGCGCGGAGTCGGAGTCGGTCAGGTCCCGGTCCTGCTCCAGATAGGGGTTGATGGCCTCCTCCACCGCCTGGACCTCGGGCTGGCTGGCCACGTGGCACAGGGTGGCCAGCAGGTCGCCCTCCACCTCCACGGCCCGCACGACGCGGTTGCCGTGCATGAAGAGGGAGGTGCGGTGCAGTCGCGTGATGCCGTTGATGCGCGTCTCGGGCGCGTCGTAATTGGCCAGGATGTCCACGACCTTGGACTCGGAGCCCGGCTTCACGGTGAAGGTGAGGGCGTGACGGGTGACCCCGGTGCCCACGCGGGCCGCCTTCTGCAGGCTCGCCCGCGCGGCCTCGGTGGTGAGCGGCTGCTCCGGGTGGGTCTCGCGGAGGATGCTGTAGCGCATCGACCGGGTGTCCCGGACACAGCTATGCATCGGCCGGACGATCGCGATGTGCTCCTCGCTGTTCACCCACTTGAGGAACGGCAGGGCGCTCTCCCATTCGCTGGTGATGAGCCACTGCGAGGGGTTCTCGATCGACTGGCACAGTTGGTCACTGATGTGACCGGGGACGGACGCGACCTTGTTGCGCATGTGCTCGTACGCGTCGAGGAACTGCTCCTGGGCCCCCTCGTACAGGTCGAGCAGCAGGATCACCCGCAGCCTCGAGCCGTCGAACGCCGACTGCGACACGCGTGCCGACATGGTCATCCGGCGCACCTCTCCTCTTCGTCGGAAGGTCGGGAACGACCACCGCGCCCGCTGGAGGGCCGGGATCGTCATGCGTTGATCGTTGACGCGACTTTCCGGTGTGCGCGAGCGACACGGGGCAGGTGGGTGAACCGCGTGCCATCCGGGTGCCGCCGGGACGCGAACCCTTCCGCACCGGGCATGAAAGGTGCGTCCCATTCCACAGCCCGTCGAGGGCGACGCTGGAGGCGTTTCAATGAATCGATCGGACACGACCGGCCGGGTGGATCACCGCACGCCGGTCCTCATCGTCGGCGGTTCCCTGGTGGGCCTGTCGATGTCCCTGTTCCTGGGACGCCTCGGCGTGCCGCACACGCTCGTCGAACGTCACGCGGACACGTCGATCCACCCGCGGGGGCGGGGGAACAACGTACGCACCATGGAGCTGTTCCGGGGGGCCGGGGTCGAGCAGCGCATCCGCCGGGCCGCGTCGGTCCTGGCGGAGAACCACGGCATCTGGCAGACCCCGAGCCTGGCGGGCGACGAGGGCGAGTGGCTGCTCCAGGAGATCGACCCCGGCGGCGGGCTCGCCCGCTTCAGCCCCAGCGGGTGGTGCCTGTGCAGCCAGAACGACCTGGAACCGGTGCTCCTCGAGGGGGCCCGGGAGCTCGGCGGGGACCTGCGCTTCGGGACGGAGATGCTCTCCTTCGACCAGGACGCCGAGGGTGTGACGGTGCTGGTCAAGAGCCGGGAGACCGGCGAGCACACCAGGATCCGGGCGGACTACCTCGTCGCCGCCGACGGCCCGCGCAGCCCCGTCCGCGAGGCGCTGGGCATCGGGCAGAACGGCCCGGGCGACCTGTTCCACAACGTGAGCCTCACGTTCACCTCCCGCGACCTCGCCGGCGTCGTCGGGGACCGGCGGTTCATCGTCTGCTACCTGACCAACCCGGAGGCCGACGGGGCGCTGCTGCCGGTGGACAACCGCGAGCGCTGGGTGTTCCACGCCCCCTGGCACCCCGAACACGGCGAGACGCTCGAGGACTTCACCGACGAGCGGTGCGCCGCGCACATCCGGCGGGCGGTGGGCGTGCCCGACCTGGACGTGACCATCACCGGCCGGGCCGCCTGGCACGCCGCGGAGCGGGTCGCCGAACGGTACGCGGACGAGCGGGTGTTCCTGGCCGGCGACTCGGCGCACGAGATGTCGCCCACCGGGGCGTTCGGCTCCAACACCGGCATCCAGGACGCGCACAACCTCGCCTGGAAGCTGGCCGCCGTACTGGGCGGCTGGGCCGGGCCCGGACTGCTCGCCACCTACGACCGCGAGCGCCGGCCCGTCGCCGAGGCGACCAGCGCCCGCGCCTCGTCCCGCTCGGCGGAGCACAGCCACCCCGGCTACACGCCCGACGGCGAGGCCGCGGCGCTCGCCAAGCGCAAGGGCGGCATCCTCAACGTGGCCCTCGGCTACCGCTACCCGAGCGGCGCGGTGCTGGGCGCCGACCCGGCGGCCCCGGTGGTGCCCGAGAGCCTCGCGCTGACCGGCGAGCCCGGCAGCCGCGCACCGCACCTGTGGCTGGACCGCGCCGGCGCCCGCGTCTCCACGCTCGACCTCTACGAGCGCTCGCTCGTGCTGCTGGCGTCCCCGCACAGCCCGTGGCTCGCCGCCGCGGCCGAGGTGGCGGCCGCGCTCCCGGTGCCGCTGGACGCGTACGGCGTCGGCGAGGGCGCCGACCTGGTGCCCGAGCCGGGCGCCGACTGGGCCGCGGCCCACGGTGTCACGCCGGACGGCGCGGTGCTGGTGCGACCCGACGGCTTCGTCGCCTGGCGCCACGAGGGACGGGCCGCGGACCCGGCCCGCACCCTGCGGGACACGGTCACCGCCCTGCTGTCCCGCGTCTGACCGGCCGCGTCCGCCGGGGCGGTGCGGGCCCGCCCGCCGCCGATGCCGCCCCGGCGGACGCGCTCCGGCCCCGGGACGGCGGGGCGGGGCGCGTCACCGACCTGTCTCTTATCGCCGGGCAGCCGGGCAGCCGGGCAGCCGGGCGGACCGGGGCGGGGCCGGACGACTCGCCGGCCCCGCCCCGCCGTCGCGCGTGGCTCAGGCCGCGGGGGCCGGGTACGTCGGGTACTCCACGCCGGACACGTGCTGGACGACGCGGACGACCTGGCAGGAGTAGCCGAACTCGTTGTCGTACCAGAGGTAGAGGATCGCGTTGTCGCCGTCGACCTTCAGGGCGCCGGCGTCGACGATCGAGGCGTGCCGCGAGCCGACGAAGTCGCTGGAGACGGCGTCCGGCGCGCTGATGAAGTCGATCTGGCGCTTCAGCGGGGAGGTCAGCGACACGTTGCGCAGGTGGTCGAGGACCTCCTCGCGGTCGGTCGCGCGGCCCAGCCGGAGGTTGAGGATGGCGATCGACACGTTCGGCACCGGCACGCGGATGGAGCTGCCGGTGATGGGGGCCTTCAGGTCGGGCAGCGCCTTGGCGACGGCCGACGCGGCACCGGTCTCGGTGATCACCATGTTGAGCGGCGCGGACCGGCCGCGGCGCTCGGACTTGTGGTAGTTGTCCAGCAGGTTCTGGTCGTTGGTGAACGAGTGGACGGTCTCCACGTGGCCGCGGAGCACTCCGTACTCGTCCGCCATCGCCTTGAGCGGCGGCACGATCGCGTTGGTGGTGCAGGACGCGCAGGACAGGATCCGCTCGTCCGGCTTGAGGGTGTCGTGGTTGACGCCGTGCACGATGTTCGGCACGTCGCCCTTGCCGGGCGCGGTCAGCACCACCTTGTCGACGCCGGGCCGCAGGTGCTGCGACAGGCCCTCCCGGTCGCGCCACTTGCCGGTGTTGTCGATCAGGATGGCGTTCTTGATGCCGTACGCGGTGTAGTCGAGCTCGGTCGGGTCGTTCGCGTAGATCACCTTGATCGCGTTGCCGTTGGCGACGATCGTGCCGTTCGCCTCGTCGACGGTGATCGTGCCCTGGAACTGGCCGTGCACGGAGTCGCGGCGCAGCAGCGAGGCGCGCTTGACGATGTCCTGCTCACCGCCCCGGCGGACGACGATCGCGCGCAGCCGCAGGCCGTTGCCGGAGCCGGCCTTCTCGATCAGCAGACGGGCGAGGAGCCGGCCGATGCGGCCGAAGCCGTAGAGGACGACGTCGCGCGGCTCACGGCGGTCGATCTTGTTCGCGCCGGTCGCGCCGGCGACGGCCTCGGCGGTGAACTCGGCGACGGACTTGCCCTGGTCGTCCGCGCGGTAGGCCTCCGCCAGCAGACCGATGTCGATCTGGGACGGACCGAGGTCCAGCGTGGTGAGCGCCTGGAGGAACGGCAGGGTCTCGGTGACGGAGAGCTCCTCGCCGGCGATCTGCCGGGCGAAGCGGTGCGTCTTGAGGATGCTGACCACCGACTTGTTCACCAGGGAGCGGCTGTGCAGCAGGACGGTGACGTCCCGCTCCCGGTGCAGCCTCCCGATGATCGGGATCATCGACTCCGCGATCTCCTCGCGGTGCTTCCAGTTGATGAACGAGTCTTCGTTGACAGTCACAGCATCATCTTTCGAGCTAGAGGGTGCTCATATGATAGCCATGTCGCTCGGAGGGGTCGGAGGGGGTCCGTCCCGGGGGAGCGGCGGGGCTCGCCGGGCCGCGCGGGACGGTCGTCGATCGCAGGGTTGCGCGACGTGCGAACGGGTACGCGTCCCTCACCGTGCCCGGAGCCGGAGTGCGTCCCGGGCGGACCGACAACCGCCGCTACCAGGGAATTCGTCATGGAAACACCCGCGCACGAGAACAACGCCCCCACGCCCGCGCAGCGGGCCCTGGACGCACTGTCGGAGAACACCGAGGACACGGCCGCGCTGGACGCCCTGGCCAACAGCGACGTGCTGATCCCGGTGCCCGACGACGCGGGCGACGAGGAGGCCGCCGACCCCGGCGCCGTCGCGCTGCCCGTGCTGGAGCAGCCGGGCGGCACGCAGGTGGTGCCCGTGTTCACCTCCGAACTGGAGATGACCGGGCTGCTCCCGTTCGTCTCCCGCTACCGTCTGGTCCCGCTCGGCGCGCTCGCCGCGCAGTGGCCGGCCGACGACCTGTCCCTCACCATCGACGGCAGCTCCGACCACCGCCTCACCCTCACCTCCGAGGGCGTCCGCACCCTGCTGGCCCGCCCGTAGCGGGCGCGGTACGGCGCCCCCGGCCCCCTCGGGCCGGGGGCGGAGGCCGGACTCAGTCCCCGAGAGCGCGGGCCAGGGCGGCGCGCTGCACCGGGAGCGTCTCGGCGTGCAGTTCGCGGCCGCGCGCGGTCAGCTGCACGTAGACACCGCGCCGGTCCGTCGGGCAGGTGCTCCGCTCGACCAGGCCGTGCCGCTCGAGGCGGGCGATCAGCCGTGACAGGGCGCTCTGGCTCAGATGCACCCGGCCGACCAGGTTCTGCACCCGGCACCGCTCACCGTGCGGGGGAGCGGTGGACGCGAGCAGGTCGAGCACCTCGAAGTCGGAGGCGCCCACACCGTAGGGATGCAGCGCGCGGTCTATCTCACCCAGGGTGCGCGCGTGCACGGCGAGGATGTCACGCCACCGTTCCTCGAGCCGTACCTCGTCGGTCGTCCCTGCCATAAGGGAACGGTAACATTTGTTCGATTTTCAATGAACGGGTGGCGTCGTCAGGTCGACGCCCGTTCCGTCGGTCCCGCGGGCGGGGCCATCCCCGCGCCGATGCGGCCCCCGGTCACCGCTTCGACGTTCAATTTCCTTATGTAGTACGGGGGTTGAGTCCGGACAAGGTGCGCGAGGCGCGGGATACGAGGGCCCCGGCCGGGGCACAGTGGGAGGGCGCCGGAGACGAGGAAGCCCGGCGGGGAGGTGGACGACATGCTGAGGACCCCGGCCGACGGGACACGACTGCGCATCCTCGCGTGGCTGGGCGCATCCGGTACCGCCGAACGCGGCCTCACCGCGGACGACGTCGCCGCCCGCCTGGGCGTGTCCCGCCCCGTGGCCCTCACCCACCTCCGGCTGCTCGCCTCCCTCGGCCTGCTCCGCCCCGCCGCCGACCACGGCGGCCCCCGTTACCGCCGTGACGAGATCCGCCTCGCCGAGGTGACACGGCTGTTCGAGAAGGGCTGGTAGGCGGGCCGGTCCCGACGGGAACGGAGGACGTCCGGCCGTTGCGCCGGCCGTCGCGAGCGGCTGGGAGACGCAGGCCCGTGCCCGGACGCCCGTCGTCGCGGCGGTCGCGGTGGGGACCCTCGGCCCGCTCGCCCGGACGATGCGGGCGCAGGGCCCGAAGGTGCGGGCGCCGTGGCGGTCAGCGACCGGCCGTGCACAGGGGCTCGCCCACCTGTCGCAGATGGCGCAGCGCCGTGCGGTGCGAGTCCAGGAGACCCGTCCGGCAGTACGGGATGCCCAGCTCGGCGCAGTACCGCTCGGTGATGGCCTGGGCCTTCGCGAGCGCCGGTGTCGGCATGCTGGGGAAGAGGTGGTGCTCGATCTGATAGTTCAGGCCGCCCATGAACACGTCGGTCAGCGCACCGCCGTCGACGTTGCGGGAGGTCAGCACCTGGCGGCGCAGGAAGTCCAGCTCGGTCCCCTCCTCGATCATCGGCATGCCCTTGTGGTTCGGTGCGAACACGGAACCGAGGTAGAGGCCGAACAGCCCTTGGTGGACGGCGATGAACGCGAGCGCCTTGCCGGGGGAGAGAACCGCGAACAGACCGCCGAAATAAACGGCGAAATGCGCGACCAGCAGCGTGCCCTCCAGCACGGGCCGTTTCATCGACGGACTCCGCAGTGCCTTGAAACTGCTGAAACTCAGATTCAGGCCCTCAAGGGTCAGCAGCGGGAAGAAAAGGGCCGCCTGGTGTTTCCCGACGAACCGGGCCGGCCCCTCGGCCTGCCGAGCCTGACGGCGTGACCACACGATGATGTCGGGTGCGACGTCCGGGTCCTTGTTCTCGTGATTGGGATGCGCGTGGTGGCGCGTGTGCTTGTTCATCCACCAGCCGTAGCTCATGCCGAGCAGCGCGTCGGCCACCACCAGGCCGCCGATCTCGCTGGGGCGCCGGCGGGAGAACACCTGGCGGTGCGCCAGGTCGTGCGCGGCCAGCCCGAGCTGCCCGAACACCACGGCCAGCACGGCGGCGACGCACAGCTGCCACCAGCTGTCGCCCAGGACCAGGAACGCGGCGACACTTCCGGTGAGCGCCAGACCGACGGCGGTGAAACGCACCGTGTAATACAGCGGACGGCGGCGGAGCAGGCCCGCCTCCGTCATGCGCCGGGACAGCTCGGAGAAATCACTCCCTCTCCCGGAATTTTTCTCCCGCTCCCTCTTCCGCCCGTTCCCCTGAAATTCCGTCCGCTGTTCTCCCTCGCCCGGGGAATGGATGCCGGTCGGTATCGTCGAATTGGCCATGCGTGTGAGTATGGGCGCGGTTCACGGTGCGAAGAAGGGCGCTGGCACCCGCATGCGAAAGGACGGTTCCCCCCGGGGGGAGGGGGGTGCTGCCCCCAGGGCGGGGGCGTGGCCCGCGCCACCTCGGCACCGCCCGCGCTTGACAGTGCGCGCGGCCGGCCCGCACGATCGGCCCGTGAACCTGTCAGACAGCCAGACAGGTGGTGCGGCACCACGGCGCGTCAGCGCGACGGAGGCGGTGCTCGCCCACCTCCGCGACGCCATCGAGCGCGGCGAGTACGCCATCGGCGACAAGCTCCCCTCCGAGGCCGAGCTGTGCCGCGGCCTCCAGGTGTCCCGCCCGGTGCTGCGCGAGGCGCTGCGGGCGCTGCAGACCATGGGCCTGACCGTGTCCCGCACCGGCAGGGGCACCTTCGTGGTCGCCGACGCCGTGCAGGACCCCACCTTCGGCGACTACACGGCCGGACACCTCATGGAGGTGCGCCGGCACGTCGAGATCCCCGTCGCCGGCTACGCGGCCCGCCGCCGCGGCCCCGAGGACCTCGGCCGGCTGCGGGGCCTGCTGGAGCGGATGGAGCGGGAGACCGACACCCGCGCCTGGGCGGCCATGGACACCCTCTTCCACCTCGCCGTGGCCGAGGCCGCCCAGAACCCGGTGTTCCGGCGGGTCATCGAGGAGATCCGGGACGCCCTGGCCCGCCAGTCCGCCTTCCTCAACGAGCTCGGCGGCCGCCGCGCCCACTCCGACCGTGAACACCGGGCCATCGTCGAGGCCCTGGCCGACGGCTCCGAACAGGACGCCGTCCGGGCCATGACCCACCACCTCGACCGTGTCGAGACCACCCTCACCGACATCGTGCGCTCCACGCGCACGCCGGGCCCGCGCACCACCCCCGCGCCGGCCCGCCCCGACCACCCGCAGGCAGTGTGATGCACAGCAGTCTCCCCGCGGACGCACCCCCGGTCCGCGCACCCCGCCACGCCCCCGTCGCCCACCTGATACGCGGCGGAGTCGTCGAAGGAGTCCACTACGGCTCCGTCGTCGTCCTCGACGCCGACGGCCGGGCCGCGTTCCGTCTCGGCGACCCCGAGGCGGCCTTCTACCCGCGCTCCGCGCTCAAGCCCGTCCAGGCGGTGGCCATGGTCCGCGCAGGTCTCCCGCTCGACGGCGCACTGCTGTCCCTGGCGGCGGCCAGCCATTCCGGCGAGGAACGCCACCTCGACGGCGCCCGGCGCATCCTCGAACACGCCGGACTCACCGAGGACCACCTGCGCAACGTCCCCGACCTGCCCTTCGACCCCGCCGTCCGGGACACCTGGGTGCGCGCGGGCCGCGGCCCCTCCCGGCTCGCCCAGAACTGCTCCGGCAAGCACGCCGCCATGCTGTACACGGCGAAGCTGAACGGCTGGTCCCTCGACGACTACCTCGACCCGGCCCATCCCCTCCAGCGGGCCGTCGCCGAGACCGTCGAGGACCTCACCGGGCGGCGCGTCGCCACGGTCACCGTCGACGGCTGCGGCGCGCCCCTGTTCGCGGTCTCCCTGGAGGGCCTCGCCCGCGCCGCGGCCCGCATCGCCGGCGCCCTGCCCGGCACACCGGAGGGCCGGGTCGCCGACGCGATGCGCACGCACGCCGAGATGGCGTCCGGCACCGGCCGGGACGTGGCCGCGCTGATGCGCGCGGTGCCCGGGCTGCTCGCCAAGGACGGCTTCGAGGGCGTCCAGGTGGCCGCGCTGCCCGACGGGCGGGCCGTCGCCGTGAAGATCGCCGACGGTGCCGGCCGGGCCCGCGTCCCGGTCACCGCGGCGGCCCTCGCCCGTGCGGGCGTGGACCCCGCCCGGCTCACCGCGTTCGCGGGCGAGACGGTACTCGGCGGAGGCCGCCCGGTCGGCGGCATCCGCCCGGTGAGCGCGCTGGACGCGACGGCGGAACCCGTTCGCGTCTGAACGAGGTGTGACCGGCAGACCGGTCCCTCGGCGCCGGGCCGTCCCACGCGTGAGGCGTGCGGGAGGGGGGCCCGCCCTCCGGCGGTCAGGCCTGTGGCACGGGGGTCCTCCACACCTCAGGCGTGCGGGACGGGGCGGCCGCTCGCCGGCGCTCAGGCCCTCGGCACCGGCCCCCATCTCAGCCGCAGGTACACCGCCACGCCCGCGCCGCCCAGCAGCCCGGCCCCGGCGGCCGTCCACCACACCGGGCGGTCGTCGGTGTCGTTCCGACGAGGCGTGGACGCGACCACGGTGTCCGCTTCCGGGCCGCCGGGCGGGCCGCTCCGCAGGGCGTCCAAGGAGCCCACCGGGTTCACCGTCCCCGCTGCCTCGAAGCCCCAGTCGAGGAGCGAGCGCGCCTCCTCGTACACCGCGTTTCCGTCGTCCGGGCGAGGGCTCATCACCGTCGCCACCAGGGTCCGCCCGTCGCGCCGCGCGGCCGAGACCAGCGTGTTCCCCGCCTGGCTGGTGTAGCCGTTCTTCACCCCGATCAGCCCCCGGTACGGGGCGACCCCGTCCGCCCCGGTGAGCAGCCGGTTGGTGTTGACGATCGGGTAGCTGCCGCCGTCACGGGCCGGGAAGGTCGCCTCCGCCCGCGCGCAGTACTCCGCGAACTCGGGGCTGCGCAGCCCCGCACGGCCGAACACGGCCAGGTCGAACGCCGACGACACCTGACCCGGTGCGTCGTACCCGTCGGGCGACTTCACCCGGGTGTCGCGGGCGCCCAGGGACCGTGCCTTCTCCTCCATCCGTTCGGCCGTGGCCCGCCAGCCGCCGCTGAGGGCCGCCAGCACCCGCACGGCGTCGTTGCCGGAGTTGAGGAAGACGCCGTTCCACAGGTCGGAGACGCGGTACGTCCGGTTCTCGGCGACCCCGACGAGACTGCTCCCCGGGCCGATGCCCTCCAGTTCCTCCGGGCGGACGCGGTGCCGGATGCCGGACGGCAGGACCGGCATCACGGTCAGCGCGAACAGCGTCTTGAGGGTGCTGGCGGGCGGCAGTCTGCGGTGCGCGTCGTGCGCCGCGAGCACCTCGCCGGTGTCCGCGTCGGCGACCAGCCAGGAGCGGGCGGACAGGTCCGGCACCTCGGGCGCCCCCGCGCGCGGACGGACGTGCGTGCCCGGCCGGTACAACAGGGACGCGGGGGCGTTCGTCGTCCGCGGCCCGGGATCGACGCGGGGCCCGGTGGTCGCCGCGGCGGGCGCGAGCGCGAGCAGACCCGCCGCGCAGAGCGCGCACCCCGACACGGCAGCCCGCGAAGTAAATCCGATAGTCATACCGCAAACGTAGGAAGCGGTGTCCCGAACCCCGTGCTGCCCCGGCCGCGAGCCGCTCGCGAGTACCCGGATGCTCTGCCCGGCTTGCGGCGGTCTGCCGGCGGTGCGCGGACCCCGATGCGCGGCCCGGGGCACGCGTCCCGTGCGGGGCCGTCCCGGCGCGACTCGGGCGGACTCCGGGGCGGCCCCGGCGGACCGGCTCTAGGCTGGGCGGATGTTCAGCCCCGAAGGCCCCCGACTGAGCGAACTCGCCGTCCAGGCACTGTCGTCCGTGGAGCGCGGCTACGACCTCCTCGCCCCGAAGTTCGACCACACCCCCTTCCGCACCCCCGACTCCGTGCTGGACGCCACCGCCGCCGCACTGCTGGAGTCCGGCCCCTACGGCACCGGGCTCGACCTGTGCTGCGGCACCGGCGCGGGCGTCGACGTGCTGCGGCAGGTGTGCCGGGACGGCGTCACCGGCGTGGACTTCAGCGCCGGGATGCTGGAGGTCGCCCGCTCGCGCACGCGGCCCGAGGGGCCCGACGTCTCCTGGGTGCGGGCGGACGCGCGGGCCCTGCCGTTCGGGCCGGAGTTCGACCTCGTGGTCAGCTTCGGGGCGCTCGGCCACTTCCTGCCGCGCGAGCTGCCGGTCCTGTTCGCGCAGGTGCGCAAGGTGCTCCGGCCCGGCGGCCGGTTCGTCCTCCCGGTCGTCGCACCGCCCCGGCCCGGCTCCCCCGCCCACGTGATGCTGCTCGGGTTCGACACCGTCATGCGGGTGCGCAACGCCCTCTGGCGTCCGCCGTTCGTCATGTACTACCGCGCCGTGCGCTTCGGCGGCCTGTGGCGCGGGCTGGAGCGCGCCGGGTTCCGCGTGGAGTTCCTCGCCCTCCCCGAGTTCGGCCGCCGACGGGACGGGAGCCCCCGGGTGCGGCTGATCGTGGCCGAACGGGGGAAGGGCTGACCGTCCCGCCGGAGCCCCGGGCCCGTTTCCAGGTCCGGCGGTCCGGCGGGGACCGTGCGGTGCGTCAGGCGCGGTCCCGCATCCAGCGCAGTTGCGCCGCCTCCTGGTAAGGGCCGCCGCCCTCGTGGTCGTTGAAGTCGTACACCTCGATCGCCTTGTCCTCGTGCGCCCACGCGTTGAAGGCGGCGAACACCGTGGAGGGCGGGCAGGTCTGGTCCTCCAGCGCCGCCGAGAACAGGGCGGGCGCGGTGCCGCGGGCGGCGAAGTGCACGCCGTCGAAGTAGGACAGCGTGCGCCGGACGTCCGCCGCCCGGCCGCGGTGGGTCTTGAGGTAGTTGCCGATCTCCCGGTAGGGGTTGCGGTCGGTGAGCGTCGTGGCGCGCGGGAAGTCGCACAGGAACGGCACGTCCGGCGCGACGCCCGCCAGGTCCGGCACCAGGCCGCCCACGGCGAGCGTGATGCCGCCGCCCTGGCTCGTGCCCGTCGCCACGGTGCGGCCGGCGTCGGTGAGCGGGTGCGACCGCGCCGCCTCCACCGCGCGCACCGCGTCCGTGAACACCCGCCGGTAGTAGTAGTTCTCGGGTGCGTCGATGCCGCGCGTCATGAAGCCGGGGAACGCCGGACCGGCGCCCACCGGGTCCGCCGTGCCGCCGCCCCCGCCCCACGCGCTGCCCTGGCCGCGGGTGTCCATCACGAAGTGCGCCCGGCCCGTGGACGCCCACAGCAGGTGCTCGTGCGGCAGCCCGCGGCCGCCGCCGTACCCGACGAACTCCACGACCAGCGGCAGCGGCGCGTCGGCGCCGGCGGGCAGGGTCAGCCAGCCCTTCACCGGGTGGCCGCCGAACCCGGCGAACGTCACGTCGAAGACCTCCACGGTCGTCAGTCCCGTGTCGACCGGCTCGAACCGCGCGTCCAGGTCGTGCCGGCGCGCCTCGTCGAGCGTGCCGGACCAGAACGCGTCGAAGTCCTCGGGCTCCGTGGACGCACTGCGGTACGCGCGCAGCTTGTCGAGGGGGAGGTCGAACAGGGACATGGGGGACCGCCTTCGTGAGGGACCGTGCGCAGCGAGGTCACGTTACGTGGATCATGCGGCCCGTCGCCAGAGTGCGGGGGAAAAGTCCCAGGTGAACCTCGTGGAAAGCGGTTGCCCCCGTGGGGTGCCCGGTGGATGTCAGACGCCCCGGCGGGTCCACCGCGGTCCGGTGCGGGCCCAGTCCCGCTCCCACTCCTCGAGCCGGAGCCGCAGCGCCACCCGCCGCACCGCGCGGTGCGCGAGCAGCAGCACGGCCGCCGTGCCGCCGGCGGCCAGGGTGCCCGTGCCGACGCCGTACTGCCACACCGACGCGTCGTCGACCGGCGGCAGCACCTCGCGCCCCCGGGAGTCCAGCCAGACGTGCACCGGGTCGCCGGGGCGGACATGGGCCGGCACCCGCGCCACGGTCGTCCGCGTGCCCTCGTCCGGGTCCGTCCAGCGGACGGTCGCCCGGGAGGCGTGCCGCCGCTCCGACCCGGCCGGGGGACGCGCCGTCGAAGGGCGCTCCAGGACCTCGGCGCGCACCCGGTGCCGTTCGGCGCGCTGCTCGTCGGCTGCCGCCCGCGCCTCCCCGTACGCCCACCGGGTGGTCAGCAGCCCCGCCGACGGGACCGTCAGGCACAGCAGCACGGTCACGGCCACCGTCGTCCACGCCTCGACGACGTCCGACCGGCGGCACAGCGGGCCGCGCCGCCGCCGGGACAGCACCCGCGTTCGCATCTCTCGCCTCCCCTCGCCGTCCCCCGCAGCCGAGGGGGTGACAGGCCGAGCGGGGCGGCGGACCCAGCGGCTCCGGGACGCGTCTCACGGCACGCGCGGAACGGGTCCGGGGCGGGTGCCCCCGCGGCGGGCGCGTGAAACGACACCGCCCACGGGCGCGGCGCGCGGGCCGGGCCGGGTCAGCCGAAGCGCTCGATGCGGATGCGCTCCACGGGCTGACCCGCGGCCACCAGCAGCCTGGAGGCGTGCTCGGCGAAGGAGTTGGAGCCGCACACGTAGGCCTCCCACCCACCGGGCGGCTGCTGGGCCAGGAGCGGCGCCACATGTGCGGCGGCCACACGTCCGACGGCCGTGCCCTCCGGGGCGGTCCGGGTGAACACCGGGGTCGTCTCCGGGCCGTACTCGTCCGCGTAGATCAGATCCTCGGGGCCGCGCGCCGACACCAGCAGCCGCAGCGGCAGCGTCAGGTTCCGGGCGCGGTGGTGCCGCACCATCGACATCAGCGGGACGACGCCCGAGCCGGCGCCCAGCAGCAGCGCCGGCCGGTCGCCCGGCCAGGCGAAGAAGCCGCTGAGCGGGCCGCGCATCTCGATCCGGTCGCCGGGCCGGGCCACCGTGTGGAACCAGCCGGAGACCTCCCCGTCCCGCACATGGTCCAGCGTCAGCTCGACGTGCCCGGAGTCGTCCGGCGCCGAGGCGATCGAGTAGTGGCGCTGGGCCGTGTACCCGTCGCCGGCGGTCAGCCGCACCATCAGGTGCTGGCCGGGCAGATGCCCCGGCCAGCCGGGCACCGCGAACCGGAAGGTGGACACGCGGGGCGTCTCCCGGCGGATCTCCGTCAGCGTGGCCGTCCGCCACACCGACGCGGCCCGCCGGCTCACACCGATGCGCCCGGGCACGGCGAAGCGCGTGGCCGGTGTTCCCGGCCGCGCCGTCTGCTCAGTCACCGGAGTACCGCTGCTCCTCCCACGGGTTGCCCCGCGCGTGGTAGCCGTTGCCCTCCCAGAAGCCCGGCTCGTCGTGGTCCAGCAGCCGCAGCCCGGCGATCCACTTGGCGCTCTTCCAGAAGTACAGGTGCGGCACGATCAGCCGTGCCGGGCCGCCGTGCTCGGCGGGCAGCGGCTCACCGCCGTACTCCCAGGCGATCCAGGCGCGCCCGCCGGTCACGTCGGCGAGGGGGAGGTTCGTGGTGTAGCCGGTGTGCGCGTACGCCACGACGTGCGTGGCCGACGGCAGCGGCCGGACCCGGTCCAGGAAGGCGTCAAGGGAAACACCGCCGAACCGCACCCCGAACTTCGACCAGCCCGTCACACAGTGGATGTCGCCCTCGTAGGCGTCGGCGGGCAGCGCGTGGGCCTGCTCCCAGTCCCAGGTGCGGGGCTCGGCCACCAGGCCGTCGATCCGGAAGGTCCAGTCCTCGGGCGCCAGGTCGGGGGTGACCTCGGCGGACAGGACGGGCCACTCGTCCCGTGCGTCGTACTGGCCGGGCGGCAGCCCGGGGTCGTGCACGCGCGGACGGCCGGTGAAGCCTCGGGTGATGTTCACGTGATCGGCGTTTCCGTTGCAGGTGGTGCTCAAGTGTTCCGCGCTCCACGGTACGCGGTGTGCGGCCCGCGCACGCCACGGGGCGGTCCGTCGTCAGCCCGTCCCCCCGGCGGACCGGGCGTCGGGACGGGCCGGGTGACCGGCGAACCGGCGCAGGTCCTCCTCCGGCCGGTCCGCGAGCCCCTCCCCGAAGGCGGCGCGCCTGTCCCCGGTGACCTGGGTGTTCCGTCCGAGGAGGTCGTGGGCAGGTGAACCAGGTGCCGGCTGAGGGTTCCTGAAGGCGCCGTACCGCCAGAAGATCGTCGGGTAGGGTGGCCGTCCGGCCGCGGACCGACCCGGCCGACCCTTGAGGAGGTGAGACCCATCACCGCTTGTCAGGTCGGGTGCTCTCACCTCGCAGCGACACGGTCCACCCGGAGCGGGTGACCCCGAGAGCGCCCTTCGGCTCCCGAAAGGCCGGGCTCTTGCCACACCGTTCTGACCGTTCCCCTTCTTCTCCTGCCTTCCCGTCCTCTTCTCCCGCCCTCCCGTCCCGTGACGCGGTCGCGGCCGTGCTGCGCGCGGCGGGCTGCGTCTTCGCCGAGGACGAGGCCGACGTGATCCTCGCCGCGGCCGACGGCGACCCGCGTGCCGTCGACGCGACGGTCGCGCGCCGCGCCGCCGGACTGCCCCTCGAGCTCGTCGTCGGCTGGGCCGAGTTCGGCGGCCGGCGGATCGTCGTGGAGCCGGGCGTGTTCGTGCCGCGCCGGCGCACCGAGTTCCTCGTCGAACAGGCGCTCGCCCGGGCGTCGGACGCGTCCGTGGTCGTGGACCTGTGCTGCGGCTCGGGCGCGGTCGGCGCGGCGCTGGCGGCCGCGCTCGGCGCCGTGGACCTGCACGCCGCCGACATCGACCCGGCCGCCGTGCGCTGCGCCCGCCGCAACGTCGGGGTCCTCGGCGGGCAGGTCCACCAGGGCGACCTGTTCGACGCGCTGCCCGCGCGGCTGCGGGGCCGGGTGGACATCCTCGCCGCCAACGTCCCGTACGTGCCCAGCGACGAGATCGCCCTCCTCCCCGCGGAGGCCCGCGACCACGAGCCGCGCGTCGCCCTCGACGGCGGCGCGGACGGTCTCGACGTCCTCCGCCGGGTCGCGGCGGAGGCCTCCGCCTGGCTGGCCCCCGGCGGCTCCCTGCTGACCGAGACGAGCCCCCGCCAGGCCTCGACGGCCCTCACCACGCTCACCCGGGCGGGCCTCCGCCCCCACCTCGCCGTCTGCGAGGACCGCCACGCCCAGGTGGTGATCGGCACACGGCCGTGAGGGGGCGGCGCTGCCCCCGGCACGCGGTCATGGGCGGCAGCCGGCCCCGTGCCCCGGGCCGCCGCCGGAGGCGCGCAGGCGCTCCGTGGGAGGGTCCCCGGCACGCGGACCGCAGCCGCGCCACACGCGCCGGGCACGCCAGGGCTCACGCGGCTGCCGGTGAGGCGCCCGCCTTCGTGCGCGCACGAGGTGTGCGCGGGCTCCTGGTAGGCGTCTGATCGCCGGCGCGGTCCGGGGCCGCACGGGCCGGGGCGGCCGCCGGGATCGCCCTCGCACGGCGGCACGGCCTCCGTGCCCGGGGGAGGTGCGGTTCCCGGAGCGTGGCCCACGTGCGTGGCGCGCCGGGGGCGCCTGACGCTGCCCGGCTGTTTCTCGGGCGGGCGGCCGGGCGGGTGGTGCCGGCGTCCGGCGTCCTCCGTCCGGGGTGTGCCGGAAGTTTGCTGTGGGCGACCGTGCGTGGGGTGTGTTCGGACGCGCCCCGTGCCCGGGGGAGGTGCGGTTCCCGGAGCGTGGCCCACGTGCGTGGCGCGCCGGGGGCGCCTGACGCTGCCCGGCTGTTTCTCGGGCGGGCGGCCGGGCGGGTGGTGCCGGCGTCCGGCGTCCTCCGTCCGGGGTGTGCCGGAAGTTTGCTGTGGGCGACCGTGCGTGGGGTGTGTTCGGACGCGCCCCGTGCCCGGGGGAGGTGCGGTTCCCGGAGCGTGGCCCACGTGCGTGGCGCGCCGGGGGCGCCTGACGCTGCCCGGCTGTTTCTCGGGCGGGCGGCCGGGCGGGTGGTGCCGGCGTCCGGCGTCCTCCGTCCGGGGTGTGCCGGAACCTCGCCGTGGGCGACCCCGCGCGGGGCACGTCCCGAACGCGCCCCGCGCCCCGCGCCTCAGTCCGCCGGGGCCGTGACCCGCGCGATCAGCAGGGCCACGTCGTCGAAGTTGTCCGGCTCGTGCAGGGTGCGCAGGAGGAGCTCGCAGACCTCGTCCAGGGAGTCGGCCGGGGTGCCGAGGAGGGCGAGGAGGCGGTCGAGGCGGGCGTCCAGGGGGTCGCGGCGGGTTTCGACCAGGCCGTCGGTGTAGAGGACCAGACGGTCGCCCGGATCCAGGTCGACCGTGGTCGTCGAGAAGGCGACGCCGCCCACGCCCAGCGGCACCCCGGTGGGCAGGTCGAGCAGCTCGGGCGGGTGGCCGGCGCGGATGCGGACCGGGGGCAGATGGCCCGCGTTGGCGATGACGCAACGCCGCTCGCGCGGGTCGTGAACGGCGTAGACGCAGGTGGCGATCGCCTCGTCCAGCTCCACGGTGATCCTGTTCAGGTGTTCGAGCAGCACCGCCGGGTCGAGTCCGAGGGAGGCCAGGGTGTGGGTCGCGGTGCGCAGCCGGCCCATGGTGGCGGCGGCCGGGATGCCGCTGCCCATCACGTCGCCCACGACGAGCGCCGTACGGTCGTCGTCCAGCGGGATCACGTCGAACCAGTCGCCGCCGACCTCGCTGGTGGCGCCCGCCGGCTGGTAGCGGGAGGCGACCTCCAGCCCGCCCGTCACGGACGGATGGCTGGGCAGCAGGCTGCGCTGGAGCGTGAGCGCGGTGTCGCGGGCGTTCTGGTACCAGCGGGCGTTGTCGATCTGCACGGCCGCCCGCGAGGCCAGCTCCCGCGCCAGCAGCAGGTCGTCCTCGTCGAACGGCTGAGGGTTGCGGGTGCGGATCAGGTCGACCGCCCCCAGCACCTCCCCGCGCGCGATCAGCGGCACGGCCAGGTACGAGTGGACGCCCGCCCGGGCCAGTATCTCGGCGGCCTCGGGGGAGCGGGCGATCCGCAGCAGGTCCTCGTCCTTCACCTGCGCCACCATCACCGGCAGCCCGGTGCGCACGCACTCCGTGATCAGCCGGTCCGGCGCGTACCGGATCACCCGGCCCGGCGGGTCGGCGGCCGGCAGCACGTCGGACGCGTCGATCCAGCGCACCGCCAGCGCCCGCATCAGCGCCGGCTCGGCCGGGCCGAGGACGCTGCGCCGGCCCCGTGCGACCGCGTCCAGCAGGTCCACCGCGGCCGCGTCGGCCAGTTCCGGCACGGCCACGTCCGCCAGCTCGCCGGCCGTGCGGTCCAGGTCCAGCGTGGTGCCGATCCGCGCGGAGGCGTCGGCGATCAGCGCGATCCGGCGGCGCGCCGTCTCCGCCTCGGCGTTCGCCCGCCGCCGGTCGGTGATGTCCACCACCGACACGGCGACGCCCAGCACGGTGCCGAGCGCGTTCTCCAGCCGGTACAGGGACACCGCCCAGGCGTGTTCCCCCTCCGGGTCGGCGGGGGTGCGGCCGGTCATCGACCGGTCGACCAGCGGACGCCCGGTCCGCAGCACCTCCTCGGCGGCCTGCTCGACCGAAGCCGCGTCCACCAGCGGGAGCACCTCCCGCATCGTGCGGCCCAGATGCTCGTCGGCCGGCAGGCCGTTCATCCGCTCCAGCGCCGGGTTCACCGACACGTACCGCAGACGGGTGTCCAGGACGGCCAGCCCGATGGGGGCCTGGGCGACGATCCGGGTGGACAGTGCCACGTCCCGTTCCAGCCGCCGCACCGTCGACTGGTCGACCGCGAGACCGAGGGCGTACACCTGCCCCCGGTCGTCCAGCAGCCGCATGTTGCGGAACTCCACCAGCCGGGTTCCGCCGTCCTTGCGCCGGATCGGGAAGGCGCCCGCCCAGCTCCGCCCGGTGCGCATGACCTCGGCGAACAGCTTCTTCACCAGGTCGAGGTGTTCCTCGTGCACCATGATCCGGGCGGCGTACCGGCCCAGGGCCTCCCGCGCGGAGTAGCCGAACAGCTCCTCCGCCTGAGGGCTCCACAGCACGATCCGTCCCTCGGGGTCCAGGACGACCGAGGCCACGCGCAGGACGTCGAGCAGCCCGCTGGGGCGCACCGGTCCGTCCCCGCCGGCCGGGAGTGACCACGCTGCGCTCATCCCACGCCCCGCCTTCGCCGAGTCCGCGGCACGCCGTCGCCGCGCCGCCGTCCCTTTGTCGTACCGCGCGCGAGGGCGATTGTCCGCCGCTCCCGTCGTCCGGTTCCTGCTCTCACCCCATCCTGGCCGGTGTCCGCGGCCGCGTCATCGCGGGAAGGGCGTGCGGGGGGCGCGGGTAGTGCGTTCCGGCGTCCGGTGCTTTGCTGAGGGAGGGCGGGGGGACGGCGGTGTGACCACGGAAGGAGCGATCACGATGGTCAACGAGCCCACGCACCCGGAGCCCGTGTCGGTCGAGATCAGCGGATGCGGCAAGGACGACGCCCGGATCGTCTTCGACACGCTGTGCGCGTGCTTCTCGTCGGACCGGTGCTCCGACGACATCCCCGAGGAACTGCACGAGACCCGGCCCACGGTGTGGCTCGGCACGTTCGACGTCGCCGACGCGCGCGAAGGGCGGGCCCGCCCCGCGCGGCTGTCCTCCCCGGTCGACGCCGACGTGTACGGCGGCTACTGGGCGATCGACCGGTTCCGCACCACGCTGGACGGCCTGTTCCGGGTGAGCGAGCTGAGCGGGGTCTCGGGCGACCAGGAGCGCGAACTGCACGTCCGTCTCGAGAGCAGGTGAGCCCGGCCGGAAGTCTGTGCCCTCCGTCACCCTCATTATGCAACTAGTTGCATAAGTCGGTGCGCGTGCCCTACAACTACAGGCACCACACCGCGCACGGAGGGCCAGATGAGCCGTTACCCCCACCTGCTGACCCCCTTGGACCTGGGCTTCACCACGCTGCCCAACCGGGTCCTCATGGGTTCCATGCACGTCGGTCTGGAGGAGGCCGAGGGCGGCTTCTCCCGCATGGCCGAGTTCTACGCCGCGCGCGCCCGCGGGGGAGTGGGCCTCATCGTCACCGGCGGCATCGCCCCCAACGACGAGGGGCGTCCCTACGAGGGCGGCGCCAAGCTCACCACCGACGAGGAGGCCGAGCGGCACCGGGTCGTCACCGCGGCCGTCCACCGCGAGGGCGGCCGCATCGCCCTGCAGATCCTGCACTTCGGCCGCTACGCCTACCACCAGGACCTGGTCGCGCCCAGCCCCCTCCAGGCGCCCATCAGCCCCTTCCCGCCCCGCGAGCTGACCGACGCCGAGGTCGAACGGACCATCGACGACTACGTGCGCGCCGCCCGTCTCGCCCGGCAGGCCGGCTACGACGGCGTCGAGATCATGGGCTCCGAGGGCTACCTCGTCAACGAGTTCACCGCCCGGCAGACCAACCACCGCACCGACCGCTGGGGCGGCTCCTACGAGAACCGGATGCGCTTCCCGGTCGAGATCGTCCGCCGGGTGCGCGAGGCGGTCGGCGACGACTTCATCCTCATCTACCGGCTCTCCATGCTCGACCTGGTGCCCGGCGGCTCCACCCTGGACGAGGTGATCACCCTCGCCAAGGCGGTCGAGGCGGCCGGCGCCACGATCATCAACACCGGCATCGGCTGGCACGAGGCGCGCATCCCCACCATCGCCACCTCCGTCCCCCGCGGCGCCTACACCTGGGTCACCAAGCGCCTCATGGGCGAGGTGGACGTCCCGCTCGTCACCACCAACCGCATCAACACCCCCGAACTCGCCGAGCGGCTGCTCGCCGACGGCACCGCGGACATGGTGTCCATGGCCCGCCCGATGCTCGCCGACCCCGATTTCGTCGCCAAGGCCGCCGACGGCCGCCCCGAGGCGATCAACACCTGCATCGGCTGCAACCAGGCCTGCCTCGACCACACCTTCAGCGGACAGATCACCTCCTGCCTGGTCAACCCGCGCGCCTGCCACGAGACCGAGCTGGTCCTCTCCCCGACCCGCCGCCGCAAGCGCGTCGCCGTGGTCGGTGCCGGACCCGCCGGCCTCGCCTGCGCGGTCTCCGCCGCCGAACGCGGCCACGACGTCACCCTGTTCGACGCCGCGAGCGAGATCGGCGGGCAGCTCAACGTCGCCCGCAAGGTCCCCGGCAAGCAGGAGTTCGACGAGACGCTGCGCTACTTCCGCACCCGCCTCACCGACCTCGCCGTCGACGTCCGCCTCGACACGCACGTCACCGCCGCCGACGTCACCGGCTACGACGAGGTCGTCGTCGCCACCGGCGTCACCCCCCGCGTCCCCGACATCCCGGGCGTCGGCCACCCGAGCGTCCTCGGCTACCTCGACGTCCTCCGCGACGGCGCGCCCGTCGGCGACCGCGTCGCGATCCTCGGCGCGGGCGGCATCGGCTTCGACGTCGCCGCGTTCCTCACCGACGGCGGCGACAAGGCGCACGAGGACCCCGAGACGTACTTCCGCCAGTGGGGCGTCGACACCGGGTACCGCGCGCCCGGCGGCCTCGCCGCGCCCGAGCGGCCCGCCCCGCCGCGCACCGTCCACCTGCTCCAGCGCAAGACGTCCAAGGTCGGCGCGGGGCTCGGCAGGACCACCGGCTGGATCCACCGCGCCGAACTGCGCCACCGCGGCGTCACCATGGTCCCCGGCGTGCGCTACGACCGGATCGACGACGCCGGACTGCACGTCACCGTCGGCGACGAGAGCACCGTCCTCGAGGTCGACACCGTCGTGCTGTGCACCGGGCAGGAACCGCGCCGGGACCTCTACGAGGAGCTGGTCGCCGCCGGACGCCCCGCCCACCTGATCGGCGGCGCCGACGTGGCCGCCGAGCTGGACGCCAAGCGGGCCGTCAAGCAGGGCACCGAGCTCGCGGCGGCCCTCTAGGGAGGGCGAGGCCCGTCCCTAGGATGAGCGCATGTCACTCCCGCACGCGATCCTCACCGCCCTGCTCGAGAAGCCGTCGTCGGGGCTGGAGCTGACCCGCCGCTTCGACCGGTCGATCGGCTACTTCTGGTCCGCGACGCATCAGCAGATCTACCGCGAGCTGGGAAGACTGGAGGCCGAGGGCCTGATCCGGGCCCTTCCCCCCGAGCAGCCCGCGCGCGGGCAGAAGAAGGCGTACGAGGTGCTGCCGGCGGGCCGGGAGGAACTGGCCCGCTGGACCGCCGCGTCCCAGGACCCCAAGCCGCACCGCGACGCGCTGCTGCTGCGGCTGCGCGCCGCCGCGGTGGTCGGGACGGCGGGCCTGGAGGCGGACCTGCGCCGTCACCGGGAGCTGCACGCACGGCAGTTGGAGACCTACCAGGAGATCGAGCGCCGTGACTTCCCGCCCGGCAGGGGCGAGCCGGAGGACCGGCTGCGCCATCTGGTGCTGCGGGCCGGCATCGACCTGGAGACCTTCTGGACGCAGTGGCTCGATCACGCGCTCGCGGAGTTCGCGGAGCTTCCGGAGGCGCCGGAACGGCGGGATCAGCCGCCCGCGTGAGGGTGGGCGAGGGCTGGTCGCGCGGTTCCCCGCGCCCCTGAGGGTGGCGGGGGCGACGCCGGCCGCCCGACCGGAGCGCGTCGGACGTGACGGCGGCCGGCGCCGGGTCTACAGGTGGCGCGGGCGGGCGGCGTTGCGCCGGCGCAGGTACCAGACGGTGCCGAGGACACCGGCGCCGACCAGCGCGCCGCCCGCCACCGCGGTGACCGTGCCGTAGTCCTCCGAGGCGCCGCCGACGCCGCCCATCACACCGCGGGACGGCGACGCCGTGGGGGAGGCCGAGGGGCTGGACGACGGGGACACGATCACGGACTGGGTGCCCGCGGTGCTGCCGTTGGAGCACACCACGATCACCGTGTACGTGCCCGCACCGACGTCCGACCAGGCCGCGGACTGCCCCGCGGACGTCCCGGACAGCGCCACCTGGCGGCCCTGCGAGAAGTTCGCCTGACCGCTGCCGAGCAGCGAGGCGGTGCCCCAGTGGCCGTTGACCTGGCCGCACGCGGAGGTGCTCACCGAGACCGTGTTCCCGGTGGTGCTGACGGAGATCCCGTCCGCGGCAGCCGGTCCGGCCGGGAGCAGGGCGAGCGCGGCGGCGGCTGCCACGGCCGGTCCGAGGCGGAGCAGAGGCTTCGAGATGCTCATGTGGACTGCCTTCCGGCGGCACGGCCGGCGGTACATCCCTTGCGCCGCCGAGGTCGGGGAGCGCCCGTGCCGCCACGACGCCAGCCAACGGGCAGCCCGGCCGGCGCGCACCCCGGTCGCATCCGGGCAGGTGACGACGTCCTCCGGGCGGCTCAGCGACGGGCGCCGGGGTCAGCCGTCGGCGCCCGTCGTCACCGTGCGCTCGGCCGAGAAGGCGCCCCAGGTTCCGTCCGGCAGCAGCGGCCTGATCCGCACCCGGTGCGTGACCCCCGCCTCCTCGCCCGCGTAGAAGCGGTACGTCGCCCGGTCGCGCGGCGCCTCGCCGCCGTACACCAGCGAGGTGACGGGCCGTCCGTCCAGCCGGACCTCGTACTCGGTGACCGTTCCGTCCACGCGCGGCGGCACCCAGGAGAGCACGATGTAGTACGCCCCGCCCGAACTCCGGACCGTCGCGCGGAAGTCGGCGGGCGCGACGGCCGCGGCGCCGCCGTCTGCGCCGTCGGGGGTGGTGAGGCGGACGACGCGGCCGGACGGCGAGAGGTTGTCCGCCGCGTCCCGCGCGCGGACGGTGAAGGCGTACCGGGTGCCCGGCCGCAGCCCCGTCACCACGGCGGCCGTCTGGTTCCCGCCCACACTGTGGATCTTCGTACGCCCCTGGTGGATGTCGTACGACACCACACCGCGGTCGTCCCGCGCCGCGGACCAGGAGAGCTGGACCGCCCGGCTGCCCGCCGCCCGTCCTTCCAGGTCCCCCGGGGCGGTGGGCGGCTCCGTGTCGGTCCGCGCCGCCGTGGGGGTCGTGGCGCGCACCTCCCGGCTGGGCGGACCGAGCCGTCCGTCCGCGCCCCGGGTCCGCACCGTGAAGACGTAGGTGGTGGCGGGCCGCAGCCCGGACACGTCCACCATGTGCGTGGCGGCGGGCACTTCCTCGACCTTGGTGCGTCCCCGGTACACCTCGTAGCCGGTCACCTCGGAACCGGCGGAGGAGGCCCGGTTCCACATGACGTGGACGCTGGTGGCGCTGCCCGCCTGCGCGGTGACGCCCGTCGGAGCTCCGGGCGGCGGCCGTTCGCCGCCGGCGTCGTCCGGCCCGCCCCAGCGGCAGGAGACGGCCAGCAGCACGACCGCGCAGAGCGCGAGCAGGCGACGCGATGACGCGGTTGGGGGAACGCCACGCACGACTCCGCCTCCCGAGGATCCATGCCGGACCGGTCCGAGTGAAGGTCCGTACCAATATGGGGCTGCTGATGCGCTCACATCAAGAGGGTGATGCGGGCCGGCTGCCCCGCCGTGTTGCGTATCCTGAACGCGGAACGGGCCGAACCGCCTTTGATCCACGGCGTGTTCGGGCCCGAGGCGCGGACCGCTGTCGTCGCTGATCCCGCGCCGGTACGGGTGGCCGGACGGCCCGGGGTGACGCGCGCCCGGGCCTCCGGCGCCGTCCGTCTCCGCCGGTCCTGGAGGACCCGTCCGGCCCCTTTCGGGGCGGTCACCCTCCTCGCAACGGGGTGAAATGGGGCAAAGTGCCCTGGGTGTGCGTCCCTGTCCCCGACGAGAGGCTTTCCTGACCGTGTCCCGTGTCCAGACGCTCACCGTCGCCGTGGCCGGCGTGGCACTGCTGGCCCCCTCGGCGTCCTCCGCCGCGGAGTCGGTCCACATCCGTCCCTCCAGGACCGACGCGCGGCGCGTCGCCTCCGGCCCCGCGGCCGGCTTGCCGCGCGTCGCCGTACCGCACCGCGGGCGCGCCGAACCGGTCGCCCGGGACAGGGCGCGGGGGGCGCTGACACCGGGTGCGGCACCGGGCGGCTCCGCGGCGCCGGGTCCCGTGACTCCCGGCACGGGGAGCCCGGACGCCGCCGCTCCGGGACCGCCGACCTCGGATCCGGCGGCCGTCGACGCCACGACTCCGGCCCCCGCCACACCGGCCCCGGTCACGCCGGCCCCCGCGGCCTCCGGCCCCGCCCCGACCGGCTCCGAGCCCTCCGCCCCCGCGTCCCCCGCCCCCGTCACCGCGGCCGACCTGCTGGCCAAGGTGAGCGGCTGCGTCCCCGTCTCCCGGGGCCGGTACCGCAAGGACCGCGGCGCCGCGGCCACCGTGCCGGTGTGCGGCACGCGCGACGCGGTGTTCTGGAAGGCCGACATGGACATCGACTGCGACGGCCGCCCGAGCCGCCGCTGCAACGCCCGCACCGACCCGTACTTCTCCTCCTCCACGGCGTTCGCGCAGTCCGACGGACGCGCGCTCGGCTCGGAGAAGCTGCCCTATGTCGTGGTCCCCGCGCCCAGCGGCATCTGGGACCACCGCGACCACGGCGTGCGCGGCGGATCGGTCGCGGCCGTGGTCTACCGCGACCGGGTGAGCTACGCGGTCGTCGGCGACACCGGCCCGGCCGACATCATCGGCGAGGCCTCCTACGCGGCGGCCACGTCCCTGGGCATCGACCCGGACCCGCGCTCCGGCGGCACCCCCTCCGGGGTGACGTACATCGTGTTCAAGGACAGCCGGGTCACCCCGCTGGAGGACCGGGAGGCGGCGAAGGCCCGGGGCGAGCGTCTCGCGCGGGAGTTCGTGGACTCCGCGGACTGACGCGCCGCGCCCGGCCCCCGCCCCTGCGGGCGCGCCCTCACACCTTCCGGTAGCCGTACGCCTCCGAGGCCGCCGCCGCCACCGCGTCGAGGTCCGCGCCCGTGGAAGCGGTGACCACCGCGGCCACCGCGCCCTCCAGGAACGGCGCGTCCACCAGCCGCGTGTTCTCGGGGAGTTCGTCGCCCTCGGCCAGCAACGCCTTCACGGTGAGCACCGCGCTGCCCAGATCGGTCAGCACCGCCACGCCCGCACCCCGGTCCACGGACGCGGCCGCCGCGGCGATCAGCTCCGCGCTGGTGCCCAGTCCACCGCTCCCGGCGCCGCCCGCGGGGGCGACCGGCACCGACGCCCCCGCGCCCGACAGCCCCTGCGCCAGCTCCGCCACCGAGGACGCGACCGACGCGCTGTGCGACACCAGGACGATCCCGACCAGCTTCTCCCCGCTCACCTCACTCACCGCCGTCCGCCTCCCCGTCGCCGGGCGCGGCGTCGAGCAGCGCGGAGACCAGCAGCGCCGCCGAGGTCGCGCCGGGGTCCTGGTGCCCGATGCTGCGGTCGCCCAGATAGCTCGCCCTGCCCTTGCGGGCGAGCATCGGCGTCGTCGCGACCGCCCCCTCCCGCGCGGCGTCCCGGGCGGCGGCGAACGACTCGCCGAGCGCGTCCACCGCGGGGACCAGCGCGTCGATCATCGTCTTGTCGCCCGGCGCCGCGCCGCCCAGCTTCATCACGGCGTCCACCCCGGCCCGCAGCGCCTCGGCGAGCTGCCGCCGGTCCACCTCGGCCGCCTCTCCCAGCGTCTTCCCGGTGCGGCGCAGCAGCGTCCCGTACAGCGGACCGGACGCGCCGCCCACCGTCGACACCAGCAGACGCCCGGCCTGGGTCAGCACCGCGCCGGGCGTGGCGGGCGGCTCCTTGTCCAGAGCGTCCTTCACCGCCCGGAAGCCGCGCTGCAGATTGCTGCCGTGATCGGCGTCCCCGATCGGCGAGTCGAGGGCGGTGAGCCGTTCCGCCTCGCGGTCCACGGATGCGGCGGCGGCCGTCATCCAACGACGGAAGAAGTCGGCGTCCAGCACGGGAACTCCTCGCGTGGTAGGTGTCCGGGGCGCCGGCCCCGGTGTGGATCAACCCCGGTGTGGATCACATTCCCCAGCGCAGCCCGGGCGTACGCACCGGCGCGTCCCACAGGCGGAGCAACTCCTCGTCGACCTGGCAGAGGGTGACGGAGGCGCCCGCCATGTCCAGGGACGTGACGTAGTTGCCGACGAGGACGCGGGCGACCGGGACGCCGCGCTCGCCGAGCACCCGCTGCACCTCGGCGTTGAAGCCGTACAGCTCCAGCAGCGGCGTGGCACCCATGCCGTTGACCAGCACCAGCACCGGGTTGCGCGGGGTGAGGTCCTCCAGGACCGCGTCGACGGCGAACGCGGCGATCTCGCCGGACGTCATCATCGGGCGCCGCTCGCGGCCCGGCTCCCCGTGGATGCCGATGCCCAGCTCCAGCTCCCCGGCCGGCAGGTCGAACGTCGGCGTGCCCTTGGCGGGCGTGGTGACGGCGCTGAGCGCCACGCCGAAGCTGCGGGAGTTCTCGTTCACCTGCTTCGCGAGCGCCTCCACCCGCTCCAGCGGCTGCCCCTCCTCGGCCGCCGCGCCCGCGATCTTCTCCACGAACAGCGTCGCCCCGGTGCCCCGGCGGCCTGCCGTGTACAGGCTGTCGGTCACCGCCACGTCATCGTTGACCAGCACCTTCGCGACCTGGATGCCCTCGTCCTCGGCCAGCTCCGCCGCCATGTCGAAGTTGAGTACGTCGCCGGTGTAGTTCTTCACGACGAACAGCACCCCGGCCCCGCTGTCCACGGCCGCCGCGGCCCGCACCATCTGGTCGGGCACCGGGGAGGTGAACACCTCGCCGGGACAGGCCGCCGACAGCATGCCGGGACCGACGAACCCGCCGTGCAGCGGCTCGTGCCCCGAACCGCCGCCGGACACCAGGCCCACCTTGCCCGCCACCGGGGCGTCCTTGCGGACCACCACCCGGTTCTCCACGTCCACCGTCAACTCGGGATGGGCCGCCGCCATACCGCGCAGCGCGTCCGCCACCACGGTCTCCGGAACGTTGATCAGCATCCTCACGGGTACCTCCTAGGGAGCTCAGCAGGCGGGTTGTCGACCTGCGTTCTTGCTGTTCAGAGTTGCTGCAAGCAGTTCTTGGTCTTGACGAGTCGAGACGGTCGGGAGCGGGTTGTGACGGTACGGATGCCGACTTGATGCTGACTTCGGTGACGGATCGGCAGTTCTGCGAGCTGGTTCGTTGCCGGTCGGCCGGGAGCGCCGCTACCGGCAGTATCGGCCTTGCGGCAGTGAAGGTCACGTGGGCGAACCTTCACAGGTCGTGCGGCCCTCCACACCCCTGGCCGCGGCCCCGTGAGGCTCAGCGGCGCGCGTACCCGGAAACGACTACCCCCGAACGGCCGTCGCGACGGGAGCCGACCGGGGCGGGGTGGGGCCTTTCGTGGGTGTGCCCTTGCGCCTGAGGCCGAGAACGGATCCACCGCTCGCCTCGCGGCTGGGGGCCGCACCCTTCCTGCCCCCTCCTGCACTCGCTCGTCGACGTCCTCGGGTCCCCGCTCGACGTCCTCCTCCCCGAGGTCGTCGCAGAACGCCCACCGCTTCCGTTCGCGGTGGGCGGCCCATGGAGACGACCGCTCCACCGGCGTCGATCACCGCCGCCCGGCACGCGGTGAGTTCCTGCCGGACGGTCGCGGTGGCGTCCCGGGGCCGTCCGAGCCGTGTGATCACGGGAGCGCGCACCGTCTCATGCGCTGTCACACCGGCAAGCCTGCCGGCCGCGCCGTCCTGCGACTGCCTTGCGTCTCGCCTCCGCATGCGCGGTCGCGAGCGTCACCCTAGGGTGATCCGGTAGCGCGGCAGTGGCCGTCGTACGGGCGGCCGCCCGCTCGACCGCATCAGGAGGACCTCATGACGTCCGCCACCGAGCACCGCACCCACGAAGCCCATGACCACCGGCACGAGGAGGGTTGCGGGCACGTCGCCGTCCCGCACGGCGACCACGTCGACTACATGCACGACGGACACATCCACCGCGCGCACGACGGGCACGTCGACGAGTGCACCGCCACCGGTCACAGGCCGCACGAGGGCCACGAACACCAGCACGGAAGCGGCTGCGGGCACGTCGCCGTGCCGCACGAGAACCACGTCGACTACGTGCACGACGGGCATCGGCACGCCGCCCACGAGGGACACTGGGACGACCACTGAGTCCTCCGGACCACCCTGGTCCGGCTACGGACGCGAACGGAGCGGACGGTGAGCGCGGGCCGGGCCCGGCTGCCGGTCGCGATCGTCGTCGAACTCCACGCCGGCGCCCGCCGGGCGGCCGTCGACGAGATCCCGCGCGCGGTGCCCGGTGCGGTCGCCCTGCACCACGATCTGACGTCCGCCGTCGACGGTCCGGTGCGCCGGACCGTGCGCGACGCCGACGGCCTGCTCGGCAGCGGCGACGCGCCCCTGGTGAACGACTGCTGCGCGAGGACCTCGTTTTGGAACTGACGCGGCTCGCGGAAGCGGGCGGCCGCCGGCTGGCCGTCGTGGAACCGCGGGACTCCGGCGACCCCCACGGCACGGCCCCGGTCATCGCGTCCGAGGGCGCACCGCTCGCACTGACCGGGGTGGCCACCGTGGCCGCCCCGGCCCTGGTCCTGCCGTACCCGTCCGACGGCGACGACCTCGCCGAGGCGGGCCTGGACGCACAGGCGCCGACCGGCGCACCGCGAAACGCACCACTCCGCTGGACGCCGCCGGCATCACCTACGTCGACCGCAAGGACACCGACCTGCTGCGCAGGTTCATCTCCGACGGGGGGAAGATCCGCAGCCGCCGGGTGACCCATGTGCGTGCCGGCAGCAGCGGCAGAGGGCGCGAGCCGTCAAGAACGCGCGCGAGACGGCCCTGCCTCCCTGCAACTTTCGACAGCACGGCTGGAGCCCGTCCGTCAGGTCGTGCCGAAGAGCGGGATCGAGGTGTTCGCCTCGCCTGCAAGGCGGGACGAGCACCCTCCCGGCTCCGGCCGAGCGGGGAACACTCGCACGGACCCGCTCGTACCGGGGCGCCCTTCGCTGCCCGTGGCGATCAAGGTCAGCGCTTCTCATACGGATCCGACGGCTCCGCGATGCGCCGGACGGTCGCGGCGTCCAGCACCGGGGGCCAGGCCGCCGGTGATCCCAGCTCGCCTTCGGGGTGCCAGGCGCCTGTCACCACCACCCACGTGTCGGCCTCCGGCGCGTCCGCACCGCGGACCTCCACCCTGACCGCTGTGGCGTCGGCCGCGCAGCACGCGACCCGGAGCCGGGTCACGTACCAGGCGCCGCCGTCCCCGTGGGTGACGAACCCGGTCAGCCGGACCGTGCGGCCCTTCAGCGAGTACCCGCTGTCGTAGACGGCGCGAGTGCTGAACTCGGCCAGGCTCAGGTCCACCGGGTCCCCGGCGGGCAGCGCGGGGAACGTGCCGACATTCTCCGCGGCGCGTCGGGCCTCTTCGCGCGCGGCGCTGTAGGAACCGAGCGCGGGCGGCGGAAAGAGGAGCAGGGCGGCTGCGGGCAATGCGAGCAGCCAGGCGACGCGCGGGCCGCCCGCATGGGAGTGGACGTGGCCGTGTCCGTCCTCGGCCGGGTGCGCGCTCCGGTCCACGGAAGCGGTGCCGTCCCGTGCCGCTCGCGCCGTCGACGCCGCCCGCGCCAGACCGAGCAGCACCAGCAGCGCCCCGGACGCGATCAGGTAGGGCCGCAGCCCGGCCTGCACGTACCGCAGATACAGGTCGCTGAACAGCGAGATCCGCAGCACCGCGGCGCCGACCAGCAGCAACAGCACGGCGGGACCGTACCGCCTCACAGCACCCACCACCCCACGAGCGCGCTGCTCGCCACCGCGACCACCCAGGTCGCGGACGAGAACCGGATCGCGAACGTCCGCCCGAACGTGCCGGCCTGAAGCGCGAACAGCTTGAGGTCGACCATCGGGCCGACCACCATGAACGTCAGTTGCGCGATCGGTCCGAACCCGCTCAGCGACGCCGCCACGAACGCGTCCGCCTCGCTGCACACGCACAGCACCACGGCGAGGAGGGCCAGCAGGAGCACCGATGCCCAGGCGGACGCCGTGAAGACGTCCAGCAGCGACCGTGGCACCGCGATGTTGAAGGTCGCCGCTGCCGCCGAACCCACCACCAGGAAACCCCCGGCGTGCAGGAAGTCGTGCTGGAGCCCCGCCATGAAGGAGCCCGCGCGGGAGGTGCCGGTCCCGGCCGTCGGCGCTCCCGGCAGCCGCAGCCATTCCTTCCTGCCGAAGCGTGCCCACAACCAGCCCATGGCGACGGCGGTGACGAGCGAGGCGACGAGCCGGGCCACCACCATCAGCGGCTGACCGGGAAACGCGAGGGACGTGGCGACGAGGACGACGGGATTGATCGCGGGCGCGGAGAGCAGGAACGCGAGCGCGGCGGCCGGAACGACCCCGCGCCGCATCAGGCTGCCGGCCACCGGCACGGACGCGCACTCGCAGCCGGGAAGCACCACACCGGCCGCGCCCGCGACGGGTACGGCGAGAGCCGGGCTGCGCGGCAGCAGTCGGGTGAAGACGCGCTCGGGCACGAACGCACCTATGGTCGCGGAGACCAGCGCGCCGAGCAGGAGGAACGGGACACCCTGGACGACGACGGCGGTGAACACGGTCCACCAGGCGGCGACGGGCGGAGTGTAGAGGTCGAGCGCGAGCATCGGCCCGAGGGTTCCGGCGACCGTGATGATCGTGACGAGTGCGAACCCGCCGAGAGAGAGGTGCACGACCGCCCGCACGACGAGGCGCACGACATCGGTGAGCCCGCCCCGCCTCTCGGCGTACTCCTGATCGCTCACGTCACTCGCCTCGCCGCACGGCAACACTGATGCGCCGCCCGCGGGAAGCCGCCGAAGAGGTGACCGCGCGGTGCCGGACCAGGACACCTTACTGAGGCACCTCCGGCTGCCGGACCCCAGGGCCTCGGGAGACCCGACGGACCCGGCTGACGACGCGTCAACGCCTCCCGCATCTTTCTAGTAATGAAATTCATTTCTGATTACTGTACGGGGCGAACCATGAGGCACCGAGTCTTTGGAGCAGTGATGAGCGACCCCTACGAGCGGTCCGCCGAGTACCTCGACATCCTGATCGCCGAGTCGTGGGAGCCGCTGGCTCCGGCGCTGGCGGACGTCCTGTCGCACGTCCGCCCCGGAACCGGGGCCGTGGTGGACCTCGGGGCCGGGTCCGGCCGGGGCGTGCGCGTCATCTGCGACGCGCTGCCGCGGGTGCCGGTGCTCGCCGTCGAGCCGTCCGCCGCGATGCGTGCCGTCCTGCTCGCCCGGGTTCACGAGGACGACGAACTGCGTGAGCGCGTCACGGTGGTTCCCGGTGACTGCGCGGGCGCCGACTGGCCCGACGGTGTGCGGGCCGTGGTGGCCCTGAACATGATCGGCCATCTGTCGCCCGGGCAGAGGCGCGCGCTGTGGAGCCGCGCCGCCCGGCAGCTCGCCCCGGGCGGGGCGCTGGTGTTCAACCTCGCTCCGCCGTTCACCCCGGTGGAGGTGGAGCGGGTGCGGACGGCCCGGGCCGTCGTGGGCGAGCTGGAGTACGAGGGCTGGGCGAGCGCGCGTCCCACCGGAGCGGACGAGATCACCTGGCGCATGGACTACGGCGTCCTGCGTCAGGGCCGGCCGCTGGCCGGGACGTCGGTCGAGTACCGCTGGTGGGTCGCGACGGAGGACGCGCTGGCGGCCGAAGTCGCCGAGGCGGGACTGGCGTTGCGCCGGACCGGTGATTCCGCTCTGGGGCTGTGCGTTCTCGAGCGCGCGAGCGATCTGACATCGCAAGTTGGTTGATCTGATAATCATTTTCAACTAGGTTCATCGGTGTTCCGCCTCCCCCGGATCTCTCTGCGGGGGAGGCGTCGCCCTGCCCGCCTTTCGACGGAGACCGGATGGACCAGCCTGTGCCGAGCGACGACCTCCTTGCCCGCGTCATCGACTGCATCGCCGAAGTCCTCGGCACACCACCCCACGAGGTCGCACGGACGACTCCGCTCGCGGCCCTGGGGCTCGAATCGTTCACCGCGGTGCGGCTGAGGCGGAGGATCCGCGAACGCACCGGCCAGGACCTGCCGTTGACCGCCTTTCTGGGTGACGGCGCGACGGCCCGTGCGGTGGCGGACCGTCTCCTCGCCGGTCGCACGCCGGAGGAGGTCACCGATCCCGGGCCCCTCGGTGCCGAGGGCCGGGCGGGGGCGGAACCCGGCGGTGCACGGAACGACGAGGAAGCGGAGGAGGAGTGCTTCCCCCTGACGCCCATCCAGGCCTCGTACCTGGCCGGGCGGGCCGAGGGCATGCCGCTGGGCGGAGTGGCCACCTTCTACTACTACGAGTACGACCGCACACCCGGCGGCACGGACCCGTTCGTGGACGTGGCCCGGCTGGAAGCCGCCTGGAACCGGCTGGTCGACCACCACCCGATGCTGCGCATGACGGTGGACGACCGGGGCCGCCAGCGCATCGCAGCCGCTCCCGGCCCCTACCGGATCGGCGTCACCGATCTGTGGGGCGAGTCCGCCGGACAGGTGAGGGAAGCGTTGTCCGCCCAGCGTCGGGAGCGCTCCCACCAGAACCGGCCCACGGAGTCGTGGCCGTTGTTCGACATCCACGCCACCCTGCTGCCCGACGGGCGGACCCGGCTGCACATCGGCGTGGACGTGCTCCTGACCGACCTCACCGGCTGGATGCTGCTGATGCGTCAGTGGGGCCGCCTCGTCGCGGACCCCGACCACCGGCTTCCCGAGCCGGCAGCCCGGTTCGCCGACCTCCAGCGCGCCCGCTCGAGGGACCCGGAGTGGGCGGCCCGGCGCGCCCGTGACCACGCCTACTGGGCCGAACGAGCCCCCGAACTGCCGCCGCCGCCACGGCTGCCCCTGCTGCGCGACCCCGCCGACACCACCCCGCCCCGCTTCGTCCGCTCCGCCGCCGAACTCGACGCCGAAACCTGGACCCGGCTACGAGCCCGGTGCACCGAGCACGCGGTCACGCCGACCGCGGCCCTGCTCGCGGCCTTCGCCGTCGTCCTCGGCCGGTGGGGAGCCGGGGAACGGATCTGCCTCAACACCACCCTGTTCGACCGCCCGGAGGACGAGAACGGGGCCGAGGGGGTGGTCGGCGACTTCACCACCACCGCCCTGGTCGGCACGCCGCGCTTCGACCCCGCCGGCTGGAAGGGCTTCGCCGACTACGCCACCGCCGTCAACCGCCGCTTCTGGGAGGACCTGGACCACCGGTCCGTGTCCGGCGTCGAGGTGCTCAGGGAACTGCGGGGGCAGGAACCACCGTCGGCGGGAGCCCTCAGCCACCCGGTGGTGTTCACCAGCGGGGTGGGTCTCGCGGGCGCCGGGGAGCCTCCGGCGTCCTGGATCGGACAGGAGGTGTACGGCATCTCCCAGACCCCGCAGGTCCTGCTCGACCACATCGTGTGGGACGAGGGCGGACGCCTCCGCCTGGCCTGGGACGCCGTCGAGGGGGCGTTCCCCGACGGCTGGACACCGGCCCTGCTCGACGCCTTCGTACGCCTGCTCCACACCCTGACGGACCCCGACGCCTGGCACGACACCACCCTGGGCTGGGATCCGTCCTTCCACCCCGAAGAGCCCCTGGACGCGGTGCCCTTCCCGAACGCGGGCCCCCTGCTGCACGATCCGGTCACCGACGCGGCCCGGCGGCATCCACGACGGCCCGCCCTGCGCACCTCCTCCTCCACCGTCACCCACGCCCGCCTCGCGGACAACGCCGCCGCCACCGCGGCACTGCTGGCCGCACACGGGGTGGGGCCCGGCGACATGGTCGCCGTCGCCTGCGAGAAGGGCACCGCGCAGGTCACCGCCGTACTCGGCGTCAGCCTGAGCGGAGCGGGCTACCTGCCGGTCGAACCCTCCTGGCCGGACGCGCGGATCGCCGCCGTCTGCGAGCGGGCCGGGGTCCGGCACGCGCTGACCGGCCGCGGTGTGAGGACCGACTGGCCCGAAGGCGTCACCGTCCACCGCCTGACCGCCGCGGGGCGCCCCGCCCGCACCGCCGCGGGCTCCGCCGGTCCCGCGGCACCGCTCACGGCCCCACGGCCCGAGGACATCGCCTACACCATCTTCACCTCGGGTTCCACCGGCAGCCCCAAGGGCGTGGAGATCGAGCACCGGGCCGCGCGCACGACCGTCGACGACATCGTCGACCGGTTCGCCATCGGCCCCGACGACCGGGTGCTGGCGCTGTCGGCACTCAGCTTCGACCTGTCCGTGTTCGACATCTACGGCGTCCTCGGCGCCGGCGGCTGTCTGGTGCTGCCCGACCCCGCCCGGCAGCGCGACCCGCAGCACTGGCTCGAACAGGCCGGCCGGCACGGCGTCACCGTGTGGAACAC
This sequence comes from Streptomyces sp. DSM 120436, assembly GCF_055778765.1. Lineage (NCBI taxonomy): Bacteria > Bacillati > Actinomycetota > Actinomycetes > Kitasatosporales > Streptomycetaceae > Streptomyces > Streptomyces sp. DSM 120436. Next base: position 600,609 of record NZ_JBSKBS010000002.1, on the reverse strand, counting down.
CGCACCCGCCCTGCTCGAAATGCTCGTCGAGTACGCGGAGATGGAACCGGAGGAGGCCACCGGGGCGCTGCGCACCCTGCGCCTGGTGATGCTCTCCGGTGACTGGATCCCCCTGACCCTGCCCGACCGGCTGCGACGACTGGCCCCCCAGGCGGAGGTGATGAGCCTGGGCGGAGCCACCGAGGCGTCCATCTGGTCCATCACTCATCCGGTGGGACACGTCGATCCGGGGTGGCGCAGCATCCCCTACGGCCGGGCGCTGCGCGGCCAGAGCTTCTTCGTCCTCGACGAGGACGGCGCGCCCTGCCCGGTGGGCGAGGCGGGGGAGCTGTTCATCGGCGGCGACGGGCTGGCCCGCGGCTACACCGCCGATCCGGTCCAGACCGCCGAGAGGTTCGCCGTCCACCCCGTACTGGGCCGCCGGCTGTACCGCACCGGGGACCTCGGCCGGTGGACCGCCGAGGGCGCCATCGAGTTCCTCGGGCGCGTCGACCGGCAGGTGAAGATCCGCGGGCACCGCATCGAACTGGGCGAGGTGGAGGCGGTGCTGGCCCGCCATCCGGCGGTCCGCCAGTGCGTGGTGTCGTCGGTACGCGGCCCCGACGGACGGCCACGACTGGTGGCGCACCTGTCGCCCCGGGGCGCGAGCGAACCGCCGGCCGCCCGGGAGCTGGCGGACGTCCTGCGCGAACGGCTGCCCGACTACATGGTGCCCAGCCGGTTCGTGATCCTGGACCAGCTGCCGGTGACGGCCAACGGCAAGATCGACCACGCGGCGCTGACCGCCCCACCCGCCGATGACCGGACCACCGACGCCGACGGGCCGGCCCCGGTCGCCGAGGCGGCGGCCGAGCCCACCGCGACACCGCGTACGGTCCCGGCCGGAGCCGCCGCCGAGTCCGCCCCGGGCGGGGACTGGGTCGCCGCCGCGCTGGCCGAGGCGACCGCCCTGGGCCTGGAGGCCGCCGTCGTGGTCCGACCCGGACGGCTCCGGCCGGACCAGGCGCTGGAGGCGTCGGCCCGATGGCTCCGGCACGTGGCGCGAACCGCCGACGGCGAAGCCGCAGTGCCGCTCCTGGGCCCCGGAGGACTGGCGGAGGTGGTCTGCCGCCCCCGGGCAGGGGGCTCCCCGACGCCCTCCCCGTCCACCGGTCCGGCGTCCGGCGCCCCGGCCCCGGAACGGTACGGCACCGGACCGGACCAGGCGCCCCGGCACCGCGGGCCGGGCCCGGCCGCGCCCGTGGCACCGGCCGTGCTGGAGGCCCTGACCGGCATCCTGGCCGACTTCACGGACGTGCCGGTGACAGCCGACAGCACCTTCAGGGAGCTGGGGGCCACCTCCCTCACCCTGGTCCTCACCCACCGCAGGCTCCGGGAGGGCGTCGCACCCCGGCTCGCACTGGCGGACATGTTCGAACACCCCACCGTCGCGGCCCTGGCCGCCCGCATCACCGCCCAGAGCGCCCCGGACACCGACCGGGCCGCCACCGACGCCGGCACCGACGCCGTCAGGCCCCCCGCCTCCCAGCGGTCCGAACGGCCCACGCGCAGAACGTCCCGCGTCGCCGCACGCGCCCTGGCCGAGGAGACCACACGATGACCGAACCGACTTCCTCCCGGGGAGACACGCCGGACACGCCCCGGCCCGACCACGAGGCCGACGACGACCTGATCGCGGTCACCGCCCTGGACTGCCGGTTCCCCGGAGCCCCCGACACGGCGGCCTACTGGGACCTGCTCGTCGGCGGCCGCAGCGGACTGACCCGGCACGACGAGCGGGAACTGGCCGAACGCGGCGTCCCGGCGAGGCTGCTGGCCAACCCCGCCCACATACCCGTCAGCGGGGTCATCGACGAACAGGACCGGTTCGATCCCGAGCCGTTCGGCCTGACCGACGCCGAAGCGGCCGTGATGGACCCCCAGCAGAGGCTCTTCCTCGAAGCGTGCCTGCGCGCCCTGGAGAGCGCCGGACACGGCGGCGGCGCCGGCGCGGGCGCCGTGGGCGTCTTCGCCGGCGCCGCCCACAGCGACTACCTCGCCCGCAACCTCGCCGACCGGTACGCCGCCTCCGCCACCGATCCCGTCGGCAGCCTCCAGGCGGCCCTCGCGGGCGTGGCCGACTACCTCCCCCTGCACGTCGCGCACCGCCTCGCGCTCACCGGACCCGCCGTCGCGGTCGGCACCGCCTGCTCGACCTCGCTGGTGGCCGTGCACCTGGCGGCTCAGTCCCTGCTGGCGGGGGAGTGCGACACCGCCCTCGCCGGCGGCGCCTCCCTGATCGTCCCGCAGGGCAGGGGCTACCTCCACGTCCCCGACGGGATCTTCTCCGCCGACGGGCGCGTACGGACCTTCTCCGCCGAGGGCACCGGCATCGTGCACACCCAGGGCGTCGGTGTGGCCGTCCTGCGGCGGCTGCGCGACGCCCTCGCCGACGGCGACCCGGTGCTGGCCGTCCTGCACGGCTCCGCCGTCAACAACGACGGCGGCGACCGCACCGGCTTCACCGCCCCCTCGCCGCGCGGACAGGCCCGCGTGGTCTCCGAGGCGCTCGCCGTGGCCGGTCTCACGCCCGGGGACATCACCTACGTCGAGGCCCACGGCACCGCCACCCGCCTCGGCGACGTGGTGGAGGTCGCCGCGCTGCGCCGCGTGTTCGGCGAGACCGGCCCGGCCTGGTGCGCCCTGGGCTCGGTCAAGAGCAACATCGGGCACGCCAACTCGGCCGCGGGCATCGCCGGTTTCGCCAAGACCGTACTCGCCCTGCACCACGGCGTACTGCCGCCCACCCTGGACGCCCTGCCCCTCAACCCCGACCTCCGGCTGGACGACTCGCCCTTCACCGTCGTCCACGAGGCCACCGACTGGACCGGGCCCCGGTACGCGGGCGTCAGCTCCTTCGGCATCGGCGGCACCAACTGCCACGTCGTCCTGGGCAGCGCCCCCGTCCGGCCCGCGCCGCCCGCCGATCCGCGTCCGCAGCTCGCCCTGCTCAGCGCGCACCGCGACGACGCCCTCGCCCGCCTCACCGAGGCCACCGCGACCGCCCTCCACACCAGGGAGGTCGCGCCCGCCGACGCGGCCCACACCCTGCACACCGGCCGCGCGACGCTGCCGTACCGCGCCGCCGCGGTGATCACCGGGGCGGCGGAGACCGACAGCCGCGCCCTGCGCGCCGCCCCGCGGCGGCGCCCCGGTCCCACCCCGCCCCGGATCGTGCTGGCCTTCCCCGGCGGAGGAGCGCAGTACGCGGGCATGGGTCGCGAACTGTGCGCAGAGGAAGAGGAGTTCGACCGCACCGTGCGCGAGTGCGCCGATCTCTTCGATGACGGGACCGGCACCGGCCTCACCGCGCTGATCACCGCCGACCCGTCCGACGAGCACGCGCGCCGGCTGCTGCGCGACCCCGCCCACGGACTGCCCGCCCTGTTCACCGTCTCCCTCGCCGCCGCGCGCACACTGCGCTCCTGGGGCGTCGAGCCGGACGCGGTGGTCGGTCACAGCCTCGGCGAGTACGTGGCCGCCGTGCTGTCAGGTGCCCTGTCCCTGTCCGACGCCGCGACCCTGGTGGCGGTCCGCTCGCGCGGCATGTCCCGGGCGGCCGGCGGCGGGGTGATGCTGACGGTCCCGCTGACCGAGCGGCAGACCCTCGCCCTGCTCGCCGACCACCCGGACCTGGATCTGGCCGCGGTCAACGGCCCGCGGTCCTGCGTGGTGTCCGGACCCTCGCCGGCCGTGGCCGAAGCGGAGCGCGTCCTGACCGCACGCGGCGAGCGCTCCGTGCGGCTCTCCCTCGACGCGGCCGCACACTCGCGCCTGGTCGACCCCGTCCTGCCCGAACTGCGCGCGGCCGCCGAGGCCGTCCGGGCGCGTGTTCCCGGCATCCCGCTCGCCACCACCCTCACCGGGAAACTGCTGGACACCGCTCCGGGCGCCGACCACTGGGTGGCGCACCTGCGCTCCACCGTGCGCTTCTCCGACGCCCTGGCCACCGCCCTGGGCGAAGGGCCGGCCGTCCTCGTCCAGGCGGGACCCGGCGGTGCACTGCTCCAACTGGCCCGTCAGCAGGGACACCGGCAGCTCCTGGCCACCCTGGCCGCCTTCCCCGACCGTGAGCAGCCCGGCGGAGGACGAGCCGCGCTGCTGGCGGCCGCCGGAGAACTGTGGACGCACGGGGTCCCCCTGGACGCCGCGGCCCTGCACCGTCCGGGGCGACGCCGTGTCGTCCTGCCGGGCCTGCCCATGGAGCGCCGCAGACTGTGGATCGATCCGCCGGCCGTCGCACAGGCCGGTACGGCGGCCCGCCCCGGCCACGGCGCCGGGCAGGCCGCCCCGGACGAGTCCGAGCCCTTCCAACTGCCCGTCTGGCGGCGCACGCCTCCCGTCGAGGCGGACCCGTCGGCGCTGCGGGGCCGCTGGCTGGTGGACGGTCCGCCCGGCTCACCGTCGGCCGAGCGGGTGCGCGCCGCGCTCGCCGCCGCCGGCGCCCGCACCGTCACCCTCGGCGAGGCGCTCGCGGACCCCGGCACCCCGTGCGAGGGCATCGTCGTGATCGGCCCGTACGGTGACACCGGCGACGACCCGGCGGACACCGTCAGCGCGTCGGTCCTGCACTACGCCCAGGTGGCGCGGGCCGCCGCCTCCTGGGCGCACCGCACCTGCCTGCTGCACCTCAGCCACAACGCCCAGCAGGTGGAGAGCACCGACCGGCCGGCGGCCCACGCCGCCGCCGGCCTCGCCGTGCCCCGCGTCCTCGCCCAGGAGTTCCCGGGCCTGCGCTGGCGCTCGGTGGACCTGCCGGCCGGCCCGCCGCACGCCGACGACGTCCGGACCGTGCCGGCGGAGGCCGCCGACCTGCTGGCGGGAGGCCCGAACGGCATCGAGTGCGCCCTGCGCGGCGGACACCGCTGGACGCGCGGCATCACCCCCTGGCGGCCGTCCGCACCCGCGCCGGACACGGACGGCCCGGCCGTCACCGACGGCGGAACGGGCACGGCGGTGATCCTCGGCGGGCTCGGGGACGTGGGCCTGGCCCTGGCGGGGCACCTGGCCCGCTCCGGACGGCGGGTCGTGGTGACCGGCCGCACCGGGCTCCCCCCGGACCCCGCCCCCGGCAGCACCGAAGCCGAACGGGCGGAGACGATCCGTGTTCTGCGGGACTCCGGCGCCGACATCGAGGTCCGTGCCGCGGACGCCGCGGACACCGCCGCCACGACGGAACTGCTGCGGGAACTGACCGACCGCGACGGCCCGCTGGACCTGGTCGTGCACGCCGCCGGCGTGGTCGCCTCCGCCGCCGTCGCGCCGTTGCGGGCCACCGAGGAGCGGGCCGTGCGCGCCCACGCGCACGCCAAGGTCACCGCGGCCCTCGCGGTGCGCGGCGCCGTGCACGGCCTGCCGCCCGGCCGCCGCCCGGCCACCGTCCTGCTGATGTCCTCCGCCACGGCGTTCGTCGGAGGCCTCGGCCTCGCCCCCTACGCCGCCGTCAACCGCTACCTGGACGCCCTCGCCGAGCACGAGCACCACGCGGACCCGGACGCACCCCGCTGGATCAGCGTGGCCTGGGACGGCTGGCGCGTCGGGCCCGGCCGGAGCGAACGCACCGTCGCCTCCCGGCACTCGATCGGCCTGGCGGACGGCATGCGCACCGTGGACCGTCTGCTGGCGCTCGCGGCCGGCGGCCGTGTCCCGGCCTCCGTCGCCGTCTCGCCGGCCGACCTCGCGCCCCGCACCGCGGGCACGCCCACCGCCGTACCCGCCTCCGTCGCTCCGGCTCCCGGCGCGCCCACGGCGGAGCCGCAGGCCGGTGCGGGATTCACCACCGGGGCGGAGACACTCCTGGCGGAGGTCTGGTCGGACCTGCTGGGCTTCCCCGTCACCGACCGTGACGCCGACTTCTTCGCCCTCGGCGGCCACTCCCTGCTGGCCACCCGCATGCTCGCCCGGCTGCGCGACGACCACGGTGCCGACCTGCGGCTGCAGGACCTGCTCGCCCGGCCCACCATCGCGGCCCTGGCCCCGATGCTGCCCGGCGGGGAATCCCGGCGGGATCCCGCCGCGCCCCGGACCGCGGGCGGTCCCTCCGCGCAACCCGGGGACGGCCTCCGGGAGTTCCCCCTCACCCGGGTGCAGCACGCCTACTGGGTCGGTGGATCGGGCGGTTACCGCCTCGGCGACGTCCCGTGCTCCTTCCACCTGGAGTACGACTGTCCCGGTCTGGACACCGACCGCTACGAAACGGCGTGGAACGCGGTCGTCGCCCGCCACCCGATGCTGCGCGCGGTCGTCTCACCGGAAGGCCGCAACCGGGTGCTCGACAAGGTGCCCCACTACCGGATCCGGGTGCAGGACCTGACGAAGGACGACGACGCCGAGCGCGCCCGGAAGCTGGAGCGCGTGCGCACCCGCATGGTGCGCCGCGAACCCCGCCCGGGCCGCTGGCCCCTGGTCGACATCCGGGCCGCCCGACTGCCCGGCGACGTCGTCCGGCTGTTCGTCAACGTGGACGTGCTGGTGTGCGACACCGCCAGCTACCTGATCTGGGACCGCGAACTGCGCACCCTCTACCACGACCCCGACGCCCGGCTGCCGTCGCTGGAGACCAGCTTCGCGGACTGCGTGGCCGCACTCGAGCGCCGCACCGAGGGCCCGGAGCACGCGCGGGCCGCCGCCTACTGGCGGGCCAGGCTGGACGACCTGCCCGGCGCACCCGCGCTGCCCGTCCGGGCCGGGAGCCCCGGGGACCGGCCCCGCTTCGCACGGCGCACCGCCCGTCTGGAGCCGGACCGCTGGAACGCCCTCAAGGCCGAGGCCGCCCGGCGCGGGCTGACCCCCACGGCCGTCCTGCTGGCGGCCTACGGCGAGGCCCTCGCCGGGTGGTCGGGGCAGAACCGCTTCGCCGTCACCCTCACTCTCTTCGACCGGCCCGCGCACCTTCCCGGGGCGGACGCCGTGGTCGGCGACTTCACTTCGCTGATGCTCCACGAGGTGGACCGCTCGGACACCCGCTGCTTCGCCGACGCCGCCGTACGGGCCCAGCGCACCCTCTTCGAGGACCTGGACCACCGGGAGTTCTCCGCGCTCGACCTGCTGGCCGAGAAGTCCTCGCGCACCGGCCGCACCGAGTCCGTTCCCGTGGTCTTCACCAGCGCCCTGGGCCTGTCCGGGCCGCTCGGCGGCGGCCACGACCTGGACTGGGCGGGCACCCCGGTGTACGGCGTGAGCAGCACCCCGCAGACCTGGCTGGACCACCAGGTGATCGAGCAGCACGGGGCGCTCCTGCTCCAGTGGGACGTCCTGGAGAACGCCCTGCCCGCCGACGAGGCGGACGCGGTGTTCGCCGCCTACGCCGAGCGGGTGCGCCGGCTGGCCGACGCACCGCGGGCGTGGGACACCGAGGAGCCCCGCACCGCGCCCGCCGCCCCGGCCCGTGAAGCCCGGCGGCCGGCCCCCAGGGCGAGGAAGCGGACCGTTCCCGGCCCGACCCCCGACACCGACGCGGCCCTGCTGCTGCGCGACGGCAACGGCGACCGCCCCCTGTTCCTGATGCACCCCTCCGGCGGGGACGTACTGTGCTACGGCGAACTCGCCCGTCTCCTCACCGACGGCCGGCCCGTCGTGGCCCTCACCGACCCCGCCCTGACCGGCGGCACCGGGCCGCGGACCATCGCCGAGACGACCGACCGCTACCTCGCGGCGCTGCGCGTCCACCAGCCGCAGGGTCCCTACCTGCTGGGCGGCTGGTCGATGGGCGGCACCGTCGCCCACCAGATGGCCGTGGAACTCCAGCGACGCGGGGAGCGGACCGACCTCCTCGTCCTGATCGACTCCAACACCCCCGACCGCATCCGGGCACTGGGCGGCGCCGACCGCACCCAGGACACCGCCTCCGCGGCCGTCCGCTACCTGCGCTCGCTGGAGGCGTTCCTCGACCTCGACCTGGACCTCGGCCCGGACGCGGAGACGATCCGTACCGCCCCGGACCCGGCGGCGGTACGCCGGACGGTCACCGAACGGCTGCGAGCGGCCGGCCTGCTCGGCCCCCGGGACACCGCCGACACCCGCCTCGAGGTCTTCGAACGCCACCTGCGGGCGCTGGCCGACCACCGGGCCGGACACCTCACCGACCCGGCCACCCGACTGCTGCTCATCGCCGCGTCCCGTCCCGCGCCGCACAACGCCGGCGTCGGCATGGGCGTCGACGACGCCGCGGACCTGCCCGCCCTCGGCTGGCTGCCGCACGTCAGCGGCCCCGTCGACGCCCACACCGTCGAAGGCCACCACTACTCCCTGCTGCACGACCCCGCAGTACGGCGGACCGCCGCCCTGATCGACCGGGCCCTGGCCGCCGTCCACACCGGCCGGTGAGCCCGGCGGCCACCCCTGACCCCCGAACCTCTCGCGGAAAGCAACCATGCACCAGCACCCGTCACCCCGCAGCCCCCTGTCCCGCAGATCCGCCCTCACCGCCCTCGCGGCGGTCGGCGCCCTGCTGCTGAGCGCCTGCTCCGGCACACCCGCCGCCGACACCCCGGCCTCCCGCACCGGCGCGCCCGTCGACGGCGGCACCCTGCGGTACGCCGTCGCGGGGTCCCCCGCCACCGCCAGCGACGACCCCCACGGCGGCCTCGGCAACGAGTCCGACGTCCTGCGCTTCGCCCTGACCTACGACGTCCTGACCGTCCCCGGCGAGGACGGGAGGACCCGGCCGCGGCTCGCCACGTCGTGGAAGCCCAACGACGCCATGGACCGCTGGACCCTCACCCTGCGCGAGGACGCCCGCTTCACCGACGGCACACCGGTGCGCGCCGCCGACGTGCTGTACTCCCTGCGGCGCATCGGCGGCAAGGCCGCCGAGAACTACGGCAGGCTCGCCGACTTCGACATGAAGAAGTCCACCGCCCCCGACGAGCACACCGTCGTCCTGGCCACCCGCGCCCCGATGGCCGACGCGCCCCGGGCCCTGGAGTCCGTCACCTTCGTCGTCCCGGAGGGCACCGAGGACTTCTCCCGCCCCGTCATCGGCTCGGGCCCCTACCGGGTGGAGCGGACCGGTGCCCAGACCACCGTCCTGACCCGCAACGACACGTGGTGGGGCAAGCGCCCGCACCTGGACCGGATCGAGATCCAGGCCGTCGCCGACCCACAGGCACGGGCCGGCGCCGTCGCCTCCGGGCAGGCCGACGTCGCCGGCAGCGTCAGCCCCGCCGCGGTCAAAAGCGCCGGATCCTCGGCGAGAACCCAGGTCGTCCGACGCGACGGGGTCACCGAGTACCCGTTCGTCATGCGCCTGGACACCGAGCCGTTCGACGACCCCCGGGTCCGCGAGGCGTTCCGCCTCGCCGCCGACCGCAAGGCCCTGGTCGACACCGTGTTCCTCGGCTACGGCGAGATCGCCAACGACCTCCCCACCCCCTACGACCCCTCGGCTCCCGAGGACCTGCCGCAGCGCACCCGCGACGTGAAGAGGGCCAAGAAGCTGCTGGCCGAGGCCGGCCACGCCGACGGACTGTCCGTCACCCTGCACACCACCACCTCCTACCCCGGCATGGACACCGCGGCCACCCTCTACGCCCAGCAGCTCTCCGACATCGGAGTCGACGCCGAGGTGAAGGTCGAGCCGGCGGACACCTACTGGACCGCCGTCTACGCCAAGAAGGCGTTCTACACCGGCTACTACGGGGGCATCTCCTTCCCCGACCTCGTCCGCGTCGGACTGCTGTCCGACTCCCCGACCAACGAGACCGCCTGGCGCAGCAAGAGCTTCGACGACGGCTTCGCCCGGGCCATGTCGACCGCCGACGAGGCGCGGCGCGAGGAACTGCTCTCCGGCATCCAGCGCGAGCTGTGGGAGGACGGCGGCTATGTCGTCTGGGGCACCGGGGACGGCCTGGACCTCGCCGCGCCGGGCGTGCGCGGACTGCCCGACGGGCCCGGATTCCAGCGCATGTTCATCGACCAGGTGTGGATGGCCAAGTGACCCCGCGCACTGCCGGCCGCGCCCTGCGCCCGGTCGGCCGGGCCGCCGCCCTGGCCGTCGCCGCCACGGCCGCGGTCTTCACGGCCACCGAACTGCTCCCCGGTGACGCCGGGGAACTGAGGACGGCGGGACGGGCCTCCGACGAGGACGTCGCGGCGGAGCGGGAACGCCTCGGGCTGGACCGGCCGGCCGCGGTGCGCTACCTCGACTGGCTGTACGGCCTGGTCCGGGGGGACCTGGGACGCTCGCTGGCGGGCGGCAAGCCGGTGGCGACGCTGTTCGCCGAACGGCTGCCCGCCACCGCCGTCCTGGTCGCGGCGGCGCTCGCGGTCACCGTGCTGCTCACCTCGACGGCCCTGACCGTGGCGTACCTGCGCGGCGGCCGGGGCGGCACGGCCGCCACCGGGCTGGCCGCCGTGCCGCAGCCGGTCCACGCGGCGGTGCTCGGCGCGGTCCTGGCCGGGCTGCTGGGCTGGCTGCCCCCCGTGTCCCTGCTGCCGCCCGGCGGCTCGCCCCTGGCGGACCCCCGGCTCCTGGTGCTGCCCGCTCTCACCCTGGCGCTGCCCTCGGCCGCGTTCGCCACCGTCCTGCTGCGCGGGGCGCTGGCCGACACCCTGCGCCGCCCGCACGTGGCCGACGCACGGCTGCGCGGCCTGCCCGCCCCGCTCGTGCTGCACCGGCACGTCCTGCCCTTCCTGTACGCGCCGGCGCTCCAGGTGACGGCCCTGCTGACCGGCGGTCTCGTGGCGGGGACCGCCCTGGCGGAGACCCTCTTCGGCTACCCGGGCACCGGGCAGCTGCTGGTGTCCGCCGTCGCGGTGCGGGACGTCCCCGTCATCCAGGCCGCTGCCCTCCTCCCGGCCGCCGTCCTGCTGCTGGGCATGCTCCTGGCCGACCTGGCCGCCCGTCGCACCACGGCGCCGGGGGCCCCCGGCCCGTCGGTGGCGACGGCGGGGAGGACCGCATGACCGGAGCGCCTGCGCCGTTCCTCCCCGGAGCCGTCCGTCCTCCGGTGTCCGTGACCGCGGCCCTCACCCTGCTGGTGTGCGTGCCGTTCGGCCGGTACGCCGCCCCGCACCCACCGGAGCGAACGGTCGCCGCCCCCTGGGCGCCGCCCGGCGGACGGCATCCGCTGGGCACCGACGTCCTGGGGCGCGACGTGCTGTCCCGGGTCCTGGCCGGGGGCACCCAGCTCCTGACCGTGTCCCTGCTCGCCGCGCTCGCCGCCGTCGTCTGCGGCGCGGGTCTCGGCCTGGCCGCGGGGTGGTCGGGCGACCGTGCCGCCCGCACCGTACGGGCCCTGTGCGACCTGCTGCTGGCCGTCCCCGCCCTGGTCCTGGCGCTGGTGCTGGCCACCGCACTGCCGGGGGCGACGGCGGTCGTCGTGGCGTCGGTGCTCGCGGGAGCCCCGCTCACCGCGCGGGTCGTCGCCACGCAGTGCGCGCAGCTGCGCGACAGCGGGCACGTGCACGCCGCCGTCGAGCGCGGCGAGCGCACGCCCGCCGTGCTGCTCCACGAGGTGCTGCCCGCCCTGCGCCGCCTGGTCGCCGCCGACGCCGGGCTCCGGCTCGTCACGGCACTGCAGATCGCCGCGGCCCTCGCCGTGCTCGGGCTGGGACCCCAGCCCCCGGACCCCGACTGGGCCCTGATGCTCAGTGAGAACCTGCCCGGCGCCGCACTCAACCCCTGGGCGCTGCTGGCGCCGGCGATCCCCCTGGCGGGCTGCGCCTGGGTGTTCGCCGCGGCGGCCCGGACGGCCGCCCGTGTTCCGGGGGAGGCGACATGACGGTCCGCGCCCACGACGGGCTCGTTCCCACCGACGCCCCGCTGCTGGCGGCCGAGGGTCTGACCGTCCGCCGCGCCCTCGACGGAGCCACCGTCCTGCCGCCGGTCGACGTCCGCGTCGGCCCGGGGCAGGTGCTGGCCGTCACCGGCGCGTCCGGTGCCGGTAAATCCACGCTGCTGCGCGCCCTGCTCGACGTCCTCCCGGACGGACTGCACCGCGCGGCGGGCACCGTGCGCTGGCGCGGCGCGGTCGTGTCGCCCGGCCGGACGGCCCGGCGGTGGCGGCGTGCCCGGTGCGGCTGGCTGGCGCAGGACCCCGGCGCGGCCCTCCACCCGCTGTGGCGCGTGGACCGGCTGATCGGCGAGGAGTTCACCGGTGACGCCGCCGCCCGCGCCCTGCGGGTCGAGGCCCTGATGCACCGACTGGGCCTTCCACCCGGGCTCGCCTCCCGGCGGGCGGGAGAACTCTCCGGCGGACAGGCCCAGCGGGTCGCTCTGGCCCGGGCCCTGTGCGCCGACCCGGAGCTGCTCGTCCTGGACGAACCGACCTCGGCACTGGACCGCGCGACGGCCGACCTGGTGGCCGAAGAGGTGCGGTCACGCCGTGGGACCCCCGACCGGTGCGTCGTCCTGGTCACGCACGATGCCCGGCTGGCCGCGGAACTGGCCGACCGGACACTGGTGCTCGCCGGTGACGCGCCCCCGGCCGCCGGTGCCGACGCCACCGCGCGGTACAGGTCACGTGTGACCGCCGCCGAGCGCGGACGGATGACGCGCACCCCGGGGAAGGAACCGCTTCGCCCGATCGCCGATCCCGCGTCACCACAGGCCGGACGTTCGCCCCGCACGGCGGCGGACCCCGTCCCGTCCCCGGCGCCCGTGCTGTCGGCGCGGGGCCTGACCCTGCGGACCCCGGACGGCACGCCGCTGCTCGGCGTCGGCGAGCTGGACCTGCCGGCGGGCGGCTGGCTGGCCGTCACGGGACGGTCGGGCAGCGGGAAGACGACCCTGCTGCACGCCCTCGCGGGCCGTCGTCCACCGGCGGCAGGACACCTCCTGCTGCACGGGCGCCCGCTGCCCGCCGGGACCCGCTCGCGCGACCGGCGGACGCTGCGCGCCGTCCAACTGGCCGGACAGGACACGGCGGCGGAACTCAACCCGGCGCACACCGTCGGCCGAGCGGTGGCCCGGCCGCTGAAGGTGTTCCACGGCACGACCGCGGCGGCCGGACGGGAATGCGTACGGGAACTCCTCGAGGCCGTGGGACTCCCCGCCGAGCTGGCCGGCCGCAGACCGGCGGCGCTCTCCGGCGGCCAGCGCCGCCGGGTGGTTCTCGCCCGGGCGCTCGCCGCCGAGCCCGACGTGCTGCTGCTGGACGAGCCCACCGCGGGTCTGGACCCGGACTCGGCACGACTCGTCCTCGACCTGCTGGACCGGCTGCGGGAGGACGGCCCCGCCGTCCTGACCGTCACCCACGACGCCGACACGGCCGCCCGCGCCGACCGCGTCCTCCGCCTGACCGGGCGCCGCCTGGTCCCACGGCCGCACACGACCCCCGACCACCCCCTCGACGAGAGAACGGAGCACTCCGGTGTCCGACCACACGACGGCTGAACACACCGGCCGGATCGCGGACCTGCTGGCCGCCCATCCCTGGGTGGCTCGGGCCCGCCCCGCACCCGACGGCGGCGTCCGGGTCGTCCCGCACCCGGACGCCGTGACCGCGGCACCCGAGCCGGGCCCCCTGATGCGCGAGCACCTCGAGCAGTGGGCCGAGGTCTACGAGTGGACGTACGAGACGGCCGAGGGCCGGCACGCCGACGACCTCGACCTGTCCGGGTGGCGGGCCTCCGGCACGGGAGCACCGCTGCCCGAAGCCCACATGCGGGACTGGGTGGACCGCACCGTGGACCTCGTCCTGGCCCAGCGTCCGAGTCGGGTCCTGGAACTCGGCTGCGGCACCGGCCTGCTCGCCCACCGCCTGCACCCGCACCTGGACGGGTACGCCGGCACCGACGTCGCCCAGGTCGCGGTGGACCGCCTCACCGCGGCCGGCCTGCCCCGCACCGCGTTCGTCCGGGCCGCCGCCCACGAGACGGCCGCGCCCCGGGTGCGGGACGCCATGGACGCCGCCTTCGGCCCCGGCGCGCGCCCCGACTGCGTGCTGCTCAACTCGGTCACCCAGTGCTTCCCCGACCTGGCCTACCTGACCACCGTCCTGCACGGGGCGCTGTCGGCGGTCGAGGACGGCGGCACCGTGATCGTGGGGGACATCCGGCACTCCGGCCTGCTGCTCGACCACTTCACACGGCTGGAACGGGCCCGCGACCCCGAGGCGGACGGCACGACGATCGCCGCAAGGGCCGCGGCCGCCGCCGAGGCGGACGAGGAACTGTCCTTCACCCCGGCGGCCGTCGCCGCCGCGATCGCGACCCGGCCCCGCCCGGTCCGCATGAGCGTGCACGCCCGCACCATGGCCGAGGACACCGAACTCACCCGCTACCGCTACGACGTCGTCCTGCGCGTCGGCCCGCACACCGGCGGACCGGGAACCCGGCACGTGCGCCGGACGCCCTGGGACGGGCACCGGGGGAGCGATGTCCCACAAGCGCTGCGCGACGCGCTCGACGGCCCTCCCGTCGTCGTCCACGGCATCCCCAACGCCCTGCTCCACGACGCCCCCGGGGCGGTGACCCCGTACGCCCTGCGCGAGGCACTGCGGGGAGCGGACGCCGCCGTACTGCTCGACGCCGCCGACCCGCGCGCGCTGGCCGTGGCGGCCCCCGCCGACTGCGCGCCCGCCGCGGCCGAGGACCTCCCGGCGCCCTCCGGCCCGGCAGCCCACGAGCCGTTCCCCCTGTTCGTCCGGCGCCGTCTGCCCGAGGTGCTGCGCGACCACCTGCGCCGGGCCGAACCGGACACGACCCCGCCGGCGATCACCGTGGTGGACGTCATCGAGGACGGCCACGCGTGAACGACGCACTCACCGACGAGACCCTCGCCGGGCTGCCCGGCGTGACGCAGTGGCAGCTGGTGCGCGGTGGTGGACAGGACACCCTGCTGGTGACGGGACCGCCCCCGTCGGCGCGGCCGTCGCCGGGTCCCGGCCGGGACGACGCCCGCGCCGCAGACCGGGCCGCGGACACCGGTGACGCCACCGTCCGCGGTACCGACCCGACCGTTCTCCCGGCACTGATGCGGCAGCTCGACGAGACGGCGCTGCTGACGATGGCCCGGGTACTGGACCGGACCCGTCTGTTCCGCGACGCCGGCCGGCCCGCCACCGAAGAGGTCCTCGGGGCCCTGGCGGTCGCACCCCGGCACGCGTGGATCGTACGGCGCTGGCTGCGCACCCTGACCGCGGAGGGCCGGCTCCACCTGGACGCGGCGACGGGCCGCCACCACTCCCTCGCGGTGCCGGACCGCCGCGGCCACGCCCGGGCACTGCGCGAGCTGGACGGCGCCTGCGCGGGCCTGGGCTACCCGGCGTCCATGACCCGCTTCTTCCGGGCCGCGGCCGAACGGCTCCCGCTGCTGCTCCAGGACCGCACGTCCCTGCAGGAGGTCCTCTTCCCCGACGGGGAGACGGACACCGCGCAGGGCAACTACCGCGACAGCGTCCCCAGCCGCTGGGCCAACCACGCCGCCGCGTCCCTGATCGCCGGCGAGTCCCACCGCCGGACGGGGCCGGCCCCCCTGCGCGTCCTCGAAGCGGGCGCCGGCGTGGGCGGCACCACCGGCACGGTCCTGCAGGCGCTCGGCGACACGCCCGTCGACTACCTGTTCACGGACGTCTCCCCGTTCTTCCTGCGGGCGGCCCGGAACGCCTTCGGCGACCACCCCGGACTGCGGCACGCCCTGTTCGACATCCAGGCCGACCCGCTCGAACAGGGCCTGGAACCGGGCTCCCAGGACGTCGTCCTGGCGGCGAACGTCCTGCACAACGCACGGCACGCCGGACGCTGTCTGGCGGCCCTGCGGGAACTGCTGGCGCCCGACGGGCTGCTGGTCCTGGTCGAGTCGTGCCAGGAGCACTACCAGGCGCTCACCTCCATGTACCTGCTGATGTCGCCCGCGCCCGGAGAACAGGAGTGGTTCACGGACCTGCGGGCCGGCCAGGACCGGGTCTTCCTCACCGCCGGGGAATGGGCACGGCAACTGGACGCGGCGGGCTTCGACCCGCTGCCCGTCCTGCCGCACGAGGAGCACCCCCTCGCCTCGGCGGGCCAGCGCGTCATCGCGGGACGCGTCAGAACCCACGGCGCCCGCCCGGACCCCGGCCGTGTCCGTGCCGCGCTCGCCGGCCGCCTGCCCCCTGCCCTGCCCCTCCCACGGATCCACGCCGTGGACGACATCATCCGCCCCGCCGACCCGACTGGAGCCCCCTGTTGACCCCCGCATCCACACCCGAACACACCGCCGAGCAGACCTCGGCCGACCTGGTCGACGCCGTCCGCGCCGTGTGGGCCGACGCCCTGGAGACCGACCTGGCCGCCGTACCGGCGGACGCCAGCTTCCTGAGCCTGGGCGGCGACTCCGTCCTGGCCGTCCGCATGGCCGCGATGCTGCGCAAACGGCTGGGCACGCCGCTGGCGCTGGCGGACGTCCGCGTCGAACAGAGCGCCGCGCAGCTCGCCGCCCTCGTCCACGAACGCAGTACCGGATCGGGGACGGGCGCCCTGCGCCCGCTGCCCCTGGACCTGCGCCGACGCGAGGACCCGGACGCGCCGTTCCCGCTCCTGCCGCTCCAGCAGGGCTACTTCGTGGGCCAGCAGGACGCCTGGGAGCTGTCCTACCGCTCCGCGCACCACTACGTGGACATCGGGCTGGAGGACATCGACGCCGACGAAGCCCCCGAGGCGCTGCAGGACGCCCTGGAGCGCCTGGCCGAGCACCAGGCCGTCCTGCGGGCACGCATCCTGCCCGACGGCCGGCAGCGCATCCTGCCCCTGGACGACCCGGAGGCGGTACCGCAGCTCCGGGTCACCGACCTGCGCGACGCCGACGAGGAGACGGCCGCGGCCCGGCTCGCGGAGATACGCCACGAGATGAGCACCGAGGGCCCCGACCCGTCCCGGGGCTGTGGTCTGGACATGCGCCTGACGCTGATGCCCGGGGACCGCGCCCGGCTGCACTCCTCGACCAGCCTGCTGATCATCGACGGATGGTCCTCCGGAGTCTTCTACCGCGACCTGTTCGCCCTGGTCTCCGACTACAACGCCGTCCTCGCGCCCCTGGACATCGACTACGGCGACTACGTGACGACCCTGCGGGACCTGCCCGGCACCGAGGCGTGGCAGCAGGACCGCGACTGGTGGTGGGACCGCCTCGACGACTTCCCGCTGCCGCCGGCCCTGCCGCTGGTGGCCGACCCCGCCGAGGTGCGCCCCACCCTGATGGGCACCCGGCAGGCGGTGCTCGACCCGGAGCGCTGGTCGGCTCTGCGCCGGCTGTGCACCGAGCACGGGGTGACCCCGTCCGCGGCGATGTTCGCCGCCTTCGCCGCCGCCGTCGCCCGGGCCTGCGGACACCGCCGCTTCCTGCTCAACACCCTCCAGCTGAACCGCCTCCCGCTCCACCCCGACGTGTCCCGCCTGGTGGGAGCCTTCTCCTCCACCATGCTCCTGCCGGTCGAGCTGCCGGCGGCCCCCGTCTTCGCCGACCTCGCCGGCCGCGCGCAGCGGGACATCGGCGACGCGCTCGCCCACAACCTGATCACCGGCGTGGAGGTCTCCCGCGAACTGGGCCGCCGCCGGGGCACCCACCGCCCGGTGGCACCCGTCGTCTTCCAGTCCACCCTGGGAGTGGACGCGGCGCTGGGCAGCGAGGTGCCCCAGGAGGCCGGGCCGCTGGGCGCGATCGACCTGCTGAGCCACCACCAGCAGCTGCGGACGCCCCAGGTGGCCCTGGAGGTGCGGCTGTTCGAGCTGCGCGGGGAGCTGGTGGTCGTCTTCTCGCTGGTGGAGGAGCTGTTCGCGGGAGCGGACGTCGACCGGATGTTCGCCGATCTCATGGCGACCGTGGAATCGCTGGTCGAACCGGTCGGCTGGGCCGCCGTGGTCGGACTGCCCGACGCGGTCGACGGCGAGCGGGCCGGGCCGGGCCGGCAGGCGTCCGGCCGGCGCCTGTCCGTACCTGCGGCGGCGGCCGGCGGAACGGAGCCGGGACCGCCCCGGGACGACACGGAACGAGCCGTCGCGGCGCACTGGCGGAAGCTGCTGGACTGTTCGGTGGAGGAGCGCACCGCCGACTTCTTCGCGCTCGGCGGTGACTCGTTGCTCGCGGTGCGGATGCTCGGCTCGCTCGCGCGGGAGGGGCTGGGGCGGGTGACGCCCCGCCGCTTCCTCCGGCAGCCCACGGTGGCCGGACTCGCCGCCGCCCTCCGCGAACCGGACGACCGGTGAGAAGGGTGCGGCGGGGGCGGGACGGCCCCCGCCGCACCTCGGTCTCAGCCGCCCAGGCCGGCGTCCTCGCGGAAGAGCTCCTGGTCGAGCCAGACCGCGGCACGGGCGCCGTCGGCGGCACCGGTGATCACGAAGGTGAGGGCGTCCGGCAGGGCCTCCAGCCGGGCGGTGTCCCCGGCCGCGTACACACCGGGCACGGAGGTGCGCTGGAACTCGTCCACCCGCACACAGCCGTCCGGGAGGATCGCACACCCCAACTCCTCGGCCAGCGGGGAGTGCTGACGGGTGGGCGCCCGGTGGTAGACGCCCTGCCGCTCGAGCACCCGTCCGTCGGCGAGGACCAGGCGGACGGCCCCTTCCTCCCCCTCGACGCGGGCCACGGCCGTTTCCTCCACGACGATCCCGGCCCCGGCGAGGCGGCCCGCGGCCTGTTCGGGCACCGGGTGGCCGTCGGTGCACACGATCACGTCCTCGCTGAACCGGTCGGCCACGTACAAGGCCTGCATGACCTGGGGCAGTTCGTGCCCCAGGACGGCCAGGCTCATCCCGCTGGTCTCCCAGCCGTGGCAGAACGGACAGTGGTACACCCCCCGGCCGAACAGCGCGGACAGGCCCTCCACCCGCTCGTCGAGCACGTCGACCTGCCCCGTGGCGAGGACCAGCTTCCGGGTCCGCTCCACGGTGCCGTCGGCCAGCGTCAGGGCGAATCCCCGCGGCTCGGGCGCGGCGGCGGTGACGGTCGCCTCGCGTACGGCCACGTTCGGGTAGGCGGTGAGCTGCTCCCGGCCTATGCGGCGCAGCTCGGCGGGCGGGAAGCCGTCCCGGCTGAGGAACATGTGCATCTGCGCCGCGGGCGCGTTGCGCGGGCGGCCCGAGTCCAGCAGGAGGACCCGCCTGCGCTGACGCCCGGACACCAGCGCCGCGTTGAGGCCGGCGGGCCCTCCGCCCACCACGATCACGTCGTGCATCGTCGTCACTTCTTCCTTAGTCCGTCGAATGATGACTACGATAATAATTATCATTTTCATCAACTGGATCAGCGGGAAACAGGAGGAACACCGGTGCGACACCCGGCGGTCATCGGCGTCATAGGCGGTTACGGAGCAGTCGGCAGCGCGGTCGTACGGCGGCTCCGCCGGGCGGGTGTCCACCCGCTGGTGGTGGCCGGCCGCGACCGGGGCCGGGCGGAAGCGCTGGTCGCCGGCCTTCCGGAGGGAGGCCCGGACGTGGGCGCCCTGGCGGTGGACCTGACCGATCCCGACTCGCTGGATCGCTTCACGGAGGGCTGCCGACTCGTCGTCAACTGCGCGGGACCTTCGTACCGCGTCCTCGACGCGGTCGCCCGGGCCGCGCTGCGAGGCGGCGCGGACTACGTCGACGCGGCCGGTGACGACCCGGTCCACAACCTGCTGTCCGCCGACGGGGGCGCCGGGCGATGGGTGGCGGCCGGACGCACGGCCGTGCTGTCCGCCGGCGCACTGCCGGGTCTGTCCTCGCTGCTGCCCCGCGCGCTGGCCGCCCGCGCCACCGGTCCCGTCGCACTGGACGCCTACGTCGGCGGCGTCGCGCCGCTCACCCCGGCCGCCGCCGGCGATGTGCTGCTCGGCCGCGGACCGGAGCACGGCACGCCGGCGGCCGCCTGGTACGAGGGCCGGGTGCGGGAGCGTGCGCTGGCCCCCCGCCGAGGAGTGCGACTCGACGCCTTCCCCGCACCCGTCGACGCCTTCCCCTTCCTGTCCACCGAGGCCGTCCGGCTGGCCCGTGCCACGGACGTCGGCCGGGTGCGTTGGTACACCGTCTTCGGCGGCGGGCGCCTGGCCGAGGAACTGGCCATGGCATGGGCACTGGACAGCACGGAGACCGCCGACCTGGTCGCGGCGGCCGACGAGGACGTGCGGCGCCACGGAGCCTGGTACGGACAGGAGTTCCACCTCTGGGACGGAGCGACGGACGGCCCGCCCACCGCGAGGCTCGTCCTGCGCGCCCCGGACTCCTACGAGCTGAGCGGGTTCCTCGCCGCCGCCGCCGCTCTCCGGGTGCTCGACGGGGCGATCACTCCCGGTGTGCACTTCGCCGCGGACGTGCTCGACCCCGCGCGGGTCACCGAGGAGCTGGCGGCCGATGGCGCGGCGGAGCTCGAGGTGCTGTGAGCACCCGCCGGCGCGCCGCCCGGCCCCCGGAGAGGGCCGGGGGCGCACCGACGGCCGAACGGCTCGCCGGACCACCCGTGTACCTGGCCCGTCACCGGGCGCCCCGGGTGCGGTCGGCGAGATGTCGATCGGCGGTCGACCAGGCACGGGTCCAAGACCCACTCCTGCTCACTGATGAGGAACGGTGCGATCCCGTGCTCAGGTCATCCCGGTCACGGCCGCCGTGGTCGGCGTGTCCCGCAGGCCGAGGCGCAGGTGCTCGACGTGATAGAGGGCCTGCTCCAGCAGTTCGGCGACGTGGTGGTCGTAGAGGGCGTAGATGACCGAGCGGCCCCGGCGCTCGCCGGTGACCAGGCCGAGGTTGCGCAGCAGGCGCAGTTGGTGGGAGCAGGCCGACTGTTCCATGCCGACGGCGTCGGCGAGTTCGGTGGCGGCGCAGGGGCCCTCCTGGAGGCGGGTCAGGATGCGCAGCCGGGACGGGGTGGCCAGAGCCTGAAGGGTCGCGGCCACGTCGGCGGCGCCCACCGTCTCCAGGCGTTCGCGTGCGGTGGCGGTGGTCTCGGCGTCAGCTCCATGGCCCATGGGCACCATCCTACGAAGACCCCTCCATGAACGCATGAACCAATCTTCATGTGCTCATGTATGGTGAGTGCGCGTGGCTGCCGCATGTACGGGCTGCCGCCTCTTCGCCATGCCGTCGTGAAGGACTGTCTGCTCCGATGACTTCCACCCTCCCCCCGCCCACGGCCGGCCGTCCCGCACCCGCGCGCACCGGAGCCGTCTCCCGGCGCAGGACGCGGGTTCTCGCCCTGCCCGAGGTGCGCTGGGCGGCCGCGGCCACGATCCTTTTCCTGCTCGCGCTGCCGCTCCAGTTGGCCGGGGCGCAGGCCTGGGCATGGGGCCCGTTGTACGCGCTGTCCTACGCGACCGGCGGCTGGGAACCCGGATGGGCGGGTCTGCGGGCACTGAAGGAGAAGACGCTCGACGTCGACCTGCTGATGGTCGTCGCCGCGCTGGGGGCGGCAGCGATCGGGCAGGTGATGGACGGCGCCCTGCTGATCGTCATCTTCGCCACCTCGGGAGCTCTGGAGGCGCTGGCCACCGCCCGCACCGCCGATTCGGTGCGCGGCCTGCTCGACCTGGCACCCGCGGCCGCGACCCGCATCGAGGCCGACGGCAGCGAGACGGCCGTCCCCGTCGAGGACCTGACGGTCGGTGACACCGTCCTGGTGCGGCCCGGTGAGCGCGTCGGCGCCGACGGCCGCGTCCTCGACGGGGTGAGCGAGGTCGACCAGGCCACCATCACCGGTGAACCCCTGCCGGTGGCGAAGGAGAGGGGCGACGAGGTCTTCGCCGGCACCCTCAACGGCACCGGCGCGCTGCGCGTACGGGTCGAACGGGACGCGGCCGACTCGGTGATCGCCCGGATCGTGCGGATGGTGCAGGAGGCTTCCGAGACCAAGGCGCCGACCCAGCTGTTCATCGAGAAGGTCGAACAGCGCTACTCACTGGGCATGGTGGCCGCGACCCCCGCCGTGTTCCTCGTCCCGCTCGCCTTCGGCGCGAACCTCACCGACTCCCTGCTGCGGGCCATGACCTTCATGATCGTGGCCTCGCCGTGCGCGGTCGTGCTGGCCACCATGCCTCCCCTGCTGTCGGCCATCGCCAACGCCGGACGCCACGGAGTGCTGGTCAAGTCCGCCGTGGTCATGGAACGGCTGGGCCAGGTCGACGCGGTCGCGCTGGACAAGACGGGCACCCTGACCGAGGGCACCCCGCGCGTCACGGACGTCCGCCCGCTCCCGGGCACGGGCCTGGACGACGAAGACCTGCTCCTGCTCGCCGCCGCGGCGGAGGCCCCCAGCGAACACCCGCTGGCCAGGGCGATCGTCACCGCGGCGCGCGAACGGGGGCTCGAGTGCAAGCCGGTGGCGGACTTCGGCTCCACGCCCGGTGTCGGAGTGAAGGCCACGCTCGACGGACGCCTGGTCGAGGCCGGCGCCCCGGCCCGGCTGCTGCGCGAGGCCGACGACGCCGCCTCGGCCCACGCGAAGGCCCTGTCCGGTGAACTGGAGGAGGGAGGCCGGACCGCCGTCCTCGTCACCCTCGACGGTGCACCGGCCGGTGTCCTGGGCATCGCCGACCGGCTGCGCCCGGACGCAGCCGCGACCGTGGCCTCACTCGCCTCCCTCACCGGAACCGCGCCAGTACTGCTGACAGGCGACAACCCGCGCGCCGCCGCCCGTCTCGCCGCCGAGGCCGGCATCGAGGACGTGCGGGCCGGGCTGCTGCCCGAGGAAAAGGTGGGTGCCGTCCGGGAACTGGAGACCACCGGGCGCAAGGTCATGGTCGTCGGTGACGGCGTCAACGACGCGCCCGCGCTGGCCGCCGCCCACACCGGCGTCGCCATGGGCCGAGCGGGCTCCGACCTGGCGCTGGAGACCGCCGACGCGGTGATCGTCCGGGACGAACTGGCCACCGTGCCCGCCGTGATCTCCCTGTCCCGTCACGCCCGCAAGCTCGTCGTGCAGAACCTCGTCATCGCCGGAGTCTTCATCGCCGGCCTGGTCGTCTGGGACCTCGTCGGCCATCTGCCGCTGCCGCTGGGCGTCGCCGGCCACGAGGGCTCCACCGTCATCGTCGGCCTCAACGGCCTGCGGCTGCTGCGCGAGTCGGCCTGGCGCAAGGCTACCGGCTGAGGCGCCGCAGGGCGCCCGGCCGCCGGTCGCCCCGGTGCACGGTCATCCCGTGCGCCGGGGCGCGCGGCCTCCACGCAGGCACACCCGGATCTTCCTGGAGCGGCCTTCTCGCCAGTGGTCCGCCGCCCCGGTCTGCTCCGGCGGCAGGAGTGACCGCAGCGCCGTCGCCGGCCGGTGGAAGCGGTTCATGTGCGCCGGGTCGAGGAAGACCTCGGGCCCGTGGCGCTGCGCGAGATGCACCGTGTCCCGTCCCTTCCCGGCGGTGGGAACGGCTGTGGCGACGATGAGGACGATGGCGAGTTCGCTCGGTCCGCACATGGGTGTCCTGCTCCCTTTCCCGGGACCCGGGCCTGGACGGCGCGAGCGTGACGGTGGTGGCGCTTACGGGTGGGGCGCGACGGCCGGAAGCGGGTTCTGGAAGTGCGGCCCGCGGCGGGCGCACGGGTCTCTCATCCGGTGGCCCTCACTCGGGCCGACCGGAAGGAGAGGGGCGCTCCTTCGGTCCCGTGGCGGCGTGGGGGTCGGTGGCGCGGACCACCGGAGGCGGTGTGCCACGGATGGCGGGGCCCTCATCGAGGCACTGGCGCAGACGGGGCAGCATGCCTCGGTCCAGGAGGGCCTGGTGCCAGTTCCGTCGTGACTGCTGCAGACGGGCTGCGTGTGCGGACTCGTCATCGCCGCGTATCGCCGTCCTCAACAGCGCGGCGAAGGCGAGGAGGGCGCTGATGCCCGCGATCAGCGTCAGGACCCATCCGGCGGTGACCAGTGAGCCGGGCAGCGCGCCCTCCGCACCGGTCAGCTGGAGAAGGTAGCCGAGGACGAGCAGGACCGCGGCGGATGCGGCGGCCACAAGCGGGGTGAGGACCGCCAGGGCGGGCAGCAGGGCGCCGGCGGTGGGGTGTCGCGGGGGGTCGGGCTGTGCCGACGTGCGCAGGGCGAGGTACGCGCCGTATTCCCCGGATGCCGCGGCGGCTATCTCGTCGGCGTCGCCGAGGGCCCGCAGGCGTAGGCGCGCGGTGGCCCGGCCGGTGGGGTCGGTGCTCAGTACCTTCTGTACGTCCGCGGTGGTGAGTGCCAGGTTCAGTACCGCCTCGAAGTCCGGCCTGTCCTCCGGGCGAAGGCGCAGTGGATCGGCCACGTGGTCTCCTGCGGGTGGGATGTTCGGGTCCGGCGGTCGGAGCTGCGCGTCGACGCGCCGGACCTGGCCCTTCGGGAGGGCCGGCCCGGCGTCGTCGGGGGAAGGTCAGACGCCTACGCCGAAGTCGGCGGCGATACCGGACAGTCCTGAGGCGTAGCCCTGCCCGACGGCACGGAACTTCCACTCCGCACCGTTGCGGTACAGCTCACCGAAGATCATCGCGGTCTCGGTGGCGGCGTCCTCGGACAGGTCGTAGCGGGCGAGTTCCTGGTTGTCGGCCTGGTTGACGACGCGGATGAAGGCGTTGCGGACCTGGCCGAAGCTCTGGCCGCGGTTCTCGGCGTCGTGGATGGAGACGGGGAACACGATCCGGTCGACCTCGGCGGGCACGGCCGCGAGGTCCACCTTGACGACCTCGTCGTCGCCCTCGCCCTCACCGGTGAGGTTGTCGCCGGTGTGCTCCACCGAGCCGTCGGGGCTCGTGAGGTTGTTGTAGAAGACGAAGTGCCGGTCCGACGGCACCTTGCCGGAGGCGTCGAGGAGGAGGGCGGAGGCGTCGAGGTCGTAGTCGGTGCCGGTGGTCGTGCGGACGTCCCAGCCGAGGCCGACCAGGACGGCGGTCAGGCCCGGCGCCTCCTTGCTGAGCGAGACGTTGCCGCCCTTGGACAGGGAAACTCCCACTGCGTACTCCTTCTCGGCGGGTGAGATCGAGCCCGCGGTGCGGGCCCGAGTCAAGAATCTACAACACTGTAGAAAAACTGGGAGGAGGGTGCGACCGCGTCCCGGGGTCGGTGTGTCTTGATGAAGCTCCCGGTCAGTCCCGCGAGTTGCCGAAAAGCAGGCGATGGGCGATGGGCGGTGCGAGGGTGCCCGCGATGGCCGAACCCCAGGTCGCGGCATCGAAGAATTCCTGCTGGACCGGTCGGTCGAGGAACTCCGCCGGCAGCCAGCCGCCCACGGAGGCGCCGGCCGCGCCGATGAGCGTCGTGCCGATGCGGCCGCCCGGATCGCGTCCGGGCAGGATGGCCTTGTGATCGCTCCGGCGAGAAGCCCCAGTACCGGCCACGCGATGACACCCCTCTCTCCAGCACTCCTTTCCGTGGTCCCTCTTGCGTGCGGGCGTGCCCTGGGGCGGCTTGACTTCTACAGCTATGTAGAGGTCATGGTGGTGGGTTGGAGGGATGCGCCGGGAGCATGAGGCACGTGGGGGCGTCTGTACGATGTCCGCTCGGGAAACGGGCGGCGGCGGAAGGGGGGGGGCGGGGCGTGACTGAGCAGCAGCGTCCCCGGCGGCGGGGGCAGGGCGAGCTGGAGGCGCTGGTCCTGGCGGCGCTGCGGGAGGCGGACGGCCCGGCGACGGCCGGCTGGGTGCAGGAGCGCCTGGGCGGCGGCCTCGCCTACACGACGGTCGTCACGATCCTGACCAGGCTGCTGGCCAAGGATGTGGTCGCCCGGGAACGGGCGGGCCGGTCCTTCGCCTGGACTCCGGCCTCCGACCCTGCCGGTCTGGCCGCTCACAAGATGCGCCGGGTGCTGGACGCCGAGAGCGACCGGGAGGCGGTGCTGGCCAGCTTCGTCACCGGTCTCGGCCCGGATGACGAACGGCTGTTGCGCGAACTGCTGGGCCAGCCCCGGAGTGAAGGGGAAGACTGAGACCTCATGGGGGCGTTCGTCTTTCTGCCGCTGGTCCTGCCGCTGACGGCCTGGCCGATCGCACGCCTGGCCGAGCAGCATCTCCACCCGCGCACCGCGACCAGGTTGCTGACCGCGGTGGCGGCGACGATGGCGGTGTGCAGCACGGTGTGCCTGGGGCTGGTGATGGTGGTCGGCACCGCCCAGCTTCCCGGCAACCCGCTGCCCGACGGCTGGTCGGACCCCGAGGTGCGGGCGGCGGTCCCGTACGACGAGGTCGCCGGCAAGGCGGCGATCCCCGCCCTGTGCATGGTGCTCGCGGCGTGCGGGCGGACGCTGTGGCGGCACGGCCGGGTGCGCCGTCGTGCTCACCGGGCGCTGGCCGGACTGCGGGAGACGGAGGCCGCGGTCCTGCCGGACGACGTGCCCTACGCCTACGCGCTGCCGGGCGGTCGGCGGGATCGCGTGGTGGTGACCACAGCCCTGCTGGACTGTCTCGAACCGGCCGAGCGCCGGGCGCTGTTCGCCCATGAACGGGCTCACTTGGCCGCCCGCCACCATCGTTTTCTGCTCGCCGTCCAGCTGGCCGCGCGGGCCAACCCCTTCCTGCGGCCGCTGCGCACGGCGGTGGCGTACACGGCGGAGCGGTGGGCGGACGAGGAGGCGGCTCGGGCGGTCGGCAGCCGCCGCACCGTGGCGTATGCGATCGGCAGGACGGCCCTGGTGTCCCGGGGCGCTCCGGTGGTCACGCTGGCGGGCTTCGCCGCGGCCGGCCCGGTGCCGCGCAGAGTGGCGGCCCTGCTCGGACCTGCTCCGGCGGTGCGCCGCTGGCCGTCGGTGTTCACCTCGGTGGGTCTGGCGGCGTGGGGTGCCGCCGTGGGGGCCGTGGTCTCCGCGATGTCGTCCGCGAACTCCGCCGTGACGATGGTCCTCATCCTCCACGCGGCCACCCCTCTCTGACCCGGGCGGGGGTGTCAGGTGCGGCCGGTGAGCACGGCGAGTCCGGCGACGAGCCCCACGAAGGCCGGCAGCGCGAGCAGGCAAGTGGGCAGCGCCAACCAGTCGGTCAGGATGTTCGCCAAGGCCGGCCCGCGGCCTTCCCCGTCCAGCCGACGGCCCCGGGAGCGGCCGACGCGGCCCGCGGGGACGGCGATCAGCGTGCACCACGGGGACGGGCCGACGAGGATGCCGGGATCGATCCGGGCGGTGCCGGTGGCGAAGTCCGTGAGGAACGCCACTCCGCCCAGTGCGAAGAACGCGCTGATCTTCGCTGCCCGGTTGCGTCCCGCGAGCGCCCGCGGCGCCTTCCCGGCTGCCGTCCGCACATCGTCACTGCTGCTCACGCTCGGTTCCTCAAGGCGTCCGCACCCTGCGCGCACGTCGGGCGAGGGGTGCTGCGGTCTCGTCGTTCCGGCGGCGATGAGGCGGCCCCTCCCCTCCTTGTCTCTACAGGCGTGTAGAGTTCACCCGTTCGGCGGCCATGGGGGTCGTAGGTCCGGGCGCAACGGACGGACGCGATCGAGGCTGAGGAGTGAGCGCCAGTGAGCGGAACGGGAAGGCGGCGCGCGCCGGCCGGAACGGAAAGAGTCCGGCTGACGAGGCGGGGGAGGGTCCTGGCGTGGAGCGCGGGTGTGTGCTCCGTGCTCGTCCTCGGTGTCGCGGGTGTCGGCGCCTGGGTCTACAAGGATCTGGACGACAACATCCAGGGTGCCGACGTCGACGACAAGCTCGGCGGCGACCGTCCGGTCAACCTCAGCCCCGGCTCGAAGAACATCCTGGTCGTCGGCTCCGACAGCCGCGACGGCGACAACGCGAAGTACGGCAAGGGCCTGACCACCATGCAGTCGGACACGCTGATGGTCGTGCACGTCCCCGCCGACCGGAAGTGGGCCACCGTCGTCTCGCTCCCGCGCGACTCGTGGGTGGGGATACCCGCCTGCGACAAGGGCGACGGCACCACGTCCGCCCCGCACCACGCCAAGATCAACGAGGCGTTCGCGATCGGCGGCACCAGCGGCGAGGTCGCCGGGGCCGCCGCCTGCGCCATCAAGACCGTCGAAGCCGGCACCGGCCTGCGCATCGACCACTTCGTGTCCGTCGACTTCCAGGGCTTCAAAGGCATGGTCAACGCCCTGGACGGCATAGAGGTCTGCCCGGAGCAGGCCATCCACGACGAGAAGGCCCACCTGGACCTGGAGGCAGGCTGCCAGACCGTCAGGGACGAGGCGGCGCTCGGCTACGTACGCGCCCGCTACAGCATCGGCGACGGCTCCGACACCGGGCGCATCGGCCGCCAGCAGGAATTCATGCAGGCACTGGTCGAGAAGGCGCAGTCCAAACTCACGAGCCCGAGTGCGCTGTACGGCTTCCTCGAGTCCGCCACCGAGTCCCTGACCACGGACGAGGACCTGGCCGGCGTCAAGCCGCTGTACGGCCTCGCGTCCGAACTCAAGGGCATCCCCGCCGACCGCCTGACCTTCCTCACCGTGCCGAACTACCCGCGCGAGGCCGACGTGCCCACCGACAAGGCCAACATCGTGTGGCAGTACCCCCAGGCCGCCGACCTGTTCACCGCCCTGGCCAAGGACCAGGAGGTCGACAAGAAGCAACTCCGGGCGGACGCCGAGACCCCTGTGTACGCCTCCTCCGTGCGTGTCCAGGTCCTCAACGGCACCGGTGTTTCCGGGCGCGCCGCCGCCGTCGCCGAGAAGCTGCGCGAGGCCGGCTTCACGATCGTCGGCACGGGCAACGCCCCGGCGACCACCCGCACCACCACGGTCAGTCATCCGCCGGGCCTGGACGACCGGGCCGAAGTGCTCGCCTCCCGGCTGCCCGGTGTGCGGGCCGGGCAGGACACGGGCGCTGCCGCCGGCACTGTGACCCTGGTCGTCGGAACCGACCTCGATCCCGAGGGCATCCGGTGAGGCGACCGAGTCCGAGCCCCGAGCCAGGCGTCCGCAGTGTTCCCTTCGGCGGCCGGCCGGGCGATCTCGGTGGAGTCGAGGGCGCGGTCCCACGGGGCCATGAGACCTCCGTACGTGCCGGGAGGATGCCCGGACCCGGGTGCTCCGGACAGCGGTTCTTCCACAGCGAGTAGAAGTTGTCGGCGGGGGGGTGGGGAGAAGTGCCTGCCCACCCCCCCGCTTGTGCGTCCTCCACCGCCTGCCGGGGCCTGCCGTCAGCCCTCGTCCTCCTCGTCGCCTTCGAAGAAGTCACCGACCTCGTCGACGACTTCGGCCGCGACCATGCCGCCGACAACGCCGGCAACGCCGACCGCCAGACCGGCGGCACCCGCGGCGACGACGGTCCCCATACCGGGACCGGATCGGTGGTGGTCGTCGTGGTGATGGTCGCCGTGACCGTAGTGCCCGCCGTGTCCCCCGGCGTACGGGCCGCCGTGGCCGTAGGCACCGTGTGAGGCCCTGTGCTCGACCAACTGGCGTACCCGGTCCTCGACGTCAGCGTTCCAGTCGCGGGAGTCGTGGTGGCCGACGGTGAACCTGGCCGGCGCGTCGTGGCCGCCGGAGAGGGAGCCGCCACGCTTCGTCGGCGACCTCCACGGTGACGTCGTCCTTCTTGACGCCGGGGAGCTCCGGCTCCCTCACGTACGCGTCCTCGGTGTCCTCCACGTCCGCGAGCGGGCCCGCGGGGCGTCCTCCGCCTCGGGGAGAGGGCGGGGGAAAGGGGAACGTGGACCGCATGAGCCGGTCCACACGGGCCCGCAGACTCCTCGAGCTCACGCAGCGGTGAGCGCCGGAGCCTCCGTCGGCCGGCCACCCCCGTGCGGCGCCGGGGCCACGGGGGCGCCCCGGCGCCCGCTGTGAGGGAGGCGGCCGGCTACAGGGACCAGCCCAGGACCGGGCCGTCCTCCGCGCCGCCCCGTGCGCCCACGCTCTCGACGTCGCGCTCCGCGAGGTCCAGCAGCTGCCGGCCCAGGTCGCGCAGGGCGCGGCCCGCCGCCAGTTCGTCGCCGATCTCCGGGACGTCCGGGTCCGCCGGGTTCCGGTGGGCGGCGCCGTGACCGGTGAGGGTCGTCGTCCCGGTCTCCAGGGTGGCGCGCGCCTTCGTCGTTCCCTCCTCCTCGAAGAGGTGGACGCGGGTCTTCCATTCCAGGGTGTGCGACATGACTGCCTCCTCAGCCGGGGTGGTCCGGGGTGTGCCGGCCGCTCCACGCCCGCATCCGGCTCCGGCGGACGCGGGACACCGGGCCGACGGTCCCGGTACCGGTGCCGTGGGACCGGGTACCCCGGCACCGGCGGCACCGGTACCGGTCACGGGTGGGCGGCCCGGCCCTCGGGCTCCGCGGGTGCGGGGGCCGCCCCGGCCGGACGCGGCCGCGTGTCGTCGACCCGGTACGACAACTGGTCGACGACCGTGACCACCCCGTCGAGGCGGCTCGCCGCACGCACCGCCACGTCGCTGTCGCTGCGCCGCTCCACCTGGCCGGTCAGGGGCACCGCCCGCCCCACCTCCGGCTTCCGGTTCCGCGACGGCCGCCTGACCCTCGCCAAGATGACCGACCCGCTGGACATCGTGTGGTCCCGCCCGCTTCCCCAAGGCGCATCGCCGTCCACGGTGACGGTGTCGCAGGACGCGGCCGGGCGCTGGTTCGTGTCCCTGCTCGTGGAGGATCCCTCGGTGCGGCCGCTGCCGGCCGTGAACAGGGCCGTCGGGATCGACGCCGGGCTGACGCACCTGCTGACCCTGTCCACCGGGGAGAAGATCACCAACCCCAGGCACGAGCGGCGCGACCGGGCCCGCCTGGCGAAAGCCCAGCGGGCCCTGGCGAAGAAGGCCAAGGGCTCGGCCAACCGGGCCGAGGCCCGCCGCAAGCTCGCCGAAATTCATGCCCGGATCGCCGACCGCAGGCGGGACCACCTGCACACACTGACCACTCGACTCGTGCGTGAGAACCAGACGCTCGTGATCGAGGACCTGACCGTGCGCAACCTGGTCAAAAACCCGGCCCTGGCCCGCGCCATCAGCGATGCTGCCTGGGCCGAGTTCCGGTCGATGCGGGAGTACAGGGCCGCCTGGTACGGCAGGGACGTCGTGGTCGTCGACCGCTTCTTCCCCTCCAGCGGGCTGTGCTCGGACTGTGGCGCTCTGCAGGGCAGGATGCCGCTGCACGTGCGTACCTGGACGTGCGCCTGCGGGGCGGTGCACGACCGGGACGTGAACGCAGCGAGAAACCTTCTGGCCGTCGGGCTGACGGTGTCTGTCTGTGGAGCTGGTGCAAGACCTCAACGGAGCACTCCGGGCGGGCAGCCGGCTGTGAAGCGGAAACCCCAGCGGGCGACCGCTGGAACCCCCCGCTTCTAAGCGGGGGAAGAAGTCGACGCTGAACCTCCTCACAGCGCGGGGTGTCGCCGGCGGGACGGGGGCCCGCCGGGAGCGGTTGCTTCCAGCTTCCGGCGGCCGCCGTGCGGATTCCAGGGCCGCAGGGGGCCGGGAACAGGGCCGATCGGCCCAGTTGTCCGAGATGCCGTCGTTGTGAACGGCCCGCCGGCCCACCGCCCCGTCACCCCGTCGGCTCACCACCCGTCGGTCCGTCGGCCCCCGCGTTCCGGCCCGGTCGGGGCCTGTCGGGCCCGGGGGCAGGGCCTGGTAGCCCCTCCCCGCCCGCCACCGCCCCGGCGACGCTGGGCGTCGGCGGGGGACGCTCCGATCGAAAGGTGCTTGTCATGGAGTCGCCGGTAGTCGTCGGTGTCGACGGTTCCGCCGAGAGCCTGGCGGCCGCCGCGTGGGCGGCCCACGAAGCCGCGCGCCGTGGAGCCGGCCTGCGGCTGCTGCACGTGCGGAGCCGGCACCCGCGGCGGAACGGCACGGATCCCGCCCGGTCCGCCGACCACCGCCTGGCCCGGCGGGTCCTGGAGAAGGCGGCCGAACACGTCCGTGCCGTCCGGCCGGACGTACGGGTGCACGAGGTCCAGGCCGAGGGGCCCGTGGCCGCCGCCCTCGCGCGGGCCGCGGAGGACGCCGATCCCCTGGTCCTCGGCTCGCGCGGGCTCGGCCGGGTCGCCGGTCTCCTCGTCGGTTCCGTCTCGCTCGGCGTCGTGGCCCGGGCCACCCGTCCCGTCGTCCTCGTACGCACCGACGCTGCGGGGGAGGAGACGGGACCGTACGGGGAGGGCCGGCAGGACGTCGTGGTCGGGGTCGACGTCATCGAACCCTGCGACGAGGTGCTCGCCTTCGCCTTCGAGGCCGCCCGTCGGCGCGGTACGCGGCTGCGGGCCCTGCACGCCTGGCGCGCGCCCGACCGGCTCACCCTGGGCGCGGCCGACGCGGGCCCGGCCGGTGACCAGGAGCGGGCCGGGGAGTGGCTGCGCTTCCTGTCCGCCGTGCTGCAGGTGTGGCGGGACAAGTACCCCGACGTCCAGGTCCTGGAGACGGTGGCCGAGGGCAAGCCCGCGGGCGCCCTGCTCAAGGCGGCCTCCGACGCGCGGTTGCTGGTCGTCGGGCACCGGATCGCCGGCCGGTCCGCGCTGCCGCGGACCGGTCCCGTCGCCCATGCCATGGTCCATCAGGCCCGCTGTCCCCTGGCGGTCGTACCGCACGGCTGGCATGCGGACGACCGCGGGTCCACGTCCCTCCCGTGACCGGTGTCGGCACGCCCGCACGCCCGCCTGGTACGGCGTCGGACACCTGCCCGGCGCCGTGGGCGTCCCCTTGGACGCCGGTGCTGCTCGGTCCGGTGCCCGGCTGACCGCCCCCGGCCTCCGGGGGACGTGCTGACCGGCTGTCAGGGCACGGTCGCGGCCGTCCCCGTGACCGGCGCGTGCGGTCCCGCTTCGACGGCGCCACTTCCACGCCGCCGGACGGGTCCGTCCCCGTCCGGCCGCCGGCGACCACCCGTCCCCACCCGGTCCGGGCGGGCCCGGGACGCGGGGTCCAACGGCCCGGGCGGGCGGGACCGGCGGCCTCTGCCGCGGGGCGGCCCGCGCCGCGATCGTGGGCAGCGGAGGGGCCCGCCGCGGAAGGGTCCCGCAACGGGAGGCGGAACCCGTGCTCCGCGCCGTCACCGTGGGCCACGGCGGCTCGTCCGAGAGTCGTGCCGCCGCAGAGTGGGCCGCCCGTGAGGCGCTGCTGCGCGGCCTGCCGCTGCGGCTGGTCAACTCAGGGAGCCGGTCCCCGGGCACACCGCCGAGTCCGGCCTCCTGGCCGACGGCACCTTCCGGCAGCGCGCCGAGCGGCTCCCGCGCGAGGCAGCCCGCCTGTACCAGAAGCGGGCCGCCGAGGAACTGGACGCGGCCCTGGCGGCGTCCCGGCCGGCCTGGAGGCGCGCCCCCGCACGGTCGAGGGCCCCGCCCGGAAGTCCTCGTCGACGCCTCCCACACGGCCGGCCTGCCGGTCGTCGGCGCCCGCCGCCACGGGGACCGCCCGGGCCCCCGCCTCGGCCGCGTCCTCCACACGGCCCTCCACCGGTCCGCCTGCCCGGTCGTCGTGGTCCCGCACGGAGAGAAGCACGGAGAGGAGCACGGAGAGGAGGACTGAGGGCGGGCGGCCCTCCCCGCCGGCCGGGGCCCTCGCCGCGCCGCTCCGCGCGGCACGAGGGCCCCGGCCCGCGGGTGGCCGTACCGGCATCGCGCCCGACCTCGACCGAAAGCGCCCCCGGCCGGACGGCGCCCCGCAGATGGCCCACGCGGCCCTGTCGGGACCCCGGCCTCCCGGGGAAGCTGAGGAGGGTACGCACCCGAAGGAACCCCCCCAGGCGCCCCCAGGCGCCCCAGGCATTCCGGAACCACCCGACGCGGAAGGACACCACGATGTCCGTCGACACGCCCCAGGCCTCCGCCCCTCCCCCAGCCTCCGGCCGGGGGGACCCCCATCTCGCTGCGCTCGGCGAGGACGAGCTGAGGACGCTGGACGCGCACTGGCGCGCCGCGAACTACCTGGCCGTCGGCCAGATCTACCTCATGGCGAACCCCCTGCTCACCGAGCCGCTGCGCCCGGAGCACGTGAAGCCGCGGCTGCTCGGCCACTGGGGCACCTCGCCGGGCCTGAACCTCGTCCACACCCACCTGAACCGGGTGATCCGGGCCCGCGACCTGGACGCCCTGTGCGTGTGGGGGCCCGGGCACGGCGGGCCCGCGGTGCTGGCCGGGTCCTGGCTGGAGGGGTCGTACACCGAGACGTACCCGGACATCACCCGGGACGCGGCGGGGATGGCGCGGCTGTTCAAGCAGTTCTCGTTCCCCGGCGGCGTCCCCAGCCACGTCGCTCCCGAGACCCCCGGCTCCATCCACGAGGGCGGCGAGCTCGGCTACTCCCTGTCCCACGCCTACGGCGCCGCGCTGGACCACCCGGACCTGGTGGTGGCCTGCGTGATCGGCGACGGCGAGGCGGAGACCGGCCCGCTGGCCGCCTCCTGGCACTCCAACAAGTTCCTCGACCCCGTCCACGACGGCGCCGTCCTGCCGATCCTGCACCTGAACGGCTACAAGATCGCCAACCCCACCGTGCTCGCCCGCGTCCCCGACGACGAGCTGGACGCGCTGCTGCGGGGCTACGGCCACGACCCCCTGTACGTGACCGGCGACGACCCGGCCGCCGTTCACCGGGCGATGGCCCGCGCCATGGACACCGCCCTCGACCGCATCGCCGCCCTCCAGCGCGCCGCACGTGAGGACGGCGCGACCGGACGCCCCCGCTGGCCGATGATCGTCCTGCGCACCCCGAAGGGCTGGACCGGGCCCGCCGAGGTCGACGGGCAGCCCGTCGAGGACACCTGGCGCTCCCACCAGGTGCCGCTGCCCGGCGTCCGCGACGACCCCGGCCACCTGCGGCAGCTCGAGGCGTGGCTGCGGTCGTACCGGCCGGAGGAGCTGTTCGACGAGGACGGCCGCCCCCGGGCCGACGTCCTGGCCTGCGTCCCCGAAGGCGCCCGCCGCCTCGGCTCCACCCCGTACGCCAACGGCGGGCTGATGCTGCGCGAGCTGCCGCTGCCGCCGCTGGAGCGGCACGCCGTCCCCGTGGACAAGCCGGGGGCGACCCGGCACGAGCCGACCCGGGTGCTCGGCGACCTCCTCGAGGACGTGATGAGGGCCACCGCGGACCGGCGCGACTTCCGGCTGGTCGGCCCCGACGAGACCGCCTCCAACCGCCTGCAGGCCGTGTACGCGGCCAGCGGCAAGGCGTGGCAGGCCGGCACGCTCGACGTGGACGAGGACCTCGACCGGCACGGCCGGGTGATGGAGATCCTCTCCGAGCACACCTGCCAGGGCTGGCTGGAGGGCTACCTCCTCACCGGCCGGCACGGCCTGTTCTCCTGCTACGAGGCGTTCGTGCACATCGTCGACTCGATGGTCAACCAGCACATCAAGTGGCTGCGCGTCACCCGCCGCCTGCCCTGGCGCGCCCCCATCGCCTCGCTGAACTACCTGCTGACCTCGCACGTGTGGCGCCAGGACCACAACGGCTTCTCCCACCAGGACCCCGGCTTCGTCGACCACATCCTCAACAAGAGCCAGGAGGCGGTACGGGTCTACCTGCCGCCGGACGCCAACACCCTGCTGTCGGTCGCCGACCACTGCCTGCGCAGCCGCGACTACGTCAACGTGGTCGTGGCCGGCAAGCAGCCCTGCTTCGACTGGCTGTCCATGGAGCAGGCGAGGACGCACTGCGCGCGCGGCGCCGGCATCTGGGGCTGGGCGGGCACCGAGACCGGCGACCGGGAACCCGACGTGGTGCTGGCCTGTGCGGGCGACGTCCCCACCCAGGAGGTGGTGGCGGCCGCGCAGCTGCTGCGCCGGCATCTGCCCGAGCTGGCCGTGCGGGTCGTCAACGTGGTCGACATCGCCCGTCTGCTGCCCCGCGAGGAGCACCCGCACGGCATGTCCGACTTCGAGTACGACGGCCTGTTCACCGCGGACAAACCGGTGATCTTCGCCTACCACGGCTACCCGTGGCTGGTCCACCGGCTCGCCTACCGCCGCACCGGGCACCAGCACCTGCACGTGCGCGGCTACAAGGAGATCGGCACCACGACCACGCCGTTCGACATGGTGGTCCGCAACGACCTGGACCGCTACCGGCTGGTCATGGACGTCATCGACCGGGTCCCCGGCCTGGCGGTGCGGGCCGCCGCGGTACGGCAGCGGATGGAGGACGTCCGCCTGCGCCACCACGCGTGGATCCGCGAGCACGGCACCGACCTGCCGGAGGTCGCCGACTGGACCTGGGACGGCTGACCGGGCCGCGCGCTCCCCGGACCGGCGCATACACGCACGGGGTACTTTGCGGGTCCTTTACAGTTGGCGTGGAAGCAGCCATTCTGCTTCCACACATCTTCGTACTGTTGGAAAAGGAGCGACGGTCCCCCGATGGGTGATCCTCCCAGTAGTAACCGTGCCACCACCCGCAGTCCGCGTCATGCGGCCCGACAGGGAGCGGGGGTGGCACGGTGACCGAGGTCCTGCTGCTTCTGCTCGCCCTGCTGCTGACGCTGGCCTGCGCGGTGTTCGTCGCGGCCGAGTTCTCCCTCACCACCGTCGAGCGCGCCGAACTCGAGCGCGCCGCCGCCGCCGGTGAGCGCGGTGCGGCCGGAGCGCTGGCCGCCGTACGCCGTCTGACGGTCCAGCTGTCCGGCGCCCAGCTCGGCATCACCGTCACCTCCCTGGTGATCGGCATGCTCGCCGAGCCGTCCCTCGCCGCCCTGCTGCGCGACCCGCTGCGGGCGGCCGGCCTCGGCGCCGCCGCCCCGACCGTGGCCACGCTGCTCGGTGTGGCGCTGTCCACGGTCGTGCTGATGGTGATCGGCGAGCTGGTCCCGAAGAACTGGGCCATCTCGCGTCCCGCGGCGGTCGCCAAGGTCGTCGCGGGACCGCAGCGCGCCTTCACGGCCGCCTTCGGCCCGTTCATCAACCACCTCAACGGCACCGCGAACCGCTTCGTGCGCCGCTTCGGCCTGGAACCCGCGGAGGAGCTGGCGTCCGCCCGCACCGCCGAGGAGCTGGGCGCGCTCGTCCGGCACTCCGCCGCCGAGGGCGCCCTGGAGGCGGACTCCGCGGAGCTGTTCGTCCGCACCCTGCACCTGAGCGAGCTGACCGCCGAGAACGTGATGACCCCGCGCGTCGACGTCTGCGCCCTGGAGGTGCACGCCACCGCCGCCGACGCCGCCGTGCTCAGCCACGCCACCGGCCTGTCCCGCTTCCCGGTCTACCGGGACAGCCTCGACGAGGTCGTCGGCACCGTCCACATCCGGGACGTGCTGGCCCTGGAGCCGGAGCGGCGCGCCACCACGCCCGTCACCGAGCTGACCACGCCGCCGCTGCTGGTCCCCGACAGCCTCCCCGCCGACCGGCTGCTGGAGCGCATGCGCGCCCACCGCGCCATGGCCGTCGTCATCGACGAGTACGGCGGCACGGCGGGCGTCGCCACCGTGGAGGACATCGTCGAGGAGGTCGTCGGTGAGGTCCGCGACGAGCACGACCCCGTCGAGGTGCCCGAGCTGGCGCCCGCACCGCCCACGGCCGACGGCCGAGCGGTCTGGGAGGCCGACGGCGGTCTCCGTCTCGACCGGCTCACCGACCTGGGGCTCCCCGCCCCGGACGGCCCGTACGAGACGGTCGCCGGACTGATCGCCACCCGCCTGGCCCGCATCCCCGTCGCCGGCGACTTCGTGGAGGTCGACGGCTGGGTGCTCGACGTGCTGGCGGTCGAGCACCACCGCGCCGACCGCATACGCGTCACCGCCCCGGCCGTCCTGCCGGCCGCCGAGGTCATGGAGGAGGCCCGATGACCGTCCTGCAGCTCGCCATCGGTGTCCTCACCCTGCTGACCAACGCCTTTTTCGTGGGCGCCGAGTTCGCCCTGATCTCGGTGCGCCGCAGCCAGATCGAGCCGCGCGCCCTCGCGGGCGAGAAGCGCGCCCGGCTGACCCTGTGGGCGCTGGAACACCTGTCCGCGATGATGGCCACCGCCCAGCTCGGCATCACGGTGTCCTCGCTGGTGCTCGGCGCGGTCGCCGAACCGGCCATCGCGCACCTGCTGGAGCCGCCCTTCGAGGCGGTGAACGTCCCGGACGCCCTGGTCCACCCGATCGCGTTCGTCATCGCCCTGACCCTCGCCACGTATCTGCACATGCTGATCGGCGAGATGGTGCCGAAGAACATCGCGCTCGCCGCGCCGGTGCCCAGCGCGCTGCTGCTGGGCCCGCCGCTGGTGTGGCTCACCCGGGCGCTGCGGCCCTTCGTGTTCGGCATCAACGCCTTCGCCAACGTCCTGCTGCGGCTGCTGCGGGTCGAGCCGAAGGACGAGGTGGAGTCGGTGTTCACCGACGACCAGCTCGTCCGGATGGTCGTCGACTCCAGCGAGGCGGGACTGCTCACCCCGGCGGACGGGGAGCGGCTGCGGGACGCGCTGGAACTGGGCACCCGCCCGGTCGGCGAGATCCTCGTCCCGGCCCGGCGGATGCACACCGTCGACCACACGGTCACCCCGACGCGCCTGGAGCGCGTGGCCGCCGAGGCGGGCCTGTCCCGCTTCCCGGTCACCGGCCCCGACGGCGCGCTCCTGGGCTACCTGCACATCAAGGACACCCTCGGCGTGACCGAACGGGACCGGCCGTTCCCGCTCACCGCGCTGCACAAGGTCACCCGGGTCCGCATCGACACCCCGCTCGACGACACGCTCACCGCGCTCCGCGCGGAGGGCAGCCATCTCGCCGCGGCCGTCGGCGAGAACGGCAAGGTCATCGGCTTCGTGACGATGGAGGACGTCCTGACGGAACTGGTCGGCCCGGCGGCCCCGGCCCCGGCCTGACCTCCCGCGCCGCCGGCACCGGCGACACCCCGCGGCCCCGGCCGGACACCCGTCCGGCCGGGGCCGCGGCCACATGCGCCGGCAGTCACCCGTCCATGCGCCGGCGACGCTCGTTGTGCCAGGCGATCGCGCGGCGGATGTCGGGCTCGTCCAGACCCGTGCGGCACGCCAGTTCGATCATGCCGAGGACCGGCGTGCCGGACGTCAGGACGCGGCTGATCTTGCCCGCCCAGAGTTCCTCCTGGACGAAGGGCCGCCGCCGGTAGGCGGCGCGGATCAGGTCCAGGTGCGCCTCGCAGCACGCGGTGACGCGGCGCAGACCGTCGTGCAGCGGATCGTCGGGACGCACGGCCGAGGAGTCCGCCACATGCCCCCGCACCGCCTCCTCCGGCGGGAACGTTCTCGCACACAGATCGCACAACTCCGGTGCGACGGGGGCGGACCGACGTGCGTGCCTCCTGCGTTTCCACATGGGAAGCTCCCGGTGGCCGACTGCGCTCAGCGTACTGCGCCGGCCCCGTCCCCACCCGGCGGCGGACGACGTCGCCCCCGCCCGGCCTACGGCACGCCCAGCTCGAAGAGGACGTACCCCGCGTACGACCCGGACGCCACCGCCGCCGTGCCCAGCACCGCGGCCAGCACGGGCCCGCTCAGCCGGCGCATGGCCAGGGCGAGCGGCACGTACAGCGGGAACAGCGGGAGCAGATAACGCGAGACGTTGCCGAAGTACTGCTGGGTGGCCATCACCATCAGGTACGACAGCACCGTGTACACCACCAGCACGGCCGGCGGGCGCAGCCGCACCAGCAGCACGGTCAGCACCGGCACCAGCAGCACCACCCCGACCCCGATGATGTCCTCCATCGGCATGGCGAACAGGTAGTCGAAGTGCCCGACCGGCACGGAGGTCAGCACGTCGAGGCTGTGCCGTCCGTAGTCGAAGGTGTGACCCCAGGCGCCCTCCTGGAGCTTGGTGTAACCGCCCCAGTCGCCCATCCGGTATCCCACCCAGGCCAGGTAGCCGGCCGTGCCCAGCGGGGCGATCGCCACGGCGGCCAGCGGACGCCGCCAGTCCTCCCGCCGCCGGGCCACCGCGAGCAGTCCCGCGACGGCGAGCGCGGCGACCAGGGCGACCGCCGTGGGCCGGGTCAGCCCGGCGGCGAAGGCCAGCACCCCGGCGGCCGCCCAGCGGCGGGTCGTCACGGCCCAGCAGGTCCAGGCGGCCAGCGCCGTGTACAGCGACTCGGAGTACACCGCCCACTCCGTGCCGGACCCCGGCCACACCGCCCACAGGCCCACCGCGACCAGCCCGGCCCGGCGTCCGCCCAGATGCGCGGTCACGGCGTGGACGCCGAGCGCGGCGACGAAGGAGCACACCACGGAGACGGTCATCCCGGCGCCGTACGGGCCGAGTCCGGTGACCTCCATGACCAGCCGCATCAGCGCCGGATACAGCGGGAAGAACGCCGCGGAGTCGCCCTCCAGGGTGATCAGTCCGGTCGCGCCGGGGACGGGCTTCAGGGCGGGGTCGTAACCGTGCAGGGCGATCTGCTGGTACCACCAGCCGTCCCAGCTCCCCAGCACGTCCCACGGGTGCGCGCCGCCGCCGAACCTGACGTGCTTCTCCCGGAAGTCGCCGGCGGAGTCCAGCAGGACCAGGAACACGGTGAAGCCCGTCAGCTTGAGCACCCCGTACACGGCGAGGACGGGCCCGAGGCGGGAAGCGAGGCGGCGCAGCCGCTCACGGGGGCCGGGCGCGGGCGGGGACGGGACGGCTGCCGGGTCGGCCCGGCGGGTCGTCGTGCTGCTCATGAGGCGGGGATCCCTGTCGTACGGGGGGAGCGGCGGCCGGGGAGGACGCAGGCGCGCAGGAGGTGGAAGCGGAGCAGGGCGGCGGCGAGGTTCGCGGCGACCAGCACCGTCAGTTCGGCCCGGGGACCGGCGGCGGGCAGGGCGTGGTGGAGGACGGCCAGCGCACCGCCGGTGAGGGCGAGACCGGCCAGGAGGGCCGCCAGTCCGCCGAGGTGATGGGCCGGCAGTCCCGCGCGCCCGCGCACGCCGAAGGTGAAGCGCCGGTTGGCGGCGGTGTTGAGGAGGGTGCAGAGGAGCAGGGCGAGCGCGTTGCCCGCCTGGGCCCCCGCGGCCGGACGCAGCAGGACGTACAGGGCGAGGTGCAGCAAGGTGCTGCCGGCCCCCACGGCGGCGAACCGGAGCAGCTGGGTGCGGCGGCCGGGCGGCGGGACCGTGGGGCCGGCGGCCGTCCTGGCGCCGCCCAACGCGGCCAGGGGCAGCCGGCCCCGGGCCAGCGCCCGGCCCAGCCGGGCCATGCCGCGCAGGTCCGCGAGCGCCGTGGGGAGGAGATCGACCCGGCTGTCGGGGTCGTCCACCCAGTCCACCG
This sequence comes from Streptomyces sp. DSM 120436, assembly GCF_055778765.1. Lineage (NCBI taxonomy): Bacteria > Bacillati > Actinomycetota > Actinomycetes > Kitasatosporales > Streptomycetaceae > Streptomyces > Streptomyces sp. DSM 120436. The sequence continues at coordinate 559,665 of NZ_JBSKBS010000002.1, read as the reverse complement.
GCACCTCGTGGATGCGCAGCCCGGCCCGCTCGGCGATCACGAGCAGCTCCGTGTCGAAGAACCACTCGCGGTCCTCCACCAGCGGCAGCAGCCGCTCGGCCACCTCCCGCCGGACCGCCTTGAAACCGCACTGCGCGTCGGTGAACCCGACGGAGAGGGTGCCGCGCAGCAGCCCGTTGTAGCAACGCGAGATGATCTCCCGCTTCGGTCCGCGCACGACCCGGGAGCCGGGGGCCAGCCGGGTGCCGATGGCGAGGTCGGAGTGGCCGGAGATCAGCGGCGCGACGAGCGGGAGCAGCGCCGCGAGGTCGGTGGACAGGTCCACGTCGAGATACGCCAGCACCGGGGCGGGGGAGCGGGACCAGGCGGTGTGCAGGGCGCGTCCGCGTCCCTTCTCCTCCAGCCGCACCCACTGGGCGCCGGGCAGCTCCCCGGCCAGGCGGGCGGCGATCCACGGGGTGCGGTCGGTGCTCGCGTTGTCGGCGACCGTGATCCGGAAGGGGTACGGGAAGGTCTCCGCGAGGTGCGCGTGCAGCCTGCGGACGCAGGGTTCGAGGTCGCGCTCCTCGTTGTGCACGGGCACGACCACCTCCAGGACGGGCTCGGAGCGGTGGTGCTCGGGGCCGAGGGGCGGTGCGGACCGCCGGGCGGTTCTCATGCGGGTCCCTTTCCGGCGTACGCCTGGGGTCGCGGTGATGAGGTGGGGAGGCCGAGGCTGATCTGGACATGCCAAATACACCCGTCGAGTGGTCCGCGGGCGGGTCGGCCGGGCTCGCGGCCCGCCCGGGGTCATCCGCCCGGGGTCATCCGCCCGGGGTCATCCGCCCGGGGTCATCCGCCCGGGGTCATCCGCTCGGGGTCATCCGCTCGGGGTCATCCGCTCGGGGTCATCCGCTCGGCGGGGGAGAGGTCGGGGTGCCGCCGTAGCCGGGTTCCGTGGTGACCGGCCCGGTCGTCTCCGGCGGGGGACCGCCCGGTGTGCCGGGCTCGGACGTCCGGGGCGGCGGCAGTGACGCGCTCGGCTCCGTGGTGCCGGACGGGGTCCCGGTCGGTCCGCCGGACAGCGAGGGGGCCGTCGACCCGGTCGCCGGCAGGGGCAGGTCGGCCGGCGCGGGCCCGGAGCCGAGGTGGGGCAGCAGCGCCAGACCGACGCTCAGCCCGGCCACCGCGAGGGCGGAACCGCCCGCCCGCACCAGCACCCGCGTCCGGCGACGGGCCCGGATGCCCTGGTACAGGCGCGCCCGCTGCCCCGGTTCGAAGGGGGCGGGCGTCCGGCCCTCGCGCATCATGCGCGTCAGCTCGCGCTCGAAGTCGTCCATCGCTGCTCCCCTCACGTCACGGGCCGGGCGGAGTCGGACAGGATCTGCCGCAGCCGCGCCACGCCGCGCGACGCGTGGGAGCGGGCCGTGCCGACCGGGCAGCCGAGGGCCTGCGCCACCTGGCCCTCGGGCAGGTCCTCGTAGTAGCGCAGCACCACCGCCGCCCGCTGCCGGGGCGTCAGCAGGGCCAGCGCCGCTTCGAGGCGCGAGCGTTCGGCGACGGACGCGGACACGTCGCCCGGTCCGGGCCGGTCGGGCAGCTCGTCCACGGGGCGCTCCCCCCACCAGCGGCGGCGGGCCGACCGCGCGGCCAGCCGCACCAGCACCTGGCGGACGTACGCCTCAGGCGCCTGCTCGGCGACCTTCGGCCAGGCGAACCACAACTTCACCAGGGCCTCCTGCACCAGGTCCTCGGCGCGCTGGCGGTCGCCGCCGGTGAGCAGACGCGCGACATGCAGCAGCGCCGACCAGCGGGCGGCCACGAACTCGTCGAAGCCGTCGGCCCGAAACCGCTGCATCCCTTACCGCCCCGTGTCCGTGCAACCCCTTGCACCTGTAAGAAGACCCTGGGGCCGGGCAAACGCTGCAGTACACCCCTGTGACCCGCCTCACGTCCCGTGAAGGGTGCGGTCGTGTGCGCGGCCGCAGCGGCGCCGCACACACGAAAAGGGCAGTGCCGAGAGGCACTGAGCACTTTCAGAGTGGCCACCAGATGGGTGACGAGGCCGACACCCGCAACGCACGAGGCTCCCGTGCCGTTGAGAGAGGTGTTCGACGTCTCAACTCATCAGCACAGGAGCCTCGTTGGTTCCCTATCCTGCCTCACTCGACCTGCCTCACGCCCTGGTCGAGTGGGTAACCATGCTCATCGTCACCCGTGAGAGTGACCGCCGCTGCAAGCTCCCGCCTCACCAGCGGGCTCTCGTCGCCCTGGTCTACCTCCGGCGGCACGACACCCTCACGCAGCTCGCCGCGGGCTTCGGCATATCCGTCGGCACCGCCCACGCCTACGTCACCACCGTCGTCCGGCACCTGGCGGACAAGGCGCCAGGACTGCTGAAGGCACTTCGGGAGACGGACCCCGACTACGCGCTCCTGGACGGCACCCTTGCCGAGTGCGACCGGGTCGGCGACGGGCAGGCCGACTATTCGTCCAAGCACAAACGGCACGGCGTGAACGTGCAGGTCGTCACGGATCCTGCCGGGGAGGTCCTGTGGCTGTCCCCGGCGCTGCCGGGCCGGACCCACGACCTGACGGCCGCCCGCACTCACAAAATCATCCGAATCTGCGAACGCCAGGGCGTCCCGGTCCTCGCCGACATGGCCTACATCGGAGCCGGAGACTGGGTCACCACCGCCAAGCGCCGCCCGCCCAACGGCGAACTCACCCCCACCGAGCGGACCGTCAACCGGGCCCTGTCCGCGGCCCGGGCACCCGTCGAACGCGGAGTCGCCCGCCTGAAGTCCTGGCGAATCTTCCGCAGAGCACGCTGCAGCCCCAACCTCATGACTGTCATCGCCAGAGCCGTCCTCACTCTGGAGAGGCAGCGCTGAAAATGCTCACTGCCCTGCCGGTTCCCGAGCGGCCGGCCGAGAAGGCGGCCGACACGGCGACGGCCCCGGCGTTCGCCGGGACCGTCGAGGTCAGTGGGCGCCGGGGCCGCCGCTGCCGAAGCCTCCGCCGCCGCCCTCGTTCCAGCGGGGACGCCCCTCGCCGGCGCCGGTGCGGGTGCCCGCGTTGCCGTGGCCCTTCAGCTCGTGCGGGCTCAGCCGCTCCTCGGTCCGCGGCATCTCCTCCGGCTCCCGGTGCTCCCGTACCTCGCGGACCGGACCGCCCTCGGGCATCCGGGGCTGCTCCTCGGGCCGCGGCCGGTGCGAGTCGTTGTTGCGGACCCGGCGGCTGCCGAACAGGAACATGCCGATCAGCAGGGTCAGGACCGCGATCCCGGCCACCACCAGACCGACGCCCAGGGCACCGCGTCCCGCCGCCAGGTCGGCTGTCTGCATCGCGTTCATCATGTCCTCGCGGGTACCCCGGGTCCCCGCCCCGAACCAGATCGCCCCCGCCGGACCCGCCCGCGGGACGCCGTACAGCCCTTGGGAACGTTGGGCCGGCCGGGTTTGACGCCTCGCACGGGGGCAACCCGCGCGGTGTGACGACGACATCGCAGGAGGAGCTGTTCCGGTTCCTGGAGGACCGGTTCGCCTGCGCCCAGGCCTGCACCGAGTGCGCCCGGGCCTGCGCGACCCGGGCCGGCCTCGTGGACCCCGACGGCGCCGAGAACCAGGAACTCGTACGACGCAAGGGCATCATGTGCGCGGAGGTCTGCGACGCGACCTGCCGGGTGCTGTCCGAGCAGAACCAGGCCGACGAGGCCACCATCCGTATGCAGGTCGAGTGGTGCCGCCAGGTGTGCCTGGAGAGCGCCCAGATCTTCGACGGGCATCCCGGCGCGGAACGGACCGCGGAGGCCTGCCGCGCCTGCGCGCGGGCCTGCACCGAATTCCTCGCCACCCTCGACTGACCCCCTCCCGCCACGTCCCCGGCCGCCTCCCGGCCCCGTGGGCACTCGGGCGGGTTGTCGCCCTGCGGGGGAGGCCGGGTGGACCATGGCGGAGGCGTCGTGGTCCGTCCGGACCCGGCCGAGTCCCGCGAGGCGGCCGCCCTGCGCGAGCGGGTGTTCGGCGCCGGCCACCCGGATGCCCTGGTCGGCCGCCGTGCCGGGCCGGCTGGGCGATGGGCGCACGCGCTCGCCGAGTACCGGAGGGCGGCCGACGCCCGGGAGCGGGTCCTCGGCGCGGACCACCCCGACACCCTCGCCGCCCGTGAGGACGAGGCCCACCGCCCGGAGCGCCCGGGCCGTCCGGGAGAGGCGGCGGAGTTGTACGGGCGGGTGGCGTCGCTTCGCGGGCAGGGTCTGGCCGGAGGCGCGCGGTCCGTCACCCCGCCGGCCCCGGCCGGCCGTCCCGGTCCCCCTGGTCTCCTCTGGCCGCGGGCGATCGCCACGTGCTACGAAGAACCATGACCGCAGCTCAGGAGTCCCGGACGTACGACGCCGTCGTCGTCGGCGGAGGCCACAACGGCCTCGTCGCCGCCGCCTACCTCGCCCGTGCCGGGCGCTCCGTCCTGGTGCTGGAGCGGCTGGAGCACACCGGCGGCGCGGCGGTCTCCACCCGCCCCTTCGCGGGCGTCGACGCCCGCCTGTCCCGGTACTCGTACCTGGTCAGCCTGCTGCCCCGGAAGATCCTCGCCGACCTGGGACTCGACGTCCGGCTCTCCACCCGCGCCATCTCCTCGTACACCCCCGCCGAACGCGGCGGCCGGCCCACCGGTCTGCTCGTCGGCGGCGGCGAGGAACGCACCCGCGAGGCGTTCGTCCGGCTCACCGGCTCCGACCGCGAGTACCGGGCGTGGCGGGACTTCTACGACCTGACCGGCCGGGTCGCCCGCCGGGTCTTCCCCACCCTCACCGAGCCGCTGCCCACCCGTGCGGAGCTGCGCCGCACGGTGGACGACGAGGAGGCCTGGCGGATCCTCTTCGAGGAGCCCCTGGGCGTCGCCGTCGAGGAGCGCTTCGCCGACGACCTGGTGCGCGGCGTCGTCCTCACCGACGCGCTCATCGGCACCTTCGCCGACGCCCACGACCCCTCACTGAAGCAGAACCGCTGCTTCCTCTACCACGTCATCGGCGGCGGCACCGGCGCCTGGGACGTCCCGGTCGGCGGCATGGGCGCGCTCACCGACGCGCTCGCCGACGCCGCCCGCGCGGCCGGCGCGGTCATCGCCACCGGCCACCGGGCCGTACGCGTCGAGACCGACGGCCGTACCGCCGAGGTCACCCACCGCACGGCCGACGGCGAAGGCGTCGTCACCGCCCGGCACGTCCTGGTCAACGCCTCACCGGAGGAGCTGGCGCGGCTCACCGGTGACACGCCCCCGCCGCCCGCCGAGGGCGCCCAGCTCAAGGTGAACATGCTGCTCGAGCGGCTGCCCCGGCTCCGCGACAGCTCCGTCGACCCGCGCGAGGCGTTCGCCGGCACCTTCCACATCGCCGAGGGCTACGAGCAGCTGGCCGCCGCGCACGCCCAGGCCGCCGCGGGACGACTGCCCGACGCGCCGCCCTCCGAGATCTACTGCCACTCGCTCACCGACCCCTCGATCCTCGGGCCCGACCTGGCGGCGCGGGGCTACCAGACGCTCACCCTGTTCGGACTGCACACGCCGGCGCGGCTGTTCGAACAGGACAACGAGGCGGTGCGCGAGGAACTGCTGAAGTCGACGCTGGCCCAGCTCGACGCCCACCTGGCCGAGCCGATCGCCGACTGCCTCGCCACGGACGCCGACAGCCGCCCGTGCGTCGAGGCCAGGTCGCCGCTCGACCTGGAACGCGACCTCGGGCTGCCCGGCGGCCACATCTTCCACCGCGACCTGTCCTGGCCCCACGCCCAGGACGGCACCGGCCGCTGGGGCGTGGAGACGGCCCACGCCAACGTGCTGCTCTGCGGCGCCGGCGCGGTGCGCGGCGGCGGGGTGAGCGGGGTGCCGGGGCACAACGCGGCGATGGCGGTGCTGGAGGCCGGCCAGGACTGACGGCCCGGCCGGCCACGGCCGGCCGGGCCGTCAGTCCTGGCCGGCCGTGGCCCGGCCTCAGCCGTCCTCCCGGCTCCAGCCCTCCGCCCGCAGGCGCGCCGCGTCCGCGGGACGGGCCTCGTCGAAGAGCCGGCGGCGGCCCTTCTCGACGCGCAGCCGGTCGACGTAGGCGCCGCGCCCGACGTACAGCCGGTCCGTCGTGTACCGCCAGCGCACGACGAGCCCCGGGGCGGTCGGCAGATCGGCGGTGAGGTCGTGCCAGACGCGGCCGGACCAGCCGGTGGCCGTGCCCGTCGGGTGCCGCTCGGGCGCGGCGCCGCGCCGCCGCGTCGTGAACGGCACCGGCTCCCAGGCCGTCCCGCCGTCCGCCGATGACTCGAGGACCAGGACGTCGGCCCGCGGTTCGGTGTCCCACCACAGCGCGCAGCTCAGCCGGGCCGCGCCGGACGAGGTGTCCAGCGCCGGCAGCGCGAGGGTCGCCGTGGCCGCGCTCGCCATCCCCGAGAACCACGCCGTGCGCCCCCGGGCCGGACGCACCGGCACCGCGCGGGCCAGCTGGTTGGCGGCGGCCACCCGGGGCGCCGACCCGGACCGCCAGCTGCGCACCGGGTGCACGGAGTTGCCCAGGACGACGAGGAACGAGTCGGTGGTCGGGTCGAGCACCAGCGCCGTGCCGGTGAACCCGGTGTGGCCGGCCGTGCGGGGCGTGGCCATCGCGCCCATGTACCAGTGCTGGTGGAGCTCGAAGCCCAGGCCGTGCTCGTCGCCCGGGAACGCGGTGTTGAAGTCGGTGAACATCAGCTCCACCGACTCCGGCAGCAGGATCCGCTCCCGGCCGCGGACACCGCCGTCGAGCAGCGTCCGCGCGAGGACCGCCAGGTCCCACGCGTCGGAGAACACACCGGCGTGGCCCGCGACCCCGCCCAGGCTGTACGCGTTCTCGTCGTGCACCTCGCCCCACACCAGCCCCCGGTCCAGCCCGGCCCACGGCCTGCGGGCGTCCTCGGTGGCCGCGATCTTCGGCTTCCAGGACGCCGGAGGGTTGTAGCGGGTGCGGCGCATGCCCAGCGGCCCGGTGATCTCCTCGCGCAGCAGCACGTCCAGCGGGCGGCCGGTGACGTGCTCCAGCACGAGCTGCAGCGAGATCAGGTTCAGGTCGGAGTACAGGTACGCGGTCCCCGGCGGACTCGTCGGCGCCTCGTCGTAGACGCGCCGCACCTTCTCCTCGTACGTCGGCGCCGTGTACAGCGGGATCCACGCGCGGAACCCCGAGGTGTGCGTGAGCAGCTGCCGGATCGTCACGTCCTGCTTCCCGGCCCGTCCGAAGTCCGGCAGGTACGAGGCGACCGGCGCCTCCAGCGTCAGCCGGCCCCGCTCGATCTGCTGCACGGCGAGGATCGAGGTGAACAGCTTCGACACCGACGCCAGGTCGAAGACGGTGTCCTCGGCCATCGGTATCCGCTGCTCCGCCGGGAACTCGACGCCGGTGTCGGTCTCCTCGTCGTACGCCTGGTAGCGCACGGCCATGCCGATGGGCCGGTGCAGCGCGACCGTGTGCCCCCGCCCGGCGAGCAGAACGGCCCCCGCGTACCAGGGGTGTTCCGGGGAGGGCTGGAGGAACGTCTCGGCGTCGGCGACGAGTTGCTTCAACGGCTCGGGCCGCAGCCCGGCCCGCTGCGCCGACCCGTGCCGCAGCGCCGGGCGTCCGCCGCCACGCGGCGCGGCCGCCGCGGCTGCCGGATCCGCGGGCAACGAGGCGAACGCCAGCCCCCCGCCCAGCGCCAGCGCCCCCATGCCCACGTGCCGCCGACTGATCCCTCTGCCGTCCGCCATCCGTCCACCCTCCCGAGTCCAGCCCGAGCCGTCTGAAAGTAACTTCCGGACATCACTGCGCGAGATGAAACTTTCGTGTCAGGGGTGCGGGTTGTCAATGGCTGTGGACAACGGGCGGGCGGGGCCGTGCGAAGGCCGTCACTCCGCTGGAGGCCACCCGCCGGCCCGGACTGCGCACCGTGCTCACCGAGCGCGTCCGGGCGGACGTCGAGGCCGACGTCCACCACCGCGAGGGCTCCGGCCTCCCCGGTGACGCCACGGCCGTCAAGCTGCTGTACCTCGCCCTGACCTGGCTGGTCGTCGGACAGCTCACCCTGCCGGACGTGTTCACCCCGAGAACGGGACCGGCTGGCGGCGGCCGCGGCCGAGCGGACCGTGACCGGCGAGCGGCGGGCCGAGCCGCCCCGGGCGGGTCTCAGCCGCGCCGCTCCCGCAGGTCCACGATGCGCCGGATCTTGCCCACCGACCGCTCCAGCGACTCCGGGTCGACGATCTCCGCCTCGACCGAGACGCCGATGCCGTCCTTCACCGCCTGCACGATGGACCGGGCCGCCGCCTCCCGGGCCGCCGCGTCCGCGTCCGGGCGGGCCTCCGCGCGCACCGTCAACCGGTCCATGCGGCCGCGCGTGGTCAGCCGCAGCTGGAAGTGCGGCGCCACGCCCGGGGTGCGCAGCACGATCTCCTCGATCTGCGTGGGGAAGAGGTTCACCCCGCGCAGGATCACCATGTCGTCGCTGCGTCCGGTCACCTTCTCCATGCGCCGGAACACCCGCGCCGTGCCCGGCAGCAGCCGGGTCAGGTCCCGGGTCCGGTACCGGACGACCGGCATGGCCTCCTTGGTGAGCGAGGTGAACACCAGCTCGCCCCGCTCGCCCTCGGGCAGCACCTCGCCCGTGACCGGGTCGACGACCTCCGGGAAGAAGTGGTCCTCCCAGATGTGCAGCCCGTCCTTGGTCTCCACGCACTCCTGCGCGACACCCGGGCCGATCACCTCGGACAGCCCGTATATGTCGACCGCGTCGATCGCGAACCGCTCCTCGATCTCCCGCCGCATCTGCTCCGTCCACGGCTCGGCGCCGAAGACGCCCACGCGCAGGGACGTGGAGCGCGGGTCGACGCCCTGCCGCTCGAACTCGTCGAGCAGGGTGAGCATGTAGGACGGGGTCACCATGATGACCGACGGCTTCAGGTCCTGGATCAGCGTGACCTGCCGCGACGTCATGCCGCCGGAGGCGGGGATCACCGTGCAGCCGAGGCGTTCGGCGCCGAAGTGGGCGCCGAGGCCGCCCGTGAACAGGCCGTACCCGTACGCGATGTGGACGATGTCGCCGGGCCTGCCGCCCGCCGCGCGCAGCGACCGCGCGACCACGTCGGCCCACATGGACAGATCGTTCTCCGTGTAGCCGACGACCGTGGGGCGCCCGGTGGTGCCGCTGGAGGCGTGCAGCCGGCGGATCCGCTCGCGCGGGACGGCGAACATGCCGTACGGGTAGTTCTCCCGCAGGTCCGTCTTGGTGGTGAAGGGGAAGCGGGACAGGTCGGACAGCGAACGGCAGTCGTCGGGGTGGACGCCCGCCCTGTCGAAGGACTCCCGGTGGAACGGCACGTTCTCGTACGCGTGCCGCAAGGAGTTCCGCAGCCGCTCCAGCTGGAGGGCCCGCAACCCGTCGAGGCCGAGCCGTTCCGCCGGGTCCGGCAGGTCCGCCGCCTGAGTCATCAGGACCTTCCCTCCAACCGTCCTCTTGCCGTCGACCGATCATTCGGTCGTGTGCCACGGGCCCCAGTAACGCAGTCGACCGCCGTCCGGTGCAAGAGCCCGGCCTGCGCTTCTCCCCGACGGCGCGGTTCGAGGACGCGGCGACGACGATGCCCTGAGGGGCGCGGGGAACCGCGCGACCAGCCCCCACCGCCCCGCACCCGCCCCGCGACCGTCATCCGCACCCCTCCCACGGCCTGTCCGCAGGACATGACCCTCGCCAGGCTGGCGCCGACGGCAACCGGGAGGAGCACGGACGTGGCCGAGAGCACCACCCAGCAGCGCCCGCTCACGGGCTGGGACAAGCCCGAGCTGGACCTCGGCGACGCACAGGGGCAGTCCGGCAGCAGAGGTCTGGGCGACGTCCAGACCGCCTTCGTGGAGGGCTTCGTCGCCATGCGCAACAGTGGCCGTCCGGAGAACCCCTCCCTGATCTTCACCCCCGCCGAGTGGGGGGCCTTCGTGTCGGGTGCGCGCGAGGGCGACTTCGACCTGACCTGACCCGATCGGCGGCGCGCCCCGCCCCACGGACGTGTGCCGCGCGCTTTTCCGGACACGTGATGCGCAGAGAGCCACGCCGGACCCCACGGGGAACGGCGCGGACCCGATGCCGTATCCGGAGGCGAGGCACATGAACGACCAGCCGGTGGTCGCGGCGGTGGACGGATCCCAGGACGGACTGCGCGCCCTGGAGTGGGCCCTGGACGCCGCCCGGCGGCGCGGGGCGACGCTGCGCGTCCTGCACGTCCGCGCGGACCTGCCCCGAACCCGGCCGGAGGCGCGGGACGCGGGGCCGCCCGGCGCGGACGAGGACCCGGTGCTCGCACAGGCGCGCGCCCGGGTGGACGAGCTGGGCGGCACGCCGTCCGTCGATTACGTGGTGACGGAGGGCGTGCCGGGCGCGCTGCTGCCCGAGGCCGGCACGGAGGCCCGGCTGCTGGTGCTCGGCTCCCGGGGCCGCGGCGGCTTCGCCAGCCTGCTGCTCGGGTCGAACTCCCTGGCCGCCGCCCGTGACGCCGTGTGCCCGGTGGTCGTGGTGCCCCGGCCCGGCCGCGGCGGCGAGGAGGACGCGCCGGCCCGCCCGGACGGCCCCGTGGTCGTCGGGGTGAACGCCGACGGTCCCGACGCGGCGACGCTCGGCTTCGCCTTCGCGGAGGCCGCCCTGCGCCGCACCGGACTGCGGGTCGTCACCGCGTACCCGTGGCCGCTGCAGACGATGATGCTGCCCGGCGAGGTGCCGCCCGCGCAGGCCGACCAGGAGGCGATCGAGCACGAGACGCGCGTCCTCGCCGACGGCTTCCTCGCCCCGTACCGGGAACGGCACCCGGAGGTCGCCGCCGAGGTCGCCGTGGAGCCCGGCGACGCGGCCGGCCACCTGGTCGGCGAGTCCCGGGACGCCTCGCTGGTCGTGGTGGGCCGCCACCGCCGCCGCCTGTTCGCGCCGGCCCGCATGATGGGCTCGGTCACCCAGGCGGTCCTGCTGCACGCGCACAGTCCGGTGGCGGTCGTTCCGCCCGTGCCCGGGGAGGAGTGAGCCGGAAGACGCCGGACCGGGCGGCCGGCGGGTGGCCGAGAGGCCTCCGCCCGACCGTCCGGACCGCGTTCCGGCCACGTACCATGGCGGCATGTCGTTCCTCCGCCGCCGCAGTGCCACGCCCGCCGGGCCCGATTTCGACGTACTGGCCATGGACCCGGGCGACTGGCCCGGCAACCTGGGCGCGGGCCTGCTGCCCGCCCCCGACGGAACCTGCCACGGCGTCTTCCTGCGCTACGACCTGTTCGGCGGCCGCGGTCCCGCGATGATCATCGGCAATCTGCCCGAGGGCTCCCCGGCCCGTGACGTCCCCGAGGGCGAAGTGCCCTTCGAGGTCGGACAGCTGCTGCTGGCGCTGGAGAACGACGAGGAGGTCACCGTCGTCTCCACGGAGGACGTGCCGGTGATGCAGGGCGACAACCTGCTGATCGTGCGCCGCGTCAAGCTCTCCGAGAGCCGGATCTCCTGCGTGCAGTTCGACCGCAGCGACAACGTCCTGGTGACCATCGCCGCCTGGGACCGCCCGATCACCGACGACCTGTACGCCCTCCTCAAGCCGCTGCCGGCGGAGCTGTTCCAGCAGGGCTGACCTCACCCGCGGACGACGACGGGCGCCCCCGGACCGCACCGGCCCGGGGGCGCCCGTCGCAGGGCGCGCGCTCCCGCGCTACGACGACGAGACCGTCACGTCCGCCGCCCGCACGAAACCGACCCGGTGGCCGAACTGGATCTCGTAGTACTGCTCCTCGCCGCGCACCACCCGGTGCGAGGCCGGGTCGAAGGTCACCGCGTAGGAGTACTCGCCCGGCACCTTGCCGCCGGTCACGTACTTCTGCCCCGCGAGCACCCTGTACGGCAGCGCCGACACCGCCTGCACCGGCACCCCCGCCGGGTAGGCCGCCGCCTCCGGGTACGCGCGCCCGTACACCGGCACGGAGTCCAGGCCCTCGCGCGGGGTGACCACCTTCGCCCTGGCCGGCACGGCGACCGGGTTCCCCGCCGGGTTGCGGAACCAGGCCTTCTGGCCGAGGTACCAGATCGCGGTCCAGTCGCCCCACCGGCCGGCCACCGCGTACTGCTGTCCCGTGGACACCCGCGAGGACAGGTCGTTCACCCCGGTGGTCGGCGCGGAGCCGAGGCCGATGTCCTTGATCAGCGGGGAGTTCACGTCGTGGTCGGAGTACAGCCGCACCGCGCTCGACCCGTGCGGGGCGCAGGGCTGCCCGGCGGCCTCGCAGCCGGTGAACACCGGCCGGTGGGTGTCGTGGTCGGGCCGGATGGTGACGGCCCCGGAGCCCTTCCCGCCCGTGGCCTTCAACGGGCTGCCCAGCAGCTCGAAGTAGTGCCGCCAGTCCCAGTACGGGCCGGGATCGGTGTGCATGCCCGGGATGGTGGCGGCGGTGGTGCCCGGGACCGTGTCGTGGCCGAGGACGTGCTGCCGGTCCAGCGGGATGCCGTGCTTGCCGGCCAGGTACCTCACCAGCCGGGCAGAGGACCGGTACATCGCCTCGGTGTACCAGGCGTCGGGATCCGTGAGGAAGCCTTCGTGCTCCAGGCCGATCGACGCCGCGTTGACGTACCAGTTGCCCGCGTGCCAGGCGACGTCCTTCGCCTTCACGTGCTGCGCGATGTGACCGTCGGTGGAGCGCAGGCTGTACTGCCAGGACACGTAGGTCGGATCCTGGACCATGTGGAGGACGCCCTCCCAGGCGCCCTCCGTGTCGTGCACGACGATGTACCGGATCCGCTGCGAGGCGGGCCGGTTCCCCAGGTCGTGGTTGCCGTAGTCGCCCTCGCCGAACTCCTCGGCCCTGTTCTCCCGAAGCTACGGCGAAGTGACAAGTAGCTCTCTGTAGCGGACTTGGGATGTGTTTGTCAGCGTTTTTGATCTTCTGGGCTCGTCGAAGGCCTTGCTCGGCGAGGTTGGTCCGGTCGTGACGACCGGAGGGAGCGCGGGATGCGGCAGGTGTGGGAGCCGGAGGACCTGATCGAGGTCTGGACGCTGCTGGAGGACGACCAGGAGCGCCTGCGGAACAAGTCGAGGGCGAACCGGTTGGGGTTCGCGCTGTTGCTGAAGTTCTTCGAGGTGGAGGCCCGGTTCCCGGAGGACGCCGGGGAGATGCCGGTGCCGGCGGTGTCGTACGTCGCCCAGCAGGTGAAGGTGCCTGCGGAGGAGTGGGCCGCGTACGACTGGTCGGGACGGGCGATCAAGCGGCACCGGATGGAGATCCGGGGCGCGTTCGGATTCCGTGAGTGCTCCGAGGAGGACCAGGCCCAGCTCGCCGAGTGGCTGGCGGTCGAGCTGTGCGGGGTGGAGCTGAACCGGGACCGGCTCGCGGAGGCGGTGGTGGCCCGCTGCCGCAAGGACCGACTGGAGCCGCCGACCCCAGGGCAGATCGCCCGGCTGGTGGGCAAGGCGGTCAGCGTGTTCGAGGAACGGTTCTGCGCGGCCACTGCGGGCCGGCTGTCGGCGGCGACCCGGCCCCGGCTGGACGACCTGATCGCCGAAGATGCCGGAGCGGACGAGGAGAGCGCGGGTGGCGGGGGCACCTTCTTCACCGAGCTGAAGGCGGACCCGGGCGCGCTGGGGCTGGACAGCCTGCTGGCGGAGGTGAACAAGCTCCAGCGGGTGCGAGGGCTCCAGCTCCCGCCGGAGCTTTTCGCGGACGTGTCGGAGAAGCTGGTCGAGGCCTGGCGGGCGCGGGCGGCGAAGGAGTACCCCTCGGACCTGCGGGCGGCGGCCGGACCGGTGCGGTACACGCTGCTGTCGACGCTGTGCCACGTGCGGGAGACGGAGATCACCGACTCGCTGGTGGAGCTGTTCATCCAGCTCGTGCAGAAGATCAACACGCGGGCGGAGAAGAAGGTCGAGGGCGAGTTCAACAAGGAGATGAAGCGGGTCCGCGGCAAGGAGGGCATCCTGCTGCGGCTGGCGGAGGCGGCGGTCGCGGAGCCGGGCGGCACGGTCCGCAAGGTGATCTATCCGGTGGCCGGGGAGTCCACGCTGAAGGCGCTGGCGGCGGAGGCTGCGGCGAACGAGGCTCGCTACCGGGCCCGGGTGCGTACGGTGCTGCGCTCGTCGTACTCGGGTCACTGGCGGCGGATGCTCTCGCCGCTGCTGAACGCGTTGGAGCTGAAGTGCAACAACACGGCCTACCGGCCGGTGATGGACGCCATCGACCTGCTCAAGCGGTATCTGGATCAGCCGATCGCCAAGGAGGGGGCGTTCTTCGATGAGGCGGAGAAGATCCCGCTCGCGGGGGTGGTGCGCGAGGAGTGGCGCAAGGCGGTTGTGGATGAGCGGGGCCGCGTGGAGCGCATCCCGTACGAGCTGTGTGTGCTGGTGGCGCTGCGAGACGCGTTGCGGCGGCGGGAGATCTGGGTGCCGGGGGCGAACCGGTGGCGGAACCCGGAGGACGACCTGCCGCCGGACTTCGAGGACAACCGCGACGTGCACTACGACGCGATCCGCCAGCCACAGGACCCGGAGAAGTTCATCGAGGCCTTGCACAAGCGGCTGCGCGAGGCCCTGACCCGCTTCGACACCGCGCTGGAGCTGGGCATCACGGGCGGGGTAGACATCGTGCGCCGGCACGGTGAGCCATGGATCAAGGTCTCGCCTCTGAGTAAGCAGGAGGAGCCGGAGAACCTGGTCGCCCTGAAGGCGGAGATCGAGCGCCGCTGGGGCACCATCGACCTGATCGACATCCTCAAAGAGGCCGAGTTCGCCACCGGCTTCACCGGCGAGTTCACCTCGGTCGCCACCAGGGAGGCGGTCCCGAAGGCGGTGCTGCGGCGCCGGCTGCTGCTGGTGCTGTTCGCGCTGGGCACGAACATGGGCATCAAGCGGGTCGCGGTCACCGGCAAGCACGGCGAGAGCGAGGCCGTCCTGCGCCGGGTGCGGCACCTGTTCGTCAACCGGACCAACCTGCGCGCGGCGCTGGTGCGGCTGGTCAACGCCACCTTCGCCGCCCGCGACGCGACGTGGTGGGGCGAGGGCACCGCCTGCGCGAGCGACTCGAAGAAGTTCGGCTCCTGGTCGAGCAACTTCATGACCGAGTGGCACCAGCGCTACCGCGGGCCCGGCGTAATGATCTACTGGCACGTCGAGAAGAAGTCACTGTGCGTCTACAGCCAGCTCAAATCCTGCTCGGCCTCCGAGGTCGCCGCGATGATCGAGGGCGTGCTGCGGCACTGCACGGACGTGGAGATCGACCGGCAGTACACCGACACACACGGCGCCTCCATCGTCGGGTTCGCCTTCGCCCACATGCTCGGCTTCAACCTGCTCCCACGGTTGAAGAACGTCGGCTCGGCGCGGCTGTACCGGCCGGCGGCCGGTCAGGACGAGAAGTGGCCGAACCTGGCGCCAGTGCTGTCGACCAAGACGATCGACTGGGACCTGATTGGCCAGCAGTACGACCAGATCGTGAAGTACACCACCGCCCTGCGCCTGGGTACCGCCGAGGCCGAGCAGGTCCTGCGCCGCTTCACCCGCGGCGGGCCCAAGCACCCCACCTACCGGGCGATCGAGGAACTGGGCCGTGCGGTGCGTACGGCGTTCCTCTGCGACTACCTCGCCGACGCCGACCTGCGCCGCGAGATCAACGACGGCCTCCAGGTCGTGGAGAACTGGAACTCCGCCAACCACGACCTGTTCTACGGCAAGGACGGCGATCTGACCGGCTCCGACAAGGAGTCCCAGGAGGTGTCTATGCTCGCCCTGCACCTGCTCCAGTCCGCGCTGGTGCACGTCAACACCCTGCTCCTCCAGGACATCCTGAGCGAGGAGAAGTGGCAGCAACGGCTCACCGACGCCGACCGGCGGGCACTGTCCCCGCTGTTCTGGACTCATGTGAACCCCTACGGCCGGTTCGAGCTGGACATGAATTCCCACCTCGACCTCACCGCCGCGACGTCTATGGTCCCCGGGCCCCGTGCCGCGTCCGATACGCGGATTCCCGGACTGGCGGCGCAGGGTGCGGCCGGGTCGGCATCCTGATGGTCCGTACTCCCGGCGTTGTCCAGGGAGCGATTAAATCGTTCTTTAGGGTGAGGCGCCGGGTCCGGGGCCAGCAGTTTCTTGCGGGACCGCGGAAAGCACAGGCAAGGGCGGTCTCTCGGAGTCACTGCCTGTGACTCCGAGAGACCGCCCTTGCTCGACTCGGCGGTCACCGCTGCCGCAGTGCGGTCAGGAGGCACCGTCTGCGTCATCCCGCGCGGCTCGGCCGCGCGGGTTATTCCGGCATCCGCCGAACCAGAAATGTCAGACCTGCGTGACCGCTTCGAAGACGGTGACGCGGTTGTCGTCGGAGAGCGAGTGGGTGGGGTCGGCGTGCGCGGCGCGGAATGCCTCCGACGAGGTGTAGGCGGTGAATGCGGCGTCGTCCTCGAAGTCGAGGACGGCCAGGTAGCCGTGTGCGCCCTTGCGGGGACGCAGCAGCCGTGCGTTGCGCAGCCCCGGCACGTCGGTAAGGGTGGCGCGCATGCTGGCGGTGAAGTGGTCCTCGAACGCGCCCTGGGCGGGCGCGGCGACGGTGAACTCGGTGACGGCTGTGATCATTTCTGTCTTCTTCCGGTTGTTGGCGTGGTGTCGGTGGCTGTCCCGCCCGGCCGAGGCGCGCACGGCGATGGCGATGATGTGCACCGCGTGTCCGATCGAGTCCCTCTGCGGGGTGCGGTTACAGGGCTGGAGTCGGGGTCGGGGCCGCGGTCGGCTGAGGGAGCCTGCCTGTGCGGCGGGCCCAGATTTCGAACGCGACAGTCATGAACGGGGGTACGGCGGCCAGCAGGGCGAAGATCGTGGTCCGGCCCAGTCGCCACTTCAGCCGGATCGCGACCAGGACGGTCAGGAACACGTAGACGATGAAGGCGGCACCGTGGAGGGTGCCGAAGATCCGTACGCCGAGTTCGGTGGTTTCGGGGATGTACTTGAGGTACATCCCGACCAGCAGACCTGCCCACGTGCACGCTTCGATGACCGCGATCCAGGTGAACGCGCGCAGCAGACGGCTGGAGCCGGTTTCGGCAGTCCGTGCGGCCGGCACGTCGGCGGAAGGCGGTTCGGAGGTGGGCGTGGAAGGCGTCTGCGGGGTGCCGGGGCGTGCGGGCCACAGGGCGCGGTCGCCGAGCAGGCGGACGATGGCGGGGACCAGGAGAGGGCGGATGAGGAAGGTGTCCAGCAGGATGCCGAAGGCCATGGCGAAGCCGAACTGGAACAGTTCGCGGATCGGCTGGGTCATCAGGACGGCGAAGGTCGCCGCGAGGATGAGGCCCGCGGAGGAGACGACGCCGCCGGTGCGTGTCAGGGCGGCGGTGATCGCCTTCGCCGGGGGCTGGGTGCGCAGTTCCTGCTTGAACCGGCTCATGATGAAGATGTTGTAGTCGACGCCGAGCGCGACGAGGAAGACGAAGATGTACGCGGTGACGCGGTTGCCGATGCCGTCGTCACCGAGGACGGTCACGGTGAAGAAGGTGGTGGCGCCCAGGGTGGCCAGGAACGACAGGATCAGGGTCGCGACCAGGTAGAGCGGGGCAAGGAGCGAGCGGAGCAGCAGGACGAGCACCGCGGTGACGATGGCCAGGACCAGGAGCACGATGAAGGTCGTGTCGCGGTCGAGGGCGGAGCGGATGTCGGCGTTCTGCGCGGTCTCGCCGCCGATGAGCACCGTGGCGTCCTGCACTCCGGCGGCCTGGGCTGCGGATTGCGTGGCCTGCTTGAGGGGACCGATCGCATCGAGTGCCTTGGAGCTGTAGGGGTCGAGGTCGAGGACGACCTCGTAGAAGACGGTCTTGCCGTCCTTGCCCATGCGGGGGTCTGCGACACGGCTGACGTGATCGGCATCGGTGAGCGCGGTGGCGATGTCGGCGGGTGCGGGGCCGGAGCGCAGGTTGTCCTGGGCATGGACGACGACGGTACTGGGGGCGATTTCGCCGGGCCCGAATTCCTCCTGGATGAGGTGCTGTCCGTGCTCCGACTCGGTGGCGGCGCGGAAGCCGCTGAGGGTGTTGAAGCTCTCCTGGTAGCCGAGCAGTCCCGCGCTCAGCACCACGAGGAGGGCGATCACGGCCGAGGCCACCTTGACGGGGGCCCGTGCGACCAGGGCGGCGATGCGGTGCCAGATGCCTGCGCCGCGACTGCGTTCGGCGGCCTTGTCCACGCCCCCGGGCCAGAAGACGCCCCTGCCCAGCAGGAGGACCAGGGCGGGGATCAAGGTGAACGCCACCAGCGCCATGACGGCCACGCCCAGGGCGAGGTACGGTCCGAAGCCGTGAAGTGCCGGGGATGCGGCCACGAGCAGGGCGAACATGGCGAGCACGATGGTTGAGGCGCTGGCGAGGACGGACTCGGCGGTGCGGCGCACGGCGGTCTGCATCGCGCGGGCGCGGTCTGGCTCGTCGAGGAGGGTCTCGCGGTAGCGGGCGGTGATGATCAGCGCGTAGTCCGTGCCCACCCCGAACAGCAGCACGGTCATGATCGAGGCGGTCTGGGAGCTGACCGTGATGACTCCGGCGTCCGCGAGAATCGCGCCGAGGGTCTCCGCCACGCGCATAGCCACGCCCACGGCAAGAAGCGGTACGAGCGCCATCAGGGGCGAGCGGTAGATCGCCAGCAGGATGATCAGGACGAGCACGATGGTGGCCAGTAGCAGGACTTTGTCACCGCCGCTGAAGACCTTCACGGTGTCGGTGGCGATCCCGGCGGGGCCGGTCACCGCGACGTCGGCGGGCCCGGCCCGGTCGGAGGCGAGGTCACGCACCTTGTCGACCGCGTTCTGGAAGGACTCGTCCGAGGGGCTTCCCTTCATGGGCACGATGACCAGCTGGGCACCGCGGTCCTGCGAGACCAGCTCGGCTACGGCGTCGGGAGCGGTCACCGTGGAGACCACGCTCACGACATGGTCGGGTCGGCTGGTTCCGGAAAGGGCCGAGGTGATGGCGGCGACCGCCTGTGTGGCGCTCGCCGCGGCGTCGGTGCCCTTGCCGCGGACCACGATGATCGCCGGCGTCGCGTCCTGGCCCGGAAGCTGGGCGCGGACGAGATCACGGGCCTTCATCGAGTCCGAGGCGGCGGGCGGCAGGTTGGCGGACGCGTTGTCCTCGACGGATTCCAGGGTCGGGGCGACCCCGGCGAGGAGGCCCGCGATCAGGACCCAGAAGGCCACCACCACGGCGGCGCGTTTCTTCGATCCCAGGAGACATCGGAGCAGAGCGGGGGAGTTCATCGGTTGCATCGGGCAGCCTTCGGCAGGAAGCACGGACAGAACTTAGCGACAGGGTGTCTCTAAGTTGTGTCAAGCTAACACGCTCTCTCAGCCTCCCGGGCGTGGGGGTAGGTTGGCGGGAGACGGCACAGTGTCCGAGGTGAAGCGGAGAAAATGCCCAAGATTGAAGCTGGCAGTGTCCGGGAGCACCGGGCCCAGCGGCTCGCGCGGCTGATCGATGCGGCCGAGGGGCTACTGGAAGAGGGCGGCGTCGAAGCCCTCACGGCCGGAGCGGTTGCCGCGCGAGCCGGGATCGCCCGCAACAGCATCTACCGCTACTTCAACTCCATCGACGACCTGCTCGAACTCGTCGTCACCCGCGAATTCCCCGCCTGGATCGACGCGGTGGAGCAGGCCATCGCGAGCGAGACCACGCCCGCCGCCCAGGCTGCCGCCTACGTCAGGGCCAACCTCGAACAGGCAGCTCGCGGCACCCACGGCTGGCGGGCCGCGCTCTCGCGCGGCTCGCTCTCTCCCTCGGCGCGGGAGCGGGTGAGGAATCTGCACGTCTCGCTACATGAGGCGCTCGCCCGGGTCGTGCGCGAACTGGGTCAGCCACAGCCCGAGCTGACCGTGGCGGTGGTCCAGGCAGTTGTCGATGCATGCATCCGCAGAATCGACCAGGGCGACGATCTGACGACCGTGTCCGACTTCGCGGAGGGAGCGACGCGTCGACTGCTCGCGGACGACGACTCGCCGCAGCACCCGTGACGCACCCCGCCCGGGCGGCTCGCAGACCC
Source organism: Streptomyces sp. DSM 120436 (assembly GCF_055778765.1). NCBI lineage: Bacteria > Bacillati > Actinomycetota > Actinomycetes > Kitasatosporales > Streptomycetaceae > Streptomyces > Streptomyces sp. DSM 120436. The sequence goes on along the minus strand of NZ_JBSKBS010000002.1, from coordinate 539,628 downwards.
GTCGATAGCGAAGCCCTGGCAGAACGAGCCCGATCTTGAGCCGTTCCGGACCGTGACGCAGACCGCTGGCGGCTCACATGCGAGCTAAAGCCATGGGCTGCACGCACTGACCCGCTCGCACAAACGGTCCTTTGCGCGAGCAAGATCAATAGCAGGCCACCGTACCCCCGCCGGTCCCGGATTCGTTCTCAGAACCCGTTCTCACTCGAAAGTGGGACAGACCCCCTTCTGAGACTTGTATTGTGCGAAAATCCGAGTTCATGACGGACCCTCAGCCGCCCTCCCCGAATCACCGGTCGGACGCCGACGACGTCGAGCAGCACGCCTGTCCGAAGTGTGACGCCCAGCCCGGCTCACCGTGCCGCTCGCGCGGCGGCGCGGTCGCCTCCGCCTACCACACCCGCCGCTTCACGATGGTGCCCCGACTGAAGAAGGCGCTGCGGGTGCCGACCCCGGCCGACCGGGGTCCGGGCCGGCCGTGGCGGCCGGGCACCCCGCCGCCGGCGCCGATCGACCCGGACCTGCCGAGCGCGGACATCCGCATCGGGTACGCGAGGTGCTCGACGCTCGGGCAGGAACTCGACTCCCAGCTCGACGCGCTCAGCAAGCACGGCATCCCCAGGGGCAAGATCTTCGCCGAGAAGATCAGCACCCGGGTGCGGGTCCGCCCGAAGTTCGAGGAGGCGCTGAGGACGGCCCGGGAGGTCAAGGCGCACGCCCCGCACTGCCGGGTCATCTTCACCGTGTACGAGATGAAGCGGCTCGGTCGCGACGCCGCCGAGCTCACCGCCCTCGCCGACCACCTCACCGCCCACGGCCTGGTCCTGGAGATGCTCGCCGGCCCGCTGCCCGGGATCTACGACCCGACCGGGCCGGGGAAGCTGCTTTTCGCGTTCTTCGCCGCGATGGCGGAGACCGAGCGGGAGAACATCCGCGAGTCGACCCTGGAGGGGCTCGACACCGCGGCCCGCAAAGGCAAGCACGGCGGCCGGCCGCCCGTCATCACCGACGACATGCTCCACACCGTGCTCCGCCGCCGTGCGGGCGGCGAGTCCGTCGAGCAGATCCAGCCCGACCTGATCATCCCCACCGGCAAGCGCAAGGGGCAGAACCCTTCCATCGCCAGCATCTACCGGGCGCTCGCCGAACACGCCAAGCGCGAGGCGTACCCCGAAGCCATCGAACAGGCCCACGCCGACTTCGCCGCTCTCACCAGCAGCGAGGTGCCAGAACCTCACACAGAAGCTAAGGCCCTAACGACACGCTGAGTTACTTGTCACTTCGCGGCAGCTTCGGGAGAACAGGGCCTCCTCGTACGGCGCCGGGATCCACTCGCAGGACACCGTCCTCGGGCACTCCGTGCCGGCCGCGGAGCCCTCGCGCAGCCCGGCGCGGTCCAGCGCCGAGGTGTCGGGCGCCACCTCGGGGCGGGCGTCCAGGGCGACCCGCTGCCCGGCGTCCGTGACCCGCTCCTCGCCCTCCCGGATCACCGCGAACACGTCGTTCGCGTACGCCGTCGCCGAGGCGCGGTCGTCGGCGCCGGAGAACAGCGCCACCGCCCCGTACCAGTCGGCCGGGTCGTCGCCGGCCGGCGCGCCCAGCCGGCGCTGCGCCTCGGCCAGCAGGGCGGCGCCGCCCGCCACGTTCGCCGCCGGGTCCTCGCGCAGCGTCTGGGCGCTCAGGCCGGTCAGCCGGGCCGCCCTCGGCAGGGTGGTCAGCCGGTCCGGCAGCTCCGCGGTGTCCAGGCCGAGCTCCGAGGGGCGCAGCGCGGGACGCGCGTCGTCGCCGCGCGGGTCCTCGGAGCCGGTCGCGTGGTGTCCGGCGGAGGCGAGCGCGGCGCGGGCGTCGGTCAGGTGCATCGGCCCGTAGCCGCCGGTGACGCTCGGGGCGCCCCCGTGCGCGTCCCAGCGGGACTGCAGGTAGGAGACGCCCAGCAGGACGCTCTGCGGGACGTCGTACGCGACCGCGGCGGAGGCGAACGCCTGTTGCAGCCGGGCGGTGGCCGAGGGGGCCGGGTCGGGAGCCGCGCCCAGCAGGGGCAGCGTCAGCGCGGCCGCGGCCAGGGCGCCCAAGGCACCCCGGACGGCGCGTCGTGACGGCCCGGCCGCACGGCCGGGCTCGGTGGCGAGTTCTCGCACTGCAGCCTCCTGGGGACGGTCGGGTGACCCGTCAGTGGTACCGGCAGGCCGATGAGCCGTCAATCATGCCCAGGAGGGCGTGAATTCCCTTGTCCATCGCGGTGTGCGCGGTTTCGTGGCGGCCCCGGTGGGACCTGCGGCGCGTCAGCGGTCTACACCGGTGGCGCGTCCGGCGGCGCCTGCGCCACGGCCGTACGCCGTCCCCCTCTGGGCGGCTCGGGAGCGACGGCCCGGGAGGGACCGCCCGACAGCGACGGCCCGACTGCCCGCGGCGGCCGTCGCCTGCGGGCAGTCGCACGGGCGTCGGCGGGGCGGTCGCGCCGTGCGGGTCAGCGGGTGCCGACCGCGGCGCGCACGGCCCGCCGGGCCAGCTGGCAGTCGTCGTGCAGCCGACGCAGCAGCAGCCGCTGCTCCTCACCGGACGGCACGGCCCCCGGCCGGCCCCCCGCGGACGCCGGCGCCGACTCGTGCATCGAACGCTGCACGGCCGTCTCACAGGTGCGGATCTCCCGGGTCAGCACCAGCATCAGGTTCACCAGGAACGCGTCGCGCGAGGCGGGGCCCGCCGCCTGGGCGATCTGGCTGATCTGGCGCCGGGCCGCGGGCGCCTCCCCGAGCACGGACCACAGGGTCGCCAGGTCGTAGCCCGGCAGGTACCAGCCCGCGTGCTCCCAGTCCACCAGCACCGGACCGGCCGGTGAGATCAGGATGTTGGAGAGCAGCGCGTCGCCGTGGCAGAACTGTCCCATGCCCTGCCGCCCCGTCGCCACGGCGATGCCGTGCAGCAGCTTCTGCAGGTCGCCGAGGTCCCGGTCGGTGAGCAGACCCAGCTCGTGGTACCGGTTGATGCGGGCCGCGTAGTCCAGCGGCGCGTCGAACGTCCCGGCGGGCGGCCGCCAGGAGTTGAGCCGGCAGATCGCGCCGAGTGCCGCCCTGATGTCCGCCCGGGGCGGCGCTTCCACCGGGTGCCGCTGGAGCGCCACCACCCGTCCGGGCAGGCGCTCGACGACCAGCGTGCAGTTGTCCGGATCCGCTGCGATCAGCCGGGGTACCCGCACGGGCGGACGCTGCCGGACGAACGAGCGGTATGCCGCTATTTCGTGCCGGATGCGCTCGCTCCACGCGGGGGAGTGGTCCAGTAAGCACTTGGCGACCGCCGTGCTGCGGCCCGTGGTGCCGACCAGGAGGACCGACCGGCCGGTGCGGCGCAGCACCTGGACCGGCGTGAACTCCGGACAGATGCGGTGCACCGACGCGAGCGCCGCGCGCAGCTGCGCGCCCTGTGCGCCGGACAGGTCGAGCCTCCCGCTGAGCGGCTGGGTGCCCGGCCCCGCGAGGCGCCGTGCGTTGCCCGCGCCGAGCACCGGATTCGCCGGCCGCGCGGGGGCGAGGTAGGGGCCGCTGTCCGACGGACGCGGACGCAGCGGCCGGGGCGGGGCGGACACGGAGGACGATGCTGCGTACATGGGTGATACAGATCCCTTCGTGTGCCTGCGACGTCAGCGCACCACCCAACCCGGCCGCCCGGCCGCACCCTGGGGGAATGCCCCTGCGGCGACGGGGTCGTGGTGGCGCGTTCCTACTCGACACCCGAGGGCCCCTGGCACACCATCTGGCGAACCCTGGCGAACCCTGGCGAATAGTCGCCCGGCATGGCCCACGGGGCTACTGTCAACTCAGCCGAGAACCTGGGGGCTTGACGTGAGCGGACGACCCAACACCCGGCTCGCGGACCTGTTCGGCCTGGCCGGCTGGTCCAAGGGCGAACTCGCGAGGCTGGTCAACCGGCAGGCGGCGGCCATGGGCCATCCGCAGCTGGCGACCGACACCTCCCGGGTGCGGCGGTGGATCGACATGGGAGAGATCCCGCGCGATCCGGTTCCGCGGGTGCTGGCGGCTCTGTTCACCGAGCGTCTCGGCCGTGTCGTGACCATCGAGGATCTCGGTCTGGTCCGGCGCGGGCGTACGGGGAAACGGTCACGCGCCGGGAGTGCGGAACATCCCGACGGAATGCCGTGGGCGCCCGAGCGGACGGCCGAGGTCCTCACCGAATTCACGGGAATGGACCTCATGCTCAACCGACGCGGCCTGGTGGGTGCGGGCGCCGCCCTCACCGCGGGCTCCGCACTCAGCAGCGCCATGCACGACTGGCTGCACACCGATCCGGCCCTGACCGCAGACGCCCCCCGCCTGCACGATCCCCTGCACGTCGAACCCGCCGGGTTCGACCGCTACGAGGCCGCCCCCATCGGGTCGCAGGAGATCGAGGAACTGGAGCGCTCCGTGGAGGTGTTCCGGGCCTGGGACGCCGCCCGCGGCGGCGGGCTCCAGCGCAAGGCGGTCGTGGGGCAGCTCAACGAGGTGGGCGGCATGCTCGCCTACCGCCACCCGCCCCATCTGCAGCGGCGCCTGTGGGGTGTCGCCGCCAACCTCGCCGTCCTCGCCGGCTGGATGTCGCACGACGTCGGCATGGAACCGACGGCGCAGAAGTACTTCGTCATCGCCGCCCACGCGGCACGGGAGGGCGGCGACCGCCCGCGCGCCGGCGAGGCGCTGTCCCGCGCGGCACGCCAGATGGTGCACCTGGGCCGGCCCGGCGAGGCGCTGGACCTGATGAAGCTCGCCCAGTCCGGTTCGGGCGACCAGATGCTGCCCCGCACCCGCGCCATGTTCCACACCATCGAGGCCTGGGCGCAGGCGTCCATGGGCAAGGGCCAGGCGATGCGCCGCACCCTGGGCCAGGCCGAGGACCTGTTCGTCTCCGACAAGGGGGACGCGCCGCCGCCGGACTGGATGCAGCTGTTCAACGAGGCGGACCTGTACGGCATGCAGGCCCTGGCGTACCGGACGCTCGCGGAGTTCGAGCCGGGCGCGGCCGTCCACGCCCAGCACTACGCGGACAAGGCGCTGGCCCTGCGGGTGGACGCCCAGCAGCGGTCGAAGATCTTCGACTTCCTGTCGATGGCCTCCGCGTGCTTCATCGCCGACGACCCCGAGCAGGCCGACCGGTTCGCGCGGCTCGCCCTGGTGTCGATGGGCCAGAACTCCTCGCGCCGCACCTGGGACCGGCTGCGCCAGATGTACCGGCTGACCGCCGAGTACGCCTCGTACCCGAGGATCCAGGAGCTGCGGGAGGAGATCGAGGTGGCGCTGCCCCACCAGTGGGGGAAGGGCGGCAGCGCCAAGGCCTGAGGTCACGCGCCGCCGCGCGGCTCCGCCCTCGTCATGAGGCCACCCGCGCCACCAGCACACAGGCGTGCTCGGCACGCTCCCCTTCACCGATCTCCCGTACGACCTCCCGGACGCAGTCCTGGGCGGAACGGCCCCCGGCGAACCGGGGCGCCAGGGCGAGGAGGCGGTGGACGGCGGCCGTCCCGGTGTGCCCGGGCACCAGGCCGTCGGTGTGCAGCAGGAGCAGGTCGCCGACCTCGAGGGTCTCCTCGGCCTGCCCGTGTCCGGTGCCCGGGGCGGCGTCCGGCGGCACCCCCCGCGGTGCGTCGAGCGCCCGCCCCGCCCGGCCGCGGTAGAGCAGCGGGGCGGGGCTGCCGGCCCGCGCCCACACCGCGGTGCGGGTGTCGTGCCGGTAGCGCAGGCAGACGGCGCCGGCCAGGGCCGGCTGGGCGGTGGCGCCGAGCAGCCGGTCGAGGCGGTCCAGCAGGGGGCCGGGCGCGGCGCCGGCCAGCGCCATGCCCCGGACGGCGCCGAGCAGCAGGGCCACGCCGGACACGGCGCCCATGCCGTGTCCGGTCAGCTCGCCGACGCCGAGCAGGGTCGCGTCGTCGGACAGTTCGAGGGCGTCGTACCAGTCGCCCCCGACCGGTGCGCGCCCGGAGGGCGGCAGGCGGGCGGCGGCCACGTCCAGGGCCCGCGGGCCGCGCCGCGGGAAGCGCAGGGAGCCGTGCCACGCCGGCAGCACGGCCTCCCGCAGCTCGGCCGCGAGCCGGTGCTCGCTCCGCGCGGCGGCGTGCCGGTGCAGCGAGTCACGGGTCTCGCTCACCGCCCTTCGGCAGCGGCGCAGTTCGCTGACGTCGCGCAGGACCGCCCACATGGAGACGGTGCTGCCGTCGGCGCCGAGCACCGGTTCGCCCCTCATGTGCACGGTCCGTATGCCGCCGTCCGCGTGCACCACGCGGAACTCCCCGTCGATGGGCCGGCCGTCGACCAGGCAGCCGGTGACCATCTCGGTCAGCCGCGGCCGGTCCTCGTCGAACACGAGGGAGGGCAGTTCGTCGAGGGTGAGCGGGGGAGCGGCCGGGTCGCGGCCGAGGATCCGGTACAGCTCGCCGGACCAGCTCACCTCGTCCGTGAGGAGGTGCCACTCCGCGCTGCCCACCCGGCTGAGCAGAAAGGCGCGGGGCGGGTCCGGCGGCACGGGTGACTCCTCGGCCGGGGCGCCCGGTGCGGGCGACGGGTCGTCCCGCAGCTGCGCCAGGTGCTCGTCCAGGTCGTCGAGCTGGTGCATCGCCAGGTCGTACAGCGCGCGACGCCAGCGCTCCCGGGGGTCCCCCGCGTCGGCCGGGGTGTCGCGGCGCACCGCGTCCACCTCGCCCTTGAGCCGCCGGGTCTGCGAGATGAGCGCGTCGACCGGACCGCGTCCCGGCGGCCGGGCGGCGGGGCGGTCCGCGGGGAGGGGGGACGGCATGACGCACTCCGATGCGGGACGGTACGGCCTTCGGGCGGAGAGGGACCGTCACGACTGTCGCACAGCCCGCGACGGCCTGTGAGGGATTCGGCAACACACGATGAGGCGGTGCCGTCGGCATATGTCACCGTCCCCGCGGAGTTACCGCGAGGTAGCCACCCGGGACCTGCTCGACATCCCAAGTCCCATGATACGCATGTGAGATGACGGTGCGTCAGGTACTCAGGCCGACTCACTCACGGGTTCGACGATCGGGTATCTGTTCGAGAGTGGGGCGCGGTGACCGATCCGCATCGCCCCCGCCCGTCAGTAGCGCAGCACCGCAGCCATGCCCTGCGCGTCGGCCAGGCTGCCGTCCGGCACGAAACGCACCTCGGCGCCCGTCTCCAGGCACTGCTCGACGATCTCGTCCACGATGTCCTCGCGGGCGTCGAGGTCGCCGTCCTCGGCGACGATCAGATGCTCGCCGTCCTCGCGGACCGTGATCCGGTAGTTCTCCTCGACGGCCAGCAGCCGGATCCGCCCCTCGCGGGCGCTCTGCCACAACTCGTCGGCGCCGGCCGCGAACTCCTTGCGACTGCGGGCGGATTCCAGCTCCCGCGCCACCTCCTCGGCGCGCTTGAGGTCCTGCTCCTCGAGCACCGGCCGCACCGCCTGCCACACCATCTCCGGTGTGCCGTGCGCCAGTCCGCCGCGCGGCACCTGCACGGCGTCCTTGCCGGCGTCGCCGAACTCGCACAGCAGCGACAGCGCCGCCGACTCGCCGGTGACGTACAGCGGCCTCGGGTGGGCGCGCACCAGGGAGGTCAGCGCGGCGGCCGCCTCCTTCAGGAAGCGGCGGGTGTCCTCGTCCCGGTAGTTGCTGGGCTGGTCGCCGACCCGCTCCTCCCGCTCCGGGTCGAAGTTCGGCTCCTCGCGCACCAGCGGGAAGCCGCCGGCCCGTTCCTCCGTCACCCGGTCCGGGCCGCCGCTCCACAGCGTGGCCCGGTCGGCGGCGACGGACAGCACCCAGAACGGGCGCTCCGCCGTCTGCGCGGAGACCAGGTTGCGGGTCAGGAAGGTGTCCGAGAGCACCACGCGCTCCGGGACGCTGCGCGCCAGCGACCACACCTGGTGCTCGCCCGGGGCGGCGAAGATCACCAGGCCGTCCTCGGCGTGCGCGAGATCGACCTCGGCCAGGGCCCGGTCCAGCTGGGCGGCCACGTCGGCGCGCCGGTCCCGGGAGACCGCGGGGTCGGACTCCAGCTTCTTCTTCGCCTCGGCCACCATGCTGCGCAGCCGCAGCGCGTCCTCGGTGTTCAGCGGGTTGCGGCGGCTGGTCGGCGTCAGCACCGACACGGCGGGGTAGGGGCGCGGCCGGCGCAGCTCGGCGAGGGCGGAGGGACTCAGATCGTGCTCCATGACAGCACCATAGGGCGGAATCCGTGGTAGGGCATTCGGGGCAAAGCGCCGTCGGGCGGACTCGGGCCGGCGCGGTCGCGGGCGCACGCTGGAGGGGGGGAGGTGACCGCCGATGGCGCGCTCGGTCGTGGAGCGGGACGGAGACGGGGGCGGGGGGACCGTCACCGTCCGGCTGTCGTGGCGGGAGGCGCTGCTCGCGCGCCGCCGCGCGGTACGGGTGCCGCTGTCCGGGGTGGCGGCGACCGGGGCGGAGCCCGACTGGCGGCGCGCGATGCGCGGCACACCGGTCGTCGGCCGCTGCCGGCCGGGACGGTTCTGCGTGGGGGAGCGGGGGCACGTCCTGGGCCGCGACTTCGTCGCCGTACGGGCGGGCGTTCCGGTGGCCGTCCCGGACCTCCGGCCCCCGTCGCCGTTCGCACGGATCGCGGTGTCCGCGCCGGACGCGGGGCGGGTCGCCGGGACGCTGCGGCCCGGCGGGGACGCCCACGAGGAGCGCGGCCCCGAGGAGGCCCCCGGGTGAAGGGGGCAAGGGGGCCCGTCCGCGTCAGATCCGGTCCTCGTCCTCCGCGCCGCAGGAGCTGCCGCTCGGCGGGAGCGTGCCGTGCAGCAGGAAGTCGTCGACCTTGCGGTGGACGCACTCGGACGAACCGTAGCCGGTGTGGCCCTCGCCGCGGTTGTCCAGCACCACGGCCGACGGGCCCAGCCGCTTCGCCGTCTGCTCCGTCCAGTGGTACGGGGTGGCGGGGTCGCCCCGGGTGCCGACCAGCAGCATCTTCGGGGTGTCGAGGTCCTTGACCCGCTCGCGGATGTAGTCGGTCCCCTTGGGCCGGCCGTGGCACAGCACCACCTGCGCCAGCCGGTACGGCCCGAACACCGGCGACGCCTCCTCGTACGCCTCACGCAGGCGCGTGAGTTCCTCGGCGAGGTGTTCCGCGTCCGGACGGTCGGGGTCGTCGGCGCAGTTCACCGCCATCAGCGCCGCCGGCAGGTTGTCCAGCGGCACGTCCTCCGGGTCGGCGAGCGGCTCGTCGGAGCGCGCGGGGGCGGGGGCCGTCCCGCCGGCCGCGAGGGACTCCACGCCGCTCGTGTCGCCGTCCTCCACCAGCTCGGCGAGCGCCCGCTGCAGCAGCGGCCACATCTCCTTGGTGTAGAGGCCCTGCGCGATGGCGCCGGCCAGGTCCTGGCCGGTGAACTCGTAACCGAAGGCGGACGGCACCGGAGCGTCGTCGAGGGAGCGGACCAGCTCCACGACCTGTGCGCGGGCGGCGCGCGCGTCCTGCCCGAACGGGCAGGCGAGCTCCTCGGCGCACCAGGTGAGGAAGTGGTCCAGCGCCGTCTGCTGCCCGCGGGCGCTGGCGAGCCCCTGCTCGGCCAGCGGCTCGGTGAGCGTGTCCACGCCGTCCAGCGCCATCCGGCCCACCTTGTCGGGGAACCGGGCCGCGTAGACCGCGCCGAGCCGGGTCCCGTAGGAGAACCCGAGGTAGTTGAGTTTCCTGTCGCCGAGCGCCTGACGCATCACGTCCAGGTCGCGGGCCACGTCCACGGTGCCCATGTGGGCGAGGACCGGCCCGGAGTTCTTCTCGCACTCGGCCGCCACCTCGCGCAACTGCCGCAGCGCGTCCCGCGGATCGCCCGTCTCCTCGCCGTCGGTCGCCTCCAGCGCGCGGCTGGTGGCGTCGGTCCCGCAGCTCACCGGGGAGGACCGGCCCACGCCCCGCGGGTCGAACGACACCACGTCGTAGTCGTCGGTCAGACCGAGGAAGTCCTTGCGGCCCTGGGCGAGCCCCTGCACCCCGGAGCCGCCCGGACCGCCGAAGTTCAGCAGCACCGAGCCGCGGGGGTCGTCGGAGGACGCGCGGTAGCGGGCGAGCGCCAGCTCGAGGGTGCCCTTGCCGGGGTCGGCGTAGTCGAGCGGCACGGTGACCGTCCCGCACTGGAGGTCCTTCGGCGCCTCCGTGCCCTCGCAGGCCGCCCACGCGATCGTCTGGTCGTAGAAGCGGCCGAGGTCCGGCTCGTCGCGGCCGGTGGCCGTCAGGCCGGTCGCCAGCAGGACCAGCCCGACCGCTCCGGCCGCCGCGCCGCGCCGGAAGGAGGGCGGCAGCGCGTTCGCGTGGTGACCGCCCCGGAGTCGCTCGGACAGCTCGCCCAGCATCGAAGCCTCCCAAGGCGCCCCGACCGGCGCCCTCGCCCACCATAAGCGGGCCCCGCCGCGCCCGCCCGTCGGACCTGCGGCGCCGACGGCGGTCCCGCGTCGGTGCGTTCGGGCACCGGGAGCCCGACGGACTGTGCCGTGGGTTCGAACGACGGAACCCCCTGGGGAGCGAACCGGCTGCGGCATACGGAGGAGCCATGGCCCGGATGCCGCACCCGCGTCCTGTCCGGTGGCGGGCGAACGCCCGCGACCAGGTCCGGAAGGGCAGGGAGCCTGTGCGAAGGGTTGCCCGAAACGGTGTGATCGCCGTCGCCGCCGCGTCCGGAGCGTCGGGCGCGGCGGCCGGGAGTGACGCGCACGGCCCGCCGGGCCCGTTGTCGGGCATCGGCGTGCAGCTCCCGGTGCACGGCCCGGTCGACGTGAGCGGCAACAGCGTGAACGTGGTCGGCGTCGGCGACCCGGCCACGGACAACAGCTCCGCCGCCACCTCCGGTGAGCGCCCGGCGGAGCCCGCCCCCGACCGGACCGTGCCGGTCCGCGTCCTCCCCGCCCCCGCGCCGCAGCAGGCGGCTCCCGCGGAGCAGGTCGCGCTCGCCGAGACGGGCGCGGACCGGACGGTCCCGGTGCTCGCCACCGGCGCCGCGCTGTTCCTGGGCGGGATCGTCCTGTACCGCCGCGCCCGGCTCCGCACGGGCGGCCGACCGCCCGGCGGAAACGGTCCGCCGCCCCCGGGCCCGCCGCGCCGGACGGACCCGGGGGGCTTTCGTCAGCCGCTTCGCCGATGGAACCGCCGGTGCAACGCCGCGATGCCCTCGGTCAGTTCAGGCACCGGCCCCTCCACGGCCACACCCGGGGCGATCGCGGAGACCGGGAGGGTCCGCACGGGCGGCGCGGGCACGCCCAGCTCCGTCAGCCAAACCGCCAGCTGCTCGGACGAGGCGACGTACACGATGCGTCCCAGGCCCACCCAGGCGTGGGCGGCGGCGCACATCGGGCAGTGCTCCCCGGAGGTGTAGACGGTGGCGGCGGCCCGCTCCTCGGGCGTCATGTGCGCCGCCGCCCAGCGCGCCAGCTCGAACTCCGGGTGCCGGGTGCGGTCGCCGGACGCCACCCGGTTGTGGTCCTCGGCGAGCACCGTGCCGTCCCCGGACACCAGCACCGAGCCGAACGGCTCGTCGCCCGCCTCCAGCGCCTCGGCGGCCAGTTCCACGCAGCGCCGCAGATACGGCAGTTCGTCGTCCCGCACAGCCATGGTCCCGTCCCGTCTCCTCCGGCGGCTCGATCGCGAGCCACCCTAATCCCGTTGCTCCCGTGACCGGCGGCTGATGCACTCCCGGCATGCAACCCGCCACCACACCGGCCCTGCTCGCCCTCTACGACCGCGAGGTACGACAGGGCGCCCGTCCCGAAGGCCCCGACGACCACGTCGAACGCGTCGGCCGGGTGGTGCGCCGCACCGCCCCCGCGCACGGCTGGAACGGCGTCGTCTGGTCCGGGCTCGCCTCGCCCGGCGAGGCGGACGCGGCGATCGCGGAGCAGATCACGCACTACACGGTTCGCGGCCTCACCTTCGAGTGGAAGCTGTACGCCCACGACACCCCGGCGGACCTCGGCCCGCGTCTCACCGCGGCCGGCTTCACCCCCGAGCCGGCCGAGACGCTGATGGCGGCGGAGACCGACGCGCTGGACCTGACCGCGGACGTCCCCGACGGCATCCGGGTCGTACCGGTCACCGATCGGACCGGCGTCGACCGGGTGGCCGAGGTGCACGAACGGGCCTTCGGCGACGATGCCTCCCGCCTGCGCCGCCGGCTCCTCGACGCGCTGGCCGCCACCCCGGACACGGTCGTCGCCGTCCTCGCCCTGGCCGGCGGGGAACCGGTGGGCGCGGCCCGCCTGGAGCTGAGCCCCGGCACGACGTTCGCCGGCCTGTGGGGCGGCGGCACCGTACCGGAGTGGCGGGGTCACGGCGTCTACCGCGCCCTGGTCGCCCACCGTGCCCGCATCGCCGCCGCCCGCGGCCACCACCACCTCCACGTCGACGCCTTGCCGCAGAGCCGCCCCGTCCTGCGGCGCCTGGGCTTCACGGCCCTGACGGTCACGACGCCGTACGTGTACGAACCCGCCCCCCGGGCCCGGGCACGGCCGGGGAGGACACGGCCGGGGGCCGGCCCCGTACCGACGTGATCGCCGGGAAGGCCGGGAGGGGCTGCTCGGCGTGGGGCCGGATCAAGGGGCCGTGGTGGCCGGCTCCGGGCCGGCGGGAGCAGGACCGCGCGGATGCCGGCGGAGCCGGCCGCCCGGCCGTGCCTCGCTGCACGCGCGGGAGCGGTGGCCGTCCCGCCGGGCGTGCGGGTCCACCGCCCGTGGGACAACCACCGCTCGCAAGCAGGCGCCGCGTCTCAGCGACCGGCCTTCGTGCGGTCCAGGGCGATCACGCCCACCGCCGCGAGGCCGATCTGGATCAGCCACTCCACCCAGTCCACACCCTTGGTGTCCGCCACCCCGAACGCCGACGCGAGGGCCGAGCCGATGAGGGCGGCGACGATGCCGACGAGGATCGTCCACAGGACCCCGATGCGCTGGCGGCCCGGGACGACCAGCCGGCCCAGGACGCCGATGACGACGCCGATGACGAGGGCGCTGATGATGCCGTCGATCTCCATGTCTCTCCTGTCTCCCCTTTCCGTGTCCTCCGCTGAGGTGCGTCTGCCCGCTGCCCGCGGCGGCAGTCGTCGAAGGCGCCGGGCGACGCGGCACACGCGCGGAGAAGAGGCCGGTCCGCGGGGCGCGCGGACCGGCCGGGGGCGAGGGAGTCCTCGTGGGTGCTACGACGACCGCGACGACTTGGAAGCGGCCCTGGCCGCCGTGGCGGCGCAGGCGGTGCCCAGGATCACGGTGAGGGCGCCGATGATGAGGTTGTTCCAGATCACCCCGGCGTCGGGGTTGGTGCCCACCACCCATGGCGAGACGATCATCCAGATGCCCAGCGCGCACATGGCTCCGCTGAGGCCGTACATGCGCGAGGGGGCCGCCGTGAACCCGAGGGCGAGCAGGCCGATCGCGATGCCGACGATCAGGTTGTGCGTCACGAGCGACGGCTGGCTCGTCGTGTAGTGGAGGACCCACGGGGACACCGCGCAGTAGAGGCCGAGCAGGAACACCGGCCCGTCCACGAAGGCCACGTCACGGCTGCCGAGGACGCGCTCGTACCGGGCGCGCATCTCCGGTGCGTCCGGATGGCTGGAGAGATCACCGCGCTGGTGTGAGACGTTGGCCATGGTCGTCTCCTTCGGCTAGCAGGCCTGACCGCGTCTGGGTGCGGTATGCGGGAAGCACCGCGTATATCCCATTGTGCGCTTATTTCCCCTTTATGTGTAGTCGGGTGCCGCCCCCTCGCCGTGCCTGAGCGCCGGTGCGGGCGCGGGTGAGGAAGGCCGCTGCGTCCTCCAGGCCGCTGTGGTCCCCCGGGCGCCCGCGTGCGCGGACCGAAGCCGGCCTCGCGGGAGAGTGGCGGGGCCCGGGCCGCCGAGTGAGCACGGCGTCCCGGCCGGCGGCACGAGGGCGGGCCGCCGTGTCCCGTGACCGCGCGCCCGAGGCTGCATCGATGTGTACGCGCCAATCTGACTGGTCTGGACCCTTGACTGGTACAGACCAAAGCGCTTGAGTGTGCTCCACACCCCCCACCACGGCCGCGCCCGCGCCGTGGCCGGCCTCGCCGGCGCGTGCGCGCGAGGCCTCGCCCCGGCATGTCCTCGTCCCGGGAGCGGCCGTGTTCCGCGAAGGAGTTGATCCCATGTCGAGACGTCGTATCGCCGCCGTGACCGCCGCCCTCGTCCTCGCCGGCAGCGCGCCCCTGCTGCTCCCCGCCGCGACCACGACCGCCTCGGCCGCCACCGCGGCCGCGTGTTCGAGCTACCCCGCCTGGGTCGCCGGACAGTGGTACGAGGCGGGCGCGATCGTCCGCTACACCGACGGCAAGGCGTACATCGCCGAGCACGCCAACCCGGGTTACGACCCCACCATCAGCACCTGGTACTGGGAGCCGTACGCCTGTGACAACGGGCCCGGGACGCCCGTCGGGAACTTCGTCGTGACCGAGGCGCAGTTCAACCGGATGTTCCCGAACCGGAACCCCTTCTACACGTACAGCGGCCTCACCGCCGCGCTCAGCGCCTACCCCGGCTTCGCCAACACCGGCAGCGACACGGTGAAGAAGCAGGAGGCCGCCGCGTTCCTCGCCAACGTCAGTCACGAGACCGGCGGCCTGGTGCACGTCGTGGAGCAGAACCAGGCCAACTACCCGCACTACTGCGACTGGAGCCGGCCGTACGGCTGCCCGGCCGGCCAGGCCGCCTACTACGGGCGCGGCCCCATCCAGCTGAGCTGGAACTTCAACTACAAGGCGGCGGGCGACGCGCTGGGCATCGATCTGCTCAACAACCCCTGGCTGGTGCAGAACGACGCGGCCGTCGCCTGGAAGACCGCCCTGTGGTACTGGAACACCCAGAGCGGGCCGGGCAGCATGACCCCGCACGCGGCCATGGTCAACGGGGCGGGATTCGGCCAGACGATCCGCAGCATCAACGGCTCCCTGGAGTGCGACGGGAGGAACCCGGCACAGGTGCAGAGCCGGGTGACGAAGTACCAGCAGTTCACCGAGATCCTCGGGACGACCCCCGGCGGCAACCTGTACTGCTGACGCCGACGGTCGGGCGTGGTGTCATGCACCTGACTGTCCTCCGGGGCGCGCCGCGCCCCGGAGGACGGTCCGCCCCTCCGGACGAAGGGAACCGCATGCGCACCCCCCACTCCCTGCTCGCCACCGCCGTCACGACCGCCGCGCTCGTCGCGGCGCCCGCGGCGCCCGCGGCGGGCGCCGGCACCGTGCCGCCGCCCGGCACGTACTACCTCCAGAGCGCCGTCACCGGCCTCAACGCCGCCGACGCCTCCGGGGCGGTCGAACAGCATCGGCCGCGCGGGAACGAGGGCCGCCAGCAGTGGTCCCTGCGCCCCGACGGCGCCGGACACCTGCTGGAGAGCGCCGACAGCCCCGGCGTCTGTCTCGGACGGGCCGGCGACCGGGCCCGCACCGTGTCCTGCGGGGCCGCCGAGGCGCGCTGGCACCTCACCCCGCTCGGCGCCGACCGGTACGCGCTCGCCGCACCCGGCACCGGCGGGCGGCTCACCGTCGCCCCGAAACCCGCCGGAGCCACTCACCCCGTGCCGCTGTCGGTCGGCGGCGGTGACGGCGACCTCGCGTCCTGGTACCTCACCCCGGCCGACACGCCCGGCAGCCCGATGCCGCCCGAGGAGCAGCGCACCCTGGACCAGGTCACGTTCCTCACCGCGCACAACGCCTACGCGAACGGCGTCGACGGCGGCTTCGCCCCGCCCTTCGTCGATCTCTTCCCCAACCAGAACCGCGGCATCGAACAGCAACTCCGCGACGGCGTACGCGGCTTCATGCTGGACATCCGCCAGACGCCCGACGGCGCCATCCTCTGCCACAACAGCTGCACCCTGGTGCGCAGACCCGTCGCCCTGTGGGTCGACCTCCAGCGGATCACCGACTTCCTGCGCGCCCACCCCGAGGAGTTCGTCACCGTCTTCCTCGAGGACTACGTCGAGCCGGGCGTCCTGCGCGCGGAACTGGACCGCGTGCAGGGGCTGTCGGACGTGCTCTACCGCCCCGACCGCACCGGGGTGCGCGAGCACGGCTGGCCCACGATGGGCGAACTGGCCGCCGACGGACACCGGTTGCTGATCTTCACCGACCACGGCAAGGAGGCGGACCGGTCGGCCGGGCTGACGCGGGACAGCTTCGGCGTGATGTACCAGCGGGAGTGGACCGTCGAGAACCACTGGTCCATGGGGCCGGGCGTGGGCGCCTCCGACTGGTCCTGTCACAGCCGCTGGTACGACGCGAACACCACGATTCCGCTGACCCGCACCGAACCCGGCTTCCGGCCCCTCTTCGTCATGAACCACTTCCGGGACGCCGCCGTCGCCTCCACGGCCGCCACCGACAACGCCAAGCTCGCCGACCGCGCCCGCCGCTTCTGCCAGCCGGCCGCCCGCAAGAAGCCCACCTACCTCGCCGTCGACCGCTACGACCTGGGGAACCCCGCGGCCGCCGTCGCCGCGCTGAACACCTACGCCTACCCGTGAGGGGCCACGTCGGCCCGCCCCGGACCGGGCGCCGGGGCGGGACTGGCGCGCACGGCAGTTTTACGTATAACCTCTCCGGTCAACCCCTGCGAGAGGTGACGATGAGACGCATCGCCCTGGTCACCCTCGTCGTCCACGACTACGACGAGGCGATCCGCTTCTACACCGAGGTCCTCGGCTTCCGGCTCGTCGAGGACGCGCCCCGGCCGGACGGCGGCCGCTGGGTCGTCGTCGCGCCCGGCGCCGGGCACACCGGCGCCGCGCTGCTGCTGGCCCGCGCCGCGGGGGAGGAGCAGCGGGCCCGGGTGGGCGACCAGACCGGCGGACGCGTGGGCTTCTTCCTGCACACCGACGACTTCGCCCGCGACCACGCCCGTATGACCGCCGCCGGGGTGACCTTCCTGGAGGAGCCGCGCCACGAGCCGTACGGCTCGGTCGCCGTCTTCCGGGACCTGTACGGCAACCGCTGGGACCTGCTCCAGCCCGCCGCCTGATCCACCACGCCGAACCACACGCCTAGGAACCGCCAGCCATGTCATCTACGCGCATAGACGCCGACACGATCCGCCGCCTCCCCAAGGCGGTCCTGCACGACCACCTCGACGGCGGCCTGCGCCCGGCCACGGTCGTGGAGCTGGCCGAGGCCGTCGGCCATCCGCTGCCCACCACCGACCCGGACGAGCTCGCCGCCTGGTACGTGGAGGCCGCGAACTCCGGCGACCTGGTGCGCTACATCGCCACCTTCGAGCACACCCTCGCCGTGATGCAGACCCGCGAGGGCCTGCTGCGCACCGCCGAGGAGTACGTCCTCGACCTCGCCGCCGACGGGGTCGTCTACGGCGAGGTGCGCTACGCCCCCGAGCTGAACACCCGGGGCGGGCTGACCATGCGCGAGGTCGTGGAGACCGTCCAGGAGGGTCTGGCCGCCGGCATGGCCAAGGCGGCCGCCGCCGGCACGCCCGTCCGGGTCGGCACGCTGCTGTGCGGCATGCGGATGTTCGACCGGGTCCGCGAGGCCGCCGACCTGGCCGTCGCCTTCCGGGACGCCGGGGTCGTCGGTTTCGACATCGCCGGCGCCGAGGACGGCTTCCCGCCCGCCGACCACCTCGCCGCCTTCGAGCACCTGCGCCGCGAGAGCGTGCCGTTCACCATCCACGCCGGCGAGGCCCACGGGCTGCCCAGCATCCACCAGGCCCTCCAGGTGTGCGGCGCCCAGCGCATCGGGCACGGCGTGCGCCTCACCGAGGACATCCCGGACCTCGAGGGCGGCAAGCTCGGCCGGCTCGCCTCCTGGGTCCGCGACCGCCGCATCGCCCTGGAGATGTGCCCCACCTCCAACCTCCAGACCGGCGCCGCGACGTCCATCGCCGAGCACCCGATCACCCCGCTGAAGGACCTCGGCTTCCGCGTCACCGTCAACACCGACAACCGTCTGGTCTCCGGCACCACCATGACCCGGGAGATGACCCTGCTGGTCGAGCAGGCCGGCTGGACCGCCGAGGACCTGCGCACGGTCACCCTGAACGCGGTCAAGAGCGCGTTCCTGCCGTACGACGAGCGCGCCGCGCTGATCCGGGACGTCGTCCTGCCGGGTTACGAAGCGGCGCTCTGAAGCAGCCCGCGGGCGTAGGCGGCCTGTCCGACGTGCTGGAGGTCGTCGGACAGGACGCTGACCAGCCGCACGCCCAGGGTGACCGGCGGGTCCCAGTTCTCGTCGACGACGCGTTCCAGGTCCTCGGCGGTGAGCGTCCGCAGGGCGCGCAGGGTCTGCTCGTGCACGGCGTCGTGATAGCCGGTCAGCAGGTCGGCCGACTCGACGCGGACCTCGGCGACCTGCGCCGGGGTGTGCCCGAACCCGGTCGCGCCGCGCGGCAGGCCGAGCCCGAACCGCTTCTCCCAGCCGTCGGCCGGCCACACCTGCTCCAGCCCGAAGGCGTCCGCCACGTGGTCGTCCTGGATCCGGGTGAGGTGCCACACCAGCCACGCGATGCTGTTGGCGTCCGGCGCGGGCCGGGCGGCGAGCTCGTCGGGGCCGAGGCCCTCGACGGCGGCGTGGACCTCTTCCCGGACGCGGCCGAAGCCGTCGATGAGGATGTCCTTGGCATGCATGGTTCCAGACTCGCTCACCTCCCGGCGTCACGCGCCCCGGTGTCCAGCAGCTCCATCAGCGCCCGCGCCGCCGGGCTGGTCGCGCGCGGCGACGGCACCAGCGCCACCGTCTCGTACGCCGCCTCGCCGGCGTCCTTGAGCGGCAGCGCGGTGAGCGACGGGCGCTTGTGGCGGAAGTGCCGCGGCACCACCGCCACGCCCAGGTTCTCGTCGACCAGGTCGAGCAGACTGTGCACGTCGTTCACCTCCAGCGCCACCGTGCGCCGTACGCCCGCGAGGGCGAAGGCCGCGTCGGTGGCGCGGCGCGGGCCCCAGTCGGGGTGGAAGTCGACGAACACCTCGCCGGCCAGCTCCTGCGGGGTGACCGGCGCCCCGGCGCGGGCGAGCCGGTGACCGGGGTGGCACAGCACGGTCATCGGCTCGCCGGTCAGCGGCACGGCGCGCAGCTGGTCCGGGTCCGCGTCGGTGCGGTAGGCGAAGGCGAGGTCCAGCCGCCCGGCCGCGACCTCCTCGGCGAGCGCGGCCGAGCCCCACTGCCGCAGCCGTATCTCCACGTCCGGGTGGCGCCGCCGGAACGCGGCGAGCAGCCCGGCCACGTTCACCCCGGCGATGCACTGCTCCGTCCCCACCGCGAGGGTGCCGCGCAGCACCCCCTGGACCGCGGCCACCGCCTCGTGCGCGGCCCGCACCTGTGCCAGGATGCGTTCGGCCTCCGTGAGCAGCGCCCGCCCCGCCTCGGTGAGCGTCACCCTGCGGGTGGTCCGCACGAACAGCGGTGTCTGCAGCTCGCGCTCCAGCGCCCGGACGGACGCCGACAGGCCCGACTGGGAGACCATCAGCCGTTCCGCCGCACGGGTGAAGTGCTGGTCCTCGGCGACGGCCACGAAGTGCTGGAGATGGCGCAGTTCCATGATTGAGAAGCGTAGCCGCACAATTCCATCGGATTCTTCTGTTGGACCGCTCCCCGCAGGTCACGACAGAGTGGACGGGCGGTTCGACGAACCGCCGAGACGAACGCAAGACGAACGCCAAGACGTGGGACAACCCCTCTGGAGTCGCGTTGTACACCGCACACCCCGACCGTTACGCGGACATGCCCTACCGGCGCGCCGGACGCAGCGGCCTGAAGCTGCCCGCGCTCTCGCTCGGCCTCTGGCACAACTTCGGTCCCGACCGCCCGGCCGAGACCCAGCGGGCCATCCTGCGCCGCGCCTTCGACCTGGGCGTCACGCACTTCGACCTCGCCAACAACTACGGCCCGCCGCCCGGCGCCGCCGAGTCCGTCCTCGGTGAGGCGCTGAAGGCCGACTTCGCGCGGTACCGCGACGAACTGGTGATCTCCACCAAGGCCGGCTACCTGATGTGGCCCGGCCCGTACGGCGAATGGGGTTCGCGCAAGTACCTGCTGTCCTCGCTGGACCAGAGCCTGAGCCGGATGGGCCTGGACCACGTCGACATCTTCTACTCGCACCGCTTCGACCCGGACACCCCGCTCGAGGAGACGATGGGCGCCCTGCACTCGGCGGTGCAGCAGGGCAAGGCGCTGTACGTCGGCGTCTCCAACTACGACGCCGAGCAGACCCGGGAGGCCGCCCGCATCCTCGGCGAGCTGGGCACCCCGCTGCTGATCAACCAGCCGCGCTACTCGATGCTGGACCGCCGCCCGGAGGACGAGGGCCTGATGGACGCCCTGGACGAGCTCCAGGTCGGCTCCATCGCCTACTCCCCGCTGGAGCAGGGCCTGCTGACCTCCCGCTACCTGGACGGCATCCCCGAGGACTCCCGGGCCGCGAGCGACAGCCCCTTCCTGAACACCGACGCCCTCACCGAGGAGCTGGTGGGCCGGCTCCGCGCGCTGGCCGACATCGCGTCCGCCCGCGGCCAGAGCCTCGCGCAGATGGCCCTGTCCTGGGTGCTGCGCGGCGGCCGCCTCACCTCCGCGCTGGTCGGCGCGAGCAGCCCGCAGCAGCTGGAGGACAGCGTCGCCGCCACCCGCAACCTCGACTTCTCCGACGAGGAGCTGGCGCGCATCGACGCGATCGTCAGGCAGTGACCGCACGTCACCGGCCGCCGTCCCCCTCGCGGGGCCGGCGGCCGGGTCACGGCCGTCCCGGCCCGCGCGTCCCTCCCCGCGGGCCCGGCCGCACACCGGTCACCTCGGACGACGTGCGCACCCGCGTCGTTTCGGCCAGGAAACGCCTTGCATATGCCAGGAGACTGGCCGGAAACATGTGGTGACAGTGTTTCAGCGGTGAACATACTCGACAACGAGAGCGCTTCACACCGCGCGACGGCGCCCTCACGCACAGCACGCGAGCCACGGAGCGGGCAGCCGGCCCGGAACCGGCGGGCGAGCACGCAGCGGGGGAGGGAACGTGCACGACGAATTCCTGTGCCACGTCACGGCGTACGGGGTCTGCGACGGCCGGCGCATCGGGGTGCCCCTGGGCACCTACCGGGCGCCGACCCTCGCCCTCGCCCTGTGGTGGCTGCGTGACCGTGCCCTGTGGATCGCCGAGCGCCTCGACCCGCTGCCCGAAGCCGAGCACTTACCCCCGGGCGCGCTCGTCCCGGTCCCCGACGGCGTGCCCGATGTCCCCACCGTGCTGCGCACCTGGTGCGGTGACGTCGAGCGGCAGGAACAGGTGGCCGAGACGCTCGCAGCCGGACGCATGGTGCGGGTCGCCACCGGCGACGACACCACGGAGTACGAACTCCTCGCCGAGTCGGTGGACGCCCTGCGGATGCAGCGCGCCGCCCGCGTCCTCGGCGTCCCGGTCGCCTGAGACCGGGCCGCCCCTCAGCGCTTCCGCCGCCCGAGTCCCCGTACCGCCCACGCCCCCGCGAAGCCCGCGACCAGGCCCCACAGCAGGGCCAGGCCCAAGGCGCCCCACAGCCGCGGCTCCAGCAGCACCTGCCCGGACAGGCCTTCGCCCAGGTCGCCGATGCCGAGCACCGACAGGCCGATCCTGGCGGAGACACGGGCCGTCGGGCCGATCGTGAGCACCGCGAGGGCCAGTGCCACCGCCAGCCGCACGGCGTGCTGCCAGGCCGGCACCCCCGCGGGCGAAGTGGCCGCCATGAAGCAGGCCGCGCCCGCCACCAGGATCGCGGCGGCCACCAGCAGCCACCACCAGCGGCCGCCGTCGTGCTCCACGAGCGAGCCCAGGTTCAGCTCGGAGACGTCCGGGGTGCGCAGCACCTCGTCCAGCACCCGCGGCATGGGCAGCCCGAACGGCCCCTCCACCCTGCCCTCCCAGGTCGCCCCCAGCCCGACGGTCAGCGCAGGCCAGGCCACGTTGGGCAGTCCCAGCAGGATCACCGCGAACGTCTCGGCCGGACGCCCCCGGCCGGCGGCCACCACCAGCGCGACGACGAGCGCCACGGCCACGGAGGCGAGCAGCAGCCCCAGCACCGCGCGTGCCGCGGGCCGCGCCCCCGCCCGGAACCGCGTCAGCCCGGGCGGCAGCGGCGTGTCGCGCGACACCAGCAGCGTCACCACCAGCACGCCCGCCAGCCACACCAGGCCGACCAGCACGGTCGGCAGCACGTCCGCGGCGAAGCCCGCCACCGGCCGCACCCCGAACAGTTCGCCCAGGTCACCGAGCAGGTCGTCCCCGAGCGGGACCTCGAAGGTGCGCCGGGCGGCCAGCGCCAGACCGAGGACCGCCGGCAGCCACAGCACGGCGACCCGCGCCGCCCATCCCGCCGGCCCGGGCGCGCCCGCCACCGCGCGGCGGCGCAGCGGACGCAGGAAGCACCAGCCGAGCACCAGCGCCCCGGTCAGGGTGACGGACAGCGGGATCACCGTCAGGCCGCCCTCCGTGCCGGCCAGACCGCCGGCGTCCCCGGAGAGCCGCACCGTGCCGCCCACGGCGAGGACCAGGACGGCGGCGAGCACCGGACCGAAGGCGCCCTCCGGGAGGCCGGCCGCTCCGGCCGCCCAGAGCCCCAGCGCCGCCACCGCGCCCATCGCGGCCAGCGAGCCGGCCACCGTGACCAGGGCGGGCACCCAGTCGTGGAACGGGGACCGCGGAGGAGAAGGGGAGTGTGCGCTCACGTGTGCACGCTAAGCAGCGCCCGTCCCTGCCGCCCGCCGGGAAGTCCGTCCGCGCGGGTCCGCCGCCCCCGGCGGACGTGCGCGGGCGCCGCCCCGGCGTGCCGTGACCGGGCCGAAGGCCGCCGAGAGCATCACCACCGTGCTCAGCAGGCCCGGGACCCGGCGGCGGACCGGACATCGCAGGGCCTGCGGTCCCCACGCGGGGGAGGTAGGGGCCCGTGGCCGGGCCCGCTCCGGTTCCGTCATGCCCCGCGCACGCGAGGACCGGGCGGAGCACGGCTCGGCGGGCGCGTGTCCTGTCCTGGCCGGGCCAGGACAGGACACGGAGGCCGGGCGCCTCGGACGGACCCACCGGACCGCCGTCACCGGCCACCACCCGCGCCCCGGGCAGCCGCCCGCGTGAGGCGGTCCGTCGCGCCCCGGGCGACAGGGCGACCGACGCCCCCCCCGTTGCGGACCCCCACCGCACGCCGGCCCGGACGGTGCGCCGTCGGCCGGTCGGACGCCGTGTCGCGGACGGGACGGCCGGGCTCCGTACGGCTGCCGGCCCGTGCACGGGGCCCCCTGTGCGCCGGTCGGGCATACCGGTCTCCCCGGCGGGGAAGCCGAATGCAGATCAGCAGGACTGCCCCGGCCGTCTCGGGGTACCAGGACCGGTGCGCATCGTCCGGCCGGCCCGGCGTCGCAGAGGGAAACGCATGACCTATCGCTTGGACGGGGTAGTGATACCGACTGGTTTCGACGTGCCCGTGGAACCGCTGCGGCGGGCGGCACACTTCACCGGCGAGCAGGGCTGCATCGCCGAGGCGCGGCACTTCGCCGCGCAGTTCCTCGAACAGCTGAGGACCGAGTGGTGCGCCACGGTCGACGCCAAGGCGGAGGGCGCCGTGCTCCTGGTGGTGAGCGAACTGGTCACCAACGCCGACCGGCACAGCGACGGGCCGTACATCCTGGAGCTGGAGGGCACGGACACCACGCTCACGGTGGCCGTCTACGACAGCAACGGCACCCTGCCCCGCGTCTTCCCGCGCGACCCGCAGCGGATCGGGCGGCACGGACTGGAGATCGTGCGCGCGCTGGCGCGCGACGTCGGCGTGGAGCGCGTGCCGGTCGGCAAACGCGTCCGCGCGGTGATCGACCTCACCGGCGGCTGAACGCCACCGCTCTCTTTTTTCTCGTTCTCCGCAGCAGCGCCCCTGGACCCGCTCAGGACCGTCAGGGGCGCCTTCGGTGCGCCGCGGAGGCGTCAGGCGCAGCCCAGCTCGCCGAGCATGCCGGTCCGCAGCCGGGCGATGATCCGCTTGATCAGACGCGACACGTGCATCTGCGAGCAGCCCAGCCGCTCGCCGATCTCCGCCTGCGTGGCCTCCTCGACGAACCGCATGTGCAGGATCTCGCGGTCGCGGTCGCTCAGCTCCGCCATCAGCGGGGCCAGCGCGTGGAAGTCCTCCACCAGGGCCAGCCGCTCCTCCTCGACGCCGATGAAGTCGGCGAGGACGGCCTCGCCGTTCTCCGGGCCGTCGCCCGTGAGCGCGGCGTCCAGGGAGGAGGAGTTGTAGCCGTTGGCGGCGATCTGCCCCTCGACGACCTGCTGCTCGGTGATGTTCATCAGGGTCGCCAGCTCGGCGACGGTGGGCTCGCGGTCCAGCCGGCTCGACAGCTCCTCGCGGGCCTTCGCCAGCTCCACGCGCAGCTCCTGCAGCCGCCGCGGCACGTGCACGGCCCAGGTGGTGTCACGGAAGAAGCGCTTGATCTCGCCCACGATGTACGGCAGCGCGAAGGAGGTGAACTCGACCTCGCGGGACAGCTCGAACCGGTCGATGGCCTTGATCAGGCCGATCATGCCGGTCTGCACGATGTCGTCCATGTCGTCGCCGCGGCCGCGGAACCGCCCGGCCGCGAAGCGCACGAGGGACATGTTCATCTCGATGAGCGTGTTGCGCGCGTACTGGTACTCGTGGGTGCCTTCCTCCAGCTCCTCCAGCCGCCGGAAGAACTGCCGGGAGAGCGCGCGTGCGTCGCGGGGCGCGACGGCGCGCGGGTCACCGGGGTCGCGAAGGTCCTCGCCCTCGGTGCCGGCGCCGATGTGCCCGTCCACGGTCCGCTCCTGCGACCGGATCACGGCGGTCCTCATTGCCCACTCCCCACGAACGTCATGGCTGCCACGAGACCGGGACTCCCGAGTACCCCGGTTCCGGGCACCTATGCCTGTCGATCTTCTGCGTGACCGGAAAGCACCGGGCCGCTCGGGGAGACGCGGTGCGCACCGGCCGTCACGCCTGTCGTCCGATGGTACGGCGGCCGGTGCGGCACGGCACCACCGGGGTGGAGGAACGGCCTCCGCTTTTCGGCCCCCGTTCGGCGGGACGTCACCGCGCCGGACGCGCTTCACTCAGGGCGGAATCCCGCTCCCTTGCCCGCGGGAGCGGGATTCCTAGGCTGAGGACGTGACCGATCACGCGCCGAACGATGCCCGCGGCCTCCCCCCGCGCCCCGGCCCGGACGCCTCCGGCCCGCCGGGCCCCCCGCCCGCCGCGCCCAGGGAGCCGCTGTGGCGGCACCTCGTCGGCGACGTGCTGCGCACCGAGCGGCGGGCCCAGGAGCGGACCCTCAAGGACGTCGCCGAGGCGGCCCGGATCTCCATGCCGTACCTGTCGGAGGTGGAGCGCGGCCGCAAGGAGGCCTCCTCGGAGGTCCTCGCGGCCGCCGCCGGGGCGCTCGGCCTGGGCCTCGGCGACCTGCTCGCCCGTACGCACGCGGAACTGGTCCGGGTCACGGCGCGCCGGTCCGCCGTCCGCACCCGCTCCGTGCGGAACGGCTCCGCGCGCGACGGGCTCTGCCTGGCCGCCTGAGCGGGAGGCGCCGCACGGCCCCGGCGGCCGCTCAGACGAGGGCCGGCCGCCGGGTCAGCACCTCGTCGGCCAGGCCGTACGCGACGGCCTCCCGCGCGGTGAACACCTTGTCCCGGTCCATGTCCGCCCGCAAGGTCGCCACGTCGTGATGCGTGTGCCGGGCCAGCACCTCCTCGACCTGCGCGCGGATCCGCGTGATCTCCCTCGCGCGCAGCGCCAGGTCGGACGCCGTCCCCCGCATCCCGCCGACGGCGGGCTGGCCGAGCAGCACCCGCGCGTGCTCCAGCAC
Source organism: Streptomyces sp. DSM 120436 (assembly GCF_055778765.1). Classification (NCBI taxonomy): domain Bacteria; kingdom Bacillati; phylum Actinomycetota; class Actinomycetes; order Kitasatosporales; family Streptomycetaceae; genus Streptomyces; species Streptomyces sp. DSM 120436. The sequence continues at coordinate 513,814 of NZ_JBSKBS010000002.1, read as the reverse complement.
GAACCGCCGCCCCGGGTCCCCGCCGGCCAGCAGCACGGCCGCCGTGGACGCCGCCTGCCCCACGCAGAACGTGGAGACCGGGGCCCGTACGAACGTCATGGTGTCGTAGATCGCCATGAGCGAGGTGTACGAGCCGCCGGGGGAGTTGAGGTAGATCGCGATCTCGCTCTCCGGTGCCTCCGACTCCAGGTGCAGCAGCTGCGCGACGACCACGTTGGCGACGCCGTCGTCGATCTCCGTGCCCAGGAAGACGATCCGCTCGGCCAGCAGCCTGCTGAACACGTCGTAGGACCGCTCGCCGCGCGCGGTGCGCTCGACGACGTTCGGAATCGTGTACGTCCCCATCACCGCAGTCCCATCCTGGGGCGTGAGGCCGCCGGGCGGACGTCGTCCAGCGAGTCCAGCACCCGGTCGACCATTCCGTACGCACGGGCCTGTTCGGCCGTGAACCAGCGGTCCCGGTCGCCGTCCCGGGAGATGGTCTCCGGGGTCTGGCCGGTGTGCTCGGCGGTGATCCGCTCGACGGTCCGCTTGGTGAACTCCAGGTTCTCCGCCTGGATCTCGATGTCGGCGGCGGTCCCGCCGAGGCCGCCCGAGGGCTGGTGCATCATGATGCGCGCGTTCGGCAGGGCGTAGCGCTTGCCGGGTGCGCCGACGCAGAGCAGGAACTGCCCCATGCTGGCCGCGAAGCCCATGGCCAGGGTGGAGACGTCGTTGGGGATCAGCCGCATCGTGTCGTAGATGGCCAGCCCCGCGTGGACCGAGCCGCCGGGGCTGTTGACGTACAGGCTGATGTCGGTGCGCGGGTCCTCGGCGGACAGGAGCAGCAACTGCGCGCAGACCCGGTTCGCGGACACCTCGTCGACCTGCGTGCCGAGCAGCACGATCCGCTGGGCGAGCAGCTGGGCGGCGAGATGGTCGTCGAAGCGGCTCGGCGCGGTGTCGCCGTCCTCCGCCCGGGGAGGGGCCGGCCGCGGGCCGGCGGTGAGGGGTGACATGGACGCTCCCGTGATGGCTCGTCGGAACACGGCCGGACGGCCGCGTGCGTCCACTGTCGGCCCGCCGCGCCCGCCGCCGGGGGAATCTCTGCCCGCGGCAGATCCGCCCAGGGCAGAGCGGATCCGGGCGGTCCGCGGCGGCCGAGGTGCGCGCCCACCGATGAGTTCCGCCGGCGCGGAGGGTCTGCACCGGTGACCGCGTATCCACGCGGGGACCGAACCCGGGAGGTACTCATGGACACCGGCGGATTCACCACCTGCCTCTGGTTCGACGGCCGGGCCGAGGAGGCCGCGCGGTTCTACGTCTCCGTCTTCGGCGACTCCGAGCTCGGCGAGGTCGTCCGGAACACCGGGGCCACCCCCGGCGGTGAGGACGGCTCCGTCCTCACCGTGGAGTTCACGGCCAACGGGCAGAAGTTCGTCGCCCTGAACGGCGGGCCGGAGTTCCGCTTCACCGAGGCGATCTCCTTCCAGCTCGACTGCGACGACCAGGCGGAGATCGACCACTACTGGGAGAAGCTGGTCGAGGGCGGCGGCGAGCACGGCCCGTGCGGCTGGCTCAAGGACCGCTTCGGCGTCTCCTGGCAGGTCAACGCCAAGCGGCTGACGGAGATGACCGGCGACCCGGACCGGGAGAAGGCCGACCGCGCCTTCCGGGCCATGATGACGATGGGCAAGCTGGACCTCGCGGAGCTGGAGAAGGCGTACGCGGGCGAGGCGTGAGGACGGCAGGGCACCGGACCGCGCTCGGCGCCCTGCCCCTCCGCCCACCCCGCCGCGTCCCCGGGGGCGCCTCCCGGCGGTGCCGCCACGTCGCCGCCCGGAACGGCTCCGCCACCGCTGACCGCATCCGCGACCACGGCGGCGCACCGCTCACGGAGCCCGTGCGGGCGGCCGGCCACGGCACGACGTGTCTCCGCCCGCGACCCCGGCGGGGTGCCGCGCTTCGAGCCCATGGAGGCGCCGTTCGGGCGGTTCGCGGCGGCCGGCGACCCGCCGGGCGCGCACTTCCCGGTCAGCGGCCTCACCGCCACGACGGGGAGAGGCCGAGGACCGCCGCCCTCGACGGAGCGGAACCGGGTCACCCGCCCGGCCATGGCATGATCGGGCGCATGGGTGAACGTGTGGTGGCCGCGTGCGACGGGGCCTCGAAGGGAAACCCCGGGCCCGCCGGCTGGGCCTGGGTGGTCGCCGACGACTCCGGGACACCGGACCGCTGGGAGGCCGGCGCCCTCGGCACCGCCACCAACAACGTCGCCGAACTCACCGCCCTGGAGCGGCTGCTCGCGGCCACCGACCCCACCGTGCCGCTCGAGGTGCGGATGGACTCGCAGTACGCCATGAAGGCCGTCACCACCTGGCTGCCCGGCTGGAAGCGCAACGGCTGGCGCACCGCCGCCGGGAAGCCCGTCGCCAACCAGGAACTCGTCGTCCGCATCGACGGCCTGCTCCAGGACCGCTCCGTCGAGTTCCGCCACGTGCCCGCCCACCAGGTCGACGGCGACCGGCTCAACGACTTCGCCGACCGGGCCGCCAGTCAGGCGGCCTCCGCCCAGCAGGACGCGGGCAGCGCGCAGGGCTCACCCGAGCCGCCGCCGTCCGCCCCGCGCCCGGCCGCCGGCGCCTCCCCCCGCCGCTCCTCGGGCGGGGCCGGGCCCGCCCGCCGGTCCGGCGGCTCCTCGGCGCGCACCATCAAGGCCAAGTTCCCCGGCCGCTGCCCGTGCGGACGGTCGTACGCGGCCGGCGAGCCCATCGCCAAGAACGGCAAGGGCTGGGGCCATCCCGAGTGCCGGACGGCCGTCGGCGCCTGAGCCGCCGCCCGCAGGGGGGAGCCGCCGGTCGCCCGCCCGGGACGGATGACACACTGACCGCCATGGAAGAGCGCACTTTCGACAGGTCGGGACAGCACGCCTCGGTGATCGGCCTCGGCACATGGCAGCTCGGCGCCGACTGGGGCGACGTCGACGACAAGGACGCCCTCGCGGTCCTGGAGGCCGCCGCCGAGGCGGGCGTCACCTTCTTCGACACCGCCGACGTCTACGGCGACGGACGCAGCGAGCAGACCATCGCGTCGTTCCTCAGCGGACGACCGGACCTGCACGTGCTGGTCGCCACCAAGATGGGCCGCCGCGTCGACCAGATCCCGGAGAACTACGTCCTGGACAACTTCCGCGCCTGGAACGACCGCTCCCGGCGCAACCTGGGCGTCGACCGCATCGACCTGGTGCAGCTGCACTGCCCGCCCACCCCCGTCTACTCCACCGACGAGGTCTTCGACGCCCTCGACACCCTCGTCGAGGAGGAGCGCATCGCCGCCTACGGCGTCAGCGTGGAGACCTGCGCCGAGGCGCTGACCGCCCTCGCGCGCCCCCACGTGGCCAGCGTGCAGATCATCCTCAACCCGTTCCGCATGAAGCCGCTGCGCGAGGTGCTCCCGGCCGCACGCGAGGCCGGCGTCGGCATCATCGCCCGCGTCCCGCTCGCCTCGGGCCTGCTGTCCGGCAAGTACACCAAGGACACCGTCTTCGCGGAGAACGACCACCGCACCTTCAACCGGCACGGCGAGGCCTTCGACCAGGGCGAGACCTTCTCCGGCGTGGACTACGCGACCGGCGTCGAGGCCGCCGCCGAGTTCGCCGCGCTGGCCCCCGAGGGGTACACCCCGGCCCAGCTCGCGCTGCGCTGGATCGTCCAGCAGCCCGGCGTCACCACCGTCATCCCGGGCGCCCGCTCGCCCGAGCAGGCCCGCGCCAACGCGGCCGCCGCCCGGCTGCCGGAGCTGTCCGACGCCACCCTCGCCGCGATCGCCGACCTGTACGACCGGCGGATCCGGGAACAGGTGGAGGGCCGCTGGTAGCGGAGCGCGAGCCTCGCCGGAGGGGGGAAGCGCGGGAACGGCGGCTCAGGACTCGAGGAGGAGCTGCCGTTCCTGCTCCTGGTCGCCGGAGGCGGCGCCCTGGTCGCGGGTCGTGAAGGACCGCGACAGCGCGTCGCTCGCCCGGAGCACCGCCTCCGGGGTGCCCTGCACGGTGACGGTCACCGGCTCCGACAGGGGCCGCGTGTCCGTCCGCCCCGCGCCCGTGCCCTGACCCTCACCGCCGAACGTCGCGATGCGGACGGTGGCGTCCGTGTCCGAGGGCCGCTCCTGCGGCGGCCCGAAGGCGCCCTCCAGAGCCCCGACGACCGCCCGGGCGTCGTCGGCGTCCCCGCCGCTGAGTGTCACGGTGAGCTGGGTGTCCGACATGTGTCCCACTTTCCTCCGGCCTGGTCGTGTCGCCGACCGTGTAACCGCGCCCCGCGCCCGCCAAACCGGCGGGGGGAGGAGGGTCCCTTTTCGGGGAAACCGGAGGAGGAGACGACCGAAGGAGGCACCGTGCCGGACGCGGAGCGGGGCGAGACCAGACGCCGGGGGCGGAACGAGACCGAGGACGAGAGAGCGGACCGGATGTGGACCGAGCTCATCCAGGAGGTCCGCGTCGCACAGATGGGCGTGCAGATCCTGTTCGGCTTCCTTCTGACGGTCGTGTTCACCCCGACCTACGAGGACCTGTCCGGCACCGACAAGACCATCTACATCGTCACGGTGGTGATGGGCGCCTGCGCGACCGGGGCGCTGATCGGACCGGTGTCGCTGCACCGGCTCGTCAGCGGACGGCGCATCAAGCCCAAGGCGGTGCAGTGGGCTTCACGGCTCACCCTGCTGGGACTCGCGCTGCTGCTGGTCACCACCAGCTCCTCGCTGCTGCTCATCCTGCGGGTGGCCACCCACGACGACTTCGTGCCGTACCTGGTGGCCGGGGTGGTGTGCTGGTACCTGCTGTGCTGGTTCGCGCTGCCGATGTGGGCCCGCCACCGCCACACCACACGCTGACCCGCGCGGAGCGGGTCCCCGTTCAGCTCCCGGCGAAGACGTCCGCGAGGAAGTCGTCCACGCTGACCTCCTCGCAGCCCGGCGGCACCACCCGGTGGGTCTCGGCCAGGAACTCCCCGACGGCCTCCGCCCAGGCGAACACCACCGCGTGGTGCCGGCCGCCGTCGGCGCGCGCCTCGCCCAGGAACTCCATGCGCAGCTCCCGCCCCACCCCGCGGGCCTCCGGACGCAGCCGCACGTCGCCGATGCCGACCGGGCGGGCCAGCCCCTCGGCGACCATCTCCCGGTCCAGCTGCCAGCGCGCCAGCACCCGGCCGTCGAGGGTGAAGACGACGGTCATGGCGAACGGGTCCGACGGGTCGTAGCTGAGGTGGGCGAGGACGGGAAAGCGTTCCGTGTCGCCCGCCTGGAGCTCCACCACCAGGGTCTTGTGCACGAACGAGTTCACGAGGCGCCTCCGGGACGTAGCGACGAGCGGCGTAGAGCCCTCTAGTACCCCGGATCTCCGCGAGATGCTCAGCTCTCCGGGTGAATCCGTCACCGGCCGGGGGCGGCCGGCCGGCCGAAGGCCTCCCGGAGCGCCGGCAGCAGCGTCTTCTCCGACCAGTCCAGATACGCCGGCTGCGACTCGCCGCCGATCTGCACCAGGGCGATCTCGGTGAACCCGGCCTCCGCGTACGGGCGTACCGCCTCCACGAAGTCCTCCGGGTCGCTGCCGCACGGGATGGACGCGGCGACGTCGTCGGGCCGCACGAACTGGGTCGCCGACGCGAAGGAGTCCGGGTGCGGCAGTTCGGAGTTCACCTTCCAGCCGTTGCCGAACCAGCGGAACTGGGCGTGCGCCCGCTCCACCGCCGTGTCCCGGTCCGGGTCGTAGCTCACCGGCAGCTGGCCCACCCGCGGCTTGCCCTCACCGCCGTGCCGGTCGAACGCCTCCAGCAGCTCCGGCTTCGGCTCGGTGGCGATCACCAGGTCCGCCAGGCGCCCCGCGAGGGCGCACGAGCGTTTCCCGGAGACCGCGATCCCGATCGGCGGCGGCTGGTCCGGCAGGTCCCACAGCCGGGCCGACTCCACGTCGAAGTGCTCGCCCCGGTGGTTCACGTGACCGCCCTCGAACAGCGCGCGGATGATCTCCACCGCCTCCTCGAGCATCTGGTGGCGCACGTCCACCGGCGGCCAGCCACCGCCCACCACGTGCTCGTTGAGGTTCTCGCCGGACCCCAGCCCCAGCCGGAACCGGCCGCCCGACAGCAGCTGCATCGTCGCCGCCTTCTGCGCCACCACCGCCGGGTGGTAGCGCATCGTCGGACACGTCACGTACGTCATCAGCGGGATCCGCGAGGTGGCCTGCGCGGCCGCGCCCAGCACGCTCCACGCGTACGGCGCATGCCCCTGCTCGGCCAGCCACGGGAAGTAGTGGTCCGAGGTCACCGAGAAGTCGAAGCCCGCCTCCTCGGCGCGCACCACGTGCTCGACGAGCTCACGCGGCCCGGCCTGCTCGGTCATCATCGTGTACCCGATTCGCACCATGATGTCCGGGTCCCCCGCGGCGACCGACGGAAACGGTGGATCACCCGTCGGCGGCCCGGGCAGGATGCCCCCATGACCCAGCGTCCCCTTCCGACCGCCGCCCCCGCGACCCAGGGCGTCGACGCGTCCGGCGTCCACGCCTTCCTCGACGCCCTCGAGGCCGACCCGGACATCGAGCCGCACGGACTGATGATCGTGCGCCACGGCCGGGTCGTGGCCTCCGGCTGGTGGGCGCCCTACACCCCCGCGCGCCCCCACCTGCTGTACTCGCTCAGCAAGAGCTTCACCTCGACCGCCGCCGGGCTCGCCGAGGCGGAGGGGCTGATCGACCTCGACGCCCCCGTGCTGTCGTACTTCCCGGAGATCGACGCCGACATCACCGACCCGCGCAGCCGGTCGATGCTGGTGCGCCACGTGGCGTCCATGGCCAGCGGGCACGACCACGAGACCGTCGACGAGGCGTTCGGCGCCGACCCGGCCGAACCGGTGCGAGGTTTCCTGCTCCAGCCGCCGCAGCACGACCCGGGCACCCTGTTCACCTACAACCAGCCCTGCACCTACACCCTCGGCGCGATCGTGCAGCGGGTCACCGGACAGACCCTGGTCGACTATCTGCGGCCCCGGCTGTTCGACCCGCTGGGCATCGGCGAGACGCTGTGGTCCCGGGACCGCGCCGGACGCGACATCGGCTTCGCCGGTCTGCACACCACCACCGACGCGATAGCCCGGCTCGGTCTGCTGTACCTGAACGACGGTGTCTGGCAGGGCGAGCGGCTGCTGCCCGAGGGCTGGGCCGAGCGCGCGACACGCGCCCACATCGCCACCGCCGGGGCCATGGGCGCAGGCGACCGGTCCGACTGGGACCAGGGGTACGGCTACCAGTTCTGGCGGAGCAGGCACGGCTTCCGCGGCGACGGCGCCTACGGCCAGTTCTGCCTGGTGCTGCCCGAGCACGACGCGGTGATCGCCGCCACGTCGGCCACCGAGCAGATGCAGCGCTACCTCGAGCTGGTGTGGCAGCACCTGCTGCCCGCGTTCGGCCCCGCACCGCTGACCGGGCGGGACGCCGAGGACGCGGCCCTGCGCGAGCGCACGGAGCGCCTCGCCCTGCCGGCGACGGACGGCGCGCCCGCCCCGGCCGGGCGGACCGGCGACTGGTCGGGGGCCGTGTTCGCCCCGGAGGGCGGGCTCTGCGCCGAGCAGCCGAAGCTGACCGCCGCCGGGCTCACGGCGGACGAGGACGGCGGCTGGACGCTGACCCTCGACGAGGACGGCCACCGGCTGGCCGCCCGCTGGACCGGCGCGGACTGGACCGTCACCGAGGGCGCGGTGCCGGTGGCCGTCACCGGCGGCTGGACCGGCGCGGACACCCTCACGACGGACATCGCCTTCCTGGAGACCCCGCACCGGCTGCGCGTCACCTGCTCCCTCGCCGGCCGCGCCTTCCGCGCGCACTGGCTCACCACCCCGCTGATCCCCTGGCCCCTGCGCGCGCTGCGCGCCCCGCGCGGCTAGGGCCTGCCCGGCGGATCAAGTCGGGGAAGAGCGGCGGCGCTGTGCGACCCGGGTGAGCGGGGTCTGGTGCGTCCAGCCGCAAGGCGGAGGAGGGAGCCGACACGATGGGGCTCCCCCGCTCGAGCGCAGCCGAGAGCGGAGGCGTCGGCGAGCGACGGCAACGCCGCAGACGGGCGTGCCAGGCCCCGCCTCTCCGGCATGTTCCGCCGGACAGGCCCTAACCGCCCGCACCGGGACGGAAGGTCCGCAGGGCCGTGCGCAGCGCCTCCTGGTTGCCGGTGCCCGTCCAGTCGGCGGCCGGGGCGGTCCAGCGCAGCGAGAAGCCCCGGCCGCCGCCCAGCAGGAAGCCGCGGCCGAAGGTGCGCACCCGGGTGCCGCCGTACGTGGTGGTCCACTGCATGTCGGCGGCCTCGCGGCCCTGGTACGTGGTCGCCCGGACGGCGCCGATCCGCCGGTAGGCGCCGGTGCGTTCGAGCCCCGGCTCCACCGTGTCCCGCCACACGGCGACCGGGTCCGGCCCCACGCGCTCACTGTAGGTGACGGCCAGGGTGCGCGGATCGCCCTCGGAGCCGAACGTGACGCGGTACGACAGCCGGGTGGCACGCGAGGTCCGCTGCCGCTCCCAGCCCTTCGGCAGGGCGACGGAGAAGCCCTCCGGCGCCCGGTAGGCGCGGTACCCGGCGGGCAGGGCGCCGGGGCCGGCCGGGGGCCGCGGGGCCGTGCCGGACGGGTCCGGCGAGGCGGGTCCGGACGACGGCGGGGCGCTCGGCGCCTCCCCGGCCCCGGCCCCTCCGGCCGCCCCGGTCCCTCCGGCCGTCGAGGAGGCCGACGCCTTAGCGCCGCCGTCGGCGCGGTCGTCGCCGGGCAGCCCCGTCGTGGCCGCGACTACGGCCGCCGTCACCGTGACCACCACGAGCGACGCGCCGACGAGCACGCCCTTCCGCCTCCGCCCCCGCCGCGCCGGCCCGTACGTCCCCTGCGGCGCCGGACCCGCGTCGGGGGCGTCGCGCAGCACCCGGGTGAGCGCGTCCCGGACCGCCTGGCGGCTCGGGCGCTCCCGGGGCTCCTTGCGCAGCAGTCCCGTGACGACCCCGGTGAGCGGCCCGCACCGCACCGGCGGGCGCAGCGGCAGCCGGTCCACCCCGCGCAGGGTGGCCGCGGCCCTGCCCCGGTCCCGGAACGGCGGACGTCCCTCCAGCATCGTGTGAAGGACCGCCCCCAGCGCCCACAGGTCGGCGGCCGGGCCGACCCGCTCGTTCCGCGCCTGTTCCGGCGCCGCGTACGAGGGGGCGGTGAGCCGGGGCGCCGACGTGGTGCCGGCCACCCCGAAGCCGGCGACGACCACCGGGCCTGTCTCGCGCAGGTAGAGCTGTCCGGGGCTCAGCTCGCCGTGGGTGACGGCCTCCGCGTGCGCCGCGTCCAGCACGTCGAGCAGGTCCAGGGCGATGCGCGCCGCCCGCGCGGGCGCGAACGTGCCCCGCTGGAGGAGGACCTCGTCCAGCGGGGCGCCGTCGATCCAGGCGGTGACCGTCCACAGGCAGCCGCCCTCGACGACCGCGTCGACGACGCCGGCGATCCGGTCCGGGCAGAGCCGGGCCACGTTCTCGGTGGCCCGCAGGACACGGGAGGGCGCGCGGCGGACGCCCTCCGCGGCCCGCGCGGGCAGTTCGACCCGGGTGGCCAGGCACGGCCGTCCCGTCCGCAGGTCGTCGGCGTACCAGCTGACCCGGTTGGTCTCGCGGTGCGTGATCTCGACCAGCCGGTAGCGGCCGGCGACCGGCCGGCCGGTGGAGGCGTGCGCCCAGCCCATGGTGATCCCTCGTCGAACCGCTGACTTCCGTCCCCCCTGATACGCGGGGAGGGGGCCGGTGTGTTCAACGCCGGGCGCGACGCCCTTCGTACGGCGCCGCACGCCGCCCTGCGCCGCCGGTCTCAGCGCAGGGAGAAGTGGTCCGCCCACGCCGCCATGTCGGCGGTGGTGGCGTTGCCGCCGCACACCACCAGCCCCAGGCGGGCGTCCCCGCCGACCCGTTCCAGGACCCGGCGGGCGGCCGGGAGCAGACAGCCCGCGGCCGGTTCCGCCCACACCTTGGCGTGGTCCGCCAGGTCCAGCGAGCCCCGCACCGCCTCCCGGTCCGGCACCACCAGCACTTCGGTGACCAGCTCCGCGACATGGTCGTACGTCAGCCGCGACACGGCCGGCGCGCTGAGGGTGGAGACGATCGACGTGAGCGCGACCGGCACCGGGCCGCCCGCCGCCAGCGCCTCGGACATCGCCTGCGCCCCCTCGGTCTCCACGCCCCACACCCGCACCCCGGGCCGCCGGGCGCGCAGGGCCGCCGCGACCCCGGAGATCAGGCCGCCACCGCCGATGCTGACCAGCACGTCGGTCAGCTCACCGGCGTCCTCGGCGAACTCCAGACCCACGGTGCCCTGACCGGCGATCACCACCGGGTCGTCGAAGGGGTGGACCAGGGTCAGCCCCTCCTGCCGCAGCTCGGCGGTGAGGGCGAACGCCCCGTCCATGTCGTCCGTCACCCGTACCGTGGCGCCCGACGCCCGCGCGATCTCCACGGCCCGCACGGGCGCCGAACGCGGCATCACCACGGTCGCCTTCACGTCGAGCGCGGCGGCCGTCACCGCCAGCGCGATGCCGTGGTTGCCGCCGCTCACCGCGACCACCCCGGCGGCCCGCTCGGCCTCGCTCAGCGCCAGCAGCTTCGCCGCCGCGCCGCGCACCTTGAACGACCCGGTGCGCTGCAGCAGTTCCAGCTTGGCCGTCACCGGCACGCCGAGCAGTGCCGACAGTCCGGGGCTCGGCACGGTCGGGGTGCGCACCACGTGCCCGGCGATCCGCTCGGCCGCGGTGTCGATGTCGGCGATCTCGATCACGACTGTCACCTTTCCGGCGCGGGGGGCGTGATCCGCGCCGTGCCCCAGCCTCGCCCGGCGGGCGGCCGGGGTCAACGAGGTTCAGCGCTGCTGCGCCTTGTGCGGCGGCGCCTCGCTGGGACGGACCACGACGTGCCCCTGCCCCTGGAGCACCAGCTGCACGGCCTCGCCCGAGCCGCCGCGCAGCATCGAGCCCAGCGACTGCGAGCGGTGCAGCGAGGTGGACAGGCCCGCCGTCCAGCCGACGATCGCGTCGGTGTCCACGTACACCGGGCTCTGCGGGGTCACCGGGATCACCAGCGGGCTGCCCTCGCAGACCAGGCCCAGCCGGCCGTGCCCGGTGAAGACGCTGTTGAACAGGCCGCCGCCGGTGATGCCGGCGCCCTTCACGGTGGAGATGCGGTAGGACAGCGTGGCGTCGAAGCACAGCACGTTGCGGCCGTTGACGGTGAACTCGTCGCCGGGCTCCACCTCCACGACGAAACAGCTCTGCGCCTCGTGCGCGAACCAGGCCTCGCCCCGTCCGCGCACCGCCATCAGCGGCAGTCCCTCACCGGTCACCGCGCGCTTGAGCATCCCGCCCACGCCCTGGCCCTTGCGCTCGAACTGGAGGTCGCCGCGGTAGGCGACCATCGCGCCCTGGCGGGCGAGCATCTCGCCGTCGACGGTGTAGCGCAGGCATTTGGCGTTCTCCACCGCCATGCCCGGGGCCGCGGCCGGCCGCACCGTGTGCTCACTGGAAAACAGATCACCCTTCATGGGGCCATCCTCGCCCGGCCTCCGTCGCCACCGCCAGAAACGTGCCCGTACGGCACGGGGACGGGCCGCACGGTCAGCCGCCGAAGAGCTGCGTCCAGTACGTGCCCGCCCGGCCGCCGCCCGCGAAGCCGACGCCGATGCGGGTGAACTCCGGCTTGAGGATGTTCGCCCGGTGGCCCGGACTGTTCATCCAGCCGCGCACCACCTCGGCGGCCGACCGCTGCCCGCACGCGATGTTCTCGCCGACGGTCCGGCACCGGGACCCCGCGGCGGCGGCCCGGTCCCAGGGCTTGCCGCCGTCCGGCGCGGTGTGCGCGTAGAAGTCACGCGCCACCATGTCGGCGCTGTGCGCCTGCGCGGCCGTGGTCAGCAGCGGGTCGCAGGACAGCGGGGGCAGTCCGGCCCGCGCGCGCTCGCGGTTGGTGAGGCCGACGACCTCCGCCACCGTGCGGTCCAGGCCCTCCGGGGTGAGCGGACGCGCCCACAGCGCCGTCCAGTACGTGTCCCCGTCGCCCTCGCAGGAGGCCACGGCGGCATGGGTGAACGCCGGGTCGCACACCGTGCGGCGGGCCGCCTCGTGGCGCAGGCAGTGGCCGACGAACCGGTCGACGGACAGCGGCCCGGAGACCAGGTGCTCGCCGACGGTGAGGTACGGGTACCCGGCGGAGACGACGCGCTGGTGCACCGACACGCCGTCCGGGCCCTCGACGCCGAGACGCCCGCCGCGCGCCATCGACCGGGCGTGCTCCCGGGCCGCCGCGGCCAGCCGTCCGTCGTGCGTCACCGGCGGGGAACCGGCGGCCTGCCGCGCGGAGTTGACCAGGGCCAGGAAGTCGTCCCCGGCGGACGGCGGGGCCGCCGGGCGGGGCGGGACGGCCGGGTGCGTCCGCGGGACGGGCCGTGCCGCCGTGCCGGGGCTCACCGGCGCCCTGCCGGTGACGACCGGGGCGGTACGGGTGGACACGGCGCCCTCGTCGTCCTCCACGTCGACGCCGAAGTCCCGCGCGAGACCGGCCAGTCCGTCCGCGTACCCCTGCCCGAGGGCGCGCAGCTTCCAGCCGTCGCCGCGCCGGTAGACCTCCGCGAGCAGCAGCACCGTCTCCCGGTCGGGACGCGCCGGACGGAAGCGGGCCAGGGCGCGCCCGCCGGGGCCGGTGACCTCCAGCACGGGGACCGGCAGGGCGCTCAGCGGGGTGCCGGGCTCCTCGGGACTGACGGCGACCGTGATCCGGGTGGCGCCCGCGCGCAGCGCCGCCGGGTCGACGACGAGCGCGTCGCCGCCGAGCCGCGCGCCCGGCGCGGACGGCTGGTTGTAGAAGACGAAGTCCGCGTCCCCGGCCACCTTCCGGCCGTCGTCCGTGATCAGCGCGGACACGTCGAACGGCCCGGGCACCCGGACGGTCACCGCACCGCTCGGGAGCGGGATGTTGCCGCCGGGGACCAACTCGCTCATGACACCGCCCTGTTCGTCGTCGTCCGACCGGTGTGGGGGGTGTCCGGACAACGACGGCCAGGGCCCCGGAGTTCCCGGCGCCGCGCGGGCGCGCGGCCCCGGCGGGGGCTCGGCGGTGCGGGCCCGGTCCGCGGCGCGGGAGACATCCGGTCGTGGCCCAGGTCCTGACGACGCTCCGGGCGGCCCCGACGGGGTGCGCCCTGCGTCCCCCACGGCGTGACCGGATCCCCGGCGCGGCGCTCCGGGCCCGTGCCGCGGCCTCCGCACCGGCCCGTGCCCGTCGTGGCCGCGGTCGCCGCCTACCCGCGCGGGCGTGCGCGGGCCCCGCGCGGGAAGGCGGGATCGCGGGGCGTCGTACGAGGTGACCGCGGTGCGGGGGCGGCGGTCCCGTAGGGAAGACTGGACCGCGCAGGAACACGACACCGGGAGGAACGGCATGACGCGCCCGATCACGGCAGGGATCGACGGCACCGAGGAGAGCCTCGCCGCGCTGGCCTGGGCGGCCAGGGAGGCGGTCCGCCGGGGACTGCCGCTCAGAGTGGTGCACGCCTGGCGGTTCCAGTCGCACGACGCGGTGGACACCGGGGACCGGGCCGCCCAGGAACGGTGGGCGCGGGAGGCGGCCGAGGAGGCGGTGCGCGCCGTCCGCGACCACCACAGCGGCCTGGACGTCACCACGGACGTGCTGGAGGGCGACGCCGTGGAGACCCTGACCGCCGCGGCGGCCGGCGCCGAGATGCTGGTCCTGGGCTCGCGCGGGCACGGACGGATCATGGGCTTCCTGGTGGGCTCGGTGGGCCAGCAGGTGATCGTCGACGCCGGGTGCCCGGTGGTGTTCGTCCGGGCCCGCGACAAGGCCTCCGACGAGGTGGCCGGGCACGAGATCGTGGTCGGGCAGGAGGGCGACCCGCAGGACAGCGCCGCCGCGCTCGGCTTCGCCTTCGAGACCGCGGCCCGGCGCGGCGCCACCCTGCGGGCCGTACGCGCCTGGAACCTGCCGCCGGTGTTCTCCTACAGCCCCGCCTCCCTCCAGCTCCTCGACGAGGCCGGCGGTCTGGAGCCCTTCGAGCGGAAGAACCTGGCGGCCGCCCTCGCGCCGTGGCGGGAGCGCTACCCGGACGTGCGCGTCGTGGAGCACGTGGAGCTGGGCAGCGCCGGGCAGGTGCTGCTGTCGGTGTCGGGCGGGGCCCAGCTCATGGTCGTCGGCCGCCGCGCCCGCCGCTCCGCCGTGGGCGCCCGGATCGGCTCCGTGGCGGGAGGCGTGCTGCACCACGCGGACTGCCCGGTGGCGGTCGTCCCGCCCGCCTGACCCGGCCGGGTGCGGGCCCGGTTCACTCCTCCGCGGCCCGCAGCGGCTCCCGCCGCTTCGGCAGCACCGTGCGGATGTAGTCCTCGACGGCGGTCTCCAGACCGATGTCGTGCTGGGCCCGCTCGGACAGGTACCAGCGGTGCTCCAGCAGCTCGTGGTAGATCTGCGCGGGGTCCATCTGCCCGCGCAGCTCGGGCGGCACGGACCGCACGGTGGGCCGGAACACCTCGCGCACCCAGCGGTGGGCGAGCACCTCCGGACGGGCGCCATGGGGGTCCCCCCCGCCCGAGCGGAGCCGAGAGCTCGGGGAAGGGTCGCCCGGGGCGTAGTCGTCCTGGGTGGCCATCCAGCTCTCCAGGTCGTTCAGCAGCCGCCTGGCCTGGTTCTCCTCGGCGTCCAGACCGGTCAGCCGCAGCAGCTGACGCTGGTGGTGCCCGGCGTCCACGACCTTCGGCACGAACGTCACCGTGTCGCCGTTGGAGGCGTGCTCGATCTGCATCTCGGCCACGTCGAAGCCGAGTGCGTTCAGCCGCCGGATGCGCCGCTCGATGTAGTGGTGCTTGCCGGCCGGGTAGACCGAGGTGCGGGTCAGCTCCTTCCACAGGTCCTGGTAGCGCCCGCAGATCTCGGTGCCGAAGTCGATCGGGTCGACGGAGGGGTGCAGCGCGCCGGAGGCCTCGAGGTCCAGCAGCTCGCCGCTGATGTTGACCCGCGCCAGGTCCAGGTCGTACTCCCGCTGGCCGCGCGTCAGTTCGGGGTGCAGGTCGCCGGTCTCGGCGTCCACCAGGTAGGCGGCGAAGGCGCCCGCGTCGCGCCGGAACAGGGTGTTGGACAGCGAGCAGTCGCCCCAGGCGAAACCGGCCAGGTGCAGCCGCACCAGCAGCGCGGCGAGCGCGTCCATCAGCCGGTGCATGGTGGCCGGCCGCAGCGTCGTCTCGAACATCGACCGGTACGGCATGGAGCCGCCGAGGTGCCGGGTGACCAGCACGCTCTCCAGCGGCTCCCCGTCCGGGTCGGTGCGGCCCGTCACCACGGCGAGCGGGTCCACCGCCGGTATGCCGAGCCGGTCCAGGTCGCGCAGCAGTTCGTACTCGCGCAGCGCGGGACGCCGGGCGAGTTCCTTCACCGCGATCACCTCGTCGCCGGCGCGGGCGTAGCGCACCACGTGCCGGGAGATGCCGCGCGGCAGCGGCACCAGGTACTCCTCGGGCCACTCCTCCAGCGGCAGGTGCCACGGCAGTTCCAACAGGAGCGCGGGGTGCTCCGGGTTGGTGGCGTTGATCTGCAGTGCCATGGCGGCGGTGTCCTCGTCTCGCGGCTGATCGTCGCTCCAGCCTATTGCGCGCGCTCGCGGGCCAGCAGGGCGGCGTCCCGCACCGGCCCCCGGTGGAGCGGGCCGTGGCCGGGCAGCAGCAGGTCGCCGTCCAGCCCGGCCAGCACGTCCAGCGACCGCACGGCGGCGGCGCGCTCCCGGTGGAACATGTCCGTCAGCATCTGCGGGCCCTCGACGCGGGAGACGGGGTGCCCGCTGACCAGGGCGTCGCCGGACACCACCGCCCCGACGCGCGGGAGGTGGAAGGCGCAGTGCCCGGCGGTGTGGCCGGGGGTGTGCACGGGGACGGGCCGGCCCGGCAGGTCGAGCGGCCGCCCGTCGCCGGGGCCCGGGAACGGGCGGGGCGAGGTGACCGCCACGTTCGCCGTGCCGCCGGCGCGCAGGGCGTGCGCGGCCCACGGCAGCACACCGGGACGCCAGCCGTTGCGCAGGACTTGTGCCACGGTCACCTGGTGCAGGAAGTCCCGCCGGGCGTGCGGCACTTCCTCCGCGTGGGTGTGGACCGGGGTGCCGTACGCGGCGCTGAGGAACTCGGCGGAGCCCAGGTGGTCGTTGTGCGCGTGGGTGATCAGCACGGCCGCCACCGCCTCCGGCGCGGCGCCCACCTCCGCGAGCGAGCCGAGCAGCCCCTCGCGGTCGCCGGGGTAGCCGGTGTCGATCAGGGTGACGGCGTCCCCCTCGGTGAGGATCACCCAGTTCGTGTTCGTGCCGCGCACCAGATAGGTGCCGTCCGCCACCTGCCGCACCGTCGCCTTCATGCCCACCTCGAGTGTGTCGTCCCCTGCCGGTCGCACGCGCACAGGAAAGCAGACCGGGGGCGGTGGTGCTCCCCGGCACGCGGTGCTCCCGGGCGCGCGGTGCTCCCGGGCGCGCCGGCACGGCCCGCCCCTCACGACCGGGGCGCCGTGGCCCAGCGGGCGGCGCACGGTCCCGTCGCCGCCGACGGGCCGCAGCGGCGGGTCGCGGGGCGCGCCCACGGGCAGGACGGCGACCAGGGTGTCCTCGCGGGTGCCCCGGCCGATCCGGTCGCCGTGCCGGGCGACGCCGTCCCGGCCGTCGCGGCAGGGGCACGGCCCGGCCGTGGCGAACGGCTCGCCCGGCTCCTCGGCGCAGGGGGCGCTCAGGGCGTCGCGGGCCCCGGTGAGGACCGGGTGGGGGAGCGGGGCGCCGATGCCGTGATACGCCGGCAGCCGGGGCACGGACACGACCTGGTCGTCCGTCCGGCGCCGCTCGGCGGCGGATTCCAGGGGGCCTCGGCGGCCGGGTGGCCCAAGAGCGAGCCCCGGGGCACCGGGACGCGGGTCCGGCGATCGCCCCGCTCCGGGGGCTGTCCGATACACCGCTGTATCGGATACGTTCCCGTATCGGACGGCGGGAGCGGGGGCGGCATGGCGGACACCGGCACCGGGCGCGTCACCAGGCGCCGGCAGCGCACCCGCGCCCATCTGCTGGACGCCGCCTTCACCGTCTTCGCCGCCAAGGGCTTCGGCCACGTCTCCATCGAGGAGGTCTGCGAGGCCGCCGGCTACACCCGCGGCGCCTTCTACTCCAACTTCGCCGGCCTCGACGAGCTGTTCTTCGCGCTCTACGCCCAGCGCGCCGACCTGATCGCCGAGCAGGTCTCCGGCGCCCTCGCCTCGGACGGACCCGACCTCGACGTGGCCGCCGCCGTGGACCGGGTCTCCGAGGTGCTGCTGCTGGACCGCGACTGGCTGCTGGTGAAGACCGACTTCCTGGTGCACGCCGCCCGCGACCCCCGCGTGGCGGACACGCTGCTGGACCACCGGGCGCGGCTGCGGCGGGCCGTCGCCGACCGGCTGGAGCGGGCCCGCGGCCACACCGAACTGCCCGCCGTGCTCGGCGACGCCGAGGGCGCCGCACACGCCGTGATCGCCGCCTACGACGGCGTCACCGCCCGACTGCTGCTGGACCGGGACGTCGAACGCGCCCGGACCTGGCTGAAACACCTGCTCACCGCGCTGCTCACCGGATGAAGTCTCCGGACGGACAAGGAAGGGACGGTCGCCATGGATGCCGACGTCATCGTCGTCGGAGCGGGCCTCGCGGGCCTCGTCGCGGCCCACGAACTCACCGGCAGGGGCCGCAGGGTCGCCCTGGTCGACCAGGAGAACGCCGCCAACCTCGGCGGCCAGGCCTACTGGTCGTTCGGCGGGCTGTTCCTGGTGGGGTCGCCGGAGCAGCGCCGCCTCGGCGTCAAGGACTCCTTCGAGCTGGCCTGGAACGACTGGCAGGGCAGCGCCGCCTTCGACCGGCTCGACGACGAGGACTCCTGGGCGCGGCGCTGGGCGCACGCCTACGTCGCGTGGGCGTCGGGGGAGAAGCGGTCCTGGCTGGACGGTCACGGCATCACCTTCCTGCCCACCGTCGGCTGGGCCGAGCGCGGCGACCTGCGCGCCGGCGGCCACGGCAACTCCGTGCCCCGCTTCCACATCGCCTGGGGCACCGGCACCGGCGTCGTCGCCCCCTTCGCGCGGTACGCCCGTGAGGCCGCGCGCGACGGACTGCTGACCTTCTACCACCGCCACCGCGTCGACGAGCTGGTCCTGGAGAACGGCGCCGCGCGCGGGGTGCGCGGCACCGTGCTGGCCGAGGACGACGCGCCGCGCGGCGTGGCCTCCAGCCGCGAGGCGATCGGCGCGTTCGAGCTCACCGCCCAGGCCGTGATCGTCACCAGCGGCGGCATCGGCGCCGACCACGACGTCGTCCGGCGGTACTGGCCCGAGCGGCTGGGCACCCCGCCGCGCGAGATGGTCACCGGCGTCCCCGCCTACGTGGACGGGCGGATGCTCGACATCAGTGCCCGCGCGGGCGTACGCCTGGTCAACCGCGACCGCATGTGGCACTACACCGAGGGCATCCGGAACTGGGACCCGATCTGGCCGGGACACGGCATCCGCATCCTGCCCGGCCCGTCCTCCCTGTGGTTCGACGCCCTCGGCCGCCGGCTCCCCGAGCCCTGCCTGCCCGGCTACGACACCCTCGGCACGCTCAGGCACCTGCGCACCACCGAGGACATCGCCCCGTACGACCATTCCTGGTTCGTCCTCACCCGGAAGATCATCGAGAAGGAGTTCGCGCTCTCCGGCTCCGAGCAGAACCCGGACATCACCGCCAAGGACCGCGCCGGGTTCCTCCGCGAACGCGTCCTCGGCAAGGGCGCCCCCGCCCCGGTGGACGCCTTCCTGCGCAAGGGCGCGGACTTCGTCACCGCCGCCACCGTCGAGGAACTCGTCGACAGGATGAACGCCCTCACCGACGAGCCCCTGCTCGACGCGGCCCTCGTCCGGCGCCAGATCGAGGCGCGCGACCTGCAGCTCGCCAACGCCTACGGCAAGGACGCCCAGGTGCAGGGCATCCGCAACGCCCGCCGCTACATCGGCGACCGCCTCGGCCGGGTCGCCACCCCGCACCGCGTCCTCGACCCGGCGGCCGGACCGCTGATCGCCGTGAAGCTGCACATCCTCACCCGCAAGACGCTCGGCGGCATCCAGACCGACCTGGACTCCCGCGCGCTGGGCGCCGACGGCAGCCCGGTCGACGGGCTGTACGCGGCCGGCGAGGTCGCGGGCTTCGGCGGCGGAGGCGTCCACGGGTACAACGCCCTGGAGGGCACCTTCCTCGGCGGCTGCCTCTTCTCGGGGCGCGCGGCAGGGCGGGCGGCGGCCGCACAGACGGCGTAGCGGGCGTGGCGGGCGTGACAGGAGCCGGCCCGGCCCGCGGGCCGGGCCGGCTCAGTCCGTCAGCAGCCGCGCCAGCACCGCCGCGTGGCTGCGCTCCGGCTGCTTCGACGCGGTCAGCAGGGTCACCGTCCCCTTCCCGGCCAGCTCCCGCACCCGCTCCAGCAGCTCCGCCGCCTCCGGCGCGGCCAGCTCCGCCTCGTAGCGCTCGCGGAACTCCTCGAAGGCGCCCTCGTCCGCGTGGTACCAGCGGCGCAGCTCCGTGGAGGGGGTCAGCCCCTTCGGCCACTCGTCGACCCGGGCCGCCTCCTTCGCCAGGCCGCGCGGCCACAGCCGGTCGACGAGGACCCGCACCCCGTCGCCGGGCTCGGGCGGTTCGTAGGCGCGGCGCACGCGCACGCTCATGCCGGTCCCCTTCCGCTGCCGGTCCCCTTCCGCCAAAGTCGCCGCGAGCCTACTGCGGCGCACGGGACCGGGCACGACGGCGGAAGCGGACGGGACGCCTGCATCGTTTTGGCGCGGCCCGGGTACTCCGTCCGCCTGGGACGTGACGGCCGGGAGGTGACGGATGGAGACCACGGACGACCTGCCGGTCGTCGGCACGCTCGCCGAGCTCACCGCACTGGTGGAGCGCGACCGGGGGCTGTACGTCCGCTGGTCCCGGGGACCGGCGATCGACCTGCACGCGGTGTCCAGCATCGACGACCTCACCGGCGTGGCCATGCCCGGCCTGTCCGCGAACCCGCTCGACGTGGAGGAGTGGTGGCGAGGCCGCTCGCCGGCCCTCTGGGTGGCGCGCCGGCTGTACGACTACGAGCACCTGCCGCGGGAGAAGGGCGCCGGCATCCGGCCCTGGGTGCTCAAGGGGCGCGAGACCGGCCGCGGCCCGGACAACGAGCCGCTGGTCACCGATGTGCGCCCGCTGTGCTGGATCGCCGACGGCGTCATCGAGGAGGCGCACACGGAAGTGGCCCGCCAGGAGCATCCCTGGGGGCCACTGCGCCGTGCCGACCGCTGACCGCCGGACGCGCTCGCCCGGGGCCCGCGCGGATCACGCCCTCGCCGTCGCACCGCACCGTCCGCCGCGCCCGTCAGGCTCCGCCCGACGAACGGCGGGCCGCGATGCGCCGCTTGAGCGCGCGGCGTTCCGTCTCGCTCGTGCCGCCCCACACACCGATGGACTGCCCGGTCTCCAGGGCCCACGTCAGGCACTGCTCCCGCACGGGGCAGCGCCGGCAGACCGCCTTGGCCTGCTCGGTCTGCAACAGGGCCGGCCCGGAGGCGCCGATCGGGAAGAACAGCTCGGGGTCCTCGGTCCGACAGGCCGCGCTGTGCCGCCAGTTGTCCATCGAAAGTCACCTGCGTCCGGAGTCGATGCGCACCCTTTTGGATGCCTTGCTCCTTTCGGGTGACCTGTCGATCCGCCGCGAAACAGCGGGATCCGTGGAAACGGTCACTGCTCGCGCAGGCCCCACGGCGATCCGTACGCGGTGAGCAGGTCCAGGAACGGACGGGGCGGGAACGCCTCCGGGCCGAGCACACCCGCGCCGGACCAGGCGCCGGCCGCCAGCAGTTCGAGCGCGACGACCGGGTTGACGGCCGTCTGCCACACCACCGCCTGGCAGCCGTACTCGCCCATCGACCACTGGTTGTCGACCACGTGGTACAGGTACACCTCGCGCGGCGCCCCGTCCTTGGCGCCCCGCACCCAGGTGCCCGCGCAGGTCCTGCCGCGCATCCGGTCGCCGAGCGTGGCCGGGTCGGGCAGGCAGGCCGCGACCACGTCCCGCGGGGAGACCCGTACGGGGCCGTCGGGGCCGGGCACGGTCACCGGCTCGGTGCGGTCCAGGCCCAGCAGGCGCAGCGTGCGGAGGGTGTCCGTGAACTCACGGCCCAGGCCGTACTTGAAGGTGACCCGGCGGGCGTCCACCCAGCGGGGGATCAGCAGCACCTCCTCGTGCTCCACGTTCACGCACTCCACCGGGCCGATGCCCTCGGGGAAGTCGAACACCTCGGGTTCGCTGAAGGGTTCGGTGGTGTACCAGCCGCGGTCCTTCTCGTAGACCACGGGCGGGTTGAGGCACTCCTCGATCGTGGTCCAGATGCTGAAGGACGGCGCGAAGCCGTAACCGTCCACCGTGAGGTCGGCGCCGTCGCGGACGCCGATCTCCTCGATCTCGTCGAAGAGCTCGTCGGCCGCGTACCGGGCGAACACGTCCGACAGACCCGGCTCCACGCCCATCCCGACCAGCGCCAGCAGCCCGGCCTCCTCCCACTCGGCGGCCTGCGCGAACTGCTCGTCACCCAGCTTGGTCCCGCACTCCTCGTACGGCCGCTCGCCGTGCGGGCGGGACAGGGACATCGCCAGGTCGAGGTAGGCGGCGCGGCCGGCCCGCGCCGCGCGGAACAACGGCATCACGAAGCGGGGGTCGGTGGCGTTCAGCAGCACGTCGCAGCCGTGCCGCCCGAGCAGCGCCGTCACCTGCGCCTCGTCGCCGGCGTCGACCCGCTCGGCACGGAACCGGCCACCGTCCGCGCCCAGCGCCGCGACCGCCGCCTCCGCCCGGGCCGGGTCGTGGTCGGCCACCACCATCAGCTCGAAGAACGGCCGCCGGGCCGCGATCCGGGTGACGGCGGTGCCCACACCGCCCGCTCCCACCAGCAGTACGCGCATGACGGAGCACTCCCTTCCCTCCTCATGGATCCGCACGGATCCGGAACGTTTCGCGGGGCCCCGGACGTGATGAAACGCCGCGCCAGGAGGTAAGGTCAATGGCGTTGGCATAAGGAGGGGAGGGCGGAAGGAGCGGCGATGGCCAAGCGTGTGGTCCCCGAGGAGCGGCGGCGACGGCGCCGGCCGACGAGGAGCGGGGTGGTGCTGTCGGAGCGGCTGATCGTCGAGACCGCGCTGCGGCTGCTGCGGGAGCACGGCAGCACGGGCCTGACCGCCCGCCGGCTGGGACTCGCCCTGGACTGCGACCCGAGCACGCTCTACCGCTACTTCCGCGGCATGGACGATCTCACCCTCGCCATCGGCGACGCGCTGATCGGCCAGGCGCTGGACGGCTGGCGGCGGAGCGGACAGTGGCGCCACGACCTGCGCGCCCTCGGCCTGCGCATCCACGCGGCCCATGTCTCCCACCCGCAGGCGGCCGTCCTCACCGCGAGCCGGGTCTCCGGCCGGGCCGACGAACTGGCCGCCGACGAGGCGGTGCTGGACGTGCTGCGCACCGCGGGATTCCCGCCGGCCGACACCGTCCGCGTCTACCACGCCTTCATCGACACCACGCTGGCGTTCGCCGCCCTCGACGCCGCCTCCCTGGCGCTGCCCGACGCGGCACGGCGGGCCGACGAGGACATGTGGCGCTCGACCTACGCCCGGCTGCCCGCCGCCACCCACCCGCGCATCGCCGAGACCGCCCCGCTGCTCGCCGCCCGCATGGTCGAGAGCGCCTATCCCACGGCGCTGGACATGCTGCTGTCGAGCGCGGAACGGGACCTCGCCGGCCTCGGGGTCAGCGGTGCAGCGCCCGGGCCGCCGTCTCCGTGACCGCGTCCGCGACCGCCGCGAGGGCGGGGGAGTCCAGCTTCCACTGCTGCCAGTACAGGGGTGCGTCGACCGCCCGGCCCGGGGCGAACACCGTGACCCGGCCCGCCCGCAGCAGCGGCACCGCCTGCGCCTCCGGCACCATGCCCCAGCCGAGACCGGCGGCCACCGCCTCGGCGAACCCCTCCGAGGTCGGCACGTGATGGCGCAGGGTGCTCGCCCCGGTGCGGCCGCCCGTCAGCCGCCGCACGAACCCGTCCTGGAAGTCGTCCCGCCGGTCGAAGACCACCACCGGCGCCGCCGCCACCGACTCCTCCAGCGGCTCCCGCAGCAGCTTTGCGGCGAACTCCGGGTGCGCCACCGGCAGGTAGCGCATCGTCCCCAGACGCCGCACCGAGCAGCCCGGAACCGGGTCGGGGGAGGAGGTCACCGCGGCCATCACCGCCCCCTCGCGCAGCAGCGCCGCCGTGTGGGACTCGTCCTCCCGGCGCAGTTCGAAGCAGAGCCGGGACCGGGCGGGCAGCCGGACCAGGGCGTCCAGGAACCAGGTGGCGAGGGAGTCCGCGTTGACCGCGACCGACACCCGCGTGGGCTCCCCGGCGCCGCTCAGCCCCAGCTCCGCGTACGCGTCCCGCTCCAGCCGGGCCACCTGCCGGGCCAGCCGCACCAGCACCTCGCCGGACTCGGTGGGCCGCACCGGGCGGGTGCGCAGCAGCAGCACCCGCCCGGTGCGCTGCTCCAGCGCCTTCACCCGCTGGCTGACCGCCGAGGGCGTCACGTGCAGCGCGGCGGCCGCCGCGTCGAACGTCCCCTCGTCGACCACCGCGAGCAGCGTCCGTACCTGGTCCAGCGGAAGGTCCTCCCTCACACCGGCTAAGGGTACGTAAGAATCCTGAGCTGTACTGCACCTGGCCTTCCGTCCTAGCGTCGACGCCATGACCAGCGCTTTCGCCACCGCCGCCGCCGGTTTCGGCACCGGACTGTCCCTGATCGTCGCCATCGGCGCGCAGAACGCCTTCGTGCTGCGCCAGGGCATCCGCAGGGAGGCCGTGCTCGCCGTCGTCGGCATCTGCGCCCTGTCCGACGCCCTCCTCATCACCCTGGGCGTCGGCGGCGTCGGCGCGGTCGTGGTGGCCTGGCCCGCGGCGCTGACGGTGGTGGCCTGGACCGGCGGCGCCTTCCTCCTCGCCTACGGCGCCCTGGCCGCCCGCAGAGTGGTCCGCCCGGCCGGCACGGGGCTGGAGGCAGGTGAGCACGGCCCGGCGGCGCGATCCCGCCGCCGGGCCGTGCTCACCTGCCTCGCCATGACCTGGCTCAACCCGCACGTCTACCTGGACACGGTGTTCCTGGTCGGCTCCGTCGCCGCCGACCACGGTCCGGCGCGCTGGACGTTCGGCGTCGGAGCCGCGCTGGCCAGCCTGTGCTGGTTCGCCGCGCTCGGCTTCGGCGCCCGGCTGCTCGGCCGCTTCCTGGCCCGGCCGGCCGCCTGGCGGGCACTGGACGCCCTGGTGGCCGCCACCATGATCGCCCTCGGTGTGACGCTCGTCGCGGGAGCCTGAGGACGCGCCCGTCCGGAGGCCTGCCATAGTGAGTCCCGGCCAAGTAGATGTAAGCACCAACCAGGACGGTCGTGGACACCAGCGAGAGCAGCACCGAGCCCCGGACACCCGAAGCGGAGCGGGAGGAGAGCGGACCGCGCGGATGGCGCCGCTGGGCCATGGACACCCGCCCGCTGCGCCGCCCCGCCTACCGCCGGCTGTGGGCGTCCACCGCCGTCACCGCCGTCGGCAGCCAGCTCACCGCCGTCGCCGTGCCCAAGCAGATCTACGACATCACCGGCTCCTCCGCCTGGGTCGGCACCGCGAGCCTCGCCGGACTGCTGCCGCTGATCGTGTGCGCGCTGTGGGGCGGGGCGATCGCCGACAGCACGGACCGCCGCAGACTGCTGCTGCTCACCAACACCGGCATTGCGGTCACCTCGGTGCTGTTCTGGGTGCAGGCCTTCGCCGGACTGGGGTCGGTCTGGGCGCTGATGCTGCTGCTCGCCCTGCAGCAGGCCTTCTGGGGGCTCAACGCGCCCGCCCGCAGCGCCTCCATCGCCCGCCTGGTCCCCGCGGACGAGCTGCCCGCCGCCAACGCCCTCGGCTCCACCGTGATGCAGACCGGCCAGATCGCCGGACCGCTGCTGGCCGGCGCCCTCATCCCCGTGATCGGCCTGGCCGAGCTGTACCTGCTCGACGCGCTCGCGCTGTGCGTCACGGTCTGGGCGGTGTACCGGCTGCCCGCGCTGCCGCCGCTCACCGCCGCCAAGCCCGGGAGCGCCGGACTGCGCGGCATCCTGGAGGGCTTCCGCTACATCTCGGGACACGCGGTGCTGCTGCTGTCGTTCCTCGCCGACATCGTCGCCATGGTCCTCGGCATGCCCCGTGCCCTGTTCCCGCAGCTCGCCGCCCAGACGTACGCCTCCTACGGGGAGGGCTTCGCGCTGGGTCTGCTGTTCGCCGCGATCCCGATCGGCGCGGTGCTGGGCGGCCTGTTCTCCGGCACGTTCTCCCGGGCGCGCCGGCACGGCTGGATGGTCATCGGCTCGGTGGTGGTGTGGGGGCTGGCGGTCACCGGGTCCGGGCTCAGCGGCAGCCTGTGGCTCGCGGTCGCCTTCCTCGCCCTCGCCGGCGTGGCGGACATGGTGTCCATGGTGTTCCGCGGGGCGATCCTGCTGTCCGCCGCGACCGACGAGATGCGCGGCCGCATGCAGGGCGTCTTCACCGTCGTCGTGGCCGGCGGCCCCCGCCTGGCGGACGTGCTGCACGGCACCGCCGGGTCCGCCTTCGGTCCCCGCACGGCCGTCGCGGGCGGCGGGATCCTGGTCGTCGTGGTGATGCTGGCGCTCGCCGCCGCGATGCCGGCGCTGCGCCGCTACCGGGTCTGAGCCGCTGTCACAGCACCCCGCCGCGCCGCAGCGCGTACTGCTCCATCAGCTGGCCGCGGGTCATCTCCAGCCGGTGCGCGAGCACCTCGGCCATGCAGCGCATCAGCGACAGCCCGAGGTCGGTGTCCGCCTCGCACAGCCGCAGCACGGCCGTCGCGTCGAACTCGTAGGCGCGCACCGGGCTGAACGCCAGCGCCCCGAAGTCCCATTCGTACGGCGGGAACAGCCAGGACCAGCCCAGCAGGTCGCCCGCGCCGAGCCCGGCGACGGTGATCCGCCGCACCTCGTCCAGCCGCTGGTCCAGTGAGACCGCGCCGGAGCGGATCACCCAGAACCGGTCGGCGTGGCCGCCGGACTCGAAGATGCGGGTGTCCTCCGGGAAGTGCACCTCCCGGGCCAGTCTCATCAGGCTCTCGCGCTGGGGGAGGGGGAGGGCGGTCAGGATCTTGATCGCTTTGGTCATGGGGCGGGGCTCCTCGCCGGGATGCGGTCCGGGTGCTTTCCCTCCCTCCTCATTTCAGCCGCTGCCGCCGTTCGGGGCACCTCGGCGGACGGAACGGGTCCGTGAGCGCTCGGCCGGCCCGTGTCCGGGCATGAAACAGCCCTGGCTGGACGGGGGGAACCAGCCAGGGCCGCAAGCGGTGGTGTCCGGAGGAGGTCGGTCGACTCCGTCACCACGATGAGTGAACGATAAACCATTGACCAAAGGTTCGCGTAACCGAGAAGGCGCTCACTGCGTGTGACCTCCTTCACCCGGTCCTTCGGGACGGCGTCCCCGCCCTAGGCGACGACCCGCACGGTCTCCAGACCGGGGTCCGACGGGTCCGGCAGGTACATCCCCGCGTCCAGCCCGGTCCGCAGGTAACGCAGCACCGGCTCGGTCAGCCGCTCGCCCGGCAGCACCGCCGGGATCCCCGGCGGGTACGGGGTGATCATCTCCGCCGCGACCCGTCCGGCGGCCTTCTCCGCCGGCACCTCCTCGGCCGGAGCGAAGAACGCGTCCCGCGGCAGCACCGCCTGCTCCATCCGCAGCTCGCCCGGCTCCGGCACCGCCACCTGAGGGCCGCCGCGCAGCCCGGGCGCCGCCCGCCCCAGCTCCCGCAGCGCCGCCAGCAGCTCGCCGGCGGTCTCCCGGTCGTCACCGTGGGTGATCTGCGCGCCGATGCGCCGGTGGTCGACCAGGTGGGCGTCGACCGCGCGGTGCTTGCGCAGCCAGTCCGCGGCCCGGTAGCCCGTGATGCCCAGTTCGCGCAGGTCGATCACGCACGGCAGCGGATCGAAGTCGTCCGCGAGGCCCGGCCCGCAGTAGTCGTCCCGGCCGTCGACGTGCATCCCGTCGATCTCCTCGACGGCCGCCCGCACCTCGTCCGCCAGCGTCAGGGCCGACCCCATCAGCTCCTCGCCGCGCAGCGCCATCTGCCGCCGCCAGCCGTCCAGACCCGCGTAGATCAGCACCGAGGGGCTGGTGGTGCTCAGCAGGTCGGCGCGCATGCCCAGCAGCGCCGGCGTCACCAGATCCCCCCGCAGATGGAACACCGAGCCCTGCTCCAGGCCGCTGCCCATCTTGTGGATGCTGGTCACGCAGATGTCCGCGCCCGCGTCCATCGCCCACGACGGCAGTTCCGGATGGAAGGGCAGGTGCGCGCCCCACGCCTCGTCCACGATCAGCGGGCGCGAGCGCCGGTGGCACACGTCGGCGATCTCCCGCAGCGCCGCCGTCGCGCCGTACGGCGTCGGACTGGTCACCAGGGCGCCGCGCGCGTCCGGATGCGCCTCGAAGGCCTGCTCGAACTCCGCGGCCGACGGGGGATGCGCCAGATGGCGTTCGGCGTCCCACCGCGGTTCCACCCACACCGGCTCGATGCCGGACAGGATCAGCCCCGACACCACCGACTTGTGGGCGTCCCGGCCGATCAGCAGCTTCTCGTGCGGTCCCGCGACCGACAGCATCGCCGCCTTCACCGACAGGGAGCTGCCGCACGTGCTGAAGAAGGTGTGCTCGGCGTGCACCGCGTCGGCCATCAGTTCCTGCGCCGACTGCAGCACCCGGCCCCGGGTGAGCCGGTCGTCCAGACCGCCCGTCGCCAGCAGGTCGCCCAGGAAGACGGCGTCCCCGAGGACCTCGCGCACCGCCGGATCGGCTCCCCGCGCCTGCTTGTGGCCCGGCGGCGTGAACCCCAGCCGTCCGCTGCGGTGGTGCTCCTCCAGTGCTTCCAGGACCGGGGCCCGGTGGTGATCGGCAGTCATGCGTCACCGGGTGCCCGGCGCTCTCCGCGCCAATCCGCCGCGTCCGGGCACGGCCCCGTCAGCCGGACGCGGCGTGCCTGCCCGGCGTCAGGATCTCGTCCAGTACCCGCAGCACCACCCCGTAGGCCACCGCGCGGACCTCGGCGTCCCGCGCGGCGCCGGGATCCCGCGGATCGTCCCCGTGCAGCCGCTCGCCCCGGGCCCGCCAGGACCGCTCCTCCTGTGCCGCGCAGGCCCGCGCCCGCTGGATGCGCCGCAGCAGTTCGTCCGAGTCCACCACATCGGTCATGCGCCCCGGGTACCCGCGGTGAGCCGTGCGCATGACGGGCAGGCGGGAACGGGCGGGAAACGGTCCGAGAGGTTTGCCCGAACCGGGACAGGTGAGCCGAAAAGGGAGATCTGAGGCAAAACACCTGCCACCGACCCAGGGAGCCGCCCCATGAGCGAGGAGCACCTCATCGAACCCGTTGTCCGGACGCCCGGCGACCGGCCCGCCGGGCAGCCGTGCCCGTCCCGGCCCGCCGAGGTGCGCGAGGCCGTCCTGCGGGCGGTGGCCGAACGCTGCCTGGCCACCCGTACCCCCTGCGACACCGACGCCCTGGCGGACGCCCTGCTCGTCGCCTCGGAACTCACCACCAACGCGATCCTGCACGGCGGGGGAGTCACCGGCTTCGAGGTCGACGTCGACGGCCCCGGCGTCCGCCTGTCCGTCAGCGACCGCAGCGACGCCCTGCCCGTCGCCGCGCCGGCCACCGACGGCCAGGGACGGCGCCGCCCCGGCGGCCACGGCTGGCCCATCGTGTGCCGGCTGGCCCGCGACGTCCGGGTGTCCGACCTGCCCGCCGGCGGCAAGCGGATCACCGCCCTGGTCTCTCTGGTCTGAGGCTGGTCCAAGGCCGGCCGAAGCTGGTCCGAGGACCGGTCCGGCCGTCCGCACGGGGCCGGCGGCAATTTCCGCGAAGAAGCGGAGTTTGTTCTACCGGACCGGGGGCAATCGGAGGTTCGTGCTTCGGACCGGAGGCGCGCCGGCGGGAGTGGTACGACCGCTCCGGGACTCGGGATTCCTCCGTGCGTCCCGCGACGACCACCCCGCGGTAGATCCCTGAAACCACCGTTCGGGAGCTGAAACCGCATGCTCATTGACACGTCCGCCCCTCGTTCCGGCTCCTCCGGGACGAACGCCGCCGCGTCCCGTCGGCGGCACGACGACGCCCCCGACACCACGACGCTCTTCACCCGGCTGGCGTCCCTCGAGGACGGACCCGAGCGGGACGCGGTCCGGGACGAGCTCGTCACCGCCTGGCTGCCCATGGCCCACCGGATCGCCGGCCGCTTCCGCGACCGCGGCGAGTCCATCGAGGACCTGCGCCAGGTGGCGGCCCTCGGCCTGGTGAAGGCCATCGACCGGTTCGACCCGAGCCGCGGGGCCTTCGAGAGCTACGCCGTCCCCACCATCACCGGCGAGGTCAAGCGCCACTTCCGGGACCGCATGTGGGCGCTGCGCGTGCCCCGCCGGATCCAGGAACTGCGCAACAAGGTGCGCGTGGCCCGCCGCGAACTCACCCAGAACCCCGGCAGCCCCGAGCCGTCCGTGGCGGACATCGCCGCCCACACCGGGCTGACCGAGGAGGAGGTGTCCGCCGGCATGGAGGCGCTGGAGAGCTTCAGCACCCTGTCCCTGGACGCCGAACTCTCCACCGACGACGACGGCTACAGCCTCGCCGACACCCTCGGCGCCTCCGACTCCTCCTACGACGTGGTGGTCGACCGCGAGTCGGCCAAGGAGGGGCTGCGGCGCCTGCCGGAGCGCGAGCGCGCCATCCTCTACATGCGCTTCTTCGAGGACATGACCCAGAGCCGGATCGCCGACCGGCTGGGCATCTCCCAGATGCACGTCTCCCGCCTGATCAGCCGCAGCTGCGCCCGTGTGCGCGCCGACGTGCTGGGGCAGCGCCCCGGCCGCCGCGGCGGCGAACAGCCCACCGCCTGACCGACCCCCCGCACCGCCCGCCCAGGAAAGCGAGTCCCATGCTGAAGCCCCACCCCACCGTGCTGCGCCGCCTCGTCGAGGAGTACGAGACGCTGACGGCGGCCCCGACGACCGCTCCCGAGTCGCGGATCGCCGACCTGGCCTACACCCTGTGCGTGTCGACCGGCACCCGGGACGTGGGACGGGCGCTCGCCACGGCACGCGCCTGGCTGGCGCCGGACGGACGGGACACCGCCGCGACGGCCGTACCGGCCGCCGTGTGACCCCACGCAGGAAGGGAACCCGAGGCCCATGAGCGAATCCGAGTTCACCCCGGAGCACCGCCCCGTGGACGTCTATCTCGACCTGCTGCGGGTGCGGATGGACACCGAGGACTACCGGCTTCTGCTCCGCCTGGTGGAGCCGGTCCTCGAAGCCATCGACGAGCACCGCCTGTCGGGCCTCGACCTCGCGCTGGACGACGGGGACGAGGAGCTGCCCCAGGAGGTCCGCGACGAGGCCGCCCTGGTCATCGCCACAGCGGTCACCGGCCGCCTGGACAACGAGGTGGTCGAGCTGGAGGTCGACGACAGCGGTCCGGTCCGGGTGGTCACCGACGCGGAGACCGCCGCCGACCCCTCCCGGCTGGGCGAGATCGCCGGCATCATCCGCGACCGCCACCGTCAGAACGAGGAACTGCGCGGCATCGCCGAGGCCAGCGGCCTGCCCACCGACTTCTGACCACACCTCCCTCCCCCTCACCGCCGGGGCCGCGGATCCGATCCGCGGCCCCGGCGCCGTGCGTGGGGCGTGCCGCCGCGCGGCCGTGGTCCAGGTGGCGTCGGCGGTCCCCGGGACCCGGCCGGCCACAGCGCGTTCGGGGCGAGGAGCTGGGCGGCGGTCGCCGGCGCACCGGATCCGGGACCTCAGCGCTCGGGCGCCGCGACCGGTACGTCCAGGGGGCGGGCGAGGCCGACGACCGCCTCGTCCGGCCGTTCTCGGCGGCGCGCGGGATCCGGCCGTGGCGGGTGGTGTCGTGCTGGGCCGTGGCGGTCGGTTTCACGCCGGGTCGTGGGGCGGCGTGGTGCTTGCCGTGGGCCGTGGGCCGTGGCGGTGGGCTTCGGCGCGGCGGTCATGCGCCCGGGCTGCTGTCGCCGGCGCGCCGGGCGCGGAATCTCAGCGCTCGGGCGCCGTGACCGGTACGTCCAGGGGGCGGGCGAGGCCGACGACCGCCTCGTCCGGCCATTCTCGGCGGCGCGCGGGATCCGGCCGTGGCGGGTGGTGTCGTGCTGGGCCGTGGCGGTCGGTTTCACGCCGGGTCGTGGGGCGGCGTGGTGCTTGCCGTGGGCCGTGGGCCGTGGCGGTGGGCTTCGGCGCGGTGGTCATGCGCCCGGGCTGCTGTCGCCGGCGCGCCGGGCGCGGAATCTCAGCGCTCGGGCGCCGCGACCGGTACGTCCAGGGGGCGGGCGAGGCCGACGACCGCCTCGTCCAGCCGTTCCAGGTGGCGCAGGACGCGGCCGGTGATCCGGCCGTAGCGGGCGGCGGCGTCGTCCGCCAGCAGCGAGGCGATGCTCGGGCCCGTCTCCACCGGCGCGGTGACCTCCTCGTCGGCGACCCGGGCGGCGATCGTCCCGATGTTGCGCACCGTGCGGCCCGCCGCGCCCCGCAGCCGGGGGTCCGCCGCGATCGACGGATGGGTCGGCAGCAGCTCCGCCGTCGCCGCCAGCGACCGCGCGTGGTACGCGCAGGTCTCCAGCAGCGCCACCACGTACCGGGCGGTGGTGCGCCGGGCCCGCAGCGGGGTGACCGGGTGGGTCAGCGGCTTGGTGGCCGAGCGCAGGTCGCCCAGCGCCTGGTCCAGCTCGCGCGCCTTGTCCAGCAGCTCGTCCGCGGGACCGCCGCTGAGCTGCGTCACGGCCGCGTCCGTCACGTCCGACAGCCGCTCCAGCACGGTCACCAGCAGCTCGTTGGTGCGCCGGTCGGTGCGCACCGGCAGCACCAGCGCCGCCGCCGCCACCCCGCACACCGCGCCCAGCGCCGTCTCCTCCACCCGCAGCACCAGCACCTCCCAGCTGTAGGTGTGCAGCAGGGTGTACAGCAGCCCCAGCATCGCCGTGACGAAGAACGACATCAGCGTGTACGACAGCGGCGCCGTGTAGAACATGGCGAAGATCAGCACCAGCACCAGCACGAACGCCGGCAGGGTGTGCCCGCCGACCAGCCCGGCCAGCAGGATCCCGGCGACCACGCCGAAGACCGTGCCCAGCAGCCGCCGGTAGCCCTTGACCAGGATCTCCCCGGTGGAGGCCGTGTTGATGAAGACGATCCAGCAGGTCAGCACCGCCCAGTACCAGCGGTCCGTGGACAGCAGCTCGCCCCCGACGATGGCCAGCGCTGAGCCGACGGACACCTGCACGGCGGCACGGGTGGTGGGCCGCTGCAGGCCCTTCGCCTCCTCGTCCGCCTCCGCCTCCTCGGCGTCGATGGCGGCGTCCTCGGCGTCCAGCTCCTCCCGGGACCTGGCCGTCGCCGGACTGTCGTCCGACTCGTCCTGCGGGCCGTCCAGGGCGGTGCGCAGCCCCATGACCGCACGGGCCGCCTCACCGACGCCCCGGAACACGTCCCGTACGGGCGCCGAGGCAGCCGGCAGGTTCTCCTCGTCCCGGTAGCCGAGCAGACGGTTGCGCACCTGGGCCACGCCCGTGCCGGCCGTCCCCGTCCGCAGCACCAGCGTGCGCAGCGCCCGCAGGTCGCGGCGGAGCAGCGCGGTCGCCTCCTCCGGGCCGGGCAGCCGGCGCACCTCGGGAGCGGGGGCGCCGGGCAGATGCAGGGTCAGGGTGTCCGCCCGCTCGGCGCTGCGGGCGGACAGCAGCAGCAGCCCCAGGCGCTCGGCGGCGATCTCGGCGTCGGCGACGCGCCGCTGCACCAGGCGCGCGGTCGGCTCGTCCGGGGTGCCCTCCTCCAGCCGGCTCTGGATCATCAGCGCCGTCTCGTGCAGCCGGGCGGTGCGCTCCCGCAGCTCCTCCAGCGCCTTGTCGGCCTCGTCGGGAGTGGCGTCCAGCAGCGCGATCTGCGCGGACACCAGCCGCGCCAGCCGGACCCGGAACGCCTGCCGCAACCGCACCAGCAGCCCCGTCGGCGTCACCGGCACGACGGCGAACCGCACCAGGGCGCTGCACACGAATCCGACCGCCATGACCGCCCACAACGCCGGGAGCTGCCCGGGCGACGCGCCCACGAACAGGGACATGAAGTACACCTGGAAGCCGATCAGGCCCAGCGACATCCCCCGGTCGCCGAACCGGCGGCCGTAGACCGCGCAGAAGATCAGGACGACGGCGAAGACGTCGCCGATCACCACCCGTTCGCTGAGCAGCGCGCCCAGCGACACCGACGCCAGTGCCACCGGCAGCCCCAGCACCAGCGTGACCGCCTGTGCTCCCCGCCGCCGCTCCCGGATGGCGAAGGTGGCGGCCATCGAGGTCATCGCGCCCGCCACCAGATGGGTGACGCCGGCGCCGACCGGGGAGAGCACGGCCAGGGTCAGCGCGATGGCCCCCACCGTCCGCAGCCCGGCCGTCAGCCGCAGCAGTCCGGGGTCGGACGCCGCCAGGTGGTCGCGCAGCCGTGTGCCCCACCGGCGTCCCGCCGCCTTCACGCCCGTGCACGCTCCCCCGTCGTCATCGCTCCGTCCGTCGTCCCGGTCTCCGTCCGCCGGGTCACCGAGCCGCCCGGCCCGCTTCCTCGACGTGCGCCCGCACCTGCTCCGGTGTCAGGTAGGCGTCCAGGTACTCGAAGTCGCGCAGGTTGCCCGGCCGGTGCGCCTGGAAACCGGTGCGCACGAAGTCGTCGCCGGCCACCGCGTTCAGCAGCCAGTTGGTCATGACGCGGGTCTTGGCGACCTTGGTCCGCAGCGCGGACCAGTGGTAGCCGCGGGCCACCACCTGGGCGGGCAGGCCGTGCAGCTCGTAGCCGAGCGGCTTGGACACCGCGTCGGTGCCGCCGAGGTCCACCACGAGCCCCAGATCCTGGTGCACGTACGGCCGGGTCGGCCGGCCCCGCAGGGTGGCGATGACGTTCTCCGCGACGTGCCGGCCCTGCCGCAGCGCGTGCTGCGCGGTCGGCGGGCACACGGCGTCCTCGCCCTTGGCCAGGTCCGGCACCGCGGCGGAGTCGCCGAGCGCGAACACCCCGTCGTGGCCCGGCAGCCGCATGTCCGCGTTGACGGCGAGCCGGCCCCGTACGGTCTCCGCGTCGAGCGTGCCGATGAGCGGGCTGGCCACCACCCCGGCGGTCCAGATCAGGGTGCGCGTGGGCACCACCCGGCCGTCGGTGAAGGTGACCTCCTCGGCGCCCGCCTTGGCGATGGACACGCCCAGCGAGATCTCGATGCCGCGCCGGGTGAGGATCTCCTGCGCGCTGCGGCCCAGCTTCTCGCCCAGTTCGGGCATGAGCTTGGGCGCGATGTCGATCAGGTGCCACTTGATCAGGCCGGGGTCCAGACGCGGGTAGCGCTTGACGGCGGCGTGCGTCAGCCGCTGCAGGCAGGCCGCGGTCTCGGTGCCCGCGTAGCCGCCGCCGACCACCACGAACTGCAGCCGCGAGGCGCGCTCCGCCGGGTCGGTGCAGGCGTCCGCCAGGTCCAGCTGGGAGATCACGTGGTCGCGCAGGTAGGCGGCCTCGGCCAGCGACTTCAGCCCGAAGGCGTGGTCGGTCAGGCCGGGGATGTCGAAGGTGCGGGTGACACTGCCGGGCGCCAGCACGATGTAGTCGTACGGCTCGTCGACGATCTCCCCGGCGATGGTCCGGATGACGCACACCTTGGCCTTGAGGTCCACGCCGATCGCGCCGCCCGGGATGATCCGGGTGCGGTACTTCTCGCTGCCCCGCAGGGAGAGCGCGATCGACTGGGGGGTCAGCACCCCGGAGGCGACCTGGGGGAGCAGCGGCAGATACAGCTGGTAGGACATCGGGGTCACCAGCGTCAGCTCAACCTCGCCCGGAGTGAGCCTGCGTTCCAGCCGCCGCACGCACTCCACACCGGCGAAACCGGCGCCCACCACGAGGATCCTGGGTCGTGTCACGGTGTCCATCCCTTCGTGCGGCTTCGGGCGGTCCGCCTCGAACGTCGATGCCTGACGCGTGCCCCTCTTCAGCTCCACGATGCCCGCCCCGGCCCCGGACCGCACCGGGAGCGGTCGGGGCGGGGGTCCCGCCGCGGCCCGCGCGACGCCTCAGCCGCGCAGGTGGCAGAGGAGCAGGCACACGTCGTCGTCGCGCTCGGAGTCGCTCAGCAGCGGATGGAGAACACGGTCCGCCACGTCCTCCAGATCCGTGTCCAGCTCCGCGCGGCCGAACGACGCGAGGGCCGCGCCCAGCCGCTCTATGCCCGGGTCTATGCCCCGCGCACGCCGCTCCACCAGGCCGTCGGTGTAGAGGGCCAGCGTCGATCCGGGCGCCAGCCGTTCGGTGTGGTCGGCGATGTCCTGGCTCAGCGGGATGCCCAGCATCGCCCCCGGCTTCGCGTCCAGCGTGCGCACCCGGCCGTCCGGCAGCCGCAGCACCGGCGGCGGATGGCCCGCCGCGGCCCAGGTCAGCGTCTGACCGTCCGGATGGAAGCGGGCGATGACGGCCGTCGCGAACAGGTCCGGCTGGAGATGGCGCAGATAGCCGTGCAGCCGGGTCAGCAGTCGCCCGGGGCTGTCGCCGTCCACGGCGTAGGCGCGCAGCGCGGTGCGCAGCTGGCTCATCATCACCGCGGCGTGCAGCCCGTGCCCCGTCACGTCGCCGATGACGGTGACCAGGCTGCCGTCCCGCTGCAGGAACGCGTCGTACCAGTCGCCGCCGATGTTCAGCCCGTACGTGGCCGGCAGATAGCGCGCGGCCAGACCCACGCCCGGCGTCGACGGCAGCTCCGTCAGCAGCGCCCGCTGCAGCGTCTCCGCGATGTCCCGGTTGTGCTCGAAGCGGCGGGCGTTGTCCAGCGCGATCCCGGCCCGCCGGGCGAGCTCGATCAGCATCACCGCGTCGTCCGGGTCCCAGCGCTCGCCCTGCGGCGACAGCGTCAGCACGCCCAGCGGCGCCCGGCGCGGCGTCAGCAGCGGCACGCACAGCAGCGGCCGGTCCGGGGCCAGCGCCGACGGCGGCCGGTCCTCCACACCGGGCAGGTCGCCGGGGTGGTCGGCGGCGTACTGCGGACGCCCGGTGCGGGCGGCGAGCACCGCCGCGCCCGGGTGCGTCGCGGGCGCGGGCCGGTTGTCCTCGTGGTCGTCGAACAGCCAGACGTCGACGCCGTCGGCGTACCGCGGCACCAGCAGCTCCGGCAGCCGGCGCAGGATCTCGTCGTGGTTCAGCGACGCGGTCAGCACGGCGCTGGCGTCCGCGAGGAACGTCAGCCGCCGCCGCGCGTTCTCCGCCTCCGTGCGCGCCCGGCGCTCCGCGGCGAACGCCTCCCGCTGCGCCCTGCCCGCCGCGTCCAGTTCGGCGTGCAGCGCCAGGACCCCCTGGTTGGTCTGGTGCAGCTCCTCCCGGTGGAAGGCGACCAGCCCCTCCTGCTCGGCCAGCTCCTGAAGCACCACCGAGGTGTCCTCGTCGGCCCCCAGCAGCCCCTCGGACAGCACGGTCGCCTCCTCCGGCACCGGGCACGGGTCGGACACCCGGCCCGGCTCGGGGCAGCGCACGCTCGTCGTCCACGGGGCGCGCTCCCCGGCGGCGTCCGGGGCCGGCACGACCACCACGTGCAGCTCGCCCGGACCGGCGCTCTCGTCCTCGGCCGTCTCCAGCGTGAGCAGCCAGGTGCCGCCCTTGGTGAGGCACTGCCGCAGCTGCCCGCTGAGGGCGGTGGCCAGCCGGGTCCGCTCCACGGTGGGCACGCCGCAGGCGGCGGCCAGTCGCGCCACGGCGATCCGGGCGCGGGCCGCGTCGGTGACGGTCGTGATGCGCCAGGCGCGCGTCATGAACGAGCCTCCGGGACGTTGGCGAGCACGGCCACGGCGGTGTCGTCCCGCACCGGGCGGGCCGCGCTGCCCGCGTCGCGGACCGCCACGCCGGCCGTCACGGCCGGGTCGGCCGGGGGCACGCCGGTGTCCGAGGGCGGCGTCCAGCGGGACGGCAGCCCGTCCGTGTGCAGGATCAGCAGGCTGTCCGGGGTCCAGTCGACCTCGTCCTCGCGCACCGTGCGGGGCCGGTGCGCGCCGACGATCCCGGGCCGGGACAGCAGTGTCCGCCAGCGCCCGCCGTCCCGCAGCCGCGCGGTCACGTTGCCGATGCCCGCGAACCGCAGCCGCCCGGTCCAGGTGTCGAGCTGGGCCGCGGCGACCGCCGCGCCGCGGGTCCCGGACAGCGCGGTGTGCAGCCGCTGGAGCAGTTCGGCGGGCGGCAGCCGGGCGCAGTGGCGCAGCTCCTCCACGGCGGCGTCGGAGGCGCGGGCGGCCTCGGCGCCGTGGCCCAGCCCGTCCGCCAGCATCAGCGTCACCCGGTCGCCGGACCGCACCCACGACCAGGCGTCGCCGGACAGCTCGGCGCCCGCGAACGGCACGTTGACGCCGCCCGCGTGCACGCCGAGCGACCGCGCGGGGTTCTCGTCCGGGACGAGACCGGTCGTGGCGGGCCCGACCCGGGCCACCGCGACCGTGCCGCGGCCGGGCACGCTGTGCAGGCCGAAGGCGTCGGCGACCCGCCGGCACGTGCCCAGGCCCGCGCCGAGCGAGCCGCTGGTGGTGAAGCCGTCCTCGAACGCGCCGGGCACGTCGGCGATGCCCGGCCCGTGGTCGAGCGCGGTGATCTGCACGGCCCGCCCCGGCCGCCCCTCGGGCAGCACGGCGGGATCGACGACGCCGACGACCACCTCGCCGGCCTTCGCGTGCTTCAGCAGGTTGGTCGCCAGCTCGGTGGCGACCAGCGCGCACGCCGCCCGGCGCTGTTCGTCCAGTCCGGCCCGGCCCGCGGCCTCCTCCGCCGCCACCCTGGCGTCCCGCACCCGGGTCGGGTCGTGCACGGGCACGTGCCACACGCGCGGCATCACGCACCTCCGCGCGGCCGGACCGGCCGGGACACCCACGAGGTGACCCGCACGGTGGTGCCCGCGCCCGGAGTGCTGTCGACCTGGAAGTCGTGCACCAGGCGCCGCGCCCCGCCCAGCCCCATGCCCAGTCCGTCGCCCGAGGTGTAACCGTCGCTGAGGGCCCGGTCGAGATCCGCGATCCCGGGGCCCTCGTCGGAGAAGGTCAGCCGCAGCCCGGCCGTCCCGTCGGCGGCGGTGACCCGCGACGTCTCCAGGACGCCGCCCCCGCCGTGCACCAGAGTGTTACGGGCCAGCTCGCTGGCCGCCGTCACCAGCTTCGTCTGGTCCACCAGTCCGAAGCCGAGCCGGGTCGCGGCCTGCCGCACGTGCTGACGCACCCACGCGAGGTCCAGGTCCGACCGGATGGGCAGCCGCGCCTCGACGTCCGCGGCGGTGTCCATCACGGTCTCCCCTCGCCGCCGGACCGGCTCGCGACGATGGGCTGCGCCAGCAGTTCCAGCGCCGCCTCGGTGGTGAGCGCGGTGCGCAGCTCCGGGAACGTCAGGCCCAGCTCCACCAGCGTGATCGCCACCGCGGGCCGCATGCCCGCCACCACGGTCCGCGCGGCCAGCAGCTCGGTCTGCGCCGCGGTCTCAGCCAGCACCCGGCCGAGGAAGGAGTCGACGATCTCCACCCCGGAGATGTCGATCACCACGCCGGTGACCCGGCTGGCGGCGATCGTCTCGGCCAGGTCCTGCTGGAGCTGGGAGGCCATGCTGTCGTGCAGGTCGCCCTGGAGGGTGACCAGCAGCACGTCCCCGAGCCGCAGCACCGGCACGTGTCCCGCGACCTGGCGGGCGAAGTGTTCGCTCACCGCCGGACCGCACCCTCGGCCGGAGCGTTCACGATGTTCGCGCCCAGCTCGTTCAGGCAGTACCCGAGCGCGTCGGCGAGGCTCGCGCGGGTCTTGACCGTGCCGAGGTCCAGTCCGAGGTGCACGATGGTCTGCGCGATCGCCGGGCGGATGCCGGAGACGACGCACTCGGCGCCCATCAGCCGGGCGGCGGCGACCGTCTTCATCAGGTGCTGCGCCACCAGCGAGTCGACCGTCGGCACGCCGGTGATGTCGAGGATCGCGAACCGGGCGTGCTGGTCGACGACCGAGTTCAGCAGCGTCTCCATCACCACCTGGCTGCGGGCGCTGTCCAGCGTCCCGATCAGCGGGACCGCGACGATCCCGTCCCACAGCTTGATCACCGGTGTCGCCACCTCCAGCAACTGCAGCCGCTGCCGGTCGATCAGGGCCTGGTTCTCGCTCAGCGCGGTCTGCATGGTGACCAGCCGCAAGGTGCCCATCAGCACGCTCAGCGCGGTCGCGCACTCCCGCCGCCGCTCCGGGTCCTCCTGTTCCAGATCGGCCACCAGGAGGTTCTCCACCGGCGGCAGCAGCGCGGCCAGCTCGCTGGAGACCTGGGTGATGGACAGCCCCGCGCGAGAGCGGGCCGCCCCCATCCGGGCGAGCTGCTCGCGGACCCCGGTGAACCCCGCGGCGTCCGGGTCCTCGATCCGCTGCGCGTCGGCCACCTGGGCCAGCGCGTCCACGATCACCCGGCCCGCGTCCACCGCCTCGTCGCGCGAGACGGTGAAGACCGTACGGAACAGGGGCTCGTCCGCCCATCGCTGGGCGACCTGCTCCCGTCGCCGCCGCAGGAAGTCCCCGACCTCCCGGGCGGGGGTTCCGTGGGTCGCGTCCGCTTCGTGCTCCGGCACCTGTCTGCTCTCCTCCTCGTCACATGCGCCCGGACCCGTGCCGGGACCGGGCGGATCGGCTTGCTCAGGCCTCGGGCTCGGCCGGGGCCGGCTCGTGCCGGTCCACGCGCTCCAGCGCCTCGTCGACGCTTCCCGAGACGGGCACGGTGATGCTGACGCCCGTCAGGTCGAGAATCCGGCGCACGGCCGGGGTGGGGGAGATGATGTGCACGCTCCCCGGCAGCTCCCGCGCCTCCTGGTAGACGCGCAGGATGATGTTCATGCCGGAGGAGTCCATGAAGGGGACCGCCGACAGATCCAGCAGGAAGTGCCGGCGGCCGTGGTGCAGCTGGTTGGCCAGGTGGTGCTGGAACTCGGTCGCCGTGTCGACGTCCAAGTAACCCTCCACCGTGAGCAGCGCCACATCCTCACGGGGAAGGGTCACCTCTACGGACAACGGGTCCTGGGCAATGGGCACGAGTACCTCCAACAAGGTGATCAAGCTCTTCGTCGCGCAGCCGCGCGTACCCCCGAATCGCTCCTTCATGCCTGCGCCCGCCCGATCGGCCGCACGGGTGACCTACCCCACCCTGATCCCCACGATGCAGGTGTCGTCGTCGGTGTCCGACCTGCTGTACGTGAGCAGCCGGTCCAACCGCTGGTCGAGCGTGCCCGGCACCGTGGCCGCGGTGGTGAGCAGATGCGTCAGCGACTCCTCCACCGAGCGGTCCCGGCGCTCGATCAGCCCGTCCGTGTACATGAGGAGGTTGTCCTCCGCGGCGAGCTGCACCTCCCCCTCCTCGTAACGCGCCTCGGGCACGGCGCCCAGCAGCAGACCCTGCACCGGGGGGAGCGGGACCGCCTCGGAGCCGCGCACCAGCACCGGCGGCAGATGGCCGGCCCGCGCCCAGCGCAGGGTGCGGGTGGCCGGGTCGTACAGGCCGCACACGGCGGTGGCCGTGACCCCGCCGGTCAGATGGTGCGTCACCATGTTGAGCCACGACAGCAGCTGTCCCGGCCCCGCGCCGGTGACGGCGAGTCCGCGCAGCGCGTTGCGCAGCACCACCATGCTGGTCGCCGCCTCGATGCCGTGACCGGCGACGTCGCCCACGCACAGCAGCACCAGCCGGGACGGCAGCACCACCGCGTCGTACCAGTCGCCGCCGACCAGCTGCTCCGTCTCGGCGGGCCGGTAGCGCACGGCCACGTCCAGGTCGGGCACCTGCAGCGGCGCCTGCGCGGGCGGCATGATCGCGCGCTGCAGCTGCAGCGCCAGCCGGTCCCGCTCGCTGGCGTGCTGCTCGGTGTGGGCGAGCTGGTCGCGGGTCGCCGCCAGCGCCACCTCGGTCCAGTGCTGCGCCGAGATGTCCTGATAGGCGCCCCGTACGGTGAGCAGCCGCCCGTCGGTGTCCAGCACCGGCTCGGCGACCACCCGGATGTGCCGGGTCACCCCGTCGGGCCGCTGCAGCCGGAAGGCGGCCGAGGCCGGCCGCCGGTGGTGCAGCAGCGTGCGCAGGAAACGGCCGATGGTGACCGCGTCGTCCGGGTGGGCGTGCGCCGGCAGGTCCTCC
Organism: Streptomyces sp. DSM 120436; assembly: GCF_055778765.1. Lineage (NCBI taxonomy): Bacteria > Bacillati > Actinomycetota > Actinomycetes > Kitasatosporales > Streptomycetaceae > Streptomyces > Streptomyces sp. DSM 120436. The sequence continues at coordinate 472,442 of NZ_JBSKBS010000002.1, read as the reverse complement.
AGCGGCACCGGCGGACTGGTCTCAGGACGCCCGTACAGATCGAACAGCTGGCCGTTCCAGGTGATCTCCCCGGTCAGCAGGTTCTCCTCGAACCCGCCGATCCGGCCGAGCCGCTGCGCGTGCTGCAGCAGGCTCGCCAGCCGGGCCGTCTCGTCCTCGATCCGCCAGATGAACAGGATCCCCGCGCCGTGCCGGCTCACGCTGATGTCCGCGACCGCCGACAGCGGCACCTGGTCGACCAGCGCGGTCAGGTGCATGCGCCGGGCCCGGAACGGCTCACCCGTGGCGTACACCCGCTCGATCCGCTGGAACAGCTCGCTCTCCCCGGCGGCCATCGGGTACGCCTCCAGCAGCAGCGCCCCGCTGACCATGCCGCGCGGCCGGCCCGCGGGGTCCAGGAAGCGGCTGTTGACGTGCTGGATGCGGAAGTCGAGCAGGTTCCCCGACTCGTCCAGGTGCGGCACCAGCACCAGGGCCGGGTCGTACAGCCCGTCGGCCAGGTCCATCAGCTCCGCGGCGTCCGGCAGCACCCGCGGCGGCCGGCTGGGGTCGTCCGGCACGGTGAACGTCTCCAGGGTGTGCGCGCACAGCTCGGCCAGCGCCTCCACCTGCCGCACGATCTGCGGCGGCTGCGGGGGCAGCGGCGTCGGCCAGACGATCTCCAGCACCCCGTACACGCGCCCCCCGGTGCCGGCGGGCACCGCCGCACGGCCGCCGTCCGGATGGTGGTGCCGGCCGACGCTGGGCAGCCCCCGCCGGGACAGCGACTCGATCCACAGCCCGTCGCGCTCGGCCAGACCGCACCGCGCGACCGTCGCCACGTCCGGCGGCACGTAGTACCAGCGCGCCGCCTCGGCGGGGGAGAAGCCCGCACTGCCCGCCAGGGTCAGCGACCCGTCGGCGCCGGCCGCCCAGATCGCCACGGCCACCGCGCCCAGCGGACGCAGCGCCTGCTCCAGCAGCGACTCGGCCACCGCCTGGGTGTCGTCGGCGGCCAGCGCCCCGCTCTCCGCCGCCCGCAGCCGTACGGCCGCCGGGTCCGCCTCCGCCTCGCCGGCCGCCCGGGTGGCGGCCAGGAAGGCGTTGGTCACCTCGGACATCCGGTCCCGGGCGGCCTGGTTGATCACCTCGACCGCGAACTCCAGCTGGGTCGTCCCGGCCTGCTCGGTCAGCTCGGCGAGCTGCCGGGCCGCCTGCGCGGGACCGCAGCCGAGGCGCTCCACGAGGATGCCCTTGGCAAGCTCGATCAGCGCCCGCCCCTCGGCCTCCGCCTGCGCGGCGCGCACCTCACGGCTCAGCCGGTCCACCGTCGCCGCCAGCCGGCCCACGGGGGAGTCGGTGGCCACCCCGGCGGGTCCTGCCGGGGTGCGCCGCAGCTCCATCTCCTCGGGCGGCGGCTCGCCCACGTGCTCGTCGACGCTCATGCCGGCAGCCAACGGCGGACGCAGGCGATCAGCTCACGGCTGTCGACCGGCTTGGTGACGTAGTCGCTGGCGCCCGACGCGAGGCTCTTCTCCCGGTCCCCGGGCATCGCCTTCGCGGTCACCGCGATGATCGGCAGGTCCGCGTACTGCGGCATCGTCCGGATCTCGGCCGTGGCGGCGTACCCGTCCAGCTCGGGCATCATCACGTCCATCAGGACCAGCGCCACGTCCGGGTTCTCCACCAGTCTCTCGATGCCCTTGCGGCCGTCCTCGGCGTGCAGCACCCGGAAACCGTGCAGCTCCAGGATGCCGCTCAGCGCGAACAGGTTGCGCGCGTCGTCGTCCACGACCAGCACGGTCCGGCCCGCGAACGAGCCGTCCACCACGGCCTCCGGCGTCGCCCGCTGCACCTCGTCCGGGCGCACCAGCGACAGCACGTCACCGGGCTCCTCCGCCGACAGGTGCAGCGCGATCCGCTCCCGCAGCTCGTCCAGGCTGGACAGGAACTCCAGCGCCGTGCCCGAGGCGCGGGAGCGCAGGGCCGCCTCCACGTCGGCGTCGGCGCGGTGCCCGCTGTGCACCAGGACGGGCACGCTCGCCAGGGCGGAGTCCCCGCGCAGCGCCTCCAGGAAGCGGGTCACCTCCGCCTCCGCCATGCCCAGCTCCAGCACCACGCAGTGACAGGGGTCGGTGGCCAGCGCGCCGGCCGCCTCCTGGGCGCCGACGGCGGTGATGATGTCCACCGACGGCCGGGAGCCGCCGCCCGCGTGCGTGACGTCCTGCACCACGCTCTCCGCGACCAGCGTGAGCAGTCCCCGGGGCCGCTCCTCCACCACCAGCAGCCGGCGCGGGCGCTGTCCCGGCTCGGCCGGAGCGGCCTCGATCGCGGGCGCCCGGCGGGAGGCGGCCTCCGGCAGCTCCTCGCCGGCCGGCTCGCTCTCCACGGCCGGCGCGGGCCGCAGCTGCTGTTCGAAGTCCGGCCGGGCCACCGGCAGGAACAGCGTGAACGTGGACCCCTGTCCGGCGACGCTGTCCACGGTGACCGCGCCGCCCAGCAGGTGCGCGATCTCCCGGGTGATGGACAGCCCCAGCCCGGTGCCGCCGTACTTGCGGCTGGTGGTGCCGTCGGCCTGCTGGAAGGCGCCGAAGATCGACTCCAGGTGCTGTTCCGGGATGCCCACCCCGGTGTCCCGCACCCGGAAGGCGACCACGGGACCGCCCCGCAGCACCTCGCCGGGCACCTCGTCGTCCGGGGCCGGCTCGATCCGCAGCTCCACCTGGCCCCGCTCGGTGAACTTCACCGCGTTGGACAGCAGGTTGCGCAGCACCTGACGCAGCCGCGAGTCGTCGGTGAGCAGGTCCGCGGGCGCGCCCGGCGCCGTGGTGACCGTGAAGTCCAGGCTCTTCTGCATGGTCATCGGCCGGAAGGTGGCCTCGACGTACTCGACGAGCCGGCGCAGTTCCACCCGCTCGGGGCTGACGTCCATCTTCCCGGCCTCGACCTTCGACAGGTCGAGGATGTCGTTGATCAGCTGGAGCAGGTCCGACCCCGCCGAGTGGATGATCTGCGCGTACTCCACCTGCTTGGGGGAGAGGTTGCGCGAGGGGTTCTGGGCGAGCAGCTGGGCCAGGATCAGCAGGCTGTTGAGCGGGGTGCGCAGCTCGTGGCTCATGTTCGCCAGGAACTCCGACTTGTACTTCGAGGCGAGCGACAACTGCTGCGCCCGCGCCTCGAGTTCCTGCCGGGCCTGCTCGATCTGGAGGTTCTTCGCCTCGATGTCCCGGTTCTGCGAGGCCAGCAGCGCCGCCTTGTCCTCCAGTTCGGCGTTGGACCGCTGCAGCTCCTCCTGCTGGGTCTGCAACTCCGCCGACCGCTCCTGCAGTTCGGCGGTCAGCCGCTGCGACTCCACCAGCAGCTCGTCGGTGCGGGCGTTCGCCACGATGGTGTTGACGTTGACGCCGATGGTCTCCATGAGCTGTGCCAGGAAGTCCTGGTGGATCTGGGTGAACGGGGTCACCGACGCCAGCTCGATCACGCCGAGGACCTGGCCCTCGACCACGATCGGCAGCAGCACCAGGGCGGTCGGCACCACCTGGCCGAGTCCGGAGGAGATGGTCACGTAGTCCGGCGGCAGCGCGTCCACCAGGATGGTGCGCCGGCTGCGCGCGGCCTGCCCGACGAGGGTCTTGCCGAAGGGGATCCGGGTCGGCCGCTCGCTGTCGTCCGGGTAGCCGTAGGAGCCGACGAGGCGCAGCTCGGGACCGTCCTCGCCGTCCTCCGCGAGGTAGAAGGCGCCGTACTGGGCGGACACCAGCGGCACCAGCTCGTCCATGATCAGCTCCGCGACCACGGGCAGGTCGCGGTGGCCCTGCATCAGCCCGGACACCCGGGCCAGGTTGGTCTTGAGCCAGTCCTGCTCCTGGTTGGCCCGGGTGGTCTCGCGCAGGGACTCCACCATCGCGTTGATGTTGTCCTTCAGCTCGGCGACCTCGCCGGACGCCTCCACGTTCACCGAGCGGGTCAGGTCGCCCTCGGCGACCGCGCTGGTCACCTCGGCGATCGCGCGCACCTGCCGGGTGAGGTTCCCCGCCAGCTCGTTGACGTTCTCCGTGAGCCGCTTCCACGTGCCGGAGACGCCCTCGACCTCCGCCTGTCCGCCGAGCCGGCCCTCGGTGCCGACCTCGCGGGCGACGCGGGTGACCTCCTGGGCGAACGCGGAGAGCTGGTCGACCATCGTGTTGATGGTCGTCTTCAGCTCCAGGATCTCGCCGCGCGCGTCGACGTCGATCTTCTTCGACAGGTCGCCCTTCGCCACGGCCGTCGTCACCAGCGCGATGTTGCGCACCTGGCCGGTGAGGTTGTTCGCCATGGAGTTGACGTTGTCGGTGAGGTCCTTCCAGGTGCCCGCGACCCCGGGCACGTGGGCCTGTCCGCCGAGCCGGCCCTCGGTGCCGACCTCACGGGCGACGCGGGTGACCTCGTCGGCGAACGCGGACAGCGTGTCCACCATCGTGTTGATGACGTCGGCGAGCGCCGCGACCTCGCCGGCCGCCTCGACGCGGATCCGCTGCGACAGGTCGCCCCGGCCCACCGCGGAGGCGACCTGGGCGATGGAGCGCACCTGACCGGTCAGGTTGGACGCCATCACGTTGACGTTGTCGGTGAGGTCCTTCCAGGTGCCCGACACGCCCCGTACCTGGGCCTGTCCGCCGAGCCGGCCCTCGGTGCCCACTTCCCGGGCGACGCGGGTGACCTCGTCGGCGAAGGCGGAGAGCTGGTCGACCATCGTGTTGATGGTGTTCTTGAGTTCGAGGATCTCGCCGCGGGCGTCGACGGTGATCTTCTGCGACAGGTCGCCCTGTGCGACCGCCGTCGCCACCAGCGCGATGTTGCGCACCTGACCGGTGAGGTTGCCGGCCATGAAGTTCACCGAGTCGGTCAGATCGCGCCAGGTGCCCTTGACCCCCTGCACGTCCGCCTGTCCGCCGAGCCGGCCCTCGGTGCCGACCTCGCGGGCGACGCGGGTGACCTCGTCGGCGAAGGCGGAGAGCTGGTCGACCATCGTGTTGATGGTGTTCTTGAGCTCGAGGATCTCGCCGCGGGCGTCGACGGTGATCTTCTGCGACAGGTCGCCCTTCGCCACCGCCGTCGTCACCTGGGCGACGTTGCGGACCTGCGCCGTCAGGTTGCCCGCCATGGCGTTCACCGAGTCGGTGAGGTCCGCCCAGGTGCCCGAGACCCCCGGCACCTGCGCCTGACCGCCGAGCGTCCCCTCGGTCCCCACCTCGCGTGCCACACGGGTCACTTCGGAGGTGAACAGCGAGAGCTGGTCCACCATCCCGTTGAAGACCTTGGCGATGTCCCCCATGAGTCCGTCGGCGTCGCCCGGGAGCCGGGTCCCGAAGTCCCCGTCCCGGACGGCCGTCAGCCCGGCGAGGAGCTGCCTCAGCTCCTTGTCCCCCGGCACCGTGTCGGTCCCCTCGGTGCTTCTGCTGGTCATGCGCACCCTCGCTCCGGCCCCATTCAGTGCGCATTCCCGCAGATCAGCGGAGTCGCGCGACGAGAAATACGCCGCAGGTTAACCCACCTCGCGGGCGCGCGACAAAGCCGGGTCCGGGTGCTCGCCGGACCCGCCGAGAATCACGGTGGACGGCGGGCATGTATCCGCGGAACGGGGGTACATGACTGGGTTTCACGGTGGCCGCGCCAGGTTGGCCGCTTTCGAGGGGCGCCGTTCGAATGTGTGCGCGCCTGAGGGGTATCTGCTCAGGTGGAGAGGGGCGGAGTCCGGCCCCGCTCCTGTCATGGGGAGCAGTCGTCATTCGGGGAGGCCGGAAGCAGTGCCCACCGACATCATCTGGTCGTACGCGTCAGACCTGGACCACGTCCGCGGGGCGGACCTGACGGGGTTCACCGTCGTCGCGAGCGACGGCACCGCCGGCCATGTGGACCGCCAGGCCGGCCATCACGGCATGCCGCATCTCGTCGTGGACACCGGAGTGTGGGTGTTCGGCCGCAGCCTCCTGGTGCCCGTCGGCGTGGTCACGTCCGTGGACACCGCGGAGCGGAAGCTGACGGTGTCCTGCACCCGGGCCGAGCTGAAGGCCGCGCCGCGCTTCCGCACCGACAGCGAGACCATGGACCCCGTCTATCTCACCGCCGTCGGCCTCTACTACAGCGAGCTGCTCCGCCAGGAGCGGCCCGCCGGATGAGCGCGGGCGCGGCGGCCGCGTCACCACGGCAGGAAGACGTGGATGTCCTTGCCGCGCTCGTGGGTCACGACGCTCACCTGGTCGCAGAGCGTGTGGATCAGATGCCACCCGATGCCGCCCCCGCCGCTGTGCGGATGGAACGGGCGCGGGGCCGGCTCGGTGGTGCTGGTGTCGTGCATCACGACGTGCACCCCGTCGAACGTGCGGCGCAGTCGCAGCTCGAACGGACCGGGGGCGTACTGCACCGCGTTGGCGGCCAGTTCCGTCACCACCAGGAGTATGTCGTCCCAGTGCTCCGGCGCTGTCGGCGCCGACGCGCGGGCCAGGTCGAAGAGGAATTCCTCCGCGACCAGACGCGCGTCCGTCACATCGTGCAGCTCCCCCGGGAAGCTGGCGATGCGGCTCGTGATCTCCTCGCCGGTCAGTGTCCTGTCCCTCTGCGGCTCGGGTGCCATGTCGCCTTCCAGGCCCCGGCCACAACCGGGGCGGTCGTCGCTGCTTTCGTGCGTTCCCCGATCTGTGGGTTCCCGTGCGGGCGGAGCCTACGCGCCCGCCTGCCCGACGGCGTGGGGTGACAAACCCCGCACGCCGTCGCGACATGATCAGCGGAAGACGCTGTCCTCGTCCCACACCGACGCGTCGGCCGGCGCCGGGGTGCGCGCCGGACGGGTGCGGGACTGGTACATCGCGTCGATCTCCAGCGCGTACCGGCGCACGATCTCGTCCCGCCGCAGCTTCATCGACGGTGTCAGCAGGCCGTTGGACACGTCGAACGGCTCCGGCAGCACGCGGAACACGCGGATCGACTCCGAGCGGGACACGCTGCTGTTGGCCGCGGCGACCGCCCGCCCGATCTCCTCCCGCAGGGCGTTCTCCTCGCGCGCCTCGCGGGCCGGGGCGTCGCCGGGCAGCGACAGCGCCGCCCGCCAGTCGGCCAGGAAGTCCGGGTCCAGGGTGATCAGGGCGCCCACGCACGGCCGGTTGTCGCCCACCACCACCGCCTGGTGCACCAGCGGATGCATCCGCAGCCGCTGCTCCAGGGCGGCCGGGGCCACGCTCTTGCCGCTGCTGGTGACGATGATGTCCTTCTTGCGGCCGGTGATCGTGAGGTAGCCCTCGCCGTCCAGCCGGCCCAGGTCGCCGGTGGCCAGCCAGCCGTCCCGCAGGGCCGCGCGGGTGGCGGCCGGGTCGCCCAGGTACCCCTGGAACACCGACGGCCCGCGCACCAGGATCTCCCCGTCCGCGGCCACCTCGATCGCGGTGCCCGGCAGCGGCTGCCCGACGGTGCCCGACTTCTCCCGGCCGTACGGCTGCATGGTCACGCCGCCGCCGGTCTCGGTGAGGCCGTAGCCGTCGTGCACGTAGATGCCGATGCCCTCGTAGAAGAGGGACAGGTCGCGGGCGAGCGGCGAGCCGCCGGACGTGGCCCGCAGCACCCGGCCGCCGAGCGTCGCCCGCAGCTTGCGGTAGACGGTCCGCTCGTACAGGGCGTGCTGCATCCGCAGGTCGAGACCGGGGCCGGAGCCGCGCCCGAGCCGCTGCCGCTCCGTCGCCGCCGCGAAGTCCCGCGCGGTCGCGGCGGCCCGCTCGAACAGCGCGCCGCGCCCCGACTGCTGCGAGGCGCGCAGGAAGTTCTTGTAGATCTTCTCCAGCAGGGACGGCACCGCGTACAGGTAGGTGGGCCGGAAGGTGCGCAGCGCCGTGGACAGCGCCTCCGCGCCGAGGTCCGGCTCGTGCCCCATCAGCAGGCCGCCGCGGACGCACAGGCTCTGGATCATCAGTCCGTAGACGTGCGAGAACGGCAGGAACGCCAGCACGGACCCCTGCTCGCCGGGCGGCGCCGCGACATGGCCCCAGCCCGCCAGCAGCGTGTCGCAGACGAACGCCAGCCCGCGGTGGCTGAGGGCGCAGCCCATGGCGTGCCCCGAGGTGCCGGAGGTGTACGCCACCACGGCCGTGGAGTCCGGCACCACGATCCGCCGCAGTGAGTCGACCGTGGCCGCCGGGATCGCCTCGCCGCGCGCGACCAGCTGGTCCAGCGCTCCCGCGTCGAGCTGCCACACGTGCCGCAGGCGGGGCAGCCGGGCGCACACCGAGCCCACGGTCATCACGCTCTGCTCGTCCTCGACCAGCACCGCCACGCAGCCGGAGTCACGCAGGATCCACTCGACCTGTTCCCGCGAGGAGGTCGGGTAGACCGGCACGACCTCGGCGCCCACCGCCCACAGGGCGTGGCACAGGACGGTCCACTCGTAGCGGGTGCGCGCCATGATCGCGACGCGGGTGCCGGGCGAGACGCCGGACGCGATCAGGCCCTTGGCCAGATCGACCACCTCGTCGCGGAACTCGACGGCGGTCACCTCCTCCCAGGTGGCGGAGGCCGGACCGGTGCGGCGGGCGAGCACGGGCATGGCCGGGTTCTCGGCCGCCCTCGCGAACAGGCTGTCGGCGAGGCCGCCGGTCAGGGGCGGGGCGGACGGGGGAGCGAGAGCGAGGTCGCGCATGCACTGCTCCTCACGGGAACGGGGGTGGCGGTGCATGAATGTAGTCCAGCGGGCCGGGCCCCGGGCCGGGATCAGGTCAAGTGTGTCCGCACTGATGATCCGGCCGCTTTCGGGGGACCCGGTCCCCATGACCTACGTCAATCCCGATCCCGATCCGGAACGCACCACCGGCCTCGAAGCGGGTGGCGGCGTCCCACCGGGCGAAACCCCGCCCGCGGAGAGCAGCATGCCCGAGGCGGGTCCCTACGAGACCCACAACCCCACCAAGGGCTGGGCCAAGGGCCCCCTGACCGCGATCCTCGTCGTGGTCGCCTTCTTCGCGGCGTTCTTCCTGGTCTACGCGATCAACCTGCTCGTCTGACCGGCCCGGCCCGCCGCCACGGCCGCCGGCACCGGGTGCCGGCGGCGGGGTCCCGCGCGGCGCCGCCCCGTCGGCCGGGGAGCGTCGCACGACCGTCTCGTCCCCGCCCGGGCCGCCGCTGGGCCACGCCTCGGTGAGGACGTACGGGAGACCGTCGACGCGGAGCGGGCGCTGCCGTCGGGGCAGGCGCCGACACGTCCCCGCGGGCCGTCCGGCAGCGCGGCCGGACCGGCGACGACGTGTGCGTGCGGGCGCCGGCCGGGCGACCTCCGGCATACGGGGCCTCGTGGGCGTGGAGGGCGCCGGCAGCCTCACCTCCGGGCTACGCCTGCGTATGGCGGACGCACTCCGTGACCACGTCACGCAGGCTCTCCGTGCGCTCCAGGAGGTCGCGCTGGATCATGGCGCCGTTGCCGTCGCGCAGGAGGCGTGCGCAGCCCTCACGGGCGCGGTCCAGGTCGCCGTGGTCGGCGAGGGCGTCCGCGGTGTGGTCGAGGAGGGCGCGGACGACCGCCTCGGCGGGCATCCTGCGCATCGTCCCCGGGTGCAGCAGCTCGCCGGTGAGACCGGCGCTGGCCGCCTGCCAGGCGGCCAGCCGCAGCAGGGACACCCCCGGATCGACCGGCTCCCGGCCGTCCCGCCACTCGCGCGCCGCCGTCTCCACCAGCGCCCGCGTCAGCGTGGCCACCAGCCCGGCCGTCTCCGCGTGCAGCGCGACGTCGGAGACGCGCACCTCCACCGTCGGGTAGCGCTGGGACAGCCGGGCGTCGAAGTAGACCATGCCCTCGTCGAGGATCGCGCCGGTCGCCACCATCTCCGCGACCCGACGGTGGTACCGCTCCGGCGACCCGAACGGCTCGGTCGGCCCCGCCGACGGCCAGCGCTGCCACACCCGGCTGCGGTAGCTCGCGTACCCCGAGTCCTTGCCCTGCCAGAACGGCGAGTTGGCGCTCAGCGCGGTCAGCACCGCCAGCCACGGCCGCAGCCGGTCGAGGACGGCGACGCCCTCCTCGTCGGACTCCACCGACACGTGTACGTGGCAGCCCATGACCAGCTGCTCGCGCGTGGCGATGCCGTACTGCTCCTCCATCCACCGGTACCGCTCGTTGACGCCGATCGCCGGGCTGACCGGCAGCGGCGACGTGGCGAGCGCGGCGACCGTGCAGCCGATCTCCTCGGCGTGGCGCGCGGCCTCCTTGCGGCAGCGGGCGATCTCTGCGTGCAGGCGCTCCATGGACGACTGCGGGTGGGTGGCGAACTCCACCATCTGCTCGTGCAGTTCCTTCTCGAAGACGTCCTGTCCGGCGTCCTCCCGCTCGGCGCGGGCGAGCACCGCCGCGGACATCGCCCGCGGTTCGCCGGTCTCCGGATCGACCAGGAGGAGTTCCTCCTCCACTCCCACGGTGCGCACCTGATGCCCGCCCTTCTCGCCTGCCGCGTCGACGCCGAGCAACCCTCGGCCGTACGACCCGCATGCCCCGCGCGAGGCGCGGAACACCTGGTGTCGTCGGCGGAGGGCCACCGGGCGCCGGCGTGCGGCCTACAGCGGCGTGGGCGCCAGCCACACCGTCGCGAGCGGGGGAAGGGTGAGCCGGACCCGCCCGTCCTCGGGCTTGACCGGGTCCGGGTTCACGACGTCGCCGCCGCCGTAGCGGGCGGCGTCGGTGTTGAGGACCTCCTCCCAGGCGACCGCGTCGTCCCCGACGGCGAGCCGGTAGTCGTGCCGCACCACGGGGGAGAAGTTCGACACCGCGAGCAGCGGCCGCCCCTTCGCGTCGTACCGCAGGAACGCGAAGACGTTGTCGTCGGCGGCGTCCACCGCGACCCAGCGGAAGCCGGACGGGTCGGTGTCGCGCTGCCACAGCGCCGGACGGTCCCGGTAGCGCGCGTTGAGGTCGCGGACCAGGTCCTGCACCCCGCGGTGGTCACCCGCGGAGTGGTACCCCTCGTCCAGCAGCCACCACTCCGGCCCCGTCTCCTCGGACCACTCCGCGCCCTGCGCGAACTCCTGTCCCATGAACAGCAGTTGCTTGCCCGGGTGGGCCCACATGAAGCCCAGGTAGGCGCGGACGTTCGCCCGCCGCTGCCACCAGTCGCCCGGCATCTTCGACACCAGCGCCTGCTTGCCGTGCACGACCTCGTCGTGGGAGATCGGCAGCACGTAGTTCTCGCTGTAGGCGTACACCATCGCGAAGGTCATCTCGTGGTGGTGGTACTTGCGGTGCACCGGCTCGTGCGCGACGTACTCCAGCGAGTCGTGCATCCAGCCCATGTTCCACTTCAGCCCGAACCCGAGCCCGCCGGTGTCGGTGGGCCGGGTCACCCCGCCCCACGCCGTGGACTCCTCGGCGATGGTCACCACGCCGGGGCAGCGCCGGTACACGGTGGCGTTCATCTCCTGGAGGAACGCCATCGCCGCCAGGTCCTCCCGGCCGCCGTGGACGTTGGGCTCCCAGCCGCCGTCCTCGCGCGAGTAGTCGAGGTAGAGCATGGAGGCGACCGCGTCGACCCGCAGCCCGTCGATGTGGAACTCCTGGCACCAGTACACGGCGTTCGCGACCAGGAAGTTGCGCACCTCGGTGCGGGCGTAGTCGAAGGTGTACGTCCCCCAGTCGGGGTGCTCGGCGCGCCGGGAGTCGCCGGGCTCGTACAGCGGCTCCCCGTCGAAGCGGGCCAGCGCCCAGTCGTCGCGCGGGAAGTGGGCGGGCACCCAGTCCATGATCACGCCGATGCCGGCCCGGTGCAGCGCGTCGACCAGGTGCTTGAAGTCGTCCGGGGTGCCGAGCCGCGCGGTGGGCGCGTAGAAGCCGGTGACCTGGTAGCCCCAGGACGGCCCGTACGGGTGCTCGGCGACCGGCATCAGCTCGACGTGGGTGAAGCCCAGGTCCTTCACGTACGCGGGGAGCTGCTCGGCGAGCTGCCGGTAGGTGAGCCCCGGCCGCCACGACGGCAGGTGCACCTCGTACACCGAGAACGGCGCCTCGTGCACGGGCCGCTCCCCGCGCCGCGCCATCCACTCCGCGTCGCCCCACGCGTAGTGCGAGGCGGTGACCACCGACGCGGTGTTCGGCGGCGCCTCGGTCCGGCGGGCCATCGGGTCCGCCTTGAGGAACCGGTGGCCGTGGCGCGAGTGGATCTCGAACTTGTAGCGGGTGCCCTCGCCGACGCCCGGCAGGAACAGCTCCCACACCCCGGACGAGCCCAGCGAGCGCATCGGGAACGCCGTCCCGTCCCAGTACGTGAAGTCCGCGGCGAGCCGCACCCCGAGGGCGTTGGGCGCCCACACGGTGAAGCGGGTGCCGGTCACGCCCTGGTGGACCATGGGGTGCGCGCCGAGCGCCGTCCACAGCTCCTCGTGCCGGCCCTCGCGGATCAGGTGCAGGTCGAAGTCGCCGAGCGCGGGCAGGAACCGGTACGGGTCGTGCGTCTCCACCGGCTCGTCGTCCCCGTACGCCACCGCGAGCGTGTAGTCGGGGATCTCGTCCAGCGGCAGCACGGCGGAGAACAGGCCGTCGCCCTCCGGCACGAGCGGGGTGCGCTCGCCGTCGACGACCACGCTCACCTCGCGGGCGAAGGGGCGCAGCGCCCGGAAGGCGATGCCGCCGGGCACCGGGCGGGCGCCCAGCAGGGCGTGCGGATCGTGGTGGGCGCCCGCCAGCAGACGGCCCCGGTCGTGCGGATCGAGGGCGGGGGCGGCCGCCCCGTTCGCGGCGGCGGACGGGGCCGACCCGGCCGATTCTGACAGCGGCGTTTCGTGCAGGGCCACGGCTTCAGTCTCCTCTCACGGCGAGGCGCTCGATCGCCGCCATGGGTACGGGCAGCCAGTCGGGTCGGTGCCGTGCCTCGTACAGCACCTCGTACACGGCCCGGTCCGTCTCGTAGGCGCGGAGCAGGCCGTGCTTCTTGCGCGGGTCCCAGCCGGCGCGGGCCGCGTAGCCCGCGCAGTAGGCCTCGCGGCAGCGCCGCGCCCACTCCGGGCGCCAGGGACGGCGCTGCCGGGCGGCGTAGTCGAAGGAGCGCAGCATTCCGGCGATGTCCCGCACGGGGGAGTGGGCGCTGCGCCGTTCGGAGAGCGGCCGGGACGGCTCGCCCTCGAAGTCGATCACGAACCACTCGCGCCCCGCCCGCAGCACCTGGCCGAGGTGCAGGTCGCCGTGGATGCGCTGGGCGGGCGGTCCGGCGTCGCAGGTGGCGAGCGCGGCGAAGGCGCCGCGCAGCCCCGGCACGTACGGCTGGAGCGCGGGCACGGCGTGCGCGGCGGCGGTCAGCCGCTCGGTCATCGCCGCGGCCGTCCGCCCGTTCTCGCCGGGCGCGCCGACGGGGAACGCGGAGGACAGCGCCAGGTGCACGTCCGCCGTGGCGCGCCCGAGGGCGTGCGCCTGCGCGGTGAAGTCGTCCCCGGCGGCGAGCGCGTCGAGAGCGAGCGTCCAGCCGTCGGCGGCGTTGCGCAGATACGGCTGGAGCACCCCGAGCGTCGCCTTGAACGGGTGGGTGGTGCGCAGCCAGGCCACCGGCGCGGGCACCCGGTGGCAGCCCTGCCGGGCCAGTGCCCCGGGCACCTCCAGGTCGGGGTTGACGCCGGGCTGGATGCGCCGGAAGACCTTCAGGATGTACTCGTCGCCGTACACCAGCGAGGAGTTGGACTGCTCGGCGTTCAGCACCCGCGGCACCAGACCCGACGGCACCTCACGGCCCGGGTCGCCCTCGAAGCGCAGCGGGCCCACCGTGCCCGGCCGGCGCAGCCGCTCCAGGAGCAGTTGGGCGGCGCGCGGGTCCTGGAGGGCGTCGTAGACCGTCAGGCCGGCCAGCCGGCCGTCCCGCACGGTGCCGATGAGCGCCTTGCCCGGACGGGGCGAGGGCCGCTCCCGCACCCCGAGCAGGAGCTGGTAGCAGTCGCCGGCGGGAGGGGTGCCGCCGGGGGCGGGCACGCCGCCGTGCGCGGCGTGCACGAGCACGTGCAGACAGCCCGGGAACAGCTCGGTCGTGGACAGCACGCCGAGATCGGTGACGGGACGGTCCTTGCCCGCGAACCAGCGCTGCAGCGGCAGCCACTCGCGCAGCAGCCCGGCGAGCGACTCCATGGACTCGGCGGGCGCGCTCCGCGGGCGCAGGAATGCGGTCTTCGTCATCGTGACGCCTCCTCTCGCCGGCATACGCTCACAGGCGTCGGCCGATGCGGGATGCGACTCGGGTGAGCCGGAACCAGTAGAAGCCGTGGCCCCCGAGGGTCAGCAGGTACGGCAGTTCGCCGATGGCCGGGAAGCGCACCCCGCCGAACAGCTCCACCGGATGCCGGCCCTTGAACTCGCGCAGGTCGAGCTCGGTGGGCTGGGAGAAGCGGGAGAAGTTGTTGACGCACAGGACCAGGTCGTCGCCTTCTTCCCCGTTCGGGGGGGCCTCGCGCAGGAAGGCGAGGACGGCGGGGTTGGAGGAGGGCAGTTCGGTGTAGGAGCCGAGGCCGAACGCCGGGTTCTGCTTGCGGATCTCGATCATCCGCCGGGTCCAGTGCAGCAGGGAGGAGGGGGAGGCCATGGCGGCCTCGACGTTGGTGACCTGGTAGCCGTAGACCGGGTCCATGATGGTGGGCAGGTAGAGGCGGCCGGGGTCGCAGGAGGAGAAGCCGGCGTTGCGGTCGGGGGTCCACTGCATGGGGGTGCGCACGGCGTCGCGGTCGCCGAGCCAGATGTTGTCGCCCATGCCGATCTCGTCGCCGTAGTAGATGATCGGCGAGCCGGGCAGGGACAGCAGCAGGGCGGTGAACAGTTCGATCTGGTTGCGGTCGTTGTCCAGGAGGGGGGCGAGGCGGCGGCGGATGCCGATGTTGGCGCGCATGCGGGGGTCCTTGGCGTATTCGGCCCACATGTAGTCGCGTTCCTCGTCGGTGACCATCTCCAGGGTCAGCTCGTCGTGGTTGCGCAGGAAGATGCCCCACTGGCAGCCGGAGGGGATGGCGGGGGTCTTGGCGAGGATCTCGGAGACCGGGTAGCGCGATTCCCTCCGCACGGCCATGAAGATGCGGGGCATGACGGGGAAGTGGAAGGCCATGTGGCATTCGTCGCCGCCGGCGGCGTAGTCGCCGAAGTAGTCGACGACGTCCTCGGGCCACTGGTTGGCCTCGGCGAGCAGGACGGTGTCGGGGTACTGGGTGTCGATCTCCTTGCGGACCCGCTTCAGGAACGCGTGCGTCGCCGGCAGGTTCTCGCAGTTCGTCCCCTCGGCCGCGTACAGATAGGGGACGGCGTCCAGCCGGAACCCGTCGATGCCCAGGTCCAGCCAGAAGCGCAGGGCCGCCAGGATCTCCTCCTGCACCCGCGGGTTCTCGTAGTTCAGGTCCGGCTGGTGCGAGAAGAAGCGGTGGAAGTAGTACTGCTTGCGCACCGGGTCGTACGTCCAGTTGGACGCCTCGGTGTCGACGAAGATGATCCGCGCGTCGGGGTAGCCCGTGTCGTCGTCGGCCCACACGTAGAAGTCGCCGTAGGGGCCGTCCGGGTCCTTGCGGGACTCCTCGAACCACGGGTGCTGGTCGCTGGTGTGGTTCATGACGAAGTCGATGATCACGCGCATGCCCCGCTGGTGGGCGGAGTCGACGAACTCCACGAAGTCGGCGAGGTCGCCGAACTCCGGCAGGACCGAGGTGTAGTCGGCGACGTCGTACCCGCCGTCGCGCAGCGGCGACTTGAAGAAGGGCGGCAGCCACAGGCAGTCGACGCCCAGCCACTGCAGGTAGTCCAGCTTGGCGGTCAGGCCCTTCAGGTCGCCGACGCCGTCGCCGTTGCTGTCCTGGAAGGAGCGGACGAGGACCTCGTAGAAGACGGCGCGTTTGAACCAGTCGGGGTCACGGTCCCTGACCGGTGTGTCCTCGAACGTGTCCGGCACCGGCTCGTTGACGGTCATGGCGTTCCTGGCCCTCCGTTCCGCTGTGCGGCGGGCGGTCGCTGGACGTGCAGGACATGCGCGGGAGCCCGCCCCGGCTCCAGCCGCACGTAGTTGACGCTGCTCCAGTGATAGGTCTCGCCGGTGAGCTCGTCGCGCACCGGGACCGTCTCGTGCCAGTCCAGGCCGAGGTGCGGCATGTCCAGCGAGACCGTCGCCTCCTGGGTGTGCCGGGGGTCGAGGTTGACGACCACGAGCACGACGTCGGAGCCCCTGCGCTTGCTGTACGCCATGACGTGGTCGTTGTCGGTCCGGTGGAAGCGGAGGTTGCGCAGCCGGTGCAGCGCGGGGTGGTCGCGCCGGATGGTGTTGAGCCGGGTGATGAGGGGGGCGATGGTGCGTCCCTCGCGTGCGGCGGCTTCCCAGTCGCGGGGTTTGAGCTGGTACTTCTCGCTGTCGAGGTACTCCTCGCTGCCCTCGCGCAGCGGGGTGTTCTCGCACAGTTCGTAGCCGCTGTAGATGCCCCACGTGGGGGAGAGGGTGGCGGCCAGGACGGCGCGGACCTCGAAGGCGGGCCGGCCGCCGTGCTGGAGGTAGGCGTGCAGGATGTCGGGGGTGTTGGCGAAGAAGTTGGGCCGCATGTAGGAGGCGGCCTCCCCCGTCAGTTCGGTCAGGTACTCCGTCAGCTCCTGCTTGGTGTTCCGCCAGGTGAAGTACGTGTAGGACTGCTGGAAACCGATCTGGGCCAGGGTGTGCATCATCGCCGGGCGGGTGAAGGCCTCCGCCAGGAAGAGGACGTCGGGGTCGGTGCGGTTGATCTCGGCGATCACCCGCTCCCAGAACACCACCGGCTTGGTGTGCGGGTTGTCCACCCGGAAGATCCGCACCCCGGTGTCCATCCAGTGCCGCAGGATCCGGCAGGTCTCGGTGACCAGCCCGTCCAGGTCGGCGTCGAAGGCGACGGGGTAGATGTCCTGGTACTTCTTCGGCGGGTTCTCCGCGTACGCGATGGAGCCGTCGGGGCGGTGGTGGAACCACTCGGGGTGCTTGTGCACCCAGGGGTGGTCGGGGGAGCACTGCAGCGCGAAGTCCAGGGCGACCTCCATGCCCAGCTCGCGGGCGCGGGCCACGAAGCGGGTGAAGTCCTCCAGGGTGCCCAGGCGCGGGTGCACCGCGTCGTGGCCGCCCTCGGGGGAGCCGATCGCCCACGGCACCCCCACGTCGTCCGGGCCGGCGTCCAGGGTGTTGTTCGGGCCCTTGCGGAAGGTCGTCCCGATCGGGTGGACGGGCGGCAGGTAGACCACGTCGAAGCCCATCGCCGCGATCGCCGGCAGCCGCCGCGCGGCGGTGTCGAAGGTGCCGTGCGGCTGCTCGGGCGTGCCCTCCGAGCGGGGGAAGAACTCGTACCAGGAGCCGTACAGCGCCCGCTCCCGCTCGACCAGCAGCGGCAGCGGGTCGCTGCTGGTGACCAGCTCCCGCAGCGGATGCCGGGCCAGCACCGCGTCCACCTCCGGCGTCAACGCCGCCGCCAGGCGTGTGGCGCAGGGGAGGGCGTCGTCGCGCAGGGCCGCGGCG
The DNA here is from genome assembly GCF_055778765.1 of Streptomyces sp. DSM 120436. Lineage (NCBI taxonomy): Bacteria > Bacillati > Actinomycetota > Actinomycetes > Kitasatosporales > Streptomycetaceae > Streptomyces > Streptomyces sp. DSM 120436. Next base: position 454,992 of record NZ_JBSKBS010000002.1, on the reverse strand, counting down.
GCCGCGAGGATCACGTCCTGCCCGGCGTCGCGCGGCACCCCGGCCGCGGCGCGCGCGAAGAGGTCGGCGCCCTCCTCCAGGACCAGCCCGGTGTCGATGCCCGCCGGGACCTTGACGGTGGCGACGTTCCGCCAGGTCGTCACGGGGTCGCCCCAGGCCTCGACGCGGTAGGTCCAGTGGCCGGGCGCGTCCGCGACCACCTCCGCGCCCCACCGGTCCGTGCCCGGCGCCAGCTCCCGCATCGGCGTGAACGGCCCCGGACGCCCTTCCGGGTCCTTCAGCACCACGTTGGCCGCCACCGCGTCGTGCCCCTCACGGAACACGGTCGCCGTCACCTCGAACGCCTCGCCGACGACGGCCTTCGCCGGCCGTCTGCCGCGGTCGACGGACGGCCGGACGTCCCGTACCGGGACACGACCGATGGTCGGGGTCGTCTTCATGGGCCTGTGCACCTCCGCCGCTCGCGATGCCCGGACAGACGCCCGGGCGTGGGACCACATGGAGGCGGGAAGGTCATTGCCTTCCCGCCGGGGAGCGCCGCTCGACGGCCGGCGGACCGTGCCGGACCGTGGCGGCCGGACGCGGCCGGTCGTCCTGTTCCTGCAGATAGGTGACGAGCGTCGTGCGCAGGTACCGTTCCGCGGCGTCGGCCGCCTCCCGCGCGCAGCGCTTCCCCATCAGCACGCAGAGGGTGTAGCCGGAGTCCTCGAAGGTCGCCCGCACCGTGTGGTCGGCGGGGGCGGCCAGCATCACGCGTTCCCAGGCCCGGTAACGGCGCAACTGCCGGGCGACTTCGGCTTTTGCGGGAAGCAGCATGAGCCGTTCACCTCTCCGGGACTCGATGGGTGCGCGTTGTCCCGACGGTCGGGCGGAGCCGTGCGCACCGGTGCACGGACCCGTAACGGCGATCGAGGTCTTCACTCATGGTGCACGGACGGTGACCCGGCGTCCTGTTGGAATTTCAACCACCCAACCGCGGTGACCGTGCGGGTCGGTGCGGCTCGGATGGGCTCGGATGCCGCCCCGTGCGCCTCACCCGTGCGCTCGTGTTGCACGAATGGACCAACCCCCTCAGTCTGAAGGTGACTCAGGAGCGACACCCGCTCACGTTCCGTGTCCGGGGGCCCGTCCGCCGGACGGGAGGAGTGCGAGCTTCGCGGTGAGGAGCCGACGATGAAGACCGCAGTGCCCTGCTACTACCACCTCGACGTGGAAGTCAGCCCGGAGAGGGTGGGACAGGTCAGCCGGATACTGGCCGCTCACCTCCGGTTCTGGAATCTGGAGAACCTCATGGAGCCCGTCTGCGGCGGCACCGAGATGCTGCTCCGCGCCATCGACGAGCACGCCACCGACAAGAACATCTCGATCGAGATGTGGTGGAACGGCCAGCACCTCATCACGGCGATCGCGGACAACGACCGCGCGCTGCGCCCCGACCAGGAGCTGCGCGGCTGCCTCGAGCACCTCGCCGCCAGCAGCGACGGCTGGGGCTGCTGCGCCACCGAGACCGGCAGCAAGGTCATCTGGTTCTCGCAGCGCGCCCGCGCCGGCGAACGCGTGCCCCTCGTGCCCACCGCGCCCGACCCGCGCGAGAGCGAGGGCCTGGACCTGCCCCGCGAGGTGAACGTCACCACGGTCACCGCACGGGTGCGAACGCCCGGCGGCCTCCTGGAGGAGGTCCGGTGACCCGGCGACACGACCGGAAAGGGGCGCCCGCCTGGAGCGGGCGCCCCTACCCGCTGGGCGCGACCTACGACGGCGAGGGCACCAACTTCGCGCTGTTCAGCGAGGTCGCCGAACGCGTCGACCTGATCCTGGTGGACGACGACGGGCGGCACCGCACGGTGCGGCTCACCGAGGTCGACGGCTTCGTCTGGCACGGCTACCTGCCCGGGGTCGGACCCGGCCGGCGCTACGGCTACCGGGTGCACGGCCCCTGGGCCCCGGCCGCCGGCCACCGCTGCAATCCGGCGAAACTGCTCCTCGACCCGTACGCCACCGCGGTCGACGGCCAGATCGACAACCACCCCTCGCTGTACGAGCGGAACCCCCACGGGCCCGACCCGGCGGACAGCGCGGGCCACACCATGCTCGGCGTGGTGACCGACCCGGCCTTCGACTGGGGCGACGACGCACGCCCCTGCCGCCCGTACTCCGACACCGTCATCTACGAGACCCACGTCAAGGGGCTCACCCGCACCCACCCCGACGTCCCGCCGGAACTGCGCGGCACCTACGCCGGTCTGGCGCACCCCTCGGTGATCGAGCACCTCACCTCGCTCGGCGTCACCGCGGTGGAGCTGATGCCGGTGCACCAGTTCGTCCAGGACGGCGTGCTCCAGGGCCGGGGCCTCGCCAACTACTGGGGCTACAACACCATCGGCTTCTTCGCCCCGCACAACGCCTACTCCGCCCGCGGCACCCGCGGCCAGCAGGTCACGGAGTTCAAGGAGATGGTCAAGGCGCTGCACGCGGCCGGGCTCGAGGTGATCCTGGACGTCGTCTACAACCACACCGCCGAGGGCAACGAGAAGGGCCCCACCCTCTCCTTCCGGGGCATCGACAACTCCTCGTACTACCGGCTGGTGGACGGCGACTGGCGGCACTACTACGACACCACCGGCACCGGCAACAGCCTGCTGATGCGCCACCCCTACGTGCTGCAGCTCATCATGGACTCGCTGCGGTACTGGGTCACCGAGATGCACGTCGACGGGTTCCGCTTCGACCTCGCGGCCACGCTGGCCCGGCAGTTCCACGAGGTGGACCGGCTCTCGGCGTTCTTCGACCTGATCCAGCAGGACCCGGTGATCAGCCGCGTCAAGCTCATCGCGGAGCCCTGGGACGTCGGCGAGGGCGGTTACCAGGTCGGCAACTTCCCCCCGCTGTGGTCGGAGTGGAACGGCAAGTACCGTGACGCGGTCAGGGACTTCTGGCGCGGCGAGGACCACACCCTCGGCGAGTTCGCCTCCCGGCTGACCGGCTCCTCCGACCTGTACGCCCACCACCGGCGCCGGCCCCGCGCCAGCGTCAACTTCGTCACCGCGCACGACGGTTTCACCCTGCGCGACCTGGTCTCGTACAACGCCAAGCACAACGAGGCCAACGGCGAGGACAACCAGGACGGCGAGAACGACAACCGCTCCTGGAACTGCGGCACGGAGGGTCCCACCCGCGACCCGGCCGTGCGGGAACTGCGCGCCCGGCAGCAGCGCAACTTCCTGGCCACGCTGCTGCTGTCGCAGGGCATCCCGATGCTCTCGCACGGCGACGAGCTGGGCCGCACCCAGCGCGGCAACAACAACGCCTACTGCCAGGACAACGAGGTCAGCTGGATCGACTGGCGGCACGGCGACGAGCAGCGCGCCCTGCTCGCCTTCACCCGCCGGCTGATCGCCCTGCGCCGCGACCACCCGGTGCTGCGCCGGCGCCGCTTCTTCCTGGGCGAGACCGTGCGCCACGCGGACCAGCCGCTGCCCGACCTGGTGTGGCTGGCGCCCGACGCGCGGGAGATGACCGACGACGACTGGACGCGCCCCGACGCCCACTCGGTCGGCGTGTTCCTCAACGGCGACGCCATCGCCGAACCGGACCCGCGCGGCCGGCCCGTCATCGACGACTCGTTCCTGCTGCTGCTCAACAGCCACTGGGAGCCGGTCGGCTTCCGGCTGCCGGACGCCTCCTACGGCGAACGGTGGACGGCGCTGATCGACACCGCCGACCCGGACGGCGTCCCCGACGAGGCGGAGCGCAAGGCGGGCACCCGGCTGACCGTGGACGCGCGCAGCCTGGTGCTGCTGTCCCGCCCGTCGCGCACCGCGCGGTGACCGGGCGGCCCCGGGGAGGTGTCAGTGCCCGCGGCGCGAGGTGACCGTGAACCGGGCGCCCTCGTTGTCGCTCAGCACCGCCTCCTCGGGGCCCAGGGACAGCACGCCGCCCCCGTGCTCCTCGGCGGCGCGGGCGCAGGCGGCCACGTCCGGCACGGTGAAGTGGACCTGCCAGTGCGGTCGGATCCGCGGGTCGGGCGCCGACCCCAGCGCACCCGAGGTGATGAGCGCCACCACGCCCCCGCCGCTGCGCAGCACCACCTCCTCGCCCTCGTAGTCCACCTCGCAGCCGCCGGGACCGCCGGTCGCCCAGTCGAAGACCTCGCCGTAGAAGATCGCCGCGTCGAACGCGTCGCGGGTGTGCAGCCGGATGAACGCCGGCTGCACCTGGCGCCAGGTGTGCCAGTCGGAGAACAGCTCGCCCTCCCACACGCCGAACGTCGCCCCATCCCGGTCCGCGAGCAGCGCCGCGCGCCCCGGCGGCAGGGAGAGGGGGCCGACCGCGGCGGTCCCGCCGCGCTCCTGCACCCGCGCCGCCGCCTCGTCGGCGCTGCGCACCGCGAAGTACGGCGTCCACGCCACCGCCGTCTGCCACATTCCGGCGACCGCGGCGACGCCCGCCACCGGCCGGCCGTCCGCCAGGGCGACCCGGAACCGGTCGCCCAGCCGCATCGGACGCCACTCCCAGCCCAGGACGGCGCCGTAGAAGTCCTCGGTCGTCCTGAGATCGTGACTGGTCAGACTCACCCAGCAGGGCGCCCCGTAGACGGGGTGCGCCGAGACGACGCCCGTCGCACCGGAGGGGGAGGTCATGTCGTGGTTCATAGCGGTCGCGTCCTGATCTTCGTCGGCCCGGCAGCCACCCGGATGGCACCAGTGTCCGCGGAGCACCGGCCCGGGCGCCTGCCGAGTACCCCGGCGGCGGCCGCGAAACGGTGACCCCCGGCCACCCGCGGGCCGCCCCGGTGGCAGGAGGCGGGCCGAGTGACGACCATGGAGGGATCGGACACTGGGTGAAGGCACTCAAGCACCGAACGAAGGCAGCACGAGAGCGGCACACCGGAACCGGAGGTGACCATGCCCACGGACGGGGGCGCGGACCGGATCCTCCAGCTGGAGAGAGAAGTCCGGCAGCTGAAGGACGCGGTCGTCTCGCACGCGGTGGTGGACCAGGCCATCGGAATGATCGTCGCGCTCGGGCGGGTCTCGCCCGACCAGGGCTGGACGGTGCTGAAGGAGGTGTCCCAGCGGACCAACATCAAGCTCCGCAGCATCGCCGACATGATCCTCGTCTGGGGACGCACGGGCGTGCTGCCCGCCGAGGTCCGCACGGTCCTCGAGGAGGTCCTCGACCGGCTCGGCCCCACCCGCCTCCCGGACGTCCCCCCGGAGTCCTGAGCCCCGGCGCCGGGCGCGGCCGGGAGCCCTCGCACCCGGTCAGCCGGTGTCGGACGACGACAGCTCCTCGCGCACCTGGGCGAAGCAGCTGCTCAGCAGCCGGGAGACGTGCATCTGGGAGATGCCCAGCTGGTCGGCGATGCCGCTCTGCGTCATCCCCTTGAAGAAGCGCAGATAGAGGATGAGCCGCTCCCGCTCCGGCAGCGCCTCCAGACAGGGCCGCACCGCCACCCGGTCCACGACGGCGTCGTAGGCCGGGTCCGGGCCGCCGATCGAGTCGCCCAGCGCGTACCCGTCGGTGCCCGGCATCTCCGCCTCCAGCGAGAGCGCGGAGAAGCACTCCAGCGCCTCCGTCCCGGTCCGCACCTCCTCCTCCGTCAGCCGGGCGTGCGCGGCGATCTCGGCGACCGTGGGCGCTCGTCCCGGCGTCGTCTGCGACAGCTCCTTCACCGCGGCGCGCACCCGGTTGCGCAGGTCCTGCACCCGGCGCGGCACGTGCAGGGTCCACATGTGATCGCGGAAGTGGCGCTTGATCTCGCCCGTGACGGTCGGCACCGCGTACGCCTCGAAGGCGTTCCCGCGCGCCGGGTCGTAGTGGTCGACGGCCTTCACCAGACCCAGGGCCGCCACCTGGTACAGGTCCTCCAGGGCCTCTCCCCGGCCGCGGAACCGGACGGCGATGCGCTCGGCCATCGGCAGCCACGCCGTGACCAGCTCGTCGCGCAGCCTCCGGCGCTCCGGCCCGTCGGGCAGTGAGGCCAGACGCTCGAAGTCACGGGTCGTCTCGGGGGCGTCGTCATGGGAGTGGGGCTTCCTGGGACCGACGGTACGCATCACGCGCGCACCTCCCTGAGCGGGTGCCGGATGGACAGAACACACGTGCCTCCTGTCCGAAGCACTGAGCATTCCTTTCCCGGTGCGCCGCGATTTCAAAACGGCTCCGGGAAATACGTGGCGGGCGCGTCACGGGAAATTCGGGAAGGGTGCACGCTGCGGAATCGAGGGAATTCGGGGCGTGCACGAGGGGGCGCCGGCGCGCGGATGCGGGACCGGTCCGGCGCGGGAGGGGCGCGGTGCGCCGCCCGCGGGTGGCGACCACCGCGGCGGACGTGATGTGCGGCACGCCCGGGCGGCGCGCCGGTGGTCCGGCCGGGCGATTCCTCCTGCGCAGCGCTTGATCGTCGATCAGATCGGGCGAACTGCCTGACCACGGCGCATTCCGCTCATTTGACAGTGCGCCGAGCCCACAGATAGGAAGCAGCGGACAGAAGTCGAGAGGTGCACTGTGGACGAGCCGAACGTGGTCGGGGACTGGCAGGAGTACGACGAGCATGCCGGTCTGCGGGTCCGCGTCCATCGTCTGGAGGCGGGCGAACCGCCGCGCGGGCGGGACGAGGCCGCCGAAGGACTGTCGTACTTCCGGGTCCGGGTGACCGTCGAAAACCGGGGCGACCGCCCCGTGTGCATTCATCTCGAGGACGGTCAGATCGATGTGCGCACCGGTCCCGACGGCGAGAGCGCATTCATCGACTGGCGCAACTCGCAATTCATCGAGGGATTCGACGTCTATCCGCTGCGCCGCGCCACCGCCGTGCTCCACGCGGCCGCGCCCGAGCGGTTCCTGGGGCAGGTCGACATCCAGGTGCAGGTGCGCGCCGACGAGGAGTGGGCCGGACGCCGGCTGTGGACGGGCGGCGTCGGCGCGCTCGAACCCGCGCCGGGCGCGACGGCCGGGACGGCCCGGGAGAGCCTCGCCCAGCAGGTGAGCCTGTTCCTCCAGGAGCAGGCGGAGGAGGGCACCGCCTGACGCCGCCGCCCGGGGTGTTCAGCTCGCGGGCGCCCTGACGCAGCAGCGCCACGGCGACCGAGGTGCCGAGCGTCGCCGGGTCCAGCCGCCCCGCCCACTCGTGGGCGTTCAGCCGGGTCGTGCCGTCCGGGGTGAAGACGCAGGCACGCAAGGACAGTTCACCGCTCCGGTCCGCCCGGGCGAGGCCCGCGATCGGGCTGTTGCAGTGCCCCTGCAGCACATGCAGCAGCATCCGCTCGGCGGTGGTCTCGCGGTGGGTGCCGGGGTCGTCGAGCACGGCGGCCGCCTCGATCAGGCCGGTGTCGCCCTCCCGGCACCGCAGCGCGAGGACGCCCGCTCCGACCGGCGGCAGCATCACGTCGGGGGACAGCACCTCGCTGATCACGTCGCTCCGGCCGATCCGCTCCAGGCCGGCGGCCGCGAGCAGCAGCGCGTCCGCCTCGCCCTCCGCGAGCCTCGCGAGCCGCCGGTTGGCGTTCCCGCGCAGCGGCACGCACCGCGGCCGCGGACGGGTGGCGGCGAGCTGGGCGACCCGGCGCACCGACGAGGTCCCGATCCGGGTGCCGGGCGGCAGCTCGTCCAGGGTGAGGCCGTCCGGGTGCACCAGCGCGTCGCGGACGTCGTCCCGCTTCAGGAACGCCGCGAACACCGTGCCCGCGGGGAGCGGCCGGTCGGCGGGCACGTCCTTCACGCAGTGCACCGCGAGGTCCGCCTCCCCGGCCGGCAACGCGGCGTCCACCTCCTTGGTGAACGCGCCCCTGCCCTCCACCTGCGACAGGTCGCCCAGCCACTTGTCCCCGGTCGTGCGCACCGGGACGACCTCGGTGCGCGTTCCGGGGTGCGCCGCGCTCAACTCCGCCCGTACGCGCTCCACCCGGGCGAGTGCCATGGGCGAGTCGCGGGAGGCGATGCGGATCGGCTCCGGGACGGCCATGGCGTCACGACGGACCCCGGTCGCCCCCCGGTGCCGGGGACGCGGCGCCGCGCCCCCGGGCGTCGACTCGCCCATCACCGCCATCCGTTCGGGTCGAAGGGGATGCCGGACGGCTTGGCCGCGGCGAGGTGCGAGGTGAAGCTGCCGTCCTTGAGGCCGAAGTGGGCACTGCCGAAGTCATGGGCGGCGAGCTTCTCGCGCAGCCCCGGCGGATAGCCGTTCCAGCCGACCAGCGGCGGGTACTGCCAGGTGCCCCGGTGGTTCTCCGGCGGTTCGTCGCCCGCGCCCGCCGGGCGGAAGCAGTGGGTGCCGATGCCGTCCTTGTGGTAGACGACCTTCGGGTGGGTGCCCTCGAAGCGGACCGACGAGCGGGGGTGGATGGTGAACGAGCCGTGCCGGGACGTCGCCACGTACTGCACGGTGTCGTTCCGCACCCACACCACGACGTGCTCCCAGTCGTGGCGGTGCCCGCCGAGGCCGACGCCCGGCAGCGCCTGGTCCTTCTCGAAGTACAGCGCGTAGACCACGGCGCACCAGCCGCTGTCGCACGCGGCGCGCGCGTAGCTGTTGGTGTTGTCCAGGTCGGACGCGTCACGGCAGCCGCCGCTCAGGGCGCCGGTCGGTCTCAGACCCGTGTTGACCGAGCCGTCGGGGCCGATCGCCGGGGACGAGTAGCAGCCGTCGGTGTCGTAGTCGTAGGCCGGCTGGTAGGTCCGCTCCAGGGCGTCGGCGTTCGCGGGGAGCGCGGGCGGGGGAGCCGCGAAGGCCGTGGCGGGGAAGGCGAGGACCAGGGCGGCGGCGCCGGCCAGGCCGGTCAGCCATCTCCTGGCGTGCGTACGGGGCGTGCTCGGCGACACTGCGTCCTCCTCGTGGCCAGGCGCGGCCCGACGGCTGTGGGGAGCTGGGGAGTTCACAGCATCCCGGTCAGACGTGCCCATGCCAAGAGGGGGTATGGGGCGAGGGAGTGCGGCCCGGGTGTGACGGGGCCGCTCCCGGATCACCCCGGGGCGTCGGGGAGGCCGGCCGCCGCGTCCTCGGCCCTCTTCCACCGCAGGGCCGACGGCCTCCTCACCCACGCGGAGAACCCGGACGAGCGGTCGACGGCCACGGACTGAACCCCGGCCCTCCCGCGCCGCCGCTGCCCTACCGTCCGGTACCGTGCGCGGCAGTCATCGGAGGAGGAACCGTGTCACGGTCCGCACGTTCGCCCCTGCTGCTCGCCGGCCTGCTGGCCGCCGCGGGCACCGCGCACTTCGCCGCGCCCCGGAGGTTCGATCCCATCGTCCCGCGCTCCCTGCCCGGCTCGCCCCGCTCCTGGACGTACGCCAGTGGCGCCGCCGAGCTGGCGCTGGCCGCCGGAGTGGCGCTGCCCCGCACCCGCAAGGCCGCCGCCCTCGCGACGGCGGCGTTCTTCGCCGGGGTGTTCCCCGCCAACGTGAAGATGGCCGTCGACTGGCGCCACCGCCCCGCCCCGCAGCGGGCCGTCGCGTACGGCCGGCTGCCGCTGCAGGTGCCGCTGGTGCTGTGGGCCCGCGGCGTCGCCAAGGGCGCGGAGGGCAGGGCATGAGCGCGCGCGTGGAGAAGGGCGACAAGGTCGAGGACTTCGCCGCCCCGGACGAGACCGGCACCGTCCGCCGGCTGTCCGAGCTGCTCGCCGAGGGCCCGGTGGTGCTGTTCTTCTACCCCGCCGCCCTGAGCCCCGGCTGCACCGCGCAGGCCTGCCGCTTCCGCGACCTCGCCGCCGAGTTCGCCGAGGCGGGCGCCCGCCCGGTCGGCGTCAGCGCGGACCCGGTCGAACGGCAGGCCGAGTTCGCCGGCCGGCACACCCTCGGCATGCCCCTGCTGTCCGATGCCGACGGGGCGATCCGCGAGCTGTTCGGCGTCAAGCGGGGCATCTCCGTGGCCCCCGCCAAGCGGGCCACCTTCGTCATCGGCCAGGACCGGACCGTCCTGGAGGTCGTACGCAGCGAACTGCGCATGAACGCGCACGCGGACAAGGCGCTCGCCGCCCTGCGCGCCCACCGGGACTGACACCGCCCCTGCCCCGGACGCGCCCCCGCGGTTGAGAGGAGGCGGCCGCGGGTCGATGCTGGACCAATGGACGACGCCTCCGCCGCGCTGGTCGTCGATGCCCGCGGCGTCGTGACGGGGTGGAGCGAGGGAGCCCGGCGGCTGACCGGGTTCTCCGCCGGCGAGGCCGTGGGACGCCCCGTACGGGACCTGCTCGCCGAGGAGCCGGACGGCCGGCACGACCCGCCCGGCCGTCCCCCTGCGCCTGCGGGGATCGTCACGGTGCGTCACCGCGACGGACACCCGGTGACGCTCCGGCTGACGGTGTGTCCCGTCCGTGGCCCCGGGGACGCGGACGCCGGGTACGTGGTCACCGCCGTGCCCGCCGGAGCGGAGGAGACGACACTGGCCGGCCAGGTCTTCGAACAGTCGTCCCTGCCGATCTCGGTGCTCGACACCGAACACCGCTTCATCCGGCTCAACACCGCCGCCTGCGAGGAGATGGGCGAGTCCGAGCGGGACCTGCTCGGCCGGCCCTTCCTCGGCGTCGCCGGAGTGGAGGAAGGCACCCGCAACATCGAACGGCACATGCGCACGGTCGCCGAGACCGGCCGTCCCCTGCGCGACGAGACCTACAGCCAGGCCACCGCCGACCCGGACCAGCGGGCGTGGGACGTGGAGATGTGGCCCGTGCGCGACGCCGCCGGCCGGCTGGTCGCCACCGCGCTGGCCGGCCTGGACAGCACCGAACAGCACCGCGCCCGCCGCCGGCTGGCGCTGCTCGACGAGGCCAGCACGGCCCTCGGCACCACCCTCGACGTGATCCGCACCGCCGAGGAACTCGTGGAACTCCTGGTGCCGGACTTCGCCGACTTCGCCGCCGTCGACCTGCTCGACTGGGTGCTCGACGCGGAGGCGCCCCCGCTCAGGGGCGACGCCGAGGTCGTCCTGCGCCGTGCGGCGCACGCCTCGTCGGGACCGGGCGCGCCCGACACCGTCGTCCCCCTCGGCCGCGCCGACGTCCACCCGCCCTACTCACCGCCCGCCCGGGCGCTGCGCGAGGGCAGAGCGGTCATCGCCCGGACCGGCGAACCGGACTTCGACCGGTGGATGGCCGAACGCGGCGCCGAGGCGCTGCGCACGCGCACCACGAGGCCCCCCGGTATCCACGCGGAGCTCGCCGTGCCGCTGCGCGCCCGCGGCACCACGCTCGGCGTGGCGCTCGCCGTCCGCAACGTCCGCCGCGACGGGTTCGCCGCCGACGACGCCCTGCTGGCCGAGGAGATCGCCGGCCGGGCCGCCGTCAGCATCGACAACGCCCGACGCTTCACCCGGGAACGCGCCACCGCGCTGACCCTGCAGCACAGCCTGCTGCCCAGGGTGCTGCCCGGGCAGGCCGCCGTCGAGGTCGCCCACCGCTACCTGCCCTCCGCGTCCGCGGCCGGCATCGGCGGCGACTGGTTCGACGTCATCCCGCTGTCCGGCACCCGGGTCGCCCTGGTCGTCGGGGACGTCGTCGGACACGGCATCCCCTCCACGGCCACCATGGGCCGGCTCTGCACGGCCGTGCGCACCCTCGCGGACGTCGACCTGCCGCCCGAGGAACTGCTCACCCACCTGGACGACCTGGTCGCCCACCTCGCCGCCGACGACCGGGAGGACGTGCCGGAACTCGGCGCCACCTGCCTGTACGCCGTCTACGACCCGGTCTCCCGCCATCTGACGGTGGCCGCCGCCGGACACCCCGCGCCCGCCCTGCTGATGCCCGACGGCACCTGCCGGCTCGTGCCGCTGAACCCGGGGCCGCCCCTGGGCGTGGGCGGGCTGCCGTTCGAGGCGACCGAGCTGGAGCTGCCGGAGGGCTGCGTCGTCGCCTTCTACACCGACGGGCTCGTCGAGGGCCGGGACCGCGACATCGACCACGCCGTCCGGGAACTGTGCCGCGTCCTCACGGTGCCCGCCGAGTCGCTGGACGCCCTGTGCGACGTCGTGCTCAAGGCGGTGCTGCCCGAGGAGCCCGGCGACGACGTCGCCCTGCTGCTCGCCCGCACCCGCGCCCTGGGCGCCGGACAGGTCGCCGCACGGGACGTCTCCCCGGACCCCGGCGAGGTGCCGGCCGTGCGGCAGTGGGTGATCGACCTGCTGTCCGCCTGGGAGCTGGACGACATCGCCTTCATCACCGAACTCGTGGTCAGCGAGCTGGTCACCAACGCCATCCGCTACGGGCAGCCCCCGATCCGGCTGCGGCTGATCCGCGACCGCACCCTCATCTGCGAGGTCACCGACGCCAGCCCCACCTCACCCCATCTGCGCCGGGCGCACGCCTTCGACGAGGGCGGCCGGGGACTGCTGCTGGTGGCCCAGCTCACCCAGCGCTGGGGGAGCCGGCAGACGGACGGCGGCAAGACCATCTGGGCGGAACAGGCCCTCCCGCGCCGCTGACCCGCCGAACGCCACGGCACAGCCGTCCTCCTCGGCGACCTGCGCGAGCGTGCGGCCCGTACGGCCGGGGCGCGCCCGTACGGGACCGGGCGCGCCCCGGCCACCGGACCCGCCCCCGGCCGCCCGCGCCGGCAGCCACGCCTCCTCGCCGTCGTCCCCGCCGCGGAAGCGGGTCAGGGCGTACGCGCCGCTTTCTTCCGCCGGTCCGTCCGTACGGGCGGACCGGCGGTACCCGGTCAGAACTCCTCGTGCACCTCCGGGTCACCGCCGATCCGCCGGTGCGCCCGGTCCGAGACGGTCCGCATCTGGGCGTCGTCCAGCTCGAAGCCGAACACGTCCAGGTTGGCGCGCTGCCGCGCGGGGTCGGACGACTTCGGCACCGGCAGCGCGCCGAGCTGGACGTGCCAGCGCAGCACCGCCTGCGCCGGGGTGACGCCGTGCGCGTCGGCGACGGCGGCCACCGCGAGGTCGTCCAGCAGCCGCGAACCGCGGCCCAGCGGGCTCCAGCTCTCGGTGAGCACGCCCTTGTCCGCGTGGTGGGCGCGCAGCTCCTCCTGCGGGAAGAACGGGTGCAGCTCGATCTGGTTGACCGAGGGCAGCACCCCGGTCTCCCTCTCCAGCCGTTCGATGTGGGCGGGGGTGAAGTTGGAGACGCCGACGGAGCGGACCAGACCGTCCTCCCGGAGCTTGATCATCGCCTTCCAGGAGTCGACGTACCGGTCGACGCGGGGGAGCGGCCAGTGGATCAGGTACAGGTCGACGTACTCCAGGCCGAGGCGGGCACGGGACTCCTCGAAGGAGGCGAGGGTCTCCTCGTAGCCGTGGTGACGGCCGGGGAGCTTCGTCGTCACGACGATCTCCTCGCGCGGGACGCCGGCGCCCGCCACGGCCCGCCCCACGCCGGTCTCGTTGCGGTAGTTGGCGGCCGTGTCGATCAGGCGGTAGCCGGCCTCGAGGGCCGACGTCACCGCCCGCTCCGCCTCGGCGTCGTCCATCGGCCAGGTGCCCAGGCCCAGGGCGGGGAGCGTGGTGCCGTCGTTGAGGGTGTGCTGCGGGATGCTCGTCACGGGAGGGGCCCTCCGGTCGCGGTGTCGTCCTCCCAGCGTCGGTCACGGCGGGGGCGGTGATCAACCGGACGGGCCCGGCGCGCCGCCCGGCGCCCTGTCGCCAGGGCCCGCCTCCGCTGCCACGATCGTCCCGGGAGCCGGTCCGTCCGGGGCCGGCCGGTACGAGCGACGGAGTGGGGACGCATGACGACGGACAGCCGCGCCGGGACCGACCGGGAGCACCCGGGGAAGCCGGCGGTGCACCCCGTGGCCGGGCACATCGGGGCCGACATCACGGGGGTGGACCTCGCCGGGGGCCTCGACGAGGAGACGGTCGCCCTGATCAGGGCGGCGGTGCTGCGCTGGAAGGTGGTCTTCTTCCGCGGCCAGCGTCTCGACCACGCCGGGCACGTGGCGCTGGCCCGCCGGTTCGGCGAACCGGTCGTCCTGCCCCGCCGGGGCTCGGCCTCCCCGGCGGACTTCCCCGAGATCGAGACGACCGCCGACCGCCTGGAGCTCGGCGGCCGCTTCGGCATGGACCACGACGAGTGGCTGCGGCGCCGCCGCCACACCCTGCTGCGCGGCTGGCACTGCGACCACGGCGCCCGCGTCGACCCGCCCGCCGCCACCCTCCTGCGCGCCGAGACCGTCCCGCCCTACGGCGGCGACACCACCTGGGCGAACCTGGCCGCCGCCTACGCCGGGCTGTCCGCCCCGGTGCGGGAGTTCGCCGACCGGCTGCGCGCCGAGCACCGGCTGGGCGTGGGTTACCAGCCCCGGCCCGGCGACGACGCCTATGTGCGCCACCTGCTGGACCACCAGACCGCCACCGAGCACCCGCTGGTGCGCGTCCACCCCGAGACGGGGGAGCGCGTCCTGTTCGTCAACGGCTACTACGTCGAGCAGATCACCGGCCTGTCCCGCCCCGAGAGCCGGGCGGTCCTGGACATGCTGCTGGAGCAGGCCACCCGGCCCGAGTACACCGTGCGGCTGCGCTGGGAGCCGGGCACCGTGGCGTTCTGGGACAACCGGGCCACCATCCACCTCGCCCCCGCGGACACGGCCCACCTCGGCCACCCGCGGATCATGCACCGCGTGATGCTCGCCGGCGACGTCCCGGCCGGCGTGGACGGCACGCCCTCCCGGCCGCTCACCGGCACCGCGCCGGGCCGCTGGTAGTCGTCCCTACGTCAGCGGAACGGTCACCTCGTCCTCCACGGGAGGGGCGACCTCCTGCGCCCGCTGCCCGGTCGCCGCGACGCACCGCAGCCGGAGCGCCTCCGGGGTCACGTCGATCCGCAGGAAGGACTTGAAGAACGGCGGGCTGTAGGTGGCCGAACCGGGCGAGAACAGCGACTGGTACGCCTTGCGCACCGGGAGCCGGAACCGCTTGCCCCGGTCCGGCCGCCGTCCGGTGCCGAGCAGTCCCGCGACCAGCCGCGTCCGGCGGGTCACCCGGGCCGGGGCGCCCGGCGCGCGGGTGGGGCCGATGCCGAGGCGCTCGGCGATCACCGCCGCCGCCTCCGCCTCGGTCAGCGAGAAGAACCGGCGCAGCCGCGTCCGCCGCCCGTAGAGCGCGCTGTAGAAGGCGAGGGAGTCGCCGCGCAGCGGATAGCAGCGGAAGTCCGCCTCGGTCACCCCGGCGACGTCCACCCGGGGGATGGTGTGGGTGGCGTGCGTGAACGCCCCGCCGCCACCCGCCACCACGTACTGCAGGGTGCGGCCGTCGTCCAGACGCACCGGGTAGCGCTGGTAGTTGTGGATGTCCCCGCCTATCGCGACCACGTACCGGTGGGCCGGGTCGCGGACGATGTCGTCGACGGTGCCGCCGCCCTCGACCGGGCACGGGCGGTGCTCGCCGTCCACGTACAGGGGCGAGCCGGTCACGAGGACCTTCGGGCGCGGGCCGCGGGACACCTCGCGCAGCCACGCGGCCTGCTCGGCGTCGACCGTGCCGAGCAGGCCGGTGTCGATGCCGACGATGCGTATCGGCCCGGCGTCGATCGCCCAGTACGGGCCGGGCTGCACGGCCCGCTGGGCGGGTGAGGAGCGCAACGTCCGCGCCTCGTCCAGGCGTTCCCCGTCACCGGGGCGGGGCCGGTGCCACAGCAGGGACCGCAGCCGGGCGCGGCTGAGGGGACGTGGCGCGGGGCCGGGCGGCAGCGGCCCGGTGTCGTCGCAGAAGACCCGCATGAAGCCGGCCAGGTCCTCGTACCAGTCGTGGTTGCCGGGTATCGCGTAGATCGGCGCCTGGTAGTCCTGGTACGGCCGGAAGAACTTGGGGCCGTAGTCGTCGGCGCTGCCCACCGGGTAGACGACGTCGCTGGCGAGCACGGCGAAGGCGGTGTCCCGGCCCTCCTTCAACAGACCGGGCACGACCGCGTACTGGGGCTCGCCGCCCTCACCGGTGTCGCCGATCACCAGGAACGAGAAGCGGTCCGGGTCGTCGCGCCGGATCAGGCGGTCGGCGGGCGCCCCGGCCGCCGCCCGACGAGCCGCCCAGCGGGAGCGGACCTCCCCGGTCGGGTCGCCGAACCAGGAGGCCAGGACGCCGTTGCGGGCGGCCCACAGATGCCTCGGGTCCAGCCAGGAGATCTTCTCGGCCTGGCGCGGCATCAGCCGCAGGTACTCACCGCGGGCAAAGACGCCCCAGCCGGCGCCCGCCGCGGTGTCGCGTGAGGATTCGGACACGCGTGCACCGTAACAACGGCGCCCCGCACGGACGGTGTGCGGGTGCCACCGCCGCTCGGGGTCAATCCCGTTCCGCTGCCGCAGAGTTGGTGCGACGGGCCGGAAGGCGCGGTTCGAGGGACGCGGACCTCGGTCCCCTCCGCCCCGTCGCCTCCGGGTCCTCTCCCGTCACTCGAAGCGCGAGACGTCGCCCGCGCCCGCCCGCACGATCTCCGCCTCGCCGCCGGAGAAGTCGATCACCGTGGTCGGCTCGGTGCCGCAGTCGCCGGAGTCGAGCACCGCGTCCACCACGTGGTCGAGCCGGTCCTTGATCTCCCAGCCCTGGGTCATCGGCTCGTCCTCGCCGGGCAGCAGCAGGGTGCTGGACAGCAACGGCTCGCCCAGCTCCGCCAGCAGCGCCTGGGTGACCACATGGTCCGGGATGCGCACGCCGACGGTCTTCTTCCTGGGGTGCTGCAGCATGCGCGGCACCTCCTTCGTCGCGGGCAGGATGAACGTGTAGCGGCCCGGGGTCGACGCCTTCACCGCGCGGAAGACGTCGTTGTCGATCCGTACGAACTGGCCGAGCTGCGCGAAGTCGCGGCACACCAGGGTGAAGTGGTGCCGGTCGTCCAGCTTGCGGATGGTGCGGATCCGGTCGATGCCGGTCCGGCTGCCCAGGCGGCAGCCGAGCGCGTAGCAGGAGTCCGTGGGGTACGCGATCAGTGCGTCGTCGCGGACGGCGGCGGCGATCTGGCCGATGGTGCGCGGCTGAGGGTTGTCGGGGTGGACGTCGAAGTACTTGGCCATTCACCGAGCTTATGCCGCCCGCGCCCCGCGCCGCGGCACACCGGCCCCGCGTCGCCCGCGGGGGAGGGCCGGGCCCGTCGCGCCGGGACGGGCCGCGCCCGCCCGTGGGGTAACGTCCCCCGTCCGGGCCGAGACGGCGAGGAGACGAAGGGAAGGCCGAGGTGACAGGCCGAGAGGACGCGGTGCGAGGTGCGGCGGCGGGGACGGCCGAGCGTCCGGGCTGGGCGCGTGAACTGCTCGAGCACCTGCGGCCGGCCGGGCGTGACGTCCGCCGGGTCGTGGGCTGGCTGGCCCGCGCGGTGCGGGCGGAGGCGGCCCTCCGCGACGGCGCCGGTGACCTGCTCGCCGGGACCCCGCTGCCGCTGGACGAGTCCCTCGCCGCGGACGTCGCCTCCGGCCGGATCGCGTCCGCCGCGTGGGACGGGGACGGACGCCATCTGCGTCTGGTGCGGGTCGGACATCCCTCGGGCGCCTGCGTACTGGCGGTCTCCCGCGCGACGCCCTTCGACCGGGACGCCTCGGACATGGTCACGCACACCGCCCAGGTGATCGAACTGCTGCTCACCGCCCACGAGACGCGGGCGGCCGGCGTCCGGCTCCGGCGGGCCACCGCCGACCTGCGGCTGGCGATCCTCCAACTGCTGATGGTCGAGGACACCGTCTCCGCGCGCCGGGTCGCCGCCGGCCTCTGGCCGGGCCTGCTCGACGCCGAGACCGCCCGCGTCTACGTCCTGGAGGCCGACCCCGCCGTACGCGACCGGCTGGCCGCCGAGTGCGTCGACCGCACCCGGGAGGAGGCGCTGGTGGTGCGCTGCCCGGCCGTGGACGGCCATGTGATCGTCCTCAGCCCGCGCGAGGTCACCGCCGGCGACCTGCGGTCCCTGGTCGAGCGCCATCCCGGCACCTTCGTCGGCGGCAGCGTCCGGCAGAGCCTGGCGCGCACCGCCACCGCCTACGGACAGGCCGTCAGCGCGCTGGCGGTGGCCCGGTTCCGGCCGGACCGGACGGCCGTGTACGCCGAGCGCACCCACCCCGAGCGGCTGACGGACCCCGCGGCCCTGCGCGCCTGGGCGGCGCGGGTGCTGCGCCCGCTCGACGCGCTGCCCCACCACACCCGCGCCGAGCTGCTCGCCACCACCCGGCTCGGCCTGGAGTTCACCGCCGTCGCCACCGCCAGGATCCTCGGCGTCAGCCGCAACACCGTGCGCGCCCGCATGGACCGCGTGGAGTCCATGCTCGGCGTCGACTTCGACGACGTGACCGTGCGGGCCGTGGTGCACCTGGCGCTGCACACCCGGATCGACCTGCTGGACGGTCAGGGGCCGGCCGACTCCCGGGCGGGCGCGCGGCGCCTGGCCGAGCTGCTGTCCGGACCGGCCGTCTCCGCCTGGGCACGGGAACTGCTGGGCCGCCTCGACGGCGACCCGCGCGAGGTGCGCCGCACCCTGCGCGCCTGGATCGCCGCCGGGGCCAACGCCGAGCGGGCCGCGCAGACGCTCGGCGTGCACGCCCAGACCGTGCGCGAGCACGTACGCAGCGCCGAACCGGTCCTGGAACGGCAGCTGCTGGCCGCCGGAAGCGATCTCTACGAGGTCGTCCTGGCCCATCTGGCGGTCGGCGACCTGGAGCAGCCGCTCCTCGCGGGGGAGTGAACCGGGCGATTCGGACTCACCTGTGCACAGGTGAGTCCCGCGGACCCGCACAGCGGGCACCGGCGCGGTACACAGACAAGCCCCGACGTGCATAGTTTCGGGCCATGGCGGGGGCGCGACCGGAACGGGGGACCGGTCGGCCCCCGCCTCCTGGTGTGCCCGCCTCCGGGCCGGGTACCCGGCCGCCGCTGTGAGCCCGCCCCCCGCACGGCGGTCCGGGGCGGGCGGTGGACGAGCACCGCGAGGGGAGACCCGCATGACCAGCGAGACGGAGACCGGCGGCGTCACCGGCACGAAGGACAAGGACTACAACCTCGTCTGGTACGTCGAGGCGTGCCTCAGCAACGCGCTGCGGCTGGAGGGCTACATCCAGGACGCGGAGCGGGAGGGGGACACCGAGGTCGCCGACCTGTTCCGCAAGGCCCAGGCGGACAGCCGCAAGGGCGCCGAACTCGGTAAGGAACTGCTGCGCGCCCGCCTGAACGGCGGCTGAGCACCGCGCGCCGCGAGGCCCGGTCCGCCGCACAGGGACGCGGTGGACCGGGCCTCGCACGCGTCCGTTCCGCGGAAGTCCCCCGGCGCGGCCGGACAGCCGGTCGCACCGCGCGAGCCGTCCGGCGCGGCCGGGCGGTCAGCCGCACCACCCGAGTCGTCACGCTCCGCGTCCCTCCGGTCGCCGATCGTCCCGATCGGGGGCAGCATGGCCCTCGTACGCACGCCGCCGGCGGGACGTGAGCGCGGCCGGGCGCCCGCTCGCCCGGTCTTTTCCGCGAACGGGCCGCGTACGCGTGCATGACGTCGCGGCACCGGGTACCCGGGCCGCCCGCCGAAAACCGGCCGACGGCCCGGGGCCCGCCACGCCCCGGCGCGCCACCGGCCAAGAGCAGCAGCGCAAGGAGCCGAACGATCATGACGGACGTTTCGAGCCAGGGCCCCGCTCCCGGCGACGACCGCAAGGTACTCACCAACCGGCAGGGCCACCCGGTCTACGACAACCAGAACCAGCGCACCGTCGGCTCCCGGGGCCCGGCCACGCTGGAGAACTACCAGTTCCTCGAGAAGATCAGCCACTTCGACCGGGAGCGCATCCCCGAGCGCGTCGTGCACGCCCGCGGCGTCACCGCGTACGGCTACTTCGAGGCGTACGGCAAGTGGGGCGACGAGCCGATCTCCCGCTACACCCGCGCCAAGCTCTTCCAGGAGGAGGGCAAGCGCACCGACCTCGCCGTCCGCTTCTCCACCGTCATCGGCGGCCGTGACTCCTCCGAGGCGGCCCGCGACCCGCGCGGCTTCGCCGTGAAGTTCTACACCGAGGACGGCAACTGGGACCTCGTCGGCAACAACCTGGGGGTCTTCTTCATCCGGGACGCCATCAAGTTCCCCGACGTCATCCACGCCCTCAAGCCCGACCCGGTGACCTTCGAGCAGCAGCCGCGCCGCATCTTCGACTTCATGTCGCAGACGCCCGAGTGCATGCACATGCTGGTCAACCTGTTCAGCCCGCGCGGCATCCCGGCGGACTACCGCCACATGCAGGGCTTCGGCGTGAACACCTACAAGTGGGTCAACGCCGAGGGCGAGACCAAGCTGGTCAAGTACCACTGGATGCCCAAGCAGGGCGTGCGCTCCATGACCGAGGAGGACGCGGCGAACGTCCAGGCGCAGGGCCTCGGCCACGCCACCAAGGACCTCTACGAGGCCGTCGAGCGCGGCGATCACCCCGAGTGGGAGCTGCTCGTCCAGATGATGGACGACCACGAGCACCCGGAGCTGGACTTCGACCCGCTGGACGACACCAAGACCTGGCCCGAGCAGGAGTTCCCGCCGAAGCCCGTGGGCCGGATGGTGCTCAACCGGATGCCGGACAACTTCTTCGCCGAGAACGAGCAGATCTCCTTCGGCACCGGCGTCCTCGTCGACGGCCTGGACTTCTCCGACGACAAGATGCTCGTCGGCCGGACCTTCTCCTACAGCGACACCCAGCGCTACCGGGTCGGCCCGAACTACCTCCAGCTCCCGGTCAACCAGGCGAAGAACGCCGAGGTGCGCACCAACCAGCGCGACGGCCTCATGGCCTACTACCAGGACGGCGGCGGGGAGAACCCGCACGTGAACTACGAGCCGTCGATCACCGGCGGGCTGCGCGAGGCCCAGTACCCGACGCACGACGTGCAGGGTCCCGAGATCCGCGGCCGGCTCACCCGCGCGAGGATCGAGCGCACCAACGACTACATGCAGGCCGGCCAGCGCTACCTGCTGATGGAGGACTGGGAGCGCGACGACCTGGTGAAGAACTTCGTCGACCTGCTCTCCCAGTGCGACCGCCCGGTGCAGGAGCGCATGGTGTGGCACTTCCTGCTGGTGGAGAACGACCTGGGCCGCCGGGTCGGCGAGGGCCTCGGCATCATGCCGGAGGACGTCGCCCACCTGGAGCCGCTGGCCAGCCAGACCCTCACCGAGGAGGACCGCAAACGGCTCGCCAGCCTGGGCGACAACCCGCCGCGCGACGTGGAGGGGCTCACCATGACCCACTGCGTCCCCAACGAGCGGCACGTGGTCACCCGCTGAGGGGTCACAGGGACAGCGCGGACCGGGCCGCGCCGAGCGCCTGCTCGGCGTAGCCCCGGCCGAACAGCACGGCGTGCACCAGCAGCGGGAACAGCTGGTGCACGCCGACGCGTGCCCGCCAGCCCTCGGCGAGCGGCGCCACTTCCTGGCAGCCCTCCAGGACGACGTCCAGCAGGGGGCATCCGAACAGCGCCAGCATCGCCAGGTCGGTCTCCCGGTGCCCGCCGTGCGCGGCCGGATCGATCAGATGGACCCTGCCGTCCGCACCCCACAGCACGTTGCCGTTCCACAGGTCGCCGTGCAGCCGCGCGGGCGGCTCGGCGGGTCCCGCGAGGTCCGGCAGCCGCGCGCACACCCGCTCGACCACCGCCGCCTCCCCGGCGTCCATCGTGCCCGCGTCCACCGCCCGGCGCAGATACGGCAGCACCCGGTGCTCCGCGTACCAGCCGGGCCAGTCGTCGCCGGTGACGTTGCGCAGGGGGGCGAGCCCGATGAACGCCTCCACCGGCCCGCCCGGCGGCGGCGACCCGAACGCGGGGGCGCCGGCCGCGTGCAGACCCGCCAGCTCACGCCCGAACCGCAGCGCCGCCTCCCGGCCGGGCCGTCCCTCCGCCACCCGGTCGAGCACCAGCCACGCCCCCTCCCGGCCGTGCAGCCGCGGCACCGGGGGCGCGCCCGCCCCGGCCAGCCAGCGCAGCCCGGCCGCCTCGGCGCGCGCCGCCTCCGCGTCCTCCGCGCGCTTCACGACCACCGTCCGGCCGTCGTCCAGGACGGCCTCGGCGAGCGAGCCGGACAGCGGCCGCACCCCGGCCACCGCCCGCCCGGTCAGCCGCGCCGCCACGGCGCCGGGCCCCTCCTCGCCGGACACGGGGGACGACACGGTCATCGGCGGCCTCCTCGGCTCACGGTCTTCTCGGCCCACGGTCTCCTCGGCTTCACGATTCGCCCGGCGCACGGGCCCGGAGCGGGCGGCGGGCGCTCACGCGGGACGGTGAAAAACCCGCTCCGCCCGGTGCGGGCGCGTCACGCGGGGGGACCACTGTGAACATGACCAGTTCATCGTTCCAGCACACCCTCACCCTGCCCGCCACCCTCTGCGAACAAGCCGTCCCGTACCTGGAGCAGGCCGCCCGGCGGACGGTCGACGGAGCGGGGGTCCCGCTGAAGGCGTTCCGCGCGGCCGCCGAGGGCGACTGCACCCTCCCGGTCTCCGTGGTCGAACAGGCGGCGGGCTGCCTGCTGGTCCTGGCCACCGAGACCGCGCAGAGTGTCCGGCCCTCGGTGCTGCGCGCCGTCATCGGCGTCGCCCTCAGCCTGCGCGACGCCGTCGAGGCGGTCCGCCGGCCCGCCCTCACCACCCGGTTCTGGTGACGGTCCGTCGCATGCTCCCCGCCCGGCGGGGAACCCGGCGCACCGCACCCTCCACACTCCAGGAGTAGGAATGAGCCTGTTGCGCGTCCTCGGCCGGCCGATGCTGGCTTCGATGTTCATCGCGGGCGGACTGGACTCCGTACGCCACCCTCAGAGGGTCGCCCCCGTGGCCGAGCCCGTGGTCAAGCCCGTCACCGGCCGCGTCCCCCTGCTGCCGGACCGCACCGAGGACTCCGTACGCCTCAACGGCGCCGTCCAGGTGGTCGGGGGCCTGCTGCTGGCCACCGGACGGCTGTCCCGTCCGGCCGCCCTCGCGATCGCCCTCACCCTGGTGCCCACCACGCTCGCCGCGCACCGCTTCTGGGAGGAGGAGGACCCCGACACGAAGTCCCAGCAGCGGATCCACTTCCTGAAGAACCTCTCCATGCTGGGCGGGCTGCTGATCGCGGCGGACGACACCGGGTCCGCGCCCTCGCTGCTGTGGCGCGGCCGGCACGCCGCCCACGACCTGCGCCGCGAGGCCCGCGTCGCCCGGCGGGCCTTCAAGGCCGGCGTCGGCCCCGGCGCGGCGGCGGGACGCGCCCGCGCCAAGCTGCCCGGCTGACCGGGAGCGGACCCGCTTCCCGCACCCCGACTCCTGAAACCATCCTGTGAGCAACCGCACTCGCGCGGCCAAGTGCCGCGCGAGTGCGCGTGTTTGATCCCTCCACGCCCGCACGGCGCCCGCTGCCCGGACATGACTCGGGGGTCCCTTCTGCCACGATGGTGCGCGCCCGATCCCGGCGACGGGAAACGCCGCGCAGCGCAGCCGGCGTCCTTCTTCCCGCGCCCACTCATCCGAGCCCCGACGGGCTCCTCCCCGAGTAGCGCACCGTGTCTTCCTCACCCACCCCCGCCCCGGCCGGGTCCAGGTCGCCCTGGCGTTCCCTGCGTCACCGCAGCATGCGCTGGTGGTCCGTCGCGAACTTCGTGTCCAACGCCGGCACGTGGATGCAGCTGACCGTGCAGAACCTGCTGGTCCTCCAGATCACCGGTTCCGCCGCGGCCACCGGCCTGTCCATGTCCGTCCAGGCGGCCCCCGCCCTGCTGATGAGCGTCCTCGGCGGCGCGGCCGTCGACCGCTGGCCGCGCAAGCTGACCGCCGCCGTCAGCCAGGCCGCGCTCGCCGTCATCGCCTTCACCACGGCCACCCTGGTGGCGCTGGACCGGCTCGACATGACCACCCTGATGGTGCTGGCCGCCGTCACCGGCATGGTCGCCACCGTCGACAACCCGGCCTGCGCCCTGCTCGGCAACGACCTCGTCCCCGCCGAGGACGTGCCCTCCGCCATCGGCGTGGGCGCGCTGGTCTTCAACGCGGGCCGGCTCGCGGGCGCGGCCCTGGCCGGCGTGACGGTCGGCTTCCTCGGCACCGCCGCGGCCTACTTCGCCAACGGTTTCTCCTTCCTGTTCGTGACGGCGGTCATCCCGTTCCTGCGCCCGGCTGCGGGCGCGGTACGGCAGGTCACCGGACGCGCCGCCCGGCGCGCGAAGTCCGGCATGAGCGTCCGGGAGGGGCTGGCCTTCTTCGCGCGCCGCCCGCGGCTGCTCGCGCTCGCCGGGGTCACCGGCGTCAGCGCGGTCTTCGGCCGCAACTACGGCCTCACCCTCGCCGTCCTCGTCACCGGCCCGCTCGCGGGCGGGGCGGGCGCCTTCGGCACGGTGTCCACCGTCCTCGCGGCCGGCGGCATCGTCGGCGCGGTGCTGGGGGCACGGCTGTGCCGCCCCTCCGTACGGCTGGTCGGCGCGCTCGCGGCGACCGGGGCGCTGCTGCAGGTGGTGGCGGGGCTGTCGCCCTCACTGACGGTACTTCTGGTGCTGGTGCTCCCCATGGCCGTCGTGGAGTCCGTCTCCGACACGGCGGGCACGGCCGTCCTGCAGACCGACCCGCCCGCCCACCTGCGCGGACGCGTGCTGGGCGTGTGGGGCAGCATCGGCACGGTGTGGAGCCTGGGCGGCCCGCCGGCCCTCGGCCTCCTCATGGAACTGGCCGGCCCGCGCGGCGCCCTGGTCACCGGTGGCCTGATCATCGCCGCGTCGATCACCTGCGGCCAGGTCCTGCACCGCCGCCGCACGGTCGCGGCCCCGGTCGCCCTCCCCTCGAGGGACACGGTGCCCCAGCCGGCCCTGCGAACGGCGGCGTGATCCCGGACCCCTCCCCGGACGCCCCACAGGGGCGCGGTTCCCCGCGCCCCTGCCGGGCGTCACCCCTCCGTCGGCTTCAGAGCCACCGCCACCGCATCGGCGGCCCGCCGCGCGAGCAGCGTGGTCGAGCGGCCGTCCAGGTACGGCAGGACCACCGCCTGGCCGCCCCAGGTGCGCAGGACCTCCGCCTCCGGGAGGTCCTGGACGGAGTAATCGCCGCCCTTCACCCACACGTCGGGGCGCAGACGCCCCAGGACCTCCTCGGGGGTGTCCTCCTCGAAGACCACCACCGCGTCCACGCTGCCCAGTGCGGCCAGCACCTTCGCGCGGTCCGCGGCCGGGGTGAGGGGGCGGCCGGGGCCCTTGCGGCGGGTGACGGAGGCGTCGGAGTTCAGGCAGACGATCAGGCAGTCGCCGATCCGCCGGGCGCTCTCCAGCAGCCCCACGTGACCGGCGTGCACCAGGTCGAAGCAGCCGCCCGTGGCCACCACGGTCCCGCCGCGCGCCCGTACCGCCCGCGCCAGCTCGAACGCGTCGGCGGCCGGGTCCTCGGCGGGCGCCGGGACGACCGGCGTGTGCCACAGGTCCGGGTTGCCCGCGCCGCCCGCCGCCACGAACGCGGCGGCCTCGGCGACCGCCCGCTGCAGCGCCTCCTCCGGGAGCAGCCCGTCCGCCAGCGCGGCGACCGTCGTCGCGGCGAAGCAGTCGCCCGCGCCGCACGGGTCGCCGTCCGCGTGGAACGGCGCCGGGATCAGCATGGGCGTGCCGCCGCCCGGCCGGGTCAGCAGCACCCCGCGCTCGCCGAGCGTCACGGCGACGCCCGCCGCCCGCCAGCGTTCCGCGAGTTCCGTGCCGCGCTCGGCGAAGGCGCCCAGCGACGCGCCCGCCACGCCGGGCGTGCCCGCGCACAGCGCGACCGCCTCGCCCGCGTTGGGCGTGACCAGCCGCGCCCCCGGCACCGGGTCCTCGCCGCGCGGGTGCGGGTCCCACACCAGCGGGGTGCACCGGGCGGCTTCCTCCAGGTGGGGGCGGACCGCGCCGGCGGTGTGCCGGCCGTAGTCGGCGACGAGGACGGCGTGCGCGTCCGCGAGCGCCTCCCGCACCGCCTCGTCCGGTTCGCCGGGCGTCCCGCCGCCCCGGTCGATGCGCACCAGCGGCCGCCCGTCCGCCAGGACGCGCGTCTTCACCGGCAGCGTGCCGTGCAGCGGCAGCTCCAGCAGCCGCACCCGCCCGCTGAGCTGCTGCCGTACGGCCTCGCTCGCCGGGTCGTCGCCGAGCGCGGTCACCAGGACCACGTCCCGCCCGCCGCGCGCGGCGAGCGCGGCGGCCAGCCCGGCGCCGCCCGGGTGCCTGCGGTCCCCGGTGACGTCGACGACCGGGACGGGCGCGTCCGGGGCCAGCCGGGTCGCGACCCCCTCGATGTCCTCGTCGAGCAGGACGTCGCCCACCACCACCAGCGGCTTGGGACCGGTCATGTCAACCTCCCGGGAACGGTCGCCACGGTCCGCGCCGGGGGCGCGGCCACGGCGGCGTCGAAACACTCGCAGAGCAGGTGCACGGCGACCAGGTGGGCCTCCTGCACGGTCGCGGTGGCGGCCGCCGCCACGCACAGCGTCTCGTCGGCCGCCTCCATCAGCGGGTTGGGGCCGGGCCCGGTCAGCGCCCACACCTCGAGACCGGCCCGCCGGGCCGCCGCCGCGGCGGCGATCAGATTGGCGCTGCGCCCCGAGGTGGACAGCAGCATCAGCACGTCGCCGGGGCGTCCGTGTGCGGCGACCTGGCGGGCGTAGACGTGGTCGAAGCCGTAGTCGTTGCCGATGGCGGTGACGCTGGAGGTCTCCGCGTGCAGGGCGAGCGCCGAGTAGGCGGGCCGCTCGCCGCGGTAGCGGCCGACCAGCTCGGCGGTGAGGTGCTGGGCCTGGGCGGCGCTGCCGCCGTTCCCGGCGGCCAGCAGCCGGCCGCCGCCGGTGAGGACGGCGGCGAGCCGGCCGCCCCAGTCGGCGATCCGGGGCAGGCCGTGCCGGCGGAGCCCGTCGAGGGCGTCCTGGAGGGACCGGCAGTGCAGCCGGGCGGCGTCGAGCGCGGGGTGTTCGGTCATGGCGTGTCGGGCGCGCCGCCCTCCGGGGACGGCGACAACGCCCGCACCTCCTTCCAACGTCGGACGTCGGCGGGCCGGTCCGGCCGGCGGCTCAGCCGGCCCCGGTCACGGCCGGCTCGGTGTCGAGGACCTCGCAGTACGCCGTCTCCGTGGCCGCGGCGACCCGCGCCCACCCGTAACGGCTGAGCACCCGGCGGCGGCCGGCCACCCCGCAGGCCTCGCGGCCGGCCGGGTCGGCGAGCAGGCCCGCCACGGCCCCGGCCAGCGCCTCGTGGTCGCCCGGCGGCACCAGCCGTCCGGTGGCCGGGTCGGCGACCGTGTCGAGCTGGCCGCCGACCGCGCTGGCCACCACGGGCCGGCCACAGGCCATGGCCTCCAGCGGGACGATCCCGAAGGGCTCGTAGTCGGCGGGGCAGAGCACCACGTCGGCGGAGCGCAGCAGCGCGGGCACCCGCCCGGCGTCCACCCCGCCCAGGAACCGCACCCGGTCGGCGACCCCGGCGTCGCGTGCGATCGCGCGCAGCCGGCGCACCTCCGGGTCGTCGTCCAGCCGCTCCGCCGGGGGCCCGCCGGCCACCAGCAGCTCGGTCCCGGGCAGCAGGGCCAGCGCCGCCACCGACACGGCCGCGCCCTTGCGCGGCACCAGCCGCCCCAGCTGCACCAGCCGGTGGCGGTACGGGCCGCGCGCCCAGCGGGCGCCCACCGGGGTGAACCGCTCGGTGTCGACACCGCACGGCACGACGCCGATCCGGTCCGCGGGCACGCCCATCCGGACCAGCTCGGCGACCTCGTCACGGCAGGTGGCGACGATCCGGTCGCAGCCGGTTCCCACCGCGATCTCGCAGCCGATCCGCTCCGGCGGGCTGGTGTCGGCGTCCCCCTGGTGACGCCGCTTCACCGTGCCCAGCGCGTGGAAGGTGTGCAGCAGCGGCAGGCCCAGCTCCCGGGTCGCGCCCAGCGAGGCCAGCCCCGACATCCAGTAGTGGGAGTGCACCACGTCCGGGGTGCGGGCCCGCCACTCCCGGACCAGCCGGCGCGCGAACTCGTCCATGTACGGCAGCAGCCGGTCCTTGGGCACGGGCTCGGCGGGCCCGGCGCCGACGTGGTGCACCTCCACGCGCTCGCCCAGCCGCACCCGGTCCGGCAGGTCGGGCGCGTCCCGGCGGGTGTGCACCGTGACCCGGTGCCCGCGGTCGGCGAGCGCTGCGGCCAGGGCGGCGACGTGGACGTTCTGGCCGCCGGCGTCCACCCCGCCGAGCGCGGCGAGAGGGCTCGCGTGTTCCGAGACGAGCGCGATCGACAGCACGCCCGGGGGGACAGGGGCGACGTCCGCGGTCATGGGCTCACCTCCGTGATCGGTCGCGGCCGGGGTGCGGACACCGCCGTCCGCGGATCGGGTTCCGGCCGCGGCTGCGGCCGGGAGCGTGCCGCGCCGCCCGCCGGGACCGGCGCGGGCCGGGGGCGGGGACGGCCGGCGGGTCATGTCGGCAGCCGTTCGCCGGCCGGCGCCGCGGGCGCGGGGGACCGGGGGGAGGCCCGGCGGTGGGCGGGCGCGGCGCGGTGCAGGACCTGCCCGCGCAGCCAGTGCCAGGCCGCCGCCGGCGGGACGAGCGCGCTGGTGAGGACCATAGTGACGACCTCGTCCCGGGTGCGCGGACCCGGGCGTATCCGGGCCGTGGCGAACTCGGCGGTCCCGGCGAGCCACCCGGCGGCGCACGCCGACGCGGCGCGCGGGCGTCCGGTCAGCGCGCAGACCGCCGCCGCGAGCCCGGCCGAGGTCACCGCCAGGTGCGCCGGCAGCCGGCCCCGGGGCGCGCCGGCCCGGCGCCACCAGTCGCGTCCGTGCAGCCGGGTCATCAGCACGTCGTCCGCGTTGCCCGCCTGGAGCCGCACCGAGACCCACCGGCCCGCCGGCCGCACCGGATGCGTGGTCGTACGACGTCCCTCCGCCAGCGTCCAGCCGGCGTCGAGCATCCGCAGCGCCAGGTCCGCGTCCTCCCGGAAGGCGCGGCGGAACCGTTCGTCGAAGCCGCCGACGGCCTCCAGCGCCTTGCGCCGGTACGCCATGTCGGCGGTGATCCAGCAGGCCCCGGCCAGCCCCGCGACATTGCGCTCCCAGTCGGTGGGCGCCCGGTCCGCGGGCAGCGGCACCTCGACGCGCGCGGCGATCCCGGCGGTCGCGACGCTCGCCCCGGCCAGGTCCAGCGCGAGGTCGTCGGCCCAGGCGGGGCCGGGCACCACGTCGTCGTCGAGGAAGACGATCCACGGCGCGTCCCCGGCCGCCCGCCACCCGGCGTTGCGGGCGGCGGCCGGGCCGCGCGCGCCGCCGGGCACCACGACGGTGCGGGAGCGCAGGGCCGGCGGCACGGACGCGGTGAGCGGTACGGCCGGGTCCCGGCGGTCGTCCACCAGCACGACCCGCGCCGGGCGGGGCCCCTCCGCCCCGGCCAGCGCCCCCAGGCACGCCGCCAGCGACGGGCGGCCCAGGGTCGGCACCACCACCGCGTACTCCCCGGCGGGAGCGGCCGGCCCGGTCATCGCGCCACCTCGTCCGTGTCACTGGTGCGGAAGAGCGCGCCGCGCCGCACCGCGTACGGGCCGATGGCCAGCAGGTCCACCGGGGAGGATCCGAAGCACTCCAGGGCGTCGCGCGGGTCGTCCACCATGGGCCGGCCCGCCGTGTTGAGGCTGGTGTTGACGACGACGGGCAGCCCGGTCAGCCGCTCGAACTCGCGCAGCATCCGCGCCAGCAGCGGCTCGCGCGCCGGGTCGACCGTCTGGATGCGGGCGGTGCCGTCGACGTGCACCACGGCGGGCACGCGGTCCCGCCAGGCGGGCGCCACGTCGTGCACGAACAGCATGTACGGGCTGGGCAGCGGCCCGTCGAAGATCTCGGCCGCCCGGTCGGCCAGCACCATCGGCGCGACCGGCCGGAACTGCTCGCGGCCCTTCACGTCGTTGAGCCGCTCCAGGTTTCCCGCGTGCCCGGGATGGGCGAGCAGCGAACGGTGGCCCAGCGCCCGCGGGCCGTACTCGCTGCGCCCCTGGAACCAGGCCACGATGCCGTTGTCGGCCAGCGTCCGGGCCACGGTGACGGCGATGTCCTCGGGCTTCTCGCAGGGCACGGCGGCCGTCTTCAGCCACGCGCCCAGCTCCGCGTCGGACCAGTCCCGGCCCAGGTCGGCGCCGGTCATCGGCTCGGGCGCGTCCCCGGCGCCGGCGGACAGCAGCAGCGCGCCGCCGAGCGCGGTCCCCGCGTCACCGGCCGCGGGCTGCACCCACACCCGGGAGAACGGACCCTCGCGGGCGATGCGGGAGTTGGCGACGCAGTTCAGCGCCACGCCCCCGGCGAGGGTGAGCACCGGGTCGCGGGTCCGGCCGTGCAGCCAGCGCACCAGGTCCAGCAGCGTCTCCTCCAGCACGGCCTGCGCGCTCGCGGCGACATCGGCGTGGCCTTGCGTCCACGGCTCGTCCGGGCCGCGCGGTGGGCACAGCTCCGCCCAGGGCACCCCGGTGGCGCGGAAGCCGCCGTCGCCGGTCGGATACACGTACCGGCGCAGCTCGGGCAGCATGCGCGGGGTGCCGTGGGAGGCGAGGGCCATCACCTTGAACTCGTCGGACGAGCGCAGGAAGCCGAGGTGCTCGGTGAGCTCCTCGTAGACCAGGCCGAGCGAGTGCGGGAGGTCCTGGGCGCGCAGCGGTTCGAGCCGGTCGCCGACGCGGCGCGCGGCCAGGTGGGAGGCGCGTTCGCCGCGGCCGTCCAGCACCAGGACGGAGCTGCCGCCGGCGTCGGGGGCGGCGTACGCGCCGGACGCGGCGTGCGCCATGTGGTGCGGGACGAAACGCACGGTCTCCGGGTCGAGGCCGGGCAGCGCGGCCCGCAGGAAGTTCGGGGCCTCCCGCGCGTAGGTGAGGCGCAGATGGTCCCAGGGGTCGTCGAGGCCCATCGCGTCGGCGGGGCGGGCGAGCGCGGGGTCGAAGGAGTACGCGACCGCGTCGAGGTCCTGGGGACGCAGCCCGGCCCGCTTCAGGCACCAGGCGGCGGCCTTCTCGGGCAGCTCCCAGGCGGAGAAGGGCAGCGGCCGCTTGCCGTGCTTGCGCCGGGAGAACCGCTCCTCCTCCGCGGCGGCGACGGTACGGCCGTCGATCACCAGGGCGGCCGCGGGGTCGTGGAACAGGGCGTTGATGCCGAGGATGCGCATGGTGGACGGACCTTTCGCGTCGGAGCTGCGGCCGGGGCGGCCGCCTGGTCCTGGGGGCCGGCGGGGGCGGGCCGCTCAGCCGCGGGCCGCTTCGGCGCGGAACCAGTCGATCGTGCGGCGCAGGCCCTCCTCGGCGCTCACCCGGGGTTCCCAGCCGAGCTTGTCGCGGGCCAGCGTGATGTCGGGGCAGCGCACGGCAGGGTCGTCCACCGGACGCTCGATGTAGCGCACCTCGGAGGAGGAGCCGGCGAGGGCCACCACCAGGCGGGCCAGGGCGAGCATGCTGATCTCGGCGGGGTTGCCGATGTTGACGGGGCCGCGCAGGCCGTGGGCGGCCGCCGCGAGGATGCCGGCCACGGTGTCGTCGACGTAGCACAGCGAGCGGGTCTGCCGGCCGTCCCCGGTCACGGTGAGCGGCTCGCCGGCCAGCGCCTGGCGCACGAAGGTGGGCACCGCCCGGCCGTCGTGGCCGCGCATGCCGGGGCCGTACGTGTTGAACAGCCGCACGATGCAGGTGTCCGTCCCGTAGGTCTCCGCGTGCGCGGTGGTCAGCGCCTCGCCGAAGCGCTTGGCCTCGTCGTACACGCTGCGGGGGCCGACCGGGTTGACGTTGCCCCAGTACCGCTCGTCCTGCGGGTGCTGCCGCGGGTCGCCGTACACCTCGGACGTCGACGCCAGCACGAACCGGGCCTCCGACTCATGGGCGAGGGTCAGGGCGTTGCGGGTGCCGAGGCTGCCCGTCTCCATGGTGTGCAGCGGCAGCCGCAGGTAGTCCGCGGGGGACGCGGGGGACGCGAAGTGCAGGACCAGGTCGGGGCGCCGGCTCACCGGCAGCGCCTTCGACACGTCGGCCCGCACGAGGGTGAACCCCGGCCGGTCGAGCAGCGGGGCGATGTTCTCGGGGCGGCCGGTGCTCAGGTCGTCCACGCAGGTCACGGCCGCGCCCGCGTCGAGCAGGGCCTTGCACAGATGGGAGCCGACGAACCCGGCGCCGCCGGTCACGACGGCGTGCTCCCACTTCCGGGATATGGGACTGCTCATGCCTCACACCCTCACCCGCACGGAGGGCGTCGGCACGGTCGCCTGGTGCGGTCGAGTGAATCACGCAGGGTGACCGGGCCGGCACCGGCGGGGGCGCCGGCCCGGCGGGCGCGCGGAGGGAGCGGGGTCGGCGGGGTCACGGCCCGCGCCCCCGCACCGGTCCGGCGACGGTCCGCCGGACCCGCGGCGGCCGCGCCGGGCGACGCGCGGCCGCCGCGGGGACGCGGGGCCGGAAGGCGCGCCGTCTTCGGGCGGCTGTGCCGACTCCGGTGGCGCGCCGTCGTGGGACTTCGGCCTCGGGCGACGCGGGGGACCGGCCGGGATGCGCCCGGAGGCGGCGGGAACGGTCACGCCGCCAGCGTGGATTCCCGGCCCAGGCGGGTCAGCAGGGAGGCGCGGTGGAGACGGGCCACCGGCAGCAGGAGGTCCGGATGGCGGAGGAAGGCCGCCGCCCTGGTGTCCGTCGGGTCGGGGGAGAGGAGGCGGCGGTACTCGCCCGAGCCCCGGGGGAGCGCGGCGACCGCCCGGGCCGCCAGGGCCGGGTCGGACAGCAGGCACGCCGCCCAGCTCGCCACGACCTCGTCGACCCAGGTGCGCCACGGCTCCACGTCGAGACCCTCCGCGCCGGTGATGCCGTCGAGGCGGGCCGCGCCTCCGGGACCCGCGAGAGCCACCAGCTCCGCGTCCATCGCCGTGGGGTAGCGGAGGCGGGCCGCGACGGTGACCGCCTGACGGGCCTGGATCTCGCACAGGGCGTCGGACAGCGCGCCGCCGGGCGCGGGGAAGGAACGGGTCAGCCACTGCGCGGTGGCCGCTGTCACGGGGGAGAGGTGGGCTGGCACTGCGGGTCCGTCCGAGCCTGGGGAGAGGGATGAGGACGCCAGCACCGTAGTCCCCGTCCCGCACCCGCCGACGTGACCCGGGTCTCGATTCCGGCGTGGTCTGCGCCACGCCCGGAGAGCTGTGACGCCCGTGCCGCGGAGTGTCCGGGCGGACACTGCGGGCACCCGGCTGTCATGGACGTACTCAGCCGCCCCCTGCTCGACCGCACCCTGCCGCTCCTCGCCGAGGGCTACGCCTGGCTCCCCAACCGGATGCGTGACGCGTCCGGCTCCGTGGTCCGCACCCGCATCATGGGCCGCCCCGCCCTCGCCCTGCGGGGACCGGAGGCGGTCCGCTTCTTCTACGACGAACGGAACGTGCACCGGCACCGCGCCATCCCCGAACCCGTCCTCGGCACCCTCTTCGGCCACGAGGCCGTGCACACCCTCGACGGCGCCGCCCACCGCGCCCGCAAGGAGCTGTTCCTCCCGCTGCTGGAGCCCGCCGCCGTGGCCGGACTCGCCGAGCACGTCTCCGCCGCCTGGGACGAGGCCGTGCCGCAGTGGAGCCGGCGCGCGTCGATCGTGCTGTTCGACGAGGCGGCCACGGTGCTCACCCGCGGCGTCCACCGCTGGGCTGGCGTACCGCTGGACGACGCCGGGGCGGGGGCGACCGCACGGGACATGACCGCGATGGTGGACGGCTTCGCCACCGCCGGACCGCGCCACCTGCGGGCCCGGCGCGCCCGCGGCCGCCAGGAGGAGCGGCTGGCCCGTCTGGTCCGCGACGTCCGCACCGGACAGGTCACCGCGCCCGACGGCTCGGTGCTGGGGCGGGTCTGCGGGCACCGCGACGCGGACGGGGAGCCGCTCGACGAGAAGACGGCCGCCGTCGAACTGCTCAACGTGCTGCGCCCGACCACCGCCCTCGCCTGGTTCGTCGTCTTCTCCGCGCACGCCCTGCACCGCTGGCCGGAGAACCGCGCGCCGCTCGCGGCCGGGGACGCGGCGTTCCAGACGGCGTTCGCGCACGAGGTCCGCCGCTTCTACCCGTTCGTGCCGTTCCTCGGCGGCCTCGCGGCCCGCGACCTGTTCTGGCGGGGCGCCTGGGTGCCCGAGGGCGGCCTGGTGGTGCTCGACGTGTACGGCCAGAACCACGACGAGACGCTGTGGGGCGACCCGTACGCCTTCCGGCCGCGGCGCTTCCTCGAACGGGCCGTGGAGCACGACGCGTTGATCCCGCAGGGCGGGGGCGACCCGGCGACGGGCCACCGCTGCCCCGGAGAGGGCCTCACCCTCGGTGTGCTGGAGACCCTCGCGGCGCGGCTGGCCCGTACGGAGTACACGGTTCCGGACCAGAATCTGGCCATCCCCCTGCACCGCGTCCCGACCCTCCCGCACAGCGGTGTGGTCCTTGCGGGAGTGGGGCGGGCCGGCGTCTAACGGCCCCCGCGGCACCACCCCGGCCACCGCCCCGGCACCCGCCGGCGCTGCTCCGACTTCGGGGCCGCCGTCCGCACCCGCCGCTTCCGCGCGCGACCCGTTCCCGGCCGGCGCGTACGCGCTGCTCGCCGAGGAGCGCTGAACCCGCACGGCGCTGAACCCGCACGGCACGACGGTGCCGGCGGCGGTCGGAGGGGCCGCCGCCGGCGCCGTGCCGTGCGTCAGACCCGCTGCCAGAGCGCCGGGGTCCCGGCGGGCGCCCACGCGCCCTGCGCCTGGTGGGTCTGCAGGCACTGGTACGTCACCCCGTCACGGGTGACGGTGGCACCCGCCTCGTAGACCCGGCCGGCGGTCCACGCCTGGGCGCCGGTCTCCTGCTGCCCGGACGCGGCCGTCGCGGCCGCCGTGGTCAGGGTCAGCCCGTACGCGGAGAGGATCGGGTTGACCGGCTGGTAGAACGTCGTGCCGCCGCCGACGCAGTCGCCCGAGCCGCCGGAGGTGACCCCCTGCGCCTGCGCGCCCGCGAGGTACGGACCGCCGGAGTCGCCCGGCTCGGCGCACACCGTCGTCCGGGTCAGCCCGTCGACCCGGCCCTCCGGGTAACGGACGCTCGCGTCGTGCTGCTCGATCACGCCGCAGTGCCAGCCGGTGGTGGAACCGGACCGGCACACCGACGCCCCGACGAGCGCCTGCGCCGAGCCGGTGACCCGCACCTCCTGGCCGTCCTGCGCCTTCACGTCGGGCGTCGGCGTCCACTGGCTCCGCGTGGCCACCCACGCCATGTCCCGGCCGGGGAACACCGACGCCTGGAAGGCGCCCTGCGCGGTGCGGTCGTAGCCGGTGGTGGTCGCGCCCGCCCGGCCGCAGTGGCCGGCCGTCACGAAGCCGCCCCGGCCGCCCTCGGTGACGGAGAAGCCGACGGAGCAGCGGGCCGAGTCGTCGATGTAGTACGCGTCGCCGCCGGTGATGTCCTGGAGCAGCCGGGGCCGTTCGGCCGCCAGGCGGATGCCGACGTCCTCGCCCTCCACCCCCGCGGCCTCGACGAGGGCGGCGCCCGCCGCCTGGTCGACGGCCTGCACCACGACCCGGTTCCGCACCACGTCGACGTACCAGACGGGCGTGTCGAGCGTGGAGACGCGGCCGGCCGCCGCGTCCAGCTTCTCCTTCACCGCCCGCAGCGCGGCCAGGGGCCGCTCGACCACCTGGGCGGTGGCGCCCTCGGCCTCGATCGCCGGCACGTCCCCGGCGTCGGTGGTCGCCACCGTCAGCTCGTCGGCGGTCGCGCCGCGCAGCCAGGCGCCCGCGTACCGCTCGCCCAGGGAGTTGCGCAGCCGGCCGGCGCGGGTGCCCGCCTCGGCCTCGTTGACCAGGCGTGCGGACGCCTGCTCCGCGTCCAGGTCCAGATCGCGCTGGAGGGCGCTGAGCAGGTGCGGGGAGGGCCGGTCGGCGCCGAGGGTCTGGGCCGCCCCGGGCGCGGGGCCCGTCGTGGGGGAGGCGTCCGCCGCCGAGACGTGGGGGAGTCCGGCGAGGACGAGGGCGCCGAGCGCCGCGAGCGCCGAGCGGCGCGCGGTCCGGGCGTGTCTGAGGACCATTCGGTACGTCTCCGTTCGTTCGGGCGGCGGTGCCGTCGCGGAGACTGAGTCCTTGCCCGGCGCGCCCGACGGGATGTCAGGACACACCGGGATTCGCACGTACGGGACGGGGCCGGGCCCCGTGTGCAGTAGGCGGGCGGGGCGGACGGGTGACGTCACACGGGCGTCAGACCGGGCGCGCCGGCCTCCGTGACGAAGGAGGCGGCGGTGGAGACGGCCGCGCCGGGCCTCGTCACGGCGGGCACGGTCCGGAAGTCGGCGCGGGCGTGCTCCCGGTTCAGCTCCACCCGGAGGTAGCCGCGCCGGCCGTCGTAGAAGCGCAGGTGCGGGTTGGCCCGCAGGTAGGTGTCCCAGTCGGCCGGGCGCTCCACGCCGTCGCGGCCGCTGGTGACGGAGGTGCAGGTGAGTTCCGTGCCCACGGTGGCGGAGGCGGGGTCGTCGAAGTCGTCCTTGATGTCGAAGGCGTACGCCACGTGGACGTCGCCGGTGAGCACCAGCCAGTTGTCGACGCCGGCCGCCTTCGCCCCGGCGACGAGCCGGCCGCGGTTCGCGCGGTAGCCGTCCCAGGCGTCCATGGACAGCTTGGCCCGGGCGTTCAGGTCCAGCTTGCGCTGGGAGAAGCAGACCTGCTGGGGCATCACGTTCCACAGTGCGCCGGAGGACGCCCATCCGTCGAGCAGCCAGCGCTCCTGGGCGTCCCCGGTGAGGGTGCGCGCCGGGTCGTCCGACTCGGGCCCCGGCACGTGCGGGACGTCGCCGTACGCCTGGTCGGAACGGTACTGGCGGGTGTCGAGGACGTCGAACTGGGCGAGCGTGCCCCAGTGCAGCCGGCGGAAGAGGCGGGCGTCGGGCCCGTCGGGGAGCTGCTCCGCGCGCAGCGGCTGGTTCTCCCAGTAGGCGCGGTAGGCGGCGGCCCGCCGGGCCAGGAACAGCGCCGGGTCGCTGCCGTTCTCGTCCATGTCCGCCGCGTAGTTGTTCTCCGTCTCGTGGTCGTCCCAGGTGACGACGAACGGGTGCGCGGCGTGCGCCGCCCGCAGATCCGGGTCGCTCTTGTAGAGCGCGTACCGCATCCGGTAGTCCGCGAGGGTGGTCGTCTCCCGGTCGAACACCGCCGGCAGCCTCCGGTCCGTGTAACCCCGGGCGCCGCCCGCGGAGTCGACGGCGTACTCGTAGAGGTAGTCGCCGAGGTGGAACACCACGTCGACGTCCTCCTGGGCCAGGTGCCGGTGCGCCGTGTAGTAGCCGTCGTGGTACGCCTGGCAGGCCACCGCGGCCAGCCGCAGCCGCGAGACGTCCTCGCCGGCGGCGGGGGCGGTCCGGGTGCGGCCCGCCGGGCTGATCCAGGAGCCGGCGCGGAAGCGGTAGTGGTAGGAGGTCGCGGGGTCCAGACCCCGCACGTCCACGCGGACGCTGTGCGCGTACTCCGGGTGGGCCAGGGCGGTGCCGCTGCGCACGACCAGCACGAAGGACGCGTCGAGCGCGACCTCCCAGGCCACCTCGACCTGCTGCTGCCCCAGCCCGCCGTCCGGGGTGAAGGGCGCCGGGGCCAGCCGGGTCCAGATCAGCACCGAGTCGGGCAGCGGGTCACCGGAGGCGACGCCGAGGGTGAACGGGTCCTCGGTGACGCGGGCCGCGTCGAGGCGGGGCGCGGCGAACGCGCCGCGCGCGGGGAGGCCGGTGGAGAAGGCCAGGGCGGCGGCCGCGGCGGTGACGGTCAGGAAGCGACGGCGTGACACCTGGCGGGCGGCGGTGCGCGGTTCGGTGTCGTGCGGGGCGCGGGCGAGCGCGGTGGCAGGTCGTCCGGTACGGCCCGGCAGCGCCATCGGGTGTCCTCTCGTACGGATGCGGGGCGGACGGCGGCCGCGGGCCGGCGGGCCGCGGACACGGAGCTGCATGCTAAGCAGACGAAATGCCCGGCAGGGGCGTGCCGTGCGGGGCGTTCACACCACAGGCGGTACGGGCGGCGGCGCACGGGAAAGCGCCGCCGGGGGAACCGACGGCGCTTCGGGGACGAGGGACGGATCAGCCGGCTTCGGCGCCGACCCGCTCGCGCAGCGGCAGGTGGTAGACGTGGAAGGCCCGTCCGATGACCGGCTGGGCGACGTTGCGCACCTTCACGCCGCCGGTGGTCATGCCGTGCTCGCTGCCGGCGTGCGCGTGCCCGTGCACGGCGAGGTCGGCCCCGGCGGTGTCGATCGCCTCGGCCAGCAGGTAGCTGCCCAGGAACGGGTAGATCTCCGGCGGCTCACCGGCCAGCGTCTCCGGCACGGGGGAGTAGTGGGTGAGGGCGATCCGCACGTCGCAGTCCTCCTGCGCCAGTTGCTCCAGCGCGGCCCGCAGACCGTCGGCGCAGCGGCGGGAGACCCGGACGAACTCCTTCATCACCGGCTCGCCGAACTCCCCGGCGCTCGCCCCGACGAATCCGCCGCCGAACCCCTTGGTGCCGGCCACCCCGACCCGCGCGTCCCCGATCCGCAGGACCGCCGCCTCGCCCTCCAGGACGTGCGCGCCCGCGTCCCGCAGCAGGCCGGACACCTCGTCCTGCCGGTCGTCGTGGTGGTCGTGGTTGCCCAGCACCGCGACCACCGGCACCCCCAGGCCGCGGATCTCGTCGGCGACCACCCGTGCCTCGTCCGTCGTGCCGTGCCGGGTGAGGTCGCCGGCCAGCAGCAGCAGGTCGGCGCAGTCGGGCAGGGTGTCGAAGGCGGGGCGCAGCACGCCCCGGGTGTCGGGACCCATGTGGATGTCCCCGACGGCGGCGACCCGGATCATGACAGCTCCTCCGCGTGGTCGGGGGACGAGGGTTCGCTCACGACGATGTCGCAGTGCACGTCGAGCCCGGCGAGCTCCTCGCGCACGACGTCCAGGACCTCGTCCCGGCAGCGGGCCGAGGGCACGGTCCCGGTGACCAGGACGGCCCCGCCGCGGACCTGGGCCCGCACGCCGAGCTCGCCCAGCTCGCCGGAGGCGAGACGGTCCTGGAGGTGGGCGACGCGGTACTCGGGGCCCGCGGGCGGGGCGCCGCCCGCCGGACCGGCGTCGTGGGTGTTCATGGG
The DNA here is from genome assembly GCF_055778765.1 of Streptomyces sp. DSM 120436. Classification (NCBI taxonomy): domain Bacteria; kingdom Bacillati; phylum Actinomycetota; class Actinomycetes; order Kitasatosporales; family Streptomycetaceae; genus Streptomyces; species Streptomyces sp. DSM 120436. Next base: position 416,020 of record NZ_JBSKBS010000002.1, on the reverse strand, counting down.
TTCCCTCCACGGGCGGGTCGGATGACGTTCAGGCGTTCCAGCAGGAAGAAGAAGGCGGCGGGCATGGGCGCGTCGCCGCAGTCGCGCCGCACCTGCTCCCAGTCGACCTTCTCGCGCAGGGCGCGGGCGATGGGCAGGACGGCGCCGAAGTCGCAGTGGTGCTCGGAGAACGCGGCGAGCAGGCCGGTGAGCAGGTCGGTCGGCGCGAGGACCGGCATCCGGACCGAGTCGACGGGCAGCTCCTGCGCGCGGCGCAGCATCTCCTCGGAGACCGGGCGGTGCGCCAGCTCGAAGATGACGTCGACGTCCTGCCCGAAACAGGTCGCCTTGATCAGCCAGTCCTCGGGCGGGCTGTAGACGGTCAGCCCGGCGTCCCGCAGCGTGGCCGCGACCGGGGCCGCGTCCTCCGGGCGGACGCAGAAGTCCACGTCGTGCTGGAGGTTGCCGCTGCCGCCGTGGGCGTGCACGGCGACGCTGCCCGCCAGCGCGAAGAGGTGCCCGCCCCGCTTCAGCACCGCGCCGACCTGCTTGGCCGCCTCCAGGATGGCCTGGTTGCGGTCGCGGGGGAGGCCGGAGCCGTCGGCGCCCGCGAGCGGCGGCTCGGCCCGCGGGTCGAGCGGCGGCGCCTCTTCGGGGGCGTCGGAGGCCAGACGGAGATCCGGTGTCCCCGGGCGCCGCGTTCCGACGACGTCCTCGCCGTTCTCCGTCATGACCACTCCTTTCGCGACCGGACCGTGTGGACGGCCGCTGTCTTGGCGCCCGTCGCGGGCGCATGTCCGTGTGCCTGTTCCTGGTACCCGGCGCGCCCGTTCCGACACGGGGCGCGGGCCCGCGCCGGCGGCGGGGGAGACCGCTTCGGGCGCACCCGGGCGGCGCGCGGGCCGATCCGGGCCGACGATGGGGTGAGAGCCGTCGAAACGGGCCCGGGTGTCCGGTGGTGGAGGTCGACATGGAGCAGGACACGTCGCGTGCGTCGGAGCTTCCGCAGCCCTTGCGGGCCGTCGCCTCGCACCTGCGGCGGCTGCCGGGCGCCGGACAGGTCGGCAAGGCGGCCGGCACCGCCCTCGACACCCTCGGCGCGGTGTCCCCCCGCGGCCGCCGCATCGCCGTCTACACCGGCGCGGGCGTCCTCGGCGTCGCCGGCCTGGTGGAGTGGCCCGTCGCCGTGACCGGAGCGGCGGTCGCCTGGCTGACCCGGCCCCGCGACGAGCGGGAGGCCACCGCCGGGGACACGCCGGAGGCGCCTGCCGGCGACGGTGAGGGTGCCGGCGAGGAGGCGTGGGCCGCCGCGACGCGTGAGGGCGGGGCCCCCGCCCCGGCGGGTGCGGAAGCCGACGCGGCCCGCGCGGCCCACCGCGCCCCCGGTGACCCCCTCCCCCCTGCCGGCCCCGGTGACCGGCTCACCCCCACCCGGCACCGCCCCGGCGGTGAACCGGCCCCGCGCGTGCAGCCCGCCAAGGTGGGGGACGAAGGGACCGCGTCCGCGTTGCGGAAGGTGGCCGCGGCGGCCGGGCACGACGACGCTCCCGGGCGGCCGGGACACGGCCGGCGCTCCGGCTGAGGCACGGGCAGGGGATCCGGAATGCTCGCACTGTTCGATGTCGCCCCGTTCGCCGGGGCCTTGGCCGGAGCCGCCGCCGGGGCGGCCCGCGGGACGGTCCACGGCGTGTCCGCCGTCCAGGTCACCACGCGCCGCGTGACGCACGTCGCCCGCAACGCCCTCGGCCGCGACCGCCACTGGCGGGCCGGCCACCGCGTGCACCTGGCGCTGCGCCACCCCGACGCCGCAGCCGGCCCCCTCGCCCGCCGGGTCGCCGCCGAGCTGCTCGACCACCCCGACGTCGTCGCCGCGTACTGGGACGAGGGGCTGGCCCGGCTCGTGGTGACCGCCGTGGACGACGCGGCCGGCGACCGCGTGGCCGAGCGGGCCGTCACGGCCGCCGCGCGCCTCGGGCTCACCGAGGACACCGCCCCCGAGGCGGACGACGGCGCCGCGCACCCCGGCGACCCGCGCGAGGTCCGGGTCGCCGCCGCCGCGCTGCTGCTGGACGCCGCCGGGGTGGCCGGCGCCCTCGCCGGCCGGTCGCTGCGCCTGCCGCGCAGCCCCAAGGCCGTCACCGCCCTGGTGACCCTGCTGCGCGAGAACCCCCGCTTCCGCGCCCGGCTGCGCGAGCGGTTCGGAAGCAGCGGCATGGAACTGCTGCTCGCCGCCGCCAACGCCGCCGCGCACGGCGCCGCCCAGTCCCCGGTGTCGCTGCTGCTCGACGCGCTGCTGCGCACCGGACAGCTCACCGAGGCGACCGCCCGCGCGGCGGCCTTCGAGGCGCTCCACGACGACGTGTGCCGCGAACGGCGTACCAGCGTCCCGCCCCCGCAGGGCGTCCGCCCGCCCCTGCGCGTGACCCCGGCGCAGGCGTACGCGGCGGGCGCGGGCACCGGCAGCGTGGCCGGGGCCGCCGCCACCCTCCTCGTCACCCACGACACCGGCGAGGCCGCCGAGGCCGTACTCGCCGGATCGCCCAAGGCCGCGCGCTACGGCCCCGCCGCCTTCAGCTCCGTGCTCGGCGCCCAACTCGCCCGCACCGGCGTGCTGGTGCGCGGCGGGGACCGGCTGCGCCAGCTGGAGATCGCCGACTCGCTGGTCCTGCACGCCGACGCGCTCCGCGGCCTCCCCCCGGACGGGGACGAGGAGCCCGCGCCGTACCACGACCCCGTGCACCCGCGGGCGGAGGCGGTGCTCGACGCGGCCCGCCGGGCCGGGCTGCACGTCGTCGTCACCGGCGGCTCCGAGCTGAAGGACATCACCCGCCTCGCCGACGAGGTGGCCCCCGCCGGCCTGCCGTTCGGCGACGTCGTCCGCGCCCTCCAGCAGGACGGGCACATCGTCGTCAGCGTGGCCCGCGTGCCCGCGGGCGGAGACCGGGACGTCGCGGACGGACTGCCCGCCGGCGACGTGGCGATCGCCCTCACCGACGGCCGCTCGGCAGTCCCGTGGGGCGCCGACGCCCTCGCCCCCGGCGGACTCGCGGACGTCTGGCGGCTGCTCACCGCCATCCCGGCGGCCCGCCGGGTCGGCCGCCGCTCGCAGACCCTGGCCCGCGCGGGCGCCGCCCTCTCCGGGCTGCTGGTGGCCCGCGGGGGCACCCCCGGCGGCCGCGTGTGGCAGCGGCTCACCCGCCACGCCCCGGTGAACGTGGCCGCCGTCGGCGCCCTGCTCACCGGCTGGACCGCGGCCGTCCGCGTGGCCCGCGCCACCCCGCCCGAGCCGCGGCTGCACGTGCCCTGGCACGCCCTGGAACCGGACGAGGCGCACAGCCTCCTGCGGGACACCCGCACCGAGGCCGAACCCGTCGGACTCGCCCTGCTCGGCGCCCGCGTGAGGCAGCGGACCGCGCGCCTGGCCGGGACGAGGGCCGCCGCGCCCGCCCGCTGGACATGGGAGGCGGCCGGTGCGGTCCGCCGCGAGCTGGACGACCCGCTCACCCCCGTCCTGGCCACCGGAGCGGTCGCGTCGGCGCTGCTCGGCTCCCTGGTGGACGCGCTGCTCGTGGTCGGCGCCATGGACCTCAACGCGGTCGCGGGAGGCCTGCAGCGGCTGCGCGCCGAACGGGCCCTCGCCCGGCTGGCCGCCCGTCAGCAGCCCCGCGCGCGCCGCCGCGTCACCCGCCACCGCACGGTCACCGTCGACGCCTCACGGCTGCGGCCGGGCGACCGGATCGACCTCGCGGCCGGCGACGTCGTGCCGGCGGACGCCCGGCTGCTGAGCGCCGACGGGCTGGAGGTCGACGAGTCGTCGCTCACCGGCGAGTCGCTGCCCGTGGCCAAGGACGTCGCCCCGACGCCGGGCGCGCCCGTGGCGCGGCGCACCTGCATGGTCTTCGAGGGCACCACCGTGGTGGCCGGCCGGGCCGAGGCGCTGGTGGTGGACACCGGCGACCGCACCGAGGCGGGCCGCGCCGTCGCCCTCGCCTCCCGCACCCCGCCCCCCGCCGGCGTGCAGGCCCGGCTGCAGGAGCTGACCCGCAAGGCCCTGCCCGTCACCCTCACCGGCGGCGCGCTGGTGACCGGCCTGTCCCTGCTGCGCGGCAGCCCGCTGCGGCGCGCCGTCAGCGGCGGAGTCGCGGTGGCCGTGGCCGCCGTGCCCGAGGGGCTGCCGCTGGTCGCGACCGTCGCCCAGATGGCCGCCGCCCGCCGCCTCTCCCGCCGGGGCGTGCTGGTGCGCACCCCGCGCACCCTGGAGGCCCTCGGCCGGGTCGACACCGTGTGCTTCGACAAGACCGGCACCCTCACCGAGAACCGCCTCCGCCTGGTGCGGGTGGCCACCGTCGACGGCGCCCTGCCGGCCCCGGACGACGAGCGGGCCCTGCCGGTCGTGCGGCTGGCCGCGCGGGCCTGTCCGCAGGAGGAGACCGCCGAGGGGCGCAAGGCCGCGCACGCCACCGACGAGGCCGTGCTGGACGCCGCACCGCCGGACGAGGACTGGACGGCCGACGGCGAGCTGGCCTTCGAGGCCAGCCGCGGCTACGCGGCGGCCGTCGGCCGGGACGGCGAGGACGGCGCGTACCTCGTCGTCAAGGGCGCCCCCGAGACCGTGCTGCCCGCCTGCGCGGACCTGCCCGACGAGGCGGCCGGCGCCGCCCACGCCCTCGCCGGGCAGGGACTGCGCGTCCTGGCCGTCGCCCGGCGTCCGTGCGAGGGCTCCGACCCGGAGGCGGAGCTCCAGGCCGGCCTCTTCGGCCTGGAGCTCGTCGGGTTCGTCGCCCTGGCGGACGTACCGCGCGACACCTCGCGCGAACTCCTCACCGCGCTGCGGGGGTCCGGCATCCTGCCCGTCATGCTCACCGGCGACCACCCGGAGACCGCCCGCGCCATCGCGCTGCAACTGGGCTGGCCCGAGGAGACGCGGGTGGTCACCGGGGACGACCTGGTCGCCATGGGCCGCACCGAGAGGGTCCGCGCCCTGCACGGCGCCGGGGTCGTCGCCCGCGTCGCGCCCGAGCAGAAGCTGCACGTCGTGGAGGCCCTGCAGCAGGCCGGCCGGGTGGTGGCGATGGCCGGCGACGGCGCCAACGACGCCGCCGCCATCCGCGCCGCCGACGTGGGCGTCGGCATCGAGACCCGCGGCTCCGCGGCCGCCCGCAACGCCGCCGACATCGTGCTCACCGGCGGTGACCTGTCCGTCCTGGTGGACGCCTTCGCCGAGGGCCGGGCGCTGTGGCGCAGCGTGGCCGACGCGGTGAGCATCCTCATCGGCGGCAACGCCGGCGAGGTCGGCTTCAGCGTGCTCGGCACCCTGCTCGCCGGCTCCTCCCCGCTGTCGACCCGCCAGCTGCTCCTGGTCAACCTGCTCACCGACATGTTCCCCGCCATGGCGGTGGCGGTGACGCCGAGCGCCGACCCGTCGACGGCGGAGCGCGCCGCCACCGGCCCGATGAGCCTCGACGTGCTCGGCGCGCCGCTGCTGCGCTCCATCCGGCGGCGCGGCGTCACGACCTGCCTGGGCGCGGTCACGGCGTACCTGATCGGACGGCTCACCCCCGGCACCGAGCGCCGCTCCACCACCATGGCCCTGTGCGGGGTGGTCGGCGCGCAACTGGTGCAGACCCTCTCCGGGCGCCGCCACAGCACGCTGGTGTGGGTGACGGCGCTGGGCTCCGCCGCCGTGCTCGCCGCCCTGGTGCAGACGCCCGGCGTCAGCCACTTCTTCGGCTGCGTCCCGCTGGGCCCGGTCGCCTGGGCCGGCGTCGCCCTCGCCATCACCCTGTCCGCCCTCGCCCCGCGCCTGGAACGCCTCGCCGCCGTACGCCGCCTGTACGACCTCGCCACCCGCCTCGCCGTGCGCCTCGGCGACTCCGCGCGGCGGACCCGCCACCTGCTGCACAGCGGCATCGCCCGCCCGGTCGCCTGAGCCCGCGGGCACGGTCCCGCCCGCCCGTGTCGGCACGACCGGCGAACGGCGCCCACACTGGAAGGGCAGGGCGGTTCCGGACACCCCGGCTCCGCCGACGCAGGCGGGCGCGTGCGCCCGGCGCCGAGGCCCGCCGCTCAGCGAGAAGGGCGAGGATCGGTATGAAGGGTTACGTCTTCCACGGCCCCGGACAGTCCGCCTGGGAGGAGGTTCCCGATCCGGAGATCCGGGAGCCCGGCGACGTCATCGTCCGCGTCGACGCCGTCACCGTCTGCGGGACGGACCTGCACATCCTCAAGGGCGACGTGCCCGAGGTGCGCCCGGGGACCGTCCTCGGCCACGAGGCGGTCGGCGAGGTCGTCGAGACGGGCGCCGACGTCCGCACCGTACGGCCCGGCGACCGGGTGCTCGTCTCCTGCGTGACCGCGTGCGGGCGCTGCCGCTTCTGCCGCGAGGGCATGTACGGGCAGTGCCGGGGCGGCGGGGGCTGGATCCTCGGGCACCTCGTCGACGGCACCCAGGCCGAGTACGTACGGGTCCCGTTCGCCGACCTGTCGGTGCACCCGCTGCCCGGCGCCCTCGCAGGCGAGGACGCGGTGCTGCTGGCGGACATCTTCCCCACCGCCTACGAGGTGGGCGTCCTCAACGGGAAGGTGCGGCCCGGGGACACCGTCGTCGTGGTCGGCGCGGGACCGGTCGGGCTGGCCGCCATCGCCACCGCCCGGCTGTTCGGGCCGGAACGGGTGGTCGCCGTGGACCTGGCGGCGGCCCGGCTCCAGGCGGCGAAGGAGTTCGGCGCCGACGCGGTGGCCGACGCGAGCGAGGGCCCGGAACAGCTCGTCGAGGACCTCACCGGGGAACTCGGCGCGGACGTGGTGATCGAGGCGGTGGGCCTCCCGGAGACCTTCGAACTGTGCACCCGGGTGGTGCGCCCCGGCGGGCACGTCGCCAACGTCGGCGTGCACGGCGCGCCCGCCACCCTGCACCTCGAGGACCTCTGGATCAAGAACGTCACCATCACCACCGGCCTGGTCGACACGCACTCCACGCCCACCCTGCTGCGGATGGCCGCGGCCGGCCGGCTGCCCACCCGCAGCCTGGTCTCCCACACCTTCCCCCTCGACCGGATGCAGGAGGCGTACGACGTCTTCGCCGACGCGGCCGGCACGGGGGCGCTCAAGGTCGTCCTCGGCGTCCCGCAGCACGATGTCGTGGCCGTGCCCTCGACCGTCTGACGACACGGCAGGACACGGCGGGACACGGCGGGGCGGCGGAACCCGGCCGTCCCGCCGCCCTGCCGCACGGGTCCGCGGGAGGACACGTTCCGCCCGTGCGGGCCGGGAGACGACGCGCGACCCTGGAGGGGGGCGCGGTCGGCACCCGTGCGAGGAGGTGACCTCCCATGGCGAGGACGCATGGTGCGAGGCCCACGGTGCCCTGGTGGCGCTGGCGGCGCAATCCGCTGTGCCGCCGCAGCGACGTCGCCGAGGCCTGGCTGCTGATCGCGACGGCCGTCCTCGCCCTGGTCCTCTCGGGGTTCGCCGGGCTGGCGACGGCGGGCGCGGTGGACGCGTCGCTCGACGACCGCCGGGAGCGCACCCGCCCGGTCCCGGCCGTGCTGGTCGAGGACGCGCGCGACGCGGCCCCCGTGTCCGAGAACGGCGACGGCGGCGTGTGGGCCGAGGTGCGCTGGACCGCCCCCGACGGCACCCGCCACACCGGACGGGCCGAGGCGCCCGCCGGCAGCAGGGAGGGCGCCGAGGTCACCGTGTACAACGACGAGTCCGGCCGGCTCGTGTCCGCGCCGCCCGAGGGCGCCGAGGCGGACTTCCAGATCGCCATGGCCGGCGTCACGGTCTCCTTCCTCGCCGGGGGCACGGTCCTGCTCGCCGGGTGGGTCGCCCGGGCCCGGCTGCGGCTGCGGCGCCTGGACCGGTGGGAGGCCGAGTGGCGCCAGGTCGAACCGATGTGGCGCAAACGGATGACCGGCTGATCCCGCCGTGCCCGGGACAGCACCCCGGTCCCATGTGGCGATCTGCTGAATTGCAAATTTTCGCAACTCACTACATGCTTGCCTCGTCCTGCCGTCGCGAACGAAGCAGAGGGGCCGTGTCCGTACCGCTGCCATCGGCCGGGATCCGGTCCCGGCTCACCTCCCTGCTGCCCACCCGCGCCGACCTCGCCCAGGCCCGCCGCCACCCCCGCCGGGACCTGCTGGCCGGACTGACCGTCGCGGTCGTCGCGCTGCCGCTCGCCCTCGGCTTCGGCGTGTCCTCCGGCCTCGGCGCGGAGGCCGGACTCGCCACCGCCGTGGTCGCCGGTGCCCTCGCGGCCGTGTTCGGCGGCTCCCGCCTCCAGGTCTCCGGCCCCACCGGGGCGATGACCGTGGTGCTGGTGCCGATCGTCGCGGACCACGGACCCGCCGGCGTCCTCACCGTCGGACTGATGGCGGGCGTCCTCCTGGTGGGCCTCGCCCTGCTCCGGGCCGGCGGCAGCATGCGCTACGTGCCCGCGCCCGTGGTGGAGGGCTTCACCCTCGGCATCGCCTGCGTGATCGGGCTCCAGCAGATACCCCACGCCCTCGGCGTGGCCCAGCCGGACGGCGAGCGCGTCCTGGAGGTCGCCTGGCACGCGGCGCGGGACTTCGCCCGCGACCCGCACTGGACCGCCCCCGCGCTGGCCGTCGCCGTCGCGGCCGTGATGATGACCGGCGCGCGCTGGAAGCCGGCCGTCCCCTTCTCCGTCCTCGCGGTGATCGCGGCCACGGCCGTCGTCGAGACCGCGGGGCTCGACGGCGTACGGCCCATCGGCGACCTGCCGGCCGGGCTGCCCGCGCCCTCCCTGGCGTTCCTGGACACCGCCGCCCTGGCCGGTCTGCTCGCCCCCGCCCTCGCGGTCGCGGCGCTGGCCGCGCTGGAGTCTCTGCTGTCCGCCTCCGTCGCCGACGGCATGACCGCCGGGCAGCGGCACGATCCCGACCGGGAGCTGTTCGGCCAGGGCCTCGCCAACATCGCCGCCCCGCTGTTCGGCGGCGTCCCCGCGACCGGCGCGATCGCCCGCACCGCCGTCAACGTCCGCACCGGCGCCACCTCCCGGCTGGCCGCCCTCACCCACGCCGCCGTGCTCGCCGTGATCGTCTTCGCGGCCGCCCCGCTCGTGTCCCGCATCCCGCTGGCCGCCCTCGCCGGGGTGCTGCTGGCGACCGCGGTGCGCATGGTCGAGGTCGGCTCGCTGCGCGCGATGACCCGGGCCACCCGCTCCGACGCGGTGATCCTCGTCCTCACCGCCGTCGCCACGCTCGTCCTCGACCTCGTCCAGGCGGTGATCATCGGCCTGGCCGTCGCCGGGGTGCTCGCCCTGCGCGCGGTCGCCCGGCAGGCCCGGCTCGCCCCGCTGCCGCTCGGCCGGGGCGACCACGCGGACGAGGAGCACGCCCTGCTCGCACGGCACATCGTCGCCTACCGCCTCGACGGCCCGCTGTTCTTCGCCGCCGCCCACCGCTTCCTGCTGGAGCTCGCCGGACTGGCCGAGGTCCGTGTGGTCATCCTGCGGATGTCCCACGTCAGCGTCGTCGACGCCACCGGGGCGCTGGTCCTCAAGGACGCGGTGACCGAACTGCGGCGGCGCGGCATCGTCGTCATGGTCTCCGGCGTCCGCCCCGGCCACCGCCGCGCCCTCGACTCCGTGGGCGTCCTCGACCTGCTGCGCCACGAGGGCCGGGAGTACGCCGGCACCCGCGAGGCGATCGAGGCGGCCCGCGCGCACCTGCGACGTGACGGGGTGCTGTGCACGGGCGAGGCGTCGGCCGCCGCTCCCGTGCCCGCCGGTGACGCGCCATGAGGTCCGGGTCCGCGCCGGCCGCCCTGCCGCACCGGCACGTGCTCACCGTGCCCACCGGTCCCGGCGCCGTGCGCGTCGCCCGTGAGACCGCCGAGCGGGCCCTGGCGGAGTGGGGGACCGACGCACGGCACCCGGCGGTCGGCCCGGCCCTGCTGATCCTCGGCGAACCGGTCGCCAACAGCGTCCGGCACGCGGCCGCCGTGTCACCGCGGACCACGGTGGTCCACGCGGCGGGCCCCGGCTGCCTGGTGCTCGCCGTGCACGACCACCACCCCCACCGCCCGGACCTCACCGGACCGCCCGCGGCGGGCCACGGCGGGCGGGCCACGGTCCTGGAGCTCACCCACGGCTGGGCGGCGCCGCGGTCGTCCGGGAAGACGCCGACGGCCCGGGGAAGAGCGTCTGGATCACGCTCCCGCTGTGAGCCGGCTGGAGACGGCCGGCGCGGGGCGGGCACCTGACGAGTTGCTAATGTCGGAAACTGTCGAAGCCGATGGCGACGCACGGACGGGGCGAGGGACCGAGGAGCGGGTGAACGGGCCGTACCGCCGCCGCGCCGGAAAGGGAACGGCACGATGAGCACGCCGCTGTACCAGCTGAAGGCCGAGTTCTTCAAGACGCTGGGCCATCCCGCCCGGATCAGGGTGCTGGAGCTGCTCAGCGAACGCGAGCACTCGGTGGGGGAGATGCTCCCGCACGTGGGCATCGAGCCCGCGCACCTCTCCCAGCAGCTCGCCGTGCTGCGCCGGGCGAACCTGGTCGTCGGACGCAAGGAGGGCTCGGCGGTCTACTACTCCCTGACCGACCCCCATGTGGCGGAGCTGCTGCGGGTGGCGCGCACCATCCTCTCCGGCGTCCTCGCCGGCCAGGCCGAACTCCTCGCGGACCTCCAGGCCGCACAGGGGGAGACCAGGACCGTGCCGTGACGGCACGGCCGGCGGGGCGTCAGGCGCCGGCCCGCCGGCCGTGCAGGAACAGGTGCGGCTCCGGGCGGGCCTCCGGGTGGCTCGGGGTGAACATCGTGCTCTCCTCCCACTCCACCGACAGCCCCGCCTCCCGCACGAGGGCGATGACGTCCTGCGCCGCGAAGCTGGTGACGCGGGCGGGCCGCCCCATGAACACCCCGTCGAACTCCTCCACGTCCAGCGGCACGGTGGCCAGCACCAGCAGGCCGCCCGGCTTGAGCGCGGCCGTCAGCCGGTGGACCAGGTCCCGCTGCTCCGCCCGGGCCATCTGCAGCAGCGCGAAGTACACGCAGACCGCGTCCCAGGAGCCCTCCGGGAGCGGCATCCGCCGGACGTCCTCGCACCGGAACTCCGCCTCCGGCACCTGCCGGGAGGCGATCTCCACCATCACGGGTGACACGTCGACGCCCAGCACCCGGTGTCCGGCGCCGGCCAGCGTGGCGGCCGTGGGCCGTCCGGTGCCGCTGCCCACGTCCAGCACCGTGCTGCCGGGGGAGAGCCGCGCGAGCAGCCAGGCCAGCGACGCCCGGTGGGCCGAGGAGGACGCGAACGCCTTCTCGTAGTCGCTGCCCAGCGCGTCGAACAACGCCGCCGCCGGTGATCCGTGTTCCTCGCCGCCCACGACACACCCCGCTTCCCAGTCGCCGATGCCGGGCATCGTGCCACTCGTGCGCCGCCGTCACAACGGCACCTCCGGGTCCGGCTTGCGGACGCGGCGGCCGGCACGGCAGGGTCGTGGACGTGCCGACCCTGCTGATCGTCCACCACACGCCCTCGCCGAACTGCCAGGCGATGTTCGAAGCCGTCGTCTCCGGCGCGACCGCCCCGGGGATCGAGGGCGTCCGGGTGGTGCGGCGCGCCGCGCTGTCCGCGACCGCCGCCGACGTCCTGGACGCCGACGGCTGCCTCCTGGGCACACCCGCCAACCTCGGCTACATGTCGGGCGCCCTCAAACACTTCTTCGACCAGGTCTACTACCCCTGCCTGGACTCCACCCGCGGTCGCCCCTTCGGGTACTACGTGCACGGCGGCAACGACGTCACCGGCGCCGTGCGGGCGATCGAGTCGGTCACCGCCGGCCTCGGCTGGCGCCGCGCAGCCGGGGCCGTGACCGTCACGGGCGAGCCGGACAAGGCCGCCCTGGAGCGCTGCTGGGAGCTGGGCGCCACCCTCGCGGCGGGACTGGCGGACTGACGCCCGCCGGACCCCGCGGGGTCAGGCGCCGTCCATCCTCTGCCGGTCCTGCTCGTCCCAGGCGCGCGTGTCGCGCGGCTGCGTGTACGGCTCCTCCTGCGGCGGGTGCCCCCCGGCGATGGCCCGCTGCCGGGCGATCTCCGCGTCGAACTCCAGCCCCAGCAGGATCGCCAGATTGGTGATCCACAGCCAGATCAGGAAGATGATGACACCGGCCATCGTGCCGTACGTCTTGTTGTACGAACCGAAGTTGGCGACGTAGAGGGCGAACCCGGCGGACGCGGCCAGCCAGATCAGCAGCGCCACGAAGCTGCCCGGGGTGACCCACCGGAACCCCTTCACCTTGGCGTTCGGCGCAGCCCAGTACAGCAGCGCGATCATGAAGGTGACCAGCAGCACCAGCACCGGCCACTTGGCGATCGACCACACCGTGAGGGCCGTGTCGCCCAGCCCGAGCAGATCGCCCGCCTGCCGGGCCAGCCCGCCGGTGAAGACCACGATCAGCGCGCTGATCGTGGCCATCAGCAGCAGGGCGACCGTCACGCCCACACGGACCGGCAGCACCTTCCACAGCGGGCGGCCCTCGGGCATGTCGTACACCGCGTTCGAGGAGCGCATGAACGCCGCCACGTAGCCCGACGCCGACCAGACGGCCAGCACCAGACCGAGGACGGCCACCAGCGACCCGATGCCCGCGTTGCCCTGCAACTGCTGGATCGCCTGGGTGATGATGTCCCGCGCCGCGCCGGGGGCGGTGAGCTCCTGGACGTTCTCCAGGACCTTGTCCGTCGTCGACTTCCCGGTGAGGCCGAGGACGGACACCAGGGCCAGCAGCGCCGGGAACAGCGCCAGGACTCCGTAGTACGTCAGGGCGGCGGCGCGGTCGGTGAGTTCGTCGTCCTTGAACTCGCGCACACTGCCCTTCAGCGCCGCCTTCCAGGCGCCCTTGGGCAGCTTCGTCGGGGTGTCCGGCGCCGCCCGTTCCACCGCGTCGTTCGGGCCCGGCTCCTGCGCCGGCTGCCCGGCCTGCCGCGAGGAAGCGGACTCGTCCGGCGCGTCCTGGTGTGCCGACCGGTGGTCCCGGCCCGGAATATGCAGCTTCATGGCCACCGGGTGCCCCTGTAACGCCATGTCACGCCCGGGCGCGCGGGTGGCGCGACCACGCGGGGAACACCTTGTGGGAGCGCTCCCATGAGTGCAGGATACCCACCATGACCACATCCCCCGCTGTCCGTCCGTACCGCCCCGAGGACCGCGAGGCCCTCGACGACATCTGTGTCCGCACCGCGCACAACGGCCAGGACAGCCGCCCCCACTACGCCGACCCCTCCGTCTTCACGGCCGCCTTCGCCGCCCCCTACGCCCACCTGGAGCCGGAGCTGGCCTTCGTGCTGGACGACGGACGGGGAAGCGCGGTCGGCTATGTCGTCGGCGCCGCCGACACCGCCCGGTTCGCCGAGCGGTTCCGCGCCGAGTGGCTCCCTCGGGTGGCCGAGCGCCATCCCGCACCGGCCGGCCCGCCGGCCACCCCGGACGAGGAGATCGCCCGGCTGCTGCACCACCCCGAGCGGATGGTCGTGCCGGAGCTGGCCGCCTGGCCCGCCCATCTGCACATCGACCTGCTGCCCGAGTGGCAGGGCCGGGGTCACGGGCGGCAGCTGATGCGCACCCTGCTCACCGCCCTCGCGGAGCGCGGCGTCCCGGCCGTGCACCTCGTGATGACGGCCGCCAACGAGCCCGCCCGCGCCTTCTACGACCGGATGGGCTTCGAGGAGATCGGCGTGCCGATGGACGACTCGGTCGTCTGTCTCGGCCGCTCCACACGGGACCTCGACCGGCTCTGAGGGGCGCTTCCCGCACGTCTTCGCGGGCCTTCGCCGTCGAAAGCGTCGAACGCGCCACGGGGTGACGGAAGTGGCGAGAACGAAGGGTTGCCCCTTCCGTCGTCCGGGCGCAGATTGCCCTTTGGGAGCGCTCCCATCGGGCGCACGCGGCGGATGTGCGCGTCCGCACCTCCTGACCCTCGTGACGGAAGGAAGAAACCATGAATTGGCATGTACATGATTGTATGGCGCGTGATCTGTCGAGAGGCCGGTCCCGGCTCGCCCTCGCCCTGAGCGCCGTCGTCGCCGCACTGCTGTGCCTGGTCCCCTGGAGCGGCACGGCCCACGCCCACGGCTCCGTGGTGGACCCCGCGTCCCGCAACTACGGCTGCTGGCAGCGGTGGGGCAGCGACTTCCAGAACCCGGCGATGGCCCGGCAGGACCCGATGTGCTGGCAGGCCTGGCAGGACAACCCCAACGCCATGTGGAACTGGAACGGCCTCTACCGTGACGGGTCGGGCGGCAACTTCCGGGCGGTCGTCCCCGACGGCCGGCTCTGCAGCGGCGGCCACACCGAGAACGGCCGCTACCGCTCCCTCGACACGCCGGGCGCCTGGAAGACCACCGACGTGGGCAGCAGCTTCACCGTCGACCTGTACGACCAGGCGAGCCACGGCGCGGACTACTTCCTCGTCTACGTCACCAAGCAGGGCTTCGACCCCACCACCCAGCGCCTGCGCTGGGACGACCTCCGGCTGGTGACCCGGACCGGCTCCTACGCCCCGGGCAACCACTACGCAATCCCGGTGAGCACGTCCGGCCTGAGCGGCCACCACGTCGTCTACACGATCTGGCAGGCCTCGCACTCGGACCAGACGTACTTCCTGTGCAGTGACGTGAACATCACCTGAGCGGACCCGAGCGGGGAGGACAGGGCGCGCCGACGCCCGCGGCCCCCACCGGACGCACCCCGTCCGGCGGGGGCCGCGCGTCCCAAGCGGCCTGCGGTCGCTGAGATTCCGGGAAGAAACCGTGAGCCGGTTGAACGCGGCGCGGTCCGCCCGCGTATGGAGCGTGGGAATCGAATGCCCGCCCCCCCCGCGACAGAAGCGTAGGAGTACTGCCTTGGCACGCAACACACGCAGACGCCCCAAACAGCGCGCGACGCTCGCCGCTTTCGCCCTGATCCTGGGCGGCGGCGGCATGATGGCGGCCAACGTCTACGCTTCCGCGACGGACGGCGGGACGGCGGACGCGCAGGCGCTGTCGGGCGCCGCCACCATCGACTGCCCCGACGTGGCCACCGAGCTGACCGCGGTGCCCGACCAGGCCCGCGCGGAGGTGGACAAGGAGCTCGCCGGCCTCGACGCCCAGATCGCCGAGGCCTACCAGCGGCTCGGCGAGTCGGCCGACGCGATCCGCCAGGACCCCGGCTTCGCCCAGAACGCCATCGCGGGACCGCTGAAGGACAAGCGCGCCGCGGTGCTGGCCCGCATCGGGGCCGCCATCGAGAAGGCCGGCGGCGAACGGCCGCAGGACCTCGACGGCCTCGCCGCCTGCGCCGTGCGCGACTCCGGCAACGCCCCCGCCCCCGAGGAAGGCGGCGACGGCGGCGAGCAGCCCGGCGACGGCCAGGACCAGCAGAACGGTGACGGCCGGCAGAACGACGGCGAGCAGCAGGACGGCGGCGAGCAGCAGGGCGGCCAGGACGGTCAGGGCCAGGACGGCGGCGAGCAGCAGGGCGGCGGCAACGGAGGTCAGGCGGGCAACGGACCGGTGCCCGGCGACTACGTCCCCATCGGGAGCGTCCAGCCCGATGCCGACACCCCGCAGCCGTCGGGGAACGCCTCCACCGGCACCTTCACCAGCGAGTGCGGCGTCAACGAGAACGGCCTGTTCAACTCGGACAACGTCATCGCCGCCCCCGGCGTGAGCAACGGCGCCCACCACTTCCACGACTACATCGGCAACCAGGCCACCGACGCCTTCGTCAGCGACGAGGAGCTGGCGCGGGCGGAGACCAGCTGCGAGGACCAGCGCGACAGGTCCTCCTACTACTGGCCGGTGCTGCGCCTGCAGAACGGCACCGAGGAGCGCGACGCCCAGTCCCCGGGCGGCGGCATCGAGGGCAACGTCGGTGAGATCGTCACTCCGAAGGACGTCACGCTGACCTTCGTCGGCAACCCGAAGGGCAAGGTCACGGCCATGCCCCGGCTGCTGCGCATCATCACCGGCGACGCCAAGTCCTTCGTCAACGGCCCGGCCAACGCCAACGCCTCCTGGAGCTGCACCGGTTTCGAGGACCGGCAGCTGAAGGACAAGTACCCGCTGTGCCCGGAGGGCAGTGACGTGGTCCGCACGTTCGCCTTCCAGAGCTGCTGGGACGGCCGCAACATCGACAGCGCCAACCACCGTACGCACATGGCGTTCACGGACGCCGAGGGCAGCTGTCCGGCCGGTTTCCGGCCCATTCCGCAGCTCGTCCAGCGCATCGTGTACGACGTCGACGCGCCGAGCCTGGAGGACGGCGGCAAGACCGTTCCGCTGTTCGCGGTGGACTCCTTCCCCGAGCAGCTGCACAAGCCGATCACCGACCACGGCGACTTCATCAACGTCTTCGAGGAGGACCTGATGAACGAGATGGTCGACTGCATCAACGAGGGCCGCACCTGCGGCGCCGGCGGCGACAACGGTGGCGGCGACAACGGCGGCGGCGACGGCGGCGGCGACGACGGGGGCGACAACGGCAACGGCGACGGTGACGGGGGCGACGGGGGCGACAACGGCGGCGGCGAGCAGCCCACCGCCACGCCCGGCGCCCCGGGCCAGGGCGACGACGGCGGCAACGACGGCGGCGACCAGGGCGGCGGCAACGACGGCGGCGACCAGGGCGGCGGCGACCAGGGCGGCGGCAACGACGGCGGCGACCAGGGCGGCGGCAAGGACGACGCCGGTCAGGGCGGTGGCAAGGACGGCGGGGACGACGGCCAAGAGCAGCCCGCGGCCACCGGGAGGCCCGCGGACGGCGAGGTCACGGCCGCGCCCGAGCAGCCCGACGTGAAGGTCTCCGACCCGGCCGACGCCGGTGGCCAGGACGACGCCAGGGACGGCGCGGACGCCGGGAACGGCGGCGACGGCGGCCAGGCAGCCCAGGCCGCCCAGGTGCCCGGCAGCCTCCCCGAGATCGAGGGCAGCACCCAGGCCCAGGGCGGCGGCGGCAGCCTCGCCGAGACCGGCGCCCAGCTGTGGCCGGCCGCGATCGGCGGAGTGCTGGTGGTCTTCGGCTTCTTCGTCCTGCGCAGCGTGCGGCGCAACGCCTGACGCTCCGCACACGGAGGGCGGCGGGACCCCTCGGGGCCCTGCCGCCCTCCGTCACCGCGTCCGAGGGCCTCCGCCCGCCTCCCCGGGCGGTCAGGCCGTCTCCGCCCGGTCGTACGCCGTGAGCAGCAGCGCCACGTCGTCCGGCCGGTCCTCCGTGCGGCGGGCCGCGCCGATCAGCCGGTCGGCCAGCTCCTCCACGGAGCCGGTCCGGCCGTCGGCCAGGCACCGGCGGACCGTGTCGATGCCGGTCGCGATGTCGCTGCCGGGCACCTCGACGAGCCCGTCCGTGTAGAGCGCCAGCACGCTGCCGGGGTCCAGGGTGAGCGCGGTGACCGGGTAGACGGCGTCCGGCTGCACCCCCAGCAGCACCCCGCCCTCCAGTTCCAGCGTCTCAGCGCTCCCGTCGGGGCGGCGCAGCAACGGCGGGGGATGACCGGCCCGCACGGCCCGGGCGTGCCCGGTCGCCGGGTCCAGTTCGATGTAGCAGCAGGTGGCGAAGAGGTCCGTCTCCAGCTCGGCGAGCAGCCGGTTGGTGTGCGTGATGACCTCCTGCGGCGGCCGCCCGCTCGAGGCGAAGGCGTGCACCGCGCTGCGCAGCTGCCCCATGACGGCCGCGGCGCCCACGCTGTGCCCCTCCACGTCCCCGATGACCAGCGCCACCCCGCGCCCCGTCGGGATGACGTCGTACCAGTCGCCGCCGATGTCCATGCCCTTGGTGCCGGGCAGATAGCGGCCGGTGGTGCGCAGCCGGTCGACGGCGGGCAGCCGGTGCGGCAGCAGGCCCTCCTGCAGTCCGCGCGCCACGGCCGACTCGGCGTCGTAGAGCCGGGCCCGCTCCATGGCCTGCGCGGTCAGGCCGGCCAGCGCGGTCAGCGCGCTGCGCTCCTCCGGGGTGAAGCGGTGCGGGGTGTTCCAGCCGAGGATGCAGGAGCCGATCGGGTGACCGGAGGCGATCAGCGGCAGGAACGCCCAGGAGGCCATGGGGTCCAGCGTCAGCTTCGGGTACGCGCCGACGAGTTCCTCCGGCGACTCGAAGAACAGCGGCAGGCGCGTGGTCAGCGTGTGCACCCCGGGCACGTCGGCGTCCAGCGGAATGCCCTCGAACGGGTCGAGGAAGTGCTGCGGATAGCCGTCCTCCCACAGCAGGTACATCCGTCCGTCGCGGACCGCGTAGAGGGCGACCTCCCGCGCCCCGAAGGCCGGCAGCAGCTGTTCGGAGACGGCGCGGCACACGTCCCGGACGGTGACGGCCTCGGTGAGCACGCTGGCCATCTGCACCACGTGGTACAGCGCCCCCGCGCGGGCGGTGGCGACCAGCCCGGTCGGCGGGTCCGCCGGGGGCGCCGGGGACGGCGTCAGGGTCCGGCCCGGCTCGGCGCCCGCCGGGGCGGCCGTGCGGAAGACCCGTCCGGTCAGCCCGTGCACGCCCGGGTAGAGCACGAAGCCGAGCCAGATCCCGTCCGGGTCGCGCACCAGGTACGACACCGGCTGCTGCGTCAGCATCGCCGCCCGGTAGCGGTCCTCGTACGCCGGGTCGCGCAGCCAGGTGAGCACCCGCCACGGGTAGTGGCCGAGCAGCCGCTCCAGATCGCAGCCGAGCAGGTCCTGACAGCGGCGGTTGGCGTAGATGACCCTGCCGTCCTGGTCCAGGGAGAACAGTCCGTCGGGCAGCCGCTCGGCCGCCTCCGCGGCGGTGACCCCGCCCGCCACGTCGACCAGGGCGCCCACCAGCAGCCGGGCCGCGCCCTCCGCCCGCACCACGTGCCCCCACAGCTCCACCGGCCGGTAGTGGGCCGCCTCGGCGCCGTCCCGCGACTCCTCCAGCACCCGGAAGTGCCGGCCCCGGATCTGCCCGGTGTCCTCCGCCTCCCGCCGGGCCGCCCGCAGTGCGTACAGGTCGTCCGGTGACACCCGCTCCTCGACCGCGGCCAGGGTGCCGCCGAACCGGTCGCGGTCCACGCCCAGCAGCGCCAGCGCGTCGTCGTCCCCGGCCCAGGTGTCGCTGTCCAGGTTCCACTCGACCATGCCGACCGCCACCGCCCGGGCGGGCGGCGTCGGCAGCCGCACGCTGACCGGCTGGTCGTCGTACTCGATGCTGTACGCCGGCGCGTCCGCGTCCGTACGGCCGGGCAGGCGGCGGGCGAACGCGGCGAGACGCTCCTCCATGTCCCGCCCGGCCCGGCGCAGCCCCTCGCGCACCTGCTCCTCCCCGGCCGGCTCAGGGGCGGAGGAGTGCAGCACCGCGAGGACGCCCACCGTCTCGCCGCCGACCCGCACCGGGTGGTGGGCGTGCGCGAACGAGTACGGCAGCGCGGCCGTGAACTGCGGGAAGCGCAGCATCGTCGCCCGGTCGTCGGGCAGATACTGGGTCTCGCCGCTGCGGAACGCCTCGCACATCGGCAGCGCGCCGCTCACCGGGATCCGCCACCACGGCTTCAGCAGCGCGCGGGGCACGCCGGACACCACGCAGAGCACCAGCGACCTCTGGTCGGGCGACCGCAGGTACACCGCCCCGCCGTACCCCCCGGTGTCCCGCACGGCCGCCACCACGGCGTCCGCGAGCGCGTCCTCGACACGCGCCCCGGGAGGACCGGTCCGGCTCCTCCCCGCGTCGGGTACGGGCGGGCCCGCCGGCCGCTTCCCGCGCGGTGCGGCGGCTGCACCACCCATGTGACGCCCTCCCGGTGCACACGAAACGGGACGATCGTCCGCTCCCCACCAGCATGTGCCATGCGCGCCGGTACGGCGACCGGCCGCACGGACCGCAACCATCAGGGCATCCCGGTCGTCTCACCGGATACCAGAACGTTGTCGTCCCAGGGGGCCGAAAATGCTTCAACCAAGAACGATCTGCGCGACAGTCGTGCTGCTCGGCGCCACGCTGGTGACGGCGGCGGCCCCGGCCGTGGCCGCCCCGCCGGCGGCGCCGGCCGCGGCGACGGCCTGCTCCACCGGCTGGGGCAGCGGCGACAAGGCGGCCACCGCCGCCACGACCGCCTCCGTCCGGGACGTGCGCACCGGCCGGCACGACTGCTACGACCGCATGGTCGTCGACGTGCCCGGCGCCGCGCGCGGCGACCTCGGCCACTTCGTCCGCTACGTCGACCGGCTCCACCAGGACGGATCGGGACGGCACATCCCCGTCTCCGGCGGCGCGGTCCTCGAGGTGCGCGTCGCCGCACCGGCGTACGACCCCGAGACCGGCGCGGCCACCTTGCCCGCGCGCGCCGGAGGCACCCTGCCGGGCGTCGACCTGACCGGATACCGCACCTTCCGGGACGCGCGGTTCGCCGGCAGCTTCGAGGGCGACACCCAGATCGGCCTCGGGGTGCGCGGACGGCTGCCGTTCCGCGTGCTGCAGTTCGACGGGCGTCTCGTGATCGACGTCGCCCACACCTGGACCGACGCCGCCCGCTGAGCGCGCGCCGTGCGACGAGCCGGGCGGTCAGAGCTCCGCGCCGCCCGACTCGCAGACCTGCCGCGCCACGTCCCGCAGCTTGGTGTTGGTGCGCTGCGACCGGGTGCGCAGCAGGTCGAACGCCTGGTCCTCCGCGAGGCGGTGCCGGCCCATCAGGATGCCCATCGCCTCACCGATCAGGTGCCGGGTGGCGAGGGCCTCCTGCAGCTGCTCGCCGGTGCGGGCGGTGGCGAAGGCGACCGCCGCGTGCGACGCCAGCAGCCAGCCCGCGGCCTCGCTGTCCTCGGTGAACATCCCCGGCTTGCGGGAGTACATGTTGAGCGCGCCCAGCTCCTCCTCCCGCGTGTACAGCAGGAACCCCATCATGCTGCCCACCCCCAGCTCCCGGCACCGGGGCACGAAGCGCGGCCAGCGCTCCGGGGGCTCCGTCAGGTCGGGGACGCGGAAGACCCGCTCCGGGCGGTCGGGCCGGGCCGCGTCGAAGCACGGCCCCTCGCACAGCTCCCCCTGCAGCCGGTCGCTGACGGACACGAACTCCTCCGTCGGCGCCAGCGAGCGCACCCCTCCCTCGCCCAGGACGAGGATGCCCGAGGCGTCGCAGCCGTCCACGAGCTCCACGGCCGAGCGCGAGATCTGCTCCAGCGTCGCGTCGAGCGTGTGCTCCGCGAGCAGATCCCGGGCCATCGACGCCATGCGCTGAGCGAAGACCCGCCAGTCCACCGTCCGTCTCCTCCGTCCGGCCGTGCCTCCCCGGCCATCGTGACTTCCCCCACGGGTCGCCTCTTTCCCTCCCCGCACCGAAACAGGCCGTCCGTCCCCGCATCCGGTGAGCGCGCCGATCGGGGGCAGACGGCCTACGTGATCTCCGGCGTGCCCCGGCCACCGGGGACGCCGGCGTCCGGCCCGTCAGAGAGAGGAGTCACCACGGTGACCATGCCCGAGCGTCGTACCCGTGCGTCGCGCCCCGGCCGGCGCTTCGACCTGCGCTCCACCGCCGTGTTCTTCGGACTGCTCGCCGCGGCGCTGGTCATCGGGGGCCTGGCGGTGCGGGCACTGGCCGGGGTGGTGCAGCGGCGCCCGGTGTGGGCCGTCGTGCTGCTCTGCCTGGTCGTCGCCGTCGCGCTGGCCCGCGGCCGCCGCAGGCGACGGCTGTCGGCGGCGCGGATCGCCCGGCACGCCGGGGACGCGCTGGCCCGGGGCACCTCCACCGCCCTCGACGCCCTGGACGCCCCGGCGCCGGCCCCGCTCGCCGTCCCCGCCCAGGCCGGCCCGCCCGAGGAGGTCACCTCACCGCTGCCCGTGGCCCAGGGGATCGACCACGAGGCGCTCACGCCCGACGAGTTCGAGGCCGCCACCGCGGAGCTGTGCGCCCGGGACGGCTGCACGCGGGTGCGGGTGGTGGGCGGCGCGGGCGACCTGGGGGCCGACGTGACCGGGCTGACCCCCGACGGCCGCCGCCTCGTCGTCCAGTGCAAGCGCTACGGCGAGGACAACAAGGTCGGCTCGCAGGACCTCCAGCGCTTCGGCGGCACCTGCTTCACGGTCCACGAGGCCGACGTCGCCGTCGTCGTCACCACCGGCGAGTTCACCGTGCCGGCCCTGGAGTACGCCGAGCAGTGCGGCATCGTCTGCGTCGACGGCGACGGGCTGCTCGCCTGGAGCCAGGGACGCGCGGCCGCGCCGTGGGCGGCGGTCCCCCGCGAGGAGCCGGCGTAGCGGGCCGCTGTCAGTGCCGGATGCCACCCTGCCGGTATGGACGAGACGGAGTTCATGCGCGGCAGGGTGTACGGGGCGGACCACGACGATCCGGGTCCGCGCGAGGGACGGGTGTACGCGGAGCTGTCCGGCGGCCCGCTGGACGGCCTGCTGCTGGACGTCACCGGTCACGGCCCGGCGGAGCGGCGGCACGGCGTGGGCCTGCCCACCGAGATAGGCCGCTACGGCCCCGGCGGCCGCGCGGTCTACGCGCCCCGCGCGGCCGGCGACCGGGTGTACGAGTGGCGGGGCGACGTCCCCTGACCGGTCCGCCCCGCACGCGGGTACGGAGGCGCCGACCGGGGCAGAGGTAACCGTAGGACACCGGCCGGCCCTCACCGACGGGAGGAGGCGCGACGGGCATGAAACGGATCGCCGAACCCGCCTCGGTACTGCGCGACCGCATCGGCCACGCCATCTTCTCGCGGGTGGCCGGACCGGACGGGCCCGACAACCGCGCCCGCATCCACGGCACCCCGGGCCCGCGCTGGTTCGGCCCCGAGCGGCCGGTCCGCCGGGTGCACGGCGACGCCTCGATGTTCATCGGCGGCCTGTCCGCCCTGCTGCTCCAGTCGCTCCACCCGCTCGCCATGGCCGCCGTCGCCGCCCACTCCGGCTTCCGCGGCGACCCCTGGGGGCGGCTCCAGCGCACCAGCACCTTCCTCGCCGTCACCACGTACGGCACCGCCGACAGCGCCCAGCAGGCCGTCGACCGGGTGCGCGCCGTCCACGGGACGGTCCACGGCACCGCGCCCGACGGCCGGGAGTACCGGGCGTCCGACCCGCACCTGCTGTGCTGGGTGCACGTCGCCGAGGTCGACATGTTCCTGCGCGCCCACCAGCGCTACGGCGTCCGCCCGCTGGACGACGCGGGCTGCGACGCGTACGTCGCCGACATGGCGCGCATCGCCACCGCCCTCGGTGTCCCCGACCCGCCCGCGGACCGCGCCCAGCTCGCCGAGCGGCTCGCCGCCTACCGCGACGAGCTGCACGCCACCCCGGACGCCCTGGCCACCGCGCGGTTCCTGCTGCTCGACCCGCCCGTCCCGCTGCTCGCCCGGCTGCCGTACGGCGTCCTCGCCGCGAACGCCGTGTCCCTGCTGCCGCCCTGGGCGTCCCGCGCGCTGCGGGTGCCCCGCGTGCCCGCCGAGGACCTGTGCGTCCGCCCGCTCGGCACCGCCGTCACCGCCGTCATCCGCTGGGCGCTGGCCCCCACCCGCCCCGCGGCCTGACCCGTCCGGCGGTCCTCCTGGTTGACGCCGGTCAGGCGGGGCACTCAGAGCTGACCGGTGACGCTCAGGGACACAGGAGGCAACAGTGGCGCTTCGTCATCGCTTGATCCGCACGGACCCGCGGTCCGTGTGGGCCGTGCTGGAGGACGGCACCCGCTACGCGGACTGGGTGGTGGGCGCGTCCTCGTCGAAGCCGGTGCGCGGTCACTGGCCGCAGCTCGGTTCCGCGATCGGCTACGAGGTGCGCATCGGCCCGCTGAAGCTGCACAACGAGACCGTCGTCCGGCGCTGCGTCCCCGGCAAGGTACTGGAACTGGAGGCCAAGGCCGGGCCGCTGGGCACCGCGCGCATCGCCATCGAGGTGCAGCCCTGGGGCGACCAGTGCCTCGTCAAGGTGGACGAACACCCCCTGCGCGGTGCGGGCGGCCTCGTGCACAACGTGGCCGTCGAGGCGCTCATCCAGCTCCGCCACCGGGCCATGCTCGCCCGGCTGGCGCACCTCGTCGAGACGGAGGCCGCCGAGGCGGAGGAACGCCGGCCACTCGGCCAGATCGTGCCGTCGGAGCCCGGGACGGGAGGCGCCCGTGGCTGACGCCGTCGTCATCGGCGCCGGGCCCAACGGCCTGGTCGCGGCGAACCTGCTCGCCGACGCCGGCTGGAGCGTGAAGGTCTTGGAGGAACAGCCCGAGCCCGGCGGCGCCGTGCGCCACGACCACGGCGTCCACCCCGACTTCGCCAGCGACCTGTTCAGTTCCTTCTACCCGCTCGCCGCCGCCTCCCCGGTGGTGTCCGGACTGGGCCTGGAGCACCACGGGCTGCGCTGGAGCCACGCCCCGCACGTCGTCGCCCACCCGCTGAGCGACGGCCGCTGCGCGGTCCTGGACCGCAGCGTCGACGTCACCGCGGACTCCCTCGACGCCTTCGCGCCCGGCGACGGCGACGCCTGGCGCCGGCTGCACGCCATCTGGGAGCGCCTGCGCCCCGACCTGCTGGACGCCCTGTTCACGCCGTTCCCGCCGGTCCGCTCCGGCCTCCGGCTCGCCGCGCGGCTGCGCGGCACCGGAGGGCTGCGCATGGCGCGCACCCTGGTGCTGCCGGTGCGCCGCATGGCGGAGGAGGAGTTCCGCGGCGAGGGCGGAGGACTGCTGCTGGCGGGCAACGCCCTCCACGCCGACCTCGCGCCCGAGGCCGCCGGCAGCGGCGGCTTCGGCTGGCTGATGTCCATGCTCGGACAGACCTACGGCTTCCCCGTGCCGGCCGGCGGCGCGGGCGCGCTCACCGACGCCCTCGTGCGGCGCCTGGAGGCGCGCGGGGGAGTGGTGCAGTGCGGACGGCACGCGCGGCGGGTCGTCGTGCGCGACGGACGCGCGGTCGCGGTGCGCCTCGCCGACGGGGAGACCGTCCCCGCCCGGCGCGCCGTCCTCGCCGACGTGGCCGTGCCCTCCCTCTACGGCGAACTCGTCGCCCCCGAGGACCTGCCGCGGCAACTGCTGTCCGACCTGGAGCGCTTCCAGTGGGACTTCGCCACCTTCAAGGTCGACTGGGCGCTGGACGGACCCGTCCCGTGGCAGTGCGAGGACGCCGCCGGAGCCGGCACCGTCCACCTCGCCGACGGGCTCGACGAACTCACCCGCTTCGCCGCCCAGCTCGCCACCGGCCGGATCCCCGACCGCCCGTTCTCCCTGTTCGGCCAGATGACCACCTCCGACCCGTCCCGCTCCCCGGAGGGCACCGAGTCGGCCTGGGCCTACACCCACGTCCCGCACCGCGTCGTGGGGGACGCGGGCGACGACGGCCTCACCGGCTCCTGGGACGAGGACGAGCAGGAACGCATGGCCGACCGCGTCGAACGCCACGTGGAGCGGTTCGCGCCCGGCTTCCGCGACCGCATCCGGGCCCGGCGGATCCTCGCCCCGTCCACGCTCCAGTCCCTCGACCGGAACCTGCACGGCGGCGCCATCAACGGCGGCACCACCGCCATGCACCAACAGCTGTTCTTCCGCCCGTCCCCCGGCACCGGACGGCCCGAGACCCCCGTCAAGGGCCTGTACCTGGCGTCCGCCGGCGCCCACCCGGGCGGCGGCGTGCACGGCGCGCCCGGCGCGAACGCCGCGCGGGCGGCCCTGCGCCGGTCCTTCGCGCCCGGCCTGGTCGGCGCCCAGCGGCTGCTGGCCCACCGCGACCGCACCGGACGCCGGCAGCCCGACCGGGGCGGACGGCCCGCATGACCCCCGCCGGCCGCCGGCCGGACACCGACCCCGAAGGAGAGGCGCGACGATGAGCGGACACGACGGACAGCCCGACGACGGCCCCGACCGCGGGCACCGGCGCCCGGAGGGCGTCAGCGACGAGACGGTCGAGGCGCTGGGATCACTGTCGAAGGCGCTGGAGACCACCGAGCGGGCCCGCGGCCATCTCTACAGCTTCCACCAGCTCACCGGCACCGCCGACCTGGAACTGGACCGGGCCGTGGAACTGCTGCACAAGGCCGGACACCCGGACTGGGCGGAGACCGTGCGCACCCAGGTGCTGGGCCGCAACGTGATCCCCGGTCACTGGACGTTCCAGATCGTCGAGGCGTACGACCGCACCTACTACCGGCCGTTCCGGGAGCTGGAGCAGGCCGCCGTGGAGGAGCTGGCCGACGGGCGCGACCACCTCTTCGAGGCGGAGATGAAGGAGGCCCGCAGGACCGCGGGCCACCCGCACCACACCGCCCGCCCCGACACCGACCCGCAGGTGACCGGCGGGAAGGGCGGTGACGGCGGATGAGCGGCGGCCCGCTGCGGGGACGCACCGCCGTCATCACCGGGGCCGCGCGCGGGATCGGCGCCGCCCTGGCCCGCGACCTCGCCGGACGCGGCATGCGGGTGGCGCTGCTCGGCCACGAGGGCGAGCGGCTGCGGGAACTCGCCGACGCGCTGCCCGGGCCCGCCCTCGCGCACGAGGTCGACGTCACCGACGACGCGGCGCTGGCGCGGGCGGCGGACGCGGTCCGGACCGGGCTCGGTCGCCCCTCGGTCGTGGTCGCCAACGCCGCCGTGACGGACGGCGGGCTGTTCGCCGACTCCGATCCCGCGCGGTGGCGGCGCATCATCGACGTCAACCTCACCGGCAGCGCGGCCACCGCCCGCGCGTTCCTGCCGGACCTGACGGCGACCGGGGGGTACCACCTCCAGGTCTCCTCGCTGGCCGCCATCGGCGCCGCCCCGATGATGAGCGCGTACTGCGCCTCCAAGGCGGGGGTGGAGGCCTTCGCCCACTCCCTGCGCGCGGAGGTCGCCCACCTCGGCGTGGCCGTCGGCCTCGGCTACCTCACCTGGATCGGCACCGACCTGATCCAGGACGCCGACCGTCACACCGTGATGCGGGAACTACGGGGTCACATGCCGTGGCCGGTGCGGAACGTGTACCCGGTCGACCGCGCCGCGGCCCGCCTCGCCACGGCGGTCGAACGACGCAGCACGGCCGTGTACTACCCCCGCTGGCTCCGCCTGGGCCAGCCCGTGCGGGCCGCGATGCCGTCGGTGGTCACCAGGGCGACCCGCCACTACCTGCCCCGCCTGGAAGCCCGTGCGTCCTTGCCCCACACGGAACTCCTGGGCGGAGGGGGACGCGCGGACGCGGAGGCGACGGCACGGGGCGGGTGAGAGGCCGGCCCTGGGGCCCCGCCCGGGGCGGGTGCGGACCCGGTCCGCGGGACGCGCGGCCCGTGAGCGGGAGTCACGCCGGTCGGTTCGGGGGCGCCCCGGTCGGAGGAGCCGCGGGCTGCTGCCCGGAGCGGGGGCGTGGTGGGCGTCCCCGTGACGACTACGCGGCTGGTTCCGCCCGTCGGCCGGTGCGCGGACGGTGCCTGGGCCGAGCGTCTGAGCGGGAGTCGTGCCGGTTGGCCGGCGGGTGATTCTGGCCGGGGCGGGCGGTCGGCCGCTGCCTGGCGCGGTGGTGGAGCGGGGGCGTGACGGGCGGACCCGCGACGACTCGCGCGGCTCGTTCCGTCCGCCGGCCGGTGTCCGGGCCGAGTGTCTGAGCGGGGCACGCCGGTCGGTCTCCGGGACGCGGCGGGGGACCCCGTCGACGGCCGCCCCGAACGGCCTTCGGGCAGGCGCGCCCGTGGTGCCCGGTGCTGCTCGTCCCGTTCACCGGCCGCTGTCCGGCTCACCGCACTCCCGCCGCGGCGTCCGCCGTCCGGCGGGACGGAGAAGTCACCCCGGGGGCGTGCCCGGCCCGCCCCGGGTGTTCACGAGGCGGGCCGGGGGCTACGCGCCCGGGAACCTTCCCGTCGACCGCAGCGCCCAGCGGCGTTCCGCGTAGGCGAGGTCGTCCCGCCAGAGGCGGGCCGAGGCGGTGCGGACGAGGGGGCGGAGGAGGGGGGCGGCGGCCCGGGCGAGGGCGAAGCCGCGGCGGTCCGAGGCCGCCACCACCGCCTCGATCACCGCCGTGCGCGGCCGGCCCGACGCGTCCGGGCCCAGGGGAGTGGCGTGGGTCTCGACGACGGATCCGACCCCCTCGCCCTCGGTGATGTGCATGACGACCGTGCGCGGCTCGGGAGCCGTGAACACCGCCCGCACCGGCACCACCAGACGGCCCGCCACCTTGAACGACACGTCCACGGTGAACGCGTCCCCGCCCGGACCGTCGGAGCTCTTCGCACCGTCCGGCGCGTCGGCCACCGTGAGGTCGACGAACGAGTACGGGTGGAACCAGGCCCCGTGCCAGGGGTCCAGCCGGTTCGCCACGACGTCCTCGGGCTCGCAGACGCCCACCCCGGCGTACACCGCCGTCAGGGCGCGCGCCGGGAGCGGACGGCGCGGTACGACCGGCGCGTCGAGCGGCTCCTCACCGCCGACCGCGTCCAGCCGTACCCACACCAGCACCCCGTCGTCGTGCGCGGGGAACGGCTCCCAGCCCGCGAACGTCCCGCCGTTCAGGGAGAGTCCGTGCCAGTGGCAGACGAGCGTGCCGCAGCGCACCGGGCTGTCCCGCAGCGGCGCGCCCAGGTGGGGGCAGACGCCCGGCCCGGCGACCACGCGCCCCTCCGCGTTCCGCCAGACCACCACTTCCTGTCCCGCCACCGTCCGGCCCAGCGGGCGGTCACCGCCCACGTCGCGGGAGGCGCCCACGACGTACCAGTTGCCCGAGGGGCGTGCCTGCGCCCGTTTCAGCGCGCCGGCGATCAGGGCGGGCCTGGCCTCCCGCCAGGTGGGGCGCTGCCGTTCCCACGCCACCGCGTCGCGGCGCAGGGAGAGCGGCAGCCGCCGGCGTCCGCGTCCGTCACCCGCCCTCACGCGACCTCCTCGACCACCCGCGGAGCCGTCGGCTCCGCCGCCGTCAGCGGAGGGCGGCCGGGCGCCCGGGCGGCGGCGCGGCGGGCCCGCAGCCGGGCGGCGGCCACCCGGGCCAGTCCGTCCGCGGCGACCGCCGTCCGCCGCCTGCGCGGCACCACCGCCCGCCGGTGCAGCACCGCGTACCCGTCCTCGGCCACCGCGTCCAGGATCCCGCCGTACAGGACGAACGCGGTGCGGATGCAGGGGCGGGACACCGGTTCGAGCATCGCGAGGCCCGGCGCCGCCTGCCGGTACACGCCCCGCGTCAGCCCCTCGAAGGCGCGCAGCGCCGAGGTGACGCGCGGGTCACGGCGGCCGGTGTCGCGGCTCCACCGCAGCAGCTCCCGGTCCACACCGTGCGCGGCGAGCAGGTCGGCGGGCAGGTACACCCGCCCCCGGTCCAGGTCCTCGCCCACGTCCCGCAGGAAGTTGGTCAGCTGGAAGGCGACGCCGAGGGCCGCCGCGTGCGGGGCCGCCGCCTCGCGGTCGGTGACCGTGCCGAGGACGGGCAGCATCTGCAGCCCGATCACCGCGGCCGACCCGTGCATGTACCGGCGCAGGGCCGCGTAGTCGGCGTAGTCGGTGACCACCAGGTCGGACCGCATGGCGGTCATGAAGTCGGCGAAGTGGGCGTGGTCGATGCGGTACCGCCGCGCCGTGTCGGCGAGGGCCCGCACCACCGGCTCGGCGCTCTCCCCGTCCCGCAGCCCCTTCGCCAGCTCTCTCTCCAGCGCGGCCAGTTCGGCGTCCCGGCGGGCGGTGTCCGCGCCCGTGCCGAGCGCGTCGACGATGTCGTCCGCCCAGCGGGCGAAGCCGTACAGGGCGTGCACGGCGGGCCGTCGCTCCACGGGCAGCAGCCGGGTGGCGAGGAAGTACGTCCGGCCGTGCCGGGAGTTGAGCCGGCGGCAGTGGCGGTACGCCTCGCGCAGCGCCGGATCCGTGACGCCCGCCGCGTCCAGTTCACGCTCGGTCATACGGGACCTCCTGTGCGGAAGGTGAGGTGGACGCAGGTCCGGCGGGGCCGCGGGCGCCGGTGACGCGTGCCGCGGCCAGCTTCCCCGACAGCAGCACGGTCGGCACGCCGACGCCGGGGGTGGTGCCGCAGCCGGCCAGTACCGCGTTCTCGGCGGAGCGCACCAGGTTGCCGGGCCGGAACGGGCCCGTCTGCGCGAAGGTGTGGGCGGTGGCGAACGGCGTACCGGCCGCGTGTCCCTGCGCCGTCCAGTCGGCGGGCGTGACCACGCACTCCGCCTCGACGGCGGACGCCAGCCCGGTCAGACCGCGCCCCTCCAGCTCCCGCAGCACCGAGTCGCGGTAGCGCGGCGCCAGCTCCGTCCACTCGGCCGCGCCCGGCCCGATGTCGGTGTTCGGGCACGGCGCGAGGACGTAGTGCAGATGGCGTCCCGGCGGCGCGAGCGACGGGTCGGTGGCGGTGGGCCGGGTGATCAGCAGCGACGGGTCGCTCATCAGCCGCCCGGCGCGGGTGAGCTCGTCGAAGGTGCCGCGCCACGCCTTCCCGAAGGAGAGGGTGTGGTGGGCCAGTTCGGGCCAGGTCCGGTCGGTGCCGAGGTGCAGCACCACCGCCGAGGGGGAGTGCCGCAGCCGCACCGGACGCCGGGGCGCCCCGCCGAGCAGCCGGTAGGCGACGGGCAGGTCGGGGGTGAGGACGACCGCGTCGCAGGGGATCCGCTCGTCGCCCGCGACCACCGCCGTGACCCGGCCGCCGGAGCGCTCCAGCCGGGTCACCTCCCGGCCGAACCGCAGGTCGGCGCCCGCGTCGGCGGCGGCGTCCGCCATCGCCCGCGGCAGCGCGTGCATGCCGCCGCGCGGGAAGTACACGCCGGCGACCGTGTCCATGTACGCGATCACCGCGTACGCGGCCAGCGCCCGCGCCGGGGGGACGCCCGCGTACAGCGCCTGGAAGGAGAAGACCCGGCGCAGCCGCTCGTCCTTCAGGAAGCTCCCGATGCGCGCGTCCAGCCGCCCGAAGCCGCCGAGCGCCGCCAGCCGCACCAGGTCCGGGTGGAGCAGGCCCAGCGGCGAGTCGAAGTTCGCGTCGATGAACCGGCGCATCTGCGCCCGGTACAGCCGCTCCAGCCAGTCCCGCATCCGCAGGTAGCCCGTCGCCTCCCGGGCCCCGGCGAACCGCTCCACCTCGGCGGCCATCGCCTCGGCCCCGGTGTGCACGTCGAGGCTGCTGCCGTCGGCGAACCGCGCCCGGTAGGCGGGGTGCAGCTCCACCAGCTCCACCCGCTTGCGCAGGCTGTCCCCGACCGCGGCGAACGGCTCGTCCGCCAGATCGGGCATGGTCAGGACGGTGGGACCGGTGTCGATCCGGTACCCGTCCAGCTCCATCCGCCCGGCACGGCCGCCCGGCAGTCCGTCGCGCTCGACGACGGTCACGCGCCGGCCCGCGCCGAGCAGGTGCAGCGCCGCCGACAGACCGGCCAGCCCGGCCCCCACGACGACGACGTGGTCCGTGCGCCCCGGAACGGTACGGGTCACCGCCGGGCCCCCGCTCCGGCCGCGTACCCGCCCGGCACGCGGCGCCCTGCCGTACGGCCGTCCGCGGGCCCCGCCGTCACGCGGACGGACGGCACCCGGACGGTGGGTCCCGGCGGGTGAGCCGGGCGCGGCGCGCGCGGCCCGAACGCCGCGCGGTGTTCCTTGGCCCCAGTGGGGAGCATCCGGTGTCTTCCTCTCCTCGGCATGCGCATCGCTCCGGTACGCCGGACGACCGGCGCATGCCTTCCCGGTCGTGCCCGTCGTCTCACCTCAGAGTGACCCGGATCCGACCGGGCACACGGACGGAAACAACTGGTCATGCGGACGCGTACGGAGTCGTGTCGTACGGAGGAGGGTGGTGCCGGCGTGCTGGACGCGGACGTCGCGATCGTCGGGGCGGGGGCGGCCGGGCTGTCCCTGGCCCACCGGCTGGCCGGGCCCGGCAGCGGGGACCGTGCGCCGTCCGTCGCCCTGCTGGACGCGCCGCCCGGACCGCTGCGGCCGCCGCGCCGCACCTGGTGCTTCTGGGAGGCGGGCCCCGGCCGCTTCGACGCCGCGGTCACCGCGTCCTGGCGGCGCCTGCGGGTCCGCGACCCCGCCGGGCGCGGCATCGACGGGGACATCACGCCGCTGCGCTACAAGATGATCCGCTCCGACGACTTCGAGCTCCTCGTCGCCCGCGACCTGGCGGACCGCGCGGACGTACGGCGCGTGGAGGGCACCGTCGACACCGTGGAGGACGTGCCTCAGGGCGCGCTGGTCCGGCTGCGCGACGGCGACGGCCGCGCCCGTGCCGTCCGGGCCCGCTGGGTGTTCGACTCCCGTCCGCCGGGCAGCCTGCCGGCCGCCCGCACCACGCTGCTCCAGCACTTCCACGGCTGGTTCGTGCGCACCGCCCGGCCCGCCTTCGAACCCGGCACCGCCGAACTGATGGACTTCCGCACCCCGCAGCCCGCCGACGGCCTGTCCTTCGGCTACGTCCTGCCCCTCGGCCGGCACGACGCCCTGGTGGAGTACACCGAGTTCTCCCCCCGGCCCCTCACCCCCGACGCCTACGAGGCGGCCGTACGGCACTACACGGACGACGTGCTGCGGCTCGGCGACCTCGAGGTGCTGTCCACCGAGACGGGCGTCATCCCGATGACCGACGCGGTGATGCCCCGGCAGACCGGCCAGTCCGTGTTCCGCATCGGGGCCGCGGGCGGCGCCACCCGCCCTTCCACCGGCTACACCTTCGCCGGTCTCCAGCGGCAGACCCGGGCCGTCGCCGCCGCCCTGCGCGAGGGCCGCCGCCCGACGCCGCCGCCCGCCCACTCGGCCCGCTCCCGGGCCATGGACGCCGTGCTGCTGCGCGCCCTGGCCGGCGGCCGCGCCGACGGGCCCGCCCTGTTCTGCCGGCTCTTCGACCGCGTCCCCATGCGCCGGCTGCTGCGGTTCCTCGACGGCGACACCCGCCTGCACGAGGACCTCGCCGTCGGCCTGCACGCACCGGTCGGCCCGATGCTCCGCTCCGCGCTCGAACTGCCCGGCCTGCCCCGCCGCCCCTACGAAGGCCCCTGACCGCCCCGACACGCCCAGCCCCCGCCACCCCGGAGACCCCATGACCCTCCTGCGCGACGAGAACCTCGCCGCCGCCTTCGACCACGCCGCCCGCAGCTACGACACCCTGGTCGCCGCCAACCCCGGCTACCACGCCCATCTGCGCCGCTCCGCACGCCGGCTCGGCCTGCCCCGCGGCGGTGAGGGGCTGCGCGTGCTCGACCTCGGCTGCGGCACCGGCGCCTCCACCGCCGCACTCGCCGAGGTGCTGCCGGGCGCGGACGTCACCGCCGTGGACGCCTCCGCGGGCATGCTGGAACGGGCCGCCGCCAAGACCTGGCCGCCGAACGTGACGTTCACCCACGCGCCCGCCGAACGGCTCGCGCAGGCCGGCGTGACCGGGCCCTTCGACGCGGTCTTCGCCGCCTACCTGTTCCGCAACGTCACCGACCCCGACGCCGTCCTGCGCAGCGTGCGCGCACTGCTCGCGCCCGGCGGACGTCTCGCGGTGCACGAGTACACCCTCGGCGGACGCCGCACCGACCGTGCCGTGTGGACCCTGGTCTGCCGGGGCGTCGTCCAGCCCGTGGCGACCCTGCTCGGGGACGGCGACCTGTACCGCCATCTGTGGCGCAGCGTCGTGGAGTTCGACACCGCCGACCGGTTCGCGGACCGGCTGCGGACGAACGGCTTCGAGCGCGTGCGCCGCCTGCCGCTGCCCGGCTGGCAGACCGGCATCACCCACACCTTCACCGGGCGCCGGCCCCTCACCGCCACGGAGTCCGCGCGATGACCCGCCCGCACCGTCCCGCCGCCGCCCGCCGCGGACGCGACCGCCGCGCCCGCGTGCTGATGCCCCCGCCCGGCGCGCCGCGCGTCGACGGCGACCGCCGGCCCGGCACCGCCGTCGTCGGCGGCGGCATCGCCGGACTGGCCGCCGCCACCGCCCTCGCCGAACGCGGCGTCGCCGTCACCCTCTACGAGGCCCGCCCCTACCTGGGCGGGCGCGTCGGCGGCTGGCCCGTCGACCTGAAGGACGGCACGCCCGCGACGATGAGCCGCGGCTTCCACGCCTTCTTCCGCCAGTACTACAACCTGCGCGGCCTGCTCCGGCGCACCGACCCCGCCCTGGAACGCCTCACCCCGCTGCCCGACTACCCGCTGCGGCACAGCGACGGCACCTGCGACAGCTTCCGGCACGTGCCCCGCACCCCGCCGTGGAGCGCGCTCGGGTTCGCCGCGCTCAGCCCGTCCTTCCCGCTGCGCGACCTGCCCCGGATGGACGCGGCGGCCGCGCTGCCGCTGCTCGACGTCCGCGTGCCCGAGGTGTACGAACGCCTCGACTCCGTCAGCGCGCACGACTTCCTCGACGCGGTCCGCTTCCCGCGCAGCGCCCGGCACCTGGCGTTCGAGGTGTTCTCGCGCAGCTTCTTCGCCGACCCGCGGCTGCTGTCGGCGGCCGAGATGGCGCTGATGTTCCACATCTACTTCCTCGGCTCCTCCGAGGGCCTGCTGTTCGACGTGCCGGCCGCGCCCTTCCCCGCGGCCCTGTGGGACCCGCTCGCCGCCCTGCTCGACCGGCACGGCGCCACCCTGCGCACCTCCACCCCCGTCGCGCGCGTGGAACCCCTGGACGACGGGGGGTACGCGGTCGCCACCGACCGGGACGAGCAGCGCCACGACGCCGTGGTGCTCGCCCTGGACGCCGTCGGGCTGCGCGCCCTCGTCGACCGCTCCGTCCGGCTCGGCGACACACCCTGGCGGGAGCGGATCGCCCGGCTGCGCAACGCCCCGCCGTTCCTGGTCTCCCGCCTCTGGCTGGACCGCCCGGTCGCCCCCGGCCGGCCCGGCTTCCTCGGCACCAGCGGCTACGGCACCCTCGACAACGTCAGCGTCCTCGAACGGTACGAGGACGAGGCCGCCCGCTGGGCCGCCCGCACCGGCGGATCCGTCGTCGAACTGCACGCCTACGCCCTGCCCCCGGAGTCGTCCCCGGAGGTCGAACAGAAGCGGCTGCTCGACCAGTTGCACCGGATCTACCCGGAGACCCGGAGCGCGGCGATCGTCGACGCCCGCCACGAGTGGGGCACCGACTGCCCCCTCTTCCCGGTGGGCGGCTACGAGGACCGGCCCACGGTCCGCACGCCCGACCCGGGCCTGATGGTGGCCGGCGACCTGGTCCGCACGTCCCTGCCGGTCGCCCTGATGGAACGCGCGGCGACCACCGGCTTCCTCGCCGCGAACGCCCTGCTGGAACGCTGGGGCGTACGGGGCCAGCCGCTCTGGACGGTCCCCGACCGCGGCCGCAGCGCGGTGCTGCGCGGACTGGCGGGGGCGGTGGGGCGCCGGAGGTGACGGGACAGGAGGGGAGCGCGACCGCTCATGCCCCGGGGAGCGTGACGCTCACGCCCCCCTCCCGTCAGACCACCGTGTCCGTGACCGCCGGGTCGGTCCTGCCGGTCAGGTGGGCGGCGCCGGCGCGGACCATGCCGAGGGCGCGCGGGAAGTCGTGCAGATGGTCGGCGAGGATGTCCAGGCCGGTCACCAGGGAGTGCGGCGGGACGTTGCGCGCGGACAGCACGTCCGCCGTCCAGCCCAGGAAGTCGGTGAACACCTCCACGGCGTCCACGTAGAGGGCGGTGGCCAGGAAGTCCACGACGTGCGCCAGGTCCTCCGCCGTGCGCTCCCGCTGCGCCTCGCTGTACTCCCGCATCGGCGGAAAACGGCGTTCCAGCTCCGCCAGCGTCTCCTTGACCAGCCGGCCGCGCGACTGGGCGACCATGCTGTACTCCTGGTCGGCCAGGTGCGGCAGGTCGTCGACGGCCTGCCGGACGCCCGTGGGCCTGTCCAGCCCGGCCTCCAGCACGGCCGCGGCGCCCCGTGCGTCCGGGGCCCACCCGTCGGCGCCCAGGGCGCGCGCGTACCGCCCGTCCACGCCGAACGCCCTGCCTCCCGCCACCACCGGCACGCCGACCGACCGGCAGGCGGTGATGGCGGTGTGCGCCCGCGGCAGGTGGGTGGGGATCGACCCGGACAGCAGCACGGCGTCGGAGTCGGTGTGGTGCTGGTGGGCGACCAGGTGCGGCGTCGGCGTCTGCGCGCCGAGGTAGTCCACCTGCCAGCCGCGCAGCCGCAGCGTCTCGGCGACCAGCCGCGCCGGGAACGCGTGCCATTCGCCGTCCACACAGCTCACCGTGACCCGGCCCCGGCGGGTTGCCGGCCGGATGCCGGGGGACAGATGCGCGAGGGCGGTGATCACCCGCTCGTTGATCGCCGTGGCGGCGTGCTCCTGGGCGACGCTGATGCGGTCGGCCGCCCACTCGACACCGACCCTCGCCTGCACCGCCGCGACCACGTCGAGCAGCAGGTCCTCCTCCTGCCAGCCGTCCGCCAGGGCGCCGCGGACGACGTCGACGGCGTCGTACTCGTCGCCCTCGATGACCGCCTTCCACAGCGCCTCGCCCAGTTCACCGGCCGAGGACCGGGGACCGCTCATGCCTTCCTCCGTGCTCGTCCGTGCTCACCGGCCGGTGCGCCGTCGTCCGCCGGGTGGCCGTTGCGCGGGGCGCCGATGGCGACGACGGCCATGTCGTCGTGCCGGCTGCCCGGCTCCAGCCACTGCGCTGCCAGCATCTGCACATGTTCCACCAGCGCCTCGCCCGGCATGCCGCCGCATCCCCCGAGGGCCTGCCGCAGCCGCTCCTCGCCGAACAGCTCGCCGCCCAGGGGCCCGCCGCGGGCCTCGGTGATGCCGTCGGTGTAGAGCAGGCACGTGTCGCCGGGGGCGAGGACGGTCTCCACGGTGCGCGCGGTCACCTCGGGCAGCGCGCCCACGAGGGTGCCCTGCGTGGGCATCTCCTCGACCCGGCCGTCCGTGCGCACCACGAGCGGCGGCAGATGCCCGGCGCTGGTGAGCCGCAGCCGTACCGAGCCGCCGTCCTGGCGGTTCACGGAGGCCAGCACCAGGGTGGCGAACCGGGCGTGGTGGGAGGTGAGCAGGGCGCTGTTGAGCATGCGCAGCACCCGGAGGTGGTCGGAGGCGAGCGGCAGCAGCGCGTGCAGCGTGTTGCGGATCTTCCCGGTGAGCACCGCCGCGTCCAGTCCCTTGCCGGCCACGTCGCCCAGCGCGACGAACGTCTCGGCGGACTCGTCCGGGCCGGGGTGGACGTCGTAGAAGTCGCCGCCGACCCGCTCGTGGTCCATGGCGGTGCGGTAGCGGCCCGCGTAGTCGACGCCGTGCACGCGGCTCAGCGGCGGCGGCAGCAGCTCCCGCATCAGGGTGCCGGTGATGGCGGTCTGCTCGCTGTACAGGCGCGCCGCCGACAGGGCGGTGCCCGCGCGTGAGGCGAACAGCCGGGCGAAGACCTCCTCCTCGGGCGAGAACCCCTTCTCGGTGTCCGAGCGCAGCAGGATCAGGGCGCCGGCGGGCACCCCGTGCCCGGGCAGCGGCGTGACCAGCACGGAGCCGACCGGCCCGGAGAAGCCCTCGGGGACCACCCAGTCCGGTACGGCGTCCGGGTTGATCCAGCGGGCCGGCACCGGCGGGAAGCCGCGCAGGGCCTCGTCGAGGCCGGGGACGGTGAGCGGGTCGATCTGCCGGGTCTCCCGCACCACCCGCTGCCCGCGCAGGGCGCGGGTGACGGCGTACCGGTGGCCGATCGGCGGGGTGATCAGCACGGCGGCCTCGGCGAGGTGGTCGGTGGCCATCCGGGCGGCGACCTCCGCGCAGCGCGGCACGTTGAGGGAGGACAGCAGGGTGCTGAAGAGGTCGGAGGTGGCGTCGGCCCGCTCACGGGTCTCCCGCACGGCCGCCTGAGCCCGCACGAGATCGGTACGGTCGAACAGCCACCAGGCCACGTGGCCGTCTCCGGTGGGGGAGGGCCGGGCCTCGTAGGAGCGGTCGCCGAAGGCCCCGGCCGGCGCGTCCGCCGTCGGGCCGTCGGTTCCGGCGACCTGGCGCCGGTGCGCGTCGGCCAGCCAGGACGGCGGGGTGTCGGAGGCGAGGGAGGCCGCGGTGAGGCGGCGGGCGGCGCGGTTGCGGCCGACGATCCGGCCGCAGGTGTCCAGCACCAGCACAGGGCAGGGCGCGTCGTCCCACGTGGGAACGGATCCGTCGCGCGTATCGCACGGACCGGCGCCGGAACCGGGGGAAGGAATCACGAACGAGGTGCGCGCCGCGCACCCACCCCCTTTCTCG
The DNA here is from genome assembly GCF_055778765.1 of Streptomyces sp. DSM 120436. Taxonomy (NCBI): domain Bacteria; kingdom Bacillati; phylum Actinomycetota; class Actinomycetes; order Kitasatosporales; family Streptomycetaceae; genus Streptomyces; species Streptomyces sp. DSM 120436. The sequence continues at coordinate 377,999 of NZ_JBSKBS010000002.1, read as the reverse complement.
TCGGCGTGAGCAGGTACGGCGGCAACGGTCCCCCATCTGTGCCCGCGAAGCAACCTGCCTGCTCGACCAGGCAGTCCATGGGGCGCCGGGTACCCCGGAACAGGTGTTTCATGTCCGGCGGCGGACGGCGGGACGGTCCCGGTCGGCCGCGGTCACGGCGTCCCGTACGGCCCGGTGCACGGCGCGTGCCAGCCGCGCCCCCCACAGCGACCGGGGCCCGGCGAACGCGTGCGCCTCCCGGTGCGGGGCGGGAGCGTCGGCGACCACGCACACCGCGTCGGTGGGGGTGCCGGAGCAGTCGTACCCGCTCTCCACCAGCGCCTGGACCTTCGCCTCCGTGGCGGTGGCCACCGCGTTCACCAGGGCCGCGTCGGACAGCGCGGCCGGCACGGCCACCACGACGTTGACGGTGCCGGGATCCGGGGCGCCCGCCGCGCCCTCACCGGGCCACGCGGCCCAGCCGCGCACGTCGATCCCCGCTGTGACGAACGCCTCGGCCCCCGCGTCACGCGCGTGCGCGTACGACGACACGTCGGCCGCCGTCATCAGGCCCACTCCCGGACCGCGCACGCCCGCGTCCGCGGCGAGGGAGGCGAGGTGCCGCTCCGGGTCGGTGCGCCGGTAGCCGTGCGCCACCTGTGCGTTGAGGACCCAGGCCCGCTCGCCGATGCCGCCGCCCAGCACCGCGCTGCTGATCATCCGGCGTTCGGGCCCGGCGGTCCACAGCAGGGCGTGCAGCCGTTCACCGTCCTCGGTACGGGTCAGCCGGCGCGGAGCCGGCAGGGCGGGCGTGGCGGGGTACGGGGGCAGTACGGCGGTCACCGTGCGGGGCTCCTTGCGGGGGTCGGCCCGACCGATCGTAGGCCGTGCCGGGTCCGCGCCCCGCGCCGGGGCGATCATCCGGAGGCGTCGGCCTCCGGCGACCGGAAGCAGGCGGTGACCGTCTTGCCGTGGGGACAGGGGCGGGCCTCCCACGTGTCGGCCAGGACGTCGACCAGCAGCATGCCGCGCCCGCCGACCCGCTCCTCGCTCGGCTCGCGCGGCGTGGGCAGGGAGGCGGACCCGTCGTGCACCGAGATGTGCAGGCAGCGGGTGTCCCACGACATCACCAGCTGCGCGTCGGTACCGGCGTGCACGTGTGCGTTGGTGACCAGCTCCGACACCGTGAGCAGCACGTCGTGGACCGTCTCGGGAGCGGTCTCGTCCCACCCCAGGGAGGCGAGGTGCTCCTGCGCCCAGTCACGGGCCGCCTTGACCCCCTGGCCCATCGGCAGGGAGCGGGCCCATCCCACGGTGCGGACCGACGATTCCTTCATGAAGTCCTTTCCGGTCATCTCCGGTCATCGGCCTGCCGTCCGCACGGGTGCGTGCCGGACGGCGCGGGCGAGGGGCCGGCTCAGCGCCGGCCGCCGCGCAGCCGTCCCAGCAGCCGCTGGGCCTGCGCCCGCCGCCGGGGGTCGGACGCGGCCCGCCGCAGCTGCTCGGTCGTGCGGCGTCCCTGCGGACTCCGGGCGAACTGCTTGATGCGCTCCACCATGCCGGGCATGACAGCTCCTCTCGGTAGCGTCGGCGGTGCGTCCCCGCCGTCCTCCGACTACCTCTCTACCCCCTGCGGCCGGGTACAGCCCGGCGCGGGGCGGGAATCTCAAACACCGCCCGCTTCCGGTGCGTTGACGATCGCCGACCGTGGGCAGCGCCTCGTGACCGGATGTGTTTGCCGCCCGTGACTGCGGCAAACAGGTGTCCATGACCGAACAGAACAAGAACACGAACCGGAAGACCTCGACCGCCGGGTCCGCGGCGTCCAAGGCCAAGTCGGCCACCGCGAACGCCACCGACAAGGCGACCGGGTCCGCGAAGAGCGCCGCCGACGGCGCCGCGGGCAAGGCGACCGACGCCGCGTCGGCGGCCGCGTCCGGCACCCAGCGCGCGGCCCGCGCGGCGAACGGCGCCGCCCAGTCCGCCGTCAAGGGCGTGGAGGCCGGCCGCCGGGCCGTCGTCACCGCCTCCGGGCAGGTCGCCGCGGGCGCCAAGACCGCCTGGACGGTCATCGCCAACCGCAGGCTGGTCGCCGCCGGCGCGGCCGCCGGACTGACCGCGCTGACGGCCGCCTCCTACGCGGTGGGCCGTCGTGCGGAGCGTCACACCCACGGGCCCCTGACCCGGATGACCGGCGGACGTATCTGACGGCACCGGGGGCCGGAGCGGACCCCGTTCGCGCGGCGACGCCCCGGCGGGGAAAGATGTCTCCGCAAGCGTGACAACCGACCTTTTGCGGAGGAGTGGGCACATGCAGCACGAGCGAGCGGGCGGTCCGGCCGGCCCTGAGGATCTCGTCGACGTCGCTCGGCTGGTCACGGCGTACTACGCGCTCCGCCCCGACCCGGACGACCCGGGGCAGCGCGTCACGTTCGGCACCTCGGGGCACCGCGGCTCGTCGCTGGCGGCCGCGTTCAACGAGGACCACATCGCCGCGACCAGCCAGGCCATCTGCGAGTACCGCGCCGCACAGGGCACCGACGGACCGCTCTTCCTCGGCGCGGACACCCACGCCCTCTCCGAACCGGCGCGGGTGACCGCCCTGGAGGTGTTCGCCGCCAACGGCGTGACGGTGCTCGTCGACAGCGCCGACGGCTACACCCCCACCCCGGCCGTCTCGCACGCCGTGCTCACCCACAACCGGGGCCGCGGCACGGGACTCGCCGACGGCGTCGTCGTCACCCCGTCCCACAACCCGCCCGCCGACGGGGGGTTCAAGTACAACCCGCCCAGCGGCGGGCCCGCGGGCTCGGACGCCACCGGCTGGATCCAGGAACGCGCCAACGGGATCATCCGCGGCGGACTCAAGGACGTCCGCCGCATCCCGTACGCCCGCGCCCTCGCCGCGCCCGGCACCGGCCGGTACGACTACCTCGGCACGTACGTCGCCGACCTGCCGAACGTGCTGGACCTGGACGCGATCCGCGCGGCCGGCGTCCGCATCGGCGCCGACCCGCTGGGCGGCGCGTCCGTCGCCTACTGGGGCCGGATCGCCGAGGAGCACCGGCTGGACCTCACGGTGGTCAACCCGCTCACCGACCCCACCTGGCGGTTCATGACGCTCGACTGGGACGGCAAGATCCGCATGGACTGCTCGTCGCCGCACGCGATGGCGTCCCTCATCGGACAGCGCGACCGCTTCGACATCGCGACCGGCAACGACGCTGACGCCGACCGGCACGGCATCGTCACCCCGGACGCCGGCCTGATGAACCCCAACCACTATCTCGCCGTCGCGATCGGCTACCTGTACGCGCACCGCGAGCGGTGGCCCTCGGGAGCGGGCGTCGGCAAGACCCTGGTGTCGTCCGCGATGATCGACCGCGTCGCCGCCGACCTGAAGCGCGAGCTGGTCGAAGTGCCGGTCGGCTTCAAGTGGTTCGTGGACGGACTGATCGGCGGGACGCTCGGCTTCGGCGGCGAGGAGTCGGCGGGGGCGTCCTTCCTGCGCCGCGACGGCTCGGTGTGGACCACCGACAAGGACGGCATCATCCTGGCGCTGCTCGCCTCCGAGATCACCGCGGTCACCGGGAAGACGCCGTCCCGGCACTACGCCGAACTGACCGAGCGCTTCGGGGAGCCCGCCTACGAGCGGATCGACGCCCCGGCGACCCGCGAGGAGAAGGCCCGCCTGGCGAAGCTCTCACCGGCCCAGGTCACCGCGGCCGCCCTGGCGGGGGAGCCGGTCACCGCGGTGCTCACCGAGGCGCCCGGCAACGGCGCGTCCATCGGCGGCATCAAGGTGACCACGGAGAACGCCTGGTTCGCGGCCCGCCCGTCGGGGACCGAGGACGTGTACAAGATCTACGCCGAGTCGTTCCGGGGCCCCGAACACCTGCGCCGGGTGCAGGAGGAGGCCGAGGCGGTCGTCCTGGCGGCGCTGGGCGGCTGAGCGGACGGTGTCCGCCCCGCGTCGTGATCACACGGCGCGGGGCGACGGCGTGCCGGCCGGATCGTCAGGCGGCCTTGCCGGCCGGGTCCGTCGGCCGAATCTTTCGGCCGGACCTGTCGGCCGGACCTGTCAGCCGGTCTGGATCCCGGTGGCCGACGGGGTGGTGAGCCCCGCCGGCACGGACGTCCCCGGGGGCAGCGTCACGGGGGCCTCCTCGGACTGCTGGAGCACGGTGTCGCCGGGCCCCTCGGCAGGGGCGCCGGTGCCGGTGGACAGCCGGGACCAGGCGCCCAGGGCCAGGGCGATCGCGGTGGCCGTCCCCACGACGCGCCCGACCCGGCGCAGCCGGGCGCGCCCGTCGAGTTCACGCCAGGCCGGGCCCTCCCAGGGGTCGTCGGGGTGCCAGAGGTCGCCGACGGCGTCCGCGGTGTCGTGGCGGGGCGGCCGCGGTGGTGCCTGAGGCGCCGGGTGCGGGGACCGCCCCGCCGCCCGTTGCCGTGCGGAGGGCTCCTTCGGCGCGGACGTGCGGATGGCGTGCTCGCTGTCCATGAGGAACCGCTGCCAGACGTCGTCCGGCAGGGACGGCACGCCGTCCTCCCGATCCCGCGGCGCTCCGCCGTCGTCCGGTCCCTGCGCGGTCACGTCCGTCCATTCCTCTCGTGTGCCGGAGCCCGCCGACGACACCACGGCGCACGCGCACCCCCGGGCCCGCCAGGATCATTGCACAGCGCGGAACGACGAAACGACGGACCGGCACGCGGGTACGGACGGCGGACACGGGGTGGCCGACCCGCACCGGGCGGTCAGCCGGCGCCGACCGGGACGACGCGGACGCCGCACCGTCCGGCGTCCGCAGCCGCGCACCGCGGCGGGCGGGCGCCCTCGCCCGTCACTTCCGCCTCCCCGCCTCCTCGCGCGGGCCGAGCGGGGAGAGGCACTTCACGGCGAGGACGCCCGTGGCCCCCCGCCGCTCGATCTCCCGCAGGGAGCGGACGACGCCGTCCACGAGCACCGCCGGAGGGCGACCGCGGGCCTCCTGATCGCGGTCAGCGGCCGGCTTCGACCGGTTCGCCCCCGGGCCAGGCCGCCCGCCGCAGCCGGGCGGTCAGCGTCCGCAGCCGCTCCACCAGTTCCGGCGGTTCGTGCACCACGAAGTCGAAGCCGAACGTGGCCACCCACACCGCCAGATGATCGAGACTGTCGGAGCCGATGCGCAACAGACACGACGCGTCGTCGACCGGCTCCACCGTGCCGAGCGTCGTCGGCACCTCGGCGGCCACCTCCGTCGCCGACCCGCGCATCGTCAGCACGGCCCGGTAGCGGTACCGGTCGGTGGTACGGCCCGCCGACAGATACGCCACCAGATCCTCGGCCGGCAGCGGCCGGGAGCCGAAGCGGGGGCCGGCGGGCACCCGCAGCTCCAACCGGTCGACCCGGAACCGGCGCCAGTCCGACCGTCCGGTGTCCCATGCGAACAGGTACCAGCGGCGCGCCTCGTGCACCAGCCGGTACGGCTCCACGTCACGCACCGTGCGCTCGCCGTCGTGGGAGACGTAGTCGAAGCGCAGCCGGTGACGGTCCCGTACGGCCGAGGCGATGGTGCCGAGCGTCGACGGGTCGACGGTGGGGCCCGGTACGGGCACGGTGACCAGGGCGGCGTCGAGCGTGTTGACGCGGTGGCGCAGTCGGGACGGCAGCACCTGGTCCAGTTTGGCCAGGGCCCGGACCGAGGTCTCCGCGATGCCGGTGACGGCGCCCGACGCGGCCGTCCGCAGCCCTACCGCCACGGCGACCGCCTCCTCGTCGTCGAGGAGCAGCAGGGGCAGCGAGGCGCCCGTCCCCAGCCGGTAACCGCCCCCGACACCGCCGACGGCCTCGATCGGGTAGCCCAGGGTGCGCAGTCTGTCCATGTCGCGCCGCACGGTCCGCGCGCTGACCCCGAGCCGGTCCGACAGGTCCCGACCCGACCAGTCCCGTCGGGTCTGCAGCAGACCGAGCAGACGCAGCAGCCGCGCCGAGGTGTCCAGCATGGCGGGAGTCTCGCACCGATCGCGGCCAGGAGGTGACCGCGAGGGTTCCTAGCGTCGGCGGCACGACGTGAAGGAGATTCCCATGACGATTCTCGTGACCGGTGCCACGGGCCATGTCGGACGTCCCCTCGTGGAGCAGCTGCTCGCGGCCGGCCACCCGGTGCGCGCGCTGACCCGCGACCCGGCAAAGGCCGGTCTCCCGGCGGGTGCGGAGGTTGTCGCCGGGAACCTGGCGGACACCGCGAGCCTTGCCCGGGTGTTCGACGGGGTGACGGCCGCCCACCTGATCAGCTTCGACGGCGGGGACTTCTCCCCGCTGACCAACGGCGAGGAGATCGCCGGCCTGGCGCGCCGGGCCGGCGTGCGCCGGGTGACCGTGCTGGGGGGCGATGTGGAGCAGAGCCCGCTGGAGCGGGCGGTCGAGGCCGCCGGCCTGGAATGGACGCGCCTGTCACCGGTGGAGTTCATGTCCAACGCGCTGGAGTGGGCGGAGTCGGTCAGGACCGAAGGCGTGGTCCGTGAGGCGTTCCCCGAGGCCAGGAGCGCCATGGTGCACGAGGCGGACATCGCCGCGGTCGCCGCCGTGGCCCTCACCCGGGACGGGCACGCCGGCCGGGAGTACTGGCTCACCGGGCCGGAGGCCCTGACGCCGTCCGACAAGGTGCGTGTCCTCGCCGAGGTGCTCGGCCGCGAGGTGCGCTACGTCGAGCTGTCCCGGGACGAGATCGTCGCGCAGTGGCACCGGGAGGGTTACTCGGACGAGGACATCGAGTTCTTCCTGACGATGCGCACCGATCCGCCGGAAGCCGGTCGCACGGTGCTGCCGACGGTGGAGAAGGTGACCGGCAGTCCGGCCCGCACCTTCGCCCGGTGGGTGAGGGAGAACGCGGCGGCGTTCGGCGGCTGACGGCGGAACACGGGTGCGCGGCACGGGATGTGCGGAACCGCCACGACGGGAGCTCGTCCGTCGCCACGGACGCCGCCCTCATACGGCCGGACGCCTTCCGCGCGGTGGCGACGCTCAGCGTGCCCTACGCCCCGCGCGGCGGGCCGAGGCCCGGCACGGCCTTCGCGTCGATGGGCGGCGACGAGGAGTTCCACGTCTCCTGCTTCCAGGAACCGGGCCGCGCCGAGGCCGGGATCGAACCCGGCGTACGGGGCCGGCTCGCCGGGGTCCACGCGGCCCTGTCCGCCGACACCATGCCCGCACCCGGCGCGCCCTCGCCGTACTTCGCCGGGCCGGGCGGAACCCTCCGCGACGGTTCCCGGCGGACCGGCTGTCCAGGTGGCTCGGCGAGACCGAACCCGAGCCGCTCTCTGGGGAGTCCGAGTGCACGAGGTCGAGCGGGGCGCCGGCCCGCCACCGTGCCGCGGACCGGGATCGGGAAGACCTCGCCGCGTACGACGGGGCTCCGCCGGCCCAGCCGTCCCTGTGCGTCGGTGGTGAACTGGCCGACGCGATCGACGTCCTCCCGGTCACGCTGCCCGGCCTGGTGGCCTCGCACATCCTGAAGAGCTGCGGCCACCGGGGCCGGCAGGAACGTCCCGAGGACACCGACCGCCCCCTGACGGACCGGCTCGCCGCCCTGGCCCCGGCCGCGTGCTAGGTTCCCGCACGACAGCAAGCGCGTGACCCCCGGCGCGGCCGGGAAATCGGGACGGACGGCGGCGATCCATGACGTCGGAGCACACCGGCACACCGGACGGCGAGGCACCCCTGCCTCGGATCCTCTGCGACACGGCCGCACTGGCCGCCGCCGGCGACGGGGCCGCCGGCGCGCTGTGGCGGCTCGCCGAGTCAGGCCGTCAGCTCGACGCCAACGTCGTCCGCCTGCCGCCCGGTCACCGGGTGGACACCCACCGCGAGCCCGACCTCGACGTCCTCCTGCTGGTCCTCGCCGGCCACGGCACGCTCACCGCCCCGGACGGCGAACACCCCCTGCCCACCGGCACCCTGACCTGGCTGCCCCACGGATCCACCCGCGCCCTGGCAGCGGGCCCGGACGGCCTCACCTATCTCACCGTCCACCGCCGCAGACCGGGCATGACCATCCGCACGCGCGAGGCGTGACCGGCCGGCACGGGAGGAGGCGGGGGGCGAGTGCACGTCGAGGAACACGCCGAGTGGGGGCGGGACGTCCCGGTGAGACACCTCCTCGCGCAGGAGTCCACCGGCTCGACGGCCGGTTCGTCACGGACGTCCCCGGCCTGCACTGCGCCCTCGCCGAAGCCCTGCTCGGACCCGGCCGCTACTTCGGACGGGAGTGGAACGCCTTCGGGGACTGCCTGGGCGGCGGTTTCGGCGTCGTCCCGCCCTTCACGCTGATGTGGCACGACTCCGAGGTCGCCCGCCGTGCACTCGCGGACGTGGTGTACGACCTCGAGAACGGTCTCTCCTACTTCGAGGAGGTCGTCGCGCACCTCGAACGCTGTGGTGTCACCGTCGTGCTCGAGTGAGCCGCGCGAGCGCGGGCCGCTGAGCGGCCCACGGAAGCGGAAGGGAGACGCCCGCAGCAGCTCCGCCCCGGCCCCGCCGGAGCACGGCCCCGTGGCCGTCACGGGATCGCTGCTCGCCGTGGTGCCGCCGGTCCTCGCCCTCGGCCCGTTCCAGCGCTTCCGGCGCAGCGGTCCGACCGCCGGCGTCGTGCAGTGAACGCCCACGCAAGGAGTCACCGCCCCACATGACCGAGCCCACGCCCGGCCCCCGTCCCCGCGCCGCCCTCGCCATGTCCCCGGACGTCGCCGCGGCCGTCCTCGACCCCGAGACCCGTGCCGCCCTCGCCGCCCTGTGCGACCTCGCCCCGACGGTGCTGGAGGACCTCACCACGCCCGCCGCCCGCGCCGCGCTCGCCGACCGCGAGCTGCTCGTCACCGGCTGGGGCTGTCCGCCCCTGGACGACGACGTGCTGCGGAGCGCGCCCCGGCTGCGGGCCGTGGTGCACACCGCCGGCAGTGTCCGCGGCCATGTCACCGACGCCTGCTGGGACCGCGGCGTCGAGGTGTCGTCCGCCGCCGCGGCCAACGCCGTGCCGGTCGCCGAGTACACCCTCGCGATGATCCTGCTCACCGGCAAACGGGTGCTGGAGAGCGCCCGCGACTACCGCACCGCCCGCGTCCGCGCCGACTGGCTGCGCACCCCCCGCTCGGTCGGCAACCACCGCCGTACCGTCGGCATCCTGTCCGCGTCCCTCACCGGCCGCCGGGTGATCGACCTGCTGCGCCCGCACGACGTCGAGGTGCTGCTGCACGACCCGTACGTCGACGACGACGAGGCCGCGCGGCTCGGTGTGCGCACCGTCGGACTCGCGGAACTGTTCCGGCGCGGCGACACGGTCAGCGTGCACACCCCGCTGCTGCCCGAGACCCGCGGACTGGTCTCCCGGGACCTGATCGGCGCCATGCGGCCCGGCGCCGTGCTCATCAACACGGCACGCGGCGCGGTCGTCGACCAGGACGCGCTCACCGACGCCGCCGTGGCCGGCCGCATCCGCGCCGTGCTCGACGTGACCGACCCCGAAGTCCTGCCGCCCGACCACCCGTTGTGGGACTGCGAGCACGTCCTGCTCACCCCGCACCTCGTCGGCTCGCGGGGCAACGAGTGGCGCCGGCTCGCCGACACGGCCGTCTCCGAGGTCGCCCGCTGGGTCTCCGGGGAGGGCTTCCTGCACCCCGTCCGACGCGAAAGGCTGGCCTTCCTCGCCTGAGCGTCCCGTTCGAACTGCCCGCCGGGGCAGGCGGCTCATGGCCGCCTGGCGTCGGGTCACCCCCGGCAGCGCCCTGCTGCACCTGCCGGGCCGCCCGTCCCGGTCGGGGAGGCGCTCCGACGGACCGGAGGGCCGCGCCAGGACGTCCCTCGCCGTCGGCCCGGACGCCCCGCACCCGGAGCGGGCGGTGGCGGTGACCGATGTGCGTGTGGACGACGGCGCCGTGGAGGTCGTCCGGGCGGAGGACGGCTCCCGCGCCCGTGAACGAGGCCGGCCGGCCTCAGGACCGCGCGTCCGACGCCCGCTCCGGGGCCGGCGTGCCGCCGTCGGGCGCGGTGTAGAACACCGAGGTGCCCTGCTTGGTGCGCTGGGCCTGGTTGCGCGCGACGAGCCCCTCCAGCGTGGAGCGGACCACCGTCACCTTGACGGTGCGTCCGGGATGCGCCTCGCCCAGCGCCGCGGCGACCTCCGCCGCCGAGCGCGGCTCGTTCTGCTCGTCCAGATGCCGACGGACGAGGTCGACCAGCTTCGGCGCGTCGCCCTTGGCAGGCGCCGAAGCCTTCGCCGAGGCCGTCGCCCTGCGCGGTGCCTTCACCGCCGACGCCTTCCCCGCGGGCTTCGCGGTGGCCGGCTTGCGCGCGGACGTGGCACGGGCGGGCTTCGCCGCGTCGGCGGACGTGCCCCCGGCCTTCGTCGAGGAGACGTCCCCGGACCTGGCCGCAGTACCCGCCGGCACCTTCTTCCGGGCCCGCTTCGGCTTCTCCGCCCCGGACCCGAGGCCGCTGCGGCTGCGCGGAGCGGGCACGGTGGCCTGGCCGGACACGGTTGCCTCCTCGGCCGGCTCGTCGGCCTGCTGCTCGTCCGAGGGCTCGGTGACCGAGGCGGGTTCGACGCCGCCCCCGGCGTCCGCCGCAGGAACGACAGGCGCCGCGGCACTCGCGGGCGCGGCCGCCAGGTCCAGCGCCTGCCGCACCTTCACCAGCAGGGCGTGGTCGCGCTGGAGCGCGGCCAACTGCCCCTGGAGTTCCGCGATCTCGGCGCTGACCCGCTCCTGCTCCTTGGCGTTGCGCTCGAGGTCGTTCGCGACCTGGGTGACGTACTGCGACGTGAGATCGGTGGTGGCGACGGTCGAGTGGTCGGACATGCGGGTGTCCTTTCGTCGTGGGGTCTGCCGGTGGCCAGTCATGGTACGGCCGGTGGGGTTGACCGTTTCTCCTCCGCACACTCCCGAAGGGCTGCGCGGTTGACGTCCGCGGGACTCGAGGGGGCTCCGCTCACCGCCCACCGCTTCGACCCCGACCGCGGCGACACCGTCCCCCTCGACGTCCCGGAGCGCCACGTACGGCGTCTGCGCGTCCGGGCGACCGCCACGCCTGCTGGAACGCGGCCCGGCCGTCCGCGCTCGAGGCGGACGGCGAGGACGCGGGAGGGAGCCCCGGTCAGCCACCGGCCCACGGGACCGGTCCGGCACTGGGGCCACCCGTCGAGGCCTCCTGCACGATTCACTCCTTCGTGGCAGCCCACGCCGACGACGGGCGCACGGGCGCCTATCGGGACCGCCCGGGCACCGTGCTCCACGGCTCGGCGTACGACGGCGTCCGGTCCACGACGGGCGGGGGCGCCCTGCCGGACGTGCGGATCCCGGACGTCACCGTCAGCGAGTCCGACGACGGCGCCGGCATCCCCGTCAGGGGCGGGGTCCGGGGCGGCGCCACCCCGACGCACGCCACCCTCACCGGTTCGGCGGAAGGCGACGTGCCGACCGAACCGGGCGTCACCTTCGTGACCGGCCGGCAGGCGTTCACACGCCGGTTGCTCCGTCCGGCGGGACCGCACCCCACGCGAGGGTGCGGTCCCGTCGCCCGTACGGTCCCTTGCCGGGAGGCGTCGTGCCGCGGGCGGCGCCGGTCGCGGGCGGCGCGGACGAGGGACTTCGCACGGACGCGCGCGGGGAGCCGAGGCGTTCACGGGAAGACGAAGTCACGCTGAGGGCATGGCTTCAATGATCGACTGCCCGGACCGTGCGCCCCGCGTCGCGTCCGGCGCCGCCCGGCGGCCGTCCGCCGGACCCGTCCGCCTCCGCACCGGGGTGTGGCTGCGGGCCGTCGTCCTCGTCCTCCTCGCCGCCCTCACCGGGTGCGGGACGGACAGCGGCACGGGCGTCCGGGACGACCCGGCCGCCACCGGCGGCACCGCACGCGAGAACCCGTCCGCGACCGCCCCGGCGGCCGGAGCGGCCGGCACCGCGCGGGGCCGCCCGGCCGCCGGGGCGCCCGCCGTCATCCCCGGCCTCGGCCCCCGCACCCGGGCCTGGATCCCGGCCGGCGCACGCCAGGTGCTCGTGGTCACCGGACGCGACCGGAACGCCAACCACTCCGAGGCCGTGCTGTACCGGCACACCGGCACCGGCTGGGAGGCCGGCCCCGCCTGGCCCGCCCGCAACGCGCTGAAGGGCTGGACCGACGACCACCGGGCGGGCGACCTGCGCTCGCCCATCGGCGTCTACACCCTCTCCGACGCCGGCGGACTGCTCCCCGACCCCGGCACCCGGCTGCCCTACGACCGGTCGGACGGATTCGTCGTCAGCGGCACCGGCTTCGAGGGCGAACCGCTGGAGGGGTCCTTCGGCTACGTCGTCGCCATCGACTACAACCGCGTACCCGGTACGTCCCCGCTGGACCTGACCCGGCCGCTGGGCGCCGACCGGGGCGGCGGCATCTGGCTGCACGTCGACCACGACGGCCCCACCCAGGGCTGCGTGAGCCTGAGGGAACAGCACATGCGGGACCTGCTGCTCGCCCTCGACCCCGCGCTGCACCCGGTGGTCGTCATGGGCGACGCCGCGTCCCTGCGCACCTGACCACCGCCCCGGACGGGCCGGCAGGCCAGGGGGGTGATGCCTGCCCCCGGGACGCGGCTCCAGCCCATCCCCCGCGCGGCCGTCGTCGCCGGCCGGGACGTGCCGCCCGGGAGGGGGTCCGCCCGGCAGGCACACGACGACGGCCGGTACTCCGGGTTGTAGAGGACGCGGTGGCGTGCACACGGTCGAACGCGGGGCGCCCCCGGTGACCGGCCGCGGCGACCGGCCACTGCCCCGTGCGCACCCAGCGGTCCGGTGTCGCCGGTGAGACGGCGTACTCGGCGTCGCTCGGCACGGAGTGCTCGTCGGTGAACGTCCGCGCGGGCCACCGCCAGCGGTGCGCGCCCCGCACCGCGTAGCGGCGGGCCGCCTCGTGCCCGACGCACGCGGTCGGGCCGTTCTCGGCGTGCGGCGTCGGCACCGGGACCGCGACCCGCCCGGCGAGGCCGCTGCCGTACGGCAGGTCGCGCACGGCCGGCGGTGAGGCGGTGAACCGCTCCAGCCCGCGTCGAGCGCCTTGTCGTCGTACGCACCGGAGGACCGCACCCCGCGGTCGGAGAACGGGTCGCGTCGGCCCGGCCGCTCGCGCACGCCGCTCGCGCACGCCGAGCGTTCAGCCCGCGCCGGGGTCCTCCTCCCGCTGCGGCCGTCCGGGCAGGGCGGACTCGCCCGCCGTCAGATGCTCCAGCACCTCCACCAGTTCCTGGCACGCCCGCTCCACGGACCGCCGGGTGTTGTGCTGCTCGGTGATCACCGCGGACAGCAGCAGCGAGGTCAGGGCCGCCGCCGCGTTGAACGCCTGCAGACTGACCATGATCTGCGGCTCCGACAGACGCGCGAACGTGCCCGCCCGTTCGGTCGCCGCGTCCGTGGCCATCAGGGAGGCGAACAGGGCGCACAGCACGCTGCCGGGCAGCTCGAACCGCAGCGCCGCCCAGATCAGCAGCGGGTAGACGGAGAACAGCAGACTGGCCGAGCCGTGCGTGGCGAACGGCACGAGGACGCCCGCGACCACCACCAGGCTCAGCGCCTCCTTCCAGCGCCTCCAGTGCACGGGGGAGCGCATCCGGGGCAGGATCAGCAGCACCGGGGCGACGAGCAGCACCCCCATCGCGTCGCCCACCCACCAGGCCAGCCACACCGGCCAGAAGCGCCCGGCCGGCAGGTCACCCGTGCCGAGGAGGACCAGCGTGCCGGTCGTGGAACTGATCAGCATGGCGGCGAACCCGCCGAGGAACACCAGGCTGAGGCAGTCGCGTAATCGGCCGAGGCCGGTGCGGAAACCCGCCCTGCGCAGCAACAGGTACGCGCACAGCGGCGCCACGGTGGCGCCGAGGAGCACGCCCAGCGACGACCACTCCAACGACGTGAGGTGGACGAGCACCAGCAGCGCGCCCAGGGTGATGCCCGGCCAGCAGCGCGGTCCGAAGAGCAGCAGGGAGGCGACGGCGACCCCGGTCGGCGGCCAGACGGGGGACACCACCGAACCGCCGACGGTCAGTTCGTACAGCAGCCCGAGGCGGCCTCCGGCGTAGCAGCAGGCGGCGACGGCCAGCGTCTGGAGCGCGTAGACGGCCGGTGTACGGAGATCCTGGCGAGCCACCACACCTGCCATCACACACCGAGGCGGCCGCGACGGCGAGGTGAGAGGCGCGGGGCTGTCGGCCCTATGGCTGACCGCCCGGCCGGTCGTGCCCGATCACCAGCACCGCCGCGTCGTCGTCGTGCCCCACCTCGGTCGCGCCCTTGATCACGGCGGCGGCGAGCGCGTCCGCGTCCATGCCCGCCACCGCCGCGATGCCCGCGAGCCGCGAGACCTGCTCCAGCCCCTCGTCCAGATGCAGCGACGGACCCTCCACGACCCCGTCGGTGACCATCACGAACACCCCGCCGGAGTCCAGCCGGTACCGGGTCACCGGGAACACCGCGCCGGACTGCACGCCCAGCGGCGGACCGCCCTCGTCGTCCGTCACGCCGGACCGCCCGTCCGCCGTGGCCCACACGCACGGCAGATGACCGGCGCGGGCGCTCTCCAGCAGCCGGGTCTCCGGGTCGAGGCGCAGGAAGGTGCAGGTCGCGAAGAGGTCCGAGCTCAGCGTCAGCAGCAGCTCGTTCGTCCGCGCCAGCAGCTCGCCCGGGTCGCTGTCCACGGAGGCCAGCGCCCGCAGCCCGACCCGGACCTGCCCCATGAAGGCGGCCGCCTCGATGTTGTGGCCCTGCACGTCGCCGATGGACAGGCCGATCCGCCCGTCGGGCATGGTGAAGGCGTCGTACCAGTCGCCGCCCACGTTGAGGCCCTGGTTGGCGGGCACGTACCGCACCGCGAGCCGTACGCCGTCGGCGGCGGGCAGCCCCCTCGGCAGCATCCCGCGCTGCAGGGCCACGGCCAGCTCCACCCGGGAGCGCTGCACCTCCGCCGCCGCACGGGCCTGGGCCGTCAGCGTCCCGAGCCTGGTCAGCAGCTCGTCGCCGTGGTCCTTGGAGCCGGTGCGGGACATGGATCACTCACTCGGACGGGGACACTCCCGGTCCGCCCTCGAAGGGGACGAACCGGAGGAAAGCCGCATGCACCAGGATGATAGGCAGAACGCGTTTGGCCGGGCCAGTCGGTGTGAAGGCTGGCCGCATGGAGCAGCGCGAGATCATGCAGCGGAGCGTCGGCATCCTCACGGAGGCCCTGGAGATGCGGCGCCGGCTGCGCGCGGACCCGGAGGCCGACGTGACCGCCGACAGCGCGGTGGCCGGACTGCTGGAGGACATGCTGCCGCGCATCCAGCTCCCGGCCGACGCCACCGCGCGCGAGGTGGCGGAGATCGTCACCGAGAAGCTCGGGCCGGCCATCGTGCAGATCACCTCGGCGCTCACCTTCGCCTTCGTCCAGCTCGCCGAGATCCACGACGAGGGCCGCACCGACGTGTCGTCCGCCGACGTCCTGCGCTCCATCTCGCTGCACTACGAGACCGAGAGGGATTGAGCCGTCGTCGAACCGCCTTGTGACACACGGCGGTTGAGGAGCGGGTGAGTGGGAAGGGTTGTCCCGCGACTCAGCCCGACAACGATGTCACCCCTGGACGGAGGCCCTCGTGCCCAGATCGTCGCGCTCAGCGCCAGGCGGCCCGCTCCGGACGCTCCCCGCCACCCTCCTCACCCTGCTGCTCTCCGCCGTGCTCGCCCTGTCCGCCCTCACCGCGCCCGCGCAGGCCGCCGGGCGGGGCGGTGCCTGGACCGTGCACCAGCCCGGCGCGCCGCGGGACGGCGTCACGGCCGTCGTGCGCCTCGACCCCGCGGACGGCACCCTCACCCTGACCGCGCGCAAGGGCGCCACCACGGTGCTCGAACCGGCCCCCCTCGGCATCGTCACCTCCGCGGCCGACCTCACCTCGGGACTGCGCGCGGAGTCCCGGCACACCCGGCAGGTGACCGAGCGGTACGTCATGACCACCGGCAAACGGCTCCGCCGCACCGCGCGCATGACGGAGACGCGGTTCACCTTCACCGGCCGGGACGGCGCCCGCCTCGGCCTGGTGGTCCGGGTCGCCGCCGACGGCGTCGCCTACCGCTACGTCCTGCCCGGCCCCGGCACGGTCACGGTGCGGCGGGAGGCGTCCGCGTTCCGGCCGCCCGCCGCCGCGCGGGCCTGGCTCACGCCCTACTCGGTCAACTACGAGCGCCTGTACGCCCCGGCCACCGCGGCGGGCGCGGCCGCCGGCGCCTACGCCTACCCGGCGCTGTTCCGGGCCGGGGAGACGTACGCCCTGCTCACCGAGTCGGACGTCGACGGCCGGTACGACGCGAGCCGGCTGCTCCACGAGGGCGACGGGCACTACGCGGTGCGCCTGGCGGACCCGGAGGTGACCTCGCGGGGGCCGCTGGCCACGCCCTGGCGGACGGCCGTCGTCGGCGACCTCGCCACCGTCACGGAGTCCACCCTCGTCGACGACCTCGCCCCGCCGTCGCGCATCGCGGACACCTCGTGGATCCGGCCCGGCAAGGTCGCCTGGTCCTGGCTGGACGGCTTCGGCGCCGCGCAGCGCGACCTCGCCGCCCAGCAGCGCTTCGTCGACCTCGCCGCGGCCCACGGCTGGCCGTACACCCTGGTCGACGACGGCTGGAAGACCACCGACTGGATGCCCGAGCTGATCGCGTACGCCCGGCAGCGGGGCGTCGACGTCCTGCTCTGGGTGCACTACAGCGACCTGGACACGGCGGCCGAGCGCGCCGCGTTCCTGCCCCGGGTGAAGCGGTGGGGCGCGGCCGGACTGAAGATCGACTTCATGGACTCCGACTCCCAGGAGCGCTTCCGCTGGTACGACGCCGTCCTCCGGGACACCGCCCGGCACCGGCTGCTCGTCAACTTCCACGGCGCGACCCTGCCCAAGGGCGTCCAGCGGACCTGGCCGCACGTGATGACCCTGGAGGCGGTGTACGGCGCCGAGCAGGGCACCGTGCCCGCGGCGGGGCTGACGGCGCTGCCGTACACCCGCAACGTGGTCGGCTCGATGGACTACACGCCGATGGGCTTCCAGTTCGGCGCCCGGACCGTCTCCGACGCGGCCGAGCTGGCGCTGTCGGTGGTCTTCGAGTCCGGCTTCCAGAACTTCGCCGGCTCGGTCGCCGCCTACCGGGAGCGGCCGGAGCTGACCCGGTTCCTGGAGCAGGTGCCGGCCGTGTGGGACGAGACGCGACTGCTGTCCGGGCGGCCCGGGGAGAGCGCGACCTTCGCCCGGCGCCACGGCGACCGCTGGTTCCTGGGCGGCGTCCACGCCGGTGCGGCCGGGACGGAGCGGGTGCCGCTGGACTTCCTGGGCGGCGGGCGCTGGCTGGCGGAGGTCGTCCGGGACGGAGAGGACGGCGGGCTGCTGCGCGAACGGCACCTCGTCACCCGCCGGGACGCCCTGGACGTGCCGACGGCCGAGCACGGCGGATTCGCCGCGCAGGTCTGCCGGTTCACGCCCGGCCGCGACACCTGCGACCGGCCGGTGACCAGGCTGCCGCTCACCGCGCTCACCGCCGGTCCGGCGCGCGCCGAGACGGACCCGGGAGGCTCCGTCGCCGTCACCGGCCGGTTCGCGGTGGAGGAGTCCGGGCCCGCCACGGAGGTCCGGCTGACGCTCGGCGTCCCCGACGGCTGGGCCGTCGACGGCGAGGACCCCACGGCCGCCGGACTGCCCACGGGGGAGGAGCTGTCGGGCGACTGGACCGTGCGGGCGCCGTCGGACGTGCGGCCAGGCGGTTACGACCTGACCGTGCGCGCGGAGTACCGCACGCCCCACCGGCCGGGCTCCGGGGTGCTGCGGGTGGAGCGCCCGGTGCGGGTGTTCGTGCCGGAGCCGGGCGTCACCTACGTGAGCGACCTGCCGTTCATCACCGAGCGCAACGGGTGGGGGCCGGTCGAGCGCGACCTGTCCAACGGTGAGCGCGACCTCGCCGACGGACGGTCGCTCACCCTGCGGGGCGCGGTGTACGACAAGGGCCTCGGGACGCACGCGGCCGGCGAGGTGGTCGTCGGACTCGACGGCCGGTACCGGCGGTTCGCGGCCGTGGTCGGGGTCGACGACGAGGTCGGCGGCAAGGGCACCGTGGCCTTCGAGGTGCTCGGCGACGGCCGGAGCCTGCTGACCACCGAGGTGCTCGGCGGCGCCGGCCCGGCCCTGCGCGTCGACGTGGACGTCACCGGCGTACGGCGGTTGACCCTGCGGGTGCTGGACGGCGGGGACGGCGTCGACTCCGACCACGCCGACTGGGCGGACGCGCGGCTCACGCCGTAGCGGCGGACGGGCGGGGCCACGGGCGGAAGGGCCGTGGCCCCGCCCGGCCGGCGGACGCGGGCGTGCGCACAGTCTTGACGGCGTACGCACAAATAGCGACGCTCCCCGAGGGGGGATCTGCGCGGATCGTGACGCCTCGCACGGCGAGCCCGGTCATGACCGCTCCGTCGACGGAGGGACCCGCCGGTGACCACTTCTCGCACAGGACGACCCCTCGGGGTCGTGACGCTGCTCCTCCTCGTCCTGGCCGCCGCGCTCACGCCCACCTCCAGTTCCGCCGCCGACGGCCCCTGGTGGGACCCGGTCGCCAGGCCCGCCCCGGACTCGCGGATCGGTGTGACCGGGGAGCCGTTCAAGGGGACCGACTCCGCCGGCCGGGTGCGCGGATTCGTCGACGCGCACAACCACATCATGTCCAACGAGGCCTTCGGCGGACGGCTCATCTGCGGCAAGGCGTTCTCCGAGAAGGGCATCGCGGACGCGCTCAAGGACTGTCCCGAGCACTATCCCGACGGCTCCCTCGCCGTCTTCGACTTCCTCACCAACGGCGGTGACGGCCGCCACGACCCGGACGGCTGGCCCACCTTCGCCGACTGGCCCGCGCACGACTCGCTGACCCACCAGCAGAACTACTACGCCTGGATCGAGCGCGCCTGGCGGGGCGGCCAGCGCGTGCTGGTCAACGACCTCGTCACCAACGGCGTCATCTGCTCGGTGTACTTCTTCAAGGACCGCGGCTGCGACGAGATGACCTCCATCCGCCTCCAGGCCCGGCTCACCCACCGGATGCAGGATTACGTCGACGCCATGTACGGCGGGCCGGGCAAGGGATGGTTCCGGATCGTCACCGACAGCGCGCAGGCGCGTGAGGTGATCGAGCAGGGCAAGCTGGCCGTGGTGCTCGGCGTCGAGATGTCGGAGCCCTTCGGCTGCAAGCAGATCCTGGACGTCGCGCAGTGCGACCGGGACGACATCGACGCCGGCCTCGACGAGCTGTACGACCTGGGCGTGCGCAGCATGTTTCTGTGCCACAAGTTCGACAACGCGCTGTGCGGGGTGCGTTTCGACTCCGGCGCGCTCGGCACCGCCGTCAACGTCGGGCAGTTCCTGTCCACCGGCACCTTCTGGCGCACCGAGCCGTGCACCGGCCCGCAGCACGACAACCCCATCGGCCTCGCCGCCGCCCCCGGAGCCGAGCGGCGCCTCCCCGCGGGCGTGGAGGTCCCGGCCTACGACGCGGACGCGCGGTGCAACGTGCGCGGGCTGACCGACCTCGGCGAGTACGCCGTGCGCGGCCTGATGCGACGCGCCATGATGCTCGAGATCGACCACATGAGCGTCAAGGCGGCCGGCCGGGTCCTCGACCTCTTCGAGGCCGCGTCCTACCCGGGCGTCCTCTCCTCGCACAGCTGGATGGACCTGGACTGGACCGAACGCCTCTACCGGCTCGGCGGGTTCACCGCCCAGTACATGAACGGCTCCGAGCGGTTCGTCGCCGAGGCCGGGCGCACGGAAGAACTGCGGGACGCGTACGGCGTCGGCTACGGCTTCGGCACCGACATGAACGGAGTCGGCGGCTGGCCCGCCCCGCGCGGGGCGGACGCCCCGGACCCCGTCCGCTACCCCTTCCGCAGCGCCGACGGCGGCTCCGTCCTCGACCGGCAGACCACGGGGCAGCGCACCTGGGACCTGAACACCGACGGAGCGGCGCACTACGGGCTGGTGCCCGACTGGATCGAGGACATCCGGCGCGTCGGCGGGCAGGACGTGGTGGACGACCTCTTCCGGGGCGCCGAGTCCTACCTGGGGACGTGGGGCGCCACCGAACGGCACCGCCCGGCGGAGAACCTCGCCCGGGACGCCCGGGCGACGGCCTCCTCCACCGAGTGGAACCCGTTCACCGACTACGCGCCCGCCCGGGCCGTGGACGGCGACCGGAGCACCCGCTGGGCCGGCGACCGGACCGACGACCAGTGGCTGGACCTCGACCTCGGCGCGACCCACCGGGTCGGACGCGTCACCCTCGACTGGGAACGCGCGTACGGCACTTCGTACCGCGTCGACGTGTCGGCCGACGGCACGCACTGGCGCACCGCATGGTCCACGACCGCGGGCGACGGCGGGCTGGACACGGCCGTGTTCACCCCCGTCGAGGCCCGTCACGTCCGCCTGCGGTTCCTGGACCGGGGGACGCGGTGGGGGTATTCGCTGCGCGAGGTCGGGGTGCACGGCGGCTGAGGAAGGGGAAGCCCGCGCCGGGTGCTCGCCCTCGCCCCTGGCCGTGGCGGCCCGGTGCGGCTTCTCCGGCTCCTCGACGCGACGCGACACGGCCGCCCGGCCCGGCTGTGCGCCGCGCCTCGTCGTCGCACGCCTCGCGGAGCAGGCCGTACTTCTCACCGGGCATGCCGCACGTCTCGCGGACCGGCACGAACGAGGCCGCCGATCCGGCGGCGACCGTCACGCGGGGCGGCGGGCGCTCCGCGGGAGGTCCTCCGCCAGCAGTGCGCGCACCGCGTCCAGCGCCGCGGCACGGTCGGCCGGGACCAGGCCGATGCGGGTACGGCGGTCCAGGACGTCCTCCTCGTCCAGCGCGCCCTCGTGCCGCACGGCCCACAGCACCTCCGCGCCGGTGACCGGGTGGCCGGGCAGGACCGGCCCGGCGAGGCGGGGGTCCCGCTCGGCGAGCGCCAGGACCGCCGGCGCCTCGGTGCCGTGGCGGCGGACCAGGCGGCGGGGCGCGGGCAGGCCGGCGAGGGCGTGCGGCGGAGCCGCGCCCACCAGGGGCAGGGAGGCGGTGGTGGACGGGCCGGCGGCCAGACCCCGGAGCCGGACGGCCGCGTCGACGGCGTCCTCGGCCATCCGCCGGTAGGTGGTGAGCTTGCCGCCGACCACCGTGACGACGCCCTCCGACGAGGTCAGCACCGCGTGGCGCCGGGAGACGTCGGCGGTCCGCGGCGGCGCGTCCGCGTGCTCCGGCGCGGTGTCCAGCAGGGGGCGCAGACCGGCGAACGCGCCCACCACGTCGTCGCGGCGCACCGGTACGCGCAGGACCGAGCAGAGGACGTCCAGCAGGAAGCCGATGTCCGTCTCCGGGGCCTCGGTGACGTCGGGGACGTCGCCGTCCACGGGTTCGTCGGTGAGGCCGACGTAGACCCGGCCGTCGTCCTGGGGGAGGACCAGGACGAAGCGGTTGGTCTCCCCGGGCACGGGGATGTGCAGTCCCGCGGCCGGCCGCCCGAGGCTCTCCGCGCGGAGCACGAGGTGGGTGCCGCGGGAGGGGCGGACGCGGACCCCGTCGACGAGGCCGCCCGCCCACACCCCGGTGGCGTTGATCACCGCGGAAGCGCGGATCTCGCCCTCCTCGCCGGTGCGTTCGTCCCGGACCCGCGCACCGGTCGCGGTCAGCTCCAGCGCCCGGACGCGGGTGAGGATCCGCGCGCCGCGCGCGGCGGCCGTCCGGGCCAGCGCGGTCACCAGCCGGGCGTCGTCGGTGAGCCGCCCGTCCCACGACAGCAGTCCGCCGCGCAGACCGTCGAGCCGCAGCGCGGGCACGAGACGGCGGGTCTCCACCCCGGAGAGCCGGCGCGGCGCCGGGAGCGTGGCCCGCGCCGTGCGCGCCGCCAGCCGCAGGGTGTCCCCGGCATGGAGACCGGCCCGCGCCAGGGCCGCCTGACCGTGCGACACCAGCGGGGTGAGCGGCAGCACGAACGGCTGTGCGCGGACCAGATGGGGCGCCGTGCGCTCCATCAGGATCCCGCGCTCCACCGCGCTCTCGTGGGCGACGCCGAGGCGGCCGGAGGCCAGGTAGCGGAGCCCGCCGTGGACCAGCTTGCTGCTGAAGCGGGAGGTGCCGAACGCCAGGTCGTGGGCGTCGACGGCCACCACCCGCAGTCCGCGCGCCGCGGCGTCCAGGGCGGCGCCCGCGCCGGTCACGCCGAGGCCGACGACCAGCACGTCCACGGCGTCGCCGTTCACGGAACCGGTCAGTTCGCGGGCGCGCCGGGCGGCCGACAGGGACGAGCCGCTGAGGGGGGTCATGGCGTGAGGGTCCTCTCCAGGATGCCGCGCAGCTCGCCGAGGAACGCCTCGGCGGTCAGCTCGGGGTCGTCCTCGTCGGTCATGGTCCGCAGGGACAGGGTGAAGGACTGCACGATCAGCAGCACCGACCGCGCCTGCCGTGCGACGGGCGCGACGCGCACCGAGCCGTCGGCGTGCCCCTCGCGCAGCACGCCGGCCAGCAGCTCCAGCAGGGCCTCCTGGCTCGCCCCGCGGCGGTCCAGCACGTAGGGGAGGAGCAGTTCGGGGTCGACGTCGAGGATCTTGCGGAAGAGCGGGTGGGCCACGAAGTCCCGCACCGCGACGACGAGTCCCTCGGTGAGCAGCTCCCGCGCGGACACGTCCGCTCTGCGCCCGGGCATGGCCCCGGTGGCCACCGCGATCCACTCCCGGGTCATCAGGTCGCCGACCAGGGACCGTACGTCGGGCCAGCGCCGGTACAGCGTCATGCGGGAGACACCGGCGCGGCGGGCCACGTCGGTGAGCGTGGTGCGGCGCACCCCGACGGCCAGCACGCAGTCGCGCACCGCGTCGAGCACCGCGTCGTTGTCCGAACCTGCCGAGCTGTTGTGACGGTTAGGCGTCATGTGTCACAGTGTAACGCCACGTGAGGCCGTCGGGCGACGGCATCGCTCTCTTCCGACCCGTGGGGACGACAGACATGGACATGCTCTGGAGCGGCTGGGGCGACCCGGAACGGGCGGCCCCGCTGCCCGACGCGGTGACCGGGCTGCTGCGCGACCTGCTCGGCGTCAAGCCGTGGCAGACGGCGCCCGTCGCCCTGGAGGACCTGCCCGTCCCCGCGAGTCCGCTCGCCCCCGACGCGCACCGCGCCCTCGCCGCCGCGCTGGGCGACGAGGCCCACGTCCGCACCGACGCCGAGACCCGCGTCCGGCACACCCGCGGCAAGTCCACCCCCGACCTGCTGCGCATCCGCGCCGGCGACCTCGCCGCCGCGCTCCCCGCGGCCGTCCTGCTGCCCGCCACGCACGACGAGGTGCTGGCCGTGCTCCGGCTGTGCGCGGAACACGGCCTGACCGCCGTGCCGTTCGGCGGCGGCACCTCCGTCGTCGGCGGCCTCTCCCCGAAGGCGCGCGGCCCCTTCGTCGCCCTGGACCTGCGGCGCATGAACCGCCTGCTCGACCTCGACCCGGTCTCCCGCACCGCCACCCTGCAGCCCGGCCTGAGGGCGCCGCGGGCCGAGGCGCTCCTCGCCGGACACGGCTTCACCCTGGGCCACTTCCCGCAGTCCTACGAATGGGCCACCATCGGCGGCTTCGCCGCCACCCGCTCCAGCGGCCAGGCCTCCGCCGGGTACGGCCGCTTCGACGAGATGGTCCTCTCCCTCACCCTCGCCACCCCCGAGGGCACCCTCGACACCGGCCGCGCCCCCCGCTCCGCGGCCGGCCCCGACCTGCGCCAGCTCCTCCTCGGCTCGGAGGGCGCCTTCGGCGTCATCACCTCGGTGACCGTGCGCGTCCGCCCCGTGCCGCGGACCCGCGCCTACGAAGGCTGGAGATTCCCCACGTTCGACGCGGGCGCCGCCGCCCTGCGCCGGCTCGCCCAGGACGGACCCCGCCCCACCGTGCTGCGCCTGTCCGACGAGACCGAGACCCTCGTCGGCCTCGCCCATCCCGGGGCGATCGGCGCCGGCGGCCTCCGGGCGGACGGCTGCACCGCCGTCGCCGGCTACGAGGGCACCGAGGAGGACACGGCGTACCGGCGCGAGCGCGCCGCCGCCGTCCTGCGGGAGTGCGGCGGCACCCCCCTCGGCGAGGAGCCCGGCCGGCGCTGGGCCCACGGCCGCTACGCCGCGCCGTACCTGCGGGACGCCCTCCTCGACGCCGGGGCCTTCGTGGAGACGCTGGAGACGGCGACGTTCTGGTCCCGCCTCCCCGGGCTGTACGCCGCCGTCCGCGACGCCCTCACCGCCACCCTCACCGGGGCCGGCACCCCGCCGCTGGTCATGTGCCACATCTCCCACGTCTACGAGAACGGCGCCTCCCTGTACTTCACGGTGGTGTCCGCGCAGGGGGAGGACCCGGTGGCGCACTGGACGCGCGCCAAGCACGCCGCCAACGAGGCGATCCTCGCCGCCGGCGGCACCATCAGCCACCACCACGGCGTCGGCACCGACCACCGCGACTGGTACCTCCGCGAGGCGGGCCCGCTCGGCGTCGACGCGCTGCGCGCGGTGAAGAACCGGCTGGACCCGGCGGGGATCCTCAACCCCGGCGTCCTGCTGCCGGCCGGCTGACCGGCGCCGGTCCCGTCCCGGGCGGTGGTGCAGACCCACGGTCCGGGCCGCCCCTGCCCGGACCGTGATGCCGGGGGCACCGCCCGGGACGGGTCACCGGGCCGGGGCCCCGCCGGTCACCACGCCCCGCCCGGGCTCCGTGCGCCTTCCCCGTCCTCGTCGTCCCGGAGGCACCCCGATGCGCCACGCCACCCCCGCCGTCGACTCCACCATGGACGCGGCCGGTTCCGTCGCCGTGCCGCTCGCCGTCGCCCGGCGTCCGCGCGAGGCGGGCCCGCTCGGCGTCGACGCGCCGCGCGCCGTCGAGCCTCGGCCGTACCCGACGGGCGTGCCCGGCCCCGGCACCCCGCTGCCGGCCGGCTGACCGGCACCGGTCGCCTCCCGGACCGCGGTGCGGGCCGCCGAGGGCCTGCCGTACCGCCCGTCCGGGCCGCCCTGCCCGGTGGCACCGCCTCCCTCCAGGGGCGCCGCGGCCCGCCACCGCACCCGCCAGTGCACCCCGCACCCCCTCCCCATCCCGTCGGCCGCCCCGGAGGCACCCCGATGCGACAGTTCACCGCCGTCGTCAATCCCGCCGCGGGCGCGGCCGGTTCCGCCGCCGTGCTGCTCGCCGTCGCCCGGCATCTGCGCGAGGCGGGCGCGGAACTGGTGACCGAGTACAGCCGGAGTCTGGACCACGCCAGGGAACTGGCGCTCACCGCCGGGCGGTCGGGCCGTACCGTGCTGGCCGTCGGCGGGGACGGCATGGCCGGCTGCGTCGGCGGCGCCCTCAGCGGCACCGGTGCCACGCTCGGCCTGGTCCCGGCCGGCCGGGGCAACGACTTCGCCCGCGCGCTCGGCCTGCCCCAGGACCCGAAGGACCTGGCCGCGCTCCTGCTGCACGCCGAGCCGCGCCCCGTCGACACCATCGAGGTCACCTCGGCCGCGCACGACCGCGCCGTCGTGCTCGGCAGCGTCTACGCCGGGGTGGACGCGCTCGCCAACCGGCATGCCAACCGCTCCCGTCTGCTGCGGGGTCCGGCGTCCTACTACGCGGGCGGCCTGCGGGCCGTCACCACCTGGCGTCCGGCCCGCTACCGGGTCACCGTCGACGGTGCGGAACACACCCACACGGGCTACACCGTGGTGGCCGCCAACTCCGGCACGTACGGATCCGGCCGTCTCATCGCCCCGGACGCCCGGCTGGACGACGGCCTGCTGGACGTCGTCATGGTCCGGGACGCGCCCCGCCTGCTGTTCTTCGCCCTGATGAACGAACTGCGCACCGGCGCCCACGTGCACCGCCCCCAGGTGCGCGTCCTGCGCGGCCAGGAGATCCGCATCGAGGCCGACCGGGCCGTGCCGTACGGCACGGACGGAGAGGTCGAGGCGACCCTGCCCGTCACGGCGAGGATCCTTCCGGGGGCGCTGGACGTCCTGCGGTGAACTCCCCCCGGCCGGACGCCGTCGGGGGAGGTGAGCGGTGTCCCCGGCGCGCGAGCGGGGAGCCATCGACCATTACCGGACACGTCCCAAGACTGGATCCGTTCGTTCTCTGGAACTGTTCGCGTTCCCGGCGGTAGGTTCGGCGCATGACCGCGTCCCGGCCGTCTCGACCACCGCCGAGGGGTCGCCCCGTGCGGGGCTTCGCGTGACCGCCGCCCGCGTCGCGCTCCCCGGCACCGTCCGCCATCGCGGTCGTCGCGGCGTCGGGACCGTCGCCGCGACGACCGCACGCGCCGAGCGCCGCGGGCCCGGTGCGGCGCCCCGCACCGGCGGGCGGCGCCTTCCCCATGAGGGACGGGCCGGAAACGCCCCTCGCCATCTGGTGTGCCGTTCCCGCGGCGTCGTGGCCGACATCGACCGCGCGGTCGGTGAGGCGCCCTGCCGGACCGCGTCCGACGGCCACGGCCTCGGGGCCGACGAGGCCGAAGCCGTCTCCCGGGGCCCGCGCCCCGGAAGTTCCCCCTCCCGCAGTGGCTGAGCTGCGCGGACCCTTTTCGCCCGGAAGGACTTCCATGACCGAGAACCATGACGCGATCGTCACCGATCCCAAGGCGGAGGAGGCAGGCGGCTGTCCGGTGGCGCACGGCCGCGCGCCGCACCCCACCCAGGGCGGCGGCAACCGTCAGTGGTGGCCCGACCGTCTGAACCTGAAGATCCTCGCGAAGAACCCGCCGGCCGCGAACCCGCTCGGCGAGGACTTCGACTACGCGGCGGCGTTCCGGTCGCTCGACCTGCCGGCGGTGAAGCGGGACATCGCCGAGACCCTCACCACCTCGCAGGACTGGTGGCCGGCCGACTTCGGACACTACGGTCCGCTGATCGTCCGCATGGCCTGGCACAGCGCCGGCACCTACCGCATCAGCGACGGCCGCGGCGGCGCCGGCTCCGGCCAGCAGCGGTTCGCCCCGCTCAACAGCTGGCCGGACAACGCCAACCTCGACAAGGCACGCCGTCTGCTGTGGCCGGTGAAGAAGAAGTACGGCCGGAGCCTGTCCTGGGCCGACCTGCTGATCCTCGCGGGCAACGTGGCGCTGGAGACGATGGGCTTCAAGACCTTCGGCTTCGGCGGCGGCCGCGAGGACGTGTGGGAGCCGGAGGACGACGTCTACTGGGGTCCCGAGACCACCTGGCTCGACGACCGGCGCTACTCCGGCGACCGGGAGCTGGAGAACCCGCTCGGCGCCGTCCAGATGGGCCTCATCTACGTCAACCCCGAGGGCCCGGGCGGCAACCCCGATCCGATCGCCGCGGCCCGCGACATCCGTGAGACGTTCCGCCGGATGGCGATGAACGACGAGGAGACCGTCGCCCTGATCGCCGGCGGCCACACCGTCGGCAAGACCCACGGCGCGGGCCCCGCCGACCACGTCGGCCCCGACCCCGAGGCCGCCTCCATGGAGGAGCAGGGCCTGGGCTGGCGCAACACCTACGGCACCGGCAAGGGCGCCGACACCATCACCTCCGGCCTGGAGGTCACCTGGACCGCCACGCCGACCCGGTGGAGCGACGGGTTCTTCAAGAACCTGTTCGAGTACGAGTACGAGCTGACCGAGTCCCCGGCCGGCGCCAAGCAGTGGGTGGCCAAGAACGCCGAGGCCGTCATCCCCGACGCGCACGACCCGTCGAAGAAGCACCCGCCGACGATGCTCACGACCGACCTGGCGCTGCGCTTCGACCCGGTCTACGAGCAGATATCCCGCCGGTTCCACGAGAACCCGGAGGAGTTCGCGGACGCCTTCGCCCGCGCCTGGTACAAGCTCACCCACCGCGACATGGGCCCGAAGTCCCTCTACCTCGGCCCCGAGGTCCCGGAGGAGACGCTGCTGTGGCAGGACCCGCTGCCGGAGCGCGCCCACGAGCTGGTCGACGCCGCCGACATCGCCCTGCTGAAGGAACGCGTCCTCGCCGCCGGCGTGTCCGTGTCCGACCTCGTGTCGACGGCGTGGGCGGCGGCCTCCTCCTTCCGCGGCAGCGACAAGCGCGGCGGCGCCGACGGCGGCCGCATCCGCCTGGAGCCGCAGCGCGGCTGGGAGGTCAACGACCCCGACCGCCTCACGGGCGTCATCCGCGTCCTGGAGGGCGTCCAGGAGGCGTTCAACGCCGAGCAGACCGGTGGCAAGCGGGTCTCCTTCGCCGACCTGGTGGTGCTCGGCGGCGTCGCCGCCGTGGAGAAGGCCGCGCGGGACGCCGGCTTCGACATCGAGGTGCCCTTCACCCCAGGCCGCGTCGACGCCACGCAGGAGCAGACGGACGTCGAGTCGTTCGCCGCGCTCGAGCCGACCGCCGACGGCTTCCGCAACTACCTGGGCAAGGGCAACCGGCTGGGGGCCGAGTACCTGCTCGTCGACAAGGCCAACCTGCTCGGCCTGAGCGCCCCCGAGATGACGGTGCTCGTCGGCGGCCTGCGGGTCCTCGGCGCCACCCACCAGCGGTCGTCCCAGGGCGTGTTCACCGAGACCCCGGGCCTCCTGACCAACGACTTCTTCGTCAACCTGCTCGACATGGGCACCACGTGGAAGCCGACGTCCGAGGACCGGACCGCGTTCGAGGGCCGCGACGCCGTCACCGGCGAGGTGAAGTGGACCGGCTCCCGCGCCGACCTGGTGTTCGGCTCCAACTCCGAGCTGCGCGCCCTCGCCGAGGTCTACGCGAGCGACGACGCCAAGGAGAAGTTCGTGCGGGACTTCGTCACGGCGTGGGACAAGGTCATGAACCTCGACCGGTTCGACCTCGTCTGACCCGCACGGCCCGTCCGGCCCCTCCGGCGCGCCGATCCCCACCCGTCCGGGCCGGCCCCCTCCCCGGGGCCGGCCCGGACGGCCGTCCGCCCGAGATGCGCGCGGCCGTCGCTGCCGCCAGGGTGGGAAGCGGCCCACGGTCGACACGGAGGAGGCGCCGGTCATGGTGAAGGACGGCAAGAAGTCCGGCGAGGACCTGCACGAGGGTGACCACGTCGCCTGGAGCAGCCACGGCAGCGAGACGACGGGCGAGGTCGAGCGGAAGATCACCGAGCGGACCGAGGCGGCCGGACGCACCGTCGCGGCCTCCGAGGAGGAGCCGCAGTACGAGGTGCGCAGCGACACATCCGGCAAGGCCGCGGTGCACAAGCCGTCCGCGCTCAGGAAGAAGGGGAAGTGAGGGCCGTGGCCGCGGACGACGGGGAGACCTGGGACGAGTTCCGGAAGCTGGTCAACATGAAGCCCGACGACCTGGAGAAGTGGCTCGAGACGGACGAGTCACGGAGCGCGGGCCAGCACAAGGACGGCGGCGAGTCGGCCGGGCACGCCTCGGGACGGCGCATCGTCACCCTTCTGCGCGCCAGGCGCGCCGACCTCACCGAGGACGACTACGCCCACATGCGCAAGGTCGTCGGCTACCTCCACCGCCACCTCGCGCAGCGCCCCTCCGGCGACGTCGCCGACACCCGCTGGCGGCACTCGCTGATGAACTGGGGTCACGATCCGCTCGCCGATGCCTGATGACATCACTATGTCGATACGTCGACCGGGAACGACCGAAAACCGTCGCACGTTGTCGGTGTGAGGTTGCACAATGATCGGAAAAGGAGATCAACTCCGGCTCGGTGCTGGGTAGACGGTCTCGTGTCCGGCTCCGGAAAGGTCCTTCAGATGCTTGCCACCGTCGACCGCTCGCACACCCTCGTCGACCTGCCGACCGTCCGCCGACGGCGCGCCCGGGCGTCCGCCGCCCCGGCCGTCCCGGCCGCCGCGCCCACGTCGCCCGGGACGGCGGCCGACGTGCTGCGTATCATCGCGGACCCGCGCACCCCGACGTACGTCACGGTGTTCGCCAACGGCCGCCGCCGGTACAGCTACTGGCGTCCGATCGACCCGGCCACCGGCAGAGGCGGCTGCTACGCCGCGCTGCCCACCGCCGAGTGCGACGAGCTGCAGGCGGCGGGCCGGATCACGCTCGGCGAGCCGGTCGTCGACCCCAACCGCACGACGTACCGCGTCCGTACGGCCACCCGCGTCCCCCAGGCCCCCGCCCGCGCGGTGACGCAGGAACGGCGCCGGGTGGCCTGACGGCCACCGGGTGCCGGCCGGATCCCGTCAGGTGTCCGCCCCGGGCGCCGGTGCCGTGCGGGAGCAGGGCGAAATCTTCGGTCGGGCAGGCCGGTCCGGACGTGCGGTTTCCGCGTCCGGCCGTGTGCGTCACCGCAGACGAGCGGCCGTTCGTGTCTTCCGGTGACGCTTCGAAACAGTCAACTTCACGCACCTCTGTCCACGCTGTTGTCATGCCCCTGAGGGCATTTCTAGTCTGGGAGCGCTCCCACCCCCCTTTCGGAGGTACCGATGCGCCTGCCCGGACACCGGCTCCGGGCCTGGGCGGCTGCCGTCCTCGCGGCTGCCGTCGCCCTCGCCCTGGTCGCGCTTCTCCCACCACGGAGCACCCCTGACGCGCTCGTCCCCGCAGCGGCCGCCGCGCCCGGCGTCGAGGACGACGGCGCCGACTGCCCCGTCCTCCCGTCGGGCTCGACGACCTCCCGGGCCAAGCTCCCCGACCCGTTCCTCAAGGCGAACGGCACCCGCGTCTCGACCCGCGAGGACTGGCGGTGCCGCCGCGCGGAGATCCGGGAGCTCGCCGAGCGGCACGTCTACGGGGACAAGCCCGCCCGGCCCGACAGCGTCACCGGAACGGTCTCCCGTACCGGCATCACCGTGCGGGTCAGCCACCAGGGCAGGAGCGCAAGCTTCACCGCCGGGGTCGAACTCCCCAGCGGCACCGGCCCGTTCCCGGCCGTCGTGGTGCTCGGCGGACTCGGCGCGGACACCACCGCCATCAAGAACGCGGGCGCGGCCGTCATCTCCCTCGACCCCTACGCGCTGGGCCGGGAGGGCACCTCCCGCTCCGCCAAGCAGGGCGCCTTCTACACCCTCCACGGCTCCTCCAGCCCCACCGGACTGCTGATGGCCTGGTCGTGGGGCGTCAGCCGCGTCATCGACGTCATCGAGCAGGCGGACGGCAGCGTGCTCCGCGCGGACGCCACCGGAGTCACCGGCTGCTCCCGGTTCGGCAAGGGCGCCTTCGTGGCCGGCGCCTTCGACCAGCGGATCGCCCTCACCATGCCGATCGAGTCGGGCAGCGGGGGCACCGGCGCCTTCCGCGGCATCCCGCAGGAGAGCGGGGCCCAGCCGCTCAGCAGCGCGTACTCCGAACAGCCGTGGCTGGGCGACGCGTTCGGCTCCTTCACCGGCAGCCCCGCGAACCTGCCGGTGGACACCCACCAGATCGTGGGCATGATCGCCCCGCGCGGCCTTCTGATCATGGAGAACCCGCACGTCGACTGGCTGGGCGCCCGGTCCGGCAGCCTGGCCGCGCTCGGCGGCGCCGAGGTCTACAAGGCGCTGGGCGCGGGCGGCGACATCAGCTACTGGTCCGACGTCCAGGACGGCACGCACTGCGCGGCCCGCCCGGAGTGGCGCCCCCCGCTCCAGCAGAACATCCAGAAGTTCCTGCTCAACTCCGGCGGCTCCTCCGGGGTGTTCCGGATCTCGCCCGCCAAGTCCGCCGACCTGTCGGCCTGGCGGGACTGGCAGACCCCGGTCCTCGCCGACGGCGGCACCAGCGGGGGCGGCAACGGCGGCGACACCGGTGGGAACGGGGGCGACGGCGGCGACACCGGCGGGCCGGGCGGCGACACCGGAGGCCCCGGCACGCCGGGCGACGGCTGCACCGCGGCCTTCCGTACGGTCAACAGCTGGTCCGGCGGCTACCAGGGCGAGGTGACCGTGCGCAACGCAGGCTCCGCCGCCCTCCGCGGCTGGACCGTCGAGCTGACGCTCGCCCGGGGGCAGTCCCTCGGCAGTGTCTGGAACGGCCGCAGCACCGGCACCACGGGCACGATCACGGTGCGCAACGCCGAGTGGAACGGCGTCCTCGCCCCGGCCGGCTCGGCCACCTTCGGCTTCACGGTCACCGGCGGGCCGGGCGCGCCCCCGCCCCTCACCTGCGCCGGCGGCTGAACCTCAGCGGGCGCGCCGCCCGGCCGCCGCGCCCCGCCCGGGCGCCGGCCGGGCGGTGACACGTGGACGGGAGGAGCGGGTCCGGTCAGGCTATGGACGCCGAGATGACGGCGGACACGGCGATGTTGCAGGACGCGGTCACCCACACCGCCGGGTGGGGCTCGACCTCCACCAGTGTGGCGCCCAGGCGTCCGGGGGTGACCAGGTCCACCACGAAGAACGCCACGGCCATCATCACCAGCCCCAGCACGCCGAACACCGCGGTGGACACCAGGCCCTTGCCGAAGTCGTCGTACGTCGTCCAGATCGAGGTGAACACGATGCCGCCGATGCCGAGCAGCGAGGAGCTGAGCACCACGGCCGCGTTGCGGTTGCGCTCCTGCCAGATCTGCCGGCCGAGCCTGCCCGGCAGCAGCAGGTCGACCAGGAAGATGCCGAGGACCAGCAGGAGCAGGCCGAGTGCACCGTAGGCACTGGCCCGGCCGAGTCCGTTGACGATGTCGTTCATGGGGTGCGCCGGCTCCGTAGCGTGAGGGATCGTGAAGGATCGCGGTCAAAGGCGAGCAAAATCTAGCGCACTCCCGATCCGACCGGTCCGCATCCCCGGCGTCCGCGCCGACGCGCCCACGCGACAACGAACTCGGGAAACCCCGGGACGTACCGCGACTGGGTGTCATGCCCGGACGCTTTCGGGGCATCCGATGCCCATCGGACCGACGGACCGCAGGGGAGACGAGCATGAGCAGGGGCAGCAGGGTTCTCACCGTCATGTACATCGCCGTCGCCCTCTGGCTCGCCTTCTGCACCGTGCGCACCTGGGGGGCGGTGCCCGCGTGGACCACCCTCGCCATGGCCGCCGCCTCTCTCGCCCCCGTCCTGGGCGTGGTCCGCGAGACCGTCATCGCCGACGAACGGCGGACCGTCGCCGTCCTGCGCGAGCGCGAGGGCCGCCGGGCGGCCTGGCGCGACGCGGCGGCCGCGGCGGTCGCCCGGGCCGAGGTGGAGGCGGCGTGCTGCGAGCGCTGGTGGACGTCGTGCGCGACCGAGCACGACGCGAACTGCGCCCACCGCACGTCCTGGGGCACCACTGCCTGATCCCCTCCCAGCCCTCTGAGCAAAAGCGGAGCGTCGTGAACTCCTGACCCGTGTCAGGAGGTTGACGTCTTCAGCGCCGGGTGGTCACCATGGCCCGCGACGTCGTCGACCCGCAGGCCGGCACGCGCCCGGACGCGACCGGCGACAACTCCGCGCACCGCACACCGGAAGGGGACGGTGGGCTGAACCCGTGACCCTGCCCCGCTCGCCCTCGGGCTGGACCATGGCCGTGTTCGGCGTGCTCGCCGCCGCGCTCGGCGCGGTGGGACTGGTCTCGCCGGACGCTCAGCTGTCGCTCCTGGGCCTGACGGCGCCGGGCGGGCGGGGGAGCGGTGACCACACGTCCGCGTTCGTGACGGCGTCGTCGATGGCGGCGCTCAACATGGGCGTGTACTACGTCCTGGCCGCACTCGCGGACTGGCGGGCCTTCTTCCGCTGGACGGTGCCCTTCCGGCTGCTCACCTGCACGGTGTTCACGGTCGCCGTGAGCACCGGCAGGGCGCCGGAGGCGTTCATCGGCGTCGCGGCGTGGGAGGGGCTGGGCGCTCTCGCGACGGGCGCGGCCCTCCGTCGGGAACGGCGGGCCGAGCCGGGCGGGACGCGACCGACGGATACGTGAGAGTGAGGGGGATCCCGGGCGGGACCCCCTCGGTGCTTCTCGGGCGTGCGCGCGGATCTCAGATGCCGCAGGTCGGAGCCGACCAGTAGCGGCTGCCGCGGTGGTCGACGTGCGTGTGGTCGTCGTGGCCCGGGTAGCCGGGGCCGAGGATGCCGTTGAAGCCGTGGTTGCGGGCCTGCTTGGCCAGGGTGCACAGGGAGTGCGGTCCCGCGCCGAGGTCGGCGGCGTCGCCGTACAGGTGGCGGCTGTTGCTCGCGCCGCCCACCGCGCTGTTGCAGGACTGGGAGCGGAAGCCGCTGGTGACCCGGATCGGCTGGTCGCCGAGCGCGTGCCGCAGTGCCTCCAGCTTCCACATGGTGCGCAGGGCGTTCGCCTTCGCCGTCGCGGCGCTGACCGCGCCGCCCGCCCAGGTCGAGTTGCAGCGGTTCAGCTCGGAGTAGTCGAAGTGGACCGGCGTGCAGTCGTCGTCCTGGAGGGCGTACAGCTTGCTGAAGGTGGCGGAGCCGGCCACGCCGTCGGCGGTCAGGCCGTAGGCGGACTGGAAGCGCTTGAGCGCGGCGGCGGTGGCCGGGCCGAACTCGCCGTCGACGGCCAGCACGGCGCCGTAACCGGGGTAGCCGCTCAGCCGGATCTGGAGCTGGGTGACGTCGGCGCCGGACGCGCCCTGGGACAGGGTGCGGTTCCAGGTGTAGCAGCCGTCGGCGTGCGCGGTCCCGGCGGTGGCCAGGGAACCCACCGCCAGCCCAGCCATGAGCATGACAATAGAGAGGACGAGTCGCAGTGCGCGTTTCAACATGCGGTCTCCGCTTCGGTACGAGAGATCGGGGTGAGTCACGAGCCGTGTGACGCGCGTCAACCATGGGGCAAACACACGGCCGAGCGCAAGGTGTCCCTGATCGGAGCACGCCCGTGACACGTGAGCCCTGTACGCGCCCCCGGGCCGCTGCGGAGAATGCGGTACCGGTCCTCCCTTCCTCCGTGAAGTGCCGTACGTCCCGCCCTGGTTGCACCTTCCGCCGCGGAAAGCAGGTCGATCGCCGTGTTGTTGCGTCTGCCCACGTCCCTGCCCGAAGCCCAGCGGTGTCTGGCCGAGGGGGCGGTGCCCGTCGGCGGGGCCACGCTCGTGTGGGCCCAGTGGCAGCGCGACGGCTTCCCGGAACAGGCGATGTCCCTGCGCCGGCTGCCCGAGGCCACCGTGGTGGACGGCGAGGCCCTGGGCGCCGCCGTGCTGCTGCACCAGGTCGACGACCGCGTGCCGGAGGTGTTGCACCGCGCAGCCGCCTCCGTGGGCACCGGAGCCGTGCGCCGGACGGCCACCGTCGGCGGCAACATCGTGGGCAGCACCCTGCGGTGCCTGCTCCCCCCGGCGCTGGTCCTGGACGCCCGGGCGACCGTCCTGGACCGGGACGGCGCCTACGAGGCGGATCTGGCGGAGGTGGTGGCCAAGCGCCCTCTGATGCTGGGCATCCGCTGGCGCCGCCCGCTGGCCAGCGCCTACTACAAGGCGCCCGGCGACGCGGGCGGACCGCCGCCCCTGGTCGTCGCCACGGCCGTGCACGCCGGACAGGACGGCGGACGGCGGCTGTCCGTCGCCGTGCGCGGCGGTGGCGAGGTCGTCGGCGAGAGCGTCCCCGCGCCGCCGGACACCGGTGAGGTGCTCGACGCCCTGGACGGCACGGCCCTGGGCGGTCTGCCCGGGGAGGCGCGGGAGGCGGTGCGGCGCCAGGTGACGGACCTCCTCGGGCGTACCGCCGACGGCTGAGGGGAGCGCGCGGGGCGGCGGACGGCAGGCCCGTAGCCCGCGCGCCTCACTCCACGGGCCAGGTGTGCACCGGCGCGTTGAGGTGCATGTAGTCGATGTACTGCTGCGTCATGCGTCGCAGCGCCTCATGACGCCCGCAGTGCGCCGTCGCGTCGATGTGGTGGAACATCTCCTTCTGCCACACGGCGCCGTTGCGTCCCGTCACACACCGCTGCTCGATGATGCCGAGCAGCGGCTCCCGCCAGGCGTCGTCCATGCCGGAGAGCTCCAGACCCCGGTGCGCCAGCGGCAGCAGCCGCCGCAGGACCAGCTCCGCCGCCGGCACCTCGCCCATGCCCGGCCAGTACAGCCGCGCGTCGATGCCGTAGCGGGCCGCCGTCCGCAGGTTGTCCTCGGCGGCGGAGAAGGACATCCGCGACCACACCGGCCGCTCCTCCTCCACCAGGCCGCGGGTGAGGCCGTAGTAGAAGGCGCCGTTGGCGAGCGTGTCGGCGACGGTCGGCCCGGCGGGCAGCACCCGGTTCTCCACCCGGACGTGCGGCTTGTCGCGGGAGACGGCGTACACCGGGCGGTTCCAGCGGTAGATGGTGCCGTTGTGAAGGGTCAGCTCGCCGAGGTCCGGGACGTCGCCGCGCAGCAGGGTCTCCGCGGGGTCCTGGTCGTCACACAGGGGGAGGAGGGCGGGGAAATAACGCAGGTTCTCCTCGAAGAGGTCGAACACGCTGGTGATCCACCGCTCACCGAACCACACGCGGGGCCGCACCCCCTGCACCTTGATCTCCTCGGGGCGAGTGTCGGTGGCCTGCTCGAACAGCGGGACACGCGTCTCGTGCCAGAGTTCCTTGCCGAACAGGAAGGGCGAGTTGGCCGCGAGCGCGACCTGCACCCCGGCGATCGCCTGGGCCGCGTTCCAGTACGCCGCGAAGTCCTCCGGGGCGACCTGGAGGTGGAACTGCGTGCTGGTGCAGGCGGCCTCCGGGGTGATGGTGTCCGCGTAGGTGCGCAGCCGGTCGATGCCGGTCACCTCGATGTGCAGGTCCTCGCCGCGCGCCGCGAAGATCTGGTCGTTGAGCAGCCGGTAGCGCGGGTTCTCCGACAGGGCGCCCTCCCCGACGTCCTCGTGCCGCAGGGTGGGGAGGATGCCCGTCATGATCAGGTGCGCGCCGACGGAGCGGGCGCGTTGCTCCGCGTGGTTGAGGGCGGAGCGGATCTCGGACTCCCAGGCGTCGGGACCGCCCTCGGTGAGCTGCCGGGGCGCGATGTTGATCTCGAGGTTGAACCGTCCCAGCTCGGTGTCCCAGGCCGGGTCCGCGATCGCCTCCAGCACGTCGGTGTTGCGCATGGCGGGCTCGGCGCGGTCGTCGACCAGGTTCAGCTCGATCTCCAGCCCCACCTGGGGCCGCTCGGCCTCGAAACGCGACTCGCGCAGCATCTGCGCCAGCGCGTCGAGGCACTGCTGCATCTTGATCCGGTAGCGGCGGCGGTCCTCGCGGGTGAAGGTGAGCGCCGGGACGTCCCGTCCCATCGGTCTCCCTCCAGGCTGTTCGTCCGGAACCTGACCACCCCAGCGTCGCACCCGTGGCCGTCCGCGACCACGCGAGTCCGTCAGCCCGTGGGGCCCTCCGCGAGGAACCGGGTCGAGGCGGAGGAGCGGCCGTCGCCCAGGGCGAGGTCCTCGTCTCCCGGGTCGTGCCCCCGGGTGGGGCGTGTACGAGGTGGGCCCCGGCGCACGGGGGAGGTCATCGGTGTCCTCCCGTACGGGCGGGGCGGCCGGTCGTCCGGGCCGGACCTGCGGGGACGGGGAATCGGCTCGCCGGGCGGTGGGTACTCGCCCGGTCCCCGCGCGGACACGCCGCGCCGGTAGCACCACGGGAGGCTCGCCATGGCCGACCTCAGCCCGATCGACCTGCAGAAGGCACTCAAGGGCGCCGACTACCCGGCCGCCAAGGACGATCTCGTCTCGGTGGCGAAGGGCAACGGCGCCGACGACAACCTCGTGAAGAAGCTGTCGGAGACGGGGACCGAGCGGTTCGACGGTCCGAACGAGGTGCAGAAGGCCGTCTTCGGCGACGAATGACCCGCGCGCCGGGGCCGGCCCACCCCCGTGGGCCGGCCCCGGACGCCCGTGACCGACCGAGGACGGTGCACCGATGACCGAGTACGAGCGCTCGCACACCATGCCGGCCCCGCCCGAGCGGGTTTTCGACCAGGCGGCGAACGTCGACCAGATGGGTGACTGGCTGCCCGGGGAACTGCATGTGCGCGCCGGGCGGTTGCCCGCCGTGACCGTGCACGAGGACCGCACCGACGAGGACACCTCAGCCCTCCTGCGGGCCCAGCGGGACCAGATGCGCATCGAGTGGGGCACACGGGAGCGGGGCGGCTACGCCGGCTGGCTCCAGGTCGCCGGCATCGACAACGGAGTCAGCGAGGTGACCGTGCACCTCTCCTTCTTCGAGGACAGCCACGATCCGGGCGAGGAGCAGGTGACCGGTGCCCTCGACGACAGTCTGCGCAGGCTGGAGCGGCAGGTCCGGCTACGCGTCGACGACGCCGGCTGACCCCTCGCGCGCCCAGTGGGCGGGGCGGCCCAGCGACGGCGGCAGCGTCGTCGCCGCGTCGCCCCGCGCCGCGCTCACCTGGACCTGGGTGAGGAACAGGGCCCCGGTGAGGTCGGCCCCGGACAGGTCCGCGCCGCGCAGGTCGGCGCCGGTCAGATCCGCCTCGCGCAGGTCCGCCCCGGCGAGGTCGGCGCCGATCAGCAGCGCCCCGCGCAGACTCGCCCCGCGCAGATCGGCCCCGGGGAGCCGCGCGCCCGTCAGGTCGGCGCCGCGGTGGTCCCTCCTGCGGCCCGGCACCCGGGCCCGGGTCAGCTCACTGGCCCGCAGCAGCAGCGGGTTGACCTCCCCGCGCAGCGCGTTCACGTCGAGCGCGACGACCGACTCGGCGGTGCCCCGGGTCAGTTCCTCGATCCGCGCCAGCGCCCGACGCAGTTCCCGGTGCACGGGACGGGCCGCCGGGAGACCCAGCGCCTCGGCGGTGTACGCGAGCAGTTCGTGGAGCTGCCGCATGACGGGGAACACCGCGAACATCGCGGGCGCCGACCCGGGGTCCCGCCGCCAGTCGGCGCCGCCGAAGGTGACCTGCGAGACCTTCTGCCCGGCGCCGAAGCAGTCGAAGACCGTGCAGCCCTGATAGCCCTCGTCGCGCAGCCGGGCGTGGATGCCGCAGCCGAAGTCGTCACGCAGATGACCGCAGGGCCGCCCGGCGGGCTTGTCCTCGGCGAAGTCGGCGGAACGGGCGAACGGCAGGGCCACGCAGCACAGGCCGAAGCAGGCCGAGCAGTCGGCGCGCAGCTCCTCGCTCCTCACGACGGCCGGTTCCCGCTCCGGGCGGGGCGCCGTCCGTGCGGGCCGCCGGGGCCGCCCCCCGCCGTGCGCGGACGAACGGGTTCCGTGCTGTGGCGACACCGTGAACGCTCCAGGACCGACGACGGGCGCCCCTTGCCGGGCGCCCCGTGAACGCCGCCCATTCTCGCAGACGACGTGATCGTCCCCGCCTCCGCTCGCCCACGTCGCACAGGGGAGCGAGGAGCAGGCATCACGACCGGGGCCACGGGAGCCCGCGCGCTCGTGACCGGCGGCCGGCGCGGTCCGGCAAGGCCTTCGCCACCGCGCCGCCGGCGGCCGGCGTCGGGGCGGCGCACGTCACCGCGCTCGGCCGACGCGGCGCGCGGACCGGTCCCGGGACGGCCGGTCCCCCGCTCGTCGGCCGGGTTCACGGGTGCGCGGTGACAGCAGCGGCGCCGGCCGGGGCGCCGGCCGGCGCCGAGGCGGGCACGGGCACCGAGCGCCGGGCGGGCGGCCCGCCCGGCGCGCCGCCTCTCCTGCGGGCGCCCCCGGCCCCGGCGGCGCTCACCGAGGCGGGTGCCGCCGCCCGGTGTCCCTCAGGTCAGCGGGCGGTGCCCGCGGCGCGCTGCCCGGTGAGGACCGCCGTCAGCAGTTCCGGGTCGAACAGCGAGACGTCGGCGAGCCGGGTCGGGGCGGCGAGGGAGCCGAGCATCGCCTTGGTGACCCGCACCGCCGACGCCGGCCGCCGCAGCACGGGCTTCGCCCACGCCGTGACGGCGTCGTCGAGCGCGTCCGCCGGCACCACCTTGTGCAGTACGGACAGGTCCAGGGCCTCCTGGGCGTCGAAGACCCGCGCGGTGAGGATCAGTTCCCGCACCCGCGCCACGCCCACCTCGCTGATCAGCCGGGGGAGCAGCCCGCCCCACGCGGGCGGCACGCCCAGGGCCAGCTCGGGCAGCCGGAAGGTGGCCGTGTCCACGCCCACCCGCAGGTCGCAGGCGAGCAGCAGACCCACGCCCGCGCCGACCGCCCGGCCCTGGACGCGGGCGATGGTGACGGCGGGGTTGGCGGTGAGGGCCTCGCACACCCGCAGCGCCTTCTTGCCGGAGACGCGGATGCCGTCACCGGTGGGATCGGCGTCCAGGTGCTGCGGGAACTCGCGCCGGTCGCCGCCGAGGCAGAACGCGTCGCCCGCCGCGGACAGCACCAGGACCCGTACGCCCGGGTCCTGGTGGTCGAGGACGGTCAGGAGGTCGTCGAGCATGGCGTCGCCGACCGCGTTCCCCTCCTCGGGGAGGTTGAGTTCGACCGTGAGCACAGGCCCCTGCCGGTAGGTGCGCACGGTCTTGAGTACCTGTTCGGCGGGGAGTTCGGCGAGGGGCGATGCGGTCATGCGGTCACCTTCAGGGACGTGATGCGACGGAAGACGAGACGGGAGTTGTCGTAGGAGGGGGGTCCGGCCGGGCGGAGGGTGGGGAAGCGCTCCAGGATCTGGGCGACCGCCTCCCGCGCCTCGAACCGGGCGAGAGGGGCGCCGAGGCAGAAGTGCGGGCCGCTGCCGAAGGTGATGTGGCCGCCGTCGCGCAGGATGTCGAAGACGTGCGGGTCCGGGTTGCGCCGCGGGTCGTGGGCCGCCGCCCCGTACAGGATGTGCACGGTGGTGTCCTTGGCGAGCGGGGTGCCGGCCAGGATCGTGTCGTCGGCGGCCACATGGGAGTTGAGCCACACCGGGGGGTCGTAGCGCAGCGTCTCCTCGATCAGGTCGTCGATGTGCTCGGGGTGCGCCCGCAGCCACTCCGCGCGGGCGGGTTCCTCCGTCGCGAACCGCACCGCGTTGGTCAGCAGCACCGCGCTGGTCTCCAGCGAGGCGATGGTGATGAACATGGTCAAGTGATAGATCACCCGCGCCGCGGCGTCCGGGTCGTCCGCGAAGTGGGCGTCCCAGTGGCGGATCCAGCCGGTGAGGACATCGTCGCCGGGGTGCGCCCGCCGGTCGCGGATCAGCTCGCCGAAGAATTCCCGCATCTCCATCGTGGCCTGCCCCGCGAGCGCCAGCTGCTCCTTCGTGGGGAACAGCTCCTGCGCGTACGCCTGCCGGTGGGCGAAGTCCAGGATGTGCGCGTGGTGCTCCTCGGGGATGCCCAGCCACTGGCCGACCGTGCGGACGGGGAGCAGTTCGGCGACCGTCTGCACGAAGTCGGCCTCGCCGTCCGCACGCAGGCGCTTCTCCAGATCGTCCAGCAGACCGGAGACGAGCCGCGAGACCGTCGGACGCATGCCCTCCAGGGTGGCGCGGTCGAAGGGGTTGCCCAGGGCGCGGCGCTGGCAGGTGTGCGACGGGGCGTTGATGCGGGACAGGGTGCCCGTGAGCTCCTGGGTGGCGAGCTCCTGCCAGCGGCGCGGGTCGGGCTGCCGCTCCTGCCAGGCGAAGTCCGGCACCAGCCAGTTCCTGGAGCGCAGGACCTGGCTGCATGCCTCGAACGAGGTGACGAAGTAGGCGCCCCAGGGGGCGCGCACCACGTCCCCCAGGGAGCGCAGCCCTTCCCACACGGGCAGGGGGTCGGCCTGCCCTTCCGGCGAACGAAGGTGCCGGAGGAGGGAGATGACGGCCCGGCGTTCACTGGTGGTGCTGCTTATGTCGCCAACGGCGGCCACGTACTGCTCCTTTGACTGAACGTTACCGTTTACCGCCGGAACCTACCCTTCCATCCATGTGGGTCATGTGTCGTTGAGTGTTGCACCTGTCACATGCCGTGCTCTTGCGATCCGGCGTGCCGTCATACCCGGAAGACGTCGAGGAAGCTGCTCCAGAACCCCTTCTTGCGGGCCGGGGTCTGCCGGGCGGGCTCGGACGAGGGCACGGCCGCGGGATGCGCGGTCTCGGGCGTCGCGGCGACCCGCTCGCGCATCGCGGTCGCCGTCCGGGTGGCCGGCGTGGGGACGAACGTCACGGGCAGCTTCACCAGCGCCCGGTGGAACGGCCCGGGCCGCCACTCCAGTTCCTTCTCCGGCACGGCGAGCGTCAGGTCGGGCAGCGCGTTGAGCAGCCGCTCGATCGCGGTGGTCGCGATGACCTGCGCCGGGTCCTTCGCGGGGCAGGCGTGCGGGCCCGCGCCCCACGCCAGATGGGCGCCCTTGCTGTGCGCGCGGCGTGCCTCCGCCAGCGCGGGATCGGCGTTGGCGCCCGCGAAGGAGATGACGACCGGGGTGTTGGCCTCGGCCACATGACCGCCGAGGTCCACGTCCCGCACCGGGTAGTGCGTGGCGTAGTTGGCGATCGGGGTCTGGTTCCACAGCACGTGGTCCAGCGCCTCCTCGATCGGCATGCCGCTCTCCCGGCCCGCCGCCCCGGACAGCAGCAGCATCAGCGAACTGCCGATGAGGCTGCGCTCCGGCTCGATGCCGGCGCCCATCAGCAGCACGAGCTGGTCCTTGAGTTCCTCGTCGGTCAGCCCGGCGGGGTGCTGGATCAGCCACGAGGTGACGTCGT
The DNA here is from genome assembly GCF_055778765.1 of Streptomyces sp. DSM 120436. Taxonomy (NCBI): domain Bacteria; kingdom Bacillati; phylum Actinomycetota; class Actinomycetes; order Kitasatosporales; family Streptomycetaceae; genus Streptomyces; species Streptomyces sp. DSM 120436. Next base: position 335,605 of record NZ_JBSKBS010000002.1, on the reverse strand, counting down.
CGTCGGGACGCCGGCGCTTCAGCGCGATCAACGCCATGAGGGACGCGGTCAGTTCCTCGTTGGCGCGCACCGCGTCCGTGCCGTCGAAGATCGCCGACACGGCGGCGGTGACGGTGTCGCCGATGTCCGCCGGGCAGCCGAACAGCTTGTTGAACAGCAGCAGCGGCAGCAGCTTGGCGTAGTCGCCGATCAGATCGGCCCGGCCCAGCTCGCTGAACCGGTCGATCAGGTAGTCGGCGATCGGCTCGACGTCACGCCGGATCCGCGCGGTGTTGAGCCGCGCCAGGCTGTCCACCACGGCCTTGCGCAGCCTCAGATGCACCGCGCCGTCGGTGAACAGACAGCTCGGCCGGTACGCCATCATCGGCAGCACCGGGCTGTCCAGGGCGATACGGCCCTCGTTCAGGTCCTTCCAGCGGCGGGCGTCACGCGCGAACAGCTCCGTGTTCTGCAGCACCCGCAGCGCCATCTCGTGCCCGACGACCAGCGTGGCGTCCACACCGGGGGCGAGCTCGACCGGACCGGCCGGGGCGTGTTCCCGCAGCCGGTCGTAGACCTGGTGCGGATCGGTGGCGAAACCGGCGTCGTGCATGGGGCATCTGCCCGCACCCGACGCGGACGGGGAGTGGGGTTCCATGAAGTCTTCCTTAGTGAACCGTGAACCGTGAACCGTGAACCGTGAACCGTGGGACCGGGGGACCGGTCCCACGGAGGCCGGGATCCGGGGGGCCGGGGGCCGCGGCCCCCGGCCCCCGGCGGACGCGAGGAGGTCAGGCCGTGCGGTCGAGCAGGTGCCGCACCAGCGCGATCAGCGCCTTCGCGGACGAGCTCTGGTCGCGGGCGTCGCAGTGGACGACCGGGGTGTCCGGCAGCAGGTCGAGCGCCTCGCGCACCTCCGCCTCCGCGTACACCGGTGCGGAGTCGAAGCAGTTGACGGCGATGGCGTACTCCAGGCCGTACCCCTCGACGAGGTCGATGACCGGGAAGGTCTCCTCCAGGCGCGTCGGGTCGACCAGCAGCAGCGCCCCCAGCGCTCCGCGCGCCATGTCCTCCCACAGCTGCATGAACCGCTGCTGGCCCGGTGTGCCGAAGAGGTACAGCACCAGGTCGTCGCTGAGGGTGAGGCGGCCGAAGTCCAGGGCGACCGTGGTGGTGGTCTTCCCGGTGACTCCCCTGAGGTCGTCGACGTGCGCCGACGCCTGGGTCATCCTCTCCTCGGTGCGCAGCGGCGTGATCTCCGAGAGCGAGCCGATGAAGGTCGTCTTGCCCACGGCGAAGTGCCCGACGACGAGGATCTTTGCGGCGTTGGTCACCGCGCTGGAGACGTAGATGGACTTCTGGGCCGTCTCAGCCGATGAGGGATTGGAGTCCATTCAGAACCTTCTCGAGGGTCGCTCTGTCAACGTTCTGGGCCCGGGGCGGCTCGGCCCGGCGGAGCAGATGCCCCTGTTCCGATAAATCGGTGAGCAGCAGCCGGGCCACCCCGACGGGCAGACCGAGGTGGCCTGCCACCTCGGCGACCGACAGGTAACCACCCGAGCACAGCTCCCAGATGGCCCTCACCTCGGGGCCGGCCCCGAGCGGCAGCGTCCGCCCGGGGGCCAGCGTGACCAGGGTGTGCAGCGCCAGTTCGTCCGAGGACGGCAGGCTCCGGCCGCCGGTGATGACGTAGGAGCGGACGAAGTCACTGGTGACGGGTGCTTCCTCGCCGGGCGCCGTCATCAGCCGACACCGTTGTCGGAGCGCGGAGCCACGCTCATGGCCTTGTTCAGCGCCGTCACCGTCTTCTGCATGCGGAACGACATGGCCTCCATGTCGACGTCCACCGCCGCGGAGACCGCCAGGTAGGAGCCCTGCCCGGCCGCGATGAGGAAGATCCAGCCGCCGTCGTACTCCAGCAGCGTCTGCTTCCAGATGCCGTGTCCCGCGCCGACGAAGCCGGCGACCGCCCGGCTCAGCGACTGCATGGAGCTCATCGCGGCGGCGTTGGTCTCCGCGTCGTCGCGCGAGATGTCGTCCGAACGCTGGAGCAGCAGGCCGTCACCCGAGACGAGGATGGCGTGGCGGGCGCCGCGCACCTCGAGCACGTCGTTCAGCACCCACGACAGGTCGGTCTTCACTGGTGGTCAGGTCCTTCCGTGGTGTTCGTGGTCCGTCCGAGCTGGGTGCCGCGTGCGAATGCCCCCAGGCGCGACGCGGTGACCTCGCCGGACGACTCGGAGGTCTCCTTGTCGAGGGCGTCCGGGCCCGGCGGGGACGGCACCACCGCGATGGGGCCCTGACGGCGCCGCCGCTTGGGCAGCCCGCCGGACGTCGTGCCCACCACGCGCGACGGGCCCACGGGCACCGGCGCCAGGCGCTGCGGGGCGTCCTCCTGCCCGTCCTCGGCGGGCTCCTGCTCCGGCTCGGCGGGAGCGACCACGTCGGCCGAGAGGAGGCTCTCAGGGATACGGATCACCGCGCGCACACCGCCGTAGGGGGAGACCGAGCCGACGGAGACGTGGAAGCCGTAACGGTTGGCGAGCATGCCGCACACCGCGAAACCGAACCGGGGCGGGTCGCCGAGACCGGTGATGTCGACCGGACCGTCGGCGGACAGCAGGGCCGCCGCCCGGTCCTTGGTCTCCTGGTCCATGCCCAGACCGGCGTCGTCCACGATGAAGCACACGCCCGTCGGCACGGCCTGGATGTTGACCTCCACCGGCGTGCCCGGGGCGCTGTAGGTGGTGGCGTTGTCCAGCAGTTCCGCCAGCACCACGGCCACCGGCTCGACCGCCTTGCCGGTCACGGCGACACTGTCCTGGGTGTGGATGCTCACCCGGTTGAAGTCCTTGATGCGGCCCTGGGCGCTGCGGGCGACGTCGTAGACGGTCGCCGCCCCCTCACGGCGGCCCAGCCAGCCGCCGCACAGCACCGAGATGCCCTTGGCCCGGCGGCTGAACTGGCTGCCGGTGTGGTCGACCGACATCAGGTCGGCCAGCACCTCGCTGTCGTTGCCGTATTTCTTCAGCAGTCCGTCCAGGAGCAGTTGCTGCTCCTCGGCGAGCGACTGGAGGGTGCCCATGGCCGACTTGAGCACGGCCTTGGTCGCCGACTCGGCGTCCGCCCGCACATCGGCCAGCTCTGCCCGGTGCCGGGTGCCCAGCGTGTCGATGTGGGCTTCCAGTTGCTCGATCCGTCCCTGGGCCTGGCCCAGGCCCGCCTCCAGATCCTTCCTTGTTCTTCGGAGCGCCAGATTGGTTCTCCGGGCCCGCAGCACTGCGAGAACCGCAGCGGCGAGCACCACCAGCAGGATCCACAGCAGTGGATCCTTGATCAATGACGTCATGAGACTCTCTTCAAGTCGCATCGCGTCGGGAGAAGGGAGTGCCCGCGCACGCGGAAAACCGGTCCGGGCCGTCGAGCGGCGCGGACCCACGGCGGGACAAAGCCTCAACTCCTCAGCGATGGGGCCTTAGAGACTGTCCCCCGTACGCGTTCATGACGCGTCGCCAGCCTGCTGAAAGTCCGTTGATCGTATCAGCCCCGGGGCGGTAACACGTCTGGTGCCGGTGGCACTTGACAGCCCTTACGAGAAGTTCACACAGGGGTGCTCCGACGTTCCGCCGCGGCCCCCGGCCGGGGTCCGCGCGTCACCCGTCCGCTGTGTCGCCGTTGTGCCACGTCCCAGTTGCGGCACGGCGAAACGGTGGCACGGCCGTCGCCCGCCGCACGGCGCGGCGGGCGACGGCCGCCCGAGCCCTGTGACGGGAGACCGCGCGCCCGAGCGTGCTCGTGCAGTCGCGGTGGAATGCCGGAGCGGGCTGACGGGATCGGGCGGGCGCCTCCCCGCCGGTCCGAGTGGGCAGGGCGGGCCGGGCCGCACCCGGGGAGCGGTCGTGCCGCGCGCCACGCGCCGCGGTGATGCCCGGGGGCGGCCGCCGCGCGTCCGAGCGGGTGGAGATCACCGCGGAAGACGCGGATCAGGGCCGAACGGCCCTGGTCACCCGGTTCCGGACCGGCGAAGATTCTCGCGGAACACGCCACGCGCAGAGCAAGGAGCCTTTCGATGGCGGACGGCGAGCAGCCCGGCCCCGACGACCCGATCAGGGTCTTCCTCCTGGACGACCACGAGGTGGTCCGGCGCGGAGTGCACGACCTGCTGGACGACGAGCCGGACATCACGGTGGTCGGCGAGGCCGCCACCGTCGAGCAGGCCCTGGTGCGCGTCCCCGCCCTGCGCCCGCGCGTCGCGGTCCTCGACGTCCGGCTGCCCGACGGCGACGGCGTGACCGTGTGCCGGGAACTGCGCTCGCGGATGCCCGACCTGGTGTGCCTGATGCTGACCTCGTTCGACGACGAGGAGGCCCTGCTGGACTCGATCATGGCCGGCGCGTCCGGCTACGTCCTCAAGCAGATCCGCGGCTCCGACCTCGTCGAGGCCGTCCGCACCGTGGCGCGCGGCCAGTCGCTGCTCGACCCGAGCGCCACCACCAAGCTGATGGCGCGGCTGCGCGGCGGGCCGCAGAAGGAGCAGGAGGAGCCGGACGTCCTGCCCGGACTCACCGAGCGGGAGCGGGAGATCCTCGAACTGATCGGCGAGGGGCTCACCAACCGCCAGATCGGCCAGCGGCTCTACCTCGCGGAGAAGACGGTGAAGAACCACATCTCCCGGCTGCTCGCCAAGCTCGGCGTGGAGCGCCGCATCCAGGCCGCCGTGATCGCCACCGAGGCCCGGGACCGTCTGCGACACGACCACGACGGCCACTGACCACGACGGCCACCGCCACAGTGGCCACCGGCCGCCGCGGGTCCCGGCCGGACGGCGCCCGGCCGGGACCCGCGGAAGCGGTCCCGTGGATCAGTCGCGGGCGATCTGCGGCGCGATGTCCTCGGTGAACCGCTCGGGTGCGACGGCGGCGACGTCCGGAGCCGGCAGCGGGGGAGCGGCGGTGCCGGCGAGGGCGGGGGACGCCGCCAGCGTGACGACCAGGGTGGAACCGGCGAGCGCGACGCTCACGTCTTTGATCCGCATCCGCTTCTTTCCTGAGTACGGGGAAAGGACAGGTGCCTGCGGCCGGGATCGGCTCAACCACCTTGCCCGAGAGGCGAGTCGACGGAGTCATACGAGGCCGGGGCGGTAACGTCCGCATCGTAGTGCAGGGGCGCCCCGCCGGTTCGTCGTTCCAACCCGGCGTGGCGGAAACCGCGTTGTCCTCACCTGCTCCGAGCCGCGTGCCCTCCGCCGGCCGGGCGGACCGGGTAGCGACACGTCTCCGCCGCCCCGCGGGGATGCGCCTCGGGCCACACGCAGTCCAGCACCGAGGCCGACGGACCGAACAGAGCGGACGGCACCGCGTCGCGCGCGAACCACTCCCAGCGCACGATCTTGTCCGGTTCCGTCACCGTGGGCGTGCCCGCCGCCCCCTCGGCGACCGCGGCGGCGGTGACCCGGGTGAGTCCGCGCAGGCCGTCCACCACGACCGCCAGCACCCGTACGGCCGTGACCGGCACGGACAGCCCGGTCTCCTCCGCCAGCTCCCGCGCGGCCGCCGTCTCGAAGTCCTCACCCGGGTCCACCTTGCCGCCCGGCAGTTCCCACCGGCCGTCGTGGCCCAGGCCGAGCAGGACGCGGCCGGATCCGTCGAGGACGGCGAGGCCGACGCCCGTCAGGCTGTGCGGCGTGGGGCGGGCACGCTCGGGACGCTCTGCCGCGGTGTGTTCGGCGCTGTTCACGGGTCCCTTCTACACGCTCCCGCGGGTGCTTCGGAACGAGGCGTGTCCGGCGGCCCTTGACGCACGCGAGGCCTGAAAATATCTTTCAGGATCAAGCGATCGACCGAAAGTAAATTTCGACCCGGAGGAGCGTGACTCTCGTGCCCGCCGCAGACGCCGTGGGGAGCGGCCGGTCGCGTGAACGACCGGCCACCGTGACCGCGGAGGCGTACCGCCCGGAGCCGGCGGACATCGACCGCCGGCCCGCCCTCGGCCTCGCCCGCCTCATGAACGCGGAGGGCCTCACCGTCACCACGGTCGTCGCCGCCCGGCTGCCGCGGATCGCCGCCGCGGTCGACGGCGTCACCGGGCGCATGGCCCGCGGCGGCCGGCTCGTCCACGTCGGCGCCGGCCCGGCAGGACGGCTCGGCGTCCTCGCCGCCGGCGCCCGCGACGAGTCCGTCGAGACCGACCTCGCCGACCACGACGGCGGGGTCGGGGACTCCGTCCTCACCCTCCTGGCGTCCGTGGACGCCCCGACCGCAGCCCGCCTGCCGCAGGACGCCCACGGGCGCCTGCGCAAGGCACCGGAAGCCGCAGCCGCCTGACGCGGCCCGCCCCACCTCACAGCAAGGCATGACCGCACCATGAGCGAAGAGAACAAGCATCGCGCCACCGCTGCCGCCCTCCTCCCCCTGGTCGGAGGCGCGGCGAACGTGGCATCGGTGGCCCACTGCATGACCCGGCTCCGGCTCGGGCTGCGCGACCGGTCCCTCGTCCAGGAGGAGGCGCTCAAGGCGCTGCCCGCGGTCATGGGGGTCGTCGAGGACGACACCTACCAGATCGTGCTGGGCCCCGGCACCGTGGCTCGCGTCACCCCCGAGTTCGAGGCCCTGGTCGAGGCGCAGCGCGCCGAGGCCCCGGAGGAGCCCGTCGCCCCCGCGGGCGGGTCCGACCCCGTCACCGCCGAGGAGCTGGCGGCCCAGGGCGCGGCGCTCAGGGCGGAGCGGAAGGCGAGGAACGCCACCCCGTTCAAGCTGTTCCTGCGGCGCATCGCGAACATCTTCGTGCCGCTCATCCCCGCGCTCATCGGCTGCGGCATCATCGCCGGCCTCAACGGCCTGCTCGTCAACCTCGCCTGGCTGCCCGCCGTCACCCCGGCCCTGGCCGCCATCGCCTCCGGCTTCATGGCGCTGATCGCCGTCTTCGTCGGCTACCACACGGCCAAGGAGTTCGGCGGCACCCCCATCCTCGGCGGCGCCGTCGCGTCGATCATCGTCTACGCCGAGGTGGCCGACGTCGAGGCGTTCGGCCAACAGCTCTCGCCCGGCCAGGGCGGTGTGCTCGGCGCGCTCGCCGCGGCCTGCCTCGGCGCGTACGTCGAGAAGCGGTGCCGGCGCTGGGTCCCCGAGTCCGTCGACGTGCTGGTCACGCCCACCGTCACCGTGCTGGTCCCCGGCCTTGCGACCCTGTTCGGCCTGATGTTCCTCGCCGGTGAGGTGTCGTCCTGGACCGGTGACGCCGCCGACTGGCTGCTCGCCCAGGGCGGCGCGGGCGCCGGCCTCCTCCTCGGCGGTCTCTTCCTCCCGCTGGTCATGCTGGGCCTGCACCAGGCGCTCATCCCCATCCACACCACGCTGATCGAGGGAGCGGGCTTCACCGTCCTGCTGCCGATCCTCGCCATGGCGGGCGCGGGCCAGGTCGGCGCGGCCGTCGCGATCTACTGCCGGCTGCCCCGCAACACCTCGATCCGCACGACGATCAAGTCCGCGCTGTGGCCGGGCTTCCTCGGCGTCGGCGAGCCGCTGATCTACGGCGTCTCCCTGCCCCTCGGCCGCCCCTTCGTCACCGCCTGCGCGGGCGGCGCGTTCGGCGGCGCCTTCGTCGGCCTCTTCAACCAGCTCGGCACGGACGTGGGCGCCACCGCGATCGGCCCCTCCGGCTGGGCCCTGTTCCCCCTCCTCGACGGCGACCACGGCCTCGCCCGGACGATCACCGTCTACGCGGCCGGCCTGCTCGTCGGGTACGTGGCCGGGTTCGCGGCGACGTACTGGTTCGGCTTCACCAAGGCGATGCTCACGGAGCTGAACGTGGCTCCTGGCGACCCGGCGCCGACGTCCACCGCCCCGGCGGTGACGGAGGACCGCGTCACCGAGAAGGTCTGACCTCGGTCACGGCCCCGCTGCCCGCCCCGCCCGACAGGGGGGCGGGCAGCGGCGTCCCGGCGTGTCGCGGGGTCACCGTGCGGCTTCCGTGCGGCGGCGGGGGACGACGACGGTGCGCAGGGGGAGCGCGACGAGCAGCGCGGCGGCCACGAGGAGCGCGCCGGTCCGGAGCGGCCCGCTCGCGCCGGCCCCGGTGTGGAGGGAGACGGCGGCGAGGAGCGGTCCGGCGGCGGCGCCGATGTTGAGCGCGGCGGTCGCGTAGGACCCGGCCATGGTGGGGGCGCCGGCCGCTTCGTACAGGACGCGGGTGATCAGGGTGCTGCCGACGGCGAAGGACAGCGCGCCCTGGACGCACACGAGGGCGAGCAGCGCGACCGGCAGGTCGGCGAGCACGGCGAGGGCGGACCAGCCGACGAGCAGCAGGGGCCCGCCGACGAAGAGGACGACGCCCGGCCGCCGGTCGGACAGCCGCCCGGCGACGGTCACACCGGCGAAGGAGCCGGCGCCGAAGAGCACCAGGGTGACGGAGATCCACAGCTCGCCGAGCCCGGCGGTGTCGGTGACGACCGGGGCGAGGAAGGTGAGGCAGGCGAAGGTGCCGGCGTTCACCAGGGCGGCGAGCAGGACGACCAGCAGCAGGCGGGGCCGGTGGAGCTGGGCGAGCTCCCGGCGGAGGGACGGCCCGCCGTCGGCCGGGGCGCCGTGCCCTCGGTGTGCCGGGACGCCGGTGAGGACACCGAGGGCCGCGGGCAGGCAGAGCACGGCGACGGCCCAGAAGGTGGCCCGCCAGCCGAACAGGGCGCCGAGCAGCGACCCGCCGGGGACCCCGGCGACCATGGCCACCGTCGTACCCGACAGCAGGACGGCGAGCGCGCGGCCCTTCCGGTCGGCGGGCACCAGCGCGGCGGCGGTCGTCAGGGCGACGGCGAGGAACCCGGCGTTGGCGAGCGCGGCGACCACCCGGGTGGCGAACAGGACGGGGAAGTGCGAGGTGGCGGCCCCCACGGCGTGGCACGCCAGGAACACGAGGACGAAGCCGAGCAGGCTCGACCGTCCGGGACGGTTGCGGGCCAGCGCCGCCGTGAGCGGGGCGCCGACCGCCATGCCGACGGCGTAGGCCGAGGTGAGGGCGCCCGCCGTGCCGACGGTGACGCCCAGGTCGCCGGCGATGTCCGGCAGCAGACCGGCGAGCATGAATTCCGAGGTGCCCATGGCGAAGACGGCCAGGGCGAGCAGGTACAAGGAGAGAGGCATCGAGTGGCTCCGGGCCGAGGAGAAGGACGGGAGAACGTCATCTCGTCAGCGCGGCCGGCCCTCGAGGCACCAGGGCACGCCGCCCCGGCCGGATGGTGCGGCAGGTGGGCGGCTCAGTGGTGCAGGGGGCTGACGGCGCGACCGAAAGCCCCCACCCTGTCCGACTCGGGACTCGACATGCGTCGCACGGTACCGGAGCGGCGGAGGCGGGGCACCTCGTTTCACCGGGCGCACTGGGCGGCGGCCGGTCCGCCCATGACACACCCTCCCCTGGGCGAACTGGATGAGCATGCTCCAGGACGGCCTCGGCGGCCAGTTCGAGGCGCGGATCCCCAACGGCAAGCTCTGCAGCAACAACCACGCGAACTTCGAGAGCCTGAACAACCCGGGTCCGTGGAAGACGACGCCCGTCGGTGACAACTTCACCATCCACCTGTACGACCAGGCGTCGCACGGCGCGGACTACTTCAAGGTCTACGTGAGCAAGCAGGGCTTCGATCCGAAGACCGAGAAGCTCGGCTGGGACGACCTGGACTTCATCACCCAGACCGGCCGCTTCGCCCCGGCGAACAACATCACCTTCCCGGTGCAGACCTCCGGTTACTCCGGACACCACGTCGTCTTCACCATCTGGCAGGCCTCGCACCTCGACCAGGCCTACCTGATGTGCAGCGACGTGGACTTCGGCTGAGTCCGGACGAAGCACGGCGCGGCCCGGTCCGGTGGCCCCTCACCGGACCGGGCCGCTGCCCCGTCCGGACACCCCGGCGGCCGGGCCGCCCCAGCGGCCACGGCGACGTCCCGGACCTCACCGTCTGCGGCGTGAAGCCCTCGAGATGACCTGGAGCACACCACCGACACCGTGCTCGTACCGGTCCGCACGGTCACCGCGACCGACGCGGTGTCAGGGGCCGACGCGGCCGGGAAGGGACCGGCGGGAGAGGAACGGCGGGGAAAGGAAAGGCCAAGGCGCTGGGCCGCCGGTCCCGCCTGTGCTTCCCTGCGGTGACGCACCGACCGTTCGTCAACACCGCATCCGCACACAGGAGAAGGCATGCCGTCAGGAATCGGACGTCCCGCCCGCACCGCCCGTGTCGCCGCCGTGCTCCTCGCCGCCGTCCTGTCGCTCACCGCGACGCCGGCCGCGGCGGACGGGGACGCTCCCCCGTCCGCCTCCCGCGCCCCCGCCGTGCCGCTCCGGGTGGCCACGTACAACATCCACGCGGGGGCGGGGGAGGACCAGGTCTTCGACCTCGACCGGACCGCCGACGCCCTGCGCGAGCTGAAGGCCGACGTGATCGGGCTGCAGGAGGTCGACGTCCACTGGGGCGACCGCAGTGCCTTCACCGACGAGGCCCGCGCGCTGGCCAGGAAGCTCCGCATGCGGGTGTTCTTCGCGCCGATCTACGACCTCGACCCGGCCGTCGAGGGCGGCGAGCGCCGCCGGTACGGCGTGGCCGTGCTCAGCCGCCACCCGGTGCTGCACGCCGAGAACCACGAGATCACCCGCCTGTCCACCCAGACCCCCGACCCCGTGCCCGCCCCGGCGCCCGGCTTCGCCGAGATCGTGATCCGGGTCGAGGGCGTACGCACGCACGTCTACAGCACGCACCTGGACTACCGCGCCGACCCGTCGATCCGCGCCGCCCAGGTGACCGACATGCTGGAGGTCCTGGCGGACGACCGGGGACCGGGGATCCTGGTCGGCGACTTCAACGCCGAGCCGTCCGCACCCGAGCTGGCGCCGCTGTGGCACACCCTGCGCGACGCCGCACCCGACGCCGGCGCCACCTACCCGGCGACCGCACCGGAGAAGCGGATCGACCTGATCACCGTCTCGCGCGGGGTCACCGTGACCGGCGCGCGCACGCACGCCACCGACGCGTCGGACCACCGGCCGGTCGTCGCCGACCTGCGTCTGCCCCGCAAGGGCCGCTGAACCGGCGTCCTCACCCCGGCGGGACGCCCGGGCCGCCGCCCCGGAGACGTTCCAGGTCCGAGGGGCGGACCTGGATCGCCACCACCGCGACCAGGGCGGCGAGCCCGGCGAAGACGGCCGCCGTGACGAAGGCGGCGGACACACCCGAGGTGAGGACTTCGGCGCCGAACAGCCCCGGCAGTTCGCCCGTGCGCCGGAACTCCAGCCGTTCGGCCGGGGTCGCCTGTTCCAGGAAGCGCGGGACCTGCTTCTCCGCCTCGTTCCTGCTGGCCGTGCCGTACACCGTCACCAGGATGGACAGGCCCAGCGAACCGCCGACCTGCTGCGTGGCGTTGAGCAGTCCGGAGGCGGCGCCGGTCTCCCGCACGGGCACGCCGGACAGCGCCATCAGGGTCAGCGACACGAACTCCATGCCCATGCCGAAGCTGAACACCAGCATCGGACCGAGCACGCTGCCCGCGTAGGTGGAGTGCACGTCGGTCAGGGTCAGCCACCCCAGGCCCGTCGCCGCGAAGAGACCGCCCGCCACCATGAACGGTTTCGGTCCGTACACCGGCAGGAACCGCGACGCCAGCCCGGCGCCGACCGCGATGACCGCGCTCACCGGCAGGAAGGCGAGCCCCGCCTTCAGCGGACCGAAGCCCAGCACGTTCTGCACGAACAGGGTGAGGAAGAAGAACATGCCGAACAGCGCCGCGGCCAGGAACAGCATGATCCCGTACGTGCCCGCCCTGTTGCGGTCCGCGAACATGCGCAGCGGTGTGATCGGCTGCGGCGACCGCCTCTCGAGCAGCACGAACGCCACCAGGACGACGACCGCCGCCGCGAACGACGCCAGGGTCAGCGGATCCCGCCAGCCGTCCTGCGCCGCCCGGATGAAGCCGTAGACCAGCAGCACCATGCCGGCCGTGGAGGCCAGCGCGCCGGTGACGTCGAAGCGGCCCGGGTGGCGTTCGGACTCCCTGATCCAGCGCGGGGTGGCGAGGGCGATGAGCAGACCGATCGGGACGTTGACGAACAGCACCCACCGCCAGTTCAGCCACTCCACGAGGACGCCGCCGGCCAGCAGCCCGATCGCGCCGCCGCCCGCCGACACCGCCGCGAACACGCCGAACGCGCGGTTGCGTTCCGGCCCCTCGCGGAAGGTCGTGCTGATCAGCGCCAGGGACGTCGGGGAGGCGATCGCGCCGCCCACGCCCTGCAGCGCACGGGCCGCCAGCAGCTGACCGGAGTTCTGCGCCAGCCCGCCCAGCAGGGACGCCAGCACGAACAGCAGCACGCCGAAGACGAACACCCGCCGTCTGCCGAGGATGTCACCGGCCCGGCCGCCCAGCAGCAACAGCCCGCCGAACGTGAGGGTGTAGGCGTTGACCACCCACGACAGGCTGGTGGTCGAGAAGTCCAGGGAGCGCTGGATGTGCGGCAGCGCGATGTTCACGATGGTGATGTCCAGCACCACCATCAGCTGACATGAGGCGATGACGAACAGGGCCATCGCGTTGCCCCCGCCGCGGCCGCCCCGTGCGGCCTCCTGCGTGGAGGCCGGTCGCGGACTGCTGGTCATGTCGGGCCGCCCTTCCGGGAGTCCACCGTTCGACCGTACGCGCGCCCTCCACCGGTCACCACTCGATCACCGGCGGCCGACGGTCCGGCCGGACCCGCGCCTCGGGTAGCGCCTGCACCACCGCAGGACGGTCGCTGGCTGCATGGGCGGCGGCCCGCCGCCGCCCTAGCCTCGGGGAGATCCCGAGAACCGCACCCGGAAGGCCCCCGACCATGTCCCTGACCCCGGACGGCATCGCCGTCGGTCTCGAGCGCGTACGCAAGACGTACGGCGGCGACCAGCCCGTCGTGGCGCTCGACGACGTGAGCGCCGCGTTCCCGCGCGGCACCGCGACCGCCGTGATGGGACCTTCCGGATCCGGCAAGAGCACGCTGCTGCACTGCGCGGCCGGCCTCGACCGCCCGGACTCCGGGCGGGTGCGGATCGGCGCCACCGACCTGGCGGGCCTGTCGGAGAAGAAGCTCACCGAACTGCGGCGCGCCCGGGTCGGCTTCGTCTTCCAGGCGTTCAACCTGGTGGGCGCGCTGGACGTGGAGCAGAACATCCTGCTGCCGTCCCGGCTGGCGGGCCTGCGGCCCGACCCCGCGTGGGTCGACGAGGTCGTCCGGCGGGTCGGCCTGGAGGAGCGGCTGCGGCACCGGCCCGCCCGGCTCTCCGGCGGTCAGCAGCAGCGCGTCGCGATCGCCAGGGCGCTGGTCACCCGTCCCGAGGTGATCTTCTGCGACGAGCCCACCGGCGCCCTCGACACCCGCTCCGCGGCCGCCGTCCTCGACCTGCTGCGGTCGGCGGTCGACCAGGACGGCCGGACCGTCGTCATGGTCACCCACGATCCCGTGGCCGCCTCCTACGCCGACCGCGTGCTGATCCTGGCCGACGGGCGGATCGTCCGGGACATGGAACGCCCCGGCGCCGAGCGGATCGCCGAACAGCTCGCGCTGCCGGGCCACCGGCACCCCGCGGCGAGCCGGGAGGGCTGACGCGTGCTCCGGCTGGCAGCGCAGACGCTGCGGTACCGCACGGGCGGCTTCCTCGCCACGTTCGTGGCGCTCGCCGCGGGCATCGCCGTCCTCATGACGTGCGTCCTGCTCGTGGAGTCCGGACGGCGCCACGAGGGCGACCCGCGGCGCTACGGCGCGGCCGTCGCCGTGGTCGCCGACCGGGACCTGACCGTCGACGGGCCGACGGTGCTCGGCGAGACCGAGCGCACCACCGTGATCCTGCCCGAGCGGGGCAGCGTCCCCGAGGGCCTGGCCGGGGAACTGGCCGCCGTGCCCGGCGTCGACCGCGCGGTGGGCGACCGGCGGCTCGTCGTCGCCCTCACGGCGGCTCCCGGGCGGCCGGCCACCGGCCACGGCTGGTCGAGCACCGCCCTCGCCCCGTACCGGCTGGTGTCCGGGGAGCCGCCGCGCTCCGGCCGGGAGATCGCCGTCGACGCCCGGCTCGCCGACGGCGCGGGCCTCGGACCGGGAGCCACCACCGAGGTGGTCACCGGCGGCGTGAGCCGGACGTACCGGGTGAGCGGCGTGGTCGACGCGGACGGCACGGCGAACGGGCGGACGGCGCTGTTCTTCACCGACGCGCACGCCGCCGCACTCGACCCGCGCCCCGGCCGCTACGACGCCGTCGGCGTGCTCACCGCACCGGACGCCGACCGGGACGCCGTCCTCGCCGAGGTGCGCCGGATCGCGGACGGCGCGGGCGTCACCGCGTACACCGGCGACGACCGCGGACTCGCCGCCGAGCCCGACGCCGGCGCCGCCCGCTCCCTCGCGCTCGGCGCCGGGGCCGCCTTCGCCGGGTACGCGGCGGCCATCGTCGGCTTCGTGGTCGCCGGCACCGTCGGGCTGTCCGTACGGCACCGGCGCCGCGACCTGGCCCTGCTGCGGGCCGTCGCCGCCACCCCCGGCCAGGTGCGGTCGATGCTCCTCGCGGAGGTCGGGCTGCTCGTCCCGCTCGCCGGTGTCGTGGGCGTCCCCGCCGGACTGTTCGCCACCCGCCTGGTCCGCGACGCGCTCGTCTCCCGCGGCTTCCTCCCGGAGGACTTCGCCGTCCGGGGCGGCGCCCTGTCCGCCGCGGCCGCCGTCGTGACGGTCGCCGTCGTGGCGCTGCTCTCCGCCTGGACCGCCGCGCTGCGCGTCACCCGCATCCGGCCCACCGAGGCGCTCGGGGAGGCGGCCGTGGAACCCGGCGCCGGCGGCAGGGTGCGCCTCATCTCCGGACTGGCCTGCCTCGCCGGCGCGGTCTCCCTGACCGGGCTCACCGGCGCCGCCGGCGGGCAGGCCGCGCTCGGAGCCGCCATGGGCATGCTCTACCTGTCCGTCCTGGGCGTCGCGCTGCTCGCGCCCTGGATCAACCAGGCCGCCGCCCGGCTGCTCGGCCCCGTGCTGCGCGCCGTGTGGGGGACCAGCGGCCACCTCGCCGCCGCCAACCTGCGCGCCAACGCCCGCGGCATGGTCGCCGTGCTGACCGCGCTCGTGCTGTCCGTCGGTCTCGGCGGCACCGTCTGGTTCCTCCAGGACAACCTGGAACGGCAGACCGTGGTGCAGAGCCGCGACGGGGTCCTCGCCCAGCACGCGCTGACCGCCGGTGCCGGACTGCCCGCGTCCGCCGGGGCCGAGGCCCGTCGCGTCCCCGGGGTGGTCGCCGCGACCGGCGTGCGCCGCACCTCCGTCGTGGTGCCCGACCGGCTCGAACCGCAGACCGTGCCCGCCCAGGGCATCGATCCGCGCGGCGTGGAGCGCACCCTGGACCTGCGGGTGCGCTCCGGCAGCCTCGACGCCCTGCGCGAGGACACCGTGGCCGTCTCCACGGCCCGCGCCGACGCGGCGGGCTGGCGGCTGGGGGACAGGGCCCGGCTGTGGCTCGGCGACGGCACGCCCGTCACCCTGCGCGTCGTCGCCCTGTACGAGCGCGGCTGGGGCTTCGGCGACGTCACCCTGCACCGGCGGACCCTCGCCGGGCACACCGTCACCGGACTTGACGACCGCGTGCTCGTCCGCACCGCCCCGGGCACGGACGCCGGGCGCGCCCTGGCAAGCCTGGCCCGCCGCTACCCGGGCGGCCAGGTGGTGGACACCGAGCGGCTGACCGGCGACCTCGCGCAGGACGTCGCGGTCAGCGGCTGGCTCAACAGGATGCTCGTCGCCGTCCTGGCCGGCTACGCGGTCCTCGCCGCCGCCAACACCCTCGTCATGGCCGCCCTGGCCCGCACCCGGGAGCTGTCCCTGCTCCGCCTGGTCGGCGTCACCCGCGGCCAGGTGAAGCGGATGGTCCACGCCGAACAGGCCGGTCTGCTGGGCGTGGCGCTGCTCATCGGCGCCGCGATCGCCGCCGTCACCCTCACCACCGTCGTCCGCGCGGTCACCGGGGCCGCCGTGCCCCATGTGCCGCCCGCCGGCTGGGCGGCACTCCTGGGCGGTACGGCGGTGCTGGCGCTGCTCGCCACGGTGGTCCCCGTCGGCCGCGTCCTGCGCACCGCCCCCGTCGAGGGCATCGGCGTCCGGGAGTGAGCGCGTCCGCCCGATCCCGTGCGTCCGCCCGATCCCGAGCGTCCGCCCGATCCCGCGCCCGCTCCCGGCCCGCGAGCCCCGCCCGCCGGCTCCCGTACGGCGGACGGCTCGGCGGGCCGGCGCCCGGGCGTTCTATCCTCCGTGCCCAGGAGGTGCGGATGCTGGTGACCCACGACCGCCCGGCGGACGTGCGGCCGGGGCGGCGCCGGGCCGTGGCCGCCCGTGCCCGGACCGCGCTGGACGCGCTGGAGCACCTGGTCGGGGGACTGGGCACCGCCCTGCTCGCCCTGCTCGCCACGCTCTGGCTGGCCCTGACCGCGGTGACCTGCCTCGTCGGGATCGGACTGCGGCTGCTGCCGTCCGCCCTGCACGCGGTGCGCGCGGTCGCCGACCGGGAACGCAGCAGGCTCTCCCGCTGGGGCCCGGAGATCGTCGGCCCGGCGCCGCTGCCCGACGGGCTGCGCGCGATGCTCGCCGACCGCGCCGTCCGCCGTGAGGTGCGCTGGGTGGTCACGCACGCGGCCCCCGGCTTGTTCCTCGGGCTGGTCGGGGCGACGCTGCCGCTGAGCGCGGCCCACGACGTCGCCTTCCCGCTGTACTGGAGCTTCCTGCCGGAGAGCGAGTCCGCCTCCGCCGTGGGCTGGTGGACCGTCCGGGACTGGCCCGGCGCCCTGGCCGTCAGCGGGATCGGTGTGGCCCTGGGCGGCGTCGTCCTGGTGTGCGCCCCCGCTCTCGCCCGGCTCCAGGCCTGGCCCGGACGCCGGCTGCTCAGCCCCGACCCGGGCACCGACCTCGTCCTGCGGGTCGCCGAGCTGACCGCCACCCGCGCCGCCGCCCTGGACGCCCACGTCACCGAACTCCGGCGCGTGGAAAGGGCGTTGCACGACGGGACGCAGAACCGCGTCGTCGCCGTCACCGTGCTGCTCGGCGCCGCCCGGCGCGCCCTCGCCCGGAATCCGGAGGAGGCCGCGGCCGTCCTGGACCGCGCCCAGGACGCCGCCGAACAGGCGCTCACCGAACTGCGGGCGGTCGTCCGCAGCATCCTCCCGCCGGTCCTCGCCGACCGCAGCCTGCCCGACGCGCTCACCGCGCTCGCGGCCGGCTGCCCGGTGCCGTGCCGGGTCGACGCCGACGTGCCCACGCGGTGCCCGGCGGCGGTCGAGGCGACGGCGTACTTCGCGGTCGCCGAGGCCCTCACCAACATCGCCCGGCACAGCGGCGCCGACGGGGCGTGGGTCACCGTGCGCGCGGCGGGCGGACTGCTGCACGTGGAGGTCCGCGACGACGGCCACGGCGGCGCCGACGAGCACGGCGGGACCGGACTCACCGGCATCCGCCGCCGCGTCGAGGCCCACGACGGAACACTGGAACTGGCCAGCCCGTCCGGCGGCCCCACCACCCTGAAGGTGACCCTGCCATGCGGATCGTGATCGCCGAGGACGACGCCCTGCTGCGCGAAGGGCTGGCGCTGCTGCTGCGCGCCGAGACCCTGGACGTGGTGGCGACGGCGGAGGAGCCCGGCGCCTTCCTCGCCGCCGTCGACGCGGAACGGCCGGACGTCGCCATCGTCGACGTACGCATGCCGCCCACCCACACCGACGAGGGGATCACCGCGGCCGTCGAGGCACGGCGGCGTCTGCCCGGCCTCGCGGTGCTCGTGCTGTCCGCCTACGTCGAACAGGCCTTCGCCACCGACCTGCTCGCGCAGGGCAGCGCCCGGCTCGGCTATCTGCTGAAGGAGCGGGTGGGGCGGGTCGAGGAGTTCCTGGAGGCGCTGCACCGGGTGGCGGACGGCGGCACGGCCATCGACCCGGAGGTCGTCGCCCAGCTGCTCGCCCGCGGCAGGCACGACACCAAGCTGGAGCGGCTGAGCCCCCGTGAGCGGGACGTGCTCGCGCTGATGGCGGAGGGGCTGGGCAACGCGGCCGTCGCGGAACGGCTCGTCGTGAGCGACGGGGCCGTGCACAAGCACATCCGCAACATCTTCGCCAAGCTCGACCTGCCGCCCGCCGACCGCACCGACCGCCGGGTGGCGGCTGTGCTGCACTTCCTGGAGGACGCCCGCCGCCGGGGCTGACCCGCGGTGGGACGTACGGTGTGGGCGCACGGAACCGAGACGCAGCGGGACCGGCCGGCCGGACTCGGCGCGGCGGGCCTCCGCCCTGAAGGGACGCGCCGGCCGGGCCGAAACCCGCCTCCCGTCGGACGGCGCCCGCCGAGAGGGCGCCCCTCGGGGGCGCGGGGAACCGCGCGACGAGCCCCGCACGGCCCCCACCGCCCCGCGCGGCCCCCGCCCCCACCCCCGCCCGTCAGGCGTCACCCCTCCCGCCGAGCGACCGCTCGGTGATCCGCTTCAGGTGATGCGCGAAAACCTCTGGCGCCTGCGGCGTGAGGGTCCGCAGCGCCACCAGAGCGGTGACGGCGACGTCGCACAACTCCGCGCTCACGTCGTCCCACGTATGAGTGACCCCCTTCCGCGGATTCTGCCCCGTCGCCCCGACCACGGCCTGGGCCACCTCACCCACTTCCTCGGACAGCTTCAGGATCCGCAGCAGGACCCGGTCGGGACCCTCGTCGGGACGGCTGGCGTCCAGCCAGCCGCACAGCCCCTCGACGGACCCCCACAGATCCGCGGCCGGAGACGGCGGAGAAGACGACTGCTCGCTCATGGCCGCACAGCCTCGCACAGCCCACCGACAACGCCCGCCGCGGCGCCCGCCGCACCGCCCGTCACTCGAACAGCGTGCCCTGCTGGCCCTCCCGCGCCTTCCGCAGCCGCCGGCTGCGCGCCCCCACGGTCATCGCCGTGGCCGCCGCCGTCACCGCGAAGGCCGCCGGCACCATCCAGCTCCGGTTCACCGAATGCCCCAGCACACGGTCGAGGGAGAGCCGCCCCGGCCCCGTGACGGCGAGACCCGCCGCCGTCAGGCCCAGGGACGCGGCGTACTCGAAACCGCCCTCCTGGTTGAAGAAGCCGTTGGGCGCGTGCACCGCCGCCGCACCCGCCATCGCCCCGGCGGCGGCCGCACCCGCCGCCGGGGTGGCGAGGCCGAGTGCCAGCAGCAGACCGCCGCCGGTCTCCGCGACGCCGGCCGCGGTGGCGCTGACCTTGCCGGGCGCGTACCCGATGGACTCCATGAACTGGCCGGTGCCCTCGATGCCGCCGCCGCCGAACCAGCCGAAGAGCTTCTGCGCGCCGTGCGCCGCGAGCACCCCGCCGGTTCCCAGCCGGAGCAGCAGCAGTCCCAGATCGCGTCGGTCGTAACAGGTCACGTCGTCTCCCCGTGAACGGTGGTCCGGCCCCCGACCACCGTCGCACCGCCGCCCCGGCCCCGGCCCGCCACCGGCGCCGTTCGGGTGACGCGGGTGGCGGGGCGCCGCACCGGTACGAACCTGACAGGCATGCCCATGCGGATCACCCGCCTCGGTGACCCGGCCGTACGCGTCTTCGTCCCCGCCGCCGACGGCCACGACCGGGAGGTGTTCACGGCCCCCCGGCGCCACCGTGGCGGACCACGGCACCGAGCGGGACCCCGCCGACCGGACCGGCCGGGAGATCTTCTCCCCCGCGGCCGCACGGAGGCCGGGAACGCGTCCGACGGCGGCCGCCGCCTCGTCGCCCACCGCCGCGACGACACCTACGGCGAGACGCGCACCACCTGGTCCTTCACCGTCGACGACGACGGCCGCGTCTCCCGCTTCGAGACCGGTCAGGCCTGACGGCTCGTCCATTTCCGCCCCTTCGGGCCCGCGGGGGAGGGATGACCGTCCGGAACGACCGTCCCGTGAGGACCGGGTGACGGGACGGTCACGCGTCCCGCCCACGCGCCGGCCGGCGCGCTCGAGCACCCCGCTCGGCCCGGGTTCCGCGGACCGGCCGGCTCCGGCCCGGGCGGACGTCGTGGGGATCCGCCGCACCGAGCCGCCCGCCGTCACGGACCGCCGTGCCACCGCCGACGCGATCGGCGCCCCGGGCACCGGCACGCCCGACGGACTGCTCGAGGCCACCGAGCAGCAGGCGGCACGCACACCCGCACCGATCGGGCGCGGAGGGCCGCGGGGGAAACGCTCCGCCCGCGGCCCCCGTTCGTCCCGGTATGCCGGTCCGCGGTCCGGGGCGCGCCCGTGCGAGTGGCCCGGCTCACATGGCGTACCGGACCCGCCGCGGACACGATGGTGATCGTCACCGGCAGGCTGAAGGGATCGACCATGTTCCGCAAGGTGCTCGTCGCCAACCGCGGCGAGATCGCGATCCGGGCGTTCCGCGCGGGCTACGAACTGGGGGCGCGCACCGTCGCCGTCTTCCCGCACGAGGACCGCAACTCGCTGCACCGGCTGAAGGCCGACGAGGCCTACGAGATCGGCCAACCGGGCCATCCGGTCCGGGCGTACCTCTCCGTCGAGGAGATCGTCCGCGCGGCCCGCCGGGCGGGCGCCGACGCCGTCTACCCGGGCTACGGCTTCCTGTCGGAGAACCCCGAACTCGCGAAGGCCTGCGAGGAAGCGGGCATCACCTTCGTCGGCCCTGACGCCCGCATCCTGGAACTGACCGGGAACAAGGCACGCGCGGTGGCCGCGGCCCGGGAGGCGGGCGTGCCCGTCCTCGGCTCCTCCGCGCCCTCCACCGACATCGACGAACTCGTGCGCGCCGCCGACGAGATCGGCTTCCCCGTCTTCGTCAAGGCGGTCGCGGGCGGCGGCGGGCGCGGCATGCGCCGCGTGGAGGACCCCGCCCAGCTGCGCGAGGCCGTTGAGGCCGCGTCCCGCGAGGCCGCCTCCGCGTTCGGCGACCCCACGGTGTTCCTGGAGAAGGCCGTCGTCGAGCCCCGCCACATCGAGGTGCAGATCCTCGCCGACGGCCAGGGGAACGTCATCCACCTCTTCGAGCGCGACTGCTCCGTGCAGCGCCGCCACCAGAAGGTGATCGAGCTCGCCCCCGCGCCCAACCTGGACCCCGGGCTGCGCGACCGGATCTGCGCCGACGCCGTGCGGTTCGCCCGGCGGATCGGCTACCGCAACGCCGGCACCGTGGAGTTCCTCCTCGACCGCGACGGCAACCACGTCTTCATCGAGATGAACCCGCGCATCCAGGTCGAGCACACGGTCACCGAGGAGGTCACCGACGTCGACCTGGTACAGGCCCAGTTGCGCATCGCCGCCGGCGAGTCGCTCGCCGACCTCGGACTGTCGCAGGAGTCCGTCACCCTGCGCGGCGCGGCCCTGCAGTGCCGCATCACCACCGAGGACCCGGCCAACGGCTTCCGCCCGGACACCGGCCGCATCAGCGCCTACCGCTCGCCCGGCGGCTCCGGCATCCGCCTCGACGGCGGAACCACCCACGCCGGCACGGAGATCAGCGCCCACTTCGACTCCATGCTGGTCAAACTGACCTGCCGGGGCCGCGACTTCGGCGCCGCGGTGGGCCGGGCCCGGCGCGCCGTGGCCGAATTCCGCATCCGCGGCGTGGCCACCAACATCCCCTTCCTGCAGGCCGTTCTGGACGACCCCGACTTCCAGGCCGGGCGGGTCACCACCTCGTTCATCGAGCAGCGCCCGCAGCTGCTCACCGCCCGTCACTCCGCCGACCGCGGCACCAAGCTGCTCACCTACCTCGCCGACGTCACCGTCAACAAGCCGCACGGCGAGCGCCCCGAGCTGATCGACCCGCTGACCAAGCTGCCCGAGGCGCCCGCGGGGGAGCCGCCGGCCGGTTCCAGGCAGCGCCTCGCCGAGCTGGGCCCGGAGGGCTTCGCCCGCCGGCTGCGCGAGTCGCCGGCCCTCGGCGTCACCGACACCACCTTCCGCGACGCCCACCAGTCGCTGCTCGCCACCCGGGTCCGCACCAAGGACCTGCTCGCCGTCGCCCCGGTGGTCGCGCACACCCTGCCCGGGCTGCTGTCCCTGGAGTGCTGGGGCGGCGCCACCTACGACGTCGCCCTGCGCTTCCTCGCCGAGGACCCGTGGGAGCGGCTGGCCGCCCTGCGCGAGGCCGTGCCCAACATCTGCCTCCAGATGCTGCTGCGCGGCCGCAACACCGTGGGCTACACGCCGTACCCGACGGAGGTGACCGACGCCTTCGTGCAGGAGGCGGCGGCGACCGGCATCGACGTCTTCCGCATCTTCGACGCGCTGAACGACGTCTCCCAGATGCGGCCCGCGATCGACGCCGTCCGCGCGACCGGCACGTCCGTGGCGGAGGTGGCCCTGTGCTACACCTCCGACCTGTCCGACCCGTCGGAGCGGCTCTACACGCTGGACTACTACCTGCGGCTGGCCGAGCAGATCGTCGAGGCGGGCGCGCACGTCCTGGCCGTGAAGGACATGGCGGGCCTGCTGCGGGCGCCCGCGGCGGCGACGCTGGTGTCGGCGCTGCGCCGGGAGTTCGACCTGCCGGTGCACCTGCACACCCACGACACCGCGGGCGGGCAGCTCGCCACCTACCTCGCCGCGATCCAGGCGGGCGCGGACGCCGTGGACGGGGCGGTGGCCTCGATGGCCGGCACCACCTCGCAGCCCTCGCTGTCGGCGCTCGTCGCGGCCACCGACCACTCCGAGCGGCCCACCGGCCTGGACCTCCAGGCGGTCGGCGACCTGGAGCCGTACTGGGAGAGCGTCCGCAAGGTCTACGCGCCGTTCGAGGCGGGCCTGGCCTCCCCGACCGGCCGCGTCTACCACCACGAGATCCCCGGCGGCCAGCTCTCCAACCTGCGCACCCAGGCGATCGCGCTGGGCCTCGGCGACCGCTTCGAGGACATCGAGGCGATGTACGCGGCCGCCGACCGGATGCTGGGCCGGCTGGTGAAGGTCACCCCGTCGTCCAAGGTGGTCGGCGACCTGGCCCTGCACCTGGTCGGCGCGGGCGTCGACCCGCGCGAGTTCGAGGAGCAGCCGGACCGCTTCGACATCCCCGACTCGGTCGTCGGCTTCCTGCGCGGCGAGCTGGGCACCCCGCCCGGCGGCTGGCCCGAGCCGTTCCGCAGCAAGGCGCTGCGCGGCCGGGCGGAGCCCAGGCCGGCCCCGGAGCTGTCCGCCGAGGACCGCGAGGGCCTGGCCAAGGACCGGCGCCCGACCCTCAACCGGCTGCTGTTCCCCGGACCGACCCGCGAGTTCGAGACGCACCGCCAGTCGTTCGGCGACACCAGCGTCCTGGACAGCAAGGACTTCTTCTACGGACTGCGTCCCGGGAAGGAGTACAGCGTCGACCTCGACCCCGGCGTCCGGCTGCTGATCGAGCTCCAGGCGGTCGGTGACGCCGACGAGCGCGGCATGCGCACGGTGATGGCCACGCTCAACGGCCAGCTGCGGCCGATCCAGGTCCGTGACCGCGCGGCGGCCTCCGACGTGCCGGTCACGGAGAAGGCCGACCGCGCCGACCCGGGCCATGTGGCGGCGCCCTTCGCCGGCGTGGTGACCCTCGCGGTCGCCGAGGGCGACCAGGTGGAGGCGGGTGCCACGGTGGCCACCATCGAGGCGATGAAGATGGAGGCGGCCATCACGGCCCCGAAGTCCGGCACGGTCTCCCGGCTGGCGATCAACCGCATCCAGCAGGTGGAGGGCGGCGACCTCCTGGTCGAACTCGCCTGACCTCCACCCAGTATTTCCTTCGGCATATGCCCGACGGGGCCGCCGTCCCGCGTGACGACGGCCCCGTCCGCACGTCCGGCGCGCCTTCGGGCAAGCCTGCGCAGAAGAGCTGTGGGACCGTAGATTGAGCGGCGACAACAGCTCTCGGAACACCACGGACGGTAGCCATGACCGACCCCGCGACGGCACCCGGATCGACTCAGCAGAAGATCGACACCTCGGTGCCGCACTCGGCCCGCATCTGGAACTACTGGCTGGGAGGGAAGGACAACTACCCCGTCGACGAGGAGGCCGGCGACGCCTACACCGCCGTCTTCCCCGGTATCGTCGCCATCGCCCGCGGCAGCCGCGCCTTCCTGCGCCGCACCATCACGTACCTGGCCGCCGAGCAGGGCATACGCCAGTTCCTGGACATCGGCACCGGCCTCCCGACGGCCGACAACACCCATCAGGTCGCCCAGCGGATCGCGCCCGAGTCCCGGATCGTCTACGTCGACAACGACCCGATGGTCCTCGCCCACGCCCGCGCGCTGCTCTACTCCACCCCCGAGGGCGCGACGGCGTACGTCGACGCGAACGTCCTGGAGCCCGAGCGCATCCTGGAGGCCGCGGGCCGCACCCTGGACCTCACGCGTCCCACCGCGCTGATCCTCAGCAACATCCTCGGCCACATCGCCGACTACGACGAGGCGCGCTCCGTCGTCGACCGGCTGATGGCCGCCCTGCCGTCCGGCAGCTACCTGTCGGTCAACGACGGCTCGCGCGGCGTCGACCCGGGCTTCGAGCGAGCCCAGGAGGCCTACAACGCCAGCGGCGCGGTGCCGTACAACCTGCGGACCGTGGAGGAGATCACCTCCTTCTTCGACGGGCTCGAGCTGGTCGAGCCCGGCGTCGTGTCGGTGCAGCAGTGGCGTCCCGAGGTTCAGGAGCCGGCCCCGGAGATCATCGCCGAACACGGCGGCCTGGCCCGTAAGCCCTGAGTCGTCCGGCTGTCCACGACAGGCGGGTCCCGGCGGTCCGGGGCCCGCCTCTTCGTCGGCCGTGCGACGCACTTTGAACTCGTCGATGACAAAGTATGGACGAGTTGAGCAGAAGTCTCCTAGCGTGTCGGCGCAACCGTTGGCGTACTCGTAATGCGCGTGTCCCACACCGGAGTTGATCCGGCCCTCCGGTCGACCCAGCAGGAGGCAGAAGCATGCACGCACGGCTGTACCGGCATGTCCGAAGATCTCTCACCGGCCTGCTCGTCGGCGCCTTCCTGGCCGGCGGCGTGTGGGGGGCGCCGCCGGCCGCGGCCCGGCCGGACGCCGCCCCGCGGGCCGATGTGCCGCCCCAGGAACCGGGCGTCACGCTCCGCGTGTTCGACGTGCAGGTCCCGCTCGAGACGATCTGCACCCTCAAGCCCGGCCAGACCCCCAACGTCGACCGGCTGGAGCCGGTCGTCGACTTCAGCTCGACCGACGACTTCGGCGGGTTCGCCGACGACTTCGTCAGCCAGGTCACCGGCAACATCCATGTGCCGACCGCCGGTTCGTACACCTTCCGGCTGATCAGCGACGACGGCTCACGCCTGCTGATCGGCGACCAGGTGGTGGTCGACCACGACGGGCTGCACGGCGCCGAACCCAAGGACGGCACCGTCGAACTCACCGAGGGCATGCACGCGTTGCGCATCGACCACTTCGAGCGCGGCGGCGACCAGCGGCTCACCCTGGCCTGGCGGCCGCCGGGCGCCGACGGCTTCGCCACCGTGCCGAACGAGGCGCTGAGCACCGACGCCGGTGTGGTCCGGGTGACCGCGCCGGGCCGCAAGGAGTGCGAGGGCGTCACCGACTCGCCCGGCGACGGCCTGCCGCTGAACGCCGTACGCCCCGACCACACGCTCACCGACCTGCGCCCCGAAGGCTTCGAACCGCAGGTCACCGGCATGGACTGGCTGCCCGACGGCCGGCTGCTCGTGAGCACCTGGGGCGGCACCGACAACACGGCCGGTGAGGTCTACGTCCTCGACCACGTCACCGGCAGCACCGGCCCGGACAAGGTGAAGGCCACGAGGATCGCCGGCGGGCTGAAGGAGCCGATGGGCCTGAAGGTCGTCGACGGTGCCGTCTACGTCTCGCAGAAGCACGAGCTGACCGAACTGCGCGACAGCGACGGCGACGGCTCCCTCGACCGGTCCCGGACCGTCGCCACCTGGCCCTACGGCGGCAACTTCCACGAGTTCGCCTTCGGCCTCCTCTACGACAAGGGCCACTTCTACCTGAACCTGTCCGTCGCCATCGACTACGGCGGCGCCACCACCGACCCGCAGCCCGCACCCGGCAGGGGCGTCACCGTCAAGGTGAACAAGAAGACGGGGAAGGTCAGTTATCTGGCCGGAGGACTGCGCACGCCCAACGGCATCGGCTGGGGTCCCGGCGGCGGCATGTTCGTCACCGACAACCAGGGCGGCTGGCTGCCCGCGTCCAAGCTGGTCCACGTCCGGCAGGGCCGCTTCTTCAACCACTACACCAATCCCGCCGGCCCCTTCGACGAGGAGCCGGTGACGCAGCCGGTGCTGTGGCTGCCGCAGAACGAGATCGCCAACTCGCCCAGCACGCCGCTGTACCTGACCAAGGGACGCTTCAAGGGGCAGATGCTGTTCGGTGACGTCACCTACGGCGGTCTCCAGCGGGCCTACCTGGAGAAGGTCGAGGGCCAGTACCAGGGTGCCGTGTTCCGCTTCACCCAGGGCCTCGAGGCGGGCGTGAACCGCATCAGCATGGGCCCCGACGGCGCGATCTACGTGGGCGGCCTGGGCGCCGACGGCAACTGGGGCCAGGAGGGCAAGCTCAAGTTCGGGCTGCAGAAGCTGACACCCAACGGCGGCAACACCTTCGACATCCAGGCCATGCGGGTGCGCAAGGGCGGCTTCGAGCTGGAGTACACCCAGCCGCTGTCGCAGGAGACCGCCGAGGACCTGGTGAGCCACTACCGGGCCGAGCAGTGGCGCTACACCCCGACCCGTGACTACGGCGGCCCCAAGATCGCCGAGGAGACCCTGGAGGTGACCTCCGCGCGCCTGTCCGCCGACCGCAGGAAGGTCACCCTGACGATCGACGGCCTGAAGCCCGGCCGCGTGGTGCACCTGCGCTCCCCGCGCCCGTTCAGCTCCGCGTCCGGCGAGACCCTGTGGAGCACCGAGGCCTGGTACACCCTCAACGCCCTGCCCGGCGCCGAGCCCGCGCCCGGCCCGGTGTACGAGGCGGAGGAGGCGACCCTCACCGGCGCCGCCGGCGTCAACACCGACCACCGCGGCTACTCCGGCAGCGGCTTCGTCGACCGGTACGGCACCCAGGGCGCCGCCACCACCTTCGACGTCACGGTGGGCAGGAGCGGCTCCTACGACGTGGGCCTGCGCTACTCCAACGGCCCGAACCCCTTCCAGGGCACCAAGTCCGTCTCCCTGTACGTCAACGGGCACAAGGTCGGGCAGACGCGGCTGCGCAGCACCGGCGACTGGGACACCTGGTCGACACAGCGGGAGACGGTACGCCTGCGCGCCGGGCACAACACCGTCGCCTACCGGGTCGACGAGGGCGACACCGGGCACGTCAACCTCGACCTCGTCACCGTCGACCGGCACGGCGCCCCGGTCACCCTGTTCGACGGCCGGGGCCTGGAGCGGTGGCAGCACACCGACGGACGCCCGGTGCAGTGGCCGGCCGAGGACGGGGCGGCGGAGGTCTGCTGCGGCGACATCCGCACGAAGGACGGCTACGACGACTTCCGGCTGCACCTGGAGTACTGGCTGCCGAAGCTGCCCCCGGACGTCACCGGCCAGGACCGCGCCAACAGCGGCGTCTACCTCCAGGACCGCTACGAGATCCAGATCCTGGACTCCTACGGCGACACCACGCCCGCCGCCGACGAGGCGGGCGCGATCTACCGGAAGAAGGCGCCCGACGTGAACGCCGCCGGGCCGCCGGAGACCTGGCAGTCGTACGACATCGTCTTCCGCGCCGCGCGGTACGACGCCGAGGGCGTCAAGACGTCCGACGCGCGGATCACGGTGGTGTGGAACGGCAGGAAGGTCCACGACGACGTGGTGGTCGACGGCCCCACGGGCGGCGGCGCGCCCGAGGGACCGGCGGCCGCGGCGATCCGTCTCCAGGACCACGGCAACGCGGTCCGGTACCGGAACATCCGCATCGAGCCGCTGAGCTGACGCGGTACCGGTGGACACGGGTGCGGCCGGGCCCCACGGGGACCCGGCCGCACCCCTGCGGGGTCTGCCGCACCGCGGGCTGCCGGTCGGCCGGGCGACCGGAGGTCACCGCGCCGGGCGAGTCGGCCGCGGCGGCGTTCCCGCCGGACCACAAGCCGGTCGCGGGGCTGTCCGACAACGAACCGCCGGCCGACGCGCTGCTGCCGCCGGACGCCTTCCACCCGCCGGTGGGCCGCCCCGTCACCCACGGGACCTACCGCGACGCAGCCCACCCCTCGTGGCCGGTCCTGCCGTTCACCACGGGTGCGGCGGAGCAGGAGGCGTGGGAACACCCGATCACGGCGTGCTTCGCCGTCCGGGACGCCCGGACGGCGAAGCCGGAGGGCGGGCACCGGCGTCCGGTGGCACGCTGAGTCCCTAGGCAAGCTCCGAAAGGACCTCGCGGTGATCACCACTGACTTCGCCCCCGGCTCACCCTGCATGCTCGACCTCGGCGTCCCCGACGTCCCGGCCGCCGCCTCGTTCTACGGCGCGGTCCTCGGCTGGGACTTCGAGCCGATGGGGGAGGACGTCGGCGGCGGTATGTTCCGCAAGGACGGCAAGATGGTCGCCGGCCTCGGCGAACTCACCGAGGAGGGCGCCCGGCCGGCCTGGATGATCTACTACACGGTCGCCGACGCGGACGCCACCACCCGGGCCGTCGAGAACGGCGGCGGCACCGTGCGCGTGGCGCCGCTCGACATCGACGAGTGGGGCCGGATGGCCCAGTACAGCGACCCGCTGGGCGGCCAGTTCGCGGTCTGGCAGCCCGGCGAGAGCAAGGGCGTCGACCTGGTCGACGCGCCCGGTTCCCTGTGCTGGACCGAGCTGTACACGAGCGACGCGGCCGGGGCCCGGCGGTTCTACGGCGACGTCCTCGGCTGGCGCTTCACCGACATGCCGATGCCGGGCGACGAGGGCACGTACACGATGATCACCCCGGCCGGACTGCCCGACGAGCGGATGCACGGCGGCCTCATGGAGGTCGGCGAGGACGCCCTGTCCCTGGCCGGCGGGCGGCCCTACTGGCACCCCGTGTTCGCGGTCGCCGACTGCGACGCGGCCGTCGCCCAGGTGGAGGAGAACGGCGGCAGCGTGCGGATGGGCCCGGTGGACGCGGAGGGCGTCGGCCGGATGGCCCTGTGCCTCGACCCCTTCAAGGCCGACTTCGTGCTGCTCACCCCGTCGGAGAGCTGACGGGGGCGGCGGGCCGCCGGGCGTCCACCTCGATCTCGATCCTCATCCGGGGATCGGCGAGACCGCAGACCATCATCGTCGCGGCCGGCCGCACCTCCCCGAAACACCGGCGCAGCACCGGCCAGCAGGGCTCGAAGTCCGCCCGGTCGGGCAGCAGGTAGCGCACCCGCACCACGTCGGCGAAGGTGCACCCCGCCTCCGCCAGCGCGGCGCCGATGGTGCGCAGGCACTGCTCGGCCTGCTCCACCACGTCGTCGGAGATCGTCATGGTGGCGTAGTCGAAGCCGGTGGTGCCGGACACGTGCACCCGGTCGCCGTCGACCACGGCACGGGCGTAACCGATCCGCTCCTCGAACGTCGAACCGCTCAGAATCGCACGTCGCCGCGTCATACGCGGCACCCCCCAGTACGTCGTCGAAGATCATCCGGACGGTGGATCATGCTGGCATCGTATGGCGTCGTCAACTCGCCGTGCCATGATGGGAGAACGAGAGACTGGTCGGCGTCACGGTGTCGGCTCGTGGGTTCCGGGCGTCGCCCCCCTCCAGGGCAGCCGGACCCCGCCATCGTCGACCGCCCCTTTTCCGGGTGCGCATCGCCTTTGGGCTCCCGACCCTCCCGAAGGGGGGCCGCTCACCATGCACTTCACCACACGGATCGACGGCGCCGCGGCACGGATCGCCGTGCACGGCGAGATCGACCACGACACCCTGCCCCTGCTCCGGGCCGAGGCCGCCGGGCTGCCGCCGAGCGTGACCGAACTGGTCTGGGACCTGGAGCACGCCCGCTTCATGGACGTCGCCGGCCTCCACCTGCTGTTCGCACAGCCGTCCCCGGAGGGCCCGTCCCGCAAGACCACGGTGACCAACCTGGCGCCGCAGCCGCTGCGACTGCTGATCCTCGCCACGAGGGTGCGGCCGGACCTGGAGCTCGCCCGGCTCCTGCCCGACACGCCGGCCGCCCTGCTCGCCGACTGACTCCGGCCCGCCCGGCGCCGTGCCCCCGGCCGCCGCGGGGCGAGCCGGGAGCGGAGAACCGCCATGGAGCCTGACGACCAGATCATGAAGGGGCCGGGGGAGCGGCGCGTCGCCGAGGCGGCGGAGCGGATCGTCGCCGAAGGCCGGCCGCGTCTGCACCGCACCTGGCCGTCCTTGATCGCCACCTCGCTGCTGGGCGGCATCGACGTGAGCGTGGGCGTCATGACGCTGCTGTTCGTCAAGCACGAGACCGGCAGCGACCTGCTGGCCGGACTGGCCTTCTCCGTGGGGCTGATCGCCCTGCTGCTCGGCCACAGCGAACTGTTCACCGAGGGCTTCCTGGTGCCGGTGAGCACCGTGGTCGCCGGCGCGGCCACCTGGCTCGACCTGCTGCGGCTGTGGGCGACGGTCCTGGTGATGAACCTGGCCGGCGGGTGGGTGTTCATGTGGATCGTGATGCGGGCCTTCCCCGAGCTGCACCGCACGGCGGCCGACGCGGGCGCGCGGTTCGTCGACGGCGGATACACCCTGGGCACCTTCTGCCTCACCGTGCTGGGCGGCGGCGTCATCACCCTCATGACCCGGATGCACCAGGGCACCGAGTCCATGACCGGGAAGATCGCCGCATCGGTGTCCGCCGCGTTCGTCCTGGCCGGACTCGGGCTGTGGCACTCGGTCCTGGACTCCCTGATCGCGTTCGCCGGCCTGCACGCCGGCAGCACGCCCTACGGGTACGCCGACTGGCTGGGATGGCTGGGCTGGGCGGTCCTCGGCAACGTGGTCGGGGGCGTCCTGCTGACCACGACGCTGCGCCTCGTGCGCAGCGCACCGGTGCTGCGCGAGGACGCACCCGCGACGCAGGCCGGCGACACCTGATCCGGGAGGGGTCCGCACCCGGCCCCTCCCGCACCCGGTGCCGCTCAGCGGTCCTGCGACAGCCGCAGCAGGTCGGCGAAGGTGCCGCCCGCGTGCACCAGGTCGTCGTACGTGCCGTGCTCGGTGATGCGGCCCTGCTCCAGGACGACGATGTGATCGGCGATCTTCGTGTTCTCCAGCCGGTGGGTGACCACGATGGTGATGCGGTCGCCCGCGATCGCCTTGATCCGCTCGAAGACGCCGTGCTCCCCGCGCGGGTCCATCTGCGACGTCGGCTCGTCGAGGATCAGCAGCGGCGGCCGCCGGTACAGCGCCCGGGAGCAGGCCAGCCGCTGCCACTGACCGCCGGACAGCTCGGCGCCGCCGAAGATCTCCCGGGCCAGGAGGGTGTCGAGCCCGGCGGGCAGGCCCTCCACGGCGTCCCGCATCCCGACCGCGTCGACCGCCTCCCACACCTCGTCGTCGCCCGCGCCGCGCGGCTGCCCGAGCGTCACGTTCTCCCGTACCCGCAGCGGCCACTGGGCGAAGATCTGCGGCACCAGACCCGTGCACCGCCACACCGAGGCCGGATCGGCGTCGGCGAGGTCGACGCCGTCCCAGGTGACCCGGCCCTTGTCCGCGAGGTAGATGCCGGTGACCAGCCGGGTCAGCGTGCTCTTGCCGGACCCGTTCACGCCGACCACGGCGAGGATCTCACCGCGCCGCAGGGTCAGCGACACGCCGTCCACGGCCGGCCGCTCCTTGCCCGGGTAGCGGTAGGTGACCTCCTCCAGGCGGATCTCCTCCACCGGGGACGCGACCTCCTCCCGCCCCCGCCGGGGAGCGCGCGCGGCGGCGTCGTCGAGGAACGCCTGCACGTCGCTGAGGTACAGGCTGGTGTGGAACACCGCCGCGCCGTTCATGACGACCTGGGACAGCGCGGCCAGGGTGGCCTGCACGGCGATCACGGCCGTGGCTGCGACGGCCGGGGCGACGCGCCCGGTGGCCGCGAGCCAGGCGAGCGCCCCCCAGGTAAGCACCAGGAACGCGCCGCCGGCGAGGGACGACAGCAGGGCGATCCGCAGGGTCCGCGGGGCCGCCGACAGGGAACGCCGGTCCACGCGCTCGGACAGGGCGCGGTACCAGTACCGGAGGTAGTCCGTCATGCCGTTGGCGCGGACCTCGTCGGCGTACTTCGGCGTGGTCGCCCACCAGCGGGTCATGCCCCGCACGGCGCGGTCGGCGACGTTCGCGTAGTGGATCTCGTAGTCGACGCGCGCGGTGAGGACGGCGCCCGCGGCGGCCGGGGCGACGGCCAGCAGGAGCAGGGGCAGCATCAGCGGGTTGAGGACGGACAGGACGCCGCAGGCGGTGACCATCCTGATGAGCGCGGCCGTGAAGCGCTGCGCGTCCATCACCATGACGTGCGTGCGCATCACCCCCGTCTCGGCGGCCTCCTGACGGTCGGCGAAACCGTCCACGGCGTACGCCTCGGCCTCCACCCGGCACACCGCCTCGACCAGCGCGCAGTCGGTCTCCGTGGTCAGCCGCGGGGTGACGCGCCGCTCGGCGTAGGCGGCCAGCGCGACCGACGCGCGGGCGACGGCGCTCGCGGCCGCGACGACGACCAGCGCGGGCAGCGCCTCGCGCAGCCGGTCGCCGGCCGTTCCGGAGCCGAGCAGCGGGCCCATGGCCCGGGCCGTCGCGGTCAGCAGGGCCGCCGCCGACACCCCGGTCACCAGTTGGCAGGCCAGGAGCAGCAGCACGGCCCGGCGGTCGATCCGCCACGCCATGACGCAGATCCGCCGCAGCACGGACGGGAGCCGGGAGCACAGGGCGCGGAAGCCGGCCTGGCCGAGCGGGTTCACGGAGGTGTGGCCGGAGAAGGTGATCTCGGCGGGCGGAGGGGGCGGGACGGCCTGGACGGTCGGTCGGGTCACGGCACTTCTCCCTGCTGGTCCGAGGAGTGAGGGCGACGACACCGGACTCAACGAGACGGGCGCCGGTATCGAACACACGTGTTTCGGACGACGTCCTTCCCGTGCGGGACGCGGCGGCCGGGGTACGGGCCTTGGGCGGCGGGCCCTCGTGAGCGGCGCCGGGTGGCCGAAACGCCGAACGCCGAGACGCGAGGGCCGCAGGAGACTCCCGAGTCCCGTGTGAGCACCTTCATGGGCATGACTTTTGCCTAAGGTCTTTAGGTGCGGTCATACTTGCTGTAGCTGAACGGAAGGATGGCTATGGCGCCGCGCGCAGGACTCACCACCGAACGCCTGACCAGAGCGGGCGCGGAACTCGCCGACGAGGTGGGCTTCGACCGGGTGACCGTCTCGGAGCTCGCCCGGCGTTTCGACGTCAAGCCGGCGAGCCTCTACTCCCACGTGAAGAACTCGCACGACCTCAGGACCCGCATCGCCCTCCTCGCCCTGGAGGAACTCGCCGACCGCGCCGCCGACGCCCTCGCCGGACGGGCCGGCAAGGACGCCCTCGTCGCCCTGGCGAACGTCTACCGCGACTACGCGCGCGAGCACCCGGGCCGGTACGCGGCGGCGCAGTTCCGGCTCGACCCGCAGACCGCCGCGGCCAGCGCCGGAGCGCGGCACGCCAGGATGACCCGCGCCCTGCTGCGCGGCTACGACCTGCACGAACCGGACCAGACCCACGCCGTCCGCCTGCTCGGCAGCGTCTTCCACGGCTACGTCAGCATCGAGACGGGCGGCGGCTTCAGCCACAGTGCCCCCGACACGGAGGAGACCTGGTCCCGCGTCCTCGACGCGCTGGACGCCCTCCTGCGCGGCTGGCCGCCCACGCCCTGACCCGCCGGTGCGCCCCCTCACGTCCGCCCACCCCCGAAACGGATCGAGACATGCCCTCCGCACCCCTCGCCACGCTCATCACCCCCGTCACCGCCGACCTCGTACGCGGCGCCCTCGACCTCGAGGAGACCCCCGACGGACTGCTGCCGCACCGCCTGCCCGCCTGGGCGCGGGCCCAGTGCGCGGACGGGCAGCTCGCCATGGCCGAGTCCCAGCCCTCCGGCGTCCGCCTGGCCTTCCGCACCCGGGCCACCGTCGTCGAGCTGGAGACCGTCCCCACCAAGCGTGTCCATGCGGGCGCCCCGCCCCGCCCCGCCGGCCTGTACGACCTGCTCGTCGACGGCCGGCCGGCCGGGCAGGCGTCCGCGACCGGCGGCAACACGGTCACCATCGACATGTCCACCGGCAACGCGGAGATGAGCCCCGGGCCGGCGGGCGCCGTCCGCTTCGACGGACTGCCCGCCACCGACAAGACCGTGGAGATCTGGCTGCCGTACAACGAGATCACCGCGCTCGTCGCACTGCGCACCGACGCCCCGGTGGAGCCCGCGCCCGCATCGGGACGCCGCACCTGGGTGCACCACGGCAGCTCCATCAGCCACGGCTCCGACGCCGCGAGCCCCACCACCACCTGGCCCGCGCTCGCCGCCGCCGCGGGCGGGGTGGAGCTGGTGAACCTCGGCTTCGGCGGCAGCGCCCTGCTGGACCCGTTCGTCGCCCGGACCATACGGGACATGCCGGCCGACCTGATCAGCCTCAAGATCGGCATCAACCTGGTCAACGCCGACCTGATGAGGCTGCGGGCGCTCGGCCCCGCCGTGCACGGCTTCCTGGACACCATCCGCGACGGCCACCCCGACACCCCGTTGCTGGTCGTCTCACCGATCCTGTGCCCCATGCACGAGGACACCCCCGGCCCCACGGCCTTCGACTTCGGCCGGCTCGCCGAGGGCAAGCTGTCGTTCACGGCCTCCGGCGACCCGCAGGAGCGGGCCGCGGGCAAGCTGACGCTGAACGCCGTCCGCGAGGAACTGGAGCGCGTGGTGGCGGCGCGCGCGAAGGACGACCCGCACCTCCACCACCTCGACGGGCGCGCCCTGTACGGCGAGGAGGACCACGCCGAACTTCCGCTGCCCGACGGGCTGCACCCCGGCGCGGACGCGCACCGCCGCATCGGCGAACACTTCGCCGCCCACGCCTTCGCGGCCGGCGGCCCCTTCGCCGACGCCGGGAACTGACCGGACGAGGGCCGCCCTTTTCCCGGGGGCGGCCGCCTCCCTCCGCGGCTGCGACGACGAGCGCCCCGCGGCCTGCAGGCCGCGGGGCGCTCGTCGTGTGCGCTGAGGGAGGTGATCAGCTCCCGACGACGGTCTTGTCCGTGCCCGCCGCGGTGCCGGCCTCCTCGGCGAGGCGCTCCATGCCGCTGGTCGTCTTCAGCGGCTTCTCCTTGATGAAGACCACGGTGAGCAGCGCCAGCAGCGCGCACGGCGTGGCGATGAGGAACAGGTCGGCGGTGGCGACGCCGTAGGCGTGCTCGACGATCTGCCGCAGCGGCTCGGGCAGGGTGGACATGTCGGGGACGCTGCCCTCCCCGCCGCCGTCGCCGCCCGAGGGGATGCCCGCGGCGTCCAGGCCCTTGGTCATCTCGGACGCGACCCGGTTGGCGAGGACGGCCCCCAGGACGCTGGTGCCGATGGTGCCGCCCATGCTGCGGAAGAAGGACAGCACGGAGGTCGCGGCGCCCAGTTCGCTGGCCGGCACGTCGTTCTGGGCGGCCAGCACCAGGTTCTGCATCAGCATGCCGACGCCGACGCCGAGCACCGCCATGTAGACGCTGAGCAGGGTGAAGGAGGTGTCCGCGTCGATGGTGGCCAGCAGGCCGAGGCCGAGGGTCATGAAGACCGCGCCCGCCACCAGGTAACGCTTCCACACGCCGGTCTTGCTGATGACCTGACCGGCGACGGTCGACGAGACCAGCAGACCGAGGATCATCGGCAGGCTCATCAGACCGGCCACGGTGGGCGACTTGCCGAGGGACACCTGGAAGTACTGCGAGAGGAACACCGTGCCGCCGAACATGGCGACGCCGACCAGCAGGCTCGCGACCGTGGTGAGGGTGACGGTGCGGTTGCGGAAGATGTCCAGCGGGATGACCGGCTCGGGCGTCCGCGCCTCGACGAACACCGCCGCGGCCAGCAGCAGGACACCGGCGCCGGTGAGCGCGGCGGTCTGCCAGGAGGCCCAGTCGAACTCGTTGCCCGCCATGCTCACCCAGATCAGCAGGGCGCAGACGCCCGCGACGATGAGGAAGGCGCCCAGGAAGTCGATCTTCGCCTCGCGCCGGGTCCGCGGCAGGCGCAGGGTGCGCTGCAGCAGCGCGATGGCGAGCAGCGCGAACGGCACGCCGATGAAGAAGCACCAGCGCCAGCCCAGCCAGGAGGTGTCCACCAGCAGGCCGCCGATCAGCGGTCCGGCGACGGTGCCCACGGCGAAGACGGCGCCGAAGATGCCGGCGTACTTGCCGAGCCGGCGGGGCGGGATGATGGCCGCCATGACGACCTGGGCGAGCGCGGTCAGGCCGCCCGCGCCGATGCCCTGCACCACACGGCTGAAGATGAGCAGCTCGACACCGTTGGAGAAGCCCGCCAGCAGCGAGCCCACGACGAACATGGCCAGCGACAGCTGGAGCAGCAGCTTCTTGTCGAACAGGTCGGACAGCTTGCCCCAGAGCGGCACGGTCGCCGTCATGGCCAGCAGCTCCGAGGTGACGACCCAGGTGTAGGAGGACTGGCTCGCCCCCAGATCGGCGATGATCGTCGGCAGCGCGTTGGCCACGACGGTGCCCGCCAGGATCGCCACGAACATGCCGGCCATCAGCCCGGACATGGCCTGGAGTATCTGGCGGTTGGTCATGGCGGTGGGTGACGCCTCGTCCGGCGCCTGGGTTGCGGTCACAGTGGTCTCTCTCACGGGTCGGTGGGAAAAGGCGGGATCACGCCCTCGAAGGGGCGGAAGTGCGTGGGGGGCAGGGGCCGGTGTGTCGCGGGACCCGGCGCCCTGAAGAGGCCGGCGCCTACCGGGCCGGGGCCGGCAGTCCGGCGGCGAGGAGGTCGAACGCCTCGCGGAACACGTCGGCGAACGACAGCTCGTCCGGCCGTTCGCACCAGTGCTGCACGCTCACCCGCACCGCCGTCCCGGCGACGGCGGCGAGCAGCCGCGGGTACAGCCCGGGGGCGGCACGGTCCGCGTCGTCCTCGGGCGGGACGGCGGCGGCGTCCGGGTCGTCCCCGGCGCGGATCCGCCAGGCGATCGCCTCGGCCAGCCCCGACTCGTCGGCCGTCTGCGCGCCGAGGTTCCTCACGAGGAGGTGCGGGGCGGAACGCAGCACCCGGAGGTGCAGACTCCACAGCTCGTGCTGCCGCTCCGCCTCCCTCAGCTCCGCGGCGAGCGCCTCGCGCAGGGCCTCCAGCGGCGGGAGTCCGGGTGGCGCGGCGAGGAACGACCGCCGCACGCGCTCGCCGGCCTCCGCGTCCACGACGACGAAGGCGTCGTCGCGCGAGTCGAAGTAGTTGAAGAAGGTCCGGACGGACACGCCGGCCGCGGCGCTGATCGCCTCGACCGTCACCTGGTCCGCACCCTTCTCGGCGGCCAGCCGCACCGCCGCCTCCGCGAGCGCGGCGCGTGTGGCGCGCTTCTTGCGCTCCCGCAGACCGCCGCCCGCGGTGTCCTTCCCCGTCATGATGTGCATCGTATGCAAAAATGCATGACGTGCACAATTGTGTGCGAGAGGTCACGCCGGTGACGTACCGAGGCGGGCGCCCGGCCGCTCCGCGACCAGCGTCGGGGCACGACCGGCGACCGGCTCGGATGACGCGTGTGCCCGCTCGGCGGCGCCGTGTTCGCGGTGTGCATGACCGGCACCACGCTCCCGACCCCGCCGTACCCCTTCCACCAGCAGGAGTTCGGCTTCTCCGAGCTGACGTTCACCGTCGTGTACGCGGTGTACGCCTTCGCGGTCATCGGCAGCCCTGCTGCTCGCGGGCAACGCCTCCGACGCCGTCGGCGGACGCCCGGCCCTGCTGTGCGGCCTGGCCAGCGCGACCGCGAGCGCCGGCTGTTCCCTGCCGGCCGCCGACCTCGCCTGGCCGTACGCCGGGCGGCTCCCGTCGGGCCTGTCGGCCGGCCTGTTCACCGGAGCCGCCACAGCCTACGTCATGGTCGTCTCGCTGACCGCGAAGGGCCCGATCACCGGCGAGGTGCGGGCCCACTGGACCATGCGCCGGAAGACCGCCCCGAACGCTTTCGGCATCACCTTCGACGGCCGCCTGTCAGCAGCCCGTCGGTAACCTCAACCACCGCAGTCACACCGCCCGTTCGACGGTCCCGCTCCTGCCGCCAGGCCCGGCGCCACATGCACGAAGTGGGCGGACCGCTCCGCGCCGACATCCGGGCGCCGACGCGACTGGTGACAAGTGACTACGGTTGCGCTGGGTCCGCCTGATGGCCGCGCGTCTCCTGACGCCCTCTCGTCGCACAAGAAAGTGGGGCTCATGACCTCAGTGAAGGAACGTCCACGTGCGCTGCTCGCGGGGGCGTCGCGCCGGTGGGTGCGGCTGTTGCCGTGGGGTGTGGCGTTCGTGCTGTGTGTCGCCCTGCTGCCCACGACCATCGTGGTCCTCACCGCCGATTACGGCCTGAACGGTGCCGTGGCGAGCGCGCTGGCCGTTGCGCAGGCGGCGCCGCTGTTGCTTGCCGTCGTCCGGCCGCTGCGAGCCTGGTTCGTGGTCTTCGCGGCGGATGTGGCGGGGGCGCTGGTTCTGCGCGGCGTGGACTTCGAAGAGCGGCTCTTGTGGCCGTTCCCGCCCATGGGGATCGTCGGGTACGTCGGCCTCTGCCTCGCCCTGGGCCTGCGTGAACCGCGCCGAACGCTGCTGCTGGTGTGGCTGGCGACGGCGGGCGTGAACGTCGGGCTGGGATTCGCCGCGCCGCACGGCGCGGACGCGATGACTGTTCTGCTCACCATGCTCGGTGGCGTCACGCTTTTGCTCGGCGGTGCGCTCCGGGAGCGTCACGAGGTGCAGCGCCGGCTGGCCGAGCAGGAGACGATCAGTGAGGCGGAGCGTGAGCGTCGGACGCTGCTGGAGGAACGCGCCCGCATCGCGCGTGAGTTGCATGACGTGGTGGCGCACCACATGTCCGTGATCACGGTGCAGGCGGACACCGCGGCGTACCGTCTTGAGCGGCTGCCGCCGGACGCGCGGGACGAACTGACGTCGATCGCGGCGACGGCGCGTGAGTCGCTGAGTGAGATGCGCCGGCTCCTCGGTGTGCTGCGGAACGAGGAGACGCACGGCGAACTCGCGCCCCAGCCGGACCTGACCCGGATCGGACAGCTCGTGGAGGCGACGGCAAGAGCGGGCACGCCGGTGACGTTCACCGGCTGCGACGCCGAGGTGCCCGAGACGGTGGGGTTGTCCGCGTACCGCATCGTCCAGGAGGCACTCGCGAACGTCGTGCGGCACGCACCCGGCGCCCCTACCCAGGTGTCGGTGTCACAGGACGGGGACCGGCTCACCGTGCTCGTCGTCAACGGTCCGCCGCCCCAGGCGCCTGCCGGGCCGCTGGAGGAGGGCGGGACCGGGCACGGTCTGGTCGGGATGCGTGAGCGGGTTCGGATCATCGGCGGCACCCTTGACGTGGGGCCGCTGCCGGGCGGCGGGTTTCGGGTCGCCGCCCAACTCCCCCTGACGGAAAGGAATGCCACGTGACGACGCGCGTCATCATCGTCGACGACCAGGCCATGGTGCGGGCCGGCTTCGCCGCGCTGCTGGCCGCGCAGAGCGACATCGACGTGGTGGGCGAGGCCCCCGACGGCGTGCAGGGTGTCGAGCTGAGCCGGCGCACCCGTCCCGACGTCGTGCTGATGGACGTCCGCATGCCCGAGATGGACGGCCTCGAAGCCGCCCGCCGCCTCCTTACGCCACCGCCGGGCGTGACCCACCGGCCACGCGTGCTGATGCTCACCACCTTCGACGTCGACGATTACGTCTACGAGGCGTTGCGGGCGGGCGCGAGTGGCTTCCTGCTGAAGGACGCCCCGCCGGCCGACCTGATCGCCGCGGTCCGTGTCGTGGCCTCGGGCGACGCACTGCTCGCCCCCTCCGTCACGCGCCGCCTCATCGCCGACTTCGCCCGTCAGCGCCCCGCCGCCCGGGGCAAGCCCGCGCTGCGGCTGAAGGCGTTGACGGAACGCGAGACGGAGGTCCTCACTCTCGTCGCCCGCGGCCAGTCCAACACCGAGATCGCGCAGACACTGGTCCTGGCGGAACAGACCGTGAAGACACACGTCAGCCGCGTCCTCACCAAACTCGACCTGCGCGACCGCGCCCAGGCGGTCGTCTTCGCCTACGAATCCGGCCTGGTCACCCCGGGCGAGTAGGCCGGCGGTCCTGCCCCTCCACCCCCTACCGGGGTAGCACCTCCGGTTTGGCTCCCGGGTATGACGCCCGACGCGCAGCCGTCCCTGCACTCTCCGGTCCGTCGGTACGAAGAGATCGCGAAAGGGCGGAACATGAGGCTACGCAGCGCCAAGCGGCAGAAGGCGGAAGACCGACCGGAGGCACCGGCCACCACCACATCAGGTCTCGCTCTCGAACTGCGCGGTGTCCAGCGGCAGTACGGCCGTGGCGCGGGGACGGTGCACGCCCTCGCGGGGGTCGACCTGGCCCTCGCCCGGGGAACGTTCACCGCGGTCATGGGTCCGTCCGGGTCCGGCAAATCCACCTTCCTGCAGTGTGCCGCCGGGCTCGACAGGCCCACGTCGGGGCGGGTGGCCCTGGGCGGTACGGAGATCACCGGCATGAGCGAGGACGAGCTCACCGAGCTGCGCCGCAGCCGCCTCGGCTTCGTCTTCCAGGCGTTCAACCTGCTGCCCTCGCTGACCGTGGAACAGAACGTCCTGCTGCCCATGCGCCTGGCCGGACGGCGCCAGGACCGCCGCCGGGCGGCCGAGGTCCTCGCGCAGGTCGGACTCACCGACCAGGCCCGGCGCCGGCCCGGCGAGCTCTCCGGCGGCCAGCAGCAGCGCGTGGCCGTCGCCCGCGCCCTGGTCACCAGCCCGGACGTGATCTTCGCCGACGAGCCGACCGGCGCCCTCGACACCGGCACCGCCGCCGAGGTCCTCGGCCTGCTGCGGAACGCGGTGGACACCCTCGGCGCCACCGCCGTCATGGTCACCCACGATCCGGTCGCGGCAGCCTGGGCGGACCGCGTGCTGTTCCTCGCCGACGGCGCCTTCGCCGACCACCTCGAACGGGGCACGGCGGAACAGATCGCGGCACGGATGGCCGTGCTCACCTCCCGCACGGGCGCGATGGCAGGTGTCGCGGCATGAGGCGCCCCAATGGACTCGCCCGTGAGGCCGTCCGCTTCAAGCCCGCGTCCTTCGCGGGGACCTTCCTCGCACTCTTGATGTCCGCGCTGATCGTCGCGGCCTGCGGAATTCTGCTGGAGACCGGCCTGCGCGCGTCAGTGCCGGCGGAGCGGTATGCGAAGGCGCCGGTTGTCGCGGCGGCGGACCAGTACGAGTACGTCGTCACGGGCAGCGGCGAGGACCAGGAGAGGGAGGCCACCCCGCTGCCGGACACCGCCCGGCTCGACGCAGGGCTGGCGGCCAAGGCGGCGAAGGCACCGGGCGCGGCCACCGCCGTCCCGGACTTCACCTTCCCGGTGCGCGTGGCGCACGAAGGCGGACTGCGCCTCCCTGGTGACCTGCTCACCGCGCACGGATGGGGGTCCCACACCTTCACCGGTACGGCGCTGACCGCGGGCTCCGCGCCCCGCGGAGGGGAGGTCGTGCTCGACGCGGGTACGGCCCGCGCCGCGCAGGCCGCGGTCGGCGACACCGTCGTACTGCAGACCGCCGCAGGCCAGCAGACCTTCCGCATCGCCGGCGTCGCCCGGGCCGGAACGGCGGACACCGCCCGCAGCGCCGGACCCCTGGCCTGGTTCGCCGACTCCCAGGCGCCCGTGCTGGCCGGACACCCCGGCAAGGCCGACGCCATCGCCGTGCTGGCGCAGGACGGCACCGATGCCGACGCGCTCGCCGACTCGGTGAGGAAGGCTCTCGCCGGTTCCGGCGCCCAGGTGCACGTCGGCGACGACCGCGGCGCCGTCGAGGACCCCGGCCTGCGCCACGCCAAGGACACACTGTTCGGAATCGGCGGTTCCTTCGGCGGCACCGCCGCCGTCGTCGCGGTCTTCACCGCGGCAGGGACCGTGGCCCTGTCCGTGTCTCAGCGAGCCCGCGAGTTCGCGCTGCTGCGTGCCGTCGGCGCGACCCCGCGGCAGGTCCGGCGGGCGGTCGCCTCCGAGTCACTGCTCATCGCTCCGCTCGCCGGCATCCTCGGCTGCCTGCCCGGCATCGGGCTCGCGCACTGGTGGTTCGGACAGTTGCAGGACCGCGGCGCCGTCCCGCAGGCCGTGGACCTGCACGTGTCCGCGCTGCCTCTCCTCGCCGCCGTCGGCATCGGACTGCTCACCGCGCTCGGCGCCGGGTGGGTGGCCGGTCGGCGGCCCGCCAGGATCAAGCCGGGGCAGGCGCTCGCCGAGGCGTCGGTGGAGCGGCTGCGGCCCGGCCTGATCCGGACGATGCTGGGCATCGGCGCCCTCGTCGGCGGTGGAGTCCTCACCGGCGTCTCCGCCAGACTCCTCGGGGGACGACGCGGCCGGGGCCGCTCTGGGCGTCGTCCTGCTCTTCATGCTCGCCGTCGCGCTGCTCGGCCCGCTGGTGGCGCGGCTGTGCGCGGGGCTCTTCGGCCTCCCGCTGCGCGGCGCGGGCCCGACCGCCCAGCTCGCGGTCGCCAACTCCCGTGCCAACGCCCGACGCCTCGCCTCCGCGATCACCCCGGTGGTGCTCGCCATGGCCTTCGCCTCGACCCTCGTCTTCATGCATACGAGCGAGACCCGGGCCGCCGACAAGCAGGTGCGCGCGGCTATCACCGCAGATCACGTGGTCACGGACCCGGCCGGGCTCCCCGTGGACGCGGCGGCGCGGGCCGCCCGAGCGCCGGGCGTGGAGGCGGCCGTCGGCCTGCTGAACACCCAGGTGCTGGTGCCGATCGGCTCCGGCGAGTTCAAGTCGCTCCGGGGCGCGGTGACGCAGGGCGTCAGCGGCTCGGGTGCCGAACTCGCGAAGGTGCAGGACCTGGACGTACGCGAAGGCAGCCTCAGCGGGCTCGGCGGGAGTCGTATCGCCATCGACAAGACCCTGGCGAACTCGGCGGACGTCGGCGTCGGCGACCGGCTGCCCCTCTACCTCCCGGACGGCACCGAGGCCCGCCCCGAGGTCGTCGCGGTCTACGGCCGTGGCCTCGGCCTGGCCACGGTGACCATGGACCGGGAGTCCCTCGCCGGCCACGTCACCTCGGGCTTCGACAGCACGCTGCTGGTACGCGGCGGATCGGAGAAGTCACTCACTGCATGGGGCGAGGTCACCGACGCCTCCGGCTACGCGACCGAGAAGAGCCTGGACGCGAAGCTGGGCGCCTGGATGAACAACACCATGGCCGCGGTCCTCGGCGGCTTCGCCGCCGTCGCCGCCGTCAACACCCTGGTGATGACGGTCCTGGACCGCCGTCGCGAACTGGGCGCCCTGCGCCTGGTCGGCTCGACCCGGCGCCAGGTCCTGACGATGCTCGGCTGGGAGAGCCTGCTGGTCTCCACGGCGGGCGTGGTCATCGGGTCCGCGATCGCCGCGGCCACGCTGATCCCGATGATGCGAGGCATGACCGGCGAGGCGCCCTATGCGCCCCCGCTGCTGTACGGCTCCTTCGCGGCCGTCGGCGTAGGCCTGGCCCTGCTCGCGGTGACGCTGCCCGCGCGGGCAGCGCTGCGGCGCAGGTCGTAGGGCCCGCACCGGGGCGGTGCCGCTCTCGTCCTGGCCGCCACGGTGCTCGGACCCGCCGCCGTCGGGGCGGCCACCCCCGGCGCCCGCGCCCTGATGGCGTCGCCACGCGCCCTGGCCACGGGGTGCAGGCGGCGACGGCCCGTCACCTGGCAGTCAGGGACGTCACCACCGTGGTGGTCACCTCCACCCCGACCGGGCTCGCGGCGGACTCCCGGCTGGGAGCGGACCGCCCTCAAGGGGCCCGGCGGCGGACGGCGGCCGTCGCGCTCGTCATCACCGGAGCGCTCACCGGCGCCGCGCTGTGCCGGGTGCACGAAGGACTCGCGGTGGCGGCAGCGCTCGTCGCGCTCGCCGTGAGCGGCCTCGGCCACGCGTCCGCCCACTCCGCCGACCGCGCGGCGGCAGACCGACCGGCCATGCCTCCCGAAGAGCGGTTCCCCGCCGGAGCCGTCGACGGCCGGGCGGCCGGACCCCTCCTACTCGCCCGGCACCAACGGAAAGGACCCTCATGACCACAACCCTGGTCTCTCCGCCCCGCATGGGGAAGGCGGCCGTCGCGGCCCTGGGCATGCTGGCGGTCTCCACCGGCGCCCTGGAGTCGGTCGTGGCGCCGACGCTCCCGCTCCTGCAACGCGAGCTGGACATGAGCCCGTCCGAAGGGGCGCTCCTCACCATCGTGCTCGCCGTCACCGGCACGCTCATCACACCGTTCGCGGGCAAACTCGGCGACCGCTACGGCGGGAAGCGCGTCCTGATCCGGCTGATGGCCGTGGTGTCGGTCGGCGGTCTGGTGTCCGCCCTGGCGCCCAGCCTGCCGGTGCTGCTGCTCGGCCAGGTTCTTCAGGGGGCGATGGTGGGCGCACTGCCCCTGTCGTTCATC
Organism: Streptomyces sp. DSM 120436; assembly: GCF_055778765.1. Classification (NCBI taxonomy): domain Bacteria; kingdom Bacillati; phylum Actinomycetota; class Actinomycetes; order Kitasatosporales; family Streptomycetaceae; genus Streptomyces; species Streptomyces sp. DSM 120436. The sequence goes on along the minus strand of NZ_JBSKBS010000002.1, from coordinate 291,018 downwards.
GTGGTGCGCAAACACCTCCCCTCCGGAGTGTCGAAGGCCGCCATCGGACTGGTCAGCGGAATGTTCGTGGGCGGCTCGATGGTGGGCCTGCTGGCGGCCGGGCCCGTGGCGGAAGCGTTCTCCCGGCACTGGATGTTCGCGGTGCCGACCTTCGCGGTCATCGGATTCACCCTGCTGGTGAACAGGCTGATGCCGTCCGATCCGCCGGGCCGGCCGGACGACGCCGGGCTCGACTGGCCCGGCCTGCTTCTTCTGAGCGGGATCCTGGTCACCCTCCTGCTCGTGTTCGCGCTGGCGCCCGAGGCAGGCTCGCAACCACTCGTGTTCGTCGCCCTGATCGCGGTGCTGGCCGCCTTCGTGGCCGGATGGACAGCCGTTGAACGCCGCTCGGCCGCGCCGATGGTCGATCTGCGCATGCTGGCACGGCCGGTGATCTGGAAGTCGTGTGCGGTGACGTTCGTGATGTGCCTCGGCACCGCGACGGGGGTCTATCTCGTCCCGCAGCTGCTCGACGTGTCGGGCGACGGATACGGTTTCGGGCTCGGCGCCACCGAGATCGGCTTCGTCCTCCTGCCCGGCGCCGTCGCCGCGACGCTGGCCGGGCCGCTCGGCGGAATCGGGGAGCGGCGCTTCGGCTCCCGTGCCGTGGTCGCCACCGCGGCCGTCCTCATGGCCGCCGCCCTGCTCGCGCTGGCGGCCGCACACTCCGAGGTCTGGCACGTCGCCGTCGGCAAGGCGCTGATCGCGCTCGCCAACGGCCTGTGCGTCACGGCCATGGTGACCAGCATCGCCTCCTCCGTCGATGAGGGCGACACCGGCATCGCCACCAGTCTGGTCCTGGTGACGCGCGTGCTGGGCTCCGCCGTGGGCGGGATGCTCGGCGGCACGCTCCTCACCTCGGGAACCCCCTCCGGGTCCGAGGTCCCGGCCGAATCGGCCTTCAGCACCGGCTTCCTCGTCGCCGGCGTCGTCGCGGTGCTCTCCCTGCTTGTCGTCCGGACCATGAGCAAAGGAGTCAAGGAATGACCTTCACCGACCAGCTGACGGGTGCTCGTACCACGCCGAGGCCCGAGGTCCTGATATCCGGGGCCGGTATCGCCGGTCCCGTCCTCGCGTTCTGGCTGAACCGCTACGGATACGCGGTCACGGTGGTGGAGAAGGCGGGCGCGCCGCGCAGCGGCGGCTACCCCGTCGACGTGCGCGGCACCGCGCTGGAAGTCGTCCGGAGGATGGGGATCCTGCCGCGGCTGCGGGAGGCGCACATCGACCTGCGCCGGCTCACCTTCCTCGAAGGGGACGGCAGGGAGGTGGTCTCGCTCCACCCGCACAGCGTCACTGGCGGTGTGAAGGGGCGGGACCTGGAGGTACGGCGCGGGGACCTCACCGACGCCCTCCACACGGCGGTCCGTGACGACGTGGAGTTCGTGTTCAACGATTCCATCGACACCCTCGACCGGTCCGGTCACGGAGTGGACGTCACCTTCCGCGGGGGCGGCCGGCGTACCTTCGACCTGGTCTTCGGCGCGGACGGCATGCACTCGCGTACCCGGCACATGGTGTTCGGCCCCGAAGAGCAGTTCCACCACTACCTCGGCCACTGCTTCGCCGTGTTCACCATGCGCGACACCTTGGGGCTCTCCCACGAGACCGTGATGTGGAACTCTCCGGGCAGGGCCGCGGCCCTCTACGCCGTGGGCGACGACGAAGTGCACGCCTTCCTGAACTTCGCCCGGCCGCAACTGCCGTTCGACGCGTTCTCGGATCCGCAAGCCCAGTGTGACCTGGTCGCCACGGCCTTCGCCGACGCCGGATGGGAGGTCCCGGGCATGCTGGCCGCCCTGCGTGACGCGGACGACGTGTTCTTCGACGCGGTCAGCCAGATCCGCATGCCCCGCTGGTCCGACGGCAGGGTCGCGCTGGTGGGCGACGCCGCATGGGCGCCGTCGTTCCTCACCGGACAGGGCACCAGCCTCGCCCTCGTCGGCGCGTACATGCTCGCCGGTTCCCTGGCCGACCGGGACCACACCGCGGGTTTCGCTGCCTACGAACACGCCACCCGTGACTTCGTGACCACGAACCAGGCTCTGGTCGGCAAGGGCGGTGCCACCCTCTTCCCGACCACGCCCCAGGCCCTGGCGGAACGCAACGCCAGGCTGCGCACACTCGACGCCGTCCCCTCCGGGGAGGGACGACCGGCCCATTCGGCCCTCACCCTGCCCGAATTCACGCCCATGACGGGCCCCTGAGCCCCGCCCGGTTTCACGAGTGCCGTCGCCCGAGCGGAAGCGTCCCGGTCACCGTCTTCGCAGTGAAGCGAGGGCGGGGCGGGGCCCGCGGCGGCCGGGACCAGGACCGGTAGCGGCCGGCGCGCCGCCCCGGGACCCGGACAGGTCCGTGGCGTGCGAGAGGGGCGGTTCCCGCCGGCGGCGTCGGACACGGGCGCATCCGTGTGCACGGCGCCGGCCTGTCCGAGGCCGCCGGCGGGTCGTGGGACGGCCGACGGGGCCCGGACCGCGGGCGTCCGATCCGCCGTCCGGGCCCCGTCGCCTCCCGGTGAGGGCGGGCGGGCGGCGCCCGCCCGCCCGCCCGTCAGCGGGACCGGCTGACGTGTCCGCCCGGGCGGCCGGCGAGAGCGGTCACGGCGGGCCGGTCCTCGCGGAGTCCGCGCCTCAGGGCGTCCGTCAGCGACCCGTGGACCTCGAAGGCGTCCGCCGGCCCGGTGCGGCGCACGAGGGTGCGTAAGCGGCCGCTGTCGGAGACGAGACGGAGCCTGCCGTGCCGCTCACGGGTCCGCGCGCGTGCCCTGCACGGCACTCCCAGCGCGGCGCGGTCCAGGAAGGACACAGGACGCAGGTCCACGACCAGCTCGGGGCGCGGGTACGCGGTGAGGGCGTCCAGGCGTGCCGTGACGATCGGTGTCACGGCGATGCCGAGGTCCCCGCGCAGTTCCAGGACGGTCGTGCCGCCGACGGCGTACTCGGAGCGGATCGGGCCGGTGCGGGCGTGCTCGTGCGTCATACGGACAGCCGTCCGCGGCTGAAGCGGGCGGCTCAGTGGCGCTGAGTGCGTGGCCGGGGGACGGTTGATCACCCGTCCGCGAGCGCAGGGACCGGCCGCCCGGCGCCGGCAGCCTCTCGTGCACGAGGCCGTACTCCTGGCCGTGGGACCGCCGGCCCTCCCTGCCAGGCCCGGACGTCACTGGCCGCCCGAGCAGGGCGGTGTTGTCATGGGTGGGGAAGACGGTGCGTACGGGTCGACGCACCGCACGTGGTCCGCCCGGGCGGTCCGACCGCGGCCGCCCCCCCTCGCGATGCGGAGGAGACCGACGTCATGCTGCACCGCCGCACGGTCGGAGACGTGATGACCGAGGAGGTCGTCACCCTCCGCCCCACCACACCCCTCCAGGAGGCAGCCGCCCTGCTGGACGCGAACGACATCGTCGCGGCACCGGTCGTCGACGACGACGGCGTCCTCGCCGGCGTCGTGTCCGCGTCCGACGTGCTGCGGCACGAGACCGGCACCCCTGATCCGCAGGGGCAGGACGGGACCGACGAGCACGCCTGGAGCAAGGCCCGGGCACGGACCGCGGGCGAGCTCATGAGCAGCCCCGTCTTCACCGCCCGCGCCGACTGGACGATCCCCCGGGCCGCGCGGGAACTCCGCAGGCGGCACGTCAAGCAGCTGCCGGTGGTCGGCGACGACGGTCTCCTCACCGGCATCGTCACCCGCAGCGACCTGCTCGACGCCTTCATCCGCCCGGACGCCGAGATCCGCGGCGAGGTCGAGCAGGACGTCCTGGGGCGCATCCTCGGCCTGGACGGGGGCGCCGTCGCCGTCGAGGTCCGGGACGGGGTCGTCACCCTTCGGGGACACGTCCCGGAACCGCGTCTCGTTCCGGTGACCGTGGGCCTCTGCCAGGGCGTCGACGGTGTCGTCGCCGTGGACGCCTACCTCTCCGTCGGCCGGCCGGGCTAGCCGCGCGCTTCCATGGGACCGGCTGCCCGGCAGCCGGCCGGCACGGCGGAAAACCCCGCGCCCGAGCTGCCGAACGCACTCGTGAAGCCACGAGGAAGGGCGCACTGACCTGCGTAAAACGCGAGTCCTGAAGCACGGGTCCCACGATCGCTGCCGCGTCTGTCCAGCGGCGTGGACATTCCACGGCGCAGGCCTTCGGCTCCTGCCCCCGGGCTCCCTGAAGCCGCCCGTGATCGCCGGGGCACGGGCGTCCGCGGGCAGTTTCAGCCGACCAGGGTGCAGCGGCCGCCCGTCCCGCCGTGCCCGCGGCGGGGGTGTGAAGGGCGGGAGTGCGGTTAAACGTTTGCAATGACCAGTTATCCCGAGAGGTTGACGCCGAGCGACGGCGGGCGCCCGTCCGGGGCTTCCCCGTACCCGACCGCCGGTGGGCTGCCGGGAGGGAGCGTCGCACCGATGCAGCCCCGCCGGGACGGCGAGGGCAGCCTGGCGCACGTGATCGAGACCCTGCTGGACAAGGGGCTCGTGCTCAACGCCGACATCATGGTCTCGGTGGCCGGGGTGGAGCTGCTGGGCATCCGGCTGCGTGCGGCGCTGGCCTCGTTCGAGACCGCCGCCCGTTACGGACTGGAGTTCCCCTCCGGCACGGACACGGAGACCGCCGCGTGGCGGCAGACCCGCGAGGAGAAGGAGACCTGCCCGGCCTGCGGCAAGCGCGCCCCCGTCGAACAGCTGCTGAACCAGTGGTGCCCCTGGTGCGGCTGGCGCAGCGCCCAGGCCCGGATGGCGGAGGACACCGGACGGGCCCCGGGAGCCCTGACGGCCGGTGCGGAGCGTCCTGCCGCCGTCGACGGGGACGGGGCCGCCGAAGCCGGCCCGCCCTCCTCCGCGGAGCGGGAGCCGGAGCGGCGGGATGGCTGACCGGCCTCCGATGCGGCCCACCCGGGACCCGCGGGTGACCCTGGACGACCTGGTGGAGGCCCTGCTGAACAAGGGAGCGGTCCTGCACCTGGACCTCATCGTCGCGGTGGCCGACATCCCGTTGATCGGCGTCTCGATCCGGGCCGCCGTCGCGGGAATGGAGACGATGCTCGAGTACGGCATGATGCGCCACTGGGACGAGGCCACCCGCGCCTGGGCCGAACGGTCCGTCACGCGCCGTGCCCTCGAGCTGCGGGAGGGCGAGGGCGTCATCCGCACGATGAGCGGCGGCCACCTGCTGACGGGGGACGTCTACAAGGGGTGGCGGCCCGGCACCGTCCACCTCACCGATCAGCGTCTCGTCGTCCTGCGCGACGAACCGCGCGAGATCCTCTGGCAGACGGAGCTGACCGCGGTGCGCGCCGTGCGACTGGTGCCGGAGCGGACCGTCGGCGGGGAGGAACGTCTGCGCGTGGAGGTGACGTCGGCCGACGGCGGGCGGGAACTGCTCTCCGCCCGGGAGCCCGAGGAACTGCGCGACCTGCTCGCCCGGGCCTGCGCCGGACGCCTGGCGCCCGCCCTCCCGCCCGGGTCCGTCCCGGACGAGGAGCCCCCGCTCGCCCAGGGGCACCTGTGGTTCCGGGAACCGCGCCGGGCGGGCCCGTTGTGGCGCGGTGGGCAGGCACGGCTGACCACCGACCGGCTGGTCTGGAAGTCGCCTGTGGACTCCGGGCCGGCGCTGGTGCTGTCCACGACCGACATCACCGGGGTACGGCGGCTGCCCGGGTACGGCCCCGCGGGCGAGGGCAGCGTCCTGGCGGTCGACACCGTCGCGGACGGCGAGGTGCGGCTCGCGGCGGACGATCCGGGCGCCTGGGAACAGCGGCTGAACGCCGCCTCGCCCATGGCGGCCGCCGGATGACGAACTCGGCACGGCACAGGAAGGGTGGGAAGACGGCATGCCGTTGACCGTCGACGAGAAAAGCCTGAAGCACGGGGTGCTCTCCCTCGTGGTCACCTTGGTGGAGGTCATCCAGGAGGCGCTGGACCGGCAGGCCCTGCGCCGCATCGAAGGCGGTGACCTGAGCCCCGAGGAGGCCGAGCGGCTGGCGGACGCCCTGCTGGAACTGGACGAGGCGATGGAGCAGATCAAGGAGGACCACGGCATCGTCTCCTCGGTGGCCGACCTGCACCGGGGTCTGGACGAGGTGGTCGACGACGTCGTGGACAAACTGATCAACCCCCGGCGCTGGGCGGAGGAGGCACAGGGATGACCGACGGGACCGCCCTGTACGTGTACGCGCTGGTCCCCGACCGGCCGGGCGCCGCCGACGGCGTCACCGGTCTCGACGGCCGCCCCCTGCGACTGGTCGGCGCCGCCGGCACCGGCGTCGCCGCGCTGGTGCACGACGCCGAGCCGGCGCCCTTCCAGGGCGGTGACGAGCAGGTGCGCCGCTGGGTGGCGGAGCAGAGCCGCGCGGTCACCACCGTCTGGGAACGAACCGGCAGCGTCCTGCCGATGACGTTCAACGTCCTGGTCGCCGGCGAGCCGCCGTTCGGGGACCGTCCCGGTGGCGGACGCGGCGCCGAACAGCGGCTGACGGACTGGATCACCGACCAGGAACCCCGGCTCGCCGGCCGGCTCGAGGAACTGGCCGGACGGTGCGAACTGCGCGTGGAGATCACCCTGGAACGCCAGGCCGCCACGGCCGGCGACCCGGGGCCGGGCACCGGTGGGGCGGAATCCGGCGGACGCTCGCCGGGGATGCTCAGGCTGCTGGCCAAACAGCGCGAGCAGCAGGCCCGGAACGCGGCCGGGGAACTCGCCGACACGCTGCACGCCCGGATCCGGCGCCGTCTGCTGTCGGTCGCGGAGGACTTCCGGGACCGCGGCCCCGCCCACCGGGCGGCCGACGAGACACACGTCCTGTCCGCCGCCCTGCTCGTCCGGCACGAGGACATCGACGCCGTCGGCACCGTACTGAGCGAGACACAGGCCGCTCAGCCCGCCTGCCGCATCCGCTTCCTCGGACCCTGGCCGCCGTACTCCTTCACCGACGCCGAACACCGCCCGCACGACGGCGAGATGCCCTCGCTGAGTCCGGACGCCCCTCCCACGCCGACGCCGGGCGGCCCACCGCGACCGGTGCCGTGACGCACCGGCGCCCGCTCGGCGCGGAGGTCCGCACCCGCCGCACGGTCCTGCCCGGCTCCGGGCCGAAGGCGGTGAGCGATCCGCGGGCCGGCCCGGCCCGGCCCGCCGGCGCCGGTGTCCCTCGCTGTTCGTCGGCGGAAGTCCGGCGGGAGGCCGGTAGGAGGCCGGTAGGAGGCCGGTGGGAGCCCGACGGGCGTGCTCCGGCGGTCGCCCCGGCGCGCCTCGACAGCAGGCACGCCCGAGCGCTCCTGACCGGTGTTCCGCGCCGCCGTGCCGATCACCCCGCCCGACCGCCGCGCCGTGCCCCCAGCCCGGCGCGGGACCGGCCGGGTCACGTACAGCGCCTCGTACGGGGCGCCACCCTCGGGCGCTCACCGGGCCGTCCGCCGGGGGTGACCCGGGCCGTTCTCCCGGCACGAACAGGACCCATGGCCCTCACCTCCGGACCCCCGCCCGCCCCAGAATCGAGGGACGCTGTACCGCTGTACCAGGCGAAGGACGGGCCGGCCCATGAACCCCAACGACGGTTTCCGCGAACTCCCGCGGCAGGAATGCCTGCGGCTGCTGACCGAGGTGTCCCTCGGCCGCATCGTCTGCACACGCCGGGCCCTGCCCGCCGTGCTGCCGGTCAACTTCGGCCTCGACACCGACGGCGCCGTCCTGCTGCGCACCGCCGCGGGCTCGGACCTGGTCCGCGCGGTCGACGGCGCGGTCGTCGCCTTCGAGGCGGACCAGGTCGACGCCGCCCGGCAGTCCGGCTGGAGCGTGGTCGTCACGGGCGCGGCCACGGTGGTGACCGACCCCGCCGAGCACCGGCGCCTGTCCCGCACCGGCCCGGTCTCCTGGGCGCCCGCCCCGCGGGAGGTCTTCGTCCGCATCGAACCCGAGCTGGTCACGGGCCGCGAACTCGTCGGCGGCCGCACCCTGTACGGCGTGGACCTCACCGCCTGAACCGCCCCCACCGCGGGGCGGGGCGCCCCGCGGTGCCGCAGACACCCCCGGCCGGCGTCCGGAACGGCGCCCCCGCCGGCGCACCCCGGTCCGCGGGAGGTCCGCACCGCCACAGGACCGGGGTCCCGGCACCGGTCGCTCGGAGCAAACTGGTCCAGTACGTCCAGAAACGGGTCAGGACCAGCAGCAGAATCACCCCGTACCAGCCGGCGAGCAGCAGCCAGTGCGTGTCCCGGACGACTGCGGGCTGGACATGACACTGCCGCAGCTCACGACGGGGCTGATGTCGCAGGGCGGCCGGTGGGCGGGCTCGCGCAACAGCCGCCGGTCGTCGACCGTGAGCCGGAAGGCGGATCCGGCGGGTCGGCAGCCGGCGGGCGCACAGCATGCCCAGCCCCGCCACCATCGCCACGCCCGCCACGGAGCCCGCCCGGACCGCGACGGTGTGGTTCCTTCCCGTCGGGCGTCGCCGCGGCCTCGCCGACCCGGTCGGCGTCGTACAGCAGCAGTCCGAGGTAGCGCAGCCGGCCGACGCAGGTCTCGGAGCAGACGGTGGGCTGTCCGGCCTCGATGCGGGGGAAGCAGAAGGTGCACTTCTCCGCCTTGCCGGTGGCGTGGTCGACGTACACCTTCTTGTACGGACACGCCGTGACGCACATCCGCCAGCCGCGGCACTTGTCCTGGTCGACCAGGACGATGCCGTCCTCGACCCGCTTGTACATCGCCCCGGACGGACAGGCCGACACACAGGCCGGGTTGAGGCAGTGCTCGCGCAGGCGGGGGAGGTGGAAGAGGAAGGTCCGCTCGAACTCGAACCTGACCTTCTCGGCCCACGCGCCGCCGAGGTCGGGGTCGCCGACCGCGTTCTTTGGGGCGCCGCCGAGGCCGTCCTCCCAGTTGAGGTTGGCCGCGCGCAGGTCCTCGTCCGCTTCGGCCACGGCCCCGACGGCGCCCGCACGCCCCGCCCGACGGCGGAGCCCGTGCGACGGACGGCCCGGGGTTCTCACCTCGTGCCGTGCACGCCCCTCAGTTCGCGCCCGGTGACCAGCTCGGACTCGATCCGTACGATCACCGATTCCCGCAACGGCATCCAGGAGGCGGGGCCGGTCTCCGCGAGCCGTTCCTGTGCGGAGGGACCGGTCACCACGGTCGCCCTGCCGGTGACGATCACGCTCCAGCCGGACCGGGACGCCACGTCGAACTCGTCCGCCTCGAAGGCGACGACGACACCGTCGACGGCCCGCACCAGTTCGGAGTCCGGTGAGGTGCGCAGCAGCACCGAGGCGTCCGTGTCGAGGGAGAAGTTGACGGGGAGCACCGCGGGCAGGGCCTGCCGGGTGTAGACCACGCGGCCGACCGGCACCCCGGCGAGCAGCCGGAGGCACTCCTGCCGGCCGAGTGCGCGGAACGCGTCGTTGCGGAACATCCCTCCATCCTCTCCCCGCCGGCGTCGGCCGGGTAGGGCCGACAGGCCCCACCCGGCCGACGCCGGACCCGCAGTGGCTTCCCGGTGACCGCGCGGGCGACCCGGTGCGGAAGGGAGCGCAAAGGGACGACCGGGCCCGGACCCGCGGGACCGTCCGTCCGGCGGCAGGGACCCTCGGCCCATGCCCGCGAGAAGTCCCCGGTGCGGACAGCGGTGCGAGGACACCGCAGGGCGGGCAAGGGGCCCGCTGCCGGTGCTCCCTCCCGGTGGCGCGGTGACCACCACAGACCAAGGGGACGGACGACATGGTCCAGCCGGTGACGTCGGAACAGGACGGCTCCCCCTCGGAGCCCGCGGTGCCGGGCCGGGCACGGCTGATGCCGACCCTGGCCACGATCGGGTTCGCTCTGGACTTCTGGGCGCGGCTGCCGGTCCCCGGACCGGACTCCGTGACGGCCGGCCCCCGCTCACCGTGGGTGGGTGCCGGCCGTCACGGACGTGCCACGGCCCGGCGGATCCGGGGCGACCGGCTCGGCGCGCGGGCGGTCCCGACGACGTCGTCGGGGCGCGTACCGCGTCGTGACCGAACCGTTCGCCCGGCCTGTCACCGCGTCCGGCTCGCGTGAGAGCATCCGTCCATGAGCAGCGACCTCGAAGTGACCGCTCTGGCTGTCAACGTCACGATCCCGCAGGCGCTCCGCTGGACGGACACGCGGCGTGGCCAGGAGTTCCAGCTGACCACGCTCAACGTCCGGCTTCTCCCGGACGGTCACCTCGCGGTGAAGGCCTACGGCCGGCCGGTCGGCGGTGGCCGGGGCGCGTACGTCTCGTTCCCGGTCCCCGACGAGCCGGCCCTGGCGGCTCTGGTCTCCGACGCGGCCGGTCGCGCCGCGACGTTGTGGGCCGCCCACCGCGGTCTCGGCTGAGCCCGCGCGTGACGCGGCCGGCCTGTCGGCCATGGCGCCGTCCTTGCCGCCGCGTTCGACGACGGCGCAGGGGCCGGGACTCCTCTGCCGGAAGGTCACGCCGAAGCCGAGGGCGGTGGAGAAGCCGGTGACGGGCCGGAGGGCCCGGCAGGGCGAGGGCGGTCAGCGGGCGCGGACGTAGACGACGACGCGCGCCCCGTTCACGTGGGTCGTCGCCCGCTTCCGGAAGTGCTGCCGCAGGGTGCGGGTCTTGGCCCGCTCCCGCGGGTCGCCCGTCACATGGCCGCCCGCCCGGCCGTGAACCACGACGATCCGGTCGAACCGCAGCATGCGCGCCGCCATGTCCGCCGCGGGCAGCTCGACACCGGCCAGCGTGTGCGACGCCGCCGGGCTCTCCGCCAGCGCCAGGTCCGTCAACGCGCGCGTGTCCTCGGGGTACGGCTCGGTCCAGTGCCGGTGCTGGGCCGGAAGGCAGAGCAGTCCGTCCCCCGGGCGGCCCGACTCGCGCAAGGCGGCGCCCACGGCGGTGGCGTCGTTGCTCCGGCTGTCGGGGGTCCTGAGCGCGAGGCTCGCCGGCACGAGCGCCGCCGGCGCGGCGACCGCGGCCACTCCCACGCCCACCGTGATCCACGGTCCGCCGGACGACCTCCGCAGCCGGCGGACGTGATCCGCGCCCGAGCCCGTCAACAGCGCGATCCCGACGTGGCCGTAGAGCACGTACCGGTCGACGAACAGCGGCTTGGACAGCGGGGCGGCGAGCCGCAGCAGGCAGGGGAGGACCACCAGCGGCACGGCCAGCACGGGCAGCCGCACCGGCCGGCCGCGCATCCCCGTGGGCGCCGGCGCGCACACCAGCCCCAGGACCGCCACCGTCACGAAACCGGGAAGCCGCACCGGCCCCTCGATCCACGCCACCTGCTCCGACTGCGCCGCACTGCGGAGCACCAGCGGCACCAGCCGGTCTGGGCCTCGCCATCGCCCGTGACCTGGCCCAGCGGCACGGAGGCACCCTCGCCCCGCGCACCCTGGGAGCGTGCTTCGAGCTGCGCCTGCCGCAAGCCCCCGCCCCGGACCCGGACGTGGATGCGGGCTGACGCGCCCGGCAGCGGTCATCCGCCCGCCGGGGCGTCCTCGCGGGGCGCCGTCGACGCGCGTACGACGCGTGCGGTGGCCGCTCGACGTGGCGGGACCCGGCCTTCTCACCGCCCGCCGGCCGCTCGGACCGGAACCCGGGGGAAGACGCCGAGCCGGCCGGGTCGAGGCGCCGTCCGGTGGGTACCCGCACGGCATGTTCAAGCGCGCACTGTGGCAGGGACTGATCGCCGGCACCGCCGGAGGCGTCGTGATGACCCTCGGCGAGAAACTCGAGCAGGCCGTCACCGAGCGGCCCGACTCCCACGTACCCGCCCGGGTCCTGCAACGCCTGACCGGCCTGCCCGAACACCCGGGCAAGCAGCCGCTGCCGGTGAACTGGGCCATGCACTTCGGGCAGGCCGCCCTGCTCGGCGTGGTGCGCTCGGCCATGGCCCAGGCGGGACTGCGCGGACCGGTCGCCTCGGCGAAGTTCACCGTCGTGCGCCTCACCAACGACCAGATCCTCGAGAACGCCACCGGTGTCGGCGCCCCGCCGCCCACCTGGCCGCGCAAGGAACTCGTCGTCGACGTCCTGCACAAGACCGTCTACGCCTTCGTCACCGGGGCGGTCGCCGACGCCCTCGCCCGGCGGAGCACCGGTCCCGGGCCCGGTCAGCGCCATGCCGCCCTGCGCCCCGGCCGCCGTTCCGGCGTCGGGCCGCTGCCCCGCGGCGAGGCGTACGGCAGGTGACCGGAGGGAACCCCGCGGGCGGCGCCGCCGGCCGGCGGCCGGCTACTCGGGCCAGGCCGAGTTCTGGATGACGTCGACGAAGTCGACACGGCGGAAGCCCGGCACGAAGTGCTCCAGGACGTCGGCGTTGACGGTGCCGAAGGTGGTGTCGGGCCGGTGCCTGAAGCCGTCGGCGAACGCCTGGAGGATCTGGCGCTTGAAGTCCGGCCGCGGGTGCGCGGCGGTGACCTCGTCGATGTGCGCGCGGGTGAGATCGTCCAGGCGCAGGCCCAGCACGTCGGTCTCCACACCCGCCGTCGTCGCCGCGATCTCGGGAGCCATCCTGTACGGCACCTCCGGGGTGGTGTGCAGGGCGACGGCCGTCCACACCGTGCCGGCGTCCCCCTCGGACACCCCGTGGCGCAGCAGGAACGCCCGGGCCTGGTCGGCCCCGTCCATCTCGAACCGCTGGTCGTCGGAGCGATACGGCTCCACCAGCCCGGTGTCGTGGAACAGGGCGGCCACGTACAGCAGTTCGGGGTCGGGGAGCAGCCCGCGCGCGGCGGCCTGAAGGCTGCCGAACAGGAACACCCGGCGGGAATGGTGGTAGATCAGCGGCGGGGTCGTGTCGCGGATCAGTTCGGTGGCGTCCCGCGCCAGCGCGCTGTCGGGAATCGCGACACCGGCGATCTTCTCGCTCATGACTGCCTCCAACGGGTCGGACCGTGCGGAACACCTCCACCCTGCGCCCCCGCCGGCGCCCGCGCCCTCTCATGGGGGGCAGACAACCCCTCGCGTTCCACCCGGGCTGCCGAGCGGCGGAGGCCGGCGGCGCCGTGTGCTGCCGGTGCGTGTCGAAGGCGGGGCGTCCAGCGCGTCCGTGGCCGGATGCACGGCCACCGCTTTACGCCGAAGCGACGAACGGCCCCTCCCGGGAGGGTTCGCCTCAGCCCCGTCGAGGCCGGAATCGGGCCGTCGGCCCGCTTATGGTGATCCGATGCTGCTCGTTCCCAGATGGGTGCTGCTCTCGTCGGGGTGCGCGCCGGTGCTGCTGATCGCGGGGTGGGCGACCGCGGCGGCGCTGGAGGGGTCCGCCTACGACCCGGTGACGCAGACGATCAGCGTCCTGGCGGCCTACGGCGCCCCGGGCTCCTGGGTGATGACCGGGGCGTTCCTCGCGCTGGGCGTCTGCCACCTGCTCACCGCGTGGGGACTGCGGGCGGCCGCGGCGGCCGGGCGGGTGGCGCTGGCCGGCGGGGGAGTGGCCGCGCTGGCCGTGGCGATGGTCCCCGTACCGAGCAGCGGAGGATCGCTGGGGCACGGGTCGGTGGCGGCCGCCGGGTTCACGCTGCTCGCCCTGTGGCCGGTCCTCGCCGCGAGCGGCGGCCGCGGCACACCGTGGGCGCTGCGGCCGCTGCCGTCCTCCGCGGCGACCGCGGTGATGGTCGCCGGGGCGGTGTGGTTCCTGGTCGAGACGGACCGGCACGGCATGGCGGGCGTCGCCGAACGCGTGGTGACGGCCGTGCAGTCGCTGTGGCCTTTCGTCGTCGTCCTGTCGTGCCTCCGGCACGGCCCGGGGCGCGGTGCGCCGTCCGCGTGACCGCCTCGGAGGAGGTGTGAGCTGCCCACCGGCCCGGAGGACCGCACGGCGTCCCGGTCGCCCCGCGGCCAGGTGCCGCGGACAGCCGTGCCGGACGCGGTCAGCCGCTCGGCCGGGCCGGCCGGACCCTGCGGGTGCTCCGCGTCGGCGCTCGAGCGGACCCCGGGACCGAGCGGACCCCGGGACCGAGCGACCCCGGATCGTGGGGGCGGACCGCTAACCCGTCTCGAGGCGGAGGACACGGCGGGCCGCCTCGGCCTCCGCGGCCGGCGGGGAGAGTTCGTCCAGCGTGCCCAGCTCCGTGTCGCCCGCCAGCTCCCGCTCCCAGGCGTCGGCGAGCCGCTGCTGCTCCTCGTGGGGTTTCGCGCTGACGGCCTCCCGGTGCTCCGGGTCCAGGGCCGTGAGGAAACGCTCGACCGAGTCCGTGGACATGCCGTACTCCTTGCTCGCTCGGGAAGGCGCCGCTCGGCCCAGGAGGGCCGGCGCCCTCGCGGGACGGGTGCCCGATACGGGCCGGAGCCACCCTGTCGGCCCAGCGCGGACGGGACACGCACTTGCCGCACCTATCGAATTTCGATAGTTTCCCATCGTCATTCGATCGGTACGCGGTGGGTGTCCCGTGACCCACGCGCCCCGTGTCCTCTGCCTTCGTCCCGCGCCCTCTGTCCCGTGCCCCCTGTCCCGTGCCCTGGAGTGCCCGATGCCCTCACCCGCCCGTGCCCTCGCGCCCGCGCCCGCCGCCCGTCCGCCGTCCGGGGGCACGACCCGTGCCGACGTCCTGGTCGTGGGGGCCGGACTGGCCGGGCTGCACGTCGCCACGCGGCTCGCCCGGCAGGGACACGACGTACTCCTGGTGGACCGGCGCACCACCCTGGCCGGCGCGATCCGCACCACCGGGATCTTCGTGCGCAAGACGCTCGACGACTTCCCGCTGCCCGAGCGGCACCTGGGCCCGCCGATCCGGCGCATGCTGCTCTACCCACCGAGTCTGAGCCGCCCCGTCGCCCTGGTCAGCGACCGGGACGAGTTCCGCGTCGGCGACATGGCCGGGCTGTACGAGACGTCGGCCGCCGTCGCCGTCGACGCGGGCGTACGCCTCGCACTGGGCACCCGCTACGCCGGCCGGCACGACGGCGCGTACCACCTGACCGGCCGCGAGGGGCCCTTCCGGGTCCGCGCCCGGTACGTCGTCGGCGCGGACGGCGCCCGGTCGAGCGTCGCCCGCGACCTCGGCCTCGACCGCAACCGCCGCCTCCTGGTCGGGGCCGAGGAGGTCTTCCCGGTGACCCCGGACGGCGGACCGCCCACCTTCCACTGCGTCCTCGACCCCCGGATCGCCCCCGGATACCTGGCGTGGGCGGTCGACGACGGCGAGCACGCCCACGTCGGCGTCGCCGGGTACGCCGACCGCTTCCCCGGCGGACTGCGCCGGGCCATGGAACGCTTCAGCGCCCGCGCACCCGGGCTCGGGGGCGTACGGCGCCCCGAGGCGGTGGAGCGGCGCGGCGGGCCGATACCCGTCGGCGGGGTGCTGCGCCGGATCGGCTGCGCGGACGGACTGCTCGTCGGGGACGCGGCCGGCGCGGTGTCCCCGCTCACCGCCGGCGGCCTCGACCCCTGCCTGCGCCTGTCCGACCTGGCCGCCCAGGTCCTCGACGACGCCCTGCGGACCGGCGCCCCGCACGCACTGACCCACTACAGCGGCGCCACCCTGCGGTCCCGTTTCCGCGGCCGGCTGGCACTGCGCACCGGACTCGCGCACATCCGGACGCCCGCCGCGACCGCCGCGGCGTTCACCCTGTTGCGCACCCCGCCCGGCCGGGCGGCGGCGGCCCGGATCCTCTTCGGCGACCGCTCCTTCCCCGATCAGCCCGCCCCCCGGCCGCGCCTGGCGAGCGGCTGACCCCGGTGTCGCGGAGGGTCCGCGCCGCATGCGCGCCCCTGCCGCCCCGTGCACGCTGGATCCATGGCGAGCGACCGTCCCATCGTGATCTATCCGCCCGCCGGCGACGGCGGCCGCCGGGTCCGGGCCGGCCCGCGCTTCCTGGGCATGGCCTACACCCTGCTGGACGTCGTGGAGTTCCTGCGGCTGGCCGGGATGGAGGACGTCGACGACGACTGGATGCGGCGGTCCCCGCTCGTCGAGTGGCGCGGCGGCGGCCCGGACGCCTGGACCGCCGCCCGCGACTGACGGGGCCGTGCCGCTGCGGGCATGATGTGGTCATGGCGGAACTGGTCGAACGGGTGGACGACGACGATCGGGTGATCGGCCTCGTCAGGAGAGACGAGGCGATACGCAGGCGGTGGCTGCACCGCGTCGCGACGGTCGTCTGCCGGGACACGCGGGGGAGGATCCTGGTGCACCGCCGACCGCCCGGAGTGTCCCGCTTCCCGGGCGGCGTCAACTGGATGCTCGGGGGAGCGGTGGAGCCGGGCGAGACCTACGAGGAGGCCGCCGCACGGGAACTGACGGAGGAACTGGGCGTGCGGGCCCGCCCCCGCCTCGTCCTCACGTTCCGGTGCGCGGGCGTGATCAGCCCGTACTGGCTCGGGCTGCACGAGACGGTGGTGACCGGGCCCGTCGCCCCCGACCCGCACGAGATCGCGTGGCACGACTGGCTGACGGAGCCGCAGCTCGCGGAGCTGGTACGGAACACGGCGTTCGTTCCGGACGCCCGGGAGGCGTACGACCGCTGGGTCGCCCCGCGCCGCGGGGAGCCGAGCCCGGCGGGCCCCGCCGGGTGAAACGGGCGGGCCGCCCCGGCGCCCGCGTTCGCGCGCCGCCCGCCGGGCGGTCACCATGGCAGGGACCGGGGGCGGGCCGACTCGTCGTCGCGGAGGCTGGACATGTGGGTGCCGGTCCTGTTCGCGCTGGGCGCCGCGCTCAGCAACGCCCTCGCGACCGTGCTCCAGCGCAAGGCCGCCCTGACCGTGCCCAAGTCCGACGGCCTGCGCGTCGGACTCGTCCTCGACCTGCTGCACCGCCCCGTCTGGCTGGCCGGCTTCGCGGCCGTGATCACCGCCGGCGTCTGCCAGGCCGTGGCGCTCGCGACCGGACCGATCACCGTCGTGCAGCCCCTGTTCGTCCTGGAACTCCCGCTCGCCCTCGTCATCGCCACGGCACTGCTCCAGGGGCGGCTGTCCCGCACCGGCTGGCTGGCCGTCTGCACGGTGGTGGCGGGGCTCGCCGTCCTGCTGTTCGCCGCGTCGCCCGCCGGGAACCGCACCCAGGTGCCGATGACCCACTGGATCCCGGCCCTCGCCGTGTGCGTCGCCGTCGTCGCCGCCCTCGTCGTCGTCGCTCTCGGCCGCCCTGAGGGCCGCGCACGCGCCGCCTGCTTCGGACTGGCCGCGGCGGTCTCGTACGCCATGACGGCCGCGCTGATGAAGACGTCGATGCACACCCTCGACGACGGAGGCGTCACCGCCTTCCTCACCACCTGGCAGACGTACGGCTTCGCCCTGTTCGGGGTCTGCGCGCTGTTCCTCCTCGAGAACGCGATGCAGTCCGGCCCCCTGGTCGCCTCCCAGCCGGCCCTCACGCTGGGGGACGCGTGCGTGAGCCTGGCCCTCGGCATCACGGTCTACGCGGAGTACGTCCGCACGGGATGGTGGCTGGTCCCACAGCTCCTGGGCGCCGCCCTGATCGTGGCCGGCGTGCTGGCGCTGTCCCGCCTGCCGTTGGCGCGGGCGCTGGCGAGCGAGGGGGAGGGGACGCCCTGAGGGGAACGTCGTTCCGGGTGCCCCGCACCTGCGCGCGTTGCTCGACGACTGACGCCCCGCCATCCCCCCACACGCTTATGAGGAGCCCTTTCGTGAACCGTTCCGCCGGCGGGCCGAGACCCTCCGTGCCCCGGTCCGAGCAGGCCGCGCCGGCCGCCGCGACGGCCCTGCCGCCACGGCGCGCAGCGGGAGCCGCCGCCGGCGCATGACTGCTGACGCCGGATCTCACGCGAGGTCACGGGCGGCCAGGAGGGGCGCCCTGGCTGTGACCACGCGGCTCGCCGGCGGCCCTACGGAGGACGCTGTGTAAGGTCCCGCCCCATGACCCCACCGTCCCCCGCCCCCGCCCCCGCCCCCGGCCCCCGCCCCCGCGCCCGTGACCTGGGCATCGTCATCGGACCCACCCCCACCGGACCGCTCGACGCCCTCACCGACGTGCCGGGAGTCCGCGTCGGACACACCACCCTCCGGCCCCGCCCCGACGTGCACAGCGGCGTCACCGCCGTCGTCCCCGACGGCGTACGTCCCGGAGCCCCGCTCCCCGCCGGCGTGTTCACCGGCAACGGGTACGGCAAGCTCATGGGCACCACCCAGCTCGCCGAACTCGGCGAGCTGGAGACTCCCGTGCTGCTCACCTCCACGTTGTCCGCGTTCCGGGCCGCCGATGCCCTCGTCGGGTGGATGCTCGAACAGCCCGGATGCGAGGACGTGGTGAGCCTCAACCCCGTCGTGGGGGAGTGCAACGACGGTTTCCTGTCCGACATCCGCCGCCGGCCCGTGCGCGAGGAGCACGTCCGCGCCGCGTTGGACGGGGCGTCGGCGGGGACGGTCGCCGAAGGGTGTGTCGGCGCGGGGACCGGCACCGTCGCTCTCGGGTTCAAGGCCGGTGTCGGGACGTCCTCCCGCACACCGGAGGTGAGGGGCCGCCGTGTCACCGTGGGCGCCCTCGTGCAGGCCAACTTCGGCGGCGCCCTGCGCGTCCTCGGACGGACCGTCACGCCCCGCTCGCCGGGGCTGGAGGACGCCGGGCCGCCCGCGGAGACCGGGTCCTGCATGATCGTGGTCGTCACGGACGCCCCGCTCGACGCCCGGCAGCTCACCCGCGTCGCACGCCGCGCCGTCTTCGCCCTCGCCCGCACGGGCGCGGCCTACAGTCACGGCAGCGGTGACTACGCCGTGGCCTTCACCACCACCCGGTCCGGCGCCGCGCCCCCGCTCGCCGACGCCGACCTGAGCCCCCTCTTCGAGGCGGTCCTCGACGCGGTGGAGGAGGCGGTCCTCAACTCCCTCCTCGCCGCCACCACGACCACGGGCTACGCCGGACGCACCGTCCCCGCCCTCCCCGCGGACCGGCTCCTCGCGGCAGCGGCAGGGGGCACGGCATCATCCACCGGCCGCTGATCCCGGCAGTCCCACACCGTCGCCGGTCCCACACCGTCGCCGGCCCCGGACCCACCGCCACCGCCGGGCGTGCCCCCACCGTCGGGCCCGCCGCCCGAGGGAGCCGCCGGACCCGTCACCCGGCCACCCCGGTCAGTCGATCCCGCTCGGCGTCGGCGACGGCGTGCGCCCCGCGAGCACTTCCTGCAGCCGCTGCGTGCCCTGCTCCACCGCGGCCGACGTGGTGTCGTGGTCGGCGCCCTCCAGCCCGCCGTTGGTGACCGTGATCGCGTCCGCGCCGATCCGCACGGCGGCGACGTCCAGGCTCAGGGTGGCGGGGACGCCGTTGCTCTCGCCCTTCACCGTCACGGTCAGCCCCTGCCGGGCGTCGCCGACCTGCGGCAGCGACGTCTCGATGACCTGGACCGTGCGCTCCCCGGCGTCGCCGCCGGTCAGCGTGAACTGGTCACAGGTGTCGGGCAGCCGGCTCAGCCACTGCAGGGAGTCGTCCAGCTCCGCCTTGTCGTACGCGGCGACCTGGTACAGCAGCCGCGAGTCGCCCTCCTGGAAGCCGGTGAGCGCGGAGGCGCCGGTGGGTGTGCCCAGCAGCGTCTCGTCGAACAGCGCGTCGACCAGCCGCCGGCAGTCCGCCGTGCCGCTCGTGCCGTCGACGAACGCGGCCACGTCGACGCTGCCCACCAGCAGCGAGTCCCGCCACTCGCGCGGGTCCCGCACCTGCGTCCAGTCGTCCTCCAGGTCCGCCGGGGTGATCAGCGCGTTCCGGGCGCCCTCCTCGCCGAGGTCCGACGGTGACGCCGAACCGGAGGGCGATTCGCCGGCGGGCGTGGAGGCCGCGGGCGACGTGGTCTGCGCGGCGAGGCCCCGCTCGGCGGCCGTGGACGAGGTGTCCGCCCCGGGCGACACGCTGCCGTCCGAACCGGAACAGGCCGCCGCGGCGAACAGCGTGCCGACGGCCAGGGCGGTGGCCAGGGCGCGGACCGGCCGGGTGAGCGGACGAGGGGTGGTCACGTGTGCCTCCTGTGGGACGGACGGTCGCCCGGCGCCTCCCCGCACCGGACACGCTTGCCCCCCTGACCTCCCACCGCACCACCGCTCCGCCCGTGCGACCAGCGCAGCGGAGGCATACAGGTGAGGGCGCCGGGAACACGGGCCCGTGGCTCCGGCCGGACGCGTACCGGCCCGGCGGCCGCGACGACTCCGACGGGCGCCCCCCCACGGCGCCTGCGCGGGAACGCTGATACGTTCCCGTTGCACCGCTATGTCCCGGAAAGGAAAGAAGCCACGTCCCCCACCGACAACGGCCCGACTCCGTCCCCCGAGGCGGCCAGGCGCCATCCGACGCTGTTCCGTGCCATCCGTCGTCGGCGGAATCCGCCGCTGCGGCGGTCGGACATCACGGTGACGGACGAGCGGGCGGTCAAGCGCGCGGTGAAGGCCGCCTCGCTCGGCAACGCCATGGAATGGTTCGACTTCGGGATCTACGCGTACCTGGCCGGCACCATCGGCAGGGTCTTCTTCCCCTCGGGGAACGAGACGGCGCAGCTGCTGTCCTCCTTCGCCACCTTCGCGGTGGCCTTCCTGGTGCGCCCGCTGGGCGGCATGGTCTTCGGACCGATGGGCGACAAGATCGGCCGCAAGAAGGTCCTCGCCCTGACGATGATCCTGATGGCGATCGGCACGGCCGCGATCGGCATGCTGCCGACGTACGCGGCGGTCGGCTTCTGGGCCCCGCTGCTGCTGATCCTCTTCCGGCTGCTCCAGGGCTTCTCCACCGGCGGCGAGTACGGCGGCGCCTCCACCTTCATCGCCGAGTACGCCCCCGACCGGCGGCGCGGTTACTTCGGCAGCTTCCTGGAACTGGGCACGCTGGCCGGCTACACCGGCGCGGCGACTCTGGTCGTGGGGCTCACCGCCTGGCTCGGCTCCGACACCATGGACGCCTGGGGCTGGCGCATCCCCTTCCTGATCGCCGGTCCGCTCGGCATCGTCGGCATCTACCTGCGGCTGAAGCTGGACGACACCCCCGCCTACCTCAAGCTGGGGGAGGGCAACGTCCACGTCTCCGACGCCGCGAACCAGGTGGAGACCACCGCCCGCGGCGACCTCGCCAAGATCTTCCGGCAGCACTGGCGGGTCCTGGTGCTGTGCATCACCCTGGTCGGCGCGTACAACATCACCGACTACATGCTGCTGTCGTACATGCCGACGTACCTGTCCGACGAGCTGGGCTACTCCGAGTCGCACGGACTGCTGATCCTGGTCGCCACCATGGTGCTGCTGATGCTGATCATCAACCAGGTCGGCCGGCTCAACGACCGCTTCGGGCGCAAGCCGCTGCTGATGGCCGGCATGCTGGGCTTCCTGTTCCTGTCCGCGCCGGCGTTCCTGCTCGTGCAGGAGGGCAGCCTGCTCGCGGTGTCGGCCGGCATGCTGATGCTCGGCCTGTCCCTGGTCTGCCTGCTCGGCACCATGTCGGCCGCGCTGCCCGCCATGTTCCCGACGCCCGTGCGCTACGGCTCCCTGTCGGTCGGCTACAACCTGTCGGCCTCGCTGTTCGGCGGCACCACCCCGCTGGTGATCACCGCGCTGATCGGCGTGACCGGCTCGGACATGATGCCCGCGTACTACGCGATGGCGGCCGCCCTGGTCGGTGTGATCGCGGTGGCCTGCATGAAGGAGACGGCGCAGCAGCCCCTGGAGGGGTCTCCGCCCTCGGTGCAGACCGAGGAGGAGGCCGCGGAGATCGTGCAGGCGCAGGCGCCGTCCCCGAAGTTCTGACGCGGACGCCGGCGAGGAGCACCACGCGCCGCCCGGGCCGGGGACCCCGGTTCTCGAAGCCCGGTGCGGCGCCGTCGGGGCCCTCCGCGGAGGGGCACGTCGAGGGCAGGCCGCCCGCCCGTCCCGAAGGTCACCGGACCGAGCCGGACGACACCGGCGCGGGTGGCGGAATAGGTGACCGGAGGCCGCTGTTACACCTGCTGCCTGACATGCGCGAGTCATTCGACTCGGGCGGTGACGGCGGAAGGAGCACCTCATGGCACGCAGCACGGCACGCCCCCTCGTCAAACTGAAGTCCACGGCCGGCACGGGCGTCACCTACGTGACGCGCAAGAACCGTCTGAACGACCCGGACCGCCTGGTCCTGCGGAAGTACGACGCGGTCGCCGGACAGCACGTCCTCTTCCGCGAGGAACGCTGACCCACCCCGTCTCCGCCGCTTCCGGCGGCGGAGGCCGCGGGAAAGGACACCCGTGGGGCACGGCATCCGCCCCGCCTCCCGCCCGGTCGTCTTCCGCGACCGCGCGGCAGGGTTCCCGTTCCTGACCCGCTCCACCCCCGACTCCGACGGGACGGCCGAGGGGGAGGACGGCACGACCCGTCCGGTCGTCGACGCCGAGATCTCGTCGGCGAGCCACCCGTTCCGCACCGGCACCGCGCGCGTCCTCGACACCGCGGGACGCGTGGAGCGCTTCGAGCGGCGCCACGGCACCGCTCCGGCCCGCCGCTGACCGGGACCCGGCCCTTTCCCGGGCACCCCGGGCCCCCACAGGAGTACGTGATGAAGGTACGCAAGTCCCTGCGCTCGCTGAAGGCCGGGCCCGGCGCCCAGGTGGTGCGCCGCCGGGGCGTGACCTTCGTGATCAACAAGAAGGACCCGCGCTCCAAGGCCCGCCAGGGCTGACGAGCCGCAGGCCCCCCACGACGTCCGCACGGCCCGGCACCGCACTCCGCGGTGCCGGGCCGTCGGCGTGTTCCCCGCGCCGCCCGGCGGCCGCCTCCCGGTGCGGCGCACCCGCCGCGCGGCCAGGATGGAAGGACGTCGCGGGACCGGGCGGGTGACGCCTGGCGCGACGGGGCGGACGGCAGCCGGGAGGCGGAGATGACGGTGAACCGGGTCGGCCTGGTCGTGCACGGCGGACGCCCCGAGGCGGTCGAGGCCGCCGGCACGGTCCGTGACTGGTGCGAGGAGCACGGCGTCGCTTGCGAGGACGTCGACGTGTGGGCCGACGGCGGCCGGCGCAGCGCCCGCCAGGAGGTGGCCGCCGCGGGCGACCCCGACCTGGTCGTCACCCTCGGCGGCGACGGCACGTTCCTGCGCGGCGCCCGGCTGGCCGCCGCCGCGGACGCCCTGGTCCTCGGCGTCGACCTCGGCAGGGTGGGCTTCCTGACGGAGGTGCCGATGACCGGGGTGCGCACCGCGCTGGACGCCGTCCACGAGGGCCGCCTGGCGGTCGAGGAGCGGATGCTGCTGACCATGCGCGCCTCCCGGCGCCTGGAGATCCCCGCGGACATCGAGGCGCTCATGCGGTACGGACGCGGCCCGCTGCTGCCGCCGACCAGCGTGCGCCCCGACTGCGAGACGGGCGGCGAGTGGGGCGTCCCGCTGGACGTGACCGCCCTCAACGACGTGGTCCTGGAGAAGCTCGCCCGGGACCGGCAGGTCTCCGCCGGCGTCTACCTCTCCGGCCGCCTGCTCGCCTCGTACTCCGCGGACGCGCTGCTGGTGGCGACCCCGACCGGCTCGACGGCGTACAGCTTCGCCGCCGGCGGTCCGGTCGTCTCGCCGCGCGCGGAGGTGCTGGTGTTCACGCCGGTCGCGCCGCACATGACGTTCGACCGCTCGGTCATGGCCGCGCCGGACGAACCCGTCGGACTGCGGATCCTGGAGCGGTCCGGGCGGGCGGCCGTCAGCGTCGACGGCCAGGTCCGGGGCGTCATCGGCCCGGGCGACTGGATCGGCGTGTACGCGGCCCCCCGCAGGCTGCGCGCCGTACGCCTCGGCCCGATGGACTTCTACGGGCGGCTGCGCGAGCGGATGAACCTGACCGACGCGCCCGCGGCGGTCGCCGACGGCGCGCCCGCGCCCCTGTGGCCGGTGAGCAGCCCCCCGCCCGGGGACCTGGCCCACCTCGCCATGCCCGGGAGCACGGCCGCGCGGCCCTGACCGGGCGTGTGCCGGGGACTCAGCGGGCGAGCGCCTTGACGGTCGTCAGGTCCTCGCCGGTCAGCTCCGCGATCCGGTGGGCGGGCACCCCGGCCGCCACGGCACGGGCGAGCAGCGCCTCACGGCCCTCCGTGCACGAGCGGTAGGCGAGCAGTTCCTCCTCCACCCGCGCGACGTCGTGAGGGGCGTTGAGCTGCCGCACGCGGCTCAGCTCCTCGTCGCCGAGGGGGACGGGCAGCCGCTCGGCGCCCTCCGGAACGGCCGAGGTCTCCTCCGGCGGCAACAGCCGCAGCCCGGGCGACGTCACGGTGACCCCCTGAGCCTCCAGCCACGCCCGCACGGCAGGAGTGTCCAGGAAGGCCGCGTCCTCCACGGCGGCGAGCGGCACCCCCAGCGACACGGCGGGGTCGTCGAACAGCACGACATAGGCGTCGTCGGTCATCGTCGGTTTCCTCCTGCGAGAGCGTGCGGTCCCAGTTCGGTGGACCTCCTTTACCCCTGATCGGGCGGTCCACGACAGGGACGCGGCACCCACGCCGCGTCCCACCCCGATCGCGCGATCCCTTACCGGTCGTCGACCTGCCGGTCGAAGTCCCGCGCGCACTCCTGCCGGTCGCTCCGGCTGTTCGCGTGCTCGACGCAGTCCTGGTAGTCCTTGAACTCGTCGCTGTTGATCACGGCCACGCCCAGCGCCAGCAGCACCGACGACACCACGAGGGCCAGCGCGCCCAGCACCGCGCCGATGACGGCCATCGTCCCGTTCGTCGCCACGCCCCGTTTGCCGCGCCGGAAGCCGAGCACGCCGAAGACCACGGCCAGCAGGCCCAGCACGATGCCGCCGATCGCGGTCCAGAACAGCAGGGCGCCCACGATGCCCAGGACCAGTGCTGCGATGCCGAAGCCGTTGCGCCGTTCACCCGTGCCCGCCTGCCGCGGATAGCCCGTCCCGTGGTGCCCGTGCGTCGAAGTCATCGGTGAGTCCTTCGGTCTGAGGGGTTGTCAGTCGCGCTTGCCCCGTCCGTGTGCCCGGGCGGGTCGCCGACATGCCGGACGCCGGCCTCACCGCCCGGGACGGCGACCGCCCCCGGCGGCAGGGCGCCGCCCCGCCCGTGCCACCCGCCCCTCGCCTTCGTCCGGCCGCTCACCGCGACCGTCGACCCGGACGGGACCCCCTCCCGCATGCCGTTCCCCCCTCCGGTGACGCGTCACCGGCCGGTGCGCACCGGGACCGCCGGGCGGCGGACTACTGTCGGCGCATGAGCGAAGCGTCCAAGCGTTCCGTCGTCGTCGAGCGGACGAGCGGCAGCCGGTTCACCGCCACCAACCCGCGGGGCGGGACCATCCGGTTCAGCACCGACGGGGGTGACGCCTTCACCCCCGTCGAACTGCTGCTCGCCGCCATCGGGGGCTGCTCGGCGGCCGACGTCGACGTCGCCACCAGCCGGCACGCCGAGCCGGCCGCGTTCACCGTGGAGGTGAGCGGCGACAAGATCAGTGACGAGCGGGGCAACCGCCTGACCGGCCTGCGGGTGACCTTCCACGTCGCGTTCCCGGACGAGGACGGCGCCGAGCGGGCCCGCGCGATCCTGCCGCGCGCGGTGCGGACGTCCCACGACCGCCTGTGCACCGTCAGCCGCACCGTGGAGCTCGGCACGCCCGTCACCACCGTGGTCGCGGAGGACTGACGGCCCTCTCACGCGCGCCACGACCGGCCGGGCGCCGACGGGCGCGGGACGGCGTCCCGCCCGCCCGGCGCCGGGGGAGCGGTGGCGTGCGCCTGCGCCGTGCCGTGCTCGGCGAGCGGGCCGACGGTCAGACCCGCGGCGCGGCACCCGGCCACCAGGCCGGGCAGCGCGCCCAGCGTGGCCCGCCAGCATCCCGGCGCCGCCGTGCGGTCCGTGTCGTGCAGCAGGACCGTGCCGCCGCCGCGCAGGTCCGCCTCGACCGTGGCGCACACCGAAGCGGGGGTGGCCGAGGCCGTCCAGTCCCGTCCCCAGGCCGTCCACAGCACCGGACGCAGCCCCGCCGCGCGGGCGGCGGCCCAGCGTCCGGAGGTGAGGACGCCGTACGGCGGCCGGTACCACAGCGGGGTCAGCCCCGTGACGTCCCGCACGGCCTCGACGGCGCGGCGCAGGGCGCGGGCGTCGCGCGCCGGCAGCCACGGCCGGTCGTGGCTCCAGCCGTGCACGGCCACCTCGTGCCCCCGCCGCACCGCCTCCCGCACCACCGCCGGATGCCGTACGACCCCGTCGCCGAGGACGAAGAAGGTCGCCCGCACGCCGAGGCCGTCCAGCGTGTCGAGGAAGCGGGGCGTGGACGCGGGGTCGGGTCCGTCGTCGAAGGTCAGGGCGACGTGACGGGGGTGTCCGACGCCGGCGAGTCGGGGGGACAGGCGTTCGCGGACCACGGGCAGCCAGGTGGCCGCGGGGCCGATGTGCGCCAGTGCGGCCGCGGCGAGCGGCAGCCCCGCGGCCGCGGCGCGCCGCGCGGCGGTCCGGGGGAGCGGATCGGTCATGGCGGGGCCTCCTGATCACGGGGCGGCTCACGGCGGGTGGGACACCCGTTGCTGCGCCTCCGGGCCCGGGTCGTCCCGCGCCCTGGCCCGGTCCCAGCCGCCCCCGACCGACGGGGCGCGTGCCAGGCCGACGCTGCCCGCGCCCATCAGCGCGATGCCGATCACCTCCGGCGCCACCCGCGCGCCGAGGCTGATCTGCTCCCCGAACAGCGCCCAGCCGAGAGCCACGCTGGTGAGCGCGTCGCCGAGGGTCAGGGCGGGCTGGGACGCGGCCAGCGTGCCCGCCCGGAACGCGGCCTGCAGCAGCAGGAACGCGACCACCCCCACCAGGACGGTGGCGTACAGCGGCCAGGTCGACAGGACGGCGGCCGGGCCGTCCTGGATCAGACCGGTGACCTCCTTGAGCAGTGCGGCGGTCGCCGAGAACGACACGGCGGACGCCAGCCCCAGCAGCGCGGCGCGCGGCGCGCCCCGCACCGTGCGGGACACCGCCACCAGCGACACCACCACCGCCAGCAGGGCCGATCCCGCCGGCCACCAGTGTCCGGGGACGGCCGTGGACCGCCCGGGCGTCGGCGCGGCCGCGGTCAGGAAGAGGGACAGGCCCGCCGCGAGGGCGACGAAGGCCAGCCAGGTTCTCAGATCCGGGCGGCGGTGGAAGACCAGGCTCCCCACCGCCAGGGTGAACAGCAGCTCGGCCGCCATCAGCGGCTGCACCAGCGCGAGACTTCCCACCCCGAGCGCGGCCGCCTGGAACACCGTCGACAGGGCGAGCATCCCCGCGCCCGCCAGCCAGTGCGGCCGCCGCAGCACGCGCCCGAGCCAGCGCAGCGCCTGCCGCGGCCCCTGGCCGCTCTCCGGCTCGTCGGCGGCGGCCCGCCGCTGCAGCACGGAGGCCGCGGCGTTCGCCAACGCCGCGAGGAGCGCCAGGACCACGGTCAGCACGCCGCGGCGCCGCTCATCCGAACGTGGCGGCCAGCCGCCGGTACAGCCCCGGCGCCGCGCCGCGCACCCTGGCCGGCAGGCGCAGCCATCCGGGGACGTAGACCTCGTTCCGCCCCCGGACGACGGCACGCCACACGGCGTCGGCCACCCGCTCGGGCGGCACCGGCCGGGGCCGGGTCCGCGCGTAGGGTGTGCCGCGCCGGTCGAAGAACGGCGTGTCCACCACCCCCGGCACGACGAGGCTCACGCCCACGCCGGTGCCGCGCAGCTCGTACCGCAGGGCGTCGGCGAAGACCGCCACCGCCGCCTTCGACGCCGAGTAGACCGCCTCGCCCCGCACCCCGACGGCCCCCGCCAGCGACCCGACGAGCACCACGCGGCCGGAGCCCGCCTCCACCATGGGGGGGACCACCTGCCGCACCAGCCGCAGCGTGGTCAGCAGATTGACCTCCATCACCTCGTCGAAGGCGCGGCGGGTCATCGTGGTGAAGTCACCGGCCCAGCCGACCCCGGCACACGCCACCAGCAGGTCCAGCCGCCCCACCGCGTCCAGCGCGAACCGGGTCAGCCGCCGCTCGGCGGCCGGCCGGGTGAGGTCCTCGGGGAACACCGCGGCGGAGGCCCGCGCGGCGGTCTCGGCCAGACGCCGCGCGTCCCGGCCGTTGAGCACCAGACGCCACCCCTCCGCGGACAGCCTGCGCGCCACGGCGGCGCCGATGCCGGAGGACGCGCCGGTCACCAGCGCCGTGCCCGGGCGCCGCGCCGCCGCTCCGGGACGCTCCCGTACGTCGTCGGCGAACACCGCCGGTGTCCGGGTGTCGGAGGCGCCGGCCGTACCGGCGCGGGAGGGTGCGTGGGGCATGGGCTGACCTCGGCTGCTGGGCGGACACCGGAAGCGGCCGGCTGTGACCACTCCCGTCGTCCGGGAGGGGGTGAGCCCGGAGTATCCAGGTCAGGGACGCCCGAAACGCCCGGCGGGCGTTTCACCGGAGCGCCGGAGGTGACTCGGCGGACGTGCTTCCGTCCTCCCCGGCCGCACACCGGGGCGCCGCCCGGCGGGCCGGCGCCCGCCGGGTGCTGGTGATCAGCGCGAGCATGGGCGCCGGCCACGACACGGTGGCCCGTGAACTCGTCCGCCGCGCCCGCGCGCGGGGCTGCGAGGCGGACACGGTCGACCTGATGCGGCTGCTGCCGTACGGCACGGGCTCCGGGCTGCGCGCCTTCTACCGGACGTCGGTGCGCCACGCGCCCTGGGTGTACGACGGCCTCTACCGGGCATTCCTGCGCCCCGGCGACCACACCCGCCCCAGCGGCGTCCCGCTCGCCCGGCTCGCCTCCGACGGGCTGGTCCGGCTCGTGGAACGGACCGGCGCGGACGTGGTCGTGCCCGTCTTCCACCTCGCCGCGCAGCTCACCGGCCACCTCAGGGCACTGGGCCGACTGCGCGTCCCCAGCGCCGTGTTCGTCCTCGACTTCGCCGTGCACCGGCAGTGGCTGCACCCGGGCAACGACGCCTGCCTCTGCCTCACCGGCCAGGCCGCCGCCGACGTACGCGCGGCCCTGCCCGGCACGCACGTCGAGACCACGGGCCCGGTCGTGGCGCCCGGCTTCTCCGCCCCCGCCCACGGCGCCGACGCGTGGCGGAAGCGGTTCGAGCGGTACGCCCCGGGACGGCCGCCCGTGCTGCTGTCCGCGGGCGCCTGGGGAGCCGCCGCGGGCCTCGACGGGACCGCCCGGCTGCTGGCCGGCGCCGGTTACCTCCCCGTGGTGCTGTGCGGCCGCAACCAGGCGCTGCGGTCCCGCACCGCCCGTGTGCCGGGCGCGCTCGCCCAGGACTGGGTGACCGACATGCCGGGCCTGCTGCACGCGGTGCGCGTGCTGGTCGACAACGCCGCCGGCCAGACCGCCGTGCAGGCCCTGGCCGCCGGACTCCCGGTGGTCGGCCACCGCCCGTTGCCCGGACACGGCGCCGACGGGGTCCGCCGGATGGCGGAACTCGGTCTCTCCGAGACGGCCGCCGACGGCCCCGCCCTGCTGGACGTCCTGCGGCGGCTGACCACGGAGGGCCCCGACGCACGCCGGCGGCGGGCGGCACGCGGGCGTGCGGTCTTCCGCGCCGACGTCCTGGAGCGCGCCACCGCCCTGGCCGACCGGTCCGCCGCGGCGGCCCGCGGCCCGCGGTGACGGCGGCCCCCGTCACTCGGCGCCGACCCGCTGCCGCTCCTCGTGCCGGTGCCGGTGCCGGTGACCGAGGTGGAAGAGGCCGTGGTGGGTGAGCAGCCAGTGCCCGAACAGGGCGCCGCCGTACACGACGAAGCCCACCCCGATCAGCCAGGACTCCACGACCAGGACCACGCCGACCGTGCCGTAGCTGACGGCGTTGTCCACGATCAGCGGGGTGAAGACGTAGGAGGAGAAGACGCGCAGGCCGATCAGGCCCGCCATGGTGGCGACCGCGCCGGGGAGCAGGTCCCGCCAGCGGATCTGGCTGCCCAGCAGGAAACGCTGGCCCCACCAGAAGAACAGCACCCCGGTCGCCGCCGTCAGGGTGATCCGCTCGGGCCCGTGCAGCAGCGTGCGCGTGCGCACCTCCTGGTACAGGTACGCGGTCAGCACGACGAGCCACAGCGCCTGCCGCCACACCCGGTGCCAGGGGCCGTGCGGCAGCCGCCACACCCGTTCGTAGCCGTTCTGGACGCTGCCGCCCAGGGCGATGCCGAACAGGGCGAGGACCAGACCGCCCCAGACGCTGGTGGTGCCCACCACCTTGCGCGGCGGGCTGATGATCTCCGTGAGCACCCGCGCGGACCGGCCGGTGAGTCCCATGCCGTCCGCCAGCCAGGTCGCGAAGCCGCCCCGGCCCAGCGGGTCCGCGGCGGCCACGACGATCAGCAGCGGCGCCAGGGTCACCAGCGCGAGGGTGGCGAAGCCCATGGCCCGGTGCATCAGCTCCAGCTCACGGCCCCGCGCCATCAGGGCGTGGGCGCCCAGCCACCTCCAGCTGTTCTGGAGCACGCCGAGGTACCGCCTCACGGTGCCCCTCCTTCGCCTGCCCGGGCACGCGCCGCGAAGTGACCCGCGGCGGGACCGGAGCGTCTCGTGCCACGCCGAGGGCGGGCCGGGGCGCCGCGCGGCACCCGCTCCGCTCCCCGCGCCCATCATCCGGCGACCGCGACGGGGCCCGCCACTTCGCCCGGCCCGTCCGGTCCCGCTGGACAACCGCCCGTGACGGCCGTCCGGCGGGGCGCGGCGGGGCTCAGTGGCGGGTGTCCCCGCCGACCGTGACCCGTTCGCCCGGCCGGCAGCGCAGGATGCGGCCGCCGTGGCCGCGCCGGGCGGCCTCGGCGAGGAAGTCCGACAGCGGCGAGCGAAAGACGCCGTAGTCGTCGTGGTGGACGGGCAGCGCCCGGTGCGGACGGATCACGTCGAGCAGGTCGACGCCCTGTCCGGCGTCCATGGTGACGACCAGCCCGCCGGGCAGCGTGGTCCCGCCCAGGTGCAGCACCGCCAGGTGGATGTCGGGGTGCCGTCGGGCGATCTCGCGCAGCCCGTCGAACATCAGCGTGTCGCCGGAGACGTAGAGGACCAGGCGGATACGGCCGGAGCGGTCGCCGAACTCCAGCAGGCTCCCCATCACCGGCGGCAGCAGACGGCGGACCGGAGCCGGCGCGTGCCGCCCGGGCAGCGCGGTCACGCGGACCAGCGACTTGCCGCGCAGCAGGGTGTGGCTCTGCCAGGTGCGCAGGCCCACGGCGCGGTGGAACCCGAACACCCCTTGCAGGACACGGGAGGCGTGCGGGGTCGTCAGGAACGGCAGACCCCGGTCCAGATGGCGCCGGGCCACCCGGTCGAAGTGGTCGCCGTGCAGATGGGACAGCACCACCGCGTCCAGGTCGGCGTGCGGGAGATCGGTGACGTCGACGGCGGGCTCGGTCAGCCGGCGCGAGACGAGGCCGTAGCCGAGGTGCGCCAGCTGTCCCCGGTGCAGGAAGTTCGGATCGGTCAGCAGGGTCAGGTCCCCGTAGCGGATCAGCAGGGTGGCGTTGCCGATGAACTGCACCTCGACGGTGCCCGTGGGCGGTGTGTGCTGCACGGCGAACTCCCTCCGCCATCTCCGGCGTCCCGAGCACGACCCGGGTGCTCCCGCGCGGCCGTCCTACACCCGGCGGAAGCCGCCCGGGTGCCGGACGCGGGATCGCGGGTACCCGCGCCGGTGGTCCCAGTTCTCCACCCCCCGGCCGCGCGCCCCGCCGCGCGCGACGGACGGGTTGCACGCCGGGAGGTCCGGTTGCGTCTCCGCCACAGTCGTCCCACCGACGCCGGGTACCGCAGGCTGCGGCACGGGCGCGGCTTCCGCTACCTCGACACCCGGGGCGAGCCCCTGCGCGACCCCGAGGAGCTGGCCCGCGTCCGCGCGCTGGTCATCCCGCCGGCCTGGACGGACGTGTGGATCTGCGCCCGCGCCAACGGCCACCTCCAGGCCGTGGGCACCGACACCGCCGGACGCCGGCAGTACCTCTACCACCCGCGGTTCCGCGCCGAGCAGGAGGCCGCCAAGCACGAGCACGTCCTCGACGTCGCCGAGGCGCTGCCCGCGCTGCGGGAGACCGTCGAGGGACACCTCGGCGACCGGGGCCTGACCCGCTCCCGCGTCCTCGCCACTGCCGTCCGCCTGCTCGACCTCGGCTTCTTCCGCATCGGCAGCGACCGGTACGCCGAGCTCAACAACAGCTACGGCCTCACCACCCTGCTGCGGGAGCACTCGAGCTGCCGGGCGGGCGCGGTGCGGTTCAGCTACACCGGCAAGCACGGCAAGGAGATCGTCCAGACCGTGGCCGACCCCGCCGTCTGCCGCAGCCTCACCGCGCTGCTGCGCCGCCGCGGCGGCGGCGACCGGCTCCTGGCGTACTGGGAGGGACGCGCCTGGCACGACGTGAGCAACGCCGACGTCAACGCGTACCTCAAGGAACTGGCCGGTCTCGAGGTCACCGCCAAGGACTTCCGCACCTGGCACGCCACCGTCATGGCCGCCGTCGCCCTGGCCGTCTCGGAGCCGGTCGCCCGCAGCGAGACCGCCCGCCGCCGCGCCATCGCCCGCGCCGCGCGCGAAGTCGCCGGATACCTCGGCAACACCCCCGCCGTCTGCCGCGCCTCCTACATCAACCCGCGCGTGATCGAGCTGTACGAGGAGGGCGTCACCGTGGCGCCCGCCCTGCCGCACCTGGGGAACGAGGCCGCGTTCGGCATCCCCGCCACCCAGGGCGTCGCCGAGCGGGCCGTGCTGAGCATGCTGCGCACAGGGGCCCCGCCCGCCCCGACGGGGGAGTGAGGCGCGGAACGCCCCCTGCGCGCCCCACCCCCTACGCGCCCCCGCCCCCGGCCAGTTCCGCCCCGGACCACAGCAGCCGCGTCACCGCCAGCCCCGCCACCGCCATCGCCGCCCGGAACGGCCACCGGCTGCGCGGCCCCGCCGCCAGGGCCGTGCCCGCCACGGCCACCGCGCCCGCCGCGACGGCCAGGCACAGCCCGCCCGGACCCGCCGCGCCGGGCGGACCCGCGACGACCACGCCCACGGCCGCCAGCATCACCAGCGGGGCCAGCCACCGGCAGACCGTGCGGCCCAGCCGCTGCGGCAGCCCCCGCACGCCCGTCGCCAGGTCGTCCTCGATGTCCGGCAGCACGTTCACCAGATGCGCCCCCACTCCCAGCAGCGCCCCCGCCGCCACGGCCCACCACGCGGGCCAGGCGGGCCGCGACAGCCCCAGCGTGACGAACACCGGGAGCGCGCCGAACCCCACGGCGTACGGCAGCGGCGACAGCACCGTGTGCTTCAGCCGCAGGTTGTAGCACCAGCCCGCCGCCACCCCCGTCAGATGCGCCGCCGCCGCGCCCGGCCCGCCGAGCAGCGACAGCGGCACGCACAGCACCAGGGCCGTCCACGCCGCCCCCGCCACCGCCCGCGCGGACAGCCGCCCCTGCGCCACCGGCTTGTCCGTCCGCCCGCAGGCCGTGTCGCGGCGCGCGTCGGCCGCGTCGTTGCACCAGCCCACCGACAGCTGACCGGCCAGCACCGCCGCCCCCACCGCCGCAGCCCCCACGAGGCCGTGCCCCGCCGCCACCGCCAGCGAGGTCACGAACACCGTGACGGCCAGCGCCGGCTCCGGATGACAACAGCGCAGCAACGCCGGGAGACGGCGCGGCGGCGTACGCGGAAGAACCCCGGTCGGGTGGTGGGACACGGGTGCACGGTAGCCGGGCGGCGACGGCGAGGAAGGCATGACCGACATGCGTGTCCCTCTCATCGCCGACCCGGCGCCCGCCGCCCCTCCGCCTCCGGACGCCGCCGCGGCGACCACCACCGTCGCCGCCGTGCACACCGTGCTGCCGCCCCACCGCTACCCCCAGGACCGGCTCACCGAGCCCATCGGCGACCTGTGCCTGGCCCCGGGCGCCGACCGCGCCGTGCTGCGCCGCCTGCACGCGTCCGCCGGTGTGCGCACCCGTCATCTCGCCCTGCCCATCGAGCGGTACGCGGCGCTCCGCGACTTCCGCGAGAGCAACGCGGCGTGGCTGACGGCGGGCCTCGACCTGGCCGAACGGGCGCTCACCACCGCGCTGGCCCGGGCCGGGCTCGCCCCGGCCGACGTCGACCTGCTGGTGTGCGCCTCCATCACCGGCGTCGCCGCCCCGTCCCTCGACGCCCGGCTGGCCGGACGGATCGGCCTGCGGCCCGACGTCAAGCGGCTCCCGGTGTTCGGCCTGGGCTGCGTCGCGGGCGCCGCCGGCCTGGCCCGCGTCCACGACTACCTGCGCGGGCACCCCGGCGGGACCGCCGTGCTGCTCACCGTCGAACTGTGCTCGCTGACCCTGCAGAAGGGCGACGGCTCCCGCGCCAACCTGGTCGCCGGAGCCCTGTTCGGCGACGGAGCGGCGGCCCTCGTCGCCCGCGCCGCCGCGACCGGCCGGGCGGGACCGGAACCGGCCGCCGGACCCGTGGTCGTCGCCACCCGCAGCCACCTCTACCCGGGCACCGAGCACCTCCTCGGCTGGGACGTCGGCGCCGGCGGCTTCCGCGTCGTCATCGACCCCGCCGTCCCCGCACTGGTCCGCCGCGACCTGGGCGCGCAGGTCCGCGGCTTCCTCGCCGGACACGGCCTGGGCATCGCGGACATCGGCGCCTGGGTGTGCCATCCGGGCGGCCCCAGGGTGCTGGAGGCCGTGGCCGACGCGCTCGCCCTGCCCGACGACGCCCTCGCCCCGTCGCGGCGCTCGCTCGCCGCCGTCGGCAACCTGTCCTCCGCCTCGGTCCTGCACATCCTCCAGGGCTTCACGGAGGTCCACCGGCCCGCGCCGGGCACCTGGGGACTGCTGATGGCGATGGGCCCGGGCTTCTGTTCCGAACTCGTCCTGCTGCGCTGGTGAGGTGCCCGTCATGACCTGGTACACGCTGCTCGTCCTCGCCGTGGCCGTCGAACGCCTCGCCGAACTCGGCACGGCCCGCCGCAACGCGGCGTGGACCCGCGCACGGGCCGGGGTGGAGCACGGCCGCGGCCACTACCCCGTCATGGTCGTCCTGCACACCGGCCTGCTCGTGGGCTGCCTGCTCGAACCCCTCCTCGCCGGCCGCCCGTTCCTGCCCGCCCTCGGCTGGCCCGCGCTGGTGCTCGCCCTGCTCGCCCAGGCGCTGCGCTGGTGGTGCGTCGTCACGCTGGGCCCGTACTGGAACACCCGGGTCATCGTCGTCCCCGGCGCCCGCCTCGTCGGCGGCGGCCCCTACCGCTTCCTCCGCCACCCCAACTACGCCGCCGTCGTCGTCGAGGGCGCCGCCCTGCCCCTGGTGCACTCGGCGTGGATCACGGCGACCGTGTTCACCCTGGCCAACGCGGTGCTGCTGACCGTGCGCGTCCGCTGCGAGAACGCCGCCCTCACCCGCGCGGTGCCCGCGTGAGACGCCCCGACCTCCTCGTCGTCGGCGGCGGACCGGCGGGCCTGGCCACCGCCCTGCACGCCGCCCGCGCCGGCCTGGACACCGTCGTCGCGGAACCCCGCCCGGCCCCGGTCGACAAGGCGTGCGGCGAGGGCTTGATGCCCGGCGCCGTCCGCGCCCTCACCGCCCTCGGCCTGCACGCCCCCGGCCACCCCCTCACCGGCATCCGCTACGTGCAGGGGCCCTGCCGCGTCGAGGCCGCGTTCCGCCAGGAGCGGGGCCTCGGCGTCCGCCGCACCGACCTGCACACCGTCCTGCACCGGGCGGTCCTCGACGCGGGCGTGCCCGTCCTCCCGCTGCGCGTGGACGGCGTACGGCAGGACGCGGACGGCGTGACCGTCCCCGGGGCGGGGCTGCGCGCCCGGTGGCTCGTCGCCGCCGACGGCCTGCACTCACCCGTGCGCCGCTTCCTCGGCCTGGACCGCCCGGCCCGAACCGCACCCCGCTACGGACTGCGCCGGCACTACGCCGTACCGCCCTGGTCGTCCCACGTCGAGGTGCACTGGGGACCGGACGCCGAGGCCTACGTCACCCCCCTCGGCCCGGAACTGGTCGGCGTGGCCCTGCTGACCACGCGCCGGGCCCCCTACGACGTCCAGCTGGCCGGCTTCCCCGAGCTGGCCGCCCGCCTCCCGCCGCACACGGCCGTCACCCCGGTCCGCGGCGCCGGCCCCCTGCGCCGCCGCTCCCGCACCCGCGTGCACGGCAGGGTCCTGTTCGTCGGCGACGCCGCCGGATACGTCGACGCGCTGACCGGTGAGGGCGTCTGCCTCGCTCTCACCGGCGCCCGCGCCCTCGTCGCCAACCTCCGCGACGGCACGCCCGGCCGCTACGACGCCGACTGGGCCCGCGCCACCCGCCGCCACCGCGTCCTGACGGAAGCGCTGGTCAGGACGCGCCGGCAGCCCGCGCTCGCCCCGCACATCGTCCCCGTGGCCGCGCGCCTGCCCCGGCTGTTCGCCGCGGCGGTCCAGGCCCTCGGGTGAGCCGGCGGGCGGTCACCCGCGGTCCGGATCGGGACTGAGGAGCAGCAGGGCGATGTCGTCGCCGGGCGTGGGGGCGTGCCGGACGAGCGTGTCGGCCATGGCGTCCAGGTCGCAGGGGTCGGACTGCTCCACCAGACCGGCGAGGGCGGCGATCGCGTCGTCGGGGTCCACCCCCGGCGCCTCGACCAGCCCGTCGGTGTAGAGCACCAGCACACAGCCGGGCGGCAGGGCGAACTCCAGCGACGGGTAGCGGGCCGTCGGGTCGATGCCGAGAAGCAGACCGGGCGGGATGTCCAGCAGCTCGGTGCGCCCGTCGCCGTGCCGCACCAGGGGCGGCGGATGCCCCGCGGTGGCCAGGCAGGCCCGTCCGCGGCCGAGATCCAGGTGCGCGTACAGACAGCTGGTGAACAGCCCGGGGTCCAGGTCGGTGAGGAGCCGGTTGGCGCCGCGCAGGACGTGGTCCGGGGGCGCGCCGACGGTGGCGTGGGCGTGCACGGCGGTGCGGACCTGCCCCATGAGCGCCGCCGCGTCCACGTTGTGCCCCTGCACGTCCCCGATGGCGGCCGCCGCGGTGTTCTCGTCGAGGTGGATCAGGTCGTAGAAGTCGCCGCCGATGCCCAGGCCGCGGGCGGCCGGCAGGTAGCGGGCGGCGACCCGCAGTCCGGGGACGCGGGGCAGGCTGTGGGGGAGCAGCGCCGACTGGAGCCGGTGGGCGAGGCGGTCCTTGCTGTCGTAGAGGCGGGCCCGGTCGAGGGCCTGGCCGACCAGACCGGCCAGGGAGGTGAGGACGGCGCGTTCGCTGGGCGGGAAGCCCTGCGGCCGGTCGTAGGAGAGCAGCAGGGAGCCGATCGGGCGGCCGGAGGAGATCAGCGGCAGGACCGCCCACGCGGCCATCCCGTCCTCGTGCGCCACCTTCGGGTACGCGGCCGCCATCTGCTCGAAGGCCGGGAAGAAGGCGGGCTCCCCGGTGGCCAGGACCGCCGCCCCCGGAATCTCCCGGCTCAGCGGCACGCCGTCGAACCGGGCGAGCAGCTCGGTGCTGTAGCCGCGGTGGCCCAGTATCCTCAGCCGGCCGTCCTCGGCCGTCATGAGCACCATGGCCTGGGCGCCGAGGGCGGGCAGCAGCTGGTCGGCGGTCTGGTCCACGACGTCCTGCACCCCGACGGCCTCGGTCAGCGTGGTCGCCAGGTGCATCAGGTGGTACAGCACCGTGGCCCGGCCGGGACCCCGCGCCGTCTCCGCGACCGGATCCGCGTCCTGCTGATCGGTGGCGCGGTCGACGCGCACGCTGATGCCGGAGGGGTCCGGGTACAGCTCGAACGACAGCCAGGTGCCGGGAGGCCGCAGCACCCGGAACTCCTGCGGGGCCCGGCTGATCACCGCCGCGCGGTAGCGGTCCTCGACGTGGGGGACGTCCATCCACGGCAGGACCTCCCACGGCAGGGCGCCCAGCAGGCGGTCCGGGGCGGCGCCGACGAGTTCGGCGGCGGCCGGGGTGACGAGGGTGATCCGGCCGTGCAGGTCGAGGGCGACGTACCCGCCCGGCAGCCGGTCGAGGAGCGCCGTGCCGGCCCACGCCTCGGCAGCCGTCGGAGTGCGCCCCGGCTCCGGCGGCAGGATGCGCGGCCGGCCGGTGGAGAGGAGCGGCTCGCCGCGCCGGGCGGCCTGCTCGAAGAGGTGGCCGAGGCGACGGGAGCCCGCGCGGACGGCGTCGTGCTCGGCGCGGCTGAGCT
Source organism: Streptomyces sp. DSM 120436 (assembly GCF_055778765.1). Lineage (NCBI taxonomy): Bacteria > Bacillati > Actinomycetota > Actinomycetes > Kitasatosporales > Streptomycetaceae > Streptomyces > Streptomyces sp. DSM 120436. The sequence continues at coordinate 253,028 of NZ_JBSKBS010000002.1, read as the reverse complement.
GCGGCGGGTGCCCGCTCGGCCAGAGCAGCACCAGCCCTCCCCGGATTCCCTTGTCCGACGCGACCGGTACGGCCGCCAGGGCGAAGTCGTAGGGGAGCACCACCGCCGGCCGCGGGTAACGGCGCGCCATCTCCACCTGGCTGTTCACCCACACCAGGCGCTCCTCGCGCACCGCGTCGGCCACCGGTACCGGGTCGCTCACCGCCACTCTGCTCCACGGCGCGACCATCTCGCGCGAGGCGCCGGACACCAGGGTCAGCCAGAGGGCACGGCGGTCGGGGGTGAGGACGTAGAGCAGGGCGCTGGAGGCTCCGGCCGCCCGCACGAGTTCGGTGAGCGCGGTGTCCATCAGCCACCCGCCCGGCCGCCCGGCGGGGACGAGACGGGTCCGTCGACCGGCGTCACCCGAACTTCTCCCATACCGGGACACTACGCCGAAACCGGATCGGAGGCATCCAGCGCCGGGGCGGCACGGGTCAGGCGCTGCCGCCTGGAGCGGACGGCCCACAGGCCCCGGCGCGCAGCACCGGCATCATCGTCTCGACCTCGCCCCCCCGCGAGGTGGTCCAGGACCATCCGGCTGACCTCGGCGGGCCTCGCGGAGCCGACGGGTGCACGGGAGCCGCCCCGGACCGCCCGACGAGAACCGTCCCGCGGCTCCGCCCGTGGGGCGGGCCCGGTCAGGGCGAGGGCGGCCGGGCGGCGCGGAACGCCTCGGCGACACCGGAGTGGAAGGTGAACACCTCGTCCAGCCCCACCATGCGCAGCACCCGCATCTGGGCGGGAGCGACCCCGGCCAGGCTGAGCCGCGACCCCTTGCCCTGGGACCGCCGGTAGGCCGTCACGAACACGGTGATCCCCGACGAGTCGCAGAAGGTCAGCCCGGACAGGTCCAGCACCACGCCGTACGGACCGAACGGCGCCTCGTTGACGGCTTCCGTCAGCAGCGGGGCCGTGTGATGGTCGAGCTCACCGGCCACCTCCAGGACGTACGGGCCCGTGACGCTGGGGCGGGGGGTCACGGTGAACGTCTCGTCCGGTACGGACACGGAGTCTCCTCGGCGGGGTTTTCGGCGCATACGGGGTGATCCCGACCTCCGCCCATCCCGTGGTGCCCGGCCGGCCGGTTCATCCTACGAAGTGCCGACCGGTGACTCGCGCACGCCCCGGCACTCGACGCTTCCCGTACCCGCCCGGGCCCGTACCGGCCCGGTACCGGACCCTGCGGCGGTCCGCGGATCAGGGGCGGACGGCCCGCACGCGTGAGGGACGTGTGATGATCTGGAGGGTCACGTCGTGCTTCCCGGTTCCCCGCCACGGTCCGGCCGAGCACTCGGAACGCGGGAACCGCGACCGGTTCCCTGGGCGACAGTCGGCGAGGAGGGGACATGGACACGGCGGCCGAAGGGGCAGGGCCCGGCGGTGAGGACACCGGAACGGTCCCCGGCGAGGCGATCGGCGAGACGCTCGCCCTGATCGGCACCGGCGCCTACGCCGTGGACGGACGAGGGACGATCGTCGCCGTCAACGCCGTCGCCGAGCGGCTGCTGGACCGGCCCGCCGCCGAACTCGTCGGCGCCGACGCGCACGACCTGCTGCACCGCAACGCCCGCGGCGAGTCCATGCCGACCTCGCAGTGCCGCATGCGGCCCGCCTTCCTCGCCGGCCGCCCGGCCCAGGACGACGACGAGTGGTACGAGAAGGGCGACGGCACGCTGCTCCCCGTCGCCTGGAGCATCGTCCCCTGTGCCGCCGGGGCCTACGACACCCTGGTCCTCGTCCTGTTCCACCCCCGCGAGGCCGCCACCGGGGCGCACGGCCTCGCCACGGCCCGCGAAGGGACGCTCGACGAACTGGAGCGGCTCGCCCTGCTGGCGGAGACGACCACCCAGCTGACGTCCACCCTCTCCGTCGACGAGGCGCTGCGCCGTCTCGTGTCACTGGTGCTGCCGCGCCTCGCGGACTGGGCGGTCGTCGACCTGATCAGCGAACACGACGAAGTGTGGCGCACCAAGGTGGTGCACCTCGAGGACGGCGTCCCGGTCTCCCGCCATGACCTGGAAGGACCGATGGCGCCCGTCCCCGCCGAGTCCCCCATGCCGCTGTCCCGGGCCCTGCGGGGCGTCTCCTCGACCATCGCCGGCCCCGAGACCTACGAGCGGTCCCCCGACTCGGGCATCGCCGTCGAGCAGCGCCGGCTGTTCGAGGCCACGGGCATGCACTCGGCGGCCATCGCCCCCATCCGCGGTCTGCGCGAGGTGCTCGGCGCCCTGACCCTCGGCCGGTCCGAGCAGGCCGAGGCGTTCACCCCCGCCGACCTCACCCTGCTCGAGGACATCACCCGCCGCGCCGGACTGGCCCTGGACAACGCCCGCCTCTACCAGCGGCAGCGCAAGGTCGCCGAGACCATGCAGCGCTACCTGCTGCCCCAGCTGCCCCGCGTCACCGGCCTGGAGATGACCTCCCGCTACCTGCCCGCCCCCGACGCCTCCTACGTCGGCGGCGACTGGTACGACGCCTTCACCCTCGGGGACGGCGACACCGCGCTGGTCATCGGCGACGTCTCCGGGCACGACCTGGAAGCCGCCGCGGGCATGGCCCAGCTCCGCAACGTGCTGCGCTCCTACGCCTGGTCCCAGAACGAGCCGCCCGGCCGCGTCGTCGAGCGGGTGGACCGCGCCGTGCTGCGCATCACCGACGTCTCCATGGCCACCCTGGTGCTCGCCGTTCTGGGGACGGACGAGGAGGGGCGGTGGACCCTGCGCTGGACCAACGCCGGCCACCCGCCCCCGCTCCTGGTCACCCGCGAGGGCGTGGCCGGCTACCTCACGGACGGCGGCGGCATGCTGCTGGGCACCGGCGCCGACCGCCCGCGCGGCGACGGATCGACGGTCCTGCCGCCGGGGTCCACCCTCGTCCTCTACACGGACGGGCTCGTCGAGTCCCCCACCCACTCCATCGACGAGGGGCTGGAGCGGCTGCGCCGGCACGCCGCCGTGCTCGCCCACCGCACGGTCGAGGCGTTCACCGACGAACTGCTGCGCAGGGCGCGTCCCGCCGACAACGACGACGACGTCGCCCTCCTCGCCGTGCGCGTCGGCACCCGCCCCGGACACGGCTGACCCGCCCGGGCGAGCGAAGGGCCCGTCCGCCGGTCAGCGCATGCCGTCGCGGAGCCGGGCGACGGCCGCCTGGAGGTCGTCGAAGGCCTGCTGCTCGCGCCGCGGGCTGGTGCGCGCCGTCGGCAGCAGGCTGTCCCGGGCCGCACGGGCCCGCGCGTACGCCTCGAAACGGGTGACCACGTCGGCCACGGCATCGGGAGGCGGTGAGTCCTTGTGCGAGGGGTCGCGGGACGGCAGGGAGCGTCCCTCCCGCCGCGCGTTCGTCCGTCCGGTCATGCCCCGCATCCTTACCGGGCCTCCGGCCGCTCCACACTGCACGCCCCCGGACACGGACCCCGGGCCGATGTTGCCGGGACCGGGCAAGGAGGACGGGGACGACCCGGGGCCGGGGAGGACCCGGGACCGTCCACGAGACGTTCATGGAACGACGCCACTCGCACGGGTGAAGTCGCCGTCCGCTCGGCGGGTGTGAGAACCCGACGCCGGGTTACCTGACATAGCGTCGATCCGGCACACCCGTGCCGATCGCGCCCGTGACGGCGTGCGTGCCCTCCCGGCCGATCTCCGCGTTGTGACCCGAAGGACCTCGATGGCGACACACACGACTGAACCCCTTTCCCCGGTGCCGGCGGCGGAGGGACGACGAGGGAAGGGGCGAGTGGTCGTCTCCTGGCTGACGACGACGGACCACAAGAAGATCGGGCACCTCTACCTGATCACCTCGTTCGCCTTCTTCCTGGTGGGCGGTCTGCTCGCCATGGTGATCCGCGCGGAACTGGCCCGCCCCGGGATGCAGATCGTGTCGGAGGAGCAGTACAACCAGTCGTTCACGATGCACGGCACGATCATGCTGCTGCTGTTCGCGACGCCCACGTTCGCCGGGTTCGCCAACGCCATCATGCCGCTGCAGATCGGCGCCCCGGACGTGGCGTTCCCCCGGCTGAACATGCTGTCGTACTGGCTGTTCGCCCTCGGCGGCCTCATCGTGCTGAGCAGCTTCCTCACGCCCCAGGGCGCGGCGGACTTCGGATGGACGGCGTACCCGCCGCTCAGCGGCGGGGAGCGCACCCCGCACGTGGGCGGCGACCTGTGGATCATGGGCCTGGGGCTGTCCGGCTTCGGGACGATCCTCGGCGCCGTCAACTTCATCACCACGATCATCTGCATGCGCGCCCCCGGCATGACCATGTTCCGGATGCCGATCTTCACCTGGAACGTGCTGCTCACGTCCGTGCTGGTCCTGCTGGCGTTCCCGGTGCTGGCGGCGGCGCTGTTCGCGCTGGAGGCGGACCGCCGGTTCGGCGCGCGGATCTTCGACCCGGAGAACGGCGGCGCGCTGCTGTGGCAGCACCTCTTCTGGTTCTTCGGCCACCCCGAGGTCTACATCCTGGCCCTGCCGTTCTTCGGCGTCGTGAGTGAGATCATCCCGGTGTTCTCCCGCAAGCCGATCTTCGGCTACATGGGGCTCGTCGGAGCGACCATCGCCATCACCGGCCTCTCCGCCACGGTGTGGGCCCACCACATGTTCGCCACCGGCGCGGTGCTGCTGCCGTTCTTCTCCTTCATGAGCTTCCTCATCGCCGTGCCGACGGGAGTGAAGTTCTTCAACTGGATCGGCACCATGTGGAAGGGCAGCCTGTCCTTCGAACCACCGATGCTGTGGGCGGCCGGCTTCCTCGTCACCTTCCTGTTCGGCGGTCTGACGGGTGTTCTCCTGGCGTCCCCGCCGATTGACTTCCACGTCCACGACAGCTACTTCGTCGTCGCCCACTTCCACTACGTGCTGTTCGGCACGATCGTGTTCGCCATGTTCGCCGGGTTCAGCTTCTGGTGGCCGAAGATGACCGGCACCATGCTCGACCCGAGGCTGGAGAAGGTGCACTTCTGGACGCTGTTCGTCGGCTTCCACGCCACCTTCCTGCTCCAGCACTGGCTGGGCGCCCAGGGCATGCCCCGCCGCTACGCCGACTACCTCGCCGCCGACGGGTTCACCGGCCTCAACACGGTCTCCTCCATCGGCGCCTTCCTGCTCGGCCTGTCGACGCTGCCGTTCCTGTACAACGTCTGGAAGACCGCGCAGAAGGGCGAGAAGGTCGAGGTCGACGACCCCTGGGGGTACGGGCGTTCGCTGGAATGGGCCACCTCCTGCCCGCCGCCCCGGCACAACTTCGTCACCCTGCCCCGCATCCGCTCCGAGTCGCCCGCCTTCGACCTGCGCCACCCGGCCCTGGCCGGCGTCGACCAGGCGGAGAACACCGGCCAGCGCGACGTGATCGACCCCGGCGGCCACAAGGGCGACCGCTGATGGCGCGGGCCCGGTCCCGTCGCGCCCTCGCGCACGACGCCTCGGCCGTCATGGCCGAGGCGGAGGGCATCGTGATGGCGCGGTCCCACATCGCCGAGGCCCGCCGCGAGGCGGAGGCACTCTGCGCCGACCTGCCGTGGCTGACCACCGCTCAGGCCGAGGACCTCACCCGGCACTACGTCGGCCGGCGCATCGACCTCACCCGGCAGATGCTCCGCACGACGGTCCGCCGCGCCGAGGAACTGCGCCGCGAGTACGAGGCCCGGTACGCCGAACTGCGCGGGGCGCTCCTGAGACGTCACGTGGCCTGGGCGTCCGGTCTGCTGGCCTGCGGCACCGGGATCAACGCGGCGCTCTGGCTGTTCACCCGCTAGACGCGGCCCGCCGCAACACCCGGCCGAGCCGGCCGGGGCGCGTCCGCGGGCCGTGACCGGCGACCCCGCCCGCGGGCACCACGCGTCGAACCCGTGGCGTCCGCCCGCCCACAGTGAGGTGCCTTCCGGGGAAGCGGGCTTCCGCACGGCGCCGGGCCCGAGGGGGCCCCGCCGCGCACCAGGACGCAGCCGGTGCGAAGGGGCACCGCCGGCCGGCAGTCCGGCGATGCGGGGCACGAGGGCCGGATGGCCCCGTCGCCGGCAACCGCTCGTGCTCCTCCTCGCTGGTCCGGCCCCGACGACGCGGACGGCATCCGGGGCGGAGGGGACCGCAGGAGGAGGCGGACGGCGCAGCGCTCGCTCGCGGCCCGCCGCCGCGAGACCGCGCACACCTCCACGGCGGCGACGTCCTGATCCCTAACCGAGGTCCGGCAGCTTCAGCCACTCCTCCCAGGTGAGGTCCCGGCCGATGAAGCGGGGCCGTTCGAACGGCCAGTCCTCGGCGATCCACCGCGGGACGAACGCGTCCAGCGCCCGCTCCAGGGGGCCGCCCGCCTCGTCGTCCACCACCCACCAGGAGATCTCCGCGTCCGCGCCCTCCTTCTCCGGCGGGTCGATGTAGACGCAGCCGCGCAGCGCCGTGCGGTCCGGGTTCTCGATCGTGTAGTTGAACGACTCGTGCGCCTCGATCTCGGCGGCGTGCCGCTCCAGGTCGGCGAGGTTCGCCTCGTACGTCATGGTGGCCGGGGGCCAGCCCCAGGCGGGACCGAAGACCGACCACAGCCGCTCGCGCGACCCCATCACCGCCGGGTAGTCCAGCGGCGCGTCGGCACCGCTGATCGGGCGCAGCCGGTGGCCCGCGCCGCCGGGGATGTCGACGTGCAGGGGGTGGACGAAGTCACGCGGAAGCCAGGTCATGAGCCGGAGCCAACCACGCGCCGCCCCGCCCGGCAAAGGGAATATGCGAGGGGGCCGTCAAGACCGTGGTCCGCTGCTCCAGACCGGTGAGATGCGCGGGGGTGCGCAGCGGTGAACGCCGCAAACGGCCGACGAACCGCTTATCTGGATGTTCGAGCATCGGACGATCGCAAGGAGCCCATCGTGTCGTCACCGCCTGCCGAACCCTCGTACACCGTGCCGGGCCTGCGCACCCAGGACAGCGGACGGATCATCGAGCTGTTGCAGATGCGACTCCACTCCCTCAACGACCTGCACCTGACCCTGAAACACATCCACTGGAACGTGGTCGGCCCGCACTTCATCGCCGTGCACGAGATGATCGACCCCCAGGTCGACAAGGTGCGGGACATGACCGACGACCTCGCCGAGCGGATCTCCACGCTCGGCGGCGAGCCGAACGGCACGCCCGGCGCGCTGGTCGGCGCACGCACCTGGAACGACTACTCCATCGGCCGGGCCGAGGCGATCGAGCACCTGGGCGCGCTGGACCTGGTGTACACGAACATCATCGAGGACCACCGGGAGGCGATGCGGGAGACCGAGGAGGCGGACCCGGTCACCCAGGACATCCTCATCGAGCAGCTGCGCGGCCTGGAGCTGTTCCAGTGGTTCGTCCGCGCCCACCTCGAGTCCAGCGGCGGCAAGCTCAGCACGCGCGGCGCCACCACCGAGACCGGCGCCGCCGGCCAGGCCGCGGAGCAGGCCCGCCGCCAGCCCTGACCGGCGGCCTCACGCCGACGGCCCGCCACGATCCGGCCCGGACCGCGGCGGGCCCGGGCCTCACACCGCTTCCCGCACCTGCGGGGCCGTGACGCCCGACGCGCGGGCGACCAGCGCGGCGAACTCCCGCCGTACCGCGTCGTCCGCGTCCGTCCCGCCGAAGTGCCGCAGAGCGGAGTCCGCCAGCTCCGCGATCTTCTCCTCCACCACGGCCCGGGCGCCCGTCCGCTCCAGCGCCGCCCGTACGCCCTCCACGGCGCGTTCCGGCAGCGCGGGTGCGCCGGGGGAGAGGAGCGCCACGGCCTCCTCGTCCCCGGTCGCCCTGCCGAGTTCCAGGGCGACGGCCAGCAGATAGGTGAGCTTGCGGCTCCGCAGGTCGTCACCCACCGGCTTCCCGGTCAGCGCCGGATCGCCGAAGGCGCCCAGCAGGTCGTCCCGCAACTGGAAGGCGAGCCCCGCGCACCGGCCGGCCGCGCGCAGCGCCGCCGTCACCGCCTCGTCCGCCCCCGCCAGCGACGCGCCCAGGGCCAGCGGCCGCTCGACCGTGTAGAGGGCGCTCTTCAGCGTCGCGATGGTCAGCGCCTCCTCGACGCCGGACGCACCGGCCGCCTGCGCCTGGAGGTCGCGGTACTGCCCGGCCACCATCTCCTCGCGCATCGCCCGCCACTCCCGGTACACCCGGGGCCCGTTCGGGGAGGCGAGCGCGATGTCCGTCATCAGGTCGTCCGCCCAGGCCAGCGCCAGGTCGCCGGCCAGGACCGCCACCGAGTGCCCGAACGACTCGGCGCCGCCCGTCATGCCCTCCGCGCGGTGCATCCGCGCCAGGTCCACGTGCATCGAGGGCGCCCCGCGCCGCAGGTGGGACCCGTCCATCACGTCGTCGTGCACGAGCGCGCACGTCTGCACCAGTTCGAGCGCCACGCCCGTCCGCAGCAGCGGGCCGGGGTCGCCCGCGCCGCCCGCGGCCCGCCAGCCGCACCAGGCGAACGCCGTGCGCAGCCGCTTCCCGCCGCGCCGGGCGAACGCGGAGACCCGGCCCGCCACGTCACGGGCGAACACCGCGTCGAGGTCATAGGCCTCGGACATCCGCTCGTCCAGCACCTCGCCCAGGGCCCGCCCCACGGCCCCGGTGGCGGCGTCGGCGGTGAACGGGCCACCGGCCAGGTCCGCCGGTTCCTCCGTCGCCGACCGCAGTTCACGCATGCACAGCCCCTTTTCGTCGTCCGTCGCCCGCCCGCTCGCGCTCGCCACCGAGTACCCGGGAAAGGGCCCGTCGACCTTCTCCGGTGCGCGCGGCGGCCCGGACCGCCGCGCCGGAGCGCCCGCGTGGTCCCCGAGGTACCGGACCGGACATCAGCGGCGGACGCCTGTCCGTCGCCGGCGGGTCCGCCGGCTGGCCGGTCCGTCCGCGCCCTCGGCCGCCGCGAGGGCGATGTTGCGGGCCATGCCGCCGAACACGAGGGCGTGGAAGGGCGACACCGACCACCAGTACGCGTGGCCCAGCAGGCCCCGCGGATGGAACAGGGCGCGCTGCCGGTACCGGGTGCGGCCCGCACCGTCCGTCTCCACGCGCAACTCCAGCCACGCCAGGCCCGGCAGCCGCATCTCGGCGCGCAGTCGCAGCAGCCGCCCCGGTTCGATCTCCTCCACCCGCCAGAAGTCCAGGGAGTCGCCCGCCCGCAGCCGGTGCGGGTCGCGCCGTCCACGGCGCAGCCCCACCCCGCCGACGATCCGGTCCAGCCGCCCGCGCACCGCCCACGCCAGCGGGAAGGAGTACCAGCCGTGCTCGCCGCCGATGCCCTCGATCACCTTCCACAGCGCCTCCGGCGACGCGGGCACCACCTGGTCCCGTTCGTCGCGGTAGAGGCTGCCGCCGGCCCAGTCGGGGTCGGTGGGCAGCGGATCGCTCGGCGCGCCCGGCACGGAGGCGGACGACCAGCGGGTGGCGACCCGCGCCTCCCGCACCCGCGCCAGCGCCAGCCGCAGCGCCTCGTCGAAGGGCAGGGGCCGGCCGGGGGCGTCGGGCACGTACCGCGCGATGTCGTGCTCGCGGCACACCACCTCGTGGCGCAGCGACTCGGTGAGCGGCCGGGCGATCGCGGCGGGCACCGGGGTGACCAGCCCGACCCAGTGGCTGGACAGACCGGGTGTGAGCACCGGCACGGGCAGGATGACCCGCCGTCGCAGCCCGGCGACCGCGGCGTAGCGGCGCATCATGTCCCGGTAGGTCAGCACGTCCGGGCCGCCGATGTCGAAGGCCCGGTCGACGTCGGGCGGCATCGTCGCCGAGGCGACCAGGTAGCGCAACACGTCGCGCACCGCCACGGGCTGGGTGCGGGTGTGCACCCAACTGGGGGTGACCATCACGGGCAGCCGCTCGGTCAGATAGCGCAGCATCTCGAACGACGCCGACCCCGAGCCGATGACGACGGCGGCCCGCAGCACGGCCGCGGGCACCGGTGAGTCGAGGAAGATCCGCCCCACCTCGGCGCGGGACCGCAGATGCGGCGAGAGGGTGTGCTCGGGCACCCCGTACGGGGTGAGTCCGCCGAGGTAGACGATCCGGCGCACCCCCGCGGCGTGCGCCTGCTCGGCGAAGGTGCGGGCCGCCCGGCGGTCGGTGTCCTCGAAGTCCGCACCGGTGCCGAGCGCGTGGACCAGGTAGTACGCCACGTCGACGCCCTCCATCGCCGCGGCGACGGACGAGGCGTCGGTGACGTCACCGCGCACCGTCTCCACGTCCGGCGCCCACGGGTGGTCGCGCAGCTTGTCGGGGGAGCGGGCCAGGCACCGGATCCGGTGGCCGGCCTCGAGGAGCTCGGGGACCAGGCGTCCGCCGATGTAGCCCGACGCCCCGGTGACCAGGCAGTGCGGTCCCGCGCCGCTCCCTTGGCCCTGCCCGTCCACGGTCATCCCTCCGCACGGTCGATGTGACACCGGCTCCTGTCCCCGATCCTCACCTCACGCGCCCGGTACCGCGCGCCGTCCGGCGGCGCGGGGACGAAGTCGGCAGGCAGGAGGGCGGACGGCGGGGAGCCGTACGGGTGACCCCGGGGAGGCCGGCCGTCACCGGGGACCGTCCCCGGCCCTGCTGCCCGGCCCGGCGGACGGCGGCCGTCACCGCCGCCCAGGGCCTCGACCACCGACGCCGGCCCGCGCTGCGGCTGCGGTTCGGCGACCCGGCCGTCCGCCGGTGAACGCGGTCCGGGCGTGATCCCGGACGCCTGGTGGACGGACGGCCCGGCGTACGCGCTTCCGGCACACCCTCACCGCACCGGCAGCGACACCCGGCACGGGGCGCGCGGCAACGGCCGGACGACTCCGGGGCCGCACTTCGCGCGGGAACCGACGAGGCGCCTCTCGGGTGAGCGGCCTCGCGGCGGATCAGTCCGCCGCGGGGCCCCGCTGCCCCGTACGGACCCGCTGGGCTCGGCATCCGGCGCCGTCCGCCGGAGGCTGGGCACCGGACGGGGCGCACGCCGGCCGCCCCGGGCCGAGCGTGAGGAGAGAGCGTGGACGAGCAGGACCGCATCGTGGCCGGGGTGGACGGCTCGCCGTCGTCGCGGCAGGCGCTGCGCTGGGCGGCCCGCCAGGCCGCGCTCACCGGAGGGACCGTGTGGGCGCTGACCTCCTGGGACTACCCCCAGTACCACGGCGCGCTGGGCTGGCTGCCCCCGTCGAGCGGCGACGAGGAGGCCCTGGAGGCCAGGGCGCGCGAGGACCTGACCCGGTGCGTCGAGGAGACGCTGGGCGCGCGGCCGTCGGTGGACGTCCGCACGGAGGTCCGGTACGGCACACCGGCCAGTGTGCTGCTGCGCGCGGCCCGGGACGCGTCCCTGCTCGTGGTCGGCAGCCGGGGCCTGGGCGGCTTCGCCGGCCTGCTGCTCGGCTCCGTCGCCCAGCACTGCGTGCAGCACGCGGCCTGCCCGGTCGTCGTGGTCCGGGAGGACACGGTCACCGGTATCGGCGAGGGGGAGTGAGCGGACCGGCTCACCCCCGCGCCGCGGTGCGCACCAGTTCCCGGGCCAGGGCCGCGGCCGCCGCGACCGTCCCGAGGGACAGGGGGCGGGCGGCCGCCGCGCCCTCGTGCGGGACGCGCAGCCGGGTGCGCGAGGGCGAGACGGTGCTGGTGACGGGCGCGTCCGGGGGAGTCGGTCTCGCACTGGTGCAGATCGCCCGCGCCCGGGCGCCCGGGCGGTCGCCGTCAGCAGCGGCCCGAGGACCGACGCCGTGCGCGAGGCGGGCGCGCATGCCGTCGTCGACCGGTCGGGGGACGTCGTCGCGGGGATCGGCGCCGCCGCGCCCGAGGGCGTCGACGTCGCGCTGGACGTCGTCGCCGGGGACCTGGTGAGCGGGGGCGCCGCTGCTGCGCGAGGGCGGACGGTGGGGGACCGCCGGGACGCCCGGCGGCTACGGGGTGACCCCGGACGTACGCCGTCCCTACCTGCACAACGCCCAGGTGATCGGCTCGGCGCCGCACAGCCGGCGCACTTCGGCCTGCTCACGGACCTGGCCCGGCGGGCCGCCGTCGAGCCGGTCGTCGCCGCGGCGCACCCGCTGGACCAGGCGGCGCGGGCGCGGGAGGAACTGGCCCGCGGGAGGCGCGTGGGGAGGATCGCCCTGCGTCCCGGGGCGCCGCCGGCGCGCTGACCGGCCGGCGTCAGGTCTGCCGGGAGTGCACCGGACTGTTGGCGGCCTCCTCCGGGCACTCCCCGTGCGCCGCGCGCCTGCGCCGGTCGCGCGTCCAGTCGTACGCCGCCAGGGCGAGCGACGCCAGCATCGCCGTGAGGGCCGCGCCCAGCGCGAGGAAGAGGGCCGTCCGGAAGTCGTCGCTCCGGCCGAGCAGCAGGTAGAACAGGCCCGGCAGGGCGGCGGTGCCGACCGCCGCGCCGAGCCGCTGCCCCGTCTGCAGGGCGCCGCCCGCCGCGCCCGCCATCCGCACCGGCACGTCCCGCAGGGTCAGGGTGATGTTGGGCGAGACGACGAACCCGCCGCCGATGCCGCCGATGAACAGCGCCGGCGCGGCGAGCCAGGGCGCGTGGTCCAGCGGCGCGAAACGCAGCAGCAGGGCGGTCGTGCCGAGGCCCACGACCACACCCGTGAGGCCCCACACGGTGAGCAGCCGCCCGAACCGGTCGACCAGCCGCCCGGACACCACCGCCGCCCCCGCCGAGCCGATGGCGAACGGGGTCACGGCGAGGCCCGACTCCAGCGGCGAGTAGTCCAGTCCCTCCTGGTAGAACAGCGCGAAGACCAGCCAGACGCCGCTGAAGCCGACGAAGTACAGGGTGCCGACGCCCGCGCCGACGGCGTAGCCGCGCACGGTGGAGAACAGGCGCGGGTCGAGCAGCGGCGTCGTCCCCCGGGCGAGCAGCCGCCGCTGCCGCCGGACGAACACGGCGAGGACCGCCGTGCCGGCCGGGAACAGCCACCACAGCCGACTCAGCCCGCCCGCCTCCGCCCGCACCAGCGGGAACATGAACGCCAGCACGCCCAGACCGAGCAGCAGCACGCCGGGCACGTCCACGTGGCCCCGTCCCGACTTCCGGGTCCGCGGCAGCAGGCGGCGGCCCAGCAGCACGGCGAGGACGCCGATGGGCACGTTGACGTAGAAGATCCAGCGCCAGCCCTGCGCACCGTCGGCCAGGGCGAGGATCGCGCCGCCGACGACGGGCCCGGAGGCGGAGGAGATGCCGACGGTCGCGCCGAAGTAGCCGAACGCCCGGCCGCGTTCGGCGCCGCGGAACATCTGCTGGATCAGCGCCGAGTTCTGCGGCGCCATGAAACCGGCCGCAAGACCCTGCGCGAGACGCGCCACGACCAGCAGGGTGATGTCGGGGGCGGCGCCGCAGGCCGCGCTGCACAGCACGAAGCCGCACAGGGCGATCAGGAAGATCTTCCGCCGGTCGAGCGCGTCCCCGAGCCGGCCCGCGGTGACGAGGGCCAGGGCGAAGGTCAGCGCGTAGCCGGACACCACCCACTGCACCTCGGCGGGGGAGGCCCCCAGGTCCTTCTGCACGGTGGGCAGCGCGACCGCCACGATCGTGACGTCCAGCAGGCTCATGAAACCGGCCACCAGCGTCACCCACAGGGCTCGCCACCGGCGCGGATCCGGCTCGTACGCGTCCCCCTGGGCACCGGGCTGCCGGTCACCCGCCCCTGACGCCGACGCTGTCACATGCAGTCCTCTCGCACGGCCCGAACAGGCCGGACATGTTCCCCGACCGGGCCCGGCGCACACCCGGCACGCCGTGAGAAGGCCGCTCGCCGGCCCCCTCCCCCCGGTCGTGTCCGACCGGCCACCTCCCCGCCCGGCCCCGCTCGACCGAGCACGTACCCGGGGACAGGCGGACAATCACGGTCATGGGCATGTGGGGCAAGCGGGACGACATGGTGGTCCACGGACGGGAGCCGTTCAACGCGGAGCCGCCCGGGGCCGTGCTGGCCGGCGCGGCGGTCACGCCCGTCGACGCCTTCTACAGCCGCAACCACGGCCCGGTGCCCCGCCTCGACCCGGCGGACTGGCGGCTCGTGGTGGACGGCCTGGTGACGCGCCCGCTGCTGCTCTCCCTGGACGACCTGCGGTCCCGCTTCGACGCGACCGGGGCGACCGTCACCCTCCAGTGCGCGGGCAACCGGCGCGCCGACCTGACCGCCGTCCGCGCCGTCCCCGGGGAGACGCCCTGGGGTCCGGGCGCCCTGTCGACCGCCCGGTTCGGCGGGGTGCGCCTCGCCGACGTCCTCGCCCACGCCGGAGTCGCACCGGAGGCCGCCCACATCGCCTTCCACGCCCCCGACGTCTCCCCGTCCGCCGACCCGCCCCAGCCGTACGAGGTGTCCGTCCCGCGCGACCGGGCGCTGGCCCCGGACGTGCTGCTGGCCTGGACGATGAACGGCGCCCCGCTGCCCGCCGTCCACGGCGCGCCCCTGCGGGTGGTCGTGCCGGGCTGGATCGGCGCCCGCAGCGTCAAGTGGCTCACCCGCGTCACCGCGCGCACCACCCCCTCCGACGGCTACTTCCAGGCCACCGCCTACCGCCTCCCCCCGACCGGGCGTGACACCGAGGGCGTCACCCTCGGTCCCGTCCCGCTCAACTGCGCCGTCCTCACCCCGGACGACGGCGCCGTCCTGCCGCGCGGCCCGGTCGAGGTCACCGGATACGCGCTCGCAGGCGAAGGGCGCGCCGTCGCCCGGGTCGAGGTGTCCACGGACGGCGGCCGCGCCTGGTCCCGCGCCGCGCTGGACGAGCCGGACGGGCCGGAGGCGTGGCAGCGGTGGCGCACCACCCTCGACCTGCCGGCCGGCGACGCGCACGTCCTGGCCCGGGCCTGGGACTCCTCCGGCGCGGGCATGCCGGAGTCCCCGGCCTCGCTGTGGAACCCCAAGGGCTATGTCAACAACGCCTGGCCCCGCGTACGCCTGCGCGTCCGCTGACCGCCTCCCCCGGCCGCGCGGACCGCCTCCCGTTGTTTGCCCGCCGCCGGCGGGGAAACTCAGCGCCCATGAGCAAGAAGCCTGGACGCCGCCCTCTCGGACAGAACCGGATGCTGCGGCTGCTGGACGCGCTGGAGCGCGATCCCGGCCGTGACCAGCTGATCGACGCGCTCGGCGCACGCGTACGCGCGCTGCCGCTCGGGCGCGTCCGGAACGTACTCCACGGCAAGTGGCTCGGCCACCCCCTGCACCCGATGACGATCCACCTGCCCATCGGCAGCTGGATGTCGGCCGCCGTGCTGGACCTCAAACCCGGCCGGTCCCGGCAGGCCGACCTCCTGGTCGCCCTCGGGCTGGCCGGGGCCGTCCCCACCGCCGCGACGGGCCTGACCGACTGGGCGGAACTCCGCCGCGAACAACAGCGGGTGGGCCTGGTGCACGCCATGGCCAACACGGCCGCCGTCGGCCTCTACGGCGCCTCCCTCGTGCTGCGCCTCACCGGCCGGGGCACGGCCGGACGTGCCCTCGGGTACCTCGGGCTGACCGCGGTCGGCGCCGGCGGACTGCTCGGCGGCCACCTGGCGTACCGGCAGGCGGCCGGCGTCAACCACGCCGAGGAGGTGCCGCACGTCGTGCGCGACGGCTGGCACCGCGTCGGCGGCGTCGACGACTTCCCGGTGGGCGAGCCCGTACGGTGCGTCGTGGACGACGTGCCGGTCCTGGTGGTGCGGGAGACCGGCGGGGAGGTCCACGCGCTCGCCGAACGCTGCAGCCATCTGGCGGGACCGCTGTCCGAGGGCACGGTCGCCGACGGATGCGTCCGCTGCCCCTGGCACGGCAGCGTCTTCCGGCTCTCCGACGGCTGGAACGTCGAGGGCCCCGCCACCGCGCCCCAGCCCGCCTTCGACACGCGCGTGACCGACGGCCACGTGGAGGTGCGGCTGCCCCAGCACGACGTGCCCGAGACGCCGTACGGCAGCGGGACGTTCGCGGCGACCTCCGCCGACGGGCACCGGCCCCCGCGGTGACGCACGCGCGGTGCGCCGGAAGCCGGCCGTTTCGCCGCGCCCGGCGCGGAAACCCGGCGCCCCACGGTGACGGCCGGTGACGAATGGGAGGCAGTGGATGAAGAAGGCGTTGTGGATGGTTCCGGTCGCCGCGGCCGGGGTCGCGGCGGCACGCAAGGCCGGGACGGCGGCGCGCGGCGGCGACGACCGGGCGGGCGACCGGTGGCTCACGGTGACGGTGAACCGCCCCGTGGAGGACGTCCGGCGGGACGGCAGGCTGCCCGAGCCCCTCGAGCGGCTCGCCGACCGCGTCGAGGTGCGGACACAGCCCGCACCGGGCGACCGCGGCACGGAGCTGGCCGCCCGGCTCAAGGAACCGGTGCCGCCCGCCGCGACCTCCGTGCCCTCGCGTCTGGCCGGGCAGGACCCGCGCCAGGAGGTACGGCACGCGCTGCGCGAGGCCAAGGCCGTACTGGAGGCGGGGGAGGTCATGCTCCCCGACTCGCCGCCGACGACCCGGCCCACACCGGGCGGCCGGCTCGTCGGACTGTTCAGCCGCCGCTCCGGCGGGGAGGGAGTGCTGTGAAGGCCCTGTGCTGGGAAGGCGTCAACAAGCTGTCGGTCGAGCAGGTCCCCGACCCGGAGCTGCGCAACGACCAGGACATCATCGTGCGGCTCGTCGCGGGCACCACCTGCGGCTCCGACCTGCACCTCATCGGCGGCTACATCCCCGCGATGCGCGCCGGGGACGTCATCGGCCACGAGTTCGTCGGCGAGGTCGTCGAGACCGGGTCCGCGGTGCGCCGCCACAAGGTGGGCGACCGGGTCGTCGTCTGCTCGTTCGTCGGCTGCGGCCGCTGCTGGTACTGCGCCAACGACCTGTGGTCGCTGTGCGACAACACCAACACCAACCCCGGTGTCGGACAGGCCCTGTTCGGCTACGAGACCGCCGGCATCTTCGGCTACTCGCACGCCATGGGCGGCCTGCGCGGCAGCCACGCCGAGTACGTGCGGGTCCCCTTCGCCGACTACGGCGCCTTCACCGTGCCCGAGGGCATCGACGACACCAGCGCCCTGTTCGTGTCCGACTCCGTGCCCACCGGATGGATGGGGGCGGACCTCGGCGGGGTGAAGCCCGGCGACGTGGTGGCCGTCTGGGGGTGCGGCGCCATCGGGCAGATGACGGCGCGGGCGGCGATGCTGCTCGGCGCGGAACGCGTCATCTGCATCGACCGCATCCCCGAGCGGCTGGAGATGACCGAGCGGTACATCGGCGCCGAGACCATCGACTACACCACCACCGACGTGGCGGCGGAACTGCGCGAACGCACCGGCGGCCGCGGCCCCGACGTGTGCATCGAGGCGGTCGGCATGGAGGCCCACAGCGACGGGCCCATGCACCTGTACGACCAGGCCAAGCAGCAGCTCCGGCTCCAGACGGACCGCCCCACCGCCGTACGCCAGGCCATCCACGCCTGCCGCAAGGGGGGCACCGTGTTCGTCCTGGGCGTGTTCGCGGGCGCCGTCGACAAGTTCCCGCTCGGCGCCGTGGTCAACAAGGGGCTCACCGTGCGCGGCGCGCAGATGCACGGGCAGCGCTACGTCCCGATGCTCCTCGACCGGATCGCCGCCGGGGAGATCTCCACCGCCCACCTGGCCACCCACTCGGTCTCCCTCGACGACGCCCCCACGGCGTACGACATGTTCAAGCACAAGACCGACGGCTGCGTCCGCGCGGTCATCCGTCCCGGGCTCTGAGGGGCCGTCCGTGGCAGGCGTGCTGGAGACCGCCCACCGGGCCGCCGCACGGGTGGCCCGGTGGCGGGGCGCGCCCGCCGTGCACCCCACCGGGGTGCTGTGCTCCGGCACGCTGCACGTCACCGGGCGCGGCGACCGCCCGTGGGGCGAGCCCTGGCTGGACCGGCACGCCTCGTACCCGGCGACCGTGCGCTGGTCCCACGCCCTGGGCACGCCCCGGCGGCTGCCGGACGCGCTCGGCCTGGCCGTCCGCGTCGAGGACGCCGGCGGCCCGGACCGGCCGCTCGACCTGCTGTTCACGTCCAGCGGCACGGGCCGCCTCGGCCGTCACCTGCCGCTGCCGCGCCCCGACGCCCTCACCGGGGCGTACTCCACCCTGCTGGCGTACCGGACGGGGGAGTGCGAGCGGGTGCTCGCCGCGTTCCCGCTGCTCGATCCGCCGCACACACCGCGGCCGACGCTGTGGCAGGAACTCGCCTGCCGTCCGGTGCGGTTCCGGCTGTGCGCCGCCGCGGCCGGTGAGCCCTGGAGCCCGTTCGCGTCCCTCACCCTCGAAGCGGTGCACCCCGCTCCCGCGCGCACCACGGTGTCGTACGACCCCGTCGGGCACAGCCTGCCCGGCCTGCGGCCGGCCGGACGCCTCAACCGGCTGCGCGACGCCGCGTACGCGGGCTCCCGCCACGGACGCGGCGCCGCATGACCTCCTCGCTGTGCCTCGTTGTGTCCTCTCAGCCGTGCCGGCGGGCGGCACGCACCGCCAGGGCGACCGCGCCCGCGGCCACGACCGCTCCCGCCGCCGCGAGGGAGGCACGGCGGGCGGCCGGACCACTGCCCGGCGCCAGGTCCCGCAGCCGGTCGAAGGCGCTGAGCGGGACACCCCGCAGCGCGTTCCCGGGCGGACGACGGGGCACGCCCGGATGCGGCCGGGTCGGGGCGGTCACCCGTACGGCCTCCCAGGCGGCGCCGATGCGCCGCAGCTTGCGGTCGTCGAACGCGGTCCGCAGGTGCGGCAGCAGCTCGTCCTCCTCGTCGCGGATGTCCTCCCGGATGAGCGCGAACGCCTCCTGGATCCACTCCGCGCGCCGGGGATCGCCGGGGGAGCGTTCGATCCGGGCGGTCAGTTCGTTGATCGCCTGGTGCTCCTCCTCGACCCGGCGGGTCAGCGCCTCCCCGTCCGGGGCGACGCGCCGCAGCAGCGGCCACAGCACGGTCTCCTCGGCGAAGGCGTGGCTGAACACCAGCTGGACGATGTCCAGCCACAGCCTGTCGCGTTCACCGGGCGGGAGGTCCGCGGACCGGTAGCGGTTCATCATCGCGTCGAGCCGTGCGTGGTCCCGGCGCTGCCGCATCAGGATGCTGTCGTCCCCGCCGAGCGCGTCGGCGTCCTGTCCGGAGACCGACACGGCGGGTGCGGTCACGGCCGCCCTCCGGACGTGTCACCGGAGTCCTGGGCGTCCGCGCCGCCGGGCGCCTCCTGGTCCCGGGACTCGTCCTCCTCGGGGTGGACGTCCTTCTCGCCCGTCTCCTGCTCCAGCGGATGGGTGAGGTCCTTGTCGTCGGGGGTGCTCATGGTCGCTCCTCGGGTCGGTTCCGAGCGCCGGGTTCCCCGGAAGGACCGGACCTCGCAGCCGAACCGGGTTTTTCTCGCGCGCTTCCGTCCCGTCCCGCGCCCGTGGACCGGCTTGCGCGTCCGCGGACCGGCTGTCGCTCCCGTGGGTCAGCCGACCGGCCAGCCCGCCACGCGGCTTCGCGGGGGCTCCGCCTCCAGGGGCCGCACCTGCCCCTTGCGGATGACGCCGCGCCAGGCGCCGCACTCCTGGCCCACCCCTTCGATGAACTGCTTGAAGCGGTCCAGCTCGGCCCGCACCAGCCGCGGTGTCACCGGCGTCCGGTGCGCCAGGTGCCGCTTCTTCGGCCGGGTCGCGGACCGCAGGCTCACCACGATCTCGGTGCGGTTCGGGGCCAGGGCGCGGAACCGCACCTCGCCCCGGTGCCCGGCCCAGCGGCCGAGGCCCTGCCACGCGATCAGCTCGTCGGGGTGCTGTTCGACGATCTCCGCCGTGTACGTCCGGGTCGCCCAGCCGGTGCCGATCTCCCACCGGGTGAGGTTCGGACGGAGCTGCTCGACCCCCTTCACCCAGCGCATGAAGCGGGGGAAGGTCTTGAACTGGGTCCACTGGTTGTAGGCGGTGTGCACGGGAACGGCGACCTCGATCGCCTCTTCGACGGACTGCGCGGCTGCTGCAGGCATGGCCCCACCTGTCGTTCGGGTTCTCTTCCCCAGTGTGCCCCGCATGCCGCACCGCTACCACGCGTCCCCGCCCGGTCGCCCCCGCCCACGCCGTCAGCCGATGCGCACGCCCGCCCCGGTGACGCGGACACGGGGATCGCCCGCGCGCAGGGTCACCGTGAGCTCGCCGGGACGGCCCAGGTCCTCGCCCTGCCGCAACGTGAGGACGGCGTCCTCGGCGACCAGGCCCAGCTCACGGGCGTACCCGCCGAACGCGGCGGCCGCCGCCCCGGTCGCCGGGTCCTCGACGACACCGCCGACGGGGAACGGGTCACGGACGTGGAACAGCGTCGCCGACTCCCGCCACACCAGCTGCACGGTGGTGAGGTCCAGGCGGTGCATCAGCGCTTCGAGGCGCGCGAAGTCGTAGGCCAGATCGGCCAGACGGGCGCGGGTGGCCGCCGCCAGCACCAGGTGGCGGGCGCCGGCGTACGCCACGCGCGGAGGGAAGGCCGGGGCCAGGTCGGCGGCGGGCCAGTCCAGCGCGGCCAGCGCCTCCGCCAGATCGGCGTCCGTCACGTCCTCGACGTACGGCTCGACGCTGGTGAGCGTGGCCCGGACCGCGCCGTCCTCCTCCGTCACGTCCACCGGCACCGGGCCGGCCTGCGTCGCGAACAGCAGCGGCCCCGGGCCCCGACGCTCGGCGAGCGCGACGGCGGCCGCGACGGTCGCGTGCCCGCAGAACGGCACCTCGGCCTTCGGACTGAAGTACCGGATGCGGTACGTCCGTCCCTCCGGCCCGTCCAGACCCTCCGGCGGGGCGGTCAGGAACGCGGACTCCGAGTACCCGAGTCCGGCGGCGACGGCCAGCATGTCCCCGTCGTCCAGCGCACCGGCGTCCAGCACCACCCCGGCGGGGTTCCCGCCCGCGGGGTCGCTGGAGAAGGCGGTGTAACGCAGCACCTCGGGCCGCGACGCGATGTTTGTCATACGCGCGACAACACGAGCGGAGACCGTGATGTTCCCCCGGGCGCCGAGGGGGAACCCGGGGGCCGCGCTTCCCCCCGGCCGCAGCACGGCCGGGGCAACCCCATCGGCGGAAGATCATGTGGCCGTCCCCCCGCGGGAGCGTGAGACTGGGAGACGACCGCGTGTCCGGTGAAGGAGAGTCCATGCCCGAGCGGCCCGACGACGGTTCCCAGGAGCGGCTCACCGTGACACCGCCCAAGAAATGGGCCACGGGAGCACCCGCGGTGAAGCACGCGCTGGAGTACTCCCTCGAGCAGACCTCCCCCCTGCGCGCGGGGCAGACGCTGCTGACCATGAACCAGGTCGACGGCATCGACTGTCCCGGCTGCGCCTGGGCCGACCCGGCCCCGGGGCAGCGGCACCGCAACGAGTACTGCGAGAACGGCGCCAAGCACATCAACGACGAGGCGACCACCCGGCGCATCAGCCGCGACTTCTTCCGCGAGCACACGGTGTCCGACCTCGCCCGACGCTCGGACAAGTGGCTCAACGACCAGGGCCGGCTCACCGAACCGATGGTCAAGCGGCCCGACTCCGACCACTACGAGCCGATCAGCTGGCACGACGCCTTCGGACTGCTCGCCGGTGAACTCACCTCCCTCGACTCGCCCGACGAGGCCGTCTTCTACACCTCCGGCCGCGCCAGCAACGAGGCCGCCTTCGTGCTCCAGCTGTTCGCCCGCGCCTTCGGCACCAACAACCTGCCCGACTGCAGCAACCTGTGCCACGAGTCCAGCGGCTACGCCCTGCACGAGACCCTCGGCACCGGCAAGGGCACGGTCAGCCTGGAGGACATGCACCACGCCGACCTGATCTTCGTCGTGGGGCAGAACCCCGGTTCCAACCACCCCCGCCAGCTCTCCGCGCTGGAGACGGCCAAACGCAACGGCGCCCGCATCATCGCGGTCAACCCGCTCCCCGAGGCCGGACTGCTGCGCTTCAAGAACCCGCAGAAGGCGCGCGGACTGATCGGCCACGGCACCCCGATCGCCGACCGGTTCCTGCAGATCCGCGTCGGCGGCGACCTCGCGCTGTTCCAGGGCCTCAACCGGCTCCTCCTGGAGGCCGAGGACGCCCGCCCCGGCACGGTGCTCGACCACGACTTCATCCGCACCAACACCGAGGGGTTCGAGGAGTTCGCCCGGCACGTCCGCGCCGTCGACTGGGACGACGTCCTCACCGCGACCGGCCTCACCCGCGAGGAGATCGAGCAGGTCCGCGACGACGTACTGCGCTCCGAACGGGTCATCGTCTGCTGGGCGATGGGCATCACCCAGCACAAGCACGCGGTGCCCACCATCCGTGAGTTCGTCAACTTCCTCATGCTGCGCGGCAACCTGGGCCGTGCGGGCGCCGGAGCCTGCCCCGTGCGCGGCCACAGCAACGTGCAGGGCGACCGGACGATGGGCATCTGGGAGAAGATGCCGGACTCCTTCCTCGACTCCCTGCAGCAGGAGTTCGGCTTCGACCCGCCGCGCCACCACGGACTCGACTCGGTGAACGCGATCCGCGCGATGCTCGAGGGGCGCGTCACGTTCTTCCTCTCCCTCGCCGGCAACTTCGTCCGCGCCGCACCCGACAGCATGGTCACCGAGGAGGCCATGCGCGCCTGCCGGCTGACCGCCCACATCTCCACCAAGCTCAACCGGACGCACACCGTCTGCGGCCGTACCGCGCTGATCCTGCCGACCCTCGGCCGCACCGAACGGGACGTGCAGTCCGGCGGCGAGCAGTTCGTCACCGTGGAGAACTCGATGAGCGAGGTGCACACCTCCCGCGGGCGCCTCCAGCCGGCCTCCCCGCTGCTGCTCAGCGAGGTCGCCATCCTCTGCCGCCTCGCCCGCCGCACCCTCGCCGGACGCGGCCCCGACATCCCCTGGACGGCGTTCGAGTCCGACTACGGCGAGATCCGGGACCGCATCTCCCGCATCGTGCCGGGACTGCACGACTTCGACCGGCGCGTGGTGCGCCCCGGCGGCATCCGGCTGCCCAACGCGGTCAACGAGGGCGTGTTCCACACCGAGGGCGGCAAGGCCCGGTTCACCCGCAACGACCACGAGGCGCCCAGCGTCCCCGACGGCCACCTGCTGCTGCAGACGCTGCGCTCCCACGACCAGTGGAACACCGTGCCCTACACGGACAGCGACCGCTACCGGGGCATCCACGGCAGCCGGCGCGTCGTCCTCGTCAACCCGCGCGACCTCACCGAACTGGGTCTCGCCGACGGGGACCGCGTCGACCTGGTCGGCGTGTGGACGGACGGCACGGAGCGGCGCGCCGACGGCTTCACGGTCGTCGCGTACCCCACGAAGGCCGGGACGGCGGCCGCCTACTACCCGGAGACCAACGTCCTGGTCCCCCTGGACAGCGTCGCCGACGGCAGCAACCAGCCCGCCTCCAAGAGCGTCGTCGTCCGGCTGGAGCCCGCGCCCCGGCCGGCTGCGGCACCGGTCCCCGGCTGAGGAGGACGGCGGCCGGGGCGTCCACCCCTCCGGCACGTGCGCGCGGTCACCGTGTGGTGCCCGGTACGGGGCGACCACGTCGTCGTGGTCTCCCGCCGGTCGCGCCCCGAGGGCCGGCATCCCGGGGCGCCCGCCCCCTTCGCCGGCGGGCGCGCGAGGCGATCGACACGGCGCAGGACCTCCCGGGGAGCGGGGCGTCGGCAGTGCCTCGCGGAGGGACGCGTCGGCGAGGCCGCCATGGACGTCGTGCCGGTGGTCCCCGGACGCGGCGAGCGATGCTTCGGGCCGGTGGACGGGCAGCGGCAAGCACCTGCTGGAGGACCCGCACGTCGTGATCCCGGGCGCCGGGCCATGCACCTGGTCCACCGCGTCCGCCGCTGACCGGCCGACCGAGCACCGGTCCGCCGCCCGCCGCAAGATGGAACGAGGGGGCCGACGACCGAGAGGTGCGGTGATGGGTGACAACGCCGACGACACCGAGAACGACGCGGCGGAGATCGAGGAGACGGAGGCCTACGACGCCTACGACGCCGACGAGGGCGGGGACGAGGAAGCCGTCGCCCGGCCTCCGGCCACCCCCGCGGACACGGACGTCTTCCTCGACGTCCCGCTGCTCAAGGTCGACGAGATCGACCTGGACGTCGAGGATCTGCGCGCCCATGTCTCGCTCCAGGCCGAGGTGCTCGACCTGCTGAAACTGAGCGTCGGCGCGGACGTCTCCCTCGGCCGGGTGCACCTGGGCATCTCGGGTGTGGAGGCCCGGGCCCAGCTCAAGGTGCGCCTCGACAACGTGGCCGTGATCGTCAACCGCGTGCTCACCACCGTGGACCGCAACCCGGAGATCCTCACCGAACTGGCCCGGGGCGTGAGCGCCGCCGTGCGGGACGTCGGCGGCGGGGCCCGGGAAGCGGTCGGCGCGGTGGGCACGGGCGCGGGACAGGCCGTCCAGGACGTCGGACGCGGCGCGGGAGGAGCGGTCCGGGACGTCGGACGCGGCGCGGGAGGAGCGGTCCGGGACGTCGGACGCGGCGCGGGAGGAGCCGTCGAAGAGGTCGGCCGGGGCGCCGGGGGCGCGGTGCGGGACGTCGGCGCGGGGGCCGGGGAGGCCGTCCAGGACGTCGGGGGCGGGGTCGGCGAGGTCGCGGAGGACGTGGGACGCGGCGCGGGAGCGGCGGTGGAGGAACTGGGCGGGGGAGCGGGGCGCACCGTCGAGGACGTCGGCTCGGGGGCGGGGCAGGTCGCCGAGGGGGCGGGGGAGACCGCCGCCGGGGCGGCCTCGGCCGGGCCGGAGGCCGCGGACGCGGCGGGCGGCGCCCCGGCCCCCGCTCGCAAGGCGACCCGGTCGGCCGCGAAGAAACGGACGGCGGCCGAGGGCGGCACCGCCAAGCGCCGGGTACGCGGCGAGGACGGCAAACCGCTCCCGAGGCGCGCCCGCCGCCCCACCGTGGGGGAGCCGGGAGAGCCGCCCTGAACGCCCGGGACCCAGGACGACGACCCGAGGGACATCGTCTTCCACGCGACGGTCCGCGCCGACCGCCTCCGCTTCGCCGACGCTCCCCGCACCGCGGTCCGCTTCCCGGGCACGGGCGACCGCCCGTCGGTCAGCCACAGCGACCGCACCCACCTCCCGGACCGGGTCGAACCGGGCGTGGACTACCACGACGTCACGGTCCACTACCGCCTGGAGACGGGCGTGCCGGACGCGGCCGGAACCGCGCCCGCCCCCG
Source organism: Streptomyces sp. DSM 120436 (assembly GCF_055778765.1). Taxonomy (NCBI): domain Bacteria; kingdom Bacillati; phylum Actinomycetota; class Actinomycetes; order Kitasatosporales; family Streptomycetaceae; genus Streptomyces; species Streptomyces sp. DSM 120436. Next base: position 227,900 of record NZ_JBSKBS010000002.1, on the reverse strand, counting down.
ACGACCTCCCCGAGCGGTCCGGCGGCGCGGGCCGGGCACGCACGGGTCCGTAGGGGCGCCGCCGGGGTGGCCGGCGTCTGGGGGCGCTGACCCCCGCGACGGAACGGAAAACGCGGTCGCGGCGCCGGGCCCCGTTCGGCACACTCGGTCCGATGGACGAGATCTCCCGCGTCGCGGACCGGCTGCACGAGGTCGACGGCGTCGTCGCGGTCACCCTCGGCGGCAGCCGTGCCCGCGGCACGCACCGCCCCGACTCGGACGTCGACCTGGGGCTGTACTACCGGGCTCCCCTCGACACGGCGGCGTTGCGCCGGCTGGCCGCCGCACTGTCCGGAGACACGGCGGAGGTCTCCGAGCCCGGCGGCTGGGGCCCGTGGGTCGACGGCGGTGCCTGGCTGACCGTCGACGGCACCCCCGTCGACTGGATCTACCGCGACCTGGACCGTGTCCACCGGGTCTGGCAGCGGTGCCGCGACGGACACGTCGAGACCGGCGTCCAGGCCGGCCACCCGTACGGCTTCTCCTCCCACACGTACTCCGGGGAGGTGGCCCTGGCCCGCGTCCTCACCGACCCCACCGGCGAGCTCACCGCGCTGCAGACGGAGATCCGCTCCGGATATCCCCGGCCCCTGCGGAACGCGCTGGTGGGACAGGCGCGCTGGGAGGCGCCGTTCATCCTGGCCGCCGCTCGCAAGGGCGTCCCGCGCGGCGACGCCTTCCATGTGGCCGGCTGTCTCCACCGCGCGGTCGGCCTCCTCGTCCACGCCCTGCACGCCGACGCCGGCGCCTGGGTGCTCAACGAGAAGGACGCGGTCCGCTCGGCGGGCGCGCTCCCGTCCGCCCCCGCCGACTTCACCGCCCGCGCCCACGCCCTCTTCGGCACGCTCGACGCGTCCCCGGAGCGCCTCACGGCCGCGATCGACGACGCCGGCCGGCTGGCCGCCGACGTACTGGACGCGCTCCCCGGCTGAGCGCGGACGGCACCCGGATATTTCAGACGCCGCCTGCCGGGTACTCGCCGCTCCGGACGACCCGTACAGGGCGAAGGGCCGGAGCGCCCGGCACGCCGCCGGCCCTTCGTGCAGAGAACCCAGGAGGATCCATGAGCACGGTCAAGGAAACGGTCGATGTGAACGTCCCCGTCCGCCGGGCCTACGACCAGTGGACGCAGTTCGAGGACTTCCCGCGCTTCATGGAGGGCGTCGAGGAAGTGACACAGCTCGACGACCGCCACAACCACTGGACCACCAAGATCGGTGGGGTGAAGCGCGAGTTCGACACGGAGATCGTGGACCAGCTCGTCGACGACCGGGTCACCTGGCGGACCATCGACGGTGACACGAAGCAGCGCGGGTCGGTGCGGTTCGAACCGCTGGACGACACGCACACCCGCGTGGAACTCACCATGGACGTCGAGCCCACCGGCATGGCCGAGAAGGGCGCGGACGCCCTGGGCATCATCGACCGCCGGGTCAAGGGCGACCTGCACCGCTTCAAGGAGTACGTCGAGAAGGGCGGCAGCGGCGGCGGCTGGCACGGCCGTATCCGCCCTGAGGACCCGGCCGCCGGCCACTGACACCCGGCCACCGGAGACACACGGAGGCCGGCCCTTCCCGGATGAGGGAGGGCCGGCCTTCCCCGGGCCGTACCACCGGCCGTGCGTCAGGACTCGACGATCTTGCGCACGTTGTCCACGGAGCCGCAGCCGGACTTCAGCTGGCGCTCCCGCTCCTCCCAGAACGCCTTGCCCAGTTCCTCACGCCGCTCCATCGCCACGTTCTCCCGGGCGCCGTTGAGGATCGTGCGCTCCTCCTCGTCGGCGTGGTGCGTGACGGCCTCGACGAGCTCCTCCAGCTTCTCGTCCCACTCGTCGCCGCCGATCTCCTCGACCTCGAGCAGGGCCAGCAGGGCCTGGTTGCCCTCGTCGTGCTCCTCCTCGCCGTGCTCGACCTCGTCGTCGTCGATCTTCTTGTAGCGCTTCAGCGCGGGGTACACCTTGGACTCCTCGGCCAGCGCGTGGGCGATCAGGAGGTCCGAGAACTCGCGCAGCGCGGCGCCCCGGTCGTCCTCGACGCTGCGCATCCGGCGGAACAGGTCCTCCATGCGCCGGTGGTCCTGGAGGATGAGCTCGACGACGTCCGATGTCTCGGGCATGGGACTGCACTCCTTACGTGTGAGCGGACTTGGCGACTACCGAATGCCCCGTCCCGCCGGTCTGAGTACTCCCGATTCCCGGGAGAACCCTCCGGGGCGCACCGGCCGGTCACCGGTGTGCGGACCGGTGACCTCGCAGAAGCCTGCCGTCGGCCCACGGAACGTCGCCCGGCGACCGGCGAAGACGGCCGCCGCGGTCATCGCGTCGGCCGCACAGCAGCCCGTGCCGCCGCGGCTGGTGCTGTGCAGTGGCGCGTTCGCCTTCGTCCGCGACGCCCCGGCCGAACGCCTCGCCCACGTCGGGAGGCAGAAGGAGTCCGCCGCGGCCACCGGCATCCCGGCCGCCTGACAGCCGGGCCGACGGAGGGTCAGGACGGCGTGAGACCGGTGCGTGGGTCGATCGTCCAGTGATTGCTCCGCAGGACCCGGTCCGCGAACGTGACCTCCCGCTCCGCGACGAAGCGGAAGCCGAGGGAGCGGCAGATGCCGTTCGAGGCGGGATTGTCCGCGGCGGGGAACGCGTGCACGACGCCCCAGCGGTTCTCGTCGCGGGCCCGTTCGAGCAGGGTGCGGGCGGCGCGCCTGCCCAGGCCGCGGCCCTGGAACTCCGGCAGGATCATCCATCCGATCTCCGAGACCGGCCCGTCGTCCGTGCCGTGCGACCACAGGGTCACCGTTCCGGCCACCACGTCCGGCACGGCCGGATCGGGCACGATCATCTTGATCCACGAGACGTCGGCGGCCGCGTCGCGCGCGTCCCGGCGCACCTTGCCGGGCATGCCCTCCCGAGGCAGCGGGCCGCCCAGGTGGGCCATCATCACCGGGTCGCACCGCATACGGATGTACGCGTCCACGTCGTCCGGCACGACATTCCGCAGCTGCACGGCGTCCTCCTCGCTCGGCCTGGAAGGACCCTACTCAGCCGTGGGACCCGGCGGCGCCTGTCACGCGGTGCCCCCGCACCCGGCCCCGTACTGACGAAGGGGGCGGGGACCGAGACCCACCACGACGGAAGCCGGACCGGCCACGGCGACCCCGGGCGAGCCGATGAACAGCGCCGGCCTCTCCGACACCGCGCTCGCCGCCGGCGACACCGGCGTCCCCGCGGTCGCCACCGCCAGAGCCGCGCCCGTCCTCCGGACCTCCGTGAGGAGGCGGCCGAACAGCGAACCGAGCGGGAACGTCCCGGAACTCGTCCCTTGCGACGAACGCGATCGTCGCGGCCGCCCGCGCCCGTGTCCGGCCGGGCGGAGCGGTCCCGCCCTCGCAACCGCCTCCCGCCTCCCGAGACCGGTGTGACGCGGCCCGTTTCCGCACCGGCACACGCGCGAGCGTGTTTTCGCCGGCACGGGGGACACGGTGCGGTATGGCAAGACGAGTCGGTCATAGGGCAGTGACGCGGACGCAGGGCACGGCACAGGGGCCGACGGCCCTCAAGCGCGCGCTGACGACCCCGCTGCTGTACTTCTTCATCCTGGGCGACGTGCTCGGCGCCGGTGTGTACGTCCTGGTCGGACAGGTCGCCGCCGACTCCGGGGGAGCGGTGTGGGTACCGCTCGTCGTCGCGCTGCTGCTGGCGATGCTCACCGCCGCCTCGTACGCCGAACTGGCGACGAAGTATCCCCGGGCCGGCGGCGCCTCCCACTACGCGACCCGCGCCTTCGGACCGTTCGCCGGCTTCGTCGCGGGCTTCTGCATGCTCGCCGCCGGCATCGTGTCCGTGGCGGCCCTCGCCCGCGGCTTCGGGGGCGACTACCTGTCGGCCTTCGTGACCCTGCCCGTGGGACTCGTCGCCGTGGTCTTCCTGGGCCTGCTCGCGCTCGTCAACGCGCGCGGCATCAAGGAGTCCACCCGCGCCAACGTCGTCGCCACCGTCGTCGAGGTGGGCGGCCTGGCCGTCATCGTCGTCCTCGGCGCGTGGCTGCTGCTGCGCGGCGACGGCGACCCCGGCCGGCTCACCGAGCTCGGCACGCCGGAGAAGGGCGCGGCGGCCGCCGTGCTGAGCGGCTCCGTGCTGGCGTACTACTCGTTCGTCGGGTTCGAGACCTCGGTGAACGTGGCCGAGGAGACCCGCGACCCGCGCCGCTCCTACCCCCGCGCTCTGTTCGGCGCGCTGGCCACCGCGGGCGCCGTGTACGTGCTGGTCGGCCTCGCCGCGTCCGCCGCCGTGCCGACCGCCGAGCTGGCCGCCTCCAGCGGGCCGCTGCTCGAGGTCGTGAAGGAGGCGGGCGGTGTGCCGCCCAGGCTGTTCAGCGCCATCGCCCTCGTCGCCGTGGCCAACGGCGCCCTGCTCACCGGCATCATGTCCTCCCGCCTGGCCTACGGCATGGCGAAGGACGGGCTGCTGCCGGGCGCGCTGACCAAGGTGCTGCCGGGCCGCCGCACCCCGTGGGCCGCCATCGCGGTCACCACCGGCCTGGCGATGCTCCTCGCCCTCACCGGCAGCGTCGCCACCCTCGCGTCCACCCTGGTCCTGCTGCTCCTCATCGTCTTCCTCATGGTCAACACCGCGGTCCTGGTGCTGCGCCGCGACCCGGGGACGGCCGACCACTTCCGTGCGCCGGTCGTCCTGCCGGTGCTGGGCATCGCGTCGTGCGTCGTGCTCGCCACGCAGATCGAGGCCGCGGTGTGGCTGCGCGGCCTGGCGATCGTGGCGGTCGGCATGGTGCTGGCCGCGATCAGCGCCGCCCGGCGCTCCAGGCGCGCGGACGATCACGCCGAGGAGGGTGCGGGGGAGAATCCGGAGAAGGACGCACGCAGGGGCGCGGACGAGGACGCGCCGCAGCGCGGCTGACCGTCGCCGCGGGACCGGACGCGCCCTTCGGACGCCCACGGCCCCGTCGACGCCCTCGCGCGGGAAGCCGACGTGCCCGTGGTGGCGGGCGTCCTCGAGCAGGACGTGCAGCATCACCATCCGCAGCGACACGTCCTTGCCCGTCTCGGCGGGTGCCCCGTCTCGGCTGGTGCCCCGCCTCGTCGAGGGAGGACGCCTCCCGCTCCGCCCGGCGCGCGTCCTCCGCCTCCCACGCCGTGAACGCCTCCCGCCGGGTCGACGCATCGGCGTCGCACGGGGCCTGGAAGCCGGCCGTGTCCGACCGGACCGCGGGGGCGTCGTCGTCCTGGAACACCGGCGGAACCAGGCCCGCTCCAGCCGGGCCATGTGCCGCACCAGCCCGAGCGGCGACAGCGTGGACGGCGGCATCCACCGCTTCCGCGGCTCCTCGTCGGCGAGGCCCTGGCACTTCATGGCGAGCGTCGCCCGGTGGTGGTCGGGGGGAGGCGCGCGGCATCTCGCGCTCGCCGCCGGACAGGGGCGGTCCGGCCCGGCTGTCGCTCGTCACCGCGGTGGGCTCCTTCGCGTGCGTGGGCGTACGAGCACGCCGCCCCGCGTCTTGCTCGCGGTCGGGGCGCGGACCGTGCCGGAAGGGCCGGCGTCGGGGGTGGTGGCCGCCCGGGACCTCGCCGGTCCGGGCGGTGATCCAGCGGCCTTCCTCGGACACGGGCACGGCGACGGCCCTGCCGGTGTCGTCGGACTCGCCGATCCGCCCGGAGCGCGAACTGCCGCGCCGATTCCTTCCGGCTCGCCCCCGCGCCGCGACGTGGCCGACCCGCCGCTGCCTCCCCCCTGCGGGCGACCCGTTTTCGGCCGTTTCCGGCGAGCGCTTCCCGACGTGCGGCTCACGGGCCGACCGCGCCTTATGCTTCTACGCGTCTGTAGAAAGGCCCGTCGGGCGGTGGGCCTGACACATGCTCAGGAGGGCACGGATGGCTGCGAGCGACCCGGTCGGGGCGTTGAGCACGACATCGGGAAGGGCGCGCCCGCACGCGCGGGGCGGACCTTCGCGAGGGGTGCCGGCCGCCCCGGCCGGGTGACCCGCCACCGTCGCCTCCGCGGTGCGTCCGCGCCTGCCCGGCCGTACGGCACCGCACCCCAGGAAACACACGCACGCAAAAGGAGTGGACGCCATCATGGTGTTCAAAAGACTGCTCGGATCCCTCGGCGTGGGCGGCCCCACGGTCGACACGGTCCTCGACCCGGGAGCGGCCCGGCCCGGTGGAGCGCTGACCGGCCGGGTCCACCTCGAAGGCGGTCAGGGCGACTTCGACATCGAGCACATCACCCTGGAGCTGGTGGCCCGGGTCGAGGCCGAGCACGACGAGGGTGAGAGCGAGGGCGTCGTCGCCTTCGAACGGTTCACCGTCGGCGGCGGTTTCCGGCTCGCCGCGGGTCAGCGGCACAGCGTCCCCTTCACGCTGACGCTGCCGTGGGAGACGCCGGTCACCGAACTGCACGGCCAGCACCTCGGCATCGTCCTCGGCGTGCGCACCGAACTCGCGGTGGCCGGCGCCCGGGACAAGGGCGACCTGGACCCGCTGAGCATCGCCCCGCTGCCCGCCCAGGAAGCGATCCTGGAGGCGTTCGGGCAGCTCGGCTTCGGCTTCAGGTCCGCCGACCTCGAGTACGGGCGCATCGCCGGCACCGGCCAGCGACTGCCCTTCTACCAGGAGATCGAACTCACCCCGGCGCCCCAGTACGCGCACCGGGTCAACGAGATCGAGGTGACCTTCCTGGCCGATCCGGGCGGCCTCGAGGTGGTCCTCGAGGCCGACAAGCGCGGCGGTCTTTTCTCCGGCGGCCACGACGCGCTGACCCGCTTCACCGTCGGCCACCACGACTCCCGCGACTGGAACGCCGAAGTGGACGCCTGGGTCCGCCAGTTGGTCGAGCACCGTGCGGCACCCGGCCACCACGGCGCCTACGGCCACGGCGCCCCCTACGGCGTTCACGACGACCACGGCCATCACGGCCACGACGGCCACCGCCGGAGCGGCCCCGGCATGGGCACCGCCGTCGCGGCGGGCGCCGCGGGTCTCGCCGTCGGTGTCGTGGGCGGCATGGTCGCGGCCGAAGTCGTCGACGAGATCGGCGACTTCTTCGAGGGCGACGAAGGCGACGAGGGGGACGAGGGCTGACGGCGACCCGCCTCGGGGTCACCGGCAGCGAGACGGCTGATCGCTGATCTCACCCCGCCCCTGCTGATATCTTCTACATCACTGTAGAAATAAAGGGAGCCCGGACACCCCCCTTCCGTCCGGGCTCCCGCCCGACACGTACGGAGCTCTCATGGCCCTGTGGGACCGCCTCAAGGAGTCCGCGTCATCGATGCAGACCCAGCTCATGGCGAAGAAGAACGATCTGACAAGCGGCGCCTTCCGTGACGCCAGCATGGCGATGTGCGCGCTCGTCGCCGCCGCCGACGGCACCGTCGACCCCGCCGAGCGGCAGCGCGTCGCCCAGCTCATCGCCACCAACGAGGTGCTGCGGAACTTCCCCGCCGACGACCTGCGCCGCCGCTTCGAGGACAACCTCGACAAGCTCACCACCGACTTCGCGTTCGGCAAGGTGAGCGTCATCCAGGAGATCGCCAAGGCGAAGAAGAAGCCCGCCGAGGCACGGGCCGTGATCCAGATCGGCATCGTCATCGGCGGCGCCGACGGCGACTTCGACAAGGACGAGCAGGCCGTGGTCCGCGAGGCGTGCTTCGCGCTGGACCTGCCGCCGCACGAGTTCGACCTCTGACCGCGACCTTGACGCGCGAAAGGCCGGAACCGTCACGGTTCCGGCCCTTCGCGCAGCCCGCGCGGTCGCGGTCACAGCGGCGTGGCCGCGTACAGGATGAGCACCATCGTCACCGCGGAGTTCGCGGACGACATCGCCGACACGACGGCTCCCGTGGCCGCGCCCCACGCCGCGACGCCCACCGCCGTGAACAGGGAGGGCCAGGTGCGCACCGCCGGCGCGGGCCCGAGCAGGGCCGCCACCCGGCGCGGTACCGGTCCCGCCGCGGCCAGACCGGCCAGCGTGGCCGCCGGAGTGCCCCGGGACACCAGTGCCGCCCTGCCGATGGCGCGTGCCACGGTGCGGCGGCTGCCGACCGTCTGCGCCGCCTCCTCGTCCGCCCACCGCTCCGTCGAGTACGCCACCGCCGTGCGCAGCGGCCGCAGGAACGGATTGGCCTGGGCGGCCAGTCGCACCGTGAGGAGGAAACGGTGGTGACGGGCCGCCAGATGGGCTCGCTCGTGGGCGAACAACGCCCGCCGCTCGGCCGGTTCCAGGCAGTCCAGCAGGGCCGTGGTGACCACCACACGGCCCCGTCGGCCGCCGCCCGGCAGGGCGTACGCGTACGGCGCGCTGTCCGGCAGGACGGCCACCTCCGTGTCCCGCAGTCCCGCCAGCGCCCGATGGGTGCGACGGCGCACCCGGACGTGCCGCCACCAGGTCCGGCCGCACGCGACCAGCACGGCGAACAGCGCGGGGATCGCCGCCTTGCCCACCACCTCGTCGTACGGCACCGCCGCCCGCACCTCGGGGTCCGACCAGCCGTCGGGCAGTGGGTTGCCGGGAAGCTGGGCGGTGCCGACCACCATCACCAGCGCCAGACAGAGCGTGCTGCACGCCGCCATCACCGCGGCCACCCCGGTCAGCAGCCGCGTCGCGGTCCGCGGATGCAGATGCTGCTCGGCCAGGCGCGCGATCGGCCACGCCGTCAGCGGCAGCACCAGCGGCAGAAAGACGAAGACCCCCATGAGGCCTCAGTCTTCCCCGTCGCGCCCCGCCGGACGCAGCAGCTCCCGCAGCAGCCGCTCGTCGTCAGGCCCCAGGCCGGTCACGAAGCTGGCCAGCACGGCCTCGCGGTCGCTCTCCGAGTCCAGCACCTTGCGCATCCGCCGGGCGGCCAGCCCCGCCTGGTCCAGCGCGCACGTCCAGGCGAACGACCGGCCCGCCCGCTCCCGCGTGACGGCGCCCTTGGCCAGCAGCCGGGTCAGGATGGTGATCACGGTCGTGTACGCGAGGTCGCCGCCCAGCCGCTCCTGCACCCAGCCGGCGGTGGCCGGTCCGTCCGCCTCCTTGAGCGCCGACAGGACCAGAGCCTCCAGCTCGCCCTGTCCCCGCCGGGGACGCTGCCGCTGCCCGCCCACGTCCTGTCTCCCCTCTGCCGCCGTGCGTTTCCCGCGCGGCCATCGTATAGACGCCCGCACCTCGCCCGGCCCCGCGCCGAGTGCGGTCGCATGCCGAGTGGCGCACGCGACGTACGGTCGCACGCCCTGCCCTGTGATCTCTACAGTGATGTAGATTCATAGCTCCGGACCCGAGCCGCGGGCCCGACCCACCCGCCGAGAAGGAGCACACCGTGGGAGTTTCCCTGTCCAAGGGCGGCAACGTCTCGCTCAGCAAGGAGGCGCCGGGCCTGACCGCCGTCCTGGTCGGTCTCGGCTGGGACGTCCGTACGACCACCGGCACCGACTACGACCTCGACGCCTCCGCCCTCCTCCTCGACGCCTCCGGCAAGGTGCCGTCGGACCGGCACTTCGTCTTCTACAACAACCTCACGAGCCCCGACGGCTCGGTGGAGCACACCGGTGACAACCTCACCGGTGAGGGCGAGGGCGACGACGAGAGCGTCAAGGTGAACCTCGCGGCCGTGCCCGCCGAGGTCGACCGGATCGTGTTCCCCGTCTCCATCCACGACGCCGAGAACCGCGGCCAGAGCTTCGGCCAGGTCCGCAACGCCTTCATCCGCGTCGTCAACCAGAGCGGCGGCGCCGAGATCGCCCGCTACGACCTGTCCGAGGACGCCTCCACCGAGACCGCGATGGTCTTCGGCGAGCTCTACCGTCACGGGGCCGATTGGAAGTTCCGCGCCGTCGGGCAGGGTTACGCTTCCGGCCTGGCCGGGATCGCCGCCGATTTCGGCGTGAACGTCTGACCCGGGAAGACGGAGGGAGCGGGAAACCATGTTCGGACTGAGCGAACTGGCCATCATCCTCATCGTCGTCATCGCGCTCGTCCTGGCCAAGAAGGGCCCCGAACTGGCCCGCAACGCGGGCAAGTCGGCCCGCATCCTCAAGGCCGAGGCGCGCGCCATGAAGCAGGAGGAGGAGCGGGCGACGGACACGCCGCCGCGGGTCGTCCAGGGCGAGACGATCCCGGGCCGCGTGGAGCCCTCGTCCACGGACGCCTCCCGGGGCACCGACCAGCACCCGGACGGCATGCCGCCGCAGACCGGCCGCCCGTAGCTCCGCGCGCTCCCCGGCCCCTGGGCTCCTTGCCCAGGGGCCGGGGAGCGGCAGGTGACCAGAGCGCGATGAGCCCGGCGGCCGTGTCCCTGAACCCGCAGGCGTCGAAGCAGAACGCCCGCAGATGCTCCTCGAAGTCGACATGCAGCCATTGACACCCGGCCGCACGGCTTCCCTCGGCAGCGACGCGCACCAGCGCGGACCCCACGCCTTCGGACCTGCTCCGCCGGGCCACCACCGTGTCCAGCACGAAGGCGTGGGCCCTCTCATGGCCGAGCCTGATCGGTCTCCACCGCACCGAAGAGCGCATCCTCGGCGGGCGCGTACCCGAACGAATCCATGGAGCCCTCTGGCCTTCCCTGACCACGCAGCTCAAGTCCCTGCCGGGAACGGCGGATCCCCGACCCGCCGGAGCATCTCGACCGGGAAAGGAGTCGTCCGGCTCTCCACCTGGAACCGGCGAAAGAAATCCCCCATCACGTCGGCCACCGGAGCGTACCGGGCCACCAGGTCGGCGACCGCGGCCGGCATCTGCCGGGGGCGGGCCCCTTCCGCGCAGGCCCGCACGAACGCCCTTCGCTCTTCCGCGTGGCACCCCAGCAGAGCCCCGGCCAGCCAGTTCACGAGATGGGTGACGGCGTAGTACCGGTCGTACGCGCGGTGCCGTTCGTGGAAGTCGGCCTCGGCCTGCGCGAGTTCGAAACGGGAGGAGAACGCGAGGCCGAAGTCGGTGAAGAAGAGCCTCCGGCCGTCGGTGAGGATGTTCTCGAAGTGCGCGTCGAAATGCAGCAGCCCGTTGGCCTTCATGAACGAGATGCCGGCTCTCAACCCGTCGTCCACCATGGCGCACGCTCGCTCGGCGGCCTCCACGCCGGCGCCCATCCGCTCACTCAGCCAGTCGTGCAGGTTCCGCGGTATGTACTCCATGAACAGGAGGAGACCGGCCGAGGACCGCTGCAGAGACTCGATGCGCCGGCGCACCTCGGCCCCGCCTCCCCAGTAGGCGACGGCGCGCTCGACATCGGCCAGTTCCTCGGGGAGCGGGTGGCCGTGGTCCGGCAGCACGCGCCAGTGGTGCATCAACGGAAAGCCTTCGTACTCCCCCTCGATCACCCAGTTCGTCGTCATGTGGTGCACGGCCAGCTCCCGCCAGGCGCCGAAGCCCGGGCCGCCGATCGTGCCGACTCCGTAGTGACAGAAGAGCGGCAGTTCGAACAGGTTCGCCGTGGAGTGCAGGTTCTCCGGTCGCCGCTCCAGACCGGTCAGGCGTATCCGTTTCACGAACACCGGCGTACCGGCGACGTCCAACAGCACGGTCTGCCCACCGATGCCGGAACCGAACGGCCTCCCGCCATCCACGAGTTCGCGCAGCTCGCGGTCACTGCACAGCGCCAGCGACGCGGACACGGCACCGTGGGCCGCCAGGCGAGCACCGCGGGACATGTCACGGTGCTCCACACATGCCTCCCGTTCACGGAGCGAAACGGTGCACCACCGTACCCTCCCGAGCGCCGGAGGCGCCCGGCCCGCCGCCTGCCGCTCGTCACCGCAGCGTCTGCGTCAGCTCACTCCGTGCCGCCGAGTGCACCACACGCCCGTACGCGCCGTTGACGATCGGCATGTGCGGCGGGACGTGGCCGCACTCGACGTCGGCGATGACCGGGACGCCGAGGGAGCCGAGCGCGTCGAGGACGGCCTCGTGCTGGGTGAGGGACGGGCTGTCCGGAGCCAGGGTCCGGCCGACCAGGACCGCGTTCGCGCCGTCGAAGAACCCGGCGAGCTTCATGCCGTGCAGGTGGCGGCAGATGGTGAACGCGTCACTTTCCCCCGCCTCCACGTACACGAGCAGCCCTTCGGGCGACACGGCGCGGGCGAACGCCGAGACGTCGAGCCAGGGCGTCCCCGCGAGATTGCACAGCACCTCGACGCAGCCGCCGATCAGTCTGCCCTCGGCCTCCACGTCGCCTCCGCCGTCCAGCCGGGTCCAGCCGCCCCGCGCGTCCAGTGTGTACTCGCGCACGTCAGGGAAGGCGGCGAAGTCGTCGAAGCCCGCGGTCCGGTGGCGTCCGGGAGGCGTCTGCGTGAAGCGGTGGCCCGACGGCGCGGTCACGATGTCGAACCACGACAGCAGACCCTCCGCCACCCGGTACGGCGTGTCCATGAGGTTGTTGCCGTGGAGAGTCGCCGTACCGGTGAGCAGGGTGAGCGGTGTCATGAGGGTCGACATGTCGGAGTACCCGACGACCCAGGTCGGATCCGCCTCGCGCAGCCGGTCCCAGTCGAGCAGCGGGATCAGGTCGATCGCGGTCTCTCCGCCCCACGGCGGCACGATCGCCTTGATGGTGGGATCGGTGAGCATCGACATCAGTTCGCCCGCACGCTCGGCGGCCGGGGCGCTGACGTGCCCCGAACCGTCCATGCACTCCCCGACGACGACCTCGTACCCACGTGCCCGCACGTCGCCGAGGGCCACCTCCAGCCGTGCGCGCAGTGCCTCCGGGACTCCGCTCGACGGAGCGGTCACACCGACACGGTCACCGGGACGCAGGGGAGAGGGGTACCGCATCGCCATGCGTGAATCATGGCACGGCGCCGTACCGGGCCGACAGCCGTTTTCAACCCGGGTGACGTGCCGCCGTCACCCGAACCGCTCATGCGGCCGGTACGGGGCGCGTTCGACTCCGGCTCCCCGGCCAGGCGGTCGTACAGAGCCGCCACCGCCCTCGCACGCTCACCCAGCCCTGCGTGCAGCCACTCCGGAGCCAGCACCTCCGCTCCGGGCGCGTGGCTCCCACAGCGTCCACTCCGCGTGCCGTGGGTCCTGGAACACGACGGCCGGCCGCAGCCGGCCGTCCGCATCGGTCCCCTCGCCGCGCACCGCCAGGGCCGTGGAGACCAACCGCTCCCGGCGCGCCGGATCCACGCGCACCAGCACCTCCGTGGTGTCACCGCCCGTGCGGAACCACACCTCGCGCTCGCGCCAGGCGTGGTCCAGGTCGACGGTGTCCGATCCGCTGTGCCGGTTCGTCGAGTTCCTCGGCCGCCGGCACCCGGGACAACCGGTAGGTGCGGTCCTCCGTCCCCCGCTCGACCGGCAGATAGACGTGGTCGCCGTGACATACGTGGCGCCCGGCCGCCGCGGACCGGGCACCACGCGCCGGCCTCACCGCAACCCGAGAACCTCCATGGTGTGCTCCGCCATCCGCCGCTCGCCGAGTGCGTTGGGATGGACCGGCACGACGCTGGTGCCGAAGAGCAGCGGCTCGATCCAGCGGGTTCCGCCGGGCTTGCACGCGTCGTGGCCGTCCGAGACCCGGGAGAAGTCCACGAAGGTCGCGCCGGTCTCGTTGCTGGCGCGCTCGACCGCCGCGTTCAGACGGGTCTGCACGTCACGCAGGTAGGGCACGTCGCCGGAGGCGATCGGCAGCTTCAGGTAGCACGACGGGTCGGCCTTCTCCGGCGTGATCCAGGGGTAACCCAGCACCGCCACACGGGCGTTGGGTGCCTTGGCGCGTACGGCCTGCAGGGCGCTCTTCAGCGCGGGGTAGGTGTTCTTCTCGATCTGGTCGGTGAAGGTCGTGCCGTACTTGTCCTTGCAGGGGCTGCCCCTGCCCACGGTGAGGAGGCCCGCGCTGCCGCAGGAGGTGATGGCGTTGATGAAGGTGCCGTTGTCGTTGCCGCCGATCGTCAGCGTCACCAGGTCGGTGTCCGCGCCGAGGGCGTTCACCTGGGGCGGGACGCCGGGGTACTGCGACGAGGTGAAGTCCTTCGTCTGGGCGGCGCCGCAGGTCACGTCCTTCAGCTCGGCGCCCGTCCGGTCCGCGATCACCTTCGGGTAGTTCGCCGTGGAGCGCAGGCACAGCAGGTTGCTCGTGTCCACGGGCAGCACACCCGAGCCGGCGCTGTAACTGTCGCCGAGGGCGACGTACTTCAGCGGGTCGGAGGCCTGGGCTGTGCCGCCGGCCGTGACGCTCAGGGCGAGCGCGCCGGCGAGCGCAAATGATGTGACCATGACATTACGGCGCGAGACGTGCTTCTGCATGTGATCCCTTTCCGGAGGGGGGTGGGGCTGCGGGTGCGGCGGGCGGCAGGGTCTGCCGGCAGAGAGGGCAGGGCGGTCGAGGGCGGGGGAGGGTGCCTGGCCGAGCGGTTACCGGGTGGTTCTACCGTCAAGTAATGTGCAGCCGTCCCGAGTCGGAGTCAACATTGTTGACCGAACTTCTTGAAACACGCACGCGATCTGGGAGCGGCCGCTGTGAAGCGGTGAACGCGCAGGTGCGAAGCGCCCGGCCGCCTATCCTGACCGGCATGCTGCAGACCGGCTCCAGCGCGTCGACCCGCGAGTCCATCCACTCGGCCGCCGCCCGGCTCTTCCGGAGCAGGGGCTTCTCGAGGACCACCGTCCGCCAGATCGCGGCCGAGGCCGGCACGGATCCCGCACTGGTGATCCGTCACTTCAAGAGCAAGGAGCTTCTGTTCCTGGAGACGATGCACCTGACGCTCGACGACGAACCCCTGCTCGACGTGCCACTGGAGCATCTGGGGGAACGGCTCGCCGAACTCCTCCTCGACCTCGGCGGTTCCGCACGGGGCGTCTTCCTCGCCCTGGTTCACGGCAGCAACGAACCGCACATCCACGACCGGCTGAGGGACACGCACGAGCATCTCTTCGTCGAGCCCGTGCGCCGCCGCCTGACCGGACCCGACGCCGACGTCCGCGCGCGGATGGCGGCCGCCGTCGCGGGAGGGCTTCTCTACGCCCTGTGGGTGGCCGGGGACCAGGGCCTGCTCCGCATGGACCGCACGGAGCTGGTGTCCCGGTACGGCGCCCTCCTCCAGGAGGTGCTGACTCCCCGGACCTCCTGATCCCGCCGGGGGCCGTCCGCGCACCGCCCCTCACGTCTTCCCGGCCGCCGCCCTGATCGCCTCGCGGATGGGCGGGTACGGCGCCGCAGCGGCAGATGTTGCGGATGCCGTCCAGGTCGTCGTCCGTGACCTCGCCGCCCTCCTCCGCGACACGGCGGACCAGGGCGACCGCGGCCATGATCCGCCCCGGCCGGCAGCAACCGCACTGCGCCGCGTCCTGGTCCGGCCACGCCTGCTGCATCGGATGCAGTCCGGCGTCCACCGTGCCGGCGAGCCCTTCGACGGTGGTGATCATCCCGTCAGTCGGCTTCAGCGCGCCGACGGGGACCGCGCAGGGGGCCACCGCACGGCCGTCGAGACGGCTCGTGCCCGCCTTGCAGACGTTGACGCCGTACCCGTACTTCGGTCCCGTCAGGCCCAGGACGCCGCGCAGCGCCCGCAACAGCCGCTCGTCGTCCCGCACGTCGACGGTGACCTCTTCGCCGTTGAGGCGGAAAGTGTGCTTCGGCACGTGAGGTCCAGGGGGTTCAGCGGACGTGGTCCGGGCCGTCGGTGGGGGAGGCGGGGACGGGCGGGACGGTCGGTTCGGCGTGAGGGAGAGGGCGCCGTGGTTGACGGGGAAGGTGGTGGGCACGGTGCCGGTCGCGCGGCCGTACGCACAGGCCACCGCCGCCACCGACGCGGCGACGCCCAGCTCACCCGCCCCGCCCGCCCCGCCGGTGGCGTCCGGCACGACGGTGGTCCCAGCTCCAGCGGGGTGCTCCGCTGCCGGGTGGGGAAGTAGTGGTCCCAGTTCGCCTCGAGGAAGTACCCGTCGCGCAGGTGGAGTCCGGACGTCAGGGTCTGGGCGATGCCGTCCATGAGGCAGCCCGTCATCTGCGCCCTGAGTCCTCGCGGGTCGACCGTCAGGCCGACGCCCACCACGACGACCGCCTTGGTGACGCGCGGACCGGTCACGCCGTCGCGGACCCTGCGGCCGACCGTCTCGGGCCGGCAGTCGATCTCCACCAGTACCGCGTTGACCGAGTGGTGCTCGGTGCGGAGGGCCGTGCCCCGCGCCACGCCCTCCGGCAGCGTCCGGCCCCGGCCACCCGCCTCGGCCGTCCTGTCCAGCACGGCCCGGGCGCGCTCGTCACGCAGGAGACGACGGCGGAACGCATACGGGTCCTTGCCCGTCCTCGCGGCGAGCCGGTCCACGATCAGCTCCCGCGCGCACGTCACGTCGGGGGAGCGGGCGTTCCGCATGCTGCCGGTGCTGAAGCCCTTGTCCGTCTCGACCAGCAGCCGGCTGTTCACGCCGAAGTCGTACGGCAACTGCGACAGTCGGAAGAACGTCTCGGAGAACCCGATGCCCCCGGCCGGCAGGCAGGGGCGGGCGGCAGGCGTCGGGGCCGACCTCGGGGTGCGTGAACCGCACGGGTTCGCGCAGCGGCCGGGCGTAGGCGATCTCGGCTCGGGTGCTGCCTCTCAGTCCGGCAGCGCCGCTGTCAGGTCGACCTCGACCAGTTGGCCGGGGAAGCCGAGCCGGGCGACGCCCAGGAGCGTGCTCGCAGTGGTGAACGCCGGTCCGATGACCGATGCGGTCAGGCGTCGCCAGGCGTCACCCAGGACCGCGACGTCGTCGCTGACCACGTAGATCAGCGAGCGGACGACGTGTTCCGGTCCGGCGCCCACCGCGTTCAGAGCCGTGGCGGCATTGGCCGCAACTTGGTCGATCTGGGCGTCCAGATCACCCGGGCCCACGAGCTCCCCCGTGGGGTCGAGCGGACATTGACCCGCCAGATGAGCCGTCCGGCCCGCCTCCACGACGGTGATGTGGTGGTACCCCGGAGTCGCATGGAGCTGAGGCGGATTGATGCGCGTGATCTCGGCCGTCATGCGCGTGATTCTGGCGACCTGACCGCCCCGGCGCATCCCATTTTCCGCCCGCGCCGACCGCCGCGGTCTCGGCCGCCTCGGCTCACGGCGTGGACGAGAGCCGCCTGCGCGAGTGGTACCGCCCGCGGGGCCTCCTGCCCGGCGTCGAAACCGTCGTCCCCGCGGACAGCGCCCTGCCCGAAACCGTGGAGCGCCTCATGCGCGACGCCGGCCTGGACTGCCTGCCCACAGCAGGTCACTGACGCGGGCTCACCTCAAAGCTTCACGTCTTCTTCACACAACCGCTACAGTTCGTGCTTCAACTAGCACCCCGGGGGGCGTCATGACCGATCCGTACACGTCGGGAGGCCGCACCGCGCCGAAGTGGGCGCGCAAGCGGTACGTCCTGCCCGCGCTCGGCTTCGCCTTCCTCATCGGCATCGGGGCGGGCGCCCCCGAGGACGGCAGCACGAAGGGCGACGCCAAGCCCCTGGCGGCCGAAGCCCGGCCGACGGCGACCGTCACCGCCACGACGACCGCCGCGCCCACCGCGGAGCCGGAACCCGCCCCGACCGTGACGGTCACGGAGACGGGGACGGCCGAGGTCAAGGTGAAGGTCACCAAGACCGTGACCGCGGAACCCGTCGAGGAGGACCACAGCGGTGGAGGGGGAGGCGGGGGCAGCGTCCACTACGACAACTGCGCCGCCGCGCGCGCCGCGGGCGCGGCCCCGGTTCACGCCGGCGACCCCGGCTACGGCAGACACCTCGACCGCGACGGTGACGGCACCGGCTGCGAGTGAGGCGCCGGGAATGGGACGGCGGCCCGCGTGGCACTCGTCGGATGCGGGCAGGGCCGGCCTCCGCTGAGGCGCCGCGACCGCGCAGGGACAGCCGCCGAGGGTAAGGACGGTGCAGACATGACCGGGAACAGCCCCACCGCGACCGGGCGCGCGTCATGAAGCGCGGCAAGCGGTACGCCGTCGCCGCCTCCGGGCAGTGGACCGACGAGGAGGAGGGTCGTCGCAGGCTGCCCGCCGGGGAGGTCCACGCCTGGGAGCCGGGCCGCAACGAGACCGTCTGCGGCCTGTCCCTCAGCCGCTCGCGCCTCGCACGCTTCTCGCACGTCAGCTGGCCCGACACGTTCCCGGAGTCGGGCGGCGCGGCCGACAGGGTGCAGCGGGTGTGCCCGCGCTGCGCGTCGGTGGCCGGACGCCGCGGCAGCGACGCACGCCCCCGCTGGGTCCGGGTCCGCCCGCGCCCGTGAGGCGACCGCGGGCCCGACCGCGCAACCGTACGGCGGCCGGGCCCGCTCCCCCCCCCCGGCCCCTCAGGCGCCGGTCAGCAGGTCACCCTCCTCCACGGCCGACAGCGACAGCGTCTTGTAGCCGACCTGCTCGAAGAGCACGACGACCCGGTCCTCCTCCGTGCGCATCACCGTGCCCGCGCCCCAATCCGCGTGCCGCACGCGCTCGTTCGGCTCATAAGGCCCGGCGTCTCCGGTCTTTCCGGGCGGGGGAGCGGCGTTCGAACGCCCTGCGTCCGGGGCGCCGGGCTCCTCGTCCAGGCGGTCGCACATGTCGCAGTGCCCGCACGGAGCGTCGAGCTGCTCACCGAAGTAGCCGAGCAGGTACTGACGGCGACAGCTCGGCGTCTCCGCGTAGCCGCGCATCATCTCGATGCGCGAGCGGTCGATGCGGCGCCGCCGCTCGAACACCTCCTCCGCCGCCTTTGCGGCCTCCGCCGCCGACCGGCCGGGCACGGCCCGAACCGCACGGCGCCGCCCCTCGACGGCCACGGCTCCCGCCTCCTCCAGCAGGTTCAGCAGATCGCCGGCCTTCCGGCGGGACAGCCCGCACAGCTCCGCCGTGCGACTGCGGCTCCGCGGCGCGTCCTGGTCGAGCAGCGTGGTCATGATCCGGTGGAGCGCCCCGGCGTCCAGGGACCGGGCGGTGAGGAACTTCTGCAGCCCCAGGTCCTCGGGCCGGTAGAACAGCACGGCGTCGGCGGGTTCGCCGTCCCGGCCGGCCCGCCCCACCTCCTGGTAGTAGGAGTCCAGCGACTCGGGCACGGACGCGTGCGCGACGAACCGTACGTCGGGCTTGTCGATGCCCATCCCGAACGCCGAGGTGGCGACGACCACGGCGGGGGCACCCCCCATGAAGCCGTCCTGGATCCGCCGGCGGTCGGCCGCCTTCAGACCCGCGTGGTACGCCTCGGCGTCCACCCCGTCCTGCCGGAGACGCTCCGCGTACGCCTCGGCGTCCTTGCGGGTGGCGGTGTAGAGGATGCCCGGAGTGCGCGCCGCGGCCGTCCAGCGGGAGACGGCTTCGCGCTTGGAAGGGTCGTCGGTGTACGTGTGCACGGTCAGCCGGATGGCGGGCCGGTCCGTGCCGGCCGTCACGAGCCGGGGATCGCGCATGTGCAGGTGCTCGACGATGTCCTCCCGGACGGGGGCCGCCGCGGTCGCCGTCAGCGCCAGAACCGGCGGACGGCCCAGCCGGTCGGCGGCCTCACCCAGGGTGAGGTAGTCGGGGCGGAAGTCGTGTCCCCAGGCGGACACGCAGTGGGCCTCGTCGACGACGAACAGCGAGGGCCGCAGGTCACGCAGCCGTTCCAGGACGTCCTTCCTGGCCAGCTGCTCGGGCGAGAGGAACAGGTACTCGGCGTCGCCGTCCTCGACCGCCTGCCACCCCTCGTCGGTCGTCGACCGCGACTGCGCGGAGTTCACGGCCACGGCGTCCGGAGCCTCGCTGTCCCGCAGGCCGGTCACCTGGTCGCGCTGCAGGGCGATCAGCGGCGACACGACGACGGTGGGGCCGTCCAGCAGCACGGTCGGCACCTGGTAGATCGCCGACTTGCCGGAGCCGGTGGGCATGACGACCAGGACGTCACGGCCGTCCAGCAGCGCCCGCATCGCCTCGGCCTGCTCCGCCCCCAGATCGCTCCAGCCGAACCGCTCACGGGCGACGCGACGCAACTCGGCGTCCCGCTCCTGCTCATCCATCGCGTACGCCCCTTCCAGGCCCTGACCGGTGTGGTTCCGGCCGGGTGCCCGCTGCGGGGGCGGGGATGCGCGGTGAGGCGCACTGTCGTCACGCCTCGGGGGGCGTCTCAGCCCTGCGGTTCCTGCGGCTTCACGTCGACCTCGCGCAGGCCCTGCTCCTTGAGTCCCGTACGGGCCTCGGTGCGGTGCCCGCGGGCGACGTAGTCCCGCACGACCGCCTCGACGGCGTCCTGCGGCGAGCCGATCCCCGCCAGGACCATCACTTCGACCACGAGCTCGGCGTCGAGACTGATGCTGACCTTGGCCACGGTGCTCCCCCCTCATCGCGTCGCAGCCCACCCTAGCCGCTCCGGGCCGGCGGCAGGTCCCGACAGCCTCATACCCGTGTGCGACGCGCGACTCGGCCGACCGCCAGAAGTGCGGAGGGGCGGCCGGCGTTCGGGCGGGGGCGCTCTCCGGCGTGACGCTGTCCGGCTCGACCGGTCAGGGCGAACCGTGGGGCTCGTGCCCCTGCCCGGCGCCCGGTGACGAGGCTCGCGCCCGGCCCCGCACCCATTCCAGCACCTCCGGACGGTCCAGAGCCGTCACCCAGGCATCGGCACGCCCGGTGTTCCCGTCGGCGGGCAGCGGGCCCACGCCGAGGACCCGCAGACCGGCACGCCACGCCGACTCGACGCCGGTGAGGGAGTCCTCGACGGCCAGCGCGCTTCCCGGGCGGACTCCGCACAGCCGTGCCGCCGTGGTGTACACGTCCGGCCACGGCTTCGGCCGTACCGCCTGTGGCCGTTCGTCGTCCCTCCCGGGCCTCGGCCCGGCGGTGTCCCCCGGAGACATCGTGGGGACGACGATGTGGCGGAAGTGGCGGCGCAGCCCCGCGCGGCCGAGACTCTCCTCCACCACTTCCAGCGGGCAGTTGCTGGCCACGGCCAGCGGCAGCCGCCCGGAGAGGAGACGTACCGTCTCGCAAGCTCCCGGCATCGTCAGCGGGTCCTCCGCCACGAGGGACAGGAAGTGCGCCAGGAGCGCCGCGGTCAGCTCCGCGGCCAGCTCGGGCTTGTTCGTCTCCTCGGCCATCAGACGGCCGCAGTCGACGTAGTGCACGCCCTTGGCGCGATCGGCGAAGCCCGGCGGAGGCAGCAGACCGAACTCACGGAAGGCCCGGGTCCGCGCGTCCTGCCAATGACGTTCGGTGTCCATCAGCGTGCCGTCGCAGTCGAAGACGACGGCCTCGGGCGACCAGTTCGACAGGGCTCGGAGTGACGACGTCATGGTGACCTCCTGGGGAGAGGGCGGAAGTGGTCACACGAGTCGCGGGACTGCGGGGCTGAAGGCGGCGGGGCCCGCGACGACGGAGCGCGGGGAGGGCCGGCGTTCTTCGGCGGCCCGCCGACGGAGACGACTCGTATGTCGGGGTCAGCCGCAAAAGGAAAACATTGCAACAGCTACGATATTTAGTCCCGGAAAAACGGGGCAATCACCATTTCGAGGGCTCCCCCCGCGGGTGATCAGGGTGTAAGCGTTTGCCGCGGTCCGCCGCCTCCGGTCCGCTGACGCAGCGTCATACCCGCAGTTGACGGCGTGAGTCGCGACGCGTGTGCTCGGCGAGCGATCACGCGTCGGCGTGCGACGGGAAAGGAGGACGGTGAACCAGGAGCGGCACCTCGGAAGCCAATTTCCACTCCTGGGTGTTCAGATTCGAAAGAAATGCCGCAATTGCTGCGCGAGGCTGACGGTTATTTGCTCCAGGCGTACGCGGGCGCACTACATTTTGGGCCGTTCACTACGGAGCCGAACGAGGTGCGCGAGATCTTGCAGGAACGGGCCAGAGCAACCCGCAGATCACTTCTGGAGGCAGCCGCCTGCCTCTTCGCCCAGCACGGCTACGCCGGTACGAGCGTCAACGACATAAGCGCCCGGTCGGGACGGACCAGCGGATCCGTCTACTTCCACTACGCCAGCAAGGAGGGCATCGCCCAGGCGGTCGTCCGGGACGGATTTGCGACCTGGCCCAGCCTCGTCCCCCGGTACGACGATCCGAGCGTGCCGCCCCTGGAGCGCCTCGTCGCGCTGAGCCACGAGATCGCCCGCGCGCTCGCGGAGGACTCCCTGACGCGCGCCGGTGCCCGGCTGTGGGCCGAGCGCCACACCATCAACGCGGATCTCCCCGACCCCTTCGTTCTCTGGACGGCCGCGGTCACACGTCTGCTCGCCGAGGCCCGGGCCGGGGGGTGCCTGGCCGCCGGTGTCCGCCCGGCCGCCGCTGCCCGCACCCTGGTCCGGGCCTTCTACGGGTTCTGCACGCTCACGGAGGCGCTGGAAGGCCCCACCGCGCTCACCGGCCGCCTCTCCGACTGGTGGAAGCTGATCCTGCCGGCTCTCCAACGGGACCCGCGATCCGGCGGTGCGGACGACGACCGGGGTTGGGCGGGGTGCCGCGCAACGTGAAGCCGGCGGGACGGCCTGCCTGCGGCACACTCCTCCCCCCGGGGGACTCGCCGCGACCGGCCCGCACATGGCCGCCGCCTGGACGGCCGGGCCCACCGAAGCCCTCAGGTCCTCGCAGGGCCCGGTGTCGGTGCTTGCGGAGGCGCGCCGCCAGGACGGCCGAGGTCCGCGCTGTCCCGGCGAGGCGGTCACGGTGCTCTCCGGCTCCGAGGCGACGCGGCAAGCGGCGGCGGGAAGACCGGCGGGGGAGGGGGCGGTGCGGCGGAGGCGCCGCGACAGCCGATGGAACCTCCGCTGTGGCGCCGGCGGCAGCCGGTGAAGTCCTGGCCGGTGGGACCCTCGACGTGTCGTCAGGTGTTCGAGGAGGTCGATCTCTGATCAGGAACAGGCGAACAGGGCGATGCTGAGGTCCCGGCGCGGCCCGGTGACCGGACGGGCGCGAACCGGATCGAGGGTACTGCGGCCGCGGCGTTCCTCCCCGGGCGGGGAACGCCGCGGCCGCCGGGTTCCCGTGGGGTCAGCCGAACGACCAGCGCCGGTCGGCCGCCCCGGTGTCGGCGTGCTGGACCAGCGGAGCACCGTCACCGGTGCCGCCCGCGGTCAGCACGAGTCCGCTCTTCCTCGACTTCACGGTGAAGCCGCCCTCCGCAGCGGCGGTGACGGACCAGCGCTGGTTCTCCCCGCCGGTGCAGGTCCATTGGAGGATCTCGGTGCCGGCCGCCGACGCGCCTCCGCGCAGGTCGAGGCACAAACCGTTCGCCGTGTTCCTGATCGTGTAGCTTCCGTCGGCTTCGGCGGCCGCCGTGAAGGTCTGGTTGCCGCCGCCGTGCGGCGCCCAGGTGACCAGCCGGGTGCCGGGCTCCGTACTCGAGGCCGGGACGTCGACGGCCTTGCCGGACCGCGCGTTCAGCAGGAGGAAGTCACTGCCGGGCGCCGGGACCGAAGCGGGCTGCAGCAGGGTGAGTTCGGCGGCGCCCGCGTGGGGGAGGCCGTTCGCGGCGGAGAGCGCGGTGAGTCTCACGTGCCGGGCCTCCGTCTGCGCGAAGGTGATCTCCTTCTCGGTCCGGTCGTCGGCGAAGGCGCCCCGGGCGACCGTCCGCCAGGAGACGCCGTCGGAACTGACGTCGAAGGTGTACGCCCCGATGCGGCCGTTGGTCCCGCCGTCCTGCCGCGGCAGGTAGCGGAGTCCGGCGAGCCGGCGCTGGACGTCCAGGTCGAGGGTGACGTGGTGCGGCAGCGGGGTCGTGGCGGGAGTGTAGGCGGTGTGCCAGACCGTGTACGGGTTGTCGTCGACGAGGTGGGCCGCGCGTCCGTTCTCCCCGGAGGTCTCCTGGCTGTCGGCGGTGACGGTGATGTCCGCCTTGGGCAGTGCCGTGAGGTGACCGGCGGGGGAACCCGGAGGGCCGCCGACGGCGTCCACCCGGGCCAGGAAGTCCCACACGGAGGAGGACCGCGGCGAGCCCCAGGCGCGTTCGGCCAGCACCTGCAGGGGGCGGCGCGCGAAGTGGTCGAAGAAGGCGGTGCTCTGCGTCTCCGCGCTGTCGGCCCAGCGGGCCACCTTGTAGCCGAGGACGCGCCCTCCGCCCTGCTCGGGGGTGGGGAAGCCGTAGTTCTCGTACACGTCGCGGACGTCGACGTAGCCGTACTGACCGAGCTTCTTGCCGAGTCCGGGGCTCACGTACAGCACGTCCTCCGGGGCGGCGACCACGGTGTAGCCCTTGGAGACCAGCGGCGTCGGGTCGCGGTCGATGTAGTCGTCGAAGACGATCGTCCGGTCCGGCTCGATCGACGACCTCTGGCCGTACTGGTCCCACCACTCCCAGGCCTGCGTGGTCTTGCCGTGCGAACGAACCTGGTCGTTCAGCGTGTTGAGGAAGTCCACGAAGACGTCACCCGGGTGCGCGAAGCCGCGCTCCCGCTGGTGGGCGACCAGCTCCGGGCAGGCGGCCTTGCGGTCGTCCAGACCGATCTCGTCACCGCCCACATGGACGTACTCACCGTCGAACAACGGGATCACGGCCTCCAAGAGATCGTGCACGAAGGCACGGGTGTGTTCCTTGGTGATGTCCAGGGTCCAACCGCCGTTCTCACCGCCGGGCCAGGTGCCGTAGTCCATCGAGGCGCAGGTGAAGCGCAGCGACGGGTCGTAGGAGGTGATGGCGGTGGCGTGGGCCGGCAGGTCGATCTCGGGGACGATGTCGATGTGGTACTTGGCGGCGTAGTCCTGCAGTTCCCGGAGCTGGGCGGGGGTGTAGGCGTCCTCGGAAGCGAGACCGGGGAACTCGTCGAGGCGGATGCGGAAGCCGTTCCAGTCGGTGAGGTGCAGATGGAACGTGGTGAGCTTCTGCCAGGCCATCTCACGGATCTGGGCCTTGAGTTCGTCCAGGGGGAAGAACTTGCGGCCGACGTCGAGCATCTGCGCGCGCTGCTCGACGTCCGGCCAGTCACGGGCAGTGCCCCGGGGGATCGAGCTGCGGTGTGCGTCGAGTGTGAAGGCCTGCTCGATGGTCTGGGTGGCGTGGAACACCCCCCTGTCACCGGCGGCGGTCACGCTCAGCGCCTCTCCGACGTCCAGGGTGTAGCCCTGGGACCCGAGCCCGGGATCGTCCTGGCCGATGCGCAGAGTGATGTCGCCGGGACGGGCTGAGCCTCCCGTGACGACGGGGAGGACACGGCCGGTGATGATCCCGAGGTCGGATGCGAACGTACGGGCGGTGTCACCGAGGGCAGAGCTCCCGGCGGGATCGACGACGATTCGCGAGCCGGGCTTCAAGCGGAACGCGCCCTCGCCGCCCTGCCATGCGCGCAGGGCGGGATGCACGGCGGGGGCGGGGTTGTCGGCGTCGGCGGAGGCGGTCCCCGCGGCCCCCAGGGGCAGGAATCCCGCGGTCAGGAGTACGACCGTCAGAAGACGACGGACGGGTTGCCTCATGCGCATGACCACCTCAGTCAGGGTTCGGTCGACCGATCAGACATATGACGTCTTATGCTAGGAGTGAAATGCAGATTGGTTCAGCAGTTTTGTATTTTTCAGCTCGAATGCGGCGCTAAATGAGCAGAATCATGCACCGAGGAGCGGCCGCTTCGAGGTCATCGAGGCAGTGTGAAAGCGCCCGTTGTGCCTGGTGGTCCGTACGGCATCGTGCGGGCCCTCACCTCGCCGGGAACCGGCACGCCGGAAGCGGGCGGAGCTGGCACATCGTGCGCCGGGCACGGGCAGGCCCGCGGCGAAGGAGGAACGCGCTGTTCTTCACCGGTCTCCTGGACCTGTGGTGCGGCGCGGCCGCCGGTCCCACCGGATCGCTTGTCGCGTTCTTCGTGACCTTGGGTTTCGGCTGGGGGCCGTGGCACACGGCCGGCTGGTCGGCCGGCGGCCTGTGCGGGCTGACGCTCCTGCCGAGCGGACGTCCCGGCACGTCATCGCACCCCGAACCGGCCGCCGCGGACAACTGAGCGCGGCCCGTCAACGCGCGGGCCCTCACCGGGTCCCGCTCAGCCGCCGTTCGCGAGCCAGGCCGTCGGGTCCGTGTACTGGCCGTCGAGAAGCACCTCGAAGTGGAGATGCGGGCCGGTGGACAACCCCGTTGAACCGGCCAGTCCCACCGCCTGCCCCACCGACAGGACCTGACCGGGGCTCACCTGGAGCGCCGACAGATGACTGTAGGTGGTCTGCAGCCGCTTCCCGTCCACCGTGCCGTGGTCGATCACCACCCGGTATCCGTACGCCGGGGTCATGCCGGCGAACTCCACCACACCACCCCAGGCCGCGGACACCTGAGCCCCCTGCGGCGCGTCGAAGTCGACGCCCGTGTGCAGCTTCGTCACTCCCGTCAGCGGGTGCGCGCGCGAGCCGAACGGTGAGGTGACGTACAGCGTGGCGACGGGCGCTTGCATCCGCGCGTCGGCGGCCTGGCCGCTTCCCTGCTCGGGGTTACGCTCGACCAGCGCGCTGTACTGCGGCAGCCGCTTCTTCACCTCGGCGACGAACAAGCGGGCCGACGACGGGACGGTGCCGTCCCTGGCGACCTCGTCCGCCCCGACCGCGTACGCGGCGAGCGTCAGCTCGGCGAGATCTCCGTTCACGGTGCCCTGGGTGCGCAGCCCGGTCATCCGCTTCGACAGGGAGCAGTCCTGCCGCCCCAGCGCCATGATCGCGTCCACCGTGTCGTGTGGCGAGGACCTGCCGTTGCCGTCGTCGTCCCGGCCCCACTTCTTCCAGTCGGCGTCCGTGAAACGGGCGATGCCCAGCGCGGACAGGCCGGCGCTGTCGCTCTGCCATCCGGAGAGCTGGTCGATGTGCGCGGCGAGCAGCGCGGGGGTGACGCCCACGCAGTCGGCCGTCGCCCTGCGCAGCCAAGGGACGTAGGAACCGTCCACATTGCTGACGGCGGACTCCGGCCGGCCCGGCGTCCCGTCCTGCGGTACGGCCGTCTCACCGCCGATCAACGAGACGAACGCGAAGACGCCGCCGAGCGTCACCACGCCCGGCAGCACGATCAGCAGGCAGGCGCCCGGGCCGCGGCGCCGACGCGGCGCGGTGGTGGAAGCCTGCGACGGGGGCTGCTGCGCGTCGTCACCCTCGGGCACGTTCTGCATGGTCTCACTCTCGGCGCCCCGGCCTGCGGGGTACGCCGTGCCTTCCCTGTCCTCAGCTACGGCGGGAGACGCCGGTTCACACGCAACGGTATGTGACCCGTGATCGCCGCGGCACCGGTCGTAAGGACAGGGGCGACTGCCCTATGGGGCACCCTTCACCACGGGTTTCCGTGCAACCCACCGTCCCCGCGGGCAACCCGGCGGCCACGGCCACCGGTGGCCGCGACTCGCGGCCTGCCCGTACGAGACCACCGGGCAGTCGACACCGCCGACGCCCCGCACAGCCGATTCCGCCCGCGGAAGTGCGCAGTCCCCCGCCGTCGCGGACAGTGGAGGACAGGAGAGGAGCGTTCCGCGAGCGGCCGGCCCGGGCGGGCCCTGCGGGGCCGTCCGCCCCATCCGCTGCCGACGGGTGACAGGCGCGGCCCCGAGCCGGTTGCCACCGCGGTGACCGCTCCGCACGAGCCCACGAGAGGGGCGAACCGCCATGGCAGCCACGCCCGTCATGCACCTGCCCGTCATCAGCGAGTGCGCGGCCGAGGGCTGCGCCTACAACCACGATCACACGTGCCGCGCCGCGGCGATCACCGTGGGGGACCTCGACGGTCCCGTCTGCGACACGTTCACGGGCGCCGACCTGGACGGTGGTGATCCGTCGACCACCGGCAGGGTCGGCGCGTGCAAGATGGCCGACTGCCGGCACAACTCCGGGCTGGAGTGCCACGCCCCGGCCATCACCGTCGGCCATGAGCACGAGCAGGTCGACTGCCTCACCTACGCGCGGAAGTGAGGCACACGCGTCGGGGCGCGTCAGACGCGTGACGTGTCCCGGCGCCTCCCTGGGCGGGAGCCTTCAGGTGAGCCCCGTCGCCGCGACCGCCAGGGCGGCGCGCAGGGCGGCCTCCAGATCCGTCCGGGCGGTCGCGGGGTCGGCCGTGTGCCAGGCGTGGTGCTCCACGGCCGCGCGCAGGGCGGCGTTGAGCATGGCGGCCTGGACGCTCGGCCGCAGGTCGTCGGCGGGGAGGCCGGCCCGTTCGGCGAGGGCGCGGGCGAAGACGGGCTCCGCCTCGTCGTGGGTCTGGAGCCAGACCGCGCGCAGGCCGGGCTCGGTCCGGGTCAGCCGCAGCAGGGCGCCGATGTCAGGGCCGGGCAGGACATCGGCGCCGGCCCACAGCCGGTCGAGCGCCTCCTCGAGGGGCCGGCCGGCGGGCCAGTGCCGTAGCGCGTCGGCGATCGCGTCGATCCCGGTCGCGAGCAGCGGCCGTACGCAGCTCTCCTTGGACGGGAAGTAGCGCCAGACCGTGCGTGCCGAGACGCCCACGGCCTGCCCGATCTGTTCGCCCGTCGTGGCGTCGACGCCCTGGGCGAGGAACAGGCCGACCGCGGCACGGGCGATCTCCAGCCGGACGGCGGCCTTGCGCTCCTCGGTCAGCGGTGGCCGTCCCGTCCGTCCGCGGGTCGCGGTCATCCGTGCCTCCCCTCCGGCGACGGTCGGTGCTGTCCCCGGTATTCTGGCGCACCACTTTATGTCACTGAGAGACATAAAGTGATGGAGCCATCGGCACGGCGCGAGCGGAGTCCGTCGCGCCGGCCCTTCATGGACGGAGTACTGGATGACCGACGGTGTGAACGGACGCAGCGTGATCGTCACCGGGGCGGGATCGGGCATAGGCCGTGCGGCCGCGCTCGCCTTCGCCGCGCAGGGCGACCGCGTCGTGGTCGCCGACCTCAACGCGGAGGGGGCCGGCGCGGTCGTCGCGGAGATCGAGGCGGCGGGCGGCACCGCCGTGGCCGTCACGGGCGACCTGAGCGAGCGGGCCGTCGTGGACCGGGTGGCGGCGACGGCCGTGGAGCGGTTCGGCGGTGTGGACGTCCTGGTGAACAACGCCGGGATCATGGACAGCATGTCGGCCCTCGCCGACGTGAGCGACGCCGAGTGGGACCGGGTCCTTCGCGTCAACCTGACGGCGCCCTTCCTCCTCACCCGTGCCGTGCTGCCGCACATGCTGGCCGCGGGCCGCGGTGTCGTCGTCAACACCGCCTCCGAGGCCGCCCTGCGCGGCAGCGCGGCGGGGGCCGCGTACACGGCCTCCAAGCACGGCGTGGTCGGGCTGACGAAGTCCCTCGCGGTGATGTACCGGAAGAACGGCATCCGGACGAACGCCGTGTGCCCCGGCGGGACCGCGACCGCCATCAGCGTGAACGCCGACCCGGCCGCCCACGGTCCCGCCGCGCTCGGCCCCCACTTCGCCAACCTCGGCCGGGTGTCGCAGCCGGAGGAACAGGCGGCGGCGATCCTGTTCCTCGCCTCCGACGCCGCGAGCAACATCAACGGCGCGATCCTGCCCGTCGACGACGGGTGGTCCGCCGTCTGACGCCACGTCGCCGCGGTCCGGCGTCCGGTTCCCCGGTGCCGCGGCCGGCCCCGCCGCCGGCGGACCGGAGCCCGGTGCAGCCCCTACCGGGCCGGACGTGCCGACTGGAGGACCGTGTCCATGGACTCCTCGCGCCACCGCGCGAGCAGTCCGTGGAAGGCGAACGCGCCGTGCGGATAGGCGCCGGGCCCGTTCGGCCGGCCGCGTCCCTCGGCGTTGTAGTAGCCGGGGGTGCACTCGGCGTGGAACCACGCGTGGTCGGGGGCGTCCTCCGCCAGGAGGGCGATCCAGGCGTCCTCGGCCTCGCGGGACGGTTCGATCAGGGCGCCCTTCGCCTCCGCGGCCGCGACGAGCGCGGCGGCGTGGACGGCGTGTTCGTCCAGGACGTGGGTGAAGTTGACGCTGGGGGCGCTCTGCACCCCGCCCAGCTGGATCAGGTTGGGGAACCCGTTGCTGGTGAAGCCGTGCAGGGTGCGTGGCCCCCGCGCGGCCCACGCGTCCTGCAGCCGGGCGCCGCCCCGGCCGTGCACGGGCAGCCGGCCGGAGAGGATGCCGGAGACCCCGGCGGAGAAACCCGTGGCGAAGATCAGGCAGTCGAGTTCGTACGCGGTGTCGCCGACCACGACGCCGCGTTCGGTCATGCACTCGATGCCGTGGGTGTCGGCGGTGTCGACGAGGGTGACGTTGTCGCGGTTGAAGGCCTCGAGGTAGAGGTCGGAGAAGGTGGGGCGCTTGCAGGCGTAGCGGTACCAGGGCTTGAGCTTCTCCGCCGTGTCCGGGTCGGTGACGACCGCGTCGACGCGGTCGCGGATCTCGTTCATCCTGGCGGCGTCCGCGACCTCGTAGGCGGCCTCGAACGCGGCCCGGTCGCCCTGGCGGCGGAAGCTCGGCAGCAGTTTCTCCAGGAGCTCTGCGGACGACGTCCACCGGTCCGCGACGAGGTCCTCCCCGACGCTCTCGCCGGAGACGACGCGCAGGAAGTTGTCGCGTCGCTCGCGGGCCCAGCCGGGACGGTCGGCGCCGACGTCACCGGCGGTGGTGCGGCGGTTGGCGCGCACGTCCACGGTGGAGGGAGTGCGCTGGAAGACGTAGAGGTGTCCCGCGTCCTCGGCCAGCATCGGGACGACCTGGACGCCGGTGGCGCCGGTGCCGACGACGCCCACGCGTTTGTCCGCGAGACCGGTCAGACCGCCGTCCGGGGTGCCGCCGGTGTAGCCGTAGTCCCACCGTGAGGTGTGGAAGGTGTGCCCCCGGAACGTCTCGATGCCGGGGATGCCGGGAAGCTTCAGCTCGGTCAGCGTGCCGGTGGCGGTGACGACGTACGTCGCCCGGAACTCGTCGCCCCGGTCGGTCGAGACGGTCCACGCCTCCGACGCCTCGTCCCAGACCAGCGAGGTGACCGACGTCGAGAACAGGGCGTCGGCGTAGAGGTCGGACTTCTCCGCCATCCGCATCGCGTGCCGGCGGATCTCCTCACCCGGCGCGTACTTCCACTCGGGCACGTAACCGGTCTCGTCGAGCATCGGCAGATACACGTGCGACTCGATGTCGCAGTGGACGCCCGGGTAGCGGTTCCAGTACCACGTGCCCCCGAAGTCGCCGCCCCTGTCGATCACACGGATGCGTCCGATGCCCTGTTGGCGCAGGCGCGCCCCCGCGAGGATGCCGCCGAATCCGCCGCCGACGATCGCGACGTCCACCCGGTCCCGCACCGCTTCGCGCTCGACCGGCTCCGTGTAGGGGTCGGCGGCGTAGTAGCCGAACTCGGCGTCGGCGCTCACGTACTGCCGGAGCCCGTCGGGGCGCACCCGGCGTTCCCGTTCGATCCGGTAGCGCTCCCTCAGTTCCGCGAGTGCCTCGGGCGTCAGCGTCTGTGAATGATCCATCTGAGGGCCCTGTTCCTTCCGGTCATCTGCCAGGAAGCCACTGTGTCCGCAACTCAACGCGTCGCCTGAGGACTTGAGCGGCCATGCCGTACGGTACAAGAACCGGACAGTGCTGTCCGGTTGATGGAAGGTTGCTTCCGCATACTTTCGGACAGGAAGAGGGACCCCCATGCGACGACTCCCGCTCCGGCCGCTCGCCGGACTGGCCGCGCTCGGACTGGCCCTGACGGGGTGCGGCACGCAGACGGCCGGCGCCCCGAGGGAGCCGGGTGGCGCCGGAGAGGGCCGGACCATCCGCGCACAGCAGGTGATGCGCCTGACGGAGGTGCACGAGCAGACCGGGATGACCCTGCTGGAGGGGCCGGTCTTCGACGAGGACGGCACACTGCTCGTCGTCGACGTCACCGCCCCGCCCGGCGAGCCGAAGGTGCTGCGCGTCGATGTCCGGAAGAAGACGTCCCGGCAGGTCCACACCGACGACCGCGGCGTCTACACCTCGGCCCAGTTCAGCCCCTACGACGGGCGGATCTACCTGACCGACTTCGCGCACGGCGAGATCGTGAGCCTCGACCCGGACGGCGGTGACCCGCGGACCTTCTTCTCCGGCGACGTCGACGGCGCGCCGATGAACCCCGACGACCTGGCCTTCGACCGGGAGGGCAACCTGTACGTCAGCGACTCGCGGGGCATGTCCGAGGGCGAGGCGAAGGGACGCGTGGTGCGGATCGACCGCACCGGCCGTGACGCCACCGTCCTGGCCGACGGCCTCGCCGCGCCGAACGGCATCTCCTTCGACGCGGACCACCGCGGGCTGTGGTTCAGCGAACTGACACAGAACCGCGTCTCCTACCTCCTCCTCGACGCGGAGGGCTCGGTGTCCTCACGGCACACCGCCATCCGGGTCGACGGCGGGATCGCGCAGACCGACTCGATCGCGGTGGACGCGGCCGGCAACCTCTACCAGGGCCTGCACGGGCGGCCGGCGATGGCGGTCTACAGCAAGCACGGCGAACGGCTGGCGACCGTCGAAGTCCCGGCCAGAGCCGCCGACGGACTGGAGTCGGCGACCAACGTGGCCATCACCCCCGGCGGGACCCGGGCCTACATGACCGTCAGCGGACCCGCCGGCGGCTACCTGTACGCCTTCGACGCGCCGGCCGAGGGGGTACGGCAGTCCAACGGCGGCTGACGGCCGCCGTCCGCTCTCACCCCTCGACGGACCGTGCCGGTCCCACCTCGACACCGAGCAGTCTCCAGGCCGCCCGCGCCCGGCGCTCCCGGTCCTCGCGGGTGGGCCCGGCGACGGCCCCGGAGACCATGGCGACGGCGATCATCAGGTCGTCGGGCTCCGAAGCGAGCGGATGGTCCTGGGGCAGCAGCGTGCGCAGAGCCCGCTCGACCCGCCGGGACAGCGCCACGGCGTACGCGGGGACGACGTCCGTGCTGTCGGTGTGCAGGATGCTGATGAAGGCCGCCGACTCCGTCAGCTGCCAGGTGATGACACCGAGGAGTCCGGCCAGATCCGTCTCCTGAGCCGCCCTCTCGATCTGCCGGACGTTCTCCTCCAGGACCGCGGCCGCCAGAGCGGACCGGCCGGGGAAATGCCGGTACAGCACCCCCTGCCCGACCCCGGCCCGCCGAGCGATCGCCGACAGCGGGGCGTCCAGCCCGTGTTCCGCGTAGATCTCCCGGGCGGCGGCGATGAGAGCCGCCCGGTTGCGGGCAGCGGCCTTGGGGCCCCCGCTCGCGGGCCTCCGTGCGTCGGACATGGGTTGCTGCGTCACCCCGTGAGCGTAACGGGGCCTGCTCCCGCCCGGGACGGGGAGCAAGGCGGGACGAGGAGCAAGGCGGCGGCCCCGGGCGCGTCGCGCCGTCTCGGGAACCGTCCCGTCGGGCACGTGGGCGAGACGGCGAAGAGGCCGTGCGGCCGACGCGGTTCACGGTCCGGCCGGCGGCGCCGACGCCGGTGCGGGGCGGCCGGCGGCGCGTGTCTCCCCGCGGGCCTTCAGCCCGCTGCAGGCCCGGGCGAGGAGCACGTCGAGGAGCAGGACCACACTGGGCGTGAAGACCCGGTCGGCCCGTGTCCCGGCGGGGCTCGCACTCCGTTCGAGGGCCGAGAACACCGCCGTGGCCGGGAGACAGGTGACACAGCTCAGGAGGATGAGGCCCCAGAACGGCAGGTGCTTCAGCGGATCGAGCCACGCCACGGCCGCCAGGGCCAGGAACGCGACCGGCGCGGCGATGACATCGATTCGGTGCATGCGTCAATGGTGCCGTCGGCAGACCGGCCGCGGCATCGATCACCAGGAGGAACGCCGCCTGGATCGCGCGACGTACCCAGCGCCTCGCCCGCGCCGGCCTGGGCTCCGGCTCCGGCTCCGGCTCCGGCTCCGGCGAGAAGCCCACGCCCCGGAACCGGGCGCTCCTGTCCCCGGCACTACACTTGCGTCAATGGTCCGAACCCGGTGCTGGCTCCTGCCCCTTCTCCTGGCGGCCGCCCAACTGGCCTTGTGGTGCGCCGCGGCCCGCACGACGGAACCGGCTCCGGGAGCCGCCGCGTGGATCACCGCCTTCGCCGCCACGGCAGCCTGCGTGCTCGCGCTCGGACAGCGCAGGCGGGCGCCGCTCGCCGCCCTCGCCGGAACCCTCACGGTGTCCGTCCTGGCCCGGCTCGCCCTGCCCCCCGACACGTTGAACCTGGTCACCGTGGTGGCGGTCCTCATGGCGCTCTTCTCCGTCACCGCTCTGAGCGACTGGGCCAGGGGACTGAGCGCGACCGCCGTCACCTGCGCCGTCCACTTCCTGTCGAGCGCCGCGGAGCACGGGTTCGGCGGCGCTCTCCTGCCCGACTGGTTCGTCACCGTCGGCTTCTGCTCGGTGGCGGCCGCCCTCGGTGCGGGCCGTCGGCACTGGCGCGGCGAACGACGGGTGTCGATGCTGCGGCTGGTCCGCGCCGAGCGGGGAAAGAAGCGGGCGGCGGGCGCCGAACGAGACCGGCTTGCCCAGGAGTTGCACGACATCAGCGCCCACCACCTCACCTCCGTCGTGGTGTCCGTGGAGGCGGCCCGCCGGCTCGGTGGCAGCAGGCCCGAACTGGTCACGGACGCCCTCGCCTTCGCGCGCCGCACCGCTGAGGAGACCCGGTCCGCCCTCGACCGGCTGGTGACCGTCATGCGGGCGGACGACGCGCCGGCCGACCGGCCGATGACCGCGGCGATCGAGGAACTCGTCGCGGGGTTCGGCAAGGTGGGCCGTCCCATCGCGGTGTCCCTGCCCGCCGATCTCGCAGGCCCCGCGGCCGAGGCGGCCCACGGCATCGTCCGCGAGGCCCTGACCAACGCCCTGCGCTACGCACCGGGCGCCCCGGCCGCCGTCCGGGCGGAACGGGCCGACGGCGCCCTGCTGCTGACGGTCGACAACGGCAGGCCCCCCGGCGCCGCGGGCGACCGGCTGGGCATCGGCTCCGGCCGCGGTGTGGCAGGAATGCGGCGGCGCGCCACCGACCTGGGCGGGCGACTGACCGCGGGACCCCGGCCCGACGGGGGCTGGCGCGTGCACGCCGTGCTTCCCGAACCGTCCTCCGCCCGCGGTGTGCCCACCGGCAGACGGCGCAACTTCACCCGCGAGCAGCGGATCGCGGACGCGGCGGTGTTCGGCTTCGTCACCGCGGCCTCGGTGGGCGCCGCCCTGGAGGCGGCGGACAACTCCCACCTCGACGCGTCGGTCCGCCTGCTGCTCGCGCTGCTGCTGACCGTGCACGCCCTGCCCCTGCTCGGCCGTCGCAGCGCTCCCTGGGCGGTGCTCGCGGCGACCTGCGCCACCGCCCTGCTGTGGCCGGCGGCGCTCCACGGCGGGATGCTGCCACCGGCCGCCGCGAGCTGTCTCCTCTGGGGCGGCTGCGCAGAACTGGCCGCCGTCTACGCCGTCGCCGCGTACGGCCGCGTCCTGCGCACCCCGCCGCACGCCGGGCCCTCGCCGACGGGGACGGCGTACCCGCCCCGCCCCCGGCTGACGTTCCTCGCGGTCCCCGCCGCCGTCCTGTCCCTCGCGAGTGCCGTCATGGCCTCCTTCGCCGCCGACGGCCGGCTCCTCGGGGATCCCGTCGACCCGTTCGGCGTCGTGTTCCTCCTCGTCCCGCTGCTGTGCGTCCTCGCCGCGGGATGCGCCGTCGTGTGGCTGGCGGGATGGCTGACGCACAGGCGCCGACGACGGGAGCTGGACCGCCGGCACGCGGAGCTCTCGGCCCTGCTGTCGAGCACGGAGGGCCTGGTCCACGACGAGCGCCGGCGGGTGGCGGACGGCCTGCGGGAGACGGTGCTCCGGGAGACCGACCGGGTCGTCTCCGCCGCGGAGGCGGGCAGTCTGGACGACGTCGCCGCCGCCACCCGGGCGACCCTGGCCGCGATGCGCGGTCTCCTGGGCAGCCTCGACGCCGGCAAGGCACCGCAGGCGCCGCACCCCGCGGGCACGGCAGCCGGCTCCCCGCGCGTGTAGGAGAATGGCCCGTGTGAACGGCCCCTCGTGGGCGAGGGAAGGAGAGAGGCCATCAGCATCCGTGTGCTGGTCGCGGACGATCAGGCGATGATACGTGCGGGGTTCACGGCGATCCTCGCGGCCGAACCCGACATCACCGTGGTCGGTGAGGCGGCCGACGGAGGCACGGCCGTCGCCCTGGCCGCCGAACTCCAGCCCGATCTGGTGCTGATGGACATCCGCATGCCGGGCATGGACGGGCTGGCGGCCACCCGTCTGATCACCCAGAACGGCAGCCCCGTCCGGGTCCTCGTGCTCACCACCTTCGACCTCGACGCCTACGTCTACGACGCCCTGCGGGCCGGGTCCTCCGGTTATCTGCTCAAGGACTCCGACCCGGACGAGCTGCTGAACGCCATCCGGGTCGTCGCCGCCGGCGACGGCGTCCTCGCGCCGGCGGTCACGGGACGTCTGATAGCCGCCTTCGCCCAGGGTGCCCCGGTCCCCGCGCGGACCACGGCCGCCGTGGACAGCCTCACCCCCCGCGAACGGGAGACGCTGACACTGGTCGCCACGGGCCTGACCAACGCGGAGATCGGGGAGCGGCTGGGGCTGGCGGTGGGCACGGTGAAGGTGCATGTGAGCGCCGTGCTCGGCAAGTTGAGCCTCAGGGACCGCGTGCAGGCCACGATCTTCGCCTACGAGAGCGGCCTGATCCGCCCCTCGGGAACCCTCGCCTCCTCCTGACGGACGCCCCGGAGGCGGCCTGCGTCCCTGCCGGGAACCTCCCCGGCCGCTCCAGCTCCGGTCAGGGCGCGAACTGGACTCCAGGACGGCTCGGGAGCCGGGTGAGCCCGGTGGGTGCGGAACGCCGGACCGGTTCAGGCCGGGACGAGTTCCAGCACGACGACCCGGGACGCGGACGGAGTCGTCCGGACCGGTACCAGCCCGGCCCGCTCGAAGAGCCGCCCGAACTCGTCGAGGCTGCGCTCCCGTCCGGTCGACAGCGCCATCATGTTGAGGTCCATCAGCGGCTCCAGGCCGGGCGCGCCGGCCTGGTCGACGAGGAGCTCCATCACCAGCACCCGCCCACCGGGGCGCAGGGCTTCCCGGCAGTTGCGCAGGATGCGGACACAGGAGTCGTCGTCCCAGTCGTGCAGGACGAACTTCAGCAGGTGCACGTCCCCGGACGGCACCTCCTCGAAGAAGTCGCCGCCGACGAAGTCGAACCGGTCCGCGACACCCATGGCGTCCGCGGAGGCGCGGGCCTCGGCGGCCACGTGCGGAAGGTCGAGGACCACACCGGTCAGGCCGGGGTGCCGCCGCATGAGGGTCTGGACGAGGTTCCCGCCGGCGCCGCCGACGTCCACGGCGACCCGGGCATCCGCCAGGTCGATCACGTCGGCCAGCTTGTGGGCCAGGCCGCGGGTCATGGCGGTCATCGCGTTGGTGAAGACCTCGGCCTCCGCCGGTTCGCCGGCGAGCCAGTCGAAGACGGGCGCACCGAGGGTCGCCTCGGTCGGCGGGACGCCGGTGCGCACGGCGTCCGCCAGCCGCCCCCAGGGCAGCCAGTGGGACCGGGCGCCGCCCCACAGGGCCAGGTCCCGCAGGGAGTCGGGCGCGTCGGAGCGCAGGGTGTCGAGCAGGGGCGTACCGGTGAAGCGCTCGCCGTCGGCCGGGACGACCAGACCGAGGGAGGCACAGGCCCGCAGGAAGCGGAAGGCCGCGTCGGGATCGAGGGACTCCGCCGCGGCCACCTCGGCCGCGGTGGCACCGGTTTCCCCCACATGGTCGGCGATACGCAACTCGGCCGCGGTGCGCACCACTTGGGTGACCCAGTAACCGGTGATCATCTGAAGCATCCGGCCCGTGACCCCCACGGGACGTTCGGCGGAACCCGCTGCGACGAAATCGTGCTCGAACAAAGTCATGTGAACGATCATGTCGCCCGGCACGCCCTGCGGCGTCGTCCGCCATGAGGAGTGCCGGCTAGGCCGTGGGACATAGACGGGCCCTCCGGAACCAGCGACCGACCGCCATCGGCACCGCCGCTGCCGGGGCGTCGCCGGCCAGGGACTTCCGCCTGGTCCGGGGAGCTGCCCCGACGGCGGCGTGCCGTACATGGTGTACGAGGCGGGGGAGCGGCTGTCGGGCGCCGTCGCGCCGGCCCGCGGCACGGTGTCCGCGTGTCCCCGGTGGAGCCGGCGCCCCGCCCCGGACGATCCGTCCCCCCCCGGCGGGCCCGGTGTCAGCGCTCGCGGAGGCGCGCCGCCAGGCCGGCCAAGGCGTGCGCCGTCTCGGTGAGGCTCGCCACGGCGGTCTCCAGCTCCGAGGCGACGCGGGAAGCGGCGGCGGGAGGGCGGGTGGGGGACGCGACGGCGACGGAGGTGCCGCGATAGCCGATGGGGCCTTCGTTGGGGCGCTGGTAGTAGCCGGTGAAGCCCTGACCGGCAGGGCCCTCGAGGAAGCGGACCCGGGCGAGCCGGGTCTCGCGCGCGCCGGCGTTGCGGGTGATCTCCAGGCGGTGGTGGCGGTGGGCCTTGGGCGTGCCGTGCAGGAGGAACTCCCGTGTCAGGTGACGCCGGTCGAACATCTCACCCGTGCGTGAGTCCAGCGGTGTCCAGGCGCGGCCGTCATGGGATCCGTGGAGGGTCCAGTCCTGGGGGTCGCGGTCGGGGTAGTCGTTCGCCGACACGAGGACGTACGAGGTGACGGCGGCGGGGCGGGCCAGTGTGAAGTCGAGCAGCGCGGTGTCGTGGCCCACCAGCCACTTGCCGCGGGAGTCGTCGAGGAGGTGGCGGGCGACCTCGCCCGCCACGTAGTGCTCGCCGCTCGCCTCGACCGCGGTCACCTCGGCCTCGGTCTCGAGCGCGTGCAGGACGACCACGCCGGAGCCGCCCCGTTGGTCCCGCCAGGTCACCCGCTCCAGTGCGGACCCGCCGTCGTCCACCAGCAGCCGCAACTCGTGGGCGCGGTGCCAGCCGCCGCCCCACCCCTCCTCGGTGTGGAAACGGTGCAGGGACTCCGCCGGTATCTGCCCGACGCCCTCCGGGTGTGCCCAGCGGCCGGTGAGACGGCCGCGGTACTCGTGGACCGTGCCGTTCGCGTCACGGCGGCAGCCGTGGAAGTCGGACATGTTCGACTGGAAGCTGATGGCGGTCTCGGCGCCGTCGGTGCCGCGCCAGCCGAGCTGTGCGGGCAGCGAGTGCTCGCCCCGGTCGAGGTGGAACAGCAGCCGCGGCGCCGGCCGCCAGTGGGCGGAGGAGGAGTGGGCGGGCCGGAGTTCCGTACGGTAGGCGAACACCGAGTCACGGGCGGCCGCCGCCGTCCGGGCACGCTCCGAACGGCCGCGCTCCCAGACGGGGTCCAGGGTGACCCGGTAGAGCCAGAGCATGGTGCTCGCCTCGGCCGAGGAACGTATCTCCAGGGTGTTGGCGCCCGGCTTCAGCAGAGGCCCGGGGACGGCGAAGACGTTGTCCTGCGGAAGGTCCCCGCCTCCGGGCACGGTCAGATCCACGGCCACCGGCTCACCCTGCAGAAGCACGTCCATCGGGGCGTACCCCAGCGATCTCCCGGCCTTGGAGACGAGCGCGGTGACGGTGAGGGTCACCTGCGGAACGTCCTCCGGGTCGGCCACCTCGAACTCCAGCGCCACGCTCCCACCCGCACTCAGCGCCAGGTGCGACCCGGCGGATCGGGCCCTGTGCAGCCTGACGTCGGCGTTGGCCACTCGGGCCGGGTCGACGGAGAAGTCCGCGTACGTTGCCCCGAACCCCATGGTTCCACCAGCTTCTGATGCCCGGTCGACAGAGCAGCCGTCC
Source organism: Streptomyces sp. DSM 120436 (assembly GCF_055778765.1). Taxonomy (NCBI): domain Bacteria; kingdom Bacillati; phylum Actinomycetota; class Actinomycetes; order Kitasatosporales; family Streptomycetaceae; genus Streptomyces; species Streptomyces sp. DSM 120436. Next base: position 188,342 of record NZ_JBSKBS010000002.1, on the reverse strand, counting down.
ACACGACGACTGTGATCGGAGACCCTAGTGCGCCGAACTGACAATGCGGTCGGGGAGCGCCGGGGTGGCCGGGCGTACCGGGCCGCATCCACAGCCTCGCGGTCCGGGGCCGACGCCTCGGACCGGCCGCAGGTGCTCTGCTGCCGGCCGCCCAGCCGCCGATGGTCTCCCGAGGGCTACCGGCTCACCGTCCACGGAGGCTGACCACGGCCACCGCGGCCCCGCTCCTCATGCCGGAGCCGGGGCGGTCGTCAATGCCATGTTCCCGGCGACCACCCCTGCACGAAACGCCGCCGAGGGTTTCTCCATGCCACCCGTCCGACCTTTCCCGCCTTCCGCGCCCTGGGGAGACGTTCACGAGCAGGGGACGGGCGAGCCCCGCCGTACCCTGCTCGGTCGCCGCGACGCACGACACAGAGCCGTACGTCCCGCAGGGTGCCGGAGGAGGGGCGAAGCCGGCGACGGTCGGCCCGAGTCGGGTCCGAGCGGCCTTGCGTCATCGGGCACGGCGAACGAGGAGCACCGGCCCCCGGGGAAACCCGACGCGCGGCGCCGGGCCTGCCGGAATTCCAGTTCCCTGAGACGATCGGGTCATGGCGCCTTCGCCCCCTTGTCAGATCCCGGCTCCCGCCCCCACCGGAGCGAGGAGGACGTCATGAGCACTCCCCAGGTCGTGGTGGTCATGGGGGTCACCGGTACGGGCAAGACCACCATCGGTGTCCTGCTCGCGGCCCGGTTCGGCGTTCCGTTCGCCGAGGGAGACGACTTTCACCCGCAGGGCAACATCGCCAAGATGTCGGCCGGCACCCCGCTCACCGACGAGGACCGCGGGCCCTGGCTGGACGCCCTCGGTGCATGGGCGCGCGATCGGGCGGGGAGCGGCGGGGTGATCAGCGGCTCGGCGCTCCGGAGGGTCTATCGCGACCGTGTGCGGGCCACGGCTCCTGGCGTCGTGTTCGTGCACCTCACCGGCGACCGCGCCCTCGTCGAGGAGCGGCTGGCCCGCCGACAGGGGCACTTCATGCCCACGGAACTGCTCGCCTCCCAGCTCGCCGTACTCCAGCCGCTGGAGCCGGACGAGGCGGGAGTGACGGTCGACGTGTCCGGTGCTCCCGAGGAGATCACCGACCGCGTCGTGGAAGCGCTGCGCGAGCTGGGGCGTTCCTCCGCCGGACAGTAGGAGCCCTCGCTCCCGCGGCGGTTCACGGGCGTCGGATCCGCGCATCTGCCCGATGTCCTTCGGCAGTCCCAGGACAAGGCCCAAGAACGGCGCCGCCCTCCGCGCCGTCCCCCGGTCCGGGGGAGGGGGTCACCGTGCCCGGACGTCCACCGCCGGCGGAGGTCTTCCCCCACCTCGTCGATGTGCCTTCCGCGCGTCTCGGGGACCCGCTCGGCGGCGAACACCGCGCCGAGCACACAGATCACGGCGAAGATCCAGAACGTCGGTCCCTCCCCGACGCCCGAGATCACGGGCAGGAACAGCAGGCTCACCACGAAGTTCGAGAGCCAGTTCACGGTCGCGCCCGCGCCCGGCCCCTCGGCGCGCTGAACCGGAGGAAAGACCTCGCCGAGCAGAACCCAGAACACCGGGCCCAGGCCGATCCCGAACGCCACGATGTACAGCATCACGAAGACGGGCATGAGCAGCGGACTCAGCTCCGCGGCGGACGCGACGCCCAGCAGCGCGATGGAGACGGCCGTTCCGGCGAGGGAGCCGAGCAGCAGCGTTCGGTAACCGGTGGCCACGGCGGCGACGACGACACCGAGGAAGGACAGCACCCCCAGGCCGGCCAGGAACGGCCGCCGCCCGTAGCGGTCCGGGATCTTCCCGCCGGCCGGCGCACCGGCGACCGCGCCGAGCAGGAGGACGCCGACCACCGAGCTCTGCTCGAAGGAGTTCAGTCCGAAGTCGTCGCGGATGAACAGCAGCGCGCCGGAGATGGTTCCGGTGTCGAAGCCGAACAGGAAGCTGCCGGTGGTGAGGGCCCATTGCCCAGCGGCGGACGATCCCGATCCCTTTCGGCGTCAGCTGGACGAACCGATTCCGGTCCGTCGGCCGGGTGTCCGTGGGTCCGTTCACGGCCTCTGGTCCTCCCAGCTCCCGGGGCCGGCGCTGCCGGCCGGGTACGCGTCGAGGGGGACGCGCCCGTCGCGCCAGGCGTCCAGCACCGGTTCGACGATGCGCCACGACTCGACCGACATGTCGTCGCGCACCGACAAGGGCTTCTCGTCCTCCAGCACGCCCCGGAGCACCTCCCCGTACTCGAGCAGCTCGCCCGGGGCGAAAGAGGTGTCCAGGGTGACCGGGGAGATGGTGGACGGATCGCCCGCCCCGTTGACATTGAGGTCCAGTTGCAGGCGGTGGGGGCCGATGCCGAGGCGCAGCCGGTTGTTGGGCACCGCGCCGGTGAGTCCGTCCGGCACGTGCCGGGGAGCCTTGAACCAGAAGGCGACCTCCTGCCGGGGCGTGCCGATCGCCTTGCCCGAGCGGACCCGGAAGGGCACGCCGGCCCACTGCCAGGTGTCGACCGCGAACATGACCTCGGCGAGGGTCTCGGTCTCCCGGGCCGGATCGATACCCGGCTCGTCGGCGTACGAGGGGAGCGAGCGCCCGCCGACCGTGCCGGCGGTGTAGCGGGCGCGCCGGCTGAACCGCTCGGGACGGTCGCCCCAGACGTGGGTGGCGCGCAGGACGTGCGCCTTGGCGTCCCGTACGTCGACCGGCTCCAACGCGCTCGGCGCGGGCATCGCCACCAGCGCCAGCACCTGAAGCAGATGGCTCTGGATCATGTCCCGCAGGGCGCCCGTCGTGTCGTAGAAGCCGGCCCGGCCCTCCAGACCGAGCGTCTCGTCGAACACGATGTCGACCGCTTCGACGTGTTCCGAGGTCAGCAGAGGTTCGATGACCCGGTTGGCGAACCGGACGCCCAGGATGTTCAACACCGTCGACATGCCGAGGAAGTGGTCGACGCGATGCACATGGTCCTCGGGCACGAAGCCGTGCAGCAGTTCGTTCAGCACCGTGGCACTGGCCGCGTCGGTGCCGAAGGGCTTCTCCAGCACCAGGCGCGTCCCCTCGGGCACACCGATCCGGGCCAGCGCCCGGCACGCTTCGACGGTGACCGCCGGCGGCAGCGCGAAGTACAGCGTGAGGCGGCCGCCGCAGGACGCCAGCAGACCGCGCAGGTCGTCCGCGCCAGTGGCGTCCGCGGCCACGTAGCGCGTGTCGCGGACGACTGCGTCGACGGCCGCACCGCTCGCGCCGCCCTCGGAGAACGCCCGCGCGACGAGTGCCCGCCATTCCTCGTCGCTGCCCTCGCCCCGGTCGCTGCCGACCAGATGGAGACCGGTCAGCCCGGACGCCGCGACGAGGCTGCCCAGACCGGGCAGGAGCAGCCTTTCCGTGAGGTCGCCGCGGGCGCCGAGAACGAGCAGCGTCCGGGACCGCTCGCCGTGCGGCCCCGCCGGGGCGCCGGCGGCGCTCATCCGGCGGACTCCCTCACCGGCGTCCCCGGCGACCCGGGCGCGCAGGCGAACAGCGCGCCCGCCGCCGGCTCGGCGCCGGGGCCCAGGTGCTCGCGCGAGGTGGTGATGAACAGCCGGCCGAGCCGGGGTCCGCCGAAGGCGCACGCGGTGACCTCGGCGACCGGAAGCTCCACGACTTCGTCGAGTGCGCCGTCCGGGGTGTACCGGTGCACCGCGCCGCCGCCGTACAGGGCGACCCACACGCCGCCCTCCGCGTCGACCGTCAGCCCGTCCGGGCCGCGGTCGCCCTCCGGCACGGTGACGAACGGGCGCCGTCCGCCCAGCTCGTGCCCGCGGTCGTGGTCGAAGACGCCGACGCGGCCCGCCGCCGTGTCGGCGTGGTACGCGCGGTCCCCGTCAGGGCTCCGCTCGAGACCGTGGGAGACCGTCACAGCGTCGAGGACGGCCGTCGTCGCGCCGTCCGGGTCCAGGCGGTACAGGGAGACGGCCCCCTCCCTGCCGTCGTAGGACGTCGAACCGCAGTGGAACGTCGAACCGCAGGAGAAGCGGCCGTCCGGGGCGCAGCCCCCCTCGTTGTTCATGCGTACGCGCTCGTCACTCCACAGGGGATCCAGGAAAGTCACCGTTCCGTCCACTTCCTCGAGGGCGAAGCCGCGGGCGGCGCCGATCACGGCGCGCCCTCCTCGCCGGGGCCGGACCGCGGCGACGACGGTGTCGACGTGCCGTCGTGCGGCCGTCGCGTCCGCGGCCAGCGACAGCACGTCGCCCGCCAGCACGTCCAGCCGCCGCAGGCCGCCCCACGCATCGGACCGGGTCGGCCCTTCGGCATGGAACTGCGCCGCGCCGAGCGGACCGACACACGCGTCACCCGGCGGGTGCTGACGGGGCGGGCGAAGGCCGTCGTGCGGTAGGAGGACGCGGAGCACCTCGACCTGCTGGGCGCCGGCTGTCTCATGCTGGCGCGTCTCCTCGCCTCGGCCGACGCGGAGACCCGGGGATGGCTCCAGCAGCCGTCGCACGGCCTGAGGGACGTCATCGCCTCGCTGGTCGACGGGCTCGACGACCGCGGTACACGCCGACGCGCCGCCGACCACTCGCTGGAACTCGCGACGGGGATCACCACAGAGGCGGCTGGGGCAGCCGACTCCGAGCGTACTTCCCCGGCCTGCAGCCTCCGTACGGTCGCCACCGACGTCATCGCCTTCGCGGGTTTCGACCTCGCCGACGCTCCCGAGGCGGTCCGCACGGGAGCACCGGACTCCCGTGCGCCCCTTGCCGGGAGGCCACCCGGTCGGCTCCGCCGCTCGGCGGGACGATTCCGGGGCGGGAGACGCCGGCCGTCCTCCCGCCGCGGGACCTCGCAGGAGCGGTCGTAAGGACGGCCGGCAGTTCGTGCGGGCAGGCTGTGCCCCGCCGTTCCTGGGCATGGAGAACTCCGTCCCGGATCGCGGTCAGGGAGGCGCACGAAGGCGGCATGGGCGGCGGTCGGCGGACGACTCGGAACCGCCTCTCTCAGATGATCGCCCGTGTCCCGGCGCCCCGCATCTTCGTCGCGCGGCGCCGCAAAGCGGTCCGGCTCGAAAGCGAATGCGGTTCGTGCCCTCCGGCACGGACAGGCCGACGCCGTCGCGGACGGCCTTCTCCAGGTACGCCGTGCGCAGCCCGTTCGCCGCGACGGACGAGCCGGCCAGGGGAGTGCCGCGTGGTCCGGGCGCGGGTCACAGGCTGTGGGCGGTGATGTCGCCGTGGGCGGTGGTGGCGTGGATGGTCAGGCCGGCCGTGGCGCCCTCGGCGTTGTGGAGGGTGTTGCGGATGCGGCCGTAGGAGGTGCCGGCGTCGAGGGTGGCGGAGGTGCCACGGGCGGCTCCCACCGAGATCCGGCCCTGCTGGGCGCGCAGCGTGACCGTGCCGCGGACGGCCTCGTCGATGCGGATGTCGCCCTGCTGGGTGCTGATCTGCGCGGGGCCGGTGAGCCGGCCGACGGTGACGTCCCCGGCCAGGACGGTCAGGCGGGCGTCGGCGGCCTCGTCGAGCTTGACCCGGCCGCGGGATCCGTCGACGGCGACCTCGCCGAGCCGTCCGACGCCCCGGAACTCGGCGTCGGCCACCCTGGCCTCGACGCGGGAGCCGGCGGGCAGGCGCACGGTCACCTCGACGGAGCCGGACGGGCCCAGGAGCCGGCTCTTCGTCGCCGCCGCGGCCGTGATCCGCAGGATGCCGTCGGCGTACTCGACCGTGGTCTGCCCGGCGAGCTTCACGTCCCGGCTCCTGGAGGGGTCGGCGGGCTGGATCTCGACCAGGGTGTCGGTCCGGTCGGCGGCGATGACCTGAACCCGCCCGGCCTGGACGTCCAGGACGGCGGAGACGGGGGTGGGGGTGTCGAACTTCTGCATCGTGATCTCCTGTGACTCGTTTTTCCGGCACAGGAAAAGCTACGTTGCGTTCACTGAATAAGCAACATACTTGTTGCTTGAGGATGCCGTATACCCAGCTAGCGTGCATGAAATCGTTGCAACGATTTGAAAGGTAAGGCAATGCGAGTCATCGAGTCCGTTGCAATGGTATGAGGTCGGACGCTACGATCGAGAAGCTGAGGACCGTCGCAGAGCACGAAGGAGACCGTGATGCCGGGAGGCAGACTCACCCAGCAGGAACGTCAGCAGATCGCTTTGGGACTGGCCGAAGGCCTCGCCTATGCGGAGATCGCCAGGCGTCTGGGGCGCCCGACCTCGACGATCACGCGCGAGGTGATGCGCAACGGCGGCCCCGCCGCCTACCGCGCCGACCTGGCCCAACGCGCCACCGAACGTCGTGCCCACCGCCGCCGGCAGGCCGCGTCCCGGCGGAGCGGAGCGCCCGAGCAGGCCTACGGGCGCGACGCCGAGGCGGTGCGCGAGTACGAGGAGACGCTCACCACCGTCATGATGGCTTCGGGCATGTCCACGATGACGGCTCGGGTGATGGCCTGCCTCACCCTCTCCGACGCGGGCAGCCTCACCGCTGCCGAACTCGTCCAGCGCCTCCAGGTCAGCCCGGCGTCCGTCTCCAAGGCGATCGCGTTCCTCGAGAGCCAGGACCTCGTCCGCCGGGAGCAGGGCGAGGGCCGCCGCGAGCGCTATGTCGTGGACGACGACGTCTGGTACCAGTCGATGATGGCCAGCGCCCGCTCCATCGCCCGGATCGTCGAGACCGCACGGCAGGGCGTCCACGTCCTCGTCCCGGGCACCCCGGCCGCCACCCGCCTGGAGAACATCGCCCGCTTCCTCGACTTCGTCTCCGAGAGCACCGCGCGCGCCGCGGAACAGGCCCGCGAGATCCTCCGCACGAAACCCGAAACGCCCCCGGACAGCACCACGGAGCCGCAGGCGGAGCACGAATAGGCCGGCGACGGACCGAGCAGGCGCAGGCGGCCGGAACGGCCCCCGACCGCACCACGGCGCCCCTGGCTCAGCAACGAGGCCGCCTCGCGATCACGGCGATGGCGGGACAGGCGTCCGTCCGCGGTGCCGCGCCCGTCGCATGTCCACCCGTGCGCCGCGCATCGGTGTCCCTTCTTCGGCCAGCAGCCGAGGGGCCTGACCCTGGTGGCACGTCGCGGGTGCGCCGTCCGCGTGGACCACGCGCCACCAGGGCACGCCTCCGTCGAGGAGGCCCATCGCGCGCCCCACCTGCCGAGGCCCCGTTCCGATCCACTCAGCGATGTCTCCGTAGGAAGCGACGCTGCCCGCTGGGATGGCTGCCACTGCCTCGCGGACCTCTGCGACGATGTCCGTGCTCATCTCACTCACCACAGGGCGCAGGGTAGGTGATGCGACCGTTGTGCACGTGCGCGCACTCGTTCAGGAACGCCGGTTTCGTCACGGTGGCGGACATGATGTGCGTGACCTCCGCACCGGCGACGAGCAGTGCGTCAGTGATGAGCCTGCGGTGGCAGCGCCACGGCACGGCCTCACTGCACATGATCACCGGCCGGCCGTGCGCGGCGAGGTCGAGCAGTTCATCCAGCCCTCTCACGAACTCGCTGCTCATCATGTGATCGGCATAGTCCCGGAATGCCTTCACCCGCCACGCGGTGTTGACGCTCTCGACGCCCTTGGGGGTGTGCCGCCTGCCGCCCAGCTCTCGGATCCACCGGTACTGGACGGCTGGAGGGAGAGCATCGACGATCGCGTCCTGATTCCACTGCGGAAACCTGCGCGATGCCGGGTAGGAACGGACGTCCACCAGGTGGGTGATCTCGTTCTTCTGCAGCATGGACAGCACGTCATCGAAGGTGCGGGTCGAATGCCCGATGGTGTACACGCGGTTCGCCATCACATCTCCGTGTCACGCTGTCGGGGGTCACGTCGCTCCCCGGCCTGCGAGGAACTGCCCAGGTGGGCAGGCGCGAAAGCCGGCGGCGTCAGCTCTCCTCCAGTGTGCTTCCCCCGTGCAGGGCGATGTGATCGGTCTCTTCGCTCCGGATCTCGTACGGCGGGGTCGCTTTCCGCGGCGCGACGGCGGGGGAGTCTCCGCCCGGAAGGCCGGGGTGTCCGGTCATGCCGCGTGACGGCGGTGAGGGGCGCCGCGGACATGGCGGCCGTGAGCGCCCGGAGGTGTGCCGGTCGGCGGCCGGCTCCGCCACGCCCTCGGGACCGGCGACCGGGCCGCTGCGGAGCACCCGTCCCAGGTGATCGCGGCTGTGAGTGCGGCCGGTGCCACCGGGTGCGGCGGCCCGGGACCGTTGACATGGTGGAGGCATGAGCGGGAACCGGCGTGGGACCCCTTCCCCCTTCGGCCCGGACTGCGACCCCCGGGGCCGTGACCTTCCACGAGGCCCGTCGTCCACCGGCCCTCGCAGTGTGGAGGCGGGGGCGGGAAGGCCCGACGAGGGCCAGCTCCGTCGTGCCTGAACACAGCGCTGTGCCCGCGGGTCCCCGCACGGTCGGCGGCGCCATGACGAAGGGAGGACGCAGTGCGTGCACTGACCTGGCAGGGCAGGGAGAAGGTCCGCGTCGAGGACGTCCCGGACCCGGCGATCATCGAGCCGACCGACGTCGTCATCAAGGTCACCTCCACCGCCCTCTGCGGCTCCGACCTGCACCTTTACAGCCCGCTGGGGGCGTTCGTCGACCCCGGTTACGTACTCGGCCACGAGCCGATGGGCATCGTCCAGGAAGTCGGCTCCGACGTCACCCGCGTCAAGCCCGGCGACCGGGTCGTCATCCCGTTCAACATCTCCTGCGGCAGCTGCTGGATGTGCGCGCGCGGGCTGCAGAGCCAGTGCGAGACCACTCAGGTGCGCGAGCAGAACACGGGGGCCTCGCTGCTCGGCTTCGGCAAGCTCTACGGCGACGTCCCCGGCGGCCAGGCGGAGTACCTCCGCGTCCCCCAGGCGCACTACGGAGCCATCCCCGTCCCTGACGACGGTGAGCCGGACGAGCGGTACCTCTACCTCTCCGACGTCGTGCCCACCGCGTGGCAGGCGGTGCAGTACGCCGACATCCCCGAGGGCGGTTCCGTCGTCGTCCTGGGGCTGGGGCCGATCGGGCAGATGTCCGCCCGCATCGCCCGCCACCGCGGCGCGGACCAGGTCATCGCGGTCGACCTCGTGCCCGAGCGGCTGGCGATGGCCCGCCGCCACGGCGTCACCGCCCTCGACCTGCGCGACGTCGACGACCTGCCCGCGGCGGTCCGCGACCTCACCGGCGGCCGGGGCCCGGACAGCGTCATCGACGCGGTCGGGATGGAGGCCCACGGCTCGCTCGGTTCGAAGGCCGCCGAGGTGATCCAGAAGGGCGCCAACCTGCTGCCCGACGCGCTGGCCCGCCCGTTGATCAAGAACCTCGGCGTGGACCGCCTCGGCGCCCTGCACCTGGCCGTCTCCACCGTCCGTCGCGGCGGAACCATTTCCCTGTCCGGCATCTACGGCGGCGTCGTCGACCCCATGCCGATGCTGGAGCTGTTCGACAAGCAGATCACCCTCCGCATGGGACAGGCCAACGTACGCCGCTGGACCGACGACCTCATGCCCCTGGTGAGCGACCCGGCCGACCCGCTCGGCGTGCTGGACCTGCGCACCCACCGGCTTTCCCTGGAGGACGGGCCGGAGGCGTACGAGACCTTCCAGAAGAAGCAGGACGGTGCCATCAAGATCGTCTTCGACCCCACCGTTCCGGCCGCCGGCGCACTCCGCACGCCGACCACGGACGCGGAGGAGGCCACGCCGACGGCGGACGGGGCGAGAGGGCGGGCCGGTCGGCCTCGGCACGCCCCTGGCTGATGCAGCGGACCAGCAGGTTCGAGTTGCCGGTGCAGCCCGGCTCCCCGGTTTCCTGGAGGAGATGGGTGACGGGGACGGCCGGGTTCTCCAGTCGGCGCTTGCGCAGGCGAGCGCGGTAGGGACCCACGAGGGCGGGCCGGTGCTCGGGAGCACGGACGAGGTGCTCGGGCTCGGTGACACGGTCGTAGCGCTTGACGGTGTTCAAGGCGGGGTTCAGGCGCCGTGCGCATTCCAGCAGGCCGGCTCCGCGCTCGCGCAGGGCGTGGACCCGTTGTCGGCGCTCGCGTGTGGTGGCGGCCTCTCTCCCCTCGGCCGGGGGAACGGGAACATCCCGGGTCCGAGCCGTGGCCCGGACTGTCTCGCCACCGTCCGCCACATCCTCGACGACCGACGCCGGGGATCCCGAGAACGCCGTTCCTTCAAGCTCGTTCGCGTCATGCACGCTCAATGGTCACGGGCGAGCACTCACCGTCACCACCGACTACGGAACAGACCCGCACGCCTCACCGTCCCGGCCGGACAGGGAAGCACTGCGTTCCGGCGGGTCACTTCCGGGTGACGTCGGTGCAGTAGACGTCCTTGTCCGGCAGGTGGCCGGTCACCAGGAAGCCGACGGTGGCCTTGTCGGCGCAGGCGAAGCCTTCGCCGTGGACGTAGTGCCCGCCGTTGTCGACGCCGACGAAGACGGAGCCGTCGCCGAGGGACCTGCGCAGCCCGACGCCGCTTTCCCACGGGGTGGCGTTGTCCCGCCGGTTCTGCAGGATCAGGGTGTTGCGCGGGCCGCCCTTCACGATCTTGGCAGTCGCCTCAGCCGGCTTGTCCCAGTAGGCGCATGCCCAGATGTTGGCGGGCATGCCCGCGGTGAGCGGCCACTTCTCGCGGTCGGCGGCGGTACGGGCGGCATAACCGTCGACGTCGTGCGGCCACTCGGCGTCGCCGCAGGTGAGAGCCAGGAACATGGTGGCCTGGTTGTCCGCGGGGACGCCCGGGGACGTCGGTGTCTCGGCGAACACCTCCTTGAGGACCGCGGTGTCGGCGGCCGTGGTGTTGCCGTGGGCCAGGTTGTCGGCGGCCTTCCAGAACTTGGCGAGCACGGGAAGGGTGTTGTTCTGCAGAAGCAGGGCGTAGGTCATGTTCCGCAGCAGCGCCCCGTCCAGCGGCACCGACGCGCCGGGAAGCGCTGCGGGCGTGCGGTCGAGCCGGTCGGCGAGGGTGAGGTAGGCGCGGGTCACCTGCGCGACGTCCGTGCCCAGCTCGAGGGTTCCGGCCTGCGCCGCGGCGACGCGGGCGGCATCGGGGAACCGGTCGGCCATGCCCCTGCCCCAGGTGCCCGCCACCTGGTCGGCCCACACCTTGGTGGGGTCGACGTTGCCTTCCAGGATCATCCGGTCGGTGCGGTCCTGGAAGAGGGAGCGGTAGACCGCGCCGAGGTAGGTGCCGTAGGACCGGCCCCAGTAGGAGATCCTCTTCTCACCGAGCGCCTGGCGGATGCGGTCCATGTCGCGGGCGGTGTTGGCGGTGTTGTAGTGCCGCAGGCTCTTGCCTGCCGCGTCGGCGCACTGCTTGGCGACGGCTTTGGCCAGGGCCACGTTCTCGCTGATCGAGCCGTCCGCGGCAGGGTAGGGGAAGAGGCCGGGTACGCCGGGGTCCTGCAGACCGCAACTCCGTGGGGTGCTGTGCGCGACGCCGCGCGGGTCGAAACCGATCAGGTCGTAGCGGTCCAGCACGGACTTCGGCAGTGTGGACGCCATCGTCTCGGGCATGCCGAGACCGCCCAGGGCCGGCCCGCCGGGGTTCAGCAGCAGGACGCCGCGCCGCTTTCCGGGCTGTGCGGTGGACAGCCGGGAGACCGCCACGTCGATCTTCATGCCGCTCGGGTTCCGGTAGTCGAGCGGCACCTCCAACGTTCCGCAGGCCAGGTGGGGGTCACGGGTCTGTCCCCCGGCCTGGGCCGGGCACTTGCCCCAAGTGATCGTGGCGTCGCCCGCGGCTTCGCCGACGTTCCTGCCGGAGCTCCTGGCCGGTTGCGAGCCCTCGGCGTCGGCGTCACACGCGGTCAGTGCGGTTCCAGCCAGCGTGGAAACCAGCAGAGCTGCGGCGATTCGGCGGCCTCTGGGGAAACCGTGCTGCGTGGAACTGCGTGTCGTGGTCATGGTGTTGTCCTCAGCTACTGGGCTGGTCGGCCTTGTCCGGCCGTCGTGTTGACGATGCGAGTCAACAAGGGACCACCGGTGGCGCGCGTCACCCCGGGGAGGACAGACCAGGTAGCTCGCTCGGGGGATCCCGGGCCGGCCCTGGGAACGGAGCGGCCCTCGTGGGGCGTACCGGATGAACTGCGAGGGCGGTGCCCGGGAGCTGTCCGCACGGAGGGCGGGGTGGCCCTGCTGGTCACGGGCACAGGACGAACGGCGGCCCGGGCCCCGGGCCGCCGCCGGGGCGCGCCCGGGGCCGGTCCGTCCCCCGTCGGGCAGGTCAGCCGTGGCTCACATGCGCTGCCACAGCGCCGGCACGTTCGGGGGCTCCCAGCCCGTCTGGGCCTGGTGGGCCTGGAGGCAGCGGTAGGCGGCGCCGCCGTAAGTGACCGTGTCGCCCGCCTGGTAGACGCTGCCGACCGTCCAGGTGCCGCCCGGTTCCTCCCCGGGCGGTTCCTCGTCGCCGCCGGTCGTCCTCAAGGTGAGGCCGTAGGTCTGGAGGAGCGGGTTGATCGGCTGGAAGTACGTCGTGCCACCACTGCTGCAGTTGCCCGAGCCGCCCGAGGTGACGCCCTGCGCCTGGCTGCCGGAGATGTACGAGCCGCCGGAGTCGCCGGGCTCGGCACAGACCGAGGTGCGGGTGACGCCGCTGATGGTGCCCTCGGGATAGGTCACGCTGGTGTTCAGCTGCTGGACGACTCCGCAGTGCCAGCCCGTGGTGGAGCCGGAGCGGCAGACGGAGGAGCCGACCGGGGCCTGGGTGGAGCCGGTGACCTGGACGTTCTGGCCGCCCGCGCCCTTCACGTACGGTGTGGCCGTCCAGTTGGAGTTGGTGGCGACCCAGGCCATGTCGCGGCCCGGGAAGGTCGAGCCCTGGAAGGTGCCCTGGGCGACCCGGTTGTGGCCGCTGGTGCTGTTCCCGGTCCGGCCGCAGTGCCCGGCGGTGGCGTAGCCGGTCTGGGTGCCCTTGGTGACGGGGAAGCCGATCGAGCAGCGGCCGCTGTTGTTGATGTAGTACGCCTCGCCGCCGCGCAGGTCGTAGAACGGGCGGGGCTGCTCGGCCGACTTCTCGACGCGGGCGAGGGACGTGCCGACCCCGGCCGCCGACAGCAGGGCGCGGGCCGCGGACGGACGTGCGGCCTGCACGACGATCTGGTTGGTGCGGATGTCGACGTACCAGACGGGCGCGTCGGTGATGTCGCGGCTGGCAGCCGCCCGGTCCAGACGGGCCTTGGCGGCGTCCAGTTCGGTGAGGGAGTGGCGTACGACGGTGGCCTCGGCGCCCTGCGCCTCGATGACCGGTACGTCCCGGGCGTCCGTCGTCGCCACCCTCAGGGTGCCGGACTCGGCGCCGGCCACCCAGGCGCCCGCGAAGTCGGAGCCGAGCGCGGCGCGCAGACGGCCCGCGGTGGCTCCGGCCTCGGCCTCGTTCGCCAGCCGCCGCTCCGCCTGCTTCCGGTCGAGGCCGAGGTCACGTTCCATGGACTTCAGCAGGGCGGGCGGGGCGGCGTCGGTGCGGAGGGTGTCGGCGGCCGACGGGGCGCCGCCGGATGCGTCATCGGGGGTCGTGCCCGCGCTCGCGGAGCCGCTGAGCCCGGCCACGAGCAGCGCGGCCGTCGCCGCCAGCGCGGCGCCCACGGCACCGGCCCGGGTTCTGGCCCGGGCTCGGGTGTGTCGTTGGAGCAGGGAGGACATGGGGCATCTCCTCGGTTCCGGAGGGGAAGGTGCCGAAACCGTAGGAAGGGCCGGCAGGTCCCCGTAAGACGTCGGTCGACCCTCTGCCCGGTGTTATGGAAGGGCCGGGGGCGCCGGGCTGCGGTGGGCCGACGACCAGGTGGTGTAGCTGTTGTTGCCCACCGCCACCCCGGCGTGCGCCATCCGGGCCCGGGCCAGCACGGTCGCGGCGGTACTGTCCCGCTGAGTCCCCGCGTGCCAGCCCAGCAGGTGTCGCCAGGTCAGAGGAGTCCCCACGAGCGGCCGGGTGACCACTCCCGGTGTGTCGGGGAAGGTGGCCCGGCACACCCCGACCGCCCGGCCCACCTGGACGAGGTGCACCAGGGCCGCGGTGTCCGTCTCGTACATCCGCCGGGGCGTGAACCCGGAGCGGACGCAGGCAGCGGTGAAGCAGTCGCCGAAGCAGCCGTCGCCGGGCACGCAGGCCCACTCCTCGCCGGCCAGCTCCGCCAGGTCCAACTCCGCGCGGCGGGCGAGCGGGTGACCGGCCGCGAGCATCACGAACACCGGGTCGACCGCGACCTCCCGCCACACCAGGTCCTCGGCGCCGGGCGGAGGAGCCGAACCGCAGGTCCCGGCGAGCGCGAAGTCCAGCCGCCCCTCGGCCAGCAACCCGGCCAGTTCACGCTCGGACCAGGAGGTGCAGGTGGTGACCCGGGCATCGGGTACCGCATCGGCCAGCCGGTCCACCAACGCGCCCAGCAGCGGACCGTGGGTACCGCCCAGCCGGAAGCAGGCGGTCGCACGCGGGGTGCGGGCGAACCGTGCCGCCTCCTGCTGCAGTTCGGTCACCGCGGGCAGCACGATACGGGTGCGTTCCAGGACGAGTTCACCGAGCGCCGTGACCCGTACCCCATGCCGCCCGCGCTCGAACAGCGTTCCGCCCAGGGCCCGTTCGATCCGCTTGAGCTGTGCGCTCAACGCGGGCTGCGCCAGACCCAGATCGGTCGCAGCCCTGGTGAGACTGCCCGCGTCCGCGATCGCCCTGATCGTCTTCAGATGCCGCAACTCCAGCTCCATGAGGGGAGCTTGCGGCGTGACGGGAGCGAGGGCAAGAGGTTGGTACGGACCAGAACCGGTGGTTGTCGGCCGTCGGCCGTCTCGGCCAGGATCAACAGGAAGGTGCGGCACCCGCGCCACGGGCCCCTTCTCAGGACCCGTCCGCCTGTGCGGGCTCCCGCTCGCGAAGGGGGTCCAGTCCGGGTGCCGAAGGGTGCGCGAGGACAGGAAGCGGGCCGACCCGGGGGCGGGGCCTGGACGGTCAGGAAGACGGCCGGCCGGTGAGGGCGGGCAGCGTCGTCGACCTTATGCGGCGATAGGTCACAAAACCGTTCACGGTCACCCCCGTCCAGATGACGGCGCTCACCAGAGGCCACCACAGATCCCATCCCTGTTCACCTCGGACGAGACTGCCGACCCAGCTGACCGCCCAGCCGATCGCGAGGAGAAGTGCCGGCCATCTGGCCCACCGCCAGATCCGCATGGTCCCCCGAGCACGGGCTTCCTGTGTGCTCTGCTCGTTCTGTCGGAGTCGTGTGCCATTCATGTCTACCCGTCTGCCCCCTCTCCGTCCCTCGCCCCCTGCTCCCTTGGGAGAGGGCCGAAAATGGCTGGTTCGTCACTTCATGGCTGTGGATCGTGTTCTTCGTTCCTGCTGTGCGGCTTGTGGCAGCACCTCCGGCTCCGGTTGGACACCTGCCGGAGGGCGACGTCGCAGCCCGGGCCGCCCTCGACGGTGTCCCTCCCGGGGCCGCCGCTGACCAGGTCGTCGCCGGGTTCGAGGTGTGCACAGTGATCGCCGGGTCCGAGCGGGACCGCGTCGCGGAAGCCGATCCGGCGGACCTCGGCACCGAGATCCACGGGGAGACCACGTGGAGGCCGCCGGCCCGTCCCGCGACGGCGGTGAAGACGATCGACCGGGTCACCCGGGCGGCGCCGGCGCGGGCCTTCGCCCGGCGCGAGTCCTGGCGCTTCATGCGTGGAAAGGCCTGGCCACGGCAGCCGGGAAGGCGGCCGCGCAGCCGGCGTCCCGAGGGGGGGACCCCGGCCGAGCGGACCGCGCGGTTCATGCGGTGTGGATCTCCCATGCGGTACGCACGGCGGACTCCACGGCTCCCTCGATCCACGCCGGTTTGACGGACGTGTGGTCCCCGGCGAAGTGCAACGGCCCTTCGCGTACGGGGATGGCGGGCAGCAGCTCCGTGTGCTGCCCGGGCAGGAGCACGGACGCCTCCCCGTAGGCGTAGGGGTCGCGCAGCCAGCTCTGCGTGCGGCCCGCGCCGGTGTAGAAGACCTCGATGCGCTGGCCGTAGACCTGCTGGAGACCGCACAGAGCGTGCGGGTACCGTGCGTCGTCGTCCAGGGAGTCCCAGCGCAGAGCGTCGTCCGCCCAGCTGTAGGAGGCCAGGACCACACCCCCCGCGCTGTCCGGAACCGGATGGGAGGGGTGGAACATGAAGCGGTTGGCGTTGTCCGACACCGAGCCGCCGCCCACGACGTCGACCGCCTCCGGCTGGTCGCGCGCGATCGAGCGGTTGGCGGCGTAGTGAGTGCGCTGAGCCGCCGTGATGTACCCGGCGGGCACGGAGGGGTGGGCGCCGAGCAGGCTGCCGTCCGTGGCGGCGCGACCGGTGCGGTAGGCGTCGTACAGACCCGGGTCGACGGTGCGGAGCTCCCGTTTCCAATCCGCCTCGTCGAACTCCCACCAGCGGCGGCTGAACTCGAGCAGCACCTTGGTCGCGCTGTCGTAGTGCAGTTCGCAGACCGCCCGGCGCTTGCCGTACGACAGGGGCGGGGCGATCTGCACGTGGCGCAGTCCGGAGAACGGCACCGTGACCACGGCGACGTCCGCGGTGAACTGCTCGCGTACGACGGGGCCGCCGCGGCCCTCCGACACGGTGTCGACCCACACGTGCGGACCCTTGCTCCGGACGTGCCCGGCGTCCGGCGAAGGGCGGTCGGGATGGTGGTACTGGATGCGCGTGACCCGGCGGTCGAACCGCACGTCCTTGCGCACGCGTTCCAGCAGGGCGTCCGGCAGTACGGCCGTGCCGCCCTCCAGCTCGTAGAAGGGTGTGTCGGGACTGATGAGGGAGGAGCCGATGAAACTGTGGATGAAGGACAGCGGGAGGCGGGAGGTGAGGTTCTCCAGCGTGCCGATCAGGTCGATGGTCCGTTCGTCGAGTCCGGCGTGCTCGGTGAGGAAGCGGAACATCGACCAGTCACCGAAACGCTGCACCACCCGGGCCCAGCCCCGCAGCCGCTCCGGGAGCGGCTTGTCGACCCGCTTGCCGTCGCGGCCGACGCGGCTGAACTCGTCGCGCACCGGGTCCAGCGCGGAGCGCAGGATGGCGGCGGCGGGGGTGTCCCAGTGGGCCCGGGGGACACCGAACGACCGGTTCACGCGCCGGGGCGCGCGGGCGTAGTCGGCGCGCCGCACGCGGATACCGTTGACATGGATCCAGGTGCGGTTGGCAGGACGCCCCTCGCCGTCGACGTCGACGTAGTGGAAACGCCGCTTCTTCAGGTCGAACTGGTCGATCAGCTCCATCACCAGGGGATGACTGCCCGGGATGCGCATCGCGCCCGCCTCGGCGTACTGGCGGGGATCGGCGAAGGGCTGCTCGGCGCGTTCGTGGCCGCCGCTCCGGAAGGTCTTGATGCGTCCGCCCGCCCGGTTGCCGTTGGCCTCCAGTACCGTCACCCGGTGGCCTGCCCGCTTCAACAGCCAGGCGGCCACCAGACCGGCCGGGCCGGCACCGATGACCAGGACGTTCTTGGGCCGTGTCCGTCGCTGAGCCGGTAGCCCCTTCCGGAGGACGCTCTGGTAACGCGGGACGAGGGGGCGGTCGTCGGAGTCCAGGACGAGCAGTGCGCGAGCGACGGCCAGGCACCGGTCGAAGTCGGTGTCACGGTTGTCGCCCGGTGCGGCCGGTGCGGCCGGTGCGGGCAGAGCCGCGGCGGCACCGCCGGTCAGGGCGGTGGCCACCGTGGCGGTACCGGCCACCGCCGCGAAACCTCTCCGGGAGAAACCGCCGTCCGGGCGCACCACCGTGTGATCTTCAGTCATGGCGGCCTTTGTACCGGCGGCCGTGACCGGGCGCCCGTCCTTCGCCCCGGTGGTGACCCGAAGGAGCTAAGCGGTGGCGAACCTTGACGTCACCACGGGTCCGCCGCCGTGGACGGCCCGGGAAACCCGATGGGATGAACGCTGCGCGAAGTCCGTCCGCCGCGGTGATCGCTCCCCCACACTGCGACGTGCGGATCCACATCCGTGCTCTCCGGCAGACCCGCGCGGCGCATCGCGCACGCGGCATCCACGTGGCCTTGCGAGAGCGTCAGGAGAGGGAGGGGGGAAGGGTGGGGCAGCGGCGCACTCCGTTCGGTGACAGGGCCCGTTACTGGTTCGACAGCACGCTGGCCCGCGGTGCCGCCGCTCTCGTCGGCTGGATGGCACTGCTGTGCCTGGCCGTCGTCGTCCCGGCCAGTGCGGTGCTGGTGTGGACCGACCCCGACGCGCCGGCGTCCCTGACGGACCGGCTGGCGGAGGTGTGGCGCCTCACCGGGGAGGCGCTACGGCTGGGCGGCGCGACGGGCACGCCGCTGCGGGTGGTGACGTCGGTGCTGCTCGCCCTGGTCACTCTGCTGTACGTCTCGACGCTCGTCGGTCTGATCACGACGGCGCTCACGGAGCGGCTCACCGCGTTGCGGCGGGGCCGTTCCACCGTGCTCGAACAGGGGCACGCCGTGGTCCTGGGATGGTCGGAGCAGGTCTTCACGGTGGTGAGCGAGCTGGTGGCCGCCAACGCCAACCAGCGACGGGCCGCGGTGGCGGTGCTGGCCGACCGGGACAAGACCCTCATGGAGGAGGCGCTGAGCACGAAGGTGGGCTCTGCCGGACGTACGCGGCTGATCTGCCGCAGCGGTCCCACCACCGACCCGGCCGTGCTCCCCCTGGTGAGCCCGGCCACGGCCGGTGTCGTGCTGATCCTGCCGCACGACGGGCCCGACGCCGATGCCGAGGTGGTCAAGACACTGCTGGCGCTCAGGGCGGCCCTGGCCGGGCGGAGGAACCGCCCGCCCGTCGTCGCCGCCGTCCGGGACGACCGGTACCGCCTGGCCGCCTGTCTCGCCGCAGGACCGGGCGGCGTCGTCCTGGAGAGTGACACCGTCACCGCCCGGCTGATCGTCCAGGCCGCCCGCCGCCCCGGGCTCTCCCTGGTGCACCAGGAACTCCTCGACTTCGCCGGTGACGAGTTCTACCTGATCACCGAGCCGGCCCTGGTCGGCCGCCCGTTCGGCGACGCTCTGCTGTCCTACCCGACGTCGAGTGTCGTCGGGATGGTACGAGGAGGCACCCCCCTGCTCAATCCGCCACCGAAGACGCCCATCGCTCCGGACGACCTGCTCGTCGTCATCGCCCGTGACGACGACACGGCCTGGCCGGGTGACTGTGCGGAATGGGTCGAGGAGACGGTGATGGCTTCCGGTCCTCCGGCGCCCACACGAGCGGAGCGGGTCCTTCTGCTGGGATGGAATCGCCGCGCACCGCTCATAATCGACCAGCTGCGACGCCGCGCGCGGTCCGGATCAGCCGTCGACGTGGTGGCGGACCAGGGTGAGGCGACGGCACGGCAGGTGAACGAGGCGGACGTGAACAGCGGTACCGGTCTGAGCCTGACACTGCACCACGGGGACGTCACCCGTCCTGAGACTCTGCGACGTCTGGACGTCCACTCCTACGACAGCGTGATCGTGCTCGGCCGGGACCCCGTCCCCGGGCAGTCGCCGGACGACCCCGACAACCGCACGCTCGTCACCCTCCTGCTGCTGCGCCAACTGGAGGAAACCACCGGGCGCGAGCTGCCGGTCGTCACCGAACTGATCGACGACCGCAACCGGACGCTGGCTCCCGTCGGTCCCGGAGCCGACGTGATCATCAGTGGCAAGCTGATCGGTCTGCTCATGGCCCAGATCTCCCAGAACCGGCACCTGGCAGCGGTGTTCGAGGAACTGTTCTCCGCAGACGGCGCCGGGGTCCGCATGCGGCCGGCCACCGACTACGTACTGCCCGGACACGAGACGTCATTCGCCACGGTAGTGGCCGCGGCGCGTCATCGCGGCGACTGTGCCATCGGCTACCGGAGCCACGACGAGTCGTCGACGGGTCCCGGTTACGGCGTGCGCATCAATCCCCCCAAACACGAGCGGCGCCGCTGGACGGCCGAGGACGAAGTGGTCGTCATCGGCAGGGACTGACGGACGGCTTCGGTGCACGGACGCTGTCGGGCATCCGAGCACCTTCGTGGGCGCTGCCCGCGCTGTGTCGCGCCACGCACGACGCCTTCGGCCGAACCGGCTCGACGACTGCGGTCTGCTCGCGATCGGAGGAGCGCAGCCCCTCGCGTTCGCGGACGGCGTCGATTTCGACGTCAACCTGCGGGAGTTGCGGGGCCAGGAACGACTTGACGTGTTCTGCGGCTCCCTCCGGGAGATCGGGCGGCCGGCTGGGCAAGCCGGTGTTGACGGACTCCGAGGGTGAGGTTCATGCGGCACGAGCGCTGCCGTCCGCGGGGATCCGGAGCTGCGCAGGGACGCGAGAACGTCACTTGCCACGGTGGCAAGTGATCTGTATTACTTTCCGTCATGGAAACCAACTCGGACAACTCCGGGCGCGTGACTCCGGATTCGGCCCGTTCGGCCCTGGACTCCCTCGCCGATTCCCGGGCCCGTGCGGCCACCCACGTCGCCGCCCCGTGGTGGTACCACGTGAGCCTGGGCGCCACGCTCGCGCTCGTCTTCCTCGCCATGAGCCTTCGGGTGGCCTCCTGGGCGGGCGCGGTACTCGTCCTCGTGGTGTTCGGCCTCGGATACGCGCTCCGGCGCGCGACGGGCGTCTCCTACGAGCGCTACACCTCCACGCCCGGCGCGATCAGGGTGTACGGCGGATACGTCCTGGCCCTCGTCCTGTTGGCCGCCGTCGGCATGTACCTGGAGTGGGGCGCGGGCGTGCACTGGGCCATCGCCGTGGCCGGCGGCGTCATCGGCGTGCTCACCGTGGCCGTGGAGTTCCGCCTCGACGCGATCGCCCGACGTGACATCCGGGCCGGGCGATGACGCGTGCCGTCTTCGACGAGGTGATCCACGCGCCGAACCGGCTGCAGATCTGCAGCATGCTCGCCGCCGTCGACAGCATGGAGTTCTCCGTCGTCCGCGAGGCGCTGGACGTCAGCGACTCGGTGCTGAGCAAACACGTCAAGGTTCTCCAGCTGGCGCACTACGTCTCGGTCGCGAAGGTTCACCGGCGCACCTGGCTCGCGCTCACTCCCCAAGGCCGGCAGGCCCTCGCCGGACACATCGCCGAACTCCGCCGCATCGTCGAGCAGGCGGAAGCCGGCCGCTGACCGCCCGGGCGTTCCGGCGCCGCGGAACGACGAACATGGATGGCCGATCCACCTTGAGCGGTGCCTGAGGGCTGTCCCGTAACTGCTGGTCACGGTTGAGATGATCTTGTCGTGTCCGGTGTGATCACGGCGTCGGGGCCGTCCTGGACAGCCCTTGTCCACCGGACTGAGCCCCTGCCGGTCCGGCAAGCTGATCACCGCTCTGCGGCGTGAGGGTGCGGACCCGGGGCACAGGGGCCGGCCCTGGAGCCCGCCGCTGCAGGTTCCAGTGTCTGATCTGGCGCGCATGAGCGAGGTCAGTCAGGCCCTCCGTCGGGAAGCGGGTGCGGTCGTCCCCGATTCCGACCGGAATCCGGGCGGCGAGCTGGATGCCGGGCCCGGGGGAGCCCAGCTGTCGGCGCACTCCGCTGAGCGCTCCGCCGAGTGCGGATGTGGTGTACCACTCGGTGCCGGTCGGGGCCGTGCCGAGGTTTCCCTCAGGGCCTGCCATGATCTCGTTCGTGGACGAGGCCATCGAGGTTCTTAGACGGGAGTTCGACGCAGAGGAAGGAAGCTTCCTGCTGCGCCTGCGCGGGGATCTGGTGTGGGACCGGGCTGCCTTCACCCGTCTTGAGAGGGCCATGCGGACGGTGTGCGAGCACTGCCAGGACGACGAGAAACTCGATCGGTGGCTCGCTGAGGGGTTCCATGAGGTCGCGACGTGGGTGCCGATGTGGACCTCACATGCGAACTTCCCCAGGCCGACTCCCGAGGCTTACTACAAGGACTGCCTGGAGCGGATCAGCGATCTGGCCGGCTGGTTCTTCCGGGGCTGGCACGTCTACTCGGAGGGATACCCGTGGCCCGACCTGTGAGGACACGGCAACGTCCGGTCAGGATGCGTCGCCCCGGTCCGCGGCCCGGAACCGCGGTTGTCGACCAGATCACTCCGTCACGGTCAGGCACTCGGCGAGCAGGTCGACGACGTCGTGCGGCCCGCGCCCCCTCGTGGACATGCGCCGTCAACAGCGCCATGACTTCGGGATAGTTCACCAGCAGACCGCGCTCACGCCGCCGGGCGATGTCGGCCGCCACGTGGACCGTTCAGACGCTCCTGCTCATGCGGGGTCAGATGTACGCCGCCCCCCGCTCCTGTTCGTCGCTCCATCCACGCGGCAGGCACCACAAGCGGAAGGAAGGTGCCGCCTGCCGTGTCTGCCGCAGACCGGTCCTGGAAGAGCGGAGAGCCCAGGGACAGGGAAAACGCCAGGTCAGACCTGATGGAGTGAGCCGGGAACACAGGGCGCGTACGGGGCGCAGCGCCCCGCCCGCCTCACGCTGCGAACGGCCGACGCGTCCGTGGATGCCAGCCCCGCCCCGCAGCGAGCAGCCCCGGGCCGGCTGTCGCAGGGCCTGAGTACGGACGAGGGCGGTGGTCCGGCACCTGCGGCGTCGTGCCAGCCAAGCAGCATCCACGTCCTGCGAGGTCGCCCGTGCGGGGGCCCCGGGCCACGCCGGCGCTGCCGGTGTCGCTCGGCCGGCCAACCGGTCACCGGCTGACAGCCGTACCGGCCTCCTGCTGTTGCTCCGAGAGTTCCTCGCCCAGCGGTGGTTCGCCGGACTCACAGAAGAAGCTCAAGCGCGGCGTCCACCGCTGCGTCCAGGCCCTCGAACACGACATCCGTTCCTGGATCGTCGGCTGGAACGACGACCCGAGACCGTTCGTCCGGGCGAGGAGCACCGGCGACATCATCGGCGAAGCAGCCACCTGCTGCCGACGAATCCCCGACTCAGGTCGCTGATGACTCCGATCGTGGCCCACCGGCGCCAACGCGTCGACGAGGAGGGGACCCTGCGGGATGCCACCCGCCTGCACATGGAACGCTTCGCCACCGCCGTCTCCCGGCTCGGCAGCGAATTCCCGGCGCGGGCGCGGTGATCACCACTCGGCGTCGCAGAAGGGACACCGATGTCCGACCGGCACGAAAAGACGCGTCCGGTCCCGGTTCCGCTGCGGGGAGCCGGGACCGGCGCCTTCCGGTGAACCGGTTCAGTTCACGGCGAAGAAGTAGTCATAGGGCGCCACCTGAAGGCCCGAGCTTGGTCGTCGCGTAGACCGTGAGGTCGTGCCAGCCATCCGTGGTCGGGGTCCAGTCGATGCTCGCGGTGCCATCGGTGTCCGCCGGGACCGTCACCTCCGGGTCACCGTTGTTGAAGGTGTACGTGTAGCTCACGACATCCTTCACCTTGGGCGTGAAGGTGAAGGTGCCCGGCACGCCGACGCCGCCGCCTGAGCCGTTCTCCGGATAGATGTCCGAGGAAACGGCGGGTGCGGTGTCGTAACTGACCCCCCACCACGCCTTGTCGCTGACCCAGCCGTTGGCACTCTTGCTGGCCACCCGGAGGCTCTCGCCGTAGGGACCGTCCAGCGTGAGTTCCACGGTCGCTGTGCCGTCCGATCGCGCCGTGACGTCGAAGGTCCTGTCGTTCTGACCGCCGACGGTCTCGACGGAGTAGCTCACGACAGGACTCTTCGCCTGCAGCTCGGGACCGGGACGGAGCGTGAACTCGGTCGGCTGACCGAACTCGGGTTCCGGGACCGCCGGTGAGATGCTGGGCGCCGTGGAGCTGACGTTGAAGTCGTACCGGGCGGTCTGTGACCCGTTGTAGGCGCGGTCCAGGCTGCGCACCCACAGCGTCATCGGACCAGAACCGGTCGGCGGCACCAGACTGAGTGTGGTCGAACCACCGAGCGTGTCAGCGCGTTTGAAGTATGTCGTGTCGGCGTACGGGTCGACGGGCTGCGGAATGCCGTACTCACCGATCTCCGTACCGATCGCCGGAAAGTCCTGCTGCCAGGAGAACACGAAGCCCTCGACGTCGGTGACGCCGTTCGCGCTCAGCGTGAACTCGACCGGCTCGCCGCCTTCGTTCCACGTCTCGGGAGCGTAGTTCGACGAGGTGATGGTGGGGGCATTCGCCGGCCTGCTGTTGTCGATGGTGACATAGCAGGGTGCCGACCAGTCCGAGACCGCGTTGCCGGCCACCGTCTGCGCCTGCCACGCGTAGCTCTGCCCGTCGGCGAGCGCGCCGGCCGGCAGAGTGGCGGGAGCCTCGAATCCGGGGATGGCGTGGTCGCGGGTGACCGTGGTGATCTCCGAGGGATCGTCCACCGGCCAGACCTGGTACCGCACGCTGACGCGGGAGCCTCCCGTGTCCTCCGGGACCCCGGGGATGCCTTCGACGACCAGACCTTCGCGGGCCCACCGGTACGATGGCCGGTCCGCGTCGGTCGAGCAGTGCCTGTACCCGTTGAACAGGTGAGTCGGTGGGGTGAGCGTCCCGTCGACCGCGTTCGCCGGGGTTGCTGCGCCGGCCAGTGTCAGGCCAAGGGCCCCTAAAGAGGCGAGAACCGTACGTGGTCCCGTGCCGAAGGACATGGTCAAGTGATCCCTCCCTCTGAACGCCCGCAACGGCGCCCCGATAGGCACAGATGTGCGAGCAGCGAGGAGATCATACTGGTCCGTCGCAGGTCAGCGCCCAGGAATTGACCAGCCGGGCGGTGGCCGCCGAGCCGACTGTCCGGACGGTGGTCCAGGAATGCTGCGAAAGGGGCCCGGACCCGGGCGGCGCACCGCCGGCGCCCCGCCGCGCGGGTCCCGGGCGGACTCCGGGACCTGTCGGCGGCGGCCGTCCGCTTCCCGTTCCTCAGAGCCCGGGATGCCTGTGGTGCCGCCCGCCGTCGTCGGGGCCGGTGCGGGTCCGGGAGCGGAAGGTACGGCGGTAGGCGTCCGGCGGCACACCGACCGTCCGGTTGAAGTGCCGGCGCAGCGTCGTGGCGGTGCCCATGCCGGTGGCCGCCGCGATGGTGTCGACGGTGTCGTCGGTGGTCTCCAGCAACTCCTGGGCGTGGCGGATCCGTTGGGTGAGCAGCCACTGCAGCGGAGTGGTGCCGGTCACCGCCTTGAAGTGGCGGCTCAGATTGCGCGAGCTCATCCGCGCCCGGCGGGCCAGGTCCTCCACGGTGAGCGGGCGGTCCAGCCGCTGGACCGCCCAGGGGAGGAGCTCGGCGAGCGGATGGTTGCCCGGGGCGGGGACCGGGGTGGTGACGAACTGGGCCTGGCCGCCGTCCCGGTGCGGCGGCACCACCAGACGGCGGGCGAGCGTGTTGGCGACCGACGAGCCGTGGTCGAGACGGACCAGGTGCAGGCACAGGTCCATGGCGGCGGCCTTGCCGGCGGAGGTGAGCACGCTGCCGTCGTCCACGTAGAGCACGTCCGGGTCCACCGTCACCCGGGGGTGGCGCTCGGCCAGCTCGCGGGTGTGCGCCCAGTGCGTGGTCGCACGCCTGCCGTCCAGCAGACCGGCGGCGGCCAGCACGAAGGCGCCCGTGCAGAGGGAGGCCACGCGTGCGCCCGCCTCGTGGGCCGCGCGCACCGCGTCGATCAGCTCGTCCGGCGGATCCTGGTCGATGTCGGCCCAGCCCGGAACGATCACGGTGTCGGCGCCCGGGAGGCGGTCGAGTCCGTGGTCGGGCTCCAGCCGGAAGCGGCCGGCCCGCACGGCGCCCGGACCGCAGAGCGAGAGGCGGTACCAGGGCTTCGGCACGCCGGCCGGTCCGGCTCCGAAGACCTCGCACGCCAGGGCCAGTTCGAAGTGCAGCATGCCGTCGGTGACGGCCAGCGCGACAGTAGCCATGTCCGGAACTGTACGGGGTGTGTCGTTCCGGACAGTCGTGCTCGGGTGACGGTCCTCGCCAGGATGTACCTGACAGATCGCAGCGGATCGTTCGAGTGCGGGGGAGGACCCATGGGACCGGGTCAGACGGTGGCGGTGTTCGGTGCGTACGGGCACACCGGGCGGTTCGTGGTGGCGGAGCTGAGGGAGCGAGGCTTCCTCCCGGTGCTCTCCGGCCGCGACGCCGACAAGCTGGAGGCGCTCGCGTACGAGACCGGGCTGGACGCCCGCCCGGCGTCGGCCGACGATCCGGTCTCGCTCGACCACGCGCTGGCCGGCGCGGCGGCCGTGGTCAACTGCGCCGGGCCCTTCGCCACGACGGCCGCCCCCGTGATCGAGGCCGCCCTGCGCGCCGGGATCCCGTACCTGGACGTGGCGGCCGAGATCGAGGCCAACCTCGACACCTTCGCGCACTTCGCCGACCGGGCGCGGGAGGCCGGAGCGGTGATCGTCCCGGCGATGGCCTTCTTCGGCGGCTTCGGCGACCTGCTGGTCACCGCGGCGATGGGCGACTGGACGGCGGCCGACGAGGCGCACGTCGCGTACGGGCTGAACAGCTGGCACCCCACCGCCGGGACGCGTGCCGCGGGCGCGGTCTCCCGGCAGCGGCGGAACGGCCGGCGCGTCCGCTACACCGGCGGGCGGCTGGAGTACCGGCACGACGCCCCGCCGACCCTGGAGTGGTCCTTCCCCGACCCGATGGGCCCCCGGCCCGTCATCGGGGAATTCACGATGGCCGACGTCGTGACCGTCCCCAGCCACCTTCCGGTCCCCGAGGTGCGCACCTACATGACGGTCGAGGCGGCCCGGGACATCGCGGACCCGGACACCCCGACGCCGGCCGCGGCCGACGAACGCGGCCGCTCCGACCAGACCTTCCTCGTCGACGTCGTCGTGCGCTCGGGCGGCGTCGAACGGCGCGCCGTGGCCCGCGGCCGTGACATCTACGCCGTCACCGCACCCCTCGTGACGGAAGCGGTCGACCGCGTCCTCACCGGACGGACCGAGGCGTTCGGCGTCGTCTCCGCGGGGGAGATCTTCGACGCGCCCGACTTCCTCCGCGCCCTGTCCCCGCACATCACCCTGGAACTGCGTCCCTGACCGGCTCCCGCCACCGCTTCCCGTGAACGGCCGGGCCAGGGCGGTGCCGGCGAAGAACGGTCCGAGGTCGTCATCGGCGCCGTCGGCCCGCTCGACGGCGCGAACCGCGTCCGGTTCCGCCTGCCAGAGCGTGTTCGGTGCCGGTGAGACCTCACTCGACGCGGTCGGGCTGCGTCGAGCGTCCGTTCCCCGTTGTTCCAGCGATCGCCGGAGCAAGCTGTTCGCGAGCTGCGAGACAGCCCGGGAGGTCGTTCGGGCGACGCTCTCCGGACTCCTCCGATCTTTGATCACTCGTCTGATGGATCGCCAATCCACTTGCATCGGCGGCGTTGACGCCCTTCTTCATCCCTCCTGCGTTGACCTGACGCTCGCTGGGCAAGGGCGAGCCCTCAGGCACGGACACCGCACCGAGGAGAGGCCATGCGCAGACGAGCGGGGGGCCTGGAGCGACGCGGACACCGGCCTGTCCCTCAACGGCGACCTGCACCAGACGGTGGTCGCTCAGACGGCGGACGAGGGCGGGCCGGTGACACTGTTCCCCGTGACCGACGTCGAGGTCCGGGGAGCGAAGACGTCCGTGGAGCAGCAGGCCGACGACGCCGCCACCACCGCGCGCCTGCTGTGGCTGCTGAGCACCGGCGGCCCGATCGGTCTGCTCGTCCTGGCCCTGCTGCTCGCCCCCTCGCGGTCCGGAGTGCCCGCCGCGGCCGGGCCGACGGCACCGGACGGTCCCGGGAGGACGCGTCCGCCGGGGCTCCCGCACAGCAGGGCTGAGCCGGCGGTGCGGCGGGTCCGGCATGACACCGGACCCGCCGCACCGACTCCCCCTCGGAGCAGGGCTTCTCAGCGCCGCAGGGTCAGCAGACCCGGACGGTAGGGCAGCAGGCCGTAGTCACCTCCCGAGTTGGGGCTGCGCCCCTGGTACAGCAGCTGCAGGTTGCAGGGGTCGACGGTCATCGTCTGGTCGGCGCTGGTACGGAGCAGCTCGCCGTGACTGATGTCGTTGGTCCAGGTGGCACCGCTGTTGGCCTTGCCGGCGAAGGGGTTGCTCTCGGTCGCGGCCTGGGGCGTCCAGTTGCCGTTGAGGCTGGTCGCCGTGAACGAGCGGAAGTACCGGCCCTGCGAGCCGATCGCCTCGACGATCATGAGGTAGCGGTTCTGGCCCTGCAGCTTGTAGACCTGCGGGGCTTCGAACAGGTTGTTCGTCGTGTCGCTCATGACCACGGTCGAGGTCGAGCCGAAGCTGCCGGGGAAGTTCCCGATCGGCATGCTCGCCCGGTAGATCTTGCCGTTGTCGCCGGCGAAGAACAGGTACATGTTCGTGCCGTCACCGATGAGCGCCTGGTCGATGGGTCCCGTCCCGGAGCCGGAGATGCTCCCGGAGAACAGCACCTGCTCGGACGACCAGCCGTTGGGGTTGGTCGGATCGGTCGACGTCCGGTAGGAGAAGGCGGTGCCGCCCCACTGGTAGGCCAGCACCCAGATGTTCTTCGGCGCGAAGTAGAAGAGACTGGGCGCGACCGTGGAGCTGTTCATCGCGTTCTGGCTCGCCGAGCCCATCTCCGACCAGGCCCCGAACAGGCCGAAGTTCATCGAACCCCAACGCGTCCCGGTGTCGTGCGTGGTCGCGTAGACGAGCTGCTTGCCGTTGTAGGGGGCGACGGTGAAGTCCTTGAGGGACACCCATCCCTGCCGGGGCTGCGCCAGGGCGCCGGTCGAGCTCCAGCGGTAGCTCGACGGCAGGTCACAGGAGCCGGGGTCGCCGGGGTTGCCGGTGTCCGAACCGACCTTGACGAGCCGCCACTGCTGATTGGTCCCGCCCCAGTCGTCGTACTGGACGACGTTCGCGTTGTCGGCGGTGGACCCACCCTGCACCTCGAGGGCCTTGCCGCTGTGGCGTGAGATGAGGCGTACGTGGCCGTCCGAGCTGTCGGCCAGCCGCCACTGCTGGTTGGCGGCGTTCAGGTCGGACCACTGGACGATCGAACCGCCGTTCGCGGTGGACCAGTTGTGGACGTCCAGCACCTTGCCCGAATGACGGGACTTGAGGCGGTACCAGCCGTTGCCGGAGTCGACGAACTGCCACTGCTGCTGGGCCTGGTCGTTCCTCGTCCACTGGGTGATCCGGGCGCCGTCGTTCGTGGCCAGGTTGTGGACGTCCAGTGCCTTGCCGCTGTTGCGGTTGACCAGCACGTACGAGGCGTTGGGATCGACGGTCGCGGCCTCGGCGGGCCGGGCCCCGAGGAAGGTGGCCAACAGCAGCAGGGGGGCGAGGACACCGAGCAGACGTCTGGGACGGACCGGAAGTGCGGGGCGAAGCCACATCGGAGGGCCTCCTCGAAGTGGGGGGAGATGACGCCGGCGACCGGCGGAGCGGCGACCGAGCAGGATGAAAAAGGTTCGAATGTTTCGAAGTGATCCTGGCTCTGTGACGCCACAAGGTAGAAAGCGGAGGGCCTCCGGTCAAGGCCTGTCACCGATCTGGTCGTAAACAACCGCTAGTTCCGGGCTCGGCGAGTACCTGGACGTGGATGCGAAAATTTCGAAATCGGAACAGAAAGTTTTTCCGTTGTGAGGGTTGACGCGTACTCAGCAACCCTCAATCATCTGTCTGGCAACGCGACCGCAGTTCGAAATGTCGAACCAACTGTCCCGTGTGGACATGCCGCACCACAGAGCCGCGCACCGCTGCACGACGGATGATCCACGTACCGCAGGCAGCCCCTGCGGATCCCCTGGACCCGCGCTGCCGGCCGGGCGCTCCGTCATACCTACCTTGGAGGCACAGCAATGGGCTCTTATGCCCTCCCCAGAGCCGCCCTCCGGCGGAAGTTCCGCGTTCTGCTCCCCACGCTGCTCGTCGGCGCCCTCGGTGCGGTCGGCGTACTGGCCGCACCGCCGCCGGCCGCCCAGGCCGCGGAATCGACCCTCGGCGCCGCCGCCGCGCAGAGCGGCCGCTACTTCGGCGTGGCCATCGCCGCGAACCGGCTGAACGACTCGACCTACGCGTCCATCGCGGCCCGCGAGTTCAACTCGGTGACGGCCGAGAACGAGATGAAGATCGACGCCACCCAGCCGCAGCGGGGCCAGTTCAACTTCACCAACGCCGACCGCGTCTACAACTGGGCGGTGCAGAACGGCAAGGAGGTGCGCGGCCACACGCTGGCCTGGCACTCCCAGCAGCCCGGCTGGATGCAGAGCCTCAGCGGCGGCGCGCTGCGCCAGGCGATGATCGACCACATCAACGGCGTGATGAACCACTACAAGGGCAAGATCACGCAGTGGGACGTGGTGAACGAGGCCTTCGCGGACGGCAGTTCGGGCGCCCGGCGCGACTCCAACCTGGAGCGCACCGGCAGCGACTGGATCGAGGTCGCCTTCCGCACCGCGCGGGCCGCCGACCCGTCCGCCAAGCTCTGCTACAACGACTACAACGTCGAGAACTGGAACTGGGCCAAGACCCAGGCCATGTACCGCATGGTCCGGGACTTCAAGCAGCGCGGCGTGCCGATCGACTGCGTCGGCTTCCAGTCGCACTTCAACAGCGGCAGCCCCTACGACAGCAACTTCCGCACCACCCTGCAGCAGTTCGCCGCGCTCGGCGTCGACGTGGCCGTCACCGAGCTCGACATCCAGGGGGCCTCGCCGACGACCTACGCCGCCGTGGTCAACGACTGCCTGGCAGTCTCCCGCTGCCTCGGCGTCACCGTCTGGGGCGTCCGCGACAGCGACTCCTGGCGTCCGGAGCACACGCCGCTGCTGTTCAACAACGACGGCAGCAAGAAGCAGGCGTACAACGCCGTGCTGAACGCCCTCAACGCGGGCGGCGGCAACCCGGACCCGGACCCGGACCCGGAGCCCGGTGACGGCACCTCCATCAGGGGCGTCGGCTCGGGCCGCTGCCTGGACGTGCCCAACGCCAGCACCACCGACGGCACGCAGGTCCAGCTCTACGACTGCAACAACCGCACCAACCAGCAGTGGACGCTGACCAGCTCCGGTGAGCTCAGGGTCTACGGCAACAAGTGCCTGGACGCCGCCGGCACCGGCAACGGCGCCAAGGTCCAGATCTACAGCTGCTGGGGCGGCGACAACCAGAAGTGGCGCCTGAACTCCGACGGCACCATCGTCGGCGTCCAGTCAGGCCGCTGCCTCGACGCCGTCGGCGCCGGCACCGCCAACGGCACCCAGATCCAGCTCTACTCCTGCTCGAACGGCAGCAACCAGCGCTGGACCCGCGCCTGACACGCCCTGCGCGAGGGCACCACTGAGGCGCGTGAGGGCCGCCACCGTCGAGGCGGCGGCCCTCACCGACCGGACCGCCGTGCCGGAGCGAGCGGTGCCCGGCAGCCCGAAGGGAACACGTTTTCCGTGCACATGTACGACAACCCGGTGATCAGCGGGTTCCACCCCGATCCGAGTGTGTGCCGGGTCGGCGACGACTACTACCTGGTGTGCTCCAGCTTCGAGTACGTTCCCGGACTGCCGCTCTTCCACAGCAAGGACCTCGTGCACTGGGAGCAGATCGGCAACGTGCTGGACCGCCCCGCACAACTGCCGCTGCCCCTCCCCGGCGCCAAGGCGTCCGGGGGCCTCTACGCCCCCACGCTCCGCCACCACGACGGCCGTTACTGGGTGATCAGCACCAACATCGACGGCGGCGGAAACTTCGTCGTCACGGCCGAGCGGCCCGAGGGACCGTGGAGCGACCCGGTGTGGATCGGCCTGACCGGGATCGACCCCGACCTGGCGTGGGAGGAGGACGGCACCTGCTGGTGTGCCTTCTCCGGCCCCGCGGGGGGCATCAACATGGCCAGGATCGACCCTGCCGAGGGAAAGGTGCTGGAGGAGCCCTTCCCCACCTGGTCCGGCAGCGGCCTCAAGTATCCCGAGGCACCCCACCTGTACCGCATCGGCGACTGGTGGTACCTGCTCATCGCGGAGGGCGGCACGGAACGCGGCCACAGCGTGTCCGTGGCCCGCAGCCGCTCGCCGCGCGGTCCCTGGGAGGGCGCACCCGGCAACCCCCTGCTGTCCCACAGCGGCAGCGCCCGCTCCATCCAGAACACCGGCCACGCCGACCTGGTGGAGGCTCCCGACGGCGGCTGGTGGATGGTGCTGCTCGGCGTCCGCCCCCGCGGCTTCACACCCGACGTGCACGTCCTCGGCCGCGAGACGTTCCTGACCCCCGTGGAGTGGGACGAGGACGGCTGGCCCGTCGTCGCGCCCGTTCCCGAACGGCACCCCGCGCCGGGCGGTGCCTGGCATCCCGTCCCGGCCCCGCCCGCCCGCGACGACTTCGACGGGCCGGCTCTCGCACCGCACTGGATCTCGCCGTTCGCCCGCCCGGAGGGCGCCTGGTCGCTCACCGAGCGCCCCGGCCACCTGGTCCTGCACGCCACCGGCCCCACCCTCGACCGCCCCGGCCACACCTTCGTCGGCCGCCGCCAGCAGCACCACGACTGCCGCGTCACCACCCTGATCGACCCGGGCACGGGACGCGGCGGACTGTGCGTGCGCCTGGACGAGGCCCATCACTACGAGATCGAGGCCGGGGACGGGGAGGTCCGCGTCGTCGCCCGGATCGGGCCGCTGCGCCGGACCGTGGCCCGACGGCCGGTCCCGGCGGGACCGCTGTCCCTCACCGTCACGGTCCGGACGGCCGGCCTCGTGCCCGCGTCACCCGAACTCACCGACGGCGGGACCACGGGCCCCGACACCCTCGCCTTCTGGCTGGGTGATCCCACCGCCCCGGGCGCCCGCCCGCTCGCCGAACTGGACGGGCGCTACCTGTCCACCGAGGTCGCCTGCGGCTTCACCGGCCGCGTCATCGGCATGTACGCCACCGAGGGCACGGTCGCCTTCGACTGGCTCGAGTACCTCCCCGCCCCGGCGCCGACCGGATGACGCGCGCGTGCACGGCGTGTGCGTGCGAGCGGGATCCCCTTCACGAGGGGCCCTCGTCCGCGGCCGGTTCGACCCCGGCCGAGGCGCCTCCCGGTCCCCGACTTCCCCGACGAGCCGGACGAGTGGGGTTGTATGTCCCGGACGTCCGGGATGTGTACCGTCTGATGGGCGAGCACCACGGGCTGAGCCTTCCCCGCGGAACGATTGCCGGCAAGGACCTGATCGGGGTGTCCACCTCCGCACTGGCCCTGGTCGACACGGTTGCGCTGGGCCCATGGGGTTCTCCGTTCTTCTGGCTCGCGGGCCGGCACAGCGAGGTTTTCCAGCGGCTGCCGTCCGAGCCGCACCGTGCTCTGCTGCGCGCGTATGTGGGCTCGGCCAGCAGCGTCGGCCTTCGTCCCGCCGTCCTGGAACGGCTTGTCCAGCCCTGGCTGGATGAGCCCGGTCAGGCAGCCTTCTACCGTCAGATGGACCAGGCCGACCAGCGCCCCACCGACGAGATACAGGACCGGTACGGCGAGCTCGGCATCCCGGTGCTGGTCTGCTGGGGCGAGGAGGACACCTGGATCCCCGTGGCGCGGGGACGGGAACTGGCCACCCGGATCCCCGGCGCGCGACTGGAGTTGACCGCCGGGGCCGGTCACCTGGTCCAGGAGGACGCCCCCGCCGAACTCACCGCCGCTCTCCTGGACTTCCTCCGTCGGCCGCGCTGACGGGCGGCCATGTGCCATCGTCGCACCTCTCACCGGAGCAGCGCGAGTGCCTGGGGCAGCTCGCCGACGCGGACCGGCTGGGCGCGGCGCTGTACTTGTCGCCGAAGCCGCCGCCCGTCCGGCGCCGCTCCCAGCCGGTCCGGGGCACCGCTCGCTGTGCCCGAGAACCGCGCCCGGCCAGGGAGATGACGACGCCGCGCGCACTGCCCACTCCATCGATACCGGGCTCCTGACCACTTGCTGCAGCGCCCCGGCACGGAACCCAGGACCGGTCCCCGCCGCCGGCCCGGACCAGATGATCATGGCCGCGGAGCTCCCGCGCGTATCCGCGCCCCGACCTGGCGCCACGGTCACTGTCGCGGCTGCGGCGAAGACGGCAGCGGCGGCCGCATGGCGGCAGAAGGCGCGCGCACCGGCAGCGCACCCGCGCGGCGGTTCCACGCCCCGGCCGGCGCGCTCCCTGCCATCGTCGGTCACACCATGGTCAGCGGCCTCTCCCGTCCTCCTCCTGACTACGACGGACGCCGCAGCGATCCTGGCCATGATCCCGGAGGTCCGCGCGGACGCGCACCTGCCCGTCGGGCCCGGCCGCCGTACGCCGCCTCGTCGTCTCCCACGCCCCCTGTCTGAGGGCCTCAGACGGCGGCCGCGGCGCTCGTCACCGCATGGCTCGGACTGCTTAACTGAACAGCGGACCGAGCGGTAGGGGGAGGGCCGGAGGATGAAGACACCTTGGGCGATCTACGGCGACTGGCGGCTGCGCCGGTACAGGCAACGGGCCGACGAGCGCAAAGCCCGGGAGTTCGGGGAGCGGACAGGTCATCCCCACTGGGGTGACGACGGTCTCGGCGCGGCGCTGGCGGGGCTTGACCTCAGTATCGGAAGCACGGTGGACGCCCGCCGCCTTGCGGCCATCCCTCCCGGTGCTGCCCTGTACGTGCGCGACGTCAAGCAGGTGTGGCAGGGAGCCGGTGACGCCAGGCTGAACGCCCTCGTTCTGAGCGAGCTGCAGCGTCTGGAGCGCGCGGGACTGGTGAGCATCACCACGGGTGATGACGGCTGGTCGCTGCTCACCGTCCCGGAAGAACTGCATGAACGCCTGATGTCGCGCTGGACGCCGGAAGAGGCCAGCAGGTGGCATGACCGGCTCCTCGACCACGCTCGCGCCCTGGTGCGTCCTGGTGGCCAGTGGTGGGACCTGCCCGTCGAGGCCGGGTACTGGTGGCAGCACCTGGTGTGGCACCTTCGGCACAGTGACCCAGCTGCCGCCGCCGAACTGGTGGCTCAGCCCCCGTGGCAGGCCGCCCGCATCCAGCGGCTCGAGGTACCAGGGCTACTCAAGGACCTGGACCTGGTCGGCTCCGCGGAATCCGGAGCCATCGCATCGCGCATCAACGCCGTAATGGGCCGTCAGGCGTCCCGCCGCGCATCCGATGTGCACGAACAGGCCCGAGGATTGCTGCGGAATCTCGGCCTGCCCGAGCCATCCACACCTTGGCCGAGGTCGGCGGTCCGCGCCGTGCTGCACGTGCCGCCTTTCACCCGTGACTTTGCGCTGTCACCGGACGGCACCTGGCTGGCGGCTGCCGGCAGGGACGGACTCATCCGCCTTTACGACCTGGCGACCCGGACCGTGCGGCGGGTGATCCACAGCCCGTACGACCAGCTGAGCCACTGCGCCGTCGCTCCCGACGGCAGCTTCCTCATAGCCGGAGCAGTCGGCGAGCAAGCCCGGGCGTGGGACGCGGCCAGCGGGGAGGAGAAAGACGATCTGCGGATAGGCGAGGTGTGGAAAACCGTCCAGAGCCCGGACGGCACGTGGATCTCTTATGACTTGCGGACCGGCACTCTCGGACACGTGCTCACCGGCCGGCACACCCCGACGCAGCCCCCGACGACGCTGCTGACGCAGATGGCACTGAGCGCCGACGGAAATCTCCTCGCCATGGCCTCTCCCAGAGGCGAGGTCTCCCTGTGGGACCCGGGCACCGGCGTACTCCGCGCCCGACTGCCCAAGCAGCCGCGTGAGATCCACCGGCTCGGTCTGGCCCGCGACGGATCCTGGATCGTCATCGGCGACCTGGACGAAATCCGTGTGCTGGAACTCCCCGGTTGCCGAGAACGCTTCACTCTGAGGCCGGGCGGCAACACCGGCAGCACCCGCTTCGCCACCCACACCGACTGGCTCGCCGTACCCGACGGACAGCGGATACAGATGCGGTCCACCCTCGACGGGGCGCTGCTGAGCAGCCTCGACGTCCACACCCACACCATCCTCGACTGCCGCCTCACACCGGACGGCAAGCACTTGATGACCCAGGACAACGCACACCTGCTCCTCGTGTGGGACACCGCTGCTCTCAGCCCGTGAAGTCCTGGTGCGCGCACCGGCGCCCCTCCTCCAGGTGCGCCGGGTTCGCGCGCCCCCTTGTCCGGCTCTGCTATCCGGCCCGTTCCTCCTTGCCACAGCGCCTTGCGGCCGCCGATGACGGCGCGGGCGGTGTCCTCCGCCGTGTCCGGTCCGGTCTGTGCCCAGATCCGCAGCGAGGTTACGAAGATGCGCCCGAGGGCCTCCAGGGCGGAGGCGGCCGCGCACGGCTCGCCTGCGGCCGGGCCGGGCAGCGCGGTGACCGGGACGACGATGCGTTCGGCGACGTCGACGAGCAGCTCGGGCATCCGAGGTTCGGCGCCGCCGAATTCGCGGGCGGCACCGGTGTCGTCGGCCTGGACGGCCCGGAGGTGGCCGAAGGCGCTGATGGCCGCGTGCGGGGTCATCGGGCGAGCGGCGTGGTGCCGGGCATGTCGGCTCCTCAGCGTACGGGCCGCTCCGCTGATCGCGGCGGCCTCGAACCCGATGCTCGGATCGCGGTCCTGTGGACGGAGTCCGGCGCCGACGGGGGAGAAGTCTCCCCCCTTCAGATCCGCGGCGGCCAGCGATGGTTGGCGGTTGGCCACTGATGATTGGCGGGTGACACTCCGTGCACGATCAGATCGCGTCGCTGTCGAGGCCCGTGTCGTCAGGCGGCGGAGCCGGCCGTGAGCTGGTCCATGATGTCGGCCCGGTTGTAGTGGGCCCGCTTCTCGATGATCTTCCCGTCCTTGAACGTGAACAGGTGGAACATGGAAAAACGCACGTGCGCTCCGTGTGTGTGGGGGGGGGGGGGGGATGCCGTAGCAGTCGCCGCCCCTTCCTGCCGGGTGCGGGGGAGGGGCGGCGTCGACGAGCAGGGGCTCGGGTCAGGCCGGGGTGGCCTGCTTCGCCGGCGCGGCGAGCGGGGCCCCGGCCCTTCTCCTCCGTGCGCAGCTGCTCCCAGTCGGCCGCCGGGTGGGCGGGGACGGCCGCGTCGGCAAAGGCCGTGGTGCAGAGCGCGGCGTCGGCGGCCCCGGCCCGGCTGGTGCCGAAGCGGACCCCGACCGGCTGCGGGGAGCGGACCCGTCCGAGCCGGACCGTGTGGTCGAAGCCCACGCGGCAAACCCCAAGGCGGGCGGCGGCCTACCCGGGCCCCAGCGGGGTGTCGGCGGCGACCAGGTCCGCCAGGTCCTCGAGCCGGCAGACCTCCGCGATCTGGCCGGTGGTGCAGCGTTGCGCCCGGGTTCGCGCTCGGGCCGGCCGGGAGGCCGCGGTCGACGGACCGGCGCACCACGAGCGCCGTCGCGCTCGCCTTCTCACCGTGAAGGGTCCGGTTCGGGGTGCCGAGCGCGTCGGCGGTCCGGTCGGCTGCCGTGCCGCCGGAGATCGGCGGGGAGGGCATCGCGGCCCGGGACTCACTGCCCCGGCCGCACATCCGGCCCGGCCCCGGCAGCACCGGCCGGGCCCGGGGCCCATGCGGAAGCAGCGGAGGCTCACCGTCCGCAGGTGCCGCTGCGGAGGAGGAAGTGCGCCGGGCACCCAACGAGCCTCTGGGCAGCGCGATGCGTCTGCGCCATGATGATTCCGGCAGCGAAGACGCTCAGGGGGAGGCGCTGGTGGCACCGTTCGGACGCATGCGCACGGAGTTGCTCAGGCGGCAGACGGCCGAGGCGTACGAGAGAGGGATCGCGCACCAGCGGAAGCCCGGCGAGGAGTCCGCGCTCCGCGCGCTCGAAGCGTTCGGCGAGGCCCACCGGAGTCTCGAGCAACTCTTCGAGCGGCGTCCCGAGGACCGCGAACTGTGGCACATGCGCGGCGCGCTGCTGTACTCCGAGGCATCCTCACAACTGGCCGCGGGCCGACGCGGTGAGGCGATCGCATCGTTGAACCGGTGCGAGGAAGCGTACCGGCGCAGCGGGCACCCCGACAGCAGCGTCCTCGCCGCCGACGCCGCTGTACGCCGCGCCCGTGCCCACAGCGAGGACGGAAACGCGTTGTCGGCACTCGCCGATGTCGATACCGCCGTCACCGCCTACGTGCGGGAGGGCGCGTTCGCCTCCCCCCACCCTCGGCTCGCCGACTTCGCACGTGTCCTGGCCCTCGCCTCCACCGTCCACCTCAACAGCGGCGACAGGGACCAAGCTCTGGCCTGTGCCCAGCAGTCCCTCGCCCGCTACCGCGATCTCATGGCCGCGCAAGGCCACCTCCCCGCCGACCACATCGGCTACGCCATCGGCATGGCCGGCGACACAGCCACCCGCCTGGAGGCGTTCCGCGGCAACTGGAACGCGGCCTTGAGCGTGGACGCACTCGTCCTGCAGGCGGCGGAGCGGGGCTGGGGCTCCCTCGGCGCGGCCCTCGCCCGCCAAGGCCTGCACCTGCGCCTGGCCGGCCGCCCACGCGAAGCCGAACCGCTTCTCGCCCGGGCGGAACAGGAGTCCCCGGGGTCCGTCGCCCGCGAGGAGGAGACCGCCGCCCTCGCACTTCCGCCCACCCTCGCAGAAGCCCTCACCACGGCCGAATCCCTCGTGCGCCAGCAACCGCAGCCGGTCGTCCCCCTTCAGGGCGTCGGACTGCTGCGCGAGGCGCTGACGGCCCATGAGTCGTACTCGGCGTCGTCCCGCCTCACCGTTCACCCGTCCGCGTTTCCCGCCCGAGCGGCCCACCTGACGACCCTCGCCGACCTCTTGGTGCGCGAGGGCGAAATTGCGCAGTCGTGGCGCGTCGCGGCCGAGACACACCTGATGTGCCAAGCGGTGGTGCGCCACGCGGAGGGGTCCGCGCGCCGGCCGCCGGGCCTGGCCGTCCTGTGGTGCGGAGCGCTTGAAGTGGGAGCCCGCGCGGTCCTGGCCATGGAAGAGCAGCCGCTGCTGCGGGACATGAAGGAAACCGTTCGTGCTGTGCGTGCCCTCTTGGACCCGAGCCCTCAGGACACGTACCGGGAACTCCTGGAGACGGCCCAGGCACGACTCGACACCGCAACCCCTCGCTCCTCTCGATCCGGACGGTGACAGGTGCGCTCCGCCGCCCGGGAACACGAGGCGGTATTCCGGTAGCTCCTCACATTTCTTCGGTCGCGTGGGGCCCGTCGAAATGGAACCCGTACTTCCGTGCCGCCGCGTACACGTGCGTCCCCTCGCTCCTCCCGCAGCCGCCTCCCCCCGTACGAGCAGTGAACGTGTGCGGGGTCCTGAGCGGCAAGAGGGAGGTTCCGGAACTCCTCGGAGGGCCATCCTCATCCGGAGCCGACGCCGACCGAAGAGACAGCACCCAGCGGTATGAGGAGCGGGTGTTCTGACGGGTGTGGCCGTGGTCGGACGGGGCTGGTGCCTCGGTAGCCGTGGCAGGTGGGAGCGCACTCGCCCCACCAGGCTCGGCCAGCCCTTCACCCGCTGGTCGATCCGCACACTCGCCGCCTACCTGCGGAAAGTACACGGCCGCGTCATCCGCATCGGCCGTGAAGCCTTACGGCGCCTGCTCCGGCGCCGCGGCATCGCCTTCCAGCGCACCAAGACCTGGAAGGAGTCGCCCGATCCTGATCGCGACGCCAAGCTCGACCGGATTGAGCAGGTGCCGGACTGCTTCCCGGACCGGGTCTTCGCCTTCGACGGGTTCGGACCCCTGGGGATCCGACCCACCGCGGGCTCCTGGGGGGGCGAAGCAGGGCAAGCCAAACCGGCTGCCGGCGACCTACCGCCGCACTCACGGCATCACCTGCTTCCACGGCTGCTGCTCCGTGGGCGACGACCGGCTGCGGGGCGTCAACCGACGGCGCAAGGGCACCGCCAGCACCCTGGCCGCGCTCAAGTCGGTCCGCGCCGCCCGATCCGACGGCGCCCCGATCTCCATCATCCCGGACAGCCTCTCCGCCCACATCGGCGCGGACATCCGCCGCTGGGCGAAGAACAAGGGCGAGCTGTGCTTCACCCCGGCCCGCGCTTCCTGGGCCAATCCGATCGAGGCCCACTTCGGCCCGCTGCGGCAGTTCACCCTGGCCAACTCCCACCGCCGCAGCCACCCCGCGCAAACCCAGGCACTGCACCGCTGCCTGCGCCGGCGCAATACCAACGCCCGCCACCCCGACGTACTCGCCGCCCCACGCAAGGAACGCGCCCGCGTCCGCAGCGAGAAGGGCATCCGCCGGGGCGGACGCCCCTTCAGCACCGCAGTCCGGCCAACCGCGAACCGCAGCCCCCGAGCGCCGAAAGGGCAAGTTCAGGAGAAGGACAGCGACGGAAGGATGGCTCAGGAGGCGGACGGTTCGATCTCCCCCGCAAAGACGATGACCTGGTCGATGAGGCTCCGTCGCAGATGGACGACGTCCGTTCCCGCCAGGCGGGGACCTCCGTCCGGCGTGGTGAAGACCCACTGGTACCGGGCCCACTCGTCCGGCATGTCCACCGCCGAGCAGCGCACCATCGTGCCGGTCCCCGCCGGGTGGCGCCGGATGTCCAGCACGAACCGCTCGACCGCCGCGATTCCTTCGCTGCGACCCAACGGCCCCCAGAAGACCACGTCTGAGGTCAGAGCCTGGGAGAGCAGGGCAGTCACATAGCTGTCGTCCGAGGCGTTGAACGCGGAGATGAACGTGTCGATCGCGGAGCGTGCAATCTCTTCCTGCATGCACCAGTAATACCAGCCGTTGCGCGTGCGCTCGTCCCGTGAGCCGCGGGTCCGTCAAACGAACGGTGTGGCCAGGGTGGTTGGGATGACTGACGGGCTGCGGAAAGTCGGCCGTCGAAGGCGATGTCGAAGGTGTTCGGAGCGGTCTTCCAGCGCATGGTCCAGCGGGCCTGGCCCTCGCCGGTGGGGTCCAGGCTCATGATGGCCACGTGGACGCACTTCAGGGCGGCGGTCTCGTTCGGGAAGCGGCCCCGGGCCTTGACCGCCCGCCGGATCCTGGCGTTCACGGACTCGGTCGCGTTCGTGGTGCGGACGATGCGGCGGATCTCGGTGTCGAAGCGGAGGAACGGGGTGAACTCGCCCCCAGACCCCGTCCGGGGGCGCCCCCACCCGTGTGTTCTCCCAGAGCCGGACGAACGCCGGGTACTTCTCGCCCCAGGCACCGGCGAACTCGGCGAACCGCTCGAGCGCGGCCTCTTCGGTCGGCGCGGTGCAGACGGGCTTGAGGACGCCGTTCACACCGCGGTTCTTGATCCCGGTGAGGATGTGCCTCCAGTGCTTGACGCCCTCTCCGCCGTCGCCTGCCCACAGGCCCGGGAGGTCCCGCCGGCCCTCGACGGTAACGGCGAGTGCCACGTGGACCGGCCGGTTCGCGACGGCTCCGTCGCGGATCTTCACGTGGATGGCGTCGGTGGAGATCACCGGACAGGCGGCGTCGAGGGGCCGGTTCTGCCACTCGGCCATGCTGTCCATGACCTTGTCGGTGATCGTGGAGATGGTCCGGCGGGAGACGCCGGCGCCGTGGACCTCGGCCAGATGGGCCTGGACCTCGCCGGTCGTCAGACCCTCCGCGGACAGCGAGATCACCATTTCCTCGACACCGGACAGGCGCTTTGGCCGCTTGCGCACGATCTTCGGCTCGAAGGTGCCGTCCCGGTCGCGGGGCACCGATGCCCCGGCCGGCCCGACCTCGGTGAGCACGGTCCTGCCGCGGGTGCCGTTGCGGGGGTCGCCCCCGTTCTTGCCAGCCGGGTCGTGCTTGCCATAGCCGAGGTGGCCGGTGATCTCGCCCTCCAGGGCGGACCCCAGCAGCCGCTTCGTCCGTTGCTGCGACAGCCCGCCCTCGCCGGTCAGCCGCAGGCCCTCGGCCTGGGCCCGGCCCACCAGCTCGTCGATCAGTTGGTCGTCCGCGGACTTCGACGGCTGCAGCACGGCCGCCTCGGTCTCGGGCTCGGTCACGTCCTCGCTGGTCACCGGTGCATCTTCCTTGATCAGGAGTTACACCGAACGTTTCAGTCCCCCGCCCGGGACAATAGTGGTCACGCTGTGCGCTGGAGGGCTGCGTCATCCTTTACTTGATTCTCGCTTGCGATGTGCTCTTCTGGGTCTTCCTCGTCGGCGGCTTGACCGCGCGCTATGCCGCTGGCTGGCGGGCCCTCGGCGGCGCGCTGTTGCTGTGCGTCCCGCTGATCGACGTCGTACTGCTGGGGGCCACCGTGCTCAGTATCCGGGACGGCGCCGAGCCGACGGTCTGGCACGGCCTGTCGGCGGCCTACCTCGGAATCACCGTGGTCTACGGCCACAGCACCGTCCGCTGGGCCGATGCGAAGTTTGCCCGCCGCTTCGACGGAGCCGCCCTCCCACGGCGCCCGGCGCCCTACGGCCGCGCGGCTGTCGCTGCTGCCTGGAAGTCCTGGTTCAGGTTCCTGCTGGCCTATGCGATCAGCGTCGGCCTGATCTTCGGCTTGGTAGTGCTGGTCGGCACCCTCGACAAGGGCGCTCCGCTACTCGTGTGGCTCAACCCCCTCACCAAGGTCCTTATGTACAGCTTGATTTGGCCCATAGTGACCACCATCT
The DNA here is from genome assembly GCF_055778765.1 of Streptomyces sp. DSM 120436. Lineage (NCBI taxonomy): Bacteria > Bacillati > Actinomycetota > Actinomycetes > Kitasatosporales > Streptomycetaceae > Streptomyces > Streptomyces sp. DSM 120436. The sequence continues at coordinate 145,998 of NZ_JBSKBS010000002.1, read as the reverse complement.
GGCCTGGCAAAGCACCAGAGCTGGCGAAGGAGAACCAGTGACCCGGGGGCCCCGCCGGCCACTTGCTGGGCGCATACCCGGTGACCGTGGCCACCGACTCCCGCAACTGCGGCTGCAGTACTACTGACGTTGAACTCGTGGAGTCATAGGGGCTGACGGCTTGTCGCAGGTGCGGTACCACCGGGAAAGGTTTGCCCAGGGTGAGGCGAGCTCGGCGATCGCCAAGGACCCGCGGGTCAGTGTCCGCTCGGTACAGCGGTGGCGGCAGGCGTGGGAGGAGGGCGGGCCGCGTGCTCTGCGGGCACAGGGACCTGCGTCGCTGCCCTAGGTCCGGTGCGTGCAGCCGTGGCGGCGGACGATCCTGAGGATCGTCGGTCCGTGTTCATTTCGTTCGTTCTGCTTGTCCTGGCCGGTGTGGCCCTGGTTCTGCGGGGAGGACGATCGCGCCGCGCCGTCGTCGTAGCAGGCCCTAAGCTGCCGGGTCATGGATGCGGGACTTGCTGCGCTGCTCGGCGCGGCCGTAGGGGCGCTGGGCACCGGTGGTGCCGCTCTGGCGACCGGGTTGTTGGGCCGTGGACAGGCTCGGACACAGCTCCGCGCCGAGCACGTGCGGTTGCTGCGGGAGCCGCGGCGGTCTGCATATGTCGCGTTCGCCCAATGCTTCCAGGAAGTGCACGCCCTCCATTCGGAGGCAGTGAAGTACGCGTCCGAGGTGACGGAGGCCGAGGAACCGGACCGAAGCAGACTGCTGGATGCCGCCGACGAGGCTTACGCGCGGGCCGGTGAACGGCTGCACGGAGAACTTCAGCTACGGCAGTCGGCAGTGACGGTGGAAGGGCCACCTGCCCTTACGGCGGCCGCTTTCGAGGCGGAAGGCGCACTGCTGGTTTCACGGGCCGAGGTGTACCGCTGGGTTCGGGTTCTGCGGCAAGGAACCGCCACGGAGGAGCACGAGCGTGCGGCAGAGGATGCGTTGTTGGCCGTTCACCATCACATCGTGTCGTTTCTCAACGCGGCGTCGGCCGTGCTGGCGGACGATGGTCTCGGCCCCTGACAGAAGGAAGCAACGTCGTGACTGAGCAATCCGGAACCGTGGGGAACTCGTCGCATCCCCCGCTGTCCCGGCTGGACGTCGACATTCTTCGCCTGGTGGCGCAGGGGTTGTCTTTCTGTGAGATCGGACAATTGGCCTGCGTCTCACAGAGCCTCGTCAGCCGACAAGCCCTGAGGCTCATGACACTCCTCGGCGCCCGCGACCGTGAGGACCGGCCGCTCGGGCACGTCGTAGCGGTCCGCGCCCTTGATGCGGCACGGGTTGCGCCGGATCAATTCGTCGTCCACGGCCGTGCGGCGAGCCAGGCTTCGGCGTCGGTGAGGCCGGTTCCGGACACCGCACGGCTCGGTTCCGGATACGACCGAGAACATCGAATTTTATGCGCGTTAACGCAGGGTTGAGGAATAGGGAATGCCGCATGTTTTCCGTAAAAGGCCCTGGTCGTAACCCCATTAACCCCTGTCGTCATTTGTGTCACGCCCGTTACTCTGACGTAGCCGCCGCCCCGGGGAGGGGCTTGGCGGCGATTGTCATGGGCGGGAGCGGCAGGCGGGAGCGAGGGCCGCCGCGCCACGTCCGTTTTCACGAATGGTGGGGAACCAACTATGCGACGCATGACCACTGTCCTTCTGTCCCTCAGCGCCCTGGCGGCGACCTCGGTGCTGGGCGCGCCCGCCGTGGGGGCCGTCCCGCAGGTCGCCCCGGCCGCGGTGCCGGCCGGCTGGGAGAAGATCGACGACGCCGCCGAACTGGCGCGGATAGCCGAGAAGTCGGGTGACGCGCAGACCGCGCGCGCAGCCGCCGCCCCGGAGCCCACCGCGCTGGCCGTGGAATCGGCCAGGAACAACAAGTTCGTCTCCACCGAGAAGACGTACGCCGCCCCGAACACCGGTGCCCTGCGGGCCCGTTCCGACGCCTACGGCGGCTCCTGGGAGGGCTTCACCTTCGAATGGATCGGGGAGGAGAGCACCTTCGCCATGAAGTCCCAGGCCAACGGCCTCTACGTGGCCGTCGAGAAGAACTACACGGGTGCCTCGCAGAACCTGCTGCGTGCCCGTTCCACGAGCGCGGCCGGCTGGGAGCGGTTCGTCCTCTACTACAACGAGACGCTGGACCGCTTCGCCATCCAGTCCGAGCTGAACGGCCTGTTCGTCGCCATGGAGAACAGCTACGCCGGCACGCTCCAGTACGCCCTGCGCGCCCGCTCGACCGACGTCTCCGGGTCGTGGGAAGAGTTCAACCTCTACACGATCTGACTGGCCTGCACGTCGCGAACGTCCCTGCCCGCCACGGCACCTGTTCCCAGGGCAGGGACGTCGTCATGGTGAAGTTCCCCCCTGAGCGTGGACAGCGGGTGGTTACGCTGCGGGGTGGGGTGAGAGCTTGTGCCGTCGCTGGCCTTCAAAGCGTGGTGTCGTCATGGCGGCTTGCGTTGGAGGCCCGTGCCGGTGAGGCAGCCGTCGAGGGCGTCGGGGCGGTACTGGGGTCGGCGTAGACCGCGTCGGACCGTGGTGATCAGGTCGTCGGGGTCGGCGAAGGCGCGATTGGCCGTGGTGGTGCGTCGCAGCACGGACCAGATGCCCTCGACCGGGTTGAGGTCGGGTGCATGGGGCGGCAGCTGGAAAACGGTGAGCCGGTCGCGGTCGGCGATGTAGCGGCGCATGCCGACGGCCAGGTGGGCGTTGGGATTGTCCCGGACCAGCACGATCGGGCCGCCGAGTTGCTGGTGCGCGGTCTGGATCAGATCGCGGTGGTCCTGCCAGGAGAAGCTTTTGCGTCCGTCGGGGCGGGCGTCCGGGCAGGGCCGGTAGACCAGCCGGGAGGGTTCGCCGGCCTTGTAGCAGACCAGGGGGACGGGCAAGCGGCGGCGGGAGCGGCCCCGCATGCGGATCACGGGGGTGCGGCCGCGGTGGGACCAGGTGCGGGTGGTCGGAGGCGTCATCGAGAAGCCGGCCTCGTCCTCGAAGACGAGCCAGGCGTCGAGCGCCGCCACGGTTCTTCCACGCTCGGCCAGGTCTCCTTCACCCAGCCGGCCACCGTCGCCTCGTCACGCTCGATCGCGCGGCGGGCGGGGACCTGGCAGGTCCGGCCGTGCCGCTTGAGCAGCGCGGCGACGCCTTGCACGGGGTAGCTCTTGTGGAACCGGGCCAACCGCCAGACCCGCTCACGTGCTTCGGTCCGAGCCGAACGGATTGCCGCCAGTGACTTCCCCTCGGAGCCGGCGGGACACGGACCGTGACCGCCCTCCGCGCCGCAGTACGCGAATCGCTGGAGGCGAGCCTGCGACGTCTGAAAACCGATCGAGTGGACCTGTTGCGGGCCCACGCTCCCGACCACGCGACTCCTGTCGAAGAAATCAAGCGGTGTCTTCTGCGGGTGTGCGCCCCTGGTCACCCGCGCTTCCGGTCGCCGCACACCGCCCGGTCCAGCAGGCGGACCGCGGCCTCCGCCTGCTTCAGGAAGCGCTTTTCGTCACCGAAGCGCGTGGTGAAGACAGCGGCCGCGGCCGACACCCGGCCGTCGGGCGTGACGGCGGTCTCGGAGGCGGTGCCGAAGGACGTGCCGCCGTGGTACCAGATCCCGCCCCCGCAGCCCCCGGCCGGGCGCCAGGCGAGGCCGAGCCCGTAGCGGGCCCTGCCGTCGGTGGCGTAGCCGGGTGCCGGGACGGTGGTGCGCATCTGCTCCAGCTGCTCCGGCGGCAGCAGCCGGCCGCCCATCAGGGCGCGCAGGAAGGTGTTCATGTCGCGGGTGGTGCTGATGATGCCGCCGTCCGCGCCGCCGCCCACGGCCAGCGTGGTGTCGGTGAGGTCGTCCCGGCCGGGGAACTGCGTGTACCCGGCGGCCGTCGGCATCGGCACGTACGGCGAGGTGTCCGGTATCAGCGTGCGGCGCAGCCCCAGCGGCTCGATGATCCGGTCGTGCACCTCCTGCGCCCAGGGGTTGCCGGTGGCCTTCTCGATGACCATCCCGAGCAGCACGTAGTTGGTGTTGGAGTACGCCCACTGCGTCTCGGCGCCCGGATCGTCCGCGTCCGGGAGCCAGCCGGGGGCGCGCTCCATCGCCACGGCGACCTGCTCCTCGGGGGTCCGCGAGCGGAACCGCTGTGCGTGGAAGCGCTCGGGCGTCAGCTCCGCCGGGTCCTCGAAGGCGATGTCCGTGTAATTGGCCAGGCCGCTGGTGTGCTGGAGCAGGTTGCGCAGGGTGATGCGGCTGCCGTCGTTGCCGTTGCCGGCGACCACCCCGGGCAGCCACTGCTCGACGGTGTCGTCCAGGCTCAGCGTGCCCTCGCCGACGAGCTGGAGCGCGGCCACGGCCGTGAAGGTCTTGGTGTCGCTGCCGATGCGGTAGTAGGCGTCGAAGGGCACCCGGCCCCCGTCCTTCAGGCTTGCGGTGCCGGACCGGGCCTGCGTCTCGCGCCCGGTCGCGTCCCGGGCGAGCACCGTCAGTCCGGTGGCTCCCGTGTCCCGTACCGCGTCCGCGTCCCGCTGCAACCGCGACCGCGCGTCCCCGCCGCCGGCGCCCATGGCCTCGGCCGCGGTGCCCGGCCCGAGAAGCGATGCGGTCCCGATTGCGGCGGCCCCGGCCACGGCCAGCCCCGCACGCCACCGTCCGGACCGGCCCCACCGTGCACTCTTCGTGATCTCCATGAACGGAACGCTACGGGGGGCCGGAGCCGCGGACCATCCAGCTGGCTGCCCGGACGGGGGTGGTGCCGGCCCCCCTGCCACCCGGCGGCCACCGCCCTCCCGCCGCATCCCCCTGCTGATTGTGCCGGTGGGAGGCAGCAACGCGTGATGGTGAATCCTGAAAGGCCGAGGTTGCTGAGTTCTTCGTTGGTCCTGTGGTGTTCGGGGGTGAATGGTCAGGCCGGTGTGGGTGAGGAAGGGTCACGGGAGTTGCTCGCTGGAGCAGGCGTGGTGGATGCCGCGTGCGGCTGCGTCGGCGACATCGGCGAGGTGGTCACCGGCGAGGTTGGCCAGCTCGCGGGTCCTGATGGCCGACCACAGCAGTTCCACCGGGTTGAGGTCGGGTCGCAGGGCGGCGGCCGCTCGAGGGTGAGCCAGTCCCGCTCGGCCGCCCAGGCCCGCATGCCCCGGCTCCAGTGGGCGGACAGTCCGTCCCATACCCGCACCACCGGCTCACCGGCGTAGAAGGTCTTGATCTGTTCCAGCACCTCGATCAGGGAAGTGGTGTCGTAGCTGCCCGGCTCGAGGCGGAAGCACAGCCGCGGGGCGCGTAGGTGCGACGCAGCTGGGGCGGCAGCGATACGCCTGATTCGTCGAGGAACACGATCCGGGCACGTGTCTTCACCGCCCCTTTTTGACGCGCGGCCACTCGCGGGCGACCCATCGGGCGATCTCACACTCGTCCCGCCGAGGGCCTGACGTGGGCCGCCGCAGACTCCACCCCCGCCGCCCGGTCAGCAGGCGCCGTACCGAGGCCCGGGCCAACGTCACCCCGGTCACCCGCTCAACCACCACGCCGACCCGTTCCAGCGTCCACAGATCCGCCCCGAACCCGTGCGCCTGAGCGCCCTGCTCCAGCGCAGTTCGCACCGCTTCGACCTGGGCGTCATCCAGCTTGGGCGGCTGACCGATGGCCGGACGCCGCCGCAGCGCTTGAACCCCGCCCTGCTCCCACAGCCGTTTCCACCGGCGCACACTCTCGGGATGCACCCCCTGCCCGGGCAACCTCGGACGAAGGACGTATCCGCTCGAACAACTCGGCCGCGCGCATGCGACGGGCCTCGGCCAACTGCGGCCGCGTCAACGGCGGAACGGAGACATCAGCAACAGCATCCCGCGGCTTGGAAGACACACCACCCTGCTCACACTGCCGAAGCTCCAAACACCACAGAACTAACGAAAAACTCGATAGGCGAGGGCGTGCGCGATGAGGACGCGTCGGCGCTCGCCGCCGGAGGGCCGGTCGAAGGGGCAGTCGGCCAGGGCCTGTCTCTTTGACCCGTCCCGGCGGCGCCACCAGGAGATGGCACGGCGGTCCTGACGCTGTTCGTCCCCGGGTGCTCCTGGGCGTAATGCTCGTGCTGGACACCTTCGAAGGGTTCCTGTTCCCTCCTCCTGGTACGCCGTCGCAGGACTTCAGAAGCTCACCTGACCGCGGAAAGCGGCACCTTGCGCAACCGCCTTCACAGAGGGCCGGTCGTAGGGCACGACCGCTGTGCCAGCGGCCGTGCTCGTGCCAGGAGGTGCCGTCTTAGGCTGGTTACCCGTCCGGGCGGTCATGCTTCGGCGAGGAGGGGATCGTAGGGGGTGGTGCGCCGGCGTGCGGACATGAAGGACAGGAAGTCGTTGATGAACGCGCTGCGGCTGTATGTCTCACCGGTCCCAGTAGGGTCGCGGTGGAACGCGGTCCGGAACAGGGACCGGTACTCGTCCGCGTCGATGCTCTGGTCACCGTTCTTGTCGGTCACGTCGAAGAGGACTTCGGCGACCCTGATCAGTGCGGGACCGGCGAGCGACGGGACGGCGGAGGCGTACTCGTGGGCGCTGACGCGGCCGTCGCCGTCGGCGTCGAGGGCGGCCTGCAGTTCCCGCCACCAGTCCGCGTAGGCGTTGTAGAGCCGGGTCTCCTCGGGCTCGTCCAGGTCGAGCCGACTGGAAAGCTCGCGGGCCATGGCGGCGAGGTCGGGCCAGTCCAGGTATCCGTCCCCGGTCTGGTCGAGGACGTCCGTGAAGAACTCCTCCGCGCTGCGCTGCGTCGTGGTGGTCGCGGCGGGTTCCGGTTCCGGGGGCAGCGGGGCGATGAGGCGAATAAGGGCGCCGGCCCGCTTCATCCGATCACGCAGGGCGGCGATCGTCCTCGCGCGGGGATCGTCGCTGTCGGGGGAGAGTGACAGCAGTTCGGCGATGCTTTCGGCCTGGATCCACCCTTCGGGCAGGAACCGGGCCAGACCGGCCGCCAGGTACACACCCTGCATCAGGGTCTGCACCCCCGCGATCTCGGGCAGACCGGCTCGCCGCCGGAACGGCTCCGGCAGGGACGCCACGGTGATCGCTCCGATGACCGGGCCGGCGACGGCCCGGCCGGTCGCCCACAGGGCAGGAAAGCCGTTCAGTACGGGTGGTGCGGGAAGGTGGTCGAAGAGCTTGTAGAGGATGATCCGCATCGCCTCGGTGTTCTCCAGCTCCTCAGCGACCACCCGGTCGTAGTAGGGCCAGAACTCGTCCAGGGTGGGCGGCAGATGGCCGGCTTCGTCGCCCATCGCGGCCAGGAAGGCCTGGAACTCGGCGTACAGCTGCTCCATGGTCTTCTGCTCAAGGGGCTGTCCGCTGAGCCGGCACATGGTGACGGCGCTTTCGAACATGGTCGCCACCACCCAGGCACGCACACCCGGGTCCATCGCGTCGTAAGGCCGGTCCCGTGCGTCGGTGCCGTGCAGCCGTGCGTGCATGCGGTTGAGCCGGGTCGCCTCCCTCTGCCGTACGTGGTCGTCGGCACCGAACATCCGCCGCAGGCTCATGAAGGTGTTACTCAGTCTCCGCCAGGGATGGACGACGAAGGTGGAGTTCTCGATCAGGGCGGCACCGATCTGCGGGTGCGCGGCTTCGAGCACGGTTGCCCGAATCATGGCCAACGCCCAACGCGGGTCGTTGAAGAGCGTGTGGAACTGTGAGCCGGGACCGAACAGGGGCTCTCCTCCGAAGTCGCGATCCCCCGTTCCGTGGCCCCCTGCGCCGGCACCAGCGGTGGGGGACTGAGGACGGTCTGCAGTCGTCACGATCGGGTTTCTCCGTTCTGGTTCGGCAGTACGCCGCCGAAACGGCGCTCGCGCTGCCGGTAGGCGTGCAGGCACTCGAGGAAGTCGGACGCGCGGAAGTCGGGCCACAGCGCCGGCGGGAAGACCCATTCGGCGTAGGCGACCTGCCAGAGCATGAAGTTGGAGATGCGCTGTTCGCCGGAGGTGCGGATGACCAGGTCGACATCAGGGGTGTCGGGAAAGGGCAGATGAGCGGCGAAGCTCTCCTCGGTCACGGCCTCGGACGGCACGCCGCTGCGGATCAGCGACCGTGCGGCCTCCACGATGTCCCTGCGGCCGCCGTGATCGAAGGCGACGGTCAGCGTCATCTGCCGGTTCTGGTCGGTCAGCGTCATCAAGTCGGCGATGTCTCGGGCCAGCCCGGGAGGGATGCGGGGATCGGTCATGCCGAGGAAACGGCAGCGGATGCCCCGCGCGTGCAGCAACGGGGCGTGCTTGCGTACCACTCGGCGCACCAGGTGCATGAGGAATTCGATCTCTGTGTCCGGGCGGCGCCAGTTCTCGGTGGAGAACGCGAACAGACTCAGCCAGCCCACTCCGGCTGCCCGCGCTGCCTCGATGACGTCGATCACTGTAGTCTCCGCAGCGCGGTGGCCGGAGGTTCGTGGAAGCGATCGTTGCGCTGCCCACCGGCCGTTTCCGTCCATCACACACGCGACGTGACGCGGCACCTCACGCGGCCTCGGCGGAGCCGTGCCCTTGGCAGCGGCAGCACGGGCAGCGGGCTCAGCTGTGGACTGCTTCACTGTCACGTCCGCCTCCTCTCAGCGGTCGAGACGGACGCCGTCCCGCAGGGGAGGAGGCATCGTCCAGCGGCACCGCCACCGTCTTACGGTCACCAACGGAAGGCTGACAGCGTTCGACGCCGCATGGTCCGCACATCTTATGAATTCACCCTTGGTGCGTATGTGCGGGTCGGAATGAGGTGAGGGCTGGGAACTCTCGTTTGGATCATGGGACTGCTGTACGAACAGGTGACACCTGACCTGGCTTGCCGAGAAGCGGCCTGGAAGGATGTTGCAGTGCCCAAGCCATATCCGAAGGAGTTCCGCCAAGACGTCGTGCGGGTCGCGCGCAACCGCGAGCCCGGCGTCACGCTGGAACAGATCGCCGCCGATTTCGGCGTCCACCCGTACGAGCCCGGCGCGTTCGCCGGCATGTCGAGCTGACCGACAGGTGACGCGCGGGCCCGGCCCGGCTTCTCCCGTCCGGACCGGGCCCACGCACACCCGAGGTCGCCGCCACCTGCCTGCACCGCATGGGACGCAACGCCGCGGCAGCCACCATGGACCGCCAAGCCCGCCTGGTCGGCGCACTGCAGCATCCCCTCGCCACAGGCGACACCCGCGCCGCTCAGCACACCTTGAAAACTCTGGCACCGACCTACGACACCTTGCGCCTGGACCTGCAACGCAGCCTTGCCATTGACGTTTGAACCGGCCACAGCAGACACAAGAGCGCCGCTGGTGGCTCTGACCCGCATTCGATGGTGACGAATCCTGTACGTTGAGCACGTTCACCCTGCGGAAAGCGCGGCTGCCGCTCCGAAAGGGCATGTGATCCAGGCGTATTGCCCTGTATGCCCTGATGGGCCCTTCGTCAGGTTGGTGCGCTCTCGTCCGTAATGCACTTGGCGAGGTTGCCGATCGAGACGATATGGATCATCGCCTCGGAGCTGGCCGTGAGCGTCTCGTAGTCGCGGGCGAGGCGGCGGTGCACCATGATCCAGCCGATACTCCGCTCCACCACCCAGCGCCTTTTCGCGATGTGGAAGCCGCGCTTTCCTGGGGTGCGGTTGACGACTTCGACGTCGATTCCGAGGCGGGCCCCGTGCTCGGCGACGGCGTTTTTGAGCCGGTGTCGACCCGGCTTTTCGCGAGGGTCGGGTAGGTCTCTTTCGCCTGGTCGAGGAGGCGTGTTCCCATGGCGTTCTCGGAGAGGCCGGCGCCGGCTGCCGTCACGGCGAGGACGAGGCCGACGTGTCGGTCAGAATGCCCCCTCCTCCGGCCCGCGATCTTCTTCGCGGCGTCCGTTCCCTGACGAGCTCGTGCGCGGCAGGCAGGGGAAGGTCGAGGAGGGTGGCAGGGGTTTGGTGTTCACATCTGTCGTGCTGACGTCGGGTCCGCGGTCTGCTGAGGCGAGAGCAGACCGGCCACGGCCTGGACGGTGTGGCTCATGTGCTCGCGGCGGCCGAGGTGGCGAGCCGGAATCCGCCAGTTTTTCAGATGGGCGATGCCGTGTCCGGCCCGGATACGGCGTGAGGAGTGCGCTTTGCGCTGTCGCTCGTACATTTCCTCGTACCAGTCGGGAGCGTTCTTCTTGAACTTGCAGTGCGGTGGGGTGATCACCCGTCCGCCGGTCTGGGCGCCCAGGCCCTGGTGGCCGGCATCGGCGAGGATCTCCACCGCGGGCCCGTCGGCCAGGAGTTCGACCAGCCCCGATTGACGAGCATGCGTGAAGTCCGCGCAGCTCCCGGGCTTGGTCGGGCTGCGGAACAGCGCGCGGCCGTCCTCGTCGGTGACGACCATGGCCTTGACGGCGTTCTGCTTGTTCTTGCCGGAGATGAACGTGTCCCGGTCCTTGCGCCCGACGGCCGGGCGCAGGACGCGGATCTCGGCGCCGTCGATGATGCCGGTCTTTCCGCCGGCGCCGAGGTGGTCGACGACCTCGGCCAGGGTCCGCAACCGCACTCCGGGGCGGACGGTGCAGCCTCGCTCGGCGAGCAGGGGCCGCACCTCGCCGATGGCGCGGGTGATGGTGGAGCGGTCCACCCCGAACCGGCAGGCCAGGACGTCATGAGTGGCCCCACGGCGGAGATGGACAAGGGTGGCCAGAAGCCGGTCGACGCACACCAGCCGGTGCTTCGCACCCGTCCCCGCAGCACGCTTCCGCGGCCGGGAAGCGAGCCTGGCCTGGTGCCGCTCATGCCACAACGGGCCCAGCTCAGCCACGAGTTCAGCGATCACCTCGGCCGACAGGCCCGTGATCCTCCGGTCGCTGATGACCGCTGCACGAGACGCGTTCCCCACCACGCGACCATGAGCGACGATCAGGAGCTCGACGTTCCCCTGTCCACCGTGCACGAGTTCGCTAGCCGGACCACTCACTCCCTGAGCCAGGCTGCCCGGCGGGCAGCCGACTGCCGTCGTGCGGGGGGCTGCGACGGGAGGTGTCGCCGTCACGGGCCCGTGACGGCGACAGCGTTCGCCACCGCGCCCTTCCGCCTGGAGCACATCGTTCCAGCGCCGGTTGACGCGTTCCTGCGCAGGCTCGCCCTCCTCGGCGCCGGTTCTCTTCGCCTGGCCGTCCTGCTGCGCGGCCCACGCGGTCCTCGCCTTCCGGCCCGGCGGGCTGCTTCGTCATCGTCACGGCTGCCTCCCCATCCCAGACGGCTCCGCTTGCCCCACCGGCGCGGCTTTCAAGCTGGTCGGCGGCCCGTGGCCTGCCCGTCCGGCCGGGCCTCGTCTGGCATCGGGCCGTCCTGCGGGGAGTGGACGTGGGCCGCCAGAGCGGTGGCCAGGGCCTGCCAGACGTGGGCCGCGAGGTCACGGTTGCCGGACTCGCTCGTCTGACGCGCCAGCCGTTCCAGGGCGGTGACACCCTCCCCGACGCGGCCCGCCAGGATCGTGAGCCGGCCGTCGAGGACCGACAGCCGCACCCGGTCGCGGTAGGACAGCCGCAGGTTCTCCTCGGACAGCACGGCCCGGCTCAGCGCGCGTGCGTCGTCCAGCCGGCCCTGCGCGAACGCGAGGTGCGCCTGGAGCATGCGCAGCTCCTGCAGTTGCGCGGGCGTGCCGATCAGGCCGAGGACGGGGGCGGCCTCGGCCAGCCAGCGCTCGGCCGCTGCCACCCGGGGTGGTGACATGTGCAGCGCTGTCGCGGTGGCGGCGGCCCGCAGCCGCGCCCACAGGGCCAGGTCGTCCCCGCTCCTGAGGAGGCCCAGGGCGGTGTCCAGCCGGGCCAGGGCGGTCGCTTCGTCGCCCTGGCGGTCGCTGACCTCGGCGGCCGCCCACAACGCCTCGGCCGCCGGCGCGGAGGGGGCCCGGGGCAGCAGATCGCGTTCCATCTCGTCGACGTGCCGGGAGGCCGCCTCCCACCTGCCGAGTTCCGTCTCGATGCCGATCAGCACCGTCAGGGCGGCCAGGGTGTCGGACACGCCCAGCTCCGCGGCGCGGGCGACGGACAGCGCCTCGGCGGCCGCCGGTTCCGCGCCGCGGGCATCGCCCAGGGCACGGGTGCAGCGGGCGTACCGCACCAGCGACCTGGCCCGCAGGTCGGGTGCCTCCAGCACGCGGCTCAGCTCCAGCAGTTCCAGCAGCCGGGCGCGCTCGAGCTCGTAGTCGCCGTCGTGGCCCGCGGCTCGGCTCAGCAGCCACAGGGCCTGCCAGCGAGCGGCGGGATCCTCACCCGGGTCCTCCTCGACCGCGCGGCCGAGCGCCTCCGTGCCGTCCGTCCCCGCGGGCGCCGAGGCCGCGGAGGCCAGCACCTCGGTCAGGGACCTGCCGTCCGAGGGTCCGGTCAGGGCGGAGGCGTCGACACCGAGCCGCCGGGCGAGATAGGCCACGGTCCGCTCCGTGGGGCGCCGCTCACCGGACTCCAGGCGCGACAGATGCCCCGTCGACATCCCGTCACCGACGACATCGGCCTGGCTCAAGCCCCGCGCGGCACGCAGCCTTTTTAGCCGGCGGCCGAACTGCGGCTGATCCAACATCTCCCTCCTCGGGTTCGGTGGCCCGATCGGCACGGTATCCGCGGTTCCGTTTGCCCGAACGGGTGCGTGAGTTGTCAACACTTTAGGAAGCGCGGCAAGGGGCGACAAGCTGTGGTGCGTGGCCGTCGGCGCATTCCGGAGGCGGTGCCGTCACTCCGCCGGGATTGTTTGCACCGAGGGTTCTCCGTGCCCGAAATGGGCCCGGGTGTGGAGCAGTTGACGAGTTGCCGAGTTCACCTGACAGACTCTTGCCTCAGGGGTTGCCTCCCCTTAGTCTCGAAGGCGACCCCTCAAACGAACCCCCTCTCCGTACTGTGGAGGTTCCAGTGCCGCGCACTGCCCGAACGGGCTTCTGTTCACGGCAGCACTCATGGTTGGCCCGCCCGACCGCCCCGTCGTCCGCCGACGGGACCGCGCCGCGGGATTGAATGGTCATGACAACGTTATCCAGGTGACCCGGACGACGGTCGCTTTGGCACCGCTTCTTCCGCTCACCCGACCCGCTCCGGGGACCCGGCGCCCGCCGCCGCCCCGGAACGACGCGGACACCCGGCCCGGGCCGCCGACGAGGTGGCGCGCCGTCACCGGGCGCTCGCCGACACCCAGGCACAGCGCACGGCCCGCTCCGCGTCGGCACACCCTTCCCAGCCCCCACGCGCAGGAAGAAGGACGGTACGTCCGTGGCGACCACGAGTTTCCCCGACGCCTCGCCCCGTAAGAAGGCCGCCGTTGCGGCTGTCCCGGTCCGCCGTGACCCGATCGGCGCACCGGACGGTGCCGCCCCGGAAGCCGCCTGCACGGCCCACGTGTCCCCGCGGACGCTGGCCGTCACGGCCGCGGAACCGGAATTCGCCCGGCAATTCAGCCTGAGCGCCGACGAGATATGCGGGCGCGGCCTGCTCGAACTGCTCTGTTCCCCGGTCCCCGGACAATTGCGGGAAAAGTTCACCGCGCTTTCCTCGGGACGTTGCCACAGATTCAGGGAAAGGGTGACGGGTCGCGACGAAGAGGGCCGGAATTTCCCGGCCGAGGTCACCGCGATCGCCGTCGGACAGCCCACGGGTGAGATCGTTGGTCTGGTCGTGTTCCTGCGCCGGACCGAAGAAGCGGCCGGCGGCGGACCCGTACTCAGCGCCCTCGACGCGCAGGTGCTGGAAGGTGTCGCGAGTGGTGAATCCACGGTGCAGTTGGCCTCCCGTCTCTATCTGAGCCGTCAGGGAATCGAATACCGCGTCGGCCAGATGCTGCGGCGTTTCGACGCCCCCAACCGGCCCGCTCTGGTGGCGCGGGCGCACGCGCTCGGGATGTTCGCCACCGGACAGTGGCCCCCGCGGGTCCTCCCGGAGCGCGTGCGGTAGTGCGGAGGCCGGGCCTGCCGAGCCCCGCGCCGGCGGCCGTGGCGGAGACACACCGCCACGGCCGCCGGAGTACCGGCCCGCCCCGGGGGTGGGGCGCCGGCGTCACGCCGCCGAGGGCTGCCACGCCTCCTGGAACCGGCGGCGGGCCCGGAACAGACGCGAGCGGACGGTGCCCACGGGCAGCGCGAGCACCTCGGCCATCTCCTCCTCGTTCAGCCCGTAGGCGCGCAGGGTGAGGACCTGCCGGTGCGCCTGGGACAGCCGCTCCAGCACGTCACTGATGTACACCGCGTCCAGGGGGTTGGTCTCCTCCTGCGAGTCCACCTCGGAGCAGCAGCTCTCCGCGCCGTAGCGCCTGGCGGTGCGGATGGCCTCGCGGACCGTCACCGAGCGCACCCAGCCGTAGAACGCCGCCGGTTCGCGCAGGGAACCCAGGCCGCGGTAGACGGCGAGCAGTGCCTCCTGCGTGGCGTCGGCACCGTCGTCGTGGGTGATGGACCTGCAGATGCGAGCAACGTAGGGCGTGATGGCGGTCAGCAGGTGGTTCATCGCGTGCTCGTCGCCGGCCTGGGCCCGGGGGAGCAGTGTCAGGGGGGAGGGCAGTTCGCTGACGGTCGTCATGGCGGACGGAAGTTCCTTACACAGCCGGGCGGGCGGGGGTCGGAGGGCGAACGGGCGGTGTTCAGCCGGCGGCGTGGGCGAGACCAGGTTCCACCGCGTCCGTGAAACGCAGCAGCCCGGCGCGCACGTCGTCGCGGAACGCCCGCATGAAGGACGGGCTGTAACAGGCGGTGGAGTGCGGGAACTCGATGGAGAGCCGGCCCTCGAAGGAGACCACGCACGCCATGACGGGGCTGCGTCCCGCCTGCGGGAAGTAGTGCTCGCGGGCCGGAACGAGGCGCACGTCGGCCGCCCGCAGCCCGTCCGGCAGCCGCGGGCCGGGGACCACCCCCATGTTCGTGGCGATCACCGTGGCCAGTTGCAGCGCGGGATTGCGGGGGATCTCCGGCGTGATGCGCATCTCGTGGAAGTGGTCGCCGCGGGCCAGGAAGTCGCCCAGCCGGGTGTGCACGGCACGGGCCAGCTCCAGCGGCTCGGAACGCGCGGCCACGTCCAGGGTCTGCAGATGGGTGGTGACCGCGGGGACCAGGTCGGAGGCGGGCACCGGCGGGGTGAGCCGCGCACGCAGGTCGACGGGGGAGAGGCAGCCGAGCGTGCGTGCCCCGTCGTCCCCGGCCAGGCGCCGCCGGGCCGCCGCCAGCAGCGTCGCGGCGATCAGGGCGTGCACGGAGACACCCGAGGCGCGTGCCGTACCGCGCAGCCGGGAGGTGAGGTCCGCGTCCAGGGTCAGCCGGCGGACCTCGATGTGTCCGTCCGGGTCGTCACCCCCATCGCCCGCGGCATCGTACGGGACCAGCTCGACCGGGTGGCGCCGCATCTCCTCCAGCCGGCCGTCGAGGTACTTCGCCGTGTCGGCCTCGTCGGCCGGAGGCAGCAGCCGGCTCACGGGCTCGGGCCAGCGCGGGAGTCCCGGAGCGGCAGTGCCGTCGGTGGTGCCTTCGACCAGCGCCCGGTAGCGGTCCCACAGCGCGTTGTGCGCCGCGATGCTGCTGTGGCCGTCGGTGATGGTGTGGTCGATCACCAGCATGAACAGGTGGCTCCGGCCGTCCGGCGCGCTGACCAGCACGGCACGGCTCAGCGGGCCGCCGACCGGCAGCGGCCTGTTCAGCTCTGCCGCGTAGGCCTCCTCCTCGTCGCCGGTCCGGGTGATCAGCCGGGGCCGCTCGTCCGCGCCGAGAAGGCGCAACACGTGCCCGCCGCCGTCCTGTTCGATGCGGGAGCGCAGCGGCGGGTTCGCCTCCGTCAGGGCGTCGAACGCGGCGGACAGCGCCGCGAGGTCCACCGGTCCACGCAGGGTGCAGGACAGCACGGCCCTGCTTCTCTGGCCCACGTAGAGCGTCTCGACCGGACACAGCGCACGGTGCATGCCGTCAGCCTTCTTTCCGTCGTTCGTTCCGGAAATCCACGGCCCCGGGACACAGCTGCCACCGCGGCGGTCCGCGGGGAGGTCGGGGGCCTTTCGAGAGTGCACGGCCGACCGCGGCCGAATCCAGCCGAGGACCCGGCGCGCGGTGAAGTCGCGTGATTTCCCTAGAAGTTGCGTCCCGGCGCACACTCCCCGGCACCCCGAACTTCAGGGAAACCCCTGAACCGGCGCCCCGGGAGCCGGTTCACCTTGACCCCGCCGGTGCCGGTGCAGCACCGTGCTGTGCCGTGAAACCGGGTCAGGTGACGTGATCCCCCTGGCCTCGGTGTGCGGTCCCTTCCCCGCCCCGTGGGCCGGCGGCCCGGCGCGCAGCCACACGCGCGGGCGGCACGGGGGTGGCCGCACCCGTCCGATCCGGCCGGGCCTTCGCCGTCCGGGACATCTACGGCTTGCCACGTGAGGGTTGCGCTATGTCACTCCAGGAGGACGCACGTCGACCGCTGTCCGGAGCCCAGGAGGGCCTCTGGTACGCCGGGCGGCTCGCACCGGACAGTGCCGCGTACAACACCGCGGAGGCCGTGGAGATCCACGGACCCCTCGACACCGCCCTGTTCGAGACCGCGCTGCGGCGCGTCGTCGCCGAGGCCGACACCTTCGCCCTGCGTTTCGCCGACACCGACGACGGCCCCCGCTGCCACCCCGCACCGGACGCGGACCACTGGCCCCTCCACCGGGTCGACGTCAGCGGCGCCGGGGACCCCGAGGCCGCCGCGTGGGAACACGTCCGCACCGACCTCGCGACCCCCGTCGACCTGGAGAAGGACCCCCTCTTCGCGCACACCCTGCTGACCCTGGCGCCCGACCGCCACCTCTGGCTGCTGAGGGCACATCACCTGCTCCTGGACGGCTACAGCTACAAGCTTCTCGGGCGCCGCCTGGCCGACACCCACAACGCCCTGGCCGAGGGGCGGGAACCGGAGCCCAGCGCCTTCGCGCCGGTGAGCCGGCTCCAGGAGGAGGAGGCGGCCTACCTCGCCTCCGAGCGGCACGCCCAGGACCGCGACCACTGGGCGCGGCGCCTGGCCGACCTGCCCGAGCCCGCCCGGTTCACCTCCCGCACGGCGGCCCCCACGGCGCCCTTCCTGCGCCGCACCGCCGAACTGACGCCCGCCGAGACCGAAGCGCTCGACGCCGCGGCGGCCCGCCTCGGAGTCCGGCGCACCGACCTGCTCACCGCCGCGACCGCCGTCTACCTGCACCGGATGACCGGCGCCGAAGACCTGGTGCTGGGGCTGGCCACGATGAGCCGCCTCGGCAGCGCCGCCCTGCGCACCCCGGGCACCGCCTCCGACGTCCTCCCGCTGCGCGTGGCAGCCACCCCCGGCACGCCCGTCGCGGAGCTGGTCCGAGCCGTCGCCGGTGAACTCGAGGCCCTGCGTCGCCACCAGCGCTACCGGGGCGAGTTCCTCCGCCGCGACCTGGGCCTGCTGGGCACCGGGCGCCGGCTGTACGGACCGGTGCTCAACATCGTCCCGTTCGACGAGTCCCCGGTCTTCGGCGGACACCCCACCACCTGGCACCACCTGTCCGGCGGAGCCGTCGACGACTTCCAGATCTCGGTGCGTCCCGGACCCCGTGGCGGCGGCCTGTGGCTGGCCTTCGACGCCAATCCCGCCCTGTACGAGGAGGACGAACTCGCCCTGCACCGCGAGAGGTTCCTCGCGGTGCTGCACCGGCTGGCCGCGGCCGAACCGGTGACGCCGCTGGGCGACCTGGACGTCCTGCTGCCGGGTGAACACCCGCGCGACACGCCCGTCCGCACCTTCCCGGCCGAGCGGACCCTCACGGAACTTTTCGAGGCACAGGTGGCGGCCGGGCCCGAGCGCACGGCCGTCAGCCACGGGCACGAACGGCTCACGTACGCCGCGCTCAACACCGAGGCAAACCGGCTCGCCCGGCTGCTGACCGCGCACGGCGCGGGGCCCGGCCGGGTCGTGGCGCTCGCCCTGGAACGCGGCCTGCGGCTGCTGCCCGCCCTGCTGGCCGTCCTCAAGACCGGCGCCGCCTACCTGCCCCTGGACCCCGGCCAGCCGACCGAGCGGCTGCGGCTGGTCGTCGAGGACGCGGCCCCCGTGGTGCTGGTCACCGAGCAGGCCCACGCCCACCTCGCCCACGACGCCGTCCCCGCCGTGCTGCTGGACGACCCGCAGGTGACCGCGGACCTCGCCCGCCGCTCCGGTGCCGACCTGACCGACGCCGAACGGCACGGCCCGGCCGGCCCGTCCGACACTGCCTACATCATCCACACCTCCGGCTCCACCGGCCGCCCCAAGGGCGTACCCGTGCCGCACGCCAACGTCGTACGGCTCTTCGCCGCCGCGGCCGAGCACTTCGACTTCCGTGCCGACGACGTGTGGACGCTGTTCCACTCCTACGCCTTCGACTTCTCCGTGTGGGAGATCTGGGGCGCCCTGCTGCACGGCGGCCGGCTCGTCGTCGTGCCCTACGCCGTCAGCCGCTCACCGCGTGAGTTCCTGGCCCTGCTGCACCGGGAGGGCGTCACCGTCCTCAACCAGACGCCGTCCGCGTTCGAGCAGCTCGTCGACGCCGACGCGGAACACGGGGGTGACGCAGGGGCGTTGCGCTACGTCATCTTCGGCGGGGAGGCCCTGCGCCCGGCGCGGCTGCGCCCCTGGACCGAACGGCACGGCCTGGACCGCCCGGCGCTGGTGAACATGTACGGCATCACCGAGACCACCGTGCACGTCACCCACCACCGGCTCACCGCGGCCGACCTGGACGATCCGCGCCGCGCCGGCGTCATCGGCACTCCGCTCGCCGACCTCCGGGTCCACCTGCTGGACGCCGCGGGACGCCCGGTGCCGCCCGGCGCGACCGGTGAGATGTACGTCTCCGGCGCCGGTGTCGCCACCGGCTACCTGAACCGCCCCGAGCTGACCGCCGAACGCTTCCTCGACGACCCCTACGGCCCGCCCGGCACCCGCATGTACCGCTCGGGCGACCTGGCCCGGCGCCGCCCCGACGGCGCTCTCGACTACGTCGGCCGCGCCGACGCCCAGATTCAGCTGCGCGGCTTCCGCGTCGAACCCGGCGAGATCGAGGCCGTCCTCGCCGCCCACCCCGGCGTCACCCGTGCCGCCGTCGTGCCCCGCCACGCCGGCAACGGCGCCCTGCACCTCGTCGCCTACACCGTCCCCTCCGGCGACGACGCACCCGTGAGCCCCGCCGACCTGCGCGCCCACGCCGCCGCCCACCTGCCCGAGCACATGGTCCCCGCCGCCTGCGTCCCGGTGGAGACCCTGCCGCTGACCGCGAACGGCAAGCTCGACGTCCAGGCCCTGCCCGACCCCGACTTCACCGCCGCCGCGTCCGGCACCCGCCCCGCCACACCCGAACAAACCCTGGTGTGCGCCCTGTTCGAGGACGTGCTGCAGCTGCCGCGGGACTCCGTGGGGGTGGACGCCGGCTTCTTCGACCTGGGCGGCGACTCCCTGCTCGCCACCAGACTGCTGGCCCGTCTGCGGCACGAGACCGGCGCGGAGATCCCCATCACCGCCCTGTTCGAGACGCCGACCCCGGCGGCGCTCGCACGTCGGGTCGCCGTACGGGCGCACGATGCCCCACCCCGGCCGGTCCTCGGCGACGCCGCGCACCCCCAGCGGGTGCCGCTGTCCTTCGCGCAGGAACGCATGTGGTTCCTGCACCGGCTCGACGAGGGCGCGGCCACCTACCACATCCCGCTCCTCGTCCCCGTCGGGCCGGAGCTGGATGCCGAGGCGCTCGACGCGGCCCTCGGCGACCTGGCCGACCGGCACGAGAGTCTGCGCACGGTGATCGCCGAGCACGACGGAGTGCCCTACCAGCGCATCCTGGCGCCGGGAGAGCTGCGCCCGGTGCTGCGGCGGATCGACTGCCCGGCCGCGGAGGCCGCCGCCCATGTCACCGCCGCGCTGCGGCGCCGCTTCGACCTGACCGCCGAAAGCCCCCTCGCGGTCTGGCTGCTGGGCACCGGCACCGAGCGGGTCCTGCTGTTCGTGCTGCACCACGCCGCCGCCGACGGCTGGTCGCTCGGCCCCTTCGCCGCCGACCTGTCCGCCGCCTACGCGTCCCGCCGTCAGGGGCGGGCACCCGACTGGACCCCGCCGACGGTGCAGTACGCCGACTACGCACTGTGGCAGCGCGCCCTGCTGGCCCCCGGACCGGACGGCCCCGGCCGGCTGGAACGGCTCACCGCCCACTGGCGTACCGTGCTGGACGGCCTGCCCGAGGAGTGCACCCTGCCCGGCGACCGGCCGCGGCCCACCACGCCGCGCGGCGGCGGCGCGCACGTCGAACTCGCCGTCGACCCCGCCCTGCACCGTGCTCTGCTGCGCCTCGCCGACCGTGAGGGCGCCAGCCTGTTCATGGTGCTGCACGCCGCCGTCAGCGCCCTGCTCACCCGCTGCGGCGCCGGCGAGGACATCGTCCTCGGCACCCCCGTGGCGGGCCGCACCGAATCCGGCCTCGACCCCCTGATCGGCCTGATCGCCAACACCCTGGTGCTGCGCGCCGACACCTCCGGCGACCCCGCCTTCCGGGACCTCCTCGCCCGGCTGCGTACCGCCGACCTGGCCGCCCTGGACCACCAGGACCTGCCCTTCGACCGGCTGGTGGAGGACCTCAACCCGCCCCGCACGCCCGGCCGCCACCCCCTGTTCCAGGTGATGCTCGCCCTGCAGAACAACAGGCCGGCCGTCCTCGAACTCGACGGCACCCGCACCGAGTTGCGGCCCACCGCCACCGGCACCGCCAAGTTCGACCTCTTCGTGGACGTCCTGGAGCGCCACGGCCCCGAGGGCGCCCCCGACGGCCTGACGCTGCACGTCGAGTACGCCACCGATCTCTACGACGCCGGCACCGCCGAGGCGTTCGCCCGCGCGCTGCACGACGTCCTGAGCACGGTGAGCGCCGACCCCGGGACCCGCCTCGGGGACCTGCCCGCGCTTCCCGAGCGCACCCCCGCCCCGGCCGAGGCCGATCCCGCCGTCCTGAAGGACGCGGCCCTGTCCGTGCCCGGCATCCGCGGCGCCCACGCCCTGCCCGGCGGTGGCGACGCCCCGTCGCGCCTGTACGTGGTGCCCGGGCGGTCCGACGCCGCGGAACGCGTCGAGGAGCTCCTGGACCGCGCGGGCCACGGCTCCGTGCGCGTCACGGCGGTCAACGCCCTGCCCCGGGCCGAGGACGGCACCGTGGACGGCGCGGCACTGCGCGCCCTGCCGGCCGTCGACGCGACCGCGGCCCGGACCTGGCGGGAGCGGCTCGCCCGGCTGCCCGGCGTCACCACGGTCGACGTGTCGGTCGAGAACGCCCCGGAGGAACTCGACCGCCGCCACACCGGACTGCCCGACCGCTCCGCCGAAGCCGCCCCCGCCACCCGCACCGCGGAAGCCTCCGGCGTTCCGGCCGTCAGCGAAGGCCCCGCCCTCGCCGAGCCGTCCGTGCCGAGCTGGGCCGAGGCCCTGCGCCGCGCCGCCGCGCGGGACCGGGGCGACATCGTCCACGTCCACGCCGACGGCAGCGAGCACCGGCGCACCTACGCGTCCCTCATCCCCGAGGCCTCCCGCGTCCTGGCCGGACTGCGCCGGGCCGGACTGCGCCCCGGCGACCAGGTCATCCTCCAGTGCGACGTCACCGAGGACTTCCTCGCCGCGCTGTGGGGCTGCGTCCTCGGCGGTTTCGTCGCCGTCCCGCTGACCGTCCCCGCCTCCTACGACACCCCCTCCGCGGCACTCACCAAACTGGAGGGCATCTGGCGGATGCTCGGCCGACCCTGGATCGTGTGCTCCGCCGGCCGCGAGGCCGGTCTGCGCGCGGTCGCTGCCCGGCAGGACTGGCCCGGGCCGCGCATCACCACCGCCGACGCCCTGCGCGAGGCGCCCGAGGACCACGACTGGCACCCCGCCGAACCGGACGACCTCCTGCTGATGCTCATGACGTCCGGCAGCACCGGCCTGCCCAAGGCGGTGCGCCTCACCCACCGCAACGTGCTGACCCGCTCGGCCGCCACCGAGCAGATGAACGACCTCGGCGCCGACGACGTCTCCCTCAACTGGATCCCGCTCGACCACGTCACCGGCGTGGTGATGTTCCACCTGCGCGACGTGTACCTCGGCTGTCGCCAGGTCCACGCCCCCACCTCCTGGATCCTGCAGGACCCGCTGCGCTGGATGGACCTCGCCGACCGGCACCGGGTCACCGTCACCTGGGCGCCCAACTTCGCCTTCGGGCTCCTCGCCGAACAGGCCCACCGCTTCACCGGCCGTGCCTGGGACCTGTCGCCGATGCGGCTGGTCATGAACGCCGGTGAGGTCGTCGTCGCCTCCGCCGCCCGCGCGTTCCTGCACACGCTCGAGCCCTTCGGCCTGCCGCAGGACGTGATGCACCCCGGCTGGGGCATGTCCGAGACCTGCTCCGTGGTCACCGACGCCGTCCTGCCCGCCGAACCCGTGCCGGGCGAAGGGACGTTCGTCAGCTGCGGCCGGCCCTACCCGGGGTTCGCCATGCGGATCGTCGACGAACAGGGCACGGTCCTCACCGAGGGCGAGGCGGGCCGCTTCCAGGTCCGCGGCACCTCGGTGACCGGCGGCTACCACGACAACCCCGCGGCCAACGCCGAGGCGTTCACCGACGACGGCTGGTTCGACACCGGCGACCTGGCGTTCCTGCGCGACGGCGAGCTCTACATCACCGGCCGGGCCAAGGACGTCATCATCGTCAACGGGGTGAACCACTACAGCCACGAGATCGAGGCGTGCGTCGAGGAACTGCCCTACGCGGAGCGGAGTTTCACCGCCGCGGTCGCGGTGCGCACCGACCCGTCCTCACCCACCGACGAACTCGCCCTGTTCCTGCACCTCACCCCGGAGGCCACCGCCGACCCGGCCCGCGCCCTGCGCGAGATCGCCGGCAAGGTCACCCGGGAGATCGGCGTGAGCCCGTCCTTCCTCATCCCCGTGGCGCGGGACGCCGTCCCCAAGACGGAGATCGGCAAGATCCAGCGCACCAGGCTCCGCAAGAGCTTCGAGGCGGGCGACTTCGACGACGAGGTGCGCCGGACCCAGCTGCTGCTGGGCACCGCGGCCACCGTCCCCGACTGGTTCCTGCGCCCGGTGTGGCAGCGCGCGGAACGCCCCGCTGCCCGTCCCACGACGTCCGGGCGGCACACCCTCGTCCTCGCGGGCGCCGACCCGCGGGCCGGCGCACTCGCGCAACGGCTCGCCGACGCGCTGCGCTCCGCCGGGGGCCTGTGCACGGTGGTCTCCGAAGGACCGTCGTACACCCGGATCGACGCCGCGCACTACCGCGTCCGGCCCGCCGAGGAGCCCGACTACGCCGCGCTGCTGGACCGGCTGGAGCAGGACCAGCGGCCCGTCGACGCCGTCCTCCACCTCGACGGACTTCGGGCAGGCCCCCCGGCGGCGCCGGACGACACGACGGGTGCGGAGCGGCTGCTCGCCTTCGCCCGGGCCCTGACCGCCCGGCCCGGCCGGCAGCGCCCCGTGGACCTGGTCCACGTGTCCGCAGGCGCCCAGGCCGTCCGCGCCGGCGACCACCCCTCCCCGGCCCACGCCCTGGCCGGAGCACTGCTCAAGTCGCTGGCCGAGGAATGCGGCTGGCTGCGGACCCGGCACCTCGACCTGCCACCGGGCGACGGCACCGACCCGCTGGCCCTCCTGACGGCCGAGGCGGCCGCCACCGCGGACGGCGCGGACGTGGCGTACCGGGACGGACTGCGCTACGAACGCCGCCTCGCCCCCCTGCCCGACAGCCCGCCCCGCACCGAGCCGCCCGCGCACGACGGCTTCACCCTGCTCACCGGAGGCCTCGGCGGCGTCGGCACCGAGATCGCCGCCCACCTGCTGCGCACCCCGGGCACCCGGCTGCTCGTCCTCGGGCGCACCCCGGAGGACGAGGCCCACGCCCTGCCGCGGCTGCGCGAACGCGGGGAGGTCCGCTACGCCCGCGCCGACGTCACCGACGAAGCCCGGGTCCGCGCCGCGGTCGAGGCCGCCACCGAGGCGTGGGGCGTGCCCCTGACGTCGGTGCTGCACCTGGCCGGGACGCTCGTGGAGCGCCCCGTCCGCGAACTGGACGCCCCCACCTGGCGCCGGGCGCTGGAGGCGAAGGTGCGCGGCGCGTGGATCCTGCACCGGCTCACCGCCGACCACCCGGTCCACTCCTTCGTCACCTTCTCCTCGGTCAACGGCTTCTTCGGCGGCGCCATGAACGCCGCCTACGCCGCCGCCAACGCCTACCTGGACGCCCTCGCCGGGTACCGCCGCGGCCTCGGCCTGCCCGCGCAGTCGCTCGCCTGGAGCATGTGGCGCGAACGCGGCATGAGCCGCGGCTACGGTCTCACCGCGCTCACCGAGGCCCGGGGCTACCGGCTGCTCGACGTTCCCGCCGCGCTGCGCTCCTTCGACCTCGCCCGCACCCTCGACGAACCGCACCTGCTGGTCGGCGCCGACCGCACCGCCCCCTGGGTGCGCAGCCACGTCGTGGCCCCGGCGCGCCAGACCCGCCGCCTGGCCGCGCGGGTCGGCCTGCAGGACGGCACCGACCTCGGCGCCCTGTACCGCGCCGTCACCGGCAGCGCCCGTGCGGCCGGCCTGTCCGACGACGGGTGGGCGCTGCGCTCGGCGGGCACGAGCGCTCGCCCCGACGAGCCGGGGACGGAAGACGGCCTGCGGCGGCTGGAGAGCCGGCTCGCCGAGGTGTGGTGCGACGTCCTGGGCCGCGACCGGGTGGGCCCGGACGACAACTTCTTCGACCTGGGCGGCAACTCCCTGCTCCTGGTCACCGCCCAGACCGCCGTGAACCGGGCCTTCGACAGCGAACTGTCGGTGGTCGACCTGTTCGCGCACCCCACCGTCCGGGACCTGGCCCGCCACCTGTCGGCCACCGGCGCGGGCCCGGTGCCGGACACCGAGGCGCCGTCCCGGCCGGCCACCGGCGACGGCCTGGACCGCGCCCGGGAACAAGCCCGCCGGCAACGCGCCGCCCGCGCCCGCCGCACCGCCCGTCAGGGCAAGGACCGCGGCCATGCGTGACCGGGCCGACGGCACACCGCACACGAACGAACCGGGAGAGGACGAGGCACAGGCCGTGCACGACACCACCGCACCCCACGACGAGGACTTCCCCGCCGTAGCCGTCATCGGCATGGCGGGCCGCTTCCCCGGCGCCGACGACCTCGACGCCTTCTGGGACAACCTCGCGGCCGGCCGGGAGTCCGTACGGTCCGTCACCGACGAGGAGTTCCTCGCCGCGGGCGGCGACCCGCGCGACCTCGACGACCCGTCACTGATCCGCAAGGCGTCGGTCGTCGAGGGCATCGACCGCTTCGACTCCGGCTTCTTCGGCTACAGCCCCGCCGAAGCCGCCGTCGTCGACCCGCAGCAGCGACTGCTGCTGGAGACGGCCTACCACGCCCTGGAGGACGCCGGCTGCCTCGGCACCGACCGGGCGGGAGAGGCGTTCGGCGTGTACGCGGGGGCGGGCGACAGCCGGTACTACCCGGCCCACGTCCACCCCCGCTTCGCCGGGCAGCCCGGCTCGGTGGCCCTCGTCCACGCGGCCACGGCCAACTCCCTCGGCACCCTCGCCACCCGCGTCTCCTACGAGCTCGGCCTCACCGGGCCCAGCGTGTCCCTGCAGACGGCCTGCTCCACCGCGCTGGTCGCCGTGCACACCGCCTGCCAGGACCTGCTCGACCACCGCTGCGACACCGCGCTCGCCGCCGCCGTCTCCCTCAACCCCTCCGCCGTCCTGGGCTACCGCCACGTGCCCGACGGACCCTTCTCACCCGACGGGCACTGCCGGGCCTTCGCCGCGGACGCCGCCGGCACCTCCTCCGGCGACGGTGTGGGAGCCGTCGTCCTCAAGCGGCTGGAGGACGCCCTCGCCGACGGCGACCGCATCCGCGCCGTCATCCGCGGCAGCGCCGTCAACAACGACGGCCGCCGCAAGGTCGGCTTCAGCGCCCCCAGCGCCGCCGGACAGACCGAGGTCGTCCTCGCCGCACAGGCCCAGGCGGAGGTCGACGCCGGCACCATCGGTCTGGTCGAGGCGCACGGCACCGCCACCAGACTCGGCGACCCGATCGAGGTGTCCGCCCTGACGGAGGCCTTCCGGCACAGCACGGACCGGACCGGATTCTGCGCGCTCGGCTCGGTCAAGACCAACATCGGCCACCTCGGAGCCGCCGCCGGCATCGCCGGACTCATCAAGGCCGTCCTGGCCCTGGAACACCGGCAGATCCCGCCGAGCCTGCACTTCGACCGGCCCAACCCGCTCATCGACTTCGACGCGAGCCCCTTCCGCGTGCCCACCGTCCTGGAGGACTGGCCCGAGGGGGAGCACCCCCGCCGGGCCGCCGTCAGTGCCTTCGGCATCGGCGGCACCAACGCCCACGTCGTCCTGGAGGAGGCACCCCGCATCGCACCCGCCGCGCCGCGCCCGCCCGAGGAGGAGCACCGCGTGGTGCTGCCGCTGTCGGCGCGCACCGCCGGCGCCCTGCGCGGCCAGGCCGAGGCACTCGCCCGGCACCTGGAGCGCCGGCCGGAGCTGCGCCTGGAGGACGTGGCCCACTCCCTGCGCACCGACCGGCCCGCGCTGCGCCACCGGCTCACCGTCTCGGCCGCCTCCCGCGCCGAGGCCCTCGACGCGCTGCGCTCCGCCGCCCCGGCCACCGCGCCGCTGTCCGGCGACCCGGTCCGGGTGGCGTTCCTGCTGCCCGGCGGCGGCACCCAGTACCCCGGCATGGGCAAGGACCTGTACCGCGACCACGCCGCCTACCGCGACACCGTCGACGAGTGCGCCCGCATCCTGCGGCCGGTCCTCGGCACCGACCTGCGCACCGCCCTCTTCGAGGAGCGACGGCCCGACGACCTCTCCGCGTTCCTCGGACTCGTCGTCACCGAGTACGCCCTGGCCCGCACCCTCATGGAATCGGGCGTGCGTCCCGACGCGCTGATCGGCCACTCGCTCGGCGAGTACACGGCCGCCTGCCTGGCCGGTGTCATCGACCTGGCGGACATGCTGCCCCTGGTCACCGAGCGCATCCGGCTCATCAGCTCCGCCGGCGGAGCCACGGTCGGCGTCGCCGCCCCGGCCGAGGAGATCCGGCCCCTGCTCGACGCCGACCTGTCCCTGGCCGCCGTCAACGGCCCCAGCGCCTGCACCGTCGCCGGCCACCTCGACGCCGTCACCCGCTTCGAGGCCGAACTCACCCGCCGCGGCGTCCCGTTCCGCCGCCTGCGCATCCCCGTCGCGGCCCACTCCCACGTCCTGGACCCCGTCCTGCCGGCCTACGAGACCCACCTGCGCCAGGTCACCCTGCGCCCGCCGCGCATCCCGTACGTCACCAACGTCACCGGCACCTGGGTCACCGACGCCCAGGCCGCCTCCGTGCGGCACTGGATCGACCACACCCGCGACACCGTCCAGTTCGCCGACGGCATCACCGCCCTGTGGGACCGGCTGCGCCCCGTCCTCGTGGAGATCGGGCCCGGCGACACCCTGACCAAGCTCGCCGCCGGACGGCTCACCGACGAGGCACCGGTCACGGTGACCACCATGCGGCACGCCAAGGCCGAGGCGTCCGACGGGTTCGTCCTCGCCGAGGCACTGGGACGGCTGTGGAGCGCGGGCGTGGACAGCGCACTGCCCCGCGTGCCGGGCGCGCCCCGGCGGGTGCCGCTGCCCCCGTACGCCTTCGAACGCCGGCGCCACTGGATCGACGCACCGGGCGCCCGGACGGACCCCGCCACGTCCGACGACGCCCCGGCCGCCGCGGACCCCGGCCTCGCCCCACGGCCCCGGCTGACGACCGAGCACGTACCGCCCCGCACGGACCGCGAACGCGAGGTCGCCCGGCTCTGGGAGGAGATTCTCGGCATCGGCGGCATCGGGCTGCACGACAACTTCTTCGACCTCGGCGGCGACTCGATGCGCGCCGTGCTGCTGGCGGGCCGGCTGCGTCAGGCCGGTGTCCTCGACGTCCCGGCGGCGACCCTGCTGGCCGCACCCACCGTGGCCGGGGTCCTCGCCACGGCCGACCAGCCGGCCGAGGAGACGCCGGACAGCACCACCACCGCGCTCGGTCCCCTGCTGCCGCTGCGCGCCGAGGGCGCCGCCGCGCCCCTGTTCTGCGTCCACCCCGGCGCGGGCATCGCCTGGCGCTACACCGGCCTGCTGCCCCACCTCGGCGGCGACCAGCCCGTCCACGGCATCCAGGCGGCCGGCCTCGACGGCACCCGGCCGCCCGCCCCGGACGCCGCCTCCATGGTCGCCCACTACCTCGACCTGGTACGCCAGGTGCAACCCCACGGCCCCTACCGGCTGCTGGGCTGGTCCTACGGCGGATTCGTCGCCCACGCCATGGCCTGCGCCCTCCAGCGCGACGGGGAGCAGGTCGAACTCCTCGCCATGCTCGACGCCCCCCAGCCGCACGGCACCGCCCACGACCCCGAGGCGGCCGAACGCCAGGTCGCGGCCCTGCTGTCCAGGGTGGCCGGGCTCGTGGTCGACGGGGCGCCCGTGGAGACCGTCCTGGACCGGATCGACGCCCGGGTCACGGCCGACCCGGCGAGCGTCCCCGTGACCCGCGCCGAGGCCGCCGCCATCGCCGCCGTCATGCGCAACAACCTGCGCATCGCGCCCCAGTTCGCCCCGGGCGTCTACCGCGGCGACGTGCTGTTCTTCAGCGCCGCCGAGGAGCAGCCCACCGCCTTCCCGGCGGACCTGGCGGTGCTGCCGGGCAAGGCCGACAGCTGGCGGCCCTACGTCGACGGAACCCTCCACGACCACCACGTGCCCTGCGGCCACTACGAGATGACCGAACCCGAACCGATCGCCCGTATCGGCGAAGCGGTCGCCAAGGCCCTGCGCGGCCTCGGCGACCGGGCCTCCACCTCCCCTTCCCCCTGAACCCGCGTTGAGGAGAACCAGCGTGCGTGCGACCCAGCACCTCTACGAACTCGGTGACGCACCCGAGATCGGCACCGCCCCGAAGAAGATGTACGCCTCGCTCATCCGCCGTGAGCGCTACGGACAGCCCGTCGACGCCTTCCGCACCGAGGTGGTCGACGTCCCGCCCGTGGGGCGCGGCCAGGTCCTGGTGAAGGTGATGGCGGCCGGCATCAACTACAACAACGTCTGGGCGGCGCTGGGCTCGCCGCTCGACGTGATCGCCGCGCGGCAGAAGGCGGGCGCGACCGAGGACTTCCACATCGGCGGCTCCGACCTGTCCGGGATCGTGTGGGCGGTCGGCGAGGACGTGCGCGGGGTGAAGCTCGGGGACGAGGTGGTCGTCCTCGCCAACCGCTGGGACGAGAAGGCCGAGGACATCCGCCTCGGCGGCGACCCCACCTGGTCCACCAGCCAGCGGGTGTGGGGCTACGAGGAGAACTACGGCTCCTTCGCCCAGTTCGCGGTGGTCGACGACTACATGTGCCACCCCAAGCCCGCCCGGCTGTCGTGGGCGGAGGCCGCCTGCTACATGGCGACCGCCGCCACCGCCTACCGCCAGTTGTTCGGCTGGCCGCCGCACACGGTGCGCCCGGGGGACCCGGTGCTGATCTGGGGCGGCGCCGGCGGGCTGGGCTGCATCGCCATCCAGCTGGTCCGGCACGTCGGCGGCATCCCCGTCGCGGTCGTCTCCAGCGAGGAACGCGGCGAGTTCTGCCTCAAGCTGGGCGCCGAGGGCTATGTCGACCGGCGGAAGTTCGACCACTGGGGGCGGCTGCCGGACACCTCCGACGACGAGGCCATGGGCCGCTGGCTGTCCGGGGCCCGGGCCTTCGGGCGGGCCTTCTGGGAGGTACTGGGAGAGCGCCGCAGCCCGCGCATCGTGCTGGAGCACTCCGGCACCGACACCATCCCCACCTCCCTGTACCTGTGTGACAACGGCGGCATGGTCGTCCTGTGCGGCGGCACCACCGGCTACAACGGCGACGTCGACCTGCGGTTCCTGTGGATGCGGCAGAAGCGTCTGCAGGGCTCGCACGTCGCCACGGCCCGCGAGGCGCGCGAGGTGACGCGGCTGATCGACCAGGGAATCATCGACCCCTGCCTGTCCCACACCTTCGATTTCGACGAGATCGGCCTCGCTCACCAGCTGATCCACGACAACCGCCACCCGGCGGGCAACATGGCCGCCAGGGTCGGCGACCGCGGGTGATTCACCCCCGGCCAGAGGGGTACCTGCGGTGAGGTACGACGGACACGCACGTTCCCGGAGGTACCCCGTGGGCAAGCTGGGCGACATGATGAACAAGGCCAAGCAGATGGCCAAGGGTCACCCCGACCAGGCCGACAAGGGCGTCTCGGGCGCCGAGCGCATGGTCGACGAGCGGACCGGCAACAAGTACGACGCCAAGACCGACAAGGCGGCCGACGCGGCACGACGTTCCTACCGGGACGGCGGCACGCCCGAGCGCTGAACCGACCCGCCGTCCGTCCCCCGCCGGGGACGGGCGGCGTCCGCTCAGCCGCGAGTGCCGGCCCGGCCGGCGACGTAGCTGAACGCTCCCGCACCGACGCGCACGACCCGCACCCGCACGGCGTGGGCGGGATCGGCGCGCAGGCACACACGCAGACCGTTCCCGCAGGGCGAGACCCGCAACTCCCGAAGACTCCCCTCCGGACCCTCCCGGCCCTCACCCGTCATCACGGTGAGGGCCTTCCACGCCGCCTCCTTGGCGGAGAACACCTCCGTCACCGACCAGGCCGCGTTCGCACCGAGCGGCAGCCCCGCGTCGGCGAGCAGGGACTCCTCGTCCTCGCGCAGCACCAGGCGGGCCGCTTCGCGGGGGAGGGGCCGCAGCTCCAGGTCGCAGCCGACCGGCAGGTCCCGGCCGGGGGCACCGGCCACGGCGACGGCGATGCCCGTACTGTGCGAGATCGACGCGGTCCGGCCCGGCGGGAACACCGGCAGGCGCCCCGACCGGGGAATCTCCCCGCAGTCCAGCCCCACCGCACGCAGAGCCCGCCGGGCGGCCCGCCGGCCGGCCAGGAACTCCAGACGGCGCCGCTGCGGCATCGCCGCAGCGGCGGCCGCCTCGGCGGGCCCGGCCGGTTCCGCACCCGGCTCCGACACGGCAGCCACACCCAGCCCGAGCCCCGCAGCGGCCAGGAGCGGCCCGAGCGCCACCAGGCCCCCACCGGCCGCAGACAGCGCCTCTCCACCACCCGGTGCTGTCCCCACGGACTCCACACCGCCCCGCACCCACGAAGCGGCCGTCCACACGACTTCCTCATCGGCCTGCGCCGGCCGCACGGCTTCCGCACCTGCCCGGGCCGCCCTCGAGGGCTTCACATCGGCCTGGCTCGCCCCCGGGGGCTCTGCAGCGGCCGAGGCTGTCGGCTCGGGTCCCGGACCGGCCGGGGCCGTCCACGTGGGTTCTGCACCGGTCCGGGCCGGCCGCGCGGATTCGCGTACGGCAGCGACCCGGGTCGGCCACGACGGAGACGTCGTGGCCGACCCGGGTCGCATCGGGCTCCCGGTCATCGCCGTTCGCCGCCGCACGCGCTCATGCCCGCAGCAGCTTCTTGATGATCTTCCCGGCGGGATTGCGCGGCACCTGCTCGATGAACTCGACCCGCCGCGGCCGCTTGTACGGCGCCAGCAGCCCCGCGACATGCGCGAGCAGCTCCGCCGTGCCCGGCTCCGCGCCCGCCTCCAGGGCGACGTACGCCAGCGGCACCTCGCCGTAGTCCTCGTCGGGCATTCCGACGACCGCCGCGTCCCGGACCGCCGGGTGGGTCATCAGGGCGCGCTCGATCTCCGAGGGGTAGACGTTCTGGCCCGCCCGGATGATCACGTCCTTGGTGCGGTCCACCAAACTGATGCGGCCCCCCTCGTCCATGAATCCGAGGTCGCCCGTCCTGATCCAGCCGTCCCGGGTGATCTCCCGGGTGGCCTCCGGGTCGTTCCAGTAGCCCTGCATGACGCCCGGCCCGCGCACCACGATCTCGCCGATCTCGCCGGGCGGCAGCTCCCGGCCGGTCTCGTCCACGGCGCGGGCGGACATGCCCGGCACGACCCGCCCGCACGGGATGCGGGCGGTGACGTCCCCGGGCGCGGGGTGCTCGTCGGGACCGAGCGTGACGAACGGGCCGCCCACCTCGGTCATGCCGTACACCTGCCGGAAGCCGCACCCGAGCCGTTCCACCGCGTCGGCGTAGACGTCGAGCGGCATCGGGGCAGCCCCGTACAGCACCTCCCGCAGGGAGGACAGGTCGGCGCGCAGGGACGCCTTCGCCTGGAGCATGAAGCGCAGCATCTGCGGCACCAGCCACATGTGGGTGGCGCGGTGCGCCTCCACCGCGGACAGCGCCCGCTGCGGGGTGAACCCGGGCATCAGCACGACCGTCGCGCCGGCCGCCAGGTAGGTCAGGGAGACGACCATGCTGCCGTGGTACAGCGGGCAGCAGTTGACCATGACGATGTCGTCCGTGGGGCGGGCCATCACCAGCCAGCCCAGCGCGATGGCGCGGAACGACGCGCTGTCGACCGTCACCCCCTTGGCCTGCCCGGTGGTCGCCGAGGTGTGCAGCACGGCGATCGGATCCGTGTCGGCGACGTCCGGCAGCTCCCGCTCGGCGGCGAGCGTGCCCAGCGCCGCGAAGGCGGGCTTGTCGAAGGCCACCCGGATCCGCACCGAGGACGGCAGCCCGGTGTGCCGGTCCAGCAGCTCGGACTCACCGAGGACGGCCACCGCGCCGACGCGCTCGACGATCCCGGCGACCTCGGGCTCGGCCAGACTGTGGTTCAACGGCACGAACAGCGCGCCGAGCCGGGCCAGCGCGAAGTAGCTCTCCAGGACCTCGATCCGGTCCTTGGACAGCACGGCCACCCGGTCGCCCCGCCGGATCCCCAAGTCGGCCAGCCCGCGCGCGAGCCGCAACGTACGGTCATGCAGTTCGGCCCAGGTGACGCTGCGTTCCTCGTCCACCAGCGCGGTCCGGCCGGGCCGGCACTGGCGGTTGCGCTCCAGCAGTTGCGTCAGCCACATCACACACCGCCGCTCGCGCCGGCGACCGTGCGCTCGGCCACGAAACGCTCGTAGTCGCCGATCGTGCGCAGTTCCTCCATGTCCTCGGCGGTGATCTCGACGCCGAGCCGCTGCTCGACCAGCAGGACGAGACGCACCAGGTCCCCGGAGTCGATGCCGCTGGCGGCCAGGTCGGCGTCGTCGCCGATCCGGTCGGCGTACTCGACGGTGCCGGTGAGTTCGACCAGCAACTCCCTGATGGTGCTCATGGTTTCCCCTTTCGCCCCGGCGTGCCGGCCGCCGCGGTCCACGACTGTCACCCCCTAAGAGGCGACGGCGGCCGGCCCCCACTCCCCGGGCTCTCCCGTGAGCTTTGTCACGCGCCCGAACCTGACGCGGCGGGGATAGCCGGGCCCCGGTCCCGGCCTCTTACCGCAACGAAGCAACCCGCTCCGCCGACCCGCGGCGGGCGGTTCCCCAGCCGAAGGAGTGATGCGCGTGCCCAGGCAGCCGGTACGGGTCCGGGCTCCGCGGCGGTGCCCGCAGCCCGGCACCGCCGCGACGGTCGCCGGACGCCCGGGCGGTGTCCGGTGACCGCGCCGGCCACCACCCCCGCCACCGCGGCCGCGGCGGCCGCCCCGGACGAGGACGCGCTGCTCGCCCACTTCGACGCGCTCATCGCCGACGGCGAGACGGTCGAACCGCGCGACTGGATGCCCGACGGCTACCGCCGCATGCTGGTGCGCCAGATCGCCCAGCACGCCCACTCCGAGATCATCGGCATGCAGCCGGAAGGCGCCTGGCTCACCCGCGCCCCGTCCCTGCACCGCAAGTCGGTCCTGCTCGCCAAGGTGCAGGACGAGGCGGGCCACGGCCTGTACCTGTACTCCGCCGCCGAGACGCTCGGCGTGGACCGCGCCGACCTGCTGGACGCCCTGCACCACGGCCGCCAGCGCGCCTCGGCCACCTTCAACCACCCCGCGCTGACCTGGGCGGACACCGGCGCCATCGCCTGGCTGACGGACGGCGCCGCCGTCATCAACCAGGCACCCCTGTGCCGCACCTCCTACGGGCCCTACGCCCGGGCGATGCGCCGCGTCTGCCAGGAGGAGGCCTTCCACGTGCGGCAGGGCTACGACCTGATGCGCGCCCTGTGCGAGGGGACGCCGGAGCAGCAGGAGATGGCGCAGGACGCGGTGAACCGCTGGTGGCTTCCGGCCGTGGCGCTGATGTTCGGACCGCCCGACACCGAGGCGGGCGGCGCCGACGCGCGGACCGCCGCGCTGGGAGCGGCCGTCTCCCGTCGCGCGAGGGCCTGGGGCATCAAGCGTCACACCAACGACGAGCTGCGCCAGCGTTTCGTCGACACCTGCGTCCCGCAGGCCGAGCGCCTCGGCCTGACGCTGCCCGACCCGGCGATCCGCTGGAACGAGGAGCGCGGCCACTACGACTTCACGCCCGTCGACTGGGACACCTACCGCCGCGCCCTGGGCGACGACACGCACTGGGCGCGGCAGCGCATCGCCCACCGCCTGGCCGCGCACGAGGACGGCGCCTGGGTCCGGGAGGCCGCCGTCGCGTACGCCGCGAGGACGGACGAGTCGGCGGGAGCGGCCGCATGAGCGCGGCACGGGAAGGCGCGCCGGCCTCCTGGGAGGTGTTCCTGCGGGCCCGCAGGGGCCTGGCCCACCAGCACGTGGGGTCGGTGCGCGCCGCCGGCCCGGACGCGGCCCTGGCCGCCGCCCGCGATCTGTACACACGGCGGGGCGAGCCCCTGTCGCTGTGGGTGGTCCGCTCCGACGCCCTGCACACGACCTCCCCGGACGAACGCGACCCGTACTTCGCCGGCGCCCGCCACAAGCCGTACCGCTACCCCGAGCACTACGCGCCGCTGACCGAGAAAGGCCCCGCAGGTGAGCACCACGAGTGACGTCGCGACGGTGCGTCCCGGCTCCCCGCCGGACGAGCCGCCGTCCGCCGCCGATCCCGACCTGGCCCGGCACCTGACGCGCCTCGGCGACGACGCCCTCGTCCTCGCACAGCGGCTGTGCCAGTGGATCACCCGCGCGCCGACCATCGACGAGGACCTGGCCCTGTCCAACATCGCCCTCGACCTCATCGGCCACGCCCGCACACTCCTCTCCCGCGCCGGCCGCCTCGACGGGACCGGCCGCAGCGAGGACGACCTCGCCTACACCCGCTCGGAGCGCGAGTTCACCAACGCCCTGCTGACCGAACTCCCCAACGGGGACTTCGCCGTGACCGTGGCCCGGCAACTCGCCTACACCCACTACGCCGTCCTCCACTACGAGGCCCTGGCGCACTGCGCCGACCCCGGCCTCGCCGCGTTCGGCGTCCGGGCCGCCAAGGAGGTCGCCTTCCACCGGCTGCACGCCGACCGCTGGATGGCGACGCTGGGACGCGGCACGCCGGAGAGCACCCGCCGCATGCAGCGGGCCCTGGAGCGGGTGTGGCCCTACACCGGCGAACTCTTCGAGGAGGACGACGTCCTGCGCCGGCTGGCCGCGTCCGCCACCGTGCCCTCACCGGCAGCGCTGCACGACACCTGGCTCGCCCGGGTCACCGAGGTCGTCACCGGGGCGGGACTCGCCGTGCCCGCTCCCAGTTGGTCGGCCACCGGCGGCCGCTCGGGCCTGCACACCGAGGAGTTCGGCCCGCTGATCGCGGAACTGCAATCCGTACGGCGGCAGTTCCCCGGAGGCACCTGGTGAGCGGGCCCGCACCGGTCACGGCCCGCCTCTCCGCCGAGGAGGTGCGCGAGCGGGTGGCCGCGTTGCCGGACCCGGAACTGCCGGTGATCGGCCTCGGCGACCTCGGCGTGATGCACTCCGTCGCTCCCGGCGCCGACGGCGTGCTGGAGGTGGAGATCACTCCCACCTACCTGGGCTGCCCCGCGCTGCCCGAGATCACCGCGGCGGTGCGGGAGGTCCTGACCGCCTGCGGTCACCCCGACGGCCGGGTCCGGCACGTCCTCACGCCCGCCTGGACGACGGACCGCATCACCGCCGAAGGGCGCCGCGCCCTCGCCGCGCACGGCATCGCCCCACCCGTGTCCCCGGCGCCCGACGGCCCGGTCCCCGTCGCACTGGGTGCGGTGCCCTGCCCGCACTGCGGCTCGACGGCCACCCGGCCGCACAGCGTCTTCGGGCCGTCCCGCTGCCAGTCGGTGCTGTGGTGCACGGCGTGCCGCGAGCCCTTCCCCCACCTGACCGCGCTGTGAGGCACACCGTGAACACCACCCCGCCCGCCCTGCGCGACCAGGCGCCGTCCGGTCCGCGCCGCCGCACCGGCCGGCACACACTCGACGTCACGGAGGTCCGGCACCTGACCGCCGACACGGTCGCCGTCACCCTCCACGTGCCCACAGAACTGCGCGACGTCTTCGCCCATCACCCGGGCCAGCACGTCGTCGTCCGTCACCGCCGGGACGGTACCGAGCTGCGCCGCAGCTACTCGATCTGCCCGCCACCGCACGCACCCGGGTCACTCCGCCTGGTGATCAAGAGGTCCGGTCCCGGCGGTTTCGGCGACCACGCCACCACCCGGCTCGCACCGGGCGCGCGGCTGGAACTCTCGCCGCCCACCGGCGCCTTCGCCCTGCCGGAGGTGCCGGGCGGCCACCACGTCCTCCTCGCGGGCGGCACCGGCATCACCCCCCTGGCCCCGATGGCCGCCCATGCCCTGCGCCGGGACCCGGCCTGCCGGGTCAGCCTCGTGCACTCGGTCCGCACGTCCGCCGACGCCGTGCTGGCCGACGAACTGGCCGAGGTCAAGGACGAGTTCGTGGACCGCTTCACCGTCCTGTACGTGCTGACCCGGGAGGACCGGGGGAGTGGGAGCGGGCCGCTCGCCCGGCGGCTGGACACGTCCGGGGTGCACCGGCTGCTGGCGGCCCTGGACGCCCGCCCGGGCCCGGACACCACGTTCGCCCTGTGCGGCCCGCCCGGCCTCGTCGCCACCGCACGGCGCGTCCTGGCCGACTCGGGAGCCGACCCGTCACTCGTCCGCTGGGAGCTGTTCACGGCCGGCGGCACGCAGCCGACACCGCCGGAGCCGGCCGGACGGGCACCCGGGGCGGGGGAGCACCGGGTCACCGCCCTGCTCGACGGGCGCCGTCGGGCCGCCACCGTGCTGCCGGACGACCCGGCCCTGCTCGACGCACTGCTGCGCAGCCACCCCGACGTGCCGTACGCCTGCCGTGAGGGCGTCTGCGGCAGTTGCCGCGCGAAGGTCCTGTCCGGGCAGGTGAGGGCGGACCGCGAGCACGCCCTGGACGAACGGGACCGCGCCGCCGGCTACACGCTCGTCTGCCGCGCGAGGCCCCGCACCCCCGAGCTCATCCTCGACTTCGACGCCTGATCCCGCCCGCCACGCACCCCCAGCGAAGGAGACCCACGATGACCGCCACCGACCGCCACGCGGGAAAGACCGCCCTGGTCACCGGAGGCAGCCGCGGCATCGGCCGAGCCATCAGCCACCGCCTCGCCCGCGAGGGCGCCCTCGTGGCGGTCCACTACGGCCACGACCTGACGGCCGCCGAGCGGACCGTCAAGGAGATCCAGGCCGACGGCGGCCGCGCCTTCCCCGTACACGCCGAACTCGGCGTCCCCGGCGACGCCGACACCCTGTGGGCCGCCTTCGACGAGGCCCTGGCGGAACAGGACGCCCCGGCCGGCCTGGACATCCTCGTCAACAACGCGGGCATCACCGTCCCCCGCCCCATCGCCCAGGTGACCGAAGCCGACTACGACCGCGTCTTCGCCCTCAACACCAAGGCGCCGTTCTTCATCATCCAGCGCGGACTGGACCGCCTCCGGGACGGCGGCAGGATCATCAACATCTCGTCCGTCGCGACCCGTATCGCCTTCCCGCCGATCGTCTCCTACACCATGACCAAGGCGGCCCTGGACTACCTCACCCTCTCCGTGGCCCAGGAGCTCGGCCCCCGGGGCATCACCGTCAACGCCGTCGCGCCCGGCTACACCGAGACGGAGATCAACCCCACCCTCGCCGTCCCGGAGATCCGCCGCCGCTACTCCGAGGCCTCCACGTTCGGCCGGCTCGGCGACCCGGTGGACATCGCGGACGTCGTCTCCTTCGTGGCGAGCGACGACGCCCGCTGGGTGACCGGCCAGTGGATCGACGCCTCCGGCGGCGCCCACCTCGGTGTGTGACCCGTCCGCGCCCCTAGGAGATGTGATGAACGACCGCACGACCACCCTCGACGGGCCGGCCACGGACGACCCCCTGACCCGGCCCTTCCAGGGCGCCAGCCCCTACGACACGTACGTGCACGCGTCCGTCCTCAACACACTGCAGCACCCGCTCACCGAGGCCCCGGACGAGATGGGCTTCCTCGTCACCACCCAGGTGATGGAACTGTGGTTCACCCTCATCGTGCACGAATGGCGCACGGCCAAGGTCGCCTTCGCCAAGGACGACCTGCCCGCCGCCATGGACGCGCTGGTGCGCAGCCGCCGCGCGCTGACCGCCCTGGGCGGCGCCTGGGCGCCCATCGCCGCCCTGACGCCGGCTCAGTTCAACGGCTTCCGGGCCGCGTTCGGCCGGGCGTCGGGCTTCCAGTCGGCGATGTACCGGCACATGGAGTTCCTGCTCGGTGACAAGTCCGCCGGACTGCTGCGCGCCCACCGCGGCGACCCTGCCGTCCACGAGGCGCTCGCCGAGACCTACCGCGAACCGTCCCTGTACGACGAGGTGCTGGCCTACCTCCACCGCCAGGGCCTGCCCGTCCCGCGCCACGTCCGCGAACGGGACGTGACCAGCCCCTACGACACCGACCCCGGCGTGGCGGAGACCTGGCGGCACGTCTACGCCGGGCCGCAGCACCACCCCCACCTCGCACTCGGCGAACTGCTCACCGACATCGCCGAACTCGTCACCCGCTGGCGGTCCGACCACGTCCTGGTGGTCCGCCGGGCCATGGGAGCCAAACCCGGCAGCGCCGGGTCCGCCGGGCTGGCCTGGCTGGAGCGGCGGGCGGCCCGGCCGGTCTTCCCCGAACTGTGGGAGGTGCGCGGTGACGTCTAGGACGATCTCCGCCTTCGCGGCCGAGGAGGAGCAGCGGGTCCTGAGCCTGAAGCCGGTCCTGGCACCGGTGCACGGCCGCTACGGGGACCACCCCCACCACTCCTACGACGCCTGGCCGTCCGAGGACCCCGACGCCCCGCTGGTGATCCTGCTGCACGGCGGCTACTGGCGCTACGACCGGATGCACCTGACCCCGTTCGCGGCCTGGCTCTCCTCGCAGGGCTTCAGCGTGCTGCTCCCGGGCTTCCGCCGGTCCGGCGGCGCGGGCGGCTATCCCGAGACCTTCGACGACGTCGCCCGCATCGTCGACACGCTGCCCGAGGGCCGGCCCTACGTCCTGGCGGGCCACTGCTCCGGCGGGCACCTGGCCCTGTGGTGCGCCGCCCGCGGCCTGCTGCCGCCCGGCTCCCGCTGGCACACCCGCACCCTGCCGACGAGCGTGCTCGCCCTCGCACCGATCACCGATCTCACCGCCACCCGCCGCGACCGCCTCAGCAACGACGCCGCCCTGCAACTCCTCGGCGGCGAGGAACACTTCACCGCACGGCTGGGCGAGGTCGATCCCCTCACCCTGCTGCGCGACGCCGGCACCACCGGTGTCCCCACCGTGCTGCTGCACGGCGCCGCCGACGAGGAGGTCCCGCTCACCCAGTTCAACGACTACGCGACCGTGCACCGGGACCTCAGGACGGTCGTCCTGCCCGGCACCGGCCACTACACCCTCATCGAACCCGGAGCACCCGGCGCCCACGCGGTCGCCGACACCCTCCGGGACATGGCGGCCGCCTTCACCCCGGCGGGCGCCGGCCGCGCGGGCGAGGGGGCCGCACACCGATGACCACCGCACTCTCCGCAGCCACCGCCCTGCGCGAGCAGGCAGCACGGCTCGACGCCGACGACCCCCTGGCCCCCGTCCGCGGACGCTTCCTGCTCCCGCCGGACGTCGTCTACCTCGACGGCAACTCCCTGGGCCCGCTGCCCGCCGCCGTGCCGGCGGCCCTGGACGACGTCGTACGACGTCAGTGGGGCACCGGACTCATCGGCTCCTGGAACGCGGCCGGCTGGTGGCAGGCGCCGCTGCGCGTCGGCGACGCCATCGGCACACTCATCGGGGCCGCGCCGGGGCAGACGGTCGCGGGCGACTCCACCAGTGTGCAGTTGTTCACCGCGCTCGACGCCGCCGCCGCGCTCCGCCCGGACCGCCCGCTGCTGGTGACCGACCCCGGGCACTTCCCCACCGACCGCTACCTCGCCGACGCGGTCGCCCGCCGCCGCGGCCTTCAGGTACGGCACGTGCCGCCGTCGGACCTCCCGCGCTTCCTCGCCGCCGAGGGCCCCCGGGTCGCCGTCGTCAGCTACTCGCCCGTCGACTTCCGCACCGGGGAGCTGTACGACATGCGGGCGCTGACCCGGGCCGCCCACGACGCCGGCGCCCTCGCGCTGTGGGACCTGTGCCACGCCGCCGGAGCCCTGCCCCTGGAGGTCGACGCCCTCGGCGTGGACCTGGCGGTCGGCTGCGGCTACAAGTTCCTCTCCGGCGGCCCGGGCGCCCCCGCCTTCCTCTACGTGGCACAGAGTCACCACGCCGCGCTGGAGACGCCACTGCCCGGCTGGACCGGCCACGCCGACCCGTTCGCCCTGGCGCGGGACTACACGCCCGCGCCCGGCATCGCCCGCGCCCGCATCGGCACCCCGCCGATGCTGTCCCTGCTCGCCCTCGAAGCGGCCCTCACCGCCTTCGACGGCGTCGACCTGCACCAGGTGCGTGCCAAGAGCCTGTCCCTGACGGGCTTCCTCCTGCGCTGCGCGGACGCACTCCTGGCACCCCTGGGCTTCACCTCCGTCACCCCGTCCGCCCCCGGCCGCCGCGGCAGTCAGGTCACCCTGCGCCACCCCCACGCCCACGGACTGGCCGTCGCCCTGGCCGGGCGCGGTGTCGTGGCCGACATGCGCGCGCCCGACCTGCTCCGCTTCGGCGTCAACGCCCTCTTCACCAGCCACGGGGACCTGTTCACCGCCGTCTCGCGGCTGCGCGACCTCACCGTGGAGGCCGCCTACGATCCCGCACCGCTCACAGGGGGCCCGGTGACCTGAACGGCACACAGCCGGGCGAGTCCTTCCTCAGCCGCCGCCCTCGAGGGTCGGTCGCCGAGTCAGACCAGCATGGCCACCAGCGCGAACAGGCCGGCCCGGTCGAGGCCACCGCGCACCATGCCTGCGACCTGTGAAGGGCTGGCGCGCAGCTGCCGATACCGGAGGGGCCCGGCCGAGAGCCGGCCGTTGGCGGTTGCGGAGGAGTCCCGCAGGATCATGATCACCGAGCCCGCTTGTGACCACCTTCACCAAGGCTGACCCGGCGGCGCCGACCTGGCAGGTGTCCAGCACCCTCCTCAAGGGACTGACGACCACCACCACCGTGGTGTCCGAGGCCGTCACCGTCGACGGCAAGCGGCTCGCCAGGCCCAAGCGGATCATCGCGCCCACCTCGGCCGTGACCGTGGCCACCTGTGAGGCGAACCCCGCGACCCGGGGCTGCCGCGTCCTGGAGTTCGTGTACGCCACCGCCACCACGGCAACCGGTACGCAGAGCGACGACCAGTTCGGCGACTTCGCGGGCCAGGTCCGCGAGCTGCGCCTGTGGGCGTCCGCGCCCGGTGCCGCCTCCGGCACAGCGATCGCCGTGGCGGCCTACCGCTACGACAGCAACGGCAGCCTGCGGCAGGTCTGGGACCCCCGCCTCCCCAAGGCCGGTGAGCACCAGTACGCGTACCGGGCCGGCCGGGTGGCCTGGCTCCAGCCCGCCGGGCAGCTCCCCTTCACCTTCACCTACGGCAATGCCGGCGCCGGCCCCGTTCCCGGCGACGGCATGCTGCTCAAGGTCTCGCGGGCCGCGCTCGTACCCGGCAGCGTCGACCAGCAGCAGGGCACGGCGGTCACCTCCGTCGTCTACGGCGTACCGCTCACCGGCGGCACCGCCCCGTACGCGATGGGTGCCGCGGAGGTGAAGGCGTGGGGGCAGAGCGACCTTCCCACCGACGCCACCGCCGTCTTCCCGTCCGACGCCGTCCCCGCCTCCCACTCCGGGCCGCAGCTCACCGCGTCCGCGTACCAGCGCGCCACGGCGCACTACCTGAACGCGTCGGGACGTGCGGTGAACTCGGCCGACCCCGGCGGTCACATCTCCACGACTGAGTACGACCGCTTCGGCAACACCGTCCGCGAGCTGACGCCGGCGAATCGCACCCTCGCCCTGGGGACCACCGCCGCCGAGCGGGCGACCCTGCGCGACCTGGGCATCGACGGACGCTCTGCCGCGGAGCGGGCGCGCCTGCTGTCCTCTCTCTCCCTGTACGACCCGACCGGCATGCGGGAGACGGAGACGTTCGGCCCCCTGCACCGTGCTGATCTGACGCAGGACCTCAAGGACGGCACCACCGTCCTGGTGCCGGCGAACACCTCCGTCGCCGCACGCGCGTGGACGGTCAGGGAGTACGACGAGGGCCGGCCCACCGACGGCGGCGCCGTCGTGAGCAACCAGGTCTCCCTCACGATCAGCGGCGTCCGTGTCCGTGACCACGACTCGGTCATGGGTGAGAAGCAGCTGGTCAAGAACCAGTACGACCGGGTGAAGGGCCTTCCCGCCCTGCGGATCCAGGATCCCGGCGGCCTCAATCTGGTGACCAGCACCACGTACGACGCCGAAGGCAGGGTCACCGGCACCCAGCCGCCCGGTGGCACGGGACAGGACGCGGCATCCAAGGTCATCGCC
The DNA here is from genome assembly GCF_055778765.1 of Streptomyces sp. DSM 120436. NCBI lineage: Bacteria > Bacillati > Actinomycetota > Actinomycetes > Kitasatosporales > Streptomycetaceae > Streptomyces > Streptomyces sp. DSM 120436. Next base: position 103,212 of record NZ_JBSKBS010000002.1, on the reverse strand, counting down.
TACGACCCCGCCAGCGGCCAGCCGGTCACGGTGACCTCCCCGACCGGAGGCGTCATCACCAAGCAGTACGACAAGCTGGGTCGGCTGATCTTGAAGTTTCCCCGTGATCTCGGACACGTGATCGTTATGCCGCGAGGGCGTGCTGATGCCGTTGCCTGGTCTCGGCCGGGGTGAGGTAGCCGAATGTCTTGTGCTTGCGCAGGCGGCGGCGGTTGTAGAAGCCGTCGATGACCCTGTTGCCCAATTGGGTGACTCTGACGTAATCATCAGTCGCGTGACATGCCCCTCCTGAAGTGTGTGGTGCAGAGCGGTTCGAGGGTGTGAAACCGGGGCGCCCGGCCGCGAGGACTGGGGGTGGTGCGGTGTCTATGCGGCCGGACTCAAGGGCGGAGGTGCCCGCAGTGACGCGGGACGTGGCGCGTGCTGCCTTCCCCAAGGGCTGTCTGGCGATGAGGATCCGTGAACGCCTCGGCCCGCTGTTCGCGGACGAGGAGTTCAAGAAGGCATTCGGGGTCCGAGGGCGCCCTGGCGTCTCGCCTGGCCAGCTGGCGCTGATCAGCATCCTGCAGTTCGCCGAGAACCTGACCGATTGCCAGGCAGCACACGCGGTACGGGCCAGGATCGACGTGAAGTACCTGCTAGGCCTGGAGTTGACCGATCCCGGCTTCGACCACACCGTGCTGACCGGATTCCGGGACCGGCTCCTCGCACACGGTCTTGAGAAGAAGATCCTGGACCTGCTGCTGGAGCGGCTCACCGGGATGGGACTGGTCGCCTCCGGCGGACGGCAGCGCACCGACTCGACACACGTCCTGGCCGCAGTTCGGTCCCTCAACCGCCTGGAGTTCGTCGGGGAGACGCTGCGATCCGCGCTGGAAGCACTCGCCGCCGCGGCGCCGGACTGGATGCGCACGTCGATGGACCCCGCCTGGCAGGAACGGTACGGGACCAGGGTCGATGCCTACCGGTTGCCGACGGAGGAGCGGGGGCGGCGCGAACTCGCCCGGCAGATCGCTGCCGACGGTTACCGCCTGCTCGAAGCCGTCTTCACGCCGAAGGCGCCGACATGGCTGCGTCAGGTGCCCGCCGTGACAGTCCTACGCACCGTGTGGGTACAGCAGTTCACCCGCACGGTCGCCGACGGTGAAGAGGAGGTGGCCTGGCGGGGGAAGGACGATCTCCCGCCGAGCAGAGTGCTGATCGCCTCGCCCCATGACCCCGATGCCCGGTACGCGAAGAAACGCGGATCCGCCTGGGTCGGCTACAAGATCCACGTCAGCGAGAGCTGTGACGACCCCAAACAGTCACAGCGCCCGCACCTGATCACCCACGTCGTCACGACCGATGCCACGGTCAACGACGCGATGGTCGTCGATGAAGTCCACGACCGTCTCGCCAGTAGGGGTCTCCTGCCGGCGGAGCACCTGCTGGATGCCGGGTACACCTCCGCCGAGCTGCTGCTGACCGCACCGGTCTCCCATGGTGTCACCGTCACTGGGCCGGTGCGGTCGAACAACACCCGACAGGCGGTCCGGGGTGGCGGCTTCGGCAAGACCGCCTTCGCCATCAACTGGCAGGCCAAGCAAGCCGTCTGCCCGGCCGGTGCCACGAGCAGGTACTGGACAGAAGGCGTGGACAACAACGGCCGGGACGCGATCCGCATCCGCTTTGCGACCGCCACCTGCGCACCCTGTCCCGTACGTGATCAGTGCACCCGCTCCACCCAGTACGGACGGCAGTTGACCGTCCGCCCACAGGACCAGGACGCGGTGCTCGAACGCGTTCGCGCCGAGCAGTCCACGGACGAGTGGAAGCAACGCTACGCAGCCCGAGCAGGGGTGGAAGGCACCATCCACCAGGCCGCCGCGACTGCCGGAGTCCACCGGACCCGCTACGTGGGCTTGGCCAAGACCCACCTCGCGCACGTACTCACAGCTACCGCTGTCAACCTGATCCGCCTCGATGCCTGGTGGAACGAAATCCCACTCGCTTGCACCCGTACTTCGCGACTGGCCGCCCTCGACCTCGCAGCATGAGATCAATTGGGCAACAGGGTCTCTCGATGAAGGAGAAGACCTCGGCGCGGGCGGTGGCCCGGTCGGGCCGGGTACGGGTGCCGATCTCCTCCTTGAGCAGGGCCCAGGAGCTTTCCGCGGCGGCGTTGTCGAAGCATGATCCGGTGCGTCCGCAGCTCTGCCGCAGCCCCAACTTTCCTGTTCGATGCCGGAACGGGGCCGATGTGCATTCACTGCCGCGGTCTCTGTGGATCACGCAGCCGGGCTCGAGTCCGCCCCGGCCGTGGGCCATGTCGAGAGCGTCGACGACGAGCTCGGCGCGGTGGTGGCCGGCCATGGCGTAGCCGACGACCTCGTGGGTGGCCAGGTCCAGCCAGCAGGCGAGGTAGAGCCAGCCCTCGGCAGTGGGCAGGTGAGTGATGTCGCCGACCAGCCTGGTCCCGGGGCGCTCGGCATGAAAGTCGCGGCCGATCAGGTCCGGGGCGGGCTTCGCCTTCGCATCAGGCCGGGTCAGCGAACGTCGCCTGCGCCGGGTGACGCCGCGGATGTCGCGCTCACGCATCACGCGGGCGACGCGCTTGTGGTTCACCCGCCGGCCCGGGTGGCGCAGTTCGGCGTGGATGCGCGGGACACCGTGGGTGTGCCGGGAAGCGATGTGCAGCACGGTGATCTCATGGGCGAGCGCGTCGTCGGCGGCCTGCCGGGCACGACGGGCCCCCTCGCCCTCGCACCAGGCGTCGTAGGAGGGGCGGGCGACTTTCAGCATCCGGCACAGCAGGACGATCGGGTACGTCGCCTTCTCCGCATGGATCAACCGGTACAGCTCGCTCACCGGTCGTTCTCCTTCACGAAGAAGGCCGTCGCTTTTTTCAGGATCTCGATCGTCTGCTGCTGTTCGCGGACCTCCCTGCGCAGCCGCTTGAGCTCCTCGCGCTCGGCGCTGGTCAGCTCACCGGACTCGCCCTCGCCCCGGTCCGCCTTCGCCCGGCGGTACCAGCCGCGCAGGGACTCGGAGCTGATGCCGAGTTCCCGGGCGACGGCGGTGACCGTCTTGCCCGAGGAATCCACGAGCGCGATCGCGTCCCGCTTGAACTCCTCGGTGCACCGCTTCGTGTCCTTGCTTCCCACCTGGTGCTACTTCCTGTGGAACCTCAAGATCCCAGTCTCCAGGTGTCCACGATCAAGGGGAAGCTTCACTCGTAGAACTCGACCCGAAAGCGGGACAACAGATCCAACGCCTCGATTCCAGACACACCGACAGGCAGGCTCATGGGCAGCGGCCGTTCTCTCGTGCTTTGTGACTCGACATCTCGAAGCGTGGAGAACGGCCGTCTCCGCTGTCCCGTGAAGAACCGCAGGTCAGCAGGACGAGTGACCCGCGAAGTTAAACGCCAAGCTCAGTGGGTGGGGGGCGTGCACACAGTCGGCTCCTGGTCCGCGCCGGCCGCCGACCGTTGGTGACGGACCGTTAGGGGACGGCTCGGTTCCAGGGGCAGGCCGTTTCGGCACACCGTGTGCAAGAGGGCGGGAGTGACTGCTCCGTCCCTCCCGCGTTCACCGAAGTCCCGTGGAAGACCCCCTGCCGCGCGCCGCGGCTTCCGGCTCAGCGAAGCGGCCCGCCGGGGAAGAACTCCGACGGGCCGCTTCGGTCACACTGTGGTGTCACCTACCACTCGTGTGCGTCACGTACCGCCCGTGGTGGCCGACTGCAGCACCGTGCACTCGGAGTCCCACCACGGGAGGTCCTCACGGATCTCGCTCAGCGTGCGGTCCGTGTAGTCCGGAGGAGCGGGAGGGACCCCCGCGGCCTCGAGCAGGTGGAACTCGGCCGCCACGCCGACGACGGACAACTGGCCGTCCGGGAAGAGACCGAGGTCCATCCGCCATCCCCTCCGGGACGCCGATGGCGTGCTCGACATGATCGCGAAGGATGTCAGGTCGCGCTCCAGCGGGTCCTCGCTCCACCGGAACGACGCCAGACCGCGGACCACGAGCAGGGCGGCGTCGCCCGTGCGGTACTGCAGGGCCGTACGCATGTCGAGGAGCAGCCCCGCCCGCCCGGTGAGAGGACACACCCTGCAGTCGAGGAGGCCAACCTCCTGCAACGCGTCGGCCTCCCGCAGCGGGTCCCAGCCGACGGGATCCGCCGACGTGCCGTTCTGCTCGCCTCGGAAGAGGTCTTCGATGGAGGTCATGGGATCCGGATGTGGTTGTAGGGGTCGCTCTTGGGGATACCGACCTGGCCCGTAATCGGGTTCATCGTGTGGCCGCTCCCGTTCATGTAGATCACGTATCCGTTCGGGTACTGGTACTTGCCCTTCGTGGCCGGGGCCACCACACGGACGTACCTGACCTTCTTGTCGAGCCCGTCGGCAAGGGCCTCGCTCTCCTTGATCTCGTAGACCCAGCCCTTGCCATTGTCGGTCACGGCGACGGCCTTGCGCCCCATGGGCAGCCGGAGCGTCTCCCCCTTGGGACTGGTCTGCCCCGGGTCTGATGGAGTCGGGTTGCTGGAGAATTGACTGATCCAGCAGTATTCGAAGGCCACCATGCCCCGCAGCTATCCGCCCGAGTTCCGCCGCCGGGTTCTTGACCTTGTCGCATCCGGCCGCAAGGTCGCCGAGGTCGCCCAGCTCCTGGGCGTCAGCGACCAGACGATCTACAACTGGCGCCGCCAGCACCTGATCGACACCGGGCAGATCCCCGGCACTACCAGCAGTGATCAGGCTGAGCTGTCCACGGCACTCTTCGAGTATCTGGAGATCTTCCACAACCGCCAGCGCAGGCACCCGGCCCTGGAGATGCTCACTCCGGTCGAGTACGAACTACGTGCAGCACCTGTAGCGTAAAACCAAGCGACACGACTCCACCAAACTCAGGACACTCCGAGATCTCTACCGAACCCGGGGCGGTTCATCTGTGGCGAGAAAGTCTCGCGCCGCGGAGGTGATCCGGTCGCGAATGTGCTGCTGGTCCGGAGGTTGATCGTTCGGCAGGTCAAGCGCTCTCGCCAGATCAACGATGGGTTGCAGCGCGTTGGGGTAGTCGAGTTCGGCTGCAGCTTCCTCATAGATCAGCTTCGCTCCGTGCACGGGATCGAGTTGGCATCCCACGATCTGGCCGGCCCACCACTGGGCCGCGGTCCATCGCGCCTTGGCAAGGTTTTCCGAGGTCAGCGGCAGCAGACCCAACTCTTCCAGCACAAGGTCGAACAGCTCTCGGGCCCGGGGATACTCACCGCGCGCGAGGCCGTCCAGCAGGGGAAGCGAGGGAGCCTCGATGTCGGCCATCAGGCGTCCAGGCCCAACTGGACCAGGTAAGCGTCCGAGGGGCGCTGCCAGGGTTCCATGGTCAAGTCTGCACCGGCCATGCGGATCAGGCTGATCGCTACTACTGCGTCCACGCTGTCGCCTTGAGGTTCCCCCGAGATGCGGGGGAACCTCACCTCGGCCATGAGCAGTCTGAGGTCACATCCGCTGGAATGGTGTACCGGCGGCCACCGGGTGGTCTCGTCATTGCCCGGCCGGCGTTGGTATCGGGTCTGGCGTTGTTGGCTCAGAAAAGTGCCTGGCCCTCGCTGCTGGTGTCCGCGATGACGGGCCGGATCTGGGTGGGGAGGTCGTCCAGGCGGTCGGGGCCGGCCTCGGCCGCCACGGCAGGCACGGTCTCGGCCAGCCAGATGCCAAACCGCTCGACGGCTTCACGGTAGGGGACGTGCGCCAGGACGCGGTGCTCGCCGGAGGGGCACAGGTCGACGACGACGGTGAACCGGCAGGAGGCGGGCGCGTGGTGGCTGCCGGTCCAGGACACGCGCAGCGCGCCGCAGGGTTTACGCCCGCGGGAGACTGCCGGGGTCGCGGTGGGTTGGACGCAGTGGCCGGCAGGCTGTGTGGGCGGTCCATGCAGCAAGGTGGGGCAGGGGCAGGGTGGTGCGGGCGCGGCAGCCGGGGCAGCGGTGCCAGTGGCGGAGCCAGTCGGCGGCGTCAGTGTGGAAGAGACGTGTATAGCGGTCGGCCACGCGGATGTCGTTGCTGTAGAGGTGGTCGGGTCGTTCCTGGGTGTTGCAGGAGTGGCAGAGGGGGGCGCGGACGTAGCCGTGTTCGTGGCAGTGGTCGAGTACGGCGGCCGGCGCGGTGCGGCAGACGGCGCACGCCCACCCGGCCACCTTGCGGGAGATGCCGGGTTTCCTGCTGAGTACTGAGTACAGATGGCCTTTCAGCTCCCCGTTGTACGGGCGCAGCGGGGCGGCCGGACGGTCGGGACTCGTCGTCTGCGGGGCGTCGACAGTTCGGGCCGGCCGGTGGCGGGAGGGCGGCTCGGCGACGGTTGCGCCTGTCTGGCGGGTCCGCGCGGCTCGCAGCCACCGCGTTTCGGTGTGCTCGGCCGCGTCCAGGAGCCTGACCACAGCACGCGGCAGCCACCATGTACGCTGCGCTCCGTCTCGGGTCTGCTCCACGAGTATCCGCCGCCAGTCGATCCCCGCCAGATGGCACAGACGACCGCCCGCCCCCTCTGGTTCGTCCTGTTCCTGCAGTTCCCGGGCGATGCGCCGACGCCATCGCAGCAGCGTCTCCTCATGGTGCCCCTGCTTCGCCCCGTCACGGAACGGACCGATGCGAACCAGGTCCCGGCGGTCCGTCTTCACCGCGTTCAGTTCCGCTGCCGCCCGGCGCACCTCAGCCTCCGGGACACTCCACCGGCCGCCGCCGGCCTCCACCGTCACCACCACACAGCCACCGAGCAGGACGTAACCCGCCTGAGCATGGGAAGGAGGACGGGTGAGCGCCACTGAAGCCGTCGGCACCACGCTGTCGGCCGTCAAACTGGCCCACAAAACGTCCGCGGTGCCCAGAGTGATCAGACCGCCCACACGTCCCGGGATGACACGCTCCGACATACCGACAGGCTAACGGCCGACCTCCGCAACGCCTCCCCGTCTGCAACCCCGACGACCACGCACCCACAGACCCGCTCCGGCATAGGCGGCCAGAACCAGGTCCAAGGCCACCGTCAGGCCGCAACCAGCACTTCCAGTCGGCCCGCTACCTGACACCCGTCGTGCACCTCAAAACAGCCCACCCCACCCACCACACCGTCCAGGCGGACAGGGCCACCCCCGTGAGTGCGAGGACGACGGCTGAGCTCGGGTTGGTACGGTCGTGCATGGCGAGCTACCCCCGCGGGTGCGGGGACGACGTGCCGCTCTCCAGGGCGTCCACCACGTCCGGGGAGCTACCCCCGCAGGTGCGGGGACGACTACGCCACCGCGATCCGGACCCGGACCGCGTCCACCGAGGCGATCTTGCGGCGCTCCACCCGTAACGCCTCCCACCCCACCTACGCGGCCATGCTGGAGGTCGGCCGTGCTCAGAAGACCATCTTCGTGGCCCGCTACCTGCGGCGCGGGACCTCCAGCGGGAGATCGAGGGGGCCTGAACGTCATGGAGTCCTCCAACGGCGCCAACTCCGTGATCGTTTATGGCAAGGGCGGGGAGATCACCTCGAACCGGCGCGACGAGCAGGAGATGTTCGTGCTGTGCCTGCGCATCCTCCAGTCCGCCCTGGTCTACGTGAACACCCTCATGCTCCAGGACATCCTCGGCGAACCGGAGTGGGCCGAGCTTCTCACGCCTGCCGATCGGCGCGGCCTGACCCCGCTGTTCTGGTCCCATGTGCGACCGTACGGGGAGGTCAACCTCGACATGGGCAACCGCCTCGACCTTGCTGCGGTCAAAATTCCGGGCCCCCGAGTTGCGACGGACGCCACCGACCAGCAGTCATCTGAGCGTGCGTGAAGCTGGCGAGGCCAAAAGGAGCGGCGGGAGGGAGAAGAAGCCCGGATGGTCCACATCCCTCCCGTGGACGTCATGTCGCTACAGTCGCACTGCCTTGTGAGGCGTCTTCCTTGGAATGCGGCTTCACGACGCCCCGCCCACGCGTACGGTCCATCTCGCGCCATTCCGGCCGCAGTCCAGCCAGATTCGTGGTGAGGAAGTACGTGGCACCGCAGGCGAGCAGCACCGGCACGAGTCCGACAGCGGTCACCGCCGCCCCTGCGAGCAGCCCGCCGAGGGGGATACCGGCCCAGGCCAGCGAGTCACCGAGCGCGTTGACCCGGCCCAGCATCCGGCGTGGCACCCGCTCGACGAGGACGGCCCCCAGCACTGGGTTGACGAAGCCGCCACCGAAGCCACTGACCGCGAAGACGGCCAGCACCGCCCACAACGGAGCATCGAAGGCGAGGATCAGGAACCTCGGTGCCCCGACCAGCAGGAACCCGGCGAGAACCACCACCCGCCGCCGCAGCCGGTGCGCGACCGCCGCGGCGATCAGGCTCCCGCCGACCGCCGCGGCCCCCATCACGCTGCCCATCAGGCCGATCACGGTCGGCCCGTTGCCGGACTCCCTGGCCCAGACAGGTACGAGCACCGAGGTGATCGCCGCGTCCAGCAGGTTGGTGATGCCACACATGACGATGACGGTGAGCAGCAGCGGCTCGCCGCGCAGAAAGGTGAAGCCCTCGCCGAACCGCCGCCAGTAGCCCGGTCCCGTTCCCCCGGCCGGCGAGGGGGCCTCCTCGACCGCGTGCCCCATGCCGCGAGGCAGCGCGAGTTTGATGATCATCGATCCGAGGGCGAAGCAGCCGGCGTTGACGGCGAGTCCGGTCAGGGGACCGAGCAGCGCGACCAGGGATCCGCCGACCGCCAGGCCGACGGTGGAGGCGAGCCGCTCGATCACACCGGCCAGACCGGTGGCCCGCTCCAGCGGCACTCGGCCGTGCTCGGCCGCCTCCGGGACCATCACCTCCTTGGCCAGGTCGCCGGGTCCCCGGGCCGCGCCGATCAGCGCGACCAGAACCAGCAGAAGGGGAAAGGACAGCAGGTCCAGGGCGTGGAGCAGAGGGACCGCGGCGGCGGCGGTCGCGCTGGCCAGATCGGTGGTCCAGGAAACGGCACGCGGGCCGATCCGGTCCACCAGCGGCCCGGTGAACGCCTTGACCACCACGTAGGGCGCCATCTCGCAGAAGGCGACCAGTCCGGTCTGGGTGGCGCTGCCGGTCGTGACGAGGACGAACCAGGGCAGTGCCACAACGGAGATCCGCGTGCCGGTCAGCGACACAGCCATGGCCGCCAGCACCCCGCTCAGCGGCCGTAAGGATCTCTTGCCGGGTATGCCGCCGGCCTCCGAGGCGTCGTCGGTCATGACGCCGGGCTTCCTTCCTCTTCCTGAGGCCCGGAAGGGAGCGACGGCGCGGCAGGCGCATCCAGTTCGGGCAGCATCTGCGTGATAACTCCGACCCGCTCGGCACCCTCCGGGGCACTTGCCGCCGCCTCGGGCGTGTCTCTGCGGTACCGAGAGATGACGGCCCTCAACTCCTGCCGCAGGGCGACAGCCTCTTCAGGCGTGAGCCGCAAGGCCCAGTCGCTCATGTCGAAGGTGTCCCGCCACGCACGGGGCATCGTCTGCAACTCGTTCAGCGTCTGCTGAGTGCGCAAAGTGTAGGTGGTGGCGACGGATTGCAAGAAGGCCAAGATGGCCTCGGGCTCTCGATCGGCCAGTTCGCGGTCGTTGAGCTCCGTCATCTGATGTACCGCGCGCCACCAGCGCTCTCGCGCGTTGCCGCGCTCAGTGTCCTCCTCGACGAAGCCAGCCGCGCCGAGCTGGCGCAGGTGATAGCTGGCTGTCCCGGAATTCACTCCCAGCCGCGCCGCGAGACGGGTGGCTGTCGATGGGCCGTACTTCCGCAGCAGCCCCACCAGATGCACACGCACCGGATGCGCCATGGCACGCAGCCCCTTGGCATCCAGGACAACGGAGTCCTCTTCAAGGTTCGGGCCCTCTGGCCTCTTCATCGCGTCGGTCACACCACACAGGCTAAACCGCAAAGAGTTCTTCGCAAAGGATTCTTCGCGAAGAACTCTTTGCGGTCTGCTTCATGCGCGAGGCCCCGTGCTCATCCATCGACCGATTGATGAGCAAGATCGGTAAGTGGCGGCGCATGACCGGATCGAAGCCGGACCGTGCCCATAAGACCGTGTCCTACGTGGTGAGACGGATGAGTCGCTTGTAGCAGCACAGGGCGGCGGCGAGGCCGGAAAAGGCCAGGTAGTTGCGGGGATCGGGTTCGTAGCGAGGGCTCAAGCGACGGTGGCCGGACAGCCACGACATGGTGCGCTCGATCACCCAGCGGCGCCGCCCCCATCGCTCGCTGGACTCGATTCCCTTGCGGGCGATGCGCACGCCGATCCGCTTCCCTCGCAGCCATCTGCGCAGGTCAGCCCGGGCATAGGCGTTGTCGGCGTGCAGGCGCTGGGGCTTGAAGCACCGGCCGCGGTGGGGGTCGTGTCTCGTTTGGTGACCCTCCACCATCGGCTTCAGCCCTTCGCTGTCGCGGGTGTTGCCGGCCGAGACGCCGACGAGGAGGGGCAGGCCGTTCGTGTCCGACAGGATGTGCATCCTGGAACCCGGCCTGCCCCGGCCCACGGGGCTCGGACCTGTGTGTTCGCCCCTTTTCTCGCCCTCACGTGGGCGGTGTCGAGGACGACGCGGGTGACGTCGAGGAGGCCGGCGTCGTCGAGCCGATGCAGCACGGCCTCGTGCAGCCGCCCCCAGACACCGGCTCTCGACCAGATGAGGAACCGCCGATGGGCGGTCGACTTCGATATCCCGAAGCAGGGCGGCAACGCACGCCAGGCGCAGCCGGACACCAGGACGTAGATGATCGCGGCGAACAGCGTCTCATCAGGCGTGTCTTGCGTTCCTCCGCCCTGCGGCCGCACCTTCGACGGCGAGATCAGCGGCTTCGCGATCTCCCACAACCCGTCCGGAACCGTCCGACTCCACGTACCCCGCCCCATGAACGGACCAACGACGCCTCACCACGTAGGACACGGTCCACAACCGAGAGATCGCACGCTGTCGTTCGGCGTCTTTCGCAACATCCCACCGAACGCTCCTCAGGTGCCTCAATGGACCACGACCACCCAACCAGCTGCCGGAAGGCGCTCGTCGTGACGCGTTCCTCATTCTGCCCCTGGCCGCCCTCGTGCTGAGCGTGATCGGCCCCCTGCTGACCACCGCCGTCGCAGTCCTGTCCCATGACCCCGCCCGCCGCGCCGACGCCCGCCATGTCCTGCACCTGCTCCTCACCAACACCCTGATCCGACGGCGCCCCACCCAGCACACCCAACCGCCCGCACCCTGACACCCAGCAGCACACCACCTGGCCGGCACACGAGTGGGCCGCACAGCGCGCCCCCAATCCCATTGCTTTGCTCGACGAGTTCGTCGGCTCCTGAGCCCGCCCCATACACGTACCGGCCGGTCCTTCGCCGCCACGTCCGGGTCTGCCGCTAGCGTGACCGGGACAGCGGCCGGGCTTTCCCGGCGGTGGAGGGATGGCAGTGAAGGAGCGAGCGGTATGACGTTCACACGCTGGGAGGACCGGTCCGTGATCGTAACCGGCGGAACGCGGGGAATCGGGTTCGGCATCGCCGAACTCTTCGCCCGGCAGGGAGCCGCCGTGTTGCTCACGGGCCGGCACGAGGAGACGGCCCGCGAAGCGGCGGACGGTCTCGCCCGGGTCACGGGCGGGCGGGTCGCAGGTCTGGGCGTGGACGTGCGGCGGCCCGGAGAGATCGAGAGGATGGCGGCCGAGGCCGAACGGCGGTACGGCGGGATCGATGTGCTGTGCGCCAACGCCGGGATCTTCCCGGAGCGTCCGCTGCGCGAGCTGACCGCCGAGGACGTGGACGAGGTCTTGGACGTCAACCTCCGGGGTTCCATCCTGTCCGTGCGGGCGTGTCTGCCCGCGATGGAACGGGCTGGCCGCGGCCGGATCGTTCTGACCTCCTCGATCACCGGCCCGGCCACGGGCTACGCGGGGTGGTCCCATTACGGGGCCAGCAAAGCAGGACAACTGGGTTTCCTGCGCGGGGCGGCTGTGGAGCTGGCCCCGTACGGCATCACGGTCAATGCCGTCCTGCCCGGGAACGTTCGCACCGAAGGGCTGACCAACCTCGGGCCGGACTACCTGCGCCGGATGGCCGGCTCCATCCCGCTGGGGCGGCTGGGTGAGACCGCCGACGTCGCACACGCCGTGCTCTTCCTCGCCTCCGACGAAGCCTCTTTCGTCACCGGTCAGTCCCTCATCGTCGACGGCGGCCAAACCCTCCCCGAATCCCTGGACGCCTTCGCTGACCCCGTCACATCCTGACCTCGGTGGAGAACCGCCGGCGCTGTCATGTTGTTGGGTGTGCGAGTGCCTGTCGGGGTGTTGTGTGGGGTGGAGCCGGGTTCCGGTTCCGGGCTCAGGCCGCGGCGGGCCTGCCGGCGACGCCGGTGACCTGGTCCCAGATGGTGAAGCGGACGGTCATTTCGGTGCGGTAGGCAGAGGCTGTCAGCAGGTGGCGGCGGGGTCTGAAGTGGGGTGAGATGCCGCTGAACGCGGCCAGGGACCGCTGCGCCCTACCGGTGGTGCGGAAGGTCTTTCATGGCGCGTTCGCGTTGCCGGGTGGGCTGGTGGCCGTTCTCGGCCCGGTTGTTCAGGCCCTTGTGGGAACGGTGCTCGACCGAGGGCATGACCTCGCGGTGGGCGGCGCCGCAGGAGTGCAGTTTGTCGGTGACGACCCCCCGCGGTACCGCACCGGTCCTCTTCAGCAGCCTGCGGAAGAAGCGCCTGGCGGCGGCCGTGTTCCGCCGGTTCTGCACGAGGAGGTCCAGCACGGTGCCGTCCTGGTCGACGGCCCGCCACAGGTGCTTCCGCTCTCCGTCGATCTTTACGAACACCTCGTCCAGATGTCATTTGTCCCCGGGCCTCGGCCGGCGGCGGCGCAGTCCGTTCGCATAGGCCTGCCCGGACTTGGCGCACCACCGCCGGACCGTCTCGTACGAGACGGCCACACCGCGTCCAGGCATCAGTTCCTCGGCCTCACGGAAGGACAGCGGAAACCGGAAGTACAGCCACACGCAGTGGGAGATGATCTCGACCGGGTACCGATGGCCCTTGTACGACGGCGACGCACTGTCCACGGACACCCCCTCCGCATGATCAACCAGAAGATCATCCCACCAGCTCAGCCAACGCGACAGCGCCGTCAAGAGGGTTGGAAAAAAGTCCATGGCGACCGTCGTCGGTGGAGGAGCAACCGGCTGTATCGCGTCCCTGACCACCGGTTGCGTCACGGGCGCAACAGTCGGCGGTTTCGCCGGCGCTGTAGGAGGTGCCGTGCAAGGGACCTATGAGGAACTGCAATGATTCGCAGCGTTGAGGAGTGACGTAATGCTGGACAGCAAGGCCCAGACCAGGCTCGTAACTGGCATCATTCTCCTGATCCTCACGGGCCCCTTCGTACTACCGCAGATCGACTGGGGCACGGCTGGCATGGTCTGGCTCGTCATATGGGGAGGAGTCGCCGGGCTGCTTGCCTACCCCGTCGCGGCACTGTGGCATCGACTTACAGCCGACCGACGAGGACCGACCAGTTGATCCGGCAAGTTCGACCGGCCGATTTGGTTCAGCATCGCTGTCGACATCATGGCCGGCCCGTGGCTCCCATCACGAGTGCCTCACGATGAGGAACGCAATGACTCGTTGAGGCAGCGGCCTGCCATGCCGGCGGGCCGCTGCCGCATTCAGTGCGTAAAACGACTCACGGAGGGACTGTGAAGCGTTCGGTGTAACTCCTGATCAAGGAAGATGCACCGATGTGAACCGCTCTGGTTCGAATGGGGACTTGATTCCGTGTAAGGACCAGAGTCATGGCACGTCCCTCCTCCTGCCCGCCTGAGCTGCGCAAGCGCGCGGTGCGCATGGTCGCCGAGGTCCGCGGTGACTACCCGACGGAGTCCGCCGCAATTAACGCGGTCATGGTCAAGCTGGGCATCGGCTCGCGCGAGACGCTGCGCAAGTGGGTACGTCAGGACCAGATCGACTCCGGACAGCGTCCGGGGACGATGACGGAGGAGTCCGAGCAGATCAAGGCGATGAAGAAGGAGATCGCCGAAGTCAGGCGGGCCAACGAGATCCTGAAGGCCGCGGCGAGTTTCTTCGCGGCCGAGTTCGACCGGCCACACCTGCGCTCGTAGCGTTCATCGACGAGCACCGGGACGGCGGATTCAACTGGTCGTCGCAACACCCTGTGACTGCGGAGGTGTTGAATGGCTCGTCGTCAGCAGGCAGCGGATCGGGCGGTGCGTCCGAAGCTGAGGTCCCCGGGGCATCCGAAGTACCAGCGGCACGTCGAAGCGGCGTTCTGGGTGGAGATCGCCAAAGGGCTGCTGGCCGAGGAAGCCACGGTTGTCGTCGGTGTGGCGCCGGCGGTGGCCACACGCTGGTTCCGGCAGTGTGGCGGCATGCGACCGTTCGATCCGAAGCCGTCTTCTGGCAGGTACCTGTCGTTTCGTGAGCGGGGGGAGATCGCGCTTCTCAAGGCCCGGGGCAAGGGCGTGCGTGAGATCGCCCGGGACATCGACCGTGATCCGGGGACGATCTCCCGTGAGTTGCGGCGCAACGCGGCCACCAGGGGCGGGAAGCTCGACTACCGGGCGTCGGTCGCGCAGTGGAAGGCCGACATGGCTGTACGCCGCCCGAAGGCGGCGAAGCTGGTCGCCGATCCGCGGTTGCACGCGTATGTCCAGGAACGGCTGTCCGGACAGATCAGACCACCCGGCGGCCGGGCGGTCGCAGGTCCTGCGACCGGTGAGTGGACGGGACGGAACAAGCCGCACCGCAAGGACCGTGCATGGGTTCAGGCATGGAGCCCGGAGCAGACAGCGAACCGGATCAAATCCGACTTCCCGGATGATGAGTCCATGCGCATCAGCCACGAGGCGATCTGTCAGGCGCTCTACATCCAGGGCCGCGGAGCGCTCAAGCGCGAGCTGATCCTGTGCCTTCGCACGGGCCGTGCACTGCGCGCACCGCGGGTTCGCTCGCGCCGCAAGACCTGGGCACACATCACACCCGAGACGCTTATCAGCGAACGGCCCGCCGAGGTCGAGGACCGCGCCGTTCCCGGCCACTGGGAGGGCGACCTGATCATCGGGCTGGAGCGTTCCGCGATCGGCACCGTCGTCGAGCGGTCCACCCGGTTCACGATGCTGATCCACCTCCCGCGCGAGGAGGGCTACCGGCACAAGCACACGGTCAAGAACGGCCCCGCGCTCGCCGGCTACGGGGCGATCACCATGAAGAACGCCCTCGCCGGTGCGATGTCGTCGTTGCCCGGGCAACTGGCACGGTCGCTGACCTGGGACCGGGGAAATGAGCTGTCGGCGCCCACGCAGTTCAGAGTCGAGACCGGCATCCCCGTGTTCTTCGCCGATCCTCACAGCCCGTGGCAGCGCGGGACGAACGAAAACACCAACGGGTTCCTGCGCCAGTACTTCCCGAAGGGAACGGATCTCTCGAGGTGGTCGGCCGAGGAGCTTGAGGCTGTCGCCCACGCTCTGAACACCAGACCCCGTAAGACGCTCGGCTGGAAGACGCCGGCCGAGGCGTTCCACGAGCAGCTACGGTTGCTCCACCAAACCGGTGTTGCAACGACCGGTTGAATCCAGTGAGTACACACCCGCAGAACTACGGAGAGAAATACGCAGATCGGGGCTGCGGCAGAGCATGGGAGGAACAGGGTCCTGTTTCGACGCCGCCGCCGAGTCCTTCTTCGCGGTCCTGAAGGAGGAGACCGGGGCCCGCCGCTGACCCGACCGGACCACCGCCCGCGCCGGGATTTTCGCCTTCATCGAGACCTTCTACACCCGCAGGCGGCTGCGGAAACACTCGCACTGGGGCCACCTGACCCCGCTGGAGATCAGGCAGCGACACGAGCAAGGACATGCCCTCGCGGCGTGAGTACGGAGTGTCCAGTATCACGGGGAAGTTCAGTCCCGCCTCTGAGTGAGAACGGGTTCTGCGAACGAATCCGGGATCGGCGGGGGGTTGGCGGCCCGTGATTGATCTTACTCGCGCAAAGGACCGTTTGTGAGAGTTCCTGTGCGTACAACTCTGGCCATGCCCGTTCCGGGAAGAGCACCAACGGGTACCGGCGGCTCTCACGGAGTCGGCTGGGAGGTATCGCCCGTCGGCGGTGGACCGCGGCATGCTCTTGGTCCCTCCGGGCCGTCCAGGGCTGCGGATCCCTGGACGGCCCGGCGAGCGCAGGGGTGTCAGCCCACAGTGGTACTGGGCTCGCCGTCCCATGCCACCGGCAGGCTGGCCGGTCGGATGAAGGCCTCGTCGTACTCCCACGGGATGTCGCGTTCGTTCATCCCGAGGATGAGGCTCGGGAAGCGGTCGAACAGTGCCTGATAGGCGCCGCAGAGGAACAGTTGCGGCGCGTTTTCCGGCACCGCCGGATGTTCGGCGGTGCAGGATGCGTGAGCAACTGCGTGCATCCCAGGTGGATCAGAGGTCGGCACCCTACGCCAAATGTGGGTAATCGGTGTAGCCACGGTGGTCGCCGCCGTAGAAGGTGGTGCTGTCGGGCTGGTTGAGCGGGGCTCCGGTCTGCCAGCGCTGTACCAGGTCGGGGTTGGCGATGAAGGCACGCCCGACCGCGACAAGGTCGGCCTGTCCGGTGGTGACCAGTTCCTGTGCGGCGGTGAGGTCGGTGACGGGGTCCCAGCCGTTGCTGACGATGTGGGAACCGCTGAAGCGTTCCGCGAGGTCGGTGAGCAGCGGGGAGGCGGGGTCGCCGATGGTGTGCAGGTAGGCCAGGCCCATCCCGGACAGCGCGTCGACGAGGGTGCGGTACGTGGCCGCGGTGAGGTGGGGGTCGGTCTCCAGCGCGCCGTGGAGGTTGATGGCGGGGGAGATGCGGATGCCGACGCGTTCGCTGCCGATGGCGTCGCTGACGGCCTGTGCCACCTCGATGACGAAGCGGGCACGGCCCTGGGGGGAACCGCCGTAGTGGTCGGTGCGCTGGTTGGTGGAGGGGGCGAGGAATTGGTGCAGGAGGTAGCCGTTGGCGCTGTGCAGTTCGATGCCGTCCAGGCCGGCGTCGGTGGCGGCGCGGGCGGCGCGGGCGAATTCGTCGATGACCTCAGGGATCTCGCCGGTGGTCAGGGCGCGCGGGACGGGGTGGGGCCGGGAGCCGGCGGCGGTGAACATCGTGCCGGGTGCGGCGATGGCGCTGGGCGCGACGGTTTCGGCCTGGTGCTTGTTGTCCGGGTGGGAGATGCGACCGGCGTGCATGAGCTGGGCCACGATGCGGCCGCCTGCCTGGTGCACGCCGACGGCGACGGTCCGCCAGGCTTCGACCTGTTCGGGGGTGTGCAGGCCGGGCGAGTTCATGTAGCCCTGTCCGACCGCGCTGGGCTGTACCCCTTCGGTCACGATCAGTCCGGCGGTGGCCCGCTGGGCGTAATAGGTCGCCATGAGGCTGGTGGGGACGCCGTCGGAGGTGGCCCGGTTGCGGGTCATGGGGGCCATGACGATGCGGTTGTTCAGCTTCCACTTGCCCACCGTGGCGGGTGCGAAGAGGTCGGTCATGAAGATAACTCCTGAAGTGCGGTTGCGGGGTTGTGCGGTGTGCGCAGGGTGCGAAAGGTCAGGCGAGGCGACGTATGGCAATGACCGTGTCAGTGACGGTCGCGGTCTGTCCGCCGGGGCCGGTGGCCACCCGTTGTGGGGTGGCCAGGCGCTGAGGTGTCCACCGCGCCGTGTCGAGGGCGAGTTCGTCGTAGATGTCTTCCGGGCTGGGGAAGTGGGTGTCGGGATCGGTGTTCCAGGCCCAGGGGCGTACTGAGCCGTGGTCGACGATCAGGAGAATTCCGCCGGGAGTGAGCGCGTGTGCGGCGCGGCGCAGGACGCGGGCACGCGGGAAGGCGTAGGGGGTCTGCAGGTACTGGGCGGAGATGAGGTCGAAAGTGCCGTCGGGGAAGGTCTCTGCCAAGTCGTGCTGTTCGGTGCGCACGCTGTTCGCGAGGCCGTTCCGGGCGGCGAGCCGGCGGGTGCGCTGCAGGGCGGTGGGGGCGATATCGACTGCGGTGACGCGCCATTCGTGGGTGGCGAGCCAGAGGGTGTCTCCGCCTTCGCCGCAGCCCAGGTCGAGGGCGTGGCCGGGTACGAGGTGCTGGGCCGTTTCGGCGAGCACAGGGTTCGCGGTGTCCTTCCAGATGCTGTCCTTGCCACGGTAGAGCTGCTCCCAGAAGCCGGCGGCTCCGTTGGCGGCATGGATTTCGCGGATACTTTCGTCCATTGCGTGTGTGCCTTTCCTCCGGGTGACTTCGGGGCGGATCGGGGCCAGGGCTCGGGTGAGTTCAGTGGCCCGTGTAGGGTGCGGCCGCGTCGCCGACCGTGCTCTTGGGCGTCTTCACCAGGGCGAGCAGTGCGACGACGGCAGCGGCCAGGAGGGCGCCCGCCACGATGAACGCAAGGCGGTAGCCGTGGAGGTAGGCCTCCATCTGCACGGCCCGGGGGGCCTGGCCGGGGGTTTCGCTGAGGGAGGTGAGGTAGCCGGTGACGGCGGAGACGTAGAGGGTGTTGAGCAGGGCGGGGCCCAGGGCCCCGCCGATCTGCTGGCTGGTACTCAGGACGGCGCTGGCGACACCGGCGTCGTGCGGACCGACGCCGGACAGGGCCACGTTGGGTCCGACCAGGAAGAACAGGCCGACGCCGACACTGACGAGAACCTGGGTCGGGAGGACCTCGCCCGCATAGCCGGACGCGGTGTCGAGTCGGGTGAGCCAGAACAGTCCCACCGTGGCCAGCGTGCTTCCTGCCGCCATCAGAGTCTTGGGGCCGAGGCGGGTGACCAGCGGGGAACCGAGGGTGGTGGTGGCGATGATGCCGATGCTGAAGGGCAGGAAGGCGATTCCGGCCTGCAGGGGTGTGTAGTCCAGGTTGACCTGCAGGAAGTAGGTCATGAAGAGGTTCATGCCGAACATGCCGGCACCGATGAGGAGGTTGGCCAGGAAGACGCCGGCACGGGAGCGGTCGAGGATGACGCGCAGCGGGAGGAGCGGGTGGGCGTTGCGGTGCTCGACCACGACGAACGCGGTCAGAAGAAGTACGGCCGCGACCAGGAGCAGCAGTGTGGCCGGGGCGGTCCAGCCACCGCCGTCGGCGGCCTGGGCGAAGCCGTAGACGAGGGCGACGAGTCCACCGGTCACCAGCACGGCTCCGGGGATGTCGTAGTGACGGTCACCCGTGGCGCGGCTTTCACGGATGTAGGGGCGGGCGGCGAGGGCCGCGACCAGGGCGATGGGGACGTTGATGTACATGCACCAGCGCCAGCCCGCGTATTCCGTCAGCACTCCGCCCAGCAGCAGTCCTACGGCACCGCCCCCGCCCTGGAACGCGCCGAAGACACCGAAGGCCTTTGCGCGTTCCTTGGGGTCGGTGAAGGCGACGGTGGTCAGGGCGAGGGCGGCCGGGGCGAGGAGAGCGGCGAAGGCTCCTTGCAGGGCGCGGGCTGCGAACAGGATGCCCGGGGTGGAAGCGAGGCCGCCGAGCATGGAGGCGGCGGCGAAGCCCAGCAGGCCGATCAGGAGGATCTTTTTGCGGCCGGCGAAGTCGGCGATGCGGCCACCGAGCAGGAGCAGGCCGCCGAAGGTGAGTGCGTAGGAAGTGATCATCCACTGGCGGCTGGCGTCACTCATGCCGAGATCGCTCTGGGCCTGGGGCATGGCGATGTTCACAATGGACACGTCGAGGACGACCATCAGGGTTGCAATGGACGCCACGATGAGCGTCATCCACCGATGAGGATCCGGCGTGGTGGGGCCGGGCGCCTTTCGGGCGCGGGCGGGGCTGGTCATGGAAATCTCTCCGGAACCGAAAACGAGGGCGACAAGGCGGCGTGCGCCGTTGCATGGCCCGGAGGTTGGAACAGGTCGTGCCGGAAGAGCAAACCTTCATGCTCTTTCGGCAAGATGGGTGTCATGACGAACATCGATCGGGTCCTGACGGCGATCGGACCGCGACTGCGGGCGCTGCGCCTGCAGCGCGGTATCACGCTGGCCGCCCTCTCCCAGACCACAGGGATTTCCGAAAGCACGCTCTCCCGGCTGGAGAGCGGCGGCCGCAAAGCGAACCTGGAGCTCCTGCTCCCCCTGGCCCACGTCTACCGGGTCCCCCTGGACGAGCTGGTCGGGGCGCCCGAGACGGGCGATCCGCGCGTGCATCTGCGGCCCGTCACCCGCGACGGCATGACCTATGTGCCACTGAGCCGCCGCCCCGGCGGGCTGCACGCCCACAAACTCGTCATCAGCCCCAGCAGCGGCGAGCCTGAGCTCCAGGTCCACGAGGGCTACGAATGGATCTACGTGCTGGACGGCCGGCTGCGCCTGTTCCTCGGCGAACGCTCCCTGCTCCTCACACCAGGTGAAGTGGCGGAATTCGACACCCATGTGCCGCACTGGCTGGGCGCCGACGACGATCAGCCGGTGGAGCTGTTGGTCATCTTCGGCAAGCAGGG
Source organism: Streptomyces sp. DSM 120436 (assembly GCF_055778765.1). NCBI lineage: Bacteria > Bacillati > Actinomycetota > Actinomycetes > Kitasatosporales > Streptomycetaceae > Streptomyces > Streptomyces sp. DSM 120436. Next base: position 82,778 of record NZ_JBSKBS010000002.1, on the reverse strand, counting down.
CGAGCGGGCCCACCTCAAGGCCCGCCCCGCCTGACTGCTCCCTCCTCGTCCGCCGCGTCGTCGCTGGCATCCGGGGCGGCTGCCGGTGGACGACCGGGCCGCCCTGCGCGGGATCGTCTACGTGTTGCGCAAGGGCGTGAGCTTGGCTGATGTGCCGGCCGAGCGTGTCGGCTGTAGTGGGGTGACGCCCTGGCGGCGGCTGCAGGACTGGACCGAGGCGGGAGTCCGGCCGCGTCCGTACGAGGTGTTGCCGGCCGAGTTGCGCAAGACAGGGCTGCTGGAGATGGACGACGCGACCGTCGACGGCTCACATGTCCGGGCCCTCAAGGGGGCTCACACCGGACCTTCGCCGGTCGACCACGGCCGTCCGGGAAGCAAGCACCACCTGATCACCAACCGGCACGGAACCCCCTCGCGGTGTCCCTGACCGGCGGAAACCGTCATGACGTCACACAGCCGACGCCCCTGCTGGACGCAATTCCGCACCTCTGCGGGACCCGTGGCCGCCCCGTCACCGGCCCGGACGCCCGTTCGCCGACCGGGGCTACGACTACGACACGTACGCCGCCTGATCCGGGCCCGGGGCATCGCGCCGAAGATCGCCCGCAGAGGCACCGCTCACGGGTCTGGCCTGGGCAGGACCCTGGGTCGTCGGGCACACCCCCGCCTGGCTCCACCAGTTCGAACGGCTACGGACCCGCTACGGGATACGTGCCGACCTTCACCTCGGCCTGCTCCGACTCGCTTGCGGCACCACCTGCCTGTTACGGCTTCGAACGTCATGCTGAAACGGTCGGTGAGCGGCGAGAACGCCACGGCCCCGCCCTTTCCCAAAACTGTGATCAGCATCACCTCTGTAAACCGCATGCGCGCGGCAACCGTCTTACCACCGGATGCCCTCAAGAAGCGACAGCTGGACGTGGCGACCATGACCGCGTTTCCACAGGCAACGACGGAAAGAGCACCCATGAAACTGACAGTCAGAACCGCCGTAGCAGGAGCAGTCCTCGCCTCCACCGCAGTACTGGGGGCTCCGGGAACCGCATCGGCTGACGACCCCAAAGACGGGGGCGTGGTCCGCTGTCCAGAAGGCAAAGTCTGCCTCTTCGACGGCCACAACCTCACTGGGGACGTCCTGCAGCTCGATCCGGTGAACGTCCCCAACGTCGGTTGGGCGTGGAACGATCGGGCCAGCTCGGTGTGGAACCGCAGCAACAGGTACGCCTGCATCTGGACCGATGCCAACTACTACGGCTACTGGTTCACCATCCCGCCGGGCGCAAAGCAGGAACTTCTGTTCGCCTACGACAACGCGGTGACCGCCCTCGAGTTCGGTGGCTGCGGGGGCTGAGCCGGCTGGTTGACCGAATCCCGCTATCTGCCCGCGCTCCGAGGGAGGGTGGCGGGATGCAGCCGGGCGTGGCGTCCCGCGTGAGGGCGTTGTCGCGTTGTTGGGTGTGTGGGTGTCGGCCCTTGACCCCGAATCCTGGAAACGAGTTATGCGGCTGGTGCCAGCGTAGTTGATGTTGTTCGGGAGGCCGTCTCGTAAGCGATCGGGCTGCGGTGTCCGAGGCGGGAGTGGCGGCGTCGGGTGTTGTAGCGGTGGAGCCAGCCAAACGCATCGAGGTGGGCCTCGCGCTCGCTGGGCCAGCTCTTTCGGTTCTGGAGGGTCTCGCGTTTCATGGTCGCATTCCAGCTCTCCGCCGCGGCGTTGTCCGCGCTGGAGCCGACGGCGCTCATGGACTGCCGGACGCCGGCGCGTCGGCAGGCACCGGCGAAGGCCCGGCTGGTGTATTGGGCCCCGTGGTCGGTGTCATGATCGCTCCCGTGAGGCTGCCGCGGGTCCGCTCGGCGGTGGCCTGGGCGTCGACGACCAGCTCCGCGCGCATATGGTCGGTGATCGCCCGGCCCGCCAGCCGCCGGGACGCGAGGTCGATCACGGTCGCGAGGTAGCAGAACTTCCCGCCGCCGACCGGCAGATAGGTGATGTCCCCGACGTACTTGGTGTTCACCTCGGTGGCGGTGAAGTACCGGCCGATCAGGTCAGGGGCCTTCGCCGCGGCCGGGTCCGCGACGGTGGTCCGGTGCTTCCTGCGCAGCCGAAACCCGGCGATGCTGGCGGTCTTCATCAGCCGGGCGGCCTTCTTGTGGTTCACCGGCTCGCCGCCCGTCTCGCGGAGCTCGGCGGTGACCCCGGGGACGCCGTAGGTGCCGTCCGAGGCGGCGTGGACGGCGGCGATCTCGGCGGTCAGCTTCTCGCCGGCCGCCTGCCGGGCGGCCCCGGCCAGCGCGGTGGCCTGCCAGTAGTAGAAACTCGACCGGGCGATCCCGAGGACCTGGCACAACCGCTTCACGCCGTGCTCGGCGCGCAGGTCGGCGACACACTGGAAGCGGTTCACCAGCGCGTCGCCCCGGCGAAATACTTCGCTGCCTTCTGCAGGATGTCGCGCTCTTCTTCCAGCTCACGCACCCGCCTGCGCAGGGCGACGAGCTCGGCCTCCATTTCCTCGGCCGCCACCGGCGCGGCCGGGCGCGGCGCGGTGTGGCCGCCCGTGCGCCGGCCGTCGGCCGCGCGTATCCAGTTCCGCAGTGTCTCGGTGTTCACGCCCAGATCCGCGGCGACCGACTTGATCGTCGCTCCGGGCCGGGACCGGTACAACGCGACCGCGTCCGCCTTGAACTCGGCCGGGCAGTGCTTCATCGCCATCAGTACAGGACTCCAGTCCTCAGATCCTCAAGATCCAAGTGTCTCTGGTGTCCAAGATCCGGAGTCAGGCTCCGTGGGCGTGACATTTGACGACAGAACCTATTGATCAGAAACTCATGGGGTTCTCGTCCAGGATGTAGCGGACATGCGGGCCGCCGAAGTAGCCGCGGACGATGTGCGGTTGTCGCTGACGCCTGCGGAAGAAGCGGCGGGTCTCGGTGGCGAGTTCGGCCTGGTCCCGGGCCCGGTGCTGCTTGGGCAGGCTGTGCTTGAGACCGGCATTGACCAGCTCGTCGGGGTTCAGCTCGGGCGAGTACGGGGGCAGGAAGTGCAGCTCGACGTCGTCGGGGTGGGTGGCGAGCCAGTCGCGGACCTTCTTCGAGCGGTGCGCGGAGTGCCCGTCGACCACGAGATGGATCTTGTGGTCGAAGTGGCCGGCGAGCCGGTCCAGGAAGCGGCACATCACCTCGGCGGTGAAGTGCTCGGTGAAGACCATGAAGTGCATCCGGCCCTTGGTGCTGATCGCAGACATCGCGTTCACCGGGAACCGGTTCCCGCTCCGCCGCACCACAGGTGTCCTGCCTTTCTCGCCCCATGTGCGGCCGGTGACCTGGTCGGAGCGGATGCCGACCTGGTCGGCGGACAGAATCTCGCCGCCGCCCCTCTTCGCCTTCGCCCGGACCGCGGGCCTGTCTCCTCGTGCCAGCGGTGCACGGCCTCCGGGTCCTGTTCCACGGCCCGCTTGTCCGGACGCTGGAAGGACAGCCCCATCGCCTCAGGTACTTTGCCCACTCCGGGCTCGGTCCGCCGCACCGGGTACAGCTTCGCGATCAGCTCGCCGGCCAGCCGACGCGTCCACCATTGTCCACTCAGCCCCACGTCACAGGGCCGGTGGTCGAGGACCGCCTGCCGCACAGCGGACTGCTCGGCCTCCCCGGGCACCTGGTGCACGCCGACCGGCTTGCCCCGCAGCCGCATGACCAGCGCACCACGGCCGCCCGCCTGCCACTTCGCCCACCACTTGTCGACCGCCTTCAGCGACACCCCGAAGACCGCCGCCGCATCCTCACGCTCCCGCCCCGCCACCAACGCGGCCACCGCCCGCAGCCGCAGGGCCTTCTGCGCCGACGGCGACAGATGCCGCGCGTCCCCCGCCGGATCGCTCACACCCACCCAACGACCCAAAACCCGAACCGTTTCGGATCAATATGCGTGGGCGAGTTCTTGCAGCAGCGCGTCGAGGAACTCCGGGTCGCCGTCGTCGTGGAGGCCAATCTGTGCGCAGGTCATGCCGGCGGCGTGCAGGCGGTCGCGGGTGGTGGCGTGTCCGGGGTGGAGGCGTTGGAGGTGTTGTGCGTGCGGAGTGGCTTCCTCGGTGCGGTCGAGAAGCGCGGCGAGCTGACGGGCGGTGAGGTGGGTGTGGCCGGTGGTGGCGAGGGCGCGTTGTACGGCCCGCTCGTAGGCGTTCATGGGCATCTACCGTAGCCGGGAGCGGTCCGGCCCGGGTGAGGGCGTAAGCGGTGGGCACGGCGATGTAGCGCTCGGAGAGGGAGGCCCCACCAAAAAAGCGGTGTTTGAAGTCTCGCTTTCAGCTACTTGCCACTTCGTCGCAGCTTCGGGAGTACAGGGCCTGGTACGGGCGGGCGCCTCACTCGTTCGAGCTGGCGGTCCGCTTCGAGGTGAAGACCGACCGGGAGGGGCAGGGCTTCTTGGGCATGGCCGTCTTTGGCGACACGGGAAGGGTCAGCCTCTGGATCTATCCGGACAAGGAAGACGCGGCGCGGGCCGCGGTCGCGGTGCAGAAGAAGGACACCGAACCTTTCGTGTGCCCGGGCATCGGCGTGGAGGAGGACATGCCGTGCCGCACTCCGCACCGGCTCGCCAGGCCACCGCGCGCGTCGTAACCCGTACGCGACGGTGTCCGTTGGGCACGGCGTCGCGTGCATGAACATCCGGACCTCCGCGGATACACGAACGAGCCCCGGACCTGCTGCGGTCCGGGGCTGTGGCTGAGCGCTTCAGTCAGCGAGTTTTGCCGATTGAAGCGCTCAGCGCGGAGCGTGTCCGTTACCGTTTCGGTCCTGCTGCGGCGTACAGCACGGTGCCGGTCGCCAGCAGGGCCCACGCGGTCGCGGCGGAGGCCGTCGTGGCGGGGGAAATGATCATCCAGTTGCTCACCTCTCCCGCGATGCCGGGCAGAGCCGGGGCGAGGAGGGTGAATGCGAGCCAGCCGACCGGTAGGGTCCATGCGAACTGGGCCCCGCAGAGCACCGCCCCGAGCGCGGCCAGGCCGACCAGGCCAGCGCTGTCGCGGACGACGAGCGCGGCCGGGGCGAGCTTGGCTCCAGCTGCCTGGACCGCCAGCAGGGCCGCCCCGGCGACCGCGCCGGCCAGCAGCACGTGCGCCGCCCGCCGGGGCATCCACCGGATCGCGGCCGTCCGATCCAGCGCGGCGTCCTGCCCACCGAGCCCGACGGAAGCGGCCGCCACGTTCGCGGTGAGGATCAGGACCGCGGTCCCCAGGCTCATCGGGCCCGCGCCGTCCTGGTTGAAGGCCCACGCCGCCAGCGCGACGAGCGCGACCGCTGCAGCCGAGGTGGGCACCTGTCGTGAACGGGCGTACAGGATCAGCCACCTCATTGCGACCCCTTCCCCGCCAACACCGAAAGCTCGTCGTGGCCCGTGCAGGAGAGAGCGGCGGCGTGCACCTCGGCGATCCGCGAGCGCTGCTCGGCCGGTGACAGCGCCATCAGCCGTTGCCAGGCGACGTCGGCGTCCGCCCATTCACGCTGCGAGTACGCGTAGGGGTCCGGCTTCTGCAGCGGTTTGAGCTGGTGATCGCCTAGTGCCCAGCTCGCGGCGATGCTCTGTACGGGAATGTCGACCTGCCCCCCGCCCTCCCAAGGGGTGCGCGGTGCGCAGTTCGGTGCCAGGCCCTGGGCGACCAGGAGACGGGTCAGTTCCGTCCCTGTGGCACGGGCGATCAGCGGGTCGTCGAAGTCGACCAGCACCGCGTCGCCGGAGAGTCGGCGTTCGTCGCCGAGCGCGCGCAGCCCGGTGTCCTCCCGCACCGAGTTCGGCGCCTTGTCGCCCAGGGCGTCGTGCAGCACGCGCAGCGCGTCCTTGCCGCGCGGTGCGAGTTCAGGCAGGCGTGAGCGGTTCGCCTGCGTCACGCACACCGGTCCGTCGCAGACCAGGGTGGCGGCGGCCTCGTCGATGACGTAGGTGTCGCGCGGAGTGGCCGGGAGGATCAGCAGGGCCAGGGCTGCGCCGGCCAGGACGGGGGCCACCGCGAGCAGTCGGGCCCGGAGGCTCGCGGCCGACAGCAGTGCGAAACCGGTGGCAAGCAGGCCCAGCAGCCAGAGTGTCTGGCCGAGGTGGACGGAGCCGGACAGGGTCAGCAGCATCTCCCGCGGCTCCGCAGTCGCCGGGAACAGCAGGGCGAGCCGGTTCGGCGCGGCGCTCGACGGCAGTGCCCCCTCATTGTTCTGCTGCAGGGAGAGGGCCGTCAGCAAGAGGAACACCGTCAGGGCCGGCGGGGTGAGCGCAGAGGGCACGGCCCGCGCGACACCCATGCCGAACACGGCCCCCGCGACGAGGGACAGCGCCGCCACCAGCGAGATCGGTAGCCAGCCGAGACTCGTGTAGGCGGTGGCACCGAGGGCCACCTGGACTCCGCCTACGAGGACCAGGAGGCCGAAGCCGGACGTCAGCACGAGTGCCGTTGCGCCGGCCGGCAGCGCCGCACGGCGCCAGGCCGGCAACGGCGTGGTCGTCAGCAGTTCGGCCATCTGCGAGCGGGAGTCGCGTAGCCCGTACACCGCGCCCAGGCCCACCACGAGCGGCCACCAGAAGGTCAGCAGGTACCGGGTCCACAGGGCCATGGAGGTCCACTGAGCCGTCCATCCCGCGTCGCCCTGCCACCAGAGCCCGTCGATCAGCAGGAGGACCGCCAGGCTGCCCGCCAGGACGGCGATGCCGGGCCACGGGGCGATGGAGCGCTTCAGCTCGGTACGCAGGACTCGTGCGTTCACCAGGCGCCTGCCGGCTGCTCGAAGTCCTGAAGCAGTGCTGAGTAGCCGCGCTCCAGGGGGCTGCCGCCCGGGTGTTCGGGGCCGCCCGCCGCGGCCAGGTCGTCCGGCGTGCCCTGGAAGACGAGGCGGCCGTCGGCGAAGAGCACCACGTCGGAGCAGGCGGCCGCGACGTCCTCGACCAGATGGGTGGAGACGACCACACACGTGTCGCGGCCCAGTTCCTGCAACAGCTCGCGGAAGCGCAACCGCTGCGCCGGGTCCAGGCCGACTGTCGGCTCGTCCAGCAGCAGCACCGCGGGATCGTTGACGATGGCCTGAGCGATGCCGGCCCGCCTCACCATGCCGCCGGACAGGGTCTTCATCCGCTGGTCGGCGCGGTCCGCCAGGCCCACCCGTTCCACGGCCCGCTGGACGGCTGCGGGGACGGCCGCCTTCGGAACCTCCTTCAACCAGGCCATGTACTCGACGAACTCACGCACCGTGAAGCGCTTGTAGTAGCCGAAAGCCTGTGGCAGGTAGCCGATCCGGCGGCGCAGGGCCCGGTGGTCGGCCATCGGGCCCACGCGGGTGCCGAGCATCTCCAGTTCGCCGTCAGTGGGGCGCAGCACGGTGGCCAGCGTCCGGATCAGGGTGGTCTTTCCTGCTCCGTTGGGTCCCAGGAGGCCGTGGGTGCCGATGCCCAGGCAGAGGTCGAGCCCGTCAACGGCCATCTTCTTGCGTCCGACGCGTACCCTCAGGCCGCTGGCCCGGATCTCCCAGGCATAGGTTTTCGGCGCGGTGTCGGCCGCGTTTGTGGTGGGCATCGTGCGGGGGTCCCTTTCGAAGGTCGACGGGGGTTTCACAGCGTTGAGTACGCGTTTCTGCGGGTGATCACGGCGCCGGTGCCGAGCACGAGGAGCAGCCCCCACACGGGCAGTTGGTCGGGCTGGAAAACACCTCGCAGGGCAAGGGGGACGTGGCCGGTGATCCACGTGGGTGCAACGACGACGACGCCCCACGCGACCGTCAGCCCGGTGGCGGCGCGAGTCACACCGACCACGCTGCCCAGCGCCAGGGCGGTGGAGGTGAAGGCCAGGGAGGGCAGCAGCCACTGCGCGGCCGTCATGGTTCCGGTCAGCCAGCCCCCCACCAGGAGCCCGGGCAGGACCACCACGAGAACCGCCGTGGTGCGCCTGAGGAGCAGGGGCAGGCCGGCTCGGGCGGTCGAGGCCGTCATTTCGTGCGCCGGGTCCAGGCCGCGCGACCACGATGCGGCGACACCACACAGCGGCAGCACGGGCGCGATCGCCGCCACGGGAGAGATGTCGCCGAAGAACGCAGGCGGGGCGAGCGAGTCCAGCAGCAGCGCCATCAGGGCAACGGCGCTGGTCATGGCCAGCCACGGGGCCATGGCCGGCGTCAGCCAGGCCGACAGCCACCTCGGGCGGCGTCGCCGCGAGGGTGTTCTGACGGCTGCGTCCAACTGCGGTTCCAGACCGGCCCGGACGGTCTCGAGGAGCGTGGCGATGCCGGGCACCTCGGCGGCCACGGAGACCGCCAGACGACTCCGGCACATCGCGCACGTCTCCAGATGGGCCTCCACCGCCCATACCACGTCCACGGCCATCTCCGCCGTATCACCACGTGCGTAGTCGTCGAGCAGCCGCATCGACACGTGTTCCCCGCTCATCTCAGCGCCTCCCGCATTGCTATCCGGGCCCGGCGGGCGCGGGTCTTGACCGTGCCTTCGGGCAGTCTGAGCAGGACGGCGGTCTCCCGCACGGAGAACCCGTCCAGCACCATGGCCTGCAGGACCTCTCGAAGTTCCGGCGCCAGCTGCCGAAGGGCGTCACCGACGTCCCCGCCGACGGTTCCGGCCAGTGCCTCGTCCTCCGCCGCGGGCGCCACCGCCCGCTCGGCGGCGGCAACGGGCGGCTCGGCATGGTGGGCACGGCGCCGGAACGCGTCGACGAGGCGGCGCGCCGCGATCGTCCACAACCATCCGACGGCCGTCCCGCCGACCGCACTCCCGGCGAACGCACCGGCCGCGCGCCACACCGCCAGATAGGTCTCCTGCATGACCTCGGCGACGATCTGCTCATCCGCGCAGCGGCGGCGCAAACGCACAGCCAGCCACGGAGACGTGCGCCGGTACAATTCGTCGAACGCCCCGCGGTCACCTCTGGCCACCAGCCGGACGAGGTGCTCCTCGTCCAGCTCGTCCAGTGTTCTCACGCGTGATCTCACACCAGCCAGACGCCCGACGATGCGCACAGGTTCTGCTTCTTATGTGATGTGCGTCACAATGTCACGCACGGAGGGTTCCGATCCCCGTGAAAGCCGATCGCCGGTCGCGATCCGGCTCGTGGCGAACTCTGGCGCCTCGCGGTGCTTCATCCTTCTCGGTGCAGCCTTGACCGAGTACGCCGACCGACTCGCAGTCGCCATCGATGCCGAAGGTCCAGCCAGCCAGCTGAAGTACTCACCCGCCAACCGAAGGGCTCGGTCACAGGGGCTCGTGGGCTGCTTCAGGGGCACGCCTGCCATAGGCCGAACTCGAGGTGCTCGATGTCCGTGAACCGGACCTCCTCCAGGGAGCCGACGCGGCGGCCGCCGTCCTGGAAGTACACCTCCTTGAGCGCTTCTGCCGCGATCTCCTGGAGCCGGGCGTCGCTGGCGCCGGCCTCCTGAGCGTCGAAGAGGCGGGCCGCGTACTGCAGGGGCAGGGCGACGGTCAGACGCCGGATGCGGTCCTGGTCCGTCGACCCACTCGGCGCGGTGTGGCCGAGGCGGGTGCGGGTGTCGATGACGATGCCACCGGTGGTGGCATCCTTCCGCCTGGCATGAGAACGGACAAGCGCGCCCATATGCAGGGCGGCGTGACCCTTTTCGAGGGGCGTGACACCGGTGTCACGCTCACGCTCCGCCAGCGTGACAGCGGGTCCGGCGGGTTGCCGAAGGTGAGGTGCTCCCAGGGCGGACACGTGCACGGCCGACAGGCGGCGCAGGCCGCGCAGCTCACGCAGAACGCGCGTGGGACGGCGGGGCAGTCGCAGATGGGGTTGTGGTCGGGGTCGTCCTCGCCGGGGTGGTAGGCCTCGCCGAGCGGCGGCTCGGTCCACGCATGGACGGTGCCGTCGGCGAGCAGCTCCTCGAAGTGCCCCGACGGCGCTGACGGTGTGCCAGAGGGCGACGACCTCCGGCTCCTGGTCGTGGGGCACGCCGGGCTCCCTGCGGGGTCGGCCGGCTCGGTGGCGCGGGTGAGGAGCGCGGCGAGGCCGGCGGTGGCCTCGGATTCGGCGGCGGCGAGCCGGGCCACGACTGCCAGTTCGCCGGGCGCGGCGGCCGGGACCAGGCGGGCGAGCGCGGACAGCAGTACGGCGTGTGCGAGGACGGACTGCGGCAGGAGGCCGGCGGCGGCCTCACGGGCTGCCGGGTGGGCGTAGTGCCCGCGGTGCGCGGCCAGGGCGCGGGCGAGCCAGGCGTCGACGTCGGCCTGGACGTACGAGCCGGCGCGGCGGGTGAGCTCGTCCCGGACGGCTTCGTCGCCCTCGCGGGGTTCGGCCTGCTCCAGCGTGTCCAGCTCGCGCAGCGCCTGGGGCTCGTCGGCGCGGTCTTCCGCGTCACGGCGACGGTACTGCGCCTTGTCGAAGGCGGGGGACCGGCCACCAGCCCGTCCCCGGCGCTTGCGACGGGCCCGCTGGTCCTCGGGCTGGGCGATGGGGGGGCTTGATGCCGCGCTGTCCCAGGCAGGCGCGGTTTCCGCTGCTGGGGTACGCCTTGTCGCCGCGCACCCGGTCCGGCCGACTACGCGGGCGGCCCGCGCTGCGGCACCGGATCCGTAAGCCGTCCAGCACCGGAGCGAACATCGGGCTGTCACCCCGCTGACCGGGCGAGGCCGGCCAGTGCAGCGGGTGGCCCCGGCCGCGTGCTGATGAGCCCGGCAGGATGTCGAGCAGATGTTCACGGCCCATCCCTGCCGGGACACCTGGCGGGCGAGCGCGCCGTCCGGATTGCCGGTGTCCGCCTCGATCTGCAACTCCTCAAGGACGGCCCTCCGGGCGCCGTCCGCCCACCAGCGGCGATGACGCTCGTGGACGGTGCCGGGGACCGTACCGTTTGCCTGCCCCGACGCGCCGTCAGGCAGTCACACACCCAACTACGTGACAATGCCTCCCGCACGGACCGGAGGCCGCCGGCGACGGCCGGCGGCCTCCGGGGCCTGCCTGTGACGCGGTACTGCTGCGGGGCTAGAAGACGCTGAGGCCGTACAGGCTCAGCGGCCGGGTGACCGGCTCGTAGAACGTGGTGCCGCCGGTGGTGCAGTTGCCGCTGCCGCCGGAGAGCAGGCCGTAGGCGGTGTTGCCGGCGAAGAGCGGGCCGCCGCTGTCACCGGGCTGGGCACAGGCGTTGGTCTGGATCGTGTTGTAGACCAGCTGGCCGTTGCCGTAGTTGACAGTGGCGTTCAGGCCGGTGACGCTGCCGGTGCGGTAACCCGTGGTGCTGCCGGAGCGCTCGATGCGCATCCCGATGGTCGGGCTGCCGGCGTTGACGATGTCGCGGTACGTGCCGTTGTACAGGTACACGCGGCCGTCGGATGCGGCGGGGTTGGAGTGTTGGATGACCCCGTGGTCGTAGGTCGGGAAGACGGTCTGGCCCGGCACCGCGGTGCCGATGCTCCAGCTGGACCGGCCGCTGGTGCAGTGTCCGGCGGTGAGCGCGAAGTTCGTGCCCGCGGAGTTGCGGACGTTGAAGCCGAGGGAGCAGCGGGCGCCGGAGGAGGTGATGGCCTCCCCGCCAGCGATCAGACGGCTGAACTTGCCCGGGGTGCGATTGATCTGCAGCGCCCCGGACTGCACGCCGGCCGCCTTCCTGATCTTGTTGATCTCCGCCGCCGAGACCGTGCTGTCGGCGGTGACGACGACCTTGCCCGACGCCTTGTCGGTGTACCAGGCCGTGCCGCCGACATCGGCGGTGAGCACCGCGTCGCCGACCCGGGCGAGCTGGGCCGCGGTGGGCTTCGCGTCCGCGGACGCTGATGCCATGGCGGTGGGGGTCACGAGTGCGGACACGGTCGCCAGGGCGGCGACGACGGTGGCGGCACGGGCTCTTCGAGAGGCGCCCGATGACAGGAACGTCTTGACCTTCACTTGTCCTCCGGTGAGGGGGTGTGGGCCTGGTGGATGTCCGGGTCCTTGGTTCATGTCTGCGGCAGTCCCGCGGACAGTGCGGGCGTCCTGGAGGTGCCGCATCGGTGGTTGAACCTTCGCCGTGATATGCCCCTGTCAACAAGCGCCGCTTTCGGACGCTCCGGCGAGAGCCCCCGGGTACGCAAGCCGGTTGGCAAGGAAGGGGCTCTTGCGGGATCCCGTCCGCAGGGTGACAACGGAAATATGACGGTCCATTGGATGGCGGCCCGCCGGTCGTCCCGGATTCCAGCAAGGTCCCGGCGGTGCGGCGGCCGGTGGACAACGCGCCATTCATCGCGGCGCACCGAACTCTCCGGTGCCGCCGGCTCCGCACGGCGGCGCGGCTGCTCAGGTCGCCGCCGGCCCCGGGCAGGCGGTGCGGCCGCGTCGGGTCGCCGGGAAACATGGCCGGTTCACGAAGATCAAGTAGAGCATTCCGGTATGTCGTGTGATGTGACGGGGGAGGCCGGGTCCACGCGGCGTCCCCGTCCGTCGTCGACGCCGGGACGGGGAGAAGGCCGCGCCGTCCCGCGCGCGTTACGGCGGGAATGCTCGCGGCGGCTTCCCTGAGGCCGACCCCGTATGGGCGGATTGCCCCTTGCGGCGCCCAGGGCCGGTGGCCGGTTCGACACCGTCGGTCGAAAGTGCTTTCACGACGCCGTTCGGCGCCCGGCCTCTCCAGACACCGGGCCCCCTCTGGTCTCGGGTGAACACCCGCGACGTCCCCTGCCGGACGCACTCCGCACGCCGAACCGAGCAGCCGCACCACGGGCACAGCGCACTGCTCACCGCGGACGGGGCGGGAGCGAGGGAGCGGCGGAGGCCATTGTCGTCGTCTGCGTCGTGTGAGCGGCCTGTGCGGCCGGGGCGCCGGGCGAGCCCGGCGACCACCGCGGCCGGCGCCGTACGGTGTCCGCCCAGCCCGCGCCGGACGAAGCGGGGCCTCCGGCGGGAGCGGCCCACGACCGGTCCCGACCCCACGCCCCGATGTCAGTGGCGTCGCCTACGGTCCACCCATGAGTGATGATCTGTTGCCGTTGCCGCCGATCAGTCACTTCGCGGCATGGGAGGCAGTGGTGCGCCTCCTGGCCGGTGTTTCGCACAGCCGTGCCGCCCGCACCGCCGGCTGCATAGCGCGGAACGGATGGAGCCTGTACGAGCGCGCTGAACGGACGCCGACGGCCCGTTTCGCAGAGGAGGACCGGGAGCGGGCGGTGGAGCCGATCCAGCGGGCCCCGGCGGGCGGCGGAGTCGACGAGGTCCGCTTCACGGCGGAGGCGCAGTCGACGGGAAGGACCACGGTTGGTCTGGTCTGGCCCTGCCCGGCGGTGGAGGAGGGCGCAGGGCGCCTTACTGACTTCAGCTCGTCAGGGTGAATCTTGACGAAGGCCCCGGTGGGACTGGAGCGGTGGCTGTGTCCCGTGGTGTGTGAGGTATGCGGATGGGAGCGGGCTGACCGCTGAGGGGCGTCGGCGCCGGGAGTCGGTGCGGATGCAGGCGGCCGAGCTGTTCGAGCAGAAGATCAAGCCGCCGGAGGTGGCACGGCGCTTGCGAGTGAGCCTGAGATCGGCCTACCAGTGGCATCAGTTGTGGCGGGACGACGGTGTTCAGGCTCTGGCCTCCCGTGGCCCGAGCGGGTCGCGTTGCCGTCTGTCGCCGTGCTGCTTGGAGAAGCTCGCCGGGCATCTCGAGCAGGGTCCGGCCGCGCACGGCTGAGTGGAGGACCAGGTGTGGACGGCGGCGCGGGTGGCCACGCTGACCGGCCGGAAGTTCCACGTCTCGTACAGCCTCTCGGGTGCCACGAGGCTGATGCACCGGCTCGGCTTCAGTCCGCAGGTCCCCGCACGGCGGGTCGCCGAGCGCGACGAGCAGGCCGTCACCGTTTGGAAGGAGGCAACTTGGGCGGAGGTAAAAGAGCCCGGGCGGCCTGCGGGGGATACATCTGTTTCGAGGACGAGGCAGGCTTCACCCGCCGGCCGCCCCGGGGGCGCACTTGGGGCCGACGCGGCCGCACCCCGGTCGTGACGGTCAGCGGGCGACGCTCGGGACGCCTGTCGGTGGCCGGGCTGATCGCGATGCGGCCCGGGTTTGGTTGCGTTGGCCTCCGACGGGCTTCTACGAGCGTCCTGCGGACTCCCTGCGGACTGGAGCGCCCTCCGTAGCCCGGAAATGCATGACATCGGGACCAGCAGGGCTGAATCAAAGACGCGGTGATCTTGTGGGGTGCCCGACCACAGGGATGTGACGATCGGCTCGGGGCCGACCCGCCCTGCTCGGGAAACAGCGGTGTGCGTGGGCTCGTCTTGGGGGCGATCCGTGTCCGGAGGCGTGCCCCGCGCTGCTCCTAGTACTCCAGCAGCGGTTCGCTATCTGGCCTGGTCAGAGGCATTGTCGGGAGTGTAGTTGGCTGCTGGCACGTCAGGGGCTGTCTTGCCGGACCGCCCCTCCAACGAATGACATCGAAAACTGTCTGCGCTGTGACGAGGGCAGTCTTCCCGCGTGATCGATGACCTTGCCGACGCGACCTGGGACCGTGAACTCGACGACCTCTTCCTGCGCATCGGCCACCGTTTCGGCCGTGCCGACCTGCGACGCCGTATGCGTGACTACGTCCGTGCCCTGCTCGGCCCGGTCGGCCGCAAGAACGGCTGGCAGCTGGCCGAACACGCAGGCCACCGCACCCCCGACGGCCTGCAACGGCTGCTGAACGGAGCTACCTGGAACGCCGACGACATCCGCGACGACCTGCAGGCATACGTCGCTGAACGACTCGGCGAAGCCGACGGAGTCCTCATCCTCGACGACACTGGCTTCGTCAAGAAAGGCACCACCTCCGCAGGTGTCCAGCGCCAGTACTCCGGCACCGCCGGCCGCACCGAGAACTGCCAGATCGGTGTCTTCGCCGCCTACGCCACCACCCACGGACGCGCCCTGGTGGACCGCGAACTGTATCTGCCCAAGTCCTGGACGGACGACCGCGAACGCTGCCGCGCCGCCAAGATTCCTGATGAGAGGGTCTTCGCCACCAAACCAGAACTGGCCAGGGCCATGGTGCTGCGCGCACTCGCCTCGCCGCTGCCGATCGCCTGGGTGACCGCGGATGCCGCCTACGGCCAGGAGTGGCGCTTTCGGCGGGTACTGGAAGAAACCGCCGTCGGCTATGTGCTCGCCGTCCCGAAGTCCCAGCCGGTGCCCCGCTTCGGCCGGATCGACTATCTCTTCAGCCAGGCACCGGGTGAGGCATGGGAGCAACGTTCGTGCGGCGACGGTGCCAAGGGCCCGCGCGTCTATGACTGGGCAGCCGTCCAGCTCCCGGTGATCGAGGACTTCGACAGTGAGCGGCCCGCCCATCACCGCTGGGCGCTGGCCCGGCGCAGCATCAGCAGACCCGATCAGGTCGCCTACTACCTCGCATACGCGCCGGTGGGAGCCGGTGTCGACCAGCTCGTGCGCGTTGCCGGACGTCGGTGGGCGATCGAGGAATGCTTCCAGGCTGCGAAGAACGAGTGCGGCCTGGACCAGTACGAAGTCCGCCGCTACGTCGGATGGATGAGGCACATCACCCTGGCCATGCTCGCGCATGCCTTTCTCGCGGTCACGGCGGCCCAGGCGGCGGCAAAGGGGGGCGCAGAAACGGTTCCACCATGGTCCCGCTCACCGTGGCAGAAGTCCGTCGGCTACTGGCAACTGACCCCGCCCACCGGCCCCGCCCGCCCCTTCGCATCCATGCGCTGAGTTGGTCGCGATGGCGGCGAAGGCGTCAGGCCGTGGCCCGGCACTGTCACTACCGACGACGATGTCATTCGTTGGAGGGGCGGTCCGGCAAGACAGCCCCTGACGTGCCAGCAGCCAACTACACTCCCGACAATGCCTCTGACCAGGCCAGATAGCGAACCGCTGCTGGAGTACTAGTACTCCAGCAGGACTTTGCTGTCTGACCTGGTCTTTCGTCGGGCGGCTGGAGTGTAGCTGGACTCCGGTCGTGCGGGGGAGGTCTCACGGAGACCGCCCCTCGATCGTGCGACAACGCCGCAGGTAGTGACAGCGGCGGGCGACTGCTTGGCGTCGGCGGCGCCAGTTCGACCAGCTCAGCGCGTGATGTCGTCCGCGGTGTCCGCTCAGGTACGGGGGTCGGACACGACAAGCTGCCAGGAGTCGCCGAACCTCCGCCACTGTGAGCTCGATGGCCCCCGGCCGCCCCACCGGTTGCGCCCCTTCTTCCCAGGACTCGCGTGCCGTGGCGGCCAGGAAGGCGTGCGCGAGCATGGCCAAAGTGATGTGCCGATACCAGCCCACATAGCGGCGAACTTCGTACTGGTCCAGGCCGCATTCGTTCTTCGCGGCCTTGGCTTTGTAAGTGAGTTTCGAGAACGTCTGTTGCTCAGCGGTGCGAACGCCTGGTTCCACGGGAGAGTGATGTCGCTGAGTTTCGAGAACGCCCAGGTGCTTGCCTCGGGACCATGGTTGTGCTCTGTACGCCGAGGGGGCCCGGGTGCCGAACTCCAAGGTCGATCTGTACGCGGCGATCCGCCGTGATGCCAGGACCGGCATGTCGACGCGCGCGCTCATGTGGAAGTACGGCGTCGGCTTCAACACCGTGCAGAGGGCTCTGACCTCGGCCCTGCCGGAGCCGCGCAAGAAGATGAGGCCACGGGCAACGCGCCTGGACACCTACAAGCCGGTGATCGACGCCATCCTGAGGGCGGACCTGACCGCGCCGCGGAAGCAGCGCCACACGGTCAAGCGGATCTACGACCGGCTGCTGGACGAGCACGAAGCTGTCGACGTTTCCTACCAGATGGTCCGCGCCTACGTCGCCGCCCGCCGTGAGGAGATCCGTCTCCAGGCCGGCAAGGGGGTGGTGGAGGCGTTCGTCCCGCAGACCCACCGGCCCGGGGCGGAGGCCGAGGTCGACTTCGGCGACGTCACAGTGAGGCTGGCCGGCGAGCTGGCGACCTGCTACCTGTTTGCGTTCCGGCTGTCGTACTCGGGAAAGGCCGTGCACCGCATCTTCGCCTCGGCCGGGCAGGAAGCGTTCTTCGAGGGCCACGTCCACGCTCTCAACGTGCTGGGCGGAGTGCCGACCGGGAAGGTCCGCTACGACAACCTTAGAAGCTGTTGTCGTTCCGATCTTGAGGGGTGGGCGTCGAACGGGAGTCTCGATCGGGTGATCGCGACTGGCCGTGGGCATGAAGGCAGGGCCTCTTGGTAGCTCGGGGTTGCGAAGCCAACCGAGATCCAGGAGACCCTGTTGCCGCAGTTGTACGTGCTCACGCCGGTGGAGTTCAAGTCGGCTGCTCCGTCCTGTGATTGTGTCGCTCACCGGTTCGGGAATGCGGCCGATCACCCGGAACGTGTTCGGCGGTATCCCTCGGACATGGCGGACGCGGAGTGGGCTGTGGTCCGGCCGCTGCTGCCGGTGCCGGGCTGGATGCGGGGCCGGGGCGGACAGCCGGAGGCGTACTGCCACCGGGCGATACTGGACGCGATCCGCTATCTCGTGGACAACGGCGTCAAGTGGCGGGCGATGCCGGCCGACTTCCCGCCGTGGGACCGGGTCTACGCGTTCTTCCGCCGCTGGCGCGACCACGTGCTGGTCAGGGAGTTCCACGACCGGCTGCGCGACCGGGTCCGCCAGAAGGCGGGCAGGGATGTGGAGCCGACGGCCGGTGTGATCGACTCGCAGTCCATCAAGGCGGACGCCGTCGTCGGCGCCGACAGCCGTGGCTTCGACGGCGGCAAGCTGATCAACGGACGCAAGCGGCACGTCATGGTCGACACCCTCGGCCTGCTGCTGGGCGTCATGGTCACGAGCGCGGACATCGGAGACCGTGCCGCCGGGAAGGCGCTGCTCGCCCAGGTGGCCGACGCCCGCCACCGGCTGGAGCTGGTCTGGGCCGACGGCGGCTACACCGGCAGCCTCGTCGAGCACTGCCTGGCCGTGTTCGCCCTGGTCTTGGCGATCGTCAAACGCAGCGACGACATACGCGGTTTCGTGGTGCTGCCCAAGCGGTGGATCGTCGAGCGGCTCTTCGCCCATCTGATGCGAAGCCGTCGCCTGGTCCGCGACTACGAACGCCGCACGACCAGCGCCGAGGCGATGGTCTACTGGTCGATGACCATGATCATGACCCGCCGTCTGACCCGCTCACGTTCCGCGCAAGCGTGAACCGGCCCGGCTGACGCTCGGCCAGCCAGCCCCGCGCGACCAGGCGTTTCGCCTTCGACCTGAGCGCCTCCACCTTCGACGGCACCGCGTCCAGGCCGAACAAGACGGCCATTTCCTGGCAGGTAAGCGGCCCTTGACGGAGGCGATGCCGGTCCGCGAGGGCCTGCAGGATGCGCTGGTAGTCCATCGACAGCACGGTCGCGTCCAGCCCCTCGCGCCACACCGGCACCTGCGCCTTCGGCTTTGCTGCCGTCGACGCTGGCGATGCCTCCTCTGCCTGCCCTTGCGCCGGCATCACCCGTTCGGTCCGTGCGTGATCTGCGGTTTCGTCCACCGGACCCAGCACCTCGCCGACCCGCGAGCGGGCGATGACCCACTCCTTCCATTCCCGCTCGGCCACGGCCAGCTCGGCCTGGACGCGGTCGGCCTCCTCCCGCAGCTCGTCCACACGACGGCGAGCACCCAGCTCGCGCTGCTCGAGCAACCCCACGACCGACGGCATCCACGACCTCCCAGGAACGATGACACGACAGGCCACCCCTCCCACGGGAGCACCAAACCTATGCCTGACCAGCGAAAACACCGGTCTCAGGTTCGGTACGACAACACCTACTTAGAGCCGCAGTCGCCCAGGTGCTTGGCCTCTCCCGTCGCCGGGTGGAAGCCGAACGTTGGGCCGCCTTCCGCTCCCACTACGGCATCGACGCCCTCTACTGCCAGCCCGGCATCCGCGGCGCCCACGAGAAGGGCGGCGTCGAGGGCCAGATCGGCTGGTTTCGCCGCAACCACCTCGTCCCCGTCCCTGAAGTGGACACACTCGCCGAGCTCAACGCGATGATCGACCGGTGGGACCAGGAGGACGACGCCCGCCGCATCCGCTCCCGCCCGTGCACGATCGGCGAGTACTTCGCGGCCGAGCAGCCGCTGCTCGCGCCACTGCCGGAGGAGCAGTTCGAGACCGGCCGACTGTCCACACCGCGGGTCGACCGCTACAGCCAGATCTGCGTCCGGATGAACCGCTACTCGGTGCCGGTGCGGCTGATCGGCCGCACCGTCCGCGTCATGCTCCACGCCTCCGAGCTCGTGGTTTACGACGGCCGCGAGGAAGTCGCCCGACACGAGCGGCTCATCGCCCGCAATGGATCCCGCCTCGAACTCGACCACTACCTGGAGGCGCTGATCCGCAAGCCTGGTGCCCTGCCTGGCGCCACCGCACTCGACCAGGCCCGGGCCGCCGGCCGGTTCACTCCCATGCACGACGCCTGGTGGGAAGCCGCTGTCAAAGCGCACGGTGAACGCGACGGCACCCGGGCCCTGATCGAGGTCCTCCTCCTCAGCCGCCACCTGCCCCACGAACACCTCGTCACCGGCCTCGTCGCAGCCCTGAAGACCGGTGCGCTCACCGCCGATGCCGTGGCTCTCGAAGCCCGCAAGGCAGCCGACGCCGACACCGGCCCCGAAGAACCCCCGCAGCCGGCCTCCACCACCAGCCAGACCGCCATCGCCCCGCTGCCCGCGACCGTCAGGGCCAACCTGCCACCCGACAAGCGGCCTCTGCCCTCCGTCGCCCCTGCGACCAGCTCCTGCGGCTCCGCCGACCCGACCACCCCACCCCGTGAAAAGAGGAGAACGCCGTGTCCCTTCCCCGCCAGCGAGGACTCACCGAGCAGGCCGCCACCACCGCCGTCGACCAGGCATGCCGCATGCTCCGGCTGCCTACCATCTGTTCGCAGTTCCCCGACCTCGCCGAGACCGCGAGCCGCGAGCAGATGTCCTACCTCGGCTTCCTCGCCGAGCTCCTCCTGGCGGAGTGCGACGACCGGGCCCGCCGCCGCTCCGAGCGACGCATCAAGGCGGCAGGCTTCCCCCGCGACAAGTCGCTGCGCAAGTTCGGCTTCGAGGCCAACCCCAACATCGACGCGGCCATGATCCACACCCTCGCCAAGTGCGAATGGATCAAGAAGGGCCTGCCCCTCTGTCTCATCGGCGACTCCGGCACGGGCAAGTCGCAGCTGCTGATCGCACTGGGCATCGAGGCCGCGATGGCCGGCTACCGAGTCAAGTACGTCCTGGCGACCAAGCTGGTCAACGAGCTGGTCGAAGCCGCGGGCGAGAAGCAGCTGACCAAGACCATCGCCCGCTACGGCCGCGTCGGCCTCCTCTGCATCGACGAACTCGGCTACATGGAACTCGACCGCCGCGGCGCCGAACTCCTCTTCCAGGTCCTGACCGAACGCGAGGAGAAGAACAGCGTCGCCATCGCCTCCAACGAGTCCTTCGGAGGCTGGACCAAGACCTTCACCGACCCCCGCCTCTGCGCGGCCATCGTTGACCGCCTCACCTTCGGCGGCAACATCATCGAGACCGGCACCGACTCCTACCGTCTCGCCACCCCCGCGCCCGCGCTGAGCAGCAAGCCGTCGGCTGAACCTGGCGCGCGGTGACTGCGCGGAGCGATCGTGGGCGACCTACCCCTGGCCCAGGAATTCCCGCAGGTCCGCAGCTACAGCCGTCATCCCTTCACCGGCTTCGATCACGGTCGTCACCGTGCACTTCCAGTCACCGGGAAAGAAGCCGGACCGAAGAGTCCAGTCCAAATACACATGCCCACCCGAGCCGAAGGTCGCCGTCACGACCAGGTGGTTGTTGGTCCAGACCCGCTCCCCCTCCCAACCACGGAAGTCTCGCGCGAGTCCGTCGAAAAACTCGCTCATGTCATCCCAGACGGTGACGGTCACGTTATCGAGCCGTGCACGCACACCATCAGCAACGGCCTCCACCGCGAAGACGGTCTCGTACTCATCCGCACGCGACCAGTCGAACAACCGGACAGAGGTCGCCAGCGCCCCCGGCCCCCGCACGACGAGCTCGACCTGCCCGGGACCCACCTCGATCAGACTCACCCGCCGAAGGATACGGACGTCAACACGTTGACGACATCACGTTTCCGTGGCCGGGACCGCTACTACTTCTCATCAACAGTCGGCAGCCCAGCAGCAGCCGACTGTTCCCAGCTCCCACCGACAAGTGCTCTTCGTTCTGACCTACGCAGCCACGGCCTGGAAGCACTCCTCGATTGGCTCCGGTACAGGTCGTATGCCTCCCAGGCCCAGCCGATCGGCCCGAGGGCCCTCTTGCCGAGGAAGCGCGTCGCCTTGCCGGGGTTCTTAAGCCATCGGACACCGGACTTGGCCTTCTTGCCCGCCGTGTTGGCGTAGTGCTCCGCCTGGCGGATGCCCTGCTCGATGTACCGCGTGGGGATGCACCCCCCAAAGGCAGGGCGCGTGCCCGCTGGGATCCGTGTTCACCAGCGGATCGCCGTTGCCGTATCCATACCGGTTGGCGTTGACGGACGGCACCGGGTTGAGAGTCCAGGAGTCCCGGGAGGAGAAGCCGCCGGTCGCCGGGTCGTACCAGCGGGCGTGCATGTTGACCTGGCCGGTGGCCGGGTCGGTGTACTCGCCCTGGTAGCTCAGCACGCCTGGAGCGCTGAAGGCGGCGCACCCCGCCGCGCCGACTACCGGGGCACCGTCGATCAGGGCACGGAGCCCGGCCGTGTCGGGGCCGATCCCCGTCTCGGGCGGCCCCGCGGTCAGCGGTTCCGTCCGGCCCGGACGGCCGGGACGTCGCTCCGGCGGACCCGCTCCGGTCGCCGTCCGCTCAGTGTCTCCCTAACGTGATCGCGTACTCGAGCGTGTGCGCCGGCCGGGCCGGCGCACACGCACCGGGTGGACGACGGGTTCCGTCGTCCACCCGGCCGCTCCGGCCCAGGGGACGGTCATGCTGCTCGCACGGACGATGGGTGCCGCTTTCGGCGCCGCGGGGAAAAGCGGCACCTTCGTGCCGGCGGCGCCCCCGGTGCGGGGCGAGTTCTCCGGCGCGTTGACCTACACGGCGGGCGAGTACCGCATGGTGCAGTACGCCCTGATGGCAACCGCTCTGGCACTGCTGGCGGGTTCCCTGCACGCCTTCGTCACCCGGAGCGAAACGGCCCCGCGCTACCGGGCGGCGAGCGACGCCAGTGCCCTGCTCCAGCTGCTGGCCTTTCTCGCCTATGTGGAACTCTTCATCAGCTGGAAGACCTCCTTCACCCTCCGGGAGGAACGGTATGTACCGGTGGCCGACACCGAGTTCGACGGTGGGATGCGGTACGCGGACTGGTCGGTCACGGTGCCGCTGCTCGCCGTGGAACTGCTCGCCGTGTGCGCCGTCGCCGGACGGCGGATGTCCGTGCTGCGCAGCACGGCCGTAATGGCATCCTTCCTGATGGTCCTCGCCGGTTTCCTCGGCGCCCAGGTACTCGACAACGGCAACCGGGTGCTGTGGCTGGTGGTGTGGGGCGCGATCAGCACCGTGTTCTTCCTCGTGCTGTACGCGGTGCTGGGCTACGCGGTGCTGGCAGGCCGCGACGAGCTGCCGCCGGAGGCGTACACCGTTCTGAAACGGGCGACCGTCCTGCTGCTGAGCGTCTTCGGCGCCTACCCGCTGATCTACCTGATCCAGCAGTCCGTCGGCCCCGAATCCCACCTGGTGGCCTGGGCTCTCGTCACCCAACTCGGCTTTTGCGCGGCCGATGTCGCCGCCAAGGTCTGGTTCGGCATGCTGATCCACAAGGTGGCCAAGCTGCGCACCGCCGACGACATCCGCAGCGGCACCGGGACCCACCCGGAGGAGGTGTGGATCTCGCACGTCAAACGGGCCGATGCCTGGCCCCCGGTGGCGGCAGCCCTGACCGGGCACAGCGCCCGCCCCGCCCCGCTGCCGGTGCGCGAGGGTGGCGGGGACAGCACCGGCGGGGACCACGGCCCCGATGGCACCGGCACGGCCCGGTGACACCCGGTGGCCGCTCCCGGCCCGGCGGCCCGCGTCCTGGTGCCGGCCGACCGGATCTCCACCGGTGCGGTGGCGGCCGTGCTCGCCGTTGGCCTGGTGGCACCGCAGGTGTGGTGGCGCTGGGGGGTCGCGGTGTTCCTGATCGGTCTGGTGGTCGGCCTGCCGCACGGCGCCGTCGACCACCTGGTGCCCGGCTGGTTCCAGCGCGGCTCCCGGCCCGCGGCCAGGCACCGGACGGTCGTCCCGCTCGGCTACGCCGCAGCGGCAGCGGCCGTCCCCACCGTCGCCCTGACCGTGCCGGCCTGCGTGTTCTGTGTCTTCCTGGCAGTCTCCGCACTGCACTTCGGCTACGGCGACGCCCGGTTCTGCGCCCTGCGCGACGGTCCGACGGATCCGGCTCCGCGGGCGGTGCACGCCCTCGCCCACGGAACGGTCACCGCCGTACTGCCCCTGGCGCTATGGCCCGAGCAAGTGCGCCCAGTGGTGCGGCAGCTCGCCCCCGGCGCCGACTGGCTGCTGGCCGCGCCGGTGCGGACGGCCACTGCGGTACTGGCCGGAGCAGCCGTGACGGTCTGCTGCGGAACGGCACTGCGCGACGGACGGCACCGGCAGGCCGCCGAACTGTTGCTGCTCACCGCGCTGTTCGGCCTGGTACCACCCCTGGTGGCGTTCGGCGCCTACTTCGGCGCCTGGCACTCGGTACGGCACATCGCCCGGCTGCTCCTGGCCGACCCCGCCAACGCACCGGCACTGCGGGCCGGGCACACCGCAGCGGTGCTGCGCAGGTTCGGCCGTCAAGCGGCCGCCCCCACGGCCGTCGCGCTGACCGCCCTCGCCTCCCTCACCGCCCTACCCCGTGCCTTCCTGACGGACGGCCGGACAGCGGCCGGCGGAGTGGTCCTGCTGGCCGCCCTCACCTTCCCCCACCTGATCGTCGTGGCCCGCCTGGACCGTGGTGAGGGACGCCCGGAGCCCAGGCCCGGACGCCCCTCACCACCGCGCGCCGCACGGCGCGCAGCGGCCGCCCGATCACCGTCCGGCCGCTGCCGGGACGACGGGTGACGCGAGGTCTTCCGAGGTGCACCAGGGACTCAGGAAGCTGATGCCTGGCAGCGGCTCTCCTGCGGTGACGGGGCGAAGGGCCCGCGCGCTCATGACTGGGCCGGGGCCAAACCGCCCGCCGACTTCGTCCTAGACCCCGACCCGCCCACCCATCACCACTGGGTGATGGCCGACCGCAGCCTGCCCGACCCCGCCGAGCCCGAAGAGGACAACGTCGGCCCTGGGCACAGCCCGTCCGGGCGCTCTGCGGAGCAGGGGAAACCCAGCAAGATCGATCCCACCGGACCTCCTGTACCTCAACCGCTCACACCCGACCTCGAAGGACTTCCGCAGCAGGGTAAGCCCCCACCGGGTCGCCCTCGACTCGTTGCGCAGCCGCGCCTGGCCCTCCTCCGGCAGCGTCCAGACCTCGATCAGGCCCTCCCACTCCTGCCGCCTTCCGCGCTCCCTCCGGTCGTCACGACACGACCGACCCGGCGGAGCGTCACCCTGGGGAAGACGAGAAGACCGAAACCGCTGACAAGCACACCCCCGATCCGCCACAGAGAGCTGCTCGCCACGTCGTCGCAGCTCGGGAGAGCAGGGCCTCGACCGGACTGGCGACACCCTCTGACCGGTCGTTCCAGGTCCTCGCTTTGGTGCCAACGACGCCCGGCCCCGTTGGTAGCGTCGCGGACCTCCGCTGTCAGCAACCGGGGCGGTGAAACTCAATCGGAGCAGCCGATCAACTGCCCTGCTGATGATTCACCGTGACTCCGCCCATACCGATCAACCGCAACATCGTTACGTCCGATGAACCGGTCGGCGCGGCCGGGATAGCCCATGGAAAGGAATCAGGTGCGGATGAACGGCGCGCGGCGTATTGCGGTGGTCGCTTCGGTGGTGGGGATGATGTGGGCGGTGCCTGCAGGGATGGCTACGGCGCATGCCGGTGACAGCGACGCGGGACCGGGTGGAGTGCTGTCCAACCTGTCCGGCAGGAATTCCTCCGGCCACGCCAATCTCTGCGGGACGGGCAAGGTGGCACTTTTCAAGGACCGTACCTGCGTGAGTGAGGACACCGGTAAGGGCAGCGGCGGCGACCAGGCGGACCCCAGCGGCGGGGTTCTGTCCAACTTGGTGTTCGCCCGCAACGCCTCGGGTCACAGCAACAACTGCGGCAACGAGACGGTTTCGGTGATGAGCCGGACCACGTGCGTCACCGTGGACCGGTCCGGCCGCTGACGAGGCAGTCCGGCAGAACACCACCGGCAGGGTCGGGGAACCGTGGCGTTTTCCACCGTCGCGGTTCCCCGTCCCCTTCCCGGCGAATGATGAGAGAACGGGAAATACAGAGTGAGTACCTCCTTGGCGCAGCTGACGGTCGGTGTGGTGGCACCGCTGACGGGGCGCCTGGCGCCGCTGGGCAAGCCGCTGACCTACGTCCTGAAGGCGTTGGCACCCCAGCTGGGGCGTGTCCGTAACGGCGCCGCCGTTACGACGTGACGGTCGCCGTGCGCGACAGCCGCTCCGATCGGCGAACCGGAGGTGGTCGAAACGGGCTTGCCTAACGGGTACGGCCATCGCTCCCGGCCGTACCGAAGACAGCACGGGGGCGAGTTCGTGTTCGCGCAGCGTCGGCGGAGCGAGGACCGGGCGCGCGCCGAGTCGAATCAGGACGAGCACGAGGACGACGAACTGGGGCTGATTGGGGAGTTGTACGAGTACGTTCTCGCCTGGGTGCGGTTCCGCAGCACGCCAACCGGGCGGCGCAGCCCGACACCGCGACGTCCAGCTCGGCCCCGGTGAGAACCCGGCCGTCGCGGACGAGTGCCTCACGGCGGCCCCGATGCCCGCGGGTGTCCAGAACCAGTTCGTCCAGCAGGTCCGGGCGTCACCAGCCACGGCTGCGGTAGTCCGCCGACGCCTGAGGGGCCTGCCCGTTCCCGCCCAAGGCGTCGGCGAGCTGTCGCAGGGTGCAGTCGTGTTCGCTCCAGAGGTCGACCCGGGTGCCGAGTCGTTCGGAGAACTCGATCTCCAATTGCGTGATGTCGACGGAGTCGAGCCCGAGATGGGCACGCAAAAGCGCGTCCTCGCGCAAGAGCTCCTGTTCGATGCCCAGTTCGGAGAGGATTCTTCGCACGTCGTCGATGTCCGGCAACCGGCTCTCCTGGTCGGGTCGGGGGGACGTTCTGGTGAGGGGACGGCTCAGGCAGAGGGTGTCACCGGCGGCGGCCGCTCGCGTCCTTGACGTGTACGGCGAACGCCGCGTCCGGAACCGTGGGGTCACGGATCCCGCTGTCAGCCGCGGAGTCGGCCTGCCCTTCCCCGTCCGGCCCGGGCCCGCCGCGTCAGGTGACCGGCCGCGGGCAGTCTCAGACAATGGTGAGCGTCGTCGCCCCGGTCGCACCCGTGACACCGGTGGTCAGGCACAGCGGCAGTGCCGGCTGCGGAAGGACGATGACCTGGATCACCGAGCGGCCGTGGAAGCGGCCCTGGACGACGGTCCCGGTGAGCGTGGTGACGACCTGCCCGGCGACCGCGGTGCTGCTGCCCTCGGCTTCGATGACGCTGGTGTCGCCGGTGCTCCACGTGAAAGTCCGAGGACCCCGGAATCCGCCGAGGAGGTCGTTGCAGCCCGCGTGGAGGGTGAACCGTTCCCCGTACGCCCCGCTCGTCACCTCACCCGCGCCGTCGACGCACGGCCCGAGACGTCCGTCGGTGGTGACGTCGACGTCCTGCGGTTGGAAGGTGATCCCCGGACTGTAGGCGACGGACTCGGTTCCCTGGCACTGCAACAGCGCGAGTGGTTCCGCGCGGGCGGGCCCGGCGGCCAGTGCGCCCGTGAGAAGTACGGTAGCGGCGGTTGTCAGGACTGCCGAGCGTACCCATGATCTCATGACGGACATGAGGCGGCCTCCTTCGAAGTGACGGCGTGACGGGGATGGTGCCCGGCCCGCCCGTCCGTGAGACCAGCGCGCGGGAGCGGTGACGGAGGTACGCGAACTCCCGCGCGCTGCCACTGTGAGGACTGCGCTGGGCGACGCCCCCGTTCCTCCCGCTCACCCCCTTGCCGCTCGGCACACGGGTGTGAGTCAGTGGATCACGCGCGCGGCAAGCGGGAACGCGGTCTTCCGCCCGTTCCCTCACGCGGGCGGTCTTCCCGACCGCCCGGAACGCCGTGCCGCTTCGAATCCTGGAGTGTGATGGATCCCCAGAAGAACGGCACACTCGCGGTACCGGGCGCGAGGCTTCATTTCGAAGTGCGCGGAGAAGGATCACCGGTGCTGCTCATCGCGGGCGGCAACTCCGACGCGGCTGTCTTCAAACGCCTGGCCGACGTCCTGGCCGCGGACCACCGCGTCATCACGTACGACCCGCGCGGCAATTCGCGCAGCCTCCTCGACGGCCCGCCGAAGGACCAGCGGATCGAGGAGCACGCCGACGACGCGTACCGCCTGCTCGATCACCTCACCGGGTCCGATGAATCCGCGCACGTCTTCGGAAGTTGCTCGGGCGGGCTCGTCGCACTCGAACTCGCCGTCCGCGGCCAGGACCGGATCCGCTTGACGATCGCCCACGAACCGCCCGCGATGGGACTGCTGCCGGATGCCGAGGGCCATCTGGCGTTCTTCGACGACGTCCACGAGACGTTCCGCCGCGAAGGCGTGGCGGCGGCCCTGCGCAAGCTCCAGCTCGTGTTCGGCGACGGGCCCGCGCCGACACTGCCCGAGGCCCACGACAACACCGCGTTCTTCCTGGCCCACACCGTCAGGCCGGTCACGCGCTTCGTACCCGACCTCGCCAAGCTCGTGACAATGGCGGACCGGATCGTCGTGGCGGGTGGTCGTGACTCGCGCACCCACACCGTCCACCGGCCCGCGGTCGTCCTCGCGGAGCGGCTCGGCTGTGAACAGATCCTGTTCCCCGGCGGCCACGTCGGCTACGCGAGGTACCCGGTCGAGTTCGCCAGGCGACTCGTCGGGGTGTTCGCGGCCTCGTCCGGCGCGGTGACTCCCTCCCACACCGGTGCGGGCCGCTGACATGCGCATCGTGATGGGGGCCCAGAACTGTGGCTTCGGCCCGGCCTCCGAACTCGTCGCGATCTCCCGGTTGCTCTCCGGCCATGAGCGGGTGTTCGTCGGCAGCGGCGTGGCGGCGACGTTCGCGCGGCGCAACCCGGACGCCTTCGACGCCGTCCGCGAGCTCGACAAGACGTGCGGAAGGGCCGGGGCGGAGTCGGTCGACGACCTGCTGAAGACCGGCGACCAGGTGGTCTCGGTCATGGACGCCGACCTCGCCCTGCGGTTCGTCGTGGCGCGGCGTCCGGTGGTCATGGTGGACAGCCTGTTCGGCTTCTGGCGGCTCAGACGGCCGTTGGCCCAGATCCGCGACCTGTGTGCGAGCATGCCGCGTTCCTCCTACGTCGCGGCAGACCGGCACCTGGCCGCTCTCTCACCCCATGAGCGCGTCGTCGCGGCCCATCTGCTCGCCACGCACAGCGTGGTGCAGAACTTCCCGGGTGTCCCCGAGCGCGCGGCCGAGTTCGCCGCTCTCGGCGTCGGGTCCACGATCCACCTGACTGGCTCGATCATCGATCTCGAAGGACTGAGGAACACCCCGCGCGACGCCGAACCGGAGTACGACCTGCTGGTCAACGTCGGCGGGTTCAAGAACTTCCTCCTGGACTTCGACGCCAACAACGACTACCTGCGCCTGCTCCACCGCTGGATCCCCGACCTGCTGCGAGACTGGCCCCGGTTTCCGCGCGTCTTGGTTTGCGGCGGCCCCTTCGGCGGACACCGCGAGCGGAATGTCTCGGTCGCCGGCCGACGGGCCGACTGCCGTCTCCTGCGGCAGCGCGACCTGCTGCGAGCGGTGGCGAGCACGCCCGGCTATCTGCTCACCCCAGGGCTCACGGCACTCCACGAGTCGATGGCCCTGGGACGGTTGCCGCTGGGGATCCACGAGCAGCACTACGCGCACGTCTACACCCTGCGCCGTCTCGACGGCACGATCTTCGGCCGGACCGCCGGCCGGTTCGCGGACGTCCTGCCGCACCACCGGGTACCCGAGGACGACTTCACCGGAACCGCGGCCCTCGTGGGGATCGCCGGCCGCGTACAGGAGGACGACGAGCTCTACAGCGTGTTCCGCAGAACGTTCAACGAGCGGATCGAACACCATGTCTCGCTCACCCCGGTGCGGCGGCGGCACGGCGTCGAGGAACTGCGGAGACTGCTCGGCGGCGAGCCGGTCCACGCGGTGCTGGCCAGGATCCTCCCCCCTCGGCGCAGTGAGTAACAGTCCGGGGTGCCCAGCCCCGCGGAAACGGCCGGACCGGCCAACCGCTGCGGCCCGTACCGCATCTGTCGCGCGACCGGCAGCGGAACCTTCCCGCCACCTGGAGACGGATTGAACGCCTCTGAAGAACCCGGTCGTGCGGCCTACTTCGCTTTCAGGAACCGGCTGCTCGGCCCCCTGCGCAACCGGTTTCTGACCCCGGGCCAGCTGTGCGAGGCAGGCCGCCTCATGTGCGGTCGCTCCGAGGATCTGTCCCTCTACGGCATCCCCGCCCCCGAGATGGAGGCCCGGGGATCCGCCTCCTGGGCCGCACCGCCGTCGAGTGCACCAAGGACCCCCACCCCGTAGCCATCGCCGGCGTCATCGCCGAGATCGAGGCCACCGCCCCCGGGACCGGCGGCGAGGCGATGATCGTCGACCTGTTCTGCGGTTCCGGAAACTTCGGTCACCACCTCGGCCGGTGCCTGGACCGTCCCGTACACGCCTCCGAACTCGACCCGGTCGTCCACGAGGCCTGCCGACGCAATCTCGACCGTGTCGGCTCCACTGTCGATCTCCGTCTGGCGGACTACCGTGACCTGCTCGGCGCGCTTCCCGCGCGCAGCGAGCGCGACGTCTACCTCGTGGAGCCCTCCTGGGGTCCGGCCTTCACCCCGGAGGGTCTCGACCTGACCCGTACCTCACCCCCGGTCCCCGAGATCATTCGGGACATCCAGCGGTCCCGCGACTACGCGCCGTGCCTGGTGGTGGTCGAGACCGGTCACCGCGTCGTCCACGGCTCCCTCGAGTTCTCATTCAGGAACGCGGTCCACCTGCGCACCTTCGTCCCCAAGCCGTTCCCGCCTCATCGCACCGGCTCACGGAGCGCTTCACGGGTGACGATGAGCATGGTGACCCACTCGACCAGGGCGTGGGGCAGGTCGAGTGCGGCAGGGTAGATGACCAACGAGGCCCCCGAGCAGCGTGGTTGAGACGTCAGCCATCTCGATCAACTGCCTGGGGGCCTCGCTCGTTGCGGCTCGCGGGCCGTCACCTGATCGGTGGCCACCTCGAAGAAGCTCACTGGTCTATTTTCCGCGCCGAAACTGGACCAGCACCGAAGCCGTTGCGACCACGCCTACGCCACTAAGGATGAGGAAGCCCCAACGCCCAGCCGCAAGGGAGGTTCCTGAAGAGAGCACGCACAGAACGAGTACCGTCCACACGCAGGTCTTCCAGATACGGCTCTCTCGCAAGTCCCCTGAGCTTCGCATACATACTTCCTCTCGCTCTTACGATATGGACTGCAGCTGAGCAGGGTGGAGGCGATCGTGCGTCGCCCCCACCCCACGGTTTCAGTCTGCGATGTGCCGCCCGACTACCACCCCGACCCCGAAGGCACCGCCGACGAAGCCGCCGATGCCGACTCCGACTCCGCAGGCCTGGGGACCGAAGAAGCACGCGCCTCCTCCGAGACCAGCCCCGGCACCGGCAGATCCACCGATGATGCCGATATCGGTCACCAGGTCGTCGATGCTGTACAGGCCGGTGGGGTCGGTGTTGTTGATGGGGTCGCCGGCGGCGTAGAGGTAGGGGTTGGTTTCCTGGCCGGAGGGGTCGGGCTGGGTGAAGCGGCCGAGGGTGGGGTCGTAGTAGCGGTGGCCCATCTTGTACAGGCCGGTCGGGTCCAGGTAGGCGCCCGCGTAGCGGTAGGGCTGGGGGACGGCCTCGGTGGTGGTGCCGCGGGGCAGGCCGGTGGGGCCGTAGGCGTAGGTGTGGGTGCGCTTGCCGGTGTCGTCGGCGAGGCCGAGGACGTTGCCGGTGGCGTCGGTGAGGTAGTAGTAGGACTTCCCCCCAGTCGTCATGGAGTTCAGCGTGCCCGCCGGTTCGCGGATGAATCCGGTGTCGATGCCGTTCGTGCTCGTGGAGGCCAGGCCGAGGGCGGTGTGGTGGAACCAGGTCGAGCCGAGCTTGGTGCGCTCGTGGTTGGTGGTGCCGGCGTGGACCAGGTCGTAGGTCGTGCCGGCTGCGGTGATGCCGGCCAGCTGGCTGTGGTCGGTCCAGGTCTCGTTCGTGCGGGGGGTGTTGTCGGCTGCGGCGGTTTCGTTGCCGAGCTTGTCGTAGGACCAGCCGGTGGTGGAGCCGTTCTTGGCGGTCAGCTGCGATGCGTCGTTGTAGGTGTAGGTGGTGCCGCCCGGGCAGGAGCCCTTGCTGCCGTCCCGGGAGGTGAGGTTGCCCGCCTTGTCCCAGCAGTACAGCCACGACGCCTTCCGCGCGCCCGACGCGTCGGCCTCGAGAGCGTAGGTGAGGCGGTCCTGGGAGTCGTAGGTGTAGGTGGTCGTGTACTGGGTGAGGTTGTCCGTGCGGGTGCGGATCTTGGTGGTGTCCTTGCCCGCGGTGTTCTTGTAGCTGTAGGCGAGGTCGATGAACGTCTGCGTGCCCGACGTGGTCCTGATCTTCTCCGGTCGGCCGTTGTCGTCGAGGGTGACCGACTGGGTGGTGCCGCCGGGGTAGACGGTCTTGGTGCGCTTGCCGTTGTTGTCGTAGTCGAAGTCGGTCTTCTGGCCGTCCGGCGCCGTCAGGTAGTCCAGGCGGCCGGCCTCGTCCCAGGTGTAGTCCGTCTTCCCGGTCGGGTCGGTGTAGTAGTCGACGTCACCGCCCGGGGTGTAGGCCAGCGCCGTCTGCGCGCCGTTCTGCAGGGTGCGGCGCTTCTCCCGGTTGAGCTTGTCGTACTCCCACGTGGTCGTGCCCGAGGCGTCCGTGCGGGTCCTGACGTTGCCGTCACCGTCGTAGGTGAACGTAACGGTGGCGTTGGTGGAGGAGACCTCACGGACGCGGTCACGGGTGTCGTAGGCGTAGACGGTGGTGACGCCGCGGCCGTCCTTGACCGTCTCCACCCGGCCCAGCGCGTCGTACGTATAGGTCGTCTCGCCCAGCGGCACCGGGGGCTTGACCTTGATCAGGTTGCCCTTGCCGTCGTACGTGAAGGAGGTGACCTTGCCGTTGCCGTCCTTCGCCGTGCAGCGCTGACCCTCGAACCCGCCGCAGGTCGGGGTGTCCTTGTTGTACGTGTACTCGCGGGTGGCGCCCGCGGTGCCCGTGGTGGTCACCGACAGCGTGTTGCCGTTGGCGTCGTACGTGAAGCTGTCCTTGCGGCCGTCCGCGGTGGTGAAGTCGTTGGGCAGGTCGGTGCCCGCGACCGTCTGGTACGCGGACACGGACGCCGTGGCGCCGAGCGGCAGCTTCTGGGAGACGGCGTTGTTGCGGCCGTCCCAGCCGTACGTGGTCGTGTTGCCGCCCGTGCCGTCCGCACCCGTGCCCATCGCGTCGGTCGCGGTCTGGGGCAGGTGGTTCTTGTACGTGGCGTGGCGGGAGTGACCGAGCGGGTCGGTGACCTTGGTGACCTCACCGTCGGCGGTGTGGACGTACTTCGTGGCGTCGCCGTCCGGGTCCGTGACCGTGGTCGTGCCCGCATCCGACGGGGTGGGGGCGGTGTAGTCGTAGCGCCAGGTCGGACCCGTGTGGCCGCTCGACGTGGACGCGGTGGCGCGTTGCATGGAGGTGACGCGGTTGTGGCTGTCGTAGGTGAAGAGGGTGACGGTGCCCTCGGGAGTGGTCACCTTCGTCACGCGGCGCGAGCCGTCGTACGCGTACACCGTCGACTTGCCGGCCGTGTCTGCCACCTTGGTCAGGTTGCCGGATCCGTCGAGGTCGAGGACGGCGGTGCGGCCGGTGTGGTCCTTGGCCTGCCACTGGTTCGGGTAGGTCTTGACCAGGTCGATCCAGCGGCCGGAGCGGGTCTCGGTGAGCTTGAAGCCCTTGTGCTCGGCGCCCTCGTCGTGCTGGTCGACGGTGATCGTGCCGTCGTTCCTGTCCGTCACCCTCGTGAGGGTGCCGTGCTCGTTGTAGGTGTCCTTGGTGCCGGACTTGCGGTCGGTGAGGGTGTAGGTGCCGTCCGCATTCTTCTTCAGGTCCTTCGAGTAGCCGGCCGGCGTGGTGTAGGTGCCGTCCGCGTTGGCGGTGAAGCGCAGCAGCTCGCCGGTGGCGTCGAAGACGTCGACTTCTCCGTCGTTGATCTGCAGGTAGCGCTCGTATCCCTGCCACCAGCGCTGGGAGACCTTCCCCCACGGGGCTTCCAGGGAGTTGTAGGTGCGGGTGAGCTGGAGTTTCTGGCCGACGCCGGCGATGTCGAAGTCCGTGGCCGCCAGCATCAGGTTGCCGTTGGAGACGTTCACCCGCGCCACCAGGGCGTCGTTCAGGCGGGTGTCGACGATCTGGTGCCAGGGCACCTCGCCCTGCCCCTCGGGCAGATGGCCGGACGCAGCGACGCCCGCGGCAGCCGCAGAACGGGACGTCGAACCCTTGGCGGGTTCCGCACCGGTGGTGCGGGCCTTCTGGTCTTCTCGCCAGGCCGCGACCTCGGCCGACGGCTCGGCCTCCGGCTGCGAGCCGGGGGCCCGGGTCGGTCCGGCCGGCGTGGCGGGAGCCTCGACCTTCGTCGGCTTCGTCCACGGGCTCTCCGGCTCGGGCAGTTGCGGCTTCGCAGTCGCCGCCAGACCGGGAGCGGCGGCGATCACCACGGCGGCCGTGGTGATCGCGGAGACGAAAGCGGTTCGGTGTGTTCTCCGGGCACGCCGGAACGGCGTGTGCGCAACGCGCGGATGCATCGGCTTCCCCCCACAGGAAGTCAGAAGTGCGCCAGACAGACGGTCAAAACCGGTGATCCAACACGGTCACCGGCGCCCCACAAGCTGTCACAAGACACACACAAAGCGACGCACCGTGCCCTCGGAGGTCATATGCATGCGGGCCGGAACCAGCCCCACCGCTTCGGTAGGACAAAACGGGACTTAAAGTCCCCAATTATCGCGAACAACGGGCGGAATTGATGATTCCGTTACTGACTCCGGGAGCTATCTTGACCGAAACCTGCTGACCTGCAGGTTCCTCATGGAAGTCGAGGTCAGCGACCGCATTCTTTCGGCCATGTTCAAACCTGTCCGCTTCACTACCGGACAGCACTCATCGAGTGTCCCTGCCGGTCACGGCGTGAAAGCACCGGGCGGAGAAGTTGGCTCAGAGGACGCGGTGCACACAGAGGGCATCTGCGGCCCCGCTCCACCAAATGCACACTGGGCCCGTCCTGCATGCGTGGTCCCCCGGCCCGCGGCAACCACCTCTGTCGTGAAGGACATCCCTCCGATGAGCACACCGGGCGGACGCAC
Source organism: Streptomyces sp. DSM 120436 (assembly GCF_055778765.1). NCBI lineage: Bacteria > Bacillati > Actinomycetota > Actinomycetes > Kitasatosporales > Streptomycetaceae > Streptomyces > Streptomyces sp. DSM 120436. The sequence goes on along the minus strand of NZ_JBSKBS010000002.1, from coordinate 48,318 downwards.
GCCCTGCCCCCACCCCACCCGTCACCACCGCGTCTCCGCGCCTCGGCTCACGCGCTCCGCGCAACGGGCTGGACGCCTGCTGTGCTGGAGCCTCGCCGCCGGCATGACCACCGCCGCCACCGAGCTGCTCCTCACCCCCCAGGCCGACTGGTGGCAGGCCCTGTGGCCGGCGCCCTGGTACCTCACCCCCCTCGCCGCCCTCACCTGGGCCGCCCTGCGAGCCCACGAGAAGGCCGAGCAGCACCCGCCGGACGATGACGCCCTCCCGGATCAGTGGGACCAAGCAGCGTAGGACCCGGCACTTCACTCTGGCTCCAGGCATATCGCATGTTCTGAATGACGCTCCCCGCCCAGGCCCCCCGGCAAAGTCGCCCTGTAGCCCTGTGACGTGGGATTTTGCGGGTGGAAGAGGTGTGCGGGCGTGGTCCAGTCCGGTTGGATGGAGGTTCCTACGCCTTACCGTCCGACCAGGGGATCACGCCCGCGCCATGCCATCGTCCCTCATCCCTGCGCCTGTTCGCACGCCTACCCCGGATCATGAGCTCCTCGTCCAGCTGCTTGCAGGGATACCTGATCCGCGCTGTCGGCGCGGGGTCCGGCACCCGGTGGGTGCTCTGATCGCGGTGGCGGTGTGCGCGGTGGTGGCCGGAGCCCGGGTGTTCACCGCGATCGGGGAGTGGGCCCGGGACGCGGGAAGTGCCGCGCTGGAACGGCCGGGCCTGGAGCGGGGCGGGGTGGACGAATCAACGCTGCGGCGCCTGTTCGTCCGCCTCGACGCGGACCGTCTCGATGCGGTGCTGGGAGTCTGGGCCCTGACCAGGACCGCACGTGTCGCGGGCCGCAGGGTGATCGCCATCGACGGCAAGACGGTCCGGGGCGCACGCGGCAGCGGCTCCGCTGGCGCAGGTTCAGGTAGCAGCGCAGCCGTACGCCCGCCTCGCCCGGTTCACGGACCGTGCGGTCCGCCGGCGCGGTTGCCCATCGGGTGGCGGGCAGTTCCTGGATGGCGAAGGCGGTCTGGTCGTCGGCGGCCGCTACTTCCACCACCGCGAGTCCCGGTTCCGCCACGTGCGCGTCGTTGATCGGCTTCATATCCGGCACGACGCTTGGCTGCCTGCTGGAGTTCTCCGGTCCGGGCAGTGCCACCCGGACCGGGTACGGCAGACCGAGCATTGAGGTTCCCCCGCTGCGCGGGTGTGGCTGACTAGCTGGTCAAGGTGGGTTGACGTGGTTCCAGGTTCGCTTGTTCGGTCGCTGCCTGATCGGAGTAGTGCTTTTCTTCGTACTCGATCGGGCTGAGGTAGCCGAGGCGTTTCTGGATGCGGCGGGGATTGTGGAAGCCGTCGATGACCCTGTTGCCCAATTGGGTGACTCTGACGTAATCATCAGTCGCGTGACATGCCCCTCCTGAAGTGTGTGGTGCAGAGCGGTTCGAGGGTGTGAAACCGGGGCGCCCGGCCGCGAGGACTGGGGGTGGTGCGGTGTCTATGCGGCCGGACTCAAGGGCGGAGGTGCCCGCAGTGACGCGGGACGTGGCGCGTGCTGCCTTCCCCAAGGGGTGTCTGGCGATGAGGATCCGTGAACGCCTCGGCCCGCTGTTCGCGGACGAGGAGTTCAAGAAGGCATTCGGGGTCCGAGGGCGCCCTGGCGTCTCGCCTGGCCAGCTGGCGCTGATCAGCATCCTGCAGTTCGCCGAGAACCTGACCGATCGCCAGGCAGCACACGCGGTACGGGCCAGGATCGACGTGAAGTACCTGCTGGGCCTGGAGTTGACCGATCCCGGCTTCGACCACACCGTGCTGACCGGATTCCGGGACCGGCTCCTCGCACACGGTCTTGAGGAGAAGATCCTGGACCTGCTGCTGGAGCGGCTCACCGGGATGGGACTGGTCGCCTCCGGCGGACGGCAGCGCACCGACTCGACACACGTCCTGGCCGCAGTTCGGTCCCTCAACCGCTTGGAGTTCGTCGGGGAGACGCTGCGATCCGCGCTGGAAGCGCTCGCCGCCGCGGCGCCGGACTGGATGCGCACGTCGATGGACCCCGCCTGGCAGGAACGGTACGGGACCAGGGTCGATGCCTACCGGTTGCCGACGGAGGAGCGGGGGCGGCGCGAACTCGCCCGGCAGATCGCTGCCGACGGTTACCGCCTGCTCGAAGCCGTCTTCACGCCGAAGGCGCCGACATGGCTGCGTCAGGTGCCCGCCGTGACAGTCCTACGCACCGTGTGGGTACAGCAGTTCACCCGCACGGTCGCCGACGGTGAAGAGGAGGTGGCCTGGCGGGGGAAGGACGATCTCCCGCCGAGCAGAGTGCTGATCGCCTCGCCCCATGACCCCGATGCCCGGTACGCGAAGAAACGCGGATCCGCCTGGGTCGGCTACAAGATCCACGTCAGCGAGAGCTGTGACGACCCCAAACAGTCACAGCGCCCGCACCTGATCACCCACGTCGTCACGACCGATGCCACGGTCAACGACGCGATGGTCGTCGATGAAGTCCACGACCGTCTCACCAGTAGGGGTCTCCTGCCGGCGGAGCACCTGCTGGATGCCGGGTACACCTCCGCCGAGCTGCTGCTGACCGCACCGGTCTCCCATGGTGTCACCGTCACTGGGCCGGTGCGGTCGAACAACACCCGACAGGCGGTCCGGGGTGGCGGCTTCGGCAAGACCGCCTTCGCCATCAACTGGCAGGCCGAGCAAGCCGTCTGCCCGGCCGGTGCCACGAGCAGGTACTGGACAGAAGGCGTGGACAACAACGGCCGGGACGCGATCCGCATCCGCTTTGCGACCGCCACCTGCGCACCCTGTCCCGTACGTGATCAGTGCACCCGCTCCACCCAGTACGGACGGCAGTTGACCGTCCGCCCACAGGACCAGGACGCGGTGCTCGAACGCGTTCGCGCCGAGCAGTCCACGGACGAGTGGAAGCAACGCTACGCAGCCCGAGCAGGGGTGGAAGGCACCATCCACCAGGCCGCCGCGACTGCCGGAGTCCGCCGGACCCGCTACGGGGGCTTGGCCAAGACCCACCTCGCGCACGTACTCACAGCTACCGCTGTCAACCTGATCCGCCTCGATGCCTGGTGGAACGAAATCCCACTCGCTTGCACCCGTACTTCGCGACTGGCCGCCCTCGACCTCGCAGCATGAGATCAATTGGGCAACAGGGTCCGTCGATGTACTCGAAGAGCGCGAGGTTCGCCTCGGCGCGGGTGGCGAAGGTCCGTCCGCGGATGCACTCGGTCTTGATGAGCATCCACAGGTTCTCCGCGAGGGCGTTGTCGAACGAGTCGCTGACCGAGCCCATGGACGCCTGAATCTCGGCCCTGACCAGGCGTGTTGTGAGTTTCACGGACGTGTATTGGCAGCCGTGGTCGGCGTGGTGAATGATTTGGCCGGGACGGGTTCGCGGCTGGCCAGGGCGTATTCCAGCGAGGTGAGGATCAGGTCGGCGTCTGCGCGGGCGGAGGTTTCCCAGGCCACCACCCGGCGGGAGAACGCGTCGCGGATCGCCGACAGCCACAGCGGCCCCTCCAGTGTCGGGATTATAGTGAGGTCGGTGACCCACAGCCGGTTCGGCCCGTTCGCGGTGAAGTCACGTTGCACCAGGTCAGGAGCCAAATCTGCATCCGGGTCCCGTCGAGTGAAACTCTTGCCTCGCCTGGGGCTGATCCCGGCCAGGCCGGCCTGGCGCATGAGCCGTTCGACGCGCTTGCGACCGACGTGAACGCCCTCGCGCTTGAGAACGGCGTGCACGCGCGGTGAGCCGTAGATGCCGCCGGACTCCTCGTGGACCTGCCGGATCCTGCTGGTCAGCGCGGCATCCTGGCGGCGGCGTTCGCACGGCTCGGTCTCGGCCTGGCGCCAACGGTAGTAGGTGGAGGAAGGGATGTGCAGTTCCCGGAGAGTGGGGTCGACCTCCAGGTGAGGGTGCTCGTCGAAGAGCGCCGTCACCTGGACCGGGTCGGGTCGAGCTGTGCCGCGAAAAAAGCCGAGGCCGTCCGCAGGATCTCGTTCGACCGCTTGAGCTGGGTGTTCTCCTTGCGCAGCGCGGTCAGCTCGGCGCGTTCGTCGCTGGTCAGCAGATCGTCGCGTTCGCCGGCGTCGGCCTGGCGGATCCAGCCGCGCAGAGCCTCGTGATGGACACCGATCTCCTCGGCCATACGGCGGATCACGGGCTTCGGCTCCGCGGCGCGGTACATCCGCACCGCACGCTCACGCAACTCCAGCGGGTACTTCCTCGGCGCAGGCATCAACAGGGCTCCTCTCTGTGAGTCCCATCTGACCTACTGTCACCGCTTCCCGTATCTCGGGGGAACCTCAATGGGCCACCCGTTACGGCAGGCCGGTCCGCCTGCCCGGCCAGCCCAGTCACCCCGTCACCCGTCTCAAGCAGGCCGGGGCGGATGCCTGCCGGCTCCTCGAGAGCCTGCCGTCCCACCGGCGCGGCTCCCTGGCAGATGCCCTGCGGCAGATCATGGTGCAGAACTTCCTCGTCGACGCCCGCGGGACCCTGCGTCCCCGCACCGAGAAGGACGGCCGGCCCAAAGGAGCCGGCCGGATCATCTCGCCCTACGACCCGGACGCACGCCGGGCCATCCGCGGCAACACCCGCTGGAATGGCTACCTGCTCCACGTCACCGAGACCTGCGACGCTGACGCCCGCGTCAACCTGATCACGGACATCGCCACCACCAGCCCCATCCGGGACACCCAGGCCCTGCCCGGCGTCCACGCCCGACTCCGCGATCGCCGACTGCTGCCCGCACAGCACCTGGTCGACGGCGGCTACACCTCCACCGTCTTGCTGGACAACTCCGCACGCGATGACCGCATCCAGCTCGTCGGACCGGTCAAGGCGAGCGGAGGGTGGCAGAAGGAACAGACCGGCTTCACCCGAGACGACTTCACCATCGACTTCGACCGGCGCAAGGTCACCTGCCCGAACGGCCAGACCAGCACCACCTGGGTCGAGGCCCCCGCCATGGCGCCCTACACAGCCGCCCGGTTCACCTCCCGTCAGTGCGACCCTTGCCCCGACCGGCCTGTCTGCACGCGGGGAAAGTCCGCCCGTACCGTGAACTTCCTCCCACGCCACCTGCACGAACTACAGGACCGCGACCGCACCGATCAGCAGGACCTCCACTGGAGACGGCTCTACGCCACCCGGTCCAACATCGAAGGCACCATCTGCGAACTCGTCAACACCCACCGAGCCCGCCGCAGCCGCTACCACGGCCACCGAAAGACCCACGTCCAACACGTCCTGACCGGCATCGCCATCAACATCGAACGTCTCGCCTCACAAGCGCATCACCGCCCCAGAGGTCTCACGGCGTTTCAGCTCTACCTCGACTCACGCGACCTGACCTGGGAGTGCTGGTGGCGACAAGGCAAATGAGCTCGGTCCTCAAGATCCCCGACTGTGAGGATGAGGCAGCACCGCTCGAGGGCCTGACCCGATCCCCGATTGACGCTTCGGCTGTCCTCACTCTGAATCGTCGACCTTCCGGGCGGTGTCACCCGCGTGTACCGGTCGGCGGTCGTGACCTCATAGAAGCGTGACCCACGTGGTCCCATCACAGTCGTGTCCGTCCGCCGGCCGGTGCGCGCGAGCCAACTCGCCGCGCACGGAAGGAACCCGGCCACCATGTCACAGCCCATCGAGGTGATCGGCGGGATCGATACCCACACCGACGTTCAGAGTCGCTCATTGATCCTCGGGTGCACCCTATGCAGCCCCACCGACAAGGCGATCTCATCGTGTAGCACCAAGTTGATCACGCTGTCGGCAGGGAAGCGCTGGAGCCGCCGTTGTCGGCGCTCAACTGGCCAAGCAAAGCGCTCAGCGACAGCAGCCTGTCCCGGCCTCAGCCGGGAAAGGACATCAGCTCACGGACCGCCCTCTCAGAGCTGCGAAGGCCGCGAAGAAGCATGCGGCCGAGGGACGACAGCACCTCGCCGACCTCATCAAGCTGGCATCCAAAGGAACGTGATGGCGCGGATTCGACTGATGGGTGACGAGGGCGAGGTCGCCGCGGTGTTGGAGGTCCTGCTGCCGTTCGTTCAGGCGTCCACGGCTGTGGTCGCCAGCGCACCGCGCGAGCTGAGCTGCGCGGTGCGGGCCGGCGGGTAATGTTCGAGCTGCTGCCCGCCGCGCCCGGTCCGGTCACGGTGGAGTGCGTCGGCTGGCCTGCTACCCGCCAGCGGGAGGTCACCTGACCGGTCGCGGTGTGCGCGGCGGGGGCAAGGGCATCCGTGCGGTACCCCACTGCGCCCCCCCAGCCGCGCGTGGCGAGGCCGCGCCAGTGCAGCGTCCCCCTGTCGCTGCACTGGCGCGGTCCTTGTCGTTTCTGCAAGCGCACCCGGGCTACTGGCGCCTGACCGCTTACCGTGCTTGAGCTCACACGTCTGTACTCAGCTGGGGGGAGGGTCCGTACACCACCCACACACGAGGCCGCCTGCGGCATAGTCGCGTACGCATCTACCCTCATCACGGCGTACGTCGGCGTTGGAGCCGTTCTCGCATGCGCCGTCGTATGTCGTCATCGCCCTGAGTGGTTGGCACCGGAGGCGCCGACCTACTCGGCTGGGCTCGGAGCTGGGCACCGTAGTGGTCGAATTGCCTGTGGATCTGGTCCGGTTGACGATCTGTCGGCCAGACCATGAGCAAGTATTCCTCGACGGGTTCGTCAACAGCTCCATCGGGGACGGTGTCGCGGCCTCGCGCATGCACCCGGACCCGGTAGGTCCCTGGACCCTGCGGTGTAAGTACAGGCAGGTCCGGGGTATCGCTCATGACGCTTGCGACACGTAGGGCACCATTGGTCGTCTCTACGCTGTGGTCGACGACTTCGTCCCATGCGTCGGTATCCACCCGCTCGGGTGGATACCGACGCACCTCAACACTGATATTGACCCAGCCTGCGCTGATGCCAGTACAGATCACAACCTGGCCGGGCAGAGAAAAGACCAGCCCGTTCGACGTGTCGGACCCGGTCGGGACGCGCTTGTCGGAGTCGGCCAGTTCGAACGTGTGGTAGTCCACGCGGACGAGGCTGGAGGCCGTGGTGGGCGCTGGCTCCGTCATGCGCCCATGTTAGGGGCTGTTACTGGACGATCCACACGTGAAACTCGTCATCCTTCAGGACGCGGTTCTCGTTGTAGAAGATGCGTAGATCGTCACGCCCGGCGGCGGTGTTTTCATCACCGGGGATCATGCATGCGCTCCAGCCGGGGCCGGTGCGGCTGGTGAGGGAATTGATCTGGCACCAGCCGAACGTTCGCCTGAGCTGAGGGTTGCTGGTGGCGCCCTCATTGGTCGAGGCGAAGGGGTACTCGTCGCAGGTGTATCCGGCAGGTCGCGGATAGCCGCCGGGCCTGTCTGCCCAGGGGCATGCTGTGCTGCGGTTGGCTCTGATTGCACTGTCATCGGTCAGCCGCGTCAACGGCTGACCATCCGGGTACGCGCCAGGCAGCCCGGACACCTGAACCGTTCCGGGTTCGGTAGGGACTCGATCGTTGAGAGGATCGAGTCATGGCACGTCCTTCCCAGTACCCGCTTGAGCTGTGCCGTCGTGCGGTGCGCATGGTCGCCGAGGTGCGGCCCGACTACGACACCGAGTGGGCCGCGATGAAAGCGGTCGCCCAGAAGCTGGGCATCGGCACGACCGAGACCCTGCGCAGTGGGTACGGCAGGACCAGATCGACGCCGGCACCCGGCCGGGCACCACGACGGAGGAATCCGCCGAGCTGAAGCGGCTGAAGAAGGAGAACGCCGAGCTCAAGCGGGCGAACGAGATCCTCAAAGCCGCGGCGTCTTTCTTCGCGGCCGAGCTCGACCGGCCACACACACGCTCGTAGCCTTCATCAACGAGCACAAGGACCGCTTCGGCGGTGTCGAGCCGATCTGCCGGGTCCTCACCGACCACGACTGCAAGATCGCCCCTGCCACCTATTACGCCCACCACAAACGCCGGACCGCGCCGTCCGCCAGGACCGTGCGGGACGCCGAGCTGAAGGAGCACATCAGCGAGGTCTTCGAGGTCAACTACCGCGTCTACGGGGCCAGGAAGATCTGACGGGAGCTGAACCGGCAGGGCCAGGCCGTGGCCCGCTGCACCGTCGAACGCCTGATGCGCGAGCTCGGCATCACCGGTGCCGTCCGCGGCCGGCGCGTGATCACCACGCTTCCCGGCGGCCAGGCCGGGCGGGCTCCCGACCTCGTCGACCGCGACTTCGTCGCCGGCGCCCCGAACCGCTGCTGGGTCGCGGACTTCACCCACGTGAAGGCCTGGGCAGGTGTCGTCCACGTCGCCTTCGTCGTGGACACCTTCTCCCGCCGGATCGTCGGCTGGTCGGCGGCCACCGTGAAGGAAACGGTCTTCGTGCTGGGTGCCCTGGAGATGGCGATCTGGCAGCGCGACCGTGACCAACATCCCCTTCAGCCAGGCGAGTTGATCCATCACTCCGATGCCGGGTCGCAGTACACGAGTTTCCGGCTCGCCGGCCACCTGGAGGCCGTCGGCATCGCCGCCTCCATCGGATCGGCCGGCGACGCCTACGACAACGCCCTGACGGAGAGCACGATCGGGCTGTTCAAGACCGAACTGATCAAGCCCCGACGGCCGTGGAAGACGCTGTCCGACATCGAGCTCGCCACCGCCGAGTACATCGACTGGTACAACCACCGACGACTCCACGGTGAGACAGGCCACATCCCGCCCGTCGAATACGAGACCACCCACTACCTCGCAACCACGAAACCCCAGGTCACACCCAACAACTGAGATTTCTACCGAACCCGGAACGGTTCAGCCTGCCCCACCTGCCACCGTGACATACCCACACCCATACGAACCTGACCAAGCCCTACTAGGACTCGGACACAAACGAAGCAATGACCTCGTCGGACTCTGTTCGTTCCTGGTGGTTCGACCGGCGCTTCCGGGTGCCCCCGTCCGGAACGACCCGGTCGCGCCACGGACGTGCATCCGTCTCCCCACAGCCGGAGGGTGCCTCACGGCACCCCGTACGGCGCCGGTCCGCGGCGGTGAGGAGTCACCGGCGCGGGAGCGCCCGGGGGACGGGATCAGCCGCGCCGCCAGGTCTGGTTGGCGGTGCCGGTGCAGGGCCACAGCTTGACCGGCGTGCCGTCGGCCTCCTTGCCCCACCACACGTCGACGCACTTGTCGCCGGCCTTGAGCGACACCAGGTCCTCGGTGCTGTTGATCTTAAACTTCTGTCCGCTCGACCCGTCGCACCGCTGCAGCAGGACGGCCGTTTCCTTCTCCACCGACCCGCCGTCCAGCCCCATGCACAGGTCCTCACCGATGCGCAGGGTCCTGTCGGTGTCGTGGAAGGACCAGGTCTGGGTGCCTGCCGAGGCTCCACAGGGCTGGATGGCCAGCTCCGCCCCGGCCCTGCGGGAGCTCGCGGTGAGGCACTTGCCGGTGTCGGCGCTGACGATCCGGGCGGTGGCGACGGTGACCGTCGTGTCCGCCTTCCTCTCGGCCTGCCGGACCGGCTCCTTCGCCGCGTCCTCCTCCTTCCTCCCCTCCGTGACGGCCTGCGGGCTTGCGCCGGTGACGGAGCCGGAGCCCTCCGGGGACGCCTTGCCGTCGTCCTTCGCCTCCTCCTTGCCGTCCTCCGCCCTCCTCCCGTCCTTCTCGTCGCCGCCTTCCCCGCCCTTCGACGAGTCCGCCGGAGCGTCGTCCTTCGAGGGCTCCGCGGCATAGACGCCCGGCTGCTGCTGTTCCTCCTGACCGTCGAGCAGCGCCCGGGAGTCGGCAGCCGCGTCGGCTCGTCCCCCGGGTCGCTCGTCGCGGTCGTCACCGGCCATGACCAGCAGCGGTACGGCGAGCAGGATCACCCCGGCGATCCCTGCGGCGGCCAGCACGGGGGCCTTCGGCCGTCCCGGCGCGCCGTCGCCGTCGCCGCTTTCCCTCCCGGCCCCGCGGGCGCCGCCGAGTGCGGCAGCCAGTCCGGACGAGGAGGCTGCGGTACGGGCCGACGTGGCGGTGCTCGCCGCCGTCTCCGGCCGTTCCCCGCGGTCCGTGCCCGGTTCCGCGGCCCCTTCCCGCGCCTTCGGCCCGTTCGCGGCCGAGGCCGTCCCGGCCCCGGCCGTGGCGGTGGAGGGGGTTTCCGTCCCGCCCCGGCCGGTCCCGTCGGCCCTCGCGGCGCCTTCGGTGGCGGCGGCGGTGGCGCTCGCGGTGGCCGCGCCGCGGCGCGGGGCGGGCCGCAGCACGGCCTGCTCCACGTCGTCGCCCACCGGGGACAGCACCACCGCGCGACGGACCGGTGACCCGCCGTCGGTGCCGGCCGGACGGGCGGACTCGCCGCCGGCCGGCCTGTTCTGCCGTGACATTGCTCGTTCTCCTTCGGTCTCACGGTTGTCTGCCGCATGGCGGCCGCACACTCGCGGCGCCCTGCGGCCGGGGCGCGGTGCCGGGTGCGGACCGCCCCGGGCCTCTCCCGGCGGGACGGGCACGACACGGTCCGGGGCGATCGCCCCCTCAGCGCCCGGCGGTCGGCTGTCCGCCCGGCCGGGGAGGTACGGCTCCGGGCCGCAGGGGAACGGATGGGCCGGCCCCGTGCCGGCCCCGTTCCCGCCGAGCACCACAGCGCGCGGGGCGCCGCGTCCTCGCCTCCACGACGACGGAATCGGATCGGTTCACGGCCACTGCGGCACCATAGTGGGGTCAGATGACCGGCAAGGCGTCCGGGACGTCACCCCACCGGCCCCCGCGTGTCTCCTCCTGGTCATCTTCTCGCCGTCGCACGGCACGCCGACGGGTCCCGCCGGTGGCGTGACCGGGGCCGCGACGGCCTCGGCGCCCACCGGGCGGCACTGGCGACGACCAGCACGAGGACGGCGGTGGGGAAGGGCCGGGCGGCGGTGCCGTACCGGTGTCCTGACTGCACGGGATCTCCTTGGGAACGGGCGACTCGTCGTGAGCCGACTCCGTCACTGCTTGGCGCCGGAGTCCTAGCCCGGACACCAGGGAACAAGTAACCCACCGGTAGCTATCTCGGCTTCATGGCCGCGCTCTTCTTCGGTTGGCGTGGGACGGTCTTGGTCTTGTTGAGGTGTCCATACACCGTGGAGCGGGGCACGCCGAACATGTCGGCGATCTGCTGGACGGTCTTCTCCCGCTCGTCGTAGAGCCGCTGGGCGAGCGCGGCCTGGTCCTCGGTGAGCCTCGGTCGGCGGCCGCCGACCCGGCCGCGGGCCCGGGCGGAGGCGAACCCGTCATTGGTGTTCGCCACGATCAGCTCGCGCTGAAGCTCGGCGAGCACCGACAGCATGCCGAACATCGCCCGTCCCTCCACGGTGGCAGTGCCGATGCCCTGCTCGATGACGTGCAGCCCGATGCTGCGCTCGCGCAGGTCCGCGCCGAGGGTCACCGGCCTCGGGGAAACTTCAGCCCGACCTTGACCCCTTGTCCACCTCTGCTACCGCCCCGACCACGGCCGTGTTTCTCCTTGACCGGGTCCGCTACCAGCCACGGTCAGACCGCGGACAAGGGGGTCGGTTGCACGCTGCTCCCTCGAGTCCCCGCCCACCAGGGCGGCCCGAAGTGAAGGAGCCACTGCGATGACCACGCACCGACCCCCGGCAGGCGCCCGGCGCGCCCGTTCCGACCACGGGCCCGACCTACTTGTGCTCTCTCCGGGGGGCGGTGGGCGACCCAGTCCGGATCGCGTACGGGGGCCGGCACCTACGCCTCGGTGGCTAGGGACGCGCATCATGCGCAAACTGGTGCGCGGCGCGGTGACGGCGCGGACCAGGACGACAACGGCCTGCCGTGAGGCGTCGCCCCGCACCTACGTCCCGGCGGCGCGCTCCGAGCTGCGCCAGCTGGTCCGCGCCCGCGGAGCCGTCCAGGCCGCGTGACGCAGCGCGCACCCATCCGCTACCCCGAGGCGGGTCTCGCTCGGGTGAATCCGGTCCCTGACGAGAACCCCCCAGCCTGAAGGCGTCGTGCTGGTCATGGAAGCGATCAACGATGCGCATGTGTCCGAGCCCGGTCTGGTCGTGGTTGATGTCGCCGCTGCGGGTGATGAGACCGCCCTCGCGTTTCACGCGGCGCTGGAGGCGTGATGGGCGACGACGTCGGTGGAGCGCACCACCTGGGATGCCGGTCAGACGGGTGTGAGGCTGCGCTGTTACCTCGACCTGCGGCAGCCGCTGTCCGGGCCCGGCGGGGGAGGGGCCTGATGGTGCGCTGGTGGGTGGCTACCGCGCGAGGGTGACTTCGACCGGGAGGTTGGGACAGCTCGTGGTGGCCTGGGTCAGGGTGTTGCGTTCGGCGTCGTGGTGTCGTGGTCGGTGCCGACGTTGATCCAGCCGGTGTTGGCCGCCAGGTCGTAGATGTCATAAGGGATGGCTTTGCCCAGCTACGGGTCGGCGAGGTCATGGACACGTACCGGCACCGGGTCGCCCGTCGGCCGCCAGGAACGGCCCGGATAGTGGAAGTCGCCGACCAGCTCCTTTCTCTTGGTGTCCACGCTGATCACCGGCTGGTCGGCGTCCCGGTGTTTGCGTGCTTGCTCGTTGAGATACCGGAACTGGGCATCCCTGTCGGCATGCTGACTTCCCTCGAGCGTCTTGGCGTTGGTCTGCAGCCGGAAGCCCTCCTGGCGCAACAGACCGGCGACGGCGTCGGCACCGACCCGGTGTCCCTGACGGGTCAGCGCGGCCGCCAGCGTGCGGGTCGACGTCGCCGCTCGCGTCGGGGTGTATCCCCGGTACAGGTCCGGGAGCCGGCAGCGGCCATGGAGGGTGTCGGTCGATGCGGCTGGGTCGTGTCAGGTGGTCGCGGCGACGCCGATGCCGATGGCGATGAACAGCCAGCCGGTGGTCAGCTCCCAGCGGTGGCGGACCTTCGGACGGGCGAGAAGGGCACCCAGACGTGCGGCGACGGTGACGAGGGCGAACCAGTAGACGACGCCGATGACGACGTCGAGGATGCCGAGGAAGAAGATCTGCCGGGTCATCGAGCCCCCGCCGTCCACGAACTGGGGCAGGATGCTGAGGAAGAACAGTGCCGCCTTGGGGTTGAGCACGTTGGTGAGGAACCCCTGGGTGAAGCCGGCCCGCCACCGGTGCGGTTCCGGCTCGCCCCGAGGTGAGGGGGACGGGGCCGGACCGTCCTGGGGATCGCTACCCGTCTCCCGTCCGTGCGTCCGCTCGCGGGCGGACCGCCGGGTCGCCAAGACCGCCCGCACCCCCAGGTAGACCAGGTAGGCGGCGCCCAGGAGCTTGATGGCGTCGTACACCAGGGGGGAGCGGGCGGCGATCACCGACAGTCCGGCCGCCGCGGCGAGCATGTGCACGCACAGCCCGGCCTGCGCGCCGAGCGCCGCCGCCCGTCCCTTCGCCGGGTGCTCGGTCGCCGACCGCACCACCACGAGGAAGTCCGGCCCGGGCACCACGTACGCCACCAGGACGACGCCGAGGAAGCCGACGAGGTCGACCGACATCCGCTCTCCGTTCATCGGGCCCGTCGGCCGGTGCGCCGCCGGGGAATTGGTCCGGGAGCCGAAGCGTCCCCGCCCTGTCAGGCCGCCAGCGTCCGCACGCCGGCCACCGAGGCGACGGCCGCGTCGAGTGTGTCGAGGCCGTGGGCGAGTTGCTCGTCGGTCACGGTCAGCGGCGGCAGGAGCTTGGCCACCTCGTCGTGCGGCCCGGCCGTCTCGAGCAGCAGACCGCTCCGGTAGGCAGCGTCGCACACCTCGCGGGCCGCGCCCGGACGGTCGAAGGGCAGCGCCCAGGCCAGCCCCAGGCCGCGCGGCGCGGGCAGTCCGTACCGGTGGGCGGTCCGCGCGAGGGCGCCGCCCACCCGCTCGCCCAGGGCGGCGGTCCTGGCCTCCAGTGCGCCGTCGGACCAGAACAGCTCCAGCGTCCGGGCGGCGGTGACGAACGCCGGGTTGTAGCCGCGGAAGGTGCCGTTGTGCTCGCCGGGCTTCCACACGTCGTACTCGGGGCGCAGCAGCGTCAGGGCCATGGGCATCCCGTACCCGCTGAGGGACTTGGACAGGCAGACGAGGTCGGGGACGATCCCGGCCCGCTCGAAGGAGAAGAACGGGCCGGTGCGCCCGCAACCCATCTGGATGTCGTCCACGATCAGCAGTGCGCCGTGGTCCTGAGCCCAGGACGCGAGCGTGCGCAGCCATACGGGGCGGGCCGGGTTGACTCCGCCCTCGCCCTGGACGGTCTCCACCACCACGGCCGCCATCGGTGCGTGTGCGGCGGCGGTGTCCAGCGACCGGACGAGCACGGCCACCGCGCGCTCCTCGTCCTGCGCAGGGTCGTCGAAGGGCAGCGGCACGGTGTGGGGCAGCGGGACGCCCGCCCCGGCGCGCTTGGTCGGATTGGCGGTGACCGCCAGCGACCCGAGGGTCATCCCGTGGAAGCCGCGGTCGAAGTAGGCGACGGCGTGCCGCCCGGTGACCTTCCGGGCGAGCTTGAGCGCGGCCTCGACCGCGTTGGTGCCGCCCGGCCCGGGGAACTGGACGCGGTAGTCCAGGCCGCGCGGCACGAGGACCAGGTCCCGGAACCGCTCAAGGAAGGCGCGCTTGGCTGTGGTGTTCATGTCGAGGCCGTGGGTGACGCCGTCGCCGGACAGGTACTCCAGCAGCGACGCCTTCAGCTCGGGCGGGTTGTGCCCGTAGTTGAGCGCGCCTGCCCCGGCGAAGAAGTCGAGGTAGGACCGTCCGGACTCATCGCGCAGCAGGGCGCCGTGTCCGGTGGTGAACACGGTGGGCCAGGCCCGGCTGTAGCTGCGGACCTCTGATTCCATGGTGCCGAAGACGCTCATGTTCATCCCTGTCAGACGTGGGTGCGGGGGGGCGTGCGGGGCGGTCCACCGCGGTCGGCCATGACGCGGTGGGACCGGGGCCGGTGCGGCTGCCGGGGACGCAAGGTCAGCGGGCCACGGCGTGCGGGTGGCGCTGGTAGAGCACCGCGGCCTGGGCGGCGAGGTCGTGCGCGGTCCACAGGGCCCGGCCGATCAGCAGGGTGTGGTCGAACGCGGTGGGCGCCTGGTCGAGTCGGCACACCACAGTGGCGGCCGTACCCTCCAGCACCGGGCAGCCCTCCTCGTCCCGGTGGGCGACGCCCTCGAAGCGCTCCGCCGCCGGCCGTCGGGCGAAGCGGTCGATCAGGTCCCGCTGCTGCCAGCTCAGGATGTTGACGGCGAAGAGGCCGTGGTCGAGTGCCTGCCGTACGGTGCGGCCGCCGCTGGCGAGGGAGACGAGCAGCGAGGGCGGCTCGGTGGACAGCGAGAGCACAGCGCTCGCGGTGCAGCCGACGGGCCCTTCGGAGCCGTTGGTCGTGATCACGGCGACGCCGGTGGCGAGCTGCGCCATGGCGGTGCAGAACTCCTCACGGCAGGGCAGCGGGGTGCGGGTGGCGGTGGTCACGGTCACGTCACCGGGTTCCTTCCGGGGAGGGGGTGCGGGGGACGCCGGCGGCGGTCCGGTCCGCGGGGGTGCGCAGGGGAGTGCGGAGCGCGGCCCGCCGTGCCGTGTCCAGGGCGGCGACGACGGCCCCGCGGTCGGTCTTGCCGTTGAGGTTGAGCGGCAGCTCCGGCAGACGCAGCAGGGTGCGCGGCACCATGTGGGTGGGCAGCCGTTCCTGCAACGCATCCAACAGGGGCGCCGGATCGGGGGCGTCCCCGGTGTAGACCGCCTGCAGGACGGGCGTGGACCGGTCGGTACGGGCCACCACGACCGCGTCGGTGACACCGGGACGTGCGCGCAGGGCCTCCTCGACCTCGCCCAGCTCGACACGGTAGCCACTGATCTTGACCTGGCTGTCGAGGCGGCCCAGGTGCACCAGGCCGTCGCCGTCCCGGGCCACCCGGTCTCCGGTCCGGTACCAGTTGGCGTCGGCCAGCGGCCCGCCCTCGTAGGGGATCAGGCCCGTGCCGGGCTCGCCCGCGGCGAACCGGCCCGGGTCGTCCGCCGGGTCCAGGTAGCCGGGGAAGCGCTGTGCGCCGCGCACCAGGAGTTCGCCCTCCTCGGCGGGGCGCAGCCGCTCGTCCACCACCAGCGTCTCGGCGCCCGGGTGGGCGGTCCCGATGGGAACGGTGCCGTTCGCGGTGCGCGGCCAGTGGGCCGGGTCGGCGGGAAGGCGGTAGCCGGTGCAGGTGACGGTCAGCTCGGTGGGGCCGTAGAGGTTCTCCAGGCGGGCGCCCGGAGCGGCCGCGGCGAAGGCCCCGGCCTGCCGAGCGGTGAGCGGCTCACCAGCGAAGGCGGCGTAGCGCAGGGTCGGCACCGAGTCCGGCGCCAACCGCCGCAACCGGGCGGCGAGCGAGACCACCGACGGCACGGAGAACCAGTGGGTCAGCCCGTGCCGCGCCACGAAGCCGGCCGGGTCCATCAGTTCGTCCCGGGTGGGTACGACGAGGGCCGCCCCGGTGCTCCAGGCCACGAACATGTCGAAGACCGACGGGTCGAAGGTCAGGTCGAAGCTCTGCGACAGCCGGCTCTCCGGCCCGGCCCCGGTCCGCTCGACGGCGTGGTCCAGGTAGGCGTCGGTGTTGGCGTGCCGGATCACCACGCCCTTGGGCCGGCCGGTGGAACCCGACGTGAACAGGATGTACGCGGTGTCCTGCGGGCCCGGGCCGGCAAGATTCCGCGGGCCGGGGCCGTCGGCGGGGTCGGTGAGGGCCACCGGGACGAGCGGCGCGGCCCGGCCCGCCGGGTCGGCGTCGCTCCGCGCGTCGGTCAGCACCAGCGTCGCGCCGGCCTGCCGTACGACGGTCTCGTTGCGGCCCGGCGGGGCGGCCGGATTCAGGGGCACCACCGCGGCCCCCAGCCGCTGCACGGCCAGGTAGGAGGCGTACGTGACGGGGGTGCGCACCGCCAGCAGAGCGACCCGGCGGGGCGGCGGTCCGTCGGCGCACAGCCGGCCGGCGAGCGCCTCGGCGCGGGCGCGCAACTCGGCGTAGGTCAGCGTGGTGGATCCGGCGGTGAGTGCCGGCCGGTCGGGATGGCGGTCGGCCGTACGGGCGAAGCGGTCCCACAGGGTGAGCGCGGACGTCGGCATCGGGCTCATCCTCCCTGCCGCGCGTAGGACCGGGCGGCCGGCCGGGTGGGGACGCCGTAGCCGTGGGCCGCGCGGATCGGCGAGGCCGCCTCCTCGAGGTCCGCCAGCGCGGTGAACGCGCCGCTGACCAGCGAGGGCCGCGGTCGGCCGCGGCGCGCCGAGTTGGCGGCGAAGCGGAGTATCCGGGGCAGCTCCCGCCATTTGGCGGTGGTGGCGTCGAGGGCCCGCCGTTCCTCCGGGGCGAGCGCGGTTCCCGCAGCGGCCGTCAGGTGGGCGTCGCGGAACACGTGGTGCTGAGCTGCCGCCCACACGTCCTGCAGCACGCCCCGCGAGGCGTCGGCGGCCAAGTCGGCCAGCAGGAGCCGCGCGCTCTCCTCCAGGGCGGCGGATCCGGTCAGCCAGGGCCCGCCGGGCAGCCGCTCCTCGGTGGTCCCCTCCTCCTCGGCCAGCCACTGGTACGTCTCGTGCGGCGGCGCCGCGACCGGGAAACCGAAGGCCAGGGCGTTGCGGGTGCGGTGCACCTCCGACAGCCCGTGCGGGAAGGCCAGCAGCGCGGTGAACTCCGCCGCGGACAGCTCTCCGGAGAACGGCTCCTGGGAGCCGCCGCTGCTGAACAGGGCGGTGAAGGCGTCCGTCAGGTGCCAGTCGCCGTCCGGTGTGCGGCCGTCCACCACGACGAGATGTGGTGCGTGGTCGTCGGCCGCGCCGGACAGCCACGGCAGTGCGCCGCTGTCGGCGACCACCAGGACCCTGCCGCGCCGGGCCAGTTCGGCCGCGATGCCGGTGAGGGCCGTGCCGGCGTCGGGGGCGCCCCGGTAGCCGAGCCGCCGCCCGCCGGGCAGGTTGTTCAGGGCCCGGTCGTGGTGGGAGAAGGCGCCGGTGACCGGGTCCACCGCGAGCCGCACGGAGCGGGCCAGCAGGGCGGTGGAGCCGGCGCTGCGGGCGCACAGGTAGGCGGCGAGGTTCTCCGTGTAGCAGCTCAGGCCCGCACTGGCGGGGGCGACGGGATCAGTGGGCATCGATGTCCTCCACGAGAAGGGGGTGTCCGCGGCGGGTCCGCGTTCCCGCCGGGGGGAACGGGGCGGCGGGCGGTCGGCGCCCGTCGGGTCCGCACGCGGCGCCGGAACCGGCCCGCGCCGGGCCGTACGCGCAGGCGAGGGCGCCCGCTCCGGCGCCCGCCGAGGGCGGCCAGGGCAACCGGCGCCAGCGCAGTCCTTTCCAGGAGCCGGCCGCCTCGTCCGGGTTGGCGCGTACCCGCCAGGGCGCGCCGGACAGACCGGTGCCGCGCGCCTTCACGCACGCCTCCTGCACGGTCCACACGCGGGCGAAGGCGTCGGCGGACCGGTCGGACGGTAGGCCCGCCAGCCGTGCCGCCGTCCGCGCCGGGCAGCAGCGCCGCAGCATGCCGGGGGAGGGCGGCACGGGCACCTGGACGTCGACGCCGATGTCCAGCCCGACGCCGACGGCGGCCGCCACGTACGGGCCGCTGTGGGAGACGCTCACCCCCAGGCGGGGCGAGCCGGGCAGCCGGGGCCGGCCGGCCGGTTCGGGGACCACCGGCCCGCGGGCGACCGTCTCACCCGCAGGCGCGGCGAGGAGCATCCGCAGCAACGCCCGGCCGGCCAGGTGCTCCCGGGCCCGCCAGTGCGCCATCGCGGCGGCCGCCCGGTGCTCCTCGGGCCGCAACCGGTCCAGGGCCGCGGGTGTCGCCAGCACCCGGTCCACGCGGTCCAGGACGACGGTGACGCCCGGCGCGGGCGCCCACAGGCCGACGACCGGGAGGGGCCCCGGCGCGGTCGCCGAGGGCCGTGCACCGGCCGAACCGCCGGTGGGCGATGTGAGGGTCGGACGGCTGCCGGGCCGCCTGCTGGCCGGACGACCGACGGGCCGGGTGACCGTCGCGCGGGGGGTCGCGGAGCCGGAGCCGGTCTCGGGCTCGGCCGACAGGGCGTCAGACAAGGGTCGTCTCCTGGTCCAGCAGGCTCAACGAGCCGTTGGCCAGGTGCAGCCGGTCGTTGCCGTAGTTCAGCGACGCGGACCGCAGGTCGCGCAGGGCGCGTTCCAGCGCGAGCGGCTGGTTGCGCAGATAGCCGTGGCGCAGACCCACCAGCTCGATCAGCTCTTCCACGGCGGCCGGGCACAGCTCGGAGGCCGTTACCTTCAGGGCGTTGACCAGCAACTGCCAGGGCGCGCCGCCGCGCTCCCGTTCGGAGAGCGTGCCGTAGACGTCGGCGGCGTGACTCAGCATGGCCTGCACGGTGTCGAGGCGTTGGCGTGCCCGGGACAGCCGGACCAGCAGCAGTTCGCTCTTGAGGTCCCGGCGGCGCCGCTCCTCGGGGCTGCGCAGGAACCGCAGCGTGCGGGAGAGCGCACCGGCCGCCGTCCCCAGCCAGCAGGCGCTCCAGCCGAGGTGGGCCAGCGGGGCGAAGACGTCGACGGTGACCCGGCGGAAGTCGCCGTGCGCGCCGACGACCTGGTCGTGGGGCACCGCCCCGGTGAAGCGCATCGGCACGCTGTGGGTGCCCCGCATGCCCATCGGGTCCCAGCCGCCGAGGACCTGCACGTCGAGCTGGTCCCGTTCGGCGTAGACCAGCGACACCTGCCCGTCCGAGGTGGCGCCGGGGGCGAGGGCGGTGATCAGGTAGGCGTCGGCGTGCGCGCCGCCGGTGACGATCGGTGCCATCCGGTCCAGCTCGACGAGGTCGCCCGCACGCCGTGTGCCGGTCTGTGAGCTGAGCAGGTGCCCGCCCTTGCCGGCCTCGGTGGTGACCGACCCCAGGTACAGATCGCCCCGGGCCACCTTCGGCAGCACCCGCTCGCGCAGATCCTCGGAGGCGTGGTGCACCAGCGCCGCCACCTGCTGGCCGTGCATGGCGAACACCATGGCGGCCGACATGTCCTGACGGGACATCAGCTGGGAGACGGCCAGCAGGTCGGGGACGGTACCGTCCAGCCCGCCATAGCGGGCCGGAACCAGTAGGCCGAGGAGTCCCGAGGCCCGCATCGCGGTGAGGCCCTCCAGCGGGAAGGACGCCTTCTCGTCGGTCTCGGCCGCGTGCCGCTCGACCGTGGCGAGTACCGGCGCCAGGCGCTCGGCCAGCGCGGGGTCAAGGGCCCTCACCGGGCGTCCGCCAGGGCGGCGGAGCGCGCGCTCTCCACGGCCGCCCACAGGGTGCCAGCGGTCTCGAAGTTGGCGTCGGTGAGCTGGTCGTCGGGGAGAGTCACCCCGCAGTTGTCCTCCAGGTCGAAGACGAGGTCGATGGCCTGCATAGAGTTCAGCCCCAGGTCGCGCAGCCGGTCGTCGGAGCGCAGCTCCTGGTCGGCGGCGAGGTAGCGCAGGTGGGGGCGGAGGGTGTCGGTGAAGGCCTGGTCCATGGTGGTCTCTCCTGTCAGAGGGGGTTGTACGCGGAGGGCGCGAGTCCTAGTACTCCAGCAGGACTTCGCTGTCTGACCTGGTCTTTCGCCGGGTGGCGGGAGTGTAGCGGGACTCCGGTCGTGCGGGGGTGGTCTCACGGAGACCGCCCCTCGATCGTGCGACAACGCCGCAGGTAGTGACAGCGGCGGGCAACTGCTTGGCGTCGGCGGCGCCAGTTCGACCAGCTCAGCGCGTGATGTCGTCCGCGGTGTCCCCTCAGGTGCGGGGGTCGGGCACGACAAGCTGCCAGGAGTCGCCGAACCTCCGCCACTGTGAGCTCAATGACCCCGGCCGCCCCACCGGTTGCGCCCCTTTTTCCCAGGGCTGGTGTGCCGTGGCGGCCAGGAAGGCGTGCGCGAGCATGGCCAGAGTGATGTGCCGATACCAGCCCACGTAGCGGCGGACTTCGTACTGGTCCAGGCCGCATTCGTTCTTTGCGGCCTGGAAGCACTCCTCGATCGCCCAGCGTGTCCCGGCGACCCGCACCAGCTCCTGGACCGTGGTCTCCAGGGGCGTGTAGGCGAGGTAGTAGGCGATCTCGTCGGGTTTGCTGATGCTGCGCCGGGCCAGTGCCCATCGCATCCGGTGGGGGACCTCGCCCTGGTAGTCGAACTCGGTGACGGCCGGCAGCCGCACTGCTGCCCAGTGGTAGACGCGGGGCCCCTTCGCGCCATTGCCGCATGAGATCTTCTCCCATGCCTCGTTGGGGGCTTGCGCGAACAGACCCTCAATCCGTGAACAGCCCACGCTGAATTGGGACTTGGGGACGGCCAGCACGTAGCCGACACCCGACTGTTCCAGCAGCCGGCGGAATCGGTTGTCCTGACCGTAGGCGGAATCCGCGGTGACCCAGGCGATGGGCAGCGGCGAGGCGAGGGCCCGCAGCACCATGTGCCGGGCCAGTTCGCCCTTGGTGGCGAACTCCCTCTCGTCGGGGATCCTTGCGGTGCGGCAGCGTTCCCGGTCCTCGGTCCAGGACTTCGGGAGGTAGAGCTCGCGGTCGACCAGGGCCCGGCCGCGGGCAGAGGCATAGGCGGCGAAGACGCCGATCTGGCAGTTCTCGGTCCGGCCGGCGGTGCCGGAGTACTGGCGCTGAACCCCGGCGGAAGTGGTGCCCTTCTTGATGAACCCGGTGTCGTCGATGATCAGCACGCCGTCGTTCTCGCCGAGCTTGCCGGCGACGTACTCCTGCAGGTCATCGCGGATGTCATCAGGCTCCCACTTCGATCCGGCGAGGAGGTGCTGCAGGCCGTCGGGCGTGCGATGGCCGGCCTGTTCGGCCAACTGCCAGCTGTTCTTGCGGGCCACCGGGGCGAGCAGCCCGCGCACGTAGTCACGCATGCGGCGGCGGAGCTCGACTCGGCCGAAGCGGTGCCCGATGGTCAGGAAGAGATCGTCCAGTTCGAGGTCCCACTGCGCGGCGGCATACTCGGTGATCACCCTCGGAGGCTGCCCCGCCGCTGTCACTACCTGCGGCGTTGTCGCACGATCGAGGGGCGGTCTCCGTGAGACCACCCCCGCACGACCGAAGTCCCGCTACACTCCCGCCACCCGGCGAAAGACCAGGTCAGACAGCGAAGTCCTGCTGGAGTACTAGGCGGGACCGGCCCGCCGCCGCGGGGGAGCACACCCCCGTGCCGGTGGTGGAGCGGGCTCCACCGGCAGCGGTGCGGCCGGTTGCCTGGCGGGGCGCCCGCCGGTACCGCGCGGGTTTCCCGGTGCGGCGGGTCCCCGGGCCGGCCGCCCGGGGCCGGGTAACCTCCTGTTCCGGTTTCCGGCCGTACCTTCCGTCCGGGACGGCCACGACCGTGAGGGAGCTGCCGTGCGCGTGGTGATAGCCGAGGACAACGCCCTGCTCCGGGAGGGGCTGGTGCTGCTGCTGGCGTCGGCTGGGCACGAGGTGGCGGCCGTCGCCGGTGCCGGGCCGGAAATCCTGCCGGCCCTGCTGGAGCACCGCCCGGACGTGGCCGTGCTCGACGTGCGGATGCCGCCGGGCTTCCGCGACGAGGGGCTGCGGGCCGCTCTGGAGGCCAGGGTCAGGATCCCCGGACTGCCGGTGCTGGTGCTCTCGCAGTACGTGGAGGAGACCTACGCCGCCGAGCTGCTGGAGGGCGGCGCCGGCGGGGTCGGCTACCTGCTGAAGGACCGGGTGGGCCGCGTGGACGAGTTCCTGGAGGCGCTGGAGCGTGTCGCGGGCGGCGGCACGGCCCTGGATTCGGAGGTGGTCGGCGAGTTGCTGACGCGCCGGCGCGGCTCGCCGCTGGACTCCCTGACCCCGCGCGAGAGGGAGGTCCTGAAGCTCATGGCCGAGGGGCACGACAACGCCACCATCGCCAGGACGCTCGTCATCACGGAGCGCTCGGTCAGCAAGCACATCGGCAACGTCTTCCTGAAGCTCGGCCTGCCCCAGAGCGACAGCGGCCACCGCCGGGTGCTCGCGGTACTGGCCTACCTGAACAACCGGTGAGCGTCCGGTCCGGCCGGTGGGGCACCGCACCGGCCGTCCGTACGGGCCCGGCGGGTGCCGGGCGGGTGCTTCCCCCGCCTCAGTCCCCCTCAGCCCTCGTCGCCGGACTGCTGGGCGGCGACGGAGGCGTGCACCTCCTCCATGTCCAGCCCCCGGACGGCGTCGATCACCTGCTCCAGGGCCTGGGCGGGCAGGGCGCCGGGCTGGGCGAAGACGAGGACACCCTCGCGGAAGGCCATCGGCGTGGGGATCGAGGTGACGTCCGCGGCGGCGGCCAGGGCCTGCTCCGCCTCGGTGTCGACCTTGCCGAAGACGATGTCGGAGTGGGCCTCGGAGACCTTCTCGTAGACGGGGGCGAACATCCGGCACGAACCGCACCAGGAGGCCCAGAAGTCGACGAGGACGATGTCGTTCTCGTTGACCGTCCTCTCGAAGTCCGTGGCGGTCAGAGCGACGGTGCTCATGCGTGGGTCCTTCCGTTGGGTCCGGAGAGGGGTCTGTCAAACGAACGGCTCTGTCTCACATTCGGTGGTGACGGACAGTAATGGCGGTGACGGGCAGACCATCGATCAAGAACCCGCAGGCCCGCGCACCACAGCAGTCGCTCTCTGGGGGGCCGACCGATCAGCTCGGCGTCTGTCCGTGAGAGCGTGGCGCGACAGACTCATCGACTCCGATGCGCCGCCAGCCGCATCGAAACATCGAGGTCAGAGCACCGACCGCACCCTCTGCAAGGCAGAGGTGCCCCATGCTCACAATCTGTCACCACCGAATGTGAGACAGAGCCGAACGTGGATCAGGCACAAATTCCGTGAGCGAGTGGTGCCTGGGGTTCTTCTGATCGGCAGACTGAAGCCATGCAGGTAGGAAACGTTGCCGGGATTCAAGCTGTCCGGCTCGGGACGACAGTTGGGGCGGTCGCCGTGGCACCGCTCTTGTTGGTTGCTGGGGCTCCGGTGCGCCATCGTTTGCTGCGTCATCTCTATCGCGAGGATGGGCCGGGACTTGCGAACAAAGAGCAAGGCTGGGTGAGTTCGTGGTACTTCGTGGTAAATAACTCGCTCGTCTTGGCTCTCTGCCAGCCGTCGGAGTACGTACTCCAGCGAGCACCGTCTTGCCTGAGCAGGTTCGTCATCGGACGGCGGTGAGAAGTACCCGCTTGCGGAGTAGTGGAAGCTTGGCTCGGCCGAACATCTGGCGTTTGATCATCTTGATGTGATTGACCCGACCTTCCACCGGGCCGGAGTTCCAGCAGGTGGTCAGGCCCTGAACGACAGCGTCCCAGTCCTGCTCCAGGCCATGGCTGAACGTGTGCAGGCCGGGAAGATCCTCGGTGCGGGTGGCGGTGATCCAGTCTTTGAGGTGCTGGCCGGAGCGTGTGGTGAGGATCTCGGCGAAGGTGCGGACATGCCCATGGACGGCGGTCAGTTCCGGGCACTGGACAAGGACAGCGGTGAACTGCCGGCGTTCTTCGTCGCCCAGGTGCTCGGGGTGCCGCATCATCCAGCCGGTGACCTGACGGACGCTTGGAGGTGCGGGAGCGACAACCCGGATGCGTCGGCGACGCCGCGGCCGCAGGTAGTCGCTGATGGTCTGATAGCCGCCGCGGTAGCCGAGGTCCTGGAGCTCGGCGTGCAGACGGATCGCGTTGATGGCTCCTTCCGCCCAGCGTTTGTCCAGGTGAGCTTTGTAAGGATCGAGCTGGCTGGGCCGGGGCTAACGCCGTCCGGTCAGTAATTCTTCGGGGGTCTCGGCGCGGGCGGTGCGGCGTACGGTGTTGCCGCCCATGTGCAGTTCCCGGACGATCTCGCGGATGCCGTGCCCCTGGGCCAGCAGTGCGTGCACGGTTGCATGGCGTTCGCGAATACGGATCTCGATGGGCGACATTTCCTTCTCGACGCCCGCGTGATCAACAACGGTGTCGTTCGGCATGCCCTCGGTGATGGCGGTCGCCTTCAAGCAGTTGTCGTGGCGGCGCACGTCGCGTTCGACGGCGGTGCCGAGGTTCTGCCAGAGGTGGAAACGGTCGGCGACCTGGATCGCGTTCGGGGCACCGGTGCGGGCACCCTCGGCGTAAGAACCGGCCCGGTCGCGGCAGATGATCTCGGAGCCGGGACGTTCCCGCAGCCAGCCGGCCAGGGTCGCAGCGTCACGACCGGGCAGCAGATCGAGTGGTCGGCGGGTCTCGCAGTCGATGAGCACGGTGCCGTAATGCTGTCCGCGGCGGGTGGCGAAGTCATCGACGCCCAGCACCTTGGGAACAGACCAGGCCGGGTCGGGTATGGCCATGATCGCCCGAAGTAGTGTCGCCCGACTCACCGGTGCGTGCAGGGCAGCGGCAAGACGGCTCCCGGCCCGGCCGGCCAGCGCGACGGCGACAGCCTCCAGAACTCGCTGGGCGGCAGGTGTGCGGCGGCCGTAGCGAACGGTCAGCCCGTCGACCTGCTCGGCGAACGTACGCCGCGGACAACGAGTGTTCTCGCAGTACAGCCGTCGCACCGTCAACTCGATCAGCACCGGCCGATCTCCAACCGGCCTGTCGGCAAGGCGCCTTCCATACGTGCTGTGCACTCGGTTGGACATCACCGCGCATCCAGGGCAGGCCACCTCAGCCTCCCGGGTTCGCGCCCTCAGGCGAATCACCCCGCAGTCGAAGAGCACATTCTCCAGCTGTACCCCGCTGAGGTGCGGAAACAGGTCACCGACGAAGTCATCACACCGCCCTACGGTCCCAGAAGACGCTACGTCACCGAGACCGAACGCCGCTGATCGCCCTCACGGAATTTGTGCCTGATCCTCATTCTCATGAACAGAGCCATCATCCGGTTGGGACTGCAGCGGGCTCTGCGGAAGATGCGCCAGGACTTCAGTCGCGCGACGCTTCGTTCGACGGGTGCTCGTGCCGCTGCCAGGGCCCGGTTGATCGTCCGCTGGGTCGGGTTGAGGTCCTGGTGCGGAAGTCGTCTGATCGGTGTGGTCACCCATGGGCCGGCGCCGATGTAGGCGCGGTCGGCGACGATCGGGCACGCCTTGGCGTTCGCAGATGCGGATGATGCGGTGGGTGCGGGCTGCGGTCAGGTCGTGGGTACGGCCGGGCAGGGCGGGCGAGATCCACAGCAGGTTGCCCGCGGGATCGGTGATGACCTGCACGTTCACGCCGTGGCGGCGGTGCTTGTGGGAGAAGTCGGCCCGGCTGTCGCCGACCCGGTCGCACTCGGCGAGCGTTCCGTCGAGCAGGACGTGATCGGGATCGGCTTCCCGCAGGACCCGCAGCAGTCCGGGCGCCCGGCGGGCGAGGTGGTCGACGACGGCGGTGACGTAGGCGTGGGCGGTGCCGACAGATATGCCGAAGCCGGCGGCGATCTGCGTGAGCGGGTCGTGTCGGCGGAGGTAGATCAGGGCGACGAGAGCACGCTGGTGAGGCGGGAGCTTGCAGCGGCGGTCACCCTCACGGGTGACGATGAGCATGGTGACCCACTCGACCAGGGCGTGAGGCAGGTCGAGTGAGGCAGGACAGGGAACCAACGAGGCTCCTGCGCTGATGAGTTGAGACGCCGAACACCTCTCTCAACGGCACAGGAGCTTCGTGCGTTGCGGGACGCCGACCGGTCACCCGATCAGTGGCCACTCTGAAAGAGCTCAGTCGCTGGCCAGGCCCCATGCATCGAGCCCGCCGTAGATATGGGCCCTCAAGCAGTGGGGGGCGCTGAAGCCTGAGTAGGTGTTGTCGTACCGAACCTGAGACCGGTGTTTTCGCTGGTCAGGCATAGGTTTGGTGCTCCCGTGGGAGGGGTGGCCTGTCGTGTCATCGTTCCTGGGAGGTCGTGGATGCCGTCGGTCGTGGGGTTGCTCGAGCAGCGCGAGCTGGGTGCTCGCCGTCGTGTGGACGAGCTGCGGGAGGAGGCCGACCGCGTCCAGGCCGAGCTGGCCGTGGCGGAGCGGGAATGGAAGGAGTGGGTCATCGCCCGCTCGCGGGTCGGCGAGGTGCTGGGTCCGGTGGACGAAACCGCAGATCACGCACGGACCGAACGGGTGATGCCGGCGCAAGGGCAGGCAGAGGAGGCATCGCCAGCGTCGACGGCAGCAAAGCCGAAGGCGCAGGTGCCGGTGTGGCGCGAGGGGCTGGACGCGACCGTGCTGTCGATGGACTACCAGCGCATCCTGCAGGCCCTCGCGGACCGGCATCGCCTCCGTCAAGGGCCGCTTACCTGCCAGGAAATGGCCGTCTTGTTCGGCCTGGACGCGGTGCCGTCGAAGGTGGAGGCGCTCAGGTCGAAGGCGAAACGCCTGGTCGCGCGGGGCTGGCTGGCCGAGCGTCAGCCGGGCCGGTTCACGCTTGCGCGGAACGTGAGCGGGTCAGACGGCGGGTCATGATCATGGTCATCGACCAGTAGACCATCGCCTCGGCGCTGGTCGTGCGGCGTTCGTAGTCGCGGACCAGGCGACGGCTTCGCATCAGATGGGCGAAGAGCCGCTCGACGATCCACCGCTTGGGCAGCACCACGAAACCGCGTATGTCGTCGCTGCGTTTGACGATCGCCAAGACCAGGGCGAACACGGCCAGGCAGTGCTCGACGAGGCTGCCGGTGTAGCCGCCGTCGGCCCAGACCAGCTCCAGCCGGTGGCGGGCGTCGGCCACCTGGGCGAGCAGCGCCTTCCCGGCGGCACGGTCTCCGATGTCCGCGCTCGTGACCATGACGCCCAGCAGCAGGCCGAGGGTGTCGACCATGACGTGCCGCTTGCGTCCGTTGATCAGCTTGCCGCCGTCGAAGCCACGGCTGTCGGCGCCGACGACGGCGTCCGCCTTGATGGACTGCGAGTCGATCACACCGGCCGTCGGCTCCACATCCCTGCCCGCCTTCTGGCGGACCCGGTCGCGCAGCCGGTCGTGGAACTCCCTGACCAGCACGTGGTCGCGCCAGCGGCGGAAGAACGCGTAGACCCGGTCCCACGGCGGGAAGTCGGCCGGCATCGCCCGCCACTTGACGCCGTTGTCCACGAGATAGCGGATCGCGTCCAGTATCGCCCGGTGGCAGTACGCCTCCGGCTGTCCGCCCCGGCCCCGCATCCAGCCCGGCACCGGCAGCAGCGGCCGGACCACAGCCCACTCCGCGTCCGCCATGTCCGAGGGATACCGCCGAACACGTTCCGGGTGATCGGCCGCATTCCCGAACCGGTGAGCGACACAATCACAGGACGGAGCAGCCGACTTGAACTCCACCGGCGTGAGCACGTACAACTGCGGCAACAGGGTCTCCTGGATCTCGGTTGGCTTCGCAACCCCGAGCTACCAAGAGGCCCTGCCTTCATGCCCACGGCCAGTCGCGATCACCCGATCGAGACTCCCGTTCGACGCCCACCCCTCAAGATCGGAACGACAACAGCTTCTTACATCGAGGGTGTCTCCACTCGGTCGGTCAACGACCTGGTCAAAGCCCTGGGGGTGGACACGGGGACGTCCAAGTGCGAGGTCTCCCGGATCTGCGCTGCCCTGGACGAGCCGTTGACCGCGTTCCGCACCAGGCTGCTGGACCGCGCCCGCTTCCCCTACATCTACCTCGACGTCACCTACTGCAAGGCTTGGGGCCACCACCAGATCGCCTCCCGGGCCGTGGCCATCGCGACCGGCATCACCGAGGACGGCGGCCGGGAGGTCCTCGGCGTGGTCCTGAAGGACGCCGGCGAGATGGTCGCCGCGACGATCCGCACGATCTTCGCCCAGCCCAGCCAGAGCGTGGTGAGGGCCCAGGTCGATACCGTCACCGACATGCTCGGCAGCCAGTTCCCACGGGCAAACAGATGCTGCTGGAAGCCAAGGACGACCTGACCGCCTTGGCTGATCCAGTCGACGAACCCGCTGGAGCGGATCAACCGGCCGAGCACATGCCCGCCCTGGCTGACACGACTGAGGGCCGCGAGTGATCACGCCGGGGGTTTTCCGGCGTGGCTGGTGGGGTTCGTCATGCGGGCCACGGCACGGTGACGGCGGTGACGACGTGTCGAGCGTCACCCCCGGCGTGCCAGCGTCCGGTGAACCGGCTGATCCGGTCTCCGGCGACAATTGGTCCGGGCACGGTCAGGTCGGCCGTGAAGGTGTGACGTTCCGGATCGGGCGTGATGATGCATTCCGTGAAGTCCAGCCAGCGGCCGGTCAATGGGAACCACGCTTTGTAAACGCTCTCTTTCGCGCTGAACAGCAGCCGGTCCCAGTGTATGCGAGGGTGGGTGACGGCCAGCCGGGTCAGGGCTATTCGCTCCTCGGGGAGCGCGGTCAGCTTTTCCACGCCGTCGGGCAGAGCGGCGTGCGGCTCGGCGTCAATCCCGATCGAGGCGAATGTGGCGCGATGAGCTACCGCCGCCGCTCGGTAGCCGTCACAGTGCGTCATGCTGCCGATCACTCCGTTCGGCCACTGCGGTGCACCCTTGGGGCCCGGCAGGATCGGTCCGGGGGGCACTCCAATCCGTCTCAGCGCGGTGCGTGCGCAGAGACGGACGGCGGCGAACTCGCGGCGGCGCTTGTCGACTGCGCGGGCCACGACGGCAGCCTCCTGCGGGTGCAGGTCGATGTGCAGTGGGTCGGTGAACAGCTCGGAAACGGCGACACCGGATGGAAGGAGGGCGTTCAGCAATCCGGTGTCGTCGGCTCCGGTGGTCACGGGTGACCACCCGCTTGCTCAGTGTGACGAATATCGCAAATCTTGTCCACTGCATCCTCCAAATTCGACTCACGAGGCGGGTGGTGGGGGCCCCGGCATTCTTCGGTGTGTGCTGCACGAATGACCGTCTTGCCCGTTCCTTGATCGGCGGTTGGTCACGCTCGGTAAGGCGAAAAGTAACCGCAAGGCGCTGTAGACGGGAGTGATCCACTGGACTACGTTCTGCATGCAGCGGATGACACAGGGGAGTTTTCTGATGCAGATGAGTGTGGGTTCTGGCCCGTTATATCACCGAATATGGGGGCCAGGCAGGTGGCAGCACGGCTACGCACAGCTCCCCGGTCACCACCCCTCCGGTTCTGCCTCGTGACCGCCCGGCATGTCGTTCTGGGCCTGCCGACGCTCGCCACCGGTGGCCTCTCCGAGAACTGGCTGTTACGCGAGTCCGGCGACCTGCACTGGTCGTTGATCGGTGAGTACTTCGGCACCTCGGTCAACAAACTCGCCGATGCCGACGGCACCCGGTTACTTCCGGCCTTCGTCCGGGTCCGGCACACTGCGAGCGCCTCGCTCGCCTCTTTCGCCGAGCTTGACGAAGGCGAGATGAGCGGTGAACTGACCAGACTGGACGACCGGCGGTTCCTGTCCGACATCCGGTTCGCCACCGGTACGGCACACGTCGACGTCCGGCTGCTCACCGTCTTCGTCCGCCGCTCGGACCGCAACTGGCTGGTCCCCGGAGTCCCACAGCTCCCCGGCTGCCTGCCGGCCCGTGAACCGGACGCCGACCAGCTTGCCTTCCTGCACGACTTCCAGGCGCAGAGCGGGCGCCACCTGGACGGTCCCGGGCTGCACACCGAGCGTTACGAACTCAACCCGGTCGTCGACGTCAACGCCCTCGGCCTGCTCTACTTCGCCTCTTACCCGCACATCAACGACCACGGCGAGCGTCGGTACCTGCACTCGCTGGCGCCAGGCGGCGAGTGGGCCACCGCGGCCGCCACCGTCAGCCGCGACATCGTGTATCTGGCGAACTGCGGCGCCGAGGACACCGTGCGATACCGGCTCGACGACCTGCGCCTGGAGGACGGCCACCGGGCGGTGCTGACCTCGACGCTGCTGCGCGAGGACGACAACAGGCCGCTGGCCCGGATCGAGACGGTCAAAGCACTGCGCGGGCCCAGCGTGTTCGGCGACCTCTGGGGTAACACCGTCACCACCCGCGCCGCGACGGCCCGGCCGGACCCGGCGCCCACGCCCGACGACCTGGACGCGGTGCTGCTGCCGCTGCTGGAACAGGCGCTGGGTCGGCCCGCCGGCTCCCTGACCGCCGACGACGACCTGCGGCGGTACGGCCTGGACAGCGTCGCGCTGGCCGAGGTCGTGGCGCTGGCCCACGACGAGCACGGCCTGCAGATCGATCCCAGCGCCATGTTCCAGGCCTTCACCGCCGCCGCCATGGCACGGGTGATACGCGGCGAAGACCGCGAGCCCCAACCGGTCGCCGCCACGGCCGCACCGAAGCCGGACGCCTCGGCGCCGATCGCGGTGATCGGCATGGCCGGACGTTTCCCCGGGGCGGACAACGTGGGTGAGCTGTGGGACCTGCTCGGTCGCGACGAGGACGCCGTCGGCGACATCCCGATCGACCGCTGGGACACCGCCGCGCACCCGGATCTGGTGGGACGGGCGGCGCTGCTCGACGACATCCGCCGCTTCGACCACGAATTCTTCGCCATCAGTCCCCGCGAGGCTGCGCTGATGGATCCCCAGCAGCGACTCATGCTCGAGGTGGCGTGGGCGACGGCCGAGGACGCCGGACAGGATCCCACCACGCTGGCGGGCAGCCGGACCGGCGTCTACACCGGGGTGTGCCACTCCGACTACGCCACCGTTCTGGCCGAGCACGCCGGTCGCGACGAACCGCACTTGAGCGTCGCGGTCTCCCCGTCGCTGGTGGCCAACCGGGTCTCGTACGCCCTGGGCCTGCGCGGCCCGAGCGTCACCGTGGACACCCTCTGCTCGTCGTCGCTGGTCGCGGTCGCCCAGGCCATCGCGGCGCTGCGGGCCGGCGAATGCGACCAGGCCATCGCGGGCGGCGTGAACGTGCTGTGCGACCCGGGACAGCACGCGGCGTACCAGCGGGCAGGTGTGCTGAGCCCACGCGGACGCTGCCACACGTTCGACGACGGCGCCGACGGCTACGTCCGCGGCGAGGGGGCGTGCGCGTTGCTGCTCAAACCCCTCGACCGGGCGCTCGCCGACGGCGATCGGGTGCACGCGGTGATCCGCGAGGTGGCGGTCAACCACGGCGGGCAGGCGCAGTCGTTCACCGCGCCCAACCCGGAGGCCCAGGCCGACCTGTTGGTCAGCGCATACACCACGGCGGGCGTCGACCCCACCACCATCGGCTACATCGAGGCGCACGGCACCGGTACCCGGCTGGGCGACCCGATCGAGGTGTCGGCCATGGTGGTGGCGTTCCGCCGGCTGTACGCCCGCAGTCAGCACCCGATGCCGGACGCGCCGCACTGCGGCATCGGATCCATCAAGACCAACATCGGTCATCTGGAGGCCGCCGCCGGTATCGCCGGAATGATGAAAGTCATTCTCGCGATGCGCCACCGGACCCTGCCGGCCACCCGCAACGTGCGCCGGACGAACCGCATGATCAACCTGTCCGGGTCGCCGTTGCGGCTCCAGCTGGAACAGGCCGCATGGGAGCCGCCGCCCGGCGGCGGCCCCCGCCGGGCCGGGGTCAGCTCGTTCGGCATGGGCGGCACGAACGCGCACGCGGTCCTGGAGGAGGCACCGCCCGCCGCCGAGGCGCTGCCGGCCGGCCGGGTGGCGGTGCCGGTGTCGGCCCGCACCCCGCAGGCCCTGCGGGACGCGCTCGTCGCGCTGCTGAACGTGGTGCGGTCACCGCAAGCGCCCCCGCTCGCCTCGATCGCTCGGACGATGAGCACCGGCCGGGCCACGCTGGCCTGCCGCGTCACCGTCACGGCGGCCGACCTCGGCGAGCTCGCGGACGCGCTGGCCGCCGCCGTCGACGCCGAGCCGCTCACCGGCGACGCCGGGATCGAGGGCCCGGTGCCAGCCGCCCCCATTGTGTCGCTGCCGACCTACCCGTTCCGCCGGGACCAGCACTGGGCGGCGCCCACTGCCGCCCCTCAGTTCCTCACCGCGGCCTGGCAGGACGCGCCGCCACCCGCGCCGGCTCAGCGCGGCCGCTTCCTGGTCCTCACGACGGACCCGAACCTGGCGCCGACGCTGTTCGGCGACGACGCCCTCGCGCATCGCCCCGGCGATCCGCTGCCCGCCGTGCCGGGCCTGGTCGGCGTCGCCGATCTGGTCGACTGGAGCGAACCGGGCGCGCTGGTCACCGAGCGGATCGAGGTGCTGCGCGAAGTGCTCGGCCGGCATCCGCGTACCGGCCTGCGCTGCCTGCACGTCAGCGGCGCCCGCCGCTCGGCGCTGGCTGGCTTCTACCGCGCCGTCTCCGGAGAACTGCCCACGGTGGTCTCCCGCACCGTCCGGGTCGACGGTGACTTTGCGGACCTGGCCGCCGCGGTCGCGGCCGAGAGCACGGCCGACGACCAGGAGACCGAGATCGGGTACGCCGGCTCCCGGCGGCGGCGCCGCGTGGTCGGGTCCGCCCAGCCCGGCGACTTCGACCCGCTGACCGGTCTGGACCGGGGCGCCGTTCTGATCACCGGGGGCGTCGGCGGAATCGGCCTGCGCCTCGCCGAGCACCTGGTCGACCGGGGTGCGCGGCACCTCGTCCTGATCGGCCGCTCCGCGCTGCCCGCCCGCAACCGTTGGGCGTCCCTGGTCGCCGAGCCGTCGACCGACCCGCTGCTGCGCGCGCGCCTCACCGCTCTGCTGGCCCTCGCCGACCGGGACGTGAAGCTTTCCGTCCACACACATGCGCTGAACGACGTGGGCACGCTGCGCCGACTGATCAACCGACATCGAAGCCGCGCCGGCGGGATCGCGGCGGTCTTCCACTGCGCGGGGGTCATGCACCAGCCCCGGTCATTCCTGGCCAAGACGGCCAGCGAGATCGGTGACGTGCTGCGGCCCAAACTCGCCGTCGAGACACTGTGGGCGGCGTTCGGCAGCCGTTTGCCGCGGCTCATGGTGTTGTTCTCCTCGATCGCGGCCGGGTCGCCGCGGCTGGCCGGGGGCTATCTGGACTACGCCGCGGCCAACAACGTCCTCGACGACTTCGCCGAGGCGCACGCGGAAGAGCCCGGGTGCGTGGTCCGGTCGCTGCGGTGGCCGCTCTGGCGGGACGTCGGGATGGGCGAGCGGCGTACCAGCGCCGGGACCGAGCTGGGCATCCCCGACCTGGCGGAGACCGACGCGCTGCGACTGCTCGACCTGGCGCTGCGGGTGCCGGGCGAGCCGGTTCTGCTTCCCTGCCTGACTCGCCGGACGACGGCGCCGGCCGACGACCTGTTCCGGGCGCCCCGGCGTGCCCCCGAGGCGGCCCCGGCGCCGGTCACCGCTCCGGCGGACGGGCCGGAGCCGGACACCATCGACTGGCTGGCCGACGTGGTGGCTCGGACCACTCGCACCGATCGGTCCCTGCTGCGGCCCGACACCAACCTCGTCGACCTCGGCGTGGACTCGTTGCTGATGGCAGAGCTGGTCCGCGATCTCGAGGCGGCGCTCGGCGACGTTGTGGATCCCAGCCTGCTCCAGGAGCATCCGACACTGGCCCGGCTCGCCGCCGCGCTCACCGACGGAGGAGTGCGCGCCCCGGCCACCGGCCCGGTGGCGTCCGCGGCGCCGGCGCGGACGCCCGCCGCGGACGGCGTGCCGATGCGGATCGCGGTCATCGGGATGGGCTGCCGGCTACCCGGCGCCGCCGACCCGGGACAGCTGTGGCAGGCACTGCTCGCCGGGCGGGACATGGTCGGCGACGTGCCGGCGGACCGGTGGGACACCACGGCGCTCTACCGGCCGGACGGCGGCCCCGGGTTCAGCCAGAGCCGGTGGGGCGGCTTCCTCGACGACGCCGCCCTGTTCGACCCGGGCTACTTCGGCTTCGACGACGAGACGGCACGGCAGCTCGACCCCCTGGTGCGCAAGACGCTGGAGGTCGCCGTCGAATGCGTCCACGACGCCGGGTACACCGACGAGGAGTTGCGCGGCCGCCGGGTCGGCGTCTTCGTCGGCGGCCGGACCGGCAACCACCGCGAATACCTGCGGCCGCTGACCCGCGAGTCCATCGTCGGGATCAACCAGAACTACATCGCGGCGCACGTGTCGCACTTCCTCGACCTCGCCGGGCCGAACCTCGTGGTCGACAGCGCGTGCTCGTCGGCGCTGGTCAGCGTGCACCTGGCGGCGCAGAGCCTGATGCTGGGCGAGTCCGAGATGGCGCTGGCCGGCGGCGTGGACCTGCTCCTGGACGAGGAGCCGTATCTGATGCTCAGCGCCGGCAAGGCGCTGTCACCCACCGGACGCTGCCGCACCTTCGACGAGTCCGCCGACGGCTTCGTCCCGGGAGAGGGCGCCGGGCTGGTGATGCTGAAGCGTCTCGACGACGCCGAACGCGACGGCGACCGCATCCTCGCGGTCATCGAAGCGTCCGGTGTCAACAACGACGGCCGCACGATGGGCCACACCACCCCGAACGGGCACGCCCAGCGGGCGCTGATCACCGATGTGCTCGCCCGCGGCGGCATCGACGCGCGCACCATCGGATATGTCGAGGCGCACGGCACCGGCACGATGATCGGCGACCCGATCGAGTTGCAGGCGCTGACCGCCGTCTACCGGCAGCACACCGGCGACCGGGAGTACTGCGGGATCGGCAGCGTCAAGAGCTCGATGGGCCACCTACTCAGCGCGGCCGGGATCGCCGGATTCATCAAGGCCGTGCAGACGCTCCGGCACGGGCTGATCGTCCCGACCCTGCACTGCGAGCGGCCCAATCCGCGGTTCGCGTTCGCCGAGTCACCGTTCTTCCCCGCGCGCACCACGACCGAACTGCCCGCCGGCAGCCGCGTCGCGGTCAGCGCCTTCGGATTCGGCGGCACCAACGCCCACGTCGTACTCGGCCCCGGCGCGCCCGAGGGGACCGGCCGGGCTCCGCTCCCGCCACCGGGGTACCGGCGTCGCCGGTACTGGCCTCGCCGTGCCGAGATCCGTACGAGTCCCGTCCGCCCCGCCGCGAGACCGGTCCGGTCGGCGCGCCTCGATCTCACCGTCACGCCGGTCGCGGCCCCCGCGCTCGACCGTTCCCACCGCTGAGCTGCGACCACGGGGAGAGAACACGTGGACCGTCTGGCTGTTCGCTGCCTTCTTCGGCTGACCGGGGACAACCCGATCGTCGACGATCACCGCGTGCACGGGGTGCGCACGCTGCCCGGGGTGACCTTCCTCGACATCGTGTACCGCCTGCTCGGCGAGCGCGGTATCGAGCCGGGCGGCGCCGGGCTCAGCGACGTTCTCTTCGTCGAGCCGCTCACCACCACCGAGGACTTCGACCGGGAGGTCACGGTCCTGCTCGAACCGGACGGCGACGTAACACGTGTCACGGCGACCAGCCGGCGCGTTCACGACGGCGCTCCGGCCGACGACGGGCAGACCACGCACTTACGGGCCATCCTCCGCGTCGGCCTGCCGGCCCTGACCGGAGCGCCGAGTCCGGCGGGAGCCGCACCGCCGCGCGACATCGGCGAGGTCTACACGATCGGCAGGTCGGTCGGGATCGAACACCGTGACTTCATGCGCTGTCACGGCACGATGCGGGTCGAGACCGGCGCGGTACGGGCGCAGCTCGCGCTCGGCGCCGAGGCGCGGGCCACGGCGGACGACTTCATGCTGCACCCGGCCCTGCTCGACGGGTCGACCATGCAGGCGTACGCGCTGGCGTTCGCCGGGGCCGGAGCCGACGAGCGGCCGCTGATTCCCCTGCACATCGGAGAGTTCCGCGCGGTGCGGCCGCTCGGCGACACCTGCACGGTGGAGATGCGGCTCACTTCGGCGGGCCCGGCCGCCGACATCGTCAAGGCCGACATCGACCTGTACGACGCCTCGGGCGCCCCGGCCGCCCGATTCACCGGCCTGGTCCTCAAGCGGGTCCGCTCCACCGAGGCGATCACCCGGCTCACCGCCTCGGCGACCGCGGCACCCGCGCCCGCGGCCGCTCCCACGCCCGCGGCGGGCGCCTCGCTGCGCGCCGAGATCGTCGAGCTGGTCCGGCAGGTCGCGGCCGACCCGGACCTGCTGGAGGTGGAGGGTGACCGCGGCTTCTACGACCTCGGTCTGGAGTCGACGGACCTGCTCGCCCTGGTGCGCTCCTTCGAGGAGCGGTGGAACATCACGCTCTACCCGACGCTGCTGTTCGAGTACCCCACCGTCGACGCGGTCACGGACCACCTGGCCGGCCTGATCCCGGACCGGCCGCGCACCGAGGCACGGCCGCCCGACAACACCCCGGCGACCACCGCCTGCCTGACCGGCACATGGCAGTCGGCGGCCTGGCCGGACCCGCCGTCGACCGGGTCCCTGCTGGTCATCGGCGACGCCCGGCTGCGGCCGGATCAGATCACCGCCCGGCGCGGCCCGGCTTTCCGGCGGCTGGGGGAGCGAGAGTACGAGCTGCGCCCCGGCGCGCCGGACGACCTGCGAGCCCTGCTGGCCGACCTGCCCGGCGCCCCGGACTCGGTCGTGCACCTCGGCCCGCGGGCCGGCGACGACCTGCCGGAGGGGGTGGAGACCGCCTGCCGGGAGATGCTGGCGCTCGCCCAGGTGCTGCTGGACGCCCCGGTGCCGGTGGTGCACGTCGCCCAGCCGCTGGTCGCCGCGGCGGTGGCCGGAATGGCCCGCACCATCCGTCTGGAGCAGCCGCGCCTGGCCGTGACCGCGGTGGAATGCGCCGGCGACCCCGATCCCCGGGCCGTTCTCGCCGAACTGTCCGGCCACGGCGAGACCTGGGTCCGGCACGACGGCGGCCGGCTCGTGCGTCGCTACCGCGACGCGGCGCCCGGCGGCACGCGGCCGCTCCGGCCCGGTGGTGTCTACCTGATCACCGGTGGCGCGGGCGGCCTGGGCCGGGCGCTCGCCGCGTCCTTCACCGCACAGGGCGCCACGGTGGTACTCGCCGGGCGCACCCCGCCGAGGGAGGTGCCGAACGCCGAGTTCGTACGCGCCGACGTCACCGTGGCCGCCGACGTGCGGGCCCTGGTCGACGGGATCGTCGCCCGGCACGGCCGCCTCGACGGGGTGGTGCACGCCGCCGGGGTCCTCAGGGACGGCCTGCTGGCCGGGAAGTCACCGGACGACCTGTCGGCGGTGCTGGCGCCCAAGGTGCGCGGCACCTTGCTGCTGCACGACGCGACCCGCCATCTCGGCCTGGACTTCTTCGTCGCCTTCTCGTCGGTGACCGGTGTCGCGGGCAACGTCGGGCAGGCGGACTACGCCGCGGCGAACGCCTTCGTCGACGCCTGCGCACGTGAGTACGGATTCACCTCGGTCGCCTGGCCGCTGTGGGCGGACGGGGGCATGCGCACCGACGCGGCGACCGAGGCGGTGTTCCGGCGGCAGGGCCAGGTACCGCTGCCCACCGACGAGGGCCTTGCGATCCTCGACGCGATCCGGGACCACCGGGGCAGCGAGGTCGTCGTACTGCACGGACGACCCGACCACGCCCGCCGGGCTCTGGAGCTGCGCGAGCCGGAGACCAGTTCCGTGGCCACGATCCCAGAACCATCCGTGGCCGCAATTCGCGACGCCTCCGCGACGACCGTTCGGGAACGCCTCGCGGCAACCGCGGGCGATCCGCAGCCGTCCGGCCGGGACATCGCCGTGATCGGCGTGGCGGGCCGCTATCCGATGGCTCCCGACCTGGACCGGTTCTGGGCGAACCTGCTCGACGGACGCGACTGCGTCACCGAGATCCCGGAACAGCGCTGGCGGCTGGCCGGCTTCTTCGAATCGGAGCGGGCCGCCGGGCGCTCGTACAGCAAATGGGGCGCCTTCCTGGAAGGGATCGACGAGTTCGACCCCGCGTTCTTCCGGATCACCCCGCGCGAGGCCGAGGGCATGGACCCGCAGGAACGGTTATTCCTCCAGACCGCGTGGCACGCGTTGGAGGACGCCAGCATCCCCCGCGCCGCGGTCGCCGGCCGGCCCGTGGGCGTGTTCGCCGGCGTCATGTTCACCCAGTACCAGATGCTCGGCCTCGGCGCCGAGGACCGGCTGCCGGTGCTGCCGACGTCGTTCACCTCGGCGGTCGCGAACCGGGTCTCCTACTTCCTCGACGCGCGCGGTCCCAGCCTCGCGCTGGACACCATGTGCTCGTCGTCGCTGACAGCGCTGCACCTGGCCTGCGAGAGCCTGCGCTCCGGAGAGAGCGAACTGGCGCTGGCCGGCGGCGTGAACCTGATCGTCCACCCGTACAAATATCTGCACCTGAGCCAGGTCGGGTTCGTCTCGACGGACGGGCGGTGCCGGGCCTTCGGCGCCGGCGGCGACGGGTACGTTCCCGGTGAGGGCGTCGGTGTCGTCGTCCTCAAACCCCTGGCAGCCGCCGTGGCGGACGGCGACCGCGTGCTCGCGGTGATCAAAGGCAGCGCGGTCAACCACGGCGGGCGCGCCAGCGGCTTCTACGTCCCGAACCCGACGGCGCAGGCGGACGTGATCCGGCAGGCGCTGCACCGCGCCGGC
Source organism: Streptomyces sp. DSM 120436 (assembly GCF_055778765.1). Classification (NCBI taxonomy): domain Bacteria; kingdom Bacillati; phylum Actinomycetota; class Actinomycetes; order Kitasatosporales; family Streptomycetaceae; genus Streptomyces; species Streptomyces sp. DSM 120436. The sequence goes on along the minus strand of NZ_JBSKBS010000002.1, from coordinate 9,035 downwards.
GTGGACCCGGCCACGGTGAGCTACCTGGAGGCGCACGGCACCGGCACCGCCCTCGGTGATCCGGTGGAGATCTCCGCGCTCAGCCAGGTCTTCGGAACCGGCGGCACTCAGCTCGGCTCGGTGAAGTCTGGCATCGGGCACCTGGAGTCCGCGGCCGGCATCGCCGGGCTGACCAAGGTGCTGCTGCAACTGAGGCACCGCACCCTGGTGCCCTCGCTGCACGCGCGACCGGCGAACGAGGCGATCGACTGGGAGCACTCCCCGCTCAGCGTCCAGCAGGACGTCGGCCCGTGGCACACCACCGGCGACGTGCCCCGGCGCGCCGGCATCAGCGCGTTCGGCGCCGGGGGCAGCAACGCCCACCTCGTCGTCGAGGAGTACCCGACACCGGCACCGGGCACCGGAGACGGCCCGCAGGTGGTGCTGCTGTCCGCGCGCACCCCGCGGGCCCTGCGCCTGCTCGCCGAGCGCTACGCCGAGCTGCCCGCCGGGGACCAACTGGCGGACCTGGCCGACGCGGCCGGGCTCGCCGGCGCCGACCGGGACGCCTCCTTCGAGGAGCTGGGCCTGGACGCGGACGATCTGCGCCGGCTGATGCAGGCCGTGGCCGCCCGAAGCGAAGGACAGCCGCCCCGGGTGGACGCCCAGTCGAGCCTGTCCGCCCTGGCCGCGGCACTGGGCGGCGGCGTCTCGCTGGCGGACATCGCCCACACCACGCAGGTCGGGCGCGACGCGATGACCGAGCGGCTGGCCGTGGTGGCCGCCGACGTCGAGGAACTCCGCGCGGCGCTGCGGGGCTTCCTGAACGGTGACGAGTCGCGCGTCCACCGGGGACGCGCCACGGAGCCGGTCGACACGCCCGCGTCGGCCGACCCGGACACGCTGGCCGCGGCCTGGGTGAAGGGCGCCGCCCCGGACTGGGGCGTGCTGCACCGCGAGCGGCGGGCCCGCAAGATCTCCCTGCCCGGCTACCCGTTCGAGCGGGTGCGCTGCTGGGTCGGGACGGGCACTGACGGAACCGGCGCCACCGGCCAGGGCACCGCTGATGCGCCCGGCGCGGCGGCGCCGCACCCGGAGCCGGTGTCGCTGGGCGCCGACGTTCCGCGGTGGGAGCCCTGTCCCGCCCCCGAGCCGGTGACGCCGGACGGCCCGGTCGTGGTGCTCTACGCACCGGAACGGACGAGACTGGCCGCCGAACTGGCCGCCCGGCATCCCGGCGCGCAGCTCGTCGAGATCGGCGGCCCGGTGACCGCGGACCCGCGGGTGGTCTACCTGCTCACCGGCCCGGCGCTCACGGCCGGATCCGAAGCCGCGCGGGTCGCCGGCGGGGAAGCGGCCGGCGTCCGGGCGCTGGCCGCGTACGCCCGCCGCTGGGCCCGGCTGCCCGAGATCGACTGGATCGTGGTCACCGCAGGGGCGGCCGCCCCGCCCGGACGGCGGCTCACCGACCCGTACGCGGCCGGGGTCCACGGCTTCGCCCGGGTCCTGGAGAACGAACACCGCAGGTGGTCCGTCGCCGTCGTCGACCTCGACCCGGCCCACCTGACCGCGGACCTGCCGGCCCCGGCGCGGCGCGGAACCCGGATCGCCTACACCGGGACGACCGCGCACCGGCAGGTGCTGGGCGAGGCCCCCGCCCCGCACGGCCCCGAGCTGCTGCGCCAAGGCGGCCGCTACCTGATCGTCGGTGGCGGCGGCGGTATCGGCCTGGCCCTGGCCCGCAAGCTGGTCGTGGAGTGGGACGCGGAGGTGGTGCTGGTCGGCCGCCGGGAGCGTCCTGACCTCGCGGCCGAGCACCGGATCCGCTACCTCCGCGCCGACGCCTCCGACGCCGGGCAGCTCGCCGCGGTACTGCAGCAGGCTGGCCAGGTGCACGGGATCATGCATGCGGCGATGGCGCAGCGCTCCCGTCTGGTCCGCGACCTCTCCGACGACGACCTCACCGAGAGCCTGGCGGCCAAGTCCGGTGTCGCCGCCGCTCTGGTGGACACGATCGGCGCATCGGAACTCGACTTCCTGCTCTTCTTCTCCTCCGCCCAGTCCTTCCTCGGCGAGCCCGGCCTGGGCAACTACGCGGCCGGATCAACCTTCCTGGACGCCTACGCGCACACCCTCGACGAACGCCTGCCGTACCCGGTCCGGACCGTCGACTGGGGCTTCTGGGGCACGGTCGGCTCAGTCGCCACCGAGAAGCACCGCGCCGAACTGACCGCCGCCGGATTCCACTCCATCACCCCCGACACCGGCTTCACCGCGCTGGCCGAGGCGCTGCGCCGGCCGGCTCCGCAGCTCCTGGTGGTGCCCGGCACCGCCGCACTGCGGGAGCGGATGACCCCCAGCGAAGGGACGACACCGGCCGTGACACCTGCCGACGGGCTGTTGACCAGCGCCGACCTGCGGGTCGTCGACGACTTCCACGCCGTCGACGAGAAAATGACCGCCCTCGCCCGCGGTGCACTGCTGGCCGTGCTGCACGAGATGGGCGCCTGGGACGGACCCGACCCGGACGCGGCTGAGGTCGCCCGCCGGGTGGGTGTCACCCCCCGCTACGACCGCCTGCTGCACACCCTGCTGACCATGCTCGCCGACGACGGCGTGCTCACCGTCCACCAGAACCGGTTCCGGCCGGATCGGGGCGCGCTGACCGAGGCCCTCGCCGGTGGGCACGCCGAGCGCCTCGGCGAACTGGCCGCGGCCAATCCGGCGTCCGCGGTCTTCGTCGAGCTGCTGCGCCGCTGCCTCGACCGCTACCCGATGCTGCTCCGCGGCGAGTTGCTCGCCACCGACCTGCTGTTCCCCGCCTCGGGCACCTCCGCGATGGAGCGGATCTACCGGGACAACCCGATCAGCGACCTGTACAACGACGTGCTCACCGCGAGGCTGCTGGAGCACGTCGGCCGCCGCCGGGAGCAGCTGCGCCCCGGCGAGCGGATCCGGATCGTCGAGGTCGGCTCGGGCACCGGCGGCACCACCGCCGGTCTGCTGCGCGCCCTGGCTCCCCACGGCGAGCACCTGGAGTACTGGTACACCGACCTGTCGGCGGCGTTCCTGGCCCACGGCCGCCGAGAGTTCGGCGCGCGGTACCCCTTCGTGCGGTTCAAGCGCCTGGACCTCGACACCGACCCGGTCACCCAGGGCTTCCCCGCGGACGCCTTCGACCTCGCTGTCGGCGCGAACGTCCTGCACGCCACCTCGGACGTGAGCCGCGCCGTGCGGCACCTGCGCACCGTGCTGCGCACCGGCGGGCAACTGCTGCTCAACGAGCTGACCACGGTCACCCTGGCTGCCACCGTCACGTACGGACTGTTCGACGGCTGGTGGGCACACACCGACACACACCTGCGGCTGCCCGGATCACCGCTGCTGGACGTGGCCGGCTGGAACGCGGTGCTGACCGGCGCCGGCTACGACGGGTTCCGGGCCCTGCCCACGGACGGCGAGACCAGCCGCAACTTCCAGCACGTCGTCGTGGCCGCCGCCGCGGCACGAGCCACCGAACCGGCACCGGCGCCGGCACCCGGGCGGGTCACGGCGCAGCAGGCCCTGGCACACGACGGCGCCTCGTTCACCGCCGAGCTGCTGGCACTGACCTCGGAGGCCTCCGGCATCCCCGTCGAGGATCTCGACCTGGACACCGAGATCGGCGACTACGGGTTCGACTCGGTCAGCTACAGCCTGCTCGCCGGGCGGCTCAACGACACCTTCGGTTTCGACGTGACGCCCACCCTGTTCTACGAGACCGCCACCCTGCGCGCACTGGTCGCCCGGCTCGACCGGGACTACGGCGCCACCCTGCGGGAACGGTATGCGCAGGTCGTACCGGAGACGACGGAAGCCGAGGCGCCGCTGCGCCCCGCGCCGCGGACCGGAACCGACGACCTGATCGCGGTGATCGGGATGGCCGCGCGGCTGCCCGGCAGCCGCGACCTGGACGACTTCTGGAACCATCTGGTCGCCGGGGACGACCTGGTCACCGACGTGCCCGCGGACCGGTGGGACTGGCGATCCCTGCCCCCCGACGTACCCGCCCGGCGCGGCGGCTTCATCAGCGACGCCGACATGTTCGATCCGCTGTTCTTCGGGATCTCGCCGCAGGAAGCCGCCGGCATGGACCCCCAGCAGCGGCTGCTGCTGGAGGGCGTGTGGACCGCGCTGGAGGACGCCGGCCTGCCGCCCGGCACGCTCGCCGGCCGGCCGGTCGGGCTGTTCGTCGGCGCGGGGTCCAGCGACTACGACGAGATCCGGCGCCGCTCGGACGTGCCCGTCGATGCGCACGCGGCCACCGCGACCGCGCACTCCATCCTGGTCAACCGGGTGTCCTACCTGCTGGATCTGCGCGGGCCGAGCGAGCCGGTCAACACCGGCTGCTCCAGCTCCCTGGTCGCGATCCACCGCGCCGCCGCCGCGATCCGCTCCGGGGAGTGCGACGTCGCGGTCGCCGGAGGCATCAACCTGATCCTGTCGCCGCACAACCACCTGCTGCTCAGCCGCACCGGCATGCTCAGCCCGTCCGGGCGGTGCCAGGCGTTCGACGCCCGCGCGGACGGATTCGTCCGGGGAGAAGGACTGGGCCTGGTCGTACTGACCCGGGCCGGCGCGGCGGGTCGGCACCGGGTTCGGGGGCTGCTGCGCGGCTCCGCGGTCAACCACGGCGGCCGGGCCCGGTCGCTGACCGCGCCCAACCCCGCCGGGCAGGCCGCGATGATCGTGCGCGCCTACACGGCGGCCGGCGTCGACCCGGCCACCGTGGGATACCTGGAGACCCACGGCACGGGCACCGAGCTGGGCGACCCGGTCGAGATCAACGGGTTGCGGCTGGCCTTCGACGAGCTGGCGCGCCGTCACGGCGGGCTGCCCGGCGAGCCGTTCTGCGGGCTGGGCGCGGTCAAGGCGAACATCGGGCACCTGGAGTCCGCCGCGGGCATCGCCGGGCTGCTCAAGGTCCTGCTGGCGATGCGCCACGGCATCCTGCCGCCGGTGGCCGGGCTCGGGGAGCCGAACCCGCACCTGCGGCTCGAGGGCAGCCCGTTCCATCTGATCCGGCAGGCGACACCCTGGCACCGCCCGCCGGGTGGTGGCAGGCGCCGCGCCGGGGTCAGCTCCTTCGGCTACGGCGGGGTGAACGCCCACGTCGTGGTGGAGGAGCCGGCCGATCCGGCGGTCCCGGCGGCGCCGGCCGGTCCGCTGGTGTTCCCGCTCTCGGCCCGGACCCCCGAGGCTTTGCGCCGCTACGCGACCGCGCTGCGCGCCGCCCTGGACTCGGACGTCGAACTGGTGGACGTAGCCCACACGTTGCAGCATGGCCGGGACGCGATGACCGAGCGGCTGGCGGTGACCGCCGCCGACCGGCTGACGCTCGTCGCCGCCCTCGGTGCGGCGATCGACGGCACCGGCCACCCCGCGCTGGCCCGCCCCGATGGCGTCACACCGGCCGACCGGTGGGTGGCCGGAGCCGAGGCCGTCTGGCCGGACACCGGCGGCACGCTGATCCCGCTGCCCACCTACCCGTTCGAGCGACGCCGGTGCTGGATCGGCGCGCGGCCGGAGGAGCCTGGCGCCCCGGCGAGCCCGTGGGCGCCTACGCGCCGCGCTGGCAGCGCATCGCGGACGTGGGCACCCGCCCGCCGGCCGACGGACCGGTCTGGCTGCTCGGCGGCGACGACTACCCGGCGAGCGACGTGCACCGGGTCACCTCCACATCGCTGGAGTCGCTGCCCACGCCCGCCGTCGTGCACGCGGTCGTCACCGGCGGCGAGCCCGCGGTCCGGGAGCTGTTCCGGGTGATCCGGCATCTGCAGACCCGGCCGGCCGGCGCGGGCGAGCTCACGCTGACCGTGGTCACCCGCGCCGCCGCGGCGGTGGACGGGCCGATCACCGACCCGGTCGCGGCGGCCGCGCACGGACTGGTGAAGTCGGCCCGCCGGGAGTGCGAGAGGTGGCGGATCAGCGCGATCGACGTCGGCCCCGGCGACGCCACAACCGTCGCCGCCGCCACGCCGGGCGACTACGCGCTGCGCTCGGGTCGCTGGTACCAGCGGGTGCTCCGGCCGCTCGACGACACCGGCGCCCGGCCGGTGTTCCGCGACGGCGGGACTTACGCGCTGGTCGGCGGCGCCGGGGACGTCGGCCTGGACCTGGCCGAGCACCTGGTCCGGGAACACCGCGCGAGGGTGATGCTGATCGGCCGGACCCGCCCGGAGGGCGCCCGGGCCGCCCGGATCGCCGCGTTCGACCCGACCGGCACGTCCGTGGAGTTCCACCAGGCGGACGCTCGCGACGCGGAACGGATGCGGGCGGTGTTCGACCGGGTCGGCGTGATCCACGGCGTGGTGAACGCGGCAACGGTGGCGCGGGACCGGTCACTGGCGGCGCTGGACGAGGACTGGTTCGCCGAGGGGCTGAACGCCAAGACCCGCACCACGCTGGCGGTCGCCGAGGCGATCGACGGCCGCGACCTGGACTTCTACGCGATCTTTTCCTCGCTGCAGTCGTTCCTGGGCAATCCGGGCCAGGCCGCGTACGCCGCCGCCTGCACGGCCCAGGACGCGATCGGGCAGACACTCGCCGCCCGGCTGCCGTTCCCCGTCCGCGTCCTGAACTGGGGGCCGTGGTCGGGCTCGGCGCTCACCGAGCGCCACCGGGACCGCCTGGCCGCAGCCGGTCTTCATCCGCTCCCGCCCCGCACGGGCATCGAGGCACTGGCCGGCGTGCTCGGCCGACAGGAGGTTCAGGTGGTGGTCGTGTCGGGTACCGAGAAGGCGCTGGCCGGAATCGGCGTGCGGACGCCCGACCCGGAGCCGGCTCCGCCGGCAGTTACGTCGGCCGTTCCGCAGCCCGTTTCGCCGGGCGCCGAACCGTGGCGTACGGCGGTGGCCGCCGACCTGCTGGCTCTGGTGTGCGGCGTGGCCGGGCTGAGCGCTGCCGAGCTGACCGAGAACGACCAGCTCAGCCGGTTCGGCTTCGACTCCATCATGTACACCAAGCTCAGCCACCAGGTGAACGTGCGCTGGGACCTGGACGCGACCCCGGCGGCGTTCTTCGGGGTGGCCACCGCAGGCGAGCTGGTGGCGAAGATCATCGAGGAGTACGGGGAAGAGCTGGCCCGCCACTACCTTCCTGCGGCACCCACCACTCCGGCCGCCGCTCCGGCTTCGGCTGTGCCACCCGGGGCCGTCTCTTCTTCTTCCGGGCTCCTCCCGTCTTCCGCGCCCGTCCCGTCTTCCGGGCTTCTCCCTGCCTCCCGGCCCGTCCCGTCTTCCGGGCCGGTCGCGGACACCGGAGCCGCCGGGGTGGCGGAGCCCGCCGGTGCGGACGGCGTCGCCATCGTCGGCATGGCCGGTCTGCTGCCCGGCTCGGACGACCTGGACGAGTTCTGGGCCCACCTGGCCGCCGGCGACGACCTGGTCACCGAGATCCCCGCGGACCGCTGGGACTGGCGGCGCATCCACGGCGACCCCGAGCCGGGGGAATTCCGCACCACCGCCCGCTGGGGCGGGTTCTTGCGCCGAGTGGACCTGTTCGACGCGGACTTCTTCGGCATCTCGCCCACCGAGGCGGTCGCGATGGACCCGCAACACCGGCTGGTGCTCGAAGCGACCTGGACGGCCATCGAGGACGCCGGTATCCGGCCCTCCGACCTGGCCGGCACCGACACCGGCGTCTTCGTCGGCAGCAGCACCTACGACTACTTCGAGCTCCAGCACGCGCTGGGGGTGCCGCTCGACGGGTACAACACCGTCGGCCGGGCGCACGCCATCCTGTCCAACCGGGTGTCGTACCTGCTGGACCTCCACGGCCCGTCCGAGACGATCGACACCGCCTGCTCGTCGTCGCTGGTCGCCGTGCACCACGCGGCGGAGGCGATCCAGCGGGGGGAGTGCACGGTCGCGCTGGCCGGCGGCGTCAACGTGATCGCGTCGCCGACGCTGTTCGTCGACATGAGCCAGGCCGACATGCTCAGCCCGGACGGCCGCTGCCGCGCCTTCGACGCCCGCGCCAACGGCATCGCCCGCGCCGAGGGAGTGGGTGTCGTGGTGCTCAAGCGGCTCAGCGCGGCCCTCGCGGACGGAGACGTCATCCACGGCGTGCTGCGCGGCAGCGCGATCAACCACGGTGGGCGCAGCAACTCGCTCACCGCGCCGAACCCGGCCGCCCAGGCCGCCTGCATCGTGGCGGCGCACCACCGCGCCGGGACCGACCCGCGCACGGTGACCTACGTGGAGACCCACGGGACCGGCACCGAGTTGGGCGATCCGGTCGAGATCGAAGGCCTCAAGACCGCCTTCCGGCGGCTGTACGCCGATCACGGCACCGACGGCACCGGGCACCGGGTCGCGCTCGGCGCGGTGAAGAGCAACACCGGCCACCTGGAGGCGGCCGCCGGCGTGACCGGGCTGATCAAGGTGCTGCTCGCCATGCGGCACCACGAGCTGCCCGGCAATCCCCACCTGGAGACGCTCAACCCGTACCTGCGTCTCGACGGCAGCCCGCTGCACGTGCTGCGCGACCGTGAGCCGTGGCGGCGCGTCACCGGCCCGGACGGCACCGAGGCGCCCCTGCGCGCCGGGCTGAGCTCGTTCGGTCTCGGCGGTGTCAACGCGCACCTTGTGCTGGAGGAGTTCCGCACCCGGCCGAGCGCCGGTCGTACCGGGCCGTACCTGTTCGTGCTGTCCGCCCGCGACGCCGAACGGCTGCGTGGCAACGCCGAGAACCTGGTCCGCTGGGCGCGGGACACCGACGAGGTGGACCCGGCCGCCCTGGCCTACACGCTGCAGACCGGCCGGGAGGTCTTCACCGAGCGGCTCGCCGTGGTCGCGGACGACCTCGCCGGGCTGGTGAAACGCCTGGAGGAGTGGCTGGCCGGTGTGACCGCCGACGGCGTCAGCGCGGGCGACGGGCAAGGGACCGGCACGGCGCTGCTGCTGGACGGCCCCGAGGGACGCCAGTACCTGCGCACCGTGGTGGCGGCCGGCAAGCTCGACAAGATCGCCCGGCTGTGGGTGGACGGCGTCGCGATCGACTGGGCCGAGCTGTGG